>CANLOW010000001.1 GCA_947493035.1 uncultured Aquimarina sp.
TTCAACAACTAGAATTGAATTCGTGTTCTCAAAACTTACTAGTCTTAATTCTTTCTAAGTAAAACTTAGAACCTTTTTCTGTCAATCAATATTTCAATGAACTCTTACATTCAATACCACCCTAAAGCAGTATTCTTGTTAACCTTAAAACCTCACAGTTTTAAAATTTAGTAGCGCTGAAAGCGGCTGCAAAGATACACTATTTATTTCTTTACAAACAAGAAAAAATTAAATATTTTTTTTCTTAATTTTCAGCAATTTTAAAGAACTTCTTTTACCCAAAACAACTAATTAACTTAGCGTTTAGCGGGCTGCAAAGATACACTATTTATTTCTCCCAAAACAAGAAAAAATTAAATATTTTTTCTCAATGTTTCTTTAATAAAGAATAAACCTAAACCCTTACAAACATTAATAATGCCTAATGTTTAGCGAGGTGCAAACCTACGTTATTTATTCACAACTAAACAAGAAAAAAAATAAGTTTTCTCTACGCTATTTGAATAATTCTTTAACTCTCAATGAAACCGTCTACTCCTCTTTATTTTGCTATCAATGACAATAACTATCGTTCCAACGGGGCGGCAAAACTACAACCTCTTTTTCATTTAACAACTATATTTTTCATTTTATTTTTAATTAAATATACTAAAGCCTACTAATGAGACTTGTATAAACTAAAAACTGTTATTTGTTGACTATTGTTAAACCTCATCTATTCTATATTCTTCTACAAATAACCTAAAAAACTACTCTATATAATAAATGAGGAAAATCACAAATGGAATACTATACGTAGGGGATTCTGACCTATGTCAGAATGACTGTGCTTTTGACACCCCTACCCCTACTCCAATTGTTAGTCTCTCTACTACTTCAATACAATATTCCCACAGCAACCATCAACTAAACTTGCGTGAGGGATAGAAGCGACATCCTTTTATTGTCATGTTGTTATTATTTACATAATATGTAACAACATGACAATAAAAGATACAGCGTATAGCCCGACCTCGACCTCAAGGAGAGGTCACACCCAACAAAACAACAACCCTAATTTACTCTTATATATAATGAAGTATACAATTCATTGTATATATACGACAACTGAGTATGATTTGTTTTCCTTATGAGGACTATTTAATGAGTTTTGAAGAAAATTAAACGTCATGAAACAATCAATAACATTACTCTTTCTCTTATTACTACATAGTATTGTATATGGTAGTAGTTCTATTAACGGAAAAATCACTTCACATAAAGGTAAACCAATATCTGGTGCTAATGTGATGATCGAAAACTCTTATGATGGTAGTATTAGTAATATTGATGGCACCTTTTCTTTTACCACTGACTTAACAGGACAACAATTATTGGTTGTTTCTTTTATGGGTTACGAAACAAGTTATCTGTCTTTTAATATTTCGGAAAACACTCCTATTAACATTATAATGAAACCTTCTTATAATAACCTGAGTAGTGTAGAAATTACTGCAGGTAGTATGAATGCTAGTTCTAATAACAAAACAGCTGTCCTTACCCCGATGGATATTGTAACAACTGCTGGGGCTGTAGGTGATGTTTTTGGCGCCTTGCAACGTTTACCTGGAACTTCTCAAAACACTTCTGATGGTAGGCTATTTGTAAGAGGTGGTGATGCTAGGGAATCTCAAATTTTCATTGATGGGCAACGTGTGTTTCAACCTTTTTTATCTACCGTAGGGAATACTCCTACCCGTGGTCGCTATTCTCCTTTCTTATTTAAAGGGGTGAATTTTTCTACGGGAGGGTATGATGCTGAGTTTGGCCAAGCTTTATCTGCTATTGTTAACCTTAATAGTAATGATGTAGCCGAAAAGGATGAATTGAATGTTTCTGTAATGTCTGTTGGTGGTGGTCTAGCAGGTACTAAAGCTTGGAAAAAGAGTTCTTTGACTTTTAATTCGCAATACTTCAATCTTGCACCATACAACGAAGTGATTTCTCAACGCATCAATTTTACGAAACCTTTTGAGTTATTCTCAGGTGAGGCCATCTACCGAAATCAATTTAAGAAAGGGTTATTGAAGACTTATCTTGGGGGGACTTTTTCAGAAATGGCACTATTTAATAAGAATGTGGTTTTTCCTGATGGTGAGACTATCGAAAATAAGAATACTAATATTTATGCTAACACGACCTATAAAGGCAAATTAGGTAAAGGATGGAAGGTACGAACTGGTGCCGCGATCTCCTACGACAACACAGATTTTCGTTTCAATGATTTTAATACTGATAATGAAGTTTTCGATGGTCATTTGAAAGCTAACTTTAATAAACGTTTTTCCAATTACCTTCAAATGAATATTGGGGCAGAACAGTTTTTAACTTCTAATGATAACTCAAGTACTATCTCTTCTACCTGGTCTGATGGTACTTATAGAATAGGGAATTATTTTATTGCTAAGCTCGGGGTGCGTTTTGGGTATTTTGATGCTGTTAATGAACATTCTATTCAACCTAGAGCCTCTTTAGCAATAAAAGCTTCTAAGTCTTCACAATTCTCATTGGCTTATGGAGAATTTGCTCAACTTTTTAATGCGAATCGCTCTTTGGAGCCTTTAAATATTTCTTCGGAAAAAGCTACTCATTATGTTGCTAATTACACTTTCAAACAGAATGAACGCATGTTGAGAGCTGAAATCTTCCATAAACAATATGATGACTTAGTTCGTTTTGATGGGAATTCTTCTTTTGAAAGCACCAATTTTACAAGTGATGGATTTGGAAAGACTAGTGGAGCTGAATTGTTTTGGAGAGATAAAAGATCAATAAAAAATCTTGAGTATTGGGTCACTTACTCATATTTGGACAACAAACGCTTTAGTGAAAATTTTAGCCAAGAGGCTACTCCATCATTTGGAGCTAAACATAATTTCTCTGTAGTAACCAAGTTATGGGTAGAGAAATGGAAAACCCAAATAGGAGCTTCATGGGGTACTTCTTCTGGTAGAACATTTACAAATCCTAATCAAACTGGTTTTTTGAATAACAAAACAGACTGGACCAATGCCCTAAACTTAAACCTTGCCTATCTCATTTCTCCTCAGAAAATTCTGTTTGTATCTGCTAGCAATGTACTGGGGGGTAATGATGTTTTTGGATATCGTTATGCGAATGCTCCTGATGCTACAGGCACTTTTCAACGAGATGCGATACGCCCTCCTGCTGGTCAATTTATTTTCGTTGGTTTTTTCTGGACGTTTAGCGAGGATAAATCTAAGAATATGCTGGAACAGCTTTAAACTAGATCGCTACGCTATTAGATATTAGAATTTAGACCGCTTCGCTAATAGATTTTTCTAGAATAAAAGAAGGCTGAAACACTTCAATTTATTACGTCTAATTCTTTTATTCTTTATCTACTACACCTCCTTTATCTACTCTAACTCCTAAAAATCATGAGAATAGAAAAACAACTCATCCTTAAAAAACTACAACTCGGTATTTCATTTTATTAAAAACCTTAGTATCAATCGATATTTGAACTGCAATTAATTTCATACCACTTTTACTTAAAATAAAAATTGGTATTAACTCTAAAAAATCAATCTTATGAAAACTTTAATCCACATTTTATTCATCACTTGTATAGGACTTACAGGTTTTGCTGGTAACAGAAGTACTCCTAATAATATCTCTGATCTATATTCAGAAAAAATGCAAGAAGCTTTGAAGCTTTGGGGTGAAAATAGACCTAATGAAGCAGCTGGATTGTTTGAACGAATAGCCTCTAAAGAAAAAGAGAATTGGCTTCCTTACTATTATGCTGCATTAGTGTACGCTACAAATAGCTTTGAAAATTCTGACAAAAAACAAGTAGCCATCAATTTAGAAAAGGCTCAGAACCATTTGAACGAAGCAGAGATCTTTACAGACAATACCGTAGAAGTAAAAGTATTACAGGCCATGATTCTTCTTGGTGAAATGATGCTAGATCCACAAAACAAATCTCAAACTCTAGCTCCTAAAATTGAAAAATTATACTTAGAAGCTGTGACATTAGATCCTAAAAACCCCAGAGCTGTTTTAGGTTTAGCCGATTGGAAAATGGGAGAAGCGAAGTGGTTTGGGCGCGATACAACACCGTTTTGTAAGGCCTTTGAAAAAGTAGTACTTTTATTTGAAAGTGATGCGCCGAAAGAACCTTTCGGACCTACATGGGGAAAAGACCGAGCGCAACAAGTATTAAATGACTGCGGACAGTAATTGAGAAATATAAGATGAGGACACTAAAAAAGTATATCAAAATAATTCTGGGAGTGGCATTTTTTCTTCATATTGTAAATTCTGTAACACAATACAACATGGGCTTCTGGGATTATTTTTTAAGTCCCAAAGCTGCATTTATCAATTTGATTTATAACACGGTTATACTATTAGTGTTATTACCTTATTTTGATTTTATCGAAAGAAAACTAAGTTGGAACAAACAAGGTATTCTAAAGTTTTTTATAGGTCTTATAGGAAGTATTATACTGCTTTTAATCACGATCACTGTTTTAAAATATTGTCATTTTGTAATTATAGAAAAACAACAAACCCATCAACAGTTTATAGACAATCTACCCAATGAAAAAATCAGTTATGTTTTTTCTGCACTGATTGGAGGTGGTATTACACTGTTCTTTATGGCGTGGGGTTTTATTAAAGCTATACAAGACAAGAAGGTAAAAGAGCAAAAAATAATAGCAAACACAGCTACAGCCAAATTTGATGCTCTTAAAAACCAACTAGATCCTCATTTTTTATTTAACAGTCTAAATGTATTGAGTGCGTTGATTGACGAAGATCCTGTCGGCGCTCAAAAATTTACAACGGATTTAGCTAGGGTCTACAGGTATATTTTAGAACAAAAAACAAAAGATATTGTTCCTTTAAAAGATGAAATTAAATTTGGTAAAACCTACATCTCATTACTACAAAAGCGCTTTGAAGATAGCTTAACTGTTAACTTCCCCACTACACTTGAAAACCCTGAAGGGAAAATCATTCCTCTATCCCTTCAGTTATTATTAGAAAATGCCGTCAAACACAATATCGTAACTAGTGATCGTCCTTTACATATAGATGTTTTCGAGAATAATGGTTTTTTGCATATTAAAAACAACTTACAACCTAAAACAGTGATGCAGTCTTCTACTGGTGTTGGATTGACAAATATTAAGACACGCTATAAAATGCTAAAAAATGATTCTTTTCAAGTTTTTAAAGACAGAGAATCCTTCACTGCACAATTACCTATACTAAACAAAGACACTACTATCATATCATCAGAAGGAATACATAATAATGACTTATTAAAATATGATAATGCTAAGTCTCGTGTACGAAAAATAAAAGAGTTTTATTTTAATCTTTCGGCTTATGTCGTTGGTATACTGGTATTACTTTTCTTTAATTTAAAATATTCTCCAGAATATCTTTGGGTCATCTACCCAGCTATAGGATGGGGTATTGGTGTGATAGCACAAGGCTTAATTACATTTAAAAGAAACCCTTTCATATCTAGAAATTGGGAAAAGAAAAAGTTAGAAAAGTTATTGAGTGATGATAAAATTTTTGGGCTTGAAAAAAATTATGATAAGAAAGTCCAAATAGCAAATCAGTACATTATAAAACAAAAGGAGTTTTACAATCACTTAATTAACTACCTCCTTGTAAACCCCGGTTTGATTTTAATCAATTACATCCAAGATGGATTACAAACTACTTGGTTTTTATTTGCATTAATTGGATGGGGGATTGGTTTAATTAGTCATGCGCTGTACACATTTAAAAATTCTATTTTCTTTAGTGCTGATTGGGAAAATGATCAAATTCAAAAAATACTGGACAAACAAAACAAAAACTAAATTATGTCAACCTTAAAAACGATTATTATAGAAGATGAAAAACCTACTGCTCGTTTACTTAAACGCATGGTTGAAAGTTTGCACCTAGAAGTAATCACATTACTTCATTCCATAAAAGAATCCATTGAGTGGCTTTCTGAAAACACACATCCAGATATTATTTTTTTAGACATACAATTGAGTGACGGTATTTCATTTGACATTTTTGAAGAAATCACCACTAGTAGCGCCATTATTTTTACCACAGCATATGATCAATATGCGCTACAGGCTTTCAAACTAAAAAGTGTAGATTATCTATTAAAACCTATTGATAAAGATGATCTACAAGAAGCGATTACTAAATTTAAATCTCATTTTAATACTTCTCAATCAGCTGTAAATCTTCTAGACTTAAAAAATTTATTAGTTTCCCAATCTAAACCTTCCTATAAAGAACGTTTTTCTTTTAAAGTTGGACAACACCTTAAGGTTATTCCTGTTTCGGATATTCAGTGTATTTACAGTGAAAACAAAGGAACATATATTAACACTATTGAAAATCGAAATTATCTTTTAGAGCATTCTTTAGAAAAAATAGGCGAAGATCTTAATCCAAATATATTTCATAGAGTAAATAGAAAAGCTTTCATCAACATCAATGCAATTAATGATATCGTTGCTTATACAAACTCAAGATTAGAAATAAAACTAAAGAAGGCTTTCGATGATCAAATTATTGTCAGTCGCGAACGCGTTAAAGGTTTTAAAGAATGGCTAGATAAATAGATGTGAGAAAGCTAAAACAAAAAAGTAAACCTTCTCACATCTGACTTATATATTTAATTACCATTTAATCACGGCACTTGCCCAAGTAAATCCACTTCCAAAAGCAGCTAACACTACAGTATCGCCTTCTTTAATTTTCCCTTCTTCCCAAGCTTCTGTTAAAGCAATCGGTATTGAAGCAGCTGTGGTATTTCCGTATTTCTGAATATTATTAAATACTTGATCATTATTCAATTTAAACTTCTTTTGAATAAACTGAGCTATACGAAGATTCGCCTGATGAGGGATCAACATATCTATGTCTTCAGGAGTCATATCGTTTGTCTGTAAGCCTTCCATGATCACTTCAGCAAAACGAGTCACTGCATTTTTAAACACAAATTGCCCATTCATATAAGGGTAATATGTAATATCATCATCCGTTGCTGTGGCACTTTCTTCGATAATTTGTGGCACCCAATGCTCCGTACTTGGACCTATCATTGCTAATTCCTTGGCATGTTTACCTTCACTATGCATATGAGTTGACAAAATTACCGAGTCATCTTCACTTCTAGTAACTACAGCTGCTCCTGCCCCATCTCCAAAAATCACAGATACCGAACGACCTCTAGTAGTCATATCTAAACCTCCACTATGATTTTCACTACCAATGACCAATACATTTTTATACATACCTGTCTTTATATATTGATCCGCAATTGATAATGCATATACAAATCCACTACATTGATTTCTAACATCGATTGCGGGTACCGTTGGCATCTCTAACAAATCTTGCACTTGAACACCACAACCTGGGAAATAATAATCAGGACTCAATGTTGCAAATACAATAAGATCTATTTGGTCTTTATCTACCTTAGAACGCTCTAATGCAACCTTTGCTGCTTTCACCCCCATTATAGCTGTAGAATTGCCATCTCCTTTTTTGATATGTCTTCGTTCTTTAATCCCTGTTCTTTCTTGAATCCATTCATCATTAGTATCCATGATTTTTGACAAATCATCATTAGTAACCACATTTTCCGGCACATACATCCCTAATCCTGAAATCTTTGAACTATACATTATCAAATATTTATTTTTTTGCAAGGTAGCATTAATGAATGAAAATTAAAACCTACTATAAGTTGTTTTCTAATAATCATACTTTCTATTCACTCATTGCGTTTGTTGTTATCACACCTCTTAATTATTACATTTTTTTAATTTGAAATCTACCCAATTACCATATTTAACCTTAATAATTTGATAAGGCTTTATGAGTATTCGTAATCATTAATAAGTAAGTATTGCGCCACCCGAAACTTGTTTCGCGATCCCATTAAGGGTGTGATGAGATTCCTTGTCAAGCAAAGAATAACGAAAGCGGATATACCATTACTAATTACGGATATTCAATTAAGGCTTAAACAGTTTTTACTCTTCTTAATAAACAAGCATCTATTACTAAAAACTAAATTATTCTTATCCAAACTCACTTTAAAAATAATTAAAAGACTCATAACAAAAGTATTATATCAACAAACCTATTAAAATACTACTTCTAGAAACGTGGACATTCTCTATTACAGTAAAATCACAAATTTCAAAATCAACTAAATGCTATCAGAAAATTCCATTCACTAAAACTTTATTGCTACTTAATCGATTTTACCTGCCGTTTAAACAAAAAAATGCTCCATATACTGATAGTATTCTTAAATTTGTGTTAACCAACAATACTCTAAAGTTACAATTATGAAACACTTTTACTTAATTAATCTTTTCTTATTCTTTAATTCCATAATACTAGCTTCTAACTTCGGTAATCTTAGTTACGGGTATGCTATTAATATTGCCGGAAAACAACGTATGTTAAGTCAGCGTATTTCGAAAACAGCATTATTGAAAGCTAATCATATGGGATCGGTAGAACTTGACCTTGACCTAGAAGCCAGCATCACCTTATTCGAAGCTAATCACAAAACACTTTACCGAAACGCTGCAAAAACGGATGAGAGGTTTACAAAACTTTTAAATCAGAGTTTCGAAAATTGGAAGATTTTCAAAGAAACAGTTTCCAAATTTGATGGAGGTGATATGATATCATTATTAAGTAAATCAAAAGCATTATTAAATGATTGCCAAAAATTCGTTATTGAATTAGAAGCTGAAGCAAATTTTGCTTCTGAAGAGTTTAGTGCCACAGAAGATCTTATTCTTCAAACATCAACTATCAACATTTCGGGAGAACAACGTATGCTTTGTCAAAAATACAGTTTGTATTTCTTAGCTTCTGAGCTTTATGGAATGCAGAGTGTTTTCAAAAAAGATCTTAGTAAATTAAGGCAAGAGCAACGCGATGATTTATCATTTTTAATTTTTAACAGCCTTAATAATGATAAAATAGAAGAGCACTTTATGGAAGTGACTATGCTATTTGAATTACTTGACAAATACACTTCAATGCATTCGGATATGTCGCTACTAAAAGTCGTTAGTTTTTGTGACCGTATCAGTAATCTATATGATGAGATTACCAACAACTACACTAAATTATACGAAGATATTAACTCACCTAAAAACAAAAAATTCTCTTCATTAACATCTACAAACAAGTAAATTATCCAAAGGAATTACAGCTTTAGTATTTCTTATAAAATTTTGTTTTCTCTTAAGGCAACGATTTCTCAAACTAACTACTATATTTAACAATGAAGTTGTTAGTTTTTTCGTGTTATTAAGTTCATTAAAAATGTCGTCACAAGATCTTACTCATAAAAATGTATTCGGAAATCCCCTTATTCCTTGCTGCTACGAACCCTTGACGGGTTTCTTTAGAGATGGGTATTGCCGAACTGATGAAATGGATAGAGGTACACATGTGGTATGTGCTGTAATGACTAAAGAATTTCTTGATTATACGAAAAATTGTGGTAATAACCTCTGCACTCCAATACCCCTATACAATTTCCCTGGACTTCAAGCAGGAGATAAATGGTGCCTTTGCATTTCAAGATGGATCGAAGCTGAAAAAGCGGGATTTGCTCCATTAATAGTACTTGAAGCCACAGATGAATCTACATTAGATTATATAAATATGGATACTCTACTGAAGTATGCCAAAAAATAGTGTTATTAATTATTTAAATTTCTTAATAAGCTATTCTCCCCTTATAAATCAATTGACTCAATATTGTCATTAATACTCGGCTTAGACATAAGAAATAAATACCGATATGTTTTTAAGCCAATATACTTCTACAAAATCTTGAGATACAAATCTCAATTAAGCTTGATTTGATCTAAAAACTAAACATTTTCATCATTAATGAATCACTTATAAAACACTTATGTCTTAATTTTAAGTTAAATTTTGTATTTTTGAGTACACAAATATCTGTTTTTCAGCTTTTTAAGCATTAAACCATGAGTAGATCTTTATTTTTTATCAGTGTATTATTTTGCTCTTTAGGATGCTTTCCTAACACTTCTTTTGGAACTATTTCTTATGGAGAAGCTGTATATATTTCAAGTCAACAAAGCATTCTTATACAACGCATGACAAAGATGTTACTACTTGAACAAAAAAGTTCGAAACCATTAACAACAAAAAAAGAATTTGATTTAGGTTATGCTAAATTTGAAACAAATCTTTACACGCTGAAGAATAATTCGGAAGGGACTACGACTAAAATAAAATTTTCTCTTAGACAAGTTCATAAGAAATGGAACCTTTACAAACAGCTTCAGCATAGTAAAAGCTCTCCTTTAAAAATTTTAGATTATACTCAGCAGATCATCCAAGAGTGTGAATTATTAACTAAGAATATTGAAAGAGCCTCTATTCTTTTTACTGAAGACCAAAATGCATTGATATTAAAAAAAGATCAAGAAGTTACTATTGAAATCGCTAGTAGGCAGTCGATGCTTTCACAACAATTGGCTGTATATTTTTTAGCTTGCGAATTAAGACCTAACATGAAATATTTATGTCAAGAAATAGAGCAAATTCGAACACAACAAAAAAATGATTTAGAATCACTTATTTTCAACAGCTTGAACAACGATGAAATCGAAGATAATTTTAGTATTGTAACAGCATTGTTCGAAAATCTAGATTTCTATGTTGCAGACAACTTTAATAAGTCATTAAGCTATCACAAAATCGTACAATTTTCTAATGAAATAAGTAATGTGTACAATAAAATCACAGAACAATATTTAGACCTATATGGCTCCATTACTATGTTTTCTTATGTCACCAAACATCAAATACAGATTCCTAGATAACGATAAGTATATAATTCTACTGATTTTACTTTCTATTTTCACCTACGATAAACAAATCAAAGTCTATTACAGGTAAGTTGCTACTTTAAATTCTCCATTAAACAAAAAGTAATATTCTATTTTTTTAAAAATCAAATACGAATAACTGGAACTAGATCTAAGATCGAATTTATTTATTCCTCATAAAATATAATACCTAACTTCTTATACTAACCTTGAGGTATTATTGGCATTAAACATAGAATATCACCAATAATTAGATTTCATTTTCCCCTATCTTCAAAATAACTATAGAGGTTACTAATCTACATTATAAATTTTTTCGATACATATTCTTTCACAAATAAAAGTTAAACACTTTAATTTGATAGTAATACTATTAAATTTGTTTGTGAAACAATAAGACATGCAAGATTTACCCTTAAAGATATCGATAGAAACCAACCTCTATCTAAAAAATCCTGAAAGTTCAGACCTTGGTCAACGCATTATTACCAATAGTATCGAACTAATCAGTGATATAGGTTTTGAGTCTTTTACATTTAAAAAACTTGGGCAACACATTAGCTCAAACGAAAGTTCTATATACCGATATTTTGAAAGTAAACATATGTTACTCCTTTATCTTATTTCATGGTATTGGTCTTGGGTTGAATACCGTTTAGCTTTTGCCATTTCTAACATTTCAAACCCTAAAGATCGCCTTCAAATAGCTTTAAAGATTGTCACTAAAAAAGTCGAAGAAGATTTTGCCTTTACGTATATCAACGAAGTGAAATTATTCAAAATTATTATCGACGAAGGGTCAAAAGCATATTATACAAAAGAAGTTGATAAAGAAAATGCTATGGGGTTTTTTAAGCCTTATAAACGTTTAGTAAAACGTATTAGTGATCTCGTAATTGAAGTAAACCCTTCATTTCCTTACCCCAGTATGTTGATATCAACTGTTATAGAAGGCACAAGGAAACAACGCTATTTTCAAGAGCATATTCCTGCTTTAAGTGATTTTGATGACCAGGATGATAATGTAGCTAGCTTCTTCGAATCACTAGTATTTAATAGTTTAAAACCATAATAGATGAGTGAAAAAAAATTAAATCCTTGGTCTAGGTTCATCAACCTATTAAGCCTCGAAAAAAAGGATATTAAACAGATCATATACTACTCTATTTTTGCAGGGTTTGTCTCACTGACACTTCCTTTAGGAATACAAGCTATCATTAACCTAATACAAAGCGCCCAAGTATCTACTTCATGGATCGTTTTGGTAGCTATTGTTACGCTTGGAGTAGCTTTTCAAGGAATATTACAATTCATGCAAATTCGAATTATCGAAAATATTCAACAAAAGATATTTTTTAGAGCTTCTTTTGAATTTACATATCGCTTCCCTAAAATCAAATTAAGTGAGCTTAGAAATGAATACCCGCCCGAATTAGCGAATCGCTTTTTCGATACGTTAACCGTTCAAAAAGTACTTCCCAAATTAATTATAGAATTTCCGACAGCATTTTTACAAATCGTGTTTGGACTTATTTTACTTTCTTTCTATCATCCGTTCTTTATTCTATATGGTGCTTTATTAATACTATTGATATACATCGTATATAAATACACAGCAAAGAAAGGGCTTGACACTAGTCTGAAGGAGTCGAAAATGAAATACCAAGTAGCACACTGGATTCAACAAATTGCAAGGTCACAAATAGGGTTTAAGATTTCAGGTAAAACAAGCTTAGGAATGGATCGCAATGATGAGCTTACAACTAACTATCTAGATGCACGCGAAAGTCATTTCGAGGTTTTAAAAAATCAATTCATTCAACTCATCGTATTTAAAGTATTAGTTACTCTTGGGCTACTTGTTATAGGGGGAATATTAGTTATTAGACAACAAATTAATATAGGTCAATTCGTTGCTTCTGAAATTATTATTCTTACAGTAATCAGTTCTGTAGAAAAATTAATATCTGGACTAGAATCTTTCTATGATGCTCTTACGTCTTTAGAAAAAATTGGACAGGTTGTAGATAAAGAATTAGAACCAAGAACAGGAGCTAATCTATATGAGGTTCAAGAAAAATTGAATGTAGAAATTGATGAAATTGAAATCGATTCAGATAAAGGATTCCCACTTCTCAAGGGTATATCATTAAACATTCCACAAGGAACACGAATTTTAATTGATGGGGCATCTGGAGCTGGAAAAACAACTTTTCTTAAATTAATTGCAGGTGTAGAAACACCTACTAAGGGTACTATTTATGCCAATGACATTGCACTGCCTACTGTTTCCCTTAATGATTATCGTTCCTCTGTTGGATTAGTATTACCTACGCAAACTCCTTTTGAGGGAACAATTTTAGAAAACATAACACTTGGACGAAAAGATATCAGTCAAGAACAACTTCATGAGGTATTAACAAACCTGTCACTACTCAGCTTTATTAAAAAACAACCCGAAGGAATTAATACTTGTATCTACCCTGAAGATCTATCCATACCTTATAGTATCACAAAAAAAATACTGTTAGCAAGAGCATTAATTCATCAACCAAAATTATTGCTATTAAATCACCCTATTGAATATTTTGATGCATCATGCGCAAGGCAAGTTGTAAAATATTTAACAGATGATAAACATGATTGGAGTATTGTAATTATTAGTAAAAATAACTTATGGCGCGATAACAATTTTGTTGAATATGGAATGCAAAACGGAACATTGATTAAAAAATAATAGGCCATGCTAAATATATCTACCGAAAAATTAAACAAAAAAGTAGACCTTAGTAAATATAAGGCCTACAAGAATTTAAAAGCTTCTGAAAATTACCCAAAGTTCAACTTGTTCTTGAAAATTTTCACTGTTATTGCTATTATAGCCATGTTTTTACCTTGGACTCAGAATGTAACAGGTAAGGGATATGTAACCACATTGAGTCCTACCAGTAGGCCTCAAAATATCCAATCTGCTATACCTGGCCGCATCGAAAAATGGTACATCCGTGAAGGTGATTTTGTTGACAAAGGAGATACACTAATGTTTATTTCTGAGATTAAGAATGCATATCAAGACCCCAATTTAGTAGCTAGGGTTGAACAACAACGAAATGCTAAAAACAGCTCGGTGAATGCATATCAAGACAAAATAAATGCTTTAGCTAATCAAATTAGAGCTCTTAAACAAGAGCAAGGCTTAAAACTAAATCAAGCTAAGAATAAATTACAACAAGCCCAGCTTTTAGTAAAAAGTGACAGTATCGAATTAGAAGCTGCTAAAACAAATTTCACTATAGCGGAAAGACAATTTCAACGAATTGAAAGTCTTCATCAAGAAGGTTTAAAGTCTTTAACTGACTTGGAAACTAAACGAGTAAAATTTCAAGAAACTCAAGCTAAATTAATTGGAAAGAAAAATAAATTACTTTCCAGTAAAAACAAAGTAATTAACGCTAACATAGAAATCACTCGTACACGCACCGAGTACAACAATAAAATAGCCAAAGCTACAAGTGATCGCTCTACAGCTCAGTCTAGTCGATTTGAAAGTGAAGCACAAGTTGCGAAGCTTGAAAACACACTATCAAATTATCAAATCCGTTCTGGTTTACATTATATCACCGCACCACAAAGTGGATATGTTAATCAAGCACTTATCGAAGGTATTGGTGCTACTTTCAAGGAAGGCGAAAAACTGATCACTATTATGCCCATAGAAAACGATCTGGGTGTAGAAACTTTCATCAACCCAATGGACTTACCATTGATTCATAAAGGAGAAAAAGTGCGACTACAGTTTGATGGGTGGCCAGCTATTTTCTTCAGCGGGTGGCCAAATACTGCTTACGGAACTTTTGGCGGAGAAATTGTAGCTGTAGAACGCAGTGTCAATAAAAATGGGAAATTTCGTGTCTTAATTGCTCCTGATAAAGACAATAACCATGTTTGGCCCAAAAATTTAAGAGCAGGAGCTGGTGCTTATGCATTTGCTCTCTTAAACGATGTACCTATCTGGTATGAGATTTGGAGAAAATTAAATGGATTCCCCCCTAATTATTATACTCCTGAAACTAAAAAAGTAAATAAGATCGAGAAATCTAAATTCAAAATAAAAGTAAAATAATGAAGTACTTCCTAGCTTTTCTTTTATTGTGTTCACATTGGCTACAAGCTCAAAATGATACTATTCTTTCTTTTGAAGAGTACATTAACTATGTAAAACAGTTTCATCCATTAGCAAAACAAGCCCAATTAAAAATTGAACAAGGGAAAGCCGAAGTTCGAAAAGCGAAAGGGGCTTTTGACCCTAAACTTGAAAGCTCTTATCAAGAAAAGGATTTTAAGAAAATTGACTATTATGATATTCTAGATGTTAAATTAAAAATCCCCACTTGGTTTGGTATTGATTTAACTGCCGGTTTTGAAAAAAATAGTGGCACATTTCTTAATCAAGAACGTAATGTCCCTAAAGAAGGTTTATTTAATGCTGGTGCAACTGTCGATGTCTTTGGGCTTTGGATTAACAAACGAATTACCACTTTAAAGAAAGCTAAAATCGTTGCCGAACAAAGAGGTATAGAGTATCAATTACTTTTAAACGAAGTGGTTTTCAATGCAGCAAACGCCTATTTCACTTGGAAGAATGCTTATGAAAATCGATTATTATATCAACGTTTTTCCAATACTGCCGCTACACGTTTTAAAGGCATCAAAGCCTCAGTAGCCATAGGTGACAAAGCGGCTATTGATAGTGTTGAAGCTAAAATAGCTGTTCAAAATCGCCAAATTGCTTTAAAGCAAGCTGAAATAGATTATCAGAAAGCGCGACTAGATATGGAGACCTACTTATGGACTGAAGATGAAATTCCTTTACAAACTCAAGATCAAATTGCTCCAGAAACTATACTGAACACTAATACTGATGCTATTTTTAGACTTCCTAACTCTAGTTTAGAACTACAACAGTTCATTAGTACGCACCCTAAACTAGCTTTACTTAATACAAAAGCTAAATCACTTCGCATCGAAAAACAATTAAAAGTGCGAGAATTGTTACCTAAACTGAAAGTTAAGTACAATTTCATTAATCCTGATGTAGATGACTTTGATAGATATAATACTAAAGAATTTAAAACCGGTTTTACTTTTGCCTACCCTCTATTTTTAAGAAAGGAAAGAGCAGCTTTAAAATTAAATAGCATCAAACGAGAATCTTTAGATTTTGAGACCAAATCAACCTCACTTCAATTAACTAATAAACTAAATGCGTTAGCTGGTAATGTAGGTATCTACAAAGAACAATTAGGCCTAATAGAAGACGCCGTCATCAATTACCAAACGCTCTTAAAAGCAGAAGAGCGAAAATTTGAAATAGGAGAAAGTTCTTTGTTTTTAATTAATTCGCGTGAGCAAAAACTAATCAATGCGCAACTGAAAAAAAACAGTGTAGATTTCAAACTAAATGCTACAAAAGCACTTTTATATAATGGATTAGGACTTTAAAACGTCTTTATTAATTCTCTCATCTCTTTTTAGCATAATAGCTTTAGACATTCAAGTCTAGTTCCTCTATTATTTATATTTTTATATCGCTTAATCTAAAGTTATGAGTACGCAAAATAAATTTATAGATCATATCAACGAAGGCTACACATGTAAAGGAGATTTTATCTCTTTAGGTGCTGCTATGTTAGGGCAAGAAGTTTTTGGGGATGCCTCAATAAAAATTCCTTTAAAAACGCTAAATCGTCATGGCCTAATTGCTGGTGCTACGGGTACCGGTAAAACGAAAACATTACAGATTTTAGCTGAAAACCTTAGTAATAAAGGAGTACCTGTCTTGCTAATGGACTTAAAGGGAGATCTTAGTGGTTTAGCCCAACCAAGCCCCGGTCATCCGAAAATCGAGGAACGCCACAAGAAAATTAAAATTCCTTTCGAAGCTAGCAAGTTTCCTGTAGAAATTTTAACCTTATCAGAACAAGAAGGTACTCGTTTACGAGCTACTGTTAGTGAATTTGGCCCTGTATTATTATCTCGAATTTTAAATGTAACTGAAACACAAGCAGGAATACTCGCCATTATTTTCAAATATTGTGATGATAACGATCTTCCACTAGTAGATCTTCCTGATTTAAAAAAAGTATTACAATATGCAACTGGCGAGGGGCGCACTGAAATACAAGAAGAATATGGTACTATTTCTAAAACGTCTACTGGTTCGATCATTCGAAAAATTATTGAGATTGAACAGCAAGGTGGTGATCTCTTTTTTGGGGAACGCTCTTTTGAAATAGAAGATTTAATTAGACAAGATGATCAAGGGCGAGGTTTTATTAATATTATCCGCCTAAATGACATTCAGGATAAGCCTAAATTATTCTCGACATTTATGCTAAGTCTCTTGGCTGAAATTTATAGTACATTACCCGAACAAGGAGATAGTGATCGGCCAGAATTAGTTTTATTTATAGATGAAGCGCATCTAATTTTCAAACAAGCTTCAGATGCTTTACTGGATCAAATAGAAAATATTGTAAAATTAATCCGTTCTAAAGGAGTGGGTATTTACTTTGTAACTCAAAATCCAACTGATGTACCTGATGGTGTTTTAAGTCAATTAGGACTTAAAGTACAACATGCGTTGAGAGCTTTTACGGCAAAAGACCGAAAAGCCATAAAACTTACTGCTGAAAACTACCCTATCTCTGATTTTTATAAAACGGCTGAAGTATTGACTTCTTTAGGAATTGGAGAAGCACTAGTATCTGTACTAGACGAAAAAGGAAGACCAACACCACTTGCGCATACTATGCTACGTGCTCCTATGAGTCGCATGGATATTTTAACGACTTCAGAATTAAAAAAATTGACTTCTGCTTCAAACTTAGCACTGAAATACAATGAAACTATTGACAAAGAAAGTGCTTTCGAAATTTTAAATGAGAAGATAAAGAATGCTAAGGCTGATGAAGCTAAAGAAGCCGCTGAAAAAGATCGCAAAAAGTTAAACAAACGTTCTAGTTCACGAAGAAGCTCATCTAATTCAACACAAAAAGCAATAGTAAAAGTTTTAACAAGTGCGACATTTATTAGAGGGGCTTTAGGAATATTAAATAAAATGCTTCGTTAATACTGTAGATTATTAGCATATTTGCGGTTCAAATACTTTTTTAAAAAAGCCTTTTGGCTCATTGATTCTTTTATGAAAAAAATTGCCCTTACTACTACAGGTATCATTTTAATGCTTTCTGCTTTGAGTTGTAGCACCAAAGTTGACTCTTTTGAAATAGGGAAAGATTATATAGGTAGCTTAAAAAAAGCTTCTACAGTTGGTGAAATAGATCAAATATTCGCCAATGATTCGGTTGTAAAAAGAATTGCTGGTGACGAATTTATTGGCACAAGCAATGAAATTAATATTTACGAAAAAGGAGGTAAACATCTTTTAATTTTAGAAGCCACTGAAGAATTTGACAGTACTGCTACGATTAATTCGATACAAGTTTTAGATCCTCGTTTCAAAACAACTAAAGGACTTTCGATTACAAGTACATTTAAAGATATAAAGGATAATTATACCATTTCTAAAATCTCAAATACTTTTAGCAATGTAGTAATCGATATAAAAGAAATTGGTGCTTTTGTTACTATTAGCAAAAAGGATTTACCTAGTGAATTACGATATGATAGTGATGCTAAAATAGAAGCTTCACAAATACCTGATGCCGCTAAAATCAAATATTTTTGGTTGTACTGGTAAAATAATCACTGAACGTAAAAGTATAACACTTTAAAATATATAAATTAAAATAAAGTCTTAGACCAAACAATAATTCTAAAAATCATAAGGTTGGATGTCGAATTTTAATTAGATCCTCATCCAATCTCTCTTTTATATGAAAAAAATACTCCCATTACTTTTCGGTCTAAAGCTTAGAATTCAATATCTATTTTCTAAAGAAAAAGCTATTAGCAATGCTTTTGACTTATTTTGCACCCCTAGAAAAGGAAAAACAAAACCTCATGAAGCCGCTTACCTAAGCTCTTCAAAACAAAAGGATCTTCAATTAGCTAATCACTCTATAAAAATGTACGAATGGGAAGGTTCAGGAGATACCGTTTTACTTCTACATGGTTGGGATAGCAATAGTTTTCGATGGAGGCATATGATTGAATTATTAAAATCTAATAATTACCACATTATCGCCTTAGATGCACCTGCGCACGGTCAATCTACTGGTAATATTCTAAATGTGCCGTTATACACAGAGTGCTTAAAGGATTTTTTAAAATCTTATAAAGTTGACGCAATCATAGGTCATTCTATTGGAGCTATGACAGCAATCTATTTCGAGAAGAAATATCAACAATTGATTAACACTCCTATTATTGCTTTAGGCCCACCATCAGAACTTTATTTATTTTTCAAAGGTTTTAAAGACATGCTGGGGCTTTCTAAGCGTTTTATGAATAGCTTATCTAATCATTTATATGAAAAATTCGGGTTTTACCCTAAAGAATTCTCAATTGCTAACTTTGCAAAAGAGCTTAAAGTTCCTGGTCTTTTAATATTAGAAAAAAGAGATCCTTTAGCCCCTTATGCCCTTTCTCGACGTATTGCGAAAAACTGGGAAAATGGAGAATTGATTACCGTAGAAGGAGTTGGTCATTCTTTAAAGCATTCTGACATTAATTCTAAGATTTTAGAATTCTTAAAAAACTAAGCTTATCTAATTTAGTACTTTTGCAATGCATTTCTTTAACACTATAACTTTAAAGAACTTATACTTTTTTAAAATTATAATCTTTTAAAGAAAATAAATCAAATTTTTAAAGTGTCGGAAGTAACAAGACTTAATAAATATCTAAGTGAAATCGGTTATTGCTCAAGAAGAGCAGCTGATAAACTAATTGATGAAGGACGTATTTTGGTAAATGGAACTCCCGTCCCAATGGGGTTAAAAGTTTCTATAGATGACCTTATTGAAATTGATGGAGAAAAGATACAAGATCCTAAAAACGAACATGTATACCTTGCCTTCAACAAACCAATAGGTATTGTTTGTACAACAGATACTCGAGAGCCTGATAATATCATAGAGTATATCAATTATCCGCAACGTATATTTCCTATTGGAAGGTTAGACAAACCTAGTGAAGGCCTTATTCTTTTAACAAGTGATGGTGATGTAGTTAATAAAATTCTGCGTACAGAATACAACCACGAAAAAGAATATATTGTCACTGTAAATAAAATTATCAATAAAGACTTTATTACCAGAATGTCCAATGGTATTCCAATCTTAGATACGGTCACAAAAAAGTGTGAAGTCGAAATGATTAATAAATTTACCTTTAGAATTGTTCTAACTCAAGGCTTAAATAGACAAATTAGACGTATGTGTGAATATTTAGGCTATGAAGTAACTCGTTTAAAAAGAGTTAGAATCATGAATATTCGTTTAAAATGCCCTGTTGGCGAGTATATTAACATAAAAAAAGAAACACTTTACGATCAATTTAAATAATTGAAAAACAAATACTTAAGTGTCTTTTAATAACAGCTAACCAATAGCTATACCTATCTAAATAATAATATCAACCCTAAAAAGTGTTTTTTATCGATATTTTATTTAATTTAGTATCTACAATAAGCAATTATTATTTTGGCATGTTTATTGAAATATATCATGCAAAACCGAATCTTATGAAAACAATTTTAGCCTCAGTCTTATTATTTTTTGGGTTTCTTCAGATGAATGCCCAAAGCGAATTATATTTTGTCTCTTCGGAAACAGCCTTTTTAAGAGCTGGTCCAGGGCCTAAGTATATTGTTGTTGCAGAATTATCAAAATCAATGCAAGTAACTGTAATTAGTGATGAATTTGGTGATTACTGGACTGTTCAATACAAAACTATGAATGGTTTTATCAAACGTGATGATTTGATTGCAATCGTGGCTCCTACTCCTGTTGCAACAAACTCTGACAATGATGATTATGGTGATGAAGACTACGACGATGATGAAGACTATGATGATGGAAGTAATTCTGATGATAAATATGAAGATTGGGATACTACAGAATATGAAACTGGTGAAACTCCTGACTGTTTAAGTATTGTACCTGAATTTGATTACAATATGGATAATTATCTAAATATATCTAATGTTGGATCTGACTCAGAAGCAGTAGTTAAACTAATAAAGATTGACAACCAAAACGGAGAAGAAATCACTTACCGTATTGCTTTTATAAAAGCGGGTGACATACACGAAATGAAAAACATACCTGGCGGTAAATATTATTTAAAGATCGCTTATGGTCAAGAGTGGAAAGAAACTAGCATAGGTGGTAACTGTACTGGTAAATTTACAGTAAACCCACAATACGAAAAAGGAGATGATATCGTTGACTTCTACCCTGTAAAAGGACCTAAAGGAACTGAATTACCTGTTTACGAGTTAACATTAGATGTTGAACATAACGGTAATAATAACCTTTCTACTGATGATATTTCAGAAGAAGAATTCAACAATGACTAGTAAGTAATAACATTAGGTTCACATAAGATATAAAAGCTTCACTTTAGTGGAGCTTTTTTTATGCCATAAAAAAAAGCAGAACGAAATATTATTTACTAGTAATACATTCTACTCTGTACATTACACGTTAACAGTACCCTTTTTAAATAAAAACTATATACCATAAAACATTAACAAGGAAATAATATTTTTCACTTAATAAGAGATAAGAGGCCAACCCGAAAAGTTGTGGACAAGTAAAGTTGCAGTCATTTCTACAGGAGAGGAAATCCCATCAACCAAATATGTTATTTTCAATTTAAAATAATGATTTGCAATTCAAAGCAATGGAGACTCCACTACAATTTTTTCAAAATTCGTGGAGTGACATATAAAAAATCTCTCATTACGAATTAGCTACACTAGTATTTTATAACGTTAAATACATGGCATTTAGGACAGAGGACAAGCGATTAATTTCGGTTTTGCACTAAGCAAAACTTTTGTATTTTGATTTATCTTTTTTGTCCAAAAGCCAAATCAAAAGATTTGGCGACACAGCAAACAAACACAGACTTTTCTAACTGACTTAACCCGCCCTATTTGCTATATATAGTGTTAGTATTAGTTTTTTTAATTACTACTAATCAGCTATACCTGCTTTTACTTTTACTAGGTTTTTACCTTCAGTAAATTCAAGGAATAAACATTCATTTTTCGGTGATTTTCCGTGATATTCTATCGTATTTTCATCAATTATACTTCTCCAAGCCCATTCACCACAATTAACTTTTCCAACTTCTATTTTGAATCCTCTTTTTTTAAGTTTAGATAAAACAATTGGAATCAGATTGTTAATTTGTAATTTACTGTCGTATTCAACAGTCATATCTTTTATGCCATTTGGGTTATCAGTAGAGGAAGAATATATAACAGAATCCTTAGACTTAATTATAGGTATTTCTAAGATACTTGTTTTATCATATATTTTTTTCCACTCTAAAGATTCTTTTTTAAGGTCAAAAATTTCATTCTTATATATGGCAGACTTTAAATGAGAGCAACCTGTAGTCATAGAATAGATAAATACTATGGTAATAAATTTTTTCACATAAATTTTTATCTGATTCATCTTTTAAATTAATGCCAACTACAATATATACAAAATACAGCTAATCTGATTTATCACCACAAAAACTTAAAAGCATTTAAATGGTAAAGAGTTTAATTCCTCTTTTAGAAATTTCTAGTTAGATTAATAAACAAAAAAAAGCCACCTTTAAAAGATAGCCTTGATTTTGTCTCTAATAATTTATTATTTCTCAGTCACTTTACCCGTATAGTAAAGCTCTAGTAATTTGAGTCTAAACAAATAATCATATTTACTTCTAGCTAAATCTATTTCACTGTTTTGAAGTCTTAATTTCACTTGATTAAACTCAAATGAATTACTCACACCAGCTTCAAAACGATTTTTAGCATAATCAAACGCTGTCTGCTGAGCTTCCACAGCAACCTGTGCTGCTTCGTAACTTTTCTGACTCGCTTTTGCATCAAGGTAAGCTTGATAAACTTGTTGTGTTAAATTCTGCTTAGTTAAATTCAATTGGTATTCAGAACGCATTTTATCGACTTTAGCTCTACTAACTGCGTTTTTGGTTAAGTTTCTATTGAATAAAGGCACACTTAGGTTTAAGCCATAATTATATTGAAAATTATCTTTTATTTCCTTTGTTAGCTTATCCGGATTAATATCTGATTCAAATGTAGACAAACCTACGAAACCATTCAATGTAGGAGAAAAACCTCCTTTAACTAAATCCACAGACTTATCAGCAATTAATAAATTTTGCTCTGCAAATTTGATTTCATTTCGATTCTTCAACACTTCTTCAATCAATTGCACAGGAGAAAGTTCTAACAATTGTATGTCTGTAATATTTGCATCAACCTCTGTTATTTCTAATACTTTTTGCAAATCTAGATTCAATGATTGCTTCAAGCTTAATAACGTAACTAAATAATCATTTTCTGCAGATACTATATTTTGTTTTTCTCTAGCAGAAGTTGCCTTCAACTCTAAAACATCACCCTTTGGTAAAGTCCCTGCATCTATTAACAAAGAAGTTCTTTCTATTTGTTGTGAAGTAATTTCATTTTGAGACTTAAAAATATCGATACTAGCCTTTGATAACAAGGCCTGCAAATAAGTATTAGCTATCTGCAATCGAATATTATCTTTAAGCCTATCATTACTATACTGATTAGCGATTTTTTGAAGTTTAGCTTGCTGTAACCTATATTTATTTCTTAGTCCATTAAAAATAGTAATTGAAGAATTCAAATTCATATTAAAATTCCTATTAGTAACTCTTTCAGAAGAGGCACTAGAAACTTCTTGTTGGTCTGGCACAGGAACATCTGGGGTTGGAGTATCTAAACCTACAGCCCTTCTTATCTCAAATAAATTCTGTTGAATATCTAAAAAAGCATTAGTAATAAAAGGATTACCATTATTAGCAACGGCCAAACTATTAACCCAAGTATTTCTAGCACTACCATTCAAATCTGGCAAAAATGCCCCCTTAGCATCTTTAATATTTAAATCGGCATCTTCAAGACTTAACTCTTGCTGCTTTACTTGAATATTATTCTTTATAGCATAATCAATACAATCGCGTAAAGACCATGTTTTCTTGTCTTGGGCATGTAAAAAACTTGTGCTTAATAATAAGCACGCTAACAAATAAGAGATTTTTTTCATGATGATGCGCTTATTTTTTTGATTTCTTTTTGTCATCTTCTGGCATTCCGATAGCATTCCATTCTTTTATGGCATCATCTTTAGTGACTCCACTTTTTATTTCTGCCTTTATACCATCACTCAAGCCTAACTCAACACTTCTTCTTTCAAATTGTTGCTCTCCTACTGCAACCTCAACAAAAGGTTTTTTAGTTTCCTTATCATATTGTAGTAAACCTTCATCTAATGCTAACACATCTTTCACTTCATCAAGTATTATATTTGCATTTGCACTTAAACCAGCACGCAAATAATCCTCTTCTTCTAACTTTAACTTGGCTTCTATTTCAAATTCTACTGCTCCATTTTTCTCTACACCTTTAGGGGCTATATAATTCAGAACAGCGTCATAGCTCTTATCTGGATAAGCACCTACAGTAACTTTAATAGGCATACCTTCTTTAATACGTCCAACTTCGCCTTCATCAATAGTTCCCTCGAAGATCATTTTCTTAATATCAGCGATCAAAGCGATTTCAGTACCCGCATTAAAATTATTATTCTGAATTACTTGTGCTCCTTTTTTAATCGGCACATCTAAAACAACACCACTAATCGTAGCCTTTACAGTTGTATTAGCAACAGCATTGAACCCTTTAGCTGTTCCTGTTTTTACGATTTGGTAATTCTCTTTAGCTGCAGATAACCTTTGCTTTGCTTGATCGAATGCCGTTTTAGAATTATCATAATCGTTTATAGAAATTACTCCTTTTTTATACAGTTGCTCTTGACGTTCGAAAATCTTCTTTTGATTATTAAAATCTATCGTTGCTTGTGAAACGGAGTTCTTTGAAGATTGTAAATTCGAAATATTAGGCACAACTTTTATTTCCGCTATCTTATCACCTACTTTTATAGGCTGACCCGCCGTTACATACACCTTACTTACAATACCATTTATATTAGGTCGAATAGACACTTCCTCATCCGGAATAATCTTACCTGTTGCGATACTTGTTAAACTAATATCAGTTGTGTAAGGCTGTTTCGTATTAAATACAACATCTTCTTTTTTATTTCTCTTCCAGAAATAAAAAAGGGCTGCTCCAAATGCTATTACTATAGCAATTAAAATAATTCTTGTAGTGTTTTGCTTCATGCTAATCTGTTCTTAAAGCTTCTATTGGTTTAATTTTAATTGCTGTTTGTGCTGGTATAAACCCTGCTGCCAAACCGCATACTATCAAAATAAGTAATGACACACCAACTGTTGGCAAATCTATACTTGGGTTATATAACATAGCGTCCCCTTCAGGAAACTTGCTATCTAATATTAAATTCACGATGAAAGTCACAAATGCGGCAAACGAAACCCCTGCCATACCAGCAAATAGTGTTAGAAAAAGTGACTCTAACAGCACCTGCTTTCTAATGATACTAGGTGTAGCCCCTAACGCTCGTCGTACTCCTATTTCTTTAGTTCGCTCCTTAATGACAATTAGCATAATATTACTAATTCCAATAACCCCTGACCCTAAAATCATGACACCTACGAAATACGAAACTGCCTTTAATGCAATGAAAAGCTGTGTAAATTTTTGTAGAAACTTATTAAAATCCCAATTCCCTACAGCCCTATCATCTTCCGGATGAATATCATGACGTTTTCTAATCAATGCCATGATATCTTCCTTTACATCTGTTATAGGAACATCATCTATACCTGTAATTACGAAAAAACGTACTTTATCTCCCTGATTAAATATTTGTGAAAAAGTAGTAAAAGGAACATGAATTTTCTTTTGTTCATCAATATTCTTTCGGCCATTGATCGAAACATCTTCATAAATACCAACCACTTTAAAAGATACTCCTTGAATTTTAATATAGCTACCTATAACCTGCTCTCCTTTTTCGAATAACTCATTAATAATAGCCCAACCGAGAACAACAATTTTTCGTTTATCTTTTATATCCGAGTGATTGATAAATCTCCCTTCTTTTATTCTCAATGATCGTTGTGTCAATATTTCAGGATAATCAGCCTCTACAGTATATGAACCTGTATTCATATCATGAGAAATAATACTAGATCCTCCCCAACCCCCAAGTCTATTTCTAGGCGAAATCGTTTTTAATCCTTTTATATTTTCTCTAATAGCTTCTCCATCTCCTACATTAAAACTATAATTTCTGTTTTTAGGTTTTCCTTTATACGCCTTTGTAATGGTTTGCGCCCAAATAAACACCGTATTTGTAGACATCCCTGAAAACTGACGTTTAATACCGTTTTGAAATCCATTACTAGCAGATAGTAACAGTACTAGTATGAAAATCCCCCAAAACACTCCAAAAGCTGTAATCAACGTTCTAAATCCATTAGAATTAACTGATTCGAGTATCTCTTTCCAAAAGTCTTTATTAAAAATACTATTCATCTCTTAAAGCAACTATAGGTCTAATCTTTGCGGCATGCCTTGCTGGTATATAACCTGCAATGGCACCTGCGATAATTAATAATATAACCGTAAATACAGCTACACTAAACGGAACATTAGGATTCAATATAACATCTGTTTGAATATAAGGCCCTGCAAATTCTAGCAGCCCCAAGGCAAAAAACAATCCTAAAAAACCAGAAATGGTTGTTATAAAAATTGCTTCTTGCAAAATCATTCCAACAATTGATTTAGGTTGTGCCCCCAAAGCTTTACGTATTCCTATTTCTTTGGTTCGTTCTTTTACTATGATCAACATAATATTACTTACCCCGACTATCCCTGACAACAAGGTTAAAATCCCTATTCCCCAAAAGAAAAATTTCATACCTAAGTTTACCATATAGATGTTTTTCCCTTGGGTATACATATTCCTAAAAACAATTCCTTTGTTGTCATCTGGATGCACATTGTGTGCCTTGTGCAAATAGTTCTTCACCTGCCAACCAAAATCTTCTAAACGATTAAGCCCCTCATCGTAGGAATCACTTGGATTTAAAGTAAATTCCATTCTCCCAATATTATTAGGCATATTATACAAAGTACTAAACGTTGAATGCGGAATATACATATAGGTATCTTGTCTCTCTCCTCCTTCATCTTCAAAAACACCTATTACTTTATAATTGGTATTATTAATCACTACTATTTTACCGACAGCCTCTTTGTAATTTCCTCCAAACAAATCTTTAATAGGTCGTTGCCCCAAGACTACTACTTTTGCTTTATTATCGTAATCTCTTTGATTTATAAACCTCCCTGAGATTAAGTATGCATTATTCAAAAATTGACTATCTGGTTTTACAGCAAATATGATGTACGAACCATTATTCTCTTTGTAATTTGTGATTGCTCCATATCTAACAAGTACCGGAGATTCAAATTGAATTTCATCTTTATACTTGTTCGTGATCGCTGCATAATCTTTAGGTGAAAAATCAATTTTTCTATTAGGATTTAACCCTTTATAACTTTTTCCCGTTCGCCCTGCAAAAAATTGAATCTTAGTCGGAATATCATTTTCGAACTGTTTTTTTGTTCCTTTACGTAATCCTTCGGCAATTCCTAATAGAATAATCAAAATAAAAATACCCGAACTAACCGATAGTCCAGTAAGGAAAGTTCGAAGCTTATTTTTAGATATAGCTTCAAATATTTCTTGCCATCTTTCGATATTAAACATTAGCTAACGCTTTTACAGGTTCGATGCGCTCATCGTTAATGATAAGACCATCTTTAAGATGTACAATTCTCTTAGTCATTTTTGCGATGTCAGGCTCGTGGGTCACGATAAGAATCGTCTTTCCTTCTTCATTGATTTGCTGTATCAAATCCATCACTTCGTATGACGTCTTGGTATCTAAAGCCCCTGTAGGCTCATCAGCTAATAACACTTTAGGATCAGAAGCTAACGCCCTAGCAATGGCTACACGTTGCTTTTGTCCTCCTGACAATTCACTAGGTAGATGATCTGCCCAGTCTGCCAATCCTACTTTTTCTAAATAGAAAAGAGACTTTTCTAATCTTTCTTTCCTCCCTACTCCTTGATAATAAAGAGGTAACGCTACATTATCTAAAGCAGTCTTGTAATTAATTAAATTGAATGATTGAAAAATGAAACCTAAAAATTTATTACGATAATTAGCTGCTACTTTTTCACTTAAATTTTTAATAGAAGTTCCGTCTAAAGTATAACTACCTTCATCTCCTTCATCTAATATCCCAAGTACATTTAAAAAAGTAGACTTCCCCGAACCTGACGAACCCATAATAGAAATAAGCTCTCCTTCTTTTGCCGAAAAGTTTATTCCTTTCAGTACATGAAGCTTTCTATTTCCTACAGGGTAAGATTTATGCAAGTCGGTTATTTCAATCATTATTCAAATTTTGTTTAAAGATATTCATATAACTATTCTAGCTATATGATGTGTCAAGTAAATTGACAGTTTTAAGATGAATTTATGATATCAATATTTTATGACAGAAGTTATTCAGAAAAATTGATTGTTATTTACTTTAATAGGCAGTTTACTTCTCTATCTTCAATAGAGGCGCCTATTATTGAGCAATAATGATTTATCAAAATATAAACAAGAAGAAAGAATGGTAGCCGAAAAAAAAATGAAGGTACTACTATGAAACAAAAAATTACTTTCGATTACGATACACCATATACCCTATAAAGGCAACTAATATATACGGTATTACCATAAGATAGGTGATACCATTATTAATTCCCTTTGCCTGACTAGCTCCTTCTTCACTTTCCAGTACAGCACGACACATAGCACATTGAGAATAACTTGTAACTACAGTAGCAATTGTAACCAAAACAAAAAACTCGAGTCTCTTTTTCATACAAATTTCAATGATCTATTTTCAATAATTCACAACAACACACAACTACTTTAATTAGATAGGATAATACGGTGAAATCATCACATATACCACTACACCAGTTACCGCAACATATAGCCAAAGCGGAAAAGTTATTTTCGCTAGTTTTTTATGCAACACAAACTTTCCCCTTGCTGCTCTCACATAAGTAAACAACACAAAAGGAATAACTATAATTGAAAGTATAATATGTGTTGCTAACAAAAAGTAATAGAAGTATCGACTATTTCCAGTCGCAAGCTTCTCTGCTTCTGATACCAAACCATCAAAATTAGTATCTCCAAATTTAGTTGCATCGGCCGAAGCATGATAAGCTACATACATTAGTAAAAATAATACGGAAAAAATCATTGCTGTTTTTATCAGCTTTTCGTGTAATTCTTTTTTGCCTTTCTTAATTTGAATTACAGCTAACACTAAAAGTACAGCTGTCAATCCATTAATAGTAGCGTATATTGGAGGTAAAAAACCTAATCTTGGTAAACTTTCTATTCGTATTTTAAATAAAGCTGCTACAGCAACAGGTATAATAATTGACAACGCTATAATTAGCTGATTTTGTTTTTTCTCGTTTGTTGTTACTTCCATTTCTTCTAATTTATTCCTCCAACAGTTTTTTAATATCCTCCTCTAATATGCTGATTTGCTCTTCTTCTCCATTTTTAGCAATCTTCTCTTCAAGACTTACAGTACCTCTATAATATACTATAGGATTACCAAACTGATCATATCTAGATCGCACATATCCGTTTTGATCTACCAAAGCAAAATACCCTGAATGCTCAAAACCTCCTGCTACATTAGGGTTTTCTTCTGCAAATAAGTTAAAGTGATTCCTTGCTAAATCATAGATTTTTTCTCGATCTCCAGTCATGAAATGCCAATCAGGATTTGTGACCTGATGTGCTTCGGCATATTTTTTTAACCTTGTCGGGCTATCATAAACAGGATTTATTGTAAATGAAGCAAAAGCTACATCCTTACCTTTAAATTGCTTTTCTAAATATGAAAGGTTTTTAGTCATCTTAGGGCAAATGGTTGGGCAATTGACAAAGAAAAAATCTACTACCGTTACCTTTCCTTTATAATCTAAATGTGTTACCCATAAACTATCTTGATCCAAAAACACAAATTCAGGAAACTTCTTTTTCTGCCCGTTTAACTTTAAAAAAGCGAGTTTCTCATTTGTTATAGGATTATCACTACTCATTCGAGTATTTGACACAATACTTGTACTTTTCACTCTATTAACAATTCTTGGAACAAAAATGATCCCGAATAAAAGCACAATAAATGAAACCCCTACGTAAGCATATTTTTTCATGAATTCTTTAAATTCTCTTTTAGTAAACTTCCTCGACATAAGACCTAGAAGCATCTATATGAAACAAAATTTTATTTCTAAATAAGCCTAGTATATTTTATACCTTAGACTCTGTTCATAAAATTATTACGAATATTTATAACCAGTAATTATTTATTAAAACCACTTCATTCATGCATGATAAGAAATTTTACTCTTATTGATTCTTATAACCCTTAATGAGATCTAGAAACAAGTTGAGGCTGACAAAATTTCTATTATAACTGACTACAAATATTCATGAAAACTATTCAGCTATTTTAGTTTTTAACTTATTATACTTTTTAAGTGCTAAACGATATTCGGCTAAAATCACTTTCACATCATCTTTCATCTTACCATTAATCTCGGCCACAGAGGCAGAGTTGTATCCATAAAGCTCTCCAATTTCTTCATCGTCATCTCTCCCTCTAAGGTTTCCATCCTTATCGATAATAAACACATATGGACTATATAGCTTAGAATCTAATCGATATGGTGTTCTTAAACTCGCATGAAATGATTGTAACTGCGATGCCTCTCCGTAGATAAAATGAAGATTTTTCGTATCAGTGACTTCTTCTAGCTTTTCCCTAATACTATAAGCAAAAGTTTCTGTTCCTTTAGGCAAAATTACTAAAAACTGAAAATCATCAAACTGATAAAAATAATTGTAGATCTTCTGATTAAGATTAATAATATTTCCCTGTGAAGTTTTTAGATCATTTCCCATAAAGGCAACAACACTAATCTTATCTTTTAATTGCAAACTATCATTAGGAAGCAACAATCCTTCTAAATCACCTACCTCAGTTTGTAACACTGGTAGTTTAGAAAAATGATTCACTCCTGAGGCAAAAAATAAATATGCCACCAGAGGAAGTAAAAATAAGGTTCCTAATACAACGAGTTTCTTCATTCGAAAAAATTTTCAGCAAAGGTAGTAACCACAATGATTTCAAATGTTATAAGATTCCAAAAATCTTAGTAAGTATTCAGTCTTACTTAACTAAATCAAACCGTATTATTTAAAATTTAAAAAAAGCAAAAAGGTTTCATAGATTTGCGCTCAAAATATTAATAGAATTTAGCATGTCAGTAAAAGTTTTCGGACATAAGTCTCCAGATACAGATGCTACCGCATCCGCGTTAGTGTGGTCGTGGTATATGAATGAAAAAGGAATAGCAACAAAAGCTTATGTATTGGGTACTCCTAATACAGAAACACTATTCGTTTTAAAATATTGGGGCTTCGAAGTTCCTGAAATACTAACTGCTGTTTCTTCTGAAGATAAAGTCGTTATTGTAGACACAAATAACCCTGCCGAGCTTTTCGACAACATCAATGAAGCTCAAATTATTCAGATCATCGATCATCATAAATTAATTGGAGGCATTGAAACACCTGCTCCGATAGACATTTGCATAAAACCTTTAGCATCATCTGCTTCGGTTATGTATACAATGATGACTACTGAAGAGATTAACGCGATGCCAAAAGAAATTAAGGGGCTTATGCTTTCATGCGTTTTATCCGACACCTTAGAATTTCGTAGTCCTACAACAACTGAAAAAGACAAACAAATTGCAGCTTTACTAGCTGACCAATTAGATATTGACATGAATGCTTATGCAGTAAAAATGTTTGAAGCAAAATCGGATGTATCTCATTTTTCTGATGAAGAATTAATAAAAATGGATAGCAAGAAATATGAAGTTGGAGGGAAAAAATATCGAATATCGGTATTAGAGACCACCGCACCAAACATCATATTAGATCGTAAAGACAGTATTCTAAGTTCTATCAGTACTGTGAAAAATGACGAAGAATTAGACGAAGTGCTCTTATTCGTAATTGACATTTTAAAGGAGGAAGCTACCTTATTTATCCCTAATGATACGGTAAAAGATATTGCTTCGACTTCTTTTAATACGGCTCCTACTTCTGATTTAGTAGTATTGCCAGGGATCGTATCTCGCAAAAAGCAAATTATTCCTGCATTAGGGTAATTAAAAAATCTTAAATTAAGTATAAAAAAGCTGAATTCGATTTATATTGAATTTAGCTTTTTTTAATCAGTCTCCTCGTTAAAACAAGTAGATTTATTTTAAGAAATGGGGTATATTTAAATAACAAAAAAGCCCTTATCTAAATTAGATAAGGGCTTTCGATATATTGTTGATAAGTAGTATTATTTTTAAAGCATTACTTTCTTAACAGCTTTAATCACATCTTCATTATTAGGTAACCATTCTTTCAACAACGTTGGAGAGTATGGCGCTGGTGTATCAGCTGTATTTATCTTAATAATCGGAGCATCTAAGTAATCAAAACAATTGTTTTGCACTTGATATGTAATTTCAGAAGCAATGTTAGCTAACGGCCAAGCTTCTTCTAATATAATTAAACGATTTGTCTTCTTAACAGATTTATAAATCGCTTCAAGGTCTAATGGACGTACAGTACGTAAGTCAATAATCTCACAAGAAATTCCGTCTTTAGCTAAGATGTCAGCAGCTTTGTAAGCCTCTTTTATAATTTTACCAAAAGACACAATAGTTACATCACTACCTTCTCTTTTAATATCAGCAACACCTATTGGCAATACGTATTCTCCTTCTGGCACTTCTCCTTTATCACCATACATTTGCTCACTCTCCATAAAAATGACAGGGTCATTATCACGTATCGCAGCTTTCAATAATCCTTTAGCGTCATAAGGGTTTGATGGTACAATTACTTTTAATCCTGGAGTATTCGCAAACCAGTTTTCAAAAGCTTGTGAATGTGTAGCTCCTAACTGACCCGCAGATGCTGTTGGACCACGAAATACAATTGGACAAGGAAATTGACCTCCTGACATTTGACGGATCTTAGCTGCATTGTTTATTATCTGATCAATACCAACCAAACAGAAGTTAAACGTCATATACTCAACAATTGGACGATTTCCATTCATTGCACTACCTACCGCAATACCTGCAAAACCAAGCTCTGCAATTGGAGTATCTAGTACACGATCTGGACCAAATTCATCTAACATCCCTTTACTAGCCTTGTAAGCACCATTATATTCAGCAACTTCTTCACCCATAAGGTAGATAGATTCATCACGACGCATTTCTTCTGACATCGCTTCGCAAACCGCTTCTCTAAATTGTATTGTCTTCATCTGTTATTCCAATAGTATTTATGTACAGTTAACAAAAATAAGTAATTAATCCCTTTTTATATTGAATAGAAAACTTTAAAAAAACATTATGCATGCATAGCTTTTTTTGAGTTTAAATTCGTAATTTCGATTTTATTAAAAATAACCGCATAATTTTAAGAGGTTGACAACTCATTAAGAGTTTACCTATGTTTTTTGAAATCATTTCGGATTTAAAATTTATTATTTAGAATGCATTTAAATAACAATCCTTTTTGATATTTTTGAAAGATGAAATAACTACTCCTCTGTAATTTTGCGATTACATTTAAGAGAAAATTTTACACACCTATAAATTTTAAGATACATGAAAATATTAGTCTGTATAAGTCATGTTCCGGATACAACATCGAAGATTAACTTCGTTGAAAATGACACTCAATTTGATACTAACGGAGTCTCTTTTATCATTAATCCTAATGATGAATTTGGTTTGACCAGAGCTATGTGGTTCAAAGAAAAACAAGGAGCAAGTGTAGATGTCGTAAATGTAGGTGATGCGTCTACTGAGCCAACACTACGTAAATGTTTAGCTATTGGTGCCGATAATGCTATTCGAGTAAATGCTACTCCTACTGATTCATTCTTCGTCGCGTCACAATTAGCAGAAGTTGCTAAAAATGGTAATTACGATCTAATCATAGCTGGTAGAGAATCTATCGATTACAATGGTGGTGTTGTACAAGGAATTCTAGCTGAACTTATTAATGCAAACTTTGTTAATACTTGTGTTGGACTAGAAATAGATGGCACTAGTGCTACTGCTATTCGAGAAATTGATGGAGGAAAAGAGACCTTAAAGACTTCTTTACCGTTAGTAATAGGTGGACAAAAAGGTTTAGTAGAAGAAAGTGACCTTCGTATTCCTAATATGAGAGGGATTATGATGGCACGTAAAAAACCTTTATCAGTGATCGAACCTACTGGAAATGATACACATACAGAAGCTGGTAACTTTTCAAAACCTGCTCCTAAAGGTAGTGTAACATTAGTTGATGCAAATAATCTTGATCAACTTATCGAATTACTTCACAAGGAAGCTAAAGCGATTTAGTTCTATTTGTCTCATTAAAAAAGAAAACAAAATGTCAATTTTAATATACGCGGAAACCGAAAATGGAATTTTCAAAAAGGCAGCATTTGAAGTAGCTTCATACGCAAAAGGAGTTGCTGATGCCTTAGGAACGACTGTTACTGCAGTAACTATAAATGCAACTAATGCTAGCGAACTTGGTAAATATGGAGTTCAAAAGGTATTAGATGTTACCAATGATAATTTAAAAACGTTTACGGCTAAGTCATATACAGAAGTCATGACAGAAGCAGCTACACAAGAAAATAGCACTGTTGTAGTGTTATCTTCATCAGCTGATTCAAAATACCTTTCTGGTTTATTAGCAGGAAAACTAAAAGCTGGAATTGCTTCTAATGTAGTAAAACTACCTATAAGCATTTCTCCTTTTACAGTAGAACGAACCGCTTTTACCAACAAGGCTTTTCAACAAACAACCTTGACAACTGATGTTAAAATCATATCTGTTTCTAATAATGCCTATGGCTTAGTAGAAAATGAAACCTCAGCTGAAATTATCGCATTTTCCCCATCAAATACTACAGATGCTGTTGAAGTAGTTAGTGTAGATAAAGCTACAGACAAAGTAAGTATTGCTGATGCGGAAGTTGTTGTATCGGGAGGTAGAGGGTTAAAAGGCCCTGAAAACTGGCATTTAATAGAAGACCTTGCAGATGTTTTGGGTGCAGCTACGGCTTGCTCTAAACCAGTTAGTGACATGGGGTGGAGACCACATGGCGAACATGTTGGACAAACAGGGAAACCTGTAGCAACCAACCTATATATTGCTATTGGTATTTCTGGAGCAATACAGCATCTAGCTGGAGTAAGTGCAAGTAAGGTAAAAGTAGTCATCAATACTGATCCTGAAGCTCCTTTCTTTAAAGCAGCTGATTATGGTGTAGTAGGTGATGCTTTCGAAGTTGTCCCTCAGTTAATTGAAAAACTAAAAGCCTTTAAAGCTGCAAATAGCTAAAAGCATTCTATGTGCTTTATATTTGCTGTCTTTTATTTACTTATAGACTGAATAAATATTAATAACCACATAAAAATCTTGGCTTTTATGTGGTTGTTTTATTTTGGATTCAAAAAAATATAACGAATTTAGCGCCAAAGAGAGTTTTTGAATATGAGCTTGGTACGATTAAATATTAGAGGAATTTCCTACAGTCAAACGCAAAATGGTGCGTATGCCCTAATATTAAGTGAAGTAGAAGGAGAAAGAAAATTACCTATTGTTATCGGTGCTTTTGAGGCGCAATCCATTGCTATTGCTTTAGAAAGAGAGATTAAACCTCCAAGGCCTCTAACACATGATTTATTTAAAAATTTTGCTGAACGGTTTGAAATCATTGTAAAACAGGTAATCATTCATAAACTTGTTGATGGTGTTTTTTACTCTAGCATTATTTGCGAACGTGATCGTATAGAAGAAATAATTGATGCGCGTACTAGTGATGCTATTGCGTTAGCTTTAAGGTTTAAAGCGCCAATCTTTACTTATAGAAATATTCTAGATCAAGCTGGCGTCCACCTTCAACAAACGGAAACAGAAATCTTAAACAAAGAGGGTGAGACCGATGAAGAACTTGAAAATATTCATATCGAGAACGAAGATATCTCTTCAAATTCTACATACAGTAATATGCCGCTTTCTGAATTGAATAGTGAATTAGAAAAAGCTGTTCTTGACGAAGACTACGAAAAAGCAGCCAAAATAAGAGATGAAATTTCGAATAGAGAATAAAAATTAATAGCTATAAGCTATAAACTTTATGCTATAAGCTATTTCTTAAATAAGAAGCTTAGAGTTTAAAGCCTAAAGCCTAAAGCTATGCCAAAGGCATAACGATGAAACAATACTTAGACTTAGTAAAACATGTAATGGAAAGTGGTGCCGAAAAAGGGGATCGCACAGGAACGGGAACTAAAAGTGTATTTGGTTATCAAATGCGATTTGATCTTTCTGAAGGTTTTCCAATGGTTACCACTAAAAAAGTACATTTTAAGTCTGTTGTATATGAATTGTTATGGTTTCTAAAAGGGGACACTAATACGGAGTACTTAACCGAAAACGGAGTACGTATTTGGAATGAGTGGGCTGATGAAAATGGTAACCTAGGGCCTGTTTATGGACACCAATGGCGTAATTGGAATAGCGAAGAGATTGATCAAATTAAAGAAATCGTTGAAACACTAAAAACGAATCCGAATAGTCGTCGTATGCTTGTTTCCGCATGGAATCCTTCTGTATTACCAGACACTTCTGTTTCTTTTTCTGAAAACGTAGCTAATGGAAAGGCCGCATTACCTCCATGTCATGCTTTTTTCCAATTTTATGTAGCTGATAACAAACTATCTTGTCAGTTATACCAACGCAGTGCTGATATCTTTTTAGGGGTGCCTTTCAACATTGCCTCTTATGCTTTGTTGACTGAAATGATGGCTCAAGTTTGTGGGTATGAAGCTGGTGAATTTATACATACTTTCGGTGATGCTCATATTTATAACAACCATACAGAACAGTTAGAACTTCAATTAACTCGTGAACCTAAAAAGCTTCCGAAAATTAAATTGAATCCTAATATCAAAGACCTATTCGAATTTACTTTTGAAGACTTTGAATTGATTGATTACGATCATCATCCTCATATTAAAGGAAAAGTTTCTATATAAGAACATTAACATGGTTTATTGATCATACTTCAAAAGTTGTCAATACGCAGTTTTTTCCACCAAATTCATTGTTGATATAATCGTCAGCTTCACGGTCGTTAACCCATAAAGTACCGTCAATCCTGTATTTAAATTCAAAAGATTGATCCATTGGTAATTTCAAATTCTTTTTAAACACCCCAAATGGTCGTTTTTTAAGGCGAATTCCTTTCCAATTGTTAAAACTTCCGAAGACTTCAACCTTTTCTACTTTTTTAGATGTAACTAAAAAAGTAACTTTACATATGTCCTTATCTTTTAAAAATTTCTTTTGAATACTCATACTAATCAAGTTTAGCGATTAAATATAAAGGTATCACACTGAATGAACATTAGTTATGTGTTAACAATTAAAGATAGGATGAACTTAAATGTTAATTTATGTTTGGAAAAAAGAAAACAGATACAAGTATTGACCCTCAACAAAAGGCTTTATTCGAGCATGCTCAAATTAGAATTAAAGAGAAAAAAGGCCTTTACAATCATTTCATTTTCTATTTAGTAGGTTGCCTTTTTATGCTACTTCTAAATCTTGTCTTCAAAATCGGTTTGGAATGGAAGTTTTTTAATTTAGACTGGTACGTTTACGGTATATTGATATGGAGTTTTTTCTTAATCGTTCATGCACTGAAAGTATTAGCCTTTAGCAAATTCATGGGCAAAATTTGGGAAGCAGAGCAATTGGAGTATCTTGTCACAAAACAGAAAGAAAAAATTACTAAAATGCAAGAGAAGTTAGACTTACAACTTCCCAAAGAAATGATTTCTGAAAAAAATATTTTACTAGACAAAACAACCCCAGAACCAGAAGATTCTGACCCTGAAACCTTACAATAAACTATGCTTACTATTATCGTAGCTGCTGCAGAAAATAATGCCATCGGAAAAGACAATGACCTTTTATGGCATCTACCTATAGATTTTAAACGATTCAAGAAACTAACCACAGGACACCATATCATTATGGGGCGTAAAACTTTTGAATCTTTACCGGGCATGCTTCCCAATCGAACGCATGTAATCATCACCAGACAAAAAGACTATATTCAAGATAACTGTATCGTAGTCAACTCACTAGAAGAAGCTATCACCTATACTTCTTCGGACACACAACCTTTCATTATTGGTGGAGGAGAAATTTACAAACAAGCTATGGAAGCGGCTAATTGTATTGAAATTACTCGAGTACACGAAACATTTGAAGAAGCCGATACATTTTTCCCTAAAATCGACCTTAAAAACTGGAAATTAGAAGATGAAGACAAACATCTAAAAGATGAAAAACATAAATTCGATTTCACTTTTGAAACCTATAAAAGAAGTACTAATTAGAATTCAGTCTTTTGAAAAAGTATATTGTTTTACTAGTATTGTTTTTGAGTTCAATATCCTCTTGGGCTCTACAAAAGCGTGTATTTGATTTAAAAGAGCCCAATAAAATTGCGAAGACAGAAGAGCTGAAAAAATTAGAGAGTTTCAAGCTACAATTGAAACAAAACAAGGTTGATGGAAAATTATACCTCAACGAAATAAGACAATATTCTAAAGATTCTCTAAGAATTCTTGCCGTAAAACTTTATAGCATTCAGCAACTATCTGAAAACAATTTGTTAGCAACAGATATTTCATTAAACCCCAAATATTATCTCGATTTATTGGATGAACTTCAAAAAAGCGACATTGATGTTAAAGAATATGCTTTTCTCAACTATCAATTGATGACGTATCAAATTGCAACCACCGAAAACAAACTTCATCTTAGCAAGATCTTCAATTATTTATTTTTTGGCATAATTATAAGTTTGACTTTTTTACTTTTCTACAAGAAGAAAAAACCTAAAATTACCTCTACTCCTATTTTAAGCCAACAAGAATTAAAAGTTAAACATCATATTCTTGAGGGCAAAACCAACAAAGAAATTGCAGAAGCTCTTTTTGTAAGTGTCAATACGGTGAAAACACATATCACAAACATATACCACAAGCTCTCCGTAAGCAATCGTCGAGAATTACTAGCTAAATATCAAAATAGTACAGGTACTAGTACCTAAATCACACTTTCTTTTTAGTCTAAACATTGATTTTTAAAAGTTATTAGCAGAAATATAATTTTTAAAATCACATGAAAACTTTACTAAAACTGAGCCTATTATTTTATAGTGTTACACTTTTTGGACAATCATCAAAGACTATAAACACATCTAAAAACAATAGTTGGAATACTGTAAGCCAAGTTAAGAAGACCATTAAGAATGTTCACTTTACTTTTCCTGATCATGGATTTGCTTATAAGCATAAAAATGAACTTGTAACAGAGTGTTTCGAAGCTATGAAATACAATAGTGACCTTATCAAATTAAACAATTTCAAGGATACTATTTTCATAAGATTTCTCCCCAATCGAAAAGCTATGCTGCCGTTAACTGGAAGCACTCCATCTGGTAGCGCTCTACGTTATATTAAAACCTTTTATGCTGTTGCAAACGAAAACATGAAGCCTCCTATTAAACATGAACTCATGCATCTTATCGCAATGATAGAATGGGGATATGAACATTCAACTTCTGTTTGGATGAACGAAGGCGTAGCTACTTATGCAAGTAATAATTGTAGTGGCTGGACAGTCGCCGAGATGTATCGATACTTTTTAGAAACAGATCAATTAATTCCGATAGAGTTGCTCACTTCTGACTTTCGTGGTCAACCTGAAAACTTCGCCTATCATCAATCAGGTTATTTAGTTGAATACCTTTTAAATCATTATAGTATTGATCAATTTTCTAAAGTTTGGAAAGATGGTTTTAAAAAATTTGAAGAAGTGTATGGACTCCCTTTTTCTCAAATCAAAGCTGACTTAGAAAAGGATTTAATTACTAAAATGCCAAAAGCACCTAAAATTGATCCTCAAACATTTTACCAAGATTGCGAATAAGACATCAAAAAAAACATAAAGGAATTGATTTAACAAATGTGTAAAATATGTATTCTTATATTTTCTATTTTACTAATTGGCTGTGACAGTTTTTCTGAAAACAACCCTATTAACACCCAAGAGTATATCGAAAACATGAAAAAAGAGATCAAAGAAAATATTACCAATATTGTTTTCCTCAATGCCAATAGAGAAGTAATCAATTATAAAAAACCTGATTTTCTGACTCCTGTTTTTAAGTCCATAAAAAAGTTGTGTCATGAAATTGATCATGTATTATTCAATACCGATGAAAAAGGGTTTCATATCCAAATTGTTACTACTAACAACGAAACCTTTTTTTACAATAAGGAATTTAATGATAGTATTGCTGCTAATTACAAACACAGTAAATCCATTCATTTATCCTTTAAAGGAGATGAAACTGAGAGAAATTGTGAAGAATTAGAAAAACTCATGGACTTCATACAATGGGATTACGAAAATAACGATTTTACATATCCTCAATACGGAGTTCCCTTATTCATCAAAGAGCAACTAAATACTATTACTATTGAAGAATTTACAACACTACCGCAGGAAAAAATAAAAGGTTAACTAGATACGAATAATCATCTTATTCATTATCTCATAAAAAAGTAATATTTTACCTTAAGTGTCGACTATAGAACATTTAATGGAATACTTTAAAACTCTATCATGAATAGCTTAAATACTTTTTTCACATTCTTATTGCTCTCTTTATTGACTTCTTGCAGTCAATCTCCAAAGTCAAATCCTATTCCTGATACTCAAAAAGAAATTAAAGTAGCAGAACAACCTATAGAAACTTCAAGTAACAATACAGAAGTAGTTAATATAGAGGAATCAACGATTAAAGCATTAGACTCAAAAAATAAAGTAAATAATAGTAAAGAAAATAAGGTAGTAGAGTCTCCTAAAAAAGCACAAAAAAAGGAGGTAAAACAAATCCTTAAGAAAAAAGAAATAATTAATTCAGAAGAAAACAACAATGATATTCCTAAAAAAATAGAAGAAAAAGCGATAAAAGAAACGGTATTCACGCACCAACAATTTGATGCATTTTTGAAAGCCTATGTTTCATCAACAGGAATTGTTAATTACAAAGGCATGAAGTCGAGCGAATCGAAACTGGACGATTATATCACAACATTAAATAGCAATCCACTTCAAAAGCATTGGTCTCGAAATAAAAAATTAGCTTACTGGATTAATGTATACAATGCATTTACAATTAAATTGATTTTAGACAATTACCCTGTAAAAAGCATCACCAATATCGCAAACGGTAAGCCTTGGGATAACAAATGGATAAAACTTAATGGAAATACTTACTCTTTAAATCAAATCGAGAATGAGATTATCAGGCCTCAATTTAACGAACCTCGTATCCATTTCGCTGTAAACTGCGCAGCAAACTCTTGCCCCAAAATTGGTAATTTTGCCTACGAAGCGAATACTTTAAATCGCCTTTTAGAGAAGCAAACCAAAAGATTTATCAACGGAAAAGAAAACACCATTACTCCATCTGAAATTAAGGTTTCTAAAATATTTGAATGGTATAGCAAAGACTTCGGTGATCTTATTTCTTTTTTAAATAAATACTCGAACACTTCAATATCTAAAGATGCTAGTGTGAGTTTTGCTGAATATGACTGGGCTTTGAATGAATAATATTACACAATAGATCATTCATAATTTCACAATTGACTCGTTTTTCTACACTAGTTAAGACTATTATGTAATTTTTTGAAATAATCAAAAGCCTTTAAAAGACGACTTCCATACCATGAAAACATTTCTCCATCTACTAAAACCACACGTACATTAGGAATCTCCTTTAAAATCTCTTGTTTATGTTTTTCGCCAAAAGGGAAAGGTTCAGATGATAAAAGGATATAATCTAGATCTATTGACTCTCTAAGAGTGTTCAATTCAATTTCGGGATATCTTTCTTGATTAGCATAATTATTTTTGAAGTTATTTATTTCCAATACATGATGAATGAATGTATTGTTTGCAACAACCATCCACGGTTTTCTCCAAATAAAATAAGCTACCTTTTTAATCGACATGCTAGATACTTCTGTTTTAAATTCTAAATATTTGTGGTCAATCGATTTATTTAAAAGAGCAGCTTTTTCTTCACAAGAAAATAGAATGCCGTATTGTTTTATTAATTGTTTACTATCATTAATAGTGAAGATATTGGATACATGCGTTGGTGCTATTTTTTCGCAGGCTTCCACTATTTCTTTTGTATTTTCTTCTTTATTGCATAATATAATATCAGGATTTAGGTCTCTGATAATTTCTAAATTAATATTCTTAGTCCCTCCAACGATCTGTTTAGAATTCTTAAAACCTATAGGGTGCACACAAAATTTGGTGACACCAACAATATAATTTTCAAGCCCTAAGTCTACCAATAATTCTGTTTGGCTAGGAACCAACGAAATAATACGCTTGGGAGGTGCTTTTAAAATTACATCTCGTTGAAGTTGATCTTTCATAACAAAAGTCTAATGTAGAATTCTGGATAAAAGTAAGTGAATAATCGAATTACTAGGCATGCATAATTAAATTAATATACTTCGCTTTGAAGCGAGATAACCTTTTCTTTACATTTGCCTTCCAAATTAGTAATACTATGAAAGCATATGTTTTTCCTGGTCAAGGTGCTCAGTTTGTGGGCATGGGTAAAGACCTTTACGAAACTTCAGAAATAGCAAAAGACTTATTTGATAAAGCCAATGAAATATTAGGCTTTTCAATTACAGATATCATGTTCGAAGGAACAGCAGAACAACTAAAAGAAACTAAGGTTACCCAACCTGCTATCTTTTTACATTCTGTAATCTTAAGCAAAGTATTAGGCGATGATTTTAAACCAGAAATGGTAGCAGGTCATTCATTAGGAGAATTCTCGGCATTAGTTGCTAATGGTGTTTTATCTTTTGAAGATGGATTAACTCTAGTTTCTAAACGTGCATTGGCTATGCAAAAAGCTTGCGAACTATCTAAATCGACTATGGCTGCCGTTCTAGGATTAGAAGACGCTGTTGTTGAAGCTATATGCGAAGAAGTAGGTGCTGATGTAGTCCCTGCAAACTATAACTGTCCAGGACAATTAGTAATTTCTGGAAGCGTAGAAGCTATCGAAAAAGCATGTGAAATTGCTAAAGAAAAAGGAGCGCGTAGAGCATTAGTATTACCTGTAAGCGGAGGGTTTCACTCACCATTTATGGCACCTGCTGGGAAAGAGTTAGCTGCCGCTATTGAAGCAACTACATTTAGCACTCCTACTTGCCCAATATATCAAAATGTACCTACAACGGCTGTCACAGATGCTGAAGAGATTAAGAAGAACTTAATTGCTCAATTAACAGCTCCTGTAAAATGGACACAAAGTGTACAGCAAATGTTAGCCGATGGCGCTACTTTGTTTACAGAGGTTGGGCCTGGAAAGGTTTTACAAGGATTAATTAAAAAGATTAATCGTGCAACAGAGGTTGCTGGAGCAGCTATTTAATAGTAAGAATACATTATAAAAAATGAAGTATGTAGACGGCATACTTCATTTTTTCATTTTAAGGATTAAACGGAAAATTTATTCCTAGGGTATTGTATTAGTTGTGCTTTACCTACTTATTCAAGTACCTGAATTCTCAGAGGAAATGCAACATGATTTTTCAGTGGATTCTGTCATAATTATTACATTCTACTCCCCTTAGATATCCTCCCCTTTCCCTTTTGAAGTTTTATATCTGAAGATATTGCATCTACCGCCATCATTTAGAGCTTAATTTTGGTTAATGATACTAGTAAATAGACTCTCATCTCTACATTAAATTAATAGATAATGAAAAAAACAAAATATATAGTAGGGTGTTTCGGTTTGATCACGTTATAATCTTTTAATACGACAAACTATAAACATGAAAAAGATATATATATATTTATTTCTATTAATTACATTTAGTTCATTTTCTCAAAACCGTCCATTTATTACTACGTGGAATACTGGTTCAGAAACTAATATTACCATTCCTACAACGGGGTCTGGTTACAATTATACTGTAGATTGGGGAGATAGTACAACCAATTCAAATGTTACAGAGACTATAGAACACAACTATACTACTCCAGGGGTATACACTGTTCAAATTACGGGAGATTTTCCTAGAATATTTTTTAACTCCAACTTGTTAGATTTTTCGGGTAATAATCATACCAAAATCAATACTATCGAACAATGGGGAAGTATTAAATGGAGTTCTATGAAAAATGCATTTTCTGGTTGCTTTTTCTTAAGAGTAAATGCCACTGATGCTCCTGATCTGTCTGAGGTGACAGATATGACAGAAATGTTTTCAGATAATATATCACTAAATAATGAACTAAGTAATTGGAATGTAAGTAATATCACTAATATGAAAGGTCTTTTTAAAGGTGCAACCACTTTTAATCAAGATATTTCAATGTGGAATGTAGCCAATGTTTCAAACATGTCTGAAATGTTTATGCTTGCTGCGGACTTTAATCAAAATATTAAAAATTGGGATGTAAGCAATGTGGAAGATATGTCTAGTATGTTTACTCAAAGTAATTTCAATCAAAATATTAATAAATGGATTGTGAGTAATGTTGAAAATATGTCTAATATGTTTTCTCGAAGTAGCTTTAATCAAAACATTAATAATTGGGATGTGAGTAATGTAGAAGATATGTCTAATATGTTTCTTTTAAACGAGAGTTTTAATAATGATATATCCAATTGGGATGTTAGTAGCGTTACTACTATGAAAGGTATGTTTAATAAAGCTTCAGCGTTTAATACAGATATAAGTGATTGGAAAATAGAGAAGGTTACCACTATGGAAGAGATGTTTTTTAATGCTTCTAAATTTGATCAAAATATAGGAAGCTGGAATATAAGTGCGGTTGCTAACATGTCACATATGTTAGATTTTACGGCAATTTCAACATCTAATTATGATGCCATATTAAATGGATGGTTGTCGTCTTCTCCATCATTAATTAGTGATGTTAATTTAGGGGCTTTAGGCTTAATTTATTGCAATGGTCAAAGTTCCAGAAACGAATTGAAAACTACCTATAATTGGAATATTTTAAACGATAGTAATGATTGCGATTCAAGCTCATTTATTACCGTATGGAAAACAAATAATTTTGGTTCAAGTAGCTCTAATCAAATTACCATTCCAACAATAGGAGATGGCTATAATTATACAGTCAATTGGGGTGATAATAGTTCTGATTCTAATATAACAACTGACATGACTCACACATATACTACACCAGGTACTTATGTTGTGCAAATTACAGGTGATTTTCCAAGGATCAATTTTTATAATTTTGATACATTTAAATTTGAGCAAAAAGACAATTTCAAAATTTTAGAAATCAAACAATGGGGAAACCAGTTATGGACATCATTTGAAAATGCATTTTTTAATTGTGAAAATTTGATAATAAGTGCAAAAGACACTCCTAATTTGGAAAACACAACAAATATGTCCAATATGTTTTTTAACACTAACTTAAACACTGCTAATAACATAGGACTTTGGGATGTTTCTGGTATTATTAATATGAACAGTTTGTTTCATAACTCTGCTTTTAACTCAGATATTAAAAGTTGGAATGTGGGTAATGTAGCAGGTATGAGTAGAACATTTTCAGACACCCCTTTTAATCAAGATATAAGTAATTGGAATGTGGGTAATGTTACAAATATGTCAGGAATGTTTGTTAGAACTTCCTTTAATCAAGATATAAGTAATTGGAATGTGAGTAACGTAACTAGTTTGGCAGAAATGTTTTTTTCTAACACCGAATTTAATCAAGATATAAGTAGTTGGGATGTGAGTAATGTTAAAGATTTGGCCCAAATGTTTTTTGGGGCAACTAGCTTTAATCAAGATATTGGAGATTGGAAAGTAAGTAATGTAGGAAGTTTACAATCTATGTTTAGCGGAGCTAGTTCTTTTGACCAAAGTTTAGAAAATTGGGATATTAGAAATGTAGGGATTTCTGTAGGGCTATTTCGTGACTCAGGGCTATCAACAGCAAACTATGATAAAACTTTAAGAGGCTGGGCTAAATTAATTGATCTTGGTATAAGGAGTGATTATGTTATTAGTGCCAGAGGTATAACTTATTGCGATACCGAATCAAGAAATAAATTAATAAATCATGGTTGGGTAATAGAAGAAGACACTATGGCTACTGATTGTACTACACTAAATGTATTAGATCATGAGGTACAAAAAAATGAGTTTACTGTATACCCTATTCCTGCATATGACAAACTGTTTATGAAGACAAATACTTCATTACTTAATGCTAAATACAAGATAATCACATTATCTGGAAAAATTGCTCAGTTTGGAGAATTGACAAATAGCGAAAACTCTATAATAGTAAATTCGCTTTCACCTGGAGTATATTTTTTACAAATAGAAAACAACACTAAACTCCTAAAAACGAAAAAAGTTGTTAAAAAATAATACGATTTAAATCTTGTTTTCAGCTATACACTACTGTTTTCATACATATAACTCACTAAAAATTAATACAATAATCACGTAATTTAATTAGGTTTACGTATTACTAATATTATTTTTATTTTAAATCTCTAAAAAACATTTGTCATATTTTGCTGAATAAAAAGCACTTATTTCTTTGTTAACTTGATATGTATTACATTTTTTCCCTGTAGTAAATACTGAATAAGATTTCCCTTGATAGCTAAGAACAACCAAACTTTTATCACTTTTTAGTCGTTGTTCGCATCTTACTTTAGTAACTCTGACAGTGACTTTTGTAGCGTCTTTTCTGGCATTATTGTCTTTATTATTAGTTTTAATTAAAAACACGATTCCTATAGCAAGTGCAAGTATTATAATAAAAGTCATAGGTTTCATAATCTATAATATAAGATACTTCAAGTTAATCATAATTTTAAAAATGGCTTAGGGATTGCAGCGGCATCCTTTTTTGGCCCTACAAAATGTAATGGAGGTAAGGCAAAAAAAGATATAGCGTAAAGCCCGACCCAGAGGGTAAGCCCATAAAAAAAGCTCTATTCTAACAAAAAGAATAGAGCTTTTATATGTAATACATTAATTTATTTGCTTACAAATTCAATAATTGTATTTGTAATAAAATCAATTTGATCGTCGGTAAGTTCTGTATGCATCGGTAATGAAATTACTTCTTTCACCAACTGATTTGTAATAGGAAAATCTGCTTCATTATAACGCTCATCTGCATATGCTTTTTGTAAATGTAATGGAATTGGATAATACACTCCGCATGGGATTTCTTTACTTTGTAAGTGTGCTACTAGCTCGTCTCTGTTTATTCCATTTACTTTTAGTGTGTATTGATGAAATACGTGACAATCACAACTATTACAAATTCCATCACAACTATTTTTAGCAGGTATTACTAGTTGTTTTATATCTTCAAACGCTGCATCGTATTTTTTTGCAGCATTTCGTCTAGCGGCATTATAACTATCCAATTTAGGAAGTTTAGCTAATAATACTGCTGCTTGTATAGAGTCTAAACGAGAGTTTACACCTACTACATCATGATGATAACGTTTATACATTCCATGATTTACGATTCCTCGGATTGTATGTGCTAGTTCATCGTTATTTGTAAAAATAGCACCACCGTCTCCGTAACAACCTAAATTTTTAGAAGGAAAAAAAGAAGTCGAAGCTACATCACCAAGATTTCCTGTTTTCTTTTTTTCGCCATTTTTAAAAGTATAGGTTGCTCCAATTCCTTGAGCATTATCTTCAATTACATATAAATTATGCTTTTTTGCAATCTCTAAAATAGCATCCATATTAGCAGCTTGACCAAATAAATGTACAGGAACAATCGCTTTTGTTTTTGGAGTAATAGCTTTCTCTATTGCTATTGGATCGATATTAAAAGTGTCAGGTTCAACATCGACTAAAACTGGTGTCAGTCTAAGTAGACCTATCACTTCAACAGTTGCAGCAAACGTAAAATCAGCTGTTATCACTTCATCTCCTGGTTGAAGACCTAATCCCATCATTGCAATCTGCAAAGCATCGGTACCATTTGCACAAGGAATCACATGTTTTACACCTAGATAATTTTCTAATGCTTCTTGAAATTTATGAACATAAGGACCATTGATATAAGCTGCACTTTCTAGAATTTCAGCTATAGAAGTATCTACTGTTTCTTTAATCCCTTTGTATTGACCTTGAAGATCAACCATCTGAATTTTTTTCATGTAATGCGTATTTGTGATTTGAAGCCTATCAATACTAAGAAAATCGATAGTCTTCAAAAGTACAAAAAGTTGGATGGAGTTATTAAAGATTCTAGGTATTTTCGTATTCAGAAATTAGCTACACTGCACATGCAATTTTTATTATATAACAGTATTTCTTATTTATTTGAATTTGCTTTTCCGTTAGTCAAGCTTATTTCTCCTAAAATGAAACTTTTTGTTGAAGGGCGAATTCGAGTTAAAGAAAGTTTAAAGCAAATAGATTTTAAATCAGATGAATGGATTTGGTTTCATTGTGCCTCTCTCGGAGAATACGAACAAGCTGTTCCAGTAATCGAAAAACTGAAACAACAATATAAAATTACGGTTAGCTTTTTTTCTCCTTCAGGCTACGAACAAAAGAAAAATCACCACCTTATTGATTTCGCTTTCTACCTACCTATTGACACTCCAAAAAATGCTCAATTTATTGTTCAGCATATACAACCCAAAGCTGCATTGTTTATCAAATACGAATTTTGGAGAAACTACTTTTCCCAACTAAATAAAGACAACATACCTATTTATATGGTATCTGCTGCTTTTAGACCCAATCAATCGTTATTTAAATGGTATGGAGGCTTTCTAAAAAGAACATTAAATTTTGTCTCTCATTTTTTTGTACAAAATGAAATTTCAGCTCAATTATTAAAACAACAAGGCTTTACAAATATTACTATCAGTGGCGACACTCGATTTGATCGAGTACATAGGCAGCTATCCATGGATAATCAATTGGACTTTATTGCTAATTTTAAAAAAGATCGTTTAGCCATAATACTTGGTAGTACTTGGCCTGATTGCGAAACTGTTTTTATCGACACCATCAATAACTCGAAAGACAATGTATGCTTTATCATTGCTCCTCACGAAATTAAATCTGAAAAAATTAACGCTTTAGTTTCTAAATTAACCGTTCCTACTTCTGTTTACTCTAAAGGAATTGACAATACCAACAAGGTACTTATCGTAGATACCATCGGTTTCCTAACAAAAATTTACAGCTATGCGGATATCGCTTACATAGGTGGTGCTGTTGGAACTACTGGTCTTCATAATATTTTAGAAGCCGCTGTTTTTGGGATGCCCATTATTACGGGTAACAACACAACTAAGTTCCCTGAAGCTCAAGAATTAGAAGCTAAAGGCGGATTGATTAAGGTTAGTGATTCTACATCTTTTCAAATCACAATAGACGAACTAATAAATAACCTTGAAAAAAGGAAATCAATATCTATAATCACTTCTGATTTTGCGGATAATAATATTGGTGCCACAACTCTTATTTTAGAAAAAGTACTACCGTAAAACACTAATTGAAAACAACAATTTTAATATCACAATAAAGAATAACTTATAAAAAGACTTATTGCTCTTATTTTGGCAGCAATGGAATAGACTAATTAAAAAAGCCCATTTAACTCCGCATCAATACGTGTTATAATCTCACCTAAATCTTCAGGGTTATCTACAAAATTAAGGTTATCTACATCGATTACTAACAATTTTCCTTTGCTATAACCTTCAATCCATTCTTCGTAACGATCATTAAGCTTACTTAAATAATCTATAGAAATTCCACTTTCATATTCTCTCCCTCTTTTATGGATTTGCCCCACTAAGTTAGAGATACTACTTTTTAAATAAATTAATAAGTCTGGTCCCTTTACTACCTCTTCCATCAAATCGAATAGTGAACGATAATTTTCGAAATCACGATTCGTCATCAACCCCATTGAATGTAAATTAGGAGCAAAAATATAAGCATCTTCATAAATACTTCTATCTTGGATAGTTACTTTTCCAGAAGCCTGGATATCCAAAATTTGACGAAAGCGGCTATTTAAAAAATACACTTGCAAATTGAAAGACCAACGTTCCATCGAGTTATAGAAATCTTCTAAGTAAGGGTTCTCTAATACATCTTCATATAAAGGTTTCCATTTGTAATGTTTCGAAAGTAACTTAGCTAAACTGGTCTTACCAGCACCAATATTTCCGGCAACTGCAATATGCATAGTGCTTATTTTTTTTTGATTTCTAGTTGATAGGTAGTAATAATACCATTTTCGAAAATATAAAATTTTTCGTCCTTCATGTACGAGTCTACGGTATTATTTTGTTTAATATCGAAGGTTCCTTCTTTTAACAAATTAACATTATAAAGAATATAGCCTTCTTTATTATTTAAAACCAAATAGCGATTCCCTAAAATCAATTTAGAATCAGGAACTACAGCTATTTCATGCAATAATGTCCCATATGTATCATATTGATATAAGTTATTCTCGCTTAATAGGTAAGCCTCATTGAAATTGGCTTTTAAATCTAATATAGGTTCTGGTAAATTGATAGACACCGATGATCTTAAATCATTTAGGTAATTAATAAATTTCAATTTATTATCAAAATTATCTACTAACCATATTTCATCATTTTTTGCATTCGTTAATAATTGAGCGCTTTGAGGTGTCGTTAAATTATTTAATTGCACTCGATTCGTCTCACTTAAAGAACGATCTAGTAAGACAAAAGTATTCGCCTGTTCATAAAAAACTAAAATTTCTAATGAATTTAATAATGAAATATTTGAAGGAAAACCTAACTCGAAACTAGTATATGACCACTCTTGACCTCCTGAAACCTTTATGACTTCTTGATCCCTTGTGAAATAAAAATTTTCTTGCGTATCAACACCTACGAATGTCTTGAAATTTTCTTCTTTAAACTCGAGTGTCTGAACCACATTAGCCTCTATAGATTGTCCAAGAGTAGTAAGTATGACAAAATGAAAAAAGAGAATACAAAACCACTTCATATGAAATAAAGATACTTTTTTTACGAATAAAAAAGAGGAAATAGAATATTTAGATTCAACTTCCTCTTTTTAAGATATTATAATTTACAAAAATCTATTTGTAATTATTTATTTGCATTGATAACTCCAAAGAAATCTACTGCTTTTAAAGAAGCTCCTCCTATCAATCCGCCATCAACATCTTCTTTCGAAAAAATTTCTTCAGCATTTGATGGTTTGCAACTTCCTCCATATAAAACAGAAACAGATGATGCTAAATCTGCATTATATTTATCGGCTAATGTTTTACGAATAAAAGCGTGCATTTCTTGTGCTTGATCCGATGATGCCGTTTCTCCTGTACCAATTGCCCAAACTGGCTCGTATGCTAAAATAACATTTTTAAAAGCACTTGCTTCTAAATGAAATAATGCATTTGATATCTGTGAAGCTACAACATCAAAATGTTTATTAGCCTTACGCTCTTCCAGTTCTTCCCCGAAACAGAAAATCACTTCCATTCCTTCGGCCAATGCTTTATTTACTTTTTCTACTAGTAAAGCATCTGTTTCTCCATAATACGCACGACGCTCACTGTGTCCTAAAATCACAACATTAACTCCAGCACTTTTTAACATTGCAGCAGACACTTCTCCTGTATAAGCACCTGAATCGTGTTGACTCATATTCTGTGCAGCAACTTCAATTCCTGAACCTTCAGTTTCACTAACAGCTAAGGCTAAGTTTACAAATGATGGAGTAATAATTACACGTGCACCTGAAGTATTAGCTTGTGCTTTTAAGTCACTGATTAAGGCTTTAGTTTCTACTAGGTTCTTGTTCATTTTCCAGTTCCCTGCTACGATCTTTTGTCTCATTATAGAAGTAATTTTTATGTTTTCCCCACTGATTGGGTTTATTTATTTTTTGATAATATTCCTAAATATCATATTTGATGTCTAATTTTAGGATCTAAAATCAAATACAAAATATCCACAAATATATTGATTACAATAAAGACTAGCGCAATCAATAAAACAATCCCCATAACAATTGGCAAATCGGAAACATTAAGTGCATTAACCAGCTCTTTCCCAATGCCATTCCATCCAAAAATGTATTCTACGAAAACGGCTCCTGCTAACATTGAAGCAAACCAACCTGAAACAGCTGTAACTACAGGGTTTAATGCATTTTTTAAAGCATGTTTCCATACTACCTGAAATTGATTTAATCCTTTTGCTCTTGCTGTCCGTATATATTCTTGATCTAATACTTCTAATAAAGAATTACGCATCAATTGACTAACAACAGCCAAGGGTCTAATACCTAAAACCACCGACGGAAGTATTAGGTTTTTCAATTTTAGCACACTTCCTTCTCCAAAATCATCTAACTCGTAAAGGTTTCCTGACATGTTTAGCCCTGTATATTTGTACCAAACAAAACCAAATAACCATGCTATAATAATTGCACTAAAAAAGGAAGGCACACTAACACCTATAGTACTCACTAACTGAATGATTGCATCCCATATATTTCCTTTATTAATTGCCCCTAAGATTCCTAGCAAACAACCTATAACCATCGCTATCGTAATTGCAACCAAGGCTAATATTAATGTATTAGGAAATGTTTCTGCAATTACTTCACTGACCTTTTTTCCTGTTTTTTGAAAAGATTCCCTTAAATAAGGTTTCTTTAAAGCCAACTCATATTGCCCTAATGACAATGTAACACCCTCATATTTAACATTAAAAAAACTATAATCATCTTTAATCTTACTATGGATTGAAATAGGCGAAACGTCATTTAGAAACAACAAATACTGTTCGAAAATCGGACGATCAAAACCGTATTTTTTTCTCACTACAGCTAATTGTTCTTCATTCTGATTTTGTCCTAGCATCATTTGAGCAGGGTCTCCTGGCAACAAATTGAATAACATAAATACCATAGTAAGCACTCCAAAAAGAGATGCGACACCAACCAATATTTTTTTCGTAATAAATTGAAACAATTACCTATTATTTTATTTACTCAACAAAAGACATAATCCTCTTTCCTTGTATAGGAATTAAAACTTTATCTCGTCAAAATCATTCCAATGCGCTTTATCCAAAATGGTTCCTTTTTGTAGTTGAACCGCTCCTGGGTTAGATCTCAACATCGTTTTTAAGGCAGTTTCATCAGTTGTATAAAAATCGAAAGGCAATTGATATTTTTCCTTAATTACTTTTTTATCATCTTCTGAAGAAGCCGAAAGCGCAATTACCTGATATCCTTTACCAATAGCTCTATCTGCTAAGGCCTTTAATCTTTCCAACCCTTTTGCTTCTGATTTACTTAGGTTATAACATATAATAGCCAACACTTTATCTGCTTCTAAAAATTGTTGTGTGTAATCTTCTCCATCTTTTTCTATAGCAAAATCATGGATTGGCGGCTCATAACCCTTCTCTACTTCTATAGTTTCTACCCCTATGAATTTCCCGGAAGTTTTAGGATAATTTCCCGAGGTCGGTATTACTTTTTCAACTCCATTTTCTTCAAACTTCCATTGGTACTCAAATTTAGCTACTGGTGCACCATCAGGAACACTCATTCCTTCAGTAATATTCACTCCTTTTTTATATGCTCTAAAATCGATACTTGGCAAATGCATTAACACATGATAACTATACCACATCGAAGCAATCAATACTAAAAAAGTAATAATGATATTAACGAATTTTGAAAAGAACGGGGTTATAAATCGTTTCCCTATAAATAGTATAACTATTAAGATTAATAATGCTACATCTTTCCAAAAGGATTGCCACGGATTCATTGGCATTGCATCACCAAAGCAACCACAATCTGTTACTTTGTTAAAATATGCTGAATAAAAAGTTAAAAAGGTAAAAAACACAATCATTGCCAACAATGATATCAGTGTCAGTTTTCGCTTGTATCCTATAATTAACATTACCCCTAATAATACCTCGGTGATTACTAAAATTACGGAAAGCAACAATGCATAAGGTTGTAAAAATTCAAGATTCAAAACACCTTCTGAAAAATACTCTTGAAGTTTATAGGAAAAACCTAAAGGGTCACTCAACTTTATAAAACCCGAAATAATAAAAAAGATTCCTACAAATATTCGGGTTACCCCAACAAGTACTTTCATTGAATTGTGTTTTGTTAAATTTTTACATGAATGTTATTGAATATGATTACCAAGTTTTTCCTTTACATCATATAAATAATAAAGCTGGTTATCTTATAAATTCTAGATTGAAAATAGATATTTTAAAGTAAAAGGTGTTTAAAATAAACTTAAAATTAAGCCCCCGACAAATGGATCATTGCAAAAATAGCATAGTTAATCATGTCTTGATAATTAGCATCAATGCCCTCACTAACTATAGTTTTCCCTTGATTATCCTCTATCTGTTTTACTCTTAATAATTTTTGAAGTATTAAATCTGTCAAAGAACTAACACGCATATCCCGCCAAGCTTCTCCATAATCATGATTTTTGGCTTCCATCAATGATTTGGTATTTGTGACATACTTATTATAAAGATCTAAAGCTTCTGTTTCTTCTAAATCAGGTTGACTCGCAATACCTTTATCAATTTGTATCAATGCCATGACACAGTAATTGATAATGCCTATAAACTCTGATTCTTGACCTTCATCAATTTTATGCTCATCGTTTTCTTGAAGTCCTCGAATACGCTGTGCTTTGATAAAAATTTGATCTGTTAAAGACGGTAATCGCAGGATACGCCACGCAGTTCCGTAATCTTTAGTTTTCTTTTTAAATAAATCTCTACAAATCGTTACTACAGCATCATATTGTTCGGAGGTATTCGACATAAAATTGTAATTTGGTATTCGGTAATTTTTAAGAAAGCAAGGTAAACATATCTTTGCAAACTCCCATCAAAAGCTTTAGCATGACGATCAATTGTCAAGGTAATTTAATCGATCTATCAAAACCCAAAATATTAGGTATTCTTAATGTGACTCCTGATTCTTTTTTTGATGGAGGTACACTACATGAGGAAAATGATATTTTAAATCGTGTTAACACCATGCTTCAAGAAGGTGCTGACTTTATAGACATTGGTGGATATTCATCGCGTCCAGACGCTACAGACATTTCTACTGAAGAAGAAAAAAACAGGGTAATCCCCGTAATTAAGCTTTTAAAAAAAGAAATCCCTGATATTTTAATCTCTATTGACACCTTTCGAAGTGAAGTTGCTAAAGCTGCGCTAAACGAAGGCACTAGTTTAGTAAATGATATTTCTGCAGGCAGCTTAGATACCGAAATGATGAAAACCGTGGCTGCCTTTCAAGTTCCTTATATCATGATGCATATGAAAGGCATACCACAAACTATGAAGCAATTATGCCATTACGATAATATTACTAAGGAGGTTAATTTTTATTTTTCACAAAAAATAGCACAAGCTAGAGCATTAGGTATCAATGATATTATTGTAGATCCTGGTTTTGGATTTGCTAAAGATATCGATCAAAATTTCGAATTACTGAATAATCTTGAACTATTACGCTTCCTTGAAGTTCCTGTTTTAGCAGGAATCTCTAGAAAATCTATGATTTACAAAACATTAAACACTTCTGCTAAAGAAGCTTTAAATGGCACTACTGCGCTACATATGATTGCCTTACAAAAAGGCGCTTCCCTTTTACGTGTTCATGATGTTAAGCCTGCAAAGGAGTGTATCGAGTTATTCGAAAAACTTCGTAAATTTCAAAACAAATAAAGCTTTTGATTTTAAACTTCATCCAGTTACGTTTTTTAGACATTATCGACATTCTACTAGTCGCTACGCTACTATACTATATCTATAAGTTAGTACGTGGTACAGCGGCCATCAATATTTTTATTGGAATCGTAATGATTTATGGTGTTTGGCAATTAACCAAAGCCCTTGACATGTTAATGTTAAGTACGATTCTTGGTGAATTTATCGGTGTCGGTATGTTTGCACTGATTGTTGTCTTTCAACAAGAAATCAGGAAGTTTTTATTGATGGTAGGTTCGACAAATATCAAATCGAGGAAGCGTTTCCTTTCTCAACTAAAATTTTTGAGAGACAATGAAGTTGAAGTATCGACCAATGTTGCCGCTATTATTAAAGCTTGCGAAAATATGAGCACCTCACTAACAGGAGCCTTAATTATCATTAAAAGAAATACTTCTCTTGATTTTGTAAAAAACTCGGGAGATCATATGAATGTAGAAATCAATGTTCCTATACTAGAAAGTATTTTCTACAAAAATAGCCCCCTCCATGATGGTGCTTTAATTATTGATAGGAATCAAATTATAGCCACTCGAGTTATCATTCCCGTTTCTGGCGACATCAATATTCCTGCTCGATTTGGTTTAAGACATCGTGCTGCTATCAGTATTACTCAAAAAACAGATGCATTAGCATTAATCGTTAGTGAAGAAACTGGGCAAATTTCTTATATCAATAATGGAGAATTTGTCCCTTACAAAACTCCTAAAGCACTTATTGAGCAACTGAATAAAGACCTTGAATAGCCTTTAAATGTTGTAACACGGAATAAGGGAATACACTACAAAACTTCCTAAACTGATTCAAACACTAATCTATAGCAGAACTAAACCACATCTTTATATTCCTTCGCTTTAAAAGGTGTAATAATTAAGCGAGAAGCCTTATCAAAATTAATATAGCTATACACCCAATTAAAAAGCGTGATGATTTTGTTTCTAAATCCAACTAAGAAAATCAAGTGAATAAACATCCAAATAAACCAAGCAAAGAAACCTCCAAAACGTAGTTTACCTAAATCGACAACAGCTTTATTGCGCCCTATGGTAGCCATAGAACCTTTATCAAAATACTTAAAAGGCTTCATTTCTTTTCCTTTATGACTCGCCAATAAGTTTTTTGCTAAATGCTTACCTTGTTGAATTGCAGGTTGCGCCACCATCGGATGCCCTCTTTCGTAATCAGAAGTTTTCATTAATGCTATATCTCCAATAGCAAATACATTATCAAAACCTTCTACTTGATTAAACTCATTTACTTTATAGCGATTTGCTCTTGGAACAATGGCTTCTTCATTTAGCCCTGGTAACGGAGAGCCTGTAACACCAGCTGACCAAACAAAAGTGGCAGACTTTAATTCTAGATCTCCATTAGTGGAGACTAAGTGATTCTCATAATTGGTTACTAGAGTATTTAGGTGAATCTCTACCCCTAACTTTTTTAAAAATTTCTCAGCATTTTTACTTGCCTTGGGACTCATCGGCGGTAGTATACGATCTGCACTTTCAATTAAATGAATCCTCATCTCAGAAAAATCCATATCTGGATAATCCCTTGGTAAAACACTTGCTCTTAGTTCAGCTAGACCACCTGCTAATTCAACACCTGTTGGCCCTCCTCCTACGATAACAAAATTCAGTAATTCTTTACGTAATTCTGGATCGGGCGTAATTACAGCCTGTTCCAAATTTTCTAACATCAAACTACGTAATTTCAATGCTTGAGGAACACTCTTCATTCGCATAGCATTATCTTGAATCGTTTGATTACCAAAGAAATTTGTTCTAGCCCCTGTTGCTATCACTAAATAATCATATGAAATAGTACCGATATTAGTCTCTACTTCTTTCTGAGTCTCATTAATATTCAACACATTGGCCATTCTAAAAAAGGTGTTTTTCCCTTTTTTTACAATCTTTCGCAACGGATAAGCTATTGATTCAGGCTCTAAAGAAGATGTAGACACCTGATAAAGAAGCGGCTGAAATGTATGGTAATTTTGACGATCTAATAGTACAATTTGAAAATCTTTACGCTCTACTAATTCTTTAGCAATGGATACCCCTCCAAATCCACCTCCTACAATTACCACTCTTGGTTTTTCTGTTTCTGGAATATTTAGTGTCTTTTCCATAGTCTTAGCTGTATCCTTTTTAAACTGCAAATAGCAATTATTCTACCTTAAAAACAATAAAGATACTAGGTTTTTCTACGAGAACCTTATAGCTACAACACCGATTACAACAGTTACACTAAAATCTCTTCTCCTTTTGCAAATAAGAGAACGAAGAGCCTTTTAACGGAAAACAATATTAGTACTAGAATTTTATCTTTTATTTAAGAAATCTATTTATAATGGATATGGTTAATATAATATTTTGAAGTACTTTTGTAGCTCAATTTTAGGGAAAGATTTGACTGATTGCAACCCTTTTTCGAATTATTCGAAATAAATAATGCTAAAGCAGTGTAAACTTCTGCAGCTCGTTGCGTCTTACTTCCCGACTAAAATATTTTTAGATGTCTTATTTATTTACTTCAGAAAGTGTTTCAGAAGGACACCCAGATAAAATTGCTGATCAAATTAGTGATGCTTTAATCGATAACTTTTTAGCTTTTGATGCTGAGTCTAAAGTGGCTTGCGAAACCTTAGTAACAACAGGTCAAGTAGTATTAGCTGGAGAGGTGAAATCTAAAACGTATTTAGATGTTCAAAAAATTGCCCGAGATACCATCAATAAAATTGGTTATACCAAAGGCGAGTATATGTTCGATGGAAATTCATGTGGAGTACTTTCTGCTATTCACGAACAAAGCGAAGACATCAATCAAGGTGTAGATAGAGGTACTAAAGAAGAGCAAGGTGCTGGTGACCAAGGAATGATGTTTGGTTATGCAACTAAAGAAACTGAAAACTACATGCCTCTTGCGTTGGATCTTTCTCACAAAATATTAATTGAATTAGGAAAACTACGTCGTGAACTAAAAGACATTCCCTACTTACGCCCTGACGCAAAAGCTCAGGTTACGATAGAATATAATGATGATAATATTCCTCAGCGTATTGATGCTATTGTTGTTTCTACCCAACATGATGATTTCGCAGATGATGAAACCATGCTAGCTAAGATTCGTAAGGATATTGTAGAAATTTTAATTCCTCGAGTAAAAGCACAACTTCCTTCAGAAATTGCAGCTTTATTTAACGATGATATCAAATATCATATTAACCCTACTGGAAAATTTGTAATAGGTGGCCCTCATGGTGATGCAGGTTTAACTGGTCGTAAAATTATCGTAGATACTTACGGAGGGAAAGGTGCACACGGTGGTGGAGCTTTTTCTGGTAAAGATCCTAGTAAAGTAGATAGATCTGCAGCTTATGCTACACGTCATATCGCTAAAAACTTAGTAGCTGCTGGTATTGCTGATGAAATACTAGTTCAAGTTTCTTATGCAATTGGTGTCGTAGAACCAATGGGTATTTATGTTAATACCTACGGAACTGCAAAAGTAGACTTAAATGACGGTGAAATAGCTGCAAAAGTATCTAGTATTTTTGACATGAGACCGTTCGCTATTGAAGAACGATTGAAACTTAGAAATCCTATTTATAGTGAAACTGCTGCTTATGGACATATGGGTAGAAAGAATGAAATAGTTTCAAAAACTTTCACTCAGCCTGACGGAAATAGCATAACTAAAGATGTAGAGTTATTTACTTGGGAAAAATTAGATTTCGTTGATCAAGTAAAAGCTGCTTTTGCATAGTAGAATCTGATACATAACAAAACGGGTGTTTTTTTAATATTAAAAAAACACCCGTTTTTTTTAATAGTAATTTTTGATTTAAGATACCCAAATCAACTACCTCGATATACGCATAAAATGTATGTAAGTAAAACCTGCTTTTCTTAAAAGGTAAGGGAAACCTAAGTGGATTAAATCCGACATGTGAGATTAAAAAACCCTTACACTCTCAATTTTCGTATTAGTATTAAAATCTGATATATTCAATAATTCTTGATCAGAATTATAGCTAATCGATGTGTCTTTATAGCCAGATTTATCAACTATAAATTGAATATTTTCTAAAGACGGAGATTCTAATACCACATGATCATTAATATGAGTATACCAAACCTTAACATCAGGATAAGCTGAAACAAATTGAGCAATAGTATTCCCTACTCCAATATTACTTTTTGTGGTAATCTCAGGCGTGTAAATATTTATTTCATTCAAATTTCCTTTTTTATCCTTATCAACTCCAAATAATATTTTGCCTTCAGAAGTTATAAAGTCTGTTTTTACTGTTTCTGTGCCTTTTGCTGTTTTCTTAACAATATTTTTCACCTCATGCTTCAAAGGAGCAAACTGAGCAGGTAAATTTCGCCCTATTTCAAATTTCCCTACACCATTAGATGTTATTTTCAACGTACTAACATTAAAACTACGCCAAGCATTGGATATCTTAACCGGTTCAACTTTTTTCTGAGCTGATTCAACAGCTGTATTTGATTCATTTTTACCGCCACAACTAATTATTGTAATTAAGCCAGACAAAACGACCAATTGTTTGATTGTTCTCATATTTTTTGATTGATTTATTTATACTAAAGATAGTACCTTTGTCGATCAATTAATACATTATGGCAAAAATTCTTTGCATAGAAACCAGTTCAACTAATTGTTCTGTAGCTATTTACAATAAAAACACACTTGTTTCACTAAAAGAAGACAACAATAAAGGGTACTCTCATGCTGAAAGCTTGCACTTGTTTATCAATGAAGTTTTAGAAAGCGCAAAAATAAAAATTGACGACTTAGATGCCATAGCTGTCAGCAAAGGTCCTGGTTCTTATACTGGCTTAAGAATAGGCGTTTCTAGCGCCAAAGGATTATGTTACGCTTCAAACACACCTCTAATTAGCATTAATACCTTAGAAAGTCTCGCTAGACAGTTGGTAATTTCAGAAGGAAAAATAATCCCTATGTTAGATGCTAGAAGAATGGAAGTATACACAAACGTTCTAGATTCAAATTATAAAATTATTGAAGAAACTCAAGCTTTGATTCTAGATGAAAAAAGCTTTCAACAACACCTAACAAGCAGCAAGTCTTATCTTATTGGAAGTGGTGTCTCTAAGTTTAAACCTCTTATTCAGCATGAGGCCGTTGAGTTTATTGAAGATGCTATTCCTTCTGCTAAAGAATTAGGATTAATTGCTTATGAAAAGTTTTTAAGGAATGAATTTGAAAACGTTGCCTACTTCGAACCTTTCTATTTAAAAGATTTTCAAACAACACCTCCTAAAAAGAAATAAATCGATATAACAATTGAGAATACCACATAAAAAAAGCCAGCTAAATTAGCTGGCTTTAATATATTATAATAAGAAATAGAGCTTAAAAATCCCAAGCTTTATGTCCATTTTGAAATACTTCATGTACATAATTACCTTCTGTTAAAAGAATAAAAATCAGGTAACTCACTAAAAATATACCTGTCCATACAACAGAACGCCTTAAACCTTTAGTCTCTCCTTCCATGTGCATAAATGCCCATGTGATTAAATATGCCTTATATAGTGTTAAAATGATAAAAATCCAGTTTAAGATTTTCATTCCTAAAACTACATTATTAAGAACATCTGGTTTGAAAATACCTAAAACAACTTCTACAAGCGTTACAAAAGATAGGATACCGAATACTACCCAGATTCTTTTTGTGTTTGATTCGTGATGTGCTATATCGTGTGCCATTTCTATGCTATTCTTTTTTATCTTAAATATTTATACTAAGTAGAAGAATGTGAATACAAATACCCATACTAAATCTACAAAGTGCCAGTACAATCCAACTTTTTCTACCATTTCGTAATGACCTCTCTTTTCATAAGTACCTAATAGTACATTAAAGAAAATGATAATATTAATCAAAACTCCTGTAAAAACATGGAAACCATGAAAACCAGTAATAAAGAAAAAGAAATCAGCAAATAAAGGACTTCCATATTCATTACGAACTAAGTTAGCACCCTCTACAATCAAAGCGCCATCTTTTTTCAATTTAGCAATTGATTCAGCTCTTGAAAGCACTGTCTTTTCACCTTTTTTAGTTAACACTTGAGTCCTTACTAACACATTTGGATTAGCCTCTACCCCAGCAATTACCTCTTCTAATGTGAATGATGGTAAGGTAGACTCACCTTCATACCATACACCATTTTTATTTTCATGTTGCACCCTATCGGAAGGAATACTTGCAGCTATTTCTGATAATTTCACACGGTGACCGTCTGTATCTACTAACTGTAATATTTGTCTTCCTTTGGTTTCTATCGCTCCGTACTCACCTTTAATAAAGTTTTTCCACTCCCATGCTTGAGAACCTAAGAAAACAAATCCTCCAAGAATAGTCAAAGCCATGTAAGTAACTACTTTATTCTTTTTCATATGATGTCCAGCATCTACAGCTAAAACCATAGTAACAGAAGAAAATACTAGTATAAAAGTCATCAATGCCACATAATACATCGGAGCATCAACCCCGTGCATGAATGGAAAGTGATTAAATACTTCGTCGGCTATTGGCCAAGAATCAATAAACTTGAATCTAGAAAAACCATATGCTGCTAGGAAACCTGAAAATGTAAGTGCATCAGATAATATGAAGAACCACATCATTAATTTTCCGTAGCTAGCTTTCAAAGGCTGAACGCCTTCTCCACCACCCCAGATGTTTCCTTCAGTTCCTGTTTTAATAACAGTTGTACTCATAATTATAAAAACTATTTTTTTCTAATGTTGCAAAAGTAAGGATTCGCGGTATATTTTCCTTACATAAATAATAAAAAACCGAAGAGATAAATCCATAATACGTCAACAAAATGCCAATACATTTCTGCTAACTGTATTCCCAAGTAATTTTCTTTGGTATATTTTCCTTTTAAATGCTTTATTAACACGACAGTTAGCACTAATAATCCTCCAAAAATATGTAGTAGATGTACAAAAACTATGGCATATATAAATGATGTAGTTACTGTCGCTGCACTTCCGGTTGGATAAAAACCTTGAGAAATGATCTCACCAAAACCTTTAAATTGAAGTACAACAAATACTACAGCAGATACAAAAGTAGCTAACAACAAAAATGTAGCCTTTTTCCTTTCTTCTGACTTGATGGCCCTTTTAAACAGATAAAACAAAACACTGCTAAGAATAAGCACTGCTAAACTTATATAAAAGGATGATGGAAACACAAAATCATCGATCCAGTCTTTACGCTCTGCACTTACAATATAAGCACTTGTTAAGCCCGCAAAAGTCATAAACATACTCAACATTGCAAACCACATGATGTTTTTTTTAGCTCTAGCTGTTTTTTCTTGTAATGTTCCTTCTGTTAAATCCATTTATTATAGAAAGCTTTTAACTTCAAATTTTAATTAAATATAAATTTATCTACGACGTATGCTATTTGTATAAAACTGATATAGCTAACACTTACCAACATGAGTTTTTTTGCATCTTCAGAAGTCCTTGATTTATATAAAACTATAGCCTTCTGCAACATCCACAACCCCAATAAAAAAACCACAACGGCTGTATAGATCGAAATATGCAACGCTCCTGTCTTCCCAAACACTGGCAAAACAGAACACACAATAGTCCATATCGTATATAGAATGATTTGAGCAACAGTAATTTTATCTTTCTTACCAGTCGGAAGCATGAAGAAACCACCTCTTTGATAATCTTCATACAAAAACCAACCTATGGCCCAAAAATGAGGGAATTGCCAAAAAAACTGAATCATAAATAATGTCCCTGCTTCAATACCAAAATCACCTGTAGCAGCTACCCAACCCAACATAAAAGGAATTGCACCAGGAATTGCTCCTACAAATACCGCCAATGGTGTTTTTGTTTTTAATGGTGTATATAAACTTACATAACTGAAGATAGAAATAGCTCCAAACATCGCTGATTTAGGATTTAACACATACAAAAGTGTGATTCCTAAAATTGTTAAAAGACTAGCAATTGTCAAAGCTGTATTGATAGACATTCTACCACTAGCTACTGGTCTATCTTTTGTTCTATGCATTAATTTATCAAGATCTCTTTCTATCACTTGATTAAATGCATTAGATGCTCCTACCATAGCATAGCCTCCTACACACAATATAAATAGCTCTACAAAATCGACACTATCCACTGCCAGTAGATATCCTGCAATAGATGAAAAAAGCACATACACAGACAACTTCATCTTCGTAAGTACTGCAAAGTCTTTTATAAAACTTGATTGAGATGCTGTAACCGTTTTGGTAGCCAATGTCTAAAAATTAACTGCTTAAAATAGGGCGACAAAGATACTGCATACCTACTTTACACGCAAAATGAATAGATGTTATTAACAAATGAATAGTTGAATTTTATATTTAATCATAAATAAACTCACATCATATTGTAAAAAAAATAGCCTCAACAATTGAATTGTTGAGGCTATTTTTTTAATATCATTACTACTTACGTTACTCTACACGGAAGGTAATAGGTTTTGTAAATGTCATTGCAACTGGCTTTTTCCTTTGCTTACCAGGAGTCATCTTAGGTAACAAATTAATTACACGAATGGCTTCTTTTTGCAATCTAGGGTGTTTAGCTTTTGCTTGAATATTAGTAACATTACCTGTCTTATCAACTTTAAACGTTACATAAATTCTTTGCACCCCACTTAAACCAAGCTCTTCTGCTATATCAGTATTAAACTTTCTTTGGATAATTTTATCCAGTTTCTTACTAAAACAGTCTTTTCTTGCTCTTGGTGATCTTTCTTTTTCACAACCTGGAAAAATAGCAGATTCTTCAATAACATGAAAAGGTACATCTCCAATCTCTTCTTCTTCACCTTCTCCTTCATCTACATCTGAAAAGTCAGGCACCTCATCTGGAATATCCTCTTCTTCATCTACATCAGTATCTTCAAAAACTGTTTCTGGTTCTGGCTCATCATCTTCCACAACCTCTACTATCTCCATTGATGGTGGCGGTGGTGGTGGTGGTGGTGGTCTACGAAATACTACTTTCGTAATTGGAATTTCCTCTTCGATTTCTTCAATAATCTCTTCTACCTCTTGCTTGATGATTTCGATAGAGTAACTCTTACGCTCTAGAAAAAACCAAGTGATAAGAAGAATAGCTATCAAACCTATCTGACGATAGATCGGAACGTTCTTCCTCAAGTCTTTCTTTGGATTCTTTTTTACTTCCATATTAGGGTCTTATTTCGCGATAGCTAAAATAGCTATTTTATTTTCATATCAAAAAATTAGTATTGTAGTTTTTTAGGGTTCAGAATAAATTTAATACTGAATAAATATCCTAACAACACTCCTGTACTATTAGCCACCATATCAAGCCAATCCATTTGCCTATACGAAGTGAAAACATATTGACATACCTCCATCAAAAGCCCTAAAAACAATGCTAAAACTACTATTCGCAACAAATAGAACTTCCAATCCTCTTTATTTTTATTCAACCTACAAGCTAAAGCCCATATTAAAACAAAAACCAAATAGGCAGTTGCGTGCGCTATTTTATCAGCTCCATTAATACTTTCTGGAACCATCCCCATAGCATATTTATCTAAAGAAGCATAAACTACAAAAGCAGTATATAGCAATGGCATGAATTTAGAAATCAGTTTTAGATTCATTTTAGTTACCGAAATTATATCTTAATGTAAACCCACTACGTATTGTTGCCGTAGGGAAAGATGTCGAAATAGCGAACCTAGAAAATGTATGATCATAGAAAAACAATGCCGTCAAATTTTTACTTAATGCATAATCCGAAGTAAAACGAATACTATAAACAGATTGCCCTGATGTCACTTGACTGTTATCTATATCTAAATTTCGAATGATAGTTTCATTTTGCCTCAACGAAATATCTGCTTTTAAGTTCAAATCACTTTTTATTATTTTTCGTTTTCCTCCAAAACGAGTTTTTAAGCGAATATCCTTGATACGATAACCAAGCCCCAATATAAACTCATTACCCAATACTTCTGTTAACAATTGATTATCAAAACTAAATGACAATGCTCTATCTCTTCGTAACTCACCAGAAACTTTAATAGAACTCTTAGTTTCTAAATCTAATTTCAATAGAGGAGAAAACTGTTCAGACAAGCTAATATTACCATATAAGGTTTCAGTTAATAAATTACCCGATTGATCTTTTTTGTCTGAGTCATTGATATCAAACTCTAAGTTAGTTTGAAACTGATTAATCGAATAATCTGATCTATACCCATGATTCACTGAAAATCGTTTAAATCGCTTTTTAAACCATTTTTTCTTCATCAAACCAGTATATTTTAAATTCCAGTTTGGTAAAGGAAAGCTTCTAAACGCACCTAAACTTACACTACCTGCATCCTCTCCAGTATACGCTGCCAAAAAAGCTGGTAACAAAACTGCTTGACTATTTCTACCATAACCATCAGGAAAAACACCATCTTCACCTCTACTTGCATTACTACCAGCAAGTCTATTTGCTATTCTCAGTCTATTTGCTTTAAACTCTTCAAACGCTTTTGACCCTCCTTCGTTACTGCTTTGGAATGATGTTTTTAACAAAATCGTTGATATGTTAAAATTCCCAGACTCATAAGGTGTCAACGAATTAAATCTAAAATTTCTATTCCCTAAATCGTCTACTCTAAAGTTTTCTGCATAGGTTGTAGACTTAGTCCTATTAGCTGTAATATCAATCTTAAGATCTTTAATAAACTCTAAAGTTCCTTGAAGATCTAATTGCTCAGAATTTCTAGTTTGATATTGTTCATTAAACTGATCATAAATAGTTAAATACCCTCTTCGCGCAGCCTCTTGCCTTATATCTGCCTGACTACCAAATGTAAATCCAAGACTAGGCTTTAAAGTTCCTAACAAACCTACCTGTTGAGTAAATCCTGGCAACACCGTACCACTATCTCTCTGGTAATTAACATTCAACTTCTTCAACCCACTAACTACTGCCACCACCGTATTGTAAGCCTTTATACTTGGCTTCAATTTATTATTTGGAGTTTTAGCTTTTTTAGTAGTTCGCGTTCTAGAAGCAATTTTAGGTCCTGAAGATAACGTATCTTTTTTCTTCTTTACTTTTTTACTATTCGAAGTACGCTTTACAAAACCTATCTCTTTGTAAAACTTATTCAAATCGAAGCTTGTATTCAATCGATGTATCGATGAATTCTGAATCGTATTACCAAGACTAGCTACAGGAGTACCATCTTGATTGGTTAAACCAGCATCAAGGAAAAACTCACTCGACTTTTGCCATTGATAGTTACCAGTATAAGAATAAGTAGAATTGATAAATGACAATACAGGAAATTTACTAAATGGCAATGTATAATTCGCTTGTAAACTCTGATTCAAAGTATTTGGATCACCAATATCCGAAAGCCCATCCCAAATAGAGTTACTAGGATTAACTATGTCGTTTCCATTTTGATCTTTAGAAATGAAATTTCTAACAATACGATCAGAAGTAGAAGTAAAATTCATACTCAAAGACTTTGTGAAATTGAAGCCTAAAGCATATTGCCAGTTAAATAAATAATTACGTTGCTGTAACGGATCAAGTTTTATATCTCCTTCTCCTAAAAGCACATCTCTAAACAACTGCTCATTAAATCTACGATTTAACCCTCCAGTAAAACTTACATTAGTTGGTAAAGGATTAAAATTTAAATCTTTTAACCACTGCCAATATTTACCTTTTTGAGTAAACTTTGATTTATCGAACGGTGTAATTTCCCAAGGCACAAAATTATAATTATAGGTGCCGGAAAGATTTAACCCTAAATTCTGTGCTTTTTCTATTTCAAAACTTCTATGATCTTCTTGATTGTATGTTCCCGAGAAGCTAAAATTCTCTATATCATACGGCATAGGCTTTCGTTCACCTACTCTATTTTTTCTAAGACCTATTAAACTTACACTTTGCCTTTTCGTATATTCTGTAGAACGCTCTTCGATTTCATCTCTAGTCGGAGCATCAGGGCTTGAGTTTCTATCTGCTGCATCTAAAACATCTTCTAACAGCAAATCCTCATCAAACGGATCATATTGAGGTGTTATCAACTCTTCACCTCGACTATAACTAACAGGAATCTGAACACCCCATTTTTTTGGCAATAGTTGTCCTAGCTGAACATTTGTAGTAACATCATATTGCTTTAAATCTTCTTGACTTCGTTCGCTTGGCCCTTGCTCTATCGATCCAAAACCTATAGTACTAATTCTACCAGAACCTGAAACACTTGCAAAATCAGCTATATTAGTATCAACATTTGCAACAGCAGCCCAACCACCTTGATTTTTAAGACCACTTAAACGCAATTCATTGAACCATACCTCTACATCTTTAGAGATCCCTGTGTTGTTTTTAACTCCAAGCATAAACACTTTCACGTTACCAAAACTTGGGTTTCCTTTGATCCCAACCTTTAACGCTCCAGCAGCAGGAACGAAGTCTTCCGTTACTACTTGCAGACTCTCATTATAAAAAACTAAATTCCTTCTATCTTCAAGATTCGCATTAGCTGCATTAAATTCAGCTTTTACTTTTTGCAATAACTCTAATGGCAAATTAAATCTATTGGCATCTGGCCATACATCATCTGGGCTTCTTTCATTAAAACCTGTAACTTCTAATGGAATTTCTACTTGATAAAAGTTTTCTGTAAAATCACTACCAAATCGTAAAATTGCTGAAGTTTCATTATCCTCCAAACCTGCTTGATCTAAACCTTCTGCATGCACAAACAACTCAACATTCTCATACTGACGCATGTCAATATTATAGTTATTATATACCGCTCTCGCATCTCCAGCAGCTAAATTATTTACTCTCAAAGATAATGAGCGCTCATCCTGAGCAATTATTGTATTGTTATTATTTGATTGCTCTCTCACGACACCTGGTGGTATCGTATATTTTGGGTTTTGCTCTACACTAACAGACGAAACATCTAATCCTGCAGCACCGGCAGTAGTTATATTAATCCCTTCTGTATCAACACCACTTGTGCTATTAGTTTGTAAATATTGGCGATAAGTACCTCTAACTAAATCTAATGAACCTAAACGTAATAAAATAGGTCGTTCGAAACCTGTAAGGTACATTCTAATAAAATTAGCTGACCTTAAATCATTAATCCCCCCTATAGCCTCTCTTAACTCATCACTATTTACAGGAATTTGAATTTGCACCCACTGTGCCTCAACATTTCCTCCATCAGGCGTTCCTACTGTAAGCACATCAGTAACATCTTTAACCATACCTCTGTTACCACCTAATCGAAGCTCTTCTGATGATAGATTTACTGTATATTCAAAATACTGATTCAGTGTACTATGTGTGTTATCACGATTGACATCTTCAACCGTTGGTACTGTACCGTTACCACGATTACTTTCTGAAACTTCAGTAATTGAATTTCCATCTGTACCATTATACTTTCTATAACGATCTACAATCGTCTCTGTTCTTTCTGCTTGTAAAAAATACTGATAATCATCTCCTGCAGGATCTTCTAAACCACCATAAACTGCAGATATAGACTGTTCTCTTTCATTTTTAATACCATCAAAACCGGCATCTTGCTGCGTTCTTGCAGCTCCATCATTATCGAAACCATACACTAATGATTGATTTTCGGGCACTCTACCAAAACCATTCAGATCTACATCTATATCTTCTGTAGTTTCAGGCAACCCATTCTCGTACATCTTCTTATTATCCTTTAATACATCTTCACTAATATTACCAATATTGAAGCGTATCTGACCAACATTGGCTCTATTCACATTTTCTGTAGATCCGACATAAGGGTTCAGCAACCAAAATTCCACAAACTCTACATTCGTTTGTTCGAAATTAGTACTATTGATAGCTCTAGTAATACCTCCAAAATTTTCTCTAGCTTCAGTTGTTTCTACCCCTTCTGCTATATCATTATCGGGGTTAGGATCTACATAATCAGGATTGTAGTTATAAGGCCCACGCTCATCTGGTCTGTAATGCAAATCGAATGTAAATAAAGACCTTGTTTGATTTTGTGGTATTTGAGTATTCGGAAATAATTCATTAACAGATACTCTACGAGCTTCTGGTGTTGAAATGTCTTCAACGCTTATCCCGCTAGGTCTACTCGTATTATAAAAAATAGGATCAATAGTATACCACGATAAACCTGCACGTTTGTAACCTGTCAGCAATTGGTCTGCTGGTGTATTATCACCTATTGATTCATCAAAAGGCACACCTGTAGTACCATTTCCTTCTGGCACACTCGAAAGCTCCCAAGACAATGGATTACTGATATCAATACGTGTTTGTGCTCCTTCAAAATCATCTACATATGAAGTCACTTTACCATCGAAATCAGCAGCACTTGGAGAATTCGAAAATAGATAAGCAAATTCACCTCGTATAGAAAAATTCGAAGGGGCTTCCGTATCAATATTTGGCAACTTATTTACCATTCTTGTTAGAAACGGCACCTCTGTAGAATAATTAGCATTTAAGCCTAAAATCGTATTATTAATAGGCTCAAAATTCAGGTTAGATTTTTGCGTAAAAGGACGCTCTCTTAAGTTCAATAAAGTTCCCCCAAAAACAAAGTCTTCAGAAACTTTTGTTTCAAAATTCACCCCTGTAAAACGCTTCACTTGTTGCCCAAATACCGCATTATTTTCGGTTGACACCTCAATCGGTGTATTAGAAGCCAATAAAGCAGGGTCTATAATTTCAACACGACCTAACTGATAATTAACTGTATAATCTAAACCTTCTTGTAATAACCTACCACCTGCAGTTACTCGAACCGAACCTCTAGGGACATTAAAGGCTCCGATAGATATTCCGTTTTGACCTGTTTGCTTATACCTTCCTTTTAACCTAAAAAGATTCTTATTAGCTTGTTTCTGTTCCGCATCAATTTTAGTGGTAGAATAAAGCGTATTGAAGACATACTGCTTCTGATCTAAGTTATAAGTATTTGGCGCTTCGTAATCACCAGTATCTCCTGTAGCCACTAAAGCGTCAAAAAGGTGTTCCCCAAAAGGTTCGGAAACAGGAAAGATGATAGTTCCATTTTCAGTATCTACAGTTAAACCTGGGAAAAAGTCAAAAAAGCCATCCCCACCTGTAACAGGATCATTATTTATATTTAATTGATCCATTCTAAACAAACGCAACAACGTAGGTTTCGAATCTCCAAAAGGGATTCGTTCTCCTTGCGTATTTTGAGTAACATTGACAGATTCGATAAAATTCCTTGGAGAAGGGTTCGCATAAACAATGTTCAAGCGAAAATCTTCTCTTTCCAAACGAAAAGTCCCTAAAGCATAAACGTTTTTCATCATCAAGTCCCAAACAGGCTGACTAACATCTGTTACCGAACTCTTCAATTGCTTTACTACTAAATTTTGAGAAGAAGAAAAACCATTTTCTTCTTCAGGAGTCGTATCCAATCCAGGAATACGAGTACCTGACACTCCATCGTTAGCAAATTCACCTACTTGAAAAACTTGCCCTCCACGAGTATATTGATAGGCTACCCCTAAAATTTCATTATTATTTAAACGTTGATTTAAACTAATATATCCTAACTGAGTATTTAACGTAAATTGATTTTCATTCAATAAACGAGCATTTTCCAATATCGAATAATCTGTACCCTCATCAATATTAATCCCATTAATAGTCATTTCTCCTTTAACAGAAGCATTATCCCTAATGAAGCTCGGTAAATTTTCAGGGTTAAAGGTGTTATTTCTATTATCTGGTAATTTTCGATTTTTATCTCTCGGTATTATACTTAAATCTCGTGTAAAACCTCCTGAACTCACCCCTACATTTTCAGGCTCACCCTCTCCTAAATCTTGTAATGCCACTAAGTTTCTAGCATTAGAAAGTGTCCTCGAATTATTACTAGAACGATTGGTAATCCAAACTTGAATACGTGTAATATTAATGTTCGAATTGATAAACGGATAACGCTCTAATGACTCATCATAAGTATCTCTAAAGTAATGTGATAAGAAGAAATGACGATTTTCATCATAGTCCAATGCATTAATTTCAAAATCTTCTACCGTACCACCGGCTTGTATCTGTACACGACGGGTATCCGATCGTTGCTCAGAAAACACCCCAGTTACCGTAGTTTTACCAAACTGAAACTGAGCCTTCACCCCAAATAAACTTTGCGCCCCTTGTATTAACGAACTATTCAACGGAAAATTAACATTACCAATCTCTAAGGCTTGTACGATAGCATCTTCATTAGGCTCGTAAGCTAACTTTAACTGATTTTGAAAATCGAAAGTAGATTCGGTATCGTAGTTTGCCGTTACAGACAAACGTGTTCCCACATTACCCGTTAAACTCAAACTAATACGCTGACCAAAATCAAAAGAAAAATTACCTTGTTGTTGCGGTGACAAAGAAGGATTATCAATACGATTGTACAACACTCCTAAATCGACCTCAACAGAACCCTGAGGTACAATTTCTATTTCATTACTACCAAATACTGTTTCAAAAAAACCTGAGTTCACATAAAATATAGGCAGTAAACGTTTTCTTTTTTCCTCTGCATCTTCTCCTCTACCGGTCAAAGCATCGCTCTTACTTTTAAAGTATTTACGCACCTCCTCTTTCTGAATCAGCTTAAAAAACTCATCCGGAGACAAATACAATGGGTAACGTACATTATATTCGCCGAGCTTTGTATTAAATACATAGCGATTGCGTACGGGATCATATTCATATTTACCCTGAATACTATTAGGATCCGGTAATGATAATGGTTTGAAAGAAAAAGTGGTGCTTGTAGAATCTCTCTTTATCGGTGCATTCTGAGCGAAAACCGATTTACTAAAAGAAAATAAAAAAACAACAACAACGAAAAACGCCTTTCGAAAGGATTGATTAGTCGAATACAATGTGTTATAATTTTTTAAGTGCAAGTTTTATGGTTTCCTCCACAGTTACTTCACTATTAGTTTTAATAATATTCTCTACTACTTTTTGGGCAGCCTTGCGGTTGAAACCTAAAGTCTCTAGTGCAGATAACGCTTCATCTTTGACAGTATTGCTTTCTACCATCGAAACTTCCTCCATATCAAAGATCTTTAACACCTTTTCTTTAAGGTCTAAAATTACACGTTGAGCTGTTTTTGCTCCAATCCCTTTAACGGATTGAATCGTTGCAACATCCCCAGCGGCTAAAGCTTCCTTTACCTGATTAGGACTTAATGACGATAACATAGTACGCGCTGTACTTGTACCAATACCTGATACAGAAATTAATAAACGAAATATTTCACGCTCTAAACGCTCTACAAATCCATAAAGCGTATGACTATCTTCCTTAACCTGAAGATGCGTATACAATTGTAACACCTCTTCATTTCCAATTTTAGAAAACGTATGCAATGAAATATTAATAAAATACCCAACTCCATTACATTCGATCACCACTTCTGTTGGATTTTTCTCTACTAATTTCCCTTTGATGTGTGTTATCATAAAACTTCCCAATAACTGAACCCCCAAAAATATAAAAATTCACCTAACACACTAATTTTTCAGCCCCAAGAAAAGCACTACTCGCCTTCAATCAGACCAACAACTTATTTATCAGACTAAAGAAATGATTTCTTAGATAAGAAGCATAAAAAAAAGAGCCTATTTGGTTACACCATAACCCGCTTTACGCTTTTACGCTTCGTCTAATGCCATTTATCAAAGCATTAGACTGCAGGGTAACCGCTACAATCGGGGCTAGGACAAAGACCTGAGGGCATCTGTAACTGTAAAATTCTTGTAAATTATTATTGAATAAATCACTATAAACAGGAATACCTATAGTATCGATTACGACTAGAAATCTTTCGATTTATTATTTTTTTTTGTAAGACATGATTGACTTTAGCAATAAAGTTTTACTCTCTTTACCATTTTTAAAAATGGTATTTACACCAAAAACCAAAGCATAAAAGTAAAGAAGATACCTAGCAGAGCGATTAATGTAGTAAGTATTGTCCAAGATTGAAAGGTCTCTTTTTCATTTAACCCTAAGTATTGCCCCACTAACCAAAAGCCACTATCATTAACGTGCGATAAAATAGATGCCCCTGAAGCAATCGCTAACACAAAGAGTGCTAATTCGGCTTCTGAAAAACTACCTTGTGATACCAAAGGAAAAACAATACCCGCAGCCGCAATCATTGCCGTAGTTGCAGAACCTTGCAATACACGTATTAAAGCCGCAACAAAAAAGGCGAAAAACAATGGATGAATTGAAGTAGCATCAATTAAACCAGCCAATAACTCACCTACTTTAGTTGTGACCAAAATTTGTTTAAAAGCACCTCCTACACCCGTTAGCAAAATAATGACCCCTGCAGGCTCAAAACTTTTCACAGAATAGGATAATAATTTCTCTTTAGAAACTCCATTTCTAATTCCTAAAAAATACCACGCTAACAAATTCGCTAAAATCAAAGCCGAAAATGGATGCCCTAGTAAATTCAGTGTATCACCAAACATACTGTTACTCTTAGAAAAAAGTGTTCTTAAAACAATTAATACAATAGGTAATATCAAAATATAAAACACCATCGAAAGATTCACATTCTCTAATTTTGAAGGTGTAGTTTCAAACCTTTCTGGCACTTCTACAAAACGTCTTTTTGCTAAAAACCTTCCAAAAATAGGCCCAGAAATAATAGCTGTAGGCAATCCAACAAGCGCTCCTAACAGAATTACCCAACCCAAATTTGCATTTAATATCTCAGCAACAGCTACAGGGCCAGGTGTTGGTGGTATAAAGCTATGTGTAATTACCAAACCCGCTAGTAAAGGAATGGCATAAAGAAACAATGATTTCTTTGTTTTTCGAGCTAAGGCATACACCAATGGAATTAATATGATAAAGGCAACGTCAAAAAATACAGGTATCGCCACTAAAAAACCGGTCAACATTAATGCCCAAGGAGCTCTTTTAATTTTAAAAATAGCTAACAATTTTTCAGCTACCACCTGTACTCCTCCTGAAGATTCTAGAAAGCCTCCAAACAACGCTCCTAAACCAATAATTACAGCTACGAACCCAAGTGTGTCACCAACTCCTTTACTAATACTATTAAAAGCCTCATCAATAGATAAACCCGCTAACAAGCCTACCTCTATACAAACAATTAATAAAGAAATAAAAGCAGGAAGCTTTACCTTTAGTATTAAAAACAATAAGGTCGCCACCCCAAAACTCACAGCTAAAATTAATGGAATATTCATACTACTCGACTACTTTTGAAATATTCAGTTGCCCCATAATTTCGGCTACAATACTTTCCACACTTTTCCCCACACGTACTTGTATTCCTCGATCAGGAGTTTCTAGGGTTTCAAACTGAGAACGCAACAATTCTCTATTAAAAAAATGTTCCTTTCTATTTTTCAAACGTGCTTCAATAACTTTACTCGAACCATCTAAGAAAACCCACTGTAAGTAATCTTTATCTATAATTTCTAGCGTATCTCTATACGCTTTTTTCAATGCTGAACAAGCTAAAACGGCTCCGCCTTCTCTATGCCAAAAACGGATTTCTTGCCCTAACTGCAACAACCAAGGTGCTCTATCCTTATCATTTAAAGAAATCCCTAAACTCATTTTATCAATGTTCGTTTGCGGATGGTAATCATCTGCATCGTAAAAGGGCAAAGACAACTCCTTAGCTAATGCTTTCCCCACGGTGGTCTTTCCGCAACCCGAAACCCCATAAATTATATAAATATTTCCTTGTGACATTATTCAATAGTTAAATTGATTTTATTGATATCATCTTGAGCATGCTTCGCTACCCAAAACACAAAATCCCCTGGTTCGAAAGACCAGCCTTTAGTACTGTTATAAAACTTTAGATCTTCCGTACTAAAAGTAAAATTGACACGCTTCCTTTCGTTTGCATCTAATCTTATTTTTTCAAATCGCAGCAATTCTTTTACTGGCCTGGTAATACTTGCCGAAACATCTCTAAAATAAAGTTGTATTGTCTCTTTAATCGGATACTTACCGACATTAGAAACCGTAAAAGAGATAGATATTTGATCTCCCTCTTTTGGCTGAATTGGAGTCCATTGCACTTCTGAAATCATTGTTTCTGAATATGATAGTCCATACCCGAATGGCCATTGTGGTAAATACCCTGCATCTAAATAATGAGAAGTATTCCCTAAAGAACTTTGCCAAGCCCCAACCGGAATATCATCGATGCCTACATATTTTTCAGGTATCACTGGGCGGCCTGTATTTTTATGATTATAATAAATAGGTATTTGACCTGCTTTTTTAGGCCAGCTTATTGGTAATTTACCCGAAGGAGACACCTCTCCATAAAGTAATGATTTCAATGCTACGCCCCCCATGGTTCCGGGATGCCATGCCATCAAGACAGCATCTACTTTAGGTAATACTCTTTCTAAAGTAATCGGACGACCCGCCATTACCACCAATACTATTGGCTTCCCTAGATTAGATAACTCTAACAACAACTCTTCTTGTACACCAGGTAAACTAAGATCTGCTCGGCTATGTGCTTCACCTGACAGAATCGCTTCTTCCCCTCCAAAAAACACTATCACATCAGCTGACTTAGCAGCACGTATGGCTTCATTAAATTTTTCTTTTGATTTGTCTCTACTGTAAGCCACACCTTTTGCATAACTCCATTCTAAACCTTTATCTTCTTTAAATGCCTGCAAAGGTGTTATCGTATGCTCTTTTTCTCCATCAAATGTCCATGTACCTAATTGTTCATGCGGAGCATCGACTAAAGGTCCAATCAAAGCAATTTTTTGCTTTTTTGAAATCGGTAATCGCTTTTCCTTATTCTTTAGCAATACCATACTTTCTACAGCTGCTTCTTTTGCGGCATCTAAGTGAGATTTAGCATACAAAACAGCATCATCCTTTTCAAAATATGGGTTTTCGAATAGTCCTAATTCAAATTTAATACGTAAAATATTCCTAACTATAGCATTTAATTTCTTCTCCGAAAAAAGCCCCTCTTCAATCAATTCTTCTAAATGCTCTTCATACGCAGTACTAGTCATTTCCATGTCCAACATCGCATTAATTCCTTTTGAGGCAGCTTCTTTTTTATCTTTAGCAAATCCATGGTTAATCATTTCGGTTACCGAATTCCAATCACTAACAACAAACCCATCAAAACCCCAATCATTTCGAAGTACTTCTTTCAACAAATAGGAATTTCCAGATACTGGAACTCCATTCAACTCATTAAAACCAGCCATAAAAGTGGCACAATTAGCTTCTACTGCTGATTTAAATGGTTTTAAGTACTCATTATGCAACAAGTTTTCATTAATATTCGCCGTATTGTAATCCCTTCCTCCCTCTGCAGCTCCATAACCAGCAAAATGCTTTGCACAAGCTGCAATACTAGTTGTTTCTTTTAGCGAATCTCCTTGAAAGCCTTTGATGTACGCTTTACCCATCTCTGAAGTCAAATACGAATCTTCTCCTGCCGATTCGGCAATACGCCCCCATCTTGGGTCCCTAGAAATATCTAACATCGGTGCAAATGTCCAGCGAATCCCTTTGCTGCTTGCTTCTACAGCTGAAATGCGCGCTCCTCGCTCTACCAAATGAGGGTTAAATGTTGCTGCCTGTCCTAGTGGAATGGGAAAAATAGTCTTAAAACCATGTATCACATCTCTTGCAAAAATCAAAGGAATACCATTAGGGCTTTCTTCTATCGCAATACGTTGTAATTCTGCAGCATCTTCTACATTCATTATATTCAAGAAAGACCCCACTTTACCATCTCTAACAGCTTGCTTTAAATGTTCTGGTAATTCTTTTACTCGACTAGATTTACCTCGCTGAGCTGTTTGACCTATCTTTTCAATTAAGGTCATTTTCTGAAGAACACTATCTACCTTTCTCTCTATACGGATTTCTTTACCCGATAATGAAGACTTAGAAAAGTCTTTGCAAGAAGACATTAACACCACAACCAGAAATACGACTAATCCTTTATACAACAACCTCTTATCAAAAAAACACATTGATTACAATTTATATCTCCCCCTAATTTACTGTAACTATTTCCTTGCTTTTTCTATGTTTTTAATATTTAAATCGTTTTGGTTCATATGAATCAGAAAATGCAACAATTTTTACTTTAGCCTGAAACCCGCATTATGTATTAGAAAATCTATTCCGTATCGAAGTTCTAATGCATAATACGGGTTAAAACAAAAAGTGCGACTTCATTTAAGAAATCGCACTAATAACAATGTTTGCTATTGGAACAAACTATTCTTTTTTAAAAACTATATCATAAAGTCAGCAACTCTATATACTATCTATCTAACATTTCTCTTTTAGATTTCTCTTGAGCATCTACTACTGCAACAGCGGTCATATTTACCATCTCATCGACAGTTGCCCCTAATTGCAATACATGAACTGCTTTTTCCATTCCCATTAAAATAGGCCCTACTGATGAAGCCTTGTTTAATTCTTTCATTAGCTTGTAAGTTGCATTTGCAGCATCCAAACTAGGGAACACTAAAGCGTTTACCTTTTTATCTACTAACTTTGAGAATAAAAAACGTTCCTTAAGCATGTCATTATTCAACGCAAAATCTGTTTGAATAGGTCCATCTACAACCAATTCGGGATTCGCTTTATGTAAAAACTGTACACAACGATCTACTTTTGCTGAATTAATATGTTTAGATCCTCCAAAATTAGCATAGGACGTCATTGCAATCACTGGGTCTACCCCAAACATTCTTATCGTTTCGGCCGTTAACTGAGTAATTTTAGCTAAAGTTTTAGCATCAGGCTCTATATTAATCGAGGTATCTGAAATAAATAGAGGACCATAATCTGACACCATTAAGTTCGTCGCAGCGGCTCTCTTAATACCTTGTTGTAATCCTATTAGTTCTAAAATTGGTTTGATGGTAGTGCTATAGCTTCTCGAATACCCAGAAAGCAACGCATCAGCATCGCCAGTATTAACCATCATTGCACCAAAATAATCTCGATCTCGCATTAAACTTTCAGCGTCATTTAAGGTAACCCCTTTTCGTTTACGCTCAACCCAATAGTGGGTTGCATATTTAGTTTTTCGATGTTTTTCTTCTTTTGATTTAGGGTCTATAATTTCAACTTCAGAAAGATCAAATTTAATCTCAGCTGCAATTTCTTCTATTACCTCTTTTCTACCTAATAATACCGGAATAGCAAATCCATCTTCATATGCTACCTGTGCCGCTTTTAATACTTGAATTTCTTCTCCTTCGGCATAGACAACCCTTTTAGGATCTTGGCGAGCTCGATCTCGAAGTAATTCTAACAACGTGTTATTGTTTCCTAAACGCCCTAATAATTCTTGTTTATAAGCTTCCCAATCGTTGATCGGTTCTTGAGCTACACCACTTTCTATAGCGGCTTTGGCTACTGCCACAGGTATCTCTCCAATCAACCTTGGATCAAATGGTTTTGGTATTATGTATTCTCTTCCGAACACCAATTTTGTTTTGTTATAGGCTATATTAACCTGCTCTGGCACTGGTTCTTTAGCTAAAGCAGCAAGAGCGAGTGTCGCTGCTTTTTTCATTTCTTCATTGATTGCTGTAGCTCTAACATCCAATGCCCCTCTAAATATGAATGGAAAACCTAATACATTATTCACCTGGTTAGGATGGTCACTTCTCCCCGTTGCCATTATGATATCCTTTCGAGTCGAAACTGCAAGGTCATACTGGATTTCAGGATTTGGATTTGCCATCGCAAAAACAATAGGATCATTTGACATTGCTAATAACATCTCTGGAGTTACAATATCTGCCATAGAAAGTCCAATAAACACATCGGCATCCTTCATAGCTTCTTCCAACGTATTTAGATCTCTATCTGTTGCAAATTCTGCTTTTTGAGAAGTTAGATTACCTCTATCTTTTCGAATGACTCCTTTACTGTCGGTCATTACGATATTTTCAGGTGTAGCACCAAAGGATTTATATAATCGTGTACACGAAATAGCTGCCGCCCCTGCACCACTAACTACAATACGAACGTCTTTTATCTTTTTCCCTACAATCTCACAAGCATTTAACAATGCCGCTGCAGAAATAATTGCAGTTCCATGTTGATCGTCGTGCATCACAGGAATAGGTAATTCTTCTTTTAAGCGACGTTCAATTTCAAAAGCTTCTGGAGCTTTAATATCTTCTAAATTGATTCCCCCAAAAGTTGGAGCTATATTTTTTACTGTTTGTATAAACTCATCTACATTTTTAGTATCGACCTCTATATCAAACACGTCGATATCAGCAAAAATTTTAAACAACAACCCTTTCCCTTCCATCACAGGTTTAGAAGCCATAGCCCCTATATCTCCTAAACCTAGAACAGCAGTTCCATTTGAAATAACGGCTACTAAATTCCCTTTCGTAGTATATTTATAAGCATCGTTAGGCTCTTTCTCAATAGCTAAACAAGGCTCAGCTACTCCTGGAGAATAGGCTAAAGCCAAATCTCTTTGTGTATCGTATTTTTTAGTGGGTACCACTTTTATTTTACCAGGAGTCGGTTCGGCGTGATATTTTAAAGCTGCTAACTTTTTTTTATTTGAATTCATATTTAAAACTAGATAGTACTTGTCTAAAATAGTATAATATATGTAACTCTTGACTTAGAATTTAAGACTTATTAAAAAGAGACATGATAAACTTTGCTGTAATTTAAGACTGAAAAAATAATCACACCTATGATTAGTTTTTTTAAAGTACTACACCTTTCTATATTTTTTTTTAAGATTCAGAAAAAAACCTTCATAGTATTTAAATGAAAGATGTGACACCCAAAAAGACCCTAAAAAGGAAATGCTGTAGATACAAATATTCAGTATCAAGCTAGATACTTGGAAGACTGATGTTATTTTCATAAAAACAAATAATACTAGATATACCACAATCATATGATACATATAAATTCCATAAGAAATTCTTCCAAGATAATTAAAGACTTTAGACCGTATGTTAAACAATGTATCTTTCCCTATATTAACGATTACCATCGGAAATAGAATTAACTCGAATAATTCATCAAGTACTTTCAATTCTATATGAAATAACTTTGTTGTAAAGAATAGAATAAAAACAATGTACAATACAATTCGTATCCAATGCGTTGAAATATATAATTTAACCCCTGACCGCTCTAACAAAGCCGCTACTCCACCGGCTAATAAATACTGATAGAAAAAATTAAATTGTGATAATTGAGGAATATAATTTGAATGAAAAAGAAAGAAATAAACAACAAGAATTACAAGCAAAGTTTTCAGAAAATTCTTAATGCTAAAAACCCTTAAAAGGGGAGCAATCATTAAATAAAATTGCTCTTCAATACCAATACTCCATAACACAACCAGTATGGTACCAGGATCAAATAACACCTCAAATATATTTGGCAAAAAAGCTACATTTAACAAAATCCCTTGCCATAATTCGTAATTTATCTCAAACGGCACACCCAGTCTAGGCATCATCCAATGATAAAGAACAAAACCTATTATCATTACCAAATAATAAACAGGATACAATCTTAATACTCTTCTAATATAAAAATCTTTAATAGAGATAGATTGAAACTTTTCTTTCTCATCATACAAAAGACCTACAATTAAATATCCACTTAACACAAAAAAAACCATTACAGCTTCTTGTCCTTTATGAAATATGGGCATACTATCAAAAATAGGTAATGAAACACTTTTCGCTACTTGAGGTATATGATGAAACATTACAAGAATAGCTAGAATCGCCCGTAATGGATCTAAGTTCTTTATTCGTTGATTCATAGCGTGACTCGTTGGTTAATCACAAATAAAATTAAAATCACCTATTTTGAAGATGAAAATAATAACCAAATTATATGAATGTTATGGATTACTTCTTGAAGTTTAATTCGCTATTTATAATTTAACTACTTTATATAGAGACACTTTAATTAAACGCCAAATTTCTTTATTGAATTACAAACTTAATCAGACAATAAAATTCAAAATATTTCATAACAAGAAACAGTTAACAACCTCTTTTCAAACAAAAAGGCTACTCAAAAATTCACAATAATGAATCTTGGATAGCCTTCTCCTTAATGAATTACCAACGTTAATTTATGGTATCACTAACTTTACTGTTTCAGTATTATTTACAACAAAATACATTCCTGAAGGAAAACTACTAACATCCAATACGAACTGTGAATTTTCTACCGGGATTTCCTGAATCATTTGCCCCGATACATCTATAATTCTAATAGTACCTTCAGTTAATCCTTCCAAAGTTACTGATCCATTCAATACAGGGTTTGGATATGCTAACAACGAAATACCTGCAATTGCATCTTCTGTCAATTTACTAGAAACCTCTTTCCATTCAAATGTTTCCCAACCTCGATCTTCATCCCCTCTAGGAATCACTTTAGCGTTATCTGTTCTCCATGAAGCTTGAACCCATTTTTTAACCGTGTAACTATATAAGGCTACTTTTCCTGCTCCTTTACTTTGCCAACGGAATCGTTCCCAACCTCTAGGACTATTTCCTTGAGCACGTAAAGCACTGCTAGTACTGGTACCATTAGACTGTACATATTTATTATTCTTCAATGAGAATAAAGCTACCCCTCCACTTGGGTGCCGATCTACACGAAACTTTTCCCAAGTTCCCACTCTAGTTCTATTGGCAACTAATTCATTATTATTCTCAACAGTAACATAGCGTTTATCTCCTCCTGATTTCTTTAATGATATCACCTTCCCAAAAGGAACTCCATCATTATTATTGTCATTTGAAGCACTACCTTCAGTAACACTAATTTGATCCATATGAAGAAACCTATCATTTCCTCTTAATTGAACTCTAACAACACGTCCCGATGCATTGATTTGATATGTAGTCCCATTAGCGCTAGGTTGCCCTGATACAGATACCGATTTCACTTGATTTCCTCCACGGCTATTGTATATACGTATATCAAAATTATTTAAACGATTTTGACAACAATCTCCTCTATTCCATATTTTAACCTCCTTGATATTCTTTATGCTTCCTAAATCAACTTCCCACCAAGGATTGTTTTCTTTTTGAGTATGATTAAACGTACTTTCATTTCCATCTACAGCTTTATCAGCACCTGTACTTGGAGAAAATGTACTTGATTGAAAAGCCGATTTACCACGAGCCAAATCATTAGAATTTTCAGAATCTCCCCCTCCAGAAGATGGTGGCGGTGGAGGCGGGGTTGAACCTCCTCCACTTAAAATAACAGGATAGAAAGTATTCCCTCGAGGTGGATTATTATTTAGCAATCTTGGTTCGCTATATTGATCAAAGACAAAGACTTTTCTATCACTTGAAAAATCAGCAGAACTTCCTCGTCCACTACTTTCATTATTAAATATTATATTATTATTCCCTGGTCTATCATGACCAAATCTAGCTCCTCCAGATGCAAAAGCACCCCATGATCTCCAACGTTCACTCTTTATTACATTACCTTCAACTAAATTAAACCCATCATCTCCATTATGAAAATTGACATCAACTTCAAAATTACAGCCAATAACAACATTATATTTTGCCCCATTCTGAATCGCAAAATGTCGAATACGTCTTACTCTTTCATCAGTTATTAAATTATAATCTCCTTTAATATCATAATATCCATTTCCTCCTCCTCCTTTGTTGAAGCAAGCATCTACAAAATTCCTTCTAAAAGTGTTGTTGTTTGCACTAATTTCGAAAGGATCTGTACCCGAATTTTTAAAATTACAATTGTCTACCCAACAGTTTTTAGTACCTCTATCCATCTTTAAGAAAGAAACATACATATTGCGTTCCCCTCCTGGGTTATTTCCAAAGCAACGATCTCCACAAAATTTATTTCTATCTACATTTCTGTCATCGTAAAGCGTTATTGATTTGGGCGGAATATATTCGAAACTCATATCTTCTAAAGCTGCTTTAGAAACATTTCTAAATTCTAAAGCTGTACGAGATCGATTTCCATTGGAGCGAATGGTGACATTTAATTTGACTCCATTTTTGTCTTCTCCTCTAAGAATAATATTCGATTTCATTTTTAGAGGTTTATCAACCGTATAGGTTCCTCGCCTAAGCAAGATTACCGAAGGCCTTCCATCAGTATTCGTTTGATCGATCGCACGTTGAATCCCATCTGAATTTGTCGGGTCTATCCTGCGCTTAATGGGAATACTAGATCTAAAAGGAATACCCCCTTGCACCCCCGCTTTTTGCCATTCACTCATGTAAGGATAGGCTGGGTCGTTTTTTGAATTATCAAAACTCAAATTAGGATCTCCAATACGTTGAGCATGTACTGAAAAACATAGAGCACTAAAATTGCAGAGTACCAGCAATAAAGCCAGCCTCTGTAAGTTTTTACAGAATTTCATATTGTTATGTTATTGATTAATTGTTACGTTGACAACATTACTATGAGGCATTTATTATACTGAATTACAATTAATTGTTGAAAGCTTTTAATTCATCGATAATAAGCGGATTTTACAGTTTTTTATCTTACAAAGGTTCGAATTAAAAAAAATGTCTTACTTTTACTTTGAATTACAAAGTTCTTTTTAAAATGAAAGAAGAAATAGATTACATAAACGACCTAAAGGACATCAAAAGTATGATGAATCAATCTTCAAGATTTATGTCTTTGAGTGGTTGGTCAGGAATTGCTATTGGTAGTATTGCTTTAGTAGCTGCTTTTGTTACACACTTTATTGTCTTCACATCACCATTAGGTTGGTATGGTAGCACCGTAAAACTTCATTTTAATCTGGCTTTAGTAGCTGCTCTTACTCTAATAATCTCATTATTAATAGGATATATTTTTACTCATAAGAAAGCAAAAAAAGAAGGAACGACTACATGGAATACACAAAGCAAACAGCTCATTTCTAATTTTGCCCTTCCTCTAATACTTGGAGGAATGATAATACCCCTTTTTTACATAAAAGGCTATATGCTTTTGATTTCTCCTATGATGCTCGTTGTTTATGGTTTATCACTAATTAATGCTAGTAAATACACTCTTAAAGAATTAAAAAGTCTAGGAATCCTAGAAATTATTCTAGGTCTTGTTGGAATATATTTCCCAGGTTACGGCTTATTTTTGTGGGCTCTAGGTTTTGGTGTACTCCATATCGTTTATGGAATTATTATGAAGGTTAAATACCCATAGGTTTTGAAAAATTTGTTAGCCAATTTTAATAAAGCATTCGAAAATAAAATTCGATTAGGCATCATGAGCATTCTTATGGTTAATGACCGCTATGATTTCAATTCATTTAAAGAAACCCTTGGTGTTACCGATGGTAACCTTGCCAGTCACTTAAAATATTTAGAGAACAAAATATACATCACTTATGAAAAGACTTTTGAATCTAGAAAACCTAAAACCACTTATTCTGCAACACAGGAAGGTAAAATTGCTTTTAAAAAACACTTAAAAGCGATTGAAGAATTATTGAATTAAAAAAATTTAACCAAACACTTTGTGTTTCAAAGTACTTTAAATTAAACATCATGCACACTTCATCATTCTGGAAAAACCATTTCGAAAACAATTTAAAACACCAAAGGATTGATTGGACAGTCCTCCCTACTATAACCAAAAAAGAAAAAGCCTCTATTTTATATTCATTAAAAGCATGGCAACTAGGAGAAACTAGTGATGGAAGTCATTTATTAAAGGCAACAACTAAATACGCTTATACCATTGACGATTTGCAATATATAGATGCCGTAAAACTATTTATCAAGGAAGAACAAAAGCATGGCAATAATCTTGGGATGTATATCGATCTTATTGGTGAAACTAGAAAATCTAAAGATTGGGGAGATACCTTATTTAGAAAAATTAGATACTTCAATACCAATATGGAGCTATGGACGATTACCGTCATCATTGTAGAATCTGCAGCTCAATTATTTTACAAATCTTTAGAAGAAGCGACACAATGCGAATTATTAAAAAGCATCTGTAAAGATATCTTGATCGATGAAGCACATCATATAAAATTTCAAAACGAAAGACTACATATCATCTTCAATCAAAAACCTTTTTATTCAAAAATAGTAAGCTTAATCGGATATAGTGTATTATTCTTTTTAACTATTCATACAGTATGGTTTGGACACAAAAAAGCTTTTATAGCTGGTAACGTAAACAAGAATAGCTTTATGAAACAAATGTATTATAAGTTTTTCAACACATTAAAATATATACACTCGTACCCTGCAATAACCACTAAGAATATGAAAAGGTCTATTCTAAATCTCACCAATTAATCACGGATAATAAATAACTCACTATTTTTTTAATCATACACTTTGAAAAACAAAGTACTTTAAAAATATCATTATGGATACAAACATTAAAGAGTCTAGATCTCCTTTAAAGAATCCAATCATTATAAAAGCACTAGGTACAGCTATCATTGTACTATTGTTGCTAATCCCTTTATCAATGATTAAAAAAACAATAAAGGAGCGTAATCAACTAAGAGAAACAGCCATTCTACAAACCAACAAACAGTGGGCTGGTACACAACAAATAAGTGGCCCTATTATTACGATTCCCATACTTAAAAAATCTCCTCTAAAAAATGCGGCTCCTTCAAAAGAATACATTCACATTTTACCCGAAGCGCTTAATATAAATGGATCAATAATCCCTGAAAACCTCAAGAGAGGGATTTACAATATTGTTGTATATGAAGCAGATTTACATACTAGTGGCTTTTTCAAATTGCCTAGTATGGAAGAATATCATAACGATGAATACACTATCCTATGGGAAAAAGCTAAAGCCAGTTTTGAAATTCAAGACTTGAAAGGTATTTCTACAAAACTGCAATTAACATTTAATGAAAAAGAAATTACTCCCGTGGCTGGTATTGATTATTCTCTTCGGAATATGTTTACCAATGGAGTTACATTTCCTTTAGACCTATCCGCTATTGATCTTAAAAAAGAGCATCCCTTTGTCTTAGATCTAGATCTTAAGGGAAGCCAACATATTAAATTCACTCCACTAGGAAGGACTACAAAAATCGGCATTAATTCTAATTGGAATAGCCCTAGCTTTTTTGGCCAATTTTTACCTGAAAAACGAAAAATTGACAATAACGGATTTGTTGCCGAATGGGAAGTGCTTGAACTCAATAGGAGCTTTCCACAAATATGGAATAAAAGTGAACCTTTTAAGGCTGTGTCTGATAGTACTTTTGGTATCGACTTGAGATTACCAATTGATGATTATCAAAAGACCATTCGAAGTATTAAATATGGAATTCTAACCATAGGATTGACTTTCTTAGTCTTCTTTTTGGTAGAGTTAATCAGTAAAATTAAAACACATCCATTTCAATTACTACTCGTAGGTGGAGGACTCTGCTTATTTTATTTATTATTAATCTCTATTTCCGAACATTCAAATTTCAATATTGCTTACCTAATTTCAAGTGCCACAATACTTTTAATTACCACAGTTTATAGCCTTCATTTATTTAAAAATAAAAAGGCAGTGGCATTCATTACCATGTTCGTACTTGCTTCGGTATATGCTTTCATTTTCGTTACGCTTCAATTAACGGCCTATGCATTACTAATTGGAACGGTTGGGTTAGTCATCACTTTGGCCTTAACCATGTACTTGACTAGAAATGTTAATTGGTATGAATCTAATAAATAACATATCAATACTATTAAAAATCTAAATTAGATCAACACAAAACCTAAAATAGCCATTTAAAGACTACTGAAATATATTATCAAAAAGGGTCATCGAAAATTCGATGACCCTTTTTGATAATATAAATTTTGCCTAGGCTTGCCCTGTAGGACCTCCAAAATTTAAAGGGACTTGCTGTTTGTTGGCTCCTTTAATTTCCCCATTCTCAGCTTCAAATTTTCTAATATTATCAGCCATAGCTTGCACTAGACGTTTTGCATGTTGGGGCGTTAATATAATTCTACTTTTTACTTTCCCTTTAGGATTCCCAGGCATGATATTAATAAAATCAACTACAAATTCAGATGTAGAATGATTAATAATTGCCAAATTACTATAAATACCTTCAGCAATGTTTTCATCGATTTGAATATTTACTCCTTGATTATCTTTATGTTGTTCTTCAGCCATATTATAATATATTTTTTCTAATTATTTTCTTCTAACTCGAATACTATATCTAACACAATGGGGTCATATAGTCTACACTTAAAAAACAAGACATTGTGCAGTCAAACAATTTAGAGAAAATTATTCATTTAAAACAAAAAAGGAGGAAAGTGCAGCTAACTACATCTATCCTCCTTTATATAAACTAATTCAATGTATTAAAATAAATACTACATTAAATTTACTTTCTCACTAGATTGAGTCATTCCTGTGTATTCGTCTTTAGATCCAACGATAATATCATTGTAACGACGCATACCTGTACCAGCAGGAATCTTCTTACCTACGATTACATTTTCTTTTAACCCTTCTAAAGAATCAACTTTACCACTAACAGCAGCTTCGTTTAATACTTTAGTTGTTTCCTGGAAGGAAGCAGCTGAGATAAATGATTTCGTCTGTAATGAAGCTCTTGTAATACCTTGAAGAATTGGAGTAGCTGTAGCCGGTTGCGCATCACGCGCTACTACTAACTGCTTATCCTCACGACGTAATAAAGAGTTTTCATCTCTAAGATCACGAGCAGTAACGATTTGACCATTATGAAGGTTAGCACTATCTCCACAATCCTCAACCACTTTCTTACCAAAGATTTCATCATTTACTTCGATGAAATCAGCTTTATGCGCTAATTGGTTTTCTAAGAAAATAGTATCTCCTGGATCTTGAATTTGTACTTTACGCATCATTTGACGTACTACTACCTCAAAGTGCTTATCATTAATCTTCACCCCTTGTAAACGATATACTTCTTGCACTTCATTTACTAAATATTGTTGTACCGCTGATGGCCCTTGGATACGTAAAATATCTACTGGTGCAATAGCTCCATCAGATAATTGCATACCTGCACGTACAAAATCATTTTCTTGTACTAAAATCTGGTTAGAAAGCTTTACTAAGTATTTCTTAATATCACCTAAACGAGACTCTACAATGATTTCACGATTACCACGCTTAATTTTTCCAAAAGAAACAACACCGTCGATTTCCGAAACAACAGCAGGATTAGAAGGGTTACGCGCCTCAAAAAGCTCAGTTACACGAGGTAGACCCCCTGTAATATCACCTGCTTTAGAAGACTTACGAGGAATCTTAACTAAAATCTTACCTTCTTTTATCTTATCACCATCATTCACCATTAAGTGAGCACCTACTGGTAAGTTATAAGAACGCAATACCTCTTCTCCTTTACCCATAACTAATAAGGTAGGAATCTTCTTCTTATCACGTGATTCTGAGATTACCTTTTCTTGGAAACCTGTTTGCTCATCAATCTCTACTTGATAGTTAATACCTTGTTCAAGATTTTCATAAACAATATTACCAGAGAATTCAGAAACAATCACACCATTAAATGGATCCCATTGACAGATTAAATCATCAATCTTCAATTTATCACCATTCTTGATGAATAATTCAGAACCATAAGGAATTAATTTCGTACTTAATACTGCTTTAGTTGCAGCATCAATAATTTTGATTTCAGAAGTACGAGATATTACAGTATCAACTGTATTCCCTTCTGCATTTTCACCTTTAACCGTTTTTAACTCATCTATTTCAGCAATACCAGCAAACTTAGCTTTTAAGCTATTTTCTTCAGAAATGTTTCCTGCTACCCCTCCAACGTGGAATGTACGTAATGTCAACTGTGTTCCTGGTTCTCCAATAGACTGTGCTGCCACAACTCCTACTGCTTCACCTATTTGCACTGTTTTATTAGTTGCCAAATTACGACCGTAACATTTCTGACAAATACCACGCTTAGATTCACAACTTAAAGCTGAGCGTACTTCTACAGCTTCGATTCTAGCTTCTTCAATTAAAGCTACCTCTTTAGGTCCAATTTGAACACCTGCCTCTACTAAAGTCTCGTGTGATACTGGATCTATAACATCATTTAAAGATGTACGTCCAAGAATACGAGCCCCTAAAGATTCTATAATTTCTTCGTTCTTTCTTAATGGCTGAACTTCAACTCCTCTTAATGTACCACAATCAACTTCGTTGATAATAACATCTTGAGAAACATCTACCAAACGACGTGTTAAATAACCCGCATCGGCAGTTTTCAATGCAGTATCCGCAAGTCCTTTACGCGCACCGTGAGTAGAAATAAAGTACTCTAAAATAGAAAGACCTTCTTTAAAGTTCGAGATAATCGGGTTTTCAATAATAGCTCCACCTCCATCTGCTGATTTCTTAGGTTTTGCCATCAGACCACGCATACCTGTTAACTGACGAATCTGCTCTTTCGATCCACGGGCTCCAGAATCAAGCATCATAAACACCGAGTTAAACCCTTGTTGATCCTCGCTAATACGCTTCATCGACAAGTCTGTTAACTGAGAATTTGTAGATGTCCAAATATCAATTACCTGATTATAACGCTCATTATTGGTAATAAGCCCCATATTATAGTTTCCTACAATACCTTTAACTTGCTCGTTAGCATCATCAATCATTTTTTGCTTTTCAGCAGGAATAATGATATCCCCTAAGCTAAATGATAATCCACCACGGAATGCAAAATTAAATCCTAACGTTCTAATAGAATCTAAGAATTCAGCTGTTTCAGGTACAGAAGTTACTTTTAATACATCTCCAATAATGTCACGAAGTGCTTTCTTCGTTAATACTCTATTGATATATCCAGCAGCAGTTGGAACGTGTTCATTAAATAAAACACGACCTGTAGTAGTTTCAATAATTTGAGGAACTAACTCACCTGCTTCATTAAAATCGTTTGTACGAATTCTAATACCTGCATTAATATCTAAACACTTTTCGTTATAAGCTATTACAACTTCTTCTGCAGAATAGAATGTTAAACCTTCTCCTTTTATTGGTAAATCAGCAGTAGACTTACGCTCTTTAGTCATATAGTATAGCCCTAATACCATATCCTGTGATGGTACCGTTACCGGAGAACCATTTGCAGGATTCAAGATATTATGAGAAGCTAACATCAATAACTGTGATTCTAAAATAGCTTCAGGCCCTAATGGCAAGTGAACCGCCATTTGATCCCCATCAAAATCGGCATTAAATGCCGTACAAACTAATGGGTGTAATTGAATCGCTTTACCCTCAATTAATTTTGGCTGGAACGCTTGAATACCTAAACGGTGAAGCGTAGGAGCACGGTTCAATAATACTGGATGTCCTTTCAATACATTTTCTAGGATATCCCATACTACTGGCTCTTTTCTATCTATGATTTTCTTAGCAGACTTAACTGTTTTTACAATACCACGCTCGATTAATTTACGAATTACGAATGGCTTGTAAAGTTCAGCTGCCATATTTTTAGGTAAACCACATTCGAATAACTTCAATTCTGGCCCTACAACAATTACAGAACGTGCTGAATAATCTACACGCTTACCTAATAAGTTTTGACGGAAACGCCCTTGCTTACCTTTCAATGAATCAGATAAAGACTTTAATGGACGGTTACTTTCTGTCTTAACAGCAGATGACTTACGTGTATTATCGAAAAGTGAATCTACAGATTCCTGTAGCATACGCTTCTCATTACGTAAAATTACCTCTGGAGCTTTGATTTCAACCAAACGCTTCAAACGGTTATTACGTATAATTACACGACGATATAAATCATTCAAATCAGAAGTCGCAAAACGACCACCATCAAGTGGCACTAATGGACGTAATTCTGGTGGAATTACAGGAATCACTTTCATGATCATCCACTCTGGCTTGTTTTCTCTATTCTTGTTTGCATCACGTAATGCTTCCACTACTTGAAGACGCTTCAAGGCTTCAGCTTTACGTTGCTTAGAAGTTTCATTATTAGCTTTGTGTCTTAAATCATAAGATAGTTGATCTAAATCGATACGTCTTAAGATTTCAATCAAACACTCAGCACCCATCTTAGCGATGAATTTGTTTGGATCATCGTCATCTAAGTATAGATTTTCTTGTGGTAAAGAATCTAATATATTTAAATACTCTTCCTCTGTCAAGAAATCCATTTTCTGAACTGGTTCCCCTTCTTCGTTTTTAGCAATACCTGGTTGGATTACTACATAACGCTCGTAGTAGATAATCATATCTAACTTCTTCGAAGGCAAGCCTAACAAATATCCAATTTTATTAGGTAACGAACGGAAATACCAAATATGCGCGACAGGAACTACTAAATTAATGTGTCCTACACGGTCTCTACGTACTTTTTTCTCAGTTACTTCAACACCACATCGATCACAAACAATTCCTTTATATCTAATTCGTTTGTATTTTCCACAAGCACATTCGTAATCCTTTACTGGACCGAAAATACGCTCACAAAACAAACCATCTCTTTCTGGCTTGTGCGTACGGTAGTTGATGGTTTCTGGTTTTAAAACTTCACCTTTAGATGCCGCTAAAATCGACTCTGGAGAAGCTAAACCTATAGAAATTTTACTAAATTTCTTTACTTGATTCTTATCATTATTTCTAGCCATAATAAAAATAGGACTTAAGAATATTAATGTGTTGTTACTTTAACTATCCGAGTTAAAAACTCGGATAGTAGACTAAAAACGAGTTCTAAATTAATCCTCTAATCGGATATCAAGACCAAGTCCTTTAAGTTCGTGCATCAATACGTTGAATGACTCAGGAATTCCTGGTTCTGGCATTGGCTCACCTTTAACTATACTTTCGTATGTCTTGGCACGACCAATTACATCATCAGATTTCACTGTAAGTATTTCACGTAATGTACTAGATGCTCCATAGGCCTCAAGAGCCCAAACCTCCATCTCTCCAAAACGTTGACCTCCAAATTGAGCTTTACCTCCAAGTGGTTGTTGTGTAATCAACGAGTATGGACCGATAGAACGTGCGTGCATCTTATCATCAACCATATGACCCAGTTTCAACATATAAATCACACCAACTGTAGCTGGTTGATCGAAACGCTCTCCTGTTCCACCATCAAATAAGTATGTATGACCAAATCTTGGAATACCTGCTTGATCAGTCAATTCATTGATTTGATCTAAGCTTGCACCATTAAAAATTGGCGTTGCATATTTTTGTCCTATTTTTTGACCTGCCCATCCTAATACAGTTTCGTAAATCTGTCCGATGTTCATACGCGATGGTACCCCTAGTGGGTTCAATACAATATCTACTGGTGTTCCATCATCTAAGAACGGCATATCTTCTTGACGAACGATACGTGCTACGATACCTTTGTTACCGTGACGTCCCGCCATCTTATCTCCTACTTTCAGCTTACGCTTCTTAGCAACATAAATCTTAGCTAATTTCAAAATACCTGCTGGCAATTCATCACCTACAGAAATAGTGAATTTCTCACGACGAAGATTTCCTTGAAGATCATTTTCTTTGATCTTATAGTTATGAATTAAGTCTGCAACTAATTTATTCAAGTCACTATCTGTTGTCCAAACACCAGTACTTAAATGAGAGAAGTCATCAACGCTATTCAACATCTTAAGTGTATACTTCTTACCTTTTGGTAATACTTCTTCTCCTAAGTCATTAGAAACACCCTGACAAGTCTTACCTCCAACTAATTGGAATAACTTATCTATTAATTTTGCTTTTAATTCTTCGAACCTAGTAGTATACTTCGCTTCTAATTTTGCAATATCCTCTTTATCTTGAGTACGCTTACGCTTGTCTTTAACGGCTCTTGCAAATAATTTCTTATCAATTACAACACCATGTAAAGAAGGAGAAGCTTTTAAAGAAGCATCTTTAACGTCTCCAGCTTTATCACCGAAGATAGCACGAAGTAATTTTTCTTCAGGAGTGGGATCAGATTCACCTTTTGGAGTGATCTTACCAATTAATATATCTCCTGGCTTCACCTCTGCTCCGATACGGATCATTCCATTTTCATCTAAGTCACGAGTAGCTTCTTCAGAAACGTTAGGAATATCATTAGTCAACTCTTCGTTTCCTAATTTAGTATCACGCACTTCTAATGAATACTCATCAATATGGATAGATGTAAAAATATCTTCACGAACAACTTTTTCAGAAATTACGATTGCATCCTCAAAGTTATACCCTTTCCAAGGCATAAATGCAACTTTCATATTACGTCCTAAAGCTAATTCTCCTGCTTCAGTAGCATAACCTTGACATAATACTTGACCTTTAGCAACTCTATCACCTGGCTTAACAATAGGCTTTAAGTTGATAGAAGTACCTTGATTCGTTTTTCTAAATTTGATTAAATTATATGACTTATCATCACCATCAAAGCTTATTAAGCGTTGTTCATCAGTTCTGTCATATTTAATAGTAATCTTATTAGCATCTACATACTCTACTGTTCCATCTCCTTCGGCATTAATCAATACACGAGAATCTGAAGCCACCTGACGCTCCAATCCTGTTCCAACAATAGGTGAATCTACACGTAATAATGGTACTGCTTGACGCATCATGTTTGATCCCATCAAAGCACGGTTGGCATCATCATGCTCTAAGAACGGAATTAATGAAGCTGATATCGATGAAATCTGATTAGGAGCAACATCTGTATAATTAACGTTTTTAGGATCTTCTACAGGGAAATCTCCTTCTTCACGAGCAATAACTCGTTCAGCTGTAATAGTTCCATCTTCAGTCATAGGAATATTCGCCTGAGCGATTTTCATTCCTTCTTCCTCTTCTGCACTTAAATAAACAGGCTTTTCTTCTAATACGACACGCGCATTTTCAACTCTACGGTATGGTGTTTCAATGAATCCCATTGAATTTACTTTAGCATATACCGATAATGAAGAAATCAAACCAATATTTGGCCCTTCAGGTGTTTCAATAGGACATAAACGACCATAATGAGTATAGTGAACATCACGAACCTCGAAACCAGCACGCTCACGAGATAAACCACCAGGCCCTAAAGCAGACAGACGACGTTTGTGAGTAATCTCTGCTAATGGATTTGTTTGATCCATGAACTGAGATAACTGATTTGTTCCAAAGAAAGAATTAATTACAGAAGAAAGTGTCTTCGCATTAATCAAATCAATTGGAGTAAAGACTTCGTTATCACGAACGTTCATACGTTCACGAATAGTACGAGCCATACGAGCTAAACCAACACCAAATTGTTGAGATAATTGTTCACCAACTGTACGTACACGACGGTTAGATAAGTGATCAATATCATCAATCTCTGCTTTAGAATTGATCAACTCAATTAAATATTTAACAATAGTTATAATATCAACCTTGGTAAGCACTTGCTTATCCATTTCGATATCTAAACCAAGTTTTTTATTCATTCTATAACGACCTACTTCACCAAGGTTATAACGTTGGTCAGAGAAGAATAATTTATCAATAATACCGCGCGCTGTTTCCTCATCTGGTGGTTCAGCGTTACGTAATTGACGATAAATATGCTCTACAGCTTCTTTCTCAGAATTCGTAGGGTCTTTTTGAAGGGTATTATGAATTATTGCATAATCACCTTTATCATGATCTTCTTTGTGTAATAAAATCGTTTTTACACCACTTTCGAGAATATCTTCAATATGCTCTTTATCTAAAATGGTATCACGATCTAATACGATTTCATTACGTTCGATAGATACTACTTCTCCAGTATCCTCGTCTACGAAATCTTCATGCCATGTATTCAATACACGAGCCGCTAATTTGCGACCTAATACTTTTTTCAATCCTGACTTAGAAACCTTAATTTCTTCAGCTAGATCGAATATCTCTAAAATATCCTTATCACGTTCAAATCCGATAGCACGGAATAATGTCGTAACAGGCAATTTCTTTTTACGATCAATATAAGCGTACATAACGCTATTGATATCAGTCGCAAATTCAATCCATGAACCCTTAAATGGAATTACACGGGCAGAGTATAATTTAGTTCCATTCGCGTGGAATGATTGACCAAAGAATACCCCAGGAGAACGGTGTAATTGAGAAACTACAACACGTTCTGCACCATTGATACAAAAAGTACCACTTGGTGTCATATATGGAATTGTTCCTAAGTACACATCTTGAACGATAGTTTCAAAGTCCTCATGTTCTGGATCTGTACAATAAAGTTTTAAACGGGCTTTTAAAGGCACCGAATATGTTAACCCTCTTTCAATACATTCCTGTAAATCATAACGAGGAGGATCAACGAAGTAATCCAAGAATTCTAACACGAATTGATTTCGTGTATCTGTAATTGGGAAATTTTCTTGGAAAGTATTGTACAATCCTTCGTTTCCCCTTTCTTCAGACTTAGTTTCTAATTGAAAGAAATCTTGGAAAGACTTAATTTGAATATCCAACAAATCTGGATAAGCAGGGATGTTCTTAATCGAAGAAAAATTCAATCTTTCAGTTTGCAGTGCTGACATCTATGGATGAATTTAGTTTTAAACAAAAGCGGTGCAACCCACACACAACGTAAGTAACTATATAAAAATAAGTCACTTACAAAAAATATAGAAAATTTTAATTAGAATAATTCAAATTATAATTTTCTAAGACAAGTATACGCCCCTTAGGACGTAACATTTATATATACAAAATGGTCTAGGCAACAAAGTATACACTTTGTGCCTAAACCTTAAAATATAAACTTAATTAAGCTTACTTAAGCTCAACTTCAGCTCCAGCCTCTTCTAATTGAGTCTTTAATGCTTCAGCTTCATCTTTAGATACACCCTCTTTGATTGCAGCTGGCGCACCGTCAACTAAACCTTTAGCCTCTTTAAGACCTTGACCAGTTAATTCTTTAACTAATTTTACAACAGCTAATTTAGAACCTCCTGCAGCTTTTAAGATAACATCAAATTCTGTTTTCTCTTCAGCAGCGTCACCTCCACCTGCAGCACCTCCTGCAGCAACAGCTACAGCAGCAGCAGCTGGCTCAATTCCGTATTCCTCTTTAAGGATATCAGCTAATTCGTTTACTTCTTTAACAGTTAAGTTTACTAATTGTTCAGCGAACTCTTTTAAATCTGCCATTTTCTATCGTTTTAAAAGTTTATAAAAAAAATTGTGTGTTTCTAAAATAATTCTGAGAACTAACCTTCTTTCTCAGATAAAGTTTTAAGGATTCCTGCAAGTTTACCTCCACTTGACTTAAGAGCCGAAACAACGTTCTTAGCAGGCGACTGTAACAATCCGATGATATCACCGATAACCTCTTCCTTAGATTTAATATTAACTAAGGTATCTAAGTTATCTTCCCCTACAAAAACAGCTTCTTCTACAAAAGCCCCTTTTAATACTGGCTTATCAGCTTTCTTACGGAATTCTTTTATTAATTTTGCAGGCGCATTACCTGTATCAGAAAACATAATTGAAGTATTTCCTTTCAATACTGAAGGAAGATCCCCAAAATCTTTATCTGACTTCTCCATTGCCTTAGCAAGTAATGTATTTTTTACAATTGCTAAAGAAACGTTTGCTTTAAAACATGCTCTACGTAGATCTGATGTAGCACCAGCATCTAAGTCCGAAATATCAGCTAAATAGATAGTGTTATTATCGGCTAACTGAGCAGTTAAATCGTCAATTACTAGTGATTTTTCTTCTCTTGTCATAACTGAATTTCTGAATTAAACGAATGACTTACTATCCACCTCGATACCTGGACTCATAGTAGAAGAAACATATATAGATTTAATATACACACCTTTAGCAGCCGTAGGCTTTAACTTAACCAGTGTAGATAATAACTCTGTAATATTCCCCTCTAACTTATCTGCTTCAAAAGAAGCTTTACCAACTGCCGCATGTACTATACCAGTTTTATCAACTTTAAAGTCAATTTTACCAGCCTTTACATCAGTAACTGCTTTAGCTATATCCATAGTAACTGTACCTGTTTTAGGGTTTGGCATCAGACCACGAGGACCTAACACACGCCCCAAAGGACCTAATTTACCCATAACAGCAGGCATAGTGATGATTACATCAACATCTGTCCAACCAGATTTAATTTTAGCCAGATATTCATCCAAACCAACAAAATCAGCACCTGCTGCTTTTGCTTCTTCTTCTTTATCTGGAGTAACCAATGCTAAAACCTTAACATCTTTACCTGTTCCATGTGGTAATGTAACTACCCCACGTACCATTTGATTTGCTTTTCGAGGATCTACATTCAAACGAACAGCAAGATCTACTGAAGCGTCAAAATTAGCCGTACTAACCTCTTTCACTAATGCAGCAGCTTCTGTTACAGAATAAGCTTTGTTACTATCAACCTTAGCTTGTGCCTCTTTTTGTTTTTTTGTCAACTTTGCCATAACAATCTAAAAATTAAAAAGGCGCATCACCAGACACGGTAACACCCATTGAACGCGCTGTACCAGCTATCATCATCATTGCCGACTCAATAGTAAATGCATTTAAATCTTGCATTTTATCTTCCGCAATAGTTTTCGCTTGATCCCACGTGATAGATCCAACTTTTCTACGATTAGGTTCTCCCGAACCTTTCTTTAACTTAGCTGCTTCCAAGATCTGTACTGCAGCCGGTGGAGTTTTGATCACAAAATCAAAAGACTTATCCGAGTATACCGTAATCACTACAGGTAATACCTTCCCAGCCTTATCCTGTGTTCTACCATTGAATTGCTTACAGAATTCCATGATATTCACACCAGCAGCACCTAAAGCAGGCCCAACAGGAGGTGACGGGTTTGCCGCACCACCTTTAACTTGCAATTTCACAAGCTTACTTACTTCTTTTGCCATTTTTGAATAAAATTAAACCGAATTATTTTTGAAATGGAAGCGTTATCAAAAACAACTCTTTATATAAATATTAATTATATTTTCTCTACTTGCATATAACTAAGCTCCAATGGTGTTTTTCTCCCAAAGATCTTCACCATCACCTCAAGCTTACGCTTCTCTTCATTAACCTTCTCCACAGAACCATTAAACCCATTAAATGGACCATCTACAACTTTAACCGTTTCTCCAACAGTATAAGGAATAGAAACATTATCAACTTTAACAGCCAACTCATCCACTTTTCCAAGCATTCTATTCACCTCCGATATTCTCAAAGGCACCGGATCACCTCCTTTAGTCTCACCTAAAAAACCAACAACCCCATTAATAGATTTTATAATATGAGGAACCTCTCCTGAAAGACTAGCTTCAACCATAATATAACCAGGAAAATAAACTCTTTCTTTATTTATTTTCTTACCATTACGAACCTGAACTACTGTTTCAGTAGGCACTAATACTTGATCTACATAATCCTCATAACCTTGCTGAGCAATCTCTCTTTCAATATAATCTTTCACCTTATGCTCCTGCCCACTAACAGCACGCACAACGTACCATTTCTTTATATTAGTATCAGCCATACCCCAATTATTGTTTTACAAGATTAAAGTACTGCTCTATCACCTTACTAAAAACAGTATCAACCCCCCAAATAGCTAAGGAAAACAACACCGAGAAAACAACAACGATAATAGTTAAGCGCTGCGCTTCAGCTCTCGGAGTCCAAGTAACGTTGTTCTTCAACTCAGCAAAAGATTCCTTTACATAAGTGATTAATCCTGCCATTTTATTTTATTTAGCACGGGTTGCGAGGCTCGAACTCACGACACCTGGTTTTGGAGACCAGTGCTCTACCAACTGAGCTAAACCCGTATTTATTATATACCCGTAAATTTTACGGACTGCAAAAATATAACTTTTTTATAAAAAAACAAGGCGTTTCACAAAAAGAAACACCTTGTTTTATTTATTTCTAAGAAACTAAATCAAATTAGTCTAAGATTTCAGTTACCTGACCAGCCCCTACTGTTCTACCTCCTTCACGGATAGCAAAACGTAAACCGATGTTCATTGCAATCTTATTGATTAACTCCACCTCAATAGTTAAGTTATCCCCAGGCATTACCATTTCTACTCCATCAGGTAAACTAATGTTACCAGTTACATCAGTTGTACGTACATAGAACTGCGGACGGTAGTTATTATGGAATGGAGTATGACGTCCACCTTCTTCTTTTTTCAAGATATAAACCTCAGCTTTAAACTTAGAGTGAGGAGTTACTGATCCAGGAGCAGTAATTACCATACCTCTTGAGATTTGAGACTTTTCAATACCACGTAATAAGATACCTGCATTATCTCCAGCCTCTCCTCTATCTAAAATCTGACGAAACATCTCGATTCCAGTAATAGTAGAAGTTAATTTTTCAGCACCCATACCAATAATCTCTACAGGATCTCCAGTATTAGCGATACCAGTTTCAATACGACCAGTAGCAACAGTACCACGACCAGTAATAGAGAACACATCTTCAATAGGCATTAAGAATGGCTTATCCATATCTCTTGGCGGCTCTTCGATCCACTCATCAACTTTAGCCATTAACTCCATTACAGTATCTACCCACTTTTGCTCACCATTAAGTGCACCTAAAGCAGATCCAGAAACTACAGGACCATTATCACCATCATAGTCATAGAAAGATAACAAATCTCTTACTTCCATGTCTACCAACTCTAACAACTCTTCATCATCCACCATATCGACTTTGTTTAAGAAAACAACGATACGAGGAATACCAACCTGACGACCCAACAAGATATGCTCACGAGTTTGAGGCATAGGACCATCTGTTGCAGCAACTACTAAAATCGCACCATCCATCTGAGCAGCACCAGTTACCATATTCTTTACGTAATCGGCGTGACCTGGACAGTCAACGTGAGCGTAGTGACGATTTGCAGTTTGATACTCAACGTGAGATGTATTAATTGTAATACCTCTCTCTTTTTCTTCTGGTGCGTTATCAATAGTATCAAAATCTCTAGCCTCAGAAAGACCTGCGTCAGATAATACTTTTGTAATCGCAGCAGTTAAAGTCGTTTTACCGTGATCTACGTGCCCGATAGTACCAATATTCAAGTGCGGTTTCGAACGATCAAAAGTTCCCTTTGCCATAATGAATGTTATTTAATTCTAAATTTTATTTAATAAGTAAAAGTAATAATAGTTATCTAAAACTTTGAGCCAGTGACGAGAATTGAACTCGTGACCTCTTCCTTACCAAGGAAACGCTCTACCACTGAGCCACACCGGCAATTAAATTAAAAAGCCAAATAAGTAACCCTTATTTACACAAATATAGAACTACGCACGAGGCATAGTTCTATATTCTTGAGCGGGAGACCGGGTTCGAACCGGCGACATTCAGCTTGGAAGGCTGACGCTCTACCAACTGAGCTACTCCCGCATTCAATTCAAGATCGACTTGAACTTCTATTTTTTTTGTGCGTGCAAATGTAATATTAATTTTCAAATTAACAACACTTACAAGATGTTTTTTTTGATTTAAGTAGTGGGGAGAGCAGGATTCGAACCTGCGAAGTCGAAAGACAACGGAGTTACAGTCCGCCCCATTTGGCCGCTCTGGAATCTCCCCATTAGTACTTAATACTGGGAACTCATACGAGCCAACCCATTTTTAAATCAAAATTTCAAAGAGCCGATAGAGGGACTCGAACCCACGACCTGCTGATTACAAATCAGCTGCTCTAGCCAGCTGAGCTATATCGGCTTTTAACCTTACCACTCTTTAAAAAAGCAGCCCGTTATTGCTAACGGGTTGCAAATATATAACGTTTATACGTTACCACCAAATTTTTATCGAAAAAAAATCAATTTAATTTTATTTTTTTTCGCTCTTTTGTCTTCTCCAGCTTCCTCTCTAACATATTAAGACATTGATCTACACCTTCTTCAAAGGTTTTATATGTCTTTTTAACAACATATTCATTACCTGGAATATTTAATAATATTTCTGTCTCCTTATTCTCTTTACCACTTGTTTTCTGAACCTTCATGAAAACATCTGCAGAAATTATTCGATTATAGTGTCCTTCCAACTTAGATAATTTCTTCTTAGTGAAGTTTACTAATTTTTGATCTACTGTAAAATTTACTGACTGCACATTTACTCTCATAAGCATTATTTTAAGTTAAACGAATAAATATACCTGCTACAATTAACGATTTCTCGGGTGCGCACCTTTATACACTTTAGCCAATTGATCGATATCATTATTAGTGTATATCTGTGTCGCAGCTAAGCTCGAGTGCCCTAACAACTCTTTTACAGCATTTAATTCAGCCCCTCTTGATAACAAATGAGTCGCAAAAGAATGCCGTAAAATATGAGGACTCTTTTTAATTTTAACAGATACCTTACTAAAATAACTATTAACTAAACGAAAGACAAAAGATTCGTAAATTTTAACACCCTTATTAGTGAGAAATAAATATGAGTTTTTCTCTATTTTGTATTTAAGCTTATAATAATTGAGATATTCACGAATCAGTACCACCGTCTCATCTAATAATGGCATAATTCGCTCTTTATCCCTTTTTCCTAGAACCTTAATTGTTGCATTTGAAAAATCAATACTTGAAATTTTAATATTTATAAGCTCTGCCCTTCGTAAACCCAGTGCATAAAACAACTCTATAATTAAATAATCACGGCAAGACTCATAATCATTACAATTAGCCTTTAATACCAATATCACCTCATCTACTTCTCCCTTAGAAAACGGAATCATAACCTTCTTTTCTAACTTTAAAGACTTATGCCTTGACAATGGATTGATAGCAATAACACCTATTTTCTGAAGAAACTTAAAATAAGATTTAAGAGAAGCTACTTTTCTATTAATTGTTTGATTACTTAAGTTGGCCATCGAAAGACTAACTATCCAACTTCTAATCACCCCATAACCAACTTTATCAATGATCTCTCCTTGATAATTAGAGTTTAAGTACACGACAAATGATTCTAAATCTGCCAAATAAGCCTTAACTGTTAATTGAGCATAATTTCTCTCTAAAAGCAGATATTCTGAAAATTGATTTAAATACATAAAAAAACCTTATTAGCAAAAATACTAATAAGGTTTGTTTTTATTGAGATATATTACTAGCCTTTAAACTAGATACTTTCTTGATCTCTTAAATGCTGGATGTATTCCGCTTTTTGAATCTGAGCTCGACGAACTACTGAAGGTTTCGTAAACTGCTGACGGCCTCGCAATTGACGCATCGTTCCTGTTTTATCGAATTTTCGTTTGTAACGTTTTAAAGCTCTATCGATGTTCTCACCGCTTTTTACTTGTATCACTAACATACGCTTAACCTCCTCTCTTTTAGATTTTGGAGTGCAAATATAAAAGCTTTTTATAAAAATCCAAATAGCTAGTTTTTATTTTACATAAACTTTAAAAAGCTTCTTATCATTAATTAAAAAAGTATTTCTAAGCAAATTCAGTCCTCTAAACCACATTTATCAAAAAAAAGAAAAGGAAGTAAATTACTTTACTTCCTTTTAATTCCTACACTATGTATATTTATTATTTAAGCACTTCTCTCGAAATTACTAATTTCTGTATTTCTGTTGTCCCCTCTCCGATAGTACACAGCTTTGCATCTCTATAAAATTTTTCGACAGGGTATTCCTTACTATATCCATAACCACCGTGAATTTGAACAGCTTCATTTGCAACTTTAACACATACTTCACTTGAGTACATTTTACTCATAGCGCCTATCTTTGTTACTTTCTGCCCATTATTTTTTAGGTATGCCGCTTTGTGCAATAACAATTCAGATGCTTCAATCTCTGTAGCCATATCCGCCAACTTGAATCCAATGGCCTGAAATTTACTAATCGCTTTGCCAAACTGCACTCTTTCCTTTGAATATTTCAAAGCAGCTTCATATGCTCCTTTTGCAATCCCTAAAGACAATGCTCCAATAGAAATCCTTCCTCCATCTAAAATCTTCATAGATTGAATAAACCCTTCTCCTTCTTCTCCTAATAAATTAGAAACAGGAACCTTGCAGTTATCAAAAATTAACTCTGCCGTTTCACTAGCTCTCATTCCTAGTTTATTTTCTTTTTTACCAGAAGTAAACCCAGGAGTTCCTTTTTCAACAACAAAAGCAGACATCCCGTGCGAATCTCCTTTTTCTCCAGTACGAACAATTACAACCGCTACGTCACATGAAATAGCATGTGTTATAAAATTTTTAGCTCCATTTAATATGTAATAATCTCCTTCTTTTACAGCTGTTGTACTCATACCTCCAGCATCAGAACCCGTATTATGTTCTGTAAGCCCCCAAGCACCAATATATTCTGCTGTAGCCATTTTAGGCAAGTACTTCTGTTTTATTTCTTCGCTTCCAAATTGAAGAATATGGTTTGTACATAAAGAATTATGCGCTGCAACCGATAAGCCTATAGAAGGATCTACTTTTGAAATTTCTTCAATAATAGCGATATACTCGTGATAACTAAGCTCTGAACCACCATAAGTCTCAGGTACTAAAATTCCCATTAACCCTAATTCACCTGCTCTTTTTAAAACCTCTACAGGAAAATGCTGAGCCTCATCCCATTCCATAACATGTGGTCTGATATACTTTTCTGCAAAATCTTTGGCAGTTTGAGCTGCCATTACTTGAGTTTCTGAGTATTCGAAATTCATATACTATTAGCGCTAATTAAGTTTAATCGAGCCCCAAAGATAGGGGTAATCTTACAATCTTCTCTTAGAACATTTCCCTATTTTCTTAAAACTGTTTACACAGAAACAACTTTAGCATTATTTGGGAAATGTCAATGACTGTTTAATCATATTAATAAAATGATAAACATTTACTTTTTCAAATATACGTTTGATTTTAAAAGTTTCAATTCTTCTGATGTAATATCATAAACTTTATCTAATTCTTCCATTGATTTATACCCTCCTAAATGCTTTCTATAATTAACTACCCTAAAAGAAATCTTATTTGGAAGCCCTAAAGACCGTAGCTCTTTAGGTGATATTAAATTCAAATCAAATTTTCGTCGAACATTATCATAAGTTGTTTTTTTTGAAAAATGCTTTTTTGAGGAAAATCGAAGTTTCGTTTTTATACTATCAAATTTTCTTAAATCCATTTTTGTAACTTCCTGAAAAACCTCTTTAGTATGAATATTACTTCCTTCTTTTTTATAAGAAAAGTATCGGTCTATTTCTTCTAGATTCATACCTATCATATAAGCTTTATAGTCATCTAAACTATTTACATAATAGGTATAGACTTTTTTCTGAAGCTGGTTTTCCTCATACAATTCTTTTTCATTATCTATCCAGCATTGCTCTTTCTCATTTAGAGCTATATTAAATTCTGGCTTAAATTCTTTTTGCTTTACATATATAAAACAACAAAGCAGCGCTAAGAGCACTGCTAGTTGTATTATTCCTTTTTTTTGAGAAGCACTTAATTGCATTGCCTATCTATTTTTTATAACCTATCGCGTTTAAATAACGTTGAATTTCATCTTTTACTTTTGGCGCTAATATCAGCAACCCTATCATATTAGGAAATACAATAGCAAAGAACATTGCATCAGAAAAAGCAATTACCGAATCTAAACTAGAGGATGCTCCAATAACAATAAATACTAAAAACAATCCTTTATATATAATGTCTGTAATTTTCCCTTTCCCAAACAAATATTTGAACCCTTGTAATCCATAGTATGACCAAGATAACATTGTCGAGAACGCGAACAGTATTACTGCGATAGTTAACAAATATGAGAAATTAGGTATTGCCATATCAAAAACCAATGAAGTTAACTCAACTCCTCCAACACTTTCACCTGAGCTATTCAATATCACAGAAGACCCATTTAAATTACCATAATCAAAAAGACCTGCTTTAATATTCATTACAATAATTACTAATGCTGACATTGTACAAATAATCACCGTATCTACAAATGGACCAATCGAAGCAACTATTCCTTCACTTGCAGGGAAACGTGTTTTTACCGCTGCATGTGCTATTGCAGCTGAACCTGCCCCTGCCTCATTAGAGAATACCGCACGTTGAAATCCAGTTATCATTACCCCTACAAAACCACCTAAAGCTGCATTAGATGTAAAGGCTGCTTGAAATATTGATCCAAAAGCTTCTGGCAACAAGCCTATATTCATTACTAAAATAATAAGGCCAGCTCCAACATACATTAGCCCCATAAATGGAACCACTTTTTCTGTCACTCTACCGATACGTTTAATTCCTCCAATAATTACTATTCCAACTAAAACCATTAGAACAAGTCCTATACCCACTTTAGAATCTAAACCAAATAATTTTTGAGCTTGGGAAGCTGCTTGATTTGCTTGAAACATATTCCCCGCCCCAAAAGAACTTCCTACAATCATAATAGCACAAAAACCTGCAAGAATCTTTCCAAGAAGCCCCATGTTTTTTTCGGCAAGCCCCTTTTTCAAATAATACATTGGCCCACCATAAATCTTACCATCTTCACCTACTTCTCGATACTTAACCCCCAAAGTAGCTTCGACTAACTTAGATGACATCCCTAAGAAACCTGCTAGTATCATCCAAAAGGTGGCCCCTGGACCACCAAGCGCAATTGCAACAGCAACACCAGCAATGTTCCCTAACCCTACTGTTGCTGATAAAGCTGCGGTTAACGCCTGAAAGTGTGTCACCTCACCTACTACTTTTTCGGCTCGCGGTGATTCTAAAATATTATTGCTATTTTCAGTAGAATCTCCCACTATTTCATCTACAACTCTTTCTTCTATATCATCATAATCGCCTTTAGCAGCTTTTATTGCTACTGGAAGTAAACGAATATTTGCAAACTTGTTGTAAAGTGTAAAGAACAATGCTCCCAAAAGAAGAATCATCAAAACAATTGGCACTTCTTTTCCTCCTATTGGAATTGAGTAAAAAATAACCTTTCCTATTGATTCTGCTTTAGGTGCTAGAAAAGCTTCTATTTTTTCGTCTATACCTTGAGACTCTTGCCCCACCATTACTGCATTTGACATTAACATCAAAGCGAATACACTTATCTTATTACTCATATATTATTCAAAACTGGCTGAAATATGATACAGCTCATTTAATTTTTCTATCTGTTCAGCATTTCCCAATACTATAACTCGCGATCCTAATTCTAACAACTGATCTGCTGGAGGGTTTACTGTATATTTCCCTTCTGGACTTTTATAACCTATAATGGTACAACCTGTTAAAGCTCTTACGTTTAAATCTAAAATTGACTGATTAGATTTATCCATCGTTAATTTCTCTGAAGGTAACTCTTCTATATTTACGGCTCCTTTCCCGACAAGAGATAAATTATCTAAGAACTCAACTAAATCAGGAACCACTACTAGGGATGCCATATGATCTCCTCCTATCTTATCAGGCATTATCACATTATCTGCTCCTGCTAAACGCAATTTCCGGTAAGAAGAGGGTTTAGAAGCTCGGCTTATAATTTTTAAATCTTTATTCATTTGTCGAGCTGACAATACTATAAACAAATTATCAGCGTCTTCTGGAAGAGCGGTAATTAAATATTTCGCTTTGTAGATTTTAGCTTCCTTTAACACTTCATCGTCAATAGCATTTCCATGAATTATAGGAATCTCAGGAGTTATATATTTTTCTACAATTTCTTTGACATGCTCTATAACTACAAATGGCTTTTGATGTGCTTTCATTTTTTGCGCCACCTCTTTTCCATTACGACCATAGCCGCAAATAATAACGTGATTCTCTAATGCAGCTATAGTTTTATTCATTTTTTTATTAAAAAGTAGTTTGGGATTACTTTTAGCTAATATATATTCTGTGATTACAGAAATCGAAAAACCGATTGTAGCTAAACTAGCTAAAATTAGAATAATTGCAAAGACTTTAGCCTCTTCATCCAAAGGTTGTGTTTCGCCATAACCTACAGTACTTACTGTAATAATGGTCATGTAAATCGCATTTAACCAAGTGTAATTCCCTATAAAATGAAATCCAAAAACTCCGGTAAGAAATAGGGTAACCAGTAAAATTAAAGCGAAATAAAATCTTGACTTTAAGTTGGTTAACATAGTTAAATATCAAATACAGAGGTTCGCTTAGTGTAAATTAAATCTTTAAGCTTTAACCAGAAAGCTAATGTAAGATATATAATAAACCCAGCACCTACTGTAGCACAAGTTGCATAAATAAAAAAGACTCGTACATTTTTAGTACGCATCCCTAAACGATCGGCAAGTCGTGTACACACATAAAAACCATGCTTCTCTAAAAAATACCTGAGTCTAAACATTAATTTATCCTATTTAGTTTACCCTTAGAAAGGGTATCATATATTTTAAATAAACGGTAAGTACTAAGCTGAGTCATACTTAATTTAAAATATAAAGGTAAAAGTTAAAAGAAGAATAAACACAAAAAGCCACCAAAAAGTATCAATCTTATCAATCCAAATATAAATGTTATTTACATTTCATCAATTTAGTTGATAAATATCCGGAGATAATTGATACTTTCTGGCAGCTTTTAGCAACCTGTAACAAATGCTAATTACTAACTAACTGTGATTTTGCTCTATTACTGGCATTACTATTTTTCGCATATTTATTAAATCTACCATTTATGGTAAACGCGTACATTCTTAAAAAGTTTATATCGCTTATATATATCGAATCATCTTTTTTATTTTTAAAAACCATTTTGGGGCTTGTCACCTTAGAAGTTGCTAAGAAATTATACTTCATGGCTTCTTCATAACTGATCACCTCTCCTTTTAAAAATTCATTTTTAAAGTCAGATTTCAGAATACAATACTTACCTACTTTAACAAAATCTCCCTTTAATGATTTTATGGATGTTACTTTTTGATTGATAAAAAGACCTGATTTTTCTGTTTTTATTCCTTTAGATTTGAAATATTTATACTTTTTAGTATTCTCTAAATCAGCCTCTTTAACAGCTAAAAGATCATCTTTACTTGTATCTTTAATGGGTTCCGAAGAAGCTAAAGTGTTTAATTTCCAACTTACTCTTTTTAAATGCACCTTAAGATCTAACTTATTCAATTTCAATAATAAAAATTTAGACTTTTTCATTGAATTGATATGATCATCAGCATAAATAAGTTCTCCAAAGCCATGCTCTAGCGCCAATACCTGTGCCTCTATCAGATGCTGTTTTTTGCTTTCAAAACTTTTTTCAGAACTCTGAAATTTGGTTAGAGAGGATTTTATTTTCTCTAAATCTGCATATTTCTGATAAGCTTTATCATAAACTGATTGTAGTTGCTCTGCTTCTTCTCTCAGCGTTTCAACTTCTGTCTCTAATTTAATATAAGAAGGATTAATCGTTTTACGATTAGCACCCGCTTTTACAATACTCACATCTTTAAACACTAATGAATATAGTCTAGGCTGTAAGACAGCTTGTTTTAATTTTCGAATAGTATGTATTGGATCTATTTTATAGACATCTTTTTGCGCAAAAGCTATCTGAAATAAAACAAGATTAATAATTAACAAATAGTTTTTCATGACTTACTTAGGAAACATCAGATACTCTGAATTTTACTTATTCACTCCTGAATAATATTCTTTTTTCTTAATTCCCGTTTTTTTTAAATATTGGAATGCATCAAGGACATTTCTAATAGCTATTTTTTGCTCTTTAGAAATATCTCTCTTCTTATAGCTATCAGGACCTATATACAATGCAACAACTTCGTTACCATTGGCAATTGCCTTTAGCGTATTCACTTCTTTTTCTGTATCAACAGGAATATCAAAAAGCTCCATTTTATAAGCTTTTTTCCCTTTAGTTTCTGTTTTTTCTACATTACCATTTAGGGTATGATCTAAATTATCGACTGTAAGCATCACATTTTCCATATTGATCCATCCAGTCCCTACATACCTTGCCTTAAACCTTAATTGAGGACCATAAATACCTTTCTTTATGTAAGCATAAAAACACTCTTTTGTATTGAATTCGGGACTACTCAAATCATAATAAAATGTATTTTTCCCCTCTTTCACTACACGCATTTTATTGATAGCCTCAGGCATTCTCTTTAATGCTTCAGCTTCGGCGATCGCTAAATTTTCTTTTTCGGCTTTAACTAATTCAATATCAAAATTATTTTTTAAATCCCTAAGATCAACCCCATTTAAAGAATCTGGATTATTAATCATTAGATAAGAAAGCTTGTCTTTCCCCTCCTTTAACTGACCTAAATCTAAGTGTGCTTGAATATGTTTTAATAATTTATCTTCTGGGACACTAGAGTAATCAACTACTTCTTTTTTTATTTTATTCGATGAATTTTCATTAATCGATGGTGCATTAGTATTCGAATTCCCTCCACATGCTACAAAAAAACCAATGGAGATTGCTAATGGAACTATATTTAAAACTTTCATAATTAATTGTTTTAGGGATGCTGTATTTTCTTTAAGCTATATTGTTTCTATTTCTTCTTCTACACTCTCTTCTTTTACAACTTCTTCTTTTGATTCTAAAGATGAATTATCGAATTGGATATTGTGTTCAGTATTATCTAACCCACTTAATTCATGACTCAATGGGACTCTGATACCTACCGTGTATTTCAAGATCGTTACTAATATCGCTGTCACACCTAGAGACCAAGCTGCTACTGAGAAAGATCCAATTGTCTGAATCTTCAGCTGTTCAAATCCTCCTCCATAAACGAGACCTACCTTTTGTGCAAATACACCTACTAGTATAGTTCCTAAAATACCTGAAACCCCATGTACCGCAAAAGACCCTACGGCATCATCTATCTTGACCTTTTTCTCTATGATTTCTGCAGCTATAGTAGTTGCTATACCACAGATACCTCCAATTACTAGTGCACCTGCAGGCTCAACTACTGAACACCCAGCAGTAATACCAACTAAGCCAGCTAATGTTCCATTTAATGTCATTGAAATATCCGCTTTCTTATATTTGATCCATGTGATGATCAAAGCAAACATACCTCCCATAGCAGCAGCTAAATTGGTATTTAAGATTATCAATGAAACTGCACTTGCACTCTCTCCTGTTATTGCCAACGTAGACCCAGCATTAAAGCCAAACCATCCCATCCAAAGTATAAACACTCCTAAAACCGCAAACAAATTATTATATCCTGGCATAGCATTTACACTACCATCTTCATTGTATTTTCCATTTCTAGCCCCAAGAATAGCCGCGTACACTAGAGCCGCAAAACCTCCCATAACATGCACAGCTGTTGAACCCGCAAAATCTATAAAACCCATTTGTGTTAACCAACCGTCTGTCTGCCATATCCAATGTCCTGATATAGGATAAATAAATGTGGTAAAAGCAAAAGCAAATACAACATAAGTGATGAATTTTGCCCTTTCAGCAATAGCCCCAGAGATAATTGTAGTTGCTGTTGCGCAAAAAACTGTTTGAAAAAACAGATTATGCATATCTGATGGTTCGATGTAAAAAAGAGATAGTCTTCCTATAAAACCACTAATAGAATCTCCGTACATTAATGAGTACCCCACAGCCCAAAAGGCTATCGCTCCCACAAATAAATCGACAATATTTTTCATCGCAATATTTGCCGTATTTTTTTCACTGGTAAAGCCCGCTTCTAACAGAGTAAACCCTGCCTGCATAAAGAAGACTAAAATACCTGAAATGACAACCCACATGAGGTCCATTATTGTTGATAAATCCATAATTTAAAAGCAGTTTTGTTAAGTGTAATTACATATTTGCTACACAAATGTTATATAAGTTAATACATTAACAAATACCCATACCTTAATATCTTACGGAAAATCGACGAAATACACATAAGGAAGGCTTAGATGTTATATTAATGTTAAATTTAAGCTACAAAGACAATATTTTACAGCCAATATTACATTCTAAACATTTCTTATTATCACAATATTTCTTTTTCAAATGGATTATTGCCTGAGAATCAACAGCATTAAATACTTCTTTACCTAAGCTCCTGAATTTATTAACCACTGTATTCTGCTCAGGCTTTAGATCTTTGAAAAAATTAAGGAATCGTTCTTCTTCAAATTTTCCATAGTGTTTTTGATAGGTAAACCTTAATGGAAGAATAGCATTTATAATAACTAGATCTATCATCGAAGCAGATAGTTTTTTAACTCTCTTTGTAGAAGATTTATTAAAAGTATAATGAGTATCCCAGAAATCTGTAGCATTACAACTCATTAAATCATATATCTTACTCAATTCGTTTTCTTGAATCAGCTTATTGAACAAATTACTGTTCTTTGCATATAAGCTTGTTAATTGAGAAATTCTAATAGTTGGAAAATTAGGAGGACGCAACTTAAAGAAATTCATTTTCACCGTTTTCAGTACATCTAGCTGATACTTATACCTTGCAAATTGAAATTCTTTTTGAAGTATTTTATAATAAGGATCATCAATTGAGTCTATCAGCATATTCGATTGCCCCATAAATATGGCTTCTAATACAGTTTCATTATTTGTCTTTTGAAAAATTGTACTAGGAATACTTAATGCTACATTCACAAAGTCATCACCATTGATATTCCCTCCGAAAGACTTTGCTAAAAGTGCAAAACATACTGCCTCCCAATCATTATTGGTTTCTTTTAATAATTGATGAACTAGCACTGACTTGTATTCTAAACGTTCGATAAACATCCGTTCTAACCAATTATTCCAAGTAAAATCGTCGATATTTATCAATAAGGATTCACAAGGTATCCAGCCCTTCTTATTTTTTGAAAGTGTTTTATATTCCTCTAAAAGTTGGGGTTGCACAAAATGAGATAACTCGACAACTGGGATTACTTGATCGTGCATATTAAAGACTTCCACATCATATTCCCAAACAACATGCAGAATTACACTTGAATAATTAGGATCATTTTGATGGCTATGAGCATACCAATCACTTGCTTTTACATGAATTTCAATATTACCAGCCCAACGTTGACCTCCAATACTAATTTGTGCATTCAAAAAATCGGGAGCACCTAAATCGGTATTATGAGTACCTAATTTATGAACCACTAATGATTGTTCATCTGTTGTTTTCAATTCACTTTTCGAAAAGCGTTGATACTTCCATATAAAATGCAACAAATCTTCTTTCATAAAAAAAGCTATATCTAGATCTCTCTAAATATAGCTTCCTTTTTTAAGTCTCTATAGATGTACCGTTTTTATAACTTTAATTTAAACTAAAGCCATAATTTGCATCGAATAAGTCATTATTATTCGTTTCGTCTTCCGACATTTTCCGCAGTTCCTCACAACCTTTATCAGGGTATCCATCTTCGATCCATTCTCCCCTAACTATATCTTCATTTATAAAAGTGTATGAAGCCATTCCTGAATGTATAGTCTCTTTAGTATCTAAATACGAAAAACTAAAAACTAAAATATTCGGGGCTACTTGCATTCCAAATCCATAATGAGTATTGCCTGAAACTTCCCATACTGCTTGCCATTGACCTTCTACATAATCAATTTCTAAAAGCCCAATGTAACAAGAGTCTTTGACATCTGGGTTTTGCCCCATAATTTTATAAGTTCCCTTAGCTTGATTAGGCATGACTTTAAATTCGGAGGTGATTTTTGAATGTTTTGCCACAACACGTCGCATCTCTAATTCATTTAAGAAAAGTGCTTTGTAATTTAGCTGAGCTCTGTCAGATAGCTTTTTGGAATTCACCAACCAATTTCTGATTTCTTTCATAGTTCACTTTATTCCTTCCTTAAATATAAAACAAATATGATGCCTACTTTAATTTCAAAGTAAAAACACTTTAATATCTACGATACTAAACTTAAATATATTAACTTCATGACAACTTCGCATATACCACCCTTAGGGAGTATAAAACAAAATAAAGCCAATGAATATTATCATTTTCATTTAAGCCAAATAATTATTTAAAAGCTCAATTATTTCTTGTAACCCTTTACGACTTGCTACTTCTAAAGGTGTTTCACCTCCCATCACTTCTTTTATCAAAGGGTCTGCACCTTTTTCTAATAGCAATTTAGAAATATCTATGCGATTAAACCTTATGCTCTCTACCAATGGAGCTGCCATAAATTCAGGATGTTGATAATTGGGATCGATACCACGATTCAAATAATAAGCGGTTAATTCGTAATCCCCCTCTTGTATTGCTTTAAACATACACTTCCAATCTCCTCCAGACATATCGTTAGCATTTTATGGGTTAAAACATTTGATAATACTCTTACTTTTTAAATATTAGGCATTCTAGGCTAATAAAATTCATTTGTTTCCTCCAAAACTAAATTGTGGTTCGCTTAGTTTTATAATAGTCAGTTCACTGTCTTCGGAATTAATCGCTAAAGTTATTGATATTTGCTTTTCGTCGTTTTCTAAACCAAACAAAAAGCCTTTTATTCCATCAGAGATTTCTCTTTCTATTCCACAAAATTGAAGATTGGTAAAAGGAGGGATATTGTCATCGAAGTTTATTGTGTAAAGTCCCGAATCAAGCTCTATAATAGTTGCTGTTTCAGACATAACTACTATAGTCGGAGGTGCTTTATATGTTCCTAAAGCAAATTCAGGAATCTTAATATTGGTAAAACAATTACCTATAGCATCATTTATAATAGTATTTTCATCATTTTGTCCATTATTACTATTGTTACTATCGTTATTATCATCATTTGATCCGCATGAGGCTAGTAACACTAAAGCCAACAAACAACTAATACCCCATTTAAAATTAGATTCTAATACTTTCATTTTTTATTTATTTTAACTGAATCAACTTCCTCGATACAGCATACGAAGTATGTAACTAAAAATTAATTTTGTTAAAATGCGAGGCAAGCCTCAGGGAATTCTACCCACATTGTGGGATTAAAAGGTTCTTACGATTTATGCTTCCGACTACTGGATATGAGCTAGTACATCAGACTTCGTAATGATTCCATGTTTTTCATTTTCTAATGCAACTAACACCGCAGGGTTTCCTTTTCTAATTAAATCTAATACCTCTTCAATAGGTGTAAACTCTTGAACCATCGGAAAAGCTTTATTCATAACTTCAGAAATTGGGGTGTCACTTTTACGATGATCATCCAAATAGGCACTAAATAAAGACATCTCATCTATTGACCCTACAAAACCTTGCTTATCAACTACAGGTATTTGAGATATTTTAAATTTTCGCATACGGCCAACGGCATGACTCACCAATTCAGATGTTTTTACTGTAATCACATCCATATCTGGATTCTTGATAAGATCAATAGCCATTCTAGCAGGTTGTTCTATAAACCCTTTTTGCTGCATCCAATCATCATTATACACCTTACTTAAGTATCGTGTACCGTGGTCATTTGCTATTAAAACAACTACATCATTAGGTTTAAATTCTGCTTTTAAATTCATTGCTGCTTTTATCACAGCACCTATACTATTTCCTAATAGCAGACCTTCTTCTCTAGCTAACCTTTTAGTTAACATAGCCGCATCACGATCGGTTATCTTTTGAATGCCATCAATCACAGAAACATCTAAATTTTCAGGAATAAAATGCCCTCCAACTCCCTCTGTTTCGTAAGGATATGCTTCATTTAAATCAACTAAACCTGTATCATAATACTTTTTCAAAATAGATCCATAAGCATCAACACCCCATGTCTTAATGTTCCTGTTTTTTTCCTTTAAATATTTAGAAGTACCGCTTATGGTACCTCCTGTATTTATTGTAGTAATAAAGTGAGTTATTTCACCTTCCGTTTGATTCCAAATCTCAGGGCCTGTACTTTCATAATGGGCTTGCGTGTTACAGCTATTATTGTGTTGACTTACAAACCAAGAGTTAGATGTACGATCGTGCAAACGTGAAGCAACAGCATAAGCTGAACGCGCATCATTTGGGTGTAAATCTGACGGACATACGATCACTTCACTACCCAATGCTTTTAGTATTTCCTTTTTTTCTTGACTTTGCTTTTCTGATAATACAGATACCATTTTATACCCTTTAGCTGCCGCTACTAATGCTAGTGAAATACCTGCATTACCTGAGGTCGCTTCGATAATCGTTCCTCCTTGCTGTATCTTATTATCCTGCTCGGCTTTTTCTAACATATAATTCGCCACACGATCTTTTATAGACAAACTAGGATTAGTTGCTTCATTTTTCACCAGAACTGTACACCCTAATACTTTTGATAAATGATGAAGCTTTATCATTGGAGTATTTCCTAAAGTGTCTAATACCGTATTTGCATATGCCATAGAGAAACGCTTTTAAAGTAAAAATACTAATCTTTATGAGAATCGTACTTCTGTATAAAAACAAAAAAAGCTATCTCAGATGAGATAGCTCTATTAAAATTTTAGTAATTGAAGACATTTAAGCAGCATGTTCTATGGCTACATATCTTATCAATTCGCCATATTTATTAAATGCGGGATACCCCTTGATTACACAACTATATGAAGAATTATCTTTTCTGTAATTAACTAACGTCGCTTCAAAAGGGACTTTTTGCTCTACATTATATCTAATATGTTTAGCAACTTCTCTATCCGTATCAGGTCCTTGAAACATCTTTGGCGTATTTCCAATAACATCTTCAGGTAAATACCCTGACATTTCCACTAAATTACTACTCGCATATTCTATAACAAGGGCTGGACTTGTTACTACGACTACTTTCGCATTTTCTTTTAATAGCGCACTAATTGGATCAGCATCTATATTTAATTTATCCAATAACTTTGAAAGTGCTAATGCATCTTTGTGTTTCTTGGTTTCTCTCACAAATGAACTCATGTGTATATCCCAACTGATCAAAGGCATACCTATGACCGATGACTCTATCTGATACTTTTCTAATGCCTTGCTGTATTGGTCTAACTCTTTCATGATCTTCTTTTCCACTAATTTAGTTCTAAACCAAAAGCTTGTTGAGGAACGAACGTTAAATTTAAAAAAATGGGAATAACTTTAGGTCTTGTTTAATGTTTTTAACTAGAATTTAAGTTGTAACACTGCATAAAAGTTACGAGGAGCAGATGGTATGATCCCTGGCCCTGGATATCCTGTAGCCCTTCTAGTGAAATACCTTTCGTTTAAAAGATTATTGACACCTGCCTCTAATTTCCATTTTTTATAAGTGTATTCTGCCGAGAAATCTACAATTGAATACGAAGGAATTGGACCTGAAATTCCAATATTATCTGCATCAGAATTATCACCATCAGTAAATTGTTCTCCAACGTGAGTAAACTGAAGGCTTGTTTTTAAATTCTTATAACCTAATTCTACCCCTGTTTTAAAATTGATATTTGGAACAAATTCTACTTCATTACCTACTCTAGACACGGTCGACTGCAATTCAGATTTTGTATACTCGGAGTTTACAATGGAAGTATTTATGAAATGTTGCCAATGCCACTGTTCATTATTAAAAAACAATCTCCCTGTATTTACAGTAAATAATGATTCTAATCCAAAAACATATGCTTGTCCTAAATTATCTCGAATTCTCTTAGTGCTTACTTCAGAAACCAAAGGCCTAGAAATACTTATTCTGTTATCATACAAGAGAGCGAATACATTAGCATCGTAACGGAAAAAATCGCTTACTGTTCCTCTAACTCCTAAATCAAAAGTATATCCCGTTTCATCTGTAATATCTTCTGCTATTTCTAAATTAGGGTTTACTACTCGAATGTCGTTAAAGGTAACCGATCGATAATTTTGAGAAAAGTTAGCAAAAGTTTCAAATGCCTGACTTGGCTTATAACTTAACCCTAATCCTAGTAAAACAAAACTTCTTTCATTTTTCCTAAATTCAGGTGTAACAACAATATCTTCTACAATATTTGTAATAGGTTGAATATCGAGATCAGAAAACACTCCATCAGACACAGTCTTTATATATTCGAATCTAAAACCAGGTGTAACTGTCCACCGGTCTGAAATTCTAAAAATATTTTCGCCAAACAAAGCTATATTGACATTTGGAAAGTTAAATGTCGATCTTCTCAATTCTACCTCAGGAAACTCTTCATCTCTAAAGGTAAAATCTGGTGTAGCTGTTTTACTAGCGACCCCTTGTCTTGAAAAATTATCTGACTGGTAATATTTTGTCCCAATCAAGAACGTATGATTGGCATTAAAAAGTTTATAATCTGATAAAATCCTAGCTTCTGCTCCCCAGTTTTTAAATTCATCTACCAACAACTCTCTAGGCCTTGAAAGGTCATCATCTTGTGAAGGTCTTGGCACTCTAAAACCTATAGCACTTCTAGCTGCGTTTAAATGGAAAATATTAATACTACCTTTCGTATTTTCAGAGAAATCATGCTCTAATTTAAGATTTAAAAGAATCCAATCTACATCAAAAAAGTTTCTAGTTCGGTTACTTACGAACGGGTCTTCTTCAAATTGAGAATCGGATATACCACCTGCTTGTTTTGCCAAATAGTTGAGATAAGTACTTTCGAAAGTAATTTTAGTACCCTCAGTAGCTTGATAACCTATGTTGGCATACATATTATGAGATTCAAAATTAGAATTAGATCGAAAACCGTCTCCCTTTTTATATTGATGATAGGTGTAATAACTCCATTTATCTACTGTACCACTAAAACTATTGAACACATTAACCAAACCAAAAGACCCACCTCCTATACGAGAAGTCCACTCTAATTCTTTAGTAGGATTAGGTTGTTTCATTTTAAAATTCACTAATCCTCCGAATTGAGTTCCATATTGAAGAGATGCTGCTCCTCGAATGATTTGAATTTCTTCTAAAGCCTCTAACGGAGGGGTATAATAACTTTCTGGATAGCCCAACACATCAGCACTAATATCATACCCATTTTGACGCGTATTAAAATTTGCTGTTCTATTCGGGTCTAAACCTCTCCCTCCAATGTTTAACTGCAATCCTGCATCTTCAGTTTCATAAATATTAAGACCTGTAACTTGACCTAAAGCCTGCCTAGCATTTCCTGAGGCTTTGTTACCCACAACTTGGTCAATTAATATAGATTCTGTTTTTTTTCCTGCATATATAGCTGTTCCCTCAACTTCCTTTAAATTTTTGATTCCAAAAACTTTGTCTTGCTGTTTTCTTATAACAACCTCACTTAGAGATTCTTTTAGCTTTTTTAATGTAATAAGGTGAATACCTGAGGTATTTAAAACACTTTCTTTTATTTCATAACCTAATGAAATAAATACAATTTCATCTTGATTTGAAATTGCTTTCACTGCAAACTCTCCTAATTGATTCGAATAAACAGATTTCGAATTAGACTTGTTGTAGACTTCTACATTTTGAAGTGGTGTTTTTGTTTCCTCATCAATTATTTTTCCTGTAATTGACGATTGACAAATCATAGAAGTACATCCTAATAATAGAATGACTAATATTTTAAAGGCCTTTGATCGTATCATTGAAAGGTAAAATCCATTTTTTTGTTGCAAAAGAATCTTTTTCTTTAGCAAGATTAATATTTGGGTCAATAAAAGGCTGACTTAATCTCCTATTCAGTGTCACATAACTATCCACATACACTTCTGGATTTCCAATACCTTCAGAAATGTAATGATCTCTTAATTTATGTGCATACTGCAAGATAAAGTCTGGTTGTGTTGCCATTTGCTTTATTTGAAAATCTGTTAAGAAATCTTCATTTTGAATGAAGAAACTTTTTCCATCATCAGGATCTACTATCTTAAAAGTGGCATGTCCTGCTTTTTCAATTAACATTACTCGCCATGAAAAGCGATAGCCTTCCTCTGTCCAAAATAATTCTCCAGGGTAACACAAATAACGCCATGGCAAAAGTACTTGAATGATCATAAATCCGGCTAAAAAACATACTATAATTTTACCTGAAAACTTAGAGTACTGATAATTTCCTCCTTGAAAGTTTTTCAAGAATGGAAAAAACTTATGAATCACATTTAACACCTTTTCTTGAAAGCTCACATCGAAAAAAATGAATACTGCAAAAGTCATTATTAAAGGAAACATCCCTATAGCAGGGAATAGAATATGTGTTAAAAAATGAAAAACAAGAACTGCTACAAAAGCTAATTTCCTTGTAGGCTTATACAATAACAAAAATGGAATACATAAATCATAAAGCATTCCACTCCAACTAAAGAAATAGTAACTCCACTTATACAGAAAAAGAGAACCAATAATAGGTGTTTGCATTTTATTAGATAACCACAACTTAAGGGGCAAAGCCTCTAACAACCAATCTGAATTAATTTTTGCTAAACCCGCATAAAAGTAAACGATACATAATATCAGCTTTAAAATATCTATGGTCCATCGAGGTACATATTGCATTCGAATGGACGGTTTCCGAAGAGCGTCTAAACTAAAATTTACATGGGCTGGTAAAAAAATAAGCACAAAACTTATTACGCTAACGAAGTAATAATGATTGAGATAAGTAGTCTTATCGATAAGTTCTATATAAGTAAAACTAAGAAAAAAGAGGATTGAAGCTATCCTAAAATAAAAACCTAATGCAATAGCAATAGCACTAAAGGCACAAACTACAAAAAGTACATAAGTATAATGCCCCAAAGGTTGAACAAATTCAAACCCATAGTAACTAAAATGCCATTTGGGATCAATATAAATTGTTTGAATCCAACCTTTAGACCAAAATCTAATAATACTAAACAGCATCAAAAAACCAAAGAAAAAACGAAAGACAGCCAATGTAGCTGTCTTTACATAAGTATTATTTATATAGTTTTTTATCACTCTTACTAAGAATTATTAATCTCCATCAGAATCGAAAGTTAAGAGTTCTATACCTAACTCTGTAATCAAATCTGTTTTCATTGTAACTACTAGAGCATGTAATACTGCTCGTGTAGCCAACATTGTATCTGCGTCGGTTTCTGCTTGAATATTTAAATTAGCATTTAAACTTTCTACCGACTCTATAGCTGCTTTAAATTCAGACTTTATTTTTAGATCTAAATCTACTCGATCTCTTTCTAATAAAATTGCAGAAAGACTAGCTTCGTCTTCAGAATTACCTAAATAAATTCTTTCCGCATCTTTAATAGCTACTATTGCTAAATCTCTAGAATTTTCAGGGCTAAATAAAGCTTCTATTTGTTGCGGACGTTTTGGTTTACTTAACTCTCCTGCTGGTCTACCAATTTTCCCTGTTCTAATAATTTTTTCATAGAAATTAATATATCTATCTACAAATAAATTAAACGATCCGCTTTTAGTTTCTGAAGTATTCGAAGTAAATTCTTTTTTATAATCTCCTTTCCAATCATTTAAAATTCGATCTGTGAAACTAATCATTCTATCCACCAAGAAACCTAAATGTTTTCCATACTTAGCGTCTTCATTAAATTTATCAATAATAATTGCATCCGAATCATCTAGACCGTTAATGATATAATCTATGGCAGGCAATCCCTGAGAATTGATCAAGTCGCTATTCCCTAGACTTTCTACGGTGAAACTCTCATTATCAATATTACCCTTAATCTCCTCTATATCTGTCGGGTATCCATTCATGTAGCTTCTGTATGCTGTTTCTTCAGCTAAACCAAAATTATAGGCCGCTACAGATTGATATACTTCATATGTCTTTAACCAAGTAGCTCTTGCTTTATTCAGAGTTTCTTGTGTTGGGGTATCAGAAAAAGATTTCACATCCGTCTTCAAAACTTGTAATTGCATTGCAAAACGTTCATAATCAGGAATAGCATGCACATCAACTACAGCGTTCAAAAAAGCTGTCCTATTAACTCCCATATTACCATTACCTCCTTCTCCACCACTTGGCTTATCACCTTCTTCACTACTACAAGAAAAAAGAAATAATGCTGAAAATAGAAAAACTAGTTTTTTCATTTTTTTGTTTTTAAAATTAGCTTAAGCTTTCGTTTACTATTGTTTTAAAATGCAAAAATACTAAGAAACCTTAAATCTTAACAAGCCTACTCCACAAGGGAGTAGGCTTTTGCATCAACTATATATAAATAACTCTATATTAATTTGAACTTGGAGCAGCCTCAGCTACAGTAAAATCAAACTCTTTAGCTATTTCTTCAGACATTTCATCCAACTTAGCTCTTTCTGATTCGTTTTTATATTTCCAAAATCCAGTACCACTTTCTAATTCGTCAATAAACTCTTGTACTTTGCCTTTAGTATAGTACGGAGCACTTGTCTTAGGATTGTGTGTAAACTGTAAAGAATATACAAACCCGATTCCTTCAGATAAATCATGAGGTGCTGTACCATCATCAAAAGCTCCTGCAGCAATTGATTGTTTTCCTTTTTGTAAATAATAAACGGCTCTAATAGCAATAACTTTTGACAATTCAGCTCTTAAGAAATCTGCTTGCTCTCTAGCATCTACATAATTTCCTGCTGTAATTGCAGCACGTCCTTTTCTAAAAGCAGTTTCAATACTTGCCTCAAGTCCATCAAAACCTTGATTTTCTACTCTTTGTATGTACTTGTATAAAAACTTATCTGCATCTCTATCTACACCAAACACATAACCGTAAGCTTCATCCCACCAGTGCTCTATTTCAGTATAAACTACTCCTTTATCCTTATTTTTTTGTGTAATTACACCTCCATCATTGTCTGCTCTCTTATCCGCCTTATTTCTAGTTGCTAACGTTAAATAGTCATTAATTACTTGATCTAAAGTAAATGCTCCTATCAAACCTTTATTCCAATATTGATTATATTCGATAGCTTCCTTATTAACAAGACGCTTACCTAAAATACCAGCTTCACCTGCTTTTGCAGTAGGAACAGCATCTTTATCAGCATAACTACCATCTAAAAATAGAGCAGCTTGCTCTACGATAAGGTCATCAAAAAATTCTACTACAGGGTCTCTATCAATAGAAACAACCTCGTCTAATTCATCTTTGAAATAACTAATAGACTCAGCTACTTTTTGTCTAATATGAGAAGAACTTACTAATTCAGCATTCGAAAAATCTTGTCCTTCTTCATATTTTGTTTTAATAGCTTCCAAAGTACCTGATTCTACATCTGTAAGATCTTTAAGGATTTCTGCTCCTTGATTTAATCTCAATGTTTGTCCTGAAAACTTCACTGTAGACTGACCATCTCTTTCAAAAGTATAAGTTGCAGGAGTCTCATATGCGATATCTGCTCCTTGTTCTTCAACTGGATTTGATTTATTATTTCCAGAAGTGTCATTATCGTCGTCGTCACAAGCAACGAATCCTAACATCAAAGTACTTGCTAATAATAAACTTAGTTTTTTCATTTTATTTAGACTTAGAATAAATTAATCTTTGTTTTCGAGGGGCAAATATATTATCAAGAATGATTCTACACAAGTTTATCTTAAATTATTCTAAATAAAATTTAGCTATAATGTTATAGTAGAATAGTCCTTACAAAAAAGACCTTAGAAGTTACATTTGTCATTCCGCATTTGATGCGGAAGCTCCTCAAGTGTTTTGAAACAAATAAGAAGATCCTGAACTAAATTCAGGATGACAACTATGACTTCTAAGGTCTTTTTTCTAGGTGTTCCCAGTTTAGAAAGAGAGTATACTATTTTCTGCTCTTAGCCCACTTAAGGATCTGTTCCTTATCATCTGGGTCTAAACCACCATGTATTAAAGTATACATGGTTATTGGCATATGATCTTCTTCTACTTCTTCGAATACTTCTTCAATCTTATGTTTTCTTTTTCCTTGATCATAAGTATCCCAAGCAGAAAAATCTAAATGCTCTTTTCCTTCTTCTATGTGATGACTTTGAAACACATTAATAACACCAATACTTCCATACCAATCGTAATTGGTATGATTGCTATGGCAATCGTAACAATTGTTTTTTAAAATAGCACTCAAGTTTTCATTGACACCTTCTTGTTTTTCGAAAATAGCAACACTATCATAAGATGAAACATTACTCTTATCTAACATAAACTGTGTTATTACAAAAGCTAGTAACACAACGCCTAATAGTATTCTTTTAAATTTCATAAGCTTTCCATTTTGAGGTTCAAAAATAGGTATTAAACCGTTTATCCATAACTCTTAATACTTCTTGTTTAGAATAAATCTTTATATTTGGATATTATTTTTATTAATTCTAAATAAATATAAAATGAATGATATACACGTCATCTACAAAAATTCATTCGGCGTAACCTTCCTTTGGAAACAACAAAGCCTTAAAAATAGAAGCCGTATACAAATCGTATTCAAGGAAACAGGGCTTTACTTAAATCATAAAGAGTTATCATCCTTTAAAAAATTAGTATTCGAAGCACATCAAAGATTTGGAAAATGTAAGGAATGCCCTATGAATAAAGATTGTAAACAATTACTAGAAACGCCTTTTAGTCAATTGAGTTTTGCTGTAACTAAACAGGAAATAGAACACATAAAAGATTTAATAGAGGGAACATTATTTCAAATTGACATGGAACGAATGCTCATTAATTTTGACATTAAGTAATATCTTTACTTAAAAAAATATATGTCTAAAATAATTCTCATCACGGGTGCTTCTTCCGGTATTGGCAAAGCTACTGCATTACAATTAATACATGAAGGACATATAGTATATACAGCCGCACGTCGTGCAGAAAAAATGAATGATATCGCTGAAAAAGGAGGGTTTTCTTTACAAATGGACATTACCAAAGAAGCTGACATCAACTATGTTGTAGACACTATCATAGGAAAAGAAGGACGTATTGATGTATTATTCAACAACGCTGGTTACGCCATATACGGAGCCATAGAGGATATTAAGATTGATGAAGCTAGACGACAATTTGAAGTTAACCTTTTTGGTTTGGCCAATATTACACAAAAAGTCCTTCCACATATGCGCTCTCAAAAAAGTGGACTTATTATTAACACCTCATCCATGGGTGGTAAAATGTATACACCACTTGGCGCTTGGTATCATGCTACTAAATACGCTCTTGAAGGTTGGTCTGATTGTCTTCGATTGGAAGTAGCACCTTTCGGAATCGATGTGGTGATCTTAGAACCAGGAGCTATTAATACTGAATTTGGAGATGTTATGCTACAACCTATGGTAGATAGATCCAAAGGCGGTGCTTATGAAGACCTTGCCAAAGCAGTAGCTGAAGCTACTGGAGCATTGTATCAAAAAGAAGGAGGATCACCTGTTTCGCTAATAGCCAATACTGTTTCTAAATCCATAAAAACCTCTAAACCTAAAACTCGTTATCTAGTCGGGAAATTTGCAAAACCATTAGTTTTTATTAGAAAATATTTTGGTGATCGTATTTTTGACAAGGCTGTTATGTTACAAATTAACCAGATTATTAAAAAGAGAAAACCTTAATTTACATAAAATCAACTTATTAGACACCCTTCTATCGCTCAAGGTTCGGCAAGAAACGAACGCCGAACGATAGTCGAGGAGTCATGAACTTTTCAATACTACACTAAAACTTCTTGGCGAAGTTCTTTTGCTACTGAGACTAACTTTTTTAACGCTGCTTTAGTTTCTGGCCAATCTCTAGTTTTTAAACCACAGTCTGGATTGATCCACAAATTCTCGTTAGGGATTAATGTTCCTGCTTTTTCAATCAGTGATTTCATTTCTAATACTGAAGGAATTCTGGGAGAATGTATGTCATAAACTCCAGGGCCTATTTCATTAGGATATTTAAAATCTGAAAATGCTTCCAACAGTTCCATTTCTGATCTGGAAGTTTCGATCGTAATGACATCTGCATCCATTTCGGCAATGCTTTCAATAATATTATTAAACTCGGAATAACACATATGCGTATGTATCTGTGTTTCATCTGCAACAGTACTTGCAGAAATCCTGAATACTTCTGCTGCCTTTTCTAAATATTTTTTCCAATCTTTCTCACGTAATGGTAATCCTTCTCGAAAAGCGGGTTCATCTATTTGAATCACCTTAATCCCATTATCCTCCAAATCACTTACCTCATCGCGTATCGCTAACGCAATTTGTTTCGTAGTCAATTCTCTTGGCTGATCGTTTCTTACAAAAGACCATTGCAAAATGGTGACAGGCCCTGTTAACATTCCTTTTACCAACTTTGTAGTCAAGCTTTGTGCAAAATTTGTCCAGTCTACGGTCATTGCAGTAGGTCGAAACACGTCTCCATAAATGATTGGTGGTTTTACACAACGAGTTCCATAGCTTTGTACCCACCCAAAATTGGTAAATGCAAATCCTTCTAGTTGCTCTCCGAAATATTCGACCATGTCGTTACGCTCAAACTCTCCATGTACTAAAACATCTAAACCGATCTCTTCTTGAAAACGAATACTTTCTTCTATCTCTTCTTTGATAAAATCTTTATAAAGCGCCTCACTGGCTAGGCCTTTTTTATATTTCGAACGCCAAGAGCGCACCTCTTTGGTTTGAGGAAATGAACCTATGGTTGTTGTAGGGAAAAGGGGCAACTGTAATTCGGTTCTCTGTAACTCTTGACGTTTTTTAAATATGCTTTTTCGTTCACTATCCCCTACTGTCAATCTAGCAACTCTTTCCTTGACTGCTTTGTTATGAATCCATTCTGACACCTCTTTATCATTAAATACTCTTACATTTTCAATGAGTTTTGTTTTTACCGAAGTGTCTTCTGTTTTACTATAAATAGATTTTAAATCATAAAGCTCTCCTACTTTTTGCTTTGCAAACGCCAACCAAGGAAGTACCGCTTCGGGTAATTTCTTGTGATCTTCTTCCAAATCTAAATCATAAGGAGTGTGTAATAACGAGCATGATGTACTGATCCAAACGCGTTCTTCTCCTAACTTTTCTATCGCTTTATTAATCCTCTCAATACTTTTTTCATAATTATTCTTCCAAATATTTCTTCCTTCTACTACTCCTAAAGAAAGTATTACATCGCTTTTTAAATTACTATCTAGTACTCGATCAAGCTCATCACTAGCACATAGATCTAAATGTAATACATGTATAGGTAATGAAGTTACCGTAGGTAGATTATCTAAGTAAGCTCCAAAATAAGATACTAATACTATTTTTAGTTGAGGAAATTTTTCCGCTAATAAAAAATAAGTCTGCGTGATCGCCTTTTTCTCTTCGGGTTGTAAATCTAACGCCAAGCAAGGTTCATCAAATTGAATGTGTGTCGCTCCACTATACAACAAACCTGTAATGATTTGTTGATAAATAGGCAGCAGTCTATCTAGTAATGAAATACGATGAAAACCTTCTTCTTTCTCTTTTCCTAATAACAAAAAGCTCACTGGCCCTAGCAATACTGGTGTTGTATCTACCCCTAAAGATTTGGCCTCATTATATTCATCCAATACTTTCTCTGAAAACCATGAGAAGGTTTGATCTTTATAAAACTCTGGTACGATATAATGATAATTGGTATTGAACCATTTGGTCATTTCCATTGCCGTGACATCGATACCCTCTCTTTGTGCTCCTCTTGCCATAGCAAAGTATAGATCAAAGTGATTCTCTTTTAAAGCCTCATATCGCTTCGGAATACATCCTAAGGTTAATGACATATCCAATACTTGATCGTAAAATGAAAAATCATTTGAAGGGATATAATCAATTTCTTGTTTTCGCAACAACTGCCAGTTTTCTTTTCTAATTGTTGCACCAACAGCCACGACTTCATCAATCGTAGTGTTTCCCTTCCAATAGGATTCTAATGCTTTTTTAAGTTCTCGTTTTTTCCCTATCCTAGGTAACCCTAATACTTTCGTTCTCATCTATTCGCTTAGTTATAATTTCTAAACAAAATTCCAAATGCTTAATTCATTTTCCATATTAACTACTAAAAACAGATTATTAATCTTAATTTTGGTTTTATTAAGAATTTATCTCTTTTTAAATAATTCTAAATTCGACTTTCAGAAAAATATTCTAGCATGACCTTAGACACGATTGATCTCCGTATACTGAATCTACTTCAACTAAATGCCAAATTGACGAATAAGGACATTGCACAAAAGGTGAATCTATCTCCTACTCCTGTTTTCGAACGGATTAAAAAACTAGAAAAACTAGGATTCATAGAAAAATATGTAGCTATCTTAAATGCCGATCTCTTAGATAAATCACTTACGGTATTTTGTAATATCACTTTAAAAGAGCACACCAAAGAAATCGGAAATCAATTTGTAAAGGATATCAAATCGCTAACTGAAGTTACCGAATGCTATAATATTTCGGGAGACTATGATTTTTTATTGAAAATCCAAGTTGACGATATGAAGGCGTATCAAAATTTTGTTTTGAATCGTCTTGGTGAAATTCAAAATATAGGAAGTGCTCACAGTACTTTTGTAATGGGAACGATTAAGCAATCTTACCAATTGCCTATTATCTAATTTCACTTAATTTGTATTATAATACCAATTAAGCATTAAAAACAACGATAAGTGTAAATCAAAGCCTTACTATGAAAATCAATATTGATTTCTTGAATACTCTCTTAATACTGATTGCATTATTATTGGCTTTTTTATTTCCTATAGAAGTTTTCTTGATTGCTTATGCTACGCTAGGTCCTCTTCATTATTTAACCGAAATCAAATGGATAAAAAGTCAAGATTACTTTGTTAAGAGTAACCGCTTTTGGATTTACCTATCCTTACTTTTCGCTTTTATTTTTTGCCTGCCCTACCTATTTTCTCTCTATAAACTAATTCCAAATATGGACCACCACTTTTTCGATACTTGGGGTTCTCTAGGGAAAAGTTATATTAATTGGGTGTTATCCTCTGCTTTAGTCATAGCTTTTTCTATGCTATTGATCAAAAACAATCTTTACAGAACAATCGTAATTATTTGCGGAATCATTTTTTCTATAATTCTGAATATTGTTTCCTCTTCATATGCATACAATCTTTGGGTAGGTATTTTCTTACCCACCCTAATACACGTTTATATTTTTACAGGTCTTTTCATGATCTACGGAACTCTAAAAACGAATCGTAAAATGGGGTGGCTTAATGTATCTTTATTACTGTTAATCCCTTTCGTAATTTGGTTAGCTCCTGTAAATCCAGTGGATTTTTTAACTTCAGAAAAAGTAAAAACAATATTCACACAAAATAATTTTCATCATTTAAATGTTCATTTGGGAGAATTGCTAGGGGTTAAAAAACAGCCAAAATTTTTCTTTTATGAAGTAATCGATTTTAAGCTTCAAATTTTCATTGCCTTCGCTTATTTTTACCACTATCTCAACTGGTTTTCCAAAACTACAATAATTGGTTGGCATAAAAACCTAACCACTAGAAGCACTTCTTTAATTATAATACTATGGTTGGTATTCGTATCATTATACGCTATTGACTATCGACTAGGATTTACGGTATCTCTTTTTATTAGTGTTTTACACGTAATATTGGAATTCCCTGTGAACGTTTTATCCATAAAAGAGATCAGCAAACGAGCTTTAATGGTATTTACTAAATAGCTTAGATGCTTCGTTATAAGTAGATTCAAAACGAAATACATCAATATTATGATGGGCTTTTTGAGTAGTAAAATAAGACACCATTTTTTCAGTGGGCATATTCCCTACTAATTCATCTTTTGCCATGGGACAGCCTCCAAAACCTTGTATAGCCCCATCGAAACGTCGACAACCTGCTTTGTATGCCGCATCTACTTTCTCGAACCAAGTACTTGGCGTGGTATGCAAATGTGCTCCAAAAGTAACTTCGGGATATTGCGGAATCAGCGTCTCAAATAAATGTGTTATCGTTGCTGGAGTTGATGTCCCTACGGTATCACTCAGAGAAATAATACGAACGCCCATCTCGACTAACTTTTGAACCCAATTACTAACAATAATAGGATTCCAAGGTTCTCCATAAGGGTTTCCAAACCCCATACTAATATAAACAACTAGTTCTTTTTTTGCTTCGGAAGTAATTGCAATGATTTCTTTTAAAATCTCCTGAGATTCTGCAATAGTTTTATGCGTGTTACGCATTTGAAATGTTTCAGAAATTGAAAATGGATATCCTAAATAATCCACTTTCTCTTCAATTGCTGCAGCTTTTGCCCCTCGAACATTCGCAATTATCGTCAATAACTTTGTAGTTGTTCTAGACAGATCAATCTTAGACAACACCTCTGAGGTATCTGCCATTTGGGGGATGGCTTTAGGAGAAACAAAACTTCCTATATCTAGTGTATGAAAACCGCATTCTACTAACATCTGTAAATACCCCACTTTTTCCTTTGTTGGAATAAACGGTTTAATGCCCTGCATAGCATCACGAGGGCATTCGATGAATTGTATTTTTTGATTTTGGTTTATATCCTAAATTTTATTGTGGTTCTTCTACTAAGTATTGAAAGTCGAAAGAATTAGAACAACTTACAACAATCAATTAAAACCCTAATATTAATTTAGAAATATAAAAAAATAAAAAGATTCCAAATATATCATTACTCGTCGTTATAAAAGGACCTGTCGCAATAGCTGGATCAATGCCTCTTTTATCTAAAATAATAGGCACAAAAGTTCCTACAAGTGCTGCGAAAATAATGACCAGTAACATTGATAATGAAATCGTAAAGGTTACTAAAGGAGGTTGTCCAACAATAAAACCAAATAGAATTACAAGCATTCCTAAAGCAATTCCATTAATTAAACTTAAACCTATTTCCTTTAACAAACGATCCCATAAACTTCCCTTCACATTATCATTTGCCAATCCTTGTACAATGATTGCACTAGATTGTACTCCTACATTTCCTGCCATTGCGGCAATAAGTGGCGTAAAGAAAAATAATATTGGAAAATGTTTCAATGCATCTTCAAAACCTTGCATGATGTAGACACTTCCCAATCCTCCAAACAAACCTAATACTAACCATGGCAAACGAGCTTTTGTAAGTTCTACAATACTATCATCTGCTTCAACATCTGCAGAAATACCTGCTGCCATTTGATAATCCTTCTCAGCTTCGTCTTTAATATAATCGACAATATCATCAATGGTAACCCGACCAACCAATCTACCTACTTCATCTACTACTGGTATGGCTTCAAGGTCATATTTTTGCATTACCCTTGCTACATCATCTGCTTCTGTAGTTACTGTAACCGAATCCACTTTAGGGATATAGATTTGACTAATATTATAATCATTAGGCGAAACCATTAAATCTCTAAGAGATAGCCTACCTCTTAGTTTATTCGAATCATCTACTACGTAGATAGAGTGTACTCGCTTTACATTCTCGGCTTGCGCTTTGATCTCATTCAAGCATTGTGGTACTGTCCAATTTTCATTGACTTGCACCAATTCTTTTGCCATTAAACCTCCTGCACTATCATCATCATAACGAAGTAAATCAACAATTTTTTCGGCATGCTTTTCATCTTCTATTTCAGAAATTACCGTTTCTGCTTTAGCCTGAGGTAATTCATTGATGATATCCGCAGCATCATCGGTATCTAATTCTTCTATTTCTTCGGCAATCTCTTTTGCAGATAAATTCTTAAAGATATCTTCTCGAAAGTCTTCTTCCAATTCCATCAAGGCATCAGAAGTTTTTTCAGAATCTAAAATCTTAACGACATAAGTAGCTTCTTCAGTCTTTAGCTTTTCTAGAATTTCTGCAATATCTGCAAAGTGAAGATCATTTAGTAAATCACTTAACTTTTCCTCATTTTGACTTTTAATAAGATTTTTAATCTCCTCGGTAAGTTCTTTGGTAAGTTCGAATGCCATAAGTCTTCCGTTATTAAGTGAAACTGCAAGCTACAAAGATAAAAAACCAAGCTTGCTCGATTGCGATAGGTATTATTCTTTTTACAAATATTTAAACTTAGACTACAATGAAGTTTCTACCAAATTCGTCAATTCGAAAAAAGCGTCAACCGAAAGTTGCTCTGGGCGTTTTCTAAACATCTCATTCGAAGTCACTTCTTCAGGAAGCCCCATAGATTTCAATCCATTACGGATTGTTTTTCTACGTTGATTAAAGCATAATTTTACAATTCTTATAAATAACTTTTCATCACAAGGAAGTGTGTCAGCATCTTTACGAATCAATCGTAACACCCCACTATCTACTTTCGGTGGCGGATTAAACACCTCTGGCGGAACCGTAAATAAGTATTCTGCTTCATAAAAAGCTTGAGTGATTACAGAAATAATTCCATACGCTTTACTCCCTTCCTTTTCACAAATGCGCTTTGCTACTTCTTTTTGAAACATTCCTGTAAATTCGGGTACCAAATGACGATTTTCAATAGCCTTAAATACAATTTGAGATGAGATATTATATGGAAAATTCCCTGTAATGGCAAACGGTTCTCTATTAAATAAAGTACTTAAATCTACTTTTAAAAAATCAGCTTCTTTAATCTTAAAAGAACTCATTTTATTAATCGCATTATTATGCTCCAAAGAAAAATGAGTATTCAAATATTCGATAGACTCGGTATCTAAATCTAACGCAATTAAGTTAAAATCTTTCTTTAAGATGTATTTAGTTAAGACTCCCGTCCCTGGACCAATTTCCACAATATTTGAGTAGCCTACTTCTGTTAAAGTATTTCCTATACGCTCAGCTACACTTTCATCGTTTAGAAAATGTTGCCCTAAATGCTTTTTCGCTTTTACAGGAGAGTTTGACTTTTTAGGCCTATCTTCTTTAGTGTATTTTGATTTATACTTACCCATCTATTTCAGCAATTACCTGCAAACCTGTAGAAAAATCGACATAGCTTCCTCTAAATCTTGAATGCTCTTTTAAAACATCATCTAATTCATTTTCGATGAATTCATTTACCAAATTCTTATTCTCTGCTATGTATTGAGTACTATATGTTACTCCACCCATATCTTCCTCCACAAGCACTTGCGAAATGATTGCTTTTTTAAATTTCCCACTAGCTAACATCGCTGGAATAAACGTTTGCTTCATCCAGAATAACCAATCAAATTTAATTTCTTCACCAACATTGGTTGTAATATTATATATGTACATCCTATTCTTTTAACCCCGCAAAGATACAGCTATTTATCCACGAAAGCTTATGTTCAAAAAACACCTTTTTACACTTATGGAAACATGAAATTTCAAAATCAATTGTTATGAACATGAAAATCTTGCGACTTAAACCGTGTTCGAAAAAATTATAACAATGAAAAAAATAATCACAATAATCAGCTTCTTTTTTGCTTCTCAATGTATCCAATCACAGGTTCCTGCATCTTTCTTTTCGAAAGCAGATCAGTTTTTTAAAACTTACATATCTGAAGGCAAAGTAAAATATGCTGCAATAAAAAAAGACACTTCTTCTCTAGATATACTTATCGAAGAAATCGCTTCTGCAACACCAACAAAAAGTAACAAAGCTAATTTTCAAGCTTTCCATATTAATGCATACAATTTGTTAGTGATTAAGGGAATTGTAAATAACTATCCTACAAAATCTCCTTTGGACATCAATGGCTTTTTTGATGGAAAGAAATATACGGTAGCTGGACAAAAAACAACTTTAAATGGTATTGAAAATAACATTTTGAGAAAAAATTACTCTAAAGAACCTCGTTTTCATTTTGTATTAGTGTGTGCTGGTTTAGGCTGCCCTCCTATTATCAATGAAGCTTACACACCTGCTAAGTTAGAATCTCAATTACAAAGGCAAACTAAAATTGCTATCAACAACCCTTCTTTTATCAAATATGACGGTAAGAAATTAAAGATATCTCAAATTTTTGAGTGGTATGCAAAAGACTTTAAACAATTTGGTTCGTATGTGGACTTCGTTAACAAATACCGCAAAGAGAAAGTACCTACTAAAACAAAAGTTGGCTTTTACTCATATGACTGGGCTTTAAATAAAATCTAATATTACTTATACTAATAACATGAAAATCACTAAACGTATTCTAGCTATCTCATTAGCTATCGGAGCTATATCTTTAGGTCAAGCTCAAGAAGAAGAAACACGATCTAATATTCAAACTTTCACTCCTTCTAAATTATTAAAGAAAGGACAATGGGATATTAAAACCTTTAATGGTTTGTATACGCAAACTAAAAAAACAGATGAAAATTCAAAGTCAAGAACTATACCTAGAGAGAATTTTTTTACTAGTACTAACGAATTTTACACTGGAGTTAGCGAAAACTCTAGACTAAACGTGGGATTAATTGTACAAGTGCGATCAAACACTACTAATGGACGAAGTCCTTTAAGTGTAGGTAAATTAGAAAATGATAGAGTAACTAGTCGTTTTGGAGTATCGCAAATAGCACCTTCTATTAGAGTTCAGCCCTTTAAAAATATCGGAAATTTCTCTATAACTTCATCTATCTGGATCCCTGTATTTAAAGATGCTCCTGGTGGATTTTTAGATCAAAGAAGTTTAGCATGGGAAAATAAATTTTTCTTTGATAAAACTTTTGGTGGAAATAAATGGCAATTATTCACTGAAGCTGATTTTAAATTTAATTTTGGAGAAAGTCTTGCTGATGCTGCTTCTGATGAAAATGGTGGCGAGCGATTTGCTGGAGATAGCTTATTCTTACCTCTAAGTGCTTTCTTAAGTTATTTTCCAAGTTCAAAATCTACTGTTTTCATAAATGCGCAACAAGCTTTTTTAATTGGTTTCGATAATGAATTTAATGCAGGAGAAGATAATTTTTCACAACGCTTTACTTCTCTTGGTCTTGGAGGCAAATATCAATTAACTAATGTTATCAACTTAGAAGCTTCATATAGCAACATTGTTACAGGTCATAACCTTCAAGGATTAGGACAAACTTTTAGTTTAGGTGCTCGATTCTTATTCTAAAAAAATAGAAACATATATCACATAATAAACACCTAAAGCCAGATTGATTTCTGGCTTTAGGTGTTTTATAAAATCAAATTATAAGTAATTCGTATAATGAAAAGTCTTCTACTATTTACCGTTATAATTTGCAGCACTTTTATATATGCGCAAGAAAAAATTATATCAGTAGATTTTATAGGGAATCATAAAACCAAATCTTCATTCCTTAAGAAACTAATACAAATCAAGGAAGATGATAGTCTAGATCTTATAAAGATTGAAGAAGACATTAAATTCTTAAAAAGACTACCTCTTTCCAGTCATGCTTATTTCCAAAAACAGAAAAATGATAATGGATATGAGCTCCATTATGGCATTCAAGAAAACCACACCATTATACCTAGTTTCGATTTTTACACGACCAATGAAGGAGAAATTGCATATCGATTAGGGGTTTACGATTACAATTTCCTTGGAAGAAATATTACATTTGGTGGCGTTTTTCAAAATGACGTCTTCAATTCATACATGATTAATTTTAGAGCCCCCTTTCTATTTAGCAAACATTTTGGCTTATCAATTAATCATAGTAACCTAACAACTCAAGAACCTGTATTCTTAGATTCTGGAACTGCAGATTACAAATACAATAACAACTCTATTGAGGCGCTAGCATTAGTTCAATTTAACTTAAAGCATCGTATAGAAATTGGTTGTAACTTTTTCACAGAAGATTATAAATACCTATCAGGTGCTACATCTGACGAGGTATCACAAGGTTTTAAAGTCAAAAAATTCTTGACAAAGTTTATTTATGAATATAATAGTCTCGATTACTATTACCAATATATATCTGGATTCCGAAGTATTCTTAATTTTCAACGAGTTACTAGTACTGAAGATATTTTACCTGATTTTTTGATTTTCTTTAATGACTTTCATTACTACACTCGTGTTGGAAAAAAAGGGAATTGGGCTAACCGACTAAGAATTGGTTTAGCAACAAATGATGATAGTCCATTTTCTCCTTTTGCTGTTGACAACAATCTAAATGTACGAGGAGTTGGTAACACAATTGATAGAGGGACTGGTGTTGCCGTATTAAATACTGAATACAGACATACCCTCTGGGAAAAGAAAAACTACATCATACAAAGTAATACATTCGTAGATGCCGGTACTTGGAGAAATCCAGGAGGGGATTTTGGAGACTTTAGGCAAAGCCAAAATATTCGTGTATATCCTGGAATTGGTTTACGATTTACTCATAAGAAAATATTTAATGCTACTTTTAGAATAGATTATGGTGTTGGGATTACAGAAGATGCCACTCAAGGTTTCGTTTTTGGCGTTGGTCAGTATTTTTAACAACTATTCTCTTTCGTTGTCTATTACACTTTACTCCATTGCTGGGATAATATATTATTAAGAAATTCAAAATATCCCCAACCAATCTCTCTTGCAGCCAATAGAGATAAACTATCTTGATTTTTTCTATGTTCCCTTGAAGGACCTGTCATATTTGGCTTCAAATTAAGATCAAACAAAAAATAACGCTCTTCCAGGTCAGCTCGACAGTCAATACGTATCGGTGCTTTTATAGATAACAATTCTGCTGCCTTCTCACATTCGTCCATTACCTTTTGAATTGCTTTAGTATTAATTTCATTAACATCTAAAACAGCACTATTTTCTTTCACTGCAACAACACCATTATATGGCGCAATTCCATTTTCATGATTAAATCGTTTCACTGGGGGCAAACACCAAGCTGATGTTTTTATAACCTCCTCTCCTCTTATAAAATATTTCCCTTTAGGCATAATCGTGATTGTAATTTCTTGCCCTTTTAAAAAAGGTTCTAAATAAATTGAATCTCCATAATCTTCACTATTTAAGATATAAGACAACTTATTTTTAAATTCGTCAATAGTCTGAATTTTAAAAACTCCTTGACTACCCCTACCTCTCAGAGGCTTCATTACTACAGGAAGAGATAATTGACTCGGAAAAGAAGCATTTATATCATCAATAAGTATTGTTTGAGGAATAGATAACCCCTCTTTTCGTAACAACTTATTAGTCTCCCATTTATCATCAAAACGATCGACCATTTTAGGTTCTTGACCTATAAATGAAATTTGATTTCCTATATATTTTTCTATAACATGACCTTCATACAATATTGTATTCAACCAAAACACAGTAGCACCTTTCTTAATTGCATTTTCAACACCCTCACTTGTGTCAGGAAACACCCAATCATAATCATTTTGTTCATCAGGCGTATCCACGGGAGTAACTACTTCAATTCCATTCTTGATAAGCTCAAATACAATATCAGCACCACTATCTGAATATCCACCTGGCTTCATTGGTTTTTGAATACCATTTATAACTGGAGGCTTCCCTGATTGATAGATTACTGCTACTACGTTCATAAAACACTTTTATTACTTTGTTAAAATACAAAAAACTCCTGTAAATCATAGAGATCTACAGGAGTTCATATTTTTATAAACAAACTTTATTATTATCTAAACACAAAGTATGTACTTAATACGATTACTGTTACTAGCAAACCTACAGGAACAACATATTTCCATGGAGTCACATCTACATCTTCTGTATACTCTAATTCGTAATCTGTTTCTCTTGGCTTTATCTTTCCGATAACTAACATAATGATTACTGTTACAACAAATATGATAGCTTGCACGTGTAAGAAGTGAGGAAATTCTACCCCAAAACCTTTCGATAACGCTATATATAATACGTAAACTGAAAATGAAAAGATAACTCCAACTTTAGCAGCTAATGCTGGTACTCGCTTAGTCATAAACCCTATAACAATTAATGTTAAAATAGGAATACTGTAAGCTCCGTTCACTTCTTGCAAGTAACCAAAAATACTTTTAGCATATATTAAGAACGGTGCGATAAACATAGAAAAGACAGCCAGTACAATACCAAAACGCTTTCCAACTTTAACAACTTCCATTTCTTCAGCTTCTTTATTGATAAACTGCTTGTAGATATCAATTCCGAATAATGTTACACAACTATTTAATGCCGAATTAAATGAACTTAAAATCGCCCCGAACATAACAGCTGCAAAGAAACCTATCCATGCGCTTGGCAAAACATCTGCCACTAATTTAGGGTAGGCATCACTGGTATTTAAGCCAGGCCCATATTTATGAAATGCAATAATACCAGGTAATACTACGATTAATGGACCCAAAATTTTCACAAAAGAAGCTAATATCAATCCTTTTTGACCTTCTTTAAGATTTACTGCACCTAATGCTCTTTGAATAATCTGTTGGTTTGTCCCCCAGTAGAACAACTGTACTAACATCATTCCTGTAAAGATTGTTGCAAAAGGAATTTTAGAGTCTGAATCTCCAATAGCATTAAATTTCTCAGGATGTTCAGCTGTTAATTTAGTAATTCCTCCAATTATAGAACCGTCATCACTGATTGCCATTAATCCAAAAACAGGAATCAAAATCCCTCCTATTACAAGTCCTACAGCGTTTATAGTATCAGAAACAGCTACCGCTTTCAATCCTCCAAAAATAGCGTATACCGAACCAATCAATCCAATACCCCACACACAGATCCACACAGATACCCATTCACTAACGCCTAGCAACTCAGGAAAATTGAACATCCCACTAATAGCTTTTGACCCTGTAAATAATACCATTGGTAATAACACCACTGCATACCCTGTCAAAAACAGCCCTGAAGTAATGGCTTTCACACCACTATCAAAACGTCTTTCTAAAAAGGTTGGTAATGTAGAAATCCCACCTTTAAGGTATCGAGGCAGTAAGAATATAGCTGTAATTACCATAGCAATTGCCGCTAATGTTTCCCATGCCATCACAAGAACCCCATCGGTGTATGCATCTCCATTCAACCCAACAATCTGCTCGGTAGAAAGGTTGGTCAATAATAATGATCCTGCGATAACTCCAGCTGTTAAGCTTCGACCACCGAGGAAATAACCATCCGAAGATGATTCGTCAGTTTTTCGGGTTGCCCACCATGCAATAACTGCAACTAGGACGGTAAACCCAACAAAAGAAATTATTCCTATCATGTAATATTTATTTTTTATTGAAAGCGATTGCTAAAATATCATAAAAAACCTTAAAAAAATCGTTGTAGTAAGTTTTTTTAGGACATGCAACATTTATTGCCTGAATTAAATCATTTTAACTACTATTAATCGTTAACACAAAGCTTAAAACAATCTCTAAAATGCGAATTATTACTCTTTTTAAAAGGCTTTAAAGTGTATATTTGTATGAAGTCGCAAAATTAAAGTAGTCCAAATGCGTAAAAGAGTTACATTAAAACAACTTGCTGCAGAGTTAAATTTATCGATTTCAACGGTTTCTAAATCGTTAAAAAACGATCCAGAGATTAGTCAGGAAACTATTGAAAGAGTTAAAAAATTAGCTAAAGAAAAAAACTACCGTCCAAATGCATTAGCTGTTAGTTTGAAGAGTAGTAAAACTATGAGTATCGGTGTAATTGTGCCTGATATTTTGAATAATTTTTTCGCAAAAGTCTTATTAGGAATTGAAAAAGAAGCTACTAAAAACAACTACAAGATTGTAACTTGTATTAGTAGCGAATCATACCAAAAAGAATTAGACTACCTAGACATGCTTTCTTATAATGGTGTCGATGGTTTCATTTTGGCTGCGTCGCAAGAATCACAAACTAAAGATCTTTTCGAACATTTCAATGATATTTTGAAAGATGATATTCCGATCGTTATGTTTGATCGTGTAGTAGAAGATGTTTATTGTGACAAGGTAATCGTAAACGATAAGCAATCATCAGAAGATGCTATTGACAAATTGGTTGCATCAGGATGCAAAAAGATAGGTATTGTTTCTAACATTCAAAAATTAAGTGTTGGCCTAGAACGTTTAGAAGGTGCTGAAAAAGCTTTAGCTAAGTATGGAATGACTACTGAAATACTAAAGCTTAAAAAGAAGGATGAATTTGAAGATCAAATATCAAAATTCATCGAAGAATACAATTTTGATGCTATTTTAGGTCTGGATGAAACTTCTGCCGTAAGTGCTATTAACGCGGCCCAAATTCTTGACAAAAAGATCCCTAATGATATCCAAATTATCGGATTTACTGACGGAATTTTATCTAAACATTCTTACCCTAAACTAACAACCATAAGCCAAAATGCTAGTAAAATGGGTGAGGAAGCCGCAAGAATTCTTATTGACAAATTAGAATTAAGAGCTGAACGCTATCTTCCTGAAACAAAAGTTATAAAGACTAAGATTATAGAAAGAGGCACCACGAAGTAAACTTAAACTAATCCGCTACGAAAGATTTCTTTTCCAATATTTCCCCGCTTCTCCAACAACTGAAGCAGTATTCCTTTGAAAAAGGAAAAGGGGATCTTATAGCCGGAATTACAGTAGGAATTGTATTAATCCCTCAAGGAATCGCTTATGCATTCTTAGCAGGTGTACCCCCTATCTACGGTTTATATTCATGCATAATACCTTTAATCGTTTATGCCTTTTTAGGTACCTCCAATCATCTTAGTGTTGGCCCTGTGGCGGTTACTTCTATCATATTAATGACAGGAATCAGTGCGCTCGCAGAACCTTTTTCAGCTGAATTCACATCACTATTACTGATCACTGGCTTAATGACAGGGATTATACAAATCGTCCTCGGGATTTTTAGAATGGGTTTTTTAACAAACCTTATTTCTCAACCAGTGATATCTGGATTTATATCAGCTGCCGCTATAATTATTATTATTTCACAAATAAGTAATAGTCTTGGCATAAAAATACCAAGAGAATTATCTGCTTTTGACGCTATAAGTTACACTATAAACAACCTATCAAAAACAAACTTAATTACATTTAGCATCACTACATTCTCTGTAATATTTCTACTTTTATTCAGAAAAATAAACAAAAGAATACCTGCTGCTTTATTCTTAATCATCATATTTATCACTCTCAGCTATTTTTTCAATTTAGAAAAATATGATGTTAGTATTATCGGAGAAATCCCTAGTGGGTTTCCTAATTTTTCTATTCCTGATTTCAATTTCGAAACCATTAAAAATTTAATACCTGCAGCTACAACACTTACTTTAATTGGCTATATAGGAAGTGTCGGAATAGGAAAATCTTTCGAAATGAAACACCGCGACTATAAAGTACAACCTAACAGGGAACTCATCGCATTAGGTTTAGCTAAAGTAATCGGGACTTTTTTTCAAGGGAATTTAGTTTCAGGAAGCTACAGCCGATCAGCCATCAATGAAGATGCAGGTGCAAAAACACTTTTATCCTCTATAGTTGTAGCAATAATAATTACGTTCTCTCTACTATACTTAACCCCTCTTCTCTATTATCTACCTAAAGCTATCCTAGCAGCTATAATACTCGTTTCTGTATTAAGCTTGATTAAAACAAAAGAAGCTATACAATATTTCAACATTAGAATTGATGATTTTATAGTAATGATTGTAACGTTTGGCATTTCACTGCTTTTTAACATCAGTACTGGAATTTTAATAGGGACTTTATTATCATTTGCCATTTTTCAATACAAAAGCGCTACACCACATGTTGCCGAACTCGTAAAACTTCCTAATACAGATTATTACAGAAATATTAAACGTTTTCCGAATGGCGAATTTGTTCCAGAATATTCTATCTTGAGATTTGACGATCAATTGTATTTTGGAAATGCAAATTATTTTAAAGATGTAATTTTCGAACATCTCGAAAAAAGAGATCAGAAACCAAATTTCATGATTCTTCACGCTAACAATATTCACAACATAGACAGTTCTGGTATTTACGCCTTAGAAAACACTCAAGAAGAATTAACAAAAAAAGGAATTACTATTTTATTTTCTGGTCTTATTGGCCCTGTAAGAGATATTTTAATTCGCGCAGATTTCTTTAATTCCGATCATTCTTCCAGACAATTCATGAATATTTCTGATGCTGTAAATTTCGCCATTAGACAACAAGAAAATTCTCCCGAAACATCTTCTCTAATAGCACAACACAACACTAGAAAATTACCTTCTTTTTTACGAAAAAAGCAGTAGATCAACCTCCTACAACCTTCCTGAAACAAGAACAAAACATCGATAAAACAATAAAATTTATCGTTTAAAAACATTAATCTAACAATTAATTAACATTAGAAGTGCGAATTCCGTAAGCTTGAAATATATCTTAGCCGTTTTAACCCAATTGATTTTCACTATGAAAAAACCCCTAAATTTCATAGCAATACTAATGCTATTAAATATTTCGGTTTGGTCTCAAATAAACTACCATCAACCCTCTGCTAAATGGATGTATGGATGGACAAGTTTTCACCCAAACCTAGAACGCTACCTTAGCTCAGAAAAAACAATCCCTAGTGTTATTTCTGCAGACATGACACTAAGTAGTGATGTTGTATACATGTTAAGCGGAAACGTTTATGTAACTGAGAATGCTACATTAACCATTGAACCTGGAACTCTAATTCGCTGTGATCACGAACACCCAGCAAGTTTAGTGATTACCCGAGGTGCTAAATTAATCGCAGAAGGAAACAAAAACTCTCCTATTATATTTACTTCAAGTAAAGCTGCCAAAGAAAGAAGCAGTGGAGATTGGGGAGGAATTGTTATTCTTGGTAATGGACGAATAAACACAGCTTCAGGTATATCTTCTGTCGAAGGAAATTTTAACCCTAAATACTCATTATATGGAGGAAAAGACACCACAGAAGAATCAGCTATTTTGAAATATGTACGTATTGAATTCCCTGGACACAAAATCAATCAATCAAAAGAATTAAATGGATTAACATTATGTGGTGTTGGTTCCAATACCGTTATTGAAAACGTACAAATTAGTTACTCTTCTGATGATTCATTCGAATGGTTTGGTGGCGCTGGTAACTTTGCCAATCTTATTTCTTATAAATCTAAAGATGACGATTTTGACATTGCTAATGGATTTATCGGAAGCCTAACAGACATCATCTCTATACGTCATCCTTTTATTTCGGATACGAGTGGGTCATTTGCCATAGAGATTGACGGCTACAACAAAGAAGAAGGTTTTTCCTCTGAAGCAGCTCTTTCTACATTACGTGTAAAAAATGCGATGATAGTTAACTTAGCTAATCAAGAAAACATTCATTTTGTACATCCTGCTATATCAGCTAAAAAGTTAGCAAGACTAAGCATAGACTCTTCTTGTATTTCTGGTTTCTCTAACGGAATTAGATTAGACAAATCTTTCAGAAAACAATCTCAAGTCGATAGAAACATCAGTTTTACTAACAATGTGTTTAACATTAGTGAAGAAGGATTAAAAACAAAAAACTCTGTAATAATTAGTAACTCTAAAATGTTTAAGAAGAATAAGTTTACTAAATTCTTTAAAGACGCTAAAGACATGTACGCTAATCCTACCGACGAAGACCAACCTTCTTTTGTTCTAAAAAAGCACAATTACAAAACAATACTATAACAACCTTTAACTATGTATAACATAAAAAAACAAATACTATTATTACTAGTAATGTTTTTGACTGCTTTGTGTATTCAAACTAATGCACAAACTACTCAAAAAACACTTTTCGGAAAGCTAGATCAAGTAAACAAATTCCATACTATTGACGACCTTGAAGACAGCAGTAAAGGAGAGTTAGTTAAGTTGTATTTAGAAAGAAACAAAGAACTAACTACCGTTATGCCTTTCATCGCTCTAACAACAAAACCCGACCAAAAATTACAAGACATTGGCATTCGAAATGATGCCGCAAACAATAAATTATTAGCGAAATACAAAACTAATGAGAAAAAGTTACTTGATGCTAATTCTAAGATTATAACCGAGTTCATTTCTTATGCAGACTCAGAAAATTTAATATGGTCTATTCTTTACATGGAAGACATCATTAAAAAGCTACGTCTAGGTTTTAAAGGAAATTTTTAAAATCAAAGAAGTAGGATTGGGGCCGAGAAGCCTATTTCGATAGGCTTCTTAATTCAACTACCAAAACCAATTGCCCTAAATACAAGTAAAAAGAGTGTAAACAAAATCTACTTTTATAGGAATATGATACGAGCTTAGTAGAATTCGAATCAAAATATGAGATTATAACATGCTAAGGATAATGAGAAGTTTACTTTCATGTAAACTAAACACCACATTCATCACAAAAACGAAAACCTATTATTGATTACCAAATTAAGCCGTCAATAATTCTTGTTGATGGGTAACATTACGCTCTAGCAAACTAAGACTAACACGCATCTCTTCAATGTGATTTAATAAACGGTGATACACTGCACCTTCAGGATTTAACTTACTTGCAATCCCTAAATAAAATTGAATAAATTGTTGTTCTACCCCTATCAAGTGTAATAGGTAAGAATCTATACTATCGTCATCTATATTCGTATCCAAACATAAGGTTACCTCAATCTCTGGAAAATCGATCGAAGCATGAAGCTTTTTTAGACGTGTGCTTTCATGAATAGCTCCGTTATTGAAGCGCTGTTTTTGCTTACACAAAAAAGCTAATGAAGGCATTACTTCATTCAACCTTATCGTATCTAACAATGATTCATAATAAGAAATCATTTGCGAGTTCCCTTTCAGAATATATTCAAGCTTTTCAATACAGTTGATTACAATGGACGTCATGACACTATTTTATTTGTTTAAAGGTAATCACAAATCATTCCACAAAAAAAACAACAGATGTTAATTTGTAAAAGTATTAACACTATAATGTTTTAGTTGTTTTAAATATTCAACAAAAACAAAAATAGACGATTTCAAAAATCTAAAAACAGCTATCTATAGGGTTACAAATAAAGATCTATTAAGCCTTCAGGAGTCTTGATATGTAGTTTTTTATTATCGTAGTCTATCCTCTCGATAAACTCATCATTCACAGGAACCAATACTTCTTTATCCTGAAAATCAATAACAAATAGATCTTGAACTCCTTCGCGAACTTCTCGCAATGTCCCAATATCTCCTTTTATATGATCGACTACATTAAATCCTGCAACATCGTGATAATAAAACTGCCCTTCATCTAGTTCGGGCAATAAATCTAAAGGAAGGTATATCTGTGCCTTCATAAGATCATCAGCATCAGCTTCCGTATCAACATCCTCAAATTTGACACGTAATCCATTCCCTTTATAAAGACGAATAGTTTCAATAAAAAATGGAACCAAATTTCCGTTAAAGTCAACGAAAACTGATTCCATTTCTTGATACATTTCCGGGTAATCCGTGTCCATTTTTATGATCACTTCACCCTTAAAGCTAAATTTACTAACGATTTTACCCAAATAGAAACATTCTTCTTTTTGCATGATATCGTAGCTATTTAATAATTAAGCTTCAGCTGACTCTTCAGCAGCTCCTTCTTCAGAAACCTCTGCATTAGCAGCTTCTTCTTCCGCTTTAACAGCCGCCTCAGCTTCTGCCTTTGCAGCAGCAGCATCTGCTTCACGTTTAGCATTTACTTCCTTTTCAGCTTCTAAAGCTTTTGCCTTAGCTACCTCAACCTCAGCATTTACACCGTCTTTTTCAGCTTGTAATTTACCTTCTTTTTCTGAAATCCAAGCTTTGAATTTTTCTTCAGCTTGCTCCTCAGTTAAAGCTCCTTTACGAACACCTCCTAATAAGTGATACTTTAACATAACACCTTTCTTAGATAAAATGTTACGAGCTGTATCTGTTGGCTGAGCTCCGTTTTCTAACCACTTTACAGCAGCATCAACATCTAAATCTACTGTTGCAGGGTTTGTGTTTGGATTATAGATTCCTACTTTTTCTAAGAATTTACCATCTCTTTTTGCACGTGCATCAGCAGCAACTAACCAGTAAAAAGGTTTTCCTTTCTTACCGTGTCTTTGTAATCTTAATTTAACAGACATAAAATTATTTTTGTGAGGTACTCGACCTCGATTATAATTAAGAGCGCAAAATTACATTTTTCTATCTGAACTGCATTCCTTTTTAAACACTTTTTTACTGCAGATCAAGTGTTTTAATAAATTCCATTGAAATTCTATCTCACATTCACTTTAATCCCCTTTTTTAAGAATTATCTTAGCACCCTGAATGAATAAAACTTGTATCAACGAAAGCAATACAACTTTAATCAGAAGAAATTTGGTTAATACCTATTATATATTAAAACTGTAGTATGTCAAAAAAAGTAAGTGGATTTTCAAAACTAAAGAAAGCAGCTAAAATCGATTGGCTAATTGAACATTTTTTCAATGGTTCGGAACAGGCAAAAAATACTTTGAAGACATACTGGAATGACGATAAAGAGCTTCAGCAGCTTCACGACGAGTTTTCAGAAAACACCTTAACAAACTTTTATCTTCCTTTTGGAATAGCCCCAAATTTCACTATAAATAACAAAATACACACTATTCCAATGGCAATCGAAGAGAGTTCGGTTGTGGCTGCTGCCAGTAAAGCCGCTAAGTTTTGGGATAGCCGCGGTGGGTTTAAAACCACTGTCATTAATACCGAAAAAATAGGGCAAGTACACTTCTCATTTCTTGGCACTAATGAAAAACTAAACTCTTTTTTCAATAAAATAAAACCTCAACTCATTGAAAGTATTTCTAGCATTCAAGCTAGTATGAAAAAACGTGGTGGTGGTTTACTTGATATCGAATTAAGAGACAAAACCAATGAAGTTGATAATTACTACCAATTGCACTGTACTTTTGAGACCGTTGATGCCATGGGTGCAAATTTTATCAACACCTGTTTAGAAGAATTTGCCGCGACATTAAAAAGACTAGCCTCTACGGAAAGTATTTTCTCAGAACGCGAAAGGGAAATTGAGATCATAATGAGTATACTCTCAAATTATGTTCCTAATTGCTTAGTTCGTGCTGAAGTTTCTTGCTTAATATCTGATTTACCAAATACACCTCAATTATCAGCTTTAGAATATGCCGAAAAGTTTGTTCGTGCTGTTCGTATTGCAGAAAAAGAACCCTTCCGTGCAGTAACCCATAATAAGGGAATAATGAATGGAATAGACGCTGTTGTTATTGCTACAGGAAATGACTTTAGAGCTATTGAAGCAGGAGCCCATGCCTATGCAGCTAAAGACGGACAATACAGTAGTCTCACACATGCTACAATTGACAATGATGTTTTTACTTTTTATATTGAAATACCTTTAGCTGTCGGAACGATAGGGGGACTGACTTCTTTACACCCTGTCGTAAAGCTAGCTTTAGAAATGTTAGAAAAACCTAACGCAAAAGAATTAATGGAAATTATGGCTGTTGCTGGTTTAGCTCAAAATTTCGGAGCGATAAACTCATTAATCACCACTGGAATTCAAAAAGGACATATGAAAATGCACCTGTTGAATATCTTAAATCAACACAATGCTAGCGAAGACGAAAAAAATACCATTGTCAAACATTTCGAAAAAAATACGGTTACTCACAGTGAGGTGATTCATCAATTAGAATTATTAAGAAAATAAAATTACCTTTTATCATTACCTTAAACTAGGTCTATAAAATGTCTTGCAAAGAATTCTACAGTCACGGAAAATTACTTATCACAGGAGAATACGTCATTCTTGATGGTGCAAAAGGACTAGCTGTACCAACCCAAAAAGGACAATTACTAAAAGTACAAGAGACCAACACTAGCCTATTGAAATGGTCTAGTTTCGACTGTCACAATAACATATGGTACGAAACTAGTATCGCAACAGAGCTACTATTAGCTACAATTCCACCTAAAGGGAATTCGGAATTCGATACCACATTGTTTAAAATTCTATGGCAAGCTCAACAATTAAATCCTAATTTTTTAGATTCCAAGAAAGGTTATGTCATTTCTACGCATCTTGAATTCGAGCGCCTTTGGGGGTTAGGGTCTTCTTCTACATTAATCAATAGTATTGCTTCTTGGTCAAAAGTTAACCCATACGAATTACTTGCCTTAAGCTTTGGGGGAAGTGGATATGATATTGCCGCAGCAAGTGCTCATAAAGCTATTTTATTCAACCACACCGAAGAGAAATACACCCCTAAAGTAAACGAAGTCGAGTTTAACCCTACATTTAAAGACGAACTATTTTTCATTTATCTTGAAAATAAAAAAAACAGCAAAGAAGCTATTAAAAACTATCGCTCTTTAAATACTGCTGATCTATTTGAGGTAATTAAAGAAATTAACACCATTACAGATCTAATATTAAATTGCAAAGACTTAAAAAAATTCGAAGTACTTTTAAATCAACATGAAGCACTTCTATCGAATACTTTAAAAACTCCAACGATCAAACAACAACGCTTTAGTGACTACCCCCGTACTATAAAAAGTTTAGGCGGCTGGGGAGGAGACTTTGTATTAATTACCGGTAAAGAAAAAGATTTAGAGTATTTTAGAGCTAAAGGATATGAAATTATAATTCCATACGAAGAAATGGTTTTATAACTTCATAAATTGTAATTTTGACCTCCACTACAGCTAATTGAATGAATACCACAAAAGCGTTTACTAAATTTTTAAAGTGGAGATACAGAAACGTATCTGATCAAAATTTCATTTATCTATTAAGTGTTCTTGTTGGATTTCTCGCTGGTCTCGTCTCTGTATTCTTAAAGAATATCACACACTTAATTGAAGTAGTTATATTAGATAACTTGATGGGAAATGTTGCTTACTTCATTCTCCCAATTATTGGTTTATCTATCGTATTTGCCCTTAACAAATATATTTTCAAACGATTCCCAAGACACTCTATTCCTACTATTTTACATTCACTTTCTCGTAGAAATGGAATTATTAAGCGAGTAAAAATTTGGTATCCATTAATTATTTCGCCACTCACTGTTGGCTTTGGAGGTTCGGTTGGATTGCTGGGGCCTGCCATATTATCTGGTGCCACATTAAGTTCTAGTATTAGCACGCTTTTTCATATCGACCCAAAAACAAGAACATTACTTTTTGGTTGTGTAACCACAGCTGCTATTGCTGCTGTATTTAATTCTCCAATTGCAGGAATCATTTTTGCTATAGAGGTTTTAAGCCTTGACTTGACAATGACCTCATTACTTCCTTTATTACTAGCTTCTTTATCTGGAGTAATTACTTCTTACTTTTTTTTAGGAGATGAAATATTATTTCGATTTCAAGTCATAGAAAATTTTCAATTAAAAGACCTTCCTTTTTATATGATTCTTGGAGCAGGAACAGCTTTTGGCTCGATTTATTTCACCAAAATGTATTTCTGGATTTTTAAGCTCTTTAATAAATTTAAAAATAAATTTCATCGTTTTTTAGTCGGAGGTATCTTAATCTGCCTACTTCTTTATGCGATTCCGCCTTTATTTGGAGAAGGTTTTAGTTTCATTAACAACTTGCTAAAAGGAGATCATTTTTCTGCTATAGGGCAAACGCCTTTTGACAGTATTGTTGATAATATCTGGATCGCTATATTGTTGCTTTTTGGTATTACAGTATTCAAAGCCATTGCAACCACATCTACTTTAGCTATTGGTGGTGCAGGAGGTATCATCATTCCAACATTAGTCATGGGTAGCGCTTTAGGAAATATTTTTGCCAAAGTAATTAATCATCTTGGCCTTAATCTTCACGTATCTGAAAGTAATTTTACCTTAGTAGGAATGGCAGGATTAATTGCAGGAGTACTTCATGCTCCCTTATCTGCTATTTTCTTAATTGCAGAAATTAGTGGCGGATATTCTCTTTTTGTACCTCTAATGATTACAGTCGCCATATCGTATATGATTACGAGAAAATTTATAAAGCACTCGATCTACACAAGAGAATTAGCTGAAAAAGGACAACTAATTACTCACAATAAAGATGAGATGATTCTACTATTGATGAAAATTGACAAAATTGTTGAAACCAATTTTGCTTCAGTAAAACCAAGTATGAATTTAGGTGAGGTAGTCCATGAAGCCGTAGCCAAATCGAACCGAAATATTTTCCCTGTCATCAACGACGAAGAACAGCTTGTTGGTATTTTATTAATGGATAGCATACGACATATGATGTTTGACCAAGAGCAATATGATAAAGTTACTGTCCGAATGTTAATGAAACACGCTCCACAAGTTATTGAGTTTGAAAAAGACACTATGAAGTCAGTTATGCGAAAATTTCAGGACTCAGGAGCTTGGAATTTACCCGTAACTAAAGATGGAAAATACTATGGTTTCATCTCTAAATCTAAGCTACTCTCGACCTATCGTCGTAAGTTGATTAATTTTACACGAGAATAACATATTATGAAATACCTTATTCGCATTTTATTTTTCGTAAACCTTGTTGGTTTTGCCTCTGGCGTATATTTTCATTTCAATGAACAACTAGCTTTATCTAAAAAATGCATTGGTTTTAGTGTTCTAGGGTTATTTTTTATAGTGATACCTATCTTTTTATTCTACCGCTTTTCAAAAAGTGATCGCAGTAAATATATCTTTAATCCAACCGAGAAAAATGAAGAGTTAGAAGACTGGATGCAGAATAATTAATATTAATTCAAATTACGTTTTTGAATAAAGAATCGTTTCATTATCTCTCCACATTCTTCCTCCATAATTCCGCCTACAAGCTTCGTCTTGGGGTGCAAAGTTGTTCCCATAGCTTGACAACCTCTTTTCTCATCTCTCGCTCCATAAACAATTTTTGAGATTTGACTCCAGTACAAAGCCCCTGCACACATTTGACAAGGCTCTAGGGTAACATAAAGCGTACAATCTTGCAAATACTTCCCTCCTAAAAAATTAGCTGCTGCGGTAATCGCTTGCATTTCGGCATGAGCCGTAACATCATTTAACAACTCGGTAAGGTTATGTGCTCTTGCAATGATTCTGTCTTTTATAACTATGACAGCACCCACTGGTATCTCATTCTTCTCGAAAGCCATTTCAGCTTCTTGCAGTGCCTTCTTCATATAATACGCATCATCAAATACCAATTCCATATTTTCATTGTTAATTATTAATAATTGAAAATAGTAAATATGTCAATACCCAATCCTAATGAAGTTACTATTTTTGCATCATGTCTTCGATATTAGCACATATTAATTCCCCAAAAGATTTAAAATCTCTTCTGCCTGAGCAATTACCTTTACTTGCTAAAGAGTTGCGTGACTTCATTATCGAAATAGTTGCTACCAAAGAAGGACATTTAGGGGCTAGCTTAGGAGTTATTGAACTGACTATTGCGCTACATTATTGTTTCAATTTACCCGAAGACAATTTAGTTTGGGATGTCGGGCATCAAGCATATCCACATAAAATTTTGACTGGCAGAAAAGATATATTTCACACCAACCGCCAATTGAATGGAATCAGTGGTTTTCCTAAAAGAACTGAAAGTGTTTATGATGATTTTGGAACTGGACATTCGTCTACTTCCATTTCTGCTGTATTAGGAATGGCCTTAGGCGCACAAATAAAAGGAGAGCTTTTCAAAAATCATATTGCTGTCATTGGCGATGCTTCCATCGCAAGCGGCATGGCTTTTGAAGGACTGAATCACGCAGGTGTTACAGATGCTAATTTCACCGTTATACTTAACGATAATGCTATTGGGATTGACCCCAGTGTTGGAGCATTAAAAAACTATTTTACCAAAAGTAAAAAAGGTGCTTTTATTGGCCACCCTAATATCATCGAAGCCTTAAATTTTGAATATATCGGACCTGTAGACGGACACGATATTGATGCCTTAATTGAAAACATTAATAGCCTTAAAAAGATTCAGGGACCAAAACTGCTACATGTCGTTACCACTAAAGGGAAAGGCCTCAAGCAAGCTGAACAAAATCAGATTAAATATCATGCTCCCGGTAAATTTGATGCTGAAACAGGTGAATTGATTCCTAAAAACAATGAATTAACTCCACCCAAATATCAAAAAGTAATAGGCGAGACACTACTCGATTTATACAAAACTAATGACAAATTAGTCACCATAACACCTGCTATGCCAACAGGAAGTGGGTTAAATGAACTCATGCAACAATACCCTAAGCGAACTTTGGATGTAGGTATTGCCGAGCAACACGCTGTAACGCTGGCAGCTGGTTTAGCCACACAGGGCTTACTACCAATCTGTGTCATTTACTCTACTTTTTTACAACGCGCTTACGACCAAGTGATTCACGATGTAGCTACACAAAACCTTCCTGTACTATTTTTAATTGATCGTGCGGGAATAGTAGGTCGTGACGGAGCTACACATCATGGTGTTTTTGATATTGCATACCTACGCTGCATTCCCAACATGACTATTGCAGCACCAAGTAATGAAATAGATTTAAGAAACATATTATACACTGCCTCCAAAGGTCTAGATCAACCTTTAGCCATCCGCTATCCTAGAGGAAAAGCAACCATTATAGACTGGAAACAGCCTTTAGGATATTTTAGATTTAACAAAGGAAAACAACTCATTAATGGTTCAAAAGTCGCTGTTTTAGGGTTAGGTAAAATGGTAGAACAAGCCAAAAAAGCACTGGCTTTAATAAAAGATCAACACTCTATTGCACTATATGACTTAGTGTTTGCAAAACCTTTAGACAAAGATTTATTACGAGAAGTATTCAATAAGTTTGAAACCATCATCACTATAGAGGATGGAACAATAATCGGGGGAATAGGGAGCGCCATTTTAGAATACACTCAACTACAAAACTACCAAGGAAAAATAAAAATTCTTGGTGTTCCTGACTCATTTATTGAACATGGAAGCACAGAAGAATTATATGATTTATGCGGATTAAGTATTAAGAAACTTACAGAGTTATTTGAAGCCGAAATCAACTGCTTCGATGCTAGCACACGAGGTATGTAATTGAAAATTAATTAACAACTGTTATACTACTAAACTCAATAGGGTCAACCATCCTTTCACTAAAGGTGTCTTTTGCTCCTTCCCAAACGTTTATTCTGTATTTATAATCTCCTTTTTTCTTTAAGTTTTTCTCTTCCCAAACAGTTATATTACAATCCACTATTCGCTTCCCCCTTTTAACAGGGACAACTGCATTTCCTATAGCAATATCATTCCTTAATAGGGAAACATACATGAATCCTTTTTTTGGAAGGTTGTATTTTATTTTTAATCCTTGAACAAAAGCTGATTTTTGCTTAATTTCAGTAGGGATATTATGGAATTTCACGTACGCTTGTCCAAAGAATACATTAGAATAAAATAAGCCTAAAAATAATATGATGTACTTAAAATTCATAAATGAATATTTGCCTTTTTTTTAATTGGCATCGAAAATAATATTATTTGTATAATCAAATTTATTTTTATGATTTCTTTATCAAATAGAAGATATAAGACATTAAAAATCGATATAAGGATCAATTAAAACTTAATACAATTCGACAAAAAAGCCGCTTTTATTTCAAAAGCGGCCTACTCATTTTTAACTATTATTGTTATTTAGCACAACAACTACTGCCCTTGTAACAGCAGCTTTCCTTTTTAACACAACACTTTTTACTTGTTTCTGTACTTGACATAGCAACAGCACCTGCAAACAATAAGATTGCTGCAACACTTAATATTTTACGTTTCATAATTTTAATATTTATTTTTTAATATCCTTTAAAAAAGGAAATGAATAGACTCACGAAAGAAGGGTTAAAACTTCTGGTGGCTCTTCTATTTCGAATAAATATTGATACGAATACAATTGTATTTTAGAGAAGACTAACTCTTTCTTAAAATTATTCAAAAGCTGTGATTCAATATGATTAATATTGATATTCAAATTCACAAAAAAAGTAACAGAACAACAACAGGAATATGCTGTACTGTGGTGATCACAACAGGAAGGTTTCTCTTTTTGCTTCTTACAGCATGCATGTCTTTCTCCTTTAGAACTATTTTTAGAACAATGCATTATTACCTCAAATACTGACGGATCATTACCTCCAAAAGCATTGGAAATATTAACCCTCACTCCTTGAGCAATCAACAACAGACAAAACAATATGTTCTTAAACAATAACATACTCTAATTTACACAAAAATATTTTTAAAAACCTTTAAATAAACCCTTTAACACTATGAAACTATTTCAAACGAAGTACAGAGCCTACTTTCAGATTATTTCCTTTTAAATTATTTAAACGACGTAAATTTTCGATAGAGACTCCTGTGAATTTCTGAGAAATACTCCATAACGAATCTCCTTCTTGTACCGTATATCCACCTTTTATTGGCTTCTTAGCTTCAGAAGTTGTCCCTTTTATATTATTTGTATTTTTTGGTATTCTTCTGGGGTAGACACTTAAATATTTACCTACTCGAATATTATTATTTCGCATCCCATTCCACCTACGCAGGTCTGATACACGTACACCAAACTTACGCGCTATTTTTCCTAAATAATCACCACTTTGAATACGGTAACGTACTCTGGCATCCATTTCAAATAATTGAGGAAGAGGCTTCTCTCTTTGCTTCAACTCTTCTTCGGCTTTAGCATAAATAGCATCTTCATGCATTACAAAAGTTCCTATTTTCTCAACTGGTAATCTTAGGCGGTAATCTTTACTTTCAACGAAAGGAATTACATCAAGTTTATACTGCGGATTAAGAAACTGAAGATTTTCAATAGGTTCGTCTATAGCTTCAGAAATTTGTTCTAATGTAATTGTCTTTTTGACCTTAACGGTATCAGAAACGAAATAATGGTTTTCAGGTACATCGAATGTAAACTTATGCTCCTTAGCATATTCAAACAAATACATATTCGCTAAAAAAGCTGGTAAATAACCTGCTGTTTCACGAGGTAGAAAAGGACGTAGATTCCAATAATTAGAATACCCTCCGCTACGACGAATAGCCTTAGTTACATTTCCTGGACCCGAATTATAAGCTGCTAAAGCTAGATCCCAATCTCCAAAAATCTTATATAAACTAGCTAGATATTTCGCAGCAGCTTCAGTTGCTTTTATAGGATCCATTCGATCATCAACATACGAATTAACTCCTAACTTGTACATTTTCCCTGTACCAAACATAAATTGCCACAACCCTGTAGCCCCGACCCTTGACTTAGCTCTTGGTTTCAATGCTGACTCGACTACAGCTAAATATTTAATTTCAAGAGGCAAATCATATTTATCTAACACCTCTTCAAACATAGGGAAGTAAAAAGCACTTTCTTTTAACAATCGCTTCATCAAATTACGACGACGTTTTAAATAGCCCTTAATTACCGACTCTAACGAAGGGTTATATTCTACATTAAAAGGCGTTTTAGCATTTAATTTCTCTAAGCGAAGTTTTAACGTATCTGTCGGCAAATCTTCTACATATACTATCTCATCATAATTATGATTTTGAATATGGTTGTATAGTGAATCGTATTCTGAAAGCCCCTCTAACGACTCTAAGTAATTTCGATCAATTTGAGCTAATGTGGCGTCATCTCCTAGCCCATTATCAAAATCTGTATAAATACGTGTATTTTTCAGTTTATCTTTTACACTATCCGAAACAACCTTATACTGCTCTAATTTTTGATTTTCTACTTTTTCTAACATCAAGGAATCGCTAACAACACTATTAGTTTCTAGTACCGAATCTATCACTTTTACAGATGTAACAACCTCTAAGGAATCTTGAGCAACGGCGCACAAAGAACTAACACTAACAACTACAATAAATAACTCCTTTTTTCCAAACATAAAATGCTTCTATATTACTTTAAAAACCAACAAAGGCTGTACTTGTGACAGTACAGCCTTCGCAAATATAAAATTTTGTTGCTTATTAAGAAATCGCAGCGATTCCTGGCAACACTTTTCCTTCCATATATTCTAATAATGCTCCACCACCAGTAGAAACATAAGATACATCATTACCAAAACCTAAATTATTGATAGCTGCTGCTGAATCTCCTCCTCCGATTAAAGAAAATGCTCCTTTTCCTGTAGCATTTTTCACTGAGTGTGCAATTGCAATCGTACCATGTGCAAAATTTTCCATTTCGGCAACTCCCATTGGTCCATTCCAAATTACTGTTTTAGAATTCTCTATAGTCTCAGAGAATAACTCTCTAGTTTTTGGACCTATATCTAATCCTTCCCATCCATCAGGAATTTGACCTTTAATTACCGTTTGAATATTAGCATCGTTAGAGAAATCATCTGCAATAACAGTATCTAATGGTAAGATAATATTTACATTATTCTCCTTTGCTCTTTTTAATAAATCTAAAGCTAAATCCATTTTATCATCTTCACAAATAGACAAACCGATATCACCTCCTAATGCTTTAATAAATGTATAAGACATTCCACCACCAATGATGATGTTATCAGCAATTTTTAATAACTTTTCTACAATTAAGATTTTATCAGAAATCTTAGAACCTCCCATAATTGCAGTAATTGGAGAAACTCCTGTTTCTAATACTTTTTTAGCATTTACAATCTCTGCTTCGATAACAAAACCTGCCGCTTTATCTTCGAAAAACTGAGCTACAACTGCTGTAGATGCATGCTCACGATGAGCTGCTCCAAATGCATCATTGATATAAATATCTCCTAATTTCGATAATTTTTCAGCGAAATCTTTATCTCCTTTAGTTTCCTCTTTATAGTAACGTAAGTTTTCTAACAATAAAACTTCTCCTGGTTGTAAATTTGCCGCTGCTTCTTCAGCTACAGCTCCAACACAATCCTCTACAAATTTTACTTGTACGCCGATTACTTCTTGTACTTTTTCTACAATATGCTTTAATGAAAACGCTTCTTCTTTAGCTTTCGGACGACCTAAGTGAGACATTAAAATTGCACTTCCTCCATCTTCTAAAATCTTGATGATTGTAGGTTTCGCTGCGTCAATACGAGTAGTATCTGTAACATTAAAATCTCCATCTAATGGCACATTAAAATCTACACGTACTAATGCTTTCTTATTCTCAAAACTTAAATCGTTGATTGTTCTCATTTCGTGTTTTTAATTACTGATTGAAAGCAACAAATATAGCATAATTTACGTTTGCAATACTTAGATATTTTCAGCCTTTGTCCACTCAAAAAGTTTCTTTTCGGCATATTTGATTATACAACAACCAAACTCAAACGTTATAGCTTTAAGACTTTTAATAACTAAAAACACATCTTTAGATAATTTGATTTCTGAATAAAAGCTAATTCCCACTCTTGTTTTTAAATTCGTCATTATTTTAGCACTATGGATTTTTCAACGATTATAGGTCAACATCACATAAAAAACCATCTAAAACAGAGTGCTGATGGAAATCGTGTAGCTCATGCTCAACTATTTAGCGGTGCTAATGGAAGCGGAACATTACCTATGGCAATTGCTTATGCACACTATTTATTATGCAAAAACAATCCTAATGCTGGTATAATGTGTGATAAATTGGCACATCCGGATATGCATTTCGTATTCCCAACCAACACTACTAACAAAATAAAAAAACATGCTTCTTCCGATCAGTTTTTAGAAGAGTGGCGTGAATTTGTCAAAGACAACCCTTTTAAAAGCCTTTACGAATGGTTACAATATATTGGTATTGATAACAAACAAGGAAATATCAATGTCGATGAAGCAAAAGAGATTTTAAAAAAAATGTCTCTTAAAAGTTTTGAAGGCAACCATAAGATTATGATTATATGGATGGCGGATAAATTGAATACTGAGGCTTCTAACAAATTATTAAAGTTAATTGAAGAGCCTACTGAGAAAACTATTTTTATTTTAATTACTGAAAAGAAAGAACAATTATTAACCACTATTACTTCTAGGTGTCAATTAATCGAATTCCCCCCTATTGGAGAAAAAGATATTGCTGATGCGCTCATTGATCGTTACAATGTAGAGAGTTCTAAAGCTCAACTAATCGCCCATAAAGCACAAGGAGATTTTAATAAAGCAGTACAATTACTAACCCCTAATGAAAGTGAAGCGCAGTTCGAACAATGGTTTATTACCTGGATTCGAGCAGCTTTTCGTGCTAAAGGAAATAAAACTGTGATTAAAGACTTACTCGAATGGAGTGAAAGCATTGCTGCTTCGGGGAGAGAGGTACAAAAGAATTTTCTACATTATTGTCTGGAATTTTTTAGACAAGCACTATTAAGCAACTACCAAGCCAAAGACTTAGTTTATTTCGAACCACAGACTTCTAATTTCGATCTCAACAAATTTGCTCCTTTCGTCCATGGTGCAAACATTTTACAAATTTACGAAGCTCTTAATGATGCGATTTATCATATCGAGCGAAACGCTAATGCAAAAATCATACTCACAGATCTATCCATTAAACTAACAAGATATTTACACACAAAAGCGGCTTAGTTTTTGTGTACTACATCCCCAAACTATTGATCATGAAAAAACTACTATATCTTTCGCTAATCATACTATCTTTTACTGCCTGTAAAAAGAAAAAAGAAAAATCTAAAGATACTTCCGCTACTACGGAAGAAAAACAAGTATATGCAAAATCCGCAGGCAGGTTAAATTCTCTAACCATTGTATCTGACAACCATCTATGGGAAGGAGCTGTTGGTGAACAGTTAAGAAAGGATTTTGCTGCCAGTGTAATGGGACTTCCTCAAGAAGAGCCTTTATTTGATATGAAACAAATGCCTCCAAAGGTATTCTCTGGGTTTGCAAAAAAAGCTAGACATTTCATTATTATAGAAGAAGGGAAAGAAAAAGGGTTCTTTAAATACACTAATAAATACGCCCGACCACAACTAGGCTACAAACTTACAGGCTATAACACTCAAGAAATTATAGAACAAATAAAAGCTCATGAAAAAGAAATCACTGCTCATCTAAAAAAACATGAAATTGCTTATCGCCAAAGTCTACTAAAGGCTACTTTAGAGATTAAAGGCATAGAAGACTCTTTGGGTTTCTCTGTAAGAGTACCTCACAATTACCGTATTGCTAAAGCATCTAAAGATTTCTACTGGATAAGAAAAAACAATCCTCACGGAACAACGGATTTGACATTTTACACCTTACCTATTGATTATTTTAAAGATGAAGCTTCAATGACACAGAATATAATCAACATGAGAGATCAAATTTCTGGAGATCATATCGTAGTTGACGAAGGCGGTCGTTTCATTACTGAAGAAGCATATGCACCATACCTTAAAAAAACTACAGTAGGAGGACTTCCTGCTTTTGAAACCAAAGGGACTTGGGAAGTGAAAAATAAATATATGGCTGGTCCATTTGTTAATTATGTAGTTAAAGATGAAGCTAGGCAAAAATACTACGTATTGGAAGGTTTTGTTTTTGCTCCAACGGTAAAGAAGCGTAATTATATGTTTGAATTAGAAGCAATTATTAAGACGATTTCTTTTAAGTAAGGAATAACTAAATATCTATACTAAATTCATTTTCAACAACTCACGATTTCATCTCTTTATGGTTCCTTGAAGTAATTTAGGATCATGCCATAGCTATACTTAATTATTCGAAATGACCGAAATTCAATTCATCAAAAAACAGTCTGGTTTATCAGACAAAAACATTTCAAATACTCTTGAATTATTAAAAGAAGGAGCTACTGTTCCTTTTATTTCTAGGTATCGAAAAGAGAAAACGGGAAATCTAGATGAAGTTGAAATTTCAGGAATCAAAAAGAGCTGGGAGTCTTTTTTAGAAATTGAAAAACGTAAAGAATCTATTCTAAAAAGTATTGATGAACAAGGAGTCCTAACACCAGATTTAAAGTCTAGGATTACAGCTTCTTTCGACCTAACTCAATTAGAAGATTTATACCTTCCTTTCAAGAAAAAGCGAAAAACAAAAGCTTCCGTTGCTCGTGAGAATGGCTTAGAATCTTTGGCTAAAATTGTCATGGCTCAACGAGAAAATGATTTGGAATACAAAGCCAATCAATATACTAATTCCGATATTGCCACTGCAAAAGAAGCTTTATTAGGAGCTCAGCATATTATAGCTGAATGGGTCAATGAACATACCGGAGTACGAAATAGTATTCGAAAATTATTTCAACGTAAAGCAACAATCACATCTAAAGTAATAAAAGGGAAAGATCAATTATCAGATGCAAAGGTGTATGAAATGTATTTTGATCATTCAGAAAATTTAAATAAGATTCCTTCTCATCGTCTATTGGCATTGCTTCGTGCAGAAAAAGAAGAAATCATTCGGTTAAAAATTACTATCGATAAAGATGAAGCACTAGATCGTATTGATAACTTCTTTGTTAAATCTGAAAATAAAGATTGTACTGATGTAATTTTTGCTGCCATTGCAGATAGCTATACCCGACTATTAGGGCCATCATTAGCTTCCGAGACATTACAAGAAGCTAAACAAAAGGCAGATAAGACGGCCATTGGAGTATTTTCAGAAAATTTAAAACAATTATTACTTGCGGCTCCATTAGGAGAAAAGCGCATCTTAGGCATCGATCCAGGATTCAAATCTGGATGTAAAATAGTATGCTTGGATGCTCAAGGAAAATTACTGCATAACGAAACTATTTACCCCCACCCTCCTCAATCTAAAACCACGGAGGCTATTAAAAAAATAAAAAGTCTCGTTAATGCTTATCATATTGAAGCCATTGCTGTTGGAAACGGAACTGCCTCTAGAGAAACGGAGCGTGTTGTAAAAAAAGTACCTTTTGACAAAGATGTAAAAGTCTTTATTGTAAATGAAAGTGGAGCATCTATATATTCGGCTTCAGCAATTGCACGTGCCGAATTTCCTGATTATGATGTAACTGTTCGTGGTGCAGTTTCTATTGGACGTCGTCTTGCTGATCCATTAGCTGAATTAGTGAAAATTGACCCAAAATCATTAGGTGTTGGACAGTATCAACATGATGTGAATCAAACACAATTAAAAGCGGAACTCGATGATACAGTAATGCATTGTGTAAATTCAGTAGGAATCAATGTAAATACCGCAAGTGCTTCTTTATTAAGCTACGTTTCTGGGATTGGCCCTAAACTTGCTGAAAACATAATTTCTTACCGTACCGAACAAGAAGGAATCTCGTCTAGGACTCAACTAAAAAAAGTAAAAGGTCTTGGAGCCAAAGCTTTTGAACAAGGTGCCGCTTTTTTAAGAATTAAAAACGGAGAGCATCCATTAGACAACTCTGGAATTCACCCTGAACGTTATGCTTTAGTAACCCGAATTGCCAAAGACCTTAACGTATCCATTGATGAGCTTACAGGAAATTCATCACTTATTGACCGCATCCCTTTAAACAACTATGTTTCTGATGACGTAGGACTACCTACCTTAAATGATATCAAAAAGGAACTTAAAAAACCTGGATTAGATCCACGTTCAAGCATTAAAATATTTTCATTTGATGAAACTATCCGAACAATCTCCGATGTAAAAACGGGTATGAAATTACCTGGAATCATAAATAACATTACTAATTTTGGATGTTTCGTCGATATTGGCATTAAAGAAAGTGGATTAGTTCACATTTCAAAATTGGCTAATCAATTTGTCAAAGACCCCAACGAAGTCGTAAAATTAAACCAACAAGTAATCACCACTGTTACTTCTATTGATGAAGAACGAAAGCGTATTGCCCTATCCCTAATTGATTAATTATTATAAAAACTCCGTTTTTCTAAAATGCATTCCAATCCAATCCTCATTAATTGGCATGGTATCAATCAATTTTAAATTATAATCGCCTAATATTTTCCAAGGGTATTCTTGAGTAATTTTAGTTTTACTGGGGTCAGATGGGTATGCATACCAAATCACAGCATCACCAACTAATTTAGGATATACTGTATCTATTCTTTTTCCTATTTGCTCGGGATCAGTCACAAACATTAAAGCAAAATCTATTTCGGAAGTTCTAATTACAGACTCTCGCACCAATATACCTTCTAATTGATCTAGCTCTCCACAAAAACCTTCTGGCTCATTTAACACTAAGATCTCGTCGGCACCACCAATGCCTAACCGCTGAAATAACTTACTCATATTTAATTAGTTTCCTGTTAAATTACAAAAAAATGTCAATCCTAGATTGACTAAGATTGACATTTTTTCTTTTTAAAAGTTAAATTCTTATGATATACTCTTTAGTTACACCAAAAATTTATGGAGCAACTACTTCTACTGCATTTTGAGGTTTAGAAAAATCTGCTTTATCTAAAAACAACACATTACTAAGTCTAGCTTCTCCTATTTGCTGTCCATACCCTTTTTCTGGAGTCCACATATGATAAGTCCATTTTGTTGGAATTGGAATTCCGTCTACACTAATAAAATTAGAATATTTCACGGCATGAGGTTCTTTTTCTGCAGCTTCTTTGCCTTTTCCAAATGACACAATGTAAGCGGCTCCTTCTAGTATTTTAGTGGTTGGGTTTTGATATACTACATACCAATCATCTGGCGCATCTCCCGTTCCCGATGTAAATGTCAATTTTGCAGTATTCAATTGATGATTACCCCACGCTTTCTTACCAAATTCAGACCACTGTGTTCCTGGATCATTTAATTTATAAGGGAACCCTGTAAAATAAGGCCATGTAAAAATATCAAATCGAGCACCTCCTAATTTTTCTTTAGCAATACCCGATGCCACAACCGTTGTCCCATTGTACAAAATGGTTGCCCCATCACTCTTCTCTATTTTTATTTTATCTGCGCCTGTAGTCTGAGTAATTTTACCACTCATATACGGTTTTCCTCCAAATTCAATATCGATATCATAGGTAAGGCCTTTCTTCTTAAAGAAAGCTTCTTTCTGATGCACTTCTTCTATTGAAGAAGTAAATACTCCCGCATTAGTTTGAGCATTCATTCCTAAAGAAATCAAACTACTAATCCCTAAAATAAATAGCCACTTTTTCATAATATTATTTTTAGTGTTGATGTTAATTAACAAAAAAAGTCGCAAGCTCACTATACAGCTTACGACTTTTAATAATTATTTAATTTAGGTTAAATATCAATTCACATTGAATCTAACAAAATATCCTTTATCCTACAGTAGCTTCCGATTCAATATCCACTTCGATCTGATTAGCAACTAAATCATCAAAAGTTTCTCTCTTACGGATTAACTTTGCTTCTCCATTATGCCATAAAATCTCAGCAGGTCTAAAACGAGAATTATAATTACTTGCCATAGAAAAACAATAGGCTCCAGCATTTTTGAATCGTAGAATATCTCCTTCCGAAATTTCATTAATGCGTCTATTAACACCAAAAGTATCTGTCTCACAGATATAACCAACAACGCTATAAAAACGCTCTCGCCCTTCTGGGTTACTAATATTATCTATTCGATGATACGAATCATAAAACATTGGACGGATCAAATGATTGAATCCCGAATCAACTCCTGCAAAAACAGTTGAAGTCGTTTGCTTCACTACATTTACTTTAGCTAAGAAATGACCTGCTTCGCTCACTAAAAATTTCCCTGGTTCAAAACCTAATTCAAGATCTTTCCCGTAATTTTTACAAAACGTATTAAACCGTTGTGTTAACTTTTCACCTAACTCTTCGATATTCGTTTCAATATCTCCTTCTTTATAAGGTACTTTGAATCCTGATCCAAAATCTACAAAGTCCAAGTCTTTAAATTGACGTGCAACATCAAATAATATCTCACTTGCTTGAATAAATACATCAATATCAAGAATATCACTTCCAGTATGCATGTGCACCCCATTAATTTTCATCCCTGTATTTTCAACAATACGAACGATATGTGGTGTTTGATGTACAGAAATTCCAAACTTTGAATCGATATGACCTACAGAAATCTTGCTATTTCCTCCAGCCATGATATGCGGATTGATACGCACACAAACTGGAATATTTGGGTGACGTGTACCAAACTGCTCTAAAATAGACAGGTTATCAATATTGATTTGAACTCCTAATGCAGCTACTTTTTCAATCTCTTCCAACGAAACTCCATTGGGTGTGAAAATTATATTTTTAGGCGCTACACCTACTTTAAGCCCCATTTGCACTTCTTGAATCGAAACGGTATCCAAACCAGCCCCTTGCGATTTCATTAGCTTTAAGATCGAAAGGTTTGAAAGTGCCTTTACTGCGTAGTTCAACTTTAACTTCTTCACTCCCGAAAAAGCATTTGAAAGGCGTTGATACTGCGATACGATCTTTGCCGAATCATAAACATATACAGGACTTCCGTACTGTTCGGCAATGGCTAATAAATCTGATTGTTCCATGATGGACTAAAATTAAACTTGATTTTCTTAAATAAAAGATTACAAAATTACAATTATAATTGATCGCAAACAATACCCTACACCATACTAAAAACACTTTAAAAGGCAACACCTCTTTTAACCTTTATAAAAATAGGTAACATATTAAATAAAGTAAATTCTTCTTCTTTACTTCAGTTACAAAAAACATTAATTTATACTATAAAAACAGATAATCACTCTGATTATCGCACAACCCCAAACCACACTCTTTAATCACAAATTACTGATAAACAAGTTTTTATGTGTAAAAAATCATATGTTTTAATAATATTTACGCATAAAATATTGTAATTTTAGAGAATAACGAAAATCTCTTTCCATAAACTACTAAAGTGATTTTCATCCTTCCGAACTTTCAACATATTTGTTATGAAAAATAACTTAAGACTATTCTTCTTACTATCATATAGTGTAATAATCGCACAAACACCACAACCTCCAATAGGATATGAATGGGTCATAGAAGACACTATGAGTGACGAATTCAACAACCAATCTACATTAAATACTACTAAATGGCATTCGAGGCTTCCCAATTGGGCAGGCAGAAAACCTGCTGAGTTTTTACCTGAAAATGTTCATTTCGATCAAACAAATGGTTATTTATTATTGAGAAATACGATTCATCCCAATGAAATTATAAAAATGAGTCAAGCTGGATATTCAGAACCTGATTATCGTGGAAATTTTGATGATCTAGAATTCACAATAGCTGCAGCTGGAATAGAAACTAAAGAAACTCAAAAATATGGTTATTTTGAAACAAAAATGCAAGCATCAAACATGCGTATGTCTTCGACTTTTTGGTTAAATACAACTACAATATTTTTTAATAATGATGTAAATAATCCTAACAGAGATCAAGGGTGCGATGGGTTTGCTACAGAATTAGATATTGTTGAAACCATGGGAGGTGGAACTCCCGATTTTGCAGCAATCCCTTGGACTCGCGCCATGAATTCTAACACACATTTTAAATTAAAGCGATTTGCTGATGGAACAACTAATTGTTTTTCCGAATTTCAATCAGAAGGAAGTAAACACGACACTAATATTAACGTTGCTGATGACTTCCACACTTATGGAGCATGGTGGGTAAATGCTAATTTAATTTACTATTATTTCGATGGTGCATTAGTTGGATCTGTAAACCCTAATGACACTTCTTTCGGCATTCCCTTAAGTGTACCTATGAGCTTACGCTGTGTTACAGAAACCTATAATTGGCAGATAAAAAGAAATAGTTCTGGTGATTGGATTGCTGACAATCCTGGATACCCTACACAATTAGAGCTACAAGACAATAGTATAAATGCAACTAAATATGATTATGTTAGAACTTATTCTTTAAAACCTAGTATTGAAAACTTAATTGACAATCCCGATTTTGAAACTGGTAGTATGGATACATGGGAAGCTAGTAATCAGCCTGGAGGCGGTGTTAATATTACCAACACAGCCAACTCGAAATTTAGCGGTGAATACGGGATACAAATGAATGGTCAGTCATATTTAAAACAAATTGTCTCTGTTACTCCCGATAGTGACTATGAATTAAATGTAACTGCTAGAAAAAATACTACTTCGGCTCCAGTTATTTTTGGAGTAAAAAGCAGCACTGGAGATGTTATTATTTCTGATAATGTAAACACTAATACCTTTTCTAATTTCAAAATTGATTTTAATAGCGCTAGTGATACTGAAATTGAAATTTATGCATTTGCAAAAACTAACGAAACTCTTTTCTTAGACAACTTCTCTCTAATTGAGACCCCAGTAACATTAAACATCTCTTCTCTAGATACCAAAAGCAATACAAATAGAATATTCACCAAAGACAAAGAGCTATTTATATACAGCTCCATTGACAATCAAATGAGAAATATTGAGATTTACAATATGTTGGGAAGAATAGTTTACAAAAACAAAAATTACAATGTGAAAACAAATTCGACTGACAAAGGCATCTCTTTAAGTAAATTAAGTTCAGGTGTATATATTGTGAAATTAATTTCTAAAAATGGATCTTTTGAAATATTTAAAATTATCATATAACATACAATCATTACACTATCTAAGTAATAGTATCTAATTTTTTCAAAACCCCTTGCAAGTGAGTGAGGGGTTTTCTACATTTGGGTTCAATCTTCGTAATAAAAAATTGAGAATATAACAATTATGAATATACACGAATATCAAGCAAAAAGCATTTTACAAAGTTTTGGTGTAAAAGTGCCTATGGAAATTGTGGTGGAAACACCTGAAGAAGCTGTAGAAGCAGCAAAAAAAATCAATGAAGCTACAGGTAGTGAGGTATTTGCTGTAAAAGCACAAATTCATGCTGGTGGTCGTGGTAAAGGAGGAGGAGTGAAGATCGCAAAATCTATCGAAGAAGTTCGTAATTATGCTGATCAGATCTTAGGAATGATGTTAGTAACTCCACAAACGTCTGCTGAAGGTAAATTGGTACGCAAAGTGTTAATTGCACAAAATGTATACTACGACGGACCTTCTAAACCTGCTGAGTTTTACATGTCGGTATTACTAAACCGTTCTACAGGTAGAAACATGATCATGTATTCTACTGAAGGAGGAATGGATATTGAAGCTGTTGCAGAAGAAACTCCTGAGTTAATATTTACTGAAGAAATTGACCCTTCAACTGGAATTTTACCATTCCAAGCACGTAAGGTTGCTTTCAACTTAGGATTATCAGGTGCTGCATTTAAAGACATGACAAAATTTGTTACTGCTTTGTATAGTGCATACGTAGGTTCGGATTCATCTTTATTTGAAATCAACCCTGTATTTAAAACAGCTGATGACCAAATCTTAGCTGCTGATGCTAAAGTGACTTTAGATGAAAATGCACTTTATCGCCATAAAGATTATGCTGAGATGCGTGATATTTCTGAAGAGAACCCTGTAGAGGTTGAAGCTAAAGAAGTAGGATTAAACTATGTTGACCTTGATGGAAATGTAGGATGTATGGTAAATGGTGCTGGATTAGCAATGGCTACTATGGATCTTATTAAGCAAGCAGGTGGTGAACCAGCTAACTTCCTAGATGTTGGTGGTACGGCTGATGCAAAGCGTGTTGAAGAAGCATTCCGTATTATCTTAAAAGATGATAATGTAGCTGCTATCTTAATCAACATTTTCGGAGGAATCGTTCGTTGTGACCGTGTAGCTCAAGGTGTTGTTGATGCCTACAAAAACATGGGAGATGCTATTAAAGTACCTATCATCGTTCGTCTACAAGGAACAAACGCTGACATCGCTAAAAAATTAATTGACGATAGTGGATTAAATGTACAAAGTGCTGTTGAATTCCAAGAAGCTGCAGATAAAGTACAAGCTGTATTGGCATAGCCAAAAGCTATAAGCTTTAGGCAATAAGCCCTAAGCTTAGTTTTTATTTATAATAAAAAAACACAATCTGAGATATTCAGATTGTGTTTTTTAGTTTTGGTCTATTGCTTAAAGCTTATAGCCTACGGCTATTAAGCATTTTGCATTGTCACTAAACGCTGAGGAAGAGGCGCTTCGTATCCTGCTTCTCCTAATGCTTCTACTATTTTTTGACGCGTATCCCAATATACATCCCAGTAAGCTTCGCAAGTAGCGTATGGCAAAGCCAATAATTCTACTCCATTAGCTCCTAAATTATTTACTGCTACTCTTGGTGCAGGGTCTTGAAGAACATTTGGATCATTTGCCATAACATTCATTACAATCTCCTTCGCTTTCTTAATATCTGCTCCATACTTAATACCGAAAGGCATATCGACACGAAGATTCCCGATAGTCGTTAAATTTGTAATAGTACCTGCCGTGATCGCTCCATTTGGTATAATTTCAGTTTTATTTTGAAATGTCTCTAAAATTGTTACAAAAACAGAGATCTCTTTAACAAAACCTAGCTTACCATCTACTTCTATAAGGTCTCCTACTTTAAATGGACGAAACACTAATAACATCACTCCTGCTGCCATATGTCCTAACGAACCATTGAACGCACCCCCAATAGCTAAACCAACGGCTGCTAATAATGCTGCAAATGTTGCCGTTGGAATACCAACGATACCTGCAATAGAAATAAATAATAATACTTTTAATAGGAAATTCACTAACGTTACAAGAAAAGGACGCAGCGTACTATCCACTTTACTCTTATCAAAAGCTTTGGTAATCCCTTTCATTATGACTTTGATAATCCAAAGCCCTACAATAAGAGCAACTATACCTCCGACTATCTTCAGTCCATAAGTACCTACTCCTTCTTGAATAGCAGTCATAAACCCTCCTAAAGAATTCATAATTGTTCCTCCTGCTTCCAATCCTGCAGTTTTTGCAGCATCTGTAACATTTTGTGTTGTTTGCATGTGATTTTTAATTTCAATTAATTGATTACAAATTAAATATACACATTTTTAACAAAAAAACTCAAAACATTAGTTATTGAAAATCTTCGTTAAAGTACCAGAAACAAAGGTTAACTTCTTCATCAAAGAAACCTAAACTTGATTTATTTTCTCTTCGTAAACTGTCTCGTAAAAGAAGGAGTTTTCTTTTCCTTAGAATTTTCGCTATGCTTTTTAGAAGATGGTTTTGGTTTTTCAGGCATTGGCCCTCTAAGATGAATAACTAAACCATTTAAAAAGTTTCGTAATAGTTGATCTCCGCATTCCATATACTTTGGATGCTTTTCACTTCTAAAAATAGCACCTAATTCACTTTTAGTGACTGTAAAATCTACTAAAGCACATATTTTCACAATATCCTCATCTCTCAACTTGTGCGCAACACGAAGCTTTTTAAAAATGTCGTTATTTGTTAAACCCATACTGCAAAGATAGCAACTAAGATGTTAGGAGTTAGATTTTAGATCGCTTCGCTTTTAGATAATAGAATTTAGACCACCAAAATCATTAAAACTCTAAATACTATTGCGTGAAGGATAGAGCGGTTACCCCGCAGCAATGCTATACTGAGTTTAAACGAAGTATAACATTGTGAGGAGTATGAGCGAAAGCCTGACCCGAAGAGACACGCCATAAACCCATTATCAAAAAACATTCAAAAATTACCTTTGTGAATTTCGAAGCAAATATTGAAAATCTACTTCAGATTTGGAGTTAAAAATTTTGAATCTTAAACTTTAAGCCTTAAAATTAGGGATGAATTACACCCGAGAAGAAAAACTTGCCTTACTTTCTGAGCTAATAATCTTAGCTAAAACAGATAACCAACTCGGTAACGATGAATTACATCTGATAAAAGCAATTGCTTCTACCATACAAGTTAATGACATTGATGTTGATTTATTGGTTAATAATCCTAAAGAAAGTAAAGTATTAACTCCTGAATCAGAACGTATTTTACAATTTCATCGTTTGACATTGGTCATGAATATTGACCAACAAACAAGCATAGACGAAATTGTGAGATTGAAAAACTTTGGGCTTCATATGGGGCTTCCTGCACCTGCTATTGACGAAGTACTTCAACGTATGAGCAATTATGAAAACAAGGTTATTCCTCCCAATATTCTGATTGATATCTTCAAAAAGCACTACAATTAGTTAATTTTTATCATTGACACAAGCCCTTAACTAAAAAATAATTTGCGTTTCACAAGCGATAAGTTATATTTGCTCGTTTTAGAAAATACAAATAATTAATAACTGAACATAATGCAGAATAAAGGACTGATACGCACATTTGCCATTTTATTTGGCTTGGTATGTATTTACCAATTGTCGTATACATTTATTACCAATGCAAAGGAGAAAAAAGCAAAAGAGTATGCTAGCTCTAAATATGCAGAAGGAACAAAGAATTACTCTTCTTTAAGAGAAAATGCTGAAAAATCTTATTTAGACTCGATAGGGAATGAAGAAATCTTTTTAGGTATCTCTTACAATGATGCTAAAAAGAAAGAGCTTAACAAAGGGCTTGACCTTAAAGGAGGGATCAACGTAATCCTTCAAATTTCTGTTAAGGATATCTTAGAAGGACTTGCTAATGGTTCTAGAAATCCTGCTTTCAATAAAGCTTTAATTGATGCTGATGAAATTCAGAAAAATGCTCAAGAAGCTTATGTTGAATCTTTTTTCAAAGCTTTTGACGCTTTACCTGATGCTAAATTAGCTTCTACTGAGATTTTTGCTACTAAAGACCTTAGTGACAACATTAAGTTAGGAATGACTAACGATGAGGTAAAGCCTATTATTAGAAGAAAAATAAACGAATCTATCGTTTCTGCTTTTGAGGTATTGCGTGAGCGTATTGATAAATTTGGAGTAACACAGCCTAACATTCAACGTTTAGGTGAAACTGGTAGAATCTTAATCGAGCTTCCTGGTGCTAAAGATATCGAGCGTGTTAAGAAGTTAGTACAAAGTACGGCTCAATTAGAATTCTGGGATGTATACAAAGCAGAAGAAGTATTTACTCTTCTTGCTCAAGCAAACCAAGTATTACAAGCTGATCTTCCAAAAAAGGAAACAAAGAAAGAAGCTACTACGGAAGAAGGTAAAGAAGATAGCACTATCGATGCTTTACTAGATGATGCTAAAGAAACTGTAGAAGAAACTGTTTCGAATCCTATCTTCGATTTAATACAAGGACAATCTTACCCTGGACAACCTGTTGTTGCTACTGTGGCGAAAAAAGATACTGCTCAATTTATGGGATATCTTAATAGCTCTAAAGTTAGAAACTTATTACAAGGAGATCAACGTTACATGCGTTTTGCTTGGGGTAAAGCAGATGATGCTGCCGAATCTTTTGATTTGTACGCTATCAAAGCTAATCGCCAAAACAAACCAGAATTATCTGGAAATGTAATTACTGATGCTCAACAAACTTATAGCCAACTAGGTCGTGTTGCTGTAAGTATGCAAATGAATGGTAAAGGAGCTAAAGCTTGGGAAGAAATGACTGGTCGTGCTTCTAAAAACCAAAGCCAAATTGCTATCGTTTTAGATAACGTTGTCTATTCAGCACCTGGTGTTAGCAGTGGAGCTATTTCTGGTGGACGTAGTGAAATTACTGGTAATTTTGACATTCTTGAAGCGAAAGATTTAGCTAATATTTTACGTGCTGGTAAATTACCTGCTTCAGCAGACATTATTCAAAGTGAAATCGTTGGACCTTCATTAGGTAAAGAAGCTATACAAAGTGGTTTAATGTCATTCGTAATTGGATTGATCTTAATCCTAGTATGGATGGTATTCTATTACGGTAAAGCTGGTGCTTTTGCAGATGTTGCATTGGTTGTAAATATCTTATTTATCTTCGGAATTTTAGCTGGTTTACAAGCTGTATTGACACTTCCTGGTATTGCAGGTATCGTATTAACTATTGGTATGTCGGTAGATGCAAACGTACTGATCTTCGAACGTATTCGAGAAGAGTTAAACAAAGGAAAATCTCAAGTGGCTGCTATTGCTGATGGATTTAAAAATGCATTATCATCGATCTTAGATGCCAATATCACTACTGGATTAACAGGTATTATTCTATTAATCTTCGGAACAGGACCAATTAAAGGTTTTGCTTTTACATTATTAGTAGGTATTGGAACCTCTTTATTTACTGCAATATTTATCACAAGATTATTTATTGATGGTTATGGTAAGAATGGTAAAGAATTACAATTCGCTACTAACATTACCAAAAACTGGTTCAAGAATATCAATATTGAATTCTTAAAGAAACGTAAGATTGCTTACATCATCTCTGGAATTCTTATAACTATTGGTTTAGCATCATTGTTCACTCAAGGTTTAGATCAAGGTGTTGATTTTATCGGAGGTAGAACTTATACTGTTCGTTTCAACAAAGACATTAATGCTACTGTAGTTGATAAAGAGTTAACAGATGTATTCGGAAGTGTTGAAGCTAAAATCTCTGGAACTAGTAACCAATTAAAGATTACTACAAAATATAAGATTGATGAAACTTCAACTGAAATTGATAATGAAGTACGCAGAAAATTATTTGACGGATTAAAGCCTCATTTATCTGCAGGTCTTACTTACCAAGACTTCATTTCAGGAAATGATGAAAAAGTGGAAGGAATCATGTCTTCTATCAAAGTAGGTCCAACTATTGCTGATGATATTAAAAAAGCAGCTGTTTGGGCTGTATTAGGATCATTAATAGTAGTTTTCCTTTACATCTTAATCCGTTTCCGTAGATGGCAATTCTCTTTAGGTGCTGTTGCTGCGGTATTCCATGATGTATTAATCGTGCTTGGTTTATTTTCTTTATTACATAAAGTGATGCCTTTTAGCTTAGAAATTGACCAAGCATTTATTGCTGCAATTCTTACTGTAATTGGTTACTCTTTAAATGATACGGTGGTAGTATTCGATAGAATTCGTGAGTTTTTAGACGATCATAAAGACTGGAAATTAACGCGTGTGGTTGATGCTGCTTTGAGTAGTACACTGTCTCGTACGTTAAATACTTCGTTAACTACTTTATTAGTATTAGTAGCTATCTTTATTTTTGCATTACCACTTAGAGGATTTATGTTCTCTTTAATTATTGGTGTTATTGTAGGTACTTATTCATCTTTATTTATCGCAACTCCAATCATGTACGATACTGTAAAGAGAGTAGGTTTTAAAGAACCTAAGAAAGAAGAGGAAGAAGAAGCTGTAACAGCATAGTTCTCTTTTTCTCATCATATTTACAAAAGGCACTCATTTCTGAGTGCCTTTTTTTATTGATACAGCCAAAGGGCATAATAGCCCACAAGGCGCGCCTTGAGATTAAAATTTCATTTAACATAGTGTCTTGGGCACTTTCTCGAGGCAGTTTACTACTTTCATTTTAAAAAATTATCATGAAAGAAATCGATAAAATCGCATGGATCTACCTTAAGGATAATAAAATTCTAAGCACATTATCTAAAGGAAAAAATAAATTCTATATCCCCGGAGGAAAGCGAGAAACGGGAGAAACAGATGCACAAACACTTCTTAGAGAAATTAAAGAAGAGTTAACAGTTGATATCATACCATCCAGCATAAAACCTATGGGTATTTTCACTGTACAAAGTGATGGTGCAACAATAGGAATTAACGTAAAAATGACTTGTTATTTTGCAAACTACGAGGGAGAATTAAAAGCTTCTAGCGAAATCGAAAAAATTGTATGGCTCACTTTTAGTGATTTAGATAAAATATCTGCTGTAGATAAATTAATTTTCCAATTCTTACATTCAAAAGAACTTTTAGACTAGTATTGGTTATCATTTTCCGTAGTGATTGATTCAAAAAATTACACTAAGAATATGTTCACCTAAAACTAAATTCCTTCGATCGTAAATGCTAAAACCTGTGTAATTTGATGCTTATATAGATTAAAATTATTGTCAGAAATAAACACCAACGTCTTCTTCCCTTTTATTTCTGGACCAAAACACATTCCTTCTATATTATCAATATGTTTACTTGGTAGCTTATTTTTTATAGTATCAAAGTCTAGTAGCAATTCCTTTTTTAAAACATTAAATTTTTGTCCCTCTAATTCATCTAAAGACCTAACATCTGTAGTTTCATTTACAACGCTAGCCAAATACAATTTAACTGAAGTCCCATTTACCCCATAGCCCGATGTATATGAACGCTCTAGACATAAAAACTGATTTTCATTTATACTTAATATTTCAACAAGTCCATTGATGGCTAAATCGTTAAATGATTTTGGCTTTTTAACCACTTTATCTAAAGAATAAGCAAATTGCTTCGTCACGACAGAAGCCTTAAAATCATAAAAATTAAACCTAACAAAAGCCGAATGATTATCTTCATAATTAGCTTCTACCCCATCTTTTACTAATGGTAATTCGTTCGCAAACCACACACCTTTCTCTTCAGGGTCTAAAGACAAATTTTCTAACAGCCCGTTATGCCTACAATTCTCTAAAGCATACATTTCAGGAAGTATTATTTCCTTTTCTTCCTCTCCATCACTATTACAAATAAAGATCTGAGTTGGCACCCTTCTCCTTACATTGCCTTCTGAAGACCAAACCATGTGATGATCACCATAAAAACGTAATCCTTCAGGGTCAAAAGACGAAGCATTTAACAATACTCCATCTGTATTTTTAAAAGTAACTTCTCTAACTACTTTTACTTGTTTAAAAGTCTGATCACTGAAATGCAGATCTAATTGATAAAACCTCAAAGCATCTTTAGAACTATCACACACTGAAATCCATTCACCATTCTTATAATCGATACTTGACAAACCTCCAACAAAACGAGCATTCATTTTAAAATCATTCGAGATAATTTGTTCCCCTAAAAAATCTAATCGAGCGCCTTGACCGTAACTTTCGATAAAGATCATACCAACAGCAAGCCATAGTAATCTTTTCATTTTCTTAAAATAAGAATGTTTGATACAAGATGAAAAAAATTAACTTAGATATAGTTAACTAAAAGTAAATTATGCATCGTTATATTGGTATCCTGGGAATCATTTTTTTGTTATTCACAGCATGGCTATTAAGTAATAATAGAAAAAAAATAGACTATAAGCTCGTTTTAAAAGGGTTTGCATTACAATTAATTTTTGCTCTAATTATTTTAAAGACTCCTATTGGACTTCCCTTTTTCGAATTTTTTGATAGCTTGATCAAAAAACTACTTTCGTTTGCCGATAAAGGAGGTGACTTTTTATTCGCCTCGTTCATAAGCGGTGAAGTTGAGTCTCCTCTAATCAATTTTGCAGTTCGGGTTTTACCAACGATTATCTTCTTTTCTGCTTTAATGGCAGTCTTGTATCATGTGGGCATTATGCAACTTATTGTGAAATTATTATCCAAAGCCATGCAAAAATTACTAGGGACTAGCGGCAGTGAAACATTAAGTGTCGTTGGTAGTATTTTTGTAGGACAAACAGAAGCTCCACTTTTAGTAAAACCCTTTGTCAAAAACATGACAAAGTCAGAAATGATGACGGTCATGGTCGGTGGCTTTGCTACTGTAGCAGGTGGTGTAATGGCGATCTATGTAAAAATGTTAGAAAACATAGATGGCATAGCTGGGCATTTAATGGCAGCTTCCATAATGAGTGCTCCTGCGGCTATTATAATTGCTAAAATCATGTTTCCCGAAACTGAAATTTCAGAAACAAAAGGCACTGTTAATCTAGAAAAACAAAATACTGACTCTAATGCTATAGAAGCCTTAGCTGATGGTGCCATCGACGGATTAAAATTAGCCCTAAACATTGCTGCAATGGTTATTGCTATTATTGGACTAGTAGCCTTATTAGATGGTATTTTATCTATCGTAAATTTATCTACTGCTCAAATATTTGGTTTCATTTTTAAACCTTTAGCTTTTTTAATGGGAATTCCATGGGAAGAATCGGGTGCTTTCGGAACGCTTCTAGGTGAAAAAATAGCTTTAACGGAATTGATCGCCTATAAAGATCTTGGAGAAATGATAAATAATCAACTTGTAAGTGATCGTACTGCCAAGATTGCTAGCTATGCCCTATGTGGTTTTGCCAACTTCGCTTCTATTGGTATACAAATTGGTGGTATTTCAGGCATTGCTCCTAATCGTAAAAAAGATGTTGCCAACTTAGCTATAAAAGCAATGATTGGCGGTGCCTTAGCCAGTTGGATAACCGCTTGTATCGCAGGAATCATCCTTTAATATTAATTTTACACTACCTACACATTAACATTACATTTACCTTCTAAAAACAACAAAAAGCTAGAACATTTCTTAATACAACAGTTATTTATATAATGCACGCATAACATAAGCTTCCTATTTCATAAAGATATTAGTGTAACGAAAAAAACTATTATTATTTATGAAAAAATTACTACTAATTGCTTTGTTACATGTGGCCGGTATTGCCTCAGTAGTAGCACAGCAAACCTTTACAATTAAAGGAATTGTAAAGGATGTAAGAGGCATTACTTTACCCGGAGCTGATATTGTCGTTGCCGGAACAAAAAATGGCGCATCTACTAACTTTGATGGAGAATTTGAACTGTCTAGCACTACTCCCTCAGGCGAAATCGTAGTATCTTATGTGGGTTATATCACAGAAAAAATAACTTTTAGTAAAGCAAATGCGAACAATCTTGAAATTACTTTAAAAGAAAGCACTTTTGGTCTAGATGAAGTTTTAATAGTTGCATCGGCCGCTATTGACAGAAAAACTCCTGTAGCTGTTTCTACAATAAAGAAAGAAGAAATTCAAGAGAAGCTTGGTAATCAAGAATTACCTGAACTATTAAAATCGACACCTGGTGTATATACTTCTAGAGATGGAGGAGCTTTTGGTGATTCGGAAATTTTAGTACGCGGATTTCAATCTAGAGATGTTGCTGTATTGATTAACGGAATACCGATCAATGACATGGAAAATGGTCGTGTTTTCTGGAGTAATTGGGCGGGCTTAGGTTCAGTTACAGCTTCAGAACAAGTACAGCGTGGTTTAGGTGCAGCGAAAATTGCGGTGCCTTCGATCGGAGGAACTATCAATGTTGTCACAGAAACTACTGATGTTGAAAAAGGAGGTGTTTTAAAACTTGGCTTAGGTAATGACGGTTATACTAAATATGGGCTAAAATTATCTTCAGGTCTAATGGATAACGGATTTGCTGTTACTGCCTATACCGACAGAACATTTGGAGATGGCTATGTTGACGGAACCCCTTTTGACTCATTCTCTTATTTTGCAAACATCTCTAAAATAATCAATGATGCACACAAAATTACTTTTACCGCTTTCGGAACTAAACAAACGCACGGACAAAGAAGGACATTAAGTTTATTGGATGACTACATCAATAGCCCTAGAGAACAACGATACAATCCTGATTGGGGAATCAAAAATGGAGATGAATATTCCATTAGAGAAAATTTCTTCCATAAACCACAACTTTCTTTAAATCATTATTGGCAAATTAATGACCGTAGTAAACTGACCAATGTGTTATACTTCTCTGTAGGTAAAGGGGGTGGGACAGCCCCTGATGGACCAAGAGGTGTCGAACTAGCTTCTGAATCAGGAAAATTATTTGCCAATATCGGTGGAGAATTTGAGAACTATCGTATTGGAAATTTTGGCCCTGTAGATATTGACCGAATTATAAACGAAAATATCGAAAACGGTGATGATGGTTCTACTGCAATAAATGCCACTAGTATTAACAATCACACTTGGCTTGGATCTTTATCTACATTCAATTCAGATCTTACTGACAATTTAAATCTTACCGCTGGGCTAGATTTAAGGTACTATCGTGGAGAACACTGGAGAGAAGTAAATGATCTATTAGGCGGAAAGTTTGTTCAAGACAACAGCAATGTAAATAACCCAAATAACAAGGCTAAAGTTGGAGATAAAATCTTTTTTCACAATGATGGAATCGTCTATTGGACAGGAGGTCTTACGCAACTAGAATATGACAATGATTGGCTATCTGCTTTTGTTACTTTAAACGGAGCTAATACTAGTTATCAAAGGGTAGATTTCTTCCAAAAAACACCTGAAGAAGGACAAAAAACAAAAAGAGTCAATTTTTTAAGCTATGGAGCAAAAGGAGGAGCTAATTTCCGATTAGACGATAGTCATAATGCTTTTTTTAATGTAGGGTATTTCGAAAGAGCTCCATTCTTTAGAGATGTATTCCAAAATTTTGATAACGATCAGCTAAACGAAGATGCTAAAAACCAAAAGATTTTTAGCGCCGAACTTGGGTATGGTTTAAGGACTCAAAAATTAGCTGCAAATGTCAATATTTACAGAACAGAATGGAAAGACCAAACATTTGTACAAAGTGCTGGAACCAATCAAGAAGGAGCAAGAAACTTTGCAAATATCCCTGGTGTAAATTCACTTCACCAAGGGGTTGAATTTGATTTCGAATACCGCCCTTTTGAAAAGTTCACATTAACTGGAATGCTATCTATTGGTGACTGGAAGTACACTAGTAACATACAAAACTTACAAATATTTGATCAAGCTAGACAACCTGTCGGGAATCCTATAAATGTATTCACAGACGGGGTATCTGTAGGTAGAGCAGCTCAAACCACCTCAGCATTAGGGGCTAAATACAAATTATCTCCAAAAACAAGTGTAAGAATAGACTATAATTATTACGACAGGTATTTTGCTGATTTCGATCCTTTATCTAGAACTGTACCAGGGCGTCCTGACACGTATCAAGTTCCTGACTACGGACTTTTTGATTTTAACGTTTCTCACGGATTCAATCTTGGTGGTTTTGATGCCAAACTTATTTTGAATGTTTACAATTTCTTCGACGAAATTTATATCAATAGAGCAGGTACTACTTCTGGACCATTAGGAAATACAAATAACAACTTCAACGTTAATAACACAGGTGTTTTCTTAGGACCTGGAAGAACATTTAGCCTAAGTTCAATAATTAACTTTTAACCATTAAATCATGAAAAAGATATTATATATATTAGGTTTATTATTATTGGTTCTTTCTTGCGAAGAACCTTTAGAAGATGCCTTTAAGGAAGTCGATGAATTCAACAAACAAGAAGAAGCCAATAGACTAGAAGATGAACGCATAAATGGCTCGGAACAATTAGATACTATTTTCGAATTGACCGATGAAGATTACGAATCTATTGACCCTGCTGACGATGATGCCATCGGTCGATTTAAAAACTTTTCTTCTATTGAACAAGCAAGTGAAAAATTAGTTCCTTTCTTAAAAAGCAAGTTTCCTACTTTTAAGGATAACTCTTCTGCTGAAGTTACTTTTAAATTATTTTCTCCTCAATTAAGATTGAGTAACAATACTATTTCTTATACCGTTACAAATGATGATTATGAATCTCAAGGAGGAAGCGTTGCTAGTTTTAGAAATTTTTCTTCAGAAGATCAAATCGTTACATTTTTAAAAGAAAGATTTGATGAAGCAAGATTCGGTGATTTAATCAATCTTACATACAATTTCTTTAATGGGTCTTTAGAAACCCTTGAAAACAAGTTTGTGTTTTCAAGAAATGGCGAATGGATTGCTCCCAAAAGCCTTGATGAAGAAGACTATGAAGCTCTTGGACAAAATTTTCCTAATTTTTCGGATGAAGAAGTTGCTGAAGAATTAATAGCTAAACTATTGAAAAGAGAGACCTTTTTAGAAGAAGCTGGGGATACAAAAAGTGTTTTATACACATTTACATTTTTCTCTGACGACAGAAGGCAGTTTGAAGATCGTATTTTAAATTATACATTCGATGGTAATACATGGGAAGTCCCTTCAACAATTCAAACAGGCACTTTACCTTTTTTCTTGAAAAATAGAGTTTGGAAATCAGGAGCCATTACTAAATACACATTTGCTTCTGACGACTATAACTTCGTGGCTTCCGAACTTATGAGCGACAGTGACCTTGAAGATGAAGTTGGTAATTTAAGCCGCTTTGGCAATTTCAATCGCCAAGATGGAGATACAAATTGGGATAACGAAGAACTATTAAAAGGGTTTACAATCGCGTTAAATAATAAGTTTCCAGACGCAGAATCGGAAACTCAATTTGAAATAACCATAGACGTTTGGGTTGGATCAAATGCTACAGAAAGTTTTAATCTAACAAAGCAAACTGACGGTTCGTTTATTTACACTGTTGAATAGTAAATAAGTAAATTGTTTGTAATATAAAGACCGCCTCGAAAAGGCGGTCTTTACATTTATAATATTATCAATATGAATTGAAACTTACTTCCAACTGTTAGACTTCAAATGCAAGGCAGCTAGAATAACATCGTGCTGACTGATTTGGCCTACTAATTTTCCATTTTCAACAACAGGAAATCTTCGATATGGGCTATCATGGAATTTAGTAGCTGCATCAAAAATATCAATATGCGAATCTATAGTCTCTACTACAGAACTCATATACTTTTCTACAGACTCACTACCTAACGGTAAGTTATAATAACGGCTATTACTAAGTTGTTCCATACAATCGCTTTCGGAAATCATACCTACTAATTTCCCTTTTTCATCAACAACCGGACCTCCTGTGATTTCATTTCTAGCTAAAACTTCCATTACTTCAGCTAAACTTTGTGCTGGCTTAAAAGTGATTAAATTTTTAGCCATATAGTCCGATACTGTAATTGCAGCCTCTATACTTTTTTTCTCTGGTTTCTTACGTTGTCCAGTAAAACTTGAAAATCCCATACTGCTTATATTTAAGTTAGACATTTAATTTACTATTTAATTGCTTGATTATAAAATTTTTAACAATTAAATATTCTAAAAACATTAGACTTTAACAAAAACCCCTTAAGATAGATTCAGTTTTAAAACATACTAAATCATAAGTTATGTTTATACTAAGTCGTATTTTTGATTGATAAATTACATATATGCAGATAAGTATCATAGGCCTAGGATGGTTAGGGCTTCCGCTTGCGAAAAGATTAAGTTCTCAAAGACATATCATAAAAGGAAGTACTACTAGTGAGGAAAAACTAAAAACATTAGACTACGATAACATTTCGTGCTTTCAAGTGATATTAAAGGAAGGGAGTATTGCTGGCGATATTGAAAAATGCTTGTCTGGTAGTGACATCTTAATCTTAAATACACCTCCTGGTTTACGTAGAAATCCAGATAGTAATTATGTCGCTAAAATCGAAGCCTTGATACCTCATATAGTACAATCTTCCATCCAAAGAGTACTTTACATAAGTTCTACATCTGTGTTTTCAGATGGGTATCCTTTTACTGATATCACTAATAAAACTTTACCAGATGCTACTACGAATGCAGGGTTACAGATCAGGAAGGTAGAAGAACTATTGTACACCAATACTTCATTCGACACTACTATCTTAAGATTTTCTGGCTTAATTGCCAATGACCGTCATCCCGCTAGAATGATGTCTAAACGAAAAGACATACCCAATGGCAATGCACCTGTTAATCTTATACACCGAAATGATTGCATTGGTATTATAGAAGCTATTATAGAACAAGAAAAATGGAATCTTAGCTTGAATGCTTCTTATCCTGATCACCCAACTAAGAAAGAATATTACAATAAGATATGTAAAAACTTAGGGTATAAGCTACCTGATTTTAGTCAAGGTACTTTGTCTAATGGGAAAGTTATTGATGGGAGTTATGTTGAATCACTTTTAAATTATAGCTATACACATAAAATTTATTAAAATTTCACTAACGCTTTATAACTGTATTAATTTAAGACTCTTAAAACTAAACTAACAAGACACAAACAATTTACATATATAATTTTACAATTAAAATATTTTTAAGCAATACGTGAATCATAGATTTAAGTCAATAATTTAAAAATTTAATTTTATGAAAAATTTACTCTAATTAAGCATCTTATTTTTAGTTGCTTTTTTCGTTTCTTGTGAAAATGAAAACTCTTCCGATGAACTTGAGACCAACAAATTATCCGAACACGAATTACTTGTTGAAATTCAAGGCCCAAATTCTTATGAAACAGGTGATAATGTAGATTTATTTATCTTTTTTGGAGCTACACTTTGTGGCAATAATTGTCCTGGAGACTGGATATCTAATGAAATAGATATTTTTTTAGAAAGTTCTACAACTACATCACCTCCAACACCAGATATAGTTGTTGATACAAACGTAGATAGTTCTAGTGATTTCAATTATATCTGGACAATACCACCTTCTGTACCATCAGGGACTTATTACATTAGAATAGAAGACCCTAACAATAGACAACAAAATGTTTCTATATCATTTAATACAATAACTATCACTCAAACTGCACAACCAACACTTGATGTAAATGTATCATCAATTTGGGGTAATGTGAATAGTGAAATATTTCATGGAGGAGGGCGTTTACCTCTTAATATAACTTGGAACAATAATGCAATTTCTTCTTCTTCAATTAGAATTAAGATTTACTCTAACAGCTCTGGCAGCAATAATAGATTAATTTTTAATAGAACTACCTCAAATGACGGTAGCTATTCTTACCGAAGTAACTTTGGAGATACTACTTTAACGGTAGTTGTCGAAAGTTTAGATGGTTTAACAAAATCTGAAAAACAATTTAATATTTTTGTAGATTAGAATCCGCAAAAGATATATAAAAATAGAGGGTATCTGACTTTTTAGATACCCTCTATTTTTGTTGCGAATTTGATAAATTTAAACTCTTTAAGAAGTGTTAATTTAATTTTTGTTCAATAAAAGCATTGACATTGTTCTTTACTTAATTTATCAATGAAAAAATGATGAAAATTACTTTTTAGACACCCTCACTTTTTTTAGATATTAAAATCTAAATTAAAAAGAATCAATAATTTTCAGATTCAATAGCGTTATCCGATAAAGTCTCAATAAAAGCCACCAAGTCTTTTATTTCTTGATCTGTTAAGTTTAAATTATCAAAAGGCAATGTTTGATGTGGAATATCAAAACCTAAACCAGCTCCTCCCCCTTTATTATAGAAATCCATTACTTCTTCTAAAGTATCATACACACCATTGTGCATATAAGGTGCTGTTAAGGCTGCATTTCTAATGGTTGGCGTCTTGAACATACCTCTATGCAATTCTGACTCGAATACCCAATAAAAACCTAAATCATCATCCCACTTTTTGTTTGCTTTTGTTTCAGGCACTCCAATAACTTCTTTTTCTGTCTCTGCAAAAAATGGAGGTACTGTTCCATTAGTTAATGGAATAAAATGGCAAGTAGCGCATAGTGCTTTACCTGTAAAAAGGTTAAAGCCATTTTTCTCAGATACTGTATATGTATCTTCTTCTCCCCTAATGTTTTTATCAAACTTAGAATTGAAACTTTGCAATGTAGACAGGTAAGTTGAAATTGCTTTGATAGTAATTCTATTAGATTTTGGAACTTCTCCATATGCTTTCTTGAACATATCAACATAACTAGAGTCCTTTTCAATAATTTTATTCGAAAAACGATGTATAGCTGTGGCAAATTCGTCTTTATTATCAAATACCGATCGTATTTGCGCAGTGATAGTGCCTGCTCTACCATCCCAAAAGAAATTTTTCTGATATAGACTATTTAATAATGTAGGGCTATTTCTCTTTAAACGACTGCCTTGATTCCCTATGGATAATTTCAAACCATCTGTATACCCTTTTTCTGGGATATGACAAGTAGCACAAGACACATTTCCTGTTCCTGATAAATTCTTATCAAAAAACAGCTTCCTGCCTAAATCAATTTTTTCTTTGCTAGGTGACTTATTGTTTATACTAAGAAAATAGTCCACCTTAAAGCTATCTTTTTCAAAAAAAGTTGGCGCATCGAAATTATAGATTTGAGCATTAGTTTTCCCATCCCAAAGATTAGATTCTCTTCTTATATCTACCCAATTACGAACTATAGGATTCATATAATCTCTGAGAAATGTATAACGATCAAAACTTTCAAAATCTGTGTTATTATTAATAAAACCTATAGCATCTCCAACTGTCTTCCTGAATTCCCTATCTAGAGTTATATTTTTATGTATAGTAAGCTTACTTATAGTTAACGTATAAATCTCAATTAGACTATTTAAAGAAATAACAATTTCTTTGATCCCTTCTCCACTAGAAGGTGTATCAAACCCTACTGTAGATAAGCTTGTAATTCGCATCAACTGCTGATGGGTAGCTATAAAAAATCTCTCCGGTGTAAGTTTTCTTTCTAATATTTCATTTCTTAGATTTTTAAAAACACCTTTTAAAATGTATAATTCTCTATCAAAATCATCTTGACTACCCTCTTCCCCATATATAGTTTCTTCTATCTTTTGTAAACCCACTGGCTGAACGACTTTACCACTATCATCTTTATATATTGGTAATGCTGGACCATTAGCTTTTTTAGCAATATCGGGGTTTAAATATGCTGCAAATGGCTCGGCTTTCTTATAGTACTCTCTAACTTTAGAAAAAACAGTTTTCGCTTCTACACTTAAAAAACCTACTTTTTCTAATGTGTCTGACCATTTTATAGCTTCATCTATTTGCTCTAGATAATATTTCTTACCTTTCTTCCCCCATTCTACTTGCACATCCGTTAATTTTGATAAACCATCATCTTGAAGACTCGTTTTTTGTTTCCCACATCCTATTATAGATAAGACAACAAAAAAAAACATAAAACTGTATTTATACATAAGTTTCTATTTTAATAGTAAACCCCCGTACTTTTAGCACGGAGGTTCAATTCATTCTATAAATATATTCCTAGATTACCTTGGTAGGCCAGATAAAATAACTATTTGTGAAGCTTGATCGTCTTCTCTAGAACAGAATCTACTAGATCGTGGATCACAAACTTGATCCATTGATCTATCATGCCCATCAAGATTTTGGAAATTTGGATTTTCCCAATAGTGAGGTTGCAATGCTAAAAGAAAAGTATCTGGCTTTCCTATTTTATCAGAAATATCAATCAAAGCTCCATATTCTGCATCTCTAACTTCTACATCACTAGGATCTAATGCTAATGAAGAATCTATAATAAATTCAAATACTGGTACAGTGTTATTACCATTTAAATCTGTTTGATAAATGTAAGCAGTATGGATTTTTTCACCTACTGCACCACTATTAGGATCCTCCTGTAAATAAACATAATTTTCAGTAACAGTAATATTATCAGGACTCATTAATTCTGGTAAATTACCTCCTTCATTACCATTAATAATTTTAGTCATTACACCTTCTAATGGATTACTCGGATCTAATTCTAGCTTATAAGCAGATCCAAAATCATTAAAAGTACCTCTTCCTCCTCCTCTACCTGTTACAGCAAAGAATACATTACGTCCATTTTCAGCCGAACCTTTCTGATAATCTACATCTTCCACCCTCATAAATTGAGTAGCAAATACATCTAAACACGCTTGTCCCATTTCTAAGAAAGTTTTGTCTTTACCATCAACGATTTCTACAAACTCTACTTCATAAGCCGTTTGCAAATCAAAATCTTCTTCATTGTAAGCCGTGTCAGCAACAGCATTTATTGTAGCTCCAGAGTTATTGGTAAATTGCTTAGTTCTTAAAACATAAATCTTACCGTTTTCAAAATCTGCATCTCCATTTTCTGAAAGATACATAGATACTTGACCGAAAGCTGTAAAATCACCACTATCATCATCACCTCCAATAATCACTGTTTTTCCTGGATAAGCATCTTTAGGAAGCGGAGTTGCATTTTCCCAACCAAACTCTCCTAATGCATCCAATCCAAAATCTGCAGTTGGTGTAGGAACCTCTACTCGAGGATCAATTCCTTTTACATCAAAATGAAAGGCTTCTGAAGCAGATAAAAATAAATCTTGATCTCCACCATGAATCTCCTTTTCCCACATAGTTGCTGAACATTGTCTTGAAACGTCCGCAACTTCAGAGTTTAATAAATAATCACCTGAAATTGGCTTCAAATTTGCATCTAGCTTAATTCTTGCAACAGCATAAGAATCTTCACAATTAACAACATACATAAAACCATCTCCATCTTTCAAAAACCCAGCACCATCAGCAGAACCCGCCAATTGAAAATTATTTCGACCTACAATAGGATTTGTTGGAGCTAAAATATCTGTAGAAGATATTAGAGTTGAAATTTGAATATTCTCAAAACCAGGTAATGTTCTTACCAATGCATTAGCATTTGAAAAGTTAGGAAATTCCTGCTGTGCACTTAATAATGCATCTATTTGTGCCATTAAAGCATCGATTTCAGCTTGAGATGCTCCATTTTGAGCAGCTAAATCTTCAATAGTTGCTTCTGCAGCTTCAATCTCAGCTTGTGAAGCATCGGCTTCAGCAGCTAATTCTTCTAATCTTTGCTCTGCAGCATCGATTTCAGCTTGTGAAGCATTACCGCTAGTTACTAGAGCTGTAATTTGAGCTCTTAATGCTTCTATTTCACTATCAGAAGCATTTTGATTAGAAGTAGCACCAGCTATCTCTTTTTCTAATTTCAATAAGTCATCTTCAGAAGCATTATTTTGACAAGCTGTAAAAGCCGCTGCAAATGCTAATGCAATACATACTTTAGTAAGTTTCATTTTTATTTAGTTAATGTTAATAGATAAATGCATGTCAAATTTACTTTGACGACATAGTAATCGTGTTAACTAAACATGACGATGATTTTATAATACTTTTAGAATAATGTTACCTATTTAAAGAAAATCCTTTGATATGTAAATTAATTAACAAACGTTCTGTAGATATTTTAAAACTATAGTTACCTTAAGATCACATACACATAACACCTTCTCTTAAAACTACTCACTGTTAACATCTTACTCATTAACAATTAAAATATCAAAAAGAACAATTAGGTAAAAAATCAAAAAAAACAGAAACCACTTTCGAAAACATATATATTCACAAAGCTTCTATTCTATCTTTTAAAAAATTGAGCTATGAAGATCATTATTTAATCATTTCCCGTATCTCAAAATCATTATATTTGTATGATTTTTACAGAAAGATGAAATACAAAAGAATACTCCTAAAATTGTCTGGTGAAGCCCTTATGGGAAATCTTCAATACGGTATAGACCCTGTTAGACTGACTGAATATGCACAACAAGTAAAAGACATCGTTGACTTCGGTGTAGAAGTCGCTATTGTTATTGGTGGTGGTAATATATTTAGAGGAGTTTCTGGCGCTAGTAAAGGGATGGATCGTGTACAAGGAGATCACATGGGAATGTTAGCTACTGTAATTAATGGCTTGGCATTACAAGGTGCTCTAGAAGATCAAGGTTTAAATACACGTTTACAATCGGCTATTGAGATTGATGAAGTAGCTGAACCTTTTATTAGAAGAAGAGCTCTACGTCATTTAGAGAAAGGACGTGTCGTGATTTTCGGAGGTGGTACTGGTAACCCATACTTTACAACAGACTCTGCTGCTGTATTAAGAGCTATTGAGATCAAAGCCGATGTTATCTTAAAAGGGACTCGTGTTGATGGTATTTACACTGCTGATCCTGAAAAAGATGCTAGTGCTACTAAATACGACTATATTAGCTTTAAAGATGTATTAGAAAAAGGACTAAAAGTAATGGATACTACAGCCTTTACACTTAGCCAAGAGAATGAGTTACCTATTATCGTTTTTGATATGAATACTAATGGAAACTTGAAAAAATTAGTTTCAGGTGAACCTATTGGTACTACAGTTAATGTATAAATCAAAAAATTTTGAATAAAAGCTTTTTAGAAAAAGCAATCTAAAATAACATAAGATGACTGAAGAGGTTAATTTTATACTAGACAGTACTAAAGAATCTATGAGCAATGCTATAGATCACTTAGAAAAACAATTTCTAAATATTAGAGCAGGAAAGGCAAGTCCTGCAATGCTAGGAAGTGTAATGGTTGATTACTATGGATCTCAAACACCACTTAATCAAGTAGGAAATGTATCTACACCTGATGCTCGTACTTTGACCATCACTCCGTATGAAAAATCTATGATTACGGAAATAGAGAAAGGGATTATGTATGCTAACCTAGGTCTAAACCCTATGAATAATGGAGATATGGTAATCATTAACATACCACCATTGACAGAGGAAAGAAGACGTGATTTGGTGAAACAAGCAAAATCTGAAGCTGAAGATGCCAAAGTAAGTATTCGTAATGAGCGTAAGAATGCGAATAACGAAATTAAAAAATTAGAAAAAGACGGTCTTTCTGAAGATATCGCATCAAATACAGAGGTAGATATACAATCACTTACTGACATCTATACTAAAAAGATTGATGAGCTTTTTATCGTTAAAGAAAAAGAGATCATGACGGTCTAATTAGACAATAACATATCATTAAAAGCAGCGTCACTTGCACGTTGCTTTTTTATTTTACATCAATTACAACCTAGTACTTATAGAGTACTTATGAAGAAAGTAAAAAAGAAAATACAGTCATTTTGGAGAAGTTTCGCTCTTCTTATTCTAAATAACAAAATTGCAGTAACAGCAATTTTAGTAGCACTAACTATCGGACTTATTAGTCAATGGAAAAATATTGGTTTCTCTTTTACAGAAACAAATCTTTTACCAGACAAGCACCCTATTAACCTACAGTACAATAAATTCTTTGAGAAATTTGGTGAAGAAGGAGTTGTTGTGGTAATGGGTGTCAACGACAGTACAATCTACGAGCCGAAGAAATTCAACAATTGGATTCGGCTCAATCAACAATTACGGAAATTTGAAGAAGTTGATTTTGTAATCTCTTTCTCTGAAATGCAGGATTTAATTAAAACGGATAATCCTAAATCATTTCAACTAAAACCCATTGTTGACACTGATCAATTCTCTGAAGAACAGATTGATTATTACCGAAACAGATTATTACAAGAGCTCCCTTTCTATGAAGGACTTGCATATAGTAGTTCTAAAAAAACCATACAATCGGCATTATACATCCGAAAAGATGTTGTAAACACAAGAGCTCGTAGGGATTTTATCATAAAAAAACTGAACCCCATTCTTGAAGCCTTTGAAAAAGAAAATAATATCGACATGAAAATTTCGGGTATGCCCTATATCCGAACAATGAATTCTAATAATATATTCGATGAAATGAAGCTTTTCTTAGGAGCTGCTTTATTTGTTACCTCATTTATATTTTTACTATTCTTTAGATCTTTTCGTGCCACCGTAATTTCAATGATTACAGTAATCGTTGGGGTTTTATGGGCTTTCGGATTTATTGGCTTATTTCATTTTCAGATTACAGTACTTACAGCAATTATTCCTCCCCTAGTTATTGTTATTGGTATTCCTAACTGTATTTTCTTAATCAATAAATACCAACAACAAATAAAGAAAGGGCTACCTAAAATGGACGCCTTGGTTGAAATGGTTAGCAAAGTAGGTTATGCTACTTTAATGACCAATGTCACTACTGCTGCGGGTTTTGCAACTTTTTGCTTGACAGGAAACACTTTACTAATTCAATTTGGTTTAGTCTCTGCTGTTTGTATTCTTGCTTTATTTATACTTTGTATTTTAGTTATTCCACTATTATATACCTTAATGCCAGTCCCTAAAGAAAGGCACTTAAAACACCTAGACAAAAGGTGGATGGACGGCTTGATCAATGGAATGGTAAATTTGGTAAGTAACAAACGAAAATCCGTATACATTACTGCACTCGTTATTTTAATTGTCAGTATTATCGGAATGAAACAAATAAAAGTTTCCGGATCGCTACTTGAAGAAATGTCTAAATCGGAACAATTTTATAGTGATATAAAGTTCTACGAAAATGAATTCGATGGAATTATGCCATTGGAAATTTTTATTGACACTAAAAAAGAAAAAGGGGCTTACAAACTTTCAACACTGAAACGTATTGAAAAACTAAGTACTGAAATAGAGAAATTCCCTGAGTTATCTCCGACTAAATCTGTTGTTAATATTGTAAAATATACAAAACAGGCTTTTTATAATGGAAATACTAAGTACTATTCTTTACCTACAAGTCAAGAAAAAAACTTCATGCTTCCTTATTTAAAATCGGTACAGAATAATAAGAATTTACTTTCTTCTTATGTGGATAGCACAGGCCAATATGTGCGTGTTTCTACCTTTATGAAAGATGTCGGAACCGAAAAAATGGAGGAGCTAGAAAATACATTATATCCTAAAATAGATGAAATTTTCCCTAAAGATCGTTTTGAAGTCTTCTTTACAGGAAGAGCATTACTTTTTCAAAAAGGAACAGAATATTTAGTGAAGAACCTAATGCAGTCCTTACTAATTGCTATTGGACTGATCATTTTAATTATGTTTTACATGTTCCGCTCTGTGAAAATGATTTTAATTTCATTAATCCCTAATCTTTTACCTCTATTAATTACTGGTGGACTAATGGGATATTTTGGAGTACCTATTAAACCATCTACTATTTTAGTATTTAGTATTGCTTTTGGTATTTCGGTAGACGACACCATACATTTCTTGGCTAAATATCGTCAAGAGCTATTAGCTACTGGAAATAATGTTGTTCAAAGTACACTAATCGCTTTAAAAGAAACTGGTGTTAGTATGTTCTACACCTCAACTGTACTATTCTTTGGGTTTGCTGTATTTATGATATCTAGTTTCGGAGGAACAAAAGCGCTTGGAGGTCTTATTTCTGCGACACTATTATTTGCTATGCTTTCTAATCTTGTTTTACTTCCTGCATTACTTTTAGGATTAAATAAGTTAAAGAAGAATAAATCTTGAAGGTTAACTAATTGTCATCTCAATATTTTTTAAAAAACTTCCTAGTTATTTAGAAAATTATAATATAAAAACCGTAATTGATCTTCGCACTGGAGGAAGTTTTGACCCTTTAAATCCTGCCTTGTCAAATGATCTTCAAAAAGAAAAGCAATTGATAGATGGAATTCGTGGTATTTCGTATGTCAACATCCCTTCTGATCAAATTCCTTCCGAAGAAAATTTAAATATTTTTTTTGCCGTCTTAGACAATCGTTCTCTAAAATAAATAGCAAAAAAAGCCGCGGCAAAAGTAGCTCCAGTGGTATGTCCTGAAGGAAATGAATGATGACGATGTACTCTCAATCCATTTACCAAATACAATAAATGCTCTTTTCCTTCTTTTTCAAAACATCCTAAAGGCCTTAACACATCTTCAAATAAAAGGTGTTTCCCGATATTAATGAACACCAAGTGTAGTACTAAAGCAACTGTAAAAATGATGAACCATCGAATTTTAGAAAACAATGCCATAATACCCGCACATACAATCAAAAATCCTTCCCCTAACCAAGTAATATTTAAAAACAATCGATCAAAAAATGAAGTATGATTTCCGTTAATTAGAAAAAGCCAGAAGAATTTATCTTTAATTGAAACCACCAACAGTAATAGCAGAAATACAACTCCAAAAGTATAGGTCGCCTTAATATTTTTTAATTGCTTTTTAGACATCTTCATATCCATAAAACTATTATTCGTGTATTATTCAAACATCACCTGCACATTATCTGTATCATTTATACGGGTTAATTCTATGTTAACCCTTGTTGAAAATGACCAAAAAACGAATTCTTACGTTTTATAATCAATACATGCCATTTTAGTAAATTTGTATGACTATATTTCAGCGAGAATAGTATTTGAAAGGGCAAACGCTCATTTATGATAGAAAAGATATTATGTTAAAGCAACAATTCAATTTAAAATTATCTCAGAAATTATCTCCGCAACAGATTCAATTGATGAAATTGATTCAGTTGCCTACACAAGCTTTTGAACAACGTTTAAAGCAGGAGATTGAAGAAAATCCGGCATTAGATTCTGGCAAGGAAAAAACCAATGAAAATGAAGATGAATTTTCTAATCAAGATGATTATGAAACTGAAAGCCAGGAAACGGAAATTAATATCGATGAGTACTTAAGCGATGACGAAATCCCTAATTATCGCTTACAAAGTAATAATTATAGTGCTGATGATGAGGAAAAGTCGGTTCCATACGCCAGTGGAACAACTTTTAACCAACATCTGATTTCTCAATTAAACACCTATCGATTATCCGAAAACGATTATCAAATAGCTACTTTTCTAATTGGTAGTATTAACGAGAATGGATATATCCGTAGAGAACTTGCAGATATCGCTGATGACTTAGCTTTTACTCAAAACATCTATGTGGAAGCTATCGATGTAGAAAAAGTATTACACATTGTACATCAATTAGATCCTGCTGGTGTTGGAGCTCGTTCACTACAAGAATGTCTTTCGATACAATTACATAGAAAAACGATCAATGCAGCTATTGAATTAGCTATAAAGCTTATCGATGAGGCTTTCGAGTTATTCACGAAAAAACACTATAAGAAACTGATTGCTAAGTTTGGCATCTCCGAAGAGCAATTAAAAGATGCGATCGAAGAGATTGAACATTTAAACCCAAAACCTGGAGGAAGCTTTGCTGGGAATACTAAGATCGTAGAACACGTCGTACCTGACTTTACGATTAGAATAGTCGAGGGTGAATTAGAACTTACCCTTAACGGCCGTAATGCTCCTGAGCTACACGTATCAGGATCCTATAACAATATGTTGAAGGGATACAAAGAGGCTAAAAACAAAACTAAGGCTCAAAAAGATGCGGTACAATTCATCAAACAAAAGTTAGATGCTGCAAAATGGTTTATCGAAGCTGTTAGGCAACGTCAACAAACTTTAATGATTACCATGAGTGCTATTATGCATTATCAAAAAGAGTTTTTCTTATCAGGTGATGAACGACATTTAAAACCAATGATCTTAAAAGACATTGCCGATGAAATAGAAATGGATGTTAGTACTATTTCTCGTGTTGCAAATAGTAAATATGTAGACACACCATACGGAACAAAATTAATTAAAGAGTTTTTCTCTGAATCGATGACAAATGATCAAGGTGAAGAAGTTTCTACCCGAGAAATCAAAAAAATTCTAGAGATTACGATCAATGAAGAAGATAAACGAAAGCCTTTAACGGACGATAAACTAGCAAAAATTTTAAAAGAAAAAGGGTATCCTATTGCAAGACGTACTGTAGCCAAGTATCGAGAACAATTGGATCTTCCTGTTGCGCGATTAAGAAAGAAAATATAGCTTAATGGTCATACGCTTTATTATTCTTGTTTCCATTTTAGTTTCTATCGAAGGGCTATTTTTTAGAGGAATAGTTTATAATAATTGGAATAGTTCCCTAAAATGGAGCCACTTATTCCTCACTACTTTTGTATATCTTTTCTTCTTTTATCAACTTTTAAAGTTTGATAGAAGTCAAGGCGTTACAACTACTTTCTACTGGGCATTGGGGCTCTTATTACTTTCAATTGTTCCCAAATTAGTTAGTTTACTTTTTTTAGGGGTTACATTATTAGGTGATATTCTATGGAATACCACTACTAAACAACCTTCTGACTCACGCCGTTTGTTCTTAAAAAACTTTAGCTTAGCCATTGGAAGTATTCCGTTTCTTGGTATTGTCCATGGAATATGGAAAGGTCGTTACAACTTTAAAGTTATTAAACACTCTATTGCATTTGACGATTTACCTAAAGCCTTTCACGGATTCAAAATTCTTCAAATTTCCGACATACATTCAGGAAGTTTCGATAATGCAGAAAAAATCGAATACGCAATCAGTTTAATCAATCAACAAGATGCGGATTTATTTCTTTTTACAGGAGATATTGTAAACACCAAGGCATCTGAGTTTTATCCCTGGATTGACACTTTCAAGAAAATAAAGCATTTTACACATGGTAAATATTCTGTCCTAGGCAATCACGATTATGGAGAATATGTCACTTGGCCGTCTGAAAAGGATAAAGAAGCTAACTTTAGAGCTATAAAAGATTTACATCCTGCAGTAGATTTTCAATTGCTATGTAATCAAAATGTAACTTTAGAGAAAGACGGTGAAAACATAAAATTAATTGGTGTTGAAAATTGGGGTAAAAACTTTAAGCAAGCAGGAGACTTATCTTTAGCCTCAAAAGGAACTCAAAAAAGTGATTTCAAAATACTAATGAGTCACGACCCATCTCACTGGGATGCTGAAGTAAAAAATCACCCTAACAATTATCAATTGACCCTTAGTGGACATACTCACGGACTACAATTCGGAATCGAAATACCGGGTTTTATTAAATGGAGTCCCATCAAATACATCTATGAACAATGGGCCGGAATGTATCGGGATAACCAAAAATACATTAATGTCAATCGAGGTTTTGGTTATCATGCCTTCCCTGGACGTGTAGGTATTTGGCCTGAAATTACAGTGATTGAATTACAGAATAAAGAACTCCAAGCCTAATTTAATCGTTGACATATTTTTTCGATCCTGATCACTTAATGTACCTGTTTTAAAAAAATCAACTAGAGAGTAATAGACATGAAAATTCCATGTATTCCAACCTATGCTTAATGTCGCTCCAAGACGCAATCGGTTAATACCTGTGGGATTAGTAAATTGATAACGCTCACCTGTTTCTGCTTCAAAATCTGTTCGAAATCGTGTTACATATCCACCACGTAATCCTGTATAAACACGCCAAAATTTATAACTCTCAGCCGTTGATGTACGCCAGCGAATTTGAAAAGGCACTTCTACTAATTGGATATGAAATCTATTCCTTTTAATTTCTAAATCCTCAAGGACACTAAAATCTAGAGTTCCGTTAACGTTCGGTGATACTACGAGATTGTGATTATAAATATTTAAACTATAACCTACACCTAATCCTAATGCCCAATTTCTCTTTTTATTAATAGGAAAATCTCTTATAAAACCCGCATGAACACCTCCAGAGAATCCTGATTGAGATATACCAACAGGTAAATTATTTAACACATTAAAGGTCGCAGAGATATAAATTTGATCTTCTCGATAACGTTCATCTATCCCATCGTACATCTTTTTTGCTGGCTTCGTTTGAGACAGCATACTATAATTCAACAAAAATAGTGCTAGGACAATAAGGCCTTTTAATAATTTCAATGCTAAAAGAGATTAGTAAACTACTATGAGTCAAACTCTAGGAGTAATTACAAGAAACAAAATTTTAATTACAATGCTAGCCATAGACTATATATCCACAGTAACATCAATAAAAACACTAAGATAAGTTTAGAATTGCCTAGTAAAAAATAGATTTCAAATAAAATTATGTACTCTTGAGGGTATATCTAATCAAACAAATCAGTCTCCATCATTACTAAACCAATTACATGATTCGCTACTATAGGTGATATTTTTGTATTTGCATCTAATACTCCGTAACCTAAACTCTCAATAGAATAGAAAGGCTTTCGAAAAGAAGCTATTGTATCATCGGGATAGTTAATCGTTTCTTCTTGATAGACCACTTTAATTGTTCCTTGTATATCGACTCTAAAATGGATTGATCTTGTAATTGCCCTCCATATACAGGATCGGGCACTTTTCTGACAACTTTAAGTGTGACACCTAAATTAGTGCCAAATTAAAGCCTAAATCGTACAATATGTATACAATGTAATATTATCGAATTAGTTTTGTTTGAAATAATCCTTCGTCAAACTCAAGAGTTAAAATATAAACCCCATGAGCCAAGTTTTCAGTTGAAATTAGAGTATCTGATCCTTTTAAGACGTCTGCTCCTGTTAGGTCATATACATGGAAGTACTTCAATTTGGCTTTCGAACTAGATACTCGAACACTACCCTCAGTTATTTGTAATTCTACGTCTTTTTCAAGGCTATCAAATAGTGCTTCTTCGGCATTCGCTACTCCCAAGGTAGAATCTTCTTTAATCGACTGAAAACCAGTCCAACCTTCTGCTATGTATGCATCTCGAGTACCAGCTGGAACCGTTACGCAAATTTGTGCTCTCATCTCTAAATTCCCAGTTGTAATAGGTATCGGCACCTCAGAGTCGCATATAATCTCTCTGAGAGGATTATCACTAAATGCATCTGGGTAAAACAGAATTAAGCTGGCAGGAAGGGTGATACTACTTATTTGATTGCCATAAAATGCATCTTGTTCTATTTCTTTAACCCCATTTGGTATCGTTAATTTAGATATGTTGTTACCTGCAAAAGAAAACAAGATAACACGTTCTAAAGCAGCAGGTAGATCGACACTAGTCAGCATATTCCCAAAAAAAGCATTTTCATCAATACTAAATACGGTATCAGGAATAACAATACTAGTTAAGTTATTATTAGAAAAGGAGGCATTACGAATACCCGTTACAGTATAATCGGCACCTTCATAAGTAATAGTTTCAGGGATGACTACATCACCAGAAGCAGTAGTATTCATTTCTGAAACAAATACGGTATTATGAGAATTTATTACATATTCGATATCGTCAATAATGAATTCTTGAGAATACAAGGTATTTCCTAGTAAAACAGACAGGAGCGATAGAACAAAAAGCGTATTTTTTTTCATGATAAGTTAGTATTTTAAAACTAGTAACTCGCTCACAGCAAGCTCCAAGCTTTACATAATTATTAAGTTGTGTTGATAAGCCGATAACGTATTTTACACGCCTATATTGTTCTGGAATTTCTAATAAAAAATTATTTTAATATAAGAGCTTCATAGATGCATCACCTCATAAGTTTTACTTCGAGTCCCCTATAAACCCTTCAATATCTTTATCAAACAAATAATACCCTGAGCGATCATCCCCTAGAATATTTAGTTTATCTAATAAAGTTCGAGCTGTAGCTTCTTCCTCTAACTGTTCGGTTACATACCATTGCATAAAATTATGCACATTGTAATCCTTCTTTTCTAAACATTCAAAAATTACTTTATTGATTTGTTCGGTGACGAAAATTTCACTGTTTAAGAATTTCTCAAATAAAGCTTTAAGAGAATCAAATTCTAATATTGGTGCGTCCAAGGCTGGTACTAGTACTTTTCCGCTACGTTCGTTGACAAACTTGACCAATTTGGTCATATGCAATCGTTCTTCTTCAGACTGGCTGTAGAAAAAATTTGCAATTCCACTATATCCTGCCGCATCTGCCCATGAAGCCATCGCTAAATATTGCATGGATGCTTGGGCTTCAAACTTAATCTGGTCATTTAATAATTTTTCTATAGATGCTTTCATCATTTTTTAATTATAAGTTCTCTTTAAAAATAATATTTGATTTTGAGGAAATACAAATCTTTCAACTAAATACACCTCTAAGCTAATTCCTCATTTGTCTTCTCTCTCTTTTGATTTTTAAATAAAATAATCATAGAAATAATTCCTAAAAGAAACCAAGTAATATCTACATGAGCTACTGATCTATTGTAGCTATTGAATACATCCCATACCCAATCCCTTGTAATGATTCCATTAAAAATAGGGGTCCCAAAGCTTAGTATTGAAAAAAGTATGAGGTTAAGGTTTGTTATGGTTCTAAAGGATTTCATTAATAAACCAGAAGAGAAAAACAGCAACCAACCACTAAAGAAAATAGCATTCACATAAAAGACACGATTTTCAACATGCAAAGGAATTAGTTTATTGCCCCAAAACATAAGTGCTACAGCAGATACTAACCCTAATGTTAAAGACAAATAAATCCTAGTTGTTTTAAAGTGAAATTGTCGTTGTTTATCGCTATACTTTTTATTATCTCGAGCACTATACCAAAGCATATTTCCACTCGTAATTACGTAACACGTAATCAATGCTAAAATGAAATAAATAACCTTGAGTCCTAATCCTCCAAAAGTCACATAATGCAATTTGATCAAAAGTGCATAAGTTGAGGAAACATATGATTTTTTATAAGGAATACTTCTGTAAGCTATAGCACCATCTTTTAAATTAAAAACAGTGGTTCCATCCCCCATAATACCTTTATGATCGGTATAATATACTGTTGCTGTGCCATCCTGTTTTTTAAAATTCTTTAAAAAGATTTTATGAATATGAAAATTACTGTATTCTTCTGTAATATTTTTATACAAACTATTTAATGAGATGGCATTGGTCTGTTCGCTAGCATTTTTATCATATTGGATAGCAAATTCTGGGCGAATAATTTCTGCAATTTTCTCTCGATCACCGTCAAACAAATATAAACTAGGAAGTAACAATAAGATTGATAGCCCCAACAGTGCTCCTGACATCCCATAGATAAGCTGTATAGGAAGTGTTAAAAAACCTAGTGAAATATGGCTTTCAGTCCAAATACGCTTCCATTTTCCTTTCCATTGAAATGCATGGAATTTTTCTATAATATTTTTCCAATGTATCAGTAAACCAGTGACCATCGCAAAGATTAAAAAAAAGCCCGCAAAACCAGATATATATATTCCTATAACAGGTATTTGTCTTAAGTAATGAAGCCTATATATAGTGTTTATTAAAGTAGTATGTTTTGGTAAGCCTTCATAATACATATATGACCTTGGGTCTATACTTGCATTTTTTCGTTTTACTTTTCCATTAGCACCTTCAACGGCATAAAACAGTTCAATAAAAGGATTTGTTTTTTCAGGAGGAATTATTGTAGTCCCTTCATCTAATAATAAACAATGATTATTTGATTTCAATACTGCTATCACTTTATCATAATCTACTTCATCAGGGCCTTTAAAACGTGCCATAGGGTTTTCCCAACGGTATACTTCCTCTTTAAAAAAAGAAACGGCCCCACAAAAGAAAATAACAAACAACACAAAGCTTAATACAATACCCGATACCGTATGCGTATGAAAGAGCACATTATGTAATCTTTTTGGCAGTGGTTTTAACTTACTCATTTCGTTAAAATTATAATAGGAACAAACAATACCAAAAGCCCTAATAGCGCCCAAAGTACCAACCGTATAGATTTGGATAAAAAAACAAAAAGCATAAATCCAGTCCAAACTAAGAAACTACTGTAAATAGAAGTCCCAACAAGATGTTTTCTATCAGCAATCAAAGTACCAATGCCAACATGAATTAGACTAGTAACAATATAGCCTCCTAATATTGCTAATGTCATCTTAGCCCAGCGTTGTTTAGAATTCGATAGATATTTTGGGTTTGCAGGCATAATTAAATAGAAAAAAACACGGTTATTAATAATGATATTACTAGAAAGAAAAAGAAGAAGAATTTACTTAATGGAAGAAATATATGCTGTATCGCAAAAGTCAATGTAATGGCTAATAACGAAAATACAATGGCTGTCGACCATCCCATTTGCTGTTGTAAATTCAGCACACCAACCCCACACAAACCAAAACACAAAAAGTAAGTATACCAACTATTCTTATTTAAGAAAAAATTCACCCTTGCAAAATAACTAGGGTAATAGTTTGACTTAGAAAATATTAGCACCGTTGAGATATAAAAAAAAGCCATTTTTAGCAGTATTAATGACTCAAAACTAATATTTATTTTTATTTAGAACTAATTAAAACTATGTATATTTGAGCGCTCAATATTTTTATTGAATCTAAATAAATATGAAAAAATCATTACTATTACTACTATTAACTTGTTGTTTAGGCACTCTATATGCACAACAAAAAGTTGCCTACACCGGCCGTATTACGGATATTAATAAATTACCTATTCAGTATGCTACAATAAATGCTGATGATGGTGCTGCTTATGCAATTACTAATGAAAAAGGAAGTTTTGAACTACAGCTTACCAAAGGCTCTCACATCATAAAGATTGAGTTTTTGGGCTACCAATCTATTGTTACCAAGGTAATGGTAGAAAAAGCATCATTTAATAATAATTACACTTTAAAAGAATCTTCTCAAGGGTTTGAAGCGGTAACTATCGAAGCCGAAACTAAAGAAGAGAAAAAAGAATCTCAAATCATTACCGTGGAAAGCATTTCATTAGAGAATGTTGAGGCAAAAATAAACATCATTACTGATGAAATCGAAAAAGCATCTGGTGTTCGTGTACGTAGATCTGGGTCTTTAGGAGATAATGCACAAATTACCCTAAATGGGCTTTCTGGTAATGCTGTCCGAACTTTTATAGATGGTATACCTTTAGAGTTCTTATACCCTGGTCAAAACATTGCAAATATCCCCTTAACCGATATCGAAAATGTTGAAATCTACAAAGGGGTATTACCTTCTGAACTTTCTGCTGATGCTCTCGGGGGTGGTATTAACTTAATCACTAAAAGGAAAGATAAAAACAAACTAAAAGCTTCCTACTCCTTAGGATCTTTTAATACTCATCGAGGAAATCTGTACCTAAATCTTGTAGACAGACAATCAAACTTTATCAATTTTTCTGCTGGGATAGATTACAGTGATAATGATTACACCTTTAAGGCGCCTGTAATCATCTCGAATCCTTTCGGCTCGCAATTAACTCCAATAGCAATAGGAAGTTTTAGAATAAAGCGTTTTCATGACCGGTACAGACAACAATACTCGAGTGTTAGTTTAGGAACTTATGCTAAAAAATGGACCGATGAAGCTTCACTAAATTTTAATTATCAAAGAAGCCATAGACAAATCAATAATAATTTTAGAATTAATGAAATTGCTATTGGTGAAGCTACAGATAGACGTGAGAATATAGCTTTAATAGCAAAATATAAAAAAGCTTTGTTTAACAATCATTGGAAGATAGGAGCCACCGGAAGTTATAGCGAAGAAATACAAACTTTTAAAGACACCTCTAGAAATGTCTATAATTGGCTAGGTCAAGTTATCCGACAACAGCCTCTTAGAGGTGCCGAATTTACAGGAGCAAACCCTGTAATAAGAGATAACACTACGGTCAATTGGTCTACACGATTGACATCTAATCTTAAGCTATTCAAAAATCATTTTTGGATTACTTCATTTAACTATAATAAACAAGAAAGGGATTTAATTCTAAATCGAATTACTAGGGTTATAGAGGCTCCCACGCAAGTAGTTAAAAAACAAACAATAGCTTCCGAATTAAAGGGGTCTGCATTTAATAAAAAACTAGAATATTTCGGTGGAGGTAAGTTTTATAATTTCGAAGCTACTCTTACGCCCAATACTGATAATGATTTCACTTTCAAGAATTCTGACGATTTTTTCGGCTTCTTTACAGGGCTAAAGTATAAACCTTTTAATAATTTGACACTTCGGGGCTCTTATGAACGCGCCATCCTATCTCCTACTATTTTTCAACTGGCTGGTGACCCACCTAATTTACTTCCTAACCCTGGGTTGAATCCTGAAGAAAGTGACAATATTAATGCTGGAATAATATTTAGGAAACGGGTAGATGAAAACTTCAGGCTTAAAGCAGATATTGGTGGCTATTACCGATACCGAAGAAAAGAAATATTTCTAACAACTAGTGGTCCTAATCAGCAATTTGTAAACTTTTTCGATACTAAAACTAGAGGAATTGAAGCTGAACTAGAATTAGAATTTCTTAAGAAAGTTAAGTTTGTTACTGATGTTACGGTACAAGAAAAGATTCTTGACAAATTAGCATTACCAGAAGAGGGAAACAATTTTGAAGTAGACCCAAGAGAGTTTGGCCTTGGAACTCCTGTCCCTAATACTCCTAGCTTTTTTTATGATATTGAATTAAACTATAACCCTACCATATTTTCTGAAGACAAAATTAAAACATCGTTTTACACCTTATTTAACTACTCCGATACTTTCAACTTTTTAGGCCTTGGAGGCAGTAATACCAAACAAAATAGCCCTGAACGCTTCGTGTTTCAACAAAATCGATGGGATATGGGTTGCTCCATAGAATTAATCAAATACAATATTACAGCTGCATTTAATGCTCGTAACATACTAGATGAAGAGTTGTTTGACAATTTTAGTATCCCTAGAGCTGGAAGAAGTTTTGACATCAAATTAATTTACGAACTAGACAAATTTTAAAAAATAAATTCCTGACAAATGAAAAAAATATACCCTTTAAGTTTTATAGCTATGGTGATATATGGATCACTACTATTAAACTCGTGTAACGATGAAGAATTAACATCAGAAGATGTTGCTCTTATTGTCAATGAAGTAATAAAAGCCAATCCTAAAACAGTTACAGACCCAGTAATAGACAAAGAAGATGACAAATATGCTTCGGAAGGATCAATTGTTGCTGCGGTGATCGAAAACACTTCAGAGAGCACTACTTTTCTTAAATATTTTGAGAATGACATCCCTTTAAATGTCGATACTGAATCAGGATCTGCTTTTACTGAGTTTAATTCTAGATTTGTTTATAAAAACCAAATATTTACCGCTGACCCGCTTTCTAGTTCTAGAAGGAAATTAGCAAAGATGCAAGTGAATAAAGAAACAGGGCTTGTTGAAGTCGTAGACAATATTATTCTAACAAATAACCTACAAGGGGTTAGAATTATTAATGACAACACAGGAGTCTTTACTATTTCTAAAGAACGTAGACTCTTTATTTTTGACCCATCTACAATGCGTGTTAATGATGTAATCGATTTGCCGAATTCACAATTTATAAGTACTAATGATGATAACCATTATATAAATTTACAATATCGAAAAAATGACAATCGTATTTTCTTATCACTATACACCGACTCAAATTCAACACCAGCTTTTTATGATGCTACCACCGTTTGGGTAGAGGTCATTAATTTAAATACTCGACAATGGGAAAAAACAATTTCTTATGATAATGCGCAGTATCCTATACAAAGAGGTGCCGACAATAATTTAGTAGATGAGGAAGGTAATGTATATATATTATGCCAAGGGTCTTATGGCTTAGATGGTAAAGCTTCTTTAGCTTCCACACAAGATTCTAGACCTCAATTTTTAAAAATTCCTGCAGGCAAAACAGACTTTGACCCTAATTATTCATTCAACCCTGTACAAGTAAACAATCCTTTATTAGCTGGTAATTTCTCTCAATTTGTTACTGGTCCTGTCTTAGATAATGAAGGAAATGGATATGCTGCAATTACTACTGTTCCTGATGCTCCTAGAGTATTAGAATTGTTACGAAAATTTGCTACGAATACCATAACCCCTGCCGAATCTGCTGAACTACGATTATTAGTTTTTAGTAACCCTACTTCAAAATGGGCAAAATTAAATTTTGACACCCAAAGCGTAGAAATATTAGACATCCCAGTTACAGCTGCTTTTGCTTTTCCTATGAGTCACAGATATGGGGATGAAGACAATTTATATTTTAGTGTATTCAATCCATCCGAATCTATTAATGCTATTTATGAATATTCCCCTGAGACAAACTCGTCTAATTTACTTTATAATGTAACTTCTGGTGGACAAGCAATTAATTATATTAAATTGACCAAATAGTAGTCATTCTTTCTCTAAAGATATTTTATATCTAACAAGTAATACTACTAAATAGTAAGAGGTCTTTACAACGTTGTAAAGACCTCTTACTATTTAATTCATTTTCTTTTTAAAACTATGCAATTCCCTATAGCGCTCAATGAGAACATAGCATTCTATCCTGCTTTTTTGTGCATTCGAACAACTTGCTGTTTCGAATCTTGTAGAGGTATTACGAGATTAGACCTATTAGAATATTAACTAGCTTAGAAAAAGCCTATAAAACATCTATATTGAATATAAAATAGAAGGAGAGGCTGGTAGTATTATACCATTTGGCATAATCAATAAAAGCCTAGCGGTTGCATTTATCTATTAACTCTAACTGTAAAGGGAGTGTTTTTGATCCGCCAGGCTTATTAGAAGTAACATTTCCGTTTGATATACGCCGGGGTTAGAATACTATGGAAAACTAACCCCTTTGTATATACCTAAAAACAAATGGAAAGTGCTTTATATTATATTGTTATATGCTCTGCTAAAAGAACTGTATTCAATTCCTTTTTTACTTGATCGATCCATGTAGTTAATCGTTCATCATTTAATTGCGATTCATTATCATTATCAAGTGCAAGTCCATAAAATTGACTTTCATCATCATCAACAAATGCAACAGAATCTGTATGTCGATAGCCTTCGGTAGGCCAGTAGCCTATAACTTTGCCCCCGTTATCTATAACTACTTTAGCCAAAATACCGATGCCATCAACAAAATATTCTGCATATCCTATTTGGTCTCCTAGACCATATATCGCTACAATTTTATCTGTGAAATCTATAGCTTGAAAGTCATCAAAAAAAGTTTCCCAATCGCTTTGCAAGTCTCCATCATACCATGTAGATAATCCTAAAACAAGTACTTTATACTGTTCTAAATCCTCGATAGTAGCATCTCCTATCTCCATTACTTCCAAATCATCACTACCCCAAATTTCAACAAAGTCTTTTGTGATATCATCTGTAACCCCGGTATCAGATCCGTAAAACAATCCTATCTTTTCCATAATTCGATTTTCACTGATTTCAATTCAAATATAATACTATTTTAAATTATTCTAAATAAAAATAATATCTATATTTAAAAAAAATATAATTCAATGCATTATTTAAAACCTGTATACCACAATAGTATTGGTACTACTTATATTATAACAAGTGATTTAGAAGAGAATAATTTTCAAAAAATTCAACTGCAATTAGCCGAACTAGCCATATTACTTTCTATACAAGAATTAAAACACCTATTAAAAATTATAGATACTTCTAGGAAAGGCTGTGAATGTAAAGGCTGTGGAAAAAAATACTGTTTCAAATTAATCAAATGCGATACCACTTTTGCACAAATACATTTTAAAACAACTGCTAAAAATGTAAATGGATTAGAAGAGCTAATTCAAGGCACTTTGTTCGAATTAGCTATGGAAGATTTATTAACAGCAAATGAGATTGACTAATAGCATCCACTTAGATAAATTATTGAAATGATAACTACATTAAAAAAAGTCCAAGCTATTTAATACTTGGACTCTATATGATACATTTAAAATTTAAATGACAATTAACTCTCTGATTCAGATTCAGAAATCCTTTCAGGAAAAAGGCTTTTAATGTAATCTCTTTTGTTTTTTAATGCTTCTTTTTCTGTAGACCCATCTTCAGCGGCTTTCCATTTACTGGTTATACTTCGAAAAGACTCACCATATAAACGTACAGATTCACGATCTCTTAGATGATTATAAGCTGCTATCAACTCGTTTTGAACAGCAATAAAAGTACTGTAGCTAGTTTCTCTACTATTACTAACTGCTATTACAGCTTTTGAAGGATGCGAGGACAAATTAATCACTTGTTTTCCTTTACAGTAATTACAATTCCCTTTCCCATTATTATCCAAAAAGGCAATTGTAGCTTCCCTAAGCTGAGAGATATCCATCGGTTCTTGTTCGACCAATAAATTATTATTACGATTAATAGAAACTTCAAAAAGATCCATCTTTCGTATTGGAGGCGGATCAACAGGTCCATCTATTTTAGGCGGTAATCGACGGTTGATTCCAATATCAGACGCGAGCGTAGTCGTAACTAAAAAGAAGATTAATAACAAAAATGCGATATCGGCCATTGAGCCGGCATTAACTTCGGGTGCATTTCTCTTTGACATATGAAATAGTTTAAATGATTACAAAACAACTGAACGCACATCTGTACAGTAACACGTTATTAAAACGTTATAGTTGAATAGGTATCACAATGACTATACCATAAAAAAATAAAGGCCGCTAATAGCGGCCTTTATCATATAGTGTAATAAGATTACTTACTATTTTTTCTTAGTAGGATCTCCATTAACAGTAGCGTAGTTAATCTTTAATTGATTTACTTCTCTTAACTGTTCTTTTACATCTCCTATTAATCCCATATTAGTACTTCTATCAACTTTCAAAGCTGCTAGTAATTTACCTACTTGAGTTTCTCCTACTCGATTTCTATTCTCTTGAACAAAATTCTGGATCTCAGTTACATTACTCACCATTTTGTCATCTAACTGAACTTTGGCTTCTGTACCGTACTTCTTATATCCAGGACCAGGTTTACCAGCATATACATACATTATCGGAGATTTTTTATCTAGCTTCTCTACTTGATCCGCAGAAGGCAATGTATTCTCTATAAATAATGTGTTCTCACGCATAACAGTTGCTACCATGAAAAAGAAAAGTAACATAAATACAATGTCAGGAAGTGACGCTGTAGAAATCGCTGGAAGCTCTTTACCTCCGCCTTTATTAAATTTTGACATCTTTCACTTTTTTTGGTTAACAACTATTCTTTAGCTTCAGATTCAGAAATCTTTTCTGGAAAAAGCTTTTTGATTTCCTCTCTTTTCTTGTCCCATTCTTCTTTTTCTTCATCACTCTCAGCCTTCTTCCATTTCTGTACGATGCTTAAAAATGACTCACCAAATAGTCGTTGAGCTTCTCTGTTTCTAAGAAAGTTATATGCTGCAATCAATTCATTTTGAATAGCTATGTAAGAACCATAATTGGTTTCACGGCTATTTTGAACTGATATTACGGCTTTGTTAGGGTGTGCAGATAAATTCTCATCTTTTTTCCCTTTACAATAAGCACATTTTCCATCACCATTATTATCTAAGAAAGCAATTGTTGCTTCTCTTAAATCTTTAAGCTCCATTGGTTGTTCTTCCACCAATAGCTGATTATCCTTACTTACTACAACAGTAAACAAGTTTTTCTGCTTGATAATTGGCGGAGTAATCCTATCATCGAACTTCGGAGGTAACTTACGATTGATACCAGTATCTGATTCAATAGTTGTAGTTACTAAGAAGAAAATCAATAATAAAAATGCAATGTCGGCCATCGAGCCGGCATTAACTTCGGGTGCTGCTCTTTTTGCCATAATTATTAGTTGCTAATTGATTTTTTGATTCCTGAAACTACCATAGCTCCAAGGGTACCTGCAATCAAAATATAAAATACTTTTAACCCAGCGTCAACCCACTTTGTAGTGCTTGCTCCAATCTGAGTTCCATCAATTAGAGTTACATCTTCTCCTTTAGCGGTAAAGTAAGCTATAGCAACTACTACAGCAAAAGCAACAACGCCTAATAATGTCTTTTTAAGACTAGAAGGGTTTTTGATTAGACCACTAATAATTGTGACTACAGTTACAATTAATAATATAATTGAAACAATAAGCGCAACATTATACAATGGTGTTACATAAGGAGCTGTTTGACTTAATGGTAAGTCTAAAGCCTCCTCTGCTCCATTTTCTAATACTAGTGCATTTAGTCCTTTGCTCATGGTATACAAAAACACTCCTGATACCAAGCCAACGACTAATACTAGATATGATACTATTTTTGAAATTTTCATGGTTTTTAGTTTTTTAAAGCCTGCAAATGCTGACTTGTATGATAAAAATTACACTTTACTTTAGATTTTATTTCTAAAGTCTAGGCAACCATTACTTCTTTTTGTTTGCTACTAAAATATCGATCAATGAGATAGAAGCATCTTCCATATCATTTACAATAGAATCGATTTTAGATACGATGTAGTTGTAAAAAATTTGAAGAATAATCGCAACAACAAGACCAAATACAGTCGTTAAAAGTGCTACTTTAATACCTCCTGCAACTAATGATGGATCCATTGCTCCTGCAGTTTGAATCTTATCAAATGCCTGGATCATACCGATTACCGTACCCATAAACCCTAACATCGGTGCTAAAGCGATAAATAAAGATAACCAAGAAACGTTTTTCTCTAATTGTCCCATTTGAACACCTCCGTAAGCAACTACTGCTTTTTCAGCAGCTTCAATGCTTTCGTCAGCTCTATCCAAACCTTGGTAGTAGATAGAAGCTACAGGACCTTTTGTATTTCTACATACTTCCTTAGCTGCTTCAACCCCTCCAGACGCTAAAGCATCTTCTACATTTTTTTGTAATTTTTTAGAATTTGAAGTTGAAAGATTCAAGAAAATGATTCTTTCGATAGCGATAGCTAATCCTAAGATTAAACAAATCAATACGATCCCCATAAATTCTGGACCCCCTTGTATAAAACGGTCTTTCAATCCTTGGTGGAAAGATTTTTTAACTACTGGCGCATTTGCAGCTTCCTCCTGTACTACTTCAACGGCTGTAGATTCAACAGCAGCTTCTGCTGTGTTAGCATTAGCAATGTTTGAAATCATCATTGCACCTGCGATAGCTAAAATTGAAAAAATTTTTTTCATCAGTTCAAGTCTTAAGATTTTTTTTTAAGTTTTAATTTTTGTTCTAAATATTATAAGTAAAATACTAAGTCATTACAGTCTTCACCATAATGGCTATCAAAAATACATCAACATTTTTTTTAACGGTAACAAATAAATAAAAATTTAATCGTTTTCTAAAATAGAATTACCTTTTTTACCCCATTTCACCACAATAATCTTTAAAAAAAGCTAGTTTGAATTCTAAAACGTTCGGTTTCCGATAGTAAAGCCAAGCTGCTTTTACAATAACCGATTCCAAAGTCATATCATTTGCCGGTATTACTCCGATTTTATTTAACATATTGCTAGTTTCATAGACTCCTTGATCAACTTTCCCTTGATAACACTGTGTTTTATTAATGACAATACCTCCAGAATTAGAGAATTTTCGCAACGCATCCATCAACCAAGGATATGTGGGTAACGTTCCTGAACCATAACTTTGTAAAATCAAAATATTGACACCAGGCTTCAGATGCTCTAAAAAAAGCTCTTTATTCAATAATGGATGCCAAGTAACTACGGCAATACCTTTTTGTGAAAAATGAGGCTGGAAGCTAAAAGTCGTTTTACTATTCAAAAAAAGAGAAGAGTTCATCCTGCCTTTTTCAAACATAGGCGCTGTATTAGGTGATCCAAAACCATCAAAACTAGAACTATGAATTTTAGTTACTCTTGTTGCTCGAAAAAGTTTTTGATGAAAATACAATCCAACTTCAACAAAAGGGTTCTTCTTATTTTCTTTAGTTAAAAGTTCAAAAACTCCTAGTACATTTTCTTTAGCATCTGTATTTGGATGCGAAATGGGCAATTGAGATCCTGTAAAAATGATAGGTTTCTCTAATCCTTGTAACATAAAACTACATGCGGTTGCAGAATATGCCATAGTATCTGTACCATGTAAAACGACAAAAGCATCAAATGTATCTTTTTTTTGAAAGATCACATTTCCTATTTCCATCCATGTATCTACGGAAGCATTAGCCGAATCAATAGGCTCTTCAAAAGAATAACTGGATAAGTTAGCTTTAACTTCTTTCAATTCTGGCATCTGAGACAACAATGATGTTAAAGAAAAAGGAATTAAAACCCCTGATTCAGTATCAATTTCCATCCCAATTGTTCCGCCTGTATATATAATAAGTACGTCTTTCACTTAACCAAAATAAATGTTATGATATCAAATTCCAAAAACGGATTTCGAATTATCAGTAGTTACCCTAGCGATCTCTGCTAACGGAAGCTCATAAATATCTGAAAGCTTTTCTGCAATATGTACTAAATACGAAGACTCGTTTCGTTTCCCTCTAAATGGTGTAGGCGCTAAATAAGGAGCGTCAGTTTCTAAAACAATTTGTTCTAATGGAATATCTTTTAAAAACGCATCAATTTTTCCATTTTTAAAAGTACTTACCCCACCGATACCCAGTTTCATATTGTAAGAAATAGCTTTTTCTGCTTGCTCTTTATTTCCCGTAAAGCAATGAAATATTCCACGCAATGTGTCTGCTTTTTGACTTTCTAACACTTCAAACACTTCATCAAAAGCATCTCTACAGTGTATATTGATTGGCATTCCTCTCTCTTTAGCCCAATTCACTTGAATATTAAACGCATCTTGCTGAGACTCGCTAAATGTCTTATCCCAATACAAATCCATCCCAATTTCTCCAACTGCATAAAAGCCTCCTTTATCTAGCTCTTGCTTTACATGTGCTAACTCTTCTTTATAATTTTCTTTGACATGCGTTGGATGCAAACCCATCATTAAAAATACATTTTCAGGGTAAGATTTTTTTAAAGCATACATAGATGATGTGTATGCTGAATCTATTGCAGGAATAAAAAAACGAGTTACACCTTCACTTATAGCTCTTTGTATCATTTCATCTCTATCATCACTAAAGGCTTCACTATATAAATGAGTATGAGTGTCTGTAAAAATCATAAATCAATCTTTTGTAATGCAAATTAAAGAATAAAACTCCCTTTAATCGACTCGTTTAAATATTGATAATAAGAAAAATCTTAACAATAAATAATATCAGTTTTTAGTTATAGACAAACAAAAACTAAATATGAAAACAATTAACTTCTACAGCACAATTATTTTTACCCTCGTATTAAATACCCTTTTTGCCCAAGGACCCGTACAAAAACACGGAAGATTACAAGTTAACGGCAGTCATGTGACTGCCGAAAACGGTGATAAAATAAGTCTTGCTGGACCTAGCCTATTTTGGAGTAACGACGAAGGAGATAGCGCTGATTTTTACAATAAAGAAACTATAGATTTTTTATCCGAAAATTGGGGTATTGGAATCATTCGAGCTGCAATGGGTGTTAAAGAAAGTTGGGATGGCGGAAGAGGCTATATAGAAAGCCCTGCTTTTCAAAAAGCTAAAATTAAAAAAGTCATAGACGCAGCTATTGAAAACAACGTATATGTAATTGTTGACTGGCACACTCATGAAGCAGAAATATACACTAATGAAGCTGTACAATTTTTCTCAGAAATAGCTGAAGAGTATGGCGATAACGATCATATAATTTATGAAATATATAACGAACCCAGAGCACAATCATGGGACATCATAAAAAATTATGCAGAAACAGTGATCTCTGCTATTCGCGAAAAAGACCCTGACAATTTGATTATCGTAGGTAACAGAGAATGGTCTCAACAAATAGAAGAAGCTGCAGCGAAACCTATAAATGACAACAATGTCGCCTACACATTGCATTTTTATTCAGGAAATCATAAACAATGGTTACGTGACAGAGCAATAAGAGTTATGAACAGTGGTATCGCTCTTTTCGTAACAGAATGGGGAAGTGTTAATGCTGATGGAAAAGGAGCCGTTGATGTTGAAGAAACTGAAAAGTGGCTTCAATTTATGAAAGACAATTATATTAGTCATGTTAATTGGAGTCTTAGTGACAAAAATGAATCTGCTAGTATCATCAATCCTGGTAAAGGGTTTGAAGGTTTAAAAAACGATGAGTTAACACAAAGTGGCGAGTTGATCAAAAAAATTATTATTGATCAAAAAGTTACTCTAAGCACTAATGATTTCAACCTAAATAATACGCCTTTCAAAATACACCCAAACCCTACGAGTGACTTTGTTACAATTCCTCAAATATTTAACAAAGAACAATTTGTACTTGCTGATATGAACGGAAAAATCATTGAACAATTGATAGTAAAAGATAACACTATCGATTTATCAAAATATCCTGTAGGTGTTTACATAGTACACATGCACAAAGGAGACGGAAATCTATCTAGTGAATTGATTATTAAAAACTAACACTTGCTTTTCTTATTTTCGCTAACATTAAAAAGAAAATAAGACGATGTCTGTTTGGTATAAAAAATTAGGCCCCGGTTTACTATACGCCGGGGCTGCTATAGGAGTTTCTCACCTTGTACAATCCACAACTGCTGGCGCAAAATTTGGATACGAATTAGTGTGGGCAATTATCATTGCCAATATCTTAAAATACCCTTTTTTTGAATTTGCCCCTAGATACGCTGCTAGTACAGGGAAAAGCCTACTTCATGGATACCAATCTTTAGGAAAATGGCCTATCTACTTATTTGCCATTTTTACCATCGGAACAATGTTCATCATACAAGCTGCTGTAAGCATTGTCACAGCAGGACTAATTAGCGAAATATTCCAATGGAATGCCCCTAATTGGATAATAACAACAGTACTTTTAGTTTTTTGCTCTAGTATACTTTTAATTGGAAACTACAATTTTCTTGACAAAGGAATGAAATATGTCATTCTACTACTTACTATAACCACCATAGTTGCTTTAATTGCTACCCAACAAGGACACACAATACAACTAATTGGACATAAGGTCTTTTTTTCTTTCAAAGAAAATAAGCACCTCCTTTTTTTAATAACTTTAATAGGTTGGATGCCTGCTCCATTAGATGTTTCTGTATGGCACTCCTTATGGTCTACAGAAAAAGCAAAATCTACAAAAGAAGTCACCTCTCTAAAATCTGCTCTTTTTGATTTCAAAATAGGATACTGGGGCACTATGATCTTAGCTGTCTTATTCCTAGCACTAGGAGCTAATACTATTTACGGCACAGGAACACCTTTAGCCTCTAGTGGAGGAGCCTTTGCCAAACAATTAATTAATCTCTACACAAGTAGTCTCGGAAATTGGGCTTATTACATTATCGCAACAGCTGCATTAACCACAATGTTTAGCACAACACTTACTTGCTTAGATGCTTTCCCGAGAGTAATGACACCAACTACGAAAATGATATTCCCTTCAATTAAAAGAGAATCTCTATTATTTAGTTTCTGGACATTCATTGTAGCTATTGGCTCAATCCTTTTAATTCGATTTGGAATAACAAATATGAAAGCGATGGTTAACTTCGCCACTATGGTCTCATTTGTAACTGCTCCAGTAATTGCCATCTTAAACTATCTTGCTGTTACCGGAAACACAATGCCAGAAAACCAAAAACCTAAGCGATGGATGCGAATATTCAGCATTATTGGCATCATATACTTCATATTATTTAGCATTTATTTTTTGCTTAAAATAAATCTTTAAAACACTAACACTTATCATGAAAACACTCTTAAAGCTTCCTATATCACTCTTATTGATTTTCACTACTATTAGTTGCAAACAAAACGAAAGCACTCTAAAAACATCAACACACCAACAGATAAGTGACTTTAAAATATTTTCCTCATTCGACGGAACTAAAATCGCCTTTACTGATGTAGGGCATGGCATTCCCGTGGTTTTACTTCATGGCTTTATCAACACCCGAAAATCTTGGGATAAAAGTGCCTTAAAAGCACAATTGATTAAAGAAGGTTTCAGGGTAATCATTCCTGACTTGAGAGGGAATGGCGATTCTGACCAACCGCTTAACAGCAATGCATACGCTAATAGCGCTCAATCAAAAGATATTTCAGCACTGATTGATTACCTGAATATCAAAACATATTATTGTATTGGTTACTCTAGAGGCTCCATCGTATTAGCCAATCACCTTACTAGAGACTTTAGAATTAAAAAAGCTGTTTTAGGAGGTATGGGACTCAACTTTACGATTAAAAACTGGGATATTCCTAAAATTTTTGGTGATGCTTTTTTAGGTAAGACACCTTTAAATGATATGACGAAAGGAGCGGTTACATACGCATCTTCAATTAACGCTAACCTAATCCCATTAGGACATCAACAAACTCACCAACCTTACACCTCTCTAGAAGCTATAAAAAACTATTCTGCACCTATATTAGTCATCGCTGGAGACAAAGATCAATCTAATGGAGACCCCAAATTACTACACAAGGCGATACCAAAAAGCAAATTATCTATTGTTAAAGGGGAACACAATCACACTTATAAACAAGCTGATTTCGCTGCATCGATTATTGAGTTTCTAAAACAAAAATAACTTAAAGAAATTTAGACCATCCTGCCGAAGTATTATACAAATTTAAGAGTACTAAGTAAACAAAATCTATAAAAGCAAAACACCCTCTTTTCACATGTTGCAAAAAGAGGGTGTTTGTATACAAAACAAAAACTACTATAACTCTAAAGCTTTTAGTAAATTTTTATCCATTAATAATTCTTGAGGATTTTCTAATGCTTCTTTAACAGCAACTAAGAAACCTACTGATTCTTTCCCATCAATGATTCTATGATCATATGACAAAGCTACATACATAATTGGTTGTATGACTACTTGACCATTAACTGCCATTGGTCTCTCGACAATATTATGCATTCCTAAAATTGCAGATTGCGGAGGGTTAATAATCGGTGTAGACAACATAGAACCAAATACACCACCATTAGTAATGGTAAATGTACCACCAGTCATTTCATCAACAGTAATTTGACCATCTCGAGCACGTATTGCTAAACGCTTTACTTCACTTTCAACTCCACGGAAAGATAAATTTTCTGCATTTCTAATAACAGGCACCATTAATCCTTTTGGTCCAGAAACCGCTATACTGATATCCTGGAAATCGTGCATGATCATCTCTTTACCGTCGATCATCGCATTTACTGCTGGGTACATTTGTAACGCTCGAACACAAGCTAATGTAAAGAAAGACATAAAGCCTAATCCAACACCATGCTTAGATTTAAATTCCTCTTTATATTGTTTACGAATATCAAAAATTGGCTGCATGTTTACTTCATTGAATGTAGTTAACATCGCTGTCTCATTTTTCACCGACACTAAACGCTCAGCTACTTTACGACGAAGCATCGACATTTTCTTACGCTCTGTACCTCGACTACCTCCTGTAACAGGTGTCCCCATTGAAGGAACTGCTTTTACCGCATCAGCTTTGGTTATACGACCATCTTTCCCTGTACCTTTTACCTGAGTTGGCTCGATCCCCTTCTCTGCTAAAACTTTCTTAGCCGCTGGAGAGGCTGAACCGGTAGCATATGTTTCTGTCTTAACTGGAGCAGCAACTGGAGCTGGTTTCGCCTCTTCTTTAGGAGCTTCTTCTTTTTTAGAAGCGCTTCCTTCTGGCTTAGCCGCATCAGTATCAATCAAACAAACTACTTCACCGACAGCAACAGCATCGCCTTCTTCTGCTTTAAGAGTAATTACTCCACTTGCTTCAGCTGGCAATTCTAATGTTGCCTTATCACTATCTACTTCAGCAATAGCTTGATCTTTTTCTACATAATCACCGTCTTGCACTAACCAAGTAGCGATTTCAACTTCGGTAATAGATTCTCCCGGTGATGGGACTTTCATTTCTAAAGCCATAATATGTTTATTTTTCCTTTTGGGTAAGGTTTTATTTTAAATTTATTTTTCTTCTACTTTATTATTATCTCTGATTGTTTTTCGTTTTATCAAAAACAAAATCAATCACTTGTTGGTGACGGCGCTTAGATCTTGTTGAACTACCCGCTGCTGGAGCACCGTAAGGCCTTCTTGTCGCATAACGAAAAGCTGTTGCTTTATCATAATGCATTAAAACATGAGACATTGCCCCCATATTTCTTGGCTCTTCTTGTGCAAAAACAAGATCATCAGCATCTTTATATTTAGCTAATATATCGTTCATTTGATCTACTGGAAGTGGAAATAATTGCTCAATACGCACTAATGCCACATCATCACGCCCAAGTTTCTCTCTCTCATCTAACAAATCGTAATAAAACTTACCGTAACAGAATACGACACTTTTTACTTTTTTAGCTTGCGCATCTGCATCATCAATCAACAATTGAAAGCTACCTGTAGCTAATTCTTCTTTAGTAGATACTACTTTTGGGTGACGTAATAAGCTTTTAGGTGTAAACACAATTAACGGTTTACGATATTCCGCTTTCATTTGGCGTCGCAACAAGTGGAATAAATTTGCTGGCGTAGTTACATCTGCAATGAACATATTGTCTTTTGCACACAACTGCAAGTAACGCTCCATTCTAGCAGAAGAATGCTCAGCCCCCTGACCTTCATAACCGTGTGGCAACAACATTACCAAACCATTTTGCATTTTCCATTTATCTTCAGCTGCTGAAATATATTGGTCAATCATAATTTGTGCTCCATTACTGAAATCTCCAAATTGTGCCTCCCAAATCGTTAATGTTTTTGGACTTGCCATGGCATAACCATAATCAAAACCTACTACACCATATTCTGACAAAAATGAATTATAAACGTAAAAATCACCTTGATCGCCTTTTAGCTGATTTAATAATTCAACCTCTTCTTCACTTTCCTCTACTTTAACTACTGCGTGACGGTGTGAAAAAGTTCCACGCTCAACATCTTGACCACTTAAACGAACATCATAACCTTCTTTCAATAAAGATCCATAAGCTAGTAACTCACCCATTGCCCAATCTAATTGATTGGATTCAAAGTACATTTTACTACGGTCTTTAATTACTTTTGAAGCTTTTCTAAAGAATTTTTTATCTTCAGGAAGCTGCGTAATTACCTCAGCAACTTCTGTTAATTTGTCTATTTCATAAGTCGTATCAATGTTTTCCATCATACGATCTTCTTGAACACGCGTAAAACCTTCCCATTCATTTTCCATGAAAGGAGTAATGACTGTTTTCTCTTCTTTTCTAGATGATTCTAATTCTTCTTCTAAACTACTTTTGTAATCAGCTTCAATTTCTTTAACATAAGTATCATCTACAATTCCTGACGCTTTCAATTTCTCCGCATAAATATCTCTAGGATTTTTCTGCTTTGCAATGGCTTTATATAATTTAGGCTGCGTAAATTTAGGCTCATCACCTTCATTATGCCCATATTTTCTATAACCCAATAAATCAATAAATACATCACGTTTAAACTTCATACGATAGTCTAACGCAAAATTTACCGCATGTACAACTGCCTCAGCATCATCAGCATTCACGTGTAATACGGGTGACAAAGTTACTTTAGCAACATCAGTACAATACGTGGATGAACGCGCATCCAAGTAATTAGTAGTAAAACCAATCTGATTATTTACAACAATATGAATTGTTCCATTAGTCTTATAACCGTCTAATCTAGACATTTGTACAATTTCGTATGCTATACCTTGTCCAGCGATAGCCGCATCACCATGAACTACAATAGGTAGCACTGCTGACTCATTATTCTTATAAATACGATCTTGCTTTGCTCTTGCAATCCCTTCTACAACAGCCCCTACGGTTTCTAAGTGAGATGGATTGGGCGCTATATTCATATTAATAGCATTTCCTGAAGCACTTTTACGCACTCCTGTCCATCCCATATGATATTTTACATCTCCATCAAAAATATCTTCTTCATAATCCTTACCGTCAAATTCACTAAAAATATCTTTTGCGCTTTTTCCGAAAATATTTGTCAAAGTACTTAAACGACCACGGTGTGCCATACCCATAACAAATTCTTTCACTCCTAAATCAGATGCTTTTTCTAACAAATGATCTAAAGCAGGAATCAAAGCTTCACATCCTTCTAAAGAAAAACGTTTCTGACCTACATATTTAGTATGCAAAAAACTTTCAAAGGCTACTGCCTCATTTAATTTTCCTAAGATATTTTTCTTCTCTTCAGCTGAAAATATGGTGCGATTACCATTAGCATTTAGCTTATCTTGTATCCACTGACGCTCCTCTGGCCCTCGAATATACATATATTCTACCCCGATAGATTCGCAATAAATTTTCTCTAGGTGCGCTATAATTTGACTTAAAGTAGCTTTACCTAACCCAACAATTTCACCAGCATTAAAAGTCTTATTCAAATCAGAAGCAGTCAATCCAAAAGACTCAATTGCTAAAGAAGGTTTATATTTTCTACGCTCACGAACCGGATTTGTTCTTGTAAACAAATGACCTCTTGTTCTATAACCGTCTATCAATCTTACTACCTGAAATTCTTTTTGAACCTCCTCCGGAATCACTACCGAATTAGTAGTGTTAGCCACTGAAGGTTGATCTATAATCAAATCTCCTTCATGTGCACTTTCCATCCCAAAATCGAAACCTTGAAAAAAAGCTCTCCAACTTGGCTCTACACTATCAGGACTTTGCAAATACCTCTCATACAGCTCTGCAAAAAAAGCTGAAGATGCAGCATTTAAAAACGAATATTTATCCATTACTCTGGTTTATACCTACTTTTATCTAAATTCTAATTACCAAAAGTACAACTTACAACGTTATAATGATTGTAATTATTTATATTTATAGAGCGGTTTTTTTACAAAAAACACAATTAAAATATAAAATATTATGAAATCAAAAATCCTTTTATTTTTTGTCTTACAAATAGGTTTTATGACCATTTTAACAGCACAAGAGACCACAGACAAACCTTCGTTTTGGGAGAATGTTCGATTTGGAGGAAATCTTGGACTCGATTTTTCAAATAACTCAACCAGTATTATCATAGGCCCATCTGCCGTATATCAATTTAACAATCAGTTTTCTGCCGGAGCAGGTATCAATTTTGGATATGCTAGTTTTAAAAGAACAGATACAAGACAGACCAATTACGGAGGAAGACTAATAGCTTTATACAACCCAACAAGACAATTTCAACTATCTGGTGAATTCGAACACACTTTTGTAAATAACTCTACCGAATTTCAAGGAAGGAAAATTAAAACTAGCTTCAGCGTTCCCGCATTACATCTCGGAGCAGGATATCGACTAGGAAATATCGCTGCTGGAGTTAGATATGATGTACTTTACAACAAAGACAAAAGACTTTATGCGTCTCCTTGGAGCCCTTATGTACAAGTTTACTTTTAGAAAAAAATTCGAACAAAATAATATAGTTATGTTAATAAGCTCAAAGACTCATCAAGTCTTTGAGCTTATTACTTTGTACTTAATACTAATATCTTACTTTTGCACTTTCTTTAAAACAAATTACGTTGAAACAGTATTTTAAGACCGATTCGGCAAGTGTAAAAAATGACATTACTGCTGGAATTACTACTTCTTTGGCTATGATTCCTGAAGTAGTTGCTTTCGCTTTTGTATTAGGAATAGATCCTTTAGTTGCACTTTCTGGTGCTTTTATGATTGGGTTAATCGCAGCTATTTTTGGTGGACGCCCTGGCTTGATATCAGGAGCTGCTGGTGCCGTAGCAGTTGTACTAATCCACCTTTTAATAGAGGGAAATGAGCGCGGACTAGCTTTCGAAAAACCTGTTGAAAACATGGGGTACTTCTACCTATTGGCTACTGTTATTTTAATGGGAATTATCCAAATTAGCGCTGGCCTCTTGAAACTAGGAAAGTTTGTACGCTTAATCCCTCACCCTGTTATGATGGGATTTGTCAATGGATTAGCAATTGTTATTTTCTTAGCTCAATTGAAAATGTTTTTCCACAAAAATCCTGAAGGTGATTCTTGGATGATGGCAGGCCCTGAACTTTGGAGTATGATTGGCCTTGTTGCATTAACGATGGCTATTGTATATTTCTTACCTAAATGGAAAGTCACCAAAAAACTACCTGCCGCATTGACTGCTATTTTAGTCGTTACTTTCATAAAAATATTAGGCAACGTTAATGTATCAACTGTTGGGTCTTATATCCGTGAAGGTGGAGGAGCAGGGCTTAAAGGAAAATTTCCTACACCAAATCTTGAGTTATGGCAAAATCTCCCTTTCGCACTAGATACTTTTACCTTCATCCTTCCTTATGCTGCTTTAGCTGCTGCCGTAGGATTGATTGAAACCTTAATGACTCTAAATTTAGTGGATGAAATCACAGAGACTAGAGGAAATGGAAATAAAGAGTGTATCGCTCAAGGAGCTGGAAATATCGTAAGTGGTCTATTTGGTGGTACTGCTGGATGCGGAATGATCGGACAAACGATGATTAATATTAACTCAGGAGGACGCGGACGTTTATCAGGAATTATGATGGCAGTCACTTTACTGATTTTCATCCTTTTTGCTGATACCTATATCGAGATGGTACCTATAGCCGCGTTAGTTGGTGTAATGTTTATAATGGTTATTGAAACCTTCGCTTGGAGTAGTTTTAGAATTTTACCTCGCATTCCTCGTTCTGATGCTTTTGTACTAATAGCAGTTTCTACTATTACTGTCTTTGTTGATTTAGCTATAGCCGTAATCGCAGGTGTTATCATTTCTGCACTAGTATTTGCATGGGAAAGTGCTAAACGTGTACGCGTTAATCATTCTACAAAAGAAGACGGCACTAAAATCTATACCATTTGGGGGACTGTATTTTTTGGAAGTATCTCTAGCTTTAATAATAAGTTTGACATCAACAATGATCCTGAAAATGTTGAAATCGATTTTATGGAAGCTAAGGTTGCAGACCACTCTGCACTAGAAGCTATTTTTGTACTACAAGAGAAATATGAAAAACAAGGAAAGAAACTAACTCTAAAACACCTGAGTGATGAATGCAAAGACCTAATGAGAAAGGCTTCTCCTAAGTTTCATGACATTATAGAAGAAAGTGTTGAAGACCCTCGTTATCATGTGATGGCTAAAGCTTTGAAATAGTTATCGATTGATAGTTATCAGTTATCAGTTGTCAGTAAAAACAAAAGAGGTTTGCATTTTATGCAAACCTCTTTTGTTTTTATACAGTTAATTTAACCCATTATTACTGTTTTATTAAAGTAAACGAATCAAAAGCAAAGAAATCTGACCTTGGTGCTATTTCAATAGTATATGTTCCTTTTGCATCATATGTTGCAAAAATTTCATGAAAATTATGATCAGAAGTACCAATAGTTTCAAACCACTTGTCATTCGTATTCATATACCCTTTAAAGAATCCATTTCCATTTTCTCCTGCTGGGTTAGGTGATTTCCCCGAACCATTTGGGTATAATTTACTATCTCCTTTTTGAGCAAAAAACTCATCTGCATCTGGAAGCTTTATCCATATATCATTGTGCTCTGTATTGGGCTTTTCCGGGTCTTTTTTAGCTATGTACGTTCTCATTACAAACTTATACGTCCCCGCCTCAAGCACTTCAACTGAATAGGATAGTTTCCCTTTTTTCCCAATATTCTCTTGCCCTTTCCAAAATTGTGCTGGACCTTCCCAAACTAAATATCCTGTCCCAGTAAACCCCTCTAGTTCCGTTTTCAATTCCCAATCTTCAATAACTGCAACGCTTTCCGCATCTACAGTTATACCATCGATTACAGGTTCTTCTTTTGGTCCATCTACAACCTCTTTTTTATCTTCCCCCTGCTGCTGACCATCCGCAGCGGTATCACTATTATTATCTGAATCAGAACAAAAAGACATTAACATCGTTAAACTAGTAAGTCCGACTAATTTTAAACTATTTACAAAACTCATTTTTTGTTTTTAAAATTACATGATAATGTAACGAAATCGTTTTAGTTAAAATATAAATATAACGACAACTATAACTAGTTAATAGAGATCAACTTAGAGCAATTCAATTTACCAAATAAATGAAATGAACTATTTTAAGCTTCACTTCAATTTACTTAATGCAGTCTATTTTACCACAATACTCTTAGAAATCTTAACTCCGTTTTTTTGTTCTATTCTAACAAGATAAACTCCTGAAGCTAGGTGACCCATATTAAATTCAGTATTACCTGGGTGCTTTACTTCAAAAACAGGTCTTCCTAATTGGTCATAAATTTGAATTCCCTCTATCGACTCTTTAAGAATACCCAAAACACGAAACTCTTCTTCTACAGGATTTGGGTAAATACCAATTTCAAAATCATTAGAAAAATTAGATAGATTAAGAATTTCTTCTTCAAAAACTCCTTCAAGACTTACATTAACAGTACTTCCATCAATATCTAACTCTAAATTCCCTGTAACTGTATCTAAATCTAGTCTATTAAAAATTATTTCTATATCTAGTGATTGATTTGACTCTATCAATCTATTACCACTGTTATTACCAACAGAAAACCCTTCTCCTGAAACACTAACATCACCTAAGAAAGCTGCGGTATCACCATTTAAATTCTCAATTTTCACTACTAAATCTACTTGTGCTTGCTCGTTATTATAGATAAAGCTTAATTGACTTACCTCAGGAGCTGGCGAAGTTGCCGTAATCGAATTCCCACTAGGATTATTCACACCATACACTTCCATATTTCTCTGATTACCTCCTCCTCTATTTGGAGAACCTCCTAAAATATAAATACCATTCCCAGAAACTATTGCCTGCGTACCATGACGTCCATGATTCAAACTTGACTTCGTTGACCAAGAACTTGTATCAGGATCGTAAGCCTCTACTTTTTTAAATGCAGGGCCTGGTTGAGTTCCTTCTCCCCCAATTACAAATAATTCACTTTCAAAATTAACCACACTTGCTCCTGCTCTAGGGGTAGGTAAATCTAGATCTACAGGCAAACTAGACCAAGTACCATTATTGAAATCGTAAACATCAACTTCTGGAACAAGTGGAGCAAATACACCTCCTGCACCTCCAGAAAGCCTTCCTCCAATTGCATATAATCTATCTCCTTCTATGATAGCCTGAAAATGATCTCGCTGATGTGGTGCATTAGCCAAAGTAGTCCATGTACCTGCAACTGGGTCGTAAACATCAAACCAATTAACATACCCACCATCATGACCATCTGTATTCCCTCCAAGTATATAAAACTTATCATTATGAACTACCAAACCAGCTCCTCCTCTTCTTCTACTTGAAGGTATTTCCATACCTTGTATCCATTTTCTGGTAGCAGGATTATACATATAAATATGTGTAGCAGGAGTTTCATTAGGGAAACTATTCGTTTGAAAAGCTCCGATTACCCAAACTAATCCTTTATATGTTATTGCTTGAAAATGATTAAAAGGAAATGGAGCCATACCTCCTTCTGACCAAGTATCATTTTCAAAATCATAAACGTCTAATTTCTGTGCAGATTCTCTTCCTCCAAAAAGAATAAATTGATCCCCAGCTTGAACAAATGAACATTCGTGTCTCGGAGTATAATTTTCATCTTCATTAAGATCAACCCAACTATTAGTATCACCATTGACATTCCACTCAAAAATTTTAGAAGTACTACTTCCACTCTCCTGAGAAACAATAACCTCAACTTCATAACTCCCATTAGCATTCGCACTAATTTCACCAGAAATAACTCCTGTACTAGCGTCAATAAAAATCCCTTCTGGCTGATTTTTTATAAGAAAAGTATAAGCTTCACCAATAATTCCTCCCGTCACAAACGTTTTAACTGAAACCAGATCATTTATATTATTTGTTTGTGTTGAAATATCTTCAATTTGCAACTCGGTTAATTGTAATACCGATTCCAAAACTTCTATTCCGTTGATTAATGGATTCTCCGTTACATGATCAAATTCAACATTTAACACTCCATTGGAAATCGTTATTGGATAACTCACCATCCCTCCCGATCTGTGCCCAAATCGTTCAGCAAGATCAAAATTCGTTTCTACCTCTTGACCTTCTACTAGAATATTAAAAACACGCTGGCCGACCTGCGAAGTTCCACTAAAACTATTTCCCATATATAGATTCAATGTATAATCGCCATTACTAATTGGTATGGTATATTCCATTTCGGGATTAGCTCCTGGATCCCAACGCTCTCTTCTAAATATTTCTTCAAAAACACTTTCGGTAATGTAATCTGGAATAGAACTATTCCTATCTGAATACGATAGATTGGCATCAGAAAAATTCCCCGTATTTACTGTAAAAGTACTTGTCGAATTAGCCCCTGAAGGTGTATCGCTATTCCAATCTAAATCGGATACACTTATCGCATCACCAGCACAATTAATTCGACCTACAGCTTTTATTTCATTATCAACAATAGCCTCTAAAGGTATAATTAATGGAGAATTACTACCCGAATGTACAATCTCTAACGATGCTTCTTTTACACCTGTTGTAACCATATCCGTATCTAAGGTTATAGGTATTGTAAATAAACCATCAACCAAGACTTGCTGTGGAGTTACTAAACTTTGTGTAAATGAACTACTATCAACACCTGTAATCGAAATACTAGTTATTTCCACACTCCCTTCATTAGGGTCATTTACATTTCCAACCTCTATATTTCGCTGAATGACACCACTATTTACCTGTTTAACACCAAAATTTAGTTTAGACAAAGTCGCTTCTAAAGAATTACTAGAAGCACTGTTAATGTTTATATAATCCCAAATCGCTGAAAATTCAGGTGAAGCCCCTTCAGAAGAAGCAATAATACCAACTGCTAAACCTTTCTGGTCATTTCCATCAAAAAAAGATGATGGCAAATCAAATTGAGCGCCTACTTGCAGAATCGTATTTCCTCCATCTGAACTCACAAATACTAATGCGGTGCTATTAGATGGTTCTACAGTAATATATAAATCAACAGCACTATTTTCTAACAAATTAGCTACATCATAGTTTTCATTTAGTAATGACACTCCATCAGATTCAATTAAAACACTAATACCATCAACACTATCATTTGAATTGGTTCCGTTATCCACAACAACTTTCATGAAATTATCTTGATCCCCAGTACCAATAAAAATTCCTATCGATGCATTTTCCTGCGGAGAAGAGGCTGAACCATTGATACCGAAAAAAGGCGATTCTACTTCAGAATGTATAGTGAAATTTACAGAAGTATCATCAATATCAATTCCAAATTGAAAAGCATACTCTTGATCATTTGAATCTAAATTAGCCGTTCCATCAGGGATCAAGTCAACTGAAGCTTTACCTGACGCACCTCCAAAAGAAATATTATTTTCATCATATTGATTTAAATAATCCGTATTACCAGATGGATCTAACATCAATCCTGTAAAACCTAAACCAAAAAAACCTATCCCGGGATCATCATTAAAGAAGGAATATCTAATAGGTAATTGGGTGGTTAAACCATTGTTAGGATCAATAGCAAATGCATCTTCTGCATCAGGAATACTATCGTTATCGTCATCTAAATCATTTAAGTCTGAAACCTTATCGTTATCATTATCATTAGGAAAACTAGCTGCAGAACAATAGTTAGTACCATTGTCTATTTCATCTTGATTCGTAAACCCATCTAGATCATAATCTTCACTAGCCTCAAACAACGGATCATTAACATCAATACAATTTGCAACTTCAGTGGGCTCGAAAATAGTTATATCATCTGCCCCAAAAGTTACTGCCCATAAAGTACCCGCAAATTCATGATCATCATCTAATGCAATAATATCTAAAGGAATTGCCCCAAAACCACTAAATATAATTTCTTTATTACTTAAACCAGTTCCCGAGTTATCTAGTTCATACCTCGTAATATTCCCATTAAAAGACGCTGCAAAAATATTCCCTTTCAATGCATTATCGAAAGTAGATGCCGTATACTCGCATATTCCATTAGTTGACGAGTTAATAACATCTAGAATATTAACTTTACTGCCATCTAAATTACCAGCCAAATACTCTCCGGCTCTATCATCATCATTAAAATCGCTAGAAGAAAAACTAGTCTTGAAATAACCTGAAACACTAGAAAGGCCATTAGAAAAAGTATTCCTAGATATTTCTTCCCAAGTACTACTATTATTTTGATAATTTACAATATCTGCTCTATTAGGAAAAGCATAAATCGGATTAGGGTGTCCTCCATAATATGTTTTCTCTTCATCATTAATAGTACCTATATAATGTAATGCATCTCCAACACCATTACTACCTGATTCACTGAACTCTCCTTTTATATAATCTCCAGCAGCAGCAGCATAGCTTGTAGTTTCTTGAGTACCTTTAAGCTGATCTGAACTATTATATATTAATGGCAAACCTCCCCAGCCTGTATTGGGACCATTGTCATAAGTATAAATCTTCCCAGACTTCGTAACTAAAATATCATAAGGGTTCCTGAATCCTGGAGCAAATATTCGAACTGGCCCTCCCTCTTCTTCAAAAGCTTGATTTAAACCATCATTTCCACCAAAAGGGTCCCCAACATCAATAGTAGCGTTGTACATTGGATGCATTGACGGATAAGGAAATCTTGAATCTGTATTATCGATATCATCTCTTGTAGGATCATTTAATGTTGGCAAATCATATACATATTCTGTATTTGTTCGAGGATCAGTATAAACAGACATTGACTCTAACTGGGTCAGATTAACTAATAATGTTGCCGCAGATAAATAATATTCGGGAGTTCCTACAAAATTATTACTAGGCACTCCTTTATTGGTATTCCCTCCGGATTGGAGTAATAAAAAATCCTCTCCTCCTTTAGTAAAAAAATCAATTCCATTAATACTATGCTTCTCTTCTGATCGAGGTAAACCTCTTACTAAATCGATCTTATCCCAACTACTACCATTCCATGTAAGTTTTGATAATATTCCTGAGTTGGTGTCTAGGTTTACATTATTAGCCCCATTACCTCCACCATTAAGGTTATCCGAAGAGGTCACATATAAAATTGGGGTTTGAGAAGTACCCATTGCTAAAATTCCGGTAACCTGTCTAGCATCAGAAGAAGTAACTTCACCTTGATCATTATGATTTGTAATACCTTCTTTAACAATACTTATGTTATTCAGTGAGGCTACTGAAAATTTACCTTGACCTAGAGGTGAATCATCTCTAGAAATATCATATTGAAGTATTAATCCATTCTGTTGAGAAACATATAATTTTCCATCAGGACCAAAATCTAATGACGTAGGGTTATTGATGTTTTCACCATCTAATCCAATAGCATTAAAACTAATATTCTGCGCGAATATGTTAACAAAAGTAGATAGAAGAAAAAAGAAAAGACCTAAGGGAGTAATTCGTCTCATTTTACACGTTACTAAACATTAATTATTCAGCAAAATAACGCTTTTAATCAGTGAAAAAACATCTTTTAAACGATAAAATTACATACGTACTGCATCAGGTACTAAATGTGTATAGTCCCCACCATTTCGAATAACATCTCTTACAATAGAGCTACTAATAAAAGAAGTCCCCGAAGCGGTTAACAAGAAAACGGTATCAATACCAGCTAATACTTTATTGGTATGTGCAATAGCTTTTTCAAATTCAAAATCAGCAGGATTCCTTAACCCTCTAAGAATAAAATCAGCTCCTATTTCCTTACAGAAATCTACTGTAAGACCAGAATAACTAACTACTTTAATATTCTTCTTCCCTTCAAAACACTTTTCTATAAACTGTATACGCTCTTCTAAAGAGAACATATATTTTTTATTAGCATTGACCCCTATAGCAACCACTAATTCATCAAATAATTCAGACCCTCTCGATATGATATCAAAATGCCCTAAAGTTATGGGATCAAAAGATCCTGGAAAAATAGCACGACGCATGATTTTAAAGCTATCGGCTGTCAGCTATCAACTATCAGCACTGTTTTACACAAAGTTGAACATTTTAATAAAGCTAACCAAAACTATAAACCAAAAATTAAAGAATAACTATTTAAGACATTCCTCTATCTCATTTTCAAATAATGTCGACAATGAAATTCCTTTATGTACTGATTGCTGAGGCAAAATACTTGCTTCACTCAAACCAGGGTTTGTATTAATTTCTACAAAATGTGGTTTCTCATTATGGAATATAAAATCAATTCTAGCAAAACCTTGCATATCTAATACCTTGTAAATCTTTAAAGCCAAACTCTCAACTTCCGTATTTTGTTCCGAAGTCAAACGTGCTGGAGTAATCTCTTCTGACTTCCCTTCATATTTTGCTTGAAAATCGAAAAAGTCATTTTCAGAAACAATTTCAGTGATTCCAAAAACAATTGGTTCATCTTTAAAAACACCTACACCAACTGAAATTTCAGTTCCTGACAAAAAAGATTCTATTATTATTTGATCATCAACCTTAAAGGCTTCTTCTATTGCAGGTAATACATCTTCTTTTTTGTGTGCTTTTACCACTCCAAAACTACTCCCCGAACGATTTGCCTTCACAAAGCACGGCAACTTGACTCTCTCTACTATTGCTTCAACATCTATGACATCTCCTTTATTCACAAAGTAGTTGATAGCTGTAGGAATTTGATAAGGTTGCAACACACTAATACAATCACGCTTATTAAATGTAACTGCAGATTGATAAAACCCACAGCTTGTTTGTGGAATATTTAACAAATCTAAATATGCTTGTAAAAGACCATCTTCCCCTGGAGTACCATGAATCGTATTAAAAACAGCATCAAATTTTATTATTTCACCACTATCTATTATCGTAAAATCCGATTTATCAACAACTACTTTTTCTCCATCATCTTTTAACCAATACCAAGATGTTTCTTCAAAAACAATCCTGTATGTACTGTAGACTTCCTTAGGTAAATGCTTATAAACAACATTTCCACTTTTTATAGAAATAGGATATTCTTGAGAATATCCTCCCATAGCAATTGCGATATTTTTCATTTATAATAACTGTAAACCTTAAGCGTAAAGCTTTAAGTGAATTTTGGATTCAAAAATACTATGATTGTTTACTTCCAGAGAACAGAAAACAGAAAAGTTTCGCCTTTTTAACCAACTACTACTAACTAACCACTGACAACTGGCAACTAACTTATATATTTGTCTTAAAATTTAGGTATGAGTTTTTTTAAGTTTATTTTCAGTAAGTCCTTTCTTATTCAGCTTGGCTTAGCTATTGTCGCCATATTTCTTTTTTGCTTTTTAGGGCTAAAATGGATGGGGTTTTACACGAAACATTCACAGCGAATTGAAGTACCCAACGTAAAACGCCTAAGTGTAGAACTTGCTAAAAAATCATTAGCTAACAAGGAATTACAAATGGCTATACAAGATTCAGCTAATTTCGACCCTAAATTCCCTCCTCTATCTATTATTGATCAAAATCCTAAAGCAGGAAATTTAGTAAAAGAAAACAGAAAAATATATTTAACGATTAACCCTTCAGGGTATCGAAAAGTAAAAATCCCTGATGTGATTCAAAAAACACTTCGTCAGGCAAAACCTACATTGAAGGCCATTGGGTTTAATATTGGAAAAAAAACCTATGTCCCAAATTTAGCAAAAGATGTTGTGTTAAAACTAAAACATAACGGAAAGGTGTTAAAACCAGGTGATCTATTAATGAAAACTTCTACCGTCGATTTAGTGTTAGGAGACGGAACGCAATGATTGACTTAATGACGACTGAATTATGAATGAAGAAAATCAACAACACGACCCTATGGAAGAAGATTTGCATGAGCATTATCGTTTTGTAGCTGGAAAAGGGCAAATTCCGTTAAGAGTAGATAAATTCTTAATGAATTTCATCGAAAATGCTACTCGAACTAAAGTGCAACAAGCCGCTAAAGATGGAGCCGTTTGGGTAAATGATATCCCTGTAAAAAGCAATCATAAGGTAAAACCTAATGATGTGGTACGTGTGATGTTTTCACATCCTCCATACGAAAACCTATTAACTCCCCAAGATATTCCCATTGATGTTATCTATGAAGATGATGATGTATTAGTCGTTAATAAGGCTGCGGGTATGGTTGTACACCCTGGACATGGGAATTATGAAGGCACTTTAATCAATGCTTTGATTTACCACTTTGAAAACTTACCAAACAATAGCAGTGATCGCCCTGGATTGGTACATCGTATTGACAAAGATACTAGCGGACTTTTAGTTGTAGCAAAGACCGAGGAAGCTATGACACACTTGTCTAAACAGTTTTTCGAAAAGACAAGTCAACGAGAATATATAGCATTGGTTTGGGGAAATGTCGAAGAAGACCAAGGAACTATTGAAGGAAATATTGGGCGTCACCCGAAAAACAGATTACAAAACACGGTTTGGGAGGGAGATGATGATGAAAAAGGAAAACCAGCGGTAACACATTTCGAAGTTATCGAACGTCTTGGCTATGTTACTTTAGTAAAATGCAAACTAGAAACAGGTCGTACACATCAAATTCGTGTTCACATGAAACATATTGGACATACATTATTTAATGATGAACGCTATGGTGGCGAAAAAATGTTAAAAGGAACAACATTCACAAAATACAAACAGTTTGTAGACAATTGTTTCCGCATTTTACCTCGACAAGCACTACATGCAAGAACTTTAGGTTTTGAACACCCAACTACTGGCGAATGGAAATTCTTTGAAGCTCCAATTCCTGAAGATATTGCTACTTGTGTAGAGAAATGGAGGAAATATGCTGAGAATAGTATTTCTTGATCAGGTATCAGGTATCAGGTATCAGGTATCAAAATTCTGAAAATTTCTTAATCATAAAATTTTCATCTTTAAAATAAGTTCACGGAATATTTACAAAAAAAATAATTTTATTTTTAAGGTAAGCTTCATAAATTATACTCTTTGACGGTAATTAAATTTAGAAAAGTCATTAATGCTGATAGCCGATAGCTGACAGCCGATAGCCATCATTATGAAAATATTAGTATCTCCTGCGAAGTCATTAAATGAAACTTCCGATTTACCAAATTTAGAATTTACTCAACCTCAATTTTTAGAGCAATCGAAAGTATTGAATATTGCTATCAAAGAAAAATCGCCTGCAGAGCTTTCTCAATTAATGAGTATTAGTGAAAAGCTAGCAAACCTCAACTGGCAGCGCAATCAAGATTGGCAACTTCCTTTCTCAAACACAAACGCTAGACCTGCTGTTTTTACTTTTGATGGTGATGTGTATAGCGGGTTAGATGCCTATTCTTTTCCTTTAGAAAAAACAGAAAAGCTTCAAGATTCATTAAGAATACTTTCTGGCCTATATGGCATTTTAAAGCCTTTAGATTTTATGCAACCTTATCGTCTTGAGATGGGAACTAAATTTGGAGCTAATGGTAGTAAAAATCTTTATGGTTTTTGGAAAGAGACATTAACAAAACACCTTAACGAAGAATTAAATGATGGTGAATTGGTCGTAAATCTTGCCAGCACCGAATACTCGAAAGCTGTTGATCTTAAAAAACTAAATAATACTGTTATTACACCTGTTTTTAAAGATTGGAAAAATGACAAATTAAAAGTGATCAGCTTCTATGCTAAAAAAGCTCGTGGATTAATGTCTCGTTACTTAATTGAAAATGATATTGAATCTATCGAAGGCATCAAAGCTTTTAATGTAGCAGAGTATCGTTTTAGCGAAGAATATACGGTAAAGGAAAATGAGCCTGTTTTTGTAAGATAGAGACTAGGCTTCATCCCCTTGTTATTTCATAAATATTCTAAAAAGAGGAAATATCTGCTAAAATAAGTTCGTACCTTGATTTTAAAATCAACACCCTTATGAAAACTAATATTGTAAAAGCATTGCTTCCCGTAGGTTTATCTTTTTTTGTTTGTTGTAAAAAAACACAATCAAATAATGAGGTAACCAAAAACGAGGAACCAAAAAAAGAAGAAACTACAGCCTCAGAGGTTGTTTTTAAAAAAGAGAAAACACTTCCGACACATCTAGCTAAAACACAATACTACCGCTGGTATCAACTTTATGAGCGCCCAATGAATCCTCAAAGGGTTTCCAATCAAATGGAACTTCTATCGGAAAATATTACCATCGAAACTAGCGCTGGCACCATGACGGGTAAAGAAAATTACCCAAAGAGATTAGACGTTTACAAAGGGTGGAAAAATGCACATCAAGTACAGCAAGTATCTTATCAAAATACAGAGAGCAATGGCCCTCAATTAATTGCTAAAATAAATTACAACAACATTCAACCTGATGGTAAAAAAGCTAATTATGCTCTTGACTATACTATCGATTTAATTGAAAAAGAAGGAGAACTTCCTCTGTTCTCATCTGTAAAAATAACTCCGACAAGTCCTATTGAGGCAAACTTCAAGGATAGTTATCATACCAATAGGGCCTTATCTTTAATGCATTATTGGATGGTAAATATGGAACGCCTTGATGGAAATGTGACTCCTTTTGAAGAGTTGCTCACTGATGACTTTGAACTAAATTTTTCTTCTGAATCTAAAATTAGTTCTATTGAGCAATTTAAAACGTGGCTAAACGGAACTCCATTACAGCTTAAATCTAGTAATCATCATCCTGAGAATTTTGAAATCGAAGTGATCGATGAAAACAATTATAAAGTCTCGGTTGCTTTTGATTGGTACGGAATTGCAAAAAACGATCAGAAGATGAAAGTGAAAACACTACACAAGTGGCTTGTTACTGATAATCCAAATGAGCGTTTTTCTCGTATCAAAAAAATTGATGTAAGACGTTTAGAGCCTTTTACAATGGTTCCATAGTAGTTTAATATGATTTTCAGGACTGAAGTTTAAAAAAAGTAGAAAGTCTCTTTTTTGTAACATCTTCATTCTACTCTCTTTTCCATATTTTTGCAACTCAATTAAAAATAAAATCATGCAAGACGGATTATATGCTAAATTCACTACATCTAAAGGTGAAATTTTAGCAAACTTAGAGTTTGAAAAAACACCTGGAACTGTTGGAAACTTTGTTGCATTAGCCGAAGGAAACTTAGAAAATTCTGCAAAACCTCAAGGAACTAAATATTACGATGGCTTAAAATTCCACCGTGTTATTCCTGATTTTATGATTCAAGGTGGATGTCCACAAGGAACTGGAAGCGGTAACCCTGGATACCAATTTGATGATGAAATTCACCCAGACTTAACACATAGTGGTCCTGGTATTTTATCTATGGCAAATGCTGGCCCTGGAACTAACGGAAGTCAATTCTTCATTACTCATGTAGAGACTGCTTGGTTAGATGGTAAGCATACGGTTTTCGGAAATGTTGTAGATGGATTAGATGTTGTAAATGCCGTAGCACAAGGTGATGCTATTGAAAGCGTAGAAATCATTCGAGTTGGTGCAGACGCTGAAGCGTTTAATGCTGTAGAGACTTTCCGTCAATTTAATGGAGCTAAAGCAGAACGTGAAGCTGCCGCTAAACAAGCTGCCGAACAATTACTAAAAGACGCTTCTGAAGGTTTTGACCAAACAGAAAGTGGTTTACGTTATAAAATCATCCAAAACGGTGAGGGTACTCAAGCTGAAAAAGGAAAAACAGTTTCTGTACACTATAAAGGACAGTTATTAGATGGTACTGTTTTCGATTCTTCATACAAACGCAACCAACCTATCGATTTTGGATTAGGTCAAGGACAAGTAATCTCTGGTTGGGATGAAGGTATTTCTTTATTAAAAGTTGGAGATAAAGCTCGTTTTGTAATCCCTCCTCATTTAGGATACGGAGCTCAAGGTGCTGGTGGAGTAATTCCTCCAAATGCTGTATTGATTTTCGACGTAGAATTAATGGAGGTGAAGTAATATTCTTTACAAAATATAAAACAAAAAAGGCTCAGGTGTACCGTGAGCCTTTTTTGTTTTATATTCTTACTTAAATAAAATTTATATGAAAAAATATTTACTTCTTTTTACTAGTTTAATAATATCAACTTTTGTGTTTGCGCAACAAGGCAAAGTAAGACTAGGCATGAACTTTGGTTATAGTTATAGAACAGCTGAATTAGCAGGCAATATTCCAAATGACTTAAAATCGTATGCTGAAGATTTAAAATCTGGAACAACTTTAGATTTTAATTTAGGTTATAATGTTAAAGAAATCTGGGGATTAGGGGTTACTTTTAGTCAGTTTCACTCAAAAAATAGCATTACCAGTGATAATCTTCAATTTTTTGATATTTCTGGAAATCAAATACGTAACACAAGTGATAATATTAAAATAACTTTTATCGCACCTGAATTTTATTCTATTCTCCCAATCGGAGGGAACGAAAAACATCTTTTCCTTGGAAGTGTCTCTATTGGTTATCTAGGATATAACAACAAATCTACTATTGGCAATGCTTCAGTTGATTTCGAAGGAAGCACAGTAGGTTTTGGTGTAAATTTGGGTTATGAATTTAAAATCACTCCTATTATAGCCATAGGTGCTAATGCTGGATTCATTACAGGATCACTATCAGAATTTAAAATTTCTGGAGGTGGGGAGTCCCGAACTATTAGTGTTGAAGATGCTACACTAGGAGCTCAAGAAAGAGAGAATTTATCTAGAATTAACTTAAGTTTTGGATTGAAATTTTATTTATAAGTCACTCTTTTTATCAGAACAAAAAAGGACATTTTCAGAAAACTGAAATGTCCTTTTTTTAATAAATACTTTAAACTATAATCTACATACGCTCTGGAACATTGATTCCTAGTAAGCTAAACGCTGATTTAATCACATTCCCCACTAAATTCGATAGCTGTACACGGAACAACGTCAATTCTTCTGAGTCTGCTCCAAAAATAGATACATTTTGAAAGAATGAATTATAAGCTTTAACCAAGTCATACGTATAATTCGCAATAATAGCTGGACTATATTGTTTTGCCGCTTGTTGAATAATCTCTGGGTACATTTCCACTATTTTCAACAACTCTTTTTCTTTATCTTCTAAGGCTATATTTCCTATAGCAACTCCTTGATCATGTTCCGCTTTTCTTAAAATAGCTTGTATACGCGCATATGTATATTGAATAAAAGGCCCTGTGTTTCCTTGAAAATCTACAGATGCTTTAGGGTCAAAAAGAATACGTTTTTTAGGATCTACTTTTAAAATAAAATACTTTAACGCTCCTAATCCAACCGTATTATAAACCTCTTTCTTTTCATCTTCAGTATACCCCTCTAGCTTCCCTAACTCTTGAGAAATCGTTTCGGCCGTTTGCTGCATTTCATCAATCAAGTCATCTGCATCTACCACGGTACCCTCACGACTTTTCATCTTCCCACTTGGTAAATCGACCATTCCATAACTCAAATGGAATAAATCTTCTGCCCAAGCATATCCTAACTTCTTCAGAATTAAGAACAATACTTTAAAGTGATAATCTTGTTCATTCCCTACGGTATACACCATACCATTTACCGTAAAGTCTTTTGCTCTTTGGATAGCTGTACCGATATCCTGGGTAATGTATACTGAAGTTCCGTTACTACGTAATACTAATTTCTCATCTAGCCCTTCATCCGTTAAATCGATCCAAACCGAACCATCTTCACGCTTATAAAAGATTCCTTTAGAAAGTCCTTCTTCTACAATATCCTTTCCTAACCTGTACGTATCACTTTCGTAATAGTTCTTCTCAAAACTAACACCAAGCTTATCATATGTCACTCCAAAACCATCGTATACCCATTGATTCATCTTTTCCCACAAAGCAACCACTTCTGGTTTCCCTGCTTCCCAATCCAACAACATTTGTTGTGCTTCTAATAATAATGGTGCTTCTTTCTTAGCTTCTTCTTCCGTTTTACCAGATGCCTTTAAAGCCTCAATTTCCTTCTTATATTCTTGATCGAATTTCACATAGTAGTTTCCTACTAACTTATCTCCCTTAAGTCCTGTTGACTCTGGAGTTTCTCCATTTCCAAATTTATCCCAAGCCAACATTGACTTACAAATATGGATTCCACGATCATTAATAATCTGTGTCTTGTACACCTTCTTACCACTAGCTGCTAAAATCTCTGCAACAGCATATCCCAATAGATTATTTCGTACATGTCCTAAATGCAAAGGCTTGTTTGTATTTGGTGAAGAATATTCGACCATTACTACTTCTCCATCTGTATTATCTACAAATCCATAGGTCGCATTGGTTTTATTTTCGCTAAAGAAATTCAGATAATAAGCATCTCCAACTACAAGATTCAAGAACCCTTTAACGACATTATAAGCCGTAATCTCTTCAACATTATCTACCAAAAATTGCCCTAACTGCTCTCCTATTTGAACAGGATTCCCTTTAATCACTCGCAACATTGAAAATACTACTACTGTAATATCTCCTTCAAACTCTTTACGAGTTGCTTGAAATTCCACGGTTGGCAATTCAGCTTGAAACAATGCTTGCGCTGCTTCTTTTACTTTTGTAGTCAATAATTGTTGAAGACTCATGATAATCATTTTGGAAGCGCAAAGATAATATTAAGTATCAGTACTCAGTACTCAGTATAAAGACTTTTCTACTATACTTTTAGAATCATAATAAATCTTTATACTAACTACTGAGTACTTTGTACTATTCTTCTGAACGTCAAATTAATCCTCGATCCAATCACCTTCTTTGTTTTTGGAATTTGATGCAAGTAGTTTTCTTGAGTTCCCTCCCCCATCAACAACAAACTACCTGACTCCAACAACAACTTCTTTTTAATCGTATGATCTGTCTTATGTTTTAAATGAAACCACCGTGGAGCCCCTAAACTTAAAGATGCTATTACAGGCCTTTCTCCTAACTCTCTTTCATCATCGGCATGCCAACCAACACTATCACTTCCGTCCCGATATAAATTTGCTAAACAGGTATTAAACGAATAGGTTCCCAGCGCTTCTATTTTATGTTTCAACACTAATAATTCGTCTTCTATTTCAGTAGGATTTAATGTTAACCCTGAATATGCATAAGATAAATCCTTTGATCCAAACCAATGGGTTAATCTAGGCTGTTTATGAACTTTACCATACACAATGATATCTTCTTCTTGCCAATCTGTATTTTTCTCTAACCCTTGAAAATAATGATGACTTTCTTCGAAATTCAAAAAACTGGGATAATACACGATTTTTGCATCGGGCAACCCTAAATCTAAGGGCTCGTTGTTTGAAAATAAGTCTAGCATGGTTTAAAAGTAAAAAAACTATACAAGACAACATCCAGAATTAACCTGCTGTTAATATCAAAACGAAAACTATTGCGCTAATTTGCCTTTTCAAACTTATTACCATGAAAAAAAACGTACTTGTTTTACTTTTTGTTTTATTAACAACATTAACAAACGCATCTATTGCTGAATGGGGAAAAACTGGACATAGAACCATAGGTGCTATTGCTGAAAAACATCTCAGCAAAAAAGCTAAAAAACATATTTACCGATTGCTGAATGGGAGTACACTCGCTTTTGTTTCTATTCATAGTGATGAAATAAGAAGTGACCATCAATACGACCATTTCAAACCTTGGCATTATGTAAATTTTCCTGCTGATAGTAAATACGGAGAGCATCCTACCAATGAAGCAGGAGATGTAGTACAAGGAATCAAAAACTGCATCTTAAAAATTCGTAATGAAGAAGTATCTATTAAAGAAAAGGCTTTTTATCTGAAATTACTTACGCATTTGGTTGGTGACTTACATCAACCCTTACATGTTGGTAACGGAGAAGATCGCGGAGGAAACGACATTAAAATCCAATGGTTTTGGGAAGACTCGAACCTACATCGAGTATGGGATTCCGATATGATTGACTCTTACAAAATGAGTTATTCTGAACTGGCTAATAATACCAACTATAAAACAAAAAAAGAAATCCAAACCCTGAAGCAGGGAAAATTAATTGACTGGGTTACCGAAACTAAAAAATTAGCTAATCAAACTTATAATAGCGCTAAAAAAGGAGATAATTTGAAATACGAATACATGTATCATCAATTCCCTATTGTGAGACAGCAATTAGACTTAGGAGGCATTCGTTTAGCAGCAATACTAAATGAAATCTTTAAAAAGAAATCTGATTGGATTGATCATTTTCTAAGCAACACCCCTGACAATAAATAAGACATATATTACAAATATATCACACTTATTGTTCATAAGTAATTTCATAAACGAAGACTGAAGTCGATGCCTATAGGCACCCCCACTAATAATAAACCCTTCGACTACCCTCTCATGATTAGGAGTTTCTATATTTAATACTTATGCCTCTTTTTCCTTCTAAAGTAAATCCTTACCGATATTGGTATCACTAATAATATATAATGGGCGATTCATAACATTTTTATTAATCCTACTGATATAAGTCCCAATAATACCAACAGAAAACAATTGAACACCACCAATAAACATCGTGCTAAAAATCAATGAAGTCCAACCTGCAATGGTCTTATCCAATATAAAGTGGGCATATAATGCATATATGATTACTAAAAAAGATACTAATGAAATTAAAAAACCTGCTCTAGTCACTGTTTTTAATGGAATATCCGAAAAACTCGTAATGGCATCTGTTGCTAATTGCACCATTTTCTTTAAAGAATATCCTGTTTCTCCATGCTTTCGCCCATTCCTTTTATACTGAATTCCTATCTGTTTAAATCCTAGCCAAGACACCTGCCCTCTTATAAACTTATTTTGCTCTGGCATTTGTTTTAAATACCGAACAATTCTATCATCAATCAATCTAAAATCGCCTGTATCTAAAGGAATATCTATCATTGTTATTTTCCTTAATAATTTATAAAACAGTGCTGCCGTTGACTTTTTAAAAAAACTCTCTCCTTCTCTTTCTGCTCGTATTGCATAAACCACATTATATCCCTCTTTATGTTTTTTATACATGTCTAGGATTAATTCGGGAGGATCTTGCAAATCACCATCTATGATAATAACCGCTTTCCCTTTACATAAATCGACACCTGCGGTTACCGCTATTTGGTGACCAAAATTTCGACTAAAATTAACATAAAACACCTTCTCATCATCCTCTACCAGACTATTAATCTTTTGTAAAGAATTATCACTACTACCATCATTTATAAAAATGATCTCATAATTATCAGATATTTTTTTTAGTGTAGTAGTAAGTCTTTCATACAATTCAAAAAGTACAGCCTCTTCATTATATACAGGAACTACAACAGATATATCTACAATGTCTTTTTTATTTTTTTCCATGCAATTTATAGGTTACAATGCTTCCTTTAGAATATAAAACAGTATGTAAATAGTTATTCCTTATAAAATCATTTGTTTCTCCCTCTCCTGTAAAAACAATTTGACCAACTTTCATTTCTTCAAGGTTTTCTACCGAAATATTTACTCCTTTATCCTTTAGTAGTTCAACATAGAACAATTCAACAGGACGATACTCACACTCCTCAATTAATAGGGTTTGATTGTTAAGGTCTATACCATTCATTAAAGCATCTCTTAAATAATAGCTAACTTCATATAAGCTAATATCCCTTTCATGTTCTTTAGGTTTATACACCCTTTTTATACTTATTAAATATGGGATTAACGTTACTAAAACAAGAAAAAAATAAGGTGCTACCATTAGAAATGGTCGTTTCTTTTTTCGAAAATAACTTAAAAGCCTTCTAAAGTCATATTCAATAAAACTTGCTATAAAAAAGGCAAACCATGGGTACAATGGCACTTCGTACCACTTTAATTTTGTCTTTGACAAAGAAATAATGAGAAGAAACGATAATGACACTAAAAAGATAAACTTAAAGAACCTTTTTAGTCTTTCATTTTGACTCCTTAACCCCGACAAACATCCCGCAGGTAGAAGCACACTATAAATAAATAGTAAATCTTTAGATATTATATTATCTATATAAAACCAAAAAGGCGCATTATGCCCCTCAGTTGTTGCCATATATCGCCCTCCTAACTCATTATCCCATACTGCTTTTATATAACCTTCATTATAAAATTCCCTAGACAAATAATACCCTATAACTATAGATAGAAATAACAAAACGGCAAGATAAAAATGTTTATTCTTCAACAAGAAAATCAATTCTTTTTGAAAAAGAACAAACAAGAAAATTCCTGGTAAAAACAATAACCCCGCTACCCCTTTTGTTAATACTGCCAATGTAGAAACACCAAAGAATACATATAAATATTTACTCTGTTTAGATTCTATATAGATAAATGCAAAAAGCCCCATTAGCGTAGTGAAAAGCGTCAATAAAGCGTCATAATCACCGGTTCTAACAACATGTTCGTCTATATATCCCTGAGAAGATACAAGAACAACAACCCCTAAAAAACCTAACCAAAAATTCTTTAAATAACGAACCGCAAAAATAAAAATCACTCCACAGGTCAAAAATCCTGCAAGGGCTGATGGAAGTCTTATTGCTAGTTCATTAGCACCTATAACTTTCATTAAAGCTACTTGCAACCAAACAAGTAATGGTGGCTTGGTATTCCACATATCAGGACATCCTTGAAAATAGGTTACTATAAAATTCCCATTTTTATACATCTCGAAAGCATTAATAGCCTGCCTTGATTCATCCCATAACCGAATAGGTAAAGTCCCCAGGTACCCAAAAAGAGGAATCGAAGCTAAAACCATTAAAACCAAATACTTAAATCTTATTTTTTTTAAATATTCCATTCAACAAAAATGATAATTTCCAGATATTCATTACTAAATCTTATAACAAATAAGATTCTACAATGCTATATTAATTAAAAACTCACTTATTTAACCATCCATCTCCCTTAAATATTCTCAAAGGAAAGCCTTTAATTATTTACTTACATTTTTTTAATTACACTATTACTGTTGTATATTGAAGTATCAACACAAATTGTAACGTATCATGGATTTGTTCAGAGAAATTAAATTAAAGCTAACAAAGGAATTTATTGATATCGTAGAGTGGTTAGACAATACTAACGATACTATTGTCCACCGTTTTGAACGTTATCAAAATGAAATAAAAAACAACGCCCAACTTATTGTTCGAGAAGGTCAAAAAGCTGTTTTCATAAGTGAAGGACGACTTGCCGATGTTTTTGACCCTGGAACTTACACTTTAAACACCAAAAATCTTCCTATACTAACTACTTTAAAAGGTTGGAAATACGGATTTAATAGCCCCTTTAAAGCCGAAGTATATTTTGTAAACACTCGTTTATTTACCGATGAAAAATGGGGGACTAAAAACCCCATTACATTAAGTGATGACCGTTTTGGTCTTGTTGAAATCAGAGCTTTTGGAACATATAGTTTCAGAATCAATGACCCAGGAAAATTTATCGTCGATGTAGTCGGTACAGATGCAAATTTCACTAATTATGAAGTAAACGAACACTTAAAAAGCTTAATTGCTACAAGGTTTACCGATACGGTTGGTGAAGCAAATGTCCCTATCGAACTATACGCTGCAAATACCACTGAGCTTTCCGATACTTGTCGAGAAGTAATGCTTCCTGAATTTGGCCGTATTGGGATAGAATTGGAAAAATTCTACATCGAAAATGTTTCGATGCCAGAGGAATTGAAGAAAGAAATCTTCGAGTATAGCCGTATCGACAAGATCGACCTAGACAAGCTTACCAAATTCAAAACAGCTAAAGCTATAGAAGCTGCTGCGCAAAACGAAGGCGGTACTGCTGGCGCTGGGATGGGAATGGGAATGGGCTTTGCCTTAGCTCAACAAATGGGGGGACAGATGGGAGGACAAATGCAAAACCAACAATTTCAACACCATCAAAACACTTCCCAACCGACTCATATTGCTCCACCACCAATACCACAAGCTGTTCAATATTACTATGCAGCAAATGGCCAACAACAAGGTCCTGTTCCTTTTGAAAATTTAAGATCTTTATTTGCATCTAGAACTATCAACAAAGAAACACTTGTTTGGAAGCAAGGGATGCCCAACTGGACAGCTTTACAAGAAATTGAAGAATTAAAGTCCTTTTTAGGAGGAAATACACCTCCGCCATTGCCCAATCTATAATATTACAAATATTAGCTTCTAATATTGATGTCTGAAATCAAACCAGAAAGTTCAAAAAACATAAAGCCCTGTGCCAATTGCGGGGCTGAACTTCGCTTCAAACCAGGAACCAATCAATTAGCTTGTGATTATTGCGGCTATGAGGAATTTATTGAAGAAAGTAAATCTAGCTTCGAAGAACTCGAATTACAACATTATCTAAACCTTGTTGGAAATCATGTATTCACTGAAAAAATTGAAATACACGAATGCAAAAATTGTGGTGCCAATCAACATACCGAAGAAACTGTCAAATCACTACACTGCGTATATTGTGGCGAACCTCTTGTTAAAGAAGAGGCTGAAGAAGAAAGCTGGATCGCACCAAGTGCTATATTGCCTTTCCAACTTGAACTAAGAGATGCTCGAGTCTTATTCAAAAAATGGGTGAATAGTCTTTGGTTTGCCCCAAATAAATTAAAAAAAGCCGCATTAGACGCTGATGGGTTGCACGGATTGTACATTCCTCATTGGACATTTGACTCTAATGTCGAAGCTACTTATACTGGCGAAAGAGGTCAATATTATTATGAGACCCAAAGGTACAAAGACACCAATGGCAAAACACAAACAAGACGTATTCAAAAGACGAAATGGACTAAAGCCCATGGTCACGTCGATGGATTTATTGATGATATATTAATCAATGCTTCTAAAAAACAGAAACAAAAAATACTTTTGGAAGTAACAAATTGGAACCTAAAAGATCAATTAAAACCATACAGCAAAAAATATTTATCAGGGTTTGTCACTGAAAAATACACCATCTCACTAAAAGATGGGCATAAACAAGCTTACGAAGAAGCAAAAGAAATTGCATACTCCTGGATTAGAAAAGATATTGGAGGAGACACTCAAATCATTGATGCCGCTGACATTAAAATAAGTGATGAAACATTTAAACATGTACTACTGCCAATGTACATCTGTACTTATAATTACAAAGGAAAAAAATATAATTTCTTTGTTAATGGACAAACAGGAACTTCTAAAGGAAAGAGGCCGTATTCTTTTTGGAAGATCTTCTTCACTATTCTATTAGGCTTATTAATTATTGCAATCATCGCAATGTTTGGACTCATATGACGTCTAATTAGTTACACACTTAACTTTCAAAATAATTGTTTTGGACAGAATTTCAACAATCCTAGTAGGCTTACTAACTATTTTAACAACAGTAACCACTTCTGCCCAACAAAAAGAATACAAAAGAGCTTTTACCTATACTTACGAAAACGATATCATTCCTAATTCAGATCGTTACTATTCTTTTGGTAATTTCATTAACTATCGTCAACAATTAAAAAAAAGACCCCTTAAAGACAATGAAGACACAAAACGTTATATCAATTTCACTTTAGGACAGCAAGGCTACACTCCTACCTTATTCGGGCAACCAGATACGGCGCGTTATGATTATACTAATGCAGGTTGACTATTTATAGAATCAGAATTTTCAAAAATTAAAACTAATACTGGCATTTCTCTAGCTATCGAGTTCGGGACTACCGGTAATGCTTCATTAGCCGATGAATCACAAAGATTTATTCATGACTTACTTGGACTCTCTAAAGAACCTTTATGGGAATCCCAAATACCTTCTTCATTTTTAGCAAACCTTAATTTCACTTACATAAAACAACTATTTAACTTTAATAATTTTCACTTCGATTCGTTCAGTAACAGCTCTCTTGGATTGAAAGATATTTTTATTGAAGAAGAAATTATCGCTTCTTTTGGAAAGAGAAACCCTTTTAATAACACCTCTCTATTAGGTGGAATTACAAATAAAAAAGAGTTCTACGGCTATATAAGCCTAAGCTATAAATATGTTTTTCACAATCATTTATTGGAGGGTAGTTTATTTAACAATAATGCCCCCTTCACTATTGACATCCTTCATAATATAATATCCCTAAAAGCAGGAGGCAGTTTCCAAATTGGTAATTACAGACTAAAATTAGAGCACAACTTCAATTCTCCTGAAAATGTATTATCTGAATACCACACTTATAACTCTATAGCATTAGAACGAATATTCTAACTTAAAATACATCCCTATATATTTAAAGCTGAGCATAAAAAAAGACTCCCAAATGGGAGCCTTTTAAATATCTCAAAAAAACTAAGAATTAATCTCTTCTTTCTCTTGGTTTACGATCACGGTTATCTCTACCACGATTGTCTCTTCCTCCTCGATCATTTCTTTCTCTTGGTGGACGCTCTACATAACCTTCTGGTTTTGGTAAAATCGCTTTTCTTGAAACCTTCTCTTTACGTGTTCTCTTATCGATACCGAAATATTTTACATCAAGCTCATCACCTAAGTTCAATACATCTGTAACATTTTCTACACGCTCCCAAGCAAATTCAGATACATGAAGTAATACTTCGTTTCCTGGTGCTTCTTTGTATTCTACAACTACACCAAAGTCTAGTACCTTGATTACTTTTACTTCGTAAACACTTCCTACCTCTGGCTTGAATAGCATAGATTCGATCTTCGCTAATACTGTATCGATACCTTCTGCTCCAGTTCCTAAAATTTCAACAATTCCTTCTTCAGTTACAGGGTCTTCGTTAATAACAATTGTAGTTCCTGTTTCTTTCTGTAATTCTTGAATATTCTTTCCTCCTGGACCAATTAATGCTCCTATGTATTCATTAGGAATTACACGTGTAACCATCTTAGGTGCATGATCCTTAACATCTCCTGCAGGAGCTGAAATAGTCTCAACAAGTTTACTTAAGATATGTAAACGTCCATCACGTGCTTGTTTTAATGCATTTACCAAAATCTCATAGCTTAAGCCTTTAACTTTGATATCCATTTGACAAGCAGTAATCCCATCTTCAGTACCTGTAACTTTAAAATCCATATCTCCTAAATGATCTTCATCACCTAAGATATCTGATAATACTGCGTAATGCTCCCCATCGGAAATTAATCCCATAGCGATACCCGATACTGGTTTCTTTAACTGTACCCCTGCATCCATTAATGCCATTGTACCAGCACAAACAGTTGCCATAGATGAAGAACCATTAGATTCTAAAATCTCTGACACTACACGAACCGTATAAGGACAATCATCTGGCACCATACCTTTCAAGGCACGTTGCGCTAAGTTTCCATGTCCTACCTCACGACGAGAAGTACCTCTTAAAGGTCTTGCTTCTCCCGTAGAGAATGGAGGGAAGTTGTAATGTAAATAGAAACGCTCTTCACCTTCTTGAGATGGGTTATCAATCATATTAGCATCACGAGATGTACCTAATGTAACTGTGGCTAATGCTTGAGTTTCCCCTCTTGTAAAGATCGAAGATCCGTGTGTTGTTGGTAAATAATCTACCTCACACCAGATAGGACGAATCTCTGTAGTCTTACGACCATCTAAACGAATTCCTTCTTCTAATGTTAAGTTACGTACCGCTTCTTTTTGTGTCTTGTTGAAGTATTTAGAGATTAAGTCTCCTTTTTCTGCTAATTCTTCTTCAGAATATTGCGCTTTCAGCTCTTCTTTAACCTCAGCGAAAGCTGCTCCACGATCTGCTTTTGCAGATGCTTGCTTAGCAATTGCATAACATTTCTCGTAAGCAAAATCGTTAACTACTTTAGCTAAATCTTCATCACTATCTTCTGGCTCGTATTCGCGTGTTTCTTTCTTACCGAAAGCTTCTGCTAATTTTACCTGAGCAGCACATTGTACTTTGATGGCTTCATGAGCTACTTTGATAGCTTCAATCATTTCTTCTTCAGAAATTTCATCCATCTCTCCTTCAACCATCATTACCGAGTCTGCAGATGCCCCGATCACCATATCGATATCAGACGCTGCTAATTGCTCGAAACTAGGGTTTACTACAAATTTTCCATCTACACGAGCTACACGTACTTCCGAAATAGGTGTTTCGAATGGAATATCTGATAATTGTATCGCTGTTGAAGCCGCCAAACCTGCTAATGCATCTGGCATTACCTCTGGATCATGCGACATCAACTGAATCATTATTTGAGTTTCAGCATGATAGTCTTTTGGGAAAAGTGGTCGTAATACACGATCAACAATTCTCATTACTAAAATCTCTTCTGTACTTGGGCGCGCTTCTCTTTTGAAGAATCCTCCTGGGTAACGACCCGCTGCAGCAAACTTTTCACGGTAATCTACAGTCAATGGTAAAAAATCAACATCAGATTGCTTGTAGTTAGATACTACAGTACAAAGTAACATTGTCTTCCCCATAGTAACCACTACAGATCCATGTGCTTGTTTTGCCAATTTACCTGTCTCAATGGTGATCTCTCTACCATCTTCCAAGCTAATTGTTTCCTTAAAAACTTGTGGAATCATAATTTCTTTTGATTTAAATGTCTCTTTTGCTTGTTGGTGGCAAGCGTTGTTGTTGTGTTGCGTGAGGGTTTTCCAAGAGAAATTCCTTACTGAAGGAGACCATTTAATATGGAATAGAATTTACGATATCGTTTTCTAAAAAACGTATCCTAAATCATAAATCACTGTTATTTGTTAACAGCTTATTAAAAACACAAAAGACGCTTTTTAAAGCGTCTTTTGTATATTATAATGGATTACTTACGTAAACCTAACTCTTTTACGATCGCACGGTAACGTAAAACGTCTTTCTTGATTAAGTAGTTTAATAAGCTTCTACGCTTACCTACTAACTTCACTAACGAACGCTCTGTGTTATAATCTTTACGATTTTTCTTTAAGTGCTCTGTTAAGTGAGTAATTCGGTGAGTAAACAAAGCGATTTGTGCTTCAGCAGTTCCGCTATCGTTTTTGCCTTTCCCATGTTTTGCAAAAAGTTCTTCTTTTGCTTCTTTTGATAAATACATGCCAATATTATTTTAAATGATTTTTATGCATTCGCAGAATTATTCTACGAGGATGCAAAATTAATCATTTTTTATTAGACATTATACCGCTTCGCTATTAAATTTCAGAAATTAGATCTTCATATATTTTTTAACCATTAAGATACTTATTCCTTTTGAACGGAATTTTTTTACGAATCAAATAAGCATGGTAAGCACTAGGAATATCATGTGTCCATTTAGGCAAAATTAATGTAATTAACATACGATCTACATGAGACACCACACCCAAAATAATAGCCATCTGAAATGGCAGACCTGCATGATTAAAGCCCAATAGAGATGCGAATGCAATGAAGAGTGATATCCCCCAAAGTTTTGAAAGAAATGCATGTGAGCAAGTCTCTTTGCCAAACTTCACCAAACTTATTACGTAACACATCCCTTCCATGATGAGTATAAAACGTATCGGAATACTATTTTCTTGAATTAATCTTGGGTATATTAACCAAGTTGCTATACCTATAGAAAGCCAAAAAACCATATCCACTTGACTGTCCAGTCTTCGTAATTTTTCTGATGATATATTTTGATATCTTGCAACAATACCATCCAGAATATCTGACAATAACCCCAACAACATTAGTATTGTGATCGCAAATGTCGATTCGACTCCTTTAAAATATGCTAGCCCTATAATTAGCGGAGCAAACAAAAATCTTAGCGTTATTAATAACATTGGAATATTCATAGCATCTATTTTAAAACCTATACATTATTTTGGGCACCAAGAAAAGACTCCCTATATCCTCAACAATACGTTTACTTGACCGGTATGGAGCATAATGAAAATTTAACGCCAAGGATAATTCATTATTTTTTAATCGCTGCTTAAGCTCTAATCCTGGCGATATCAAAAAAGCGGCAATTGATTCGTATTTACTAGCATCTTCTTCTTTTTTATAATCTGGATTTCTAATAGTAGTATTCAAATTAGAAATACCAATCCCTAACCCTATATCTAAATGCGTATTCTTTACATGGAAAATTCCTTTTTTAAAATTCACCATAGCATTAAACACACTCTTAATTTGAGTTTCAACAACACCATTATTTGTTTGAAAAGGAAAATTATTTACTTTTTCTGGAACACCATATTGCATATTAACTCCTATCGTTTTTCGATTCCTTAAAGGGATATCTACGCCTAAATCCACAACAGGAATACCTCCTGTCAACGCTTTTAACTTTCCTTGTGGAATTAGAAAACCTCCTCCTATCTTAAAAGATACTTTTTGCCAATAGTTATTATCGTTATGTATACTTGATAATGAATAGCCACTCACTCCCGATTCAACTGAATTATCTTGTGCACACATCACTAAGTTTCCGAAAAAGATTAAAAGCAATAAAAAATAAGTTTTCATATCTGATTGTTTTATAATTATAGCTCAAAACTATTGTGATAATCGTCTTTTCAAGTTCGTTAAATAAGTTTTTCTTATTTAATTTTTGTGATAATCACAAATTTTATATTTTTAAGTATGATAGATTACAATCTGATTCAAGAATTAAACAAGCATTTATCTAAAGGGAAATCTCTAAACGATACCATTTCGGAGGTATTAGATATCAGTTACGACGCAGCACATCGCAGAGCAAGTGGTAAGAGTAAATTTTCACTAGAGGAAGGAATTTCGCTTTCTAAACATTTTGGGATTTCTCTTGACAAATTATTCAAGACTAATGATCGAGATTTTATAGCTGTTGAAAAAACAGCTCAAATAAACAACGAAGAAGATTTAGCGTCTTATTACAACAGATCATTTAAAGAAATTTCTGCTATCCCTAACAAACAACAATGTCAGTTATTTTATTCTGCAAAAGATATTCCCATATTCTATACGCTAAGCAATGAAATTTTAAACAAATTCAAATCTTTTGTATGGTTGAAAATTCTAGATACGAGTTTCCCCCATATTACCTTCAGTGACTACACTCCTATACCTCAACTAAAAAAAGCTGCAGAAAACCTTGGCACTCTTTATGATAATTTCAAAAGAGTTGAAATTTGGGATATAACCACAATCAACAGCTTGTTAAAGCAAATTCATTTTTACTTTCTATCTCAAGAGCTATCCCATAAAGACGCATTCAAGATTACAACTGAATTGAAATCACTTGTTTTAGATATTGAACAAAAGATCAACACCAACGACGAAAGGCTTTCTATCTATCATAATGAATTATTACTTATGAATAATAGTGTACTGATTAACAGTGAGCAGGCAAATTTCTTTTACACCCCATTTACAATGTTGTCTTATTACAAAACGAATGACAAGCAAACCTACCAAGAAGCTGAACTCTTTTTCCAAAAACAACTTAGCAGCTCTAAAATGCTTAACACTTCTGGAGCCAAAGAACAAAAGACTTTTTTCAATAAAATACATGGAAAAATTGATGCCTTAGAACAACTGATTAGAGCAACATTGACTTTAGATTTTCAGTAAACTAAATCGCAGCACTCATAAATCAAACACTAAAACCATCTATATAATGTATCTTTAATTACAGATATCAAAAAACTATCACAACATTATGCTTAGATTAAACTATATACTAATATGTATTATCAGCTTACTTATTTCATGCTCAAACAATGATGATAGCAAGACTATTGAAACAAACAATAAGAATACAAATCAAGAAAAACCAAATGTCACATCAATTCCTGATGATTTTGTAATTGGTTTTGATTTCAACAATGAATTAAGCGACCTAAGTCTTAACCCAAATACTATCAATTCTTCCAATATAAATTACGAGATAGACAGAAAAGGCATAACCAACGGTGCTGCAAGTTTTTCAAGTGATACTAAAAGCTATATAGAAATAGAACACAGCGAAACGATTAGCCTCGACAAAAAAATGTCCATATCTATCTGGTTTTATTACATAAAGCAAAAAAACAAATCATTCTACACCATTTTAGAGAAAAGTAATCCTGCCGACGGAGGACACTCTCGATATGGAATGTGGGTTTACAATGATGGGATTATTGAACTCTGTATAGAGCCGGACACTTGCCCTCAATCGTTATGTCAAGAATGTATAGATGCTACTAGTCCATTAACAGAAAACACTTGGAATCATTTAGTAGGTATCTTTGATGGCGAAAATTTAAAATTATACTTGAATGGAAAAGAGAATATCTCAAAAAACATAGGGGAATCTGGTATATCTCAGACCAACTTTGAACTTTTCTTTGGAACTGATAAATATGGAATCCCAAGTCGTTTTTTAGATGGAAGAATAGATGATTTCAAACTTTATAATCGAGCAATCTCTGAGACAGAAATAAAAGCACTCTACAACGAATAAAACATCTTCTTAATTAAACTCTCTCCAAACACCTTATCACTTTCAACAAAAAAAGCACCTCTAAAAAAGAGGTGCTTCATTATATTGTTCAAATAAACGAGACTATTCTGCTACAGCCATTGGTTTATTCATTACTAACTTAATATAGTCAGTTACTTTCTTCTTAAGATCTTTACGTTGAACGATGAAATCCAAGAACCCATGTTCTAACAAAAATTCTGAGGTCTGAAAACCTTCAGGCAATTCTTGCCCTGTCGTATCGCGTACCACACGAGGCCCCGCAAAAGCAATCAATGCACCTGGCTCAGCAATATTGATATCTCCCAACATTGCAAAAGAAGCTGTAATGCCTCCTGTCGTTGGATCTGTACACAATGATATGTAAGGCAACCCTTTTTTAGAAAGCACTCCCAGTTTTGCAGACACCTTTGCCATTTGCATCAAAGAATGTGCAGCTTCCATCATACGTGCACCTCCAGATTTAGAAATTACCATTACCGGTAAGTTATTTTCAATAGCATAATCTACAGCACGAGCGATCTTCTCCCCCATTACACTTCCCATAGACCCACCAATAAAGGCGAAATCCATACAAGCTACTACTAGATCAACACCATTAGATTTACCAACAGCAGTTCTAACCGCATCTTTTAAGTTGGTCTTCTTTTGTGCTGCTTTTAAACGATCTACATATTTTTTAGTATCCTCGAATTTCAAAGGATCTTTAGCTACCATGTTTTCATTTAGCTCCGTAAAATCATTATCATCAAATAAAATTTGAAAATATTCTTTACTTCCTATACGTACATGATATCCATCTTCAGGGCTTACCCAGAAGTTTTGTTCTAATTCCTTTGCTTCTATTACTTTCCCTGTTGGGGATTTGTACCAAAGACCTTTAGGAACATCTTTTTTCTCCTCAGTTGGAGTCGTAATTCCTTTCTCTTTTCTTTTGAACCAAGCCATAGTTATTGGGATTTAGTTAATCCTACCTTATTCTATAAGGCAACAAAAGCAAAGCTGCGGACAACTTTGCTTTTGCTAAATTATAAGTTGTAACACAAAATTACAACGTATTTACATTATTTAAATCTTCAAATGCTTTTTTCAAACGAGCAATAAAAGATTTTTCTCCTTCACGAACCCATTTACGAGGATCGTAATGCTTTTTATTTGGCTCATCAGCACCTTCTGGGTTACCGATTTGAGTCTTCAAATAGTCTTGTTTTCCAATCATATAGTCACGAATACCGTCACAATATGCAAACTGAAGATCTGTATCGATATTCATTTTGATTGTTCCGTAACCAATCGCTTCTCTAATTTCTTCTACTGTAGAACCAGAACCTCCGTGGAATACAAAATCAATATGATTTTCTCCTAAACCATGCTTCTCAGAAATAAATTCTTGAGAATTCTTTAAGATTTTCGGAGTCAATTTTACATTTCCAGGCTTGTAAACACCGTGTACATTTCCAAATGCAGCTGCTACCGTAAACTTCTCGCTTACTTCACTTAATTCTTCGAAAGCATAATTCACCTCTTCTGGCTGCGTATACAACTTAGAATCATCTACATCCGAATTATCTACACCATCTTCTTCTCCACCAGTGATCCCCAATTCGATCTCTAGTGTCATACCTATTTTGCTCATACGCTTTAGGTATTCTTTACAGATAGCGATATTCTCTTCGATTGGCTCTTCAGATAAATCAATCATGTGAGAAGAAAACAATGGTTTTCCTGTTTGCTTATAAAACTCTTCACCAGCATCTAACATACCATCAATCCAAGGCAACAACTTTTTTGCACAGTGATCTGTATGTAATACAACAGGCACTCCGTAAGCTTCTGCCAATAAGTGAACATGCTTAGCTCCAGCTACTGCTCCAGCAATTGCGGCTTTTTCACCTTCATTTGAAAGTCCTTTACCAGCATTAAACTGAGCTCCTCCATTAGAAAACTGAATAAAAACAGGTGCATTCAACTCTGCAGCTGTTTCCAATACTGCATTGATAGAACTTGAACCAATTACGTTTACTGCAGGCATTGCAAAGCCTTTCTCTTTAGCATACTTAAATAACGCTTGTACGTCATCTCCAGTTACTACTCCTGGTTTAATGTTATGACTCATTTATTTCATTTTTAATGTAACAAAAGTAGTAATTTCTTTAAAAAAGTCAGTAGTCATTTAGCTAAAGTGCAACAAATAGGATAGAATATTATTTAAAAGTGATTAATTAGTGCCATTATATAGTAAACACACAAAGCACTACATATACACAATATCACTGCCAATTCCTTTTCACAGCCGTTAGGTTTTTGTTAATCCATACCGCTTAATACTTAAAAGCTAGTAAATTATAGCATGCTTTTAAATACGACACACAACGACCCTGAAATCAAACTAAAAATCAATGAACTTGTAGGAGCCCCCTTCCTCTTTTTGTTCGATTAAAAATGAAACGTGTTGGATCTCCAAAATTACTTATCACTAAATGTAGTCGAGATATTGCGTTCGTTTTAGACATTGACCAAAGTTTAAACACCTGTAATATTGAATTACGTCCATCAGGTATTATCATCGGTTTTCAAAAAAAACTAGAAACCTACAACCTTATCATACCATATTACAAATTAACAATCTACAAAGGATCTAGCGATGAGTACACTTTTTTCGTTGATCAACACTTTATTAAAGTACTCGCCAAAAGCTCACAAAAAACCACCTTGAATTTTATAGACGAAATCATCAGTAACAAGCGCTCAAATTTCAAAATATTAAGTAATTCTCCATATTAATTATGAAAATATTATTAACCGGAGCTAATGGATATATTGGGATGCGCTTATTACCGCTCCTAGTAGCACAAGGCCATGAGGTTATCTGTTCTGTAAGAAATAAACATCGCTTTAAAATTCCTAGAGAATTAAGACAAAAAGTATCTATTATTGAAGTTGATTTTTTAGAGGCTGTTGACATCTCCTGTTTTCCGTCAGATATTGATGTAACTTATTATTTAATACATTCGATGTCTTCATCTACAGAAGATTTCGATCGAAAAGAAGCTTTGTCTACAGAAAACTTTAATACTTATATGTCATACGCCAACACAAAGCATGTGATTTACCTAAGTGGAATTGTAAATGACCAAAATCTTTCTAAACACCTTTGGTCTCGAAAAAATGTAGAAAACATACTATACAATGGCAACTTTGCTTTAACCGTTTTAAGAGCAGGAATCATTGTCGGTTCGGGTAGCGCTTCTTTTGAAATCATAAGAGACCTTTGCGAAAAGCTACCTTTAATGATTACCCCCAAATGGGTGAATACTCCAACTCAACCCATTGCCATTCGAGATGTTCTAGATTTCTTAATTCGTATTCCTTTATTAGAAAAATGTTATAACCAAAGTTTTGATATCGCAGGGCCCGAAGTACTTACTTACAAACAAATGTTATTGCAATATGCTAAGTATAGAAAAATACCACTGTACATTTTCACCCTCCCCATAATGTCTCCTAAACTTTCTTCGTATTGGCTTTATTTTGTGACTTCAACTTCATACAAACTCGCTATAAATCTAGTTGACAGCATGAAAGTACCTGTTATTGCAAATGGTAATAACCTTGCAGACTTATTGGCTATAAAAACTATGAGTTACGAAAAAGCACTTTCACTTGCTTTTCAAAAAATACAACAAAATCAAGTCGTATCTAGTTGGAAAGATTCAATGATCAGCGGTAGATTCAAAAAAGATCTATCAAAATATATTAAGGTTCCTATCAAGGGATGCTTACGTGATCAAAAATCTACTTTCATCACTAATCAAACAAAAACGCTAGAAAACATATGGGCCATAGGTGGCGAAACTGGATGGTATTACGGCAATTGGATGTGGCAAATACGCGGGTTTCTAGACAAACTTTTTGGAGGCGTAGGTTTAAGAAGAGGAAGGACTCACTTAGATCATATTGACAATGGAGATGTGATTGATTTTTGGCGTGTTTTGCTTGCTGATAAAGAACACAAAAGATTATTACTTTTTGCAGAAATGCGATTACCTGGAGAAGCTTGGCTAGAATTTCAAATTAAAAACAATGTCTTAGTACAGACTGCAACATTTCGCCCTAAAGGATTATTAGGGCGACTTTATTGGTATAGTCTAATACCTTTTCACTATTTCATTTTCAATGGTATGCTTAGAAATATAAAATCTTAAAATCTATTCTGAATTAGTTAACAAATTTTAAATACAATAAACGGTTAACCTTTTTCAACAATTGCTTCTCAGAAAATGGTTTAGACAAAAAAGCATCCATACCAGCAGATATCGCCTTATTTGTCATATTTGGAGCCCTCAAAGCACTCATTCCTAATATTGGTATATCTTTAATCACCTTATCTCCGTAATGATTTCGGATACGTTGTGCTAACTGAAAACCTGATAATTCTTCTAATTTAATATCAGAAATAATTAAGTTATAAGCTCGGTTTTCTATAGCTTTAATAGCAGCTTCCCCCGAACTTACAGCATCCACGAAGAAATTACCTTGAGGCAATAATATTTTCAATAATAAATATTGAGTATTCAATTGATTCTCTACAATCAATATTCTGTACTTCTTCCCTTTTGGAAGAACATAACTATTCTTCTCTTCTTCTACCTCTTCATCAGCTGCATTCCTTAGCGACAATTCAATAGTAAATTTACTTCCTTTACCAACCTTACTTTCGAGATCAATATCCCCATCCATAAGCCCCACAAGACTTCTAACTATATTAAGTCCTAGCCCTGAACCTTTCATATTAGGGTTTAGTTGAGAAAACGGTTCAAAAATAGCATCTTTATCTTCTTTACTTATTCCTATACCAGAATCTTCGATAACTATAGCTACTTTCTGCCTTTTATTTTTTCCTCCTAAACGCTTAATTGAAAATTTCACAAACCCTTCATCTGTATATTTCAACGCGTTATTAAGAAGATTGTTTATAATTTGATACAAACGTGTTTTATCACCAATCAATTCAGTATTAAGCTTTGAATCAATTTCAACTATAAAATCGAGTGCTTGCTCTTCAATCGGTCCTCTATTTGAATTTACAATCGTATCAAATAACTCTTTCAAATCAAAAGGAGCTTCTTCCAACTTAAATCCACCTGATTCTATTCGAGAAATATCAAACATATCTCCAAAAATATTCTGAAGATGATCACTTTCCGTCTTAATGATTCTAACTAATTCTTCTTGCTCGTAATCTAACTTTGTCTTTTCTAATAATTCCAAAAAACCTTTGATCGATGTCAATGGCGTTGCCAGTTCATGATTGATACTAGCTATGAAATCATTCTTGAAATTTTCTTTTTCCACCAAGAGTCGATTAGTAAATTCCAACTCTTGAGTTTTTATCATCGACTCATTACGCTCTTGTGATATCTTGTTTAGCTCTAAATATGCTTGTGTATAATCGAAGATCACAATATTTGTTTCTCCTAAACTAACCGTAAAAGTAATATCACAAATACGCTCTAACCCTTCTTCTTCATTAAGATGCACACAAGGAAAAGTAAATTCATTCTCTTTAGAATGATCTTCATCTTTTAAACTATCGATAATAGAAAAGAAAGCATGAGCATCATAAATAGAACTTCCTACATTCCATTTAAATAAATTTGCATCAGAGTATATGATAACACCTGATTTATCAACAGTAACTAACTGAACTTTCTTATAAAACTTTTTTTGATTTTCGTTTTCCATACTGTTAGGTCGTTAAATCAACTGCAATATCAGCAAATAACTCTTCCACATATTCCCCTGTCTTAGCACTTGTTAAATAATCATAATTCACTTGAAATTCTTGTAGCATTTCCATTGCCTTTTTCTTGGCCGCAGCATCTACTTTATTCCCTACAACTTTTATAATCGCCTTTGGGTATTTTTCTTTCAAAAATGAAAGTTGTTCATTTATGTCTTTATATGTATCAACTCTTGTTATATCAAAAACATATACAAAAGCATGTGACCCTAACAAATAAGAACTTCTTCCTTCTGATATATTTTCATGCCCTTCGGTATCCCAAAGAATCATAGTAAGCTCTGTACCATTATCCATGGTAATAACTTTCTTTTGTATTTGAACGCCTAGTGTAGATTTATAGTCTGTTGAAAATTCATTGTCTATAAATCTTCGAAACAATGAGGTTTTCCCTACTCCGAAAGACCCCACCAAAGCAATCTTTTTAGATAACTTGATCACTGAAGAATATTTTTAATTTATTAGTAAATAGCTTGTTGTCCTGTAATTCTTTTTTAGAAACACCTTTATCAGCAAATTCCAATAATAGGTTTTCTAATTTATCTTTTGTCACTATAGTGTAGACTCCTGACACTACAGCAACAATGTAATATTTATAAAAATTTTGAATATGTAACGTATATAACTCGTAAGATAAAGTCTCTAACTCTTGATTACCCCCTTTAAAAGCATCTTCTACAAAACTTTTTATTGCTGTCAACATACCCGCTACTAAATCCTCATCAACACCATTATCAGGCCTCGTAGCATGATTTGCTATTAACAAACCCGTTTCCTTTTCAATTACCATAATCTGAATCAACTCAGGGGCGGTAGCAGCATTTATAATATCCGTACTCTTAGGTTTCTTACCAAAAAAACGCTTCATAATATTTTCTAAAGTGAACATATTCTGAAGCTGATCGTTTATTTTCTCATTTAACACCTTGATTTCCTGAGCAACATACTTTTTTATCATCTTTCCTATAATAGGAAATAACGCTTCGACTACAGCATCTTGGGAATTTTTAATCTCAGTTTTCAAAGCTTCTGTAATCACAGGAGATAGTGTTTTTGGCATCTCCTGTATTAAGTTATTAATCTTAGCGTCAACTAATGGGTTGACTTTTTGTGAAAGTTCTGTAGGTTCATTTAGGGTATGGGCTAGCCTGTCTACTTTGTCCACCAAAGACTGGGTAATGTCTTTTTCTTCGGCGAGTAGAATTTCCTTTAATAGCTCTAAACGATTTTGCTGTTCCATATGGGCTAGGCTGGGCAGCGTTTCTATTTACGGATATTTTCCCCCATTTTTACAAGTAGATCTCCTAGTAGACTTCGGTCTACTTTCACCTCATCTAACTCATCTGCTCGGTCATTAAATTTATCTTCTAACGCTGTCAATCTGATATTTAGATCCGTACTTAGATTATCTACCAATGCATTTAGTTCTTGATGAACTTCTTCTATATAGCTTTTTAACTCTTCTCTTTTGGTTTCCAAGTCTTTTTTCAAAGTCTCGAACTCAGAATCATACGCCTTGATATTTTCACCAAAAATTAAATTCTTTATTGTTTCAATTTTTGATGATGCATCTACGATGCCATTTTCAACAGGGGTAGTTTCTTCCATAATAATAGTTTTAACAAAAATAGTTACAATTTTTTCAGCATCCTCTTAAGATTAGATAATTTACTGTATTTATCGGACAAAAACTAAAATTAACTAGTTAAAACCCAATATTTAAGTACCATTAACTAAGTATTTTGTTTTTTGTTCTCTAAGGTATGCTTAAATTTGCAGCCAAAAATTGTACCAAAAAAAACGGTATTACTTAATCTATTGATTATGAAAGTATTTAAATTCGGTGGTGCTTCCGTAAAAGATGCAGCGGGAGTCAAAAATGTAGTTAATGTTATTGATAAGGTAGGCTCTGGCGCTACTTTAGTTGTTGTTTCCGCTATGGGAAAAACAACAAACGCACTTGAAGTTGTAGTTAAACAGTATCGTGAAAAAGACCCCGAACTTAAACAAAACATCCTTAATCTAAGAGATTTTCATATCAATATCCTTAACGATCTTTTCGAAGATAAGGGACATAGTATTTTTGATAAGGTAAATGCTATATTTAATGATCTAGACACTTTATTAGAACGTAACAAATCGCCTAAATATGATTACATCTACGATCAAGTTGTTAGTTACGGCGAAATAACTTCTACTACTATACTTAGTGCTTACTTTGACTACAAAGGGTACACCAACGAATGGCTAGACGCTCGTAGTTTAATAAAAACAGACAGCACATACCGTGATGCTAAAGTAGATTGGAATGCTACAGAAAAAGCTATCCAAAATAATGTAAATAAAAGCGGCCTTTCTATCACCCAAGGGTTTATTGGTTCGGATACAAACAACTTTACCACGACTTTAGGTAGAGAAGGTAGCGATTATACTGGAGGGATATTTGCTTATTGCTTAAATGCTGAAAATCTAAGTATTTGGAAGGATGTACCAGGAGTCTTAAACGGCGACCCAAGAGTTTTTGAAGATACTATTTTACTGAATCAAATTTCATATGAAGAGGCTATAGAACTAGCTTTTTACGGAGCTTCAGTAATTCACCCAAAAACTTTACAACCTTTACAACAAAAAGAAATCCCTCTTTATGTAAAGTCCTTTATCAACCCTGAAAATGCTGGAACAGCAGTAAGCAAAGGACAAACACTCGAACCTTTCGCACCTTGCTTTATTGTTAAGAAAAACCAAGTATTAATATCCTTATCGTCATTAGATTTTTCTTTTATCGTAGAAGAAAACATTAGCGATATCTTCAGATTATTTCACAAATATCAGATTAAGGTCGATTTGATACAAAATACGGCTATCAGTTTCTCTGTTTGTGTTGACAATAAATTTGGACACCTAGAAGAATTAATTGATGAATTAAAGAACGATTTCAAAGTAACTTTTGAAGAAAATGTTTCTCTATACACTATCCGTCATTTCAACGAAGAAGCTGCTCAAAACCTTGAAGCTGGAAAAGAAGTATTATTAAAACAAAGAGGTACTGAAACCTATCAAATCATAACTAAACAATAATTAATACTTAACGCTAAGTTCTTATACTCATTATATTTTTGTGCGCTGCTTTCTCTTAAGGCTGCGCACATTTATTTTTATGAGTTTAATTACACCTAAAGACGTTTCTTCTATCTTAAAAATCGAAAAATTCGGTTTTTTAAGCCATTTTGTTTCGTGGATTATTTTAAAAATCACCAAGCTATCTGCCATCAGTGATCATTACACAAAACATCAAAACAAAAGCTGTACTGAATTTGTAGATATTTGTCTTGATGAGTACAACATCAACTTTAAAATCCCCAAAAAAGACTTAAAAAACATCCCAAAAGAAGGGGCTTTTGTGAGTATATCTAATCATCCATTCGGTGGCATTGAAGGATTGATTCTCTTTAAAATATTTCACGAAATCCGTCCCGACTATAAGGCTGTCGCTAACTATTTATTACAAAGCTTCAAACCACTTAGCCCTAATGTAATTCCTGTAAATCCTTTTAGTGAAGCACAGTCAAAAAAATCAAGTACTAGTGGATTAAAAGAAGCTATTCTTCACTTAAAAAAAGGAATGCCTTTTGGCGTTTTTCCAGCTGGAGAGGTAAGTAATATCAAAAACGGTAAATTTTATGTAGATCAGCCATGGAATGACGGGATCATACGCTTGATTCAAAAATCGAAAGTCCCTGTATTACCTTTATATTTCCATGGGAAAAACAGTAATTTATTCTACAAATTAGCTAAAATTCACCCTCTTCTTCAAACTGCCAAATTACCTAGCGAACTATTCAGTCAAAAAAACAAAACAATATACGTTCGTATTGGTAAACCTATCAATGTAAAAAAGCAAGCTAAATACGAAGACCTATTTTCTTACAAAGCTTTTTTACGAAACAAGACCTACATACTAGCTAACACTTTTGATAAGGATAATTTACTAAAAAAGATTCCTAAAAAAATGAAGAAGAAAGTAAAGAAAAAGCCTAAAAAAATCGCCTTAGCTATTGAACCTTCTATCATAAAAAATGAAGTTACCCAATGTTTAAGCAAAGGTTTGGGGCTATTTAAAAGTAATAGTTATGAAATCATTTTAGCTAAAGCTGAAGACATTCCAAATATACTTAATGAAATCGGTCGTCTTAGAGAGGTAACTTATCGAAATGTTGGAGAAGGGAGCAATAAGGCTTTAGATCTAGACAAATACGACATGTATTATCGCCATATGTTTTTATGGGATCATGAAACAAATCAAGTTATGGGAGCTTACCGTATGGGACTTGGCAATGAGATATTCGAAAAACATGGCATAAAAGGCTTTTACTCTCATAGTTTATTTCGTTTTGAACCAGAATTACACTCTATGATGTCTCAGTCTATAGAAATGGGACGTGCTTTTGTCAGAGACGAATATCAAAAAAAGCCTTTTCCTTTATTCCTTCTTTGGAAAGGAATTGCTTATTGTACTCTTAAATTTCCAACACTAAAATACTTAATCGGTGGTGTTACTATTAGTGATCAGTTTAGCGACTTTTCAATGTCATTAATGGTAGAATTCATGAAATCTAACTATTACGATCCTTTCGTTGCACAATATGTTCGCCCTAAAAAAGAATATAAAGTCAGTTTAAAAGACCACGAAAAAGGATTTGTCTTTGATCATTCTGAAAAAAGCTTAAAACAACTAGATGATATCATTGCTGATCTAGAACCTAATGCTCTTCGCATCCCCGTTCTGCTTAAAAAATACATTAAGCAAAATGCCAAAGTGATCGCCTTCAATGTTGACCCTTTATTTAACAATGCCGTTGATGGCCTTATGTATATTAAAATTGCTGATCTTCCTGAAAGTACCATAAAACCATTATTGGAAGAAGTGCAAAAAGAATTACTTTTTCAAAATAAAATTACCGATAATTAACACATCTATTCCTGTAGAAAAGAAGCATCTTAAGGCGTCTTGAGGAGATTCTACCACAGGCTCTCCTTGTATATTAAAGCTTGTATTTAAGACAACAGGAACTCCTGTCTTATTACCTAGTTTTTTAATTAGGTCGTAATACCTAGGATGTAATTCTTTTTTAACCGTTTGCAATCGAGCGCTACCATCTACGTGTGTCACCGCAGGAATAATAGCTTGTTTTTCTTGCAGTACATTACATACTTTTAACATAAACGGAGCTTCTACATCTAAGTCAAAAAAATCGTTTTTAGCTTCAAGAATAGTAGATGGAGCAAAGGGACGGTAAGCTTCTCTAAATTTCACTTCCGCATTTATTTTATCTTTCATATCCTTAATAGCTGGGTTTGCCAAAATACTTCTACTTCCCAGTGCTCTTGGCCCAATTTCCATTGTCCCTTGAAACCAACCTATTATTTCACCATCATTTAAAAGCTTTGCCGCTTCTTCACAAATATCATCATGATATTCGTAATTCAACTTAGCTGCTTTTATTGCCTTTTCTATTTCATCGTTGGTATAACTAGTACCTACATATGGATTATCATGAACAAAATTTCGCTCTTTCTTAAAAACACCGTTGTACAAATAATATGCCGCGCCAATAGCTGTACCATTATCTCCTGCAGCAGGCATAACGTATACATCTTTAAATTTACTTTCTCTTACAATACGACCATTCATAACACTATTTAAAGAAACACCTCCCGAAATAACTAAATAATCTGCTTTCGTCTTATCATGAAGAAAATCACAGATTTCCAACACTTTATTTCCTAAGACACGCTGAAAGGCAGCAGCAACATCCATGTGACGCTGTTCAAAAGGTTCATTCGGCTTTCTAGGTTGTCCAAAAATCTTGTAAAATTTATCTGAGCAACGTCTCCAATGCATATTTTGGTAATTGAAATAACTTAAATCTAATTTCAATTGCCCCTTATCGTTTACTTGAATTATTTTTTCAACTTCGTTTAAAAACACATTTGGATCTCCCATCGGTGCTAAACCCATCGTTTTCCCTTCATCATAAGAAGTTTTAAAACCACAAAATTGAGTGACGCTTTCATAAAAAGATCCTAAAGAATGAGGAAAAAAACTTTCACTAATGCATTCAATTTTATTGCCCTCTCCGTAACCCAACCAACTTGTAGCCCATTCTCCTGAACCATCGATACCAAGCAATGCTGCTTTTTTATATGGCGAAACAAAAAAAGTTCCGGGAGCATGGCTATAATGATGCGGTATTAAATGTACTTTAGGGCCATTTTTTTTGGTTACCCAGTGATGTCTATACCAATTCCAAAAACTTTTTTGTTTATTAAAAGCGTGAATAAATTCGTGATTAACAAAAGCTTTTATACTTTTTGGATGTACTAAGCTATAACCAATCTTTCGCAATAAGTTATGAGTCGGCTTAATTGATACTGCAATATGATCGATATCTTTCTTAGTAATGTTTGCTATTTCCAAACAACGATCAATAGCTTTTTGAGGAAAGACACGTGTATGCTTATCTCTATTTAACCTTTCTTCTTCTATAGCAGCAATTAACTTTCCATTAATTATAATACACGCAGAAGAATCGTGAAAATAATAGTTTAGTCCCAGTATGATCATTTTGTTGGTTTTTTGTCAGCTAATGTATACAAAAACTTATATTTTATGCCAAAAAAAATAATGAGCCGAAATACACAAAAAATTAAATGGGCTTTTATGGTCTCTGGCTGGGGAAGAACTGCGGTAAATGCTTTAGAATTATTCGAAAAGTCAACTTTTAATTTTAGTGAAATCAGCCTTCTCATTTATGACGAAATTCCATGTGGCGCACATGAAAAATCAAAAGAAATGGGTATTAAATCCATACAGGTTTCTCGCAAGAATTTCAAAAATAGCACGCTGCACCAAAAACACTTACTTAAAGTACTAAACGAATATCAAATTGATTTTATATTCATGCTAGCCTATAAATACCGTGTTAAAAAAGAGCTACTTAATGCATTTCAAAATCGTATCTTAAACATACACCCTTCTCTATTTCCTAGTTTTTTAGGAACACAAACAGCTATTCAGGACGCATTAGATTATGGTGTAAAAATCACAGGGATTACAACTCACATTATAGACGAAGAATATGACAAAGGAGTCATACTAGCTCAAGAACCAATCCGAATAAATGACTCTGATGATTTCGAAACATTATATGTGAAATTTATTGACAAAGGCAAAAAAGTGATTGAAGATACAATCTTACTTACAGAACAGCGCTTTGACAACCAATGATATCAGATAAACATCAATAAAACTTAAGTTGACAATTAAAAACACTCATACTTTTTTACAATATTTTAAGACCGAGCATTTGTAAGGTTGAGGATAAATTACGACAACAGATGCAAAAGAAGGTCTTTTGCGATGAAGTTATTTTTGTCTTTCACCATTTTTATAATGTCATTTTCAAATAAGAAAATGTATGTTACTAATTATTATGACTCTGGCACCCCTAAGTCTGAAGGGTGGCAATTGAATGGGAAAATGGAAGACTATTGGACTTTTTTTCATGAAAATGGAAATATCGCTTCCAAAGGAGCTTTTAACATGGGCGCCAAAAAAGGCTACTGGTATTTCTATGATACTTCTGGAAAAAAAGCTAAAGAAGGACATTACCTAAACAATAAACCTCATCAATGGTGGGTTTATTATTATGAAAATAGTTACGAAAACTGTTTATATCAAAATGATAGTAAAACCAGATTTTGTTTGACTTATGAGAATAATACTATCACTAAAGCTAAAAAATATGTGAATGACGTATTTTTGCAGCAATGGACAAGCATCCCTAGTTTTAAACGAGACAACCCCGATTTCAAATTTTGAATACTCCTTTAATAAAAGTTATTATACCTGCAGTCAATGAAGAAGCATCGATTGCTAAAGTTATCGCGGAGATTCCTAAACATATTTCGGAAGTAATCGTCGTTAATAATGGTTCTACAGATCAGACTAAAAAAGTAGCTCAAAAAGAAGGCGCTACCGTATTAGACGAACCACAAAGAGGTTACGGAAACGCATGTCTTAGAGGTTTACGCTATTTAGCTGCATTTGATACTCCTCCAGATATTGTTGTTTTTTTAGATGGTGACTATAGTGATTATCCTGAAGAAATGCCAAAGCTAATAGCACCAATAATTAATGATCATATAGATTTAGTAATTGGAGCACGAAAACCAGAATTACAAGAAAAAGGTAGCATGACAATACCTCAACGATTTGGAAATTGGCTAGCAACCACCTTAATGAGATGGTTTTTTAATGCTCAATTTACAGACTTGGGTCCTTTTAGAGCTATCAAATATGACAAATTAGTTTCGTTAAAAATGCAAGATCAAACCTATGGATGGACCGTAGAAATGCAATTGAAAGCACTCAAACAAAACCTTACCTACACAGAGATTCCTGTTAGGTATAAAAACAGAATAGGAACCTCTAAAGTTTCAGGTACGCTTAAAGGCGCTATATTAGCCGGCGTAAAAATTTTAAGTTGGATTTTTAAATATAGTTTCAAATAGCCTCATGTATTTAACCATTATCATAGTGTATACCCTAGCACTAACGATTATTTTTCTTTATAGTTTGAGCCAACTCAACCTGCTCTTTGGATACTTAAAATCTAAAAAAACAAGCCCTGTTGACGCTCCTCTTTTCGATTTGAGTAAACCAGAAGAAATTCCTTACGTAACTATACAGCTTCCTGTTTTTAACGAACTTTACGTAATGGAGCGACTTCTTGACAATATAGCTTTATTAGATTACCCTAAAGACAAACTTGAAATTCAGGTATTAGACGATTCTACAGACGAATCTGTAAATACAACTGCAGCTAAAGTTACGAAACTAAAAGCTACAGGTATAGACATTAAACACATCCACCGAACCAATAGAGAAGGTTTTAAAGCCGGAGCACTGAAAGAGGGGTTAAAAGACGCTAAAGGTGAATTTATTGCCATTTTTGATGCTGACTTTTTACCTGAACCCGATTGGCTACAAAAGACAATACCTCACTTTAAAAACCAAAAGATAGGAGTTGTGCAAACTCGTTGGGGGCATATTAATCGCGATTATTCCTTATTAACTAAAATTCAAGCGCTATCGTTAGATTATCATTTTACAATGGAGCAGCGAGGACGTAATTTCAAAAAGCACTTCATCAATTTCAATGGTACCGCAGGTATTTGGAGAAAGACCTGTATTGAAGATGCTGGAAACTGGCAAGGAGATACATTAACAGAAGATCTAGATCTTAGCTATCGAGCACAATTAAATCAATGGGAATTTAAATATCTTGAAGATGTGGTTACTCCTGCCGAATTACCTATGATTGTTAGTGCTTCTCGCTCTCAACAATTTCGATGGAATAAAGGAGCTGCAGAAAATTTCAAAAAAACATATAAGAGAGTATTACAATGTGATCACACTCCTTGGAAAACTAAAATGCATAGTTTTTTCCATCTTTTAAACAGCTCTATGTTTATTTTAATTTTATTAATGGCGATCCTTAGTGTTCCTGTTTTATATATCAAAAACTACGAGCCTTATTTTAATTTATACTTCAATATTACGAGTGTATTTGCTTTAAGCTCTGTAATTTTCTTTGTCAATTATTGGGTAAGTTATAAAAATGTGCATGGAGGTGGATTTAAAAACTTCTGGAGTTACACAGGATTATTCTTAACCTATTTTTCAGTCGCCATGGGCTTCTCACTCCATAACACTATTGCGGTACTAGAAGGTCATTTCGGTAAAAAAAGTGAATTTGTTCGCACACCTAAATTCAATATGAAAAAGCTTTCTGACAAATGGAAAGGCAATAAGTATATCAATAAAAATATTTCTAAACATACTTTCTTTGAAGCTATATTAATGCTATACTTTGCTTTTGCCCTTTATAGCGGTATTCACATGGGAGATTATGGTCTATTTGGTTTCCATTTGATGCTGTTTTCTGGTTTTAGCTTTGTTTTCTTTAAATCTGTAACTGATAAATTGTAGTGGATAAAATTCTTCAATACAAATGGACTCCTTACATAACAATTGTAGTAAGTCTTGTATTGTACGTCTTATCATCTCGATGGATACCTAGACATCATTTTTATGAAATGTCTATTGTATGGTTGATACTTTTTGGTCTATCATGGATTATTTTAGAATCTAAAAAAACAACCTTATCTAATATCCTTCTTATAGGGATTATCTTTCGTTTACTATTAATAGATCTCCTCCCTTGGATGTCACAAGACTACTTTCGTTTCATTTGGGATGGAAGGCTATTGTTTGACGGAATTAATCCTTATCTCAGCACTCCGCTAGAACATATCGAAGCTAACAGTTTCCCTGTCAACCATGCTGAACAGCTTTTCAAAGGAATGGGATCATTGAACGCCAAACACTACACCAATTACCCTCCAATGAGTCAATTAGGGTATTGGATTGCTGCTCTATTTGGACGTGATTCTATTTTAGTTAGTGTTGTTACCATGCGAGTTTTATTAATATTAGCTGATATTGGTACTTTTATATATGGGGTTAAAATATTAAGTATTCTAAAACTACCTTCAAAAAACATTGGTCTCTATTTCCTAAATCCTTTTGTTATTTTAGAGCTTACTGGAAATCTACACTTCGAAGCCTTAATGGTATTTTTCCTAACAATCAGTCTTTATTTTATCTTAAAAAAGAAATGGATTTTAGGGAGTGTTTTATTTGGGATATCTGTAAACGTGAAATTACTACCCTTAATTCTAGTTCCTGTATTTGCGCGTTTCTTCTTAAAACTACCTATAAAAAATCACACTAATATCCGAAGCTTTTTCAGTATCGAAAAAAGTCAGTTTCTAAAATATCTCTTTTTTGTATTTACCATTTTAGGAATCAATTTTGCTCTATTCGCACCTTTTATATCTTCTGACCTTATTCAAAATTATAGTATCTCTGTAGGACTATGGTTTAAAAATTTTGAATTTAATGCCAGCCTCTATTACATCGCTAGATGGATAGGCTATCAAATAACGGGTTGGAATATGATTGCTGTTACTGGTAAATTAATGCCCGCTTTTGCTGTACTAGGTATTTTCTTGATTAGTATTTTCCGTAACAATGAAAAGAAGGAAACTCTATTAGTAAGCTTACTTTTCTCTTTTTCTATTTATCTTTTCTTCACAACTACAGTTCACCCATGGTATTTGGCCATCCCTTTAATAATTTCCTGCTTCACTAGATATAGCTTTCTTTGGGTATGGACTGCTTTAGTTATTTTATCCTACAATGCTTACCTAGACCCTAATCATTGGGAAGAAAACTTGTGGTTTGTAGGATTGGAGTATTTAGTTGTTTTTGGGGTAATGGCTTTTGAATTATTGAAATCTAAAAACACAACAACTGCTATTCAATAACTTGAAATACAATTTTAGAACTAGACATATTATCTAAACTTATTTTCTTAAAATTAAGAAGATGTTTAAGACCAGGTGAAAGAATTAATACTCGCCTTTATTATATATTGCAGATTCATTTAACTATTGAACCTAATGGATCCCTTTGCTCATTTTTCGACTGGAGCGGTTATCGGCAAACTATTCCTTTATGATATTATATCTAAAGAATTGGGGGATAAAAACGCTTTAATCATTAGCTTACTTCTTGGGGGTATTTTGGGTATTTTACCAGATATTGATATTCTTTATAAAAAATTTATTTCTAATATTAAATATTTAGAAATCCATCGCACCTGGACACATTCTATTTTTTCACATATTGTAATAGCTTTTTTTTTCTGTTATTTATTTTGCCAGATCACACAAACAACATTCGAAATCTCTTATCAAAATATCAAACTCTTTTTTGCTGCTTTCATCATTTTATTTAGTCACATTTTTTTAGATGCCCTAACATCTTGGGGCGTTTTCTATTTTTACCCTTTTAAAGTACAATGGTCATTAAAAAGTATGTCAGTAGTAGACTTGGTTTTCGACTTTTTTCTACTTGTTCAACTCATTTTACTAACCTTAAACCTCCAGTCTTACATTCCCTTCTTTATTGCTATTTGTTATTTAATTTTTTCTTTAATTAATAGAGAAACATACATAAAGCCGCTATTTAAAAGAGAACTTAAAAAGCAAGAAATAATCTACAGTGACTTATTTATAAAACCTGTTTTTTCTAACGCTTTCATTTGGACTTGTATTGTAAAACAGGGAGATAAATATTATACAGGGTATTATTCTTTATTCCAAAACAAGAAATCAATCGAATTTTCCACCCATTCTAGAAATGAAATATTAGCCAACAATAGCGGATATTTAGAATCACAAGAGCTAATACACCGAATTAAAAAAGTCACATCTGACTGGGTCTCTTTTACTGTGCTAAACAAACGTTTATTTATTAATGATGTTCGATATGGCTTTAAAACATTTTCACCTGACGAAACACGCTATGCTGTATCATATGAAATCATAGATGAAAAAGCAGATGTAATTTCTCATATCAATCCATTACCTAACTGGTATAAAATAATTTGGAACAGATTATTTGCAAAATAATCAAGCTTCACAAAATTCACAGTCCTTATGCTTTTTTACTTTATAAGTATCCTTTTTTTCTAAATTAAGAGCATTTGCTATATCTCCTGGTGTTATAAAATTACTTAAGTCAATTTTATCTAATAAGGAAAGTATACCAGGGTTCTTTACATTCAAATTACCAATAGACATTTTCAGTTTTTTTAAGCTACCCATTTCTGAATCTAAAAAAACAATATTATTATTACATGCATCTTGTACGGACCTCCCTTGATTAATTTCTGAAATTAATACATCGCTCGAGTCTAATACTGATTTAAGGTCTTTTCCTTGACCTCCTTTATGATCTACTGTTTCAAATAGTTCTTTTTTCTCCACAACGTTTCCTAAAATGCTAGTATCTCCTAGAAAGATAATATTCGTACCTAGATCGTCTTCAATTTGACAAACATCTCTATAAGTCCTGTAAATCAACTCTGAACAAATGAGATATCTATTTTTAGGGTCTACAACTTTAATAGCTGTATTGATAATATATATAAAGCCTATTTTAAGGAAATTTAGTTTCGAAGGTATTGCTGGCAACAACTTCTTTAGAAATAGTATTAGCAATAATACTAACTGAATTTTAGCATATGGTCGATTTCGATAACTTTCTTCTATGTTATCAATTATTTTTTTAGCTGAATCTTCAGACAAATTTTTAACCCTGAAATTGGTTACAGCATATGACTTTTGCTTTTCCAAACTATCTTCTAGTTTTTTCCTTACCAAGCCTTCTGCTACCATTTCATAGATATAACCATCTTTATCGTAAATAGAACAGTGATTATAATCCTTATGATCTAACGATCTGATTATATTTGCTATTGTGTCGTGTGCATGATGAAATATAATATCTCCACGCTTCAGTTGTTTTATAAATGCCTCCATTGATACGCCAAAGATGCAAAAATGAATCTAAACTGAACTAATTACACTAAAAACTATGCTTTTAAAACGTTTTCTTTCTAGAATTATCATTAAAGCCAATATAGATACTAAGCCCCCAAGGCCTTTTAATCTATCCATGTATTCACCTTCTCCATCTCCAAATATTTTTTCAGAGAACAACTGTATGCCTAAAAAAAACATTGACTATAAATCGTATGACAAATGGCATTTATCAAATTATACGTCTTGGGATAGCTTAACCGACGAAACATTCTCTACTCGGCTGTTACCTCCTATAACAACAGAAAAAGCAAAAAGCTTACCTCCAATCGACGAAGTTGTAAGCATATTGATGCGTAATCAAAGACCTATGAAATCTTGCCATCGCACATCTCTTCTGTTTATGGGTTTTGCTCAATGGTTTACAGATGCTTTTTTACGAATTGATATTCGTGATTTAAGAAAAAACACCTCAACTCATGAAATAGATCTTTGCCAAATTTACGGGCTTAATAGACAGACAACAGACCTATTAAGAAGTAATAAATTAGGCTGTTTAAAAACACAAATAATTGACGGAAAAGAATTTGCTCCTTTTCTATTCAACAATGATCTATCAATAAAAGAAGAATATAAAAACCTTCAATATTTAAATTCATTAAAACACACCTATAGAGATCAGTGGAAAAATGAAGAAAGAAAAAAACTGTTTTTCGTATTTGGTTTAGACCGTGGAAATACGACAATTACGCATACTGCTATTAATACTTTATTTATAAGATTACATAATAAAGTGGCTAGGTTATTACATTCTAAATATACAAATTGGGACGATGAAAGGTTGTTTCAAACTACTAGAAATATATTAATTGCTACACTAATAAAAGTCACTATCGAAGATTATGTAAACCACCTCAAACCATTTTCTTGGATGAAGTTCAAACTAGATACCACTTTTGCTGAAAAATCTAATTGGTATCGCGATAATTGGATTTCTACGGAGTTTAACTTAGCCTATCGCTGGCATTCTTTAATCCCTGACAACTTTGAATTTAAAGGAAAGACATTAGATACAGCTAATAGCTTTAGATTCAATAATAATATTGTTCTAAAAAATGACCTTACTTCTATTTTTGAAACTATATCTTATCAAAAAGCAGGTAAAATAACTTTAGGCAATACACCTGATTTCCTTAGAGAGGTTGAGATGATGGGACTTTATATCTCTCGCGCTTCTCAATTAGATACTTTCGATGTCTACAAAAACCAATTTTCGACCACATGGGATAAAGCATTTAGAAAAAACACAATCAATTCCTTTTCGGATGTCACTAAAGATGTAGAAATGCAATATAAACTAAAACAACTATATAAAACTCCTGATAAAATGGATTACACTATCGGTTTAATAGCCGAAGACCAATCAAATATGTTTATGTATGAAGATGCTCCAATTTTAGGAAGAACAATGCTAAACTTAGTAGCTTCAGATGCTTTTTCTCATGCTTTAACGAACCCTATACTATCAAACAACGTTTATGATAAAAAAACATTTAGTAACGAAGGGTGGGAACTTATTCACCAATTTACAACCCTAAAGGATATTATTGATTTTGTAGAAGAAAAAGACGCTAAAGTAAGTTTCAACTATAATGATTTTCCTAACAAACTATAAATTTCATCAAGGTCTTTTAGATAATTTTCGCTGTATTCAGAAGAAGCTTGATTTCTAAAGTCTGATAATGCTTTATAAACAACCTTTCTAGCATTGTTAAGTTCTCCAACTGCTTGATGGGCTTTTACACTATTAATTATATTAAAACGCAACACTTTGCTTAACTGATTATCATCAATCAACTCTTGCTTAGGAATTATTAATTGACCTATTTTGACAAACGGGAATTTATCTTCATTCCATTCTACAGAAACATCATTTACAGGGGTTTCATTTTCGTTATCAAAAAATTGAACACAAAAGTCGAATACAATATCTTTATTCTCTACACATGACTTTAGATTCTCCCTTAAAAAATTATCGTTCCGACTAGCATTAAATTTATGATTAGATCTTACAGCAGGAGTCAACTTATATTTCACTACAGAATCTCCTAATCGAAATGGAGCAGCACTCCAATATTCAGTCTGACTTAGATCATTATGCCGACCTCTAACTTGAAGTACTTTCCTAAGAGTTTTAAGATTAAAAAGCATCCATTTAGCTACACCTAAAAACGAACCATCTACAGTGCTATGAATAACATCTCTGAATGATTTTAATGTACCAAACGGTAATATTGGACTAGACATTAACAGTAAATCATGATTCCCTTTTTCTAAAGAGTCTTCAGTACTCATACTTTCAGGAACCCCAAAGACCTTAAATGCGATCCCCCTAACATCTGCTTTTTTATCTGATTGAATTTTATGTGATCCATTTGAAAACCTGACTACAGCTTTATATTCATTTGCTTCACTAAACAAACCTACTCTAGCCTTATCCAAAATATCTTTATTTATTTTAAATGTTGCTTTAAGAACCCCTAATGTTTTGGGGTGAGCATCTCTCGACAATTGACCTCCAACTGAAGACTTTAACATGTAAGCCTTCATCTTTTCTAAGATATCAGCTATGTGATTTTCTGAACTCATATAAGTGCAAATTAAAAACTTAATTTAACACGCACCCTTGTTCCTTTTCCTTCTGTAGTGTTTAATTCGAATTCACCCTCTAACAATTCGGCTCTCTCCTCTAGACCTCTTAACCCAAATGACGATGTCTTTATCTTTTCTTTATTAAACCCTATCCCGTCATCTATAACTTCTAGTGTTAAAATATCTGATTGACAATCTAGCTTTACAATTACTTCCGTTGCTTTAGAATATTTCAACGCATTAGTAGTTAATTCAGAAGAGGCTTTAAATATATACTTTGCAATATTTTGAGGAATACCACTTTCTAAAACTCCTGTTTTTAATAGCTTAATATCTATTGAAGTTACACTATTCATTCGTTCACAATAGTCTTCTATTGAATGCAAAAAGTTTTCAGAATCGATATTAGGAACATATAATGAATTTAATAAAAACCTATAGTCTTTCCTAAATGCATCCAATATTGATTCTACATCAGGTGTCAAGATATCTTTGGTTATCAAACGTAATTTAAGAGCTTCTAAATATCCACCAAAAGAATCATGCACATCACTAACTATAGCGTTTTGTTGCTCTTCTTGATTGATTGATAATTCTTCATGAAACTCATTCTTCAACTTTGTATTTTCTTCTTCCAAAGAAATTGCTTCAAACTCTTTATCAATAGATTGCTTCATAATATAGAAAATGATAACAATGACTTCTATCAAAATCCCTAAGTATACAGATTGAAATAAGAAATATGTAATACTCTCATTATCGAATGAATTTTTAAAATCGCCTGTGTTAGCAAAAATTCCTAATACAGGTAAAAGAAAAGCTACAAATAAATATACTGGAATGACACCTGCTATTACTAAAATACAATGTATTGCTAAAGAAAGTAACGATGCATAGTTTAAAACCGATTGAGCATAAAATTCAACATTATAAACATTACCCATGTAGCCATCGAAGATGGCATATATTGCACCTAAGAAACAAGCAGTACTGATAGCTAAATAAATCCATTTACAAAACTTTGTCTTTTTAGTATAATTATAATAATTCCTAAAAAACTCGGATAAAGCCATTGTAGAAAGCAGCATAAATACATGATCCAGACCAAATTTCATAATCCATTCGTCTGCTAACACCCATTGACTAAAAATCCCTGTGCTAATTAGATATTCTACAATTAATAAAAACAAATGTATAGCATACCATAATATTGGATAAACTCTCTTATACAAGAAAAGTATTGCTGCAGAAATAAGAAGTACAAACAAACTAAGGGCATAGCCTCCTATGAAAAAATAATCTTTTTGCTGTTGTTTTGCAAAAGACGTATCTGTGTAAGTATAAATATTAAACTCTGTCCTATAGCTTAGTTTATCTTTAAACCTTACAAACAATTTTGAAGGAGTATTTGCTGGCAAAACTTCAATTATAGGGAATCTATATTCCTTCTCTTTTCGTAAATCTTTAAGTTGATGAATAGTTGTTCCATCGTATGAATAAAATTCTAGTTCTTCGAACAATGAATTCTCTATAGAAATAAAGTTTCTTTGATCTAACTTTTGGATATTAAAAACAAGCCACCCTGCATTTTTACCTTTTAAAAACTTGTAGGTTTCAATGTCAAAATCCTTATTGAATTTACCTAACTCATATAATTGGACTGCCTCTTCAATACTTAAAGTATCATCATCTATCTCTAACTGTTGAATATTTCCCTCTACAGAAAATTGTGCTAAAGCAGTCCTTAACACAAATAAAAATAAAAACAGTAACTGAATATTTCTTTTCACTTTAAGACTTCTTATTGCAACAAAATACCATTTTCAAACCCAAACTTTAAAAGATCAGGAATTCTCTTTGTATTTGTCATTTCATAAAGCTGTCTTTTATGCGTTTTCAAAGAGCTTACTGAAATATTGAGGTGTGTGGCAATTTCTCCTTCTGTTTCACCAGAAAATTGATATAAAGATTTCAAAATATTAATCTTATTTTCTGTAAACTTCACTCCATTAATTTCCACAGATAACTTTCTAGATCCCTTACCTACAGAAATCTTGTTAGAAGTAGTGCTGTAATAACAATCAGAAATTATATCATGAAAACCTTTGAAAGAACTCTCTTTACTCAAGAAGGACTCTACTTTATGTTGTTCAGCTAATGATCGATTGAAGGCATCATTTAGTGAAGTCAACATAATAATCTTAAAAGCTGAGATATCTTTTCTTATTTCACTTAAATGATCAAAAGAACTTGTTCCATTAAAATTAACATCTAAAATCAGTATATCTATACTATTACTGTTGCAGAAAACTTCTAGTTCATTTAAATCCGACAGTACAGCTTTTACACTATACCCCTCTTTCATATTTAAGTTTTCAGCTAATGCCTCAGCAAAAAACAGATTATCATCGGCTATTACTATTCGGATATCACTATTCATCTTGGGGGAGAAATATTAATTAAATGCAAATTAATAAAAAAATCATACTAAAGTATGATTTCTATCACCTAACCTCAAATTACTTTTGTACCAGACAAATCAGCATACTCTTTTATTAGTAAAATAAATCTTAATAAAGAATATGCAACTACATAAAATACAAATTACTAATCATACTTCTTAGAATCACTGAATAGTATTGTTGTTAGAAAAGCGGCTTGAATCATTATGGGGGTAAGGATTTTCGGTCGCTTTTTATTTTTTCCCAATTATTTAAACCTAGCTAGATAATACCCAAGGACAAAACCTTTATCTATTCCATCAAAAAACAATAGCTTATCTAGTCTCTTTTTAGTCAATTAAGAGCAACTAGAAACCTAAAACAATTGTTTCGCATCACCTAAAAAGGGTATTTCTACTATAAATTGAAACATATTTTAAACTGAAATAACACTAGAAAAAGAAACAAATATTACTTTTACAGCATCACATAAACAAAATGATTAAGACTATGACCAAAAAATTACAATTTTTAGGCGCATGCCTAGCTACATCGGTTGCTTTTGGGCAGTCATTTACTGGCTTAACCCAAGATAACTACGCTGGTATACATGGAGTAATTGTCAATCCTGCCAACGTCCACAACTCTCCTTACAAAGTAGACATTAACCTTTTCAGTGCTAGTGTTCTTGGAGGTACTGATGCATTTGAAGTTAGTATAGATAAATTTTCAGAAGATGACTATGATTTATTTGATGATGAGGAAGCTAAAAAATATAATGAAAACAATAACCTCTACACCAATATCGACATACTAGGCCCATCATTTATGTTTGGAATTAACCAAAAATCTAGTATCGCCTTAAGTTCAAGAGTAAGAGGAATCGTAAATATCAATGGTTTAAAAGGAGAACTAGTTGATGAGATCGAATCTATTGATGATGAACTTAACGAAAATTTTTCTGTAACTGAAGATAGCTCTGTAAATACAGCCAATACTTGGTTAGAAATAGGGGCAACATATGGAAGAGAAATCTTTTCAAATGAGCGTCATTACATTAGTGCTGGTATTACAGCCAAATATTTACAAGGTAGAGGTGCTGCCACTGCCGAAGCTAATGATTTAACTGTAGCATACGATACAGGTAATGCAAATGTAGATGGTGATGAAGTTTTTACTGCAACAGGAAATGCTTCTTATACTTTATCTGAAGGCGGTTACGATCCTGATACGGAAGAATATGAATTTGACAGTAATGGTAGTGGTTTCGGTTTGGATATTGGTGCCGTTTATGAATGGAAAAGAAAGAATACAGAATTAGACTCTCTATCAAATAAACTGTACAAAAGAAATTACATCTTAAAAGTTGGTCTTGCTGTAACTGATATTGGGAAGATTTCATATGATGGTGCCGAAAGAGAAAATTATAATTTTGGCAATCAAACTATCGATAGAAACACTTTCTTAAACGACGATATACTTGGTATTATTGAACGCTTAACAACACCAGAAATCACAAATGAAGACCTAGAGATTAAGCTACCTACAGCATTACGATTAAATGTCGATTTCCAAGCCACTAAAAGATGGTTCCTAAATGCAGGTATTAATCAGTCACTAATTAGTGAAGACGAAAAAAACGCAAATCGTATTTACAGTGAATATTATCTAGCCCCTCGTTTCCAAACAAAATTCTTAACTGTGGGGACAACCTTATTGACAAGACAACATTTAGGCTTTGCTTGGGGTGCTAATTTACGTGTAGGACCACTTGTTGTTGGATCTAGTACATTATTCTCTGGCCTATTCAGCGACTCGACGCAACAAGCAGATGTATATGTCGGACTAAAAATTCCTGTATACAAAAAACTGAAAGCTAAAAAAGAAAAAGACCTATAAATAACCTAAAACTAATTATAAAAATAATAACGATGAAAACATTAAAAGTAATAACAATAGCTTTTTTAGCAGCAGCAGCTTTTTCTTGTTCAGATGAAGACAGAACTGAATTTCAAGATGACTTATCAACAAACATAGAAAAGAGCTTTTTAGAGTCTGACGCATTAGCTGATGGATTCCAAATCGATGGTGCTAGCCTTGAAACAGGAACACCTCCTGCTCCATCTGGCGACCTACAATTATTGACTCCTTCTGCATCTGGAAACAACACTTCGAATGCTCAGTTTAGCTTCGAAACAGAACAAGATGTTGACGGTGCATTTGTTCAATTAACTACTCGAGGAGGAGAAACCTTAGATCGCTTTTTTGATATTCCTGCAATTGCTTTAAATAGTAATGCTACACCTAGTCAGGCAGCTCAGAAATCATTGAATGGACAAGAACTTGTAACATATTCTTTCAATATTGACATTACAAATATTGCTGAGGTACCTGTAGGAACTTTTTGTTTTACTTTCTGTTTTTACAATGCTAATGGAGTATCAAACCCTGTAGTAGGATGTGCTGTAATTGTAAAAGAAGGGGGAAGAAAAATATTTAAAGAAGTACAAATAGGGCTTTTCGAATAATTCAAAAACCACAAATATTTACACCTAAAATATAGGTATAAAAAAACCAGCTTAAAGCTGGTTTTTTTTCTTTATAATTGTGTGTCCCGTCCTAAAATAGCGCTACAGTGAGGTAAATATCATCATCTAAGCCATCACTAGTAAGCCATTTGAAAATTAATAAGCTCTTGTTTTGTTAATTCTCTGTAACGTCCACGTGGTAAATCTTTCTTTGTCAACCCTCCAACAACCGTACGGTCTATTTTAGTCACGGTATAGCCTAACTTTTCAAAAATACGAGTAACAATTCTTCTTCTTTGTGAAGTCAACTGTATCCCTATTTCTTTTTTGTTATCATTTAGATAATGTAATTCTTGTACTGGTATTTGGGCATCTTCTATGAATACCCCTTCTAAAATTTTATCAAAATGAACAGGAGAAAGACTTTTATTAAGTTCTATCTGATAAATCTGTCTTATTCTATTCGAACCATTAACACTTCCTAAAAAACTATCATCATTTGACAACAATAACAAACCTGTAGCATTACGCTCCATTTTACCTATTGGCTTCAGTGTACTCTTCGCTGCATTACGCAATAAATAATAAACTGATTTTTCTTCATTAGAAGTATTTAATTCTACTGTAAAACCTTTAGGCTTATTTATAAGAATATACTTTTTTTCTACAGGAGTAATAGTTTGCCCATCGAAGTTTACTTCGTCAGTCTTCTTAACCTTATACCCCATTTCAGTAACTACTTTCCCGTTCACACGAACAACACCTGTACTAATGTACAGATCAGCTTCACGTCGTGTACACATACCAGAATTAGCAATATACTTATTCAAACGAATCTCATCAGGATTCAAGTTTACTGGCGGTTTAGATTTCAAAGGACGTTGTTTCGATAGCTTATTAAAATCAGCCGAATTACTTGCTGGTTTATTACTATGACTACTCTTACCTTTTCGTTGACCCGTTGGCTTTTTTCTACCTCCTTTATTTCCTTGATTCCGATTCATTGGGCATTCTTTTTCTGCAAAGATACATTAAAGGGTATCAGCAATCAGGTATCAGGTATCAGGTTTTCTTAGAAAAATTTTGAGCACATATATTTTTTTTGATATGACTTTAAAACCTCGTCACGAAACTAATTTCACAAAAACTACTAGCTAATACATTATTGGCGGTCAGGTATCGGGCATCAGGTTTTCAATCACTCAAAACATACATTTTAGAATTTACGTTAAAATCAATTCATTTTGTGCTAGCATTAACACAACGCTAAACTGACACCGGATAGCCGACACCTAATAGTCACAGCTTCGCTGTTGACCATCGTAAAATTGACTATTGCAAACCATTCCATATTAGAGAAAAACTACATCTTTACCTACGATTTTGTTAAATTTGCATTTCTCATTATCAATTTAAGTAGATTACTTTTTTTGAAACAATAAATGAGGAAGCTTTAAAAAAACGAAAATGAGTAAGACATTATTTGACAAGGTATGGGATTCACATGTAGTTAAGCATGTTGAAGATGGCCCAGATGTATTGTTAATCGATCGTCACATGGTACACGAAGTAACGAGTCCAGTGGCTTTCTTAGGTATTAAAAATCGTGGTATTGGTGTATTGTATCCTAACAAGACATTTGCTACTGCCGATCACAATACCCCTACAATTAACCAGCACTTACCTGTGCAAGATCCACTTTCTGCAAACCAATTAGAAGCATTAGAAAGAAATGCTAACGAGCATGGCATTAGCCACTGGGGACTTGGTCACGAAAAAAATGGTATTGTACACGTTGTAGGTCCAGAATATGGAATTACTCAACCAGGTGCGACTATCGTATGTGGTGATTCGCATACTTCTACTCACGGGGCTTTCGGAGCAATTGCTTTTGGTATTGGAACTTCTGAAGTAGAAATGGTATTAGCTACACAATGTATTATGCAGCCTAAGCCAAAGAAAATGCGTATCAATGTAGAAGGTGAATTAAACTTTGGTGTTACACCTAAAGATGTTGCTTTATACATCATATCTAAATTGACTACTTCTGGTGCAACAGGATATTTTGCTGAATACGCTGGTCAAGTATTTAGAGATATGTCTATGGAAGGTCGTATGACTGTTTGTAATCTTAGTATTGAAATGGGTGCCCGTGGAGGAATGATTGCTCCTGACGAAAAAACATTCGAATACATCAAAGGTCGTGAGCACACTCCTACAGGAGACGCTTGGGACAAAGCAATGACTTATTGGGAAACTCTATATACTGATGAAGATGCTAAATTCGATAAAGAATTAACATTCCAAGCCTCAGATATTGAGCCAATGATTACTTATGGTACTAACCCAGGTATGGGATTAGGAATCACTAAGAATATTCCTTTTGCTGCTGATGCTACAGACGGTGAAGCTACCTATAAGAAATCATTAGGTTACATGAACTTCAACGAAGGTGACGATATGATTGGAAAACCAATTGATTTCGTATTCATCGGAAGTTGTACAAACGGACGTATCGAAGATTTCCGTGCTTTTACAGAAATTGTTAAAGGACGTAAAAAAGCAGATAACGTTACCGCTTGGTTAGTTCCTGGATCTCACAAGGTAGAAGCAGCGATCAAAGAAGAAGGCTTATTAGATATATTAACAGAATCTGGTTTCGAATTACGTGAGCCTGGATGTTCTGCATGTTTAGCAATGAACGACGATAAAGTACCTGCTGGAAAACTAGCTGTAAGTACTTCTAACCGTAACTTCGAAGGTCGTCAAGGCCCTGGATCAAGAACATTATTAGCTTCTCCATTAGTAGCTGCTGCCGCAGCTGTAACTGGAAAAGTGACTGATCCTCGTGAATTGATGAAGTAATATTCGCGAAGCGAATTGGCTGCCAGCTGTTAGGTATCAGCTGTCAGTATTTTTAATTATGGCTGATAGCTGATACCTAACAGCCGATAGCTAAAACAAAAAATATGGCATACGATAAATTTGAAATATTAAAAAGTACTGCGGTTCCATTACCTATCGAGAATGTGGACACCGATCAAATCATCCCTGCTCGTTTCTTAAAAGCTACAGAGCGTAAAGGATTTGGAGATAATTTATTCCGTGATTGGAGATATAACAATGATGATTCTCCTAAAGAAGATTTTGTATTAAATAACCCAAAATATTCAGGTAAAATATTAGTTGGAGGAAAAAACTTCGGATCTGGATCTTCTCGTGAACATGCAGCTTGGGCCGTATACGATTACGGATTCCGTTGTGTAATCTCTAGTTTCTTTGCTGATATATTCAGAGGAAACTGTTTAAATATTGGTGTATTACCAGTACAAGTAAGCGAAGCGTTTGCGGAAAAAGTTTTTGCTACGATTGAAGCTGATCCTAACGCTGAAATTGAAGTAAACCTTCCTGAACAAAAAGTTGTTTTACCATCAGGAGAAAGCGAACCTTTCGAAATCAATGGTTATAAAAAACAGAATATGTTAAATGGTTTTGATGACATCGACTATTTAACAAACATAAAGGACGATATTAAAGCTTTTGAAGCTAAGTCTCCTTTATAGTAAAGATATTCTCTTTCAAAAAAACACTAAAAGCACTTAAGTTCGAACTTAAGTGCTTTTTTTATGCCTAAATTTAAGAACATAATATCTCTTTTGAAAAAACAAAGAAATACATACACATCGTCTCTCGCCGAGCATTTCTTTAGAAATGAATACGGAAAAATGGTAGTCGTTATTTCTAGATATCTTGGCATAAACCAAATAGAAACCGCCGAGGACATTGTGCAAGAAACTCTTTTAAAAGCTGTAGAAAACTGGCAACAAAACGGTATGCCTCCTAACCCAGAGGGATGGCTATATACAACTGCAAAAAACATCACGCTTAACATTCTGAAAAGAGATAAAAACTTTCAAAAAATCATTAACGAAAAAAGAAATATTGACTTTAAGAGTGAAGAAAATCTCAATTTTTCTAACAACTATATTTCGGATGAGCAACTACGAATGATGCTTTCTTGCTGTCACCCCACTATCCCCGAAAACACTCAAATTGCATTAATTTTAAAGATACTCTGTGGATTGAGCATTAAGGAAATCGCCAGTGCCTACCAGACTTCCCCTGAAACTATAAATAAACGCCTAGTAAGAGGGAGAAAGCAATTACGAGAAAACCACATTGATTTACAAGGTAAAGTTGATCTCAACACACAGCTACCCATTATTTTAAAAACCATCTATTTGATTTTTAATGAAGGATATAGTCCACATTTCAAAAATGACATTATTCAATTTGATCTATGCTTAGAAGCTGTACGAATATGTGAAATCATAATCAACAATCCTCATATACCCGATAAAACAGAAAGTCATGCACTAGCCGCATTAATCTATTTTAACACATCTCGTTTCAAAGCCAGATTTAATAAAAATAATGAGGTTATAGATTTAAAGCATCAAGAACGAAACCTTTGGGACCAACGACTAATACAGAGAGGAATTCATTATTTAAACCTAATAATGAATGAGAATAAAGAAATCATTAGTAAATACTTCATTCTTGCTTCCATCTCTATGCACCATTGCTTAGCTACAAACTATAACCAAACCAACTGGAATGAAATCCTAATGCTTTACAACCTTCTATTAAACATTGAAAATTCTGCTACAGTCAAACTAAATAGAGCGGTAATAATTTGCGAAGCTAAAGGAGTAGAAGCTGGAATTGAAGCGCTAAAACCTTTAGAAAACGAAATCAATACAACAAACATCTATCTATTTCACGCAACATATACTGACTTTTTAGTCCGAAAAAATGATATTGAAAATGCTAGAGTTCATTTTAATGAAGCAATTAAAACATGTAAAACTAAAAGAGACCGCAATTTTTTAGAAAAAAAGTTCAGCAACCTTGTCCCTATTTCTTAATTCCGATTGTCATAGAAGTGATTATTAACTTTAAATAGAAAATCATGAAAGAATTTATGTTATTTATCCGTAGTGAAAAGCAGCCTAAAGCTGACTTATCTCCAGAACAACTTCAAAAACATGTCGAAAAAATAGGAAGTTACTTAAAAAGAATGACAGAAAAAGGTCATATGAAATCTGCTCAACCCTTGGAAATGGAAGGCAAAATACTTTCCTCTAAAAACGGAACCATCATCGATGGGCCGTACAATGAAACTAAGGAAATTATTTCTGGTTACTACCACATTCTAGCAAAAGACATGAATGAAGCCATTGTTATCGCAAAGCAAGACCCCCGTTTTGAAGAAGATTTCAATTGGAGAATAGAGGTAAGGCCTATTAAGAATGTTGAAGGCATTAACTAACCCTTCAATCTTCAATAAGAGATTCAAAAATCTATCAGTTATCATTCCAACAACGACGATGTATTTTCTAAAAAAAAAGATTTTATCCCGTTAGTTTACCAACTACAGGTTTCTGATAAAAAGATATCGTATTTAAGTAGCACGACACTTATTTGGTTTTTGAATCTCTTTCCAATTAATCTATTCCTTAAAACTAATTCATTTCTGTACTAAATACTTAAATTTGTCCTCACGACATTAATTACAGATTCATGTACAGAACACATACTTGTGGAGCATTACGCACCGAAGATATCAATAAAGAAGTAACCCTTTCTGGATGGGTTCAAAAAACGAGAGATAAAGGTTTTATGATTTGGGTAGACCTTCGTGATCGTTATGGAATTACACAATTAATCTTTGACGAATCTCGTACTGATAAAGCACAAATCGAAAAAGCAAAAACCTTAGGTCGTGAGTTTGTGATTCAAGTAACGGGTACTGTTATTGAACGTGAATCTAAAAATAAAAATATACCTACAGGTGACATTGAAGTATTAGTTTCCGAATTAAACATACTTAATACTTCCGAAGTTCCTCCTTTTACTATTGAAGATGAAACTGATGGAGGTGAGGATATTCGTATGAAATATCGTTATTTAGATATTCGTAGAAATCCAGTAAAAGAAAGTCTAATCTTTCGCAGCAAAGTAACTAACGAAGTTAGAAACTACCTTGCTAACCAAGACTTCATAGAAGTAGAAACTCCTTATTTAATTAAATCTACTCCTGAAGGAGCTAGAGATTTCGTAGTTCCTTCTCGCATGAATGAAGGGCAATTTTATGCACTTCCTCAATCACCACAAACCTTCAAGCAATTATTGATGGTTGGTGGTATGGATAAGTATTTCCAGATTGTAAAATGTTTCCGCGACGAAGATTTACGAGCAGATCGCCAACCCGAATTTACACAGATTGACTGTGAAATGGCTTTTGTAGAACAAGAAGATATCTTGAATGTATTTGAAGGCTTAACAAAGCACCTTCTAAAAAAGCTTCATAATTTCGAAATCGAGAATTTCCCAAGAATGACATTTGACCATGCAATGAAAACGTATGGAAATGACAAACCAGACATTCGTTTTGGAATGGAATTCGGTGAATTGAACGAGGTCGCAAAACATAAAGAATTTAAGGTTTTCAATAGTGCTGAATTGGTTGTTGGTATTGCTGTACCAGGAGGTGCTAGTTATACCCGTAAAGAAATCGATAAATTAATCGACTGGGTAAAACGACCACAAGTTGGTGCACTAGGAATGGTTTATGTAAAATGCAATGAAGATGGTTCTTTTAAATCTTCCGTAGACAAATTTTACAATCAAGAAGATTTAGCAAAATGGGCAGAAGCTACTGGCGCCAACCCTGGTGATCTAATCTGTGTACTTTCAGGAGATACTAATAAAGTACGTGCACAATTAAGTGCTTTACGTATGGAATTAGCAGAACGCCTTGGCTTACGTAAGCCTAATGAATTTGCACCATTATGGGTAATCGATTTCCCATTATTAGAATTGGATGAAGAAACTGGGCATTATCATGCAATGCACCATCCATTCACCTCTCCTAAACCTGGTCAATTAGAATTATTAGATACTGACCCAGGTGCAGTAAAAGCAAACGCTTACGATTTGGTACTGAATGGTAATGAAATCGGAGGAGGCTCTATTCGTATTTTCGATAAAGACACACAGTCCATCATGTTCAAACATCTTGGTTTTACGGAAGAAGAAGCAAAAGCTCAGTTTGGTTTCTTAATGGATGCTTTTGAATATGGAGCCCCACCACATGGTGGCTTAGCTTTTGGATTAGATCGTTTAGTTGCTATTCTTGGTGGACAGGAAACGATTCGAGATTTTATTGCTTTCCCAAAAAACAATAGTGGTAGAGACGTTATGATCGATGCTCCTGCTGCTTTAAATCAAGAACAATTATCTGAATTGAATATTGCTTTAGATCTAAAAGAACAATAAGAAAAGTTAACTTCTACAAACAAATAGCAAACCCCGCAGTTTTTAAAAACTGTGGGGTTTTTAGTATATTCAAAAGAATGATGACACACGAAGAGATAAAATATTTTATGCATGAAGCCATTTTAGAAGGCAGAAAGGCACTTCCAAAATGCTTACCCAATCCAATCCACCAGTTGGTTGTGTTATTGTTTACAAAGGAGAAATCATTTCTAGAGGTCATACTCAAGAACCAGGAAAACATCATGCCGAAGCTATGGCAATCCACAACCTTCAAATTTTAGATTATGAAAATATGAGTCTCTTTGCCACACTTGAACCCTGTTCTTTTCAAGGAAAAACACCTTCTTGTGCTAAGACTATAGTTGAAAAAGGTTTTAAAGAAATATATGTCGGAATAATAGATCCGCTCCCTAAAAATCAAGGAATGGGCATCAAAATTCTAGAAGACGCTGGAATTAAAGTAGAAGTAGGTATTTTAGAAAAAGAGATATTTAAAGATCTTAATGAGTACTTAATTAAGTAAATTTATATACACATAAAATGTATCCATGAAAAAGAATATACTTATCACTGGCACCTCTTCTGGGGTTGGTTTCGAAAGCGCTTTATTATTTGCCAGAAATGGTTTTAAAGTGTATGCTACCATGCGAAACCTTAAAAAGGCTGAAAAACTACAATCTGCAATTAGCCAAGAAAATTTAGATGTTGACATTCTAGAACTTGATGTTACAAAAATGGACACCATTAAAAGCTGTGTAAATTCTATCATAGCAAAAGATGGAAAAATTGACATACTCCTTAATAATGCAGGAGCTGGGTTTGCAAAAACGCTAGAGCAATCATCAATTGAAGAAATTGATTGGGTAACTGATGTTAATTACACAGGAGTAGTTAGAACTACAAAAGCCGTATTGCCACATATGAGGAAAGCCAAAAGTGGACATATTATAAATATCACTTCCATTGGTGGGCTTGTCGGGCAACCTTTTAATGAATTGTATTGCGGCGCCAAATTTGCAGTTGAAGGATTTACAGAAGGATTAGCTAGTTATATTTCTAAACCTTTTGGAATTCATTTTTCAATTGTAGAACCAGGAGGAATTGCTACTGAATTCATGAATTCTGCAGTTGCTAAGACTATCGATAAAGAAGGTAATTTAGCTTCAGGAGAATACGAAGCCATATTTCAAAAATACTTAGCTGGAGCTCAAGAACGCGCTTCTAGCGGAGAAAAATCCCCTTATCAAACTGGAGCTGAAGTTGCTGATGTTATTTTAAAAGTAGCCCAAGACGAAAACCCGCCTTTACGTATACGTACTTCCGAATGGGCTGAAGACATGTGCCAATTAAAAACAGAAAACGACCCCACTGGAAATAAATTAGCTGATAAAGTCTATAACTATTTTTTAAAATAACCCCCTTATGACTATGCCTTATTGGATTACTACAGGTCTTATTTCAGCATATTTACTACTAAGTTCTTATTCTTATCTTTTTAGTGGCTCCACTATTGAAGGAATAAGAGCTTTAGGCTTTCCTGATTTCTTTCGAATACAATTAGCCATTCTTAAGATTATAGCGGCATTACTACTCATCATTCCACAAATACCAGTCTCTACAAAAGAATGGGCTTATGCCGGAACTTTCTTTTTCATGATTACTGCGATCGTTGCTCATTTTTCACACAAAGATCCTATTGCCTTAAATATTGTAAATCTGGTATTGCTAGGAGTTTTAGCCACTTCTTATTATTATTTAAAAATATAACACTGATTTTAAGAAGTATAATCAGCTAACGAAGTGTTCTCTAGAATCTTTAACGTACTATCCCGAACTTCAATCATTAGCTTATGTACTGAGCATGCATTTTCATCTGGACAATCATCGCACTTTTCATAGTAATTTAAACTTACACAAGGCAACATAGCTATAGGACCTTCAAGGGTTCTAATAATTTTAGACATCTGGATTTCACTAGAAGGTTTTAATAGATAATACCCTCCTTGTTTTCCTTTTTTGGAACTCAATACCCCTGCTTTCTTAAGACTAAGTAATATAGATTCTAAATATTTTTGCGAGATATTTTCACTCTTGGCAATCTCCGAAATAGAGACAGGCTCTTCGCAAGCTTTCTTGGCAATGTATGTCAATGCCTTAATCCCATATTTAGTTTTTTTACTTAACACTTAATCAAATATAACAATTATGTATTCCACAAAAAAAGGGTGCTTAGATAGCACCCTCTTTTAATCTCCTATAAATAGTAAAATTATCTTTTATCTAGATCTGTAAATGGTCTATGATTTTCTCCTGTATAAATTTGACGTGGACGTCCAATTGGTTCCTTCTTTAAACGCATTTCTCTCCATTGCGCAATCCACCCTGGTAAACGACCTAATGCAAACATTACTGTAAACATATCTGTTGGAATTCCCATAGCACGATAGATGATTCCAGAATAAAAATCTACGTTTGGATATAATTTACGCTTCACAAAATACTCATCATTCAATGCTTCTTGCTCTAATCCTTTAGCGATATCTAATACTGGATCAGCAACACCTAAATCTCCTAAAACTTCATCAGCAGCAACTTTTATAATTGTTGCTCGAGGATCAAAGTTTTTATAAACACGGTGTCCGAATCCCATCAAACGGAAAGGATCTTGCTTATCCTTCGCCTTAGCCATATACTTTTTAGTATCTCCACCATCTTCTTTAATAGCTTCTAGCATTTCTAAAACTGCTTGGTTTGCACCTCCATGAAGTGGTCCCCAAAGCGCAGATATACCAGCAGAAATTGACGCAAATAAACCTGCATGAGAAGATCCAACAATTCTTACCGTAGAAGTAGAACAGTTTTGCTCATGATCTGCATGTAAGATTAGTAATTTATCTAACGCATTAATTACAATATCATTTTGCTTATATTCAGAATTTGGCTTCTTGAACAACAACTTAGCTATATTCTCTACATACCCTAAAGAATCATCACCATAATCCAAAGGCAAACCTTGCTTCTTACGTAATGCCCAAGAAACTAATACAGGGAATTTCCCTAAAATAGTAACAATAGCATTATACATTTCCTCATCAGATTCTACATCTTCAGTTTCAGGGTTAAATGCAATAAGCGCACTAGTCAATGAAGCTAATACTCCCATTGGGTGTGCAGTCTTAGGAAAACCATCTAAAATTTTCTTTACATCTTCATCAACATGAGACTGAGCTTTGATATCTGCTTCAAACTTAGTCAACGTAGCTGCATCTGGAAGGTCACCAAAAATTAAAGCATATGCTGTTTCTAAAAAGTCTCCTTTTTCAGCTAAATCTTCAATAGCATAACCTCGGTAACGCAGTATTCCTTGTTCACCATCTAAATACGTGATTGCACTTTGACAACTTCCTGTATTTTTGAATCCTGGATCTAAAGTAATAACTCCACCCGATGCTCCTCTTAGAGCTTTGATATCGATTGCGACTTCATTCTCAGCTCCTTTAATTACAGGGAACTCATACTTCTCACCATCGATTTCAATTGTTGCTATTTCTGACATGTATGTAACTCTTTTTTTATTAAAATTTGAAGATTCGCTAATGTACGAATTAATGTTAAAAAACGAAGCTTAATTACGTAGAATTTAAAGCAAAATACTTAAGTATTTTTATTAAAGAAATCTTATTGTAAGACAACTGAGAATAGAACATAGAAAATAGACCTTCTTTAAATGTAATTTAAGATCAATCCGAAATTTATATTAGCAATTCATATAACAACAAGAAAATAAAACCAAATTAAAAGTCTATTTTCTCTTCTCTATATTCTAAAAAAGAAAAGGTCACAAGCGTAAACTTGTAACCTTTAATATTATGAAAAAAAAGTAAAAAAGATTATTTTACTTTAAATGCATTTTCTTGAGGAAAATAAGCCACAGCTCCTAATTCTTCTTCTATACGTAATAATTGATTGTATTTTGCCATACGATCAGAACGTGAAGCAGAACCTGTCTTGATTTGACCTGTATTTAATGCTACAGCTAAATCAGCAATAGTATTATCTTCAGTTTCTCCAGAACGGTGAGACATTACAGAAGTATAACCAGCATTATGTGCCATATTAACAGCTGCAATAGTTTCAGTTAAAGTACCTATTTGGTTTACTTTAATTAAGATAGAGTTTGCTGTTCCTTCAGCAATTCCACGAGATAAACGCTCAACATTAGTTACAAATAAATCATCTCCTACTAATTGTACCTTATCTCCGATTTTCTTAGTTAAGTAATTCCAACCAGCCCAATCATTCTCATCCATACCATCTTCAATAGAGATAATTGGATATTTTTCACATAATTCAGCTAAATAATCAGCTTGCTCTTCACTAGTTCTAATTACACCTGTATCTCCTTCAAACTTTTTGTAGTCATATTTACCGTCTACAAAGAACTCAGCAGATGCACAGTCTAAAGCGATCTTAACATCATCTCCGAATGAATATCCAGCATTTGTAACAGCTAACTTAATAGAATCTAAAGCATCTTCAGTACCTCCAGCTAAGTTTGGCGCAAAACCTCCCTCGTCACCAACAGCAGTACTTAAACCTCTATCATGTAATACTTTCTTTAAATTATGGAAAATTTCAGTTCCAATTTGCATTGCATGAGTAAAAGACTCAGCCTTTACTGGCATAACCATAAACTCTTGAAATGCGATTGGCGCATCTGAATGAGAACCTCCATTAATGATGTTCATCATTGGTACAGGAAGTGTATTAGCACTAACCCCACCAATATAACGATATAAAGGCATACCTAATTCATTTGCAGCCGCCTTAGCTACTGCTAAAGAAACACCTAAAATAGCATTTGCTCCTAATTTAGATTTATTTGGAGTACCATCTAATTCGATCATCACCTTGTCTATCAAGTTTTGTTCGAAGATTGAATATCCTACTAATTCTTCAGCAATAATGTCATTTACATTTGATACCGCTTTAGAAACCCCTTTACCCATGTAAGATTTTCCTCCGTCACGTAACTCTACTGCCTCATGCTCACCCGTCGATGCCCCTGATGGTACAGCAGCACGTCCTAAAATTCCATTTTCAGTGATTACATCTACTTCTACTGTTGGATTTCCACGTGAATCAAGAATTTGTCTTGCGTGAATATTAGTGATAATACTCATTTTTTTCTTTTTTGTTGATTAATGTTAAACTGTGGCAATATACGAACACTGCCTATTTTTTTGTATTATGATACTGTTACTAATTATAGATTTCAGAACATAGATATTAGAAATTAGACTTGACCTTTTAATCTATGAAAATCCCACTTCATATTCCACCTATCTATCCTCTAGGATCTAAATTTAGCCTAAGTTTGCTATAAACTGATCGAATAAATACGTTCCGTCATTTGGCCCAGGGCTTGCTTCTGGATGATATTGTACCGAGAATATGTCTTTATCCTTAATCTTGATACCAGCTACTGTTTGATCATTAAGATGAATGTGAGTAACTTCAACATTTGGTGTAGCATCTGCACTCTCTCTTTCTACAGCAAAACCATGATTTTGAGAAGAAATTTCACCCTTACCAGTCAATAAATTTTTAATTGGATGATTAATACCTCTATGACCGTTGAACATTTTAAAAGTTTTCACTCCCTGAGAGATTGCTAATACTTGATGTCCTAAACAAATTCCAAATGTTGGAAGATTACGCTCCACTAATTCAGAAGCCACTTTAATAGCATTTTCCAAAGGCTCAGGATCTCCAGGGCCATTAGATAAGAAATACCCATCAGGCTTCCATGCTTCCATCTCTGCCAAAGGCGTATTGTAAGGGAAAACTTTTATGTAAGCGTCACGTTTAGATAAGTTTCTCAAAATATTTCTTTTGATTCCTAAATCTAAAGCTGCAACTTTATATTTTGCATCAGGGTTTCCAAAGAAATAAGGCTCAGAAGTAGACACCTTAGACGCCAACTCTAATCCTTTCATATTTGGTGCATCAGCTAATTGAGTCTTTAAAGCTTCAATATTATCAATCTCCGTAGAAATTACAGCATTCATTGCACCATTATCTCTGATATAGCTCACTAAAGCACGAGTATCAACATCACAAATAGCCAATAAATTATTTGCTTCTAAAAAAGATTGTAATGATTCGCTTCCCGGTCTAGAATATTCGTAGCTAAAGTTTTTCACTACCAAACCAGCGATCTTAATAGAGTCCGACTCTACTTCTTCCTCTAAAGTTCCATAGTTACCAATATGTGCATTGGTAGCTACCATTATTTGCCCAAAATAAGAAGGATCTGTAAAAATCTCTTGATAACCTGTGGTTCCAGTATTGAAACACACCTCTCCAAAAACACTTCCTTCTCTTCCTACTGCTTTTCCGTGAAAAATAGTACCATCAGATAACATAATGATGGCTTTTTTCTTAGACTGGTACTTCATAAAAAACTACTTTGAACGTTGATGATTTACAATTTACCTACACCCTTTGGATTGTGATAAATCTGCGCAAAAGTACAATAAATTGCAGAGTTTTTAATTAAAGAATTTACGAATTTTAGCAAAGATGCTATTTTTAGATTTGGGCGTTACCCTGATTTTGAAATCAGGGTCGGGCTTTCACTCATACTCCTCGCACCTCCTACCGTCGGGCTGTGGGGTAACCGTTCTATCCCTAACGCAAAATTTTGTATTAGAATATTGACCATTACTTTTCTTGCAATCTGAGAAACCGATCAGAGATCTCATTACACTAATCCCGAAGTAGCAATACAAATACTAAGTAAACACACAAGCTAAGATTCTTTCATTGAAAATTATATTAAAATAACATCACAAAAAAAGCCCTCCAAATTGGAAGGCTTTCATATTCTAGAATACTAATATTCTTATTCTTCTTCGTTAGAAGTAGTTTCTGTAGCAGGAGCAGCTTCTTTAGCTTTTGCACCACGACGACTACGACGAGTAGTTTTCTTAGTTGATTTTCCAGCAGAATAAACCTCGTTGAAATCTACTAATTCGATCATTGCCATTTGAGCATTATCTCCTAAACGATTTCCTAACTTAATGATACGAGTATATCCACCTGGACGATCACCAACTTTAGAAGCAACAGTTCTAAATAATTCTGTAACCGCATACTTGTTACGCAATCTAGAAAAAGCTATACGACGGTTGTGTGTAGTATCTTCTTTAGACTTAGTCACTAATGGCTCTACGAATTGTTTTAAAGCTTTTGCTTTTGCAACAGTAGTGTTGATACGCTTATGCTCGATCAATGAACAAGCCATATTCGCTAACATTGCACTACGATGTGCCGTTTTTCTACCTAAGTGGTTGAATTTTTTTCCGTGTCTCATGACATCATTTATTTACCATCATCTTGCTCAATCTACTTTATGCAGAGAGCAAAATATGATGCGTTAATCTTTATCTAATTTATATTTCGTTAAGTCCATCCCGAAACTTAATCCTTTAACATTTACAAGCTCTTCAAGCTCAGTTAAAGACTTTTTACCGAAGTTACGGAACTTCATTAAGTCATTTTTATTGTAAGATACTAAGTCACCCAATGTATCAACCTCTGCAGCTTTTAAGCAATTTAATGCTCTGACAGAAAGATCCATATCAATTAACTTAGTCTTTAACAACTGACGCATATGTAATGACTCTTCATCATATGTTTCTGTTTGCGCTATCTCATCAGATTCTAATGTGATGCGCTCATCAGAGAACAACATGAAGTGGTGGATTAAAATCTTAGCAGCTTCTGTTAAAGCATCTTTAGGGTGAATCGACCCATCAGATTGAATTTCAAAAACTAATTTCTCGTAATCCGTCTTTTGCTCTACACGATAGTTTTCAATACTATACTTAACATTCTTTATCGGAGTGTAAATAGCATCTGTAAAAACAGTTCCCACAGGAGCATTTGCCTTTTTATTCTCGTTTGCTGGCACATAACCTCTTCCCTTTTCAACAGAAATCTCAATATCAAGATTTACTGATTTGTCCAAGTTACAGATTACCAAATCAGGATTTAACACCTGAAAACCAGAAACAAACTTCTGAAAATCACCAGCAGTCACCTGCTCTTGACCAGAGAAAGACATCGATACTGTTTCATTTTCTACATCTTCTATCTGACGCTTAAAACGCACTTGCTTTAAGTTTAAGATAATTTCTGTCATGTCTTCAACAACACCAGAGACAGTAGAAAATTCGTGCTCAACACCTGATATTCTTACAGAAGTTATTGCAAAACCTTCTAATGAAGAAAGTAATACTCTACGTAATGCATTCCCTATTGTTAAACCATAACCAGGCTCTAATGGTCTGAATTCGAATTTACCCTCGAATTCAGTAGAATCTATCATGATTACTTTATCGGGCTTCTGAAAATTTAAAATTGCCATGTTTCTTCGTTTTAATTGTTATTTAGTTGCGCGGTTTATAAGTATGAAGAAATCAAACAAACCCTTTGGCTAAACACCAATATGATAAATTTATTATTTAGAGTAAAGCTCGACGATTAACTGCTCGTTAATGTTCTCAGGAATCTGGATACGCTGAGGAACAGACACAAAAGTACCTTCTTTTGTCGCTGTATTAAAAGTGATCCACTCATACACAGCACTATTAGCCGCTAATGAATTTATGATTACCTCTAATGACTTTGACTTCTCACGAACACCAATAACATCTCCTGCTTTAACTTGGTAAGATGGAATATTTACAATACCTCCATTTACTGTGATATGTCTATGTGAAACTAATTGACGAGCACCACTTCTTGAAGAAGAAAGCCCCATACGGTAAGCTACATTATCTAGACGAGATTCACACAACTGTAAAAGTACTTGACCAGTAATTCCGTCTGCACGGTTAGCCTTATCAAATAAGTTACGGAATTGCTTTTCTAATATACCATAAGTGTACTTAGCTTTTTGCTTTTCCATTAGTTGTACTGCGTACTCACTTTTCTTTCCACGACGACGGTTGTTACCGTGTTGCCCTGGAGGGTAATTTCTTTTTTCGAAAGATTTATCATCTCCGAAGATTGATTGACCGAACTTTCGGCTAATCTTAGTTTTTGGACCAGTATATCTTGCCATTTCTTTAAAATTGAAAATTAAAATTTCGGGAATCTGAGAATTAAGGTCACTGTCCTTCGCCAGAAAAAACCCCGATGATATAAATACTTAAAATTAAAACAATTGCTTTGTGTAAAAACACAAAACAATTGAAATATATTATTACGTTAAATTCTATTTATAAGAATTAAACTCTACGTCTTTTTGGTGGACGACATCCATTATGAGGAATTGGAGTTACATCGATAATCTCACTAACTTCGATTCCTGAGTTATGTAATGAACGAATTGCAGATTCTCTACCGTTACCAGGTCCTTTAACGTAAACTTTTACTTTTTTAAGACCTGCCTCACTAGCTACTTTAGCTGCATCTTCTGCTGCCATTTGTGCTGCATAAGGAGTGTTTTTCTTAGATCCACGGAAACCCATTTTCCCAGCAGATGACCAAGAAATAACGTCTCCCTTTTTATTAGTAAGAGAAATAATGATATTGTTGAATGACGCTGTAACGTGAGCTTCACCTACTGCATCAACAATAACCTTACGTTTTTTTGCGGTTGCTTTTGACTTTGCCATAATTCTGATTTCTAGATTTTACTATTGAAAATGAGATAAACATCTCGGCACCAATAGTTACCTCTAATTAGTTTTTAGTTACTACTTTTTCTTGTTAGCAACTGTTTTACGTTTTCCTTTACGTGTTCTAGAGTTATTCTTAGTACGTTGACCACGTAATGGTAATCCAACACGGTGACGAATTCCTCTGTAACATCCGATATCCATTAAACGCTTAATGTTTAATTGAGTCTCAGTACGCAATTCACCTTCGATAGTGTATGCACCTGCAGCCTCACGAATTTTACTAATTTGGTCGTCATTCCAGTCAGAAACCTTAATACTTTCATCCACACCAGCATTTGCTAAAATTTCTTTAGCTCTACTACTTCCGATTCCGAAAATATAAGTCAACGCTATAACTCCACGCTTTTGTTTTGGGATATCAACCCCTGCAATTCTAGCCATAATTACCCTTGTCTTTGTTTAAATCTAGGATTCTTTTTGTTAATTACATAAAGACGTCCCTTTCTGCGTACGATCTTGCAGTCAGCACTTCTTTTCTTTAATGATGCACGAACTTTCATCTATTTCTAATTTAGTACATTCTAATATGAATACTTCTACAAGTAGAAGTCATATCTGATAACAGACATTACACCTATCATCAAATTATTTATCAAGAAAAACACCTCTAGGGTGTTTCCTTATTAGTATCTATAAGTAATTCTAGCTTTAGTAAGATCATATGGACTCATTTCCAACTTAACCTTATCTCCAGGTAACAATTTAATGTAGTGCATACGCATTTTACCAGAAATGTGAGCTGTCACAACATGCCCATTTTCTAATTCTACACGAAACATTGCATTTGACAATGCCTCTATAATCTTACCATCTTGCTCTATTGCTGCTTGTTTTGCCATAAATATTTTTTAGATAAAAAATAATCAATTACTTATATATTGATTTTAGCGAGTGCAAAAATACACAATTCTACTAACAATCACGAACTGACTATTATTTTCTATGTATTAAGCTACTGCTTTACGTTTATTTCCTGTTTTCATTAAACCGTCGTATTGACGATTTAACAAATATGAATTCACCTGCTGAACAGTATCTATAGCAACACCTACCATAATTAACAGAGATGTCCCTCCAAAAAACAATGCCCAACCTTGTTGAATACCTAACAATTTAACTGCTATAGCAGGAAATATTGCTATTATAGCCAAAAACACTGATCCTGGTAATGTAATCTGAGACATTATTTTGTCCAAATAATCTCCAGTTTCTGTACCCGGCTTATAACCAGCTACAAAACCACCACTACGCTTAAGATCATCAGCCATTTTATTTGTAGGTACTGTTATCGCCGTATAGAAATAAGTAAACACGATAATCAGCAATGCAAATACCAAATTATACCAAAAACCAAATATATTAGTAAACTCAGCTGTTACACCTTGAGCTGCTTCTGAATTAGATAATCCAGCAACTGCTGCAGGCACAAACATTATAGCTTGAGCAAAAATAATTGGCATAACACCTGATGCATTCAGCTTTAAAGGAATATATTGACGAGAACCAAACATGTTCTTTTCATAACCTCCATCAGCAGTACGACGAGCATACTGAACTGGCACTTGACGCACAGCCATTACTAACAAAATAGATGCTAAAATTACTACAAACCAAATAACGATCTCTAATAAGATCATGATCAATCCTCCCCCTTCTTCACCACTTACACGAGAAATAAAGTTTTGGACATAATACTGAGGTAACGTAGCAATAATACCAACCATTATTAATAATGAAATACCATTACCTATACCTTTATCAGTGATACGTTCACCTAACCACATTGCGAAAATACACCCTGTAGTAATAATAATTACTGAAGACGCAACAAAAGCAAAAGAGTTACCCATTACAAAAGCAGTCTCAGGTAATGTATTGAATAAATTATAAATATACCCAGGTCCTTGCACTAATGTTATAGCTATAGTAAGCCAACGTGTTATTTGATTTATTTTTTTCCTACCACTTTCCCCTTCTTTTTGTAATTTCTGGAGGTAAGGGATAGCTATACCCATTAATTGAACTACAATAGAAGCTGATATGTATGGCATAATACCTAATGCAAAAACAGAAGCATTAGAGAAAGCACCACCTGTAAAGGCATTTAGCAGCCCTATCAATCCATCTTTTGCCTGATCATCTAGCTTACCTAATTGCGAGGCATCTATACCAGGTAATACTACTTGAGCACCAAATCGATACACCAATAACAAACCTAAAGTTAAAAGAATACGATTCTTTAACTCTTCGATCTTCCAAATACTTTTTATAGTTTCAATTAATTTCATTTTCCTTTTTAGTTAAAAATGGTTGAGCAACAATTTGCCACGAATATAATGGATTCCCAAAATATTTGTGGCAAATTATAAAAATTACTTTTCTATTACGATTGCTTCTCCTCCAGCCTTTTCAATAGCAGCTTTTGCAGTAGCAGTAAATTTATGTGCTGAAACTTTAATTTTAGCTTTTAATTCACCTCGCCCTAAAACCTTAACTAACTCATTTTTACGAACTAATCTAGCACCTACTAACGCATCAAAATCAACAGTATCTGATAATTTTCCGGCATCAATAAATTCTTGTAACTTATCTAAGTTTACTCCTTGATATGCTACACGATTAATATTTTTAAATCCGAACTTAGGTACACGACGCTGAAGTGGCATTTGTCCACCTTCAAATCCTATTTTCCTAGAATATCCAGAACGAGACTTAGCCCCTTTGTGTCCACGTGCAGCAGTTCCACCTTTACCAGAACCCTGTCCACGACCTAAACGCTTCCCTTGTGACTTTACAGCACCTTCAGCAGGCTTTAAATTACTTAAATTCATTTCCTTTTGCGTTTTATTCAGTTTCCACAGAAACTAAGTGTTGAACTTTACTGATCATACCTTTTATACTTGAAGTATCTTCATGTACTTTAGTTTGACCAATCTTTTTTAATCCTAATGCTTCAAGGATTCTTTTTTGGTTAGCAGTACGGTTGATAGCACTTTTTACCTTAGTAACTTTAATCTTTGCCATAATACCCAATATTAACCGTTAAACACTTTAGATAAAGAAACACCACGTTGTGAAGCAACTTGTTCAGGAGAACGCAATTGCAACAAAGCATCAAAAGTTGCTTTTACAACATTATGAGGGTTACTCGATCCTTGATTCTTAGAAAGTACATCATGTACACCAACTGATTCTAATACGGCACGGATTGCACCACCAGCGATTACCCCGGTACCCTTTGCAGCAGGTATCACTAACACTCTAGCTCCACCAAATTTTCCTTTTTGCTCATGAGGAATAGTTCCATCAGTTAAAGGAATACGTACTAAATTTTTCTTAGCATCTTCTACCGCCTTAGCAATAGCTTCAGAAACTTCCTTAGATTTTCCTAAACCATGACCAACAACACCATTTTCATCTCCTACAACAACAATTGCAGAGAAACCAAATGCACGACCACCTTTAGTTACTTTCGTTACACGTTGAACTCCAACTAAACGATCTTTCAACTCTAAACCACTTGGTTTAACAAGTTCTGCGTTTTTATATTTTTGATACATAGTTTCTTAAAATTTAAGTCCACCTTCTCTAGCTCCGTCAGCTAATGATTTAATTCTTCCGTGGTATAAATAACCTCCCCTATCGAAAGCTACTGTTTCAATATTAGCAGCAAGTGCTTTTTCAGCGATCGATTTACCAACTAAAGCTGCGATTTCTGATTTAGTACCTGTTGCATCAACAATCGCTTTATCACGAGAAGAAGCTGAAACTAAAGTCGTTCCTTCTACATCATTTACGATTTGAGCATAGATCTCTTTATTACTTCTAAAAATAGAAAGTCTTGGACGATCCGAAGTTCCGTTTACAGAAGCACGAATACGTTTTCTAATTTTTAATCTTCTTGATTCTTTTGAGAATGCCATAACTTTAGCTATTATGCAGATTTACCTGCTTTTCTTCTTAATACCTCACCTACAAACTTGATTCCTTTTCCTTTGTAAGGCTCTGGCTTACGGAATGAACGAATCTTAGCTGCTACTTGCCCCACTAATTGCTTATCGTGAGAAGTTAACTTAACAATAGGGTTCTTACCTTTTTCTGAAATCGTTTCAACTTTAACTTCAGAAGCTAAGTTTAATACAATATTATGAGAAAAACCTAATGCTAATTCAAGCTTTTGACCTTGGTTAGAAGCACGGTATCCAACCCCTACTAATTCTAATTCTTTAGTGAATCCATTAGAAACACCTTCGATCATATTAGCAATTAATGCACGATACAAACCGTGTTTTGCTTTATGATCTTTAGCCTCAGTTGGTCTTTCTAAAGTGATGGTCCCATCTTCAATCTTTACATCAATTGCATCAATTACTTGAGTCAATTCACCTAACTTTCCTTTAACGGTTACAACGCTATCTTTTACGTCTACTGTAACACCAGCAGGAATTGTAATTGGATTTTTTCCTATTCTTGACATTTCTTACGGTGTTTTATATTAATAAACGTAACACAATACCTCTCCACCAACATTTTCACGACGAGCTTGTTTACCTGTCATTACTCCTTTTGATGTAGAAACAATTGCTATACCTAAACCATTTAAAATACGAGGCAATTCACCAGAACCAGCATACTTACGTAAACCTGGCTTACTAATCCTTTGAATTTCTTTAATCACAGGATCTTTTGTAAACTTGTCATACTTCAAAGCTATCTTGATGCTACCTTGAACAGTAGTATCTTCAAACTTATAACTTAAAATATATCCTTGATCGAATAGTATCTTAGTTATCTCTTTTTTTACCTTAGATGCAGGAATCTCTACAACTCTGTGCTGTGCAGCACTTGCGTTACGGATTCTTGTTAAGTAATCTGCAATAGGATCTGTATTCATTATAAATGCATTTAGTACCGGTTTTCGGGCATCTACCCCGACTAAAAATAGACGAGGTAGCCGAACCTAATACTGTTAATATGTACTCACTAAGTGAGTCAAAATATCGAGACTTTCTCGATTACTTTTAAATTTCCAGGACTAAGTATTAAGAGAAAAATTCTTAACATAAAGTCTTAGCGGTTGGTCTTACCAACTTGCTTTTCTAACTCCAGGGATTAGCCCTTTGTTAGCCATCTCACGGAACATCACACGTGATAAACCGAATTGACGCATATATCCCTTAGGACGACCTGTAAGCTTACAACGATTATGCTTTCTTATAGGAGAAGCGTTTTTAGGCAACTTTTGTAATGCTTCATAATCTCCAGCTTCTTTTAAAGCCTTACGTTTCTCAGCGTATTTAGCTACCGTATTAGCTCTTTTAACCTCACGGGCTTTCATTGATTCTTTAGCCATAACTAGTTCTTTTTAAATGGTAAACCTAAATGAGTTAATAAAGATTTTGCTTCACTATCCGTTTTTGCTGAAGTAGCAAAAGTGATATTTAATCCAGAAATCTTATTTACCTTATCAATATCGATCTCAGGAAAAATAATTTGTTCTGTAACACCCATTGAATAGTTCCCACGACCATCAAAACCAGTAGCTTTGATTCCTTGAAAATCACGTACACGTGGTAAAGCAATAGTAACCAAACGGTCTAAAAATTCGTACATACGTTCACCACGAAGAGTAACTTTTGCACCAATTGGCATCCCTTTACGCAATTTAAATGTCGCAACATCTTTCTTAGAGATTGTAGAAACTGCCTTTTGACCAGCAATTGTTGTAAACTCATCTACAGCGTAGTCAATTAACTTCTTATCCGCAACAGCTCCACCGATACCTCTACTTAAAACTATTTTTTTAAGTTTAGGTATCTCCATAATGTTACCGTAGCTAAATTCTTCTTTAAGAGCAGGAATAACTTTTTCCTTATACTCTTCTTTTAATCTAACTGTATACGACATAACTAAATTACTTCATTTGATTTTTTAGAAAAACGCACTTTAGATCCTTTTTCAATTCTATATCCTACACGTGTTGTTTCACCTGATTTAGGATCTACTAACATTAGGTTAGAAACATGGATAGGTGCCTCTTTCTTTATAATTCCTCCTTGAGGGCTAGCTGCACTAGGCTTTTGGTGTTTTGAAATCATATTAACACCTTCAACGATAACTTTATTCTTATCGATGAATACCTTTTGCACTTTTCCTTCTTGTCCTTTACTGTTTCCAGCTATAACTTTTACTAAGTCTCCTGTTTTGATCTTTAATTTTGCCATTTTATATATGAATTAAAGCACTTCAGGTGCTAGTGAAACAATTTTCATGAAAGACTTGTCACGAAGTTCTCTTGCTACTGGTCCAAAAACACGAGTTCCTCTCATTTCACCTGTTGCATTTAACAATACACAAGCGTTATCATCGAAACGAATGTATGACCCATCGGCTCTACGAACTTCTTTTTTAGTACGAACAACTACTGCTGTTGAAACAATCCCCTTCTTCACTTGTCCGTTAGGTGCTGCATCTTTTACAGAAACAACAATCTTGTCTCCAACAGAAGCATATCTTTTCTTCGTACCACCTAATACTCTAATAGTAAGCACTTCCTTACCACCAGTATTATCCGCTACTCTTAATCTAGATTCTTGTTGTACCATGTTACTTAGCTCTTTCTATTACTTCTACTAATCTCCAACACTTCGACTTACTTAACGGACGAGTCTCCATAATCTTTACGGTATCTCCGATATTACAGTCGTTATTTTCATCGTGTGCAACGTACTTCTTCGTTTTCAAAACGAACTTTCCATACATTGGGTGCTTTACTTTTTTCACTTCAGAAACTACGATTGATTTCTGCATTTTGTTACTTGTAACAACACCGATACGTTCTTTTCTTAAATTTCTTTTTTGTTCCATCTTTGGCGCAGAATTAAGCGTTCACTTCTCTTTTAGTTAACTCAGTAGCGATTCGAGCAATAGATCTCCTCAAATTGCGTAACAATAATGGGTTTTCTAGCGGAGAAAGCGCGTGAGCCATTTTCAACTCTGAATATTCTTGCTTTGACTTACCAAGTTTTTCTTGTAACTCAGCTATAGAAAGTCCTATGATTTCTGATTGTTTCATGTGTCTTTTCTTAAAATTGGTTATCAAAAAACTAAGCTTGGTAGTCTCTAGCTACAATAAACTTTGTTTTTACAGGTAGCTTTTGTGCAGCTAATCTCAATGCTTCTTTTGCAACATCGAATGGCACTCCAGCTATCTCAAACATTATACGTCCTGGCTTTACAACAGCAGCCCAGTATTCAACAGCACCTTTACCCTTACCCATACGCACCTCTAAAGGCTTCTTGGTAATAGGCTTATCTGGAAAGATCATGATCCATAAAGAACCTTCTCTTTTCATATAACGTGTTGCCGCAATACGAGCAGCTTCTATTTGACGAGCCGTAATAAAATTCGCATCTAATGATTTGATTCCGAAAGTTCCATTTGACAAAGTAGTACCTCTTTGGGCAATACCTTTCATACGTCCTTTCTGTTGCTTACGGAATTTCGTTCTTTTAGGCTGTAACATTGTCTAAAATCTTTTAATTATTTTCTGCGACGAGATCTATTATTACCGCGTCCGCCTCTATCATTTTTACCACCTTGCTTCTTAGAAAGACCTACTAAAGGAGATAATTCTCTTTTACCATAAACCTCACCTTTCATAATCCACACTTTGATACCCATTCTTCCATAAGTAGTATGTGCTTCTACTAAAGCGTAGTCGATGTCTGCTCTAAATGTAGACAAAGGAATACGTCCTTCTTTATAAGCCTCTGAACGAGCCATTTCAGCTCCATTCAAACGACCAGAGATTAAGACCTTAATACCTTCAGCATTCATTCGAATTGCCGCAGCAATAGCCATCTTAATTGCACGACGATAAGAAATACGATTTTCAATTTGACGAGCAATACTAGAACCAACTAAAAAGGCATCTAATTCTGGACGTTTAATTTCAAAAATATTTAACTGTACTTCTTTCCCTGTAATCTTCTTAAGCTCTTCTTTCAACTTATCAACCTCTTGACCTCCTTTACCAATGATAATACCTGGCCTAGCTGTTGTTATTGTAATAGTAACTAACTTAAGCGTTCTTTCAATAATTACTCTAGATACACTAGCTTTTGACAAACGAGCATGGATATACTTTCTGATTTTGTCATCTTCTGCAAGCTTATCTCCGTAATCGTTTCCTCCGTACCAGTTAGACTCCCATCCTCTGATGATACCTAATCTGTTTCCTATTGGATTTGTCTTTTGTCCCATACTATTTACGAATTGCTTTGTGTATTTTTAGATCCAACTACTAAAGTCACGTGATTTGAACGTTTTCTGATACGATGCGCTCTACCTTGTGGAGCTGGACGTAATCTTTTCAACATTGTCCCACCGTCAACTCGGATTTCAGAAACAATTAAATCTGCCTCTTCGATATCCGCATCTTCGTTCTTCGCTTGCCAATTAGCTAAAGCTGATAATAACAACTTCTCTAAACGACGTGAAGCTTCTTTAGGACTAAACCTTAAAATCTGAAGCGCTTTTTCAACTTTCTCTCCACGAACTAAATCCGCTACTAAACGCATTTTACGTGGCGATGTAGGGCAATTATTAAGCTTCGCGATAGCGATTTGCTTTTTCTCGGCCTTTAACCTTTCGGCCATTTGCTTTTTACGAACTCCCATTGCCTATTATTTTTTTCCTTTACCTTTTTTGTCTGTACCATGCCCTCTGTAAGAACGTGTTGGCGAAAACTCTCCTAATTTATGACCTACCATGTTCTCAGTAACATAAACTGGAACAAACTGACGCCCGTTATGAACAGCAATTGTCTGCCCTACGAAATCAGGACTAATCATCGAAGCACGTGACCAAGTTTTAATCACTGTTTTTTTATTAGCTTCTACATTAGCTAACACCTTCTTCTCTAATTTATAATGGATATAAGGTCCTTTTTTTAATGAACGTGCCATAATTATTTCTTTCTACGTTCTACAATATACTTATTACTCGCTTTCGTCTTAGAACGGGTTCTATAACCTTTAGCAGGTAAACCTTTTCTAGAACGAGGGTGACCTCCAGACGCGCGTCCTTCACCACCACCCATTGGATGATCAACAGGGTTCATTGCTACTGGTCTCGTACGAGGACGACGACCTAACCAACGAGTACGACCTGCTTTACCTCCAACTAACAACTGATGATCACTGTTAGAAACAGCACCAATAGTAGCAGAACAAGCAACTAAAATCATACGCACTTCACCAGAAGGCAACTTAACCGTAGCAAATTTCCCATCACGTGCCATTAACTGAGCAAAAGCCCCAGCTGAACGAGCCAAAACTGCTCCTTGACCAGGATGCAATTCGATACACGAAATAATTGTACCTAACGGAATCGCGCTTAACGGCAAAGCATTCCCTATCTCAGGTGTTGCATCTAACCCAGACACTACAGTCTGACCTTCTTGCAAACCATTTTGAGCAATGATATACTTCTTCTCTCCTCCTTCGTACTTTACTAACGCGATAAACGCAGTACGGTTTGGATCGTATTGTATAGAATCTACAACACCGGCTACACCATGGTTAGCTCTCTTGAAATCTATGATTCTATAACGCCTCTTATGACCTCCACCTTTATAGCGAACAGTCATCTTTCCTTGATTATCTCTACCTCCAGACTTTTTCAAAGGAGCCAATAACGACTTCTCTGTTTTAGCACCTTTCGTTAACTGGTCGAAACCGTTAACTACTCTAAAACGCTGCCCTGGAGTGATTGGTTTTAATTTTCTTACTGACATCTCTTAGTCTTAAAGATTACTATATAAGTCAATGGTATCGCCATCAGCTACCTGAACGATAGCCTTCTTGTACGCGTTTGTTTTTCCAGTAATCACACCCGATTTTGTAAATTTCGAGTTTCTATCTGGACGCACATTTATAGTACGTACTTTATCAACTGAAACACCGTAAGCCTTTTCAACAGCTTGCTTAATCTCAATTTTATTAGCTCTTTTATTCACCACAAACGTAAAGCAGTTTCTTAACTCACTTAACCCTGTAGCTTTTTCCGTAATAACAGGTTTAATTAAAATTCCCATGACCTCTTATTTACTTAGATTAGTTTCAATCCCCTCTAGAGAACCTTCCAACAATACAACATTAGCAGCATTAAGCACTTTATAAGTACTCAACTCAGAAGCTAAAACAACATCAGTATTCTGAATATTACGTGATGATAAATAAACATTTTTATTTTCAGCACCTAATACGAATAAAGACTTTTTAGCATCCAACCCTAACGACCTCAATACCGCCGCAAAGTTTTTGGTCTTAATTTCATCAAAATTAAAATCCTCAACTACAGTTACCGCTTGCTCACCCGCCTTAATACTTAAAGCCGACTTACGAGCTAAACGCTTAACATTTTTATTCAGCTTGAAAGAATAATTACGAGGCCTTGGACCAAAAATACGTCCACCACCACGAAACACAGGCGACTTAATACTACCCGCACGAGCTGTACCTGTCCCTTTTTGCTTCTTTAACTTTCTTGTACTCCCAACAATCTCAGCTCTCTCTTTAGCTTTGTGAGTACCTTGACGCTGATTCGCCAAGTATTGCTTCACATCTAAATAAACAGCATGCTCGTTTGGCTCAATAGCAAAAACAGCGTCAGAAAGGTTTGCCTTTCTACCTGTTTCTTTTCCATTTACATCTAAAACTGCTACTTCCATTACTTCACAACGGTTACATAAGCGTTTTTATGACCAGGCACACACCCTTTCACAACAAGTAAGTTCTTTTCAGAAACTACTTTCAACACTTTTAAATTTTGAACTTTTACAGTATCACCACCCATTTGACCAGCCATACGCATACCCTTAAATACACGAGCAGGATAAGATGCCGCACCAATAGAACCAGGAGCTCTTAAACGGTTATGTTGACCATGAGTCGCTTGTCCAACACCGCCAAAATTGTGACGCTTTACAACACCCTGAAAACCTTTACCCTTAGACGTACCAACTACATCCACAAACTCACCTTCAGCGAAATGCTCTACTGTAACCACATCACCTAAACTCAACTCCTCATCAAAATCTTGAAATTCGACAACTTTACGTTTAACAGGCGTTCCTGCTTTCTTAAAGTGACCAATAGCCGCTTTAGAAGCATTCTTGTCTGCCTTGTCATCGAAACCAAGCTGAACAGCACTATAACCGTCAACTTCTTCAGTTCTGACTTGGGTAACTACACATGGACCTACCTCAATAACGGTACATGGAATATTCTTCCCACTCTCGTCAAAGATGCTCGTCATGCCAATCTTTTTTCCAATTAACCCAGACATTTGTTATTAATTTAATTTACTAATTATTAAAAAATTAAGGTCGAAAAAAAACACATTCGACCTTAGATTGTATTCTTTCTTCCGTTTTACCTTCGCCCGCAGCGGAAGGTCATGTTAATCTCCACCATGTGGAAATTTAGGACTGCAAAAGTAATGAATTTATTCTAAAATCCAAATAATGAGACAGAAATGTTTTTAAAACAGAGAAAAACTAAGAACTTCTTAACCTAGGTTTAGCAATATTAACTCTTACCCCAACTGTCAAACCTATACTTGATAAATTTTCTCTTTGCTTGGACCCATTTGAAAAATTATCAACTGAAACAGTTCTTTTACCACTTCCATCCTTTACTTCTAACTCAGTAACAAAACTAACTAATGCACTTAAACGAGATGTCAGATACAAAAACGAAGTTAACCTGTACTCATAATCAAAACCACCCGATAAACCAATGGTGCTTGCAGACACTCTCATTAATTTATTCGAATAACTGGTATCACTTTCGTATCTCAAATAACCTATTGCCAAATTCCCTACAAATTGATGCTTTATCTCTTCCTCATTCAAAAGAAAATATAATTTAGGGGCAATAAAATTTAATTCAATATCTGTATCAACATCCACAACACCATCACTAAAATCTTCTTCAAAAAAAACTCCATCCACAACAGCTGATGCATCCGAATGAAAATTCTTAAAAGTCAAACCAAAGCCCCACACATCATTTACCCCATAATCAACATCTATTTCATAAAAATTACCAAGTTTCAAATCTCTAGATTGCCTTTCAATGCTATTTGGCAAATCAGACTGAATCTCACCTGTCATAAAACCATATCCAATATTATCACTAATACGCAGCACCTTAAACTGAGAATATGCTGAAAAACAGCTAGACAAAACAATAAAAACAATTAAATACTTGAGCATACCCTATTTTTAATAGCAAGCTAATCAAAAAAAAGTGAATGTTAAAAAATCCATAACATTTAGATCTGATGAAAAAAAAATCATTACCTAACCACTAGACCTACGAAAACATTAGGCACAAAAAAACCTCGAAGATAAATCTTCGAGGTTTTTACTATCATAAAATGTGAATAATCACACCTTGATCTCTACTTCAACACCACTTGGTAATTCTAACTTCATCAATGCATCGATTGTTTTAGAAGAAGAACTATAGATGTCTAATAATCTCTTGAAAGAGCTTAATTGAAATTGCTCACGAGATTTCTTGTTTACGTGAGGAGAACGCAATACTGTAAAGATTTTCTTATGTGTCGGCAATGGGATTGGACCCGTTACTACAGCACCTGTACTTTTTACAGTCTTAACGATCTTCTCAGCAGACTTATCTACTAAATTGTGGTCGTATGACTTTAATTTTATTCTAATTTTTTGACTCATTTTGCAATTTTTTAACTAGCTCCGTTAGCTGCTTTAATTACTTCCTCAGAGATGTTAGATGGAGTTTCTGCATAGTGAGAAAATTCCATACTAGACGTTGCACGTCCTGAAGAAAGTGTACGTAAAGAAGTAACGTAACCAAACATTTCAGATAATGGCACGATCGCCTTAACTACTTTAGATCCCGAACGATCACTCATGTCATTTACTTGACCACGACGACGATTTAAATCACCTACAATATCACCCATGTTTTCTTCTGGAGTTAACACCTCCAATTTCATCATAGGCTCCATAATTACGGCTCTAGCAGCTTTTGCAGCAGCTTTATACCCTAATTTAGCAGCTAATTCGAATGATAATTGATCCGAATCTACATCATGATAAGATCCATCCTTTAAAGTAACCTTCATTGCATCCATTTCGAATCCAGCTAAAGGACCATTTTTCATAGCCTCTTTAAATCCTTTTTCTACAGATGGAACGAATTCTTTAGGAATGTTACCCCCTTTAATAGTTGACTCGAACTGTAAACCAACCTCACCTTCAGCAGCAGGCTCCATTGTAAATACGATATCTGCGAATTTACCACGTCCACCAGATTGCTTTTTGTAAACCTCACGGTGATCTGCAACAGCTGTAATTGCCTCTTTGTACTCAACCTGTGGTTGACCAACATTTACCTCTACTTTAAACTCACGCTTTAAACGATCTACAATAATATCTAAGTGAAGCTCTCCCATTCCTGAGATGATTGTTTGACCTGAAGCCTCATCTGTTTTCACCTGGAAAGTTGGGTCTTCTTCTGCTAATTTAGCCAAAGACATACCTAACTTATCTACATCTGCCTTAGTTTTAGGCTCTACCGCGATACCAATTACTGGATCAGGGAAGTCCATAGATTCCAAAATAATTGGATTCTTTTCATCCGACATTGTATCCCCGGTCTTAATATCTTTAAAACCTACAGCAGCACCAATATCTCCTGCCTCGATATAATCGATAGCATTTTGCTTATTAGAGTGCATTTGGTAAATACGAGAAATACGCTCTTTTTTACCTGAACGGTTATTTAAAATATAAGAACCTGCATCCAATCTTCCTGAATATGCACGGAAGAATGCTAAACGCCCTACGAAAGGATCAGTAGCAATCTTAAATGCTAATGCAGAAAACGGCTCAGTTACGTCTGGCTTTCTAGAAATTGACTCTTCTGTATTAGGATCTGTACCAACGATAGCATCCTTATCCAATGGAGAAGGTAAGTAACGACATACAGCATCTAATAAGAACTGAACTCCTTTATTTTTGAAAGCAGAACCACAAACCATAGGAATGATAGACATATCCATCACAGCAGCACGTAATGCAGCATGCACTTCGTCTTCTGTAATAGAATCTTCATCTTCCATATATTTCTCTAAAAGATTCTCGTCATAAGCAGCAACCTCTTCGATTAACTTCCCACGTAATTCACGAGCTTCTTCTTTTAAATCTTCTGGAATCTCAATAACATCAAAAGTTGCCCCTTGAGTTTCATCATGCCATACAATAGCACGATTCTTTACCAAATCAACAATCCCTTTAAAATCAGCTTCATCACCAATATTTAAAACGATAGGCACTGCATTAGAACCTAACATGTCTTTCACCTGCTTACAAACTGCTAAGAAGTTAGATCCTTGACGGTCCATCTTATTAACAAACCCCATACGAGGTACTTTGTAGTTATCAGCTAAACGCCAGTTAGTTTCAGATTGAGGCTCAACACCATCAACAGCACTAAATAAGAATACTAAACCATCTAATACACGTAAAGAACGATTTACCTCTACGGTAAAATCAACGTGACCTGGAGTATCAATGATGTTAAAGTGGTATCCTTTAGCATCATTTGTCGGCTTACCATTTTCTGTTGGAAATTGCCAAGTACAAGTTGTCGCAGCCGATGTAATCGTAATACCACGCTCTTGCTCTTGTTCCATCCAGTCCATAGTTGCTGCACCATCGTGCACCTCACCAATTTTATGACTTACTCCTGTATAATAAAGGATACGCTCAGTAGTTGTAGTTTTACCTGCATCAATATGGGCAGCAATACCAATATTCCTAGTATATTTTAAATCTCTAGCCATGGTTCTATAAATTAAAATCTAAAGTGTGAGAATGCTTTATTTGCTTCTGCCATCTTGTGCGTGTCAACTCTTTTCTTAACCGCAGCTCCTTCTTCTTTTGCCGCTGCTAAAATTTCAGCAGCTAATTTATTAGCCATTGATTTCTCATTACGCTTACGAGCGAATAAGATTAACCATTTCATAGCTGTAGAGATCTTACGATCTGGACGGATTGGATTAGGAATTTGGAATGTAGCCCCACCAACACGACGCGAACGTACTTCTACGTGCGGCATAACGTTAGTTAATGCTTCTTTCCAGATTTCTAAAGCCGTTTTTTCTTCGTCTTGATTCTTTTCTTCTACAATGTCAATAGCATCATAGAAACATTTGAAAGCGGTCGATTTTTTACCATCCCACATCATCATGTTAACGAATCTAGTTACTAACTGATCGTTAAACCTTGGATCTGGAAGAATCGGCCTTTTTTTCGCCTTTCTTTTTCTCATTTCTTGTCTTCAGTTTTGAAGGTAGAGGTTTGAGGACTGAAGGATTTCTCTCTTCTTACACCTCAACACTAACTTCTAATTTGTTAAAATTTTACTTACTGTCTTTAGGTCTTTTTGCCCCGTACTTAGATCTACGTTGTGTACGACCTGCTACCCCAGCGGTATCAAGTGCTCCACGAACGATGTGATATCTAACTCCCGGCAAATCTTTAACCCTTCCACCTCTAACCAATACTATCGAGTGCTCTTGTAAGTTGTGACCTTCACCTCCGATGTATGCATTTACTTCTTTACCATTCGTTAATCTAACACGAGCTACTTTACGCATAGCTGAGTTAGGTTTTTTTGGAGTGGTAGTGTAAACACGTGTACATACACCGCGACGTTGTGGGCACGAATCCAAAGCAGCCGATTTACTCTTCTTGGTTATTTTGGTTCTTCCGATACGTACTAATTGCGAAATTGTTGGCATAATATGCTTTACCTGTTAATAAATATTTAATCCTTATTCTAAGGACGTGCAAAATTATAACATTTTTCCTTCAAATCAAACTGACTTTTAGTTATTTAACTTTTATCTCATTATTAGACATAAAATAAGGCCTTTATTTTTTTAACCAAAAGCCCACATACACACAAAACTCTTTGATTTCAAAGATGATAAAAAAGACCTCTTCAAAAAGAACAATTTATTACTAAGCCTGTGAAATATAAAATTTATCTAATCCACAGAAAGCAAACTAACATCAGTAAGACCAATGAAGTAATTTCAAGAAAATAAATTTCAATTGCATATCGTTTGTTATACTGTATCTTCGACTTTGATTTATGCTTAAAAAACTAGTAACACATATTATATTTATACTATCATTTGTTACTCTTCATGGACAAAATGAACATGCTCTCTATTTAAAAGTCATCACAAACAGAGATACATTAACCAATACCTTTGAAGATTTTAAAAGCTTAAAACACCATGTAGATCAAATCTCTGAAGAGATTCAACTAGATGGATTTTTTGCTTCTTATTATAACACCCCCTTAAAAATTAATGACAGTCTTTTTCAAACACAATTAATTTCTCACCCAAAAACAAACATTATTCAAATAGACAATTGGGATCAACTACAAGAATTAGAAATAACTGACAAAAAGGAGTTTTTAAAAAGCAGTACTATCATTTCGTATTTGAAGCAATTAAACAATGAACTATCATCACAAGGAAACCCATTTAACAAAATCCAACTTAAGAATATAAAACCCAAAAAGGATACACTAGTTGCTTCTATATTGGTTTCTAACATAGCCCCAAGAACCGTTGACAGTTTGGTTGTAAAAGGATACTCAAGATTTCCTCGCACTTTTGTTAAACATTTTGCAGGAATCAAAAAAGGCATGCTTTACGATAACACAAAAGTGATTCAAAAAGCAACCTCTTTAAACAACTTATCTTTCGTTAACATCATCAAACCAGCAGAAGTATTATTTAACCCTAAAAAAACTACCTTATATTTATATTTAAAAAAGAAAAATGCCAATAATTTTGATGGTTTCTTGGGCTTCGCGACTAATGAAGAGTCTGGCAACTTTGAACTCAATGGCTATTTGAATTTAAACTTAGTCAACAATCTACATTTTGGAGAAACTCTGAATCTTGCTTACAAGAGTGACAATGAAGATCAAACACAATTAAATATTAAAACAAAATTACCCTACATTTTCAAAAGCCCTTTGGGTATCGTTGGGCAAATAAATATTTTTAGACAAAAAGAAACTTTTTCTTCTACAGAATTAAAGCTTGGCTTAAACTACGCTTTAACACCTAAATCAGAGGCACTTATTGGCTTTTCTAGTATCGAATCTGCTGACCTTAGTGAAAGCTCTGCTGTCGTTGGTACTATTAATCGAGATTTTGACGCTTCTTTTGTTAACCTTCAATATCAATTTATACAGCGAAAAAAAAGTTTATTATTCCCTGTAAAAACAGCACTTCTTCTAGATACAGAAATCGGTACTCGCCAAGAGTCACTTCAACCCAAAGTCAATCAGTACAAAATTCAATTGAAAGGGAATTACATTTTCCAAATTAACAAAAGGAATAGCATCTATATTCAAAACAACACTAGGTATCTAAACTCTAGCAATTATATCTCAAATGAGTTATTTCGCTTTGGAGGAATCTTATCTATTAGAGGTTTCGAGGAAAATAGTCTGAGAGCTTCATTTTACAACATAACCAATACAGAATATCGTTTTCAACTTAATGAGACTATTTACGCACATAGTATTATTGATTTTGCTGTAATTGACAACCAAGCACCAAAAACCAATACTGACCTCACACCTGTAGGAGGTGACAATCTCACGAGCTTTGGACTTGGAATAGGACTTATTACCAAATCTGGCTTATTCAAACTTAATTATGCTAATGGGACAAGTAAAAACATCCCTTTTGAATTCAACAATTCTAAAGTACACTTCAGCCTAACAGCCTTTTTTTAAAATTATTTTTACCCAAAGAGGTAGTTTTTGATTTATCTTTTCTTTAACAATTCACTTCAAAGACTATTTTCAAGTATTACAGCGTCAAAATAAGTGTATTAAAGGTGTTTTTTAAGATTCGGCTAGGAATATTCGCACACATAGACGTTATATTTTACTATATATTGCTTGCCATATACCCCACAAAAAAAACAATAAACTATGTCAATTCACCACAAAAGCATTAACACTTTTGCCACCTTATTTTTATTATTAATTCCAATCATAAATATCACTGCTCAAGAGGAAGACCTTGGAATTAATGATGGGAAAAGAAATTTGAATTCATACCGAGAAATTGAACGAAAAAGGTACGCTAATTTATACGGAGATCTCACACATCACGAGGTTGTGGAAAATGCACACCTTAATGGAAAAGAAAGCATTGAGGTAAACAAAGTACAAACTGACTCCATAGCAAATGCTATTGAAAAAAAAGAGGCTGAAAAAAAGTTGAAAATCGCTAAAATATCTAAGGATTTTCCTCATCTGAAATATCGCAGAAGCTCTTTATACACGCTAATGGTAGACGACGAACTTAGAGAGTTCTCTAATAATATAGCCAACTCATTTGCTAATTTCCATATCCAAGAAAAATTTAACGAACACAATGTTGGCCCTTATTTGATTCCTGGAGAAGGAGGTGATAAAGAACAGCTACCTGTAATCGAAACATTTTTAACTGACCATGAAATTGCAAAAAAACTAGTCTCAAGATGGTTTAACCGAAATAAAGAGGGTCTTTTCGACATGCATATTGTAGCCGAGCGAGGCTTTTACAGCGCATCCGATTTAGACATTAAAACTGCTGAAAATAGCCAAAGAGGCCTATCTCTGTTGGGTGATGCGGGTGAAGAGTTAATCAAAAACACTTTTGTTATTGTTAATGATTACAAATTCACAAACAAAGAAGTAGTTGCCGAAAAAGCTAGTAGCTTATTCAAATTAGCAGGCGCATTGACAAATAATGATGATTTAGCTAGCTTAGCTAGTGATTCCGTTGAAGCTGTTGGAAAAGGATACATTATTAAAGTGAACTCTTATTTGTTTAGCCTAGAATGGACTGAAGAAACAGCAGCCATATTCTACAATGATTTTTGGATAGACAAAAACTATTTTGATGAAAGTAAGAAAAAAGCTTTTGAGGAAACAAACATCTTTAAATTGAAATTTGTTGGTATGCAAAGCGCTCATGCTGATGTTCAGTCTACAATTTTTTCAGGTAAAGGCAACAGAGAACTTATCATTAAAGCAACATCAAAAGCAAGCGATAAAGCTTTAGCAAAATTACAACGCCAATACGAAGAGTTCAGAACTACTACTCCACTTTACAGCACTGATCCTTTAACGGCTAAGATCGGCACAAAAGAAGGATTAGAGAAGGGTGACAAATACGAAGTATTAGAACAAACAGTAAACAAAGAAGGAAAAACAGAATACAAGAGAAAAGCAGTTATCAAAGTAAATCCGAAAAAAATATGGAATAATTCTTTTGCTGCAGACGATGATGAAGATCACACACAAGAAATAGATAAAACACATTTCTCTGGTAAAGGTAAAGGCCTTTATTCAGGAATGCTTATTCGTCAAATCAATTAATAACAATATGATGAGAAAAATTTTAAGTCTAATATTTACGATATTAATGGTCATTGGATCAAGTGCTCAATCCAAAAAGAAAAAGAAAAAAGCAGGTTATACCAATAATGATTACGAAGTAACTTGTATTGGCGTTGGAAAACAAGGCACTAAACTAATTGGGGTTTATGGCTATGGCAAAAAAGTTGAAGAAGCTACAAGGGCTGCTAAGAGAAACGCAATTCATGGTGTGATTTTTAGGGGGGTACCACACGGCGGTAATGGATGTCAAGGAATCAAACCTTTAGCAAAATCAGTTACACTGGAAACAGAAAGACAGGATTTCTTTGAAAAATTCTTTGCTCCCGAAGGACCTTATTTAAAATTCGTTGCTTATTCTGAACAAGATGCTGCTGCGAGACAAGTTTCAAAAATTGACAAGAAAACGTATAAAGTAGGTATTGGTGTCAGTGTTATGTTCGATGCTCTTAGAAAAGAGCTTGAAAACGCGGGTATCATTAGAAAACTAACCTCTGGGTTCTAAAAACACTTATTATGAAATATACATATCTTATACTATTCGCTCTATTAGGTATTTCGGCATCTCAAGCTCAGCGCTTTTCTGATGCTGATGTATTATTCACGAACAGTTCTCACGAGGTTATTTGTGAGGGTACTGAGCTAGATGGTTCTCAATTAGTCCGAGCTTTTTCTTCTGGAAAAACAGCTAGAGATGCTAAAAAACAAATTGAAAAAAATGCTTTATATGCCATTCTTTTTAAAGGTATCTTAACAGGAAAAGAGGGGTGCTTAATGCGACCACTAGCTAATTCAGAAAACTATAGAAACGACCCTGAATACAAGAAACGATTTAACAAGTTTTTCTCAGATAACGGGTCTTACAAACGTTATGTAACTTCTAATGACACTCCTCGAAAAACTACTAAAAAATATAGAGGCGAAGGCAAAGAAAAGATATTTAGCATGATTGTATCTGTAAAAATGGACAAGCTTGAACGAGCTTTACAAAAAGCAGAAATCATTTATAACCCTAGAAAAAGTAAAACAAAAGAATACAACAAGAAAAAATACCAACGTAAACGAGAAAAAGACTTATAAGACACTTCTATTATAGTTTACTATAAAATTTCTATTTAGAATATTGAAAAGGATTTAAGTAACCTTTAACTAATAACTAAACAACATGAATAAAATATTAAATATTGCATTAATAAGCCTAATGACGGTTTCGGGAATATTCTCTCAAGCTAAGAAACCAACTTTAATGGTCGTTCCTAGTGACGCTTTCTGTAACAATGAAGGCTTTATGATGACTTTCGAAAATCAAGGAAAGACCGTTAAAGTACCTGATTACAAGAGAGCTTTTCAAGAGTTTATTGAACTTAACAATATTATTTCAAAAATAAATGGAATGATGGCAGAACGTGGTTTCCCTCTTAAGAACATGGAAACTGTTTTAAAAAGCCTAGAACAAGAATCTGCTGAAGATGCTCTTTCTTCAAGTAAATCTGGAGCAGAAGTTAACGAAAGCCCTATTGATAAATTAAAGAAGGTTGCTAAAGCAGATATTATTATCCAACTGACTGCTAGTGTTAATAGACAAGGGCCTAAAAAATCAATTACTTTCAACTTACAAGGGCTTGACTCATACACTAACAAACAAGTGGCTACGGCTCAAGGAACTGGAGCACCTTCTTTTTCAGCAACGATGTCTGAATTATTAGAAGAAGCTGTTGTTTCTCATATGGACAATTTCACTTCATCTCTTCAAACGCACTTTGATGATATGTTTGAAAATGGAAGAGAAATTACATTACGTATAAAAACCTGGTCAGACTGGGAATACGACCTCGAAGAAGAATTTGATGGTGATGAATTAGGGTATATCATTGAAGATTGGATGGATCAAAATTCATTAAAAGGAAGGTATAATACCAGTGACGCCACTGAAAGTATGATGCTTTTCGAACAAGTACGTATTCCTCTATACAATGAAAAAGGTAGGGCTATTGATGCGAGAAGGTTTGCAAGAAAGTTAAGTAAATATTTAAAAAGCGAACCTTTTGAAATTACAAATAAGATTGTTACAAAAGGACTTGGACAAGCTACTCTAATACTTGGAGGAAAATAATTAAAGATTATGAAAATTTTAAAAATAGTATTAATCACACTTACACTTGGTTTATTTACATCTGTAAGTGCTCAAAACAAAAAAGGAAAACTTGATGATATCAGTCGTATAGCTATCACATCATACATTCCTAACTTTAGAGATATACCAAATAATGCTAAAAGCTTATTGACAAAAAAATTATCATCATTAGTCACGAAAAGTGGAATGGGAGGAACCTCTATTGATGATCGTTTTATCATTACAGCTGATATTGAAGAAATCACAAAAGATATCACCCCTACAGCGCCGCCCATGTTTGCTTACAACCTTCAAGCAGATGTCTATATCGTAGATTTTAAGTCAAGAAAAATTTACGGCCAAGAAACAATACCTTTGAAAGGTGTAGGAACAACAGAAACCAAAGCTTATTTGGCGGGAATAAAACGTATAAATCCTTCCAACAAAGTTCTCGCCAATTTTGTGAAAGAATCTAAGGATAAGATTGTAGAATATTATAACTCTCAATGCGATTTTATAATTAAAAAAGCTGAAAGCCTATCTAATCTAGATAAGTCTGAAGAAGCTATTTCGACATTAATGTCTGTTCCAGAAGTATGTAAGGAATGCTATGAAAAAGCATTAGACGCGACGAAGCCTATCTATCAAAAGCATATTAATAGGACTTGTAATATTCAACTACAAAACGCTAAAAATGTTTGGAATGCAAATCAAAATAGTGAAGGAGCAGAAGATGCTGCTAGATTTTTATCTACAATTGATCCCAAAGCGGATTGTTATAATGACGCTAAAGCTTTTTCAGATCAAATCGGAGCAGCGATAAAAAAATTAGATGATAGAGATTGGGATTTCAAAATGAAAGTATATGAAGATGAATTAGAATTAGCACAAAAAGCGTTGGATCTTGAAGGAAAACGCATCGACAGTAATGTTGAAATTTCTAGTAATTATGCAAAGGCCTACACTGCTGCTCAAAAGTATGAAGTAGACGCCATGAGAAACATAGCTACAACATACCTTTCAACAAACCAACAAAACAAAAAAGATGTAGATTTAAGCTGGTTATTTAATTAAGCACATAACACAAGTATTCTGCAGTTACATAATAGATATTAGTATTTACAGATAACTAATTTTCGATCAAATAGCTTCGACATATTGTATATTCGAGGCTATTTGTTTTATACAGTAGATTCATTTTAGGAAAGTTTAGAGTACTTTTGCTTTATGCAAAATGAATCGTTACTTTTTGGTTTTCACGCTGTGATGGAAGCTATCAAATCAGGAAAAGCTATTGATAAAATTTTCCTTCAAAAGAATCTCCAAGGAGAACTTTCTAAAGAACTAATACAACTATTAAGAGATCATAAAATATCTCCGAATACAGTCCCTGCTGAAAAACTAAATAAACTAACTAGAAAAAACCATCAAGGCGTTATTGCATTCACTTCTCCTGTCTCATTCAAAGACCTAGAAGAAGTCATTACCCAAACGCAAGAAAAAGGGGAAATCCCATTTTTCATATTACTTGATGGCGTTACGGATGTTCGTAATTTCGGAGCAATAATTAGATCGGCTGAATGCACAGGTGTACACGGAATCATCATTCCAAAGACAGGATCTGCTCCAATATCTGGTGATACGGTAAAAACATCTGCTGGAGCTGTTTTTAATGTTCCTATTTGCAAAGTAGATCACATAAAAGACGCTATGTTTTTATTACAAGCATTCGGAATACAAACTGTTGCCGCTACGGAAAAAACAGATCAATTGATCTATGACATTTCGCTACAAGAGCCTACAGCCATAATAATGGGTTCTGAAGGCTCGGGTGTTTCTTCTGGTGTACTTAAAATCGTCTCTAAAAAAGCTAAGCTACCCATGTATGGAGAAATTGGGTCATTAAATGTTTCCGTTGCTGCTGGCGCGTTCATGTATGAAACTGTAAGGCAACGTATAAATTCGTAAACAGTCTCTTTCTTTGGATGTTATATTACTCGGGACTTCCAATAAAAAATTAATACATAGATATAAAATGCTTTTTCTATTTTTAAACCATGAAAAAGCATTTATTATTTTTTTTCCTATACGCCTCATTTACTTTATTCTCTCAAAAAAGTATCCAACTTGAAGAAATTTGGAATGGAAGTTTCCGTCCTAAATATTTAAATGAGATTCATCACTTAAATAATTCTGAAGAATATACATACTTAGACTATAACAGATCTACTAAAGTAACAAGTATTATTGCTAAAGCTTATGACTCTATGGATGAACGCACCATAATAAGCAACAAAGATGTAAAACTAAACTATTTTTCAACTTACACATTTTCAAACAACGAACAGAAATTACTTCTAGGCACAAACATCAAATCTAGATATAGATATTCTTCTACTGGAATATATTATGCTTATGATATTCATTCTAAATCTTTAACTCAACTATTTGAAAAAGCTATTTGTAATCCTTCGTTTTCCCCTGATGGTTCTAAGGTTACTTTTGTCTATGAGAATAATATATACATCAAAGACTTAATTTCTCAAAAAATCACTCAAGTCACTAGGGATGGTAAAGAAAATAGTATCATCAATGGATTATCTGATTGGGTTTACGAAGAAGAATTCGAACTAATTAATACAATAAAATGGAGCCCTGATGGGAAACAAATTGCTTTTTTGAAATTTGACGAAACTAAAGTCCGTGAATATAGCATGCCTATTTATGGACAAGAAAATTACCCGAGCTTGCATATTTTCAAATACCCTAAGGCCGGAGAAAATAACAGTATTGTAACAGCACATATTTTCAATATAAAGAAACAAATCACAACTTCTGTTGACTTCAAAAATACTCCGTATTATATTCCAAGATTATTATGGCGAAATGAAAAAGAAATAGCATTTCAAACCTTAAATCGCCATCAAAACAAGCTTAACATCTATAGCTTCAATACCCGTAATCAAAAAATAGAAACTATTTATTCTGAAGAAAATGATACCTATGTAGAAATCGACAATCATTTTCAATTCTCCAAAAATGGAGATTATTACTTAACCTCCGAAAAAGATGGTTTTAATCATATATATTATTATGATGATCTCGGAGCCGAAACACAAATCACTGCTGGTAATTGGGAAGTCACTGAATTATATGACTTCAACGAGCAGAAAAAAGAATTCTATTTTCAATCCAACAAAGGGAATGAAATTGAACGTCAAATTTTCAGTGTTAATTTTGATCAACAATTAATTCCTCTCACTACAAACTCTGGAAAACACGAAGCTTCGTTTAATAAGAATCAATCTTTATTTATCGATACATTTTCTAGTCAGACTGTTCCTTATAAATTTGATGTCATATACATTAACAAAACTAAAAGTTCTAGAAATCTATTGAACAATGATAAATTACTAGCCAATCTTAAATCCTATCAATTACCAAAAAAGGAATTTAAAAAAATATACTTGAATGGTTTTGAATTAAATAGCTACATCATAAAACCTTCAAATTTTGATGGTACAAAAAAATATCCTATCCTATTATATCAATATTCAGGACCTGGTTCACAAATGGTAAAAAACACATGGCAATCCTATAATGACTATTGGCATTATTTATTAGCGGAAAAGGGATATATAGTCGCTTGTATTGATGGAAGAGGAACCGGAGCAAAAGGAGCCTCTTTCAAAAAACTAACTCAATTACAGCTTGGCAAATTAGAAGCTGAAGATCAAATCGCATTTGCTAAACATCTAGGAAAAGAGAAATTCATTGATAAAACACGAATCGGCATTTGGGGTTGGAGTTTTGGAGGTTTTACAGCCCTAAACTCAATTTTAAAAAGCAATACTACTTTTAAAACAGCTATATCTGTTGCACCAGTTACTCACTGGGGGTATTATGACACTATTTACACTGAACGCTTCTTAAAAACACCACAAGAAAATAAAAGTGGTTACAATGATAATTCCCCTATTACTTATGCAAAAAACTTAAACTGCCCATTACTACTTGTTCATGGTGGCGCAGATGATAATGTCCATTTACAAAACACATTGCAACTGAGTACTGCTTTAGTAAAGCACAACAAGGCTTTTGACCAAGAAATTTACACCAATAAAAATCATGGAATTTATGGGGGCTATACTCGTCTTCATCTATATAAGAAGATGACTAATTTTATTCTAGAAAACCTTTAATATTTAATAAGAATAACATTGATGTTGTCCATCATTAACTCCAACAATCACCTTTTTCAATGAAGGCAAATGAACTAATTGACGGACATCTCCTTTAGTATAAAAACCTGTATTATTATTTGATACATAATCAAATTGCCCTTTCCCATTTCCTTTTAAGAAAACACCTACTCCTGCATCAGAGCGGGTAGTCTCTACTTCGAATTGATAATTATTTCCCGCTACAAGAAGATCCTTAACCCCATCTCCGTCAAAATCTTGAAAAAGTATACTATTTACTATTGAAGACTGCACTTCATTTACGAATGGTTGAAATGTAAATTCACCCTTATTATTAATAAATATCCCAGATCGGAATTCATTTACTTCATAATGCAATGCTGAATTAATCCCTTTTCCTAAAATACCATCGACACCTAGATTTGCAAATTCCTCGAATGTGGGAATTTTCTGTGCAATATGAGGCATTTGCTGTGATGTACAAGTACGACCTCTTACTGGTACTTGAACGCCTTTATAGTCTTTCGCTAAAACGATATCTTCAGTACCATTAAAATCAAAATCCTTAGCATAGACATGGAAAGGTTTCTCTTTCGAAGCATGGAATTTCATATTTAACCCAAGATTACCTGCAATAACATCTAAGTCCCCGTCATTGTCTACATCTTCAACAAGCACTTTATTCCACCAGCCTTTGGTATTAGACAAGCTTGAAAATTTGGTAGCCTTAGTCAACTTACCTTCCTTATTCAGCAGAACTTCAACACCTGTCCACTCCCCTACTACTATTAAATCTTGAGCTCCATCATTATCAAAATCTTTCCATACAGCATCTTTCACTAAACCTAATTTTGATAATTCGGAATTTTCATCCTTAATAAACTTTCCTTTATTATTTTTCAAAATATAACTTTCACCTGATTGAGGGTATTTCCCTGGAATAACACCAGCACCAATAAACAAATCTAAATCTCCATCATTATCATAATCTGAAGCTTTAACAGTAGCGGTAACTACACGCAAATCGGGAAGCCCATCGTCACTTTTTAGGAAGTTTCCCTTCCCATCATTAAGATACAATCGATCTTGCTGACCTCTAGAAGTCGGAGAAAACTCATAACTACCAGAACCTACATATAAATCTTTATCACCATCATTATCAGCATCAAAAAAAAGTGCTGAGATATCTTCAAACTTCCCATCATCTAATATAGCTTTTGGTGTTTTCTCTCGAAATTTCCCAGAGGAAGTACCGAACAACAATTTAGGATTATCATTAAATGCTCCTCCTATAAAAACATCATCAAAACCATCACTATTTATATCTGCACTTGCAATTGATGGTCCTAAGTGAGAGTATTTATAAGGAAGTAATAATTGATTTTTATAATCGTTATTGTACTTCTCTTTATGAGCATAACCGAAATGACTTGCCTTAAATATATTTTTATTCTCCTTTATTTTAGTTGAAGTTTTAATCGCATCTATATAAGAGATTTTATGATGCTTATTCAATGCTAAACCAGTAACTATTTGTGATTTTCCGTCTAACCATTTTATTGTCGCTTTCTTTATCTCTACTTCCTTAGAAATACCAAAATGCAATCGATTAGAGACCGATGACAAAAAACCTCTAGAGTTAATTAGTTGCCTAGTCAACATATCACCTTCACTTGTTTCTAAAGTTACCTTAACCCCTAATCCATTGATGTTATTCTTAGGCCCATCAAACTCAAAACTAGCAAACTGTCCTAGACCTAATTCTACAGCATTATTTTTAAGAATAGTAGCAGGTTCATCTATATTATTTGTTACAATTTCTAAATCTCCATCATTATCTAAGTCAACGTAAACGGCTCCATTAGAAAATGTTTCTGTAAGGTTAGCCCATTCATCAGTTTTATCTTGAAACGTTAAATCTCCTTTGTTTTTAAATATGTAATTTTTTAGTTTTTGTTGAGGCAATTTTCTCACTAACTCTAAGAAATCCTTTTTAGTAGGCTTTCTTCCATTAGCTTTTAATTTACTCATTGTTGATATTTTAGCATCTTGATCTAAAACATCTCTAAAAATACCATTAGCAATAAATATATCATTGTAACCATCTAAATCAAAATCTGCAAATAGGCATGACCAACTCCAATCTGTATTAGCAACCCCAGCCATTTGGCTTACCTCTTGAAAATCGCCCGATTCTTGACCTAATTGCAACATATTATGCATATACTGGTAATGATAACCATTTTCAACCATTTTCTCGAACTTAGGTATAGATGTCATAGCCATAGTAGTCTTGGATCGGAAATAATCTGAAGGACTCATATCTAAGCTAATCAAATCACTTAACCCATCATTATTAAAATCAGAGACATCACTACCCATACTATAATAAGAAGTATGCTTAAAAACATCTTTTATGCTTTCTTCAAAAGAACTTCCTCCTTTATTTATATAAAGAAAGTCTGGTGATTTAAAATCATTACAAACATAAACATCTAAAAAACCATCATTATTAAAATCCCCTACTTGTGGGTTCAAACCAAAGCTTTTATCCATAAGAATCTTTGCCTTATTTGAAATATCTACATATTTCCCATTAACATTTTCATATAGTTTATCACAACCAAAAAATTCTTTATTAATTTCAAAATTCGATTCTTTTTCAAAATCAACAACCAAACTAGTCTTCTTATTTAAGACTGGAGTATTAGAAATAAATAGATCTAAATCATTGTCATTATCAAAATCAAAAAAAGAGGATTGAACACCTCTATTTTCATCAGCTATATCATATCCTTCGGCATTTTCAACAAACTGAAAATCTCCTTTATTAATGAAAAGCTGATTTTTAAACTTGCCTTTCGACTTATCTAAACCTCCTCTAGTTATATAAATATCTATTAAACCATCTTGATTAATATCTACCTGGGTTACACCTAAACAAAACCCTCCATCATTACTTATCCCTGCAAACTTGGTTATTCTTTTAAATTTTAAATTTCCTAAATTCTTATAAAATATCGATTTCTTATGATTACTAAGAAAAAAAATATCTTTTAAGCCATCCTTATCAAAATCCTCTACCACTACTCCTGCACCATTATAGGCGTATTCATACAGATAATAGTTAAACTCTTCATCTTCTCTTATCTCATTAACAAAATCTACTCCAGACAAATCTGGTGATAAACTTGTAAAAAGTTTCTTCTCATTCATTGGCTCAACATACTTCGAAGAAGTAGGTTCTATCGATTGTTCTTTATTTCGGGAACAAAAAACATTACCTAATAATAAAAAACTAAAAATAATTAACCTATATATTGAAATTCCGTGGAGACGCATATTATCTATGTTTGATAGACGTTAAAAATAACAATTTCATTAAAAAAAAGACTGTTTTAATTAATCTTACACATAAAAAAACGGTGAGTCAAATAAATGACCCACCGTTTTCAAAAACAAAATAAAATATAACTATTCTATAGCTTAAATTTATTCTTGCAAATTAGGATTTGCAGATATAATTTGCTCTGGTAAAGTATGGAAATAATTAGCTGTACTTAACTCTAAAGTTGATTCAGGACTAATTATTTCATTAGGTAATCTTATTAACTCGTTATCCGCATTACGTGAGACTTGAGGGTTTCTATTAGAAAGAGCATCTTTTACTAATTTCAATCTAACTAAATCATTCCATCTCTGGTATTCTCCTGCAAACTCCCATTTTCTTTCTGTTACAGCTAATTCAGCTAAATCTCCGTCACCAGGACCTAAATCTATCTTAGTTGTAGCAGGATCATAAGATCTTCTTCTAATAACGTTTAATGACTCCCATGCTTCAGCACTTGGATTACCGCTTCTTGCAGAAGCCTCAGCATGAATTAAGAATACCTCTGCATACCTCATAATAAAGTCACTTCTATTCGTTTTAAAAGTACCTGCAGCAATTTCTCTAGTTGTTCTTCTTCCTCTTCTTTCTACTGGGCCTGTAATTTTCCTAAATAACGGGCTTTGTTGTCTATCAGCAAATTCAGAAATCCAATCTAAATCATTAAGATAAGTACCATCCTTTCTAGGTCCTTCAGGAAAGTCTTCAAAAAAACGAATCTCAGCATAAGTTTCATCCCATCCTCCATTAGCACCACTATTACCAACGGCACCAAATTTCTGATTCTCAGATGCATTATTAGCAGTTTGTACTACATAAGCCAATGAAAAAACTGATTCATCATTAAATCTATTAGCTAAAAGCCATAGGTCACCAACATTGTCCATTAATTGAAAATTATAATCAGCACTTTCAGCAATAACCTCTTTTGCTAATTTTGCTGCTTCGCTGTATTTTGAAACATCTTCTACAGGATAACCTGCCCAATCCATATATAATCGCGCCAAGATTGCTTTAGCTGAACCTTTACCAGGTCTAGTATGCCCTTTAACAGTTGTATTCCCTAGAGGACCATTATTAACGTTAGGCAATAACTCTATCGCTCTTTTTAAATCTGCTTCTATGTAAGAATATGTTTCTGCTCTAGAAGGCAACTCTAACCCAGACAACACAGGATCTAAACTTTCTATAATAGGCACCCTATTATGCATTCTTAACATTTTATGATAAGCTAATGCTCTTAAAAAATGAGCTTCTCCTGTTAAAGCATTAATAGATTCTTCTTCATCAGGAAAACGTTCAACCATCGTAGATCCATTTTGGATAGAAAAATTAGCATTTCGGATTACTTTAAAGTTATCATTCCAATGATCTATTAATCTAGAATTTGTTGGCCTTACAGACCTTTGATCAAACTCTCTAAAATCTTCTTTATTATTTGCAAAAGTAGTAACACCGTCAGAAAAAAGTGTACTTGCTGTAGTAATATCATCACCTGCCCAAGCATCAATGTAATATGTTGTCTTTCTCGAGCCATTATTTAAAGCAGCGTATATTCCCGTTACACTAGCTGAAAAATCAGAAACCAATTCAAACTCTCCTGCAGGCGGATTAAACTCACCTTGGTCTAAGTCTAATTCTCCACATGAAACTATTATCGCAGATACAGAAAAGTATACTAAAATATTTTTAAAAACTTTATTTTTCATAATAATAATGAATTAAGTGTTATTATTTAAAATTCCAATTTAACCCCCATCGTATAAGTCCTTGGATTAGGTACACCTCCAAAATCAATTCCAGAAGCCCTATCATTAGTACCTTCAGACGAACCCTCTGGGTCATAACCAGAATAATCTGAAATCAAAAATAAATTCTGACCACTAACATATACATTCATACTATTAACCCCTTTTATTGGATTATTTAAAGTATATCCAAGAGATAAATTCGCAAGTCTTACGAAATCACCATCTTCAACCCATCTAGATGAATTAAAGTCATTATCTGTAGGAATATTTGTAGGATTATCAATTGTTGTAACGTTTAATAAATTTGTTGAAAGGTTTTGACCAAAAGGACCATCTCCTCCATTTAAAGCTGCTCTAGCTTGGTTGTACACTTCAAAACCAGCTGAACCTTGTAAGAAAATATTTAAAGACAGGTTTTTGTAATCAAATGTTTGATTTAAACCAAATGTCCATTCTGGTGTACCATTACCTATAACTTCCAATGCCTCTACATCTTCGTCAAGATCATCAGCATACACACTAGCTCCAAAAGGAATAGCTGTACCGTCAGCTCTCAATAACTCTTCAGTACTATTGTTTACACCTAAATACCTGCGCCCAACGAAAGTACCCAATGGCTGACCTACTTGAATTCTAGCAATTCTAGAAGAAGCATCTAAAGACAGAATTCCATCATCAAAAAAGTCTCTATTCTGACTAACAGCTGTAACTTCATTTTTCACTTTCGAAGCAACTGCGAAGACATTCCAATTAAAATTTTCTGTCTGAACTACGTCTGCTGATAATGAAATATCAAAACCTTTATTTTCTATTTCAGCACTATTTCTAAAAATAGATATATTAGTTATTGGATTTGTATCTTGAATCAAAAGATCTTCTGTTACTTTTTCAAAATAGTCAAAAGAGAAGTCAACTCTACCATTAAATAATCCCAGGTCTAAACCTGCATTCCATGTCTCCGTAGTTTCCCATGTTAAGCCAGGAGCAGAAGCTTGTGTTGGAGTAACTCCATTCGGCGCTGATGCTAAATCACCATTAAAAGGAAAAATAATTTGTCTAAAATCATCAGGTCTAATACTACCAACTCTTAACTCTGTAGCTGTAGAAGGTACATTCTGGTTACCTATACGCCCCCAAGAACCTCTTAATTTTGCTGAATACAACACATCACTATTCTCTACAAATTTAAGATTATTAAAACTATACGCCACCGAAGCAGAAGGGAAGTACCCTACTCTTTCTCCTTTTGCAAACCTAGAAGATTCGTCTCTACGAATAGAACCTGTTAAATAGAAATTTCTTGCAAAATTATATTCTAATCTTGCCATATATGATTCAATAGAATTACTACCTCCACCGGTATTGACAGTCGTACTCGAATTATTTGGCACAAGATTATCCGCAATGAAAACATTTGGACTTTGAGGATCTAAAATCCCTAAATTATGATTTCTTAGCTCATCACCTTGTAATTCATATAAAGCTGTAGCATTAAAATTATGATCTCCAAACGACTGTCTCCAGTTTAATATATTACTTATTTGATGTCCTGTAAAAACACTTGTATTTACACCTGCAGAGATACTTACATCATTTTTAAAACTTTCATTTGTTACATGACGAGTATTTAAACCACCAATTAAGGTATAAGAGAAATTATCATTAAAATCATAATTTAAATTTATATTAGCATTCACACGATCTTCTTCTCTATTATCATTTGTTGCCAATAATGCTGCAATTGGATTTACTGCATCATTAACATTTACTAAATTTTGTGTAGTCCTTATAATATCACCATTTACATCTCTTAAAGGAGTTAAAGGATCAAAAGTATGAGCTCTAGAAGACAAGCCCCCTCTAAATCGAGCAAATCCTCTAGTATCGTTATGCTCAATTTCTCTACTTGCATACAAGTTTAACCCTACAGTTAATTTATCATTAACTTTTGCATTTAAATTAGATCTCAAGGATGTTCTTTCATATTCATTGCTCTCAACAATACCTTCTTGATCATTATAATTAGCAGATACAAAATAATTAATCTTATCATCTCCACCACTTACAGAAACTTGAGTATTATAAGAAAAAGCAGATCTAAACAAATCATCTTCGTGATCTATAGGGTTTCTATTATAAAAATCAACATCATTCTCAGTCAATGAGAATAATTCTTGTGTTCCATCCTCAAGAGTTCTTGTCACAGGAATATTATTATCTAACAAAAAGTTTGCAAATTGACCTGAAGACAAACGTCCTTTATATTTTTTTGCCAATTTACTTACTGATACAAAATGCTCTACATTCACTTTAGCCTTTCCCTTTCCTTTCTTCGTTGTAACCAGTATAACACCATTTGCACCTCTTGAACCATAAACTGCTAAAGCCGAAGCATCTTTTAACACCTCTAAAGAAGCAATGTCCGATGGATTAATTGTTCTCAAATCTCCTCCAAAAATACCATCTACAACAACCAATGGACCGTTTTCTTGATTTATAGAATTTACACCACGCACACGAATTTTAACTCCAGCACCTGCGTTTCCACCTGTACGAGCTAAACTAACCCCTGCTGTTCTACCTTGCAATATGTCTTCTGTACGTGTAATAGGTTGTTCTTTATATTGTTCTTCAGTAACTTTTGCAACCGCTCCAGTTAAATCACTTTTAGTTGTCTTTCCGTATCCAATAATTACAACTTCGTTTAAAGCCGTATCATCTTCCTCTAATGAAACGTTTAAAGTAGATGTAGACCCTACCGCTTTCTCTGAAGTTTTAAAACCAACATAAGAAAAAACAAGTACATCAGCATCAGTTACATTGATAGAGTAGTTTCCATCAAAATCTGTCTGAGTACCTTTTGTTTGACCTTTAACTGTAATATTTACTCCAGGCAAAGACTCTCCTGTAGTATCTGTTACTGTACCAGTAACTGTTTTTAAAGTTTGATCACTTTCTATATCGTTTTCGTAAGAAGACGAAGTAATTTCATTTGTTGTCACATTAGATAGTGACGATGCTGACTCTTCATTAGAATTAAATTCATTGCTTGCAAAAGCACTGAATCCTAACCCTAATACTAGAAACAACACAAGGGCTTTTCTAACCCTCAACTTTTTTAAAGTTGTTTTCATAAATAAAGTTTGGTTAATTGTTACAAATTAATTTAAATAAGTAGCATACGGTGAGCACACTACTTTAAACCACTAGAAAATTCTAATAGCTTAAGTAAGTTTTAATAGTATTAAATTTTGATTTTGTCAGAGAAGATTTCACCGCCCTTCTCTTTTATTTTATAATTAACTTTTTTTCATTCGCATAATACTCGCATGTTACTGTTCCTGTAGCATTGAATATTGCTAATAGCTCTTCTATTGATTTTGTTCTTATTTTCCCTGAAAACTTTTTACTCTTTGAGTCTTCATTTAACATGATTACACTCACATTAAATATTCTTTCAATTTCATTTTTGGCTTCTGATAACGAAATCCCATTAAAAACAATGTATCCTTCTCGCCAACTTATTTTTTCATTAACATCTATTAATGAAACTTCATATTTCCCATCATCCCTATCTAATGAATACAATTGATCAGGTTTCAACACAACCTCACTTTCTTCATTAATATTAAAGACGCCTACTTCTCCTTCTACTAAAACGATTTCGCTTCTTATCGAACTTTCATAATTTGAAATATTAAACGAAGTCCCATAAACCCTAACCCTTGTCTCTAATGATTCAACTATAAAAGGTTTTGATTTATTTTTAGAAACCTCAAAATATGCTTCTCCTTTTAACCTCACCTTTCTCTCATTACTATTTAAAAAAGACAAAGGAAACTCTAATTCCGTATCTGAATTTAAATGGACAATTGTACCGTCCTCTAACTCCATAGAAAAAGTTTTTCCTTTTGGCACATAAAGAGTATTCAGACTTGTCTTACCTGACTCTTTACCTATTATTTTATCAAAAAAACTATTGTTAGCTTTTAAACTTATAGATTCTTCAATATTTATCTTTTCTCCAGCTGATGTTGTAATTACAATTCCCTCATCATTTACAATTTCAACTAATTTTGTATTGCTATTAGTTGACAATATTAAAAAACCAAACACAGCAACTAAAACAGCAAATATTCCAGAAACAACTAATTTTGTTTTATTATTTGCTTCTTTTCCACCAAGAGCATCATTAAATAACTCAAAAGCTTCTTCAGAATTTTCTGACTCTGCTTGGTAATATTTGATTAAATCTGCCTTAACTTTTTTTCTATTTCCAGGATCATCTATCTTTTGATTCAACAGATTTCTGTCAACAGATGACAATTTCCCTAACATTAACCGCCCTAAAAGAGATCTAGCTTTCGACATTCATCAAATGTTTTCGTAAATATATAGCTCAAACAAAAAAAGTTCTATACACTTTAACGCTTTCTTTAATAATCCGATACGAATAAACAAAATAATTCGCAAAATACTAAATAAAGATTCATTTTTTTGTATTTAAAATGCTATCGATTGGATTTTTGTGAACATACATTTGCTACACCTCTCCCTGAAAACACTAGTGTTTTGGGTTTTATAGTAAAAAAATAACGGCAAGCACCAAAGTGACTTACCGTTACCAAAAACAAAATAAAAATATAACTACTATTAATAATTATCGATTATTACAACCCTAATCTAGATAATACAGCATTAGGGATTTCTTCAAAATAAACATCTGTATTTAAATCCACACTTGGATCTATTGGATTTTGTTCAGTTAATAGCTCTCCATTAACTCTTGTGTTTCTCGGTGCTTTATCTCTTAAAGCCATTTCTACTAACTCCATACGAACAAGGTCATGCCATCTCATATATTCCGCTGCAAATTCCCATTTACGCTCTTCAAAGGCTAGATCAGCTAAATTCCCATCGGCTGGCCCTACAGCAGGAGTACCTACTGGATACGCCCGAGCCCTAACATCATTCAACGATGACCAAGCCTGAGGAGTTTCAATTCCCGCTCTTCCAGAGGCCTCTGCAAACATTAACAACACATCTGCATATCTTATAAAGAAATCACTTCTACCTGTCCTAAAACCCTCTGTAACACTATCTAAGTCCCCATCTGGGCCTGTAATTTTTGCATAAACTGGTAATTTATTTGTTGGATGAGCCATCCATAAAGTATTCAAATCATTTCTATAAGTACCATCTTTCCTTGGACCTTCTGGAAAATCTTCCCAAAAACGAACTTCACCTAAATGCTCATCCCATCCCCCTGTAGCATCTGTATTTAATCTACCTCGAATACCGTATTTACGATTCTCCTGACCATCGATATCACCAAAATACTCTATTAACCAAACTGCCTCCGCATTTCTTTTATTTTCTATTCTCCATATATCTTCAAAAACAGGCATTAGTTCATAACCATAAGCATCTCTATTATCAATAACTTCTTTTGCTTTTTCAGCACATAAAGCATATTTAGACTGATCCTTTAATGGCCAACCAGCCCAATTTAAATATACTCTAGCTAAAAATGCCTGAACAGCACCTTTGTTTGGCCTACCAACCCCTTCAAGTTCTGTATTTCCAGCACCTACATCATCTGGATGTTTATTAGGTAGTACTTGCTCTGCAGCCAACAAATCTTTTTCGATAATTTCATACAACTCTTGCAACTCCGTTACTTTAGTTATGGATTCACCAAAACCAGGAACTACCAAACCTCTACCAAATTGTTGTGAATACCAAAATAGACAATACGCTCTTAATACTTTTAATTCTGCTAAGTATATACTAGCTATTTCAATACTTACTGGATCTGTATCCTCTTCCGCAGTATTAATAGCTTCTTCTATAATATCAGATATTTGAAAAATTGATGTCTGAATATTGATAAATTGATCAATTTTTTCAGTATGATTAGCTGTTGATCTAGTAGGGTCAAGTGAATCATAAGCCGCGAATTTACCTGAGGTTTTACCCGACGCCATATCATCTGCAAACCATGAAGTTAAATGATGATTATCTAATCCAACAACCGGCCTCAATTGGCTATAAATATCTCCTACTTGGCCAGAGAAACCAGTAATATCCAAACCATCACTAAATCTTTGCTTCAATTGACCATCACCAACCTGAGCTGCATCGTCTATAACATTATCACAGCCGTAACAAAGAAGCAGAGTCAAGCTTATAAACAAAGCTTTCGAAGCTCTACTCATAAATTTTTCTATATATTTCATAATAACTTATTTTAAAAATCTAATTTTACTCCCATTGTAATAGTACGAGGATTAGGTATCGCACCTCTATCAAGTCCTGAGTTTCTATCATCAGTTCCATTTTGACCATTTGCTCCAGAATTCACCTCTGGATCATAACCTGTATAATCTGTAATCAATAATAAATTTTGACCGCTTAGTGTAAATTTCACTGACTCTAAAGATTTAAAAGGACTATCAAGCGTATAGCTTAATGACAAATTACTTAATCTAAAATAATCTCCTTTTTCAACGTATCTACTACTATTTTCAAGATTATTACCAGGAACATCAGTATTTGTACTCAAATTACCGATAAAATCATCATTTTCCCCTTCAATTGAAACCCTTGTCTGGTTATAAACTTCAAATCCTGTCGCTCCTGTCCAAAACATGTTCAAATCAAAGTTTTTATAAGAAAAAGTATTATTAAAACCGAATGTTACTGCTGGAGTACCATTACCCAAAATTATTCTATCAGGATCTACAGCATCCAAATCATATAATGCATTACCATTTTCATCAACTCCTGTTAACCTCCTTCCTAAAAGGACCCCTAAAGATTGACCTTCTCTTACCTCAGACAATGGTTGTTCTCCTGAAGCAGTAGGCGAATCCACATCTATAAACTCAGTATCACCAAACAAATCAATAACTCTGTTTTTCACATGAGACAACGTTATTCCAGAAGTCCAATTAAAATTCTCACTATCAACAACATCTCCATACAAACTAATATCAAATCCCTTGTTCTCTACTGCCCCCACATTTTTAAATATTTTAATATTATTTGTATCCCCAAAATTCGTTTCTAACAATAGATCATTTGATTGCTTTTCAAAATAATCAAATGAAAAGGTCAGCCTATTATTAAAGAAACCTAAATCTATACCAGCGTCCCACTGTTCTGTTGTTTCCCATACCAAATCCGGATTACCAACTCTAGTTTGTCTTGGAACAGACTTAGTCACTCCTGCTACTGTTGATAGACCTGGTACAAAATCATCTTGAGTAGCACCTTCAGATATTTGCTGATTACCTGTTTGCCCCCAGCTAGCTCTAAATTTAACATCACTAAATACATCACTTTTTTCTAAAAGAGCTAAGTTTTTGAAGCTATATGCTATGGCTGCTGATGGAAAGTACCCAACTCTATTTTCTTTCTTAAAAATTGACGTCTCATCTATTCTTAGGGAACCTGTAAGATACAGACTACTATTGTAATTGTATTGTAACCTTCCTAATCCTGATTGAATTGCTCTCCTTCTTAAATTCGTTCTAACAGTTAAATTATTCTTAAGTGCATCAAAAGGCGCTGTTCCTATCTGAGAAAATATACCCGAGCTAGCCAAATTAGCGATTTCCTGTCCATAAGACTCATTCCTTATTTCTTGAAGTTCGTATACAGCTGTTAAATCAATATTATGATTACCAAAATTTTTATTCCAGTTTACGATATTACTTATTTGATAATTTAAAACACTTGAATTATTAGTTATTGTCTTATCTTCTGTTGATCTCTCAGCTGTTAAAGGAGACACAACAACTAAGTTATTTTGTCTATTATTTAATATCCCTCCACCTCCTAAGAAAGTATATGAAAGACCATCAATAATATCGTACTTCAAATTCAAATTCAAATTTGTCCTGTAAGATGTGCTTTGATAATCACTATTTCTCAATTCTATTGGGTAAGGAACAATTCTTCCTGTATTACCAATAGTACCTAGAACAAAACCACTTCTTATATATCGATTACCTCTTCTGTATCTAACTGTTGGGTCGTGTGATAAGGTAGCTATTACAGGACCACCTCTAAACCTATTTAAAGAGTTAGGGTCATTTCTAGATTCTTCCCTACTCGTATACATATTCATTCCAATCTTCAACTTATCATTGACTTGACTTTCTAAATTTGTTCTAAATGAAAATCTATCATAATCGTTCGTAATCATAATACCTTCTTGATCCAAAAAGTTAGCCGATATAAAATAATTGAATTTCTCTTCTCCTCCACTAACACTTGCTTGAATATTATTAGCATAAGCCGCTCTGAATAGCTCATTTTCAGCATCTATAGGATCATCCAATATTGCATTCACAGCATCATCACCACCTAATGCTATAGATAAGTCATCAAAATTATCTCTAACATAACCACCTGGCCTTTGATAGTACTCTAACTTTTTTCTCAATGTAGAAACAGAAGTAAAGTAATCTATACTTACCTTAGGCTTTCCCTTTCCTTTTTTAGTAGTTACCAAAATAACTCCATTTGCTCCTCTAGAACCATATATAGCAGTCGCAGATGCATCTTTTAACACCTCTATTGAAGCTATGTCACTGGGATTAATTGTTCTTAGATCTCCTCCAAAAATTCCATCAACTACTACCAACGGATCATTAGCACCTGTTATTGAATTTATACCTCGAATACGCACCTTTGATGGCCCACCAGCAGCACCACTTGTTTTCGTTAATGCAACCCCAGCTACACGACCCTGAATTGCGTCTTCTACCCTTGTAATAGGCTGTTCTTCGAAAGCTTCTGTTGTTAATTGAGATACTGAACCTGCTAAATCACTCTTTTTTGCAGTACCGTATCCAATTACAACCACTTCATTAAGTGCTGATGCGTCTTCTTCTAAAGAGATATTCACTGTATTACCCGAACCAACCTCTTTTTCTATTGTTTTAAAACCAACATATGAAAAGACTAATACATCTGTATCAGTAACATTAATGGTATAATTACCATCAAAATCTGTTTGTGTTCCTTTTGATTGTCCTTTTACCGTAATATTTACACCTGGTAGCGTTTCACCTGAAGCATCTGTAACTACCCCTTTAACTGTTTTTAGAGTCTGCTCACTTTTTTCGTTTACGTTTCCCAACGTTTTCACTTTCTTCTGAGACAATACAATTTGCTTATTGACAATATTGAAGTCTACTCCCTGCCCATCTAATACTTGAGTCAATACTTTCTCAACCGAAAGATCTGCCCCCTCTATACTGACAACAGCATCCAGATTCACTAAATCGTTTTCGTAAAAAAGAGAAAAATCTGTCTTTTCTTCAATATTTGAAAAAACTGTTTTCAATGTGACATTAGTCAATGACAATGTCAATTTCCCATTTTGATCAACTTTGGTAGTTGCAAAAGATTGCAGATGCAATCCTAAAATAAGAAACAACATCAAGGCTGCTCGAAAGCCCGTGAATTTTAAAGTTGTTTTCATAAATAAAGTTTAGTTAATTGTTACTATTAAATGGTATACATAAAAAATGTACTCATTCATCAAACAGATATATCTCTATACCCGAATACTTAAATCCATAATAAAATATGGTCGAATATTATTAATTTATTTAATTAACAATATTTTCTCATTCGCTTGATATGCACAACTAAACACTTTTGTTGCGTCCAATATCGCTTGTAGTTCTTCTATTGTATTTACACTTAATTCACCCGTAAATCTTTTGGCCTTAGTATTTTCATCTATGAGTTTCACTTTGATATCAAATTTCCTTTCTATAACAGGAATCATTTTAGCCAAACTTGTATTATTAAAACTGACTAAACCTCTTAACCAACTAGTACTTTCGTCTACATCAACTTTACTAATGGAATAACGTTGATTTTTCTTTTCCCATGTAAACATTTCATTGGGCTTTAGCATACTTCTAACATTATCTTCAACACTAGTAACCCCAACACTACCTTCTACTAGGGTTATCCTATTAGAGTCACTACCTTCATATGAAGATATATTAAACTTTGTCCCAAACACTTTAGTCTCTAACCCCTCTGATTGTACCACAAATGCTTTTTCTTTATTTGAAACCACCTCAAAAAAACCTTCTCCTATCAATTCAACCTTCCTCATAGCTGCATTTTCAAATGAAATTGGAAATTTCAGTCTCGTATCTGCATTCAAATGAACAATAGTACCATCGGATAATTCCATCTTATACGTTTTCCCCTTCGGAACATATATTGAACTCAAAGCTTGTGTATCAAAACCTGTATTTTCATTTGCTACAAATAAGTTTTGAATTTTCTGATTAACGCTAGCCGTTTCATCTACTACTGTTTTTCTTCCATCAGGCATTGTCAAAACAATATCTCGATTCAACATCTTTGTATTCGGAATATTTTTAGACTTTATCAAAGAATTGTATCCCAGTAAACAAATCATTAAAACAATTACCGATGCTGCTGCTATTTTCCTAAAATCAAAAGGACTTTCATCCATTGATTTATTTTCTTCTTCTTGCCTTAGTTTGTTAAAAACTAAAAAAGCATCTTCTACATTATTTGACTCTTCAAAAAATTTCCTCTTCAATGTTTTTTTAATACGCTTCTTTGCTTCATTATCATATTCTATAAAACCATTAATCAGATCTCTCTCTTTTTTGTTTAGAGATGATTTTAAGATTTTATTTAGAAGCGATTTTTCCTCGAGCATTTTAAAAGGTTTTCATATTCAATACACTCAAAAAAACATTAACCCTGCATTTTTTTGCATTTTTTTTTATTAATTTGCTACATCTTAGCCAACAAAACAGCAAAATGCTTAAGAAAAATCTTAACGAGAATCTTAACATCCGATTAAAAAAAGGACAATCGGAGGCTTTTCGTGAATTATATCAACTGTATTATAGTTCTTTCTACAAGTATGCTTTGAAGTTAACATACGATAATCAACAAGCTAAAGATCTGGTTCAAGAAGCTATGATAAAGCTGTGGAATAAACGCGAGTTAATTATCGAAAACAAACCTGTTAACCATTATGTTTTTCAAATCATAAAAAACATATTTTTAAGTCAATATTCTAAAAAACAGAAACAGAAAGACTCTCTCGCTCTTCTTATCCAAGAGTCTGTTACTGAGTTTATTGAACAAGACAATTCTAAATTAATTCAGCTAAATAAAATGGAAGCTGAAATAGAAAAACTTCCTATAAAAAGCCGTACTATTTTTAATTTAAACAAAAAAAGAGGGCTTAATTACAAAGAGATAAGTGAAATGCTAAACATCTCTGAAAAGACTGTTGAAAGTCACATCTACAGAGCCATGCAAAAACTAAGAGCAGAGCTTTCTTAAACACCTATTTCCTTTGTATATTCGAATATGCAATTCGGAAAAGTTTCTCAAATAGACACTATTGACTTAAGCCTTCCTAAGGATCATATAGATACGCTTCCACTATTAAATCAATCTAAAAAAAAAGAAACAAAGTTTCACATTGGATGTGCCAAATGGAACAAACAAGAGCTAAAAGGGTTTTACCCTAGAGGTATTAAAGATGAATTAAGTTATTATGCTTCTCAATTTAACTGTATTGAATTAAATGCCACTTTTTACAAATTATATTCGGAAGAGCAATTTCAAAAATGGTACCATAAAACACCTAAAGACTTTGTTTTCTTTCCTAAAATAATTCAAGATGTTTCGCATCATTCTCGACTTAAAAAAGATTCTTATTTATATCTGGATTCGTTTTTAAAAAATGTTTCTGTACTAGAAGAAAAATTAGGTATTATTTTCCTTCAAATGCACAATAATTTTAGCCCTAACAACTTTTCTGATTTACGTTATTTTATTGAAAATTGGCCTAAAAACATTCGCTTAGCTATAGAGTTAAGGCATACTGATTGGTTTAACACCCCTTCAATAGCGGAAGAACTGTTTCAACTTTTTCAAGAAAATGGTATAACAAATATTATAACTGATACTGCAGGACGAAGAGATCTAATACATATGCGATTGACGACACCTAATACTTTTATCCGTTGGGTTGGAACTAACCATATTAGCGACTACAAAAGGCTAGATGATTGGACCGAAAGACTAAAAATATGGAGTAAAAATGGTGCAAAAGAAATCAATTTCTTTATACATCAGAATATTGAACTAGAGTCTCCTCTTTTATCTCAATATTTTATTAAGAAATTAAATAAAAACTTAGGTCTAGACTTAAAGGTTCCTCTAAATCAATTTGATATCGAAAATCAACAACAGCGGCTTTTCTAAAAAATCACTTAAGACCGTCACAAAAAGTCACATGAGGAATAAATTTCATGATAAGGTTTTGAAAATCTTCCCGTATGATAGGCTTGGGTAAAAAAGCATTAGCTCCTGACAAAACTGCTCTTTCTTCGTATTCAGTGGAACAATGTGCTGTTTGAATAATTATTGGAGTGGCTGGATATTCTTTTTTCAAAAATTTCGTAGCCTCAAAACCGTCTACTTTTGGCATCCCTACATCCATCAAAATAATATCAATTTCCTCATTGCAAAATTCAATAGCTTCCTGACCATTAACAGCCTGAATTACATCAAAACCACTTTTAATAGTTTTTTCTAAAAGCTTTTTTAATAAAATGAAATTTAATTTTTCATCTTCAGCAATCAATATTTGGGTTATTTTTTTCATTTAAGTCTTCAACAAACTACTACATCTAAAACAGATTAAAAGTGATAAAATTTTACAGTCTCTTATTAATTCTCAAAAAATATTGCATCGCGATCTACTTAACAACTATTTTACAAAGAACTATCTTCAATATAAGGCAATTTAACAAAAAACACACTTCCTTCTCCTTGTCTAGATTCAACCCAAATCTCTCCTTTCAAGCTACCTACGATTCTTCTTGTTATGGAAAGCCCTATTCCTGTACCTCTATAGATCTTATCATTTCTATTATTGACTTTATTAAAAGGTTTAAAAATAATATTCAAATCATCCTCTGAGATACCAATTCCTGTATCCTTTACATAAAAAATGATCGAATTCTTCTCTAATTTACAACCAAATTTTACACTCCCTTTTTCAGTGAATTTTACTGCATTATTTAAAAGATTTGATAAAATCTGTCTTAGCCTAACTTCATCTGTTGTGATAAAAATTGAGGTATCATTTTCTACAATTAGTGATACATTTTCAGATACTTTAGTTTCATAAATAGACTTTAGCTGCCCAAGAAATCTTCTGACATCTAAACGTTCTAAATTCAAATTAACACCTTTTGCATCCATTATAGAAATATCAAGAATATCATCAATTAACACTAATAGGGATTTACAGCTATCTTTAATGATTTCTATATATTCTTTTCGCTCTTCGACAGACGTGTCTTCATCCTCTAGCATACCCGAAAAACCATGAATTGCATTCATCGGAGTCCTTATTTCATGACTCATATTTGCAATGAAAGCAGATTTTAATCTATCCGATTCTTCAGCTTTTATTCTTGCTTTATTCAATTCATTCGTTCGCTCATTTACAATATCTTCTAAATGATATCTATGTTTAGAAAGCTCTTCATTTTGAGTTTTAATTTGCATTGATTTCTCAAGTAATTGACCATTTGCCAAGGTTAAATCTTTTGTTCTTTCCTCGACCTTTTGTTTTAATAAACTTTTTTGCTTCTTTAAAACAGAAATTCTAACGACATAAAACAAAACTGGTAATAATATAATGGAGGTTAACAACAGATTTTTAAACCATCTTGAAGAATACCATGGCCCTTTTTTTATGATTTTAATTTCCTTGTTTACTAATGAACTAACTCCATCACTATTGGTTCCCGAGACTTTAAAAGTATATTTTCCAGGAGGCACATTCGTATATGTTGCCGTTCTTTTTTGTCCTGCATCAATCCAAATCTCATCATAGCCCTCTAACTTATATTTATATTCGTTCTTTTCTGGATCTAAATAATTGAGCCCTGTAAATGAGATTACAAAACTGGATTGGTTCTTATCTAAAGTTATTTCTTTATTTGTATCCAAATTCTCTAATACATACTCATACTCTTTATTAAGATTAGGGTGCGATTTTAAAATTGACAACGAGGATATATGAAGTTTAGGAGCCTTAGTGTTTATTTTTAGCTCATCGGGATAGAAAAAATTCATCCCCTTTGAGGTTCCAAACAAAAGCATTCCATCCTTTGTTTTATATGCTGATTTTCTAATAAAGGAATTGGTATTAAACCCATCTTTACTTGAAAAACGAACGACTTTATTATCTTTTTGTTGAATCTTATATAACCCATTGTTTGATCCAAACCAAATATCACCTTCATCATCTGCTACAATAGACATGACAGTAATTTGACCTGAATCTGTAGTTATGGGATATGAAGTAAATTTACCGTCATTTTGATCGAAATGATACAATCCTATATTTGTCCCTAGCCATATTTTATTCATCTTATCTACATAAAGACAAATGATATTCACTTCTGATACTTCAACTTGCTTAGCCAGATCATAACTACGTAATTGATCCTTATCTGGATTGTAAAAGTTGATAGTCCTATAAGAGTTGTAAACAATCAAACCATCTCTAGTTTCTTGAATATCAGAAACCATTGAAGCCAATGAATTATTTTCTTTTTGGGTTAAGGAAATTGATTGAAAATTATCCTTTTTAGCATCATATAAATGTAACCCTCCTCCAAAAGTACCTACCCAAAATCTACCTTTTGAATCTTTTTTAATGCTAACTACATTATCGCTCTTCAATGTACCATGGTCACTTGAAGCTGCATAACGCTTAAAATTATTTGTCGAACGATTAAATTTACTTAAGCCACCATCCCAAGCACCTATCCAAATATTTCCAGACGTATCACTTTCAATCACCCTCACCGGATCTCTCCTTAAACTTTGTATATCATTTTCTTCGTATGAATAATGTGTAAACTGGTTTTTTATTCTATCCCATCTATCAACACCCCCTTCTGTTCCAATCCATATATTTTGCCCATCTTCATGAAAATAATTAATCAAATTACTTTCAAAACTTACATCTCCTTTACCTTGTTTAAGACCGTATATTTTTTTCTTTCGTTTAGAAAAATAATTGATTCCAGAACCAAAAGTACCTATCCAAATATCTCCAAAACTATCTTCAAAAATTTTTACAATCGAACTATCATTAAGGCTATTTGGATTTTTAATATCATATAGGAAAGTAGCTTCTTCTAAAGTTTCTAAATTAAGCATGTACAATCCTTGATTACTACCTTTAGCCACCCACAGGATATTTTCTTCATCAACATGCACATCCATCACTATTCCATCACTGTGCTTTCTAAAAACCTTATCTCCTACAGAAGGATCATAACTGAATAAGCCATTTTGCCCAAAACCTACCCATATTTTACCATACTTATCTTCTTCAATAGCCAATATATCATTTCGAGTCGAAAGATCCAAACCTTCGAACTGATCATACTTTTCATAAGTCTCTAATCGAGGATTGTATTTAATCAACTGAGCAGTAGATGTAAACCAAAAATCCCCTTGTTGATCTTCAAATATTTTAAAAATCTCTAAACCATATAATGGGTGGTTCTTATTATCTACGAAATAACAAAAGTCCTTTGAATCAAAATCATAAATAGCTACCCCATTACTATGCAAAATCCATACTGATGATGCATCTCTTTTTAAAAACTGACGATAACTTCCCTGTGGTAACGACCTGTAAGAAACAACCTTATTATCTATAAGTCTATACGCGCCATAATCCGTCCCTACCCACAATTGTCCTTTTTCAGTTTGATAAACATCGTTAATAGAAACATACCCTAAAGAAATTCCTTGATCACTTAAAGGTCGGTATACTTTATATTCGTAGCCATCGAAACGATTTAACCCATCTTCGGTTGCCACCCACACAAAACCATCTTTATCTTCAAAGATATTTCGAATTCTATTACAGGAAAGACCATACCGTTCCCCTAAACGTTTAAAAGCAATTTCATCTGTTGTTTGGGCATTTATTGTACAGACAAATAGGATACAATATAATAGTATGTTATAGAACGAATTCATTTTGGAGCGAGCATCAAGTTGTTGTCTAACTTAGAAAAACTCATATTATCAATTGACAAATAGAAATAATCTCTCTTCTAAATTAAATGTCGATAAAAATACACTTTTTAACGACAAAGAACAAATCACCTAATTTACAACAACTGATAACTTACTTACTATCAATAAGGAACAAAAAAAGGCTATCTCAAAAGATAGCCTCATTATAAAATTGATCGCGAAACAACAATTATATCCCTGATACAATCTTTAAATCAGAATGCTTTTCTTCTAGTAAAGTAATCTCTTTTTGATCTAAACCTGTTTTCCAAACATAGATCTTCTTCAATTCTGGCAAGGCTAATAATGAAGAAACTCCTTCGTAATCTACATTAGTACTGTACACGTTTAGACTCTTTAAAGCTTTTAAAGTTGATAATGCCTTGATACCATTATCCGAAATATCATTTTTAGGAATGCTCAATAATTGAACATTCTTGAAATTAGAAATCATTTTCAGCCCTTCATCTGACAACCCACTATTCTCCAATGAAAGCCACAATATATTATCTTGAATTTTAGATAAAGCATCTAATTTCTCTTTAATATTTTCTTTAGACCCTTCGCCTGAAGGCAACACTACATCATAAGCATAAGAACCCGATGCTAGCTCACGAATAGTAAACCCTTCATTTTGCAAAGCCACGATTTGTGCTCGACTTACTTCATTGAAATGCACCATATCTCCAGATGCGTGTCCATCTAATTTTAAATACCCTGATACTAAAGCTAATGTTTCGTCATTTGGTTTGATGTCTACTACTTTTACTTCATAATCTGCTTTAGCTTGATTAATCCATGCTTGTAAAATTCCTTTTTCTTCATCCGTTAAAGGTGTTTTCCCTTTAGGAGGCATAAATAACTTATCACTTTCTTCAAGATTTACACGCACCATTATTTCGCTACTATCAGCATCTCCTGGAACGATTGTACTTCCATGCTTCCCTCCCTTTACATAAGTTTCTATACTTTCAAATGACAGTTGACCTTTCATTTTACTAGCATTATGACAACTAAAACATTTGGCTTTGATAATCGGATGTACTACATCTGCAAAATATTCTACTTGAGCGATATCGGTAACTTCTGGCCTTTTTAACGGATCTTCCTTTTGTTTTTTGAAAGGCATATAGTGTGTTAAGTAATCTTCTCCATGAGTAAGATTACCTCCCATATGACCTGTTACCGATAAACCAACAACCATAATGGTTACTATTACTAAATAGAGTTTTTGCTTTATTGCTTTGAAAATAGATAAATCCAAGCTAAGCAAGTAAGCAAAAAGAGCGATAAATGTAGTTGCTATTCCAGCCCATTTATGATTATCAAGCGCTTCGTGATTATAGTCTCCACTAGTTGCTAGCATTAGTCCTAATATACTTGCCGCAACAGCACTTAATGTTCCTAATAATAAAGAAAAAGGTACCGCATTCTTTAATCCCTTAGTAATTTTAAAGCGCTCGGTAATTTCAATAACCGCTGCGAACAACAAAAAACCTATTGGTAAATGCACCAAAAGAGGGTGAAAACGTCCTAGAAATAATATAATATTTGATTCTTCCATAACTTGAAATGATTCAAGGTTTAAAGTTTAATATTCAAGGTTTGATTCAAGACTCAAGGAATCAGGCTTCGACTTCGCTCAGCCTAGAACCCCGAGTGAAGCCGAGAGGTAAATTTCTGACAACCGACAACTCTCAACTAAATCCGCTCCAACTTATAAGGAGCTGCATGATTTGCATTCCATTGGCACACATACAAATTCTTATCTTCATCCACGCATACATCATGTCCGTGATAAATAGGTTTACTCTCTAACTGATACGACTTTTGTAATTCTCCATTTTTATATTCTGGTGCAGATCCCCCTGGATTAGAGACTACTTTATCTCCTTCCATAATAGTTACAAAACCTGTATGATCTAACCAGTGAAATTTACCGTCTCTAGTGGCAGACCAACATACTCCTGCATATAAATTTTCGTCATCAAAAACAGCTCTACAGACATACATATTCGGCAAATGCACTGTTTTTACATATTTACCTTCTAACGTAAAATACTTAAAAGCATTATCTGAACGAGAAGTACATACCAGCATAGGGTTACCAGGTTCTCTATAATCTATAGAAACCCCATGCGCATTATTTAAGTTATAATTTTTATCAGCATTATCATGACCTCCCCAATGACGAATATATTTTCCATTAGCATCATACTGTAGAATATAGTCTTTACCATAACCATCAGCAATGTAAATATCCCCATTAGGCCCCACAGCTATTTCTGTTGGGCAAAAATGATCTCCTGGTTTATAAACTCCGATAGTTACTGGGTGCCCTATATCAAAAATCACTCTACCATCCGTAGTTGTTTTGGTAACACGTCCATTGTGATGCACCCATTTTCCATTCTTCCCTAAATACCAACCAGAATCTGACAAGAACAAGAAATCTTCTTCTCCTTCCTTAGACAAAGTTAGCCCGTGACCTCCAGGGTAGGCAGTACCCCAAGAATCTAAGAGTTTCCCCGATTTATCAAAAATCAAGATATTATTTTGCGGATGATCTCCTATCATAATCAAACGGCCTTTACTATCCATAACCATTTCATGGCAGTTTAACAAAGGTGTTTGTACTGAACTTAACTGTGCCCAGCCTTTATCCAATTTGTATTTATAATCTCCATGTCCAAGAATAATTTCTTCATCTTTCACCCAATCTTCACTCTTCTTTTTACTTGGAATAATCGTAGCTCCAAAAGCTGGCGCAACTGCTGTAGCCACTGTTGCTGTGGCTGCTGTTTTAAGAAATTCTCTTCTTGATTTCATATTTTTTTGAGATAAAAGAAAATAGAGAATAGAGATTAGACTAATCCATGACTGTAAAAAGTCTAATCTCTATACTCTATGTTCTATATTCTTTCTAATATTATAGGCATTACTACGAAAGTATATCCTTTACCACATGACCATGTACATCCGTTAATCGGAATCTTCTTCCCTGAAATTTATAGGTAAGTTTCTCATGATCTACTCCCATAAGGTGTAACAATGTAGCATGGAAGTCATGAACATGAACAGGATCTCGCACTACATTATAACTAAAATCATCGGTCTCTCCTAAAGTAAATCCTGGTTTCACTCCTGCTCCTGCCATCCACATTGTAAAAGCTTTTGGATGGTGGTCTCTACCATAATTTTCTGGCGTTAATAACCCTTGAGAATATACTGTTCTACCAAATTCTCCACCCCATACTACTAGGGTATCCTCTAACATACCACGCTGCTTTAAATCTTTAATCAATGCCGCAGTAGCTTGATCCGTTTTTTGCGCTTGACTTTTTACACCCCCAGGACAATTTGTATGTTGATCCCAACCTTGGTGATATAATTGCACAAACTTCACTCCTTTTTCTAATAATTTTCGCGCCATTAAACAGTTGGCTGCATAAGTACCTGGATCACGACTATCTTTACCATATAGATCAAAAATATAGTCTGGTTCGTCACTGATATCGGTAACTTCGGGTACAGAGGTTTGCATTTTGAAGGCCATTTCATACTGCGTCATCCTTGCTTCGATTTCGGGATCTCCATAAGCATCATTCTGTAAATCATTCAGATGATTTAAATAATCAAGCATATTCCTTCTATCATGACCATCATAATTCTCTGGGTCACTTAAATATAATACGGGGTCTTTCCCTGATCTAAACTGCACCCCTTGATGTTCCGTTGGTAAAAATCCATTCCCCCATAAACTTGCCTTCAAAGGCTGTCCTTTTCCATTTTTAGACACCAATGTAATGAAAGTAGGTAAGTTTGCATTATCTGATCCCAACCCATAACTTAACCATGATCCGATAGACGGCCTACCAGGTAGTTGATGCCCTGTTTGCATGAACGTAATGGCTGGTGTGTGGTTAATTTGATCGGTTTGCATACTTTTCACAAAACACAAATCATCAACAACCTCTGCCGTATATGGCATTATTTCACTAACCCATGCACGACACTCCCCATATTGCTTAAAACTAAATTTTGATGGAGCAACAGGCAATGTACTTTGACTACCACTCATCCCAGTTAAACGTTGACCACCAATAACAGATTTTGGTAATTCTTTACCGAACATATCCGTTAATTTAGGCTTATAATCAAAAAGATCCATTTGAGAAGGCCCTCCACTTTGAAATAAGTAGATAATACGTTTTGCTTTAGGCAAATGATTAGGGAATCCTGATCTACTACTATTATAGGCATCTAAAATAGCTTGATCTTTACTTTTACCACCCGCCATTGCAGCGTACATCTTTTCAGAATTTAATAAACTCCCTAGAGCCATAGCTCCGATTCCTAAAGACGCATTCTTTAAAAAATGTCTTCTATCAAGCTGTTTTTCTACCTGTTGTAAATCCTTACTATTAGAAGTCAACTTACTATGTTCGTGATTATCGCACATATTATCTTGTTTTAGAAATGGGGTTATCGTTTGGTGATACTAGCATCTGAATTCATAATCGTACTCGCTACTACTGCATTTGCTGCGATTAGTGCTTTATCATCTGTTTCTGCTATCTTAAATTCACCGGTGTTTAACCAACCTTTGGCTTTTTCTATATTATTATTGAACTTTTTATACTCTTCCTCCTGAAGCTTAATCAACACACTAAGCTCCTTACTATCAATACTTCTACCCGTAAGCTTAGTAAACGTATCAGAAATACCTGTTTTTACACTATCAGCTTCGGCCATTTTCTTACCTAATACTCGAGAAGCTTCTATATAGGTTGGGTCATTCATTATCACTAATGCTTGTAAAGGAGTATTGGTCTTTTGACGTCTAGAAGTACACAAGTCTCTTGTTGGAGCATCGAATGTTGAAATTGTTGGATTAGGTACCGTACGTTTCCAAACAGTATACATACTTCTTCGATATAATCCTTCTGTGTCATCTTGGGTATATGTATCTCCATTTACTTCCCACAATCCCTTAGGTTGATAAGGAAATACACTTTCACCGCCAATATCCATATCCATTAAACCTGAAGCATATAATGCATTGTCACGTAACATTTCTCCCGAAAGTCTATTAGAAGGACCTCTTGACAACCATTTATTTTCACCATCTATTTCTAGACCTTTTTCTGAAATTACAGAACTCTGTTGATAGGTATTCGACATTAAAATGGTTTTGTGCAATGCTTTTACATCCCAACCCGAATTGACAAACTCTTGCGCTAACCAATCCAGTAATTCTGGGTGACTTGGCAATTCTCCTTGGTTACCAAAATCTTCAGATGTTTTTACGATTCCTCTACCAAATAATTTTTGCCAATATCTATTTACAGCGACTCTTGCCGTTAATGGGTTTTCTTTATCTGTAATCCATTTTGCTAAACCAACTCTATTTTTTGGCAAATTATCTGCCATTTCAAGAATGGTTTTTGGCATATTGGGAAATACTGAGTCTGTAGGAGAATCATATTGTCCTCTATCCAAGATGTATGCTTGTCTAGACTGCTTACGTTCCTTCATTACCATAATCTGCTTCACTGGATCGATACTATCTACCAAAGCTAATCTTCTATCCTTTAAGAAATCTAGAGCCTTGCCATATGCTGATGATTTGGCCGATAAATAATATTTAATAAGCTGTTCTTTTTCTTGTTCCCCTAGACCTGCATAATCTTTAGTAATTAAAGCTTCGACTGCCTCTGGCTTACTTATTTGTTTAACTTCTAAATCACTTAATTCTTTTTCAAAAATCAGAATATCGTCAACAATAGCACCTTTTAATCCTTTCCCTCGCCAAATGGCTCCTACACGTATTCCTGGTTCATATAAATCTTTATACAAATATGTTTTTAAGCCATGAAAAATAAAATCTTTATAAAGATTATCGAATAAGATTTGAGTCTCCATCTTTGCTCCATCTAGATAAATCCCCACTCCATTAGCTTTACTAGAACCATCATATGTAAGGGTTAATTGAACCCATTGTTCTTTAGGCACATCCTGTAATGACTCTACAACTATAGCATTATCAGGGTACACATGTGCAAACAATGCTTCTAGTTTATTATTCTTGATTTTTAAATGGAAACCTCTAAAACTATGAAGCTCTCCACTCATCATCTTATGAAAAACAACCCCTTCTTCTAAATCTTCGGGAATGAAAACTTTGATACCGATACTAAAAGGTTCGTTTCGCTGATAGATCCCTATGTTATCTAAACTTAGCCAATCATCACCATCCATCTTAAGCCCTTTTCCTGTTGCTCCTTCAACAAAATGTGCTTTTCTATTATCCACAAACTGATTACGCATGCGAATATGATTCTTTGCTTTCATTGGGATACGGTTTTTTAACCTTCCACCGTTAAAATCAATAGACGCCACTAATCCACTTGGCATAGCTTTAGTTGAGATCCTTTTAAAATCATTATCTAACAACCATTTCATTGCTTTTGCCGTTTCCTTTTCCCCAGTCGTTGCTAACAATTTCTTTGATTCTTCAACTGTTGTTTCCAAAGAGTCAATAACTTTTTCTTGCTTTTCTGTTGGTAAAAGCATTGCAGGCACTGGTGTTGCTAAATCCCATGGAATTAAACCAGTTTCATCAACATTATTAAAGAAACTATACATCTGATAATAGTTTTCCTGAGAAATAGGATCGTATTTATGATCATGACATTTGGCACAAGCGTACGACAACCCCAAAATACCTTGGCTAATTGTAGCCGTTCTGTCAGCAACATACTCCGAACGAAACTCCTCATCAATAATACCCCCTTCTAAATTTTGTGGATGTAATCTATTGAATGTAGTCGCCAATCGCTGTTCTTTGGTTGCATTTTCAAACATATCGCCAGCAATTTGCCACTCTAAAAATTGATCATAAGGCATGTTTTCATTAAAAGATTTGATTACCCAATCCCTCCAAGGTGATGTATCTCTGTATTTATCTACACTATAACCATGAGTATCGGCATAACGAGCAACATCCATCCAGTCTAGTGTGCGTTGTTCCCCGTAGTGAGGAGAAGCTAATAAACGATCAATTTGTTTTTCAAAAGCATTTGGAGAATCATCTTCATCAAAAGCTTTTAATTCTTCTACAGTTGGGGGCAATCCGGTTAGATCAAAAGAAGCTCTTCTAAGTAAAATCTCTTTGTTTGCTTTCTTTGAAGGAGCAAGTCCAACTTGCTTCAACTGATTAACCACAAAGTTATCAATTGGATTTGCTATGACACTATTATCCTCAATTTCGGGAATTTCATCTACAACTGGTTTTATAAACGCCCAATGATCTTTGTACTCTGCTCCATCTTCCAACCATTTAATCAATACCGCTTTTTCATAATCTGAAAGCTTCAAATGTGAAGAAAGTTCTGGCATAACAAGATTCGGGTCGTCTGTCATGATACGATTAAAGAATTCACTTCTTTTAAGATTACCAGGTACTATAGCATACTTTCCTGGACTTTCAGTTAACTCTGCATAGGCGACTTCAGCATTATGTAATTGCAAACCTCCTTTTATGTTTCCTTTATCTGGACCATGACAAGCATAACACTTATCAGATAATATAGGCTTTACATGTATATTAAAATCTAACTTTTTAGGTAGTGCTTCATATTGTTCCGAGATACTTTCTGGCAAATCGGGTCCACATGAAACTAATCCTAATAGCATCATCAATAGTATTACAAGTGGAAGTTTTAATCTCATTATCGAAATATTCATAAGCTAAAAAATGAAGAGCTAATAAAATTACTTAATCGTTTTCGTAAAATTAAAAAAACAACTCTATAAAAAGAGTAAAATCGATATAGACTCACTATAGACTTTTTATATATTCCTTATAGATTTATACAAGTAAAATAGCTAAAAACCATTGTATTTATTAATTTTACAATAAATCGCATATCGATTATGAACTATACTTTTTTAAAGTATTATATTTCATTTATTCTATTCTTTTTTTTCTTGAATAGTTTTTCTTTTCAGCAAATTGAGAAAGCAAAATTAGGTTCTGAAAACAAAGCAATACTTCTATTTGAAACTTTAAAAAGTAACGACACTATCATCAATGCAATAAAAAAGGAATACCTACTAGCATTTGATAAAAAAGACACCTTAGCACAAATCGAGTTATTAAATAAATTAGGAGTATTGTATTGTAATCGTATTAACTACGAAGGTTCATACAATAGTTATTGGCAAGCATTACTTTTAGCAGAAAAAAAACAAGCTTTAGTACAAATAGCTGAGAGCTATAATGGCTTAGGTATTTTATATAGCCTTTATGAGCGTCGCTCTGAAGCATTAACTTACTACCTAAAGGCTTTAAAAATCAACAAATCATTAGTTCAAAAAAATAGCCTAAAGCCTACTGCTCTTGTCAAAAACTATCTTCCATTAGCTACTCACTATTTCTACGACAACAACAGTCTAATTTCTGAAAAATACGTTGACAGTTGCGAACAAATAATCCCGTTAAAACATCCTCAATTTAATTATGTAAAAGCGCAGCGAGGATATACTTCATTACTTAAAAAACAATTTGATGAAGCTGAAAAACAATTACTACCCATAGAAAACCATTTCAAACACGAAAACCCAGGACATTTAGTTGTGTTTTATGCTATGTTAGGAGATGTATATCGGGGTAAAAAGATGTACCGAAATGCTATCGATTACTACAAACGATCGAATCAAAAAGGATACGAGTACAAGACGCATTTAAATTTTTTACCAGATACTTTCGAAAAACTTTCTCAAGTATATCATTCCTTAAATCAAGAATCCGAAGCTCTTAAAAACCAAATTGCTGCACATGAAATAAATCAATATTTATACAGTAGTCGCAGTCCAAATAATGAATATCTATTAGAGATTAAGGATCAATTTATGCAAGAAAAAGAGCGATTGCGAAAACTTGCTGCTTCGCAGAAGCTCGAACAATTATCGCATCAAGAATCTCTTTGGAAATTACGATTCACCATTTTTTTAATTAGCGCCTTTTTTCTAATCGGCCTTGGTGTATGGACTTATCGACATTTATCATCTAAATATAGAAACGAAAAAAAACTATTACTCCAAAAGAAAGCAATGGAGCAACAACAATCATCAGAGATTCTAGAAGTGAAAAACAAAGAATTAACAGAATCTACACTACGTCTAATTGCTAAAGATGAATTATTAAGTGACATAAAAACTTCTTTAAATTTAATTAGTACTAAACCCTCCTCTTCAGAAGTAAAGCGATTAATCAAACAAATAAACATTAATTCGAAAGAAAACTGGAAAGAGTTTGAAAGTCGATTCACGATGGTCAACGAAGGTTTTTACGAACGTATGAGGAAACGTTTTCCTGAGTTAAGTCCTTACGACCTTAAGGTATCTGCACTTGTAAAACTAGGGTTTAGCGGAAAGGAAATGGCTAAAGTTATGGGGATTTCACCTGAAAGTGCCAATACTGCTAGATATCGTTTACGCAAACGTCTCGACTTGACAAAAGAAGATAATTTAGTTCAGTTTGTTAGAAGTATTTAATCATTATACTCGAGAATTACTAATTTGCATTTAACACCTCTTACACCCAAATTATTCCTCCTTTACCTATCTACTTAAATTCTTTATTATACATTGAGCAAAAAACAGTCCTTATGAAAGCATTATACTATTTAATATGTTTAAGCAGCCTATTTATAAGCTGCAACAATAAGAAAGAAGCTTCAAAAAACAAAGTAGAAATCGTTAAGACCTACTACAACGCGTTAAACAATAAGGACATTAACACGCTTTCAACTATTCTTGCGGATAGTGTACTTCAGAAAGAATTGGACTACAAAATACCTTTTAACAAAGCTACTTACCTTGAACTATGTAAATGGGATATGGCTTTAGATGCCAATTACAAAATCATTTCTATTACAGAAGTAGATAGAGGGGTTAAAGCCAAAATAACAAAAAGTGGAAAACGCCTTCAGTTTCTTCACGAGCGCCCTACAATAGCAGAAGATTTTTTTGAATTTGATGGTGATAAAATCAGAACACTCGGAGCTACTAAGTTTATTGTTTTTGATGAAAAAACGTTCCTCAAAAACAGAAAAAAACTAACCACATTTATCGACAATAACCACCCTGAGTTGAATGGTTTCTTATATGATCAAACCCCAAAAGGTGCTGTAAAATATTTAAAAGCTATTGAATTGTTTGAAACACAACATTAGACACCTTTTTTATCTATAACCTCAATAGTAAAATACTAAAAACCCCAAGAACAATAATAGTCTTCAAAAGATTATGTAGCCTAATGAACTTTGATTTAGTATTTGAATTATTCAAAAAGACTATGAATACAATTAATAAAACAGCGCTTGCTCCAAAGAAATAATAAAGTTTTCCAAGGGTAAATTTAAATGTTAAAATTGATGCAGTAACAATCGCTATTAGGGTTAATACATAAATCACATTCTTAGCAAAAACTTCACCGTATTTTATAGGAAGGGTTTTATACCCTAAACTTAGGTCTCCTGCTATATTCTCTAAATCTTTAACTACTTCTCTAATTAAAATAACCAAACCTAGGAATATTGCTTCTATAAAAATGACAAACTGATAATTCTTAAAAAAGATGAAAACGGCAAATAGCGGAAAAAAAGCCAATAAAGTAGCAGTAAGATTACCTATAAAAGCTTGTTTTTTTAGCTTATGAGAATAAAACCATAAGCCAAATATGTATACTGAAATAAAAAGCACAGCATTAAATGAATTGGCACTGGCTATAATTACAGCCAAAAAATTCATTATAAAATATAATACAAGCCGAGTTTTTTGACTAACGTAAAGGTTAATTCTGGTTCTTTCAGGTCTATTTATGATATCTTTTTCCCTATCATAAAAATCATTTATAATATATCCTGCTGCTATTGCTGTAGCTGTAGCTGCTATTAAAGTAAATAACCTAGTATTAAATATAGTTAGCCAAGCATTTTCATCTTTTGATAAAATGAAAGCACTAATAAAATATTGAGCTATAACAATCAAAGTGATGTTATACCCCCGTATAGCAGACAGAAAACTAATCGTTTTCTTTAAAAACCATTTAAACTTGTGAGAAAACAATGACATGTATACTTGCTATTATCTTTTTAAAGGTAAATAATACAAGTACTTAATCATTTGTTTTGGGAATAATTTTAGAATTTATAGACTACCTCTAAAGGATACCCTTTTAAAGACTTCTGAGCTTTTTCTATGTCTTTAGTAAACCCTAGAATATAACCTCCACCACCTGAACCGCATAACTTTAAATAATAGTCATTTGTTTCTATTCCTTTTTTCCATAACTGATGAAATTCTACAGGAATCATTTGACTAAAGTTTTCTAGAACAGTCTTAGATAATGATTTAATATTAGTAAATAATGAAGGAACATTTCCACCTAAAAAATCTTCTACGCATGCATCCGTATGCTTTACAAATTGTTCTTTCATGACGTTTCTAAAACCTTCATGCTTTAACTTCTCCATAAAAAGATTTACCATAGGTGCTGTCTCACCAACAATACCACTATCAATTAAAAACACTGCCCCTTTTTCTTTATGTTGTTCTTGAGAAGGTATCCCAGCCGTTTCTACATCATCTTTAGAATTGATTAAGATCGGAAGACTTAAGTAACTATTCAAAGGATCTAAACCTGAACTACTTCCATGGAAGAAAGACTCCATAAATGAAAAAACACTTTTAAGCTTTAATAGCTTTTCTCTGGTCAGATTTTCTAATACTGTAATCTTTTCTTTAGCATATTTATCATAAATTGCTGCTACTAATGCACCACTACTTCCCACCCCGTATCCTTGTGGAATACTACTATCGAAAAACAATCCTTTATCAATGTCTTTTTGAAAAGCTTCAACATCAAAAATTACAAAATCGCTTTTATTTTCTTTTAAATAGTTTGCAAAACGTTGTAAGTGTCCATTCGACTCTTGGTGCTGCGAAGTAAGTTCTTTCTCTATTTTTAAGGCACCATTGTAAAAATTATAAGGAATAGATAAACCTTTAGAATCTTTAATAATACCATACTCACCGAAGAGTAATATCTTAGAATAAAATAATGGGCCTTTAAATTTCATTTTGGAGCAAATTTAAAGTGATTGAACACCAGTCCCTATCACGTCACAAATATACTGTTTGTTTTGACAGTATCTAACCAATTGGTTGTTAATAAACGACAAAACATCTTCTTTAAACGATTCAGGGTATAAGACATGTACATTTGCTCCTGCATCCAACGTAAAACACACAGGTATATTGCTCTCCCGCCTGAACTGCCAAATATGATTAATCACTTCTAAAGTCTCTGGTTTCATCAAGATAAAATAAGGAGATGAAGTCATCATCATCGAATGCAACGTCAATGCTTCACTTTCTACAATATGAATAAATCGATCCATATCGCCTGATTGCATTACCTCAGCTAACTCTGTCAAATTATCATTTGCTTGCTGAAAACGCTGTTTAGCAAAAGGGTGCCCATGCATTAGATTATGTCCTACAGTACTACTTACTTGTTTTTCCCCTTTATCGACTAACAGCACTGTATCTTGATAGTTTTTAAAAACCTCATGTATTTCGAAAGGAACTTTCACCGCATATTGATCGCTAGACCCTCCTATGTTTTCATGAGCTCCCCATACAGTCACTGGTCCTTCTAAACTTCGACAAGCACTTCCCGACCCTAATCGGGCTAAAAAAGATGCTTTTTGAATTAATTGTTCTTCATTCAACTCACTTCCTAGTTCTTTTTCTATGGTTACTAAACATTGAGCCATAGCAGCCATTCCACTAGCAGAAGAAGCAATCCCACTACTATGAGGAAAGGTATTTTGACTATCGATAACAAAACTAAAATCCTTTAAAAAAGGGCAATATTCATAAATTCTCTCAAAAAAAGTATTGATTTTAGGTTCAAAACTAGGTTTTGGATTCCCTTCAAATAAAAATTGGAAATCAAAATCATTTGATTTCTTTTCCTTTCTAACATATGAAATGGTAGTAATCGTTTTACAATTAGACAACGTAAAACTTAAAGAAGCATTCTGTGGCAATTGCACTCCGTGTTTTCCCCAGTATTTTACCAAAGCAATATTACTAGGTGCACTAAAGCTTACCTTTCCTTTTTCTTTTATATATGAAGTGTTTTCTGTAGTAAACAAGGCTATTTTTTTTGACAAATATAACTTTACGTAATGCTTTTGACACGAATAGAACTAAAAAATACTATTTTTATATCCAAATCCCCTTTTTCTGGTGAAACGTAAATTAATACATATTAGTGTTGCCATACTTATTTGTTTGGCAGCTGGTTTTTTAGCATCTGTAGCTACGCAAACATCTGTAGGCACATGGTTCCCCACAATAAACAAACCTTTATTTAATCCCCCGAACTGGGTTTTTGCTCCTGTATGGACCACTTTGTACATAATGATGGGTATAGCTGCTGGTTTGGTTTGGAACAAAGGTTTTCATCACAAATGGATAAAAACAGCTATGTATCATTTTGCATTTCAATTGTTGTTAAATGTAGCCTGGTCTCTTGTATTTTTTGGATTAAAAGAAATATTCGGCGCATTACTTATCATTTTTGGCCTTTTCATTTTATTGCTATTTACTTTCAAGTGGTTTAAAGTCGTATATCCTACAGCAGCATATTTATTAATCCCATATATTTTGTGGGTTGGCTTTGCTAGCATTCTAAACTTCAGTATTTGGCAACTGAATTAATTGTAAATAGTAATTAGTTACTATTTTGATTATTTGGAAAAGACATAATTTTAAAACTAATTACTAACGACTAGAATCTAACTACTAATCTTATTGTCTTTCTATCAAAAATTGGCCAAAGTAGGACAGCGATTTATTCCGAAGCATATACTATTCAAATACGCTTTTAATTGGTCTCCTATGTATCGTCGTACAACAGGGAAAGTGACGTTTGTTTCTAAAGATTTATTTAGAATGAATATTGAACTCCCCATCAGTTATAAAAATCGAAATTTTGTAGGAAGTATTTTTGGCGGTAGCCTACTTTCCTCTGTAGATCCCATGCCAATGGTTCAACTTATAAATATTTTAGGGGATGATTATGTGGTTTGGGATAAAAGTGCCGAAATAAAATTTAAAAGGCCAGGAAAAGAAAAGCTATATGCTGAATTTAGGTATTCTCAAGAAGAAATTAATCGAATTAAAGAACAAGTAGCACAACACAATGAAATTGAAATCACAAAAATAACTCAGCTAAGCACTAAAGATAAAGAAGCGGTTGTCTGTGAAGTATCGAAGACGATTTATGTAGCTAAGAAAGCTTTTTACAAAAAGAAGTTAGCTAAGCGTAAGGCTAGCAAAAACCTATAATAACTTTGAAAGGTTTTACAACAAATTACTTGTCACCTCTGGCTCCGACCAGAGGTCTCATTTAGAAGATCATTACCCCCTAAATGTTATAAAAATAGTATGAGATTCCTTGTCAAGCAAGGAATCTCATACTTCGGAGTAAAACATCAATAATTGAATTAAACTTCTGAACTACACTTATACTCTACTAAACAAAAACAACCTCAACTAGTTATAGCCTTAGCTGCTAAAAAACCTCCTGTCCATGCATTTTGAAAATTAAAGCCTCCTGTAATGGCATCGATATTAAGACACTCCCCTACAACATAACAGTTTGGGAGCTTTTTACTTTCATAAGTTTTAAAATTCATTTCTTTTAAATCAACTCCTCCTGCAGTTACAAATTCATCTTTAAAAGTACTTTTCCCTTCTATTTCGTATTCAGATTGAGTTATATTTTTGATCAACAGGTTCCAATCCTTTTTATTAAGATCACACCAACGCTTTGTACTTCCTTGTAAACTGACCTCAACCAAGCGTTTCCACATGCGTTTTGGCAGCTGAAAACTAGGTGTATTTGTAACCAAACTTTTACTCGTCTTGTATTCTTGCAAGGTTTCTAATACTTCTTCTTGAGAAAAATGTTTTGTCCAGTTAATGGCTAACGTAAAACGATAGTTTAATTGCTCTAAATCTCTTGCTCCCCAAGCTGATAATTTTAAAATCGCTGGCCCACTAAATCCCCAATGTGTGATCAATACAGGGCCTTCCGATTTTAGCTTTGTCGATCGAATAGATACAGAAGCATTGACGACTACCCCTGGTAAATCTTTAATCGTTTCTGACTTACAATTAAAGGTAAACAATGACGGTACAGGAGCGATTACATTTAGTCCTAACTCCTTAAAATGTTCCCACATTTGCGATTGGCTTCCCGTAGCAACTACTAACTTTTGTGCTATAAACTGATCTGTTTTTGAATCTATTTGCCAGTGATCGCCTTTAAATTCGAAGCTTTTAACTGCTTGTCTTATTTTAACTTCAATCTTATATTTTTCTATTTCCGAAAGGAAACAATCGATAATACTTTCCGAAGTATTTGAAACAGGAAATACCCTTCCGTCTTCCTCTATTTTTAAAGGTACTCCTCGGTCTTCAAACCATTCCATAACGTCTCCTGTCATAAAATGATGAAACGGCCCTTTTAGTTCTTTTTGCCCTCTAGGATAATTCTTTGTTAATTCATTCGGGATAAATTCAGCATGCGTAACATTACATCTTCCTCCTCCTGAAATTCGTACTTTCTGTAATACTTTCGAAGATTGTTCTAAGATTAAAATACGTAAATCGGGATTCAACACCGCACAATTGATAGCTGTAAAAAAACCTGAGGCTCCTCCTCCTATTACGACCACATCATATTTCATTCAACTACATTTTTAAATAAAAATCCTTTACTAAATCCATATAGTCCGACGTGTATTGATGACGCTCTATTTCGATCACCAATTCACTTAGCTTTATTTCTTCAACAGCTTCGTGCTGAAATTGCAATAAGCTTCTTTTTATAGAGGCTCCCTTGTGCCCTTTTACATGGGTAATACTAATAGGAAATAACCGTACCTCAACTGCAATATCTAAAAAACGATCTTCTTGCTCGTAGGGAATGACTACAGCGAAAGTACCTTCTTTTGCCAATAGCTGTTTGGCACCATATAACAGATGCTCGAAGGGTAACGCATCTTCGAATCTTGCTAAATTTTTAGCATCGTCTGCTGTTTTTTGAGTCGCGAGATGATAGGGAGGGTTGCTGATAATTAAATCGTATTCCTCTTCAACTTCCTGAAAATATTCTTGAAATGATGCATGAAAACAGAATAAACGATCTCCCCAGGGACTGTTTTCAAAATTTTCTACCGTTTGCTCGAAAGCGTCAGCATCTATTTCAATGGCTTCGATATGTGCTTCAGGAAATCGCTGTGCCATCATTAAACTAATTACCCCTGTTCCTGCACCAATATCCAGCACACTGTACGTTTCTGTAGTAGGCTGGATCCAAGCTCCTAACAACACTCCATCAGTTCCTACTTTCATTGCACATCGCTCTTGCGCTACTTCAAATTGCTTGAATTTAAACACATCTGCCATAAAATCTATAGTAATTCTATATAATATCCTACAAATATCCGAATATAAAAACATCCAATCCTTAGTTTTGTATTATGAATGTTCGCTTATTGCTTTATTTGTTATTGATTGTTTGTACTGCCTGTAAAAAGATGGTCGATTACACCACCATCGCTAAAGTTGACGAGCCTTCTTTTAGTTTTAGCGCCTTGCCTTCACAGATAAACGCTCCTTCGGATAATACGCTTAGTCAAGAAAAAATAGTATTAGGAAAACTGCTTTTCTTTGATCCTATTTTATCAGGAAATAAAGATGTTGCTTGTGCTACCTGTCACCACCCTTCTCATGGTTATGCTGAGTTTAGGGATTTGTCTATTGGTGTAAATGGTATTGGATTTGGTGCCAACAGAAAATTCAATAGCCCGAATACGATTCCTATAGTTAAAAGAAATGCCCATACCGTTTTGAATACAGCCTTTAATGGGATGATTGACAGTGTTACCTCGAACCCCAAAAAGGCCGCTATGTTTTGGGATAATAGAGTCAGCAGCTTAGAAGCACAAGCGCTGGAACCTATTAAAGCATTAGAGGAAATGCGTGGCACCAAAATTTCTAAAGTTGATATTTTGGATACCATCATTCAGCGTTTAAAAAACAATAAGCGCTATGTTGAATTGTTCACAAATGCTTTCCCTAATAAATCTTCGATTACTACATCGACTTTAAGCAAAGCTATTGCTAGTTTCGAACGTAGTTTGACAACCCCTAATACTCGATTTGACCAATACCTAAACGGTGACCTCAACGCGTTGTCTTCTTCTGAAAAGGAAGGATTTGAAACTTTCAAACGTGTGGGCTGTGCCGAATGCCATAAAGGACCTATGTTTTCCGATTATAAACTGCATGTTTTGACTGTTCCTGAAAACAAAAAATTGTCTTTTGCAGATTCTGCCTTAGGGGATTTTAAATTTAGAACTCCTACACTTCGCAACTTACGTCTTACAGCTCCTTATATGCATAATGGTACTTTAAATAACTTACAGGAGGTGGTAGAATTTTATGAGGGGATTGCTGGAAACAAATCTAGGAACCCTAATGTAACTGCAAAAAAAACAGATCCATTAATTAGGAAAATGAGGTTGAAAACTAAAGACATTCATCCTATAGTTTCATTTTTAAATAGCTTGAGCAGTAATGATTTTGACAAAAAAATCCCACAACAAGTACCTAGTGGTCTCTCTGTGGGAGGGGATATATATTAAGTATAAGTTAATATCTTTTTAACTTTCAAACACAAAATCCTCAGATCGATTAAAGATATGCTTACTTTCTTGGTTTTTTCTGCATTTTCATTACAGCATGTACAAAGACTCTATCTCCTTCTATTGTATAATGAATTCCATATGGAAAACGTTCTGTAAAAACAATACGTATGTTTTTATAACGTACTTGGAATAACGCAGGTGTTTCGGTAATAATACTTATTGCTTTATCTATTTCCGCATATAATTCTGAAGCTAAACCTATCTTCTGTTCCTCATACCACTCAAGAGCATCATTAATATCAATCTCAGCTCCTGCCTTGATCGATATATTATAGGCCATACTTCGACTGTAAATCAGACCTTACATCACCCCAACTTCTACCACTATCTGGATTTGCAGCATGGTCTGCTAGTCGCTGATCTAGAATTAATTTATGTTCCTCTGAAATTTCATAAGACGATTCCTTGACCTTACGCATCGATTTAATCATATGTTTTACTGCCTCAATAAAAGCAGGGTCTTTAGATTCCGTTAATGCTGTATGGATCCATTGGATTTCTGCTTGTATATCCATAACTCTCAAGTTTACATTTATAACAAAGATAAATCATAATAATTTACTTTGTGATAACCCAAATGAACTACAACAAAGTAATCTTATCCAACGCTCCTGTTATTTTAGCTAACACCTCATCTTTTCCTTCGATATCATGACGCTGCTTTAAATATGCTGGATCATTGTAAGCTATATATACTTGATCTTTTTCTTGGTATACGATTATCTTTTGAGGTAAGTCTATAGCTAAGGTTGGGCTTACTTGCATTAGTGGGGTTCCCAAATTTGGATTTCCGAAGACCAATAATTTTGTTGGTCTTAACTCTAAATCTTTTGAAGCTGCGTTTTTCCTATGATCTAGCTCTAGAATAATCTTAAGGTTTGGATTATTTTCTATGCGATCACGAATCGTTGCATAGGTAGTTTCAAAATCTAGATTACTTTCTTTAACGATTAACCCTGTTGGTTCCATACTATGTTGTTGCTTATTGCAAGTACATGAAGTAACCAATAACAACACTATAAAAGAAAATATAATAGGTCTAGTTAGTTTCATGAAATGCATTTCTATTTATAGTCGATTTATTTTTTATCCCTTTCAATTTATAAAAAATACTTTGTTAACCATGTCTAATTCCAAAGCTTTAAATAACATCTATAACCTTTTCTAATAGATAATGACTTACCCCAACAACAAAAGTTAAAGCTACAACAGTACAGAAACGAATAAGCGTCCTTTTAGGATTATTTTTCAGTTTTCCTTCAAGGTAAAAAATATCAATAATAATGTATAAGAACGCTACGATGGCTCCAACTATTGAACCTACATACAGTATAATATAATAATGCATCCAATCTAAGACTTCCTCCAATCGTGATGTAGATTCTGGTTTAGGACCGATAACAATTCTCATGTATAAAATAGCCAATATCATAGATACTTGTGACCATATGAAATACTTGAGAATTCGATTTAAAACACTCATGGACAAAACTTTATCTAGAACGACAACACTTAACTAGATTCCACATCAGTGGCCTATATTTAAATTAAAAAAGTACTATTTTTTGACAAATACCTTTTCCTTCTTCTTAACGTAAATAAGTTTACCTTTCCCTTTATTATTTTCTCTACGCTCTACTTCAAAGTTTCCTGTAGAGCTAATAAGCGGCGTTAATTTTTCAAAGCCGTAATTTCTAGAATCGAAATTAGGCTGTTTCTTTTGTAATAAACTACCTACATCACCTAAAAAAGCCCAACCGTCTTCATCAGACAAATCGGATATCGTTGAGGCAATCAGTTTTATTTCTTTAGTCGTTATCTTATCAAAAGTTTCTTCAGACTCTTTTGTTACAGAAGTTTCATTCTCTTTTCGTCCAGATTGCTTTCGAATAATTTCGATATATATAAACTTATCGCAGGCTACAATAAAAGGAGTTGGTGTTTTCTTTTCCCCAATACCTATTACTTGCATTCCTGCCTCTCGTAATCGTGTTGCTAATCTCGTAAAATCACTATCACTAGATACCAAACAGAATCCATCCACTTTTTGAGAATATAGAATATCCATCGCATCTATAATCATTGCTGAATCGGTAGCGTTCTTACCTGTAGTATATCCGTATTGTTGAATTGGAGTTATGGCATTTTCTAGCAGTACATTTTTCCACTTGGATAAATGAGGTTTAGTCCAATCACCATAAATTCTTTTAATGGTCGGATTACCATACTTGGCGACTTCTTCCATCATTTCTTTTACGTGAGCCGATGGAATATTATCTCCGTCAATAAGTACAGCTAAGTTTATGTTCATGATACTGATTTATAATAGTATCAATTTAACCATACTTATTTGATTCTTGCTAAAGTATCTGTTATTTCTTTTTGGTTAATTGGATTAACCCTTTTCAAAATAAAATTCCCAAAAGCATCGAAAAAACCCTTACCTGATAACGCTCCTGCTTTAATATCAAACTGGCCGTTAGCTAATTTAGAAGCAGATCCTAACAAAGAAGATTCACTAAAAATATCAAAACCTGTAAGGCTTTTCTTGAAATCATATCTCCTTCCTAAAAATTCGAATACATAGTCACTTTTACCCTCAGAAGCAATTTCAACTACTTCTTTTTCTTTATTTACCTCAGCACGCTCTTGTGCCTCCTCTGCTTCTAATTGCCTCTTAGCTTCTGCTATAATTTCTGCTGTAGTCTTTCCATTATTTTCATTTTCAACCCGATAAGATGAGCCACCTACATATTTATGATTTTGAATATAAGGGTCTTCAAATGCTCCTCGAAAAGCTTCATAGTATGCTTTCAGAAAATCTTTCTCACCACTCTCACCTTCAATGGTAGTATGTACTGTTTTACCGTAACAATCTTTTAATGATAAACTTATAAAAGTCCTTAGAAACCCCTTTTTATTAGTTAAAACTTTTAATGCTTTGCATGGCTCAAAACCTACCGGAGGAGTATCCCCTTCAATCATACTTTCAAAATCAAACTTCTTGAAAGTAGAAGCTACTAATTGGTTCAAATTATACTGACCCGCTTCTTTTTGCATAGTAAATTGAGCTGGCACTACGATATATTTATATTCTGATAGTTTTTGAGCAGTCGCAACAAACGAAGCTGAAAATACTACTATAGCTATAATTAGGTTTTTCATTCTTAACTTTTAGAGTTGAAATATAGTTTAAAACATTAATATTAGACAACATTCTCTAATTCAAATATGGTAATCTCTGGCCTTACATTAAAACGAACTTGCCATAAATGACCCAAAGCTCGATTGATATATAAGGTCTTATCCCAACCCAGTGAAATCTCTCCCGCATTATACTTTTTATTCTTTACAGGTAACATTGGCGGTGGCAAAAAGGGTGGCTTGCATTGACCTCCATGTGTGTGTCCTGACAGAATCCAACCTTTAAAGTGCTCCCAAATGGGTAAATCGCAAACATCGGGATTATGGCACAAAGCAATGGTTGGCTTAGAAATATCATAATATGACAATGCCTTATCTGGATCAAAATTCGTACCCCAATAATCGTCAAAACCGATAATTTTTAGGCCATCAATCTCATCCGCTTCATTTCGCAATACTTTTATACCATGAATTTCTAACAAATTAGTAATGGTTGTGGCTACTTTAGGTTCTTTCCAATCTTTCCCATAATCATGATTCCCTAAAATAGCATAAGTCCCTAGCTTTCCTTTTACAGCACTTTTTAAAACCTCTGCTAGTTGCTTGAATTGAGTTTCATCTTCATAACTTACATAATCCCCCGTATAGACTACAATATCTGGATATCTAAGTTGTGCTTTCTTAAATGATTCTATAAGATAGTTGTAATCGAATCTATTGCCTACATGAATATCACTAATCTGCATGACCGTTTTGCCTAACAGCTTTGAAGGCAGGTTTTCTAATTGCATTTTTCGTTTTACAAACTCTACCCAAAAAGGCTCTATTTGCCAAGTATATAAGCCTGTAAGAATCGAAGAACCCAAAATCCCTAACCCTGTTTTTCGAATAAAACTTCTTCGCTTCAAATTATGAATGTTCTTTATGGAGTTTCACAAAATAATGATACATCTGATCCCAAAATTCGTACTTGGTTGATGTTTTATCCAAAAGGTGATTATATAAATGTATAACGACAAGCCCTTCAACATCTCTTACTGCACTTACTAATTTAAACGCCGCCTCTTTTGCTTTTGTTGCAGTTTTAAATCCTAAAAACGCATTTGGTGTGATACAAAATGGTATAATTTTCAATGGTGTTTGAATTTCATATTCTAGATCATAGAAGAAGAAAGGTGTACAGCTACCTGCTCTAAACCCCGCATGATTCAAAAAACCCATGGAATAATCTTCGATCACTTCGTGCTCAATTAAACTCCTATAAGTTGTTGGCAAATTCAATTTGGCATATTGACAAAAACTAGTTGATGCTTTTCGATGTGTAATCTGCTCAAACCTACTCTGTTCTAATTTTTGCGTATTTTCATCTACTAATGCATCAGCTGAAAAACGAAGTCCTATACCACAATAATCTGCTATAGATTTAATTAATCTTTGATAGGTTTGACTTTGATAGTTGATGCTTTTATCATGCAATGAATAATTTCCCAGACCAAAGAAAAAACGAATATTTGCTCGATGCTTTCGCGCAGTGTTAATCATCGCATTATACACTTGATAAGGGTCTTTCTCTAATTTAGTAAGTACTTTTGTTCGCTGAACAATGCGTTTAAAATTAAATCTTCTCAGATCATTTAGATAACCTTCAACATTTCGAAACCACCCTTTTTTTCGATAAGCATAAGCCTCATTCACTTCACAAATAAGCATCACTTCAGATTCTCGTCTTTTACAAAAAACATCAGGAAATCGTTCTTTTAAAATATCCTCTAATTGTTGCACCCATATATCTACAATCGGTAATTGAAGAAATCCTTCTTTAAAAGCTAAACTTTCGGTAGCAGGAAATCCATACGCATCATTAGCATGGGGCATATATTCTTCATAACGACTCAATAAAAAAAAGCTAGCCGAAAACATATCAAATGATAGTGCCGATTTCAAATCGTCTACTTCGAAGAAATAAGGAATTTGTTCTTTGTAAACGACATTCGTCTTAATATCTTCTTTTACCCCTCTTTCAAATAATAAACCTGATGCCTTAAAAAAAAGCTCATGCCCTAGGGCTTGATTCCCATAGGAACACTTTGGACCAGAATGAGAAACAAATTGCTCTATCTCATTAGTAAAAGTAACTTTCACCCCTAACGTACGTTCAAAAAGTTGTTTGAACGTATATCGCACTCTGGGACTAGGTTGAGAATAAACAAGAAGCATTGCTATAAAATATTGGAATCAGCAAAACTAAAGTACGTTTTTTCAGTAACAATGATATGATCCAATACTTTAAGATGTAACGTCTTTGCTCCTTGTTGGATAAAAGAAGTAATTTCTTTATCTGCTGAACTTGGTTTTAATGTCCCACTAGGGTGATTGTGTGATAAGATAAGGCTAACCGCATTCTTCTCTAATGCTTCTTTAAATACGAGCCTAAGATCTACAGTTGCCCCTGTAATCCCTCCACTACTTATCATTTTTTTAAAGATAACTTTATTGGAATTATCTAAATAAAGCACCCAAAATTCCTCGTGTGATAAATCACCTAATAAAGGTTGTAAGTACCGAAAAACATCATGACTACAAGTAATTTTTGGATATTGAGGAATTTCTTGACTTTGTTGCCTTCTCCCTAATTCGAGAGCAGCAACTATACTAATCGCCTTAGCTTCTCCTATTCCTTTAAACTGCATTAATTGAGCCACAGTAAAACGGCTCAAAGCATTTAGGTTATTTTCTGCTTGCCCTAGAATCCGTTTACAAAGACTAACTGCAGATTCACTTCTACTTCCCGAACCAATCATTATCGCTAATAACTCAGCATCTGTTAATGTTTTTTTACCCTTAGCCATCAATTTCTCTCTTGGTCGATCAGCTTCTGACCACGATTTTATTGATAAATGTTCATTAGTATCCATAAATATTACGTATAGCTGAAATTTATGTAAATTTAGAACAACAAAAATCAATTTATTATTATGAAAACAATATGGGATGCTTCTTCTAAAGAAGAGTTATTAAACCGAGTTGAAAAATTAACCCCTGATACTAAAGCACATTGGGGAAAAATGGATGCCGCTCAAATGCTTTGGCATTGTAAATACCCATTGGATGTTGCCATAAAAAATGAAAACAAAGGCAACGGAAAGTTTTTCATGAAACTATTCAAAAAGTCTCTCTACAGTGACAAGCCGTTTAAACAAGGATTGCCAACTGCAAAATTTCTTGTAGCAACTGAATCCAAAAATTTTAATGATGAAAAACAACAACTTGTAGAAAAAATAAGCCAAGCACATGAATTAAAATCTCGTAGTTCTTGGAATCCACATCCTTTTTTCGGTAAATTTTCTCACGACCAATGGGGGCAGTTAGAATACAAACATTTGGATCATCATCTAAAACAGTTTGGTGTTTAAAAGCATTCATTAGCATAACAATAAATCTATTTAAAAACGGTATAACATTTATAAAACTATTATGAAAAAAACAAGTTTATTATTCGGTGCAATTTTAGGGTGTATGCTCTACACAAGCTGTTCTGACGAAGGAGGTAAAGATGATGTTAACGGTGATGACCCAAAAATCATTAAAGAAGCCCCTTTAGCTACTGAAGAAACTCCATTAAAAATCGAGCAGCTAGAAAAAGGAATCTCTATCGATGGGGCTACTGTTAAAAGTGGAACAATATCCCCTACCAGTAATATTACTTTTGATGTTGTAGACAAAGAACAATCTGGGTTTTTAGATACTGGTTTTAATATTGAACTAAATGTCCCTGACAATTATGGAGGAGCTATCCTACAAATTTTAGATGAATCAGGAAACCCATCTGAAAACTATTATGATATACCAAGTGATTTTAAATTTTCATCAAGTTTTAAAAAGCGACGTAAAAAACATCATAAAGTGAGTGCAAAATCACTAAATGATAACAACGACTCTTCCTTAACTATTGAAGTAGGATTTGATGAAACTATACCTCCCGGAAGATTTTGTTACTGGATTTGTCCTTACGATGCTGATGGAAATATAGGTGAACCCGTGGAAGTCTGTGTAGAGATTGAATCTTGGGGAGGAAACGACAATATAGCAGGGACATGGAATTATACTAAGGAAGAAGAGGTAGTTAATGGTGTATTAGAAGTTATCGATGCTGGAGAAGCAGATTGTACTACTTCTTTTACTTTTTGTGACAGTAGTGAGGATGAGTACGAAGATTGCGATACCATCAATTCTTTGTCATTAACTTTCTTATCTAATGGCGCTTTTACTGTAAATTTAAATAGAACATCAACTGATATAGATTTTGATGATTGTCAAATCAAAGATTTCAATAGTGTTTCCATCTCAAAAGGAAACTGGGCTTACAATGAAGAAGAAGGATTAATCACATTAGTTACTAATGAATATTCAGAAACTATTGATGGAGAACCTGTAACAGATGAATATGCTATAGATGACGAATTAGGTGTCGGAATCGAATTAAAATTGGCCGTAAGCGGAAATAATTTAGAGTTTTCTTACAATGATACCTTCTCTACAGGATTAGATGAACAAATTGAAGAAAGTGTTACCATTTTCTTCAAGAAATAAATTACATAATTAATAACTTTAATTAAAAAGCTAGACTCTTCATTAGAATCTAGCTTTTTTTTGCTTTATCTAAAGAAATAGGATGTAGATAATATCACTACTTATCTATCTTCATAATACAATCTATATTTATCTTAATCCGTTAAAATCTAAGCCACCATAATTACCACTACTCATCAATAGCAATGCCGTTTCTTCTAGTGACTTCGAATAGATAAAATCATGGAAATCTGTCGCCTTGGTATACACTTTCAAATCGCTTCTTTTAAAAGCTTCTTTTATTTGACTTTCAGTTAAAGGTTGCATTTTCTTTATTGCTAAAGCTTCGGCACTGTAATACACGACTGCTTCATCTGCTTTATCTAATGCTCCTTCGTATTGCACTAAAAATTCAGGATTTAGACTACTATAAGTATGTAGTTCCAAACAAGCTAATACCTTCCTTTTTTTGTATTGCTCTTTTACCGCTGCTGTTGTTGCCGATACTTTACTTGGGCTATGGGCAAAATCTTTAAAAACAACGGTGCTTTCCGATTCTGAAATTTTCTCTAAACGCTTCGATGCTCCTTTAAAAGATGCAATAGCTTCATAAAATTCATCTTCGTCGATTCCCATATTTTGGCAAATCCATTTGGATCCTGCCAGATTGTTGAGATTATGCTTTCCGAAAATCTCCAAAGGCATATCTCCTTCTTCTGTTTCGATATACGCAACACCATCTTCAACTGTATAATTAGGTGTCGTGTAAGGAATCTTGCGTATTTGATTTTCAGAAGCTTCTACAATTCCTTTAACTACAAGGTCTTCTTCATTGTAGATTAAAACACCTCCCGCTACTATTTGATCAATAAAAATCTTGAACTGTTCTACATAATCCTCAAAAGTCTTGAATACATTGATATGATCCCAAGCAATACCACTTAACAGAGCGATATTTGGTTGATACAAGTGAAATTTAGGTCTTAAATCAATAGGAGATGACAGATACTCATCTCCTTCTAATACCATAAAATCATTCTCTTCAGTAAGGTGTACCATTGTTTCGAAACCATCCAACTGCGCTCCAACCATGTAATCTACTTCTTTTTCATGATAATGCAGTACATGCAAAATCATAGAAGTAATGGTTGTTTTTCCATGTGAACCTCCAATGACCACACGTGACTTCAATTTACTTTGTTCAAATAAATACTCTGGATATGAATGAATGGTAATTCCTAATTCTTGAGCCTTTAACAATTCAGGGTTATCTCCCTTCGCATGCATACCCAAGATAACGGCATCTAATTCATTGGTAATTTTATTAGCATCCCATCCAAAAGATGCTGGCAATAATCCATATTTCTCTAATCTCGATTTAGACGGATCAAAAATAGCATCATCACTACCAGTTATTTGATATCCTTTTTTATGAAGGGCTATGGCAAGATTGTGCATCGCACTACCACCAATAGCTATAAAATGTACACGCATGGGAAGATATTTTATGCTAAAATAAGACGAGATTATCCTTTAGACAATCTTTTAATGATTGCATCCGCTTCTTTTCCCTTTTCCTTGTCAATGGAGGCCACTTCATCTGCATACTCTCTAGCCTTATCTATGCCTCCTCCAAATGCCTTTGGCAATTCCATATATAATTCGACCATAACCATACGAGGGTCAATGTAGGTTGTATCTAAATCTGCAGCAATTTGCAAATGCTCTTTGATATCATCTAGTATAAATATGGCTTTCAATTTGTTCTGTTTTGCCTTCATTCCTAAAGCCCCTCCATATTTAAAATGATAGACCGCATTACTCTTGTCGGTGCATAATGCCTTTTTAAAATAATCCGCTGCCTCTCCCCATTTTTTTTGTTTGAATTTGATATCTCCCAAATACTCTAAAGCTGTAGCATTTTTCGTATCGGTTTTTAATGCTTTTTTAAAAGTAATTAAAGCACTCTCATAATTTTCTTCATGAAATTGGTTTATTCCTTCTTGAATCAAGTCATTGTTTTGACCTATCATCAAAAAATTAATACACAAAAAAACAAAAAGGATGTTTTTATTCATAATTTAGGCATAATTCGTACTTGTATTGAATGCTTTAGTATAACACTAACATTTGCTAACAATTAACGATAAAATTACATTTTTATGGCGCAGCGATATGTATTTCTTATAATTCTCAGCTTTCTTCAATCAATTTTTATGGCACAAGCACAGCAAAACTTCGAAGCAGCATGGTTAGAAATCGATCAATTAGAAATCGAAGGCAAGGTAACCACAGCTTTAGACAAAGTAAAAGCGATTCATAAAAAAGCAGTATCTAAAAAGAATGACGAGCAACGATTGAAAGCTCTATTGTTTCAATGGAAGTTCCAACAAATTATTGACGAAAAATCACAGGTTTCCATTTTAGAGTCTATTCATCAAGAAATCGAACAGACTTCATTTCCTGTTAAAAATATACTGTATTCCTACCTAGCGTCTTTTCTTGAAAGCCATTACAATGATAATTATTGGCGTATTAGTCAACGTACCTCTACCGAAGCTGCGGCCTTAAAAGATTACAGGACTTGGGATGTTAAGACTTTTTCAAACGAAATTTCGTCATTTTACAATAAAGCACTAGAAAATAGCACCCTTCTTGGCAACACTGCTGTAGATGATTTTACAGAACTTTTGGTTACGGTACCTATTTCACGAAAATACAAACCTACGCTTTATGATATCATCGCGCACAAGGCACTGGCTTTTTATAAAAACTCTAGAAATAGTCTACAGCCTAAAGATGCTTTTTTAATTAATGATGAAGCATATTACGACCTCCCAAAAAAATTCTACACTAGTACAATAAGCACAACAGATACTGCTTCTTTTCAATATCAATCCTTGAAAATTTATCAGGAATTAGAACGTATTCATAGTCAACGAAAAAACAAAGATGCTTTTATCTTTAACCTCCTTCAACGATTTGAATATGTTAAAAACAACTGGAAAGGCAGTGATACGGATGAGACCTACTTAAAGCATATTCAGAATTTACAAAAAACATATCCTTCTAATGCTACCAACCTTGCTTTAGCAGAAGCTTATAGAGCACTGGCTTTTAGAAAGGATGATGATAACAAGTATCTATATCCCGAATACAATAAGAAAGCCTTACAGCTCATCAACACTATTGAAGAGCAATCGAAAGACACTAGGATTATAGCAAAAGCTAAAAACTTAAAATCACAAATCCTACAAAAGAAACTCAATTGGCAAACGCAATCTTTGTATTTACCTAATAAAAAACAGTTAGCGAAATTGGCTTTTACCAATACCGAAAAAGCTACGTTACACATTTATCAAGTTCCGTTTGAATTTAATATAGAGGAATTAAAACCATATCATCAAAAAGATTCGCTGGCTAAAGATTACTTAAAAAAGCGAAAACTGGTGCACTCAACAACTTATTCGCTTCCTAAGAAAACGGATCATAATACCTATAGCACAGAAGTTATTGTACCTCAATTGCCTTTAGGACATTACATTTTCACCTTAATTGCCGACGATGACGAAAAGAGTTGGAAGTATCACCAACAATCTGTTTCGAAAATTGGTTTCAACAAAACGGTACTTAAAGGCAAAACACGTTATCAAATTGTGGATCGCTATACGGGTGCTCCTATTTCGAATACCAATATAAAAGTCCGTCATCGTGATCGTTATAATCGAGAAAACTCTTGGAGCACTCATACCAAAACAACGGATAGTGATGGGTATTTTAATCAACCACAAAGTGATCGTCATAATAGCTATCAACTGGTTGTTCAATTGGATAAAGACAGCTTAAAAATAAAAGATCGCAACTATCAATATCGAGATAATAACAACTATGCCAACCAGAACAAAAAGTATCAATCTAAAACATTGCTGTTTTTAGATCGTTCCATTTATAGACCTGGGCAAAAAGTATATTATAAAGCTATTGCTATTGCCAAAGAGAATGAAGTTTCTAGTAGTCTAAGTGACCAGCAAATTAACATCAACGTTCAGGATGTTAATGGACAATCTATTTTCAATAAAGTAGTAACGACTAATGAATATGGTTCAGTACATGGCGATTTTGATTTACCCAAAAGTGGTTTGACAGGTAATTTCCATATATCTGCTTCGATAAGTAAACCTAGAGATCGATATAGAAATCAAAATGCAGGTGTTAGTTTTTCTGTAGAAGAGTATAAACGTCCAACGTTCGAAGTTACATTCGAACCTGCTACAAAAATCTTTAAACTAAACGATACGGTAACCGTAAAAGGTAGTGCCAAAGCCTTTTTTGGTGGAAATATAACAGATGCTACTGTTACTTATTCCATAAAACGAACGGTTAGGCCTTTATATTGGTGGTGGCGTAGTATGCCAAGTAACGAAAGTGGTAAGCAAATTGATCAAGGAACATTGACTACAGATGATCAAGGAAATTTCACTATTAATTTCTTAGCTGAAACGGACAGTCCTGAAATCGAAAACAAAGTCTTTAATTACGAAATATCGGCTAAAGTCACCGATATCAATGGGGAAACTAGAGAGGCTACGCAGACTATTAAAGTGGCAGATAAAAACCTATTGGCAGATATCGTAGTCGACGAAACATTGTCGAGTGATACGTCAAGCGAAGTCATTATTAAAACGAAAGACGTTAACGATAACCCGATAAAGACTACAGGTAGTTTGACAGCCTATAAACTTAAGGCACCAAAGCGTTACTTAAACGCTCGTCCTTGGCCTTCTCCAGATATTCAAAACATTGACCTAGCTGCCTTCGAAAACACTTTTGCGCATATTCCATATACGAATGAAAATGACCCGAAGCAATGGGAAAAAGGCGTTTCTTTTTGCGAGCATACTTTCGAAAATACGGCTGAGGCTACCTTCCTTTTAGATGAAATGAAGGATTGGCCTGCAGGAAAGTATTTGCTAGTAACTACCGTTACCGATCCTTTGACTAAAGCTTCTACTGAAAATCAAAAGTTAATAACGCTAACTCATAAGCAACAGGAAATTCCTGCTGATCAGCAACTATTTGATTTCACTGTAGATTACAACCCTAAAAATAAAAGTAAGGCTACTTTTAAATTAAGTACCTCTGTAGAGCAACTACATACTTATCTAGAATTATATGATGGAAATCGATTGATTCACGAAGAAACGGTAACGATCAAAAAAGGAAGTAAAATTCTCAATATTTCGCTGCCAAAACTGAATTATGATAAGGTAACCGCCAAAGTACATTACCATATTTTTAATCGATTTTATAATCAACAAAAAGTGTTAGACTTTTCTAAAACTCCTGTGAATTTGGAAATCGAAAAGAAACACTTTACGGATAAATTAGTCCCTGGCGGAAAAGAAACTTGGAGCTTCAAACTAAAATCGTCTGACAAGAAAACCTTTCAAGCAGAAGGATTGGCGAGTATGTACGATGCTTCTTTAGATCAATTTAGACCTCATTCATGGAATACTAATTTTGGATTTAGCACTTATACTCCACCTGCACCGACAACTCAAGAATTGAACACGCTCAGCACGAAGAGTACTTATTACAATGAAGTTGTCAATCGTATTCCTTTACCTCATATTCCTTTAGAAAAATTGAATCTATATGGATTTACGTTTAATAAAATTAATTCATGGGAGTATCGACAGTATTTGAGAGACCTCAAAACCGATACTGAACACGAAAAATTATTAAAAACATATAATGCACAACTAAAATTGTACGAGTCTGGCAAGGTTCAAATTAAACCTCTTAAACCTGAAAAAATAGTATTCCAAAATATTCATACTGTATCAGAAGCACTCCAAGGTCGAACAGCTGGTATATCTTTATCCAAACGATCATCTAAATCATTATATCAAGAAGTGGAATTAGTAGCTGATGAAGCAGAGGAAACTAATAGTCCTAATACAGCTTTACTAGCTAAAGCTGTCAAAAAAGAAGCTTTAGATCTCCCCAGTTTAAAAACCATCAAAACTAGAGAAAATCTTAACGAAACGGCTTTCTTTTTACCCAACCTAAAAACCAATAAAAAAGGGGAAATCGAATTTGAATTTACTTCTCCAGAAGCCTTAACCCAATGGAATTTGCAATTATTAGCGCATACCAAACAAGCTACTTGGGGGAAACTAAATGCTGAAGCATTGACCCAAAAAGATCTAAATATCATTCCGAATGCTCCACGCTTTTTACGAGAAGGAGATCAACTATTGTTTAGTGCTAAAATCTCTAATCTTTCAGACAACCCATTACATGGTACAGCACTTTTAGAATGGACAAATCCTACTAATGGTGAAGTAGTGACTTCATCATTAAAACAAGAAAATGAAACACAAAACTTCTCTATTGCAGCCAATGGAAGTACCGAAGTAGCTTGGGAGTTAGATATCCCAGAAGGCTTGGGAGCGATTCAATATAAAATTGTTGCTAAAGCAGGAAATGCTACCGATGGACAAACGGCTGTGATCCCTGTATTAACAAATCGTAAGCTGGTTACTGAAAGTATAGCGATGTGGGTGCGTCCTGGAGAAACAGAGACTTATACGTTGAATAATTTTGACCCTAATAGCACGACTCAAAAACCACATCAAATTACTTTAGAGTATACTTCGAACCCTGCTTGGTTAGCGATTAAGTCACTGCCTTACTTGATGGAGTTTCCTCATGAATGTAGCGAACAGACGTTTTCTAGATTGTATGCCAATACCATTGCAACGCACATCATCAATTCGCAACCAAATATCAAGAAAGTATTCGAAAGCTGGGAAGCAAATGGATCGTTGCAAAGTCCTCTAGAAAAAAATGAAACCCTAAAGCAAGTCTTAATTGCAGAAACCCCTTGGTTAAGAGCCGCTCAATCAGAGACAGAACAACAAAAGCGACTTTCTGAATTATTTGAAGTTCGTAAGATGTCTCGTGCTAATGAGCGTGCTATTAATAAGCTAAAGCAACTGCAAAAATCTAATGGAGGATTCCCTTGGTTTAGTGGCGGTAGAGCAAACCGATACATCACTCGACATGTGGTTTCTGGCTTTGGACATTTGGAACGCTTGGGAGTATTAGAACAACGCTCTAAAACAGATCGCATGCTTCAAAAAGCAATCCAATTCTTAGATCGCGAATGGATAAAAGATTTCGAAGAGTATAAAAATCGCAACAAAGACGTTGAAAATTTCTACAAACAAACTCGATTACTTCATTTTGCTTATGCTAGAAGTTATCACCTCAATCGTTTCCCTTTAAAAGGAATCACAAAAGATATTGTAGAAAAAGCACTAGACTATCAAACGCAACATTGGCAACAGCGATCGCTGTACGAAAAAGGATTATTAGCATTGACATTGCATCGTTTTGATAATGCTCCCAAAACAGTGAATACGATCATGACAGCCTTAACGGAAACGGCTGTACAGTCGAAAGCAAATGGAATGTATTGGAAAGAGAATAAAGCAGGCTGGTATTGGTATCAATCCATCATTTCGACACAAGCTTTACTGATAGAAGCATTTACTGAAACCCAACAGCCTTTAAAACACATTGAAGCGCTAAAATTGTTTTTATTAAAGAATAAACGTACCAATCGTTGGGATAATACGATTAGTACTGCCGATGCTTGTTATGTGTTATTATTGAATGGAAATGATTGGCTTTCTATTGAAAATGGAGTGAAAATAGGAGCTCCTTCTATTTCCAAAAGTGACCGCACTTTTAATTTGAAAGTGAAAGGTGTCATGGTAAGTAAAGAAGCGGGAACGGGCTACTTTAAAACTCATTGGAATGCTGATGAAATTGATGAAAGCCTTAAAACGATCGAAGTGAAAAACACAGGAAGTGTCACAAATTACGGAGGTTACTACTGGCAATATTTTGAAAACTTAGACAAAATAAAAGTAGACGACAAAGGACCTTTAGCTATTGATAAGGAATTGTATCTAAAAACGGTCACTAACAAAGGCACTGAACTTAAGCGAATCACTACAGAAACTCCACTTAAACGCGGAGAGAAAGTAACGGTGAGACTATTGATTAAAAGTGAAGATCATTTGGAATATGTTCACCTAAAAGATATGCGTGCTAGTGGTTTTGAACCGACAAAGGTATTATCGGGTTACGAACACAAAGATCGTTTATGGTATTACCAAAGCACAAAGGACGTAGCAACACATTTCTTTATCGATCGTATGCCGAAAGGAAACTATGTACTAGAATATGATGTAATCGCCAATCAAACGGGAACATTTTCTAATGGGATAACCACCATACAATGTATGTATGCACCTGAATTTAGCAGTCATTCTAGTGGTCAAAGGGTGGAGATTAAATAAATAAAACATATAATTCTTATTACCCTTCTTTATAAAAGAGAGGTATTAAGAATTATATTATTACCACCACAACTTAAAAATTCAAACGAAAAACTACATCTGGAGTAAAGGGTAATGAGTTCCTATTTAAACTTACAATTTGGGTGTCGAAAGAATTCGAACGAAATTCTTCCCTTACATTTTGGCCTATAATATTTTTACGATTGTATAGATTTCGAAATGAAACCCCAACATATCCATTAAGCTTAAAAGTCTTTTCGATATTGAATCTAAATAACATTGAAGCATCTAGGCGATGGTAAGTTGGGAAACGATTACCATTAATTCCTTTTTCATCTATATTATTCAATCCCGTATCAGCATTTACAATTTTTGTAAAAGGTGATCCTGTAGCAATATTCCAACCTAAAGCAAATTCAAAATCATTCCATTTTAAAGTTTGTGATATATTAAAATTATGAGTTTGGTCAAAATCATTGGGAAAGGTTTCTGACTGAACCGATCTCACGGAAACTCTAGTATTAATCCAAGAATACCCTAACCATATACGATAATTATTGAATCGTTTCTTTAAAAGTATATCTACTCCTAAGCGTTTTTCCGAACCTAAAAGTAAATCTTCAAAATTATCGTTTTCTATATCTAAAATAAAATTATCAAAGAAATTAAGATCCTTTAAATTCTTAAAGTAACCTTCTACATCCAAATTCCAATTCCCTTTTTTTAATAAGATACCTAAAGTCCATTGATTGCTTTTTAAAACCGGCAATTGTATATCATCCCCTTCATTATCCTTTGCTCCTGAAAGTACCCAAATACGCTCACCAACAGGTAATGAAAGTGTTTCAGGGTTTTCATCTCCAAAGGTATTTACTTGTAGTAGCTGTTGGTTCTTTAATTCAAATGATGATGTTAATCGAAGTGATTTTGAAATTTTATATGACATAAATAATCTCGGTTCTAAAAAAGTTGATTTTTTATTTGTTAACCAACTGTATCTCATCCCTAATTTTGTATGCCATTTTTTTCTGTCGTAGTTATATTCTCCATACCAAGTATGATTAAACCCTCTACCCTTAATAAATTCTACCACTTTTTCAGGGTTTATATCCGGAGCTTGTATTTTAAGATTAAAGTCCGTTAGTGTGAAAATATGACTGTATTGATATCCAATATTTAAAAATTGATTTTCCGATAACGGAACCTGTAAATCATATGACAACCCTAAATCTTTAAGTTGACTCATCTGTCTATAATCTACCGTCTCTTCTGTTTCTATTCGCTTTGTAAAGAGTCTATAATCAAATTGGTAATCTGAATAATAAGCCTGTGCTTTTTGTCGCACCTTCCCTTTTGTATTGTTCTCCCAAGAAATACTAGCGCCTATATTTTGTTCTTTTAGAAAATCATCACTAGTGAAAATACCACTTGCATCTAAAAAGCCATTTCTATTATTCTTGTAATTATTTTTAGCAAGAAGTGAGCTTACTTGAAGTCTTTGCTGATCGTTAATCTTCCAAATCCATTTTAAATTTGTATCATAAAAATTGAATACATCAGTACGTTTAGCGGAACGATCATCATTTAGTTCGTCTATTGCTCCTGGAGTATTTTGAAATACTTTTCTCGCTAAATTATTAGACACAATATTATCATAGATATCTGTTGAAGATCGTCTTCCCGCAACTAAAAGTCCCATATTTGGAGTCAAAGGTATTTTTGAATATAAATCTCCATGAGTAAAATTAAGCCCTCCTCCTATTTTTAGGTTTTCTGTAAGGTCTTCATCCGAAGTAATATCTACAACTCCCGATATTCGATCTCCATAAGACACACTTGTACCTCCCTTAAAGATTTTTACTTCTTTAATAATATTAGGGTTAAATGTAGAGATCTGATCAAAAAAATGCCCTCCACTATAGATTTTTATACCATCCCAAAGTATCAAGTTTTCATCTGGTGTACCTCCACGAATATAGAGACTAGCAGGGTCTTCCGTAGGACTACTAATCCCTGGCAATAATTGAGCACTCTTAAACACATCAGGTTCTACCAGTCCCGGTAAAACACGTAGATTTTTTAATGAAAGATTAATGGAAGCATCTTCCCTCTTGGTGACCCCTCTCGTTAAATATTCATTGATAACTACCTCATTAAGCGTTTCAATTTTGGGAGTAAAATAAAGCGTATCACAAATACCGTTTCTCGATACCTGTATTGTTCTTTTTAATTCCTCAAAACCTAAATGTCGATATATTAAAGTATCTGTTTTTTTAAATTTTGAGAAAAAGAAACCTTTATCATCTGTAACCCCCTTAAAAACGCCCTTAAGATATATTTCAATTTCGTTGATAGGTTTATTTGATTTTTTATCTAAAGCTACAAAACACCTTTCCTTCTTAGATTGACTTAAAACTATATATCTTCCTTTAGCTATTTCTTTTAAAAAAAAACTAGTCTGATTTTCTATGGCTTTTTTTAAATCTTCAAATGAAACTTGATCGACTGTAACCCTTAAATGAATAGGGGTCGAACTAAGAATATCAGAATCAAAAGAAAACTTGACATTCGAAACTTCTTCAAAACCAAAAAGTACTTTATCTAAACTATAGATCTGATTATTGTGTGTTATTTCTTGAGCTTGAATATGTAACAAACTCATACAAAAAAGAAATAATTGTAATGCTATCCTCACCTATCTTCTAAAATCACATTATTCTGATTAACAAATGTATAACTAATATTTAAGGTTTCGAAAACAGCCTGCAAAGCTACATTTAAATCTTTATGAGGAAATGAACCTGAAAAATGCCTTTCGATATTTGTATTCTCTGCATTTATTGATATTTCATAATACCTCTCCAATTCATCAATAACATCTTTTAGTAATGCTTTTTCGAATTTCGAAACCCCTTTAATCCAATTAGGTTGTACTTCCTTTAATTCTATATGCTTGGTTTCGTTATTATATACATGGACTCCCTTCCCTCTTGTTAAAATGTATTGCCCTCTTGCATCTACTCTCACCTTTCCTTCAAAACATTTTACAATCATATAATCATTTCTCTCATTGATATCAAATTGCGTCCCCAATACACTTACAGCTCCTTTATTTGAAACTTGCACTGTAAATTTTTGTCCTTTTGCTACTTTAAAATAGGCTTGCCCTTCTAAAGTAATTTTTCGTTTATTTTTAAATAATGATTTATTGTACGATAGCTTTGACATAGCATTCAACTGAACCTCTGAACCATCTGGTAAATACACTACTTGTGTTTCACCAATACCTGTTTCTATTTCTGCTACATCAATTAAAAAAACCTTTACCCCTAAAAGAAAGACAATGGCTGCTGCTATAGAACCAATCCACGTAGTTATTCGAATTACTTTAGGCTTCTTTTTCACATAAGAAGTGTTAAATTCTTTTTGAAGTTCAAAATTCTGTTCTACATCAAATTTAGGCTCTCTTAAATATGCTATTCCTTTTTCGAGATCTTTATATGCAAGAAAATCATCACTTTTCTGAAATTTTTCTAGTTCTTCTTTATTTAAATCACCTGATAGCCATCTTGCTAAAAAGGTATCATCTTTAACTTCTTTTGACATGATTATCTGTTTTTTACTGAACTACCATAATTAGCACCAACAACTAAATTTGCATACAACTCTGATGATGTAAAAGCAATATATTCTTGTTTTGATAACTGACCATAAATCCATCTATATAAAAAATAGTGCCTCTCTATCTGTTGTTTATTTACTACTTTCTTCATGATAGTTAAAGATTTGGAATCGTTTCTCGTAATGTCTTTAATGCAAGGTGCATTCGTTTCTCTATGGTTTTTACAGATACTTCTAATTGTTCTGCTATTTCCTTGTAGGTCTTCTTTTCAATACGATTCAATAAAAAAACTGTACGTTGCTTATCATTTAAATTATCAATGGCCTTATTGAGCTTGTGTAAAAACTCTTTTTCTTCGAGCTGATATTCTGGACATTCTAAAGACAATCCACTAGACAATACTGCCTCTTCTACATAATTAGAAACTACTTTTTGATGTCTAATATCATTGAGGTATGCATTTTTAGCTACTTTATACAAATAGCTTTTAGCTACCTCAAAAACTATTTTAGCACAATTAACCCACAACTTTGCAAAACTTTCTTGCACCATATCCTTTGCCTTTGCTTCATCTCCATACTTACTGTACAAGAAATAAAATATATTTTCTGCATGCTTCTTATACAACTGCTCATATACCTTTGATTCACAAACACTTAAATTCAATTGAGCCATTGACAACTTTTATTTTACAAGTTAAAACTAATTCTAATTTCACATTCTTACCAAGTATATCCTACTGAAAACTGTAATCTTGGTTCTATATTATATTCGGTACCGTTCTCTCCAAATTCAACTTCATAATCTGCACCGATAGAAGTCCCTATGGTAATCCCTTGCTTAAATATCCATTGATACCCTCCTTCAATTCCTACAGCTACGGTACTCCTCTTAAAATCTATTTCTTTTCCATCAAAAGATGACGTATATGATTCTGATTCTGTTGTTGCACTGATTCCTGGACTAACAAACCAACCTTTAGGAGCATTATGTTTTAAATAAAATCTATAGTCTATTTCTCCTTCAATTCCATAATATGAATAATCCGCAACTCTAGCAGGTCGATCTATCTCTTTAAAAGACTGAATTAGTGTAAAATTTAAAGACCTATTAGACTTTATCACTCTCTCATAACTAAAACCAATCTGACTTACTAACAAATTTAATGGATGAATTCGAATACTATTCTTATAAGCTTTAGATGGTGGATCTATAGCGTTTTCTTTTTGTGCCTGTAACATATTACACATACCTAGTGCTAACAATGTCAATATTATTGCCTTTTTCATTTTTTTCATCTTTAGGTTAAAATCTAATTTTGAATCGATTCATAGCTAAGACACTTCAGAAAGAGTATACCCTACTTTTTAAAAATTATTTTTTATACACGAGCTAATCAAATACCTAGACACAAGCATATAGAATATGAAACTGAAATCTTTTTTATTAAAATGAAGACTAGACTCAGGGGATTCTCCCCTCAATATAGAGTCAAAATGAAATTTCAAATGATTTATATGACAGTAAAAGCTTTTGCCTATTTTTAGTAAGTAGCTAAAGGCTTTTAAGCAACAAAAATTAAACACTCCTAAAATCAATAAACTATGGGAATATTAATTCAAACAAAAAAACAGATTCTGCCTCGAATTCTCATTGGAATCCTTTTACTTTTCCTAACTGCTTTTGGTCCTGTATTAGTTTCTATAATTGGCGCTTACATTATTGAATACAGCACCGGAAATCCTTGCCATGAAGGAAATTGCGCATGGGCTGCTGTAGGTTGGCTATCCCTGTTAACTATGCCAATTGCAATGCTTGCAGGTATTGCTGGCTTGATTATAGTAATACTAGATATAAAAAAACTGAATACTTAATATTTATAAGCTACAAACTCCTAACGAGATAGTCACAGCACTTTTAAGAGCTCCTCAAAGAGAACAAATCGAAATTAATAAGTTAATTAACACTATGTTTAGTGCTAGGGATACCCCTTCCAATCAAATAAAAAAGTAATAATTCCGTTTATTATTCCATAATTAGAGTCTCTAATACTTTTATGTCTAAAACTGTAAAGCTCACTTATATTTTCACATACTTACTAGTGCTTTCAACTAAGCTTTTAGCTCAAAGTCATTTTAGTGTTTATGTTTTTGATATTAAAAACAATACAGCTATAAGTAACGCTGCTATTGTTATGGAAAGTACAGGTAAAGGAACTTATACTGATAATAACGGGTATTTTGAGCTAGACAATAGCTCTAAAAATGAAATAATAGTTATTTCTAAGATTGGTTATGAAACCAAAAGATTACATTCCTCTAAAATTGAAAACACTATATATTTAACCCCTAAATCGAATAACCTCAATGAAACCATTATTCATGGATTTTCTAGTAGTCAACTGAAAAAAATTACTCCCGATCAAATCTATTTTTCAAAAAAGGATATCGAAAAACTCCCCTTCATTCTAGGAGAAAAAGACATCATAAAATTGATACAGTTAACTCCAGGGATTCAACCAGCAAGTGAAGGTCAATCCGGATTACTTGTACGAGGAGGAAATGCCAGTATGAATTTAACATTACTGGATAATGTATACCTTCATAACACTGCACATTTAGGTGGTTTATTTACAGCTATAAATTCTGATTTCGTTCATTCACTTTCTTTTTCTAAGGCCGGATTTGATGGTCAATTCGGAGGGCGTTTGTCTTCAATTACTGAAATTAATACGTTAGAAAAACCTAAAACAACCTCCTTCAATGGTAGTATAGGCCTTTTAGCTGCGAAGATTACTGGAAATATTAAAATCAATGAAAAAAATAGCTTGCTAGTATCTGGGCGTAGGAGTTACTTGGAAGTTTTGAAACCGTTGATAAATGATAACGAATCAATACTGGGTGACACTAAAAATTATTTCTTATATGACTTTTTGACTAAGTATAGATATGAATTTAATGCTAAGAGTTCTTTTGAAGCATTTACATACATTACACGAGATAACTTCTCTGATAAAACAAAGGTAAAAAGCAGGAAATTAGTTTGGGGTAATTTGCTAATAGGGGCAAATTTTCGTCATAATTATTCAGAAAATCTAAATTCTAAAACAACAGTATCTAATAGCTATTATGAATTTGAATTTAGTGACAACAACTTTCCTTTCAATTACGATGCAAAAAATACATTTAATAATTTTAGTATAAAACATACATTATCACTTAAATGGAATAATAAGCTACTTAAATTTGGAGGTAATTTTGATATAAATTCGACTTTACCGAAAAGGATAAATGCAAGTATAGATTATACTCCTATTGTGGTACAAAACCAAGTACGTTTTCATTTTAAAGAGACTGCTATTTTTGGTGATTTAGAATTACCTATTTCAAATAAAACAAGCCTTAAAACAGGCCTTAGAATAATCAACTATAGGCTTGACAACAATGTATTTGTTGAGAAAAACAATCGTATCGAGTATGAGCCTCGGTTAAGCTTAAAATATGATTTAACGTCTCAAAATGCATTTAAACTTAGCTATCAACGGATCTCTCAATTTATGCATCAAGCTTCAATACCAGGATTGAGTCTTCCTATTGATTTTTTTATTACTAGTACTAAAGTGATCAAACCACAAATTTCGGATCAATTAAGTTTTGGGTATACACACGAGCATAATGGTTTTCAATTAAACTCAAGTATTTATTATAAAAAAATATCTAACTATACTGAATTTATTAATGGTGCTGCCAACAATCTATTTAATAGTGATATTTTTAATGACATTGCTGTTGGTTCGCTAAATAGTTACGGATTAGAAGTTTCTGTAAAGAAAAAAATAAAACGATTTACTTCTCAAACGGCATTTACTCTTTCAAGATCTATTGCGAATTTTAAAGTAATTAATGAAGGGAAAGACTTTCCTGCAACTTTTGACAGACCTATAAACATCAATACAATCCTTAGATACCAACTGAATAAACGCATAGAAATTGGAGCACTCTTTATATATACAAGCGGACAAACATATACTAGACCTAAAGATGTACGTATCATAAATGAGGAACCCCTTTTAAATTTTGAACAAAAAAACAGATCTAGATATCCTAGCTATCATAGATTAGATCTCTCCTGTACTTATAGTTTCAAACCTAAAAAGAAATGGAATTCTAAATTAAATCTAACTTTATATAATGTTTACAATCAAAAAAACACTTTCAATATATATCATAAAATAGATGGAGACCTTTCGCAATCATACTCATTTTCTGAAGTTAGAGAAGCCTTATTCCCTTTTATCCCTACCCTAAATTGGTTGTTTAAGTTTTAACGTAATCTCTATGAAAAAGACATTTTTTTTAATTCCTATTATTCTGATCATAATATCATGCAGTAAAGAACTTAATGATGTGTCGTCTGATGACAACTTAACTGTAGAAGCTAAAATAAATGAAGGAGACTATGCCGAAATTTTCCTAACTAACGCTTTAACTTTCAACTCAAAAATTGATTCTCTTGCTATTTTAAATTCTATTGAATCAAAAGCGAAAGTGACACTTTCTGATGGCGAAACTTCAGAAGTACTAAGCTTGAAGAGAAATGATAGTCGCTTCCCGTTTGTCTTCTACGGAAGCAATAGAATTAAAGGAAGTATTGAAAAAAATTATAAGCTATCAATATCAATTAGAGATAAAGAATTTACCTCTAATACCTCAATACCATCTAAACCTTCTATTCTAAGTGCAGAAATAATAGAAACTGATGATGAAAAAGAAATTACCGAAAAATTTTTAAGTATTAAATTAACTATTGATAACACTGAAAACACAACACGTTATTTTAAAATTCTGATAAAAAACACAAAAGAAACAAACTTTAAAAGTGCTGAACCTTTTATTTTTAATTCGGAAACGCTTAGTTCTAATGATAGTTTTCCTTTATTTGTATCTTACCCTAAAAAGATAAATGGTGAGGTTAAAAATCAAATAAAAAAGGGAGCATCTTTCGAACTTTCGTTAGTATCCATTACTAGAGAACAATTTGACTTTTGGAAAGCTATAAAAGGTGATCAAACAAACACAATTGAAGAGAATAGCTTTTCAATTAATATTCCTTCAAATATTTCTAATGATGCTTTTGGCTATTGGTCTGGAGAAAACACTACAACAATAAGGGTTGACATTCCTTAAAATAAGGCATCAAAATATATCTTACTGTCTAATAGTATATTTACAAAAAAACCGACAAACAATTTTACTCATTTATCGGTTTATCACATTTTGGGGGAAATGCTTATTCTACTGTAATTGTGTTTACCGGAGAAGCAACACGTTTATAATGTCTTTCAACGAATTTAGAATCCTCCAATGTTTTAATTGTCAACAAGTTTTGATTAACAATAACTGTACCTTCTTGACTCTCCCCTTCTGAAAAATTGATAGTAACCTTGTTTCCCTCAAAGGAAAATTCACCTACAATCTCTTCATTCGCATCACATTGAAAAGTGGTGCCATTTTGACTGGTAGAATTGTTATAGAAATTACCGCTTAAAGCAAAAGTGATTCTATTTTTAAGATCACATTCACTTAATGCTTGGCCTTGACTATTGATCTCTTTCCCTAGCAATTCCCAATTTCCAGCTACCTCTTTTTCATATCGTATACGATTTACGTCTTCAGTCTCGCAACTGCATAAACAGACAAGCGCTATTAGTAGCGCAAATAAGTTGGTTTTCATAGTAATAACTTGTTTTGTTAGCACCAAATATATACAGCAAACCCTTACAAATACTGGCTGTTCGACGAAATACAAAACCAACTACAACTAACTAAAAATTAGATATTTGAAACATCATTGAAACAAAAAACATAGCATAAAATGTTAAATTTTATGACTAAAAACTAAAAAAGACGTCAAATACAAACTCCAACAATAATAAAACATTGAATTACAATCGATTGTAAAAAATTTCATTGATTAACAAATATCAAAGCATTGTGCTATTTCAAAAAATCTAGATTACGTTTTAATCCTGAAAACTTAGTTCGTTTTACTGCTGATTTTTGAAATACCTTTCGAAAGACATCTTCCGTAATTTCTTCCCAATCTTGGTAGGTCATTGTCAATAAATCGGGGTGCGGATTAAATAGCGGTTCGCTATGCGGTTTTGAGAATCGATTCCAAGGACACACATCTTGACACACATCACAACCAAACATCCAGTTATCGAATTTCCCCTTCATCGAGGTAGGAAGACTATCTTTTAACTCAATGGTGAAATAAGAAATGCACTTGCTGCCATCTACCACATAAGGTGCTACAATAGCTTGCGTTGGGCATGCATCTAAACAAGCGGTACAACTTCCACAATGGTCCGTCGTAACATAATCTGCTTCCAATTCGATATCCAAGATCAATTCGGCAATAAAAAAGAAAGATCCCGCTTGTTTTTGGATAAGGTTACTATTTTTTCCAATCCACCCTAAACCACTTTTAGCAGCCCAAGCCTTGTCCAATACAGGAGCAGAATCTACAAATGCCCTCCCAGATACTGTTCCTATTTCTGCATCTATGAAATGATGTAATTCTTTCAATTTGGTTTTTATGATATGATGGTAATCCTGACCATATGCATATTTAGAAATCTTAGGAGCATTAGCATCTTTTTGTGTTTCTGACGAAAAGTAATTCAACAATAAAGAAACCACACTTTTAGATCCTTCTACTAGTTTAGTCGGATCAAGGCGCTTATCAAAATGATTGGCCATATAGCTCATTTGACCATGACGATTTTCTTTAAGCCATTTTTCTAATCTTGGTGCCTCATCTTCTAAAAAATCTGCCTTACTAATTCCACAAGATAAAAACCCCAAACGCTTTGCTTCTTCTTTGATCATAACTGACCATTTGGAAGCATTTATGGTTTTATTTTGATGAGATTGTGACATATGAGTTAACTAAAGGAATTGAGCTTTTAATGATTACGTGACTTAAATTTTAAAATAACATTTACAGGTCTTAAAGTAATAAGTGGCTTATAATCTATTTGATCGTTTACGGTGGTTATCTCAAACTGTTTTATAATCTCGGTAATGGTTACTAGCATTTCATAAATAGCAAAATTACTTCCAACACACATTCTTGAGCCTGCTCCAAAAGGATAGTAAATACCCGAATAATTCTTTAGTTTATCTTTAGTAAAGCGTTCGGGTTTAAATTCTTCAGCATCTTCCCATAGCTGAGGGTCTCTATGAATTTCAAAAAAAGAAATCAGAAACTCTTGATCCTTCTTTATGGACAAATCTCCGTAAGTATCATCTTCTATCGCCATTCGATCCGTAAAATATGCTGGAGGGAATAAACGCATAGATTCATCTATACATTGCTTTGTAAAAGTAGCTTCTTCGAAAAGCCCCATCAAATTATTTGCCTTGTCCGAAAAATTATTAACTTCATTAAGCACCTTTTCTTGTATCATACTATGCTTACCTAACAATGCTAGCGTAAATGTCAATGCACTTGAAGTTGTTTCGTGACCGGCAACAAATAGAATTAAAATCTCATCAATTAATTGATCGTTAGTCATCGAATTTCCATCCTCATAGGTACTATGTAATAGTATATTTAAAAGATCATCATACGTCTCATTTGAATTTCTTCTAGACTCAATTACCTTATTAATGAGTTCTTGTAACTCTACAGAGAGTCGTTTTGTTTCTTTTCTTTTACCACTAATTTCACGCCACCATCTTAAAAAAGGTAATCGCATTTCTAGCATAAAGTCACTCTGAATTTTTTCTATGATATGCTGCATCCGTTTCATCGTAACAACATCACTTGTATAGCCAAAAAGGGATTTAGCAACTACCTTAAAGGCTAAATCTGTTGTAAAATCATAAACATCAAAAGCATGATCAGTTTCAATTGACGAAATCTCGTCTAGTATTACTCGACGAATTATCAAAGCGACAATTTCTAACTTTTTTTTATAAAATGAAGGTTGAATTAACTTACGCTGTTGCCGCCAGTAACTACCATTAGATGTCAATAATCCTCCACCAAGGTAGAATTTTAATTTTTCGGATTGTAATGGCGATTTATGATATTTCTTTTGAGCCTTTTGAAGAATCTGCTGTGTTAACTTGTGATTACGAGTAAACAACACACTATAATTCGGCTTAAGATAAATTCTAAAAGTATCTCCTAGACTATTGAATTTAAGATTATGAAAACGCAAAGGGTTTTTCATGATTTTTGGAGCTTTTAGCATTAACTCTAAAAAACGAACCTCTTTCATCTTCATCTAATTAATTATTAAAACAACTGTCCTTGTTCAGGACCTTTTGTTCTTCCCAAATGACGATAAGCCAATTCCGTTACTTCTCTTCCTCTAGGCGTACGCATGATAAATCCTTGCTGAATTAAGAAAGGTTCATATACCTCTTCAATAGTCTCTGAACTTTCGCTAACGGCAGTAGCAACTGTGTTAAGACCAACAGGACCTCCTTTAAATTTATCAATAATTGTGGTCAGTATCTTATTATCCATTTCATCTAAACCAAAAGCATCAACATTCAATGCTTTTAATGAGAATTGAGCGATTTCAAGGTCAATACTTCCATTCCCTTTAATTTGAGCAAAATCTCTCACACGACGTAACAGTGCATTTGCAATACGAGGGGTACCACGACTACGCCCTGCTATTTCAATGGCAGCTTTTTGATCAATCGGTACACTTAAAATTGAGGCACTACGTTCTATTATCGTTGACAATAATTCTGTAGAATAATATTGAAGTCTAGATTGTATTCCAAAACGAGCCCTCATAGGCGCCGTTAACAAACCTGAACGAGTTGTTGCTCCTATTAATGTAAATTCATCTAAATGAATTTGAACAGTACGGGCATTAGGACCACTTTCGATCATAATATCGATTTTGAAGTCTTCCATAGCAGAATACAAATACTCTTCTACAATAGGACTCAATCGATGAATCTCATCAATAAAAAGAACATCTCTAGGATCTAAATTCGTGAGTAAACCTGCCAAATCACCAGGCTTATCTAAAACTGGTCCTGAAGTGATTTTAATACCAACACCTAATTCATTGGCTACAATATTAGCCAGTGTTGTCTTACCTAAACCAGGAGGACCATGAAACAAAGTATGATCTAAAGCTTCTCCTCTCATATTAGCAGCTTTTACAAAAATTTGTAAATTTTCTAATACTTGATCTTGTCCTGCAAAATCATCAAAACTTAATGGCCTTAAAGCCTTTTCAATATCATGATCTTGTGGGGTGAAATTATCGCTTGATGGATCTAGGTTTGAATTCAATTTAATAATAGGTTAAGACTGCTATCCAATTGACAGAATCATCTATTTGATAAGATTCCTGCCTACGCAGGAATGACGTAGGACTCTTACAAAAGTATGACTATCGTATAAAATAAAAAAGCCCTCATAAGAGGGCTTAAAGTATAATAGTTTAGTCACTGACTAAAATTAGTGAGTCAATTCTTCTTCTCCTTCTTGAAGAGGAGCTGTTTGAGGTGTATAATCTTGACCTTCGATTACATACTCTCCATTTTCCTTAGTCTTACTATAATCATAAGCCCAACGATATACAGTTGGCAATTCACCTGGCCAATTACCATGAACATGCTCTACAGGAGTGGTCCACTCTAAAGTATTTGATTTCCAAGGATTTTGCTCTGCCTTCTTACCGTAAAACATTGAATATATAAAGTTGTACAAGAATACCAATTGTGCAGCTGCAGTTATGATAGCAAAAACAGTAATCAATACATTTGTATCAGCTAAATCATCAAAATATGGGAAGTTAGTATATGTATAGTAACGTCTTGGCAATCCTGCCATCCCTACAAAGTGCATAGGGAAGAATACTCCATATGCTCCAATAGCAGTTACCCAAAAGTGTACATATCCAAGATTCTTATTCATCATTTTACCATACATCTTCGGGAACCAATGATATACTCCTGCAAATAAACCATACAACGCAGATATACCCATTACTAAGTGGAAGTGAGCTACTACAAAATATGTATCATGAACATTAATATCTAGTGTACTATCTCCTAATATAATTCCAGTTAAACCTCCTGTAATAAAAGTTGATACTAATCCAATAGAAAACAACATCCCAGGGTTAAACTGTAAGTTACCTTTCCAAAGCGTTGTAATGTAATTAAACGATTTTACTGCTGAAGGAATTGCAATTAATAATGTTGTAAATGTGAATACTGATCCTAAGAATGGGTTCATACCTGATACGAACATATGATGACCCCATACGATAGTAGATAAGAATGCAATTGCAATAATTGATCCTACCATGGCACGGTATCCAAAGATTGGCTTACGAGAATTCGTAGCAATAACTTCTGAAGTAATTCCTAATGCTGGTAATAATACGATATAAACCTCAGGGTGACCTAAGAACCAAAACAGGTGCTCAAATAATACTGGCGAACCACCTTGGTTATGTAGTACTTCTCCTTGTATAAATATATCACTTAAATAGAATGAAGTTCCAAAACTTCTATCCATGATCAATAATAAAGCTGCTGATAATAATACTGGGAAAGAAACTACCCCGATTACAGCTGTAATAAAGAATGCCCATATCGTTAATGGTAAACGAGTCATTGACATACCCTTAGTACGCAAGTTGATTACTGTAACTACATAATTTAAAGAACCTAATAATGAAGAGGCAATAAATATAGCCATAGACACTAACCATAATGTCATACCTAATCCTGAACCTGGCATTGCTTGTGGTAAAGCACTTAATGGTGGGTAGATAGTCCACCCAGCTGCTGCAGGACCTGCTTCTATAAACAATGAAAAAACCATGATCACAGAACTCAAGAAAAACAACCAGTAAGAAACCATGTTCATGAAACCTGAAGCCATATCACGGGCTCCAATTTGCAATGGAATCAATAGGTTACTGAAAGTACCTGACAATCCAGCTGTTAGCACGAAGAATACCATTATAGTACCATGAATAGTAACTAACGCTAAATAAACATTAGGATCCATAACTCCATCAGGAGCCCATTTCCCTAATAATACTTCAAATATTTGGAAAGATTGTTCTGGCCATGCAATTTGCATTCTAAAAAGTAATGACATTGCAATACCTATGATACCCATTAATAAGCCAGTAATTAAATACTGCTTGGATATCATTTTATGGTCTTCACTAAATATATATTTAGTGATAAACGTTTCCTTATGGTGGTGTCCGTGATCTGCTGACATAACCTATCTTTTATTCTAAAATTATAAAAATATTATTTAGACACTACTTGTCTGAAAGTCTTTTGTTCTGCTAACCAATTATTGTAATCTTCTTCAGATTCAACAACAATTTTCATTTGCATATTGTAGTGAGAAGCTCCACAAATCTTATTACATAATAAATAGTAATCAAACTCGTATGGTTCTAAAGCTTCTTCACCTTTAGCTAACAACTTCTTACTATTTTCTTTACGAATTCCGTTGATTGTCTCAACTTTTTCTACCATAAAGTCAGTTTGGCGCATTTCCTCTGTAGTCTTTATTGGAGTATAAGAAAACTCGGTAATCATACCAGGAACAACATTCATTTGAGCCCTAAAGAAAGGCATATATGCTGAATGCAATACATCTTGTGAACGCAATTTGAAAATCACTTTTTTATTAACAGGTAAGTGCAATTCGTTAGTAATGATATCATCCATAGCATAAGCATCAGATTCATCCACACCCAATGTATTTACACCTTCTATAAAACGAACATTAGCTTTACCTAATTCATTATCAGCACCAGCATATCTAGCTCTCCAAGCAAATTGATATGCATATAATTCAACTACAATTGCATTTTCTTCCTCATCGATATTCATAATATCGACCCAAGTATACAATCCGTAGATGATTAAACCTGCTAAAGTAATTATAGGAATACCCGTCCAAATTAATTCTAAAGTATGGCTATCTGCAAAAAACAATGCCTTATTTCCTTTTTTACCTCTGTATTTATAGGCAAAAAAGTGTAATAAAAATTGAGTAATTACTTGTACAAACATAATTAACACTACAGATATCTTCATTAAGATATCATAATCTTTACCATGTTCAGAAGCTGTTTCTGGTAAAAAATATGAGTGATAATTAATAAAACAGTAAGCCATTAATGCATAAAGAAACACTGTAAAGGCCAACATCAATTTACCTTGAGTACTGTTATCTTTATCATTAGCAATTTCAGAAGTATCCGCATTTCCTTGAGAAAGTTGAAATATCTTGGAAAGTTGCCAAATAGAAACTCCCAAAAGTGCTACTATTAGTAAGATTAAAAATATCGTCATTGTTCGCTATCTTATAATAATTATATACTTCTTTTATTAATAATGGAAATGCTTACTTTCTCCTAAGTAAGGATTTCCTGATGGTTCTAATTCTTCTTTAGTAAGGGCTTTGAAAACTACAAAGATGAATAATCCTAAGAAGAATAAAACTGCACTGATTTCAGGTAACCCAATAAACCAAGAACCCCCTACAGTTGCAGGCATAATCATATTGAAGATATCAATATAATGCCCAACTAAAATTACAACACCTACTAAAACGATAATCCAATTGATTCTTTTGAAATCAGAATTCATTAAAACTAATAATGGAAAAATCAAGTTAAGAGCAACCATACCAAAGAAAGGTAGTGTGTAATCGTTTATACGTTGCACAAAATAAGTCACCTCTTCAGGTATATCTGAATACCAGATTAACATAAATTGAGAGAACCATAAATACGTCCAGAAAATACTAATTCCGAACATGAACTTAGCCAAATCATGTAAATGACTATTATTTACATTTGGCAAATACCCTTTAGACTTTAGATAAATAGTTATTAAAGCTATAACAGTAATACCACTTACAAACATACTTGCAAATACATACCAGCCAAATAATGTACTAAACCAGTGAGGATCTACACTCATAATCCAATCCCAAGACATCATAGATTCTGTATATATAAAAACAACTAAGAATACAGCAGCTGCCTTGAAACTTTTCTTATACCAAACGTTTCCATTAGGCTCTTCATCCTGCTTTTTTGAAAATTTAACTGCAAAATGACGGTAAACATTCCATGCTATAAGGTATAATGCAGCTCTTATTAAGAAAAAAGGAACATTTAACCAACCTGTTTTACCTTGAATTAATTCATCATGAGCCACTACTTCTGAATCCATCCAAACAAACAAATGATTCATATGGAATCCAGATAGAGCTAAAATGATAAACATAATAATACCACCTGGTAACAAATAAGCAGTAATTGCTTCCATTACTCTGAATAATAATGGAGACCAACCAGCTTGTGCAGCAAATTGAATTGCATAAAAAACTAATACTCCTAATGCTATCATAAAGAAAAAGAAAGCCGCAACATATAAAGCTGCCCAAGGCTTATTTTGCAATTGGTGTAGTACATGATGTAAATGCTTTTCATGTGCTGCATGAGCATCTTCTCCATGAGTATCATGACTTTTCCCATGAGTCTCAGTACCGTGAGCTTCATGTCCATGCCCTTGTTTAGCATGCGCATCATGAGTATCGTGACTTTTTGTGGCATGACCCTCACCATGTCCTCCATGATGTTGGCTAGCCAATATTTGTTCTACTTCTTCTATCGAACCTGGTGCACTAGAGAAACCAATAGCCATTCCTATTAGTCCCAATGCCATTAATACGATAGGTAATATCTTTATATTTTTTGTCAGTGTATACATAACTTAAACCCGAAATTCGTAATTATTTTTTACCAGTGGCTTTGTGTGAATGGTGTGATTTCCCACCGATTAATGGTTTCCCACTTTTCTTTTTCACACTGTGAATTTTACTTCCAATTCTTTCTAATTTATGCTGAATTACATTTCCATGTTCATCTAATTCAACTTCTAAACTATCAATACTAGTTTCTTCAAATGAAGGAATATGATCCACTGAAAATTTAGCGTTTACTCCATGACTATTCTCCGCATCAAATAAATATTCTTCATTTGATTTATCTGAAGTATTATCAATTCTTGGAGAAACACCTTGAAGCTTAGCTTTTAATTGCTCAACATATTGAGCAATCAACCAACGTTCTTCTATCGTAGTTTGAGCTGCATATGAACCCATAGAATTGATTCCATAATACATTACATGATAAATACTTCCTTCAGTAATAGCTCTTCCAGCGTCATCATAACTAGGCACACCTAATATCTTTTCACGCTTCACTAAAGTACCTTTACCATTTCCTTTTCCTCCATGGCAAATTGCACAATAGATATCATATAACGCTTTTCCTTTCTCGGCATTTTCTTGCGTGTAAGGAAGCGGGTTTTTCAAACCTGTTTTGGCGGCTAAATATCCTTCACGATTATTATCATAATCGTATGGCAACCAACCTCTACTTACTGTCCCTTCTACTGGAATTAAAGCTTCAGAAGTATAGTTACCAGCAAATATTTCATTATCGTGAGAACTGTAAGCTTCATAACCTACAGATTCGTACATATTCGGAAAATACTGATAATTTGGCTTCTTGTCATTTTTACAAGAAACTATCGCTACTGCAGTAGCTAATAATGCTATTTTAAAAACTGCTTTCATCGACTTAGTTGTTTTTAAAATTAATTTCAACTGCACCTGTAGCCTTAAAGAAAGAAGTCAATTCTTCTTCTCCTGCGGTAGAGGCATCTAATTCGATACAGAATAAATCATCTGTAGTTCTTTCATTAGGATTTTCAGCTTTCTTGAAAGGCCATAATCTACTTCTCATATAAAAAGTAATCACCATTAAGTGAGCCGCAAAAAACACTGTCAACTCGAACATAATTGGAACGAATGCAGGTAAATTTTCCAAGAAACTAAAACTAGGCTTTCCCCCAATATTTTGAGGCCAGTCTTCAATCATGATGTAATTCATCATAGTGATTGCAACCGTCAAACCAATTAACCCATATATGAAGGCACAAATTGCCAAACGCGTATGAGGTAATCCCATTAATTTATCTAGACCATGCACTGGGAAAGGTGTATACACCTCTTCAATGTGGTAGTGCTTAACATTACACGCTTTTACAGCGTCCATTAAAACCTCGTCATCAAGGTAATAAGCATGAGCAACTTTTGAAGCCATACAATACTTAATTTATATATTAATGGTGGTCGTCGTGACTGTCACCTAATAGTTCAACAATACCTTCAGCTCTTTCGTAAGTTGGTTTCCCAGCTTCTCGAAGTTTTTTATACTTTTCACCTGAAGACTTTAAAATAGATTTCACCTCTGCTTGAGCTATTACAGGAAAGCTACGTGCATATAACAAGAACAACACAAAGAAGAAACCAATAGTACCGATATAAATTCCAATATCAACAAACGTAGGAGAGAACATCGTCCAAGAAGATGGCAAATAATCTCGATGCAATGATGTAACAATAATTACAAAACGCTCAAACCACATTCCTATATTCACTACGATTGAGATAAAGAATGAAAACAAGATACTTCTTCTCAACTTTGGGAACCACATGAATTGCGGAGAGAACACATTACATGTCATCATCGCCCAATATGCCCACCAGTAAGGCCCTGTTGCTCTATTTAAGAATGCATATTGCTCGTATTCTACTCCAGAGTACCATGCTACAAACAGCTCAGTAATATAGGCTACACCAACAATAGAACCTGTTATCATAACTACTAAGTTCATTAACTCAATATGTTGTAATGTGATATAGTTTTCCATATTACACACTTTACGCATAATGATTAACAAAGTGTTTACCATTGCAAATCCTGAGAAAATTGCCCCTGCTACGAAATAAGGAGGGAAAATTGTCGTATGCCATCCAGGTATTACCGAAGTTGCAAAGTCAAAAGATACGATCGTATGTACAGAAAGTACTAATGGTGTTGCTAAACCTGCTAACACTAAAGACACTTCCTCAAAACGTTGCCAGTCTTTTGCTCTACCAGACCATCCAAATGATAAGATTCCGTAGATCTTTTTTGTGAATGGTGTTACTGCACGGTCACGGATCATTGCAAAATCAGGTAATAAACCAGTCCACCAGAAAACTAATGAAACCGATAAATACGTAGAGATTGCAAATACATCCCAAAGTAATGGTGAATTAAAGTTTACCCATAGTGATCCAAATTGGTTAGGAATAGGTAATACCCAATATGCTAACCATGGACGCCCCATGTGAATGATAGGAAATAGCCCCGCTTGCACTACCGAGAAGATAGTCATCGCCTCTGCAGAACGGTTAATTGCCATACGCCATTTCTGACGGAATAATAATAGTACTGCCGAGATCAAAGTACCTGCGTGACCGATACCTACCCACCATACGAAGTTCGTGATATCCCACGCCCATCCTACAGTTTTATTTAATCCCCAGCTACCAATACCATTCACAATAGTATAGGTAATACATCCTAATCCCCATGCAAATGCAGCTAATGCGATTCCAAAAACAATCCACCACTGTTTATTTGCTCTACCTTCTACAGGTGCTACCACGTCAAGTGTTACGTCATGGTATGACTTATCACCTGTTACAAGAGGTCTTCTTATGGGCGCTTCGTAATGAGACATAATTTATTCTTGATTTAACTCTTTATTAATTAAGCTTCTTTCGTGTTACGTACCTTTACTTGGTACTGCACATTTGGTTTTGTTCCTACGTGCTCTAGTAAGTGATACATACGATCTCCTTCTAGTGTCTTAGCAACTTTACTTTCCTTATCGTTGATATCTCCAAAAATCATAGCTCCTGAAGTACAAGCATTAGAACAAGCAGTTTGGAATTCACCATCTTTAATTACACGTCCGTCACGTTTTGCATCTAAGATTGTTTTCTGTGTCATTTGCATACACATAGAACATTTCTCCATAACTCCACGAGAACGTACCGTAACATCTGGATTTACAACCATACGACCTAAATCGTTGTTCATATTATAATCGAAATCATCATTTCCATTATATAAGAACCAGTTGAAACGACGCACTTTGTAAGGACAGTTATTTGCACAATAACGTGTACCCACACAACGGTTATATGCCATATGGTTTTGACCTTGACGACCATGCGAAGTTGCAGCTACTGGACATACCGTCTCACAAGGAGCATGGTTACAGTGCTGACACATTACTGGCTGGAATGCTACTTGAGGGTTTTCTGATGGATCTTCTAATTCACCAAAACCAGATAAGTTAGCACTAAGTCCTTTAAAGCCATCTTTCTTTTCATTATCTCCTTCGAAAGTTTCCTCTGAAGAATAATATCTATCGATACGCAACCAATGCATATCACGTGATTTACGTACTTCTTCTTTACCTACAACAGGAACGTTGTTTTCTGCATGACATGCAATCACACAAGCCCCACAACCTGTACAAGCATTTAAATCTATAGATAAGTTAAAGTGATGTCCGATTGAACGATCAAACTCATCCCATAAATCAGCATCTGAAGAAGTCACAGGAATTTCCTCGTGATCTAAAGATACCTTTGGAATTTCGTTGTAGTAATCTTTATCTTTTGTATTGAAGATCTCTAAGGTAGTTTCCTTAACGATATCTCCACGTCCCATTAGTGTTTTCTGTAACTGAACACAAGCAAACTCATGTACCCCAGAAACTTTCTCTACACTAACTTTTTGAACGTTGTTGAAGTTTTGATATAATGCATACGCATTAACCCCCACTTTCATTTCTTCTTTTAAACCAGCAGTACGACCATATCCTAAAGCCAATGCCACAGCACCTTTTGCTTGCCCTGGCTGGATATAAACCCCTACATTCTCAACAGTTACATTACCAACTTTTACATTTACAACACTACCGTTTAATGCACCATTAGCAACATTCCAGTTTTCTAGACCCAACGCTTCTGCATCTGCTTTAGAAACTAACAAATAGTTATCCCAAGATGTTCTTGTAATTGGATCTGGAAATTCTTGCAACCATGGGTTATTGGCTTGTTGACCATCTCCCATTCCTGTTTTAGTATATAATACTAACTCTAAACCATTCGCTTTCCCTGAAAGGCTAGAAGTATTAATACTAAATGATGGCGCAGCTGCTACTTTTTTTCCTGTAACAAAGAAACCATCATGCAATGCTTGATTGAAAGACTTCCCTCCTAAGATCGAAGTATTCCAAACATTTTTCATGTATTTATCGAAAGAAACATTACTTCCTAAAAGACTTAATAATGTATCTTCAAATTGTCGCGTATCAAATAAAGGACGGATCGTTGGTTGTACTAAACCAAACTTCCCTTTAGTAATTTCTACATCTCCCCAAGATTCTAAATAGTGAGGCGTAGTGGCTACAAACTCACTTACCGAAGCAGTCTCATCAGGAATAGAAGCAAAAGAAACTACTACATCTACCTTTTTAAGACCAGCAACAAAAGCTTGAGCATTTGGCAAGCTATATGCAGGATTTACACCTACAGTAAATAAAGCACCTACCCTACCTGCATTTAAGTCTCCTACTAAAGTATTCACCTTAGCAGCATTCCCTTGAAATGCCAATTTAGGCTCAGACGGATTAAATGCTTTACTATGTAATGCACTATTAATTGCTAGTGCAATCAATTGCGCATCTTTATCTTGAATTCCAGTAACAACAACTGCATTACTTCCCGCAGCTTTCACTTGAGCTGCAGCAGCAGTTACCGCTTTCTTCAATTTATCAGACAAATTAACAGAAGCCCCCTTACCTGTAATTGCAGAATACAAACCAAGTAACACTTGCTTTAACTCTGAAGGATTTGCAGCTACACGCTTATCAGCAGCAGCACCAGCTAAAGTCATATTAGACTCAAACTGAATGTGACGAGACATCTTACCATGTTCTGGCACTCTTCCTTTAGCATAAGCAGCATCATAGCCACCTCCTTGCCAATCTCCTAAGAAATCTGCACCAACAGCCACTATCGTATCTGCTTTTCCGAAATCATATCCAGCCAAACCTCTAACACCATAAGCTTGCTCGAAAGCATCTAATGCAGCTGTTTGAGAAATAGCATCGTAAGCAACTTGTTTTACATTTGGGAATTTTTCAGCAAATTCTGCAATCAACTTAGTTGTTGAAGGACTAGAAATGCTTTGCGTAAGCAATACAATATCACCAGAAACTGAAGCCAAACGCTTTCCTAACGCAGCATCAAACTGACTCCAAGAAACCGACTTCCCTTTTATTTGTGGTGTTTTTAAACGCGATGTATCGTATAAAGAAAGTACCGAAGCATGTACACGAGCATTCGCTCCTCCTGTAGCTCCAGCTAACTTATTACTCTCTACTTTAATTGGACGACCCTCACGAGTTTTAATTAAGATATTCGCAACATCAAAACCATCTGCAATTGTTGTTGCATAGTAGTTTGCTACACCAGGAACAATTTGCTCTGGCTGCACTACATATGGTATTGATTTTACAACAGGCCCTTCACAAGCAGCTAATGTAGCAGCTGCAGTACTGAACCCGACATATTTTAAGAAATCTCTACGTGATGTTGATGAATTCTCTAGCGACGACTCATCCTCCAAGAAACCATCTACTGGTATATCCTCAGAAAACTCGTTTTGCCTTAGCGCCTCAACAACAGAGCTACCTTTCAGCTCCTCAACACTTTTCCAGTATTTCTTGTTTGATGACATATATAAAACTTGTTTGCTTCTTAATGATAAATTTTAGAATCTAATTGACTTTGATTAGTAGTGACATTTACCACACTCCAAACCACCCATCTGAGCAGCTGTCAATTTATCTACACCGTACTTCTTAGATAATTCTGTATGAATTTTCTCGTAGTACTCATTTCCTTCAACCTTCACATTTGTTTCTCTGTGACAGTTGATACACCACCCCATTGTTAACGGAGCATGTTGACTCATGATTTCCATCTCCTCTACTGGACCGTGACATTTCTGACACTGTACTCCAGCCACCATTACGTGTTGCGAGTGATTGAAATATGCAAAATCCGGCAAATTATGGATACGCACCCATTTCACTGGCTCGGTTTTACCCGTATACGCTTGCTTATCTGAATCCCAACCAGTTGCCTTATACAGCTTCTGAATTTGCTTATTATAATCAACCCCATACTTCTCCAGCCCTTCCGCTTGAGTAGCATCAGCAACTTCACCGATTGACTTATGACAGTTCATACACACATTCAACGAAGGAATCCCAGAATGCTTAGACACACGAGCAGAAGAGTGACAGTACTTACAGTCAATCTTATTATCTCCCGCATGGATTCTATGTGAATAATGAATTGGCTGCACTGGAGCATATCCCTTATCGATACCCACCTGCATTAAGAACCCGTACACAAAGTACGCACTCAACAACAACAAGAACACTACCGATACCAATACCAAGAATTGATTCTCAATAAATGCTTTCCAAATCGGCTTTCGCTCATCTTTAGCAGGTAATTCAACCCCTTGCTTTTCAGCAAAGCTTCTTAGTGTTTTATTCACCAAGAACAACACCACTACCAACACAACAAGCACTAAAGCTAACAAGCCTAACACCAAATTCTGAACAGCACTTGAACCGCCTTGACCTGCATTAGCCGAAGCAAACTCCCCACCACCACTAGACACAGGCGGAGCCGCCTTAGGCTCACTCACATAAGCAATGATATTATCGATGTCTGCATTTGACAATTGAGGAAAGGCATTCATCGACACCTTATTGTACTCCTCATAAATAGCTACAGCCTCAGCATCTCCTGAAGCAATCAATGCAGCACTATTTTTTACCCACTTGTAGATCCACTCTGTATCGTGACGCTCTGTCACACCAAATAATGCAGGACCTGTCGCTTTCTTATATCTCTTATGACACGCAGCACAAAGAGAGTTAAACAACTCTTTACCTTTCGCTGCATCAGCACCCGCAGGAGCTTGCGCATGAGAAACAATTGGAGATAAACTCAACAGAAAAGTAACGACCAGTAAGGTTAGTTTTTGGATAAGATTCCCGTTTGCCACTTTTTTCATAGATTAATGTAGAATTTCAAACTGTGCAGCAACTCACCTAAATATTAAATTTATGATAAAATTTAAGGCAAGAAATGCCCGACAAAAGTACTACATAAAGTCTTTTTGCGAAATGACCTTACCAGCTTAAAAGTAATTTATAAGTGTTCTAAATAACCACCATAGGCATTTACCCCAAATATCCTACCTTTACCACTTAAAAGAAAGTCTATGCGAAACCTATTTCTTTACATAATTTTTTCACTAACAATGAATTACGCTTTTTGTCAAGTAGAAACTGCATCAGCACATATAGAAGTCTCGCCTGATATTGAAAAAATTACTGAAGCAAAATTCGATATAGAAAACACTGGTTCTTATAAGATACAATTGTTTTATGGTAATTTAAACGAAGCTCACAAGGTCTTAGCGAAATTTAAAACCACCTACGGAGGAATGTGGAGCAGCAAAATAAAGTTCGAAACACCAAACTATAAAGTATGGATTGGTAATTACAGAAATCGCCTAGAAGCTGATCGTGCTTTAATGAGAATACAGAAGAAATTTCCTAGTGCATTTATTTTTAAACCGAAGAAGTAGTTAATAGTCTTTAGTTCTTAGTAGCTAGTTTTTCACTAGATGAATTTTATGCTGAGATACTTCAGGAATTCTTTCAATTATTCCTCTTGCTTCTAAATCTAATTTTACAGAAACGACATACCAAGCTACTTTTCCCTCGAAAGTAGCCGTCAACTTTTCAATGGCTTGACGATTTAGCTCTTGATAAGTAATATCGTCCTGACTTTCCAGCGCATCTAGGATAAATGATTTTACAAAATCGTATTTCCACTTTACAATATTCACTCCTTTTTTACTAGCGGGGTGTAATGTTAATATTCTCTCTTCCTTAGACACATCATGCTGCTTTAAAAAGAAAAAAGCGCCTCTCTATATTCGATTATTTTCCAAATAAATAATCCTACAAAAATAAAGCTGACTATAAATTTCATAAAACTTGAAGCTAAAAAACCAACAAATGAGCCCCAAGCAGCTTTAACGGCTACTTTAGAATTTTGTTGATTGATCATTTCTCCAATATATGCCCCTACAAATGGCCCTACAATAAAACCAAAAGGAGGGAAAAACAGCCCTACTATCAAACCTAAGGTCGTACCATATATTCCGTACTTGCTTCCTCCAAATTTTTTAGTCCCCATAGCTGGAATAACATAATCTAAAATCAAAATCAAAAGAGCCACTGCCAACCAAACACCTAAAAAAGTATAATTCATAGGCACTACTGAAGTTAAATGAATCAATAATAAACCTAGCCAACTTATTGGTAAACCAGGAAGAACAGGTAAAAAACTACCCAAAATCCCGACTAACACACATAAAAAACCAACCGTTATTAAAAATATATCCATAATTTGTTCTCTTAAAAATTCAAAATATGATTCAATCATCTAAAATTATACATAATTCAAGATATTCATACTTTTGTAAGTAGTTTTCAACAACTATACCTTTAATTATATACTGACAAAATATCAGATTTTCAATATGCTCAGATCTTTGTTTTTTGGAATTTTATTACTCTCTTGTATGGTGAGTTGTAAACGCTGGCCTAACAATTCGAAAAATTTAGGAGCATTAGTCGAACTTCAAATACAACAACTTAAACTTGAATCTTACCCAGAAATAAAACCTTGCAAAGAAAAGAACAGACCTTGCTTTGAAAATCAATTGTTAGAAATCCTCGAACGTAGTCTACCTGAATCCGTTACTACTAAAGAGTTGATAACAAAAGATACTCTATGGGTTACCATCAAGGTTTTAAATAAAGAAAATAGCGGCTTTATTTCAACTAAATTCGAATCTATTACTCCTTTAACAGAAAGATTACAATTTCACATAGACAGTTCTCTAGCAAACATCAACCCAATAAAACCCGGATATATTCAAGGGATACCTGTAAGTTGTAAGTTTCAACTCCCATTAATTATTAACAAATAAAAGACAACTTGGATAACGAAAAAGTAATATTAGGAATTGACCCTGGGACAACTATTATGGGTTTTGGTGTCATTCGAGTAGTTAATAAAAAAATGCAATTTGTACAATTAAATGAATTGAATCTTGTAAAATACAAAGACCCCTATATCAAACTTAAAAAAATATTTGAGCGCACTATCGAACTCATAGATACGTTCAAACCCGATGAAATAGCCATTGAAGCCCCTTTTTTCGGAAAGAATGTTCAATCTATGCTGAAACTTGGGCGAGCTCAAGGTGTAGCTATGGCAGCGGGCTTAAGTCGAGAAATATCAATAACAGAATATCTCCCCAAAAAGATTAAAATGGCTGTTACTGGAAATGGTAACGCAAGCAAAGAACAAGTTGCCAAAATGCTACAGCAAACTCTTGTTGGTTTAAAAGAACTACCTAAAAATTTGGATTCAACTGATGGATTAGCTGCAGCTGTTTGTCATTTTTACAATTCAAACTCGAAATCCGGGAATACAAAAAGTTATTCTGGATGGGACGCATTTGTGAAACAAAACCAAAATCGCTTGAAAAAGTAATAAAATGACTATACCTTTACATCTTATTGAAACAAAATATTTTATGAAAAAAATAAACTTGCTAGTTTTAGTTTTGCTCTCGATACAATCGTTTGCACAACCCACACCTCCTGAAGGTCAAACTTGGGAAATCGTAGAATCTATGACTGATGAATTTAATGGTGACTCCATTGATAGAGGGAAATGGTTTAATTCTGATTGGCCTTACGAAAACACCCCTTCTGTTATGAGTTTAGGCCCTGAAAACTCATTCATTGAAGACGGAAAACTATGTATTAGAGCCACACTAAGAGATCACCCTAAAGAATGGTTTCAAAGCGCAAGAATACATTCCACAACAAAAATAAGCTACCCTATGTATACTGAATGTAGTATGCTGACTTCAGAAATTTCGGCTTACAATACATTTTGGCTAAACAATGGGGATGGCATGGATCGGGATGAAATTGATGTAGTCGAAAACAATTCTCACCCTTCTTGTGGTTGCCAGCCTGACTTTCCTACTAAAATGAACTCTCAGTATTTTCAGGTTGATCAAAATTTGGACCCCAAAATAGCAAGAAATCATAGTAATTTTAACAGTAATAATTTATCCGATGACAACCCTTTAAAAGGTGTACCTTGGAATGAAGCATATCATACTGTTGGAGTTTGGTGGAAAGATGCACAAAACATTCAATTTTATTTAGACGGTGAACCAGCAGGTTCTGTAAGAGTTGGAGAGCAAAGATTTAATGCTCCATTTATAGAAGGAAGAATGTTCACCAGAGACTTACAGCTTATTTGGGACATGTGGACTGCTGATCAACCTTGGCTTGGTGGTTTACCACAACAAAGTCAATTAAATGACAACACGATAAACACTATGCGAGTTGATTGGGTACATACCTATAAATTAAAAAGAATTGGTGAAATCGACGACAGAGCTAAATCTATTTCTTGGGATAATGCAAACGACTTTATTGTTGAAGGGGAATCTAGACCCATATTCGAACCAGGAGAAACGGTCTCTATTACAACTACACATGCTTCATCAATAGTTTCAGGAAATGAAGCTGATTTTGATTACGTAGCTATGCATATTAGAGAGTTAGACGAAAACGGAGCAGTAGTTAGTACAAGCCCTTTCGCCGATCCTGTTGGCACTAATTCTCCTAATGCCGCAACAACTACCTTTAACTTCACTATTCCAACTAATTTTGATGCTTCTACACCTATACCGACTATAGAGAATTTAGATAAGGATCATAGAATAATTCTGCTGATCTATACTCAAGAAAATGCAGACCCTATGTCGTTAATAGATACTAACACGGAAATAGTATTAACGAACAACAAAACTGCCTTTATTGAGACACTTTCTATTGATGATGTGAAGGCAAACAATACCACAGCTGTTTATCCTAATCCTTTTAAAGACACTATTATTTTAGACAGCAACAGTTCTATAGAAAGTTGGGAATTATTTGATCTAAATGGTAAACTTTTAAATAAAGGAGCTAGTAGTACTATTGTTGGAAGCAACTTAAATGCTGGATTATACATTTTAGTAGTAAACGACAAAGAAGTTATTAAAATTATTAAAGAATAAGTAAACTAGTATATTATAAAACTGTGATGCCCTAAATAATCATCACAAAAAATTGACTTACAAATAAGGTAGCAATTTAAAATTGCTACCTTATTTTTTTACAATATTTCTATTCATATTAATTACTGATATATTTAATTATGAAGTACGCACTTAATTGAATGAACGAGGTCCTATATTCATATAAATTTTAATAATATTCTTAATCAACTTTTTTTAAGTCCTATAGATTTATCAATAGAATAATCCTTGTTATAAGTATATTATTATTCAAGTTACACTCGCTATCAAGGGGCAAATCCCTCTATCATACTAGCAATTTTTGGTATTTGTTAGAAAACTACCGAAGAACTGTTTTAGGATAGATGGGTAAACAAAATAGAAAAGGTCGTCTTTGATATCAAAGACGACCTTTCTTTATAATTTTAGTTCGATAAAAATCTAATTAGACACAATCATCGAAAGGAATTTATCTAGGTTAGGCATGATTACGATTCTTGTTCTTCTATTTAACGCCCTATTGTCTCTTGAGTCATTCTCCACTAAAGGATCATAACAGCTACGACCGGAAGCAATTAACTGTTCTGGCGCAACTTTGTATTTATGTTGCAATAATCGAACAATCGAAGTAGCACGTTTTACACTAAGATCCCAATTATCTTCTAACACATTTGTATTAATTGTTCTTGAATCAGTGTGTCCTTCAATCATAACTTCTACACTAGGTTCGGAAGTAATCACTTCAGATAACTTTTGTAATAACGGATAAGCTTTAGAACTCACTCTATAACTTCCTGTATTAAACAATAGATCATCCGATACATTGATCATCACTACAGTTTCATCAACTTCTATATTAATACCATCTGAACTCTCTAGCCCTTTAACGATATTCTTATTCAAAACTAAATTAATAGAATCATTTAATGTCTTAGCCTGTGCCACTTCATTTGGATCCATCTTAGCCAATTGTTGACTGATCTGCTCTAAGTTTACCACTGAAATAGGAGCTTTACTTCCTTTCAACATACTTAACTTACTATTACTTTCTTGTGATAAAGAAGTATTGATAGATTTCAAAGCACTTACCTTAGTATTAAACTTTTCTACCCTAGACTGTATCTTTTTATATTTTTTTTCTAAAGCTTCCTTTTCTAGTAAGGTTTTAGACAAAGAACTTCTCGTTTGAGTGTGTTGATCCTGCAAAGCAATGAATTTCTTTTTTGAAACACATGAGCTTAATACAACTAACATCCCCAAGCTTACAACAATTCGTTTCATGATTTTTATTTTTTTGTGTTACCCTTATAAAACCTTTCAATACCAATAATATTGTTGTTTCCCATAGCTCAAAATCTTCTTACACTAGTAACTTACACTATTTACAGAGGTTTACTTAACAATTTTAACAATTTTTTATACACCTTTCTTACATACAAAACCTCCTATATTTGCTAAAAAAATAGATTTTGGAGAAAATTGATCTTGTAAAACAACTCAACGGCTCAACATTTCAAACACAACTTAATGAAGCTGTAAAGGAATCAAAAAACGTACACGCTATCCACCTGGTAGGTTCTGGCCTTTCCTTCAGTGTTTCAAAGAGTTTTACATCTCATAACAATTCTCAAATTCTAATTTGTAACGACAAAGAAGAAGCTGCATATTTCTTCAATGACCTACAACGTATCCTTGGAGAAAAAGAAGTGCTTTTCTTTCCTTCCAGCTATCGAAGGCCTTATCAAATAGAAGAAATTGACAATGCGAATGTATTGTTACGCGCCGAAGTATTAAACAAAATAAGTCAAGCTACCAGCAAACAATTGATCATTACCTATCCAGATGCTTTGTTTGAAAAGGTAGTTTCCCAAAAGACTATTGAAGAAAAAACATTAAACATTAAAATTGGTGATGCTTTAAGTATTGATTTTGTCAACGAAGTTTTATTCGAATATGAATTTCAACGTGTAGATTTTGTTACCGAACCAGGTGAATTTTCTGTTCGAGGAGGAATCATAGATATTTTTTCTTTTAGTAATGACAATCCTTATCGTATTGAATTCTTTGGTGATGAAGTTGACAGCATTCGAACTTTTGATATCGAATCGCAACTATCACTAGATAAAGTGAAACAGATTAGTATCATCCCGAATATTGAACAAAAATCTTCTACAGAGAGTCGTATTTCTTTCTTTCAATCAATAAAAAAAGACTCCATTTTATGGCTACAACATACTGATTTGTTTTTAGGTGAATTGGATAAGCTTTTTGAAAAAGCGTCTATTGCTTTCGAAAAATTAGATAGCGAGATCAAAAGAGGAACACCTGAGGATCTTTTTATCAATGGGCAAGTTGCGAAAGATCAATTATTCGCTTTTCAGCAAGTACAACTAAATACAAGTTATTATAAAACAAACGATCGTAATGTTGTCAACATAGATTTTCAACAAAAGCCCCAGCCTTCTTTTAACAAGCAATTTGAACTTTTAATCGAAGACCTTAATAAAAATCACGAAAAGGGATTTACTAATATTATTTGCTGTGTTAGCGAACAGCAAGCACAACGTTTTCATGACATCTTTGAGGATATGGAAACGGAAGAAATTCACTACCAAACAGTAGTACTTTCCCTTTACCAAGGGTTCATTGATGTTGACACCAAATTGGTTTGCTATACCGATCACCAAATCTTTGAACGCTACCATAAATTCCAACTAAAAAGTGGTTATGCCAAAAAGCAAGCCATTACCTTAAAAGAATTAACCAATCTCGATGTGGGAGACTATATCACCCATATCGATCATGGAATTGGAAAGTTTGCAGGTCTAAAGAAAATAGATGTTGAAGGCCGTAAACAAGAAGCTATTAAATTGATTTATGGAGAAAGAGATATTTTATATTTAAGTATTCATGCCCTTCATAAAATCTCCAAATTCAATGGAAAAGATGGAAAAGTTCCTACCGTTCACAAACTAGGATCAAAAGCTTGGAAAACATTAAAAAATAAAACCAAAGCACGCGTTAAGCATATTGCATATAACTTAATCCAACTATATGCTAAACGACGTTTAGAGAAAGGTTTTCAATATGGGCCTGACAGTTATTTACAACACGAATTAGAGGCTTCCTTTCTATTTGAAGATACTCCCGACCAAAGTTCGGCTACTGCTGCAGTAAAAGCGGATATGGAAAGTCCTCGCCCAATGGATCGACTTGTCTGTGGAGATGTTGGTTTTGGAAAAACCGAAGTAGCTATTCGCGCCGCTTTTAAAGCAGTCGATAATGGAAAGCAGGTGGCTATTTTAGTACCTACAACTGTATTGGCATTCCAACACTACAAAACCCTTAGCAAGCGTTTAAAAGATTTCCCTGTTACGGTAGATTACTTAAATCGTTTCCGTACTGCGAAACAAAAAAAGTTAACCCTCGAAGAACTTGCTAATGGGAAAGTGGATATCGTTATCGGTACGCATCAGCTGGTAAGTAAAAACGTAAAATTCAAGGATCTTGGATTATTAATTATTGATGAAGAACAAAAATTCGGTGTTGCTGTAAAGGATAAACTAAAGACTATAAAGGCCAATGTTGATACACTAACCTTAACCGCTACTCCTATTCCACGTACGCTACAATTTAGTTTAATGGCAGCACGTGATTTATCTACGATTGCAACGCCACCGCCGAATCGTTACCCAATCGACACACAGGTGATTCGCTTTAACGAAGAAATGATTCGTGATGCAGTTTCTTATGAGGCACAACGTGGAGGGCAAGTGTTTTTTATCCATAACCGGATTGAAAATATTAAGGAAGTAGCAGGTATGATTCAACGTTTGGTTCCTGATGCTAAAGTTGCCGTAGGACATGGGCAAATGGATGGTAAAAAGCTAGAAGAGTTAATGCTCGATTTTATGGATGGTGCTTTTGATGTATTAGTAGCTACTACAATTATTGAAAGTGGGCTTGATGTTTCTAATGCCAATACCATCTTTATAAACAACGCTAACAACTTTGGCCTTTCAGATCTTCACCAAATGCGAGGTCGTGTAGGTAGAAGTAATAAAAAAGCCTTCTGTTACTTTATTACTCCTCCATCTAGTGCTATGACAGAAGATGCTAGAAAACGTATTCAAGCACTGGTACAACATTCTGATTTAGGTAGTGGAATTCAAATCGCTATGAAAGATTTAGAGATTCGAGGTGCTGGGGATTTATTAGGTGGTGAACAAAGTGGTTTCATCAATGAAATTGGATTTGACACCTATCAAAAGATCTTAAATGAAGCGATTGAAGAATTAAAAGAAAATGAGTTCAAGGAGTTATATGGAGACGAACAAGCAAATAAAGTTTATGTAAAGGAAACTGCGATTGATACCGACTTCTCTTTATTATTTCCAGATGACTACATCAATTCGATCCCTGAGCGTTTAAACCTATATACCGATCTTAATAAGCTGAAGACCGAAAAAGAACTGAAAGTTTTTGAAAAACAATTGATCGATCGTTTTGGAAACCTTCCTGCAGAAGCGGTAGACTTAATGAATAGTGTTCGCTTGAAATGGATAGCCACCAAAATAGGTTTAGAAAAAATCGTATTAAAACAACAGCAATTTATCGGATACTTTGTAAGCGACCAACAATCTGACTTCTACCAAAGTCCGACGTTTACAAAGGTGTTACAGTTTGTACAACAAAACTCTACTGAAGTACAAATGAAAGAAAAGCAAACACGTAGTGGTTTGCGTTTACTTCTGAAAATGCAAGATATCGACACGGTTGAAACAGCTTTATTTAAGCTACAAGCGTTTGAAAAACTATAATTTTTATTTCAATAAATCTTTAATTACTGTTTGAAATAATTCATTCCCTTCAATGCCTACGTGGCCTTGATTAGGTAAAATAATCGCTTGTACTTTTTGAGGATAAATAGCTTTCAATTGCAAAGATTGATTGCTAGGTATTAATGTATCATCTTCTCCATGAAAAATAGTAATCGGCTTTTTAAAACCTTTTAAATATTGATCTGTTTCAAACCTATATTTCAATAAAAATGTTGGTGTATACTTATTCCATAATTTAACTAATGCTATGAAGTTATGATAGGGCGCCAATAAAAATAATTGTTGAGGATTGTTGGTCGAAGCTAATTTGGCAGCCATCCCACTACCAATTGAATAACCCACTACAATGATATCTTTTTCAGCATATTCTCCTAATAGAGTATCATACACAAATTGGTTATCCTTAAACAGGAGCTTCTCTCCATTTATTTCACCTTCACTTTTGCCAAAACCACGGTAATCGTATATAAAAACATCATACCCTTCTTTTGTAAAAGCATAAGCCGATCCTAAGTAATCCTGAATACTACCTGAGTTTCCATGCAGATAAAATACCAAGCCTTTTGGCTCAGGCACTTTAAAATGCACCCCATTTAGAGCAACACCATCATTTGTAGTAAAACTTCGTTCTTCAAATGGAATATCAAAATCAAAACGATGTGACTGCTCTAATTTCGTAGGATGAAAAATAAGCTCTTCTTGTTTTTGATATAGATAGCTAAATGCTAGCACTACAAGGATTACTATTAATATGACTAAACTTTTAAGAATTTTTTTGAGCATGATTTCTTATAAATTATTGTGAATATCCACAATCAGTAATATTTTAATAGGGCCTTGCCATTCCTTGATTAACAAGGAATCTCACCCTACTGATTTTTATATTCTTAATAAATTATTTACTTGCTTTTTTGAAACTAGCACTTTCATCAATTAATGATGCAATAACACCTGTCCATCCTGTTTGGTGAGAAGCTCCAACTCCCCTTCCCGTATCACCATGAAAATATTCATAAAACAAGACTAAATCTTTAAAATGGTCTTTCTGATAAATATGTCTATCCAAAGCATGAATTGGTCGATCTCCATTTTCATCATTTTCAAACATATTGATCAATCGATCACTAATCATAAAAGATAACTCTAATAAATTATAGGACTTGCCTTCAACCTCTATTGTTATTTCATCTTTATAATAACTGTAATAGGTTTTTAAAGATTGTACAAAAAGGTAATTCATAGGCATCCAAATCGGGCCTCGCCAGTTAGAATTCCCCCCAAAAACATAATTACTAGATTCCGCAGGTTCGTAAGCAACACTAAACTCTTGACCATTGATATGAATGCGATAAGGTTCGCTATGCACTTTGGATAATGCTCGAATACCATAATCACTTAAAAATTCATTTTTATCCATTAACGCATTTATCAAACGAATCATTCGCTCTTTAGGCACTAAGGATAATAATAAATCTTCTCCTTCTTTAAAATTTTCAATGACTTTATACTCACTATGCTTATTGCGATAGTTTAAAAACCATTTTACATTTTTATAAAAATTAGGAAGTTTTTCTAAGATCTCTTTTTTAAGTACCAAATTAGCGTTTAGAGTCATCAAACCGACTAGAGACCTTACTTTAATAGGAATATGCTCTTCATTAGGAAGTACTAAAACATCATAGAAAAACCCTTCTTCTTCATTCCAGCTACCTGATCGACGATGACACATTTTATTAAGAGACTCTGCTATATATATAAAATGCTCAAAGTATTTCGTTGCCATATCTTCATAAGAAGCGTCATGCTGAGCAATTTCTAAAGAAGTTTCAAGTAAATTCAAACTATACAAAGCCATCCAGGCAGTTCCATCAGCTTGTTCTAGAAAACCTCCTCCTGGTATTACGCTACTCCTATCAAATAACCCTATATTATCTAAACCTAAAAAACCACCTTCGAACACATTATTATTGTTTTGATCCTTTCTATTGACCCACCAAGTAAAATTAAGCGCCAATTTATTCAGCATTCGTTTTAAAAATGAAATATCTGAGACACCTGTCTTAGCCTTATCAATTTCGTATACCTGAAGCGCTGACCAAGCTTGCACAGGTGGATTTACATCTGAAAATGCCCATTCATAAGCAGGAATCTGACCACTAGGTGCCATATACCACTCCTTAGTTACTAATAACAATTGTTCCTTAGCAAATTCGGGATCGAGTTTCGCCAAAGGCACACAGTGAAAAGCCGTATCCCATACGGCATACCATGGATACTCCCATTTATCAGGCATCGTAATGATATCCTCATTATTTAGTGTTTTCCAATCATTATTTCTACCATGCTTACGTGATTCGGGTGGTGGCATCTTACCAGGATCACCATCTAACCAAGTGGTGATATCCATATTGTAATATTGTTTAGTCCAAAGCATACCCGCAAAGGCTTGCCGCTGTATACTTTTCTGATCTTCCCCCTCATTACTAAATGGTTTGTAAAAATCGTTTGTTTCCTTTATTCTAGTTTCAAAAGTTTTAGTAAAACCTTGTTGTAATGGATTTCGTTTAAATTCTTTTTTGGATAAACGCAACCTAATCTCTTTAGATGATTTCCCTTCTATATTCAATCGATACATAGGGGCAAACTTAGTCCCTTCACTGACATTATCTGTAAGCTCGAAATCATTTTGAATCACCACGTCATGAAACAAATCCTTTACATAAGGACTTTCATTTGGCACCCCAAATAACTTTTCGTTATTGGTTTCATTATTAGTAAACAACCATTTATCTGGATTTTCGAAATTGAGGAAATAGTCTCCCAATTTCGGATGTGATAATTTTACAGAACTATGCTTTTCAAATTGTTGATGCTTGACAATATTATGATACCCTGTTGCTTGATTAAATGACCAAAGATTCCTTAACCAAAGTGTTGGCATTACCCAAATATCTGCAGCATTTTTAGCCCTATTGCTTATTGTAATTTTAATAAGTATATCTTCTTCATTTTCTTTGGCATACTCTGTATATACATCAAAATATTCGTCATTATCAAAAATCCCTGTGTTTAACAATTCATATTCTAAAGCATCTTTATCTCTAAATTTATTTGTATTCACAAGGTCTGCATACGGATATTCATTTTGAGGATATTTATACAAATGCTTCATATAAGAATGTGTAGGGCTGCTATCCAAATAATAGTATAGCTCCTTACAATCCTCAGCATGATTTCCTTCTGGCCCCGTTAGCCCAAAAAGTCTTTCTTTTAAAATAGGGTCTTTACCATTCCAAAGAGCCACGGCAAATGCAATAGCACAATGTCTATCTGATATTCCTGCGATACCATCTTCTCCCCATCTATATGTTCTACTCCTAGCATGATCATGTGGAAAGTAATCCCAAGCAGATCCATCTGGGCTATAATCCTCTCTAACAGTTCCCCACTGACGTTCACTTAAATACGGCCCCCAATGCAACCAATTTTCTTCTTTATTATATGTTTTTTGTAATCTAAGTTCTTCTGCTGTTTTCATAGAATGTTAAGATAATTAATTGCTTTCTATTGTGAAGTATCACAAAGGATTACTTTTAATCATAAAAAACGAGATGCTTTTTGAAACACCTCGTTTTTTCTTATAGACTTCAATAATTTCTAAAGACTAACTAGCTTTCGAGTTTTGATTCGCCATTTCTATTAAATCTACATCATTTCCTAACAATACTTCTGTAGGATTGATACGCCCTTCTTCTGGACCATTTTCTAATTTTAATACTCCACGAGGACATACCGCTGAACAAACACCACAACCTACACAGCTTGCACGAACAATATTTTGTCCTTTTTGTGCATATGACCTAACATCAATTCCTTGCTCACAGTAAGTAGAACAGTTTCCACAAGAAATACATTGCCCTCCATTAGTAGTAATCCTAAATCTAGATTTGAAACGTTGTACTAATCCCATATAAGCAGCCAATGGACATCCAAAACGACACCAAACACGGTTTCCTAAAATCGGATAAAATCCTGTCCCTATAACTCCAGAGAATATAGAACCGATCCAAAACCCATAACTAGATTGTATATCATAAGCCGTAATTCCAAAAGCAACTTCTTTCCAACTTTCGATTCCAGCAAAATACACATACAATGTTAATGCTGTCATGATGATCGCAAAAGCTAATACACCATGAATTAACCAACGCTCTATTTTCCAAGAAAATAATGACTTACTTGATAATTGGCGGTAAGGATCACCTAATGTTTCAGCTAATCCACCACATCCACAAACCCAACTACAGTACCATCTTTTTCCATAAAAATAAACCATTACGGGCACGATAATTAATGTCAAGACAATTCCCCACACCAACATAAATACTCCTAAATTTCCACTTGACACCAAGCTATTGATATTCCAGTCGAAGAAAAAAGTATAATTCAATGGCCAAGCATTTTTAAAATCGAACCATGGCTTATTAAACGCTACTAAAATTTCAGGAATTAAGAATGCAAAGGCAACTTGAAAAAATAATACCACAGCTGTACGAACTAACTGGTAAGCATTATGTCTATACTTAATAAACATACGGATAGCAAATACGGTCATTACCGCACAATACATAAATCCATACAAGAACCATTGACTAGCAGGATTCTCACTTAGACTTTCACTAATATTATCAACAGATAATATTGGATTAATCAAAAAACTTGGAAAGAAATACAACAATACATAAAACCCAACAAAGAACACAAAGGTTATAAACCCTAATATTCCTCGGTTGGTAGCTGAGTGTTGAAAAATTCCATTATTCTTAATTCCTTTTGGACCTAATAGTTTGTAATCAGGTAAGAAATATATCAACCCTCCAATGATTGCTAATCCAAAAGTGATCCACCAAAATGTCCCTTTATTTTCAGGAATCCACCCTACAGCAGACTTTCTTAATAATGGATACACAAAATCTTTATGCGATTTATTCCATTTCCAATGAATAATTTTATCCCAAGGAATTTCTGATTGCCCTTTATAATGAGCATTTGAATTTTTAGCAATTCTTGAAATTGCACTTGTCAACTGAAAAGCACTAAGTTCTTTTCCAACAATTTCTTTCTCAGCACGCTCGATAAAGAATTCACTTTTTGTTTTCTGACTACTCCACTCTTGAAAAGCTTCAGGAGATACGTTGTATTTTCCCACAAAAACACTTCCCGTGAAAATGGCAAAACCAGCTATGGCCATTACTAGACCAATATATTTTATAAATTTCATGAACTTATCTTTTATGCAAAAATGCGTTTCCAACTCTTACGAGCCACTTTTATATTTGTTCCTTGTTCTTTATTGAATTTTTCTACAATTGCCTCCTCATGTAGCTTATAAAACTCAGGGTCGAAATTGGCATCTTTTAAGTGAGCCAATACATAATCGACTGATTTTTCTTCCGTCAACCACCTATCAAATAGTTCGTGTCGCATGCGAATTCCGAAGGTATTGATCCCTATAAATTTACGTGTAGCCTTATCAAAATTAAGATGTACTAAAAGGTGTTCTTTAGGGTGTTTCCAAAAGAAACGCGCTTCACCTTCTTTTGGTTCTGCCCAAACCCAACCGTAGGTTTGATATTCTATATCTAAAAATTTTGCACTATTAAACCAATGTCCTGGTTTGTATTCTGTAGGTGTTCCACAAATGGTTCTTGCTACAGTTTCACCCATCATACGCCCCGTATACCAAACAGCCTCAATAGGTCGACGACTTCCTATAGCCTCATGCTGCTCGGCACAATCACCTATAGCATATATGTTTTCATAATTAGTCTTTAATAGACGATTCACTTTTATACCACGCCCAGTTTCGATACCTGAAGCCTTAACGAATTCAATATTTGGAGAAACACCAGCAGTTAAACCAACTACATCACAAAGAATTTCTTCTCCGGTTTCTTTAATAACAATACTTTTAACTCTGCCTTTACCATTTTCTCTTATTTGTTCAAGGTTTACCCCTAAACGAAGATCAATATGATGTTCTTTGATATGCTCATTGATCATCGCCGATTCAGCATCAGGCAATACACCATTCCAAAAACTATCTTCACGAACTAAAAATGTTACAGGAATATCTCTAGAACGCAACATTTCGGCCATCTCAATACCTATCAGACCACCACCAACAATTACAGCACGTTTGCATTCTTTATTACTGGGTGCATATTTTTCTAAATCATCTAAATTTTGTTTGGAATACATCCCCATTACTCCATCTAGATCTTGTCCTGGCCATCCAAACTTATTCGGTTTTGATCCAGTTGCTAAAATAAGTTGATCATATTTTAAAGACCCGCCTTCAGCAAAATGCAATAGATTTTTATCTGGCTCAATACGTTCTACAAATGCTTTTTTTAATTCAATACGATTCTTTTTCCAAAACCAAGGCTCGTAAGGTTGTGTGTTTTCGAACTTCATATGCCCCATATATATATACATCAAGGCTGTACGAGAAAAGAAATAATCTGTTTCCGAAGAAATGATAGTAATACGTTTATCTGAAAGCTTACGGATATGACGGGCAGCAGTTACTCCCGAAATACCATTTCCTATGATTACGATGTGCTCTTCCATGTGATTCGTTTAAGATGTCCTTTAGGTCGTCAAATATGTATTCAACTTAACACTAATTCTTTCATTTAAAGGAAAATCATGGTTAATTCGGAATCGTTTTAAATTAGTTTAAAACATGTAAGGAAACCTAAAAGCTTTTGTTATTCAACAAAATTCTAATTCTACTCAGAAACTAATGACATTATAATCATAGAGAATTTCTTATTTACCCCCCTACATTATTTAAATTATTTCAAGATTATTACCAATTAATTAATTACTTGCCATATATTTAGACGTTAGATTTATTTAGCAACTATTTTTTTACTCGGTTATACACTTTTAACATCTATTTCTATGAAAAGATTTCATGTTTTCTCGCTCTTAGCTTTCTTAATACTTGGTTTAACTTTTACTAATTGCAAAAAGAAAACTATTAAAAAAGCTAATCCTGAATTTGTTAGTTATGTGTCATCGTATACTTCTGGAATTATCTCTTCCAAATCTTCGATAAAAATTCAGCTAGCCAAACCTAATGAATCTATAAAAGTAGGTGATGAAGCTAAAGGGCTTTTTCGTTTTGAACCTAAACTTAAAGGAAAAGCTACTTGGATTACTAATCGATTGGTAGAATTTGTTCCTGATGCTCCTTTAAAATCGGGTGCTTTTTATGATGTAGCATTCAAACTTTCTGACATAGAAGAAGTCCCAAAAGAGCACGAGAAATTCACTTACAGTTTTCAGGTCATTCAACAATTTATAGATGTTAAGTTGAAATCAGTAAATGCTGAAGGTGAAGATCTAAAACATCAAAATGTAACTGGAACTATAGAAACTGCCGACTTTATACCTGTAGAAGAGCTATCAAAAATATTTAAAGCTCGACTGGACGGAAAAGACTACCCTGTAATAGTTACTAATGACAGAACCTTAAATACTTATTTATTTGAAATCAAAAACCTTACTCGCGCCAAAAAAGATAAAAAACTGAGCATTAGTTGGGATGCAGCCCCATTAAATTTAAAAATATCTGACAAACTGAAAATTGAAATACCAGGTCTTGGTGATTTCAAAATTATACAAACCCGAGTATACTACGAACCTGAACAATATGTTTCTATAGTATTTTCAGACCCTCTAAAAAAATCTCAAGATTTAGATGGTTTAATATGGTTTGAAAACGAAAAAACACCAAAATTTAGTATTGATGGAAATGAAGTAAAAGTATTCCCTTCAAAAAAACTAAATGGAAAAAGAACTCTAAAAATACAGAATGTTCGTAATATTTTGAATAAAAAACTTTCTTCAAAAAAAGAAGTAACTGTAGAGTTTAAAGACATCGAACCTGATCTTAAATTATTAGGAAAAGGAATTATTCTTCCTGACAACGAAGGAATCAAATTCCCTTTTAAAACAATAAACCTTAAAGCCGTTAAGGTTAAGGTATTAAAAATATACGAAGACAATGTTTCTCAATTCTTACAAGTAAATCAAATTGATGGTGATCGAGAAATTAATCGTGTCGGAAGGGTTGTTTATAAAAACGTTGTTGCCTTAAAATCTGATAAGTCTATTGATTATTCAGATTGGAACACCTTTTCTTTAAAGCTTAATGATCTTATTGACCCTGAACCAGGTGCTATTTATCGAATTGAGTTGTCGTTTGGAAAAAAACAAAGCTTATACCGTTGTAAAGATATTGATGAAATGGATTCGGATAATGAAATGACTGATGATGACGGTGATGATTCTTGGGAAACTGCAGTAGATGAAAATAGCAGCTGGGATAATTATGAAGACAACAACCGTAGTGAAAACTACGATTATTCGCAACGTAATAATCCTTGTAACGATGCTTATTACCGTCATCACGACACCAAGGTAGTTAGAAATGTATTAGCTTCTAACATGGGGGTGATTACTAAACTGGGGGTCGATAATACAATGATGGTCGCTGTAACTGATTTAAGAACTACAGCACCTATCGACGGAGCAACTGTTAATGTGATGAATTACCAACAACAAAGTATAGCTTCTTCCAAAACCAATGCTAACGGATTAGCTCATTTGCATGTAGACAAAAAACCTTTCTTGTTAGTAGCATCAAAAGAAAAGCAAAGAGCTTATGTACGTTTAGATAATGGATTTTCTTTATCGACAAGTAAATTTGATGTCTCAGGTACAATTAGTCAAAAAGGAATCAAAGGTTTTATATATGGAGAAAGAGGTGTTTGGAGACCTGGGGACACCTTGTTTTTAAACTTTATGCTTCAAGATAAAACAAATATCTTACCTAAAGGACATCCTGTTTCATTTGAACTTATCAATCCACAAGGACAATTAATTGACTCTAAAATTAGTAGTAAATCTGTCGGAAACATATACAATTTCAATACCGTAACTTCTACTGACTACCCTACAGGAAATTGGATGGCACGTGTTAAAGTTGGAGGATCTGTTTTTTCAAAACGCATAAAAATTGAAACGGTTAAACCAAATCGCTTGAAAGTTAATTTAGATTTTGGTAAGGATCGCCTCTCTGTTAAAGATAAAAATGTAAAAGGAACACTAAGTTCTAAATGGCTACATGGCGCTATTGCAAAAAACTTAGATGCTGATGTGTACGTTAGCATGAGACAGTCTACAACAAAATTTATTGGATATTCTGATTACATTTTCGACGATCCAGGACATTCGTACAGTGTAGAAAATCAACAACTTTTCGAAGGACAATTAAACAGTGAAGGTTTAGCGAACATCAACTCTAACATCAATGTAAATAACAGCTCTCCTGGTATGCTTACAGCAAACTTTAGAGTCCGTGTTTTTGAAGAAGGTGGTGATTTCTCTACAGACCAATTCTCTATACCTTATGCTCCCTACAAATCTTTTGTTGGTGTAAAACTGCCTAAAGGAGATAAAGCAAGAGGTATGCTACTAACAGACATCAAGCATCCCATAAAAATTGCAACTGTAGATCCTGAAGGAAAGCCTGTAAATACTAAAGTCCGTGTAGACATCTATAAGCTACAATGGAAATACTGGTGGGAAAAAAACAGTCAAGAAGACCTATCTCGATATGTTGGAAGTAGTTATAAAAAACCTATACATACCGATTATGTAAATAGTACAAACGGTATTGCTCAATCAAAATTCGAAATCAAATATCCAGATTGGGGGCGTTATTACGTTCGTGTTACAGATCAAAACAGTAGGCATGCTACAGGAAAAATAATGTATGTCGATTGGCCAGGTTGGGCAGGTAGAGCGAGTAAAGATAATCCTGGGGGTGCAAGTATGCTTGTTTTTAGTACTGACAAACAAAAATACAATGTAGGTGAATCCGTAAATGTTACTATACCTACCTCCGAAAAAGGAAGAGCATTAGTTAGTATTGAATCAGGATCTAGAGTTGTGGAAACATATTGGGTAGAGGCTAAAAAAGAATCTACACAATTTAGTTTCATTGCCACCGAAGAAATGGCACCTAATGTATATGTCAATGTTACTTTGATTCAACCTCATCAATATGATGGTAATGATCTCCCTATTAGGTTGTATGGAATGACACCAATAAGTGTCGAAGATCCTAAAACTCATTTGTCTCCTGTTATTAATATGCCTAATGAATTAAGACCAGAAAAAGAGGTAACCATAAAAATTAGTGAAAAAGAGCAAAAAGCAATGGAATATACCATTGCTGTAGTAGATGAGGGGTTATTAGATATTACACGCTTTAGAACACCTAAACCATGGAACACATTCTATGCTCGTGAAGCACTTGGAGTACGCAGTTGGGATATGTATGACTATGTATTAGGAGCCTCTACAGGAGATATTTCAGGATTACTTTCTATTGGTGGAGGTGATGGCCATGGTAGAAAAGGAGGAAAAAAAGCTAATCGATTTAAACCCGTAGTTAAAGTTATGGGACCTTTCTCATTAGAAAAAGGAGGAGAAAACACACATACCTTCAAAATGCCACAATATGTTGGATCTGTCAAAACAATGGTTGTTGCCTCTAGTAATGGTGCATACGGAAGTAGCTCTAAAGCAACTCCTGTAAAACAACCCCTGATGGTGTTATCTACTTTACCTAGAGTTTTAAGTCCTGGTGAAAAAGTAAAAGTACCTGTCAATGTATTTACTATGGATAAGTCTATTAAAAACGTAAACGTAAGTATTAAAACGCAAGGTATTATAGCCACTAGCGGCAGTGTAAAAAAACAACTTCATTTCAATAAACCTGGGGAAAAATCAGCTTATTTTGACCTTACTATTCCAAATAAGATTGGTTATTCTGAAGTGGAAGTAACTGCAGTATCAGGAAATGAAATCGCTACACATAAAGTAGAAATTGATGTGCGAGTACCAAATCCTCCAACAACCACCGTCGTTCAAAAAATTGTATCGGCCAATGAAACATGGAAAGCTGAATATGAATTAAATGGAATTAAAGGTACTAATACCGCTTATGTTGAAGTTTCTAATATACCTGCGATTAATTTAGAGGAACGATTAGAATACTTAATCCGTTACCCTCACGGATGTGTCGAACAAACTACATCCTCTGGTTTTCCTCAATTATTCTTAGACAACATTACCGATTTATCTAACGACGAAAAACAAAAAATAGGGTATAACATCGAAGCTACCATAAACCGTCTATTACAATTTCAACATACTGACGGAGGGTTTAAGTATTGGCCTACGAATAATGAAACTAATGATTGGGCTACCTCATATGTAGGACACTTTTTAGTAGAAGCTAAAAACAAAGGATATGTTATACCTAATGGGGTTTTATCAAAATGGACTAACTTCCAGAAAAGGAAAGCTAATTCATGGAAAGCTAACACCTCTAAATCTGGTAGAGATCTTTTACAAGCTTATAGACTTTACACACTTGCTCTTGCTGGAAAACAAGAATTAGGCGCTATGAACCGCCTTAAAGAAAATGGAAACCTAAATACACAATCGTTATGGCGTTTAGCTGCTGCTTATGCTGAATCCGGACAAAAGGAAATAGCTAAAGAAATTGTTTTCGGAAAATCTTATGAAATTGCACCTTATGCTGAAATGGGAAATAGCTACGGTTCGGACATTCGAGATAAAGCAATGGTATTAGAAACATTATTATTACTTGATGAGAAAGAAAAAGCTATTAGCTTACTCAATACACTTTCTAGTGCACTTAGTTCTAAAAAATGGATGAGCACGCAAACAACAGCTTATTCTTTAATTGCGGTTTCAAAATTAGTGGAGGGCAATTCATTGAACACTAACAAAAACATATCGTTCGAATATGGGCTGAATGGAGCAAAAATGACCTCACACACCACAACTAAATCAATCAGTAAATCGACATTACCGACTGATAAAATTCTTAATAAATTAAATTTCAAAAACACATCAGGTGGTGTTTTATTCGCTAGAGTTGTAAATAAAGGAGTTAAATCAATTGGATTAGAAAGTGATCTTAGTAACGACTTAAAAATGTCTGTTGCTTATTTCGATTTGGAGGATAATAAGATTGACCCAAAAAGCATCAAACAAGGAGATGATTTTAAAGTAGAAGTAAGTTTAAAAAATACTGGATATCGCGGAAAATATGAAGAACTAGCTTTGACACAATTATTTCCTTCTGGGTGGGAAATTCAAAACCTAAGAAATGACCAAACAGGAGAAAAGCATATCAAAAGCACCCCCGAATATATGGATGTTCGTGATGATCGTATTCATTATTATTTCGATTTGAAAGAAGGGGAAACCAAAACTTTTGTCAGCTTATTGAATGCTGCTTATTTAGGGAAATTCTATTTACCATCAATCTATTGTGAGGCTATGTATGATAATTCTATCAATGCTAAAAAAGCTGGTGGTTGGGTTGAAGTTATTAAGTAATTTACTAAACAATACAGAGTACATTTTATACAAATAGAATGTACTCTGTATTTCAACTCCTTTAAAAAGTAAAACTAATTATCCTATAATGTGGATTAACAACAAGTACGGAATCCATTAAATGAGTTACAAAAGCATTAATAAATCACTTTTATTTAAAGTCATATTAGGAATAATCCTACTTTGGTATCTATTATTTTCACTTCCTAAACCATTATTCGAAGCTCCAACAAGTACTGTTTTATTTGACAAAGAACAACAACTACTTGCCGCTAAATTAGCTGATGACGAACAATGGCGTTTTCCTATTATAGATAGTGTACCTAATAAATTTGAACATTGTTTATTACAATTTGAAGATGCTTATTTTAGGTACCACCCAGGTTTCAATCCTCTTTCAATAGTAAAAGCTTTTGTAACGAACATTAAGAAAGGACATATCGTTCGAGGAGGCAGTACCATAACGATGCAAACACTGCGATTGGCTAGAAATAAAAAAAGCCGTACCGTATACCAAAAGATTATCGAACTTATTCTTTCTACAAGGCTTGAGCTTAGATATTCTAAAGACAAAATTTTACAGCTTTACACTTCTTACACACCGTATGGAGGTAATATTGTTGGTTTAGATGCTGCTGCGTGGCGATATTACGGAAGAAGCCCCCATCAACTTTCTTGGGCTGAAAGTGCTACTCTAGCAGTATTACCTAATGCCCCTTCATTAATCTATCCTGGGAAAAATCATGATAAATTAAAAACGAAAAGAGATCGTCTTTTAGACAAATTATTAGCAAAAAAGATTATTGATAGTAGTACCTGTTACTTATCTAAACAAGAAGCTATTCCTGACAGACCTAAACATCTACCTAATAAAACACAACACCTCTTGCAACATGCAATGAAAAGAGGTTATAAAGGAAAGCAACTTACGACAACTATCGATCGTAATATTCAACTACAAACGATTCATATTCTTCAAGAGCATAGTCAAATACTACAAAGTAATCATATTTACAATGCTGCATGTCTTGTTTTGGAAGTTGACACAGGGAATATTGTAGCTTATGTAGGAAATACCTCTCAAAAAAAAGAAGGAAAAGGATATGATGTAGATATTACTATGTCTCCTCGAAGTACTGGAAGCATTTTAAAGCCTTTTCTTTATGCAGCTTCGTTACAAGAAGGAAGTATTCTACCCAATACACTACTCGCAGACATCCCTACTCAAATTGCAGGATATAATCCTAAAAACTTCAGTCTTACTTATGATGGTGCTGTCCCTGCTAAACAAGCACTATCAAGATCTCTTAACATTCCAGCTGTTCGTTTGTTAAGAAATTACCGTTTCGAACGCTTTCACGAGTTGATCAAAACAATAGGTATTTCTACTATGACCAAACCTTCAGATCACTATGGGCTAAGCCTTATTTTAGGAGGTGCAGAAGCTAATCTTTGGGAACTGACAGGTATTTATGCTTCTCTTGCTAGAAAGCTAAAAAAAGCGAATGGTACTCCCCAAATGCATATGCCTAATTTCGATGCCAAAAATAATACTTCTAAGAAATACGATTGCAACTTAAATTCGGCAGCTATCTATTTAATGTTAGATGCTATGCTAGAAGTAAATCGCCCTTCCCAAGAAGAAGGCTGGGAACAATTTGACAATCCTCAAAACATCGCTTGGAAAACAGGAACAAGTTTTGGTAATCGTGATGCCTGGTCTATAGGTGTTAGTCATAATCATGTTGTTGGTGTTTGGGTTGGTAATGCTGATGGTGAGGGTCGAGCCCGACTTACAGGAACTCGATCTGCATCCCCAATTATGTTCGATGTTTTTCGTCAATTAGACACAAATACTTGGTATGAAATACCAAATAGCGAATTGTTCGACATAGACACTTGCCTTAAAAGCGGATATAAAGCGGGTAAATTTTGTGATAAAACAATAAACACTTTGGTTACCGAAAAAGGCAGAGACTCTAAAACATGTCCTTATCATCAACTGGTACATTTATCTAAAGACAGACAATTTCAAGTTAACAGTTCTTGTGCTGATCCCTTAGAAATGATTCACCAACCTTGGTTTGTGTTACCCCCTGTTATGGAATGGTATTACAAAAAAAATCATGGTGGATATACTGTACTTCCTAAATTTAAAAAAGACTGTCAAAATGAAGAAGAAAAAATAATGGAAGTCATATACCCTAAGAATTACGCAAAATTATTTATTCCCAAAGAATTGAATGGAAAAAAAGGTAAGCTCATTTTCAAACTAGCGCACCGAAACCCTTCAACATCTATATATTGGCATATTGACAATGAATTTGTTGGTGAAACACTAAAATTTCATGAATTGGCCTTACAACCAAGTAAAGGAAAACATAAACTAACCCTTGTAGATAAAGAAGGAAATCGATTAGAACAATTCTTTGAAATTGTAGAATAATACAATTTATTGCTAATAATTTCTTTTATAGTCCTTTTACAAAAGTCTAGTTTTACGACATCTGTACTTCAGGTAACGATTAACTCAAAAGCAAAATATATTAAAAACTATTTTTCGCAACCTTTCCTACTACTCCTTCGAAAAAAGCTTGGTATTGAGTGAAATCCTTTTCTTGATCAGCAGTCGGGTAAAGAAGTTGAGATACTTTTACTCTCTTTTTCCCATAATCAAAAGCTACTAACACAATAGGAATATTAGCTTGTTTAGCTATAAAATAAAAACCTGTTTTCCATTCGGTTACTTTTTTACGAGTTCCTTCTGGAGAAAGTGACAGCCTGAAGACATCTGTTTTTTCAAAAATAGAAGCTATGGCACTAACCGTATCTTGTTTTTTTTCTCTTACTACAGGCATTCCTCCTGCTTTTTTTAATAACCAACCAATGACAGGAGTATCAAACAATGATTGCTTACCTATAAAACCAATAGACTTCCCCCATACATTCCTTAATAGAATTCCTAAAAATAAATCTAACCAGTGCGTGTGAGGTACTACTGCGACAACACATTTATCTACTTCAGGAAAATCTCCTTCCATCTTCCATTTAAGCAGTTTGAAGTAAATAAATTTAGCAATTGATTGGAGCATATCAGTTTCTTATTAAATTTCTTGATCTTATCTGATCAATCTTCTTTTTTATTTGAAAAAAGGGTGTTTTTCTTGTGGCAAATTTGCAAAAGGATGGTATTCTTCCTTTAAACTGCAAATTTCAGCATGACGCAATTGATGCGCTAATTCTAAAGAGGAAAGGGTCTCTGAAACACCAAATCCATTACCTTCTATAATATGTTTATAAGACGCTGTATGTAAATCCGTAAAGCCAGCACTAAATTCAAACTCATCACCATCAATATTAATACTTCTGAAAGTTCGTTGATCTTGTTCTACGATTTCTTTAGGTAGTGTTTCTGCATTTATAGATAAAAACCATCTTACATTGGCATTCTTTAATCGCAAAACCCCACTTGCGCGATCGTGTTCCATTAAATGAACTGTGCTTTTCTCAACACCTCCAAAAATCCAGATAAGCATATCAAAAAAGTGGATTCCTATGTTTGAACAAATTCCTCCCGATTTTTCCAACATTCCCTTCCAAGAGGCATAATACCAATTACCTCTCGAAGTGATATAAGTCAAATCAACATCATGCACTTTATCTTTTGGATTTTTTGCTATTTTCTCTTTTAGTGCAATGATACTAGGGTGCAACCTTAATTGAAGAATTGTATTGATTTCATTATCCGATTGCGCTTCTAAGTGCATTAACTTTTCTGCATTCCAAGGATTTAAAACCAAAGGCTTCTCACAAATGGCATCAGCCCCATTACGTAAAGCAAATCGCACATGAGCATCATGCAAATAATTGGGAGTACAGATGGACATAAAGTCTATTGCTTGTTGCTTCTCTAATCTTAATTTTTCTAAATGACGATCAAAACGCTCAAACTCAGTAAAGAAATGAGCTTTTGGAAAAAAAGAATCGATAACCCCTACACTATCGTTAGGATCAAATGCGGCTAATAACTGATTATCTGTATGTTTTATCGCTTTTAAGTGACGAGGTGCTACAAAACCGGCAGCTCCCATTAAAGCAAAATTCTTCATAATTATTGGTTTCTTATCATAGCCTTATACTTTTCACACTACTCTTTGCTACAAGTAATTCAAGACTTTTAAAAGGTATATTGTAAACAATACCTGAACTCCTTCTGGTTACTGCGAAGTTATAAAGGAATAACGGAATTATCCCTCAAAAGGTATTTTTCTCTTGTCTCAGGACAAATAGCTTCATCATTATCATTGAAAACTAATCTATGCCCATTTTTACTAACCCAACCCATAGGTTTAGCAGGATTGCCTACGACTAGTTGATACGGTTTTACTTCTTTTGTAATTACTGCTCCAGCACCAATCATCGCAAATGCTCCAATTCTATTTCCACAAACAATGGTAGCATTTGCCCCCAATGTAGCTCCCTTCTCAACATACGTCTGCTTGAATTCATCTTTACGCACCACAAAACTCCTTGGATTAATAACATTCGTAAAAACTACTGATGGCCCTAAGAAAACATCATCTTCACAAATTACACCGGTGTAAACAGATACATTATTCTGCACTTTCACTCCTTTCCCTAATACTACTTGAGGTGAAATTACCACATTCTGACCAATATTACAGTTTTTACCAATTTTAGAATTGGTCATAATATGTGAAAAATGCCAAATTTTAGTCCCTAAACCAACCTCGGCATTATCGTCTATGATAGCAGTTGGGTGTGAAAAATAATGCTTCAAAAAAAGTAGATTTTAATGATTTCTATAAATGTACTAATTCAAATCTTTATCATATATCTCTAAGAAAGCTCTATCTGTTTTTTCTTGATATAAACGTAGTAATTCTCGATGCCCATTCTCACCTAAATTTTGACATAATGATGGTGAATTTACTAATTGTATTACTTTATCCTTGAAGTCCTGTTTCCCTTCATACACTAATCCACAATTCGCTGTCGTTAACAATTCTTTCTGTGCTTTACAAGCTGTTGCTAACATTGGAACTTTACCATACATATATTGAAACAACTTATTAGCAACTCCCGAATCGTGCTGCGGATTTACTTCAAAAGGCGCTAGCCCTACAGTTATTTTCTTTAAGTAAGCGGGTAAATATTTGACATCGCTCCAAGAGATATAGGTTGCATTCTCTCCTAAAGCTAATACATTATTTTCAAAATCGTTTTTATCAGCTTTATCTACAGGCCCTATGATTAGAATATGAAACTTGAGTCCTTCTTCTTTTAATTCGCATAACCATGGAAGAATATCTATGATACCTCTTCGCTTAGCTACTACGCCAAAATAGAATAAAGTTGGTAATGAAGAGTTAAATTCCACTTCATATCCTGATGTTTCAAAAGCTTGAAAACTATCAAAATCTGGCATATTAGGATGCACAAAAATCTGATCTGACTTCAAAAAACCAAACCTTTGTAATAAATCTTTCTTAAAAGAATTACTTAATGTAACAATGGCATCAGCATAAGCTAAAAACTTACTTTCCTTTTGAAACCATTTTATGGGTGTCACCACAAATTTTCGCCAACCTTGTGTTGCCCATCGATAAGAAGTAATAGCTGCAGGATAATTTTCATGTAAATCAACTATTAAAGGTATTTTTGCTTGTGCCTTTTTGATTCCTAAATGGCCTGGCTTTGACATATACAAATCATGTACATGCAAGACTTCTATATTTTTGGAAACTATAAAACTTGATATATGTTTTGCCCAAAAATTATTATAGAAAGAAAAGTTAGTATTTAAAATTACCAATCCATTCTTAATATTCTCATTAATGGATATTCGGTTTACTTCAAATTCGGAATACGACTTGTAAGTACCCCCATAATCTAAGCATAAAATAAAAACATGATGTCCTGCTTCAATTAATAATCGTACTTCTTTTTGAACTCTATGATCATTATCGAAGGCATTATCAACTACAACTCCTATTCGCATCTTAATATTGGTAGGCTATAGCGTTGATGTTCATTCCTGCTCCGACACTAGCTAACAATAATACATCTCCTTTTTCTATAGTATGCGGGTTAAGGTTTCCTTTTACAATTAAATCAAATAAAGTTGGTACTGTAGCTACACTACTGTTTCCTAATTTATTAATACACATTGGCATAATACCTTCTGGCATTTCTTGCTCATATAATTCATAAAATCGAGAAACAATAGCCTCATCCATCTTTTCGTTAGCTTGATGAATCAGTATTTTTTTCACTTGACCGATTTCAAATCCACTCTTATCTAAACACTCCTTCATTGCTAAAGGCACATTAGTTAATGCGAATTCATAAATCTTACGTCCATGCATTTTTATATAAAGTGTATCGTCTTCATCTTCATTATAACTTTCTCCATTAAATAGGTAATCTGCTTCTTCTAATGCAAAACTGGCTGTATTATGTGCTATGACGCCTAAATTTTCATCTGTCGCCTCTAAAATAGTTGCCCCTGCACCATCTGCATAGATCATACTATCTCTATCGTGATCATCAACTACTCTGGATAAGGTTTCTGCTCCTATAACTAAACACTTTTTTGCTATTCCTGCTTTTATAAATGCATTTGCTTGGATAACTCCTTCTACCCAACCTGGACAACCAAAAATAAGGTCGTATGCGACACACTTAGGGTTCTTAATCCCTAACTTCTGTTTTACTCTTGATGCCAAACTAGGAATCATATCTGCTTGAGCATGTCCCTTTTTAACATCTCCAAAATTATGTGCTACTATAATATAATCTAATGTCTCAGCATCAATCTCAGCATCAGCTATAGCATTTTTAGATGCCTGATAAGCAATTTCAGAAGTCGTTTGTTCTTCGCTAGCATAACGTCTTTCTTCTATTCCTGTAATAGCAACAAACTTTTTTATAATGATTTCATTCTTTTGTCGGAATGGAGTACCATCTGTATTCAAAAATTTGTGATTCAAGAAGTCATCATTCGTTACTTTATTTTCAGGAATGTAACTACCGAATCCTGTAATTTTAGCATTTAGCATAAGCTCATTTCATTAAAGCGCATGGGACAAGCGCTAATAAGTGCCACAAAGTTAACAATCCTTAGCAATTTTCAGCTTCATTACCGTAGCTATTGACAATGCATTTGTTTTTAAACGTTCACTTTGTGATCCCTTAAAAAAATGATCGACGGTTTCGTGTAGTAATTTAACCCAAGTATCAATATGATTGTAAGTCATTCGATATTGATTATTGATATGCTGGTGAATTGCAAGTAAATTATTATTATAATTCCCTTTATGAAATAAATTGTACTCCCAAAAGTCGACAATCACAGGCAAATGTACTTCTAAATCTAATGGAATTACTTGTGTAAAAAAATGTCCAATTTGGGCATCTTTTAATGCCTTTTTATAGAAGTTTTCGATAACTAATACTAAGTCTTCTCTATTTTCTATATCCTTCATACGCATTTTGACATTACTTAATAGTCCAAAAATAACTGAAACGACTTAGCTTTGATATTTTAAACTAAAAAAGAATTTTGTCTCATTTTTTCACATCAATTCTTCTAATGTATTCTTGGGTTAAAAAAGGGTTTGATTTTTATATTAGATCTAGTATTCACGTAGCCTTTGCTATATATGCATTATTGCAAGTTACTTGTCTTACTTTTCAGCTTCCATATAGCGAACCTCTTAACTACACTGTTTTTTATGGAAGTATACTCGGGTATAATTTTATCAAATACGGGAATCTTTGGAGAGTTTCTCCAAAGCCGTTTGCTAAACGTCCCTATCTAATTATTAGTTTGATTAGTACTTTAGCTATGTCATACTACTTCATAAAACTAGACTCAAAAACAATGATTTGTATAGGCGTTGGTGCAGTATTATCATTGTTTTATAGTATTCCTTTTTATAAAAATAAAAGTTTAAGACAGCTCAGTAATCTCAAAATTTATATTGTAGCCCTTACCTGGGTGATATCCACTGCAATTGTTCCTTTTGTACATTTCGATACTTCATTTACTTTAATCCCTTTTCTCCATATCTCTATCATTTTTATTTGGATCTTATGTTTAATGATTCCTTTTGAAATTAGAGATTATTATGATGACCCTACACACCTGAATACTTTGCCCCAAAAATATGGACTTACAAAAACCAAGCATATTGGTATATCGCTAGTTGTACTACTCTTGGGGTTTCTAGTACTTTTTTATAATTTGGAAGTATACAATCTCAAAACAAACGATGAAGTATTATTCTCTTTTATATTGCCAATAAAAAAGACCTTGTTAACACAAGGTCTCATATATATAATTACTATGCTATTTATTATTTTTAGTAAAATTGAGCAATCTAAATATTATAGTAGTTTTTGGGTAGAAGCATTACCTATTTTATGGTGGATGCTTTTAGTTTTTGTCTGAAAACTCTTTCAATTGTTCTTTAAATTCTTTCTCTAGATCAGTCACCTCATTTTCTTTCATATAACTTACATTTTTATCTTGTAAGACCTTTGTAAGATTTACGTTATTTTTGGTATACTTTCTACAGGCGCTACAAAAAAGCAAATGAATATTTAGTTTTATTTTTTCTAATAAAGTAGACTCTTTGTATTGTGATTTGTCACATACATGATTTGCTTCATCACATGAAAGAAATACAGAAGTGCCGCTTACTGAAAGACCTTTTTTTCTTTTCTTGTCGCTCATAATTAAAACCAATTTTTTTCCATACATGACGCCATCGAAGTACGTGCTCTATGAATGATTACCCAAAGGTTAGACGAAGTAATGTCAAATTCTTTACAAATAGTTTCTGTATCGTAATTCTCGATAGTCTTCATTCTAAATATTTTCGCTTGTTTTTCAGGGAGTGTTGACAAACATTTATGAATAGCTAATCCTAACTCATTATTTTCGATGTCACTTTCGGCATTCGAAGCATAAGGATCTGCTACGCGCTCTTCTAGCCAATCTCCTTCGCTTTCTTCAGACGAATTATAAGACATACGCACCTCAGCTTTTCCTTTATTACTATTTATTTTACGATAGTGATCAATAATTTTTCTTTTAAGAATCGAAACTAACCAGGTTCTTTCAGATGCTTTACCTTCAAAGTTTTTCATCGAACGTAAGCCCGCAAAAAAGGTCTCTTGCACGAGGTCTTTTGCAATCTCCCTATCATCGACACGCGAAATAGTATAATTGAAGAGATAATCGCTATAATTTCGGATCCAACCATTTGGATCTAATTTATGCTCTGCCATTGATTTAGTGTTATTCTGTCAAATGTAACTAATAAAACTTTGTTTGGGATTGTCAGATTTTCCTTATTCACTTTAAACCTGATCTTTCTAATAATGCATCATTGGTCGGTAAACCTCCTCTAAAACTTACATAAAGTTCCATCGGATCGATTGTCCCTCCCTTTGTCAAAATAGTTTCTTGAAATTTTTTGGATACATTTTTATTGAATATTCCTTCCTCCTTAAAATAAGCAAATGCATCTGCGTCTAGCACTTCAGCCCATTTGTATGAATAATAGCCTGATGAATACCCTCCTTGAAAGATATGTGCAAAGGCCGTACTCATACAATTTTCTGATACATCGGGATATAATTGAGTTTTCGAAAAAGCTTCTTTTTCAAATGTTTTTACGGATATATTATCAGCTAATTTCCCCGAATGCCAAGTCATATCTAACATTCCGAAACTTAATTGTCTAAGTGTTAACATCCCTTCTTGAAAAGTAGCTGCCGCTTTTATTTTCTGGATATACTCCATCGGTATCACCTCATTTGTTTCGTAATGCTTAGCAAACAACTCCAAAGCTTCTTTTTCATAACACCAGTTCTCCATGATTTGACTTGGCAATTCAACAAAATCCCAATATACAGAAGTCCCTGATAAACTTGGGTAAGTCGTATTTGCCAACATGCCATGTAGTGCATGTCCAAATTCATGAAACAAGGTTGTAACTTCATTAAATGTTAATAAAGAAGGCTTCGTTTCTGTAGGCTTAGTGAAATTACACACAATAGAAACCTGAGGGCGCTCATTATTACCTTCGAAAACTTGTTGTGATTTATAAGATGTCATCCAGGCACCAGCTCTTTTACCTTCTCTTGGAAAAAAATCTGCATAGAATAAAGAAACATAATTTCCTTCATTATCAGTTACATCATACACCATAACGTCTTTATGGTATTTTTCTACTTTAGTGTTGACAGAAAAATTTAAATCGAATAATTTATTTGCTACTGTAAATGCTCCTTCTAACACATTTTCTAGCTTAAAGTATGGTTTAAGAACTTCATCATCAAAGCTAAAACGCTCTTGCTTTAATTTTTCACTGTAATAAGCACTATCCCATTTTTCAAGTCGATCTATTCCATCAAGTTGCTTAGCATATTCTTCTAGTTCTTTATATTCTCTCTTCGCAAAAGGCATTGCTTTCTCTAAAAGATCGTTTAGAAAATTCATCACCATATCAGGCGACTTTGCCATGCGCTCTTCTAAAGTAAAATGTGCATGAGAATCGTACCCTAATAAAAGTGCCCTATGATGACGTAATGAAACAATATCTTTAATCAACTGTTCATTATTATTATCATTTTCCTGAAACCCTTTAGCTCCAAAAGCTATTGACATTCTCTTACGAAGCGCTCTATTTTCTGCATATTGCATAAAAGGAATATAACTTGGGTAATCTAGTGTTACCAACCATCCTTCTTTTTCTTTATCCTTAGCCATTTGTTTCGCTGCTTCGATAACACCTTCTGGCAGCCCTTTTAAATCTGATTCCTCAGTAAGTAACATTTCAAAGGCATTAGTATCTGCTAATATATTCTGGCCAAATTGAAGTGTCTTTTGAGATAATTGCTTATCTATATCTCTAAGTCTTTCTTGTTTTTCTTCATTTAGTAATGCACCATTTCTTGTAAACGACTTATAATGCTTTTCAAGTAACCGTTTTTGTTCTCCTTCTAATTGATTATAACTCGACTCATATACTGCTTTTACTTTCTCAAATAAAGCTGCATTCAGTGTAATATCATTTCTAAACTCAGATAACAATGGAGATATATCTTGTGCTATCTTTTGAATTTCATCATTGGTTTCTGCACTATTTAGGTTAAAAAAGATACTAGTTACTCTACTTAATTGCTTACCCGCATAATCTAGTGCTTCTATCGTATTTTGAAAAGAAGGACTTTCTACATTTTTAACTATAGATTCTATTTCTGCTTCTGCTTTTTTAATCGATGACGCTATAGCAACGAAATAGTGATCATTCTTTATTTTTTCGAATGGCGGAGTCTCGAAATTGTCCAACAATGGATTGCTCATAAACTACAAATGTTATTTTTTATTTAAATAATACACAGGCATACAGTTGAAACATCCTTAATAATGTATCATTGCACCATCATCAAAGGTATAAAATCATAATCATTCTATAAATATGTGTATTTTATCGATAATAACTTTCTTTTTATCGATTTTAGCATCAAAAAAATGCTATCCACATCATATATAAATAGTCTTGACGTTATATTTGTGTCATCTTATAGTTTAGAGTGTGAATATTTAAGTTGGTTACTTTTTCATTAATTGTAAGATGATTTTTTAGGGCTACTTCGGTAGTCCTTTTTTTGTTTAAAAATTTACTGTTTTTTTTAAACAAATAATTTGTTTACAAATAGTTAGAGATTCATATTTGTCGTACTAAATAATTTATTTAATACTTAGACAAATTTTTTATGTCTCATCACTTTTATTTCACTTTTTATATATTTCTATTTTTTAGTCTAAAAGGGATTCCTTCAGAAAAATTAAATGATATTAATGTATCTAAAATTGATTTTCACAACCCACTTTCCTGCATAGAATATTGTGAAATATATAAGACTCGAAAAGACCTAACCCCTTTTGAATTTGATGATTTAAAAATCCATAATAACGATCTATTAGAAAGAGGTAAACAAAAGTCTTCTCAAGGAATTAGCGATTCATTTTTCTGGGTATCATTTATCATTAACTGGAATTCTAATGACATAGATAATTTATTATTAGAGATAAATAAATCTCAACTAGACGAAATACTTCTTTATGAAAAAACAACTAATGGTTATAGTTTAATTGGAGAAGGAGGAGATAAAGACCGTACTTTTTATGATAGGACAATACTTAATAGGCGCTATATTTTTCCCTTAAAAAACACATCAAAAAAAACGTGTTATTTATTAAAAATAGAAAATATTAACAAATCTGTTAGTTTCCCTTTGCTACTTTGGTCAAAAGATCAATTTAAAACAAGTGAACAAAAACAAAATCTTTTTTACATAGGGTATTTTGGTATAGCATTGTTTCTATCTTTTTTGGCGATGCTAACTGGCATAATAATAAAAAAGAAAATATTCTGTATATACTCTTTATACGTAATTGTTTTATGTTTTTATATTTCTTGGACGCTTGGTTTTACTTTTAAATTTATTTATCCAGACATCATTGGATTAAATAACAATTTACGATTCCTATTAATGCCTTTGGGAAATATACTTGCAATAGAGTTCATCATATTATTACTATTTACTAAAGAGCATTCACCTCAACTAACAAAACTATTTAGGTATACTCAATATTTGTTTGCTGTAATGATTATTCTATGGTTTACATTTCCTCATTTTTACAAAATATATCAACTGGAAATGTTATACGTACACTACAGCATTTTTCCTATTATATTTATCAATCTTAATATATCTGCTTTCAGAGCCTTAAAGAATCACTCACGAAAAGCCCTTCTATTCTTCTCTTCTATTTTATTCTTACTTATTGGTCTTTTTTGCTCTCTTTTTATCGAAATTGGATTTTTACAAAAGTCTCTTTTTGGAATATGCCCTGTGATGATTGGTTTTGCTTTAGAAATCACTATGCTTTCCATAGCTATGGTTCTCATTTTCAAAGATGTCTTAAAAAGCAAGAGTCTTTTATTACAAGAAAGTGTAGAATTTCATGAATCTAAAAAAGAGCTAATCACTGAAAACATTGAGTTAAGAAAAGAAATTAATGAATTAATTAAAGAAACGAGAAACACAAAACAAGAAGAAAATATCACAAAGAATGTTCTTCTAAAAAGCAAAACGGTGATCAAATTAGATGATCTATGTCATATATCTTCGAATGGGAGGTACTTAGAGTTTTATATTGTAGGAAAACAAAACCCCGAAATTGACAGAAATACATTAAAAAACATCTTACAAGAACTTCCAGAAAACTTCATCCAAACACATAGAAGTCACATAGTTAACCTTGATTTCACTAGAAGTCTTAATAATAATGAGTTATTCTTAAAATCGGGAAACACACTTCCTGTTTCTAGAAGCTTTAAAGCTCAATTATTAGATCGATTACAAAGAGTATGATATCATTTGTAGCAAAAAACGTGTTATTCGTGCCAAAATAGACACATACATTTTATTCACTCCATTAACAACAGTATTTTTGAGCATTATCAAATTATCGGGTAATTAGATAATTTATCATGGGCATTAGTTTATGATGAGGGTGAAAACTAGACTGTCCATGCATACTTCGCATGGACAGTTTTTATTTTAGAATGAATTGACTTTCTTTTATTCAAAAAGAAAAAACACCACAAAACTTTAACTTTAAAAATATTAACTACTATCCAAAACAGAACACAATGGTTAATATTAATTACTAACATTCATAAATAATCATCTCATTTATTTTTGAAAAGCATAATCACCTTTTTAGGTGATTGTGTCATGTTAAAAGAAATCTAACTTTGGCATGAATAAAAAATCATCTTACCATGAGAACAGTACTGTTTTTATTTGTCAGTCTATTTATATCATCTATGTATGCACAGATAGATAATTTCAATGAAATACTAACCAATCAAAACGAGCCAGGAAATCTTCAACTCGTCGATAATTTTTTATATGTATTAGACGATGAAAGTGTAAATCTCAGACGATTCAACTTAAACGAATTTCCATTAACGGAAGAAGTAGTATATACCTTGCCAACGCCTTCTGATCCAAATATTGACAATGTATTAAATGACTTTTTAGTTGTAGGAAATACTATTTATTTAACTGATGAAGAATTTGATGTAAGTCAAGATATGGGGCTCGGATCTACCATATTCAGTTTAGAAATTAATGATAATACATCTACGATTACTGAAATTATTGACACAGGAGCTGGAGCTTTTATTTCTTCACTTGAAATTATTGACAACATGATCTACTTTACCGCAGATCGAGACATAGATGATAGTTATTATTTATTTAGCAAAGATCTTTCAAACCTGAGTGCTACAGAAGTTATGGTTGCTAGTACTAATGGCGAAGAGATTAATGATATGGCAACAGATGGAAGTCTTCTTTATTTAGCAAATCGCGATACTGGAGAAGTTCATTACTACGACCCTACTAGTCCTTCTTCTACATTAAATAATTTAAGTTTTAATGAATCTATTAACTTTATTCACAGTTTGGAAGTACAAAATAACCGAATCTATATTGCCAGTGGTAATTCTATTGAGTCTGGGGAAATTTCGACTAACAGTACTATAGATTTATTTACCAATCTTGAAAACAACTTTTATGAAGACCAAAATAATGGGCAAACCTTTTCTTCTAATTTTAAAGGAGTAACTGTAGGTGAAGATGGAGTGGGTTATGCCTCATTGACAAATAATGGTATCATTGGTCAATCTCAATTCTTTTTAAATTCTGAATGTACTGGGACTAGTTCTGACTTTGAAGAAGCAATCACATCTTTAAAATCACCTAGATTTATAGAACAACTAAATAGCAACGAACTCATTGTCTTTAATGATAATGGAGTAAGTAGGGTTAATATTACTACAGAAGCCGAAACTATTATTTACAACAAAAGCACCGACGAATTCATAACTCAGATCTTAGTAGAAGGCCAGGAGGTTTTCTTTTCTTCTATCTTTGGTTTCGAAGATTCTAATGGAGACTTCACCTTTGATTTTGGTCAAATTTCAAAAATTGACTTAGCAGACGATAGTAATATTGAAATCTATTCTTCTAGTGATCAGTTTATTTATGATTTAGTAAAAAGTGGTACTGACCTCTTTTTTGCACACGAGCCTAGTGACTCTAATAATACAGATGTTTCTTTTGTCGATAAAATAGACCTAGCCAATGATTCGTTTGTAGAACTTAATGTTGATTACAATTTCTTCCTCGAAAGCATTTATCTATTAAATGACACTTTTTATATCGCTGAAGATACCAATCTTTATTCTGCACCTGTAACAGACTTGACCGATGTAACATTACTATCAAACGACACTAATTTTGTTAGTAACATCTCAATCGATAATAACTTTATTTATTACACTCAAGAAAACAGCTTAAAAAGAACACCTGTAAACTTTAGTGACTTTAGAGATGATAGTGAATTTATAGCATTTAACGCCACTTATAGTGACACCGAAGAAGATGGAAGTGTTTTCTGCTCAAGCATTGACAGCTTTACTATTATTGACGATATTATTTATGCTACATTAGAAATGAATGACTTAGTTATTTCAATTCCTAATGAAGTAGTTACTTTAAACAACAACATATTTACAAATTCAACATCTAATGATGTCTTTTTAACTTCAACAAGTGACATTCTTACAGTTCATAATTCAGAAACTATTACTACTGTTGACATCTATGACCTAAATGGGAAGCTTTTGATATCCACAGGTACTAATAATTCTTCAATTGATATTACGACATTAAACACTGGTATCTATATCGTAATTATAAATAATAACACAAATCTCAAGTTCATTAAAGAATAAATAACATAAGTAGTTCGTTGTTGTAATCTAGTCGGTACAATGGGGGTATCGGCTAGATTTTTAATAATTATACTTTTGCCATAATTGCTTTAACCAAGACCTTATTCCTTTCTCCTTAGAATTTTCAGCTGGTTCATAGAGTTTGGTTCCTTTAATTTCTTCGGGAAGAAACTCTTGGTTCACAAAATGTCCCGGATAATCGTGAGCATACTTGTATTGATCTCCATAACCTAATTCTTTCATTAATTTTGTAGGAGCATTACGAAGATGTAACGGAATCGGCAAATCGCCTGTTTGCTTCACCAATTGTTGCGCTTTATTTATAGCCATGTAAGAGGCATTACTTTTCGGAGAGGTTGCTAGGTAAATAGTACACTGACTTAACAATATTCTTGCTTCAGGGTAACCAACAGTACTTGCTGCTGTAAAAGTATTGGTTGCCATAACCAATGCTGTAGGGTTCGCCAAACCAATATCCTCTGAAGCTAAAATAATTAGCCGTCTTGCTATAAACTTTAAATCTTCCCCACCTTCAATCATTCTCGCTAACCAATATACCGCAGCATTTGGATCACTTCCTCTAACTGACTTTATAAAAGCCGAAATAATATCATAATGTTGTTCGCCTGTTTTATCGTATCGTGCAGGGTTTTGTTGCACTAGCTGTAACACAATATCATTTGTTATTTCGATATTATTCTCTTGAAAACTGGATACTACCAGCTCAAATGTATTTAATAATTTTCGAGCATCCCCTCCACTTAAGCGTAATAAAGCATCAGACTCTTTTATTGTTATTTTTTTATTTTTTAAAACATTATCTTCTACAGTAGCTCTCCGTAATAAATCTTCTAATTCTGACTTATCAAAAGAATTCAACGTATACACCTGACATCTTGACAACAACGCAGGGATAACTTCGAAACTTGGATTTTCTGTAGTAGCACCAATAAGCGTAACCCATCCTTTTTCTACAGCTCCTAACAAAGAATCTTGTTGCGATTTACTAAAACGATGAATCTCATCGATAAACAGAATAGGGTTCTTGGCCGTAAATAGCCCTCCATCTCTTTTAGCTCTATCTATGACTTCTCGCACATCCTTTACCCCACTATTTATAGCACTTAACGAATAAAAAGGTCTTTCGGAAGTCTCTGCTATAATATTTGCTAAGGTTGTTTTTCCAACTCCAGGTGGACCCCAAAAAATAAGTGACGGAATAACTCCTCGTTCGATTTGCTTGCGTAAAGCACCCTTTTCCCCAATAAGATGTTGTTGACTTAAATAATCATCTAGTTTTTTAGGTCTAAGTCGTTCTGCTAAGGGAATATTCATGTCTTATTTTCTTAATAAAAGGAATCGGCACACTTTTAGATCAAAATTAGGCTTAAGTATTGACATTACAATACGACTCTTTGTAAACTACCTCGAGACAACCCTTTGAAGTACTTACAATAAATAAAATTTTAATTTCAAGGCAAGCCTTCGGGTATCATATCCTTTAGCCTCGCTAATAAATCTAGATAAAGTTTTTAATGACATCTAAATCGTTACCTTTTAAACCTAGCATGTTACTGTACCCGATTTTAATGTTGGTTGCAATGTGGTTTGTATTTTGGATTGATTTCAACAACGACCTTCACCTCTCTAGATATGGTATCTATCCAAGAACAGTAAGCGGTCTTAAAGGCATTTTATTTTCGCCTTTTTTACATGGAGACGGCAGTCACTTGTGGCACAATACTCTACCTATTTTTATTCTCAGCGCTTCATTAATCTATTTCTACAGAGGAAATGCTACCAAAGTTATTCTTTGGGGAACATTGCTCACCGGAATATTGACATGGTGCATTGGACGACCTTCTTACCATATTGGAGCTAGTGGCATCATCTACATGCTATTTGGCTTTCTTTTATTAAAAGGTTTGATTGCTAAAAACTTTAGGTTATTAGCGGTTTCATTTTTTGTTGTTTTCGTGTACGGAGGTATGATCTGGTATATTACACCTGTAAAAGAAGAAATATCATGGGAAGGTCATTTAAGTGGATTATTGACTGGAGCTTTTTTAGCTTTAACACTCAATAAGAAAATCGAGCAAGCTCCTAAATACCATTGGCAACAGCCTTCTTTTAATGAAGAACAAGATTCTTTTTTACAACGATTTGATGATAAAGGCAATTTTATTCCTTCATCTCATGATGTTATCGTAGAATATGAAGAGGTACTTTCTACTAGCAAAGAAACTAATAGCTATAAAAATGTTCGACTTATTTATGAATCAACTGATTCTAAAAAGAAAAAAGGAACATATACCATATATAGATTAGGACATTAATAATGTTACAAAATCTTCCCTATTCATCTCTATAGCGCCTAAGCTGGCTAAATGGTCATTATATACTTGGCAATCTATACATTTATACTTCTTCTCATAAAAATGTAGTGCCATATGGATAAACCCAACCTTAGAAGCATTACTTACTTTTGAAAACATACTTTCACCACAAAAGACTTTTTTCTCTTCAAGATTAACACCATACAAACCTCCTACAAGTTTATCACCTTCCCATACTTCGAAAGAATCTGCCTTTCCTTCTTCGTGTAGTTCCGAATATGCCGTTTTCATCTCTTCAGTAATCCAAGTACCACTTTGGTCTTTTCTTTTTACAGAAGCACAAGCTTCCACTACTTGCTGAAAAGCTTTGTTCTTTGTCACACGAAATTGCTTCTTTTTCAAGACCTGTTTCATCGATTTACTGACTTTTAGATAATCAAAAAACAAAACCATTCTAGGGTCTGGACTGTACCATAATGGTGGTTGATCTTCTTCAAACCAAGGGAAAATAGCATTGTTATATGCTAATAATAATCTATCGGTACTTAAATCTCCACCTATAGCTAACAAACCATTTTCATCGGCATGATCTACTGGAGGGAAATAAAGAAGTTCATCGATTAAATAAATACTAGACATATATCCATTAAAATTATAATGAATATCGTAATCACTAATAATAAGAATTGCGTCATCCAGAACTTGTTTCAAGATCCAATTAAAGATATAAAAATCAGCAGGATGAGATTCCTTGTCAAGCAATGAATGACGAAAACGGATATAATATTACTAATTACGGATATTCAAAAATTATAGTACAAAAATAAGAAGAGACTGAATTCTAACTCAGAAAACAGTCTCTTTTATATATAATTCTTGATAAGATTATTCCTCTATCTTCCAAGTACGTATCCAATCATATTTTGTGGTAAGGTCATCTTTAGAAGCAGTTTCAAAAATACTTCCTGCTTCATCAATCGGATTCCAATTGTAAGTCTCAATCGCCATAGTTAAATAACCTTGAAGATCGAAATCAGTTGGAGGATCAATTGAAAACACATATTCGCCATCAAGATAAATTAAAACTTCCTTTGGGGACTTCCACCAACATCCGTACACAAAGTATCTTTCATGATTCTTCTCGTCTAAAAGCACCTGTCCTTGATCTCTCAACTCTTCATTTTGCCCACAAAAATCTCTTTTATGTAAAATTGCATTTGAATGATAAATAGCATCCCATTTCTTTGCCCATGAAGCCGTTTTTTCATGTACCCGACCAACACACTCTTGAATATCAAGCTCTAACTTCCTTGGGCAATTCTCTTTAAAAGACAGCCAAAATGTAGATGACATTACTGTTTTATTGGCTTTCATTCTACACTCATAATACATTCCTGCACCACCAGAGTTTATAGATCTCACAATACCACCTCCGTGTGTAAAAGTGTTCCCATTAATGTTTTTAGGAGCAGAAAATTTCTCTGTGATTACATTTAAATTACCATCAGATACACTAACATTGTCTGCTTCAAATAAACCTGGCGCTCTTCCTATCCAACCCCATCCATTCCCTTTAGGATCTGCATGCCATTTGGTTTTATCTAAACTGCTACCTTCAAATTCATCTGTTAAATTATCTACTACCACCCATTTTTTATCTGATGGAATATTTGTCCCTTCTTCAACAAAAAAAGGCTTGTCATTTGGAAAAGAATCACCCTCATTCATATCCTTAGACTCTTCTACAACAACCTGATCTTTCGGAGTCGTATCTCCTGAATTATCACTATCACTACCACAATTCATCATCACTGCAGAAAGCAGTAGTAACTTAATAACATTCTTCATTTTTTATCTCTTTTATTGTTTAAACATAGGTCTCATAAATAACAAATGCATTAGCTAATAATAACTAATGCATTCGTCTATATATTGAATTCACTAAATACAACACCACAATGTATGCATATTTAGAAGATTCTACTCGTAAAATAGCGACACAAATGTCCTAATTCTATCTCAAATGATTAAAGCTTTACCTAAAATGGTAAATCATCTTCTTGATTATCGTTTGAGAAGTTATTAGATGCTGGTTCGAATGCATCAGATGGAGGCATCGGAGGTGGCACATTACCCTGAGGAGCAGCTTGCTGAACAGCTTCAATTCTCCAACCTTGAATAGTATTGAAATATCTAGTCTCTCCTTGCGGGCTTACCCACTCGCGACCTCTTAAGTTTACACCTATTTTAACTTCTTGCCCAGGCTGGTATGCATTTAACAAATCACATTTATCTTGTACAAACTGAACACTGATATGTTGTGGATATTGCTCATCTGTCGTTACTACAACATCTCTTTTTCTAAACCCGTTATTACCTACAGTTTCAGTTGCTCCAACTAATCTAATTTTACCTTGTACTTCCATAATGAGTAATGCTTTATTTTACGCTCACTGTGTGAGTTTAATTCGCTGAGGACTTCCTCAATTTTCAATTTTACTTAGACCCTAGTGCCATTATTACACTAATGACTTTTGGGCTGTAAAAATACAATTTTTGAAATTCAACACCTCATTTTATGATAGAGATCGCAAAGTTTTAATTAACTTCACTTTAACATCAGCATCTATGATCAAGTTCAATTCAAAAAATATATCTAAAGGTTTTATTGTAACAGCCATCATTCTTATTCTTCTTTTAATTTTTTGGAATTCGAGAACTTTTCTACAGCGCTTACAAAATGTAGAACGCGATAATATGGAAGTTTGGGCGCAGTCTCAAAAATCCTTTATTTCAGAAAACCGAAATGATTATTTAGAATTAAATCTACTGATCCATACTAGTTACAATCACATCCCTATGATGACGGTTGATAAAGATGATAAAATTACATTAAAAGCTAATATTCCAACAAAATTCAAAAAAAGTGAAGAGGCACTAAGAGAATATTTAAATAAGTTAAAGAAAGAAAACCCTCCTATTAAAATAAAAATTACGGATAATAATATTCACTATCTGTATTATGGCCCTTCTCCAATCCTTACAAAATTAAAATACTACCCCATAGCCATTGTTATTGTTGTATTGTTATTAGGGGGAGTTGTTTATTCATTTTTTATAACTTCTAAAATTTCTGAACAAAATAAATTATGGGCAGGAATGGCTAAAGAAACTGCACATCAAATTGGAACTCCCTTATCGTCTCTTGTTGGATGGACTGAAATATTAAAAACCGAAAATGTAGACCCCGATTACATTGAAGAAATAAAAAAAGATATTAGTAGACTTGAAGTGATTACGGAGCGCTTTTCGAAAATTGGTTCTGCTCCGAAACTTGAATCTCTAGATATTGTTAGAGAAACATTAGATGCTTTCAATTATTTAAAAAGCAGACATTCAAAACTTATTAAGTTTGAAATCGAATTGCTTGACAAAAAAATCCCTGTATCACTAAACAGACAGTTATATGGCTGGACGATTGAAAATTTAGTTAAAAATGGAATTGACGCCATGAAAGGCAAAGGACAATTAAGCATTAAACTTTTTGAAGAAAAACAATATGTTAAAATTCAAGTAACCGATACAGGGATTGGTATTCCAAAACGAAACTTTAACACTATTTTCGAACCAGGCTATACTACAAAAAAAAGGGGCTGGGGGCTAGGTTTATCACTTGCCAAACGAATTATCGAAGAATATCACAGCGGACATATTAAAGTAAAATCTTCTGAAAGAGGTGTCGGGACAACATTCCAAATTAGTTTAGAGAAACTGTAAATTAGCTTATGTTTTTAAACGAATATTTTATGTGCTATTTATTCATGACTACTTAGAATTTTCTAATTAATTAAACTGTCCACCTTATCTCCTACAATTTTTTGTTTCATCTCATTTTTCAAGGCTTCAAAGTCATTTTGATAAACTTCTTTTTCTATTACGCCATTTCGCAATAGAAAAATAACGTCCGAAGATTCTGCCAACGTTGAAAATATATGTGATGAAATGATTATTGTTTTCCCTAGCTGTTTCAGTTTTTTAATGATCTCCACGATCACCATATTACTATGAATGTCAACTCCATTAAAAGGCTCATCTAAAATAAGAACATTATTTTCTTGCAACAATACTGCAGTAAGAGCTAATTTCTTCTTCATCCCTGTTGAATACGTTGTTGCATATTCATCTAAAGGCAAATCGAAAATGTTTTTAACATTCAAGTTCTCTATCTTTATTTTTTTAGCATTTAAAAATAAAAAAAGGTATTCCCTTCCTGTCATCTTAGGAAATAAGAAAATATCTGTTGGCAAAAAACTTATTTCATTTTTCAATGATTTATAATTCGATGAAATAGTCCCTTCAAATTTTTCTAACCCTGCTAAACAACGAAATAATGTTGTTTTTCCAGCTCCATTTTCACCAACGACACCATACACTTTACCTCCTGACAGGTTCATGTTAATAGCTTCTAATACTTGATTTGAGCCAAATTTTTTAGATAATTTCTCTACACGAATCATTTTAATAGATTAGAAAGTTTGTGGGATGATTTAATATAATAGTAAGGAATTAATATTGGAAATAACAGAAATGAAAACATTGACAAAAAGACTTCTGGAAAAAGAGGTTTACTGGGGAAGTTAGAATATTTTATCAAGACGATAGTAGACAAATGGCAATTACAAATCATGTAGATCAATAACAATTTATCTATTCTATCCCAAAAGAATACTCCTAAAACTATAAAAACGGGAACACACAAAATGGTTAGATGTAAAACAGCTTTCCTTATTTTATGAATTAAAAATTCGTTCGCTTTTCCGCCATAATTCCAAAGGATATATTCATCTTCTAAATTAGTGTAGAACGACGATGCTAATAATGTGATAAAGATTATTGTCGAGATTCCTAAATTAAAATTATCTCCATAAATAGCACCTATAGAAATAGCATAAATGAATAGTAAAATATACCATTGATTTCTAAAACCTATAAGAAATTCGAAAGGCTCTTTCTTAAAAGGAGTAGGTATTATTAAAGTCGTTTTCTTCTGATAACTAATTACGCTTAAAACCACTGCTATAAAGATAGCAGCTACTGCAGCCATAAATTCTGACTTAAAGATGAGAAATACTAAAAAAGGTAATGAGATAAGACCATTTTCTAAAAGTCTTATTTTAAAAAAAGTCTGGTTACTAAAAAGATTATTTAGAAAATCATCTTTCGAAAATGAACGTATTTTCAAAACACTTGATATTAGAAAAATAAGGTATATATAAATCGCATATCGTGTCTTTTCGAATAAGGTATTGGAAAAGAACACAAATACTAACAAAAAAAGAGGATAGCCAATAAAAGCCGGCAACCCAAAGTCCACCATTTTTCTATTGGCTATCCTCCATTGTAATTTTAAATATGCTATCATACACAATGATAAAACATTATATAACTTGTATAATTACAACTTATCAGCAATCTCTATAGCCAAAGCATCTAACTCTTCTGAAGTCATTTTAACTTTTGAGGTAAAAGTTGCTTCTTTCATCTCATTTAAAGGAATCAAATGTACATGTACGTGAGGTACTTCTAACCCTATCACAGACAGCCCTATTCGTTTACAATCGACAGTATTCTGTAGCGCAGCCGCTATTTTCTTAGAAAAAACCATCAATTCTTGATATGTTGTTTCATCCAAATCGAATAGTTGATCGACTTCTTGTTTAGGAATACAAAGAGTATGTCCTTTAGCATTCGGATTAATATCTAACATTGCATAAAATTTATCGTCTTCATAAATTTTATGTGAAGGCAATTCTCCGTTAATGATTCTTGTAAAAATTGAAGGCATTATTTAAGTATTAAGTACATAGATTTATTAATCTTTATCACCATCTATCAGGCTTAGCTTATAGTAAGTCAAGTCTTAATACTTTGTCCTGACTACTTTATACTCGAGTGACGTTAGTCACGAGTAAGTTCTACTACATCAAATTTCATGATACCACTAGGCACCTGAATTTCTGCAACATCTCCTACTGATTTTCCTAATAAACCTTTTCCAATTGGAGAGTCTACAGAGATTTTACCTGTCGCCAAATCAGCTTCAGACTGAGCTACTAGCTTATATTTCATAATCGCTCCATTAATTTGATTCTTAATAGAAACCGTAGAATGAATTAATGCTTTAGAAGTATCTAACTGAGATTCGTCGATCAAACGAGCTCCTGACAATGTTTCTTCCAACTTAGAAATCTGCATTTCTAACATACCTTGTGCTTCCTTTGCTGCATCATATTCAGCATTCTCACTCAAGTCTCCTTTATCTCTAGCTTCAGCTATCGCCTGAGAAGCCTTTGGGCGCTCTACATCCTTGAGTTGATTTAATTCATCTCTTAATTTCTTTAATCCTTCTGCGGTATAATATGATATTTTACTCATGATATTGTCGTTTATATAAACACAAAAAATCCCACAAAAAATGGGATTGGTGTCTCACAAATATAAAAAAAATCTAGATTCGAAATATTTAGTACTTTGCCGATAAGAAATGAGCCATGAAGAAAAATATTTTTTTAACACTACTTTGCATTTTTACAATCTCCATATACTTTTCAAGTTGTGAAGGAGATAACAACCCAAATAACAATAATCCTAATTTAGCACAAAGCCAACCACGTTTTACGGTAGATTTAACTTTAATTACTAATGAGGTACTACAAAAAAATATTACTGGCTTTCAGATTTTCTCTCCAATTATTGCAAGAGGAGCAATAGCCGATGGTGACGGTGTTCTAGTAAGGCGTATTAACGAACTTTTTTTAGCTTTTGAATTAACAGAACCTAATCATATCCCAGGAACTTGTGATTTAATAGAACATGAAGGTAATACAATCCTAATTTATGATTGTAATGGAAATATCTCTAAATATAATTCATTAAGTGGTGAAAAAATAGAAGGAGAAGGTGAATTTAATTTAAAATCTTTTCCGGTACGTGCTATAAAAAGCCCTCAAAATGATCGCTTTTTTGACAGTCTATTTATTGGAGGTTAGTTAATTTTATAATACCCACATTTCAAATATGCCCCCTCCGGAAAACCTATTGGATGATCTATATCATGATATGTCTTTTCCAATAGTTTGAAACTTCTAGGAATCGAGTTCATCGCTTTTTCAGAGATTTCGAAAAACTCAGGAGCTAAAACTCTTGAAGAGCAGGATGCCAATACTAGAGCCCCCCCTTTTTTTACTAGTTGGATTCCTAATTTCGCTAACCTACTATAGCTATTTTTAGCTCCTTCTACTTCAGCCGCACTTTTTGCAAAACTAGGAGGGTCAATTACAACTATATCAAATTGTTCTTTTTTATTAATCAAGTTTTGAAGACCCTCAAAAGCATCGATCGTCATTGTTTTATGAATTCCTTCATAGACATTTAACTTACCATTTTTCAGAGCTTGCTCTAATGCCTGTCCACTGATATCTAAACTTATTACCTCTTTAGCTCCTCCTGCTAAGGCATGCACTGAAAAACCGCCCGCATAACTAAATACATCGAGTACTTTTTTTCCTTTCGATAATTCCCCTACTCTTTTCCTATTGACCCTATGATCCAGAAAATAGCCCGTTTTGTGCCCCTTAATCACATTGGCAGAAAAACGGATTCCATGTTCTACAAAAACAACATCTTCATCTTTTAATACTCCATAAACTACTAATCCATCCTTCAATTCACTTCCTTTCATGGATCGAGTTACATTTCTACTCAACCTCAACACAGCTGTTTCTACTTTAGAAACTTCAATTAAAATATGAAGGATACTTTCAAAGTAAGGAATCCAAATAGTTGAATATAATTTTATAACTAATACCTTATCATATACATCTGCAATCAACGAAGGAAGCCCATCATTTTCTCCAAACACTAACCTATAACTATTGGTATTTGTAGCTAAGAGCGGTAACCTTTTGGCAAATGCTCTTTTTATTTTTGCTTTAAAAAAATCTTCATTGATCTGAGCTGGTTTATTCTCTAAAAGCTTTATACGAATAGGAGATTCATTATCCCAAAGCCCCACACCAATAACTTTATTGGTTCTTTGAGAAAAGATAACAGCTACATCACCCGAAGTTCCTGCTATATTTTTTTTCTCAATTCGATCCTCAAATATCCAAGGGTGTCCTTGTTTCACAAATTTCTCTGCTTTTGGGTGTAATTTAATAGCTAATCGATTGGGCAATTTATCTGACATTCTAAGAGTATTCAATGATCAAAGATAAAGTGTTTTTTAACAAGCCTTCGCTATACTCAGCAGTAATGAATCACTTTCAGCTATATATATTCATTTCTAACCTGTCTATTTTCATTTTTAAGTCCTTCAATTCCTTTTTTAAAATTAAAAACTTTCGTTTTTCAGGATAAGCATTACATCTAACTTTTTCAATCTTAATTTTTCACATTCAATGAGTTAATATTTCAAACACTTTACAATAATTGTTGTTTTGATTAAAATTTAAATAAGACATAAGATGAAACTCATTACCCGTTTTTCTAAAGCAGCAATTGCTTTTTCATCGATCTTTCTAGGAATGATCGGCGAAGCTCAGTCACAAGTTGTGATTAACGAACTTCAAGCACCTAATATTATTGAATTAAAAAATATAGGTAGCACTACACAAGATATTTCTAGCTATTGGTTATGTGACCGTCCTTCTTATATTCAAGTAAATAATTCTACATTAACTATTGATGGCGATTTAGATTTATCTCCAGGAGAAATCGTTACAATAACAGGTTTTGATGTTATTGATGGTGCTGGAGGAGAAATGGGATTATTTAGTTCTTCAAGCTTTGGAAGCTCTGCCGCTATTATTGATTATGTGATTTGGGGAGCTCCAAGCACCTCTAATAGAGAAACTGTTGCCCTTGATGCAGGAATATGGACTTCAGGAGCGTTAGCTTCTACCTTTTCTAGCAATCAATCTTTACAATATTTTGGAAGTGATAATTTAGTAAGCAATTATTCTGCTCTTGATGCAACTATAGGACTGGACAATTGTAATCCTGAAGCTGGAACTGTAAGCTTAGATGCTGATGCAACAAAACTAGCAAACCCTTCTACGGCTGTTGATGGAAATACGGCTATCATTTGTATTGATAGTGATACTGCACCTGTAGCCGTTACTAAAACCGGACAAAATACTAGTCTTTCTTACAGGTATGTAATCACTGATGATCAAAACAAAATATTAAACATTACAAATACAAACAATATTGACCTAACTATTGCTGGTGAAGGGACTTGTAGAATATGGGGGTGGTCTTACCGTGGAACTCCAGAAAATGGCGCTGACTTTATCGATGGGCCGTTAGCTGATCTTGAAGCTGTAAATTGTTCGGATATCTCGGATAACTGGATAACTGTTATTCGTGTTGCTCCTGAAGCTGGAACTGTTAGCCTAGATGCTGATGCAACAAAACTAGCAAACCCTTCAACAGCTGTTGATGGAAATACGGCTATCATTTGTATTGATAGTGATGCTGCACCTGTAGCGGTTACTAAAACTGGACACCAAACTAATCTTTCTTACAGATATGTAATCACTGATGATCAAAACAAAATCTTAAACATTACAAACACAAACAATATTGACCTAACTATTGCTGGCGAAGGAACTTGTAGAATATGGGGATGGTCTTATCGAGGAACTCCTAACAATGGCGCTGACTTTATCGATGGGCCGTTAGCTGATCTTGAAGCTGTAAATTGTTCAGACATCTCAGATAACTGGATAACTGTTATTCGTGTTGCTCCTGAAGCTGGAACTGTTAGCCTAGATGCTGATGCAACAAAACTAGCAAACCCTTCAACAGCTGTTGATGAAAATACGGCTATCATTTGTATAGATAGTGATACTGCGCCTGTAGCGGTTACTAAAACTGGACACCAAACTAATCTTTCTTACAGATATGTAATCACTGATGATCAAAACAAAATCTTAAACATTACAAACACAAACAATATTGACCTAACTATTGCTGGCGAAGGAACTTGTAGAATATGGGGATGGTCTTATCGTGGAACTCCTAACAATGGCGCTGACTTTATCGATGGGCCGTTAGCTGATCTTGAAGCTGTAAATTGTTCGGATATCTCGGATAACTGGATAACTGTTATACGCGTTGCTCCTGAAGCTGGAACGATAAATATCGATGCCGATGCAACAGGAAATCCTAATGGCACGACAACTATCAATGAAAATGAAGCTACGATATTAGTTGATGGTCAAGCTGATGCAATCATTGTTAAGAAAACTGGAGAAGAAACAAATCTATCTTACCGTTATGTAATTACTGATGAAGACAATAAAATTCTTAATATAATGAGTTCCAATTCTATTAATCTAGATAGTGCTGGGCCTGGAACTTGTAGAATTTGGGGGTGGTCTTACCGAGGAACTCCAGAAAATGGCGCTGGATTTATTAATGGACCTTTAGCTAATCTTGAGGCTGTAAATTGCTCTGATATTTCGGACAACTTCATCACCGTAAATCGTTTAGAGAGCTTAGGTGCTAAAATTGTAATTAATGAAACAGATGGTGACAATATCGTACAGTTAAAAAATATCGGTACAGCTAGTTTAGATATCAGCAGTTATTGGCTATGTAATTTTCCTACTTACATTAAATTAAGTGATTTATCAATTGATGGAGATCTAGATTTAGCACCTGGTGAAACTGTAGATATCCTAAACTTTACGGCTATTAATAAAGATGATAGCGAACTTGGTTTATACAATACAAATTTATTTGACAACACCGATGCTATTGTAGATTATATTGAGTGGGGTTCAACTGGACACAAACGTTCGGCTGTAGCTGTTAGTGCTGGAACTTGGACTGAAGGAGATTTTATAGCTTCATTTCCTGAAAATGATTTTATCGTATATGATGGTGAAGGAGAAACTGCTGCGGATTATACTTTAAACTCTACATTAAGTACAGAAGACTTTATTTCGAACTCAGTTACTGTAGAGTTGTTCCCTAATCCTGTAGTAGAAACTCTAAACATTTCAAATAGCAATTACTCTAGTGGAGATCGTGTTAGCTTGTATGATTTATCTGGAAAAATAGTATTATCTCAAAGCTTAGAGGGTGAAAATAGTACTGTAAATGTAAATGCTCTTTCTAGTGGTGTTTATATCCTTGAATATTCTACAACTTCTGGTGACTCGACAACTAGAAAGATTGTAAAACAATAATCCTGTTTTTTTCAATAGATTACCCAATTTGTTGATTACTTAAGCGCCCTTAATGGGCGCTTTTTGGTTTACAAAACCCCTTAAAATAGTCTATTCGTAAATTATCTTTGGACAAACCCTCAAGGCATTTAAAAAATAAAATTGTAATTTCAAGGCAAAACCTGAGGGAACAACATCCTTTTTATACCAACAAATTGTATAGTTTAGAATGAACTAATTATTTCATGGGAATATATATTGCATTATTAAGAGGAATCAATATTGGAGGAAGAAATAAAATCTTAATGAAAGACTTAACAGATCTTTTTATTGATTTAAGTTTCCAAAATGTAATCACCTATATACAAAGTGGGAATGTTGTTTTCAATAGCCAAAATAATTCTACTAATGATCTATCAATTATTATTAAAAAAGGAATTCTAGACAAATTTAAGCTCGACATTCCAACCTTAGTGATTTCACAAAAGGAATTGGTATTTGCCGCAACTAATAATCCTTTCTATAACGATAAAATTGACAGCACTAGACTTCATGTTACTTTTCTAAATGAACAACCCAACACTACTCTTCTCACCAAAATAAATGAAGAAACCTATAAAACTAAAGACCTCTTCGAGATTATAAATAAATGTGCATTTATTAATTGTGAAAAAAAATATCATCAATCTAAATTTTCTAATGCTTTCTTCGAAAAGAAATTAAATGTAGACGCCACTACTCGTAATTGGAGAACCGTTTCTAAACTCTTAGAATTAACTAATCGATAAATACATTATTTAGTAATATTATATGTAGATCCGCAATTAGTAATATTATATAAAGTTTCGTCATTCCTTGCTTGACAAGGAATCTCATCCTGCTGATTTTTATATCGTTAATGAGATCCCGAAACGAGTTCAGGATGACGTAATTCTTATTATTAGTGATTACGGATATTAAAATTTTACATAAAAAAAGACAGCACTAAGGCTGTCTTTAAAACAAATAAAAACGGAATCTACTAATTTCTTGGTGACCCTATTTGTGTACCAATAACACTAGCTTCTGGCTGAGTTATTACTGGACAGTTAATAATAGCACCTGATGCTGTTAACAAATCAGATAAAGAATTTGCTAGTGGACTTGTATTCGCATTATCTCTAAAAGGAATTAAAATCTCATCTCTCAACAATTGATTGATTTGATCAAAGCTTTTTAATATTGGTCGCTCACTTTCAGGTACTGTAAACTCAGTAATATGCGCATCCCACATTGGTGCATAATCTGTATCACTAGGATCTATAGGGAATGTATTTGTTGGATCTTGTACCTGACGATCGCTTAACGAAGCCGTGTTTAAACCTTGTACTCCATCTCCATCAGTATCTGTAGTTCTACCATTAGCTGTTGGGCTAAAAGGTAACATCGATCCTCCTGGGAATAACCCGAATGTTGGTAAATCTGCTAATTTTGGAGCAAATACTCCAAGCTCAATAGTTGCTGGTCCTGGATCAGAAGTATCTGTCACTATATGGAAATAATATGGTTTCTCATCGTGCCACCCATCTAATAATTGCATTACCACTGATGCTTTGTCTGCTGCTAAATTTGGATTGTTTAAATCATCTTCTTGCGCTGGGCCATTACCATCTGGATGTGGGATTCTATCATGAATACCTGTACTATTTGCTACTAACTGAGCATTGATCACAACACCACTTGGAGTAACTACGTATGAAGACCAAGCATCATTTGCAATTGCACCAGGATTTACTTCAGCTGGTGGAAATCCAAATAACAATCCATCTTCACTTTCACCTCCAGCTACCAAAGATCTTTTTGGAGAAAAATCTACAGCTCCTTCAAAAACCAATCTGCCATCTGGTGTCCATGTCGCATTTTGAACTCCATCAGAACCAATTGCCGCTGCCATTCTAGGTGCATAAATAACTCCTAATTGATCTGCCATTGCTCGATCCGAAGATTCTGTAATTACATAATAACATCTTCTTGGTCCGTCTGAAGTTGTCTCCCAACCTTGAAACATTGGAAACCTAGCTGTAGGACCTGCTGGCACTACTGCTCTATCGATACGAAAATCAATACCTAAAACACTTGGCAAAAATACATTTTGTGCATCGGTAAAAGTTAATGCTGGATTATTTGCGTCATAAGGTGTCCCTCCATCTTGACGAATACTTTCTAATAAAAAATTAGCTTCTTGGATTGGTGTTACATTTGCCGTTTCTTCTACCTGACCTACAGGATCGTTGTTATCATCGTCGCCACAACTCACTAAGAATGCGCCACAAGCTAACATCGCTGATAATATGATATGTCTATTTTTCATTTTACTCTTTATTTTTATCAATTTCTAAAATGAATAGTTAGATTGTAGGCCTACAATTTGTTTATTCGTTATTAACATTTTTAATACCCTCTTTGAGTCAAGGCTATTTCAAAACACTAACAAAAAAAAATAAATAAAAACTCAATATGCTATAAAACAAGTATTTTACATGCTTTATTTAATTTTAAAAAAGATGGAATCGAAAAATGAATTGTTAGACTGCTAACATTAAAACGATCTTAAAGAGATACTAAAATGAAGAAAAAAAGCCTCTTTGTTCTAAAATTTTAGAATAAAGAGACTTTGAAATTATGCTTTTTCTAAAGTAATATTTACAATTATATTATTTCTACAACTGTTTTTACTAAAATATCAATGCTGTATTTTTCACTAAATATTTTAAACTTTCTAAAGGATTTTCTGCATTCCAAACTCCACCTAAAACACCTACACCTGCATAACCTAGTGCTTTCACTTCATTTAAATTTGCCCCATTAACACCTCCCATACCAATAACAGGTACTTCTATATTACTAACATCAAATGCTTTTCCTTCCATTCCCTGTTTTGATATAGCCGTAAACACAGGGCTTAGTAAATTATAAATCAATGGAATTTCCTTATACAACATAACATCTCCTGCATTATGAAAAGAAGTACTTACATCATAACGTTGAGAAGTAAATTGAGCTACATATAAACCAAAGTCTTCTCCCATATCTATCCTAGGCTGTTCTTGGATATGAACTCCTTTTAGTATAAAATCTTCTGCTAATTCATGATGGTAATGAATCATGATTCGATTATGATATTCTTCGTCTATGGCGCTTATAAAAGCTAGATGCTGTGCATAATTTTTATTAGGCTTTCGAAGATGTAAGATTTCAAGACCTGCTTCAAAAAATTGATTAATCAATTCTGTTTCATCAGCTATGTCTTTTTCGGGGGTAATTAGTATTAGCATCTTTAGATTAGTATTTATTATTGTCTATTAATAATTTAAATTTTTAGATTTTAACAATTATCAATTAAAAATATTTCATTAATCCCTCCTTCAAGATTCATTAATGTCTTTGGGTAATTATATTCTAATAATAACTCGATGGCTTTTGCACTTCGTTTTCCACTAGCACACATCACCACTAAGGTTTTATGGTTAGGTATTTCCCCTAAACGTTCCTCTAATTCATCTAAAGGGATGTGTTGTCCTTCTATATTTTCGTCTTCATATTCGTCATAAGTACGTACATCTAATAACAGATAATTGTCCTTGTTACTTAGAAAATCACTCGCAGAAATTGTGTTCATATTATCTGTATCTGGCAATCCACAAAAATAATTATAGTTGTTTTCAAACTTAATAATTTCTAAAGTATCATTTTTTGAAAAGCTCAATACTTGCTGTTGCAAAGACAATGCATCAAAATAAAGAAGCTTGTTGACTAGTGGAGTTCCAATACCTGTAATCAACTTTATTACCTCATTTGCTTGAAGACTACCAACAATACCTGGCAATACCCCAAGCACTCCTATTTCACTACAATTAGGAACACTTCCTGCTGCCGGTGGTGTAGGGTACAAACAACGATAAGTGGCACTTCCTTGATAATTAAATACCGCTACTTGCCCTTGAAAGGTATATATCGATCCAAAAACTAAAGGCTTATTTGCGATCACGCTGGCATCATTTACTAAATAGCGCGTCGGAAAATTATCCGTTCCATCTACGATTAGGTCATATTGTTGAAATAGGTCTAGCGCGTTTTCCTTTGAAAGATAAGTTTCATGTACTTTAAAATTCACGAAAGGATTTAGCTTTGATAATCGGTTTGCTGCTGATTGGGCTTTCGATGCTCCTATATCATCAACTGTATATAAAATTTGACGTTGAAGATTAGATTGATCGACAGTATCTCCATCAACGATTCCGATAGTACCTACACCTGCGGCTGTTAAATATTGTAATACGGGACAGCCCAAACCTCCTGCCCCAATAACTAACACCTTAGCTTGTTTCAACTTCAATTGCCCTTCCTCTCCTATTTGGTTTAAAATAAGGTGACGGTGGTATTGTTTTTTTTCTTGTGGGGATAGGTTCATACAGCAACTAATTGATAATTAAGCTCTTTATCTGAGGAGATTCCTGTCTTCACAGGAATGACGTTGACTTTAGAGGTCTCAATAATATGAAACAAATTTAATGATTATGTATTACGACTTTAGTTTACACTGAATTTATCGAAGTCCTCGGTAGTTCTAATCAACTATCTTTCTAAAATCTTAATCATTTTAAAGGATTTCAATAAATGAAATAATCCTGGCAGAATGACTACTCCCCCAATAATTAAAGTAGTTCCTAGAACACTAATTGTACTTTCGGGTGCTATATTTTCTAACAAACTAATGGTATGCGTTTGCGTGAAAATCAATTCTGGAAAAACAGGAATAAAAGCTGCCGATAGAATACAAACAACCTGTAAGCCGGCAAATAAACGGCTGTAGATTCGGCGTTGCTTCTTGATACTTTGCCATAAAGGAAATAACAAAATCCCTGAAATGATTACAATAGCCAGTGTCCACTTACTTTCTAAAAAAACAGATACAAATTCAACCTTAGTTAGATAACCGTATAACAAACACAAAAAGCCCAAAATCACCACTACAATTGTGGCAATACGTGCTTTTTTAACATATACTTTTCGATGTTCCTGTTCTGATTCTCCAATCAATAATATGGCTGCCAAGAAAGTGCATAAAGCCGTAAAAAAACATCCTATTAAAATGGAAAAAATATTAAACCACCCTTGTATATACAATTCGTAAAACGAATGTGACTCTTGATTCGTTACGATTTGACTGCTCAATAAAGCTCCGAAAACCATCCCTATAAAAATAGGAGTTACCAAACTAGACACTCGAAACATCCAATCATATACGATCTGCGATTTATCGATAAATGCATCGTAATGACGAAACACGAAAGCAACCCCTCGTAATGTGATCCCTAATAGCATTAGTGTAATAGGAATATGAAGGGATACTACCAACACATTATAAAACACGGGGAATGCCACCCAAAGAATTACAATGGTAATGATAATCCAAATATGATTGGCTTCCCAAACAGGTCCCATAACACGGTATAAGGTTTTCTTGGTAACGGCCTGGTTTTCTTTCGATGAAAATAACTCTAATACTCCAGCTCCAAAATCGGCTCCTGCTAATAGTACATATAACAAAACCGAAAAAATCAAAAAGAATAAAACTACGTAGATCATTAGGCCATTAATTGAGATTGATTCAATGCTTTAATTTGTCGGTTCATCAACCAAGCTACGGCAACCGTTAAAAGCACATAAAGTGCCACATACATATAAAAACTTACCACAATCCCAGGCACAGGAGTTACAGCGTCTTTGGTTCTCATAATCCCATGAATAATCCACGGCTGACGGCCTACTTCGGTGACGATCCAACCTGCTTCCAAAGCCATATAACCTACAGGCGCTAGTAGTGTAAAACCCCACCAAAACCAATTCTTTTGCCACCAAGATTGTTTTTTAAAATAAGCTAAAAAGAATACTATCGATGCCATTGCCATAATTCCTCCAAGGCTTACCATCACTTGAAATGCATAGTGCACGATAGCCACATTGGGCCTTTCATCTTCTGGGAAATCATTTAATCCTTTTACCTCAGCATCAAAATCACCAAAAGCTAAAAAGGAAAGTGCTTTAGGTATTTCTACTTTATATTTCACTTCTTGGGTTTCATTATTTACAATTCCACCTATATACAATGGCGCACCTTTTTCTGTATCGTAATGCGCTTCCATTGCTGCTAATTTTACAGGTTGTCGCTCGGCAATATCTTTGGCAGATAAATCTCCACTTAATGGCTGCAATAATGCAGCTATTGCCCCAAAACTAATGGCTATTTTAAAGGCAGCTTGATGCACATCCATTTGCCTACCTCTCAGTATTTGATAGGCATGAATTCCTGCTACGGCAAAACCTGTCGAAGCGAAAGCTGCTAAGGTCATATGAAGTGCTTGTGTAAACCAAGCTTTATTGAGCATCGCCTTTACAGGATCTATATTTGAGAACACCCCATCCACATAATCAAATCCGCTAGGCGCATTCATCCACCCATTGGCTGCTACCACTAATATTCCTGAAAGTACTCCTGAGATCCCAACAATGACTCCCGTAATCCAATGAAATTTTTCGGGGATTTTATTCCATCCATATAAATAGAATCCTAACGCGATGGCTTCTACAAAAAAGGCTGCTCCTTCTAACGAAAAAGGCATTCCTATAATGGGCCCAGCATGCTTCATAAATTCTGGCCATAACAACCCTAACTCGAAAGACAAAGCAGTACCCGAAACAGCACCAGTTACAAAGAAAATGGCAACTCCTTTTTGCCAAGATTTAGTAAGGGTTAGATATATCTTCTTTCGTGTTTTTAACCATTTATAATGTGACGTAATCATAAAAAAAGGCATTACCATACCCACACAGGCAAACACGATGTGGAAGATGAGTGTAAATGCCATTTGAAGCCTTGCTGCATCTAGGTTTTCCATACACTTGAGAAGTTTTCACAAAGATACTTCAGGATGTGTTCTTGACCTCGTTTTTAAGAAATTTTAAGAGGCTTATTTTCGTTACATCTTATTTTATTAAAACTACTTGTTCACAAACATAAGAGTTATGCTTATGAAATTACTTTTACTAAATTGAATACTAGTGTCGAAATGCCATTTTAATTTCGGCGGCGGCGATTGTTGGCATTTCCTTTTCCTCCTCCTTGCCCATTGCTCTTCTTTTTTCTATTAGCAAAAAACTCTTGTTTTCGTTTTTGCTTTTCTTTTTCTGCTGCTTTCTTTTCTGCAGCATTCATCGGCTTATCGGTTTGCGGAAATGGATTATCCGTTGCCACAGTAATCTTTTTCTTTATCGTTTTTTCGACATCTCTTACGTATTCATTTTCTTCTGGCTCACAGATCGAAATCGCAATCCCATCTTCACCAGCACGCCCACAACGTCCAATACGATGCACATAGGTTTCTGGTTCGTTAGGAATATCATAATTAATCACATAGCGTAACTTATCGATATCGATCCCTCTAGCAGCAATGTCCGTAGCTACCAATACACGCACTTTATTTTCTTTGAATTGTGAAAGTGCTCTTTGACGTTGGTTTTGAGATTTATCTCCATGTATTGCGGCACTCTCAATACGCTGCTTTTTCAAATTTCGAACAATACGATCTGCGCCATGCTTTGTTCTTGAAAACACTAAAGCTTGTGTAATCTCTTCTGCTTTTAAAATATGAAACAACAATTCTTTTTTACTTGACTTGTTGGTCATATATAAATATTGCTGAATGGTCTGTGCTGTAGATGAAACTGGATTTACCGTTACTTTTTTGGGATTCACCAAAATTTCATTGGAAAGCTTTAAAATATTCTGTGGCATGGTAGCCGAGAAAAATAAGGATTGACGCTGTCTAGGCAACATCGCAATGACTTTCTTAATATCGTTTATAAACCCCATGTTTAACATACGATCTGCTTCATCGAGTATGAAATACTTGATCTCTTTTAAAGAAATATATCCTTGACTTATTAAATCTAACAAACGTCCTGGTGTTGCAATAACAATATCTACACCCTTCTTTAAGGCTTTCACTTGCGGCCCTTGATTAACTCCTCCAAAAATGACGGTGTTTGAAATATCTACATATTTCGAATAATCTGAAAAATTATCAGCAATTTGAATAGCTAATTCTCTGGTTGGAGTAACAACTAGTGTTGATATTTTTCTTTTTCCTCCTGAAGGAATATTTCTTTCGATTAAATGCTGAATGATAGGAATTGCAAAAGCGGCTGTTTTCCCTGTTCCCGTTTGTGCACTTCCCAAAATATCATCTCCACTTAAAATAATGGGAATCGATTTTTCTTGAATTGCCGTTGGCTCAGTATATTTTTTATCTTCTAATGCTTTTAATATCGGAGAAACTAATTGTAAATCTTCAAATGTCATGGTTCTCAATTTTTTGTTCTAATAGATGACTCTTTTATTGAGAAGACAAACCTGAGGCAGTATTGTATTCAAAGTCAAACTTTGTATGCTATTTCGCAATCTTAATGTTATCGTAAATTAAGTCAAGAATCAATCAAGAACTCGCTTTACGAAATGTTTTTGTGGCTACTTTTTTTGAAAGTGTTTTTAAATAAAGATGTTCGACTTTGGTTCTTGCCCAAGGCGTTTTTCTTAAAAACTTTAGACTCGACTTAATGGAAGGATCTTTTTTAAAACAATTGATATTAACTTCTAAAGCTAACGCTTCCCATCCTAAAACATCTACTAAATGCTCCAGTATATCAATCAATTTCACCCCATGCAAAGGGTTGTTTTTTTGTTCTTTTTTAGACTCCTGGCTATTATCCATGAAATTACAAACACTTTCTTTTTGTGCCAATGCTGCAAAGTAACTATATATTTAGCTATCGAATAGATAAAACCTTAAAAGAATCTATGAATTTAATTAGACTTGTTTTATTAAAGAATTAATCCACTACTTTTTCTTTGAAAATCCATGAATTCGACCCAAGAAACAATGAAGAACTAAATATTAAAAAGTTATTTTCTAATATATTAAAGACCTTTTAATTGAGCTTCACGTACTTTCTTAAATAAGTTTGAAGAATATACAAAGTCGGTAACGGCTTCGTTATCTGTTTTAAATATCTGTGTTTTATCGGCTTCCCATTCAAGATATCCATTTTTTAGGAATACAATTTTCTCACCTATTTCCATTACAGAATTCATATCGTGAGTGTTGATTACAGTGGTGATATTAAATTCCTCAGTAAGCTCTTTAATAAGATTATCAATAACGATAGCTGTTTTGGGATCTAAACCAGAATTAGGCTCATCACAAAATAAATATTTTGGGTTAGTGACAATAGCGCGAGCAATAGCCACACGTTTTTGCATCCCTCCACTAATCTGAGAAGGGAGTTTATTGTCTGCGCCTTCTAGGTTAACACGCTTCAATACTTCATTTACACGGTCATCCATCTCACTATTGGATTGCCTTGTAAACATTTCTAAAGGAAAGCGCACGTTTTCTGCTACAGTCATTGAGTCAAATAAAGCACTGCCTTGAAAAACCATTCCCATTTGTTGGCGTAAATCTCGCTTTTCATCGTCACTCAATCCATTATACTTCTTTCCATCGTAAGAGATGGACCCTTCTTCAGGGCCATACAAACCTAATAAGCATTTAAGAAAAACAGTTTTTCCACTACCACTAGTACCAATAATTAAATTCGTCTTCCCTTGCTCGAAAGTAGTTGAGATTCCTTTTAAAATTTTAGTTCCTCCGAAACCTTTATGTAAATCTGTTACTTCAATCATTAGCTTAATAGGATTTGGGTGATTACATAATTAACAATAATAATAGCTACTGTGGTCCAAACAAAGGAAGTCGTACTGGCTTTTCCTACTTCTAAAGCTCCTCCTTTCATGTAATATCCATGAAATGAAGGTATCGTAGCCAAAAGAAAGGCGAAAATAAAAGTCTTTAGAAATGAGTAAATTAAGTGAAAAGGGATAAATTCTTCTCTAACACCTGTCATAAATTCTTCGCTGCTAACAAATCCACCATATACTCCGGCAACATATCCTCCGAAAATACCTAAAAACATGGCGATAGCAATTAGAAAAGGGTATACTAATAGAGCGATTATTTTAGGAAAAACAAGATAATTTAAGGAATTTATTCCCATTACCTCTAAGGCATCAATCTGTTCTGTAACTCTCATGGTACCGATGCTAGAAGTAATAAAAGATCCCACTTTACCAGCCATGATTACTGAGATGAAAGTAGGAGCAAATTCTAATATAACTGATTGACGAGAAGCAAAGCCGATTAATTCTTTCGGAATTAAAGGGTCTGTTAGGTTCAAAGCAGTTTGTATAGCCACTACGGCACCAATAAAAAAAGAAATAAAAGCTACAATTCCTAAGGAGCTTGTAATAAGGTCATCAACTTCTTTAATGATTAATTTCCATAATACTTTCCTCTTAGTCATTCGACTAAAAATCTGTTGTATCATTAAGAAGTAAGCCCCAATTTGGTGTAGGTAGTACATATTCTAAAACTATAGGGCTAAAATAAACATTTACTTTTTTGATGCCTATCGGTTTTAGCTTTTAATGAGTTTAGTAATGGTGATTTGTGTATTTCCCGAATCATCACCCTTACTTTCAGTGTAATGTATTTCAAACTTAACTCCGTTTAAAGAATCGGACTTTAAATCGAATTCGCTGAGGATAGTATCATTAATGTTTTCTACTACAAAGAAGAATTCCTCTCCGTAAGAGTCTATACCAATAAAATTAAAGGTTTCCCCGTCAAAGCTATCATAGGTAGCTATAAGTTTCTTTTCTGTTTGCGTAATTTCAAAAAGGTGATTCGCTTTTAATTTAATTAGGGAGGTATTTGCAATAATTGATACGTAGCTAAATATGCAAATAATAATAGTTAGTGATTTCATGGTCAGATGTTTACTATAAATTTAATGTAAATATCTGACAATATGATTTTTGTCGACGAAAGACTTGTTATTTAAACCCAGAATCATCAAAATGACTAGAGTTACTAGAAGCTTTGCCCTCTAAAATTTCAATTCCCTTTTGGATAACCAAATTATTAGGTAACGTTATTTTTTCTCCTTTATCTGTCTTCATAAAGAAATAAAAGCCAGTCATATCAGTCACTATACCTACCCATTCAAAGCTATTGTCTAGTATTTTAATCCTATCACCTATACGTACAGGATGATAAAAGAATAAGACAACACTGGCTGTAAGATTAGAAAAAATAGACCATTGTGCAAAAAGCGCAATTCCAAGAATGGCTAATACTGATGAAAATAAGACAGTTATTTGTTTAAAGTCAATAGCCCATGTAACAGATAATAATATGATAGCTATTGCATAAATCAGAAAGAGACTAAGATTGACAATCACTTTTCGACGATTGATTTCAATAGATTTAATAATCGTGTAATTGTGAATTGCTTTTTTAGCAAAAAATATCCCAAGGCTAGCCAGTAAGAGTATACCTAAAGATAGTAAAAGTTGTATTTGCAGTGTATTCATGATTTTAAGAAGTGTTAACACTTGCTAATTGTAATGTTGAATATTAATACTCTAACTTTAGACATCTCCAGTAAGAAATAAATTAAAGGAATATTAACTAGACTTCTAAAATAGTGTTTTATCTGTTATTTTATAATAACTAAAGGCTCCGATTGTATTCTATTTAGAAAGTTTGTTAGATGGTGAGTTAATAGCTGCTCAAGTATAGATATCAAAAAAGTGATTTTACGAATGCTTAAAGTGCAGTAAAGTCAAAATGTAATCTCTTAGTTTAGGCTGTTTGTGGTTCTTTATTAATTGGATTTCACTAAAAAAAATAAGAATGAAATTAAAAGTTAGAATATTTGTGTCGGTCTTTTCTATTTTAATTTGGTCTAGTTGTTCTTCAGATTCTTCCGAATTTGACAAGCAATTGAGTGACTCGGAAAATCCAACTGAGGAATTTATTCCTGATGTTATTAATTTAGAAGAAAAGACTTTTAATATCATATCACTTGGAGATAGCTATACGATTGGGGAAAGTGTTTGTAGTACGTGTAGGTTTCCGGAACAACTTAAAGATAGTATTTTAGAAAAAAGAGAAAACACAAAAGTGTCTTTAAAAGTTATTGCTAGGACAGGTTGGACAACTACAGCATTGATAAATGCCATTGAAAAAGAAGAATTGCTTGAAGATTATGATTTAGCCACATTACTCATAGGGGTTAATAATCAGTTTCAACGAAAACCTTTTGAGCTTTTCGAAGATGAATTCCCTAAGCTGGTAAATACGGCAATACAATTAACTGATTTAAGTAAAGATAAGCTTATTGTAATTTCAATACCCGATTATGCTTTCACTCCCTTTGGAAGGGGTAGTTCTGTTATTTCAGAAGGTATTGATGTGTATAATTCATACATAGAAAATTATTGTAATGAGAATAACATAACTTTTGTAAATATCACTGACATTACCAAGCAAGGTCTAATATTGACAGAGCTTGTCGCTGATGACGGATTGCATCCTTCAGCTCTAGCTTATAGTAAATTTGTCAGTAGAATTTTACCTGAAGCATGTAGGGCGATTGATATTGATTGTAAATAGAGGTTTCTTAGATCTAATTATAAAAGAAAAAGTCTCATTTCATAAGAAACAAGACTTTCGGAAAAACTGCGGTCTGGACGGGACTCGAACCCGCGACCCCCTGCGTGACAGGCAGGTATTCTAACCAGCTGAACTACCAGACCAATGGGCGGCAAAAATAGATTAAAATATCCATTGTGCAAATTTATTTCAAAAAAATATTCGTGAATTTTATAAAAAGAAAAAAGCCTCTCCATAATGGAAAAGCTCTCTTTGGAAAATTCAATAATGAATTTTACCCATGGCCATACCACCACAGTATAGCACAACACAACATCGTATAAAAAAAGCTCCAATATAATTGGAGCTTTTTGACTCCCTTTCGGGAAAACTGCGGTCTGGACGGGACTCGAACCCGCGACCCCCTGCGTGACAGGCAGGTATTCTAACCAGCTGAACTACCAGACCATTGCGTTACTGCGGATGCAAATATACACTCTTTTTTTAGTTTAGCAATAATTTTTTCGAAAAAAAATAATAGCTTGATTACTATCGTGTTACAGTGTGTTTTCTAAATAATTGAAAACGAAAATGTCAGAAAATCCCCTTATTAAAATCATTAATGGCTATAAAAACCCTCTTTACTTAAATAAATTGCTGCCTTTGTATCAAAAAATGAGTTAGTATTTGATGGAATGAAGCATTAATATCTACAGGAAAATATTGAATACGGTATTGGCCACAAGTGTTTTTGACATCATCTATAAAATGAGTCATTGCCTTTTTGTACCCTACCTTAGCGTGATCAGCATAAAGATCAATACGCTGACCAGTTTCTACATCAGTGTAGCGTATTGGGCGATCATCAAAATTAAAATCTACCTCATGGGTATAATCAAGAGTATGAAATAAGATCACCTCATGCTTATTGTATTTTAAATGCTTTAACGCTTCAAACAAGTCTTCCGTTTCTTTATCTGTTTGAAAAAGATCCGAAAACAGCACAACCATAGAGCGTTTATGTAGTTTTTCTGCGATTTCATGTAAAGCTTCAAAAGTTTTAGTAGTTCCTTCCTTAGAAGGTGTTTCAACAGTTTTATCTAAAGCATCTAGTATCATAGCATGATGACGGTTACTACCACGCTCGGGACTATAAAAACTAAAATCACTATCGTAAACACTTAATCCTACAGCATCACGTTGTTTTTTTAGCAATTGAATCAAAGAAGCTATTGCAAGTGATGAAAAGCCAAGTTTATTAAAATGATCAATACTTTGCTTTTTCATTTCAGGAAAATGCATTGAAGCCGAATTATCTAGAATAAAATGACAGCGCAAATTGGTTTCGTCATCATAGCGTTTCGTATAAAGTTTATCAGTCTTAGCGAAAAGCTTCCAATCAATATGCTTTGTGCTTTCCCCATTATTATACACTTTATGTTCAGCAAATTCAGCTGAAAAACCATGAAAAGGACTCTTGTGCATTCCCGATATAAACCCTTCGACCACTTGTTTGGCTAAAAAGTCAAGATTGCCAAAACCTACTTCCTGTATTTCATTTCTAACACTCATCGATCAATACTACAAATTAGTTACTTCATTATAACGAAAACAATCTAGCGTATGATCATTAACCATACCCGTAGCTTGCATAAAAGCATAGCAAATAGTAGAACCTACAAATTTGAAACCTCTCTTTTTTAAATCTTTACTCATCTTATCCGATATAGCAGTTGTAGCAGGGACTTCGCCCATATCTTTCCATTGATTTACAATAGGAGTATGATTTACAAAACTCCAAATATAAGTATCGAAGCTTCCAAACTCTTCTACGATTTTCAAAAAAGCAATCGCATTGGTAACTGCCGATTTGATTTTTAGTTTATTTCGAATAATTTTTGGATTCTCTTTTAGGGCAACTAACTTTTCTTCAGAATATTGAGCCACAAGTTTAGGGTCAAATCGATCAAAAGCTTCACGATACCCTTCTCTTTTGGCAAGTATTGTAGACCAACTTAACCCTGCCTGAGCGCCTTCTAATATCAAAAACTCAAAAAGCATTTGATCATCATGTAGAGGAACTCCCCATTCTTGATCGTGATATTGGCGATCCAATTCATTTTTTGTAGCCCATTGACATCTATGCATATTTAAAAATAAGCTAATTTTTAGAACCACAAAGGGTATTGTCAATTTACTAAAGTAGTTACCCGCTATCCGCTTGTAGTTTTGTGCGCTTTTCAAGACGCCCAAAAGCTACCGCTACTATCGGGGGTAGCGACTTAGGGTTGTGTTTTTTGCAAAAAAAAAGGCCCGACAATCTGCCGAACCTTTGATAATTTTACCAGTAAAGCGAATTAGCTCGCAGCATCAATAGCATCTGTATAAACATTCTTAGGAGAAACTCCTACTTGGCGAGAAACAACTTCTCCACCTTTAAATACTAATACTGTTGGTATATTTCTTACTCCGTACTTTGCAGCAAATTCTTGGTTAGCATCTACATCTACCTTACCAACTACTGCCTTTCCGTCATATTCACTACTAATTTCTTCAATGATTGGTCCGACCATTCTACAAGGACCACACCATGCAGCCCAAAAGTCTACTAATACTGGTTTATCACTTTTTAATACAACTTCCTCAAAAGAAGCATCTGTAATTTCTAAAGCCATAGTCTTAAATCTTTATGGTTATTAAAACGTTCGCAAAGTTAGTCAATTAATGTTCGTTTCCTTACATTTTTGACTATCAGATTTTGTTATGATTATATCGAGACAGTTTATCAAGCCTTATTTCTTCAAATTTCCACCAATTATAATAGCTCCCATTAATGTCATTATATATCTAAAATAGAATTGCCCAGTGAGAGAAGGTAAATAAGGGAACCCATTTTTGATGAAAAGAACTTTAGTTCTTATAAATAAAGGGAAAAGCATTATAATTAATAAGATAAATAATAAAGCTGTACTCGTTTTGACTGTAGATTTAAACATAAACAGCGCACCAATAAGTACTTCGAACCCTCCTAAAATTAAAATACACTGTTTGGTGCTCAACCAAGGAATCCATCCTAAGACATCATCTAATAAAGAAGTTTCGGGGGCATTACCAAAGATTTTTAAAATACCAAACCATATAAAAATGAGAGCAAAGAAAATGCGGATAACAATTTCTCCCCAGTAATATAAAAAGCTTCTAATTTTTGGATCTATTTTTATGCTAATCATGCTGTTTGTTTTGGTGCAATGTAAATGTAATAATAAACCTTATAAAGAGCATTTATTTTAAATGCAACAACGTTGCATTTAAAATAAATGTGCTACATTTGTCATCTAAAATTTAAAATTAAATCAAAATGAAAAAGACGCTATCATTATTTTTAGGACTTAGTATGTTATTTTTTGCATCGTGTAGTGACGATGATGACCCAGAAACGCCTACACAAGATATTCCACAGGAAGTTATTACAGATGTAATCTTAACATTAACAGAAGTAGGTACAGATGATACAGTTGTATTTAGAGCTTCTACAGGTGATGCAGGTTTCGAAGAAGGTGCTACATTCAATAACCAAACAGGAGTATTAAAAGCAGATACTTCATATGATACATCTATCGAAATCTTAAATTCACTTGAAGATCCAGCAGAAGACATTACAGAAGAAATAGAAGAATTGGACGATGAGCACCAGCTTTTTTATATCCCAAGTGAAAATGCAGGTATTTCTACAGTATATGGCGATTTTGATGGAGCGGGTAACCCTTTAGGATTGACTACAACTCTAACGACTACAACTTTAGGAGAAAACCTTACTCTTAGAATAGTTTTAAGACACGAACCAGTGAAAGGTGCAGAAGGTGTAAGCGACGGAGATATTACGAATGCAGATGGAGAGTCGGATTTTGATCTTATATTTGAAATCAATAGATAGAAATTAAATGATTCGAGTAAATTTTTTTACTACTATACTCATAGCTTTAATATACAATGCAGGATTTTCACAATCCTGCATTTTTAGCATAGAAGGGGTTATTGTTGATGAAACAACAAATAAACCTTTATACCTTGCAAATGTATACTTGCAGGAAACAAAAAAAGGAGTAGTTACAGATGAAGAAGGAGCCTATCGTATAGAAGGTTTATGCGATGGAAGTTATCATTTGATCGTTAGTCATTTAGGCTGTGCTACCCAAAAACGATTTGTTCATATAGAAGAAAACAAAGTAATTGACATTACACTAGAGCACTCTGAAAATGAACTAGATCACGTTGTTGTTCGAGCAAGTAAAACAGAATCTTTACAAGAGCAATTAACAATAAATAAACAAAAAATTGAGGAAGACCTATCCTCAAATTTAGCAGATATTACAGAGAAATTTACTGGAGTAGGAGCTTTCAAAAATGGTTCGGGCATTAGTAAACCTATTATCCATGGACTATTTGGTAATCGTATTGCGGTTCTAAACAATGGGATTGCTTTAGGAGGACAACAATGGGGTGTCGATCATGCTCCTGAAATAGATCCACAAGCAGCAGATAAGATTTCAGTAATCAAAGGAGTAGGTGCTGTTAAATACGCTTCGTCTCAGTTAGGAGGTGTCGTATTGATAGAGCCTAATCCAATAGTGAAAGACCCCAATATACATGGTAGAGCGAATACTTTTTTTGAAACGAATGGTCTAGCTACAGGAGTGTCTTTACAAGCAGAGCAATTTTATAAAAAAATTATAGGTTGGAAAATTACAGGAACTCTTAAAAATAGTGGCGATCGAAGAGCGCCAGATTATTATTTAACAAACACAGGAAGTAATCAACAAAATCTGACATTACAGTTAGAATCGAATCCGCTGAAAGTATGGAAGACCAAGTTAAATGCGTCGTTTTTTGAAACGGAAATAGGTATTTTACGTGGAGCTAGGGGAAGTAGTCCTACTGACTTACTTAACCTTTTTGAAAGAGAAGAGCCTCAATCAACAGAATCCAATTTAGGATTTAAGATCGAAGAGCCTAAGCAAGAAGTTAAACATTGGTTTGGTAAATGGGAAAATATTGTAAAACTCAATGAAAACACCAGTTTCGAAGGAGTTTTTGCCCTACAAAGAAATATACGGAATGAGTTCGATGCCGGAAGAACAAGTTTGTTGTCTATACCAACATTAGATTTAGATCAATCGTCCTATCAATTCGAAGCAAATTGGAAACAACGTTGGAGTAATCGTTTTAGAAGTGAATTAGGAGGTCAATACGTATCTAGGGATAATGTAAATGGTAAAGAGCTAAGAGATTTTAGATTGATACCTGACAATATAAATAGTAATGCAGGAGCTTATGGGATTGTAAAATCTAATTTAGGAGATTTGGATGTGGAAGCAGGATTTAGATTTTCAAGAGCACGACAAAATGTGGTTACTAATAGATTAGGAGAAGGTGAAATGAGATTTAGAGATAACTTTTTTAATTATACTTCAAGTTTTGGTCTAAAGTATGTGCCTAAGCATACAGCATATAGTGTTAACATCGGTTATGTAGATCGTAACCCTACAATTGATGAGCGTTTTAGTAATGGAGTACATCAAGGCGTAGCAAGCTTCGAAAGAGGAAAGGTCGATTTGGAAAATGAAAAAGCAATTAAAGCCACGTTTGGAATCGATTCTCATATAAGTCATTCGTTAACATTTAATGTACTTGCATATTACCAACAGTTTAAAAATTATATTTTTTTAGAGCCCTCAGGGATAGAAAATATTTTCTTTAGATCTTTGCCACTTTTTGTTTACCAACAAACAAATAATACGGTGTTTACAGGAGCAGATTTTTCTCTTGGATATGAATTTTCTCACAAGTGGTTATTAAATATTAAAGGTTCTTATTTGTGGGCACAAGATATTTCTAATGATGAACCGGTTATTTTTGCACCAGCTAATAATTTAGAAGCAACACTTGTGCATAATGTCACAAAGCCTGTGCGCTTTTTAGGAAAAAAATGGCAGAATATTTCTTTTAAATTAAATCAAAAATATACTTTTGAACAGAAACGCTTTCCTTTTTTAGAGAATTTCCCCGAGTTTCCATTACCTCCAAAAGGGTATTATTTAGTAGGGGCACAAGCATCTGTCGAATTTCCATTTGTTGACACTCGGCTACGTTTAATATTTAAAGGAGAAAATTTGTTAAATACTAAATACCGAGACTATTTAAATAGATTAAGGTTATATGCAGATGAAGAAGGGATAAATTTCAATTTAACCGCAATATTAACATTTTAATTATGGAAGAAGTATCAATACAATTCGCAAAAGATGTTTTGAAATCCAGAGGATTGAAACAAACCTCTACAAGAGTTGCATTGATCTCTAATATTCATAATTATGCTGCTGCAATGCCATATACAGCATTGCAGAAATCACTAGAAGCAGATCGTACAACAATCTATCGTACATTAAATACGCTTATGGATGAATGTATTATTCATAAAGCTAAAGAAAAAGGTAATGAAACTTACTATGCTGTGTGTGGAAACGAATGTACTTCGCATAAACATTCACATAACCATATTCATTTTCAATGTACAGTCTGTAAAAAGGTGACTTGTGAAACATTAATCAATGAGATACACCTCGAATTAGCCAAGCATCACATAGAAAGCGTTGAGATTAATGTAAATGGGGTTTGTGATGAGTGTAGGTAATTAGTTTAATAAGATTTTGAATCCAAATTCCCCTCTTGAGAGGGGCTAGGGGTGTGTTTTAGTAACTAGATTTCTCTTCAAATACAAGGATGAATTTTTCGACAGCAGCCATTACATTTCTCATTTCTGTAAGGACTTCAGTATCGCTAAACCTTAAAATGGAAATTCCAAGATCATTCATTTTTTGTTCTTTTTTCAAGTCTCTTTCATAAGTTTCTTCAAGTAGATGCGAATACCCGTCTACTTCAATCCCAAGCATTAATTCATGACAAAAGAAGTCAAGGATATAGTTGTCAATTGGTTTTTGTCGATGAAAGTCATATCCAAACATTTGTTTTCCTTTCAATCTTAACCATAAGATAATTTCTGCTTTAGTGCTGTTATTTCTGAGCTGTCGAGCTAATGCTTTAAGTTGAGGGTTATAGGGTATGATTTTTCTTTTCAAAGATGTGTTTTGTAACGGACATTATAAATATAGTTTATTTTACACACCCCTAACCCCTCTCAAGAGGGGAATTATACTATTTTCTGATGAAATAGTATAAAAACTACACCTTGATCACTTTAAAAACTACTTTTTCTAAATCTATATTTTTAATAGGAGTTAATTCGATCATATAGACACCAGGAGGGTACGAGCTGGTACTTAATCCAGCACTTTCAGTAGTGCTATTGAGGTTAAAAACTTCCTTTCCTAAGATATCAAATACTTTAAGAGAATAAGGTTCTTTCATCCCTTTGATAAGGATGTAATCGGAGAAAGGGTTAGGGGCTGCTTTAATCGGTTCTTCTTGGATATCATAATTCGTAAAGTCTTTAGAATTTGATTCTAAAGAGTGAGTTGATTGAAGGCTTTGTCCAAAAAAACAGAAACTACCCAAAATGAAAAAAATGTAGGCTAAGTTCATTTTGTATAATTATATTACAAAAATACGGTATTAATTGATTGTTAATGTTTTAGTTCGATGAAAGGCGGATTATTTTACTGTTAATTGAGCTTATAGTATACTTGTTCTTCCTCGAGCCAAGTTAGTAATTCATCTGTTATGTCAACTTTAAGTTTTCGACTAGGCATTGTTATATGAAGCTTTTCTGTAGGCTCGAATACTTGGACACTAAGGCTCTTACTTCCTAAGAATTGATGTATCCCATTATAAAGTGTATCAATGTATACTTCGCTAAGATCTTTAACATTTAATTGGAGTGTCAGTTTAGAGGAAAGCTGCTCTACTACATCATGTAGTTGACCAAATTCACGGAACACAATTCTAGGTTCTCCTCTTTTACCCGATTCTTTGTTTACAAATCCTTCACGAACATAAGCTTTAACATGCACAAAAGTATTGACGACTAAATAAGGCCTAAATTTTAAATAATCATCATTAAAAATTCTGAATTCATGAGCAACATTATAATCTTCTATGATAAAAGTAGCCCAACCTTTTCCTGTTTTAGTAACACGATGCTCTACGGTCGTTACAATACCTCCAAAAGTAATTTCGCGATTGACAACCTGTTCTAGATTTTCAAAGTCTTTTAGTTCTCCATTGCAAAAGTGTTTTAAGGCTTGTTTATGATCATCTAAAGGATGTCCAGAGATATAAATTCCTACAACTTCTCTTTCTTTTGCCAGGGATTCTAATGTACCCCATTCTTCACAAGGAGGTATAATAGGTTCGGGAAATTGAACTTCGCTACTTTCTCCAAATAAACTTACTTGAGCAGAATTTTTACTTGCCTGAAAATTACTTCCATATTTCATGGCTTTTTCTAAGAAAGTCGATCCACCATCATCATTATTAAAAAACTGAGCACGATGCATATCTCCTAAAGAATCAAATCCGCCAGCAAGCGCCAAACTTTCAAAAGCTTTTTTATTTGCCGCACGGAGATCGATACGTTTTGTGAGGTCAAAAATAGAGTCATATTTTCCATCCTCTTTTCTATTCTCTATAATCGTTTTTACAGCACCAGTACCCACACCTTTAATAGCTCCCATTCCAAAACGGATAGCCCCTTCTTCGTTTACCGAGAATTTTCGGAAAGATTCGTTAACATCAGGGCCAAGTACTTTTATTCCCATACGTTTACACTCTTCCATAAAGAAGGTAATCGTTTTAATATCGTTCATGTTATTGGAAAGTACCGCGGCCATATATTCTGCAGGGTAGTTTGCTTTACAATAAGCTGTTTGATAAGCTACCCAAGCATAACACGTAGAGTGCGATTTGTTAAAGGCATAGGATGCAAATGCTTCCCAGTCTTTCCAAATTTTTTCCAAAACCGTTGCATCATGTCCCTTCGCTTCCGCTTGGGCTATGAATTTTGGTTTCATTTTATCAAGTACATATTTTTGCTTTTTACCCATGGCTTTACGCAGCGTATCGGCTTCACCTTTAGTAAAGTCTGCCAATTTCTGCGACAGCAACATAACTTGCTCTTGATATACTGTAATTCCGTAAGTTTCTGCTAAATACTCCTCACAGGCATCGAGGTCATATTTGATTTCTTCATCCCCATGCTTACGAGCAATGAAACTAGGAATATATTCCATCGGTCCAGGTCGATACAAGGCATTCATGGCAATAAGATCGGCAAATACGGTTGGTTTTAATGAGCGCATGTGTTTTTGCATTCCAGGAGATTCGTATTGGAATACCCCTACCGTTTCACCACGCTGGAAAAGTTCGTATGTTTTTTGATCATCAAGCGGGAAGTTTTCTGGATCTAACTCTACACCATGTATTGCTTTTACAATCTTTACGGTATCCTTAATCAATGTAAGGGTCTTCAGACCCAAGAAATCCATTTTTAATAGCCCCGCATTTTCCACCACTGAGTTATCGAACTGGGTACAATACATGTCCGAATCTTTGGCAAGTGCTACGGGTACGAATTTGGTAATATCATCGGGTGTAATAATTACCCCACAGGCATGGATACCTGTGTTACGCATAGAGCCTTCTAAAATTTGTGCTTGGCGCACGGTGTTCCCTTCCAAGCCTTCACTGGCAGCAACATCTTCTAGTTCTTGTATTTTTTGAATTTCTTCGGCATTGAATTTTGCCTTTAACTTATCGGTTCCCACACCCATGATCTTTTTTAGCTTGGTCATATCTGGGATAAGCTTTGCTAAGCGATCGGCTTCATGAAGTGGCAAATCTAAAGCACGGGCCGTATCTCTAATAGAAGATTTGGCTGCCATGGTACCATAGGTAATAATTTGGGCTACCTGATTTGAACCATATTTATCAATTACATATTGCATTACGCTTCCACGACCTTCATCATCAAAGTCAATATCAATATCGGGCATTCCAATACGATCAGGATTTAAGAAACGCTCAAAAAGAAGATCATATTTGATAGGGTCTAGATTGGTAATCCATAGACAGTAAGCCACAGCAGAACCCGCAGCAGAACCACGCCCAGGCCCCACGGAAACCCCCATATCACGTGCTGCACGAATAAAATCTTCCACAATCAAGAAGTATCCAGGATACCCTGTTTTTTCGATTACAGAAAGCTCAAAATCTAAGCGTTCTCGAATGCTATCCGTAATTTCCTCGTATCTGATTTTAGCACCTTCATAAGTAATATGTCGTAGAAAAGCATTTTCACCACGCTTACCCCCATCAACTGCATCTTGTGGGTCTACAAATTCTTCAGGGATATCAAATGCTGGTAGAATTACATCATGGGCTAAAGGATAAATGTCAACTTTATCGACTACTTCCTTTATATTCAAAATGGCTTCAGGAATGTCTTTAAACAATTCCTTCATTTGGTCAGCAGACTTGTAATAATATTCCTGGTTCGGTAAGCCATAACGATACCCACGTCCACGACCAATTGGAGTCGCTTGTTTTTCTCCGTCTTTTACACATAATAAAATATCATGCGCGTTAGCGTTATCCTTATTTCCGTAATAGGTGTTATTTGTGGCAATGATTTTTACCTCATGTTTTCTCGCAAGTTTAATTAATACATCATTTACACGGTCTTCATCTTCTTGTCCATGTCGCATGATTTCAACATACAAGTCATCACCAAACTGCTCTTTCCACCATACTAAGGCCTCTTCTCCTTGCTTTTCACCAACATTAAGCAGTTTGCTAGGGACTTCTCCATATAAATTACCCGTTAGAGCAATTACATCTTCCTTATATTGCTCAATTACTTTTTTGTCGATACGCGGTACATAATACTTACCATCAACAAAGGCTATGGAAGACATTTTAGAGAGATTTAGATACCCATTTTTGTTCTTTGCAAGTAGCACAATTTGATATCCATTATCTTTTACAGATTTATTGGTATGGTCTTCGCAAACATGGAATTCACAGCCAACTATTGGGGTAATTTCTTGTTCTAAATCAAGTTCTTCTAGAGGTTCTTGACCTTCTTCTAGAGTACCATTTTGGGTGGCTTCATATCTAGCTTGTTTCTCTGCATTTCTGCCCTTTACGCCTTTATTGTGTCCAATGATTCCTTCTACAAACTGAAAAGCTCCCATCATATTCGCATGATCGGTCATAGCCACTGCTGGCATCTTTTCTTTTGCTGTAATAGAAATCAATTCTCCAATACCAATAGTGGATTGTAGTATCGAAAATTGAGAATGGTTATGCAAATGCGCAAAAGTCGCGTCTTTTAGTAATTCGGCATTAGCAGCTAAATCTTCAGTAGAAAGTGAATCATCTCCTTGAAGTTTTTCGAGTTGCTTTCTAATTTTAGCCGAAGCCGCTTTAAGATTAATATGCTTTAGCCCTATAACCTCGAAAGGAGCAGGGTTAACTTCTTTAAAGCGTTGGTAATAATCTTTTGGAGCATCTAATTGCTCTAGTGTATATTGTTGTTTACGAACTAATTCTAAGAAACAACGCGTGGTAGCTTCTACATCGGCAGTTGCATTATGCGCATCACCAAAACCTTCTCCGAATAAAAAAGTGTGTAATTCTGTTAATGTTGGTAGCTTGAATCTTCCACCACGTCCTCCAGGGATTTGACATAAACCCGCAGTATGTTCTGTACAGGTATCCAACACAGGAAGCTCACTCATGGTACTTTCTAACTCATTTCGATAGAATTCACAGCCCATAATATTAACGTCAAACCCTACATTTTGCCCCACAACAAATTTAGACTTGGTTAATACTTCGTTGAATTTTTCTAATACCTCAGAAAGTGGCACCCCTTCTTTCTCTGCCAATTCAGTAGAAATACCGTGTATTTTTTCAGAATCATAAGGGATGTTAAATCCATCAGGCTTAATTAGGTAATCTTGATGCTCGATACATATTCCCATTTCATCATGCAGCTGCCAAGCAATCTGTATGGCTCTTGGCCAGTTGTCAGTATCGGTAATAGGTGCATTGTAATTTTTGGGTAAACCAGTGGTTTCAGTATCGAAAATTAGGTACATGGGCAACTAAAAAATAGGGTGTGATTACAAATTTAGAATATATAGAGGAATTATAGCATATTGATAGTTATAAAGAAAGCTTTACCATTGATCTGTTTTAAAAGGGGGGATCGGTACTCCCTGCTTGTCAAATAAACTAGAGGAGTACCAATTGGACCATGCATACCTAACAGCAACAGGCTTTTTTACTTTAGGGTGAAATAATTCTAGGGTGTTTTCCTCTTTGTTTAATATAACTTTTGCAGGATAGAAAATTTTATTTTTTCCAGCAATCGTAAAATTGGAGTCATACTTTTTTTTCGAAGTCAGGGATAATTTAGTGTTGAATTCGATAAGTGCTTTATTTTTTTCTATGGAGAATTTATTAGGAAGTATTGGTGCACAATCTATGTTTTCAAATCCGTATTGATTTTGCAAAGCACAATTTGCGAGTCGTTTTCCAATAACTGATTTGTTTACGGGATGGATATCCATTTCTTCGCCAGTATCTCCTGTGGTAATGATACCTGTGTTTTTTGTATTTAAAAAAGTATTTAATTGAGCTTCTCTTATAATAGAAGCATGCCAGTTTTTCCCATATTCAAAAGGGGCTAGTTGCACAAAATGAAAAGGTAAATCAGGAGCATTCCAGTCAGACCTCCAAGAAGCGATCATTTCAGTAAACATCTGCTCATACAAATTTGGATTTTGATAAACATTAGCTTCTCCTTGATACCATAAGATGCCTTTTACTTTTAGGTTAAGAAAAGGATAGACCATAGTATTGTAAAGTACTGTCGGAGATTGAAATGTAATTTCTTCAGGATCAAAAGAAGGAAGATCAATTTGGTTGAATTTTGAAGCAAGAATTTTTCTGCTCATCCATCCTTCGATAGGAGTTCCCGAATAAGCAATATTAATAATACCAATAGGAATACTTAATTTTTGGTGTAGGTGATTTGCAAAAGAAAAACCGACAGCACTAAAGTTAGAAAGAGTAGTCGGGTTAGCAGTGGTCCATTGCCCTTTACCTTCTGTTTTTGGTTTGTAGTGAAAGCTTCTTTCAAGATGAAATTGACGGATTTGTATGTTATTTCCTTCGACACTATTTACTGGGATTGTATGCCCCCTTTTTGCAAGTGCTCCAATGGAGTATTCCATATTTGATTGCCCTGCACAGATCCATAATTCGCCGAACATAATATGTGAAACTCTTTTTGCTGAAGTAGTTGAGGTAATTGTAAAAGAATGCTCTTTTAAATCTGCTTTAGGGGTATCAATAAGAAATTCCCAATATCCATTGGTATTAGAAGTAGTATTTAAAATTTGTGATAACCAAGAACTTTCAAAATGGATCGTTTCATTCTTTTCACTCCATCCCCATATGCGATTTTCTTCTTTTCGTTGAAGGATCATATGATCTTTAAAAATAGGAGCTAGTTTTAATTGAGCTTGAAATGAGGAGGTTACTAAAAGTAGACTGAGGAGTAAGCGTCTTAAGAGCATCGGCTAATTTTTGTTGAGAATTTACGATTTTATAATTAGTGGGCTTTGACTGCGCTCAGCCGGACACGTATTTGACATGATATATGTTTATTAAATATTCAACCTCATAGGTTGAATTAGCTATAGCCTGTCCGGCTGAGCGCAGTCGAAGCCCTATTTCCTCTTCACCAGCACATAAAAATCATTATCTAAAGGCAAATACCCTTGGTCATAAACAAAATAGTAGACATTTCCTTCTTTAGTAATATATGTTGAGGTAAATAAATCGAATCGAAAACCTTCATTGAGCAATTTGTTTTTGGAGGTTTTTGTTTTTTCTTCAGGATTTAATTTGGTGAGTATGCGATAATTTTTTCTAAGCGCATTATTTGTGTTTCGAATAAGATTAGTAGCGTCTTTATTAAGGTCATTGTTATAACTATTGCGGCACCCATCTGAGCAAAATTTTTTGTCTGATCGGCCAATAATTTTTTCATTACATGCAAGGCAGGTTTTGCTCATTTTAATGAATTATAGCTATATCGTAAATATGAGATATGTTTACGTAAAAAACAAGTAGTTATTCTTGGTTGAGTTCGGTGGATGGATCCCAAAATAGTTGCTTAAAATTTTCAATTTTATCATCTACAACATTAACACCTTCTTCCCTTAAAAGGCGTTCCATCATATTCGTTCCGGGGAAATGATGTTTTCCAGTAAGCATTCCTATTCTATTTACCACACGATGAGCAGGAATATTAGGCCTACTATGGACTGCATTCATCGCCCAGCCTACCATACGTGAACTTCTCGCAGCTCCAAGATATTTTGCGATAGCTCCGTATGAAGTAACCCTACCCTCTGGAATCAGCACTACGACTTCATAAACGCGATCAAAAAAATTAAGGGTTTCGCCGCTATACTTCCCCATTATTCCACAATAATTCTGATTAATGTTATGGTCATCAGTATCAGCATTAAGGCAGCCATTAAGTAATTAGAATATCTAGCGAATTTTTCTTCTTTTATATTGATTTTTAAAAAAGAGATCGCATAAATATACAGCATTACAAATGTACCTAGTGCAGCTGCAAAAATGAAGTTAGTAACAGTGATATAATCATAGTCTACGGTTCCTTTTATATTTAGAGCCGTTCCGACAGCACAGAAAAAAGGAATGGGTAAAATGTTAAATGCGGAGATCATCATTCCTTTAAAGAAACTCTTAGCACTTCCATGTTTTGAAAGTTTCACTTTTTTCTTCGAATTTCGATATTTCGCTTTAATGAAAAAGTAAATTCCTAATAAAAGAAAAACGACAAGACCTGTACGTAAAATGATACTATACATCCATCGATCGTCGGCGATATAGCGCGCCAATTGAATGGCTATAAAAGCTTGTATGAGTACTGTGACAGAAGCCCCGATAGCTACGATGATACCACTTTTTTTTCCTCTTTCTAGGCAGGTCTTTGCAACCGTCATATTCACTAACCCTGGTGGAATGACACCAACAAGAGCTGCGAAAAATGTAATAAAAAAGAGTTTGGTGGTTTCCAAGTTAGCGTATTTTGAACTGAATATAGGTTATTGGCTTATTGTGTTCAAGATACTGATTTTCATAGAATGTTTGAATAGAAGTAACGTCGGTTGGCGCTCCTTGATTATGATACACATTGTGATTAGCATAAAGCACTTCATGTCCAGCACCATGTAATAGTCCTAAAGTATAACCATGCATAAACTCACTATCCGTTTTCAGATGCATTAATCCATCTTGTTTCATAATGCTTTTATACTTTGCTAAAAAGCTAGCGTTTGTAAGGCGATGCTTTGTGCGTTTGTATTTTATCTGAGGATCGGGAAAAGTAATCCAAATTTCACTTACTTCCTCAGCGGCAAAAATATATTCTATCAATTCTATCTGTGTACGGATAAAGCGAACATTAGGAATACTATCCTCTATTGCCGTCTTTGCTCCTCTCCAAAATCGAGCTCCTTTAATATCGATTCCTATAAAATTTTTATCAGGATTTCTTTGAGCTAAACCTACTGTGTATTCACCTTTCCCACACCCTAGTTCTAGAACAACTGGATTGTCATTTCCGAAAATAGTACTCCAGTTCCCTTTCAACTCAAGGGTGTCATTAATAACCTCTTCTCTTGTTGGTTGAACAACGTTATCAAAAGTATCGTTCTCTCTAAATCGTTTTAATTTATTCTTACTACCCAAGACTGTTTTATTTATGTTGCAAAAATAGAAATTTACGAGGATAGGTGTACTGCTTTTATGTGTTTAGTTTCTTTAAGCTAAAACAACTTCTTCTTCAGCTGCTTTTGCCTTTTCTAGCGTGAATGAGAATTCACTACCAACCCCTATAACACTTTCTACATATATTTGTTCATTATGGGCTTCCATAATATGTTTTACAATAGAAAGACCAAGCCCTGAACCGCCTTCTTCTCTTGAGCGACTTTTACTAACGCGATAGAATCTTTCAAATAATCTAGGGATATGGTCTTTATCGATTCCTTCTCCGTTATCAGTTACTCGAATGATAATTTTATTGCCAACAAGATTCTGTATACTTACCTCGGTAGTTCCATTTTCAGTTCCGTATTTCACTGAATTAACAATGAGATTAGTGGCTACTTGTAGAATTTTTTCGTAATCGGCTTTCACAGATATAGGCTCGTATTCTTGGTCAAATGTTAGCGAAATATTTTTCTTAGCAGCTTTCATTTCAATTAATTCGAATACGCTAAGAACAAGTTCTACAATATCGAATTGTTCGATGTTCAGATTGAGGTCTCCAACTTCCAATTTGGTAATCATATCAAGATCCGTAATGATATAATTTAAACGCTCTACAGCCTTATTAGCTCTCTTTAAGTATTTCTCACAAAGTTTGGGCTTGTCTTTGGCGCCATCTAATAAAGTAAGAATATACCCTTGTATTGTAAAAAGAGGGGTTTTTAATTCATGAGAAACATTACCTAAAAATTCTTTTCGATAATTTTCTTTATCCTTGAGATTCTCAATTTCTGTTTTTCGTTTTATGGCAAACTCTTTAGCTTGTTCTATCAAGCCATCCATACTTGTATTTACAGGTTGAATCGTTTTATTTATAGATTCGATAGTATTTAGCTCCTTGTAAATGGCATTTACTTTACTTAAAACGAATTTTTTTGTTCGGAACTGGAAAACAAGAAAAATGAAGCTATAAGTAATAATAGAAAAAGGAAGTAAAACCCACCATTTGTCAATTTTGAAAAGCCAAAACATAACGGATAAAACACTTGCCAATAATAAAGTTAGATATAAGGCAGTTTTAAGGGTGAATATATTAGGGTGCTTAAAGCTGTTATCCGTGTTAGGTTTAGTCATCAGTTATTTTCTTGGAGTTAATGCCAAGATGTATTTTAGGGTATTACTTGTTGATATATCTGCACCTATTAATTGGTGTCACCTAAGGGTGCGGTTTAAGGATTACCTTAAAGTTAAAATTTTATTTCTTATAAATGCCTTTCAGGGTTACCCCGAAAGACATTTATTGGTCAAAGAATTTAGATTACAAATTTATAACCTACCCCTTTTATAGTCTTAAAGCTATCGTCACCTATTTTTTCACGAAGTTTACGAATATGTACATCTATAGTACGCCCGCCAACGATTACTTCGTCTCCCCAAACTTTTTGTAATATATCTTCTCTTTTGAATACTTTTCCTGGTTTAGAAGCCAATAAAGAAAGTAGTTCGAATTCTTTTCGTGGTAATACTAACTCTTTAGTACCGTTAACTATTTTATATTCATCTCTATTGATTGTAAGATCACCTACAGTAACAATATTGGAGTTTTGCTCTTCGTCTTTAAATCTTCTTAATAAAGCCTTTACTTTACTAACTAACACTTTTGGCCGAATAGGTTTAGTGATATAATCATCAGCTCCAGCATCAAAACCAGCTACTTGAGAATAATCTTCTCCCCTAGCAGTAAGAAAGGTAATTACAGATTGCTCTAGTTCTGGAATTTTACGTAGTTTTTCACAAGCTTCAATACCATCCATTTCTGGCATCATGACATCAAGAATGATTAACTGAGGTTTTTTCTTTTTGGCCTTTTCTATAGCTTCTAACCCGTTAGAAGCTGTCGTTACTTGGTATCCTTCTTCCGTTAGATTGTATCCTACGATTTCTAAAATATCCGGCTCATCATCTACTAATAGAATAGTTATATCACCTTTTTTCATGCTTTTTTACTTGTATTTGTAATGTGCTTGCTAAATATAATGCTTAATGTTTATCTAACGAAAATATGGGCATTTGGTAACTATTTCTTGATATTAGAACACCTTGAAATTAACATTTTTTAATTTTTCAAGCGATATTCTTCTTGAAAATTTTAACCATTTCTAGTACTTCAGTCATCAAATCTCTACTTTCAAATAATAAACCAAAATAGAGAGAAGTGTTTTTTGGACTGCTTTCTTCGGACTTTGTACGGGCAATTTGATTTTCGATTTTCGTATCTATCAAGCTTAAGATGTCTTGCTTTTCTTTGATAAGTTTTTCAATGACAAAATCATTTTCATCTTTGAATAGATTTCTAACCTCATTAAGTACTTCAGAAGTTTTATCTCGTATTTCAAATAAATCTTTTATTTGGCTAAACCGAAGCTTTCGATGTCCGTTATCGACGTGTTTGTAAGTAGATTTTGAGACAGAATTTACAATATGAGCAATTTTCTGAAGGCTCTTGATTATATCTAAATAAAATGTACTCGTATTAATGTTGCTATCTTCTTGGTTTTTAATAAAATAAAAAATATTATCACTAAGATCTTTTACATCATCATTTAGTTTATAAACGTTTTTGTAGTTCTTTTTAAGTTTACTGAAGTCATGAGACCCTAAACCTTCGATGGCATTTGTGTAAAGTTTGTTACTACGCTTTAGGAAAGACTGGATATTTTGAGATCCTTCAGATACTATTTCTTGTTTAGTCTTCTTTTCGGCACGTATTAGAGCATACTTCTTCCTTAAAACTTCTTTTTTTTTTTAAAACTTTGATAATTCTTGTAGATAATGAATAATGCTAAAACTAGTAATACAGCAATCATTATCGGCCCACCAAAATGAATAAGTAATGCTAGTATGGCAGCGGCTGTAAAGGCAGCAAAAGCTGTCAAAAACCAACCTCCAATAACATTAAGTACTCCAGCCACACGATACACAGCACTGTCTTTACCCCAGGCTTTATCAGCAAGAGAAGTACCCATAGCTACCATAAAAGTCACATAAGTAGTAGAAAGTGGTAGTTTTAGAGAAGTGGCTAAAGAAATTAATATCCCAGCCATGGTTAAGTTTACAGAAGCACGTACCATATCAAAAGCTGGTTTATCTTCTGGATCAGCATATTCGATAGACTCTATAGCTGTTTGATCATATTGTTTAGCAGAGAACTTTTTAAAGCTTTCTGGTAAAATATTTTCTACAGAAGTACCCACAGATGTTAACGATCTAACAATAACTCTAGAGGCAAGATTTGCTTTAAAGCGTTCTTTTCCTTCTCCCTGACGAGATAAGTTTAATTCTGTTTTTACAACTTCTTTTGCTTTAGATGATAACCATAACGTAAGTACCATAATAAAACCAGCGAATAGCAGAATGGCTGTAGGTGTGTTTGCTTTTTTGCCCAACACAGCCATAGAAAATTCATGAGGATCTAGTCCTGAAACTAGCCATTCTTGATATGAAGTCCATGCAGCAACAGGAACTCCAATGAAATTCACTAAGTCATTACCCGCAAAGGCAAGTGCCAGTGCAAAAGTACCTACGATAATAATAACTTTATAGATATCAACTTTAAATACATTAATGATGACATAAGATAATAGTGACCAAACTACGAACCCAACAGTCACAATTGAAAGCACATTAGTTTCCAAAAAACCTCTTAATGTCAAAGAGACTTTTCCACTAGTAGCATCCACTTTGTAAAAGTCTTTTTTTGTTTTAGCAAATTCAGCAAGCGTATCGTACGATGCATTAAAATAGGAATTGACCCACTGAAGTGCTCCGTCTAAACCATCATTATAAAGAACAGATACTACAGATTTAGCATAATTTGTTCCTTTGATACCTTTAATAAATATGAAATATAAGATAGCTGTTAAGGCAATACCACCAAATAAAGCACCTATCCAATTGGCTTTTTTTCTAAACTCAAAACTCAATAAAAGTCGGGTAATCCATTGTACTATGGCACCAACAGAAAAAGCTACCACAACGGAGAGTAGTATTCCTGAGATAATTTGAACTGCCTTTTTCGTGTTTATATATTCAGCTAGACTTTTCGCGTTTTCAGGGTCTCCATAGATTTTGATTAAAGCAACACAAACAGCAGCACCCAGTAATTCAAATACAATAGAAACTGTAGTAGAAGTAGGCATTCCAAGAGTATTGAAGAAATCTAGTAACAAAATATCTGTAATCATCACAGCCATGAAAATGACCATGATCTCATCAAAATAGAATTCACTAGGGACAAATATCCCTTTTCGAGCTACTTCCATAAGTCCACTAGAAAAGATCGCCCCAGCTGCAATACCCAAGCTGGCCACTATCATTATCGTTTTGAAAGAAATAGCTTTTGAACCAATGGCAGAATTCAAAAAGTTTACTGCATCATTACTTACACCCACTACCAAATCGGCAATGGCTAAAACTGCTAATGCAATAATCATGTAGAAATAAATATCTCCCATCTTAAATTAGAATTTTTATCATTTGCAAATTTTATACTATTCTTAAATTTTAATGTTACCTCAATGTTATCAAACAAAATATTTTTTCATTTTTATTTCAAATTACTTAGATAAAATGTTAAGTAAATTCGTTTAAAAGCGCTTCAATGTAAATTTAATGTTAACAAAATGTGTTTTAAAGGTAAATTTATCTTATATTTGCCTGAGCAATAGTGCGCAAGAATTTCAAAAAAATAGATATATGAAGAAGTTAATAATGATATTAAGTCTTTTGTTTGCCACTACCGTTTTTTCACAGCAAGTTAAACCGACATATGAAAAGGTAGATGATAATTTAATCAAGGCAACATTTTATTATGATAATGGTGAAGTGAACCAAATTGGTTTTTTTAAAAATGAGAAACCTCATGGTGAATGGATCTCTTATGATACTAATGGTAAAAAATTATCAAAAGGAAACTATGAATTAGGTATCAAAAAAGGCAAGTGGTTCTTTTGGGACGGAAATGAATTATCTGAAGTAAGTTATTCAAATAATGAAATAGCAGATATAAAAGTTTGGAACGAAGGAAGCACAGTGGTAAGTGCCTTCAGAAAATAAATTTATTTAATAAGATTTCAAAATCTGATTGATGTAGCAATTGTTGTTATGTCAAATTCGTAAATGCAAAAAGCTATCTCTAAATGGGGTAGCCTTTTGTGTTTACAATTAGTTTACATTAAAATAATAAATCTATAATAATCTACATTTGAATTTAACTGGATTTAATTCGTCTCTTTGCACCACTTTTTAAGCCCCTTTAGAGATGCGTAAATTTTTATTTTTCTTATTAGTTTTAACTACAAGCATTATGTCTGCTCAGACAAATAATAATGTTTCAGGTGTAGTATACGAAGGAAATGATAATCAAAATGCAGTGTTTTTTGCTAATGTTACTTTAAAAGAACTAGGCAAAAAAGTATCCACAGATTTTAGAGGTCAATATAATTTCGATGGCATTCAGTCAGGCGAATACACATTAATCTTTCAGTTTTTAGGTTGTGAGACCATCACTAAGAAAGTCACCATAGACAACGATACTTCACTTGTGATTGATGCACATTTGGAGAAAGCTAAACTATTCCCTAACAATGACCACGTAATCGGCGCGGTTGATAATAGAAAGATTACAGAACTATAATATAATCGTAATACGATTAAAATTAGATTCTACTTTATTTATAGAAATTTCATTTTTAATTATTCCCAAATACAATGAGAAATTTATTCTTAGCGTTTGCATGTTTTTTTAGTGCAATGATTTTCGCGCAAACAGGTGAACTAACAGGAGTCATCTTAGATGGTGAAATTAGTGGAGAGCCACTTCCTTTTGCTGATGTCTATATTGAAGGCACTACTAAAGGTACTAATACTGATATGGAAGGTAAATTTACCATTTCTGATATCGAGCCAGGTGTGTATACCGTTGGAATTAGTTTTGTAGGTTATGAAACAAAAAAGGTAACAGGAGTAGAGATAATTGATGGTGAAGTAGCCAGAATCTCCGAAACATTAGGTCTTTCTGCTGCAAGTTTAGATAACGTGGTTGTAACAGCTACTACCAATGTTAAAGAGAGTGAAAAAGCACTTATCAAAGAGCAAAAGAAAGCTGTAGTTGTAAAAGAATCAATTGGTGCAGAAGAATTAGCAAAAAAAGGAGTTAGTGATGCAGCAGCAGCTACAACTAAAATTGTTGGGGTTACTAAAAGTGAAAGTTCTTCTGAAATTTACATAAGAGGTTTAGGAGATCGATATTTATCGACAACTTTAAATGGATTGCCAATTCCTTCTGATGATGTAGATAATAAGAATATTGATTTAAGTTTATTTGATTCTTCAATCATTCAAAATGTATCTATCAGTAAAACTTTTTCTTCTGATAAATATGCTGATCAAGCATCTGGAAATGTAAATGTTAAAACAAAACGTTATTCTAAAGATTATCTTTCAATAAGTGTTAAAGGGGGGGTAAACCAGAATGTTTTAGGAGAAGATTTTAAGGTAAGTGTTAATAATGCAAATAATAATTTAGGTTTCTTCAATTCTAAATATTCTCTACGAGAAGCAATAACTCAACAAAAGTGGGTTGGTGGAGAAACTACAAATGTTGCTCGATATGGATTAAGTATTTCTGGAGCAAAGAAAGTTTATATAGGAGATAGAGCATTGAAATTTTCAGGAAGCTTATCGTATGATCATTCAGCTGGTTTTGAAAGCGGATTATTTGCTCAATATAGAGGGAACTCTCTTGGTCGGAGATACACAGATGTTGAAGAATATACTATTTCGGATAACTTAACAGGAAACTTAGGAATAGAGTATCAATTAGCTCAAGGACATGATTTATACTACACTTCCTTATTTGTAAATAAAACAGAAGATTTCGTTTATGAGCAAGGGAGGAATGGTTTAGGTAGAGCAAGAGATAGACGTCCCCCTAATACAGCTATAGGTATTACTTCTGTTGATCAAGAAGATTTAGGAGCTTTTGATAGAGATCAAAATTTAAAACAAACTCAAGTTTTAGTTAACCAATTACACGGTAAACATCGTTTTGGAGAAAGCAATAAAATTCTTTGGGGATTAGGATATAATGTAGTTGATGCAGATGAGCCAAATAGAATCAGAAATCAAGTAAATATTTTAACACCTAATACTTTTGTTGAGATACCTGGTAGGATAGCTTTTGGTCAAAGAAAATCTAGTCAAGAAATAGCTGATAGAGAATTTAACACATATTTGAATCACGAATTAAAACTCCCAAGTCTTGGAGAAAAATTTAAACTGAAATCTGGATTGAATTACAGAAATAAAGATCGAGAATTTGAATCGATATTTGTCGCTGCTCAAAGGAGGCAAGGTACTATTGCTATTGTTGATTCTGTAGATAATTTATCAGATGCATTTAATACACCTTCATTATTTCAAAATGGAACTTTCTCCATTGAAGAAAGAGATCCTGAAACTTATGGTGCTCAATTAAAATCTTTAGGCTTCTATACAGGATTAGATTTTGAAGTTGGTTTTGTATCAGGTAATGTAGGGTTTAGATATGAGTCTGCAGGCATCGATTTAGATTTTGATGTAATAGGAGATCAAGGAAACGAAGAAAAAAAATACGATTTATATCTGCCAAATGTGAATCTTAAATTTAATCTTAATGATAATAGTGCTATTCGTTTTGCATCTAGTATAACTTCTACACTACCTGAATTTAAGGAAATTGCACCTTTTAATTATGTTAACCCAAATGGTAGAGTTATTTCTGGAAATGAAGAATTAGAGAGGTCAGAAAATTATAACTTAGATTTAAAATATGAATTCTTCCCAGAAGAAGGAGGTGTTCTTTCGGCTGCAACATTTTATAAGCAAATCAAGAACCCAATTAATCTAACAGCACAAAAAGGATCTAATGGATTCTTTACTTATAACAATACAGGAGATCAAGCCGATATTTTCGGAATTGAATTAGAAGGGAAATATGATGTTATTAAGAATGATGATCACACTCTAAATACAAGTTTTAACTTTACAAGAATGTGGACTAAACAAGATTTATCTCCAGATTTTCAGTTCAATGGAAATAGGGAAAATGAACTGGAAGGTGCTTCTGAATATATAGTAAATGGAGCAGTGTCTTATACTTTAAATAAAGAAAAAGAACTTAATGCTACTTTGACTGGTAACTGGGCTTCTGATAAAATCGCAGTTTTAGGAACATCAAGTGATTTGAGTACTGGTACAGGGAGTGCCGTTTTTGATAGTAATATTATTGAGAAAGGTTTTGTTACAGTAGATTTTACATTGTCTAAAGAGTTAACAAAAAAATTAAATATTAAACTTACAGCAAAGAACTTGCTAGATCCTAAGATTGAAGAAACTCAAGAGGTTCTTGATCAAGGAAATTTACAAGAAGAAGTTGTTAGTTCGTATACGAAAGGAAGAACATTTGACTTAAAACTTACATACAAGTTTTAAGAGTAAAGAGTTTTAGAATAAAGAAGAACAGCAGGGGTTTCATATACAATGAGGCTCCTGTTTTTTGTTTGAGAAAGATACTGTGTTTTTCAATGTTAAATTTAGTTAACATTAAAGAAATAGAACCTTAAAGATTGATGCTTTACAGTTAATATTTGCTTAAACTAATCAAGGTTCTCTCTATATATATTTGTGCTAACATAAATAAGTAACAAATAAAAAAATGAAAAAATTAGTTTTATCAGCATTTGCTTTAGCGTCAATTTTAGCTGTTAGTTGTGATAGTGAAGATGATTCAGCTGAACCAGGAAATGTAACAGTTATTACACCTGGAGGAGGTAATTCTTCAACTACTCCAGATGCTGCAGGGACAGCGGGAGATAACAACTTAGACTATACTAAAGGAACTCCAGTTGATATTTCTGCATGGACATGGAGAAATGCAAATATTAGTGCTTCTGATGAAGCAACTGAAAATTTAACTGGGGAGTTAACAGCTGATCGCACTTTAGATGCTAATGTTATATATGGATTACCTGGGTCTTTCATTGTACAAGATGGAGTAACCTTAACAATACCTGCAGGAACTAAAATTATTGCTGATGCTGGTGGTACTAACGTATTTATTGCTGTTTTAAAAGGGGGTAAGATTAATGTTCAAGGAACTGCTGCAAATCCAGTTATTATGACTTCTGAAAATTCAAATACTGGTGATTGGGGAGGATTAACTATTTGTGGTAAAGCTTTAACAAGTGCTGGTGCTGATGGAACAGGAGAAGCTGTTGCTGAAGTAGGTAACTTCGCATATGGAGGTTCTGATACTGCTGATAATTCTGGGTCTATTTCTTATTTAGTAGTAAGAGGTACAGGAGCTTCAATTAACCCTGAGTCTGAATATAATGGTATTTCTTTCTATGCTGTAGGTTCTGCAACTACTGTAAGTAATATAGCTGTTATTGATGGAGCTGATGATGGTGTTGAATTTTATGGAGGTTCTGTTAGTGCGACTAATTTATACTTAGAAAATAACGAGGATGATGCAATTGACTGGACTGAAAAGTGGGATGGTACTGTAACTAACTCTTACATATTGCATACACAAAACTTTTCTACTGTAGTTGAAGCTGATAAAGACAATGGAAACCCAAAATTAGTAAACTTAACTGCGGTATCTACAGTTGGTGGTACAGCATTACAGTTTAAGAAAGCTTCTGGAGCAACTGTAACTAATTTATCATTAACTGGGTACGACAAAGATTTTGATATCAAAGATGCCAATCTTTTTGTTGCTGATAATGTAAAAGTAGACGGAGCAACAGCTAAGTTGAAGTAAAAACAAAATATTACAATACAAAAAACCGCTCTTAATGAGCGGTTTTTTTATGCCTATAACTTTGTATTTTTGCTATATGCGAAAAAACATTTTTAGCATTTCTTCACAAAATAAATTTAAAGAAATAGCTCTTGAAATTTTCAAACACCAATACCAAAATAATAAGGTATACCAACGTTACTGTAATCTGTTAGGACAATCTCCTAAAACCGTAAGGGAATTGAAAGATATTCCATTCTTACCCATAGAATTCTTTAAAAAGCAAACCATCATTACAGGTCATGATCCTGTCCAGAAAATATTTAGTAGTAGTGGAACTACAGGGAGTATAACCAGTAAACATCATGTGACGGATATATCCATCTATGAAGAAAGCTACAGGAAAGCATTTGTGCAGTTTTATGGCGATATAAACGAATATTGCATACTAGCCCTCTTACCCTCTTATTTAGAAAGGGAAGGATCTTCCTTAATATATATGGCAGAAGATTTGATCAAAAGGTCGCAACATCCTGAAAGCGGATTTTATCTAAATAATCAAGAAGCACTTATCGAAAAGCTACTTCAATTAGAAAGTAAGGGTCAAAAAACACTTTTAATAGGAGTTTCTTTTGCGTTACTAGACTTAGTAGAGAAACAACAGTTTAGCCTCAAAAACACTACTGTAATGGAAACCGGAGGTATGAAAGGAAAAAGAAAAGAAATTACTCGGTTCGAATTACATCTTTTATTAAAAGAAGGTTTTGGTGTTTCTGAAATTCATAGTGAATACGGAATGACAGAATTGCTTTCTCAAGCCTACAGTCTTGGTGAGGGTGTTTTTCAATGTCCACCTTGGATGAAAATTATCGCTAGAAATACCGAGAATCCATTAGAAATTTTAGAAGATTCAAAAACAGGAGGCTTGAATATAATAGACTTAGCAAATTATCATTCATGTAGCTTCATAGCAACTCAAGATTTAGGTAAAGTATTCCAAGATAGACGTTTTGAGGTACTTGGAAGATTCGATAATAGTGATATAAGAGGCTGTAATCTGATGACTTTATAATCCTTAACAAACTTAATTTGTTGATTTTTAGTTTTTTAAACTATTCAAAACGACAAAATACATTTTTTTGGGTTAAAATGTATTTTGAACGCTTTTTCTTATTAGATTTAAGGAACTAACTAATTGATCCCCATGTCGACAACTAAAAATTCTATACCTAAGATGATTTGCTCTGTACTAGGGCATCGTTTTAAGGTTCAAAAAAAAATCACCTCACATACAAAAGAATATAAATGTGATTGCTGTGGTAAGGAAGTGACTGTTAATGCTAATGGTAATATTGTACCACTAACAGAAGAGCTTAAAACGATACATGTCGGTTTAGAACAGTTAATTGTAAAGCGAAGGTCTATGAAAAAAGTGAGTCAACAAACTTAAGCACTCGACTTATTCTGTTAAACTATTCCAACCACGTGCTTTAATTTCTACCTTAGTGTCTCCTCTAGTTACTAAGTAGATTCCGTTGTTTTCAGGTGTAATATGTCCAATAATAGTCAAGCTAGGATTGGCTTTTATTTTGTCATAATCTTCTTGCTTAACCGTAAATAGCAGTTCGTAGTCTTCGCCGCCACTTAAAGCAATAGTAGTACTATCCAACTCAAACTCTTCGCAAGTAGAAATAACTGTTGGATCTAAAGGGATTTTTTCCTCATAAAGTGTAGCTCCCACTTTCGAAGACTTACATATATGCATAATCTCAGACGAAAGGCCATCGCTTACATCTATCATACTTGTTGGTTGTACATCAAGTTCTTTTAGGAGTTCAATGATATCTTTTCGTGCTTCAGGTTTTAATTGACGCTCTACAATGTAAGAATACGGATCTAAGTCAGGTTGGTTGTTAGGGTTTACTTTAAAGACTTCATTTTCCCTTTCCAGCACTTGTAACCCCAAGTAAGCTCCGCCAATATCACCACTTAGTACTACTAAATCATTGTCTTTAGCTCCATCCCTGTAAACGATCTCTTCCTTTTTAGCATGTCCTAAAGCAGTGATACTAATTAACAATCCTTTTTGTGAAGAAGTGGTGTCTCCACCAATAACATCAATATTATATATTTTAGCTGCTGTGCGGATACCAGCATATAATTCTTCAATGGCCTCTAAAGGAAAACGGTTGCTAACCGCAATAGATACAGTAATTTGTTTGGGGGTTGCGTTCATAGCGTATACATCCGAAAGATTTACCATAACAGATTTATAGCCCAGGTGTTTTAATGGAACATATGATAGGTCAAAGTGAACTCCTTCTACCAATAAGTCAGTAGTGATTACACATTGCTGATCGGCAAAGTCAACTACCGCAGCATCATCACCGATACTTTTAAGAGTGCTTTCATGTTTGATGTCAAAATGTTGCGTCAAATGTTCAATCAATCCGAATTCTCCTAAATCAGATAAAGAGGTTCTCTGAGGTTGCTTGTCTTCTATCATAATGCAAAAATAACCTATTCCTTGTAAAAACAGATCCTCTTTTTGTCATTCCTTACTTGGTAAGGAATCTCATCCTGTTCGTTTAAAATCTTAATGAGATCCTGATTTTATCAAGGTGGTGTAATTCTATTTACAAGAGACTGTAGCTATTCAATCATAAAGTAAAATGAAGAATATTGTGAAATTTCTAGCAATCCATAGAGATTTTAATTTCTATCCCAATTATTGCGTATTATTACTATTATTAGCATTCTCAATAGTTTATTTTGCTAGACCAATCGTTTGTTATGATGAAATTTATTGCTTTTGCGCTATTAATCTTAAGTCTGTTTACAGGCTGTAGTTCAAAAATTGAGAAAATTAAGCCAAATATAGTGTTCATTTTTACCGATGATCAGACCTATACCACGATTCAGGCTTTAGGGAACAAAGAGATTTATACACCTAATATGGATAAATTAGTAGGTAATGGAACAACCTTTACGCATACCTATAATATGGGAGCGTGGAGTGGAGCTGTTTGTGCGGCTTCAAGAGCTATGATGATTTCAGGAAGATCGGTGTGGGATGCTAATGAATTTAGACAGCATTGGATTAAAGGAGATTCTATACAACAAACATGGGGGCAGTTAATGAAAAATGAAGGATATGAAACCTACATGACAGGAAAGTGGCATGTAAATGCAAAAGCGACCTCAGTTTTTGATCATGTCATTCACGAACGTCCAGGGATGCCAAGAGATACTTGGAGATTCCGAGAAATGGAAGAAAAATTTGATAGTATCTCAACTATTGGTAATGCAGATTTTAGAGATATCTTACCTGTAGGGTATAATCGCCCCAAAGACGAACAAGACAATTCATGGAAACCTAATGACCAATCTCAAGGTGGTTTTTGGGAAGGAGGTAAACATTGGAGCGAGGTGTTGGCAGAGGACGCTGTTCATTATGTGAATACAGCAGCAAATAACGAATCACCTTTCTTTATGTATTTAGCATTTAATGCTCCTCATGATCCGAGACAAGCGCCCGCAGCATTTTTGGATTTATATGATGAATCAACATTGACGGTGCCCAAAAATTGGTTGCCCGAATATCCAGATCGACATTTGATCGGAAATGGAAATCGATTACGAGATGAAAACCTTGCGCCTTACCCTAGAAGTGAATCTGCTATCAAAGTACACTTAAAAGAATATTACGCTAGTATTTCTCATTTGGATGCCCAAATCGGTAAAATTTTAGCCGCTTTAGAAGAATCTAGAAAAAAAGACAATACCTACATTATACTATCATCGGATCATGGTTTGGCCATGGGGAAACACGGTTTTATGGGAAAACAGAACTTATATGACCACAGTATTCGTCCTCCTTTAGTAATTGTAGGGCCCGATATACCAAAACAAAAACAAGTGAATGCCGATGTTTATTTGCAAGATGTAATGGCAACGAGTCTTGAATTGGCAGGAGCAGAGAAACCAGATTATGTCTTTTTTAATAGTTTTAAAGATTTAGCTCAAGGAAAACAAAAGGAAAGCCATTACCATCAAATCTATGGAGCGTATCTAGGATTACAACGCATGATTCGAAAAGATAATTTTAAGCTGTTGGTGTACCCTAAAGCACAAAAAGTAAAGTTATTTGATCTGAAAAATGACCCTGATGAAATGAATGATATATCAAAAAAACACCCACAAAAGGTAGATCAATTATTCAAGGATTTAAAGAACTTACAAACGGAAATGAATGATGCTTTAGAATTAGGGAATTTAGAGAGCTATTTAAAAGGTTTGTGATCTGATAATTATCGGAAAAGAAATGACAAAACAAAAGATGGTATTAGTAATTACTGTTAATCAGTTTATTTAAAACATTATGAAAAACATTTTATGCATTTTATATTTCCTGATTTCTTGTATGGTTTTTGGGCAAAAAGAGAGCTCGAAAACAATAAAAATCAATGAAGATTGGAAGTTCATTCAAAAAGATATTCCAGATGCAGAAAAAACAGATTACAATGATACTTCTTGGGAAAGTGTAAATCTTCCCCATGATTGGAGTATTTCTAAATCATTTTCTAAAGAGAACCCTTCCTTTTCAAGAGGAGCTTGGTTGCCAGCGGGTGTTTCTTATTATCGAAAGGCCTTGGATCTTCCAAAATTAAAAGAAGGACAAAAAGTCTTTATTTATTTTGAAGGAGCTTATCGTAATGCAGAGGTATGGTGCAATGGTAATTATCTAGGGAAGCGACCTTCGGGTTATGCTTCTTTCGAATATGAAATCACCCATTTTATTCAGCCTAAAGGCAAGAATGTAATTACTGTAAAATTAGATAACTCTAGTCAGCCTCATTCGCGTTGGTATTCGGGGAATGGAATTTATAGAGATGTGTTTCTTAAGATTAAAAATGCAGTTTATATACCTACTTGGGCAACTAAAGTGACCAGTGAAGTGGCTGATAATGATAGTGCTAAAATTCATGTAACCTCCTTATTAAAGAATACTTCGAATATATCACAGCAAGTAAATTTTGAAACTCATGTAAAAACAGGTAAACACGGTATCGTTTCTAATGCGGTTTCTGTCACAATTCCTGCAAATAGTGAAAAAGCGGTAGAAAATGCTGTTGTGATTAACAACCCGACATATTGGGAACTGGATAACCCCCATTTATATTATGTAAAAACGTATGTATTTCAGTCTAAAAAAACGATAGCTCATGAGGAGATTCCAACAGGAATACGAACCTTAAGATTTGATGCGAATGAAGGTTTTTTTCTAAATGGAGAAGCACTGAAAATTCAAGGGGTTTGTTTACATCATGGTGCCGGGCCACTTGGGGCAGCAGCTAGAAAAACAAGTTACCAACGACAAATTCGAAAGTTGAAAGAAATGGGAGTAAACGCGGTGCGCACTGCTCATAATCCATTTGCTACAGCATTTTTAGATACCTGCGATGAAATGGGAATGCTAGTGATGAATGAAGCTTTCGATGAATGGGAGGTGGCTAAAAATCCAGCAACTTTTCGAGAGAATGGCGCTAAAATCCCACTCCCTGTAGATTATTATGCAAGCATCTTTAAAGATTGGAGCGATCGTGATATGACTGATTTTGTATTGCGAGACCGTAACCATCCATCGGTATTTATGTGGAGTATTGGGAATGAAATAGAACAAATGCATCATGAATCTGGGGTTGCTATTGCGAAACGTTTACAAGATATTGTACATAAGCTTGACGATACACGACCAGCAACCTGTGGTGTTAATGGTTATGGATGGAACAAATGGCCACATGAACCAGCTATATCAGTAATGGATATTCCAGGGTATAATTATGCAGATCCCGAAGATTACGATAAAGAGCATAAAGATTTTCCAGATCGAAAAATGATAGTAACCGAACATAATTCGGCACAGGCTTTTACTGCCCGAGGAGAATATTATCCTTTTAAAGGAGATAGCTTGACTTTTCAAGTGGATCTACCTATTGAACACCCTAATACAAAACGCTTCCTGAAAAACCGTAGGGCTTTTGACCATGGTATGGAAGCTTGGCGTGATGTTGCCGAACGTGCTTTTGTAATGGGAAGTTTTATTTGGACAGGTTGGGATTATTTAGGAGAAACCATTCCATATCCGTGGCCTGCAAGATCTTCTTCTTTTGGGGTAATTGATTTGGCCGGATTTCCGAAGGATGGTTATTATTATTATGAATCACAATGGACTGAAAAGCCAGTGTTACATATTTTCCCGCATTGGAATTGGAAAGGTAATGAAGGGAAGCCCATCAAGGTGTATGGTTTTTCAAATTTAGATGAAGTAGAGCTGATTGTCAATGGACAATCATTGGGTAAGCAGCAAGTAGATATCATGGCAAGTCACCCTTTAGAATGGCAAGCAATATATCAACCAGGCCGGTTAAAAGCGATAGGATATAAAAACGGGAAAGTAGTGCTCGAGAAAATACTTGAAACTACGGGAGAAGCTACTAAAACAAAAAGTAGTGTGACAGATAAGGGAAATGATGGTATTACTTATGTGGAAATAGATCTGCTGGATGAAAAATCTAGATTTATACCCACAGCAAATAATCTATTACATTTCGAGGTGCAACATGCTGAAATCATAGGAGTAGCAAACGGAAACAATAGAAGTATCGAACCTTTTGTAGCAAATTACAGAAAAGCCTTTAACGGAAAAGTGCTTGTTGTGTTGAAAAAAAATAATCCCAAAAAGGATGCTAGCTTAAAAGTTAGCATAGAAACTTCAGATTTTATCGAAGAACTAAAATTTTAGATATAATTTTTGTTATTTCTTATAATTAGAAGGAATTAGTTGTCAATTTAAACTAAAATTTAATAAACTATGAATTTTTTAAAACACTTAATACTACTAATGTTAGCCATACTAACATTAAATGCATGTGATAGTTTAGGCGAAGACTCTGACGGTGATCCTTCACATATCAATGTAGCACTTGATGAAAGCTTTCTAATAAACGAGAAATGGGATTTAGGACTCATTGGGGCTAACAACCGAGTAGATTCGAGTATACGTGATGAGATCAAAAGTAAATACAGAGATTGTGACAAAGATGACTTTTATGTTTTTATGGAAGATAATAGCACTGTGATATTAAATAGAGGAGAAGATTTTTGTGAAAAAAGTGATGAAGAGACATTGAAGTACGAATTAAACAAAAATCTTAAAACACTTGACATTGGAGTTCTTTTTGGTGATTTTGAAAATATATCAAAGCTTAAAGAAGTTAAATTTCAAGTTTCAGTTAAAAACCCTGACGAAAAAAGTATTGTTGGCTTATTTGATTATGAAATAGATGGAGATAAAATAGAAATCATATACATTCTTAGAAATATACCCATTTAAATATTAATATCTTATTAGGGTTATTTCTGTTATGGACTCAAAGAAAACTTCAATTTAATGTTTTTATAAATGAGCCAACCGATAAAGCAATTATAGATTATTTTGATTATGAAAAAGAAGGAATCATAGAAGAGGTGCTCTATATTCTTAAAAATATTCGTTAATAAATTTTTAAAAAGATCTACGAAAAGTTAGTAAACTAACTTTTCGTAGATTATTATCATTCAATTTTTTAGTCCTTTAGTAGACCCTCTTAAAATTAAAGAAGAGGGTAACATAATTTTCTCATTTAAATGGGTTTCGTAGTTTTTAATACGATCCAGTAATAATTGGCAAGCTTTACGCCCCATTTCAATACTAGATTGATCAATAGTTGAAAGTGTAGGTTCTGTGTATTCAGAAATAGGTTCGTTACTAAACCCAATAATAGAAATGTCATTGGGTATGCTTTTGCCAATACTTTTTAAATATTTCATCGCACCAATCGCTGCATGATCATTGGAAGAAAAAACGGCATCTATCTTATCCGCAATCGGTTGTATTTTTTGAAAACCATCGTTTTCTAATAAAGGAGAAGTAATTATATGTTGATTTAAAACATCAATATTAGCTTCCTGTAATGCTCTTTTGTATCCATTTAAACGATCTGTGTATATTTTAATATTTTGCTTTCCTGCAAGATGGGCAATTTTTGTACAACCAGAATCTATAAGGTGTTTTGTAGCATTATATGCTGATTCTTCATCATTAATACTTACAGCAGTATTTTCATCTCCACATAGGTAGCGATCAAAGAAGACTAAAGGCATTTTATTTCTCCCTAATACAGAAAAATGTCTTCCATTTTTGGTTTCCATACTAATAGATGCTAAAATGCCATCAACTTGATAGGCAACCAGATTATCTAATGATTTTTTTTCACGCTCCAATTCTTCTAAGGATTGAGCAATAAATACATGATAACCGTTTTCAGAGGCTACTTCTTCGACACCTGAAATTACGTTAGAGAAAAAATTTCCTGATATTTTAGGAACCACAACACCTATGATCATAGATTGTTGTTTTCTTAAGTTTGCAGCTAATATATTTCTTCGATATCCAAGTTCTTCTGCTTTTTGGATAACTTTTTCTTTTGTCTTTGCGGTAACACGATCGCTGTCATTTAAGGCTCTAGAAACAGTTGAGCTGTCTATTTTTAGTGATTTAGCAATATCGTGTATTGTAATTTTTTGCATATCCGGTTAGTTGTCAATGACAGTTTTTGAAAAGTACTCTATTTTGTTAATTAAAAGCAAATATTTTTATCAATTTGATTAAACATGAGGCATTTAACCCCTAAAACATTTTAGTTGAATTGCATAACGAAGCAAAGTTAAATCAAGTATATTTATTTAATACTTTTTAAAGAAGCAAACTTTAATTTTTTGATAATATAGGAAGTATTAAATACTTATACATTCAAAAACAGCATTATGAAGTTACATCTATTTTTATCGATTATTCTTTTCTGTAGTTATGCAATAGGCCATACACAAGTAGAAATAATTGTGGATTTAAATAGTATTCACAAAGTAGGAGATATAGACATTTTTGAAAGAGAAAAATGGATTACCACACATGCAGTAACAGATGGACATGATTGGAAAGGAGATCGAGACAAATTAAAATATTTGACACAAGATCTTGATGTTTACTTTGGAAGAAGTACTGGCTTATTACAATATTATTCAACTTTAATTGAAGAAGACCCTAATAAAAAAGGGTATGCAGATCTTGAAAGTATAAAAGAAGTAGCAGACCTGTATAAAAGAAATTATGCACAAAAAACAGAGATTCACTATTTAGAAAAGGGAAATATCATTAGAGCAGCGCAGCAACAACCTTATTTCCCGAATGGAGAAAATCCCATGAAAAATGGAAACTGGTTTTTTTCTACAGAGGATACAGAAAGTAGGCCTTTAGGTACAGCAGCAGCTGAATATCAAGCACATTTTATAAATCATTTCTATGGAGATGGAGGGAAGTCTGGAGCCAAAAGGCCTACGTATTACGAGGTGATGAATGAGCCTTTATGGCCCTATATAGATATGGAAATGCATGGCCCTGCATCTATAAAAGATTTATTTAAGTATCACAAAACGGTAGCAGATGTTTTGCATAGAAAAGTAAAAGGCTTGCAAGTCGGTGGGTTTTGTACAGCCTTTCCCGATCTTGATAAAAACGGATTTAATCAGTGGGAAGAACGCTGGAAACTTTTTATTGATGAGATTGGTCCTTCCATGGATTTCTATACGATTCATTTATATGACTTTCCTATTTATGGCAAAAAAGAATTGTATCGTAAAGGAGGAAGAAATGAGGCTACGATGGACATGATTGAGCATTATAATTATTTGAAGTATGGAGAAATAAAGCCATGGATTATTAGTGAATATGGTGCTCAAACGCACAACTTGAATCGTTCAGGGTGGAGCTCACTTCGTGATTGGTATAATGTAGAAGCTTTTAATGCGATGTTGATGCAATTTTTAGATCGCCCAAATACTATTTTAAGAGCAATTCCATTTGGAATACCAAAAGCAGAATGGGGGTTCAATAAAAATGAAAATGTGCCTTATGCTTCGAGGTTACTTCGTAAAAAAAGCGAGCCAAAAAAATATAAAGGAGATTGGATTTGGACAGATTTTATATCGTTTTATAAGCAATGGAGCGAAGTGAAGGGAAAACGCTTATTTGCGACTTCGTCTGATGTTGATGTACAAGTGCAATCATATTTCGAAAAGAATGAATTGTTTTTGATTTTAAACAATATTGATGAAGAAGAGCAACATGTACATCTTCAACTACAAGGAGATTATCAAATTGTAAATCAGTCTTTTAAGAGATTGTATTTGAAAAATGAAAAAACGGCTTATGATCAAAAAGAGTCCAAAAAGATCGTTGACGAAGTGGTTTTACAAAAGGGAGAAACGATTGTTTTGAAATATGTTTTTAATGAAATAATACAACCTAAAATACTTACTAAAGAATATAAACAGTATGCTAAAGAATTTAAGTTACCTATAAAAAATGAAGCTCTTTTATTACATTTTGATACTCCTAATAATATTCAAAATATTAAGAAAACAGCAAAACTTCGTTTAGGAATCGGAAGAGATAAAAGTGTATCGTCTTTTCCAGTCAAAATATTATTAAATGGACAGTTTTTAGATCTTATCAAAGATTACAGAGGAGATATGCAAAAAGATCGAGACTATTTTTTTAGTTTGCTTGAAATTCCATTTGATAGTGATTTGTTAAAAGCGGGAGAGAATACAATTGAAGTCTTTTTCGATAAAGAAGGAGGTTTTATAACAAGTACAGCGCTCATTTATTACACAGAGAATTAATTTACCCTATGAAAAAATTATTGCAACTAACTACCCTGATACTTTTTCTTATAAGTTGTCAATCAAAGAAACAAACAAAAGAAGTTTCAACTCCTCAAACAGATACTTCTGTAACCAAGCCTAATATTATAGTCATTTATATGGACGATTTGGGTTATGGAGATGTTGGCTTTAATGGTTCGAAAACCACACAGACTCCTAATATTGACAAGCTAGCTAATGACGGTATGGTGTTTACAAATGGATATGCAAGTTCTGCAACTTGTACTCCAAGTCGATATGCTTTATTGACAGGTAAATACCCTTGGAAAGAAAAGGATGCCAAAATCCTTCCTGGTACGGCTTCGTTAATTATAGGAACCGAGCAAAAAACATTGCCAAAAATATTGAAGCAGCAAGGCTATCACACAGGAATTGTGGGGAAATGGCATTTAGGATTAGGTGCAGGAAACGTAGATTGGAATCAACATGTAAGTCCAGGGCCAAACGAAATAGGTTTTGATGAATCTTACATCATGGCAGCAACCCAAGATCGGGTGCCAACAGTTTACATTAAAGATGGAGATGTCGTAGGTTTAGATCCTAATGATCCTATTGAAGTAAATTACAGCAAAAACTTTGATGGACAGCCTACAGGAAAAGATAATCCAGAGTTGTTAAAGATGAAATGGCATCATGGACATAATTCTAGTATTGTAAATGGAATACCACGTATTGGATTTATGAAAGGTGGTGAAAAAGCAAAATGGGTAGATGAAGACATGGCCGATCATTTTTTAGCAAAGGCGCAAGACTATGTGAAACGTCACAAAGAGCAACCTTTCTTTTTGTATTATGCATTACAACAACCTCATGTACCGCGTACTCCACATGCTAGGTTTGTAGGAAAATCAGGAATGGGTCCTCGTGGTGATGTAATTGTAGAAGCAGATTGGATTGTAGGAGAATTTATAAAAACACTAGAAAAAGAAGGTGTTTTGGAGAATACACTAATCGTTTTCAGTAGTGATAATGGCCCAGTATTGAATGATGGATATTATGATGATGCTGTTGAAAAATTAGGGAATCACGATCCGAAAGGGGGTTTTCGAGGAGGAAAGTATAGCCTTTTTGAAGCAGGAGTTAGAGTACCTTTCTTTACGTATTGGAAAGGAAAAATTAAACCCGGAATTAGCGATGCTTTAGTATGTCAATTAGACTTAGGGACTTCCTTATCAACCATTATTGGTAACCCGACAAAGATTGCAGATGGAGAAGATCTTTCTAATGCATTTTTGGGTAAATCAAATAAAGGAAGAGATCATTTGGTGATTGAAGCCAATACAAGAACAGCAATTCGAAAGGGAGATTGGCTATACATTCCTCCATACCCAGGGATGGTTAAAAAATATGATGATGTCAATATAGAAGTGGGTAGTGATGCTATAGCACAATTATATAATTTAAAAGAAGATAAAGCGGAACAACATAATCTAGCAACATCGAACCCTGATAAATTAGCCGAGATACAAGCTGCTTTTATTTCTGAAAGAGGAGAAACCTATTTTGAGGGCATAGAGCCATTAGTGTTGCATTAAATTAATCTTAGATTAAGTTTTAACTGTTCTCAAATCAAAAAAAGAGAAGAGTAATGTTCAAAATCATACATATGTATAAATTATTGATTACTCCATTGTTCCTATTTATTATAGTAATAAATGGACACTCTCAAAAGCTTAATTTTAATTTAGATTGGAAGTTTATTAAAGAAAATCCATCAAATGCTCAGGAAATAAATTTTGATGATCAGAAATGGACAGATGTGTCCATGCCACATACCTATAATGATGTAGATACTTTCGATGATTTTGCTCCATTAGGAATCAAAGGAGAAATAAATCAATGGGGAGGAAAGACTTGGTATAGAAAAACATTTATAGCGCCTCAATCATGGCAAGAAAAAACAATTCTTTTAGAATTTGAAGCCGTACGACAAGTAGCTAAAGTATATTGTAATGGCGTTTTAGTTGGTGGGTGTGAAAATGGTTTTATCCCTTTTGGTGTAGATCTTTCGGCACTATTAAAATTTGGAGAAGAAAATGTGATAGCTGTCTCATGCGATAACACATTTGTGAAGGATACAGAGCGCAAGGAAGGAATCAATTTGTGGCATGATTACCTTGGAGGAGCAAAATTGCCTTGGAATAATCCCCATTGGCATCCTGCTCATGGAGGAATATATCGTAATGTTTTTTTGCATGTAAGTAATCAACTTTATTTTACGCAGCCGTTATATAATAATATGAAAACGGTAGGGACTTATGTATATACGACAGACGAGTCTAGAGTTAAAGCTACAATAGGTATAGAGGCTGAGGTTAAAAACACGACGAATAAAACACAAAAATTTCTCTTAAAGTCTTCCATAATCAATGATAAAGGAGAAACTGTTCTTGAAATTGACAGTGAAATTTTAACATTAAAAGAAGGTCAAACAGCCATTTTTAAAAATGAAGGGGTATTAAAGAATCCAAAATTGTGGGAGCCTAAACACCCTTATTTGTACAAAGTAATAAATCAAATTGTACAAGAAAATGAGGTTGTAGATGTCAATAAAATACCTTTAGGAGTACGGTGGTTTGATGCCAGTAAAGACATTGGGTTTAGCATTAATGATAGATACATCAAATTAGAAGGTTGGGGATTTAAATCTGTCGATGGTTGGCCAAGTCTTGGTGCGGCTAATCCAGATTGGATGCATCATTATACTTTGGAAATGGTTGCAAAAGCCAATGGGAATTTTGTTCGCTGGGGGCATACTGCTGGCGGTGTAGCAGATCTAAAATCTTCTGATCAATTAGGGCTTATTACAGTGCAACCTGGAGTGGATGGAGAAGGAGATGTTTTTGGTCATGCTTGGGATGTTCGGATAGCTGCATGGAGGGATATGGTTATTTATTTTAGGAATCATCCATCAATACTTTTTTGGGAAGGAGGAAATCAAAGTACCACACAGGATCATGCGTCTCAATTAAAAGAGGTAGTGACAAAATTCGATGCAAAAGGAAAAAGGTATTACGGACACCGTAGAGCTAATTTAAATGTGAGAGATTTTTGTGAATTTAGCTTAAGTACAGAAGGTAAAGGGTATTTTAGAGATTTGCCTACTGTTGAAGGGGAATATAATCGTGAAGAATCTCCAAGAAGAGTTTGGGATCGATTGACGCCCCCATATGAAAATTGGCATGCAAGTGGGCAATATGACCTAACAGCTGAAGAGTTTGCAATCAACCAACTTTTTCAATATGAAAAAATTGCTCCGCTATTTCATGGAGGAGGAGCAAACTGGATTTTTGTAGATTCTACAAGTGGAGGAAGAGTCAATAGCGAAGTAACAAGGGCTAGTGGAGAGCTAGATGCAATGCGTTTACCTAAGGAAGCCTATCATGTGATGAATGTTATTTTTTCTGAAGTTCCCGATATGCATATTATTGGTCATTGGAATTACGATGAGGGTATAGAAAAGGATATACATGTTGTTTCTAATGCGGATAAAGTTAAACTGTACCTAAATGATAAGCTTTTAGGTGAAAAAAAGAAGAGTGAAGAAGTTCGTAAAGCAGATGATAAACATTCAAAGAATGAGCATCCTTTATTATTCACTTTTGAAAAAACACTTTGGCAAAAAGGAGTGTTAAAGGCTGTAGGTTTCAATAAAGGAAAGAAGGTTGTTGAAAAAGAAATTGAAACTGCTGGTGAGCCGTATGCCTTAAAGTTAACTGCTATTGAAGGGCCTTCGGGTTTATTAGCGGATGGAAGTGATGTTGTTTTGTTTGATGTTGAAGCTGTAGATAAAAAAGGGAATCGTTGCCCGACTTTTGTCGGGAAGTGTAATTTTCAAGTTGAAGGAGAAGGTATTTGGAGGGGTGGATACAATAGTGGGAAAGAAAACTCGACAAACCATCCTTATCTAGATTTAGAATCTGGAATCAATCGTGTTAGTGTCAGGGCAACTCGAAAGGCAGGTGATATTGTCCTTAAAGCTACTTCAGAAGGTTTAAAAGCTGCTACAGTAAAAGTTACTTCTACTGCCATAGAGAATTCGAAAGGTATTTCGGTTGTACTTCCCCAATTGCCATTGCCCCAGCCGTTCATTTCTTTACCATTACCCCAACCGTTATCCTTGTTAGAAGAAAGAAGAAAAAAAGAAATTGTTGAAAATGAATATACTTCAAAATATATTAGTGATTTAGGCTATAGTGGTCCTTCGATAAAAGCAGCTGTTGTAAAAACGAAATTTGCAGAGTATCTATATAGTGATTTTGACATATTTTTAAAAAATATTCCGAGAGAGTTTTGGGATAGCGAATTTATACAATTACCCCAAAAAGATTGGAATTATTCAGCAGTTGATTTATTGCAGTTTAATGTAAATCAGGATTCTAATGTATATATCGCATATGATACAAGGATAGAAGAAAAAGAAGATTGGCTTACTTCTGAATATACTTATATAGGGAAGTCTCTAAACATAGACGAAGATCATTGGGCGATTTATAAAAAAGAATTTCCAAAAAATGCATCTGTACTTATTGGTAGTAATACCGAAAATTTCTACAAAAACTGTAAAATGTTGATTGTTTTTGTTGTTCCAAAAAAGAAGTAAAAATGTATGTGGTGGTATACCTCTTTGTTGTATTTCATTTATGAAACAAAAAATAGATGTTTAAAATGAATAAAAAAATTAAAATAGGTAGCTTATTAGTAACTCTCTCCATTATTGGATATTTAATACTATTAAATTTTCCTAACTTTTTATTTGCAAATCATCATAGATTTAAAAATTTTGACATTTATTCTGATAAAAAAATTCCAATTGAAATTGAACAAGTACTTGTAGATGTTCTAAAAAGACTTGAAAACTCAGAATTATATGAAAGTACAGATAAGTTCTCAATTTATTTTTGTAATACTAAATGGAGGCTTTCTTTGTTGACTAGAAATCCAAATGTTGGTGGAATTGTAAATCAAGGTATATCTAATAATGTGTTTATCAGAGAATCCGAAATTGAAAAGAATAAAATAGTTTGTCCGACTAAAGATCAGGAAATTGCCCTAATCAAAGAAAGACCTTTATCATATTTTATCGCTCACGAAATCACTCATAGCTTACAAACGAAAGTTGAAAGATTTATGCATATTACTACTTCAAAATACATTGTTGAAGGGTATGCAGACTATATTGGAAAAAGCACTTCTTTTAAATACGATAAATATTTGAATGATTTCTTACAAAACGATGTTACAATGAACCCTAAAAGTAGTGGGTTGTATAATAAATATCATCTATTTATAGCTTATCTCATAGAGAAAAAAGGAATGTCTTTTAAGGAAATAGTAAATCTAAACATGAAAATGGAAGAGATAGAAAATGAGCTAAAAAACGAAAATACAACAAAAGTTAAACTTAATGTGGGTCTTTAGTTTTCTCAAATTTTCGGCTTGTTTACTTTGTTCACTTAAACTTAATCAAACCAGTTAAAAAACAGTATCACATGTTAAAAGTATTATTATAGCATGATTTTTTTACAGCGATTCTGTAATACATATACTTTTCTTTATAAGAAATCGATTTCCAGACTTCAAACGTTATCTTTATTGCTTATTTATTTTAAAACCATATCAAATGCGAATTTTAGGCGGAATCGTATCTGTATTAATACTATCGATTGGATCGATTGTAGCACAGCAAAAAAATGACTGGGAAAATCCAGCAGTCATTGCAATCAATAAATTACCCGCACGGGCAACTATGTATTCTTTTGCTTCAGAGAAAGGAGCCTTAGAAATCGATCGAACAAAAAGTGATCGTGTAGTTTCATTAAATGGAGAATGGCAATTTAATTTCTCTCCAAGTATAGAAGCTTCGCCTTCAAATTTTCTAGATAAAAAGTTTACAGACTGGAAGCCAATCAAAGTGCCTATGAGTTGGGAGTTACAAGGTTTTGGAGACCCTATTTATACGAATCAAACCCATTCATGGGAACACCAAGACTGGCCTAAAATTTCTCCAGTAGATAATCCAACAGGGATCTACAAGAAAGAATTCGAAATTCCAACAGACTGGTCGGATAAGAAAGTACGTATCCATTTTGGTGGTGTTACATCAGCATTTTATATCTGGATCAATGGTCAAAAAATAGGATATAGCCAAGGAAGTCGTACTCCAGCTGAATTTGATATTACTTCTTTTATTAAAAAAGGTAAAAACACGGTTATCTTAAAAGTATTTCGTTGGAGTGATGGGTCATATGTAGAAGCTCAAGATCATTGGGATTTGTCAGGTATTCATAGAGATGTGTTACTATTAGCAGAACCTAAAGCTAGTATTTCAGATTTTAAAGTTGAAACCGCATTAGACGATAAATACCAAGATGCAGTTTTGAAAGTAAGTCCCTACATTCAATTAGAAAAAGGCTTAAATGCTAAGGATTTTACGATCACTGCAAAATTATATGATGGTAATAATCTAGTTGTGTCAGAAACTATTGAAGCTGATTTAGTGGCCAATCTGCATTATGGACAACGTTGGCATCCTAAATATGATGTATTAAATATAGCTATTCAAAATCCAAAAAAATGGTCAGCCGAACAACCTAATTTATACACATTAGTATTATCTCTAAAAGATAAAAAGGGTCTAGCTTTAGAAAGTAAATCTTGTAAAGTTGGTTTTAGAAGTTATGAAGAGAAAAAAGGAGTGTTCTTAGTCAATGGAAAACCAGTCAAATTATATGGTGTTAATCGTCATGATCATAATGCAAAGACAGGTAAGGCTGTAAGTTATGAAGATATGAAGCGTGATATTATGTTGATGAAACAATATAATTTCAATGCTGTACGTACAAGTCATTATCCTAATAATCCTGAGTTTTATGACCTGTGTGATCAATATGGAATTTATGTAATGGATGAAGCTAATGTAGAAACTCATGGAACTCGCGGTTTTGGGGGAGAATTAGCAAACAATCCGATTTGGGCAAATACATTTTTGGATCGAGCAGTTCGAATGTATCAACGCGATAAAAACCACCCTAGTATTTTTTCTTGGTCATTAGGTAATGAGTCAGGTTGTGGGTCTAATCATTCTGCTATGGCGGGGTATTTAAAATGGAATGACCCAGAGCGCCTAATTCATTATGAAGGAGCTGAGTCTTATGGAGGTAAATTATCTCCTCAATCTCGAAACACACCACAAGATCCTTTTGATTTTACAGATATGATTTCTCGTATGTACCCCACTCCTGAAGAATTTAAGGAAATGGATGAAACACAAATAGGAGAAAAGATGGTGATCTCTTGCGAGTATACTCATGCTATGGGAAATTCTAATGGAGGCTTAAAATTATTTTGGGATGTAGCACATGCTCATCCTCGTATTGCAGGAGCTTTTATATGGGATTGGATGGATCAAGGTATCGAAGTAACTACTGACGAAGGTTGTACACAATATGCTTACGGAGGTTATTTTAGAGAAAAAGGATATACCGATTACAATTTTTGCTTGAATGGAGTTATCAATGCTGACCAAACGCCAAAGCCAGTAATGGATGAATGTAAATATGTATTTCAGCCTTTTGAATTTTCAAAGTTAGATGCTCAAAATAACACATTGAGTATTAACAATCGTCTTGCTTTTACATCATCAGATGTTTATAGTTTCTCTTACGAAGTCTTAGAGAATGGAATATCCATAAATGACGGAATATTAAAGATTTCTACTGTCTCACCTACTAGCTCAAGTGTTGTTTCATTTCCTAGGTTTGACAAGAAAAAAGGAAAAGAATATGTGTTAAATGTATATGCGAAAAGCAAGAAAGATACTGAATGGTTAAAAGCGGGAAGTATTATTGCTTCGGAGCAGTTTGAATATCCAGTTGAAAAAGAATTAGATTTTGCACACAAATCAGATATCGTAAGTGAATTAACCGTAAGAACATCAGCATATGAATTAGAGGTTTCTAATGAAAATACAAAGATTTTATTTGATGTTAAAACAGGTTATATTTCACAATTAACTTCTAAAGGGAATGAAGTGCTGTTGTCATCTATAAAACCAAATTTTTGGAGAGCGCGAACAGATAACGATAGAGCTGTCATACAACGAAATACAGATATTAACTTTTGGAAAAAAGCCACAGAAGAGCAGCAATTGATATCTTTTAATCATGTTAAAGGAAATGATATGATAGTGGTGAATACAAAGTATCAATTAGGAGGAAAAGAAGTATTTATAGCGGTAGATTACAGTATTCATAATGATGGAACTATTGATATTGATAGTAAATTTACTTGCACAGAAGGGTTGTCTAACATTCCTCGAATTGGTTTTCAAACTAAAATTAAAGACGATTTTAGCTCTGTGAATTGGTATGGAAAAGGCCCTCATGAAAATTATGTAGATCGAAATCATAGTGCATTTGTTGGTAATTATATAAAAAACTTAAAAAACTTCAGCGAACCTTATGTGTATCCACAAGCTTATGCTAATCGTTCGGAAGTGCGTTATGCTAAATTTGATAATGATAAAGGATCGCTTATGGTTACGTCACAAAAAGAAAATTTTGAATTTAGTGTATATCCCTATGATATGATGGCGCTGGACAACGCAGATTATTTATGTGAATTAGAAAAATTAAAAGGATATACGTTGAATCTAGATTATAAACAGCAAGGAGTAGCGGGTTACAATTCTTGGAGTTGGAAAGCAGCCCCAAGACCAGAGCATAGTATTCCTGCTAAGGATTATAGTTTTGCATTTCGATTGGTGTTGAGGTAAATTGTTATTTTTTTTGAAGAATTTTGAATATAGCATTCTACGTTTTAATCAAAAACGCTCTAATTCCAATATATGGTACAACCTTTCTTTCTAAGGTATATTAATGAAAACTAAATTTTATACAGTACTTTTTTGAACAATCCTTTTAGATTATAAAAATGTATCAATTAATGGTCATTGGCATGAATATAAATTAGGAGGCCAGACACATTTTAACTGTTATAAAATTGATGATTTTTAAAATTAGAGTGAATGCCAATAGTCATAATGCAGTATTTAATAGAGATACAGAAATGGACAAGTCGGAAATAATTAGTCTAATGAATAACTAAACTTTTATTGGAAATCACAAATAAAAAAAGTCCTAGTTAGAAACTAAGACTTTAGTGATTGAATTAAGTTAGGGTATTACTTTTTATAAATTTGCGAAACAGCTTTAACTGTGTCTCTTAAACTATTCTTAAAAATTAAATACAAGCATCTCAGAAATTAATTCCTGCTTAGCTATCGATTCACTCACCCCATTGAATTTTTCTTAAAGACCTTTCGTTATTTTAATCACATATACCAACATGATATTAGTTTTTTGTTTTGCATTTGATGCTTGGGGCAAAAAGAGTAAAACAGGAAAACAAAATGATCTTGAACAATTAACAACCTTTCAATGGGGTTATTTTATTGCTGTACGAAAGTAACACCTAAATCAAAAGTACTTTTTTTAACAACTAAAATTTGTTAAAATTATCGATGAAACACTAATTTATTAGTCAAATTACATAATCGTTAATTCTGTACATTAAAAAACTTCAATCATCATATACTAAAATCACATGTGATAGACATTGACAATAACAGATATTCGATTATTTTTATCGAAGAATTAATTAACATCTAAGATAATTATGAAATTAATCAACTTTAAAAGTTTTACTATATCAGTTATACTGTGTGCATTATTTTTCTCTTGCTCGTGTCCTGTCAAAAAACAAGGTAACTTTCGACATGTAGTAGCATTCAAATTCAAACCTGAGGTTTCTAAACAAAAGATTGATGAAATTATAACTGAATTTGCAGGCCTACAAACTAAAATACCTACTATAACAGGTTTTGAAGGAGGAAAAGATATCAGTAACGAAAATTTACATAAAGGATATACGCATTGTTTTACTGTGAGTTTCGAAAATGAAGCAGGACGAGCAGTCTATCAACCTCATCCAGCACACCTAGAGTTTGGTAAACACATTACACCTCTTTTAGAAAAGGTTTTTGTAATGGATTATATCGCGAAATAAATCACATTATTCATCACAAAAGTCATTATAAAATTGTACAATATCCATCATTTCATCAAGAGAAAATTCATTAGCAAGTATTTCCTCTTGTAATGCTGTACAATCAGAGAAAAAATTGGCAGTTTTCTTTAACCAAGCATCGCTTACCCCTATCACTCCACAGTTTACACAAACAGCTTCGAGTTCCGTTTTCTTTTTCAAATAGTATTCGTAAGCCTCTTCTCCTTTAAAATTAAGTTTGGCTAATTCGTCAGTACTAATAGTAACCGTACCGTCGTTCTTTACAATATTATTTAATCCTTTAGTACGCCCTCTTTTTTTGGTTTTTGTGTAAAGAAAACATTTACCAGACTCTGCCAATTCTAACAATTTGGGATCATTAGATTTGGCAACTTCTATATATTCATAATAATTATTATAAGCCCCATCTGAGATTTCAACACCACTAATACTATAGTGATCCCAGATATCCGCTTTCCCTGATAAAGAAACCTTAAACTTTACTTCATTTTTTACAATCTTAGCAAATCCTTCAATAGAATCTCCGTCGTGAAAAAAAATAATAGCACGGTCTTCTTGAGCAAAAGAGCTTCTAAAAATTAAGCTAAACAAAGCCAGAAAGAATAATCTCCATTTACAAGAAAAAACCATCTTACTCGCTTTTAACAACTAAAGTATCTAATTCCAACTTAAACTGTAACCATTTACGCAACTTATCTGATTGCTGATCAATAACTTTATTTTTCAACTTCGAATCCCAAATTACTGTTGCAACAGGTAGTGTATCTATTTTTTTCAAATCAGTACGTATTACCTGAGCAAATGATAATCCCTTCAATCCTTCATAATTGATTTTAGCCTCGTTAGCCAAAGCCAGTAAAGGCACATTATTCGCTTTTGATTTCTTTGTTAAATGCTCTATTTCATTTTCAAGTAACTTGATTTTGGCATCTTTATCACTCAATACTTTACTATTCTGTGCATATAAATCTTGCAGCACACCTTCTTTTACTTTATTAGATAAACTAGACGTTAATTCATCAGTTTTATCTTGACCTTGACGAATTCTCAATTTAGTACCTGCTAGTCTTTTAATTTCACTAGTCTTTTTTTGCCATTCGGCAACAGTCGTTTCAGGGACTGTATTTCCAATCATATATACTTCTAACTCTTTATCTTCGACATTGATATTATGCTTGATTTGTTCTGCGCCTGGGTATATGATTACTTCACTTAAAAACGCTTCTGCTTCATTTTTATAAAAAGTATGATCCATAATTCTTAAAAATGTAAACACACTAGGAATGATAAAGGTTAAAGCTACAGCTATAACAATACGATTTACTTTTTTTCTTCTACTAGCATTCGCATAACGAGCCATAGGAAAACGCAAATACTTTACGATAACAAAGGTTGACAGCGCAATAAAAACGGTATTAATTCCAAATAAATACAATGCTCCAAGGAAGTAACTTATATTCCCCGTGGCCAATCCAAACCCAGCAGTACATAAAGGAGGCATTAAGGCTGTAGCAATTGCAACCCCAAAAATAACTCCTGCCATAGTACCCCGTTTAGACTTGGCAACTACCAATGCCAACCCACCAAAAAGGGCTATTAAAACATCTAAAAAAGTAGGCTCCGTTCTTCCTAAAATTTCAGAATTTGCAATCTGAAGAGGTGTCAATTTAAAATAAATAAAAGCAGTTAGTATCGATAGAAATACCATTACTGCAAAATTGACCAGCGATCGTCTCAAAGTATCAATATCATTAATCCCTACCGATAGCCCGATACCTAAAATTGGCCCCATTAAAGGAGAAATTAACATGGCTCCGATTACAACAGCTGTAGAATTTGTATTTAAACCTATCGATGCAATAAAGATCGAAAAGATTAGAATCCAAGCCGTATGCCCTTTAAAAGGAATATCATTCTTAATCCCTTCAATGGTAGCTTTATGATCAGTATCTTGACGGATATCCAATAATCCTAATACAAACTCTTTAAATTGCTGCCAAATAGATTTAATATCTTTTTGAAGTTCTTGGTCCTTATCAACTTCACTCTTAGGTAGTTCTACACTCATGCTTTATACTCTATTTTTCAGTTAGTTATTTTACACTAAACATTTTACAAACAAACAATTAACGATCTATTCAAATATACAAAAAGCTACGGTCTCTAGTTTAGTACCTCTACTTCAGCATTTGGTTGAAACAAATATTGTCTTCCTGTTTCCATTTCAGTACATAGATAACGTTTTATCTTTTTATGTTCTACACGGAAAATTTTCCCTCTAAAATTAAAAACATTCCCTGGTAACAATTGATATAAATAATGTTTCGAATCGTCTTGTTCATCAAACTGCTTCAAAGCTAGTGAGAATTGTGTATCCGTATCCGAACTTGCCGTTGGATTTCTAAAATGATTCGCTATAATAGGCAAAATATTCGATGGAAAGATCTCTGGTCTTATGTAAGGCAACATGATTTGCTGAAAGGTATACTTCCACTCTTTCCCATGTGGTTTTATTGTACGTCCATATTTTTCAAAAGCCAACAAATGGGCAATTTCATGAATCGTTGTTACTAAAAAACGATATTTATTCAATGAGGCATTAACCGTAATTTGATGCATCCCATTAGGTAACCTTCGGTAGTCTCCGTGCTTCGATTGACGTTGTCCCACAATTTTCAAATACACATGATTATCCTTAATCAGTTCAAAAACTGGAGTTACTGCTTTTTCAGGCAAATATTTCTTTAAAACCTCTTCCATAATATTTGGGCGCTCCTCTCGTTTAGACTCGTGGTCGGGCTATACGCTATATCTTTTTAGTATTAGCATTGACTTTGTCTAATGCTAACACTAAAAAGGATGCCGCTACTATCCCTAACGCAAGTATAGATTCAGAATTTACGGTGTAGAGTTCGCTACTGGTAAAATTTTTCCATTATAAAATTGATTCCCCGTCAAGGCAAATTCTTTTATATAGCTTGCCATATCCTTAGGCTTCACATTCGCTTGATAACCAGGAAAAGCTTCTTCCAGCATTTCTGTCTGAACAGCCCCCAGAGCTAAGACATTAAAGGCTATCCCCTGTTCTTTATATTCTTCAGCTAACAACTCACTTAAGGTAATCACTGCCCCTTTACTAGAGCTATATGCAGCCAACCCAGGAAACTTAACACTTCCTTGCACACCACCAATACTACTCACAGTTACTACATGAGATCCCAATTTCATAAAAGGAGTTAAAGCTTTTGTCAGCATCGCTACACCAAACACATTAACATCATATACTTGTTTAAAGTCTTCAGCAGTCAGTACTCCTAGTGGTTTTGCTATTAATAAACCGGCATTATGAATTAGAATATCAACCTCTCCAAAACTTGATTTTACATAATCCGCAACTTTATCAATATCATCTTGCTGAGTAATATCAAAAGAAAAACCATGTACTTTTTTATCTACTAAAGCTTCAATAGGCTTCATATTACGTGATAACGCCAGTACTTCATGCCCAGCAGCAGCAAACTGCTTTACCAATTCGTAACCAATTCCTCTACTTGTTCCTGTGATAACTACTTTTTTCATAGATATCAAATGTAATATAAATCCTACCTACTTTTAAATCTGTAAATTTGCATACTTAGTTTAGAGTTCGAAAAACTAAAAAACAGCCAATAATCGTAAAGATGAGTCACAAAGCAGGTTTTGTAAATATTATAGGTAATCCAAACGTAGGGAAGTCTACATTGATGAATGCACTGATTGGGGAGAAACTATCAATCATTACATCGAAAGCACAAACGACACGCCATCGTATTTTAGGAATTCTAAACACCGATGATAGTCAAGTCATTTTTTCCGATACTCCAGGAATCATCAAGCCAGCATATAAGTTACAAACTTCTATGATGGATTTTGTAAAAGCAGCATTTGAAGACGCGGATGTACTTATTTACATGATCGAAATAGGGGAAAAAGCATTAAAAGACGAAGATTTTTTCAAAAAGATATGTAGTACAAAAACCCCTGTACTTTTATTGCTAAATAAAATAGACACTTCCAACCAAGAGGATTTAGAAGAAGCAGTCGCTTATTGGGCTTCACAAGTACCTAATGCTGAAATTTTACCTATTTCGGCTTTAACAAACTTCAATACCCAAGTTGTACTAAATAGAATTATGGATCTCCTTCCTGATTCTCCTCCATTTTATCCAAAAGATCAATTAACAGATAAGCCCGAACGTTTTTTTGTCAATGAAACTGTTCGAGAAAAAATATTGATGCACTACAAAAAGGAAATTCCTTACGCTGTAGAGGTTATCACAGACGCTTTCGAAGAAGCTGAAGATATTATCCGTATACAGACAACCATTATGGTCGAACGTGAAACCCAAAAAGGAATTATCATTGGGCATAAAGGGTCAGCCATCAAACGTGTCGGACAAGAAGCTCGGAAAGACTTAGAAGCTTTCTTTGCCAAGAAAATACACATTGAATTATTCGTAAAAGTGAATAAAAATTGGCGTAGTAATGATCGACAATTAAAACGCTTTGGATATCTAGATAAATAGTTTTTCGACCCCTTGTAGACTTAAAGTTAGTTTGTAGTTTTGCAAAAAAATAAAACAAATAATAAACAAAAGTCTTCTAATCTTTGGCGTGATAGCTTCCTTTTTATTAACAAGCTGCGCTTCATGGTATAAAACTATTGAGCCAAACTCGCTTAACTATGTTTCTAAATCTACGACCGAAAGTGCTACCTTAAAATATAAATATGAAGTACTCAAAAACAAAAAGTACTCAAAAAAAGAGGGTAAAAAAGGTGTCAAATTAGTATCTATTGCTATTACTAATCATTCAGAAAGTGATTTAGTATTCGGTGAAAACGCTATCCTTTCTTATACTGATGATACTCATGCACTATTGCTTGATAAAAATGAGATCTATAACAATCTAAAACAACAAGGAGCTTATCATTTATTCTATTTGCTTTTTGCTCCGGCACAATTCCAAAAATCCAAAACTGGAAACGGAATTACAACTACTGAAAATGTATTTCCAATTGGCTTAATACTAGCCCCTGCTTTAGCTGGAGGAAATATTGCTATCGCAAGCTCTGCTAACAAGAAGTTTCAAAAAGAATTAGAAGCTTATGATCTTTTAGGAAAAACAATCAAAAAAGGAGAAACCAAGTACGGACTAGTTGGTATTCGTTCCTCTAACTTTGAAGAATTAGAGCTTGAAATAAAACAATAGTAACCCGTATCAATTACCTAAACAACTATAACTTCTTTTCTTTTAAAATCTAAACTATTTTCATAAATGGATTAGATACTATTATATTAGGCCTATATAATATCTAATATCAATTTGAGGGATTTAATTTTATGAGTGGTACTAATACAAGTATAGATAAAACACCATTAAAAGAAAAAACGACAAGAAAAAAACACGTTGAAAAAAATGGAGTAATTTATTTTAAAAGAAATAGGTTACTCATTTTTTTTACCATGTTGGTTAATGTTTCCTTATTCGGCTCATTAGGCATTTTGATCTACGATATATTTATAGATACTGAACACAGTGTTTCTAGTTCACTTGGTTTATGGATCTTTGTTTTTTCTATGAGCCTTGTTAGTATTGGGTTCTATTTTTCAACAAGAAAGCGTTATTTTTTTGACAAAGGTAAAGGCATCTTTTTTTTAGCTCATGATGATTTTCGTAAAAACAAAAAGAAGATAAGTGACATTTTAGGCATTCAAATTTTAGCATATCAATTTTACCAAAGAGTACCTGGTACTGATTTTACTTCAAGCGGAAAAGAACTAGTTACACTATTTGAAGTCAATGTCGCGATGAATGACTTCAAGCGGTATCATATAGCGTCTTATAAAAAAAGAAATGAAGCATTAATAGTCGTTAACAACATTTCTACCCTACTAAAAAAACCGATTTTTGATGAGATAAGCTATTTTGAAAGCTCATCTGAGAAAAGTAGAAGGTTAGGCAATTCTTTTAAGTCAGGTTTTGTTTTGAAGGATAATTTTGATGTTACACAAAGCAAAGAAGAGCTGATTAGTATATGGCAAAATGAAATTTTTGACATTCAAAAAATGGATGAAAATAATTTCATTATAGATCTCAAAGAATCTGATTTAGAATCTTTTTCTCTTGGAAAACAACTTGACGAAGGTATATTTAGACCTTTAAAATTCTATACTAACATTTTAACTAAGAACAACAAAACAGAGGTCTCAATCACGACTAAATTCAAATATGAATTTTTAATATATGTTGCACTTTGCTTGTTGGTTATAATTCTAAATTGGGAGATTCCTATTATTGTTTTTTCAATTTTCACCACCATGTACTGGTTTGCTAAACGATCTGAAGAAAAAACAATCTTGAAAATTCTAAAGAGCTACTTAGAACCAGATGAGGAAACTCATAATCTGATTAAATAGTTAAAAGAATAATGAAAATATACTTTACTAATCTTTAATTATTTTTTCTACAATCTCTTTGCCTTCTATTTCAATACGCAAGAAATACACCCCTTTTGGATATGACTGTAAATCAATCATGTTCCCTGTATATCGATTTAGAATAGCACCACTAACACCTATTAATTGTGATTGCGTTTGTACTGGCGTATCTATCGTTAAAACACTAATAACAGGATTAGGAAAAATATTTACTTCAATAGATCCATTTATATTTTCTACAGATAAATTATCTTGACTAACAACAGTAAGAGTAAAAGCATTTGAAGCTAAATTTCCTTGTTCATCCCTCGCTGTCATGGTAACGATATGTTCACCCACTGGTAAATTTGTCCCACTAACTGGAGATTGAGAAATCTCTATATTATCATCATCCGTACAATTATCAGTAGCAATTACTAATGATGTATAGTCTTCCAGTACATAACTTCCCTCCGTACTCTCTTCTACTTCTTGATTTGCAGGGAATACAGACAACGTAAATTCAGGGTCTTCATTATCCGTTTCTAAAGTTATAATTCCTAATCCTCGACATACTGAACCAGTCAAGAATTTATCAATAGCAAATTGAGCACCTTCTATGTCATCATTACTTAACTCATAACTAACCTGACCTGAATTGGCAGCAAAATGCATTACCGCTTCTGGATCAATTACATGTCCTAATTGAAGAGAATGGCCATGTTCGTGAAGAGCAACCGACTTAAAATCTACTTGATTAAAACTCGGATTATCAAACCCAAAATGCCAATTAATATCATCATTCCATATATAATCTTGCTCTGATATCGCAGCTAAGTTATCAAATGGACATCTACCATTACTTCTAGTAATAACAGCTCCTAAAACACCTGGCTCTATTTCAGACCCGTTATCAAAACGGACTACATTTTCACCATCATCTGCAGTAGTGTCTTTTGTTGTAGTCCCAGAAAAGGTAAAATTGATTCCCGTTTCACATTTCCATATTCTAAAAGCATCTTCAAAAAAAGGAATAGCATCACTCGCCGCAAACTCTTCATGATAAACAAAACTATAACCTCCTACTCCATTATTATCAAATAATAACGGTTGAAAAACAGCATCACCATCTACTGTATGGAAATTAGATAATGAATATGGCACTAAAAGATCCTGATTACTAAAACCAAAATCACCTATAGCATTGGCAACTCTTATTTCTCCAGTCCCCGCATTAAAAGGGACTTCTACTCTAATTTGGGTATCTGACCAACTTAATACCTGTATATCTAAAGCGTCTGCAAAAGTTCTACCTCCTTCATCTGCATTTCTAAACCCTACCTTTCCTTGAGTTACACCAAAATTATTACCATCAATTGTCAACACACTTTTAGTACCCGCTGTTACAGACTGAGGGTTGATACCAATGATTTCAGGTATTTCCTCTGTCGCTACAATTGCTTTACTAATGTTTGGACGAATTTGCAATTGCTTCCAACTTTTATTAACCTCTTTTTCTATGGACGACTTTAATGCATTTGTTGATTGAAAATGATCGAAAACACTCTTCAATTCTCCTGTTAAAACATCTAACTTCACAAAACCTTGTATTGAAGTAGATAGTTTATAGCTATTCTCTATGTTATCAAAAGCTATTGTAGATGGCTTTAAGAAAAACACCCCTTCAAAACCCAAACTTAGATTAGCCATATTTGAGTTAATTTGGATTCGCCCTTCAACTTCTCCACCTTGAACAGCTATCTTAATTTCTTTTTCAACATTACCTTTAACTATCTCATATACTTTTATTTTCGAAATAGTGTAAATATTATTTTTATCTATATCCCATGCACTTTCTACTTCTATCACTTCTCCATAAACAATAGATGAAGCATAGTTACATTTCTCTTCTAAAGAAACTGGATATAATAAAGAACTACACACCTGACTTCTTGAAAAAAAGGCTGTTAAAAAAAATGAAATGAAAATGAGCTTAGTCATATATGAAATTTAAAGAGCTTACCTCCTATAAGATAACCAATTAACACTTCAGTCGTTTGTTTTTTAGAAAAATTTCTGAACTAGCTACTTTTTCTTTTTCTTATTAAAACCATAAGGGCAGTGACGACATCCACTTTCACAACAATACCCTCGCTTAAGATGATATTGTTCTGTAAAGCATTTGTAACCTTCTGGTGTCAAATAATAATCTCCTTCTTCAATTGGAATGTGCTTTTTAAAATAGGTCATACTGCAAAAATACTATCTTGCAAGCATGATTTCGTCTACTACTGCAAAAAATGAATTGATTATTGATCCTTTCCTTAAAGAACATCAAATTGAACTATACATAAAACGAGAGGACTTGGTGTTTCCTGAACTTTCTGGCAATAAATTCAGAAAGCTAAAATACAACTTGATAGAAGCCCAACGATTAAATAAAAAAACATTACTCACTTTTGGAGGAGCTTTTAGTAATCATATACACGCTACTGCGGCTGCAGGCAAAAAATTTGGATTCAAAACCATTGGTATCATTAGAGGAGAAGAACTTGCTAAAAACAAAGAGCAACTATTTGCAAAAAACAGAACGCTTCGAGATGCAAAAAACAATGGTATGCACTTCCATTTTATCGATCGCCAAACATACCGAAACAAGGAACAACCTGAGTTTTTAGATAGCCTAAAAAATTTATTTGGAGATTTTTATCTAATACCAGAAGGTGGGACTAACGAAATTGCAATCAAAGGGTGTCAACAAATCCTAAATACAGTCGATTTTGATTACGATTTTATCTGTACGGCTGTAGGAACTGGGGGTACAATTTCTGGTATTATAAACAGTTCTACTGACAAGCAAAAAATAATCGGATTCCCTGCTTTGAAAGAAAATTATTTACACGATGAGATCAAAAAGTACAGTATCAGAGATAACTGGGAGCTAGTTAGAGATTATCATTTTGGAAAATATGCCAAAGTAACACCAGACTTAGTTCTGTTTATAAATAACTTTTACAAACAGCATAAAATACCTCTAGATCCTATTTACACAGGGAAAATGATCTATGGTATTTATGAAGAAATAAAAGCAAAACGCTTTCCAAAAAAATGCCGTATTTTAGCAATTCATACTGGCGGATTACAAGGTATACACGGAGTAAATGCACAGTTAGAGAAACGAAAAGAACCTCTGATAAATTTTCTAAATGAATAGCACGAAAATCGTTGGTTTAGCGATACTTTTTAGCATATTCTTTTCATGCAAAAGTAAGCAAGCTACAATTCCTTCAAAAAAGACAACCAAAAAGGTTTCTCAAATACAGAAGAAAACTAAATCACCTACTACGGTAAATAAGAAAACATCTTCTCCTTCTAAAAAATCAAAAATAGAAAGAGTAGCTTCTACAAAGTCTGCACCAACTTATGGTTCTTATACCGCTAAAATTGAAAACTACATAGAGTTGTATTCAGAAATAGCGATGGAGCAAATGCGTCAATATAAGATACCTGCAAGTATAACTCTTGCTCAAGGTATTTTAGAATCTGGTGCTGGCACAGGGCCATTAACCATGAAATCTAATAATCATTTTGGCATTAAATGTCATGATTGGAAAGGCTTAAAAGTCTATCATGATGATGATGAAAAAGGGGAATGTTTTAGAAAATACAGTCTAGCTAAATTTTCATTTCAAGATCACTCTATATTCTTATCAACACGAGGAAGGTATTTTAGTTTATTCAAACTTCCTAAAGATGATTATAAGGGTTGGGCAAAAGGATTACAAGCTGCAGGGTATGCTACCGACCCCAAATATCCTTCTAAATTAATTCGAATCATTGAAAAACATAAGTTATATCAATACGATGCCACTGTACTTGGAAAAAGTAAAAAGAAAGCAAAAAGGGTTGTTTCAGTACCAGGAAAGTATACCGTAAAAAAAGGAGACACTTTATATAGTATAGCACGAAAAAATAAAATTAAAGTTGATCTCCTGAAAGAATTAAATGGCTTAGACTCGAATACTATTTTTGAAGGACAAATTTTATACGTAAAACCGATACCTAAAGATTTTTAATCCATATGATATATAAGAGAAGTAGTGCCTTATTTGCTGAGGCCCAAAAAGTAATTCCTGGAGGTGTCAACTCACCGGTACGTGCTTTTAAATCTGTTGGAGGAGATCCAATTTTTGTTAAAGAAGCTAAAGGTGCTTATTTATATGACGAAGACGGTAACCAGTTGATTGATTACATCAATTCATGGGGACCTATGATTTTGGGACATGCTCATGAGCCAGTTGTCAATGCTGTCATTGAAAAAGCAAAAAAAGGAACTAGCTTCGGAATGCCTACTGAGATCGAAACTGAAATAGCAGCTTTAGCCGTTAGTATGGTTCCGAATATTGATAAAATTCGCTTTGTAAATTCGGGTACTGAAGCCTGCATGAGCGCCGTACGCCTAGCACGTGGTTTCACAAAGAAAGAAAAGATTATAAAATTTGCTGGATGTTATCACGGCCATAGTGATTCTTTTTTAATCCAAGCTGGTAGCGGAGCTGTCACATTTGGAAGCCCAAACAGCCCAGGAGTAACTGAAGGAACTGCCAAGGACACTTTATTAGCTGAATATAACAACTTACAAAATGTACAAGAAATTGTAACTGCTAATAAAAATGAAATCGCATGTATCATTATTGAGCCTGTTGCTGGTAACATGGGGTGTATTCCTCCTGTAAAAGGTTTCTTAGAAGGATTAAGAACAATATGTGATGACAACAATATATTACTGATTTTTGATGAAGTCATGACTGGCTTTCGCTTAGCCGCAGGTGGTGTTCAGGAATTATTAGGTATAGATGCTGATATTGTTACTTTCGGAAAAGTAATCGGTGGCGGACTACCTGTAGGAGCATTTGCTGCTCGAAATGAAATTATGAACCATCTTGCCCCACTTGGACCTGTTTACCAAGCTGGAACCTTAAGTGGAAATCCACTGGCTATGTCAGCTGGTTTAGCAATGTTAACTGAACTAAACAACAATCCTGAGATTTTTGTCAGTTTAGCTGAAAAAACAACTTATTTACATCAAGGCATTAAAGAGGCATTAGATAGACACGATATTACACACACCATCAATCGAATTGGCTCTATGATATCTGTTCATTTTAGCGCTACAGCTGTTACCAATTTCAGCACTTCTGCTGAAGGAAATAATGATACTTTCAAAAAGTTTTTCCATGGACTGCTAGAAAATGGTATTTATATTGCTCCAAGCGCTTTTGAAACTTGGTTTATTACAGATGCCCTTACATACGATGATCTAGACAAAACTATTGCAGCGGTAGATAAAGTTGCTGCTACTTTATAAAATACAATAATATATAGTACAAGTAACAACAAAACCCGCTTTTTGATAAAGTCGGGCTTTGTTGTCATTTATGGGGTAATAAAAAACTCTAAGAGTCTTTACGACCTTTTAATCGCTTTTCGATTTTTTGCTTAATCACTGTAAGTCGTTTCATAAGATCCATAATCTCGCTTTCTTTAGTTTGTTTGTAAATTTCATTCAAACTAAGAATAAGGTCTTTTACTTCTCGAGATGCCAAAATACGATCACTTGTAGTTTGGAAGCTCATTTTACGTTGCTCGAATTCGAGCGCTCTTTCCATTAAAGTCATATGTTATACTTTATATGTTAATTTGGGGGTAATTTATCATAAATAATTGATAATCAAAAGTTTATGATAAAATTAATTTATAAAACTAAATAAAGAACAAAAAAACAGACAACCTGTCTAATTAAAATAAAATTAACACTTCTCTTAAAATTGACAAAAAACTTTAATCAAAAGTAATTTTACTATCAACAAATTACGAATAATTCATTCTTTAATTCTTCAACAAAAATACACTAGGAATTGAAAAAAAAAAGTTTTATATGGTTTAGTTTATCTCTCACAAATACAAATTACATCCCATTTCTCACTTTTAACTAAGAAAAATGCCTTACGAAAACAATTTCGACAAGAAACTATTTACTTAATATCAGTAAACGTTTAATTTTTCATAAAAATAACTTTCAATATTTTTTTTATCCAAGCAAATTTCGTTTAAAGCTAAAACCTCCATTAAAAGTCTAAATAACAAATAATTACCCTCATTCAATATTTACAATTCTTAAAATATTGCTTTTTTAAAATGATCTCTACAAATTATTAAATAGCTCTCTCGTTTTTAATCTTATCTTCCTCATTCTCAATATTAAAACATCTCCTTAATGTAGATAATAAGAAACAACACTTTAGTACCTACTAAATATCTCATAAAACCTATTTATTACTATAAAAAAGTGCAGAAATAACTTAAAATAAAAGGAGCTATAAAAAATTCAAGTAAAAATAGCATCTTTGTCTGTATGCTAGATCAATTACTACAATTAGACACATCCTTATTCACCTACTTAAATCAATTAGGTAATCCTTCGTGGGATAGTTTTTGGATTTTTGTTACTGAAAAGCGAAATCATATTCCTCTTATGATTGTGCTATTGTTTTTAATCTACAAAAGCAGAGGACTTAAACCTTTCTTGTTAAGTTTGGTTTTCGTAGCTCTTATGGCTACATGGACAGACCAAATTACAAATGTATTTAAATACTCTTTCAGAAGACCTAGGCCTTGTGATGTGGAAGCACTGCAAGACACAATACGCTATATCAATAAAAGATGTAGCTCATTCAGTTTTTTCTCTGGCCATTCTTCTAACAGCATGGCTATTGCCGTGATGATTGGAAACCTAATTTCCCCTAAATTTAAAAAATTATGGGTTCCATTATTGATATGGGCATTCTGTATGGGTTATAGTAGGATATACGTAGGTGTACATTATCCTATAGATGTAATGACTGGATTTACTTTTGGGGCGTTAAGTGGTTATGGTTTTTACAAACTATTTTCATTTGCTTCCAAAAAAATATTCGGAACAATAAATTAAGATCAATTTCTGATTAGATCATCTATTAATTCTTTTCTAGTCGTTTCTATATCTTCAGTATCATAATATTTCACCCATCTATCATGTAGTAAAACACGCTTTACCTTTTCAATCAATTTGCGAGTAGCACTTGCCGTCCTATATATTTCTTTGCCTGAAATATCATGAGACTTATGCTTATAGCCTACTAACTTATCATCAAAATTTACCTCAATATAATAGGTTGCTTGATGTTCGTCATTGGCATAAAAATCACTCCAAGTAGCATAGCCTATATGCACTCTACCTTTGGAGATATAAGCTTCATTTCCTTTTTGAAGTACCCAACGGCATTTTGCAGCTCTCCCCCAATGGTTTGACTTTCTGTAAACACCCTCTTTAGTATAGAAATAAGCACTGCCTGACTTACTGGTATATTGCCATTTAGAAAAAGGAAGCTCACTTTCGAGAACTTCCTTAAAAACCGCATAGGTATTCCTATAATAATTATATTTATTGTATGTACTCACTTTTCTTTAGGATACATCAATAACCTCTTCTATTTGAGGAGCATATTTTTTAATTGTCATTTCTACTCCTGATTTCAACGTCATTTGGTTTACATTACAAGACACACAAGCACCTTGCAATTCAACTTTTACACGCTTACCTTCTTCTATTTCGACTAAACGAATATCTCCACCATCGTTGTTTAAAAATGGTCTTATTTCAGCTAAAGCCTTCTCAACATTTTGTTTTAATTCTGCTGCTTCCATATTTTATTTTTTAACTGCAGAACAACCTGCCATTGTTGTAATTTTTATTGCTTCTGTAGGTTCTAAATTCTCATTACGATGTACCACTTCGGCAACTACATTTTTTGTTAATTCTTCAAAAGCATTTTCTAAAGCCGTTCCTTCTTGTAATGCAGCTGGTCTCCCTACATCACCCGCTTCTCGAATACTTTGCACTAGAGGAATCTCTCCCAAGAAAGGTACTTTAATATCTGATGCTAAATTTTTCGCTCCTTCTTTACCAAAGATATAATACTTATGATCTGGTAACTCAGCCGGAGTAAAATATGCCATATTCTCAATGATTCCTAACACAGGAACATTGATACTTTCCTGTTGAAACATAGCAACACCTTTCTTCGCATCTGCTAAAGCCACATGCTGTGGTGTACTCACTACAACCGCACCGGTAATCGGTAGTGATTGCATGATTGACAAATGGATATCTCCTGTCCCAGGAGGTAAATCTAGTAATAAGAAATCCAATTCGCCCCACGCAGCATCAAATATCATTTGATTTAAAGCTTTTGCCGCCATAGGTCCTCGCCACACAACAGCTTGATCAGGTGACGTGAAAAATCCTATTGATAAAATCTTCACCCCATAGCTTTCTATCGGCTTCATCTTAGAACGCCCATCTACTTTAACAGACAATGGCTTTTCTCTTTCAACATCAAACATGATAGGAGCAGATGGCCCATAAATATCAGCATCTAACAAACCTACCTTAAAGCCCATTTTACTTAAAGTTACAGCTAAATTGGCTGTAACTGTAGATTTCCCAACACCTCCTTTACCTGAAGCTACGGCTACGATATTTTTGATTCCAGGAATTGGTTTCCCTTTAATTTCAGGAACTTTCTTTTCCGCTTCTTGCTCTGGTGCCTTTACAGAAACATTAATCTTTACTTTGGCTTTTTCATATACCTTTTCGTGAATAGCCTTCATTACATCTACTTCTGCTCTTTTTCGGATATGTAAGGCTGGTGTAGCTAACTCTAAATCTACAATCACTTCATCACCAAAAATATTGATGTTCTTGACCGCATTGCTTTCCACCATACTTTTTCCCTCACCAGCTACCGTTATGGTATCCAAAGCGTCTAAAATCTCTTGTTTCTGTATTTTCATTAAGTCTTATCTAGATTTAATCTAATTGCAAAGATACAGCATTTACTCTGTTTGGTAAATAGCATTTTCTGCAGTCTCTTTATGAAGTTCTAAGTCGTTACGGACGCTATCTAATTTCATACCGATTGTTTTTAAAGCCATTTTCCCTAAAGGCAACCTTAAAGAAGGGTTTTCTGTGTTAATTTGATCAATAATCGCTAATGATGCTTTGTAAGGATCTCCTTCTTGCGTACCATCTCTTTCCTTCAAAATTGTTCTAAATTTAGAAGCTGTATCTGTATAGTCATCAATTTGTTGAGTGGCCTCATGCAATGAACTTCCAGCAAACTTTGTTCGAAAAGGCCCCAATTCTACTAAGGTTACATTAATACCTAAAGGCCTTAGCTCATCAGCCATTGCTTCACTGTAACCTTCAAGAGCAAATTTACTAGCATTATAAATTCCAAAACCTGCAAAAGATTTTACCCCAGCATGACTAGACATCTGAATAATATGACCAGATCGCTGAGCACGCATTATTGGTAATATTGCTTTTAGAACCCTTAATGTACCAAGAAGATTTACATCCATAATTTTAGAAACTTCATCAATCGAAGCTTCTTCCACTGCACCGATAAATCCAATTCCTGCATTGTTTACTAAAACATCAATTTTAGGATAATTACCCAAAATATTTTTTACTCCATTGGTGACGCTTTCTTGATCCTGAACATCCATCAATACCGCTATCCCCTTTCCTTTATTCAAAGCATTAAAATTTTCTACTTGCTTTTCTTTTCTAAAAGTACCAATAACAAAATCTCCTGTTTCCATTACGGTTTCAGCTAAAACTTTTCCTACTCCACTAGAAATTCCAGTGATAAACCATGTTTTTTTCATAATTCTAAAAATTTATGATCCAAATTTCTATACCTATCCCCATCAAAAAAATGAACTAGTTCAAGAATTCAACTGCTTTCTAATTTTACTTAAAAATTCTGCAGACATTCCAAGATAAGAAGCTAATATATATTGAGGGTATCTATTTACAATATTGGGATACTTAATATTAAATTCTATAAAACGCTCTTTAGCGGTCAAACCAAGGTTAAATAATGTTCTTTGCTGTGCATAAGCAAATGCCTTTTGTGCTACCAATCTAAAAAAGCGCTCAAAAATAGGGTGAGCTATACATAGATGCTCTACCCTATCATATCGCAACTGAATTACCTCTGTCTTTTCACAAGCCTGCACATACAGTGAAGCCTCATTTTGTGTTATATAACTATTAAAATCACTAATAAACCAATCTTCTACAGCAAATTGAATTGTATGTTCATCTCCTGATGATGTCAAAAAATAGGATCGTAAAGCCCCTTTAACAACATATGTTTGATACTTACATATTTCATTAGGTTTTACTAAAAATGAATTCTTTGTAAAAACATGGCTCTCACATATATTTTCAAAAGCCTTTTTTTCTTTTTCAGTTAAAGAAATATACCTTTCTATATTTGCTAGAATACTCATTTTCGAAACATATATTTATTAAAAAAACTACAAGTCAAATTTATTTATCTTTACTGGTTAAAGATAAATAAGAACATTGTTTTTTCTCTATTCTGAGAATCAATATATAATAGACTGATGTATGGCGTGTAGTAGTTGCGCTACAAAGGATGGGCAACCCAAAGGTTGTAAAAATAATGGTACCTGTGGTACTGATGGATGTAATAAACTAACCGTTTTTGATTGGTTATCGAATATGTCATTGCCTGCGGGTGAAAAAGTTTTTCCTTATGTAGAAGTACGTTTCAAAAATGGACGTAAAGAATATTTAAATAATAATGACCTTAGTTTACAAATTGGCGAAATTGTAGCTACCCAAGCACAATCTGGTCATGATGTAGGCTTAGTAAGCTTGATAGGCGAACTAGTGCGTATTCAAATGAAGCGCAAGAAAATTCAGATAGATGACGAAAAGTTATCTAAAGTATACCGAAAAGCATCACAAAAAGACATTGATAAGTGGCAAGAAGTGAGAGATCGTGAAGAGCCTATTAAAGTTCGTGCACGACAAATTGCCATTGATCTAAAATTAGAAATGAAAATTTCTGATATAGAATTTCAAGGAGATGGATCTAAAGCTACTTTCTTTTACACAGCCGATGATCGTGTTGACTTTAGACAACTGATTAAAGAGTATGCAAAAGAATTTAGTATTCGTATTGAGATGCGCCAAATTGGGTTACGCCAAGAAGCTTCTCGTCTAGGAGGAATTGGATCTTGCGGTAGAGAATTATGTTGTTCGACTTGGCTTACCGATTTTCGCTCAGTCAACACAAGCGCTGCTCGCTATCAACAATTATCGCTAAATCCTCAAAAGCTAGCAGGGCAATGCGGTAAACTAAAATGCTGTTTAAACTTTGAATTAGATGCCTACGTAGAGGCACTTAACGAATTCCCAAAGACTGATGTCAAAATCAAAACTGAAAAGGGAATTGCTGTTTGTCAAAAGATAGACATATTCAAAGGTTTTTTATGGTACGCTTACGAAGGTGAGTGGATGAATTGGTATAAAATTTCTGTAGTAGATGCCAATGAAATGATTCGCATGAATAAAGCCAATGAAAAGGTAGCGACTATTGAAGATTATGTAGAAGATGAAGTTCCGACGATAGAGAAACTAGATTATGAAAATGTAGTTGGACAAGATAGTCTTACACGATTTGATCAACCTAAACGCTCTAAAAACAGAGGCAACCGCAAGGGACGTGGAGGAAATCCTAAAAACACAAACCGAAGAAACGAAAACAAACCTTCAGCAAAAAGAGGAAACAACGAACAAAAAGAGGCTCCTAATAAAAAAGGACCTAAGCGATTCGTTAAAAAGAAGGGGAATCCAAATAACAATGGACCTAAAAAGGATACTACAGTTAATAATCCTCAAGCTAAAAAAGCTAACGGAAATAACAATAATCCTCCTAAAAAAAGGTTCAATAAAAATAAGCAAAAACCAAAACCGAATAACCCTAATGAATCCTAACATTGTTAGTACTCTAATTATTTTTAGCGCCTTATTTGTTAGTGCTTGTAATCGTGATTTTGTATTTGACGATTACAAAACCATACCGCAAATTGGATGGCATAAAGATAGTATTACCACTTTCAATATTCCGAAATTAGACACTACAAAGACCTATAATTTATTTATTAACGCTCGGAATAACAACAAGTATGCTTTTAGCAACCTTTTTTTAATAACCAAAATGGAATATCCTAATGGAAAACATCAAATTGATACATTAGAATATGAAATGGCACACCCTAACGGAGAATGGATAGGTACTGGAGGTCATGTGATTGAAAATAAATTGTGGTACAAACAACATTTTCCCTTTCAAGAAAAAGGGCAATACACTATACAAATTGGACATGCGATGCGAAGAAACGGTAATGAAAATGGCATCGAATTTTTAAAAGGCATTACCGATATTGGTTTTCGAATAGAAGAAGCTAAATAAACATTTAAAAATTACACGAAATAACGTTAATAACATAATGACTACATCTAAATCTACCCCAAACCACAACCGTTTTATCAAATGGTTTTGGATTCTTTTTACTACTGGTCTATTGCTATTTATTTCAATCTTTCTATTAGCAGGTCTTGGTGCTTTTGGTAAAATGCCTGATTTTGATGAATTAGAGAATCCTAAGAATGATTTAGCAACTGAAATCATTTCTTCTGATGGTAAAATTATAGGTACTTTTTTTAAAGAGAATAGAACACCTGTAGATTATGAACAGCTTCCTGACCATTTGATAAAAGCGTTAGTCGCTACTGAAGATGAAAGGTATTATAAACATTCAGGAGTCGATGCAAGAGGTACCATCAGAGCTTTTGCTTATTTAGGAAAAAAAGGAGGAGCTAGTACTATTTCTCAACAGTTATCAAAATTGTTGTTTCACGGAGTTAGAACAAAAGGTTCGAAGAGGTACCTCCAAAAGTTTAAAGAATGGGTTATTGCGGCTAGACTTGAACGCCAATACACTAAAGACGAAATCATTGCCATGTACCTAAATAAGTTTGATTTCTTATATCAAGCGGTTGGTATTAGTTCTGCTTCAAGAATTTATTTTGGTAAGGACGTTAAAGACCTAAATATAGAAGAATCTGCCTCTTTAGTTGCTATGCTAAAAAACCCTATTCTATATAACCCTAAAAGAGAGAAATTCAAAAAAAACAATTTTAATCGTCGTAATCAAGTATTTAAACAAATGGAAATCAACGGCTATCTTACGACTAAAGTAAAAGACAGCCTTCAAAAGCTACCTCTAAAACTTAACTATTCCCCTGAAGGACATTCAGATGGTATAGCTACCTATTTCCGTGAGTATTTACGTGATTTCATGAAAGACTGGATTGAAGCAAATCCTAAATCAATCAGTGACCTTGGAGAGAAAGACTATTATGACATTTATCGTGATGGATTAAAAATTCATGTAACTATAGATTCGCGTATGCAGACTTATGCTGAACAAGCTGTAAAAGAGCACATGAGTAACTTGCAATCGATATTCGACAAACAAAACAGAAAGAATCGTCTTATGTATATTGACGTTAATTCTAAGAGTGTTGAAAAAAATATTAACCGTGCCATGAAACGATCGGATCGCTATCGCATAATGAAAAAACAAGGAAAAACTGATAAAGAAATTTTCAAATCATTTGACAAAAAAACAAAAATGAAAGTTTTTAGCTGGAAAGGTGCTAAAGACACCATTATGACTCCTAAAGATTCTATTTGGTATTATAAATCATTCTTCCAAACAGGAATGATGTCCATGGAACCACAAACTGGGCAAGTAAAAGCCTGGGTAGGGGGTAATAATTATAAGTTTTTCCAATACGATCATGTAAAACAAGGTAAAAGACAAGTTGGGTCTACTTTTAAGCCCTTTGTATATGCTACTGCTATCGATCAATTAAAACTTTCTCCTTGTGACACCATACCTAATGTTCAATATACTATTCCTGCAGGTCGTTGTGGAGCTATTGAAGATTGGACTCCAAAAAACAGCGGAAATAAATACGGTGGTATGATTAGCTTAAAAGAAGCTCTAGCTGGATCTGTAAATACGGTTACAGCCAGACTAATGAGTAAAATTTGCCCAGTACCAGTTGCGCAACTAGCAAAAAAGCTAGGGGTTGAAACAGATATACCCGAAGTTCCTTCTATAGCTTTAGGAACTGTCGACCTTAGTGTTTATGAAATGGTAGGTGCTTATGGGACTTTTGCTAATGAAGGAGTCTACAATCGCCCTTCTATGGTGACACATATTGAAGACAAAAATGGGACAACATTATATGAGCATGTTCCTGACCCTAAAGACGTTTTAAGCAAAGAAGCGGCCTATGTTACTGTAAATTTAATGGAAGGAGTAACTCAATCTGGTTCAGGAGTTAGACTTCGTACTACAAGAACAAGAACAAAAGCAATAACAGGTTACCCTTATAAATTTGACAATCCTATAGCCGGAAAAACAGGTACTACTCAAAATCATAGTGATGGTTGGTTTATGGGTATGGTTCCTAACTTATGTACAGGTGTTTGGGTAGGTGCTGAAGATCGTTCTACTCATTTTGACAATATCAAGTATGGACAAGGAGCAACTATGGCTTTACCTATTTGGGCTCTATACATGGAAAAATGTTATGCAGATAAAAGTTTACATATTTCTAAAGGTGCATTCGAAAAACCTAAAAACCTTGAAATCATAACAGACTGTAGCAAATACAACAAAAGCACCTCTGACAACGAACAAATTGAAAATGAAGACCTTGAGGAATTAAATGGTTTAAATTAAATCACAAAACAATTTCTATCGTCTCTCCCGACTTAAAAGAATAATCCATAATAAGTGACCTAAAAATTAATTTAGGTCACTTATTTTTTTGCCTATAAGAACACAGATATAACCCATTAACAAAAAAGCAAACCACATAAGGATAACTACTAGACTAACACCCTCTTTAATAACACAATGAACTTCCTTAAACAAGAACAATTATTTGCTGAGATTATGTTACGTTTTGTCGGAAATTACCATCAATTCATCACTTCAAACAGTCTAATAATGAATTTTTAACATTTACACCTCTTTTAAAACAACTATAAATAGTTAAAAATCAGCAACTTACGTATATGGTGCGTTTTGTCGAAAAAAAACGTTTTTAATCTGAAAAAATAAAACTTTTTACTATTTTTAAAGTCCTACAAAAAACAATAATAATGGAAGTAACCTTAAGTAATGATTCTTTAGTCAAATCAACCCCAATAGCTACTAAATCAGCAGTAAGATCTCACAGCAACAAACAAGAGAAATTTGAATTCTTAAAAGGATGTTGGTTCATCATAAAAAAGTTATTCTCTTTGAATTAATTTTTTGATTGAATTTTTCCTATTAATTTTTTTGTATAATTTTTAACTGGTTGATAGAACACTTTATCGGATTCCCCTTTTTCTATAAGGCGTCCTGATTCCATTATAGCCACACTATCACTCATATACTTAACAACAGCTAAGTCGTGAGACACAAAAATATAGGTAAACTGATATTTTTCTTTTAATTCATTCAATAGATTAAGTACTTGAGCTTGTACGGAAATATCGAGTGCACTTACTGACTCGTCACAAACCACAACTTTTGGGTTTAATATAATCGCTCTAGCTATATTAATTCGTTGTCTTTGTCCTCCACTAAATTCATGTGGATATTTATCATATGAATTTTCATCTAAACCAACATCCTCAAGTAAGTTGGAAACTATATCATACCTTTCTTTTTTAGAATTTCCTATATGGTGAACACGAAGTACTTCACTCAAAGCACTCCCAATCTTTTTTCTAGGGTTTAAACTAGCAAATGGATCTTGAAAGATAAGTTGTACATCTTTTCGAAATAGCAACTCTTCTTCTTTATTTAGTCTGAAAATAGACTTCCCTAAGTATTTTATATCACCTTCTGACGGCTGTAATAAATTCAAGATAAGGTTACCTAAAGTAGATTTACCACAACCTGATTCACCAACTAACCCAAGTGTTTCCCCTTCATAAATTTCTAAAGAAACTGAATTTACCGCTTTCACCTCATTTCGCTTTCCATCTGTTTTAAATGAAAATACTTTAGTAACCTTCAATAACTCTAATATTGGAGGCTTGCTATAAATTTCTTTGTGATTAACACCTCTATTTTCCTTAGTGACTACTAGTGGCTTAAAAGAAGAAGATTCGAAGTCACTCACAGTAGGCAAACGATACAAACGTTCTTTAGTAGAAGGTTTAGCCGCAAGTAAAGCTTTGGTATAATGCTCCTGAGGGTTATTAAGCACATTTCCTGCTGTTCCATACTCCATGACCTCTCCTTTATACATGACCATAATTTTATCAGCAATATCAGCCACAACATCTAAATCATGAGAAATAAATAATAATCCCATACCATATTCTTGCTGTAGAGATTTTAACAAAGTCACTATCTCTCCTTGTATATGAGCGTCAAGCGCAGTAGTCGGCTCGTCAGCAATTAATAATTTAGGGGTTACCGCAATCGCCATTGCAATAACTACACGTTGTTTTTGACCTCCACTCAATTGGTGAGGGTAAGCATTATAGGCTCTAATTGGATTCGGTAATTTTACTTTTTCAAATAGAGATATTACTCTTTCTTTAATTTCATGTTTCGAAAGTTCTGTATGCTGCTTTATAATTTCTGCAACTTGGTTTCCACATTTCATAGAAGGGTTCAGAGCACTCATTGGCTCTTGAAAAACCATAGAAATAACTCCACCTCTAATAGTTTGAAATTGTTTTTCAGAGAAATTAGTAATCTCTACACCATCAAACTTAATGCTACCATTCGAAACGCGAGCTGTTTTAGAAGGAAGTAATCCCATCAATTGCAATGCTGTAACTGATTTTCCACTACCTGATTCTCCGACAACTCCCAGTACTTCTTTTTCTTGTATAGTAAATGACACATCTCGAACTACCTCTTTTTCGTTAAAAGCAATTGATAGTCCTTTTACTTCTAACAATTTCTTATCAATCATACTTGCACAATTTCACTTTTATCTAAAAGATCTTCTTGCCTTAAACGCAATATGATTTGAGCTACAGCAACAGTATCTTTTTCACAATAAGCAACAATCCTATCAATATCTTTATCCTTATAAAATACATTTCGTACTTGACTTCCATCGATATCATCCTTTGGTGATGGTATCCCTAAGACTTTAGTCAATAGCTTTAACGATGTATAATGCTTATAATCACCAAACTTCCACAAATCTAATGTGTCTAAATGAGGGATTTCCCAAGGTTTTTTCCCAAATAAATTTAACTTATTGGGCAATGAAATCCCATGAATTAACATTCTTCTAGAGATAAATGGAAAATCAAATTCTTTACCATTATGGGCACACAGCACATGTTTCGGAAGAAAAAAATGGTTTTCTAACAGTTTCTTAAAACTCTCTAAAAGCTGTTGCTCTTCACCTTGAAAAGAAGTTACTCTAAATTGCCTCTTCCCCTCTAAGATTACAAAATAGCCTACAGAAATACATATTATCTTACCAAATTCAGCCCAAATACCTGCTCGGTCATAAAATTCAGCAGCTGTAAATTCATCTTTACGCTGATATTGTGTTTTTAAAGCAAAAAGTTCTTTATCTAGATTTGGCAACTCCTCAAAACTTTCATGCTCTGGTATGGTTTCTATATCTAGAAATAAAATATTTGGTAATTGTAGATTATTAAGCACCTTTTCGTTCTAATTGTTGTAACATACTATAAGTCTCGTCAATATAAACACTGAAATCAATCCCTGGATACCCTTCAGCATCTGTCTTGCTTCTTTTATGTCCTAAACGAACAATAACAATATCATCTTCTGGTATACTGATTACATACTGCCCTTGAATACCACGCATGTAATGAATCTCTTTTCCTAGATAAGAACTTAACCAAAGACCATAGCCATATTGAGGAGAAGACTTAAACCTTGCAGAAGTTGCTAAATTAACATGCTCTTTCGACAATAATTGACTACCATACATAACTCCATTGTTTGACCAAAGTAAACCCCATTTAGCAAAATCCCTTGCATTACTGGCAATACAGCAAAAAGCCTTCTCCATACCACTTTCGACACTATCCATTTGCCATTTAGCATTTCTAGTCATGCGCATAGGCTTCCAAAAAGATTCGCTGAGATAACCTGAAAGGGTTTTATTTGTTGCTTTTTCGATTACCATTCCCAATAATTGAGTAGCTCCACTTAGGTAATTAAACGTCTTCCCTGGCTCCTCATATATTTCTAGATCTAAAATTAACGATCGGATATCCTCTTGATAATTAGCTCGCGCCGTTACAGAAAAAGGACTCACATAATGTTCTGTCCAATTCAATCCTGATGCCATCGAAGACAAATCACCTACAGTAACTTTATCCGCATATTGGCCTTTTAATTGAGAAAAATACTTTTTTACAGGAGTATCTAAACTTGGTATAAACCCATCTTCTATAGCCTTAAACATTAATGCAGAAGTCATACTTTTCGCCATTGAAAATGAGTTTGTTTCACTTTCTTTAGAAAAACCATCAGCATAATTTTCATACAAAATTTCACCATCTTTTAGCACTAAAAAAGCTGCAGTACCTAACTTATCATGATATTTACGTAAACGATAAGTTTCTTTAAGTTTGTTGTATTTCTTATGTAAAGAGAGAGATTGTGGAGAGTTAGTTTTTACTATTCTAGTAGCAAAATATGAAGTATCTTCAATAAACGGTGAGGTATGTCCAGTAAGATATACTACACGTATTCCTTTAAAAATGTATTTGAAATCAAAGACAAATAAACATATTACAACAGTTACCAATAAGAATATTAAAATCTTCACTATTGAAAATATTTTTTGTTCTGTTAAAGTATATTAGCTTTTATTATCATCAACAGGTAAAATACCTAAACGTTTAGCCCTATTTTCCCAGTTTTTTCTAGCTAGTACTTGCATATCCTCTACATTATCACTTTCATCCATAATCTCTAGACCTAATAATGTTTCTATAATATCCTCCATCGTTACTAGTCCAGTAGTATTCCCATAGTTATCTACAACAATAGCAATATGTGTTTTATTCTTAATTAATTTATTGAACAACACAGGAATTGGCTGTTGCCCATTGACGATCAATAATTCTCTTTTTATTTCACTTAAAGTCTTCCCTCCTTTTTCTTCTACCAACTCTTCAAGGATATTGTCTTTTAACACAAATCCTGTGATATTATTTGGGGTATCTTTGTATATAGGAATTCTTGAAAATCTAACATTTTTATGCTGATTTCTAAACTCACTTAAAGTAACTTCTTCATTTTCTATTACTGCTACTGTAAAAGGCGTCATTACATCTTGCGCTTTTACAGATTTAAAAGCTAATAAATTCTTAATTACAGTGGTTTCATTTTCTCTAATTGCACCTTCTTCTTGTGCCGTATCTGCCATTGCAATAAACTCATCACGGCTCATTGTATTAACATGTGCTGATTTACCTATAAGCTTTGTATGGAGTTGTAATAACCACAAAATACCTGTCCATTTTAATGGAAAAATAAGCACTTGAAGTGCCTTGGTGGTAAAGCTTGCTAAATTCTTCCAGTAAGTTGCTCCTATAGTCTTAGGAATAATTTCTGACACTACAAGAATTAGATATGTCATGATTGCCGAAACAATAAAAACAACATCAAATCCAAAAAGATTGATTTCAAAAGGTAATTTTTCTGCTTGTACACCAACCAAAATAGCACCAACAGTATGGGCAATGGTATTTAAAGTAAGAATGGCAATTAACGGCTTATCAACATCTTTTTTAAGTTCCTCTAATGCAGAAACATATTTTTTCCCTTCTGCTTTACTCATAGAAATAAAGCTTGGCGTGATACTTAATAGCACAGCCTCAAGGATTGAACATAAGAAAGAGAATAAAATAGATACTGTTCCGTAAAGGAGTAATAGAAACATCTTTATTGAAAATGGTTTTTGGCTAATTTACTTATTTGTTAGCAATGTCTGGTTTTATTGTTTAAAAAAAGCTATCTCTAAAAAGAGATAGCTTAAACAAATAAACTCAAAATGAAATTAACTACATTTAATTGCAGTCAATAATTTATTGTACATCCAAAAATATCCCTGCATTGTAAGACGGGTTAGTATAAACAAAATTCCCACTTAAAGGAATAGTAGCTCCTGCTGAAAACCCAATTTTTTTAGATATATAAAAATTAACTTCTGGTGTAAAAGAAGTTACCTCTACATTATTCACGAAAATCCCTTGACCCTGTCCTGGATCGCGATCACCATTAAAAAGAGACTGTATGGTATCTAATTTACCAACAATCCATAGTTTTTTATCTAAAAAACCAGCACCTACCTCTAAACCAAAACGAGATTCATCCGAAAAACCTTCTGTACGCACATTGTAAGCACCATAAATATTTGCATACACAGAAGCACTGTCACCATTATATAATGAAGCACCAATATCTAATTTATAAATATGATTAAACTCTCCGTCACCTGTTGCTAAACGCCCTCCTAATCCTTTACCGTTTTCACCAAAAGGAAGATCTAAAGTTATTCCAAAAGCCGCTGAAAAAGTATCGTTTTTAAAAATACCGTACTTCAATCCAATTTGAGTATCCCCAAAAGAATTTAACTCTTCTCCAGGTGATGTTTCCTCTTCATTAACGATTGTTCTATTAAAAGTATTTCTATAAAAAAAAGGAATATTTGCTACTGCTGTAAGTCTATCAGTAATACCATACTCTCCATAAATACTAGTACTAAACAACTGCGCGGTTGTATTTGGGCCTTTACCATTAGGAGTAAAATGCTCATCGGCATTTAAGTACCATCCGGATAATTTAAAATAATAGGTTTTCTTTTTCTTTGGCCATCCTCCTCCAGCAGAAACAACTGTAGACATTAGGATAGATATAATTATAAAAATATGTTTCATTGTGGATGTTTTCTTAATTAAAATCGTGTTCTCTGTATTATCTATTGATCATTGCAAATCCTACAGGTACGTTAAAAGCTCTACAATAAAGGTATACATATTGATAATCTCCAATATTTGTGTTTTCAGGTAAAGTAAATACCTGACCTCCATTGTTACTTACTGTTTCACTGATAAACAATGCTCCAGCATTAGTACGCAAAGAATTACTTAAATAAAGAACTAAATCTGGCACACTACCTGAGTCAAAATTATCACTAAACTCAAGTAATGTAGCTTGTCCTTCTTCTTCAATAATTTCGAAACCACCTTCTGCACTATATCCTGTCAACCCTTCAAAATCACCAGTAGCAACAATTTGAGGTTCTGGCTCAGGGTTTGGCGCAACAACTATTACAGTTGTATCACTTACTTCCAATTCTTTAGTAATTGTGATTTCTTCGCTTAGATTAGTATCACTTGCTTGTACTGTTGCTGTCACTGTAACTACCCCTTTACTAACTGCTGTTGGTTTTCCTGCTTCCGTTAATGACAAAATATCCTCATTACTAGATGTCCATATTACATTAACATCACTTTCTTGCAATTTAAAATTAGTAAACTGAGCTCTAAACGAAGGTATATCATCGTCAGCAACATCTAATGAAGTCACCGTCTCTATAAATTCTAAAGTTTCAGGGAAACCATTTATTACAGCTTCAAGACCTTCCGTTTCATCAGTCAAACCTCGATCTCTTTTTTGAATTTCAGTAATAGAAACATTTGCTATAAAAAATGAAATCGGTTCTTTTAAAATAGCAATAGGTTCAACGCCCTCTTTAGTTATAAATTTTGCTTCAGTACTCGTATTGGCTGTTTGAATTACATCTTCATTCCTATAAACACCTGCAGTAATTTCTGCTTTTTTTCTCAAATTAGATTCACTTGCAACAGGACGAAGCAATTGATTATCATCAATAGTCACTAAAGACTCATCTAAACTTTTCCAAATAACCGTTACGTCATCTCTAGAATCAAAATTTGTTCTAACCCTAAGAAATTCATCATTAGTCTCATCTAATGCTAAAGAAAATAAAGCTCCTTGAACTTCTAAATTCCTAGGACCAGAGGGAATATCCTCATTAATTACATCTTCTCCGATACAAGAAAACAATAGAAAAGGTAATGCAAAAAGTAATAAAAGTGACCGTTTCATAATATGAAAAATTTGAATACTTGACTTGAGTCGAGTAGACTGCAAGTACATTACAAATTTTTCAATAAAAAAATATTTTTATTGAAAACCTCACCTTTTTTTAAGTAATAGTGCTACATCTTTCGCAAAATAACTAGCGATCAAACTAGCTCCTGCACGCTTGAAAGCCATCAATTGCTCTATCATAACCTGATCGTGATCCAACCATCCTTTTTCTGCTGCTGCCTTTAACATTGCATATTCGCCACTTACCTGATATACTGCAATCGGCGTTTCAACTTCATTAGCGATATCACGAACGATATCCAAATAAGCTAATCCTGGCTTTACCATTACAATATCTGCTCCTTCTTGAATATCTAGCACCGTTTCTGTTAGCGCTACTTTTCTATTTGCAGGGTTCATTTGGTAGGTTTTCTTATCTCCAAATCCTGGCGCAGAATCTAATGCATCCCTAAACGGACCATAAAAAGCGGATGCATATTTAGCACTATAACTCATGATACCTGTGTTAACAAAACCATGATCTTCTAAAGTCATTCTAATCGCTTCAATGCGCCCATCCATCATATCACTCGGAGCTACAAAATCGGCTCCAGCTTTAGCATGTGATAATGACATTTTTGCTAATACCTCAACGGTTTTATCATTTACGATATACCCATCCTCTACAATACCATCATGACCATATGAAGAATACGGGTCAAGAGCCACATCAGTCATTACAACCATCTCAGGAACCACTTCTTTAATCTTACGTACAGCGCGTTGCATTAATCCTTCAGAGTTCAACGCTTCTGTACCTGCATTATCTTTTAATTCATCTGGAACTTTAACAAATACCAAAACCGATTTTAATCCTAAAGACCAAAGCTCTTTCACTTCTTCTTCTAATAGGTCTAAAGAATAGCGAAAGTAATTTGGCATCGAAGCAATTTCTTCTTTTACCCCTTCACCTTCCACTACAAATAATGGTACTATAAAATCGTCTACAGTTATTGTGTTTTCTGCCACTAAACTTCTAATCGCAGCACTATTTCGTAATCTTCTTGGTCTTTGTAATGGGTACATCTTAATTATTAGTTATCGGTTATCGGTTATCAGCATTTAATCTGCATAACTTATAAACTTGTTGTTTATTGAAAGATAAAGTCTATTCTCTATGTTCTATTTTCTCTTATCTCTTTTATTCTCCCAGTTTTTCTTTGCTCTTAATCTCTTGTACACTTTAATCCCTACCATTAACAATCCAGCAAGGGAAAAAATTCCTACCACTCCATAAATCCAATTAAATGCATTTTTAAGAATCACTAAAAATACGACTGAAAAAAGGATCAATGTTGCTACTTCATTCCACAATCGCATTTGGTTTGAAGTCCAAGTACAAGTTTCTTTTTCTAACTGTTTTACTAAACTATGGCATTTAAAATGATAAAATAATAGTAGTACTACAAATCCTAATTTTACTTGCATCCACCCTTCTTGTAGCCAGTCAGGAGCTAAATACAATAGCCATAAAGCAAAAAAGATAGCTAGTACCGCTGAAGGCCAAGTAATAATATACCACAAGCGTTTAGTCATTAGTTGCAATTGAGGCAATAAAACAGATTTCTCATTCTCAGGACGCTCGCCAGCTTCTATCTGATAAATAAAAAGTCTAGGGGTATAAAACAACCCTGCAAACCATGTAACCACAAAAATTAAATGCAATGATTTTATGTATAGATATGTTTGCATTAGCTAGCTATTTTCAATTTAGTTTGAATTTCCTTATTCAAATAGAACCCTGTAACCAATATTGAAAGTATATCAGAAATTGGAAAAGCAATCCATACTCCAAAAATACCAAAGTATTTAGGGAGAATCAATAAAAGCGGAATAAGAAAAAAGGCTTGCTTTGTTAAGGTCAGTAACAAAGCTGGTATTGTTTTCCCAATGGCTTGAAAATATGCCGAACCGATAGTTTGAATGGCCACTAAAGGTGTCAAGGCAAAAACCATCACAATGGCAAGTGGTGTTTCTTTAAGTACCTTTCGATTTATCAATCGTTCTGCTTCACTCGACTCACTTCCTGAATTCAAAAAAAGAAGTGTGATTTCTTCTGAAAGGAACCAAAGTATACTGAAAATCAATACTCCTAAAATTATGGACGAGATTATGGACGTATTGATTACTTCTCGAACTCGTTCGAATTTTTTTGCTCCATAATTGTATCCTGCAATCGGCAAAAACCCTTGCGTTACCCCTATAATTGGGAACAATGCAAACATTAATAATCGACTGACAATCGCATAGGAAGTTACTGCCCATTCTCCTTCCAAATCAATCATGATATTATTCAACAATAAATACACGACACTAATGACTGCTTGGCGTGCTAATGTAATTGAGCCTAAGGAAGAGATCTCAGAGACGATACTTTTTTCTAATTTTAAATCTAAAGGACGAAGCTTTAATTCGCTATGAAATATAAAAAAGTAAACAATGAATAAAAAGCAGGAGATGTAAGATAGTGTTGTAGCCCAACCTGCTCCGATCATACCCCATTCAAATACATTTATAAATAGGTAATCTAAAAAAAGGTTGGTCACTGATGGAATGATCATGGCAATCATGGCAAACTTGGGTTTACCTTCGGCGCGAATGACGGTATTACCCATCATACTCATTGCCAGTATAGGCACTCCATACAGAACAATGATATAGTAATCTTTTGCCATTTGGAATAAATCACCTTTACCGCCAAATATATAGACTAGGTCATTTACAAATATCAACCCTACACTAATGAGCGTAAGTGTAATAATAATCGTTAATGCTAATTGATTCCCAAAGACTTTAAGTGCTTTTTCTCGATTACCGGCTCCTAAAGCTCGTGAAAGCACCGAACTTCCTCCGATACCAATAGCCATTCCTATCGCTGCAATGAAAAAGCTAATTGGTAAGACTACATTAATAGCTGCTATCGCCAAAGCTCCAACCCATTTTCCAACAAAAATAGAATCGACTAAAATATTAAGTGACATTACCAAAATCCCTACAGAAGCAGGAATGGCTTGTTGCACCAATAATTTTGATATAGATTTTGTTCCTAAAGCTTCGGAGGTAACTTTAGCCATACACTAGGCTTCTAAAGGTTGTGCCGCCCATTCATCTACCCAACGAGCCAATACTTTTGCCCAGTCATCGCGAACATTAAGGCATGGTATTGTCGTAAACTCTTTTCCTCCTACTTCATGAAAAATCTCCTCTCCTTCCATGGCTATTTCTTCTAGGGTTTCGAGACAATCAGAAACAAAGGCTGGAGTTACAATCGCCATTTTCTTTATTCCTTCTTTACCAAAACGTTCTATAGTACGATCAGTATAAGGCTGCAACCATGGATCGAATCCTAATCGAGATTGAAACGAAGTACTAAAGGTGCCTTCTTTCAATTTTAATGCCTCACCAACTAAACGAGTCGTTTCGTAACATTGATGACGGTAGCAATATTGGTGTGCTTTTGAAGACGTCTTACAACAACTACCATCTATTTTACAATGTGATTTTGTTACATCACTTTTGCGAATATGGCGCTCTGGAACCCCGTGGTAACTGAATAATAAATGCTCATAATCTAGTCCTTCTAATTTTTCTGCAATGCTATTAGAAAGTACATTTACATAATCTGGATGGTTATAAAAAGCAGGTAATGACGTCAATTCCATATTAGGAAAGTGTTCCTTTTGCAATTCATTTGCCAATACCAAAATCGTCTCTGTGGTTGCCATAGCAAACTGAGGATATAATGGGATGACAAAAACATCATCTACACCTTGGTCATGCAATTCTTGCATCCCCTTTAAAATGCTCATAGATCCGTAACGCATCGCTAGTGCCACTGGTACAGTAGTCATATCATCAACTTTTGCTTTCAATTGCTCTGACAATACAATTAACGGAGAACCTTCATCCCACCAAATTTTTTGGTAAGCCGCAGCAGATTTCTTTGGTCTTGTATTAAGGATAATTCCTTTTACTAAAAGAGTTCTAGCTAATAATGGAAGATCGATAACACGCTCGTCCATTAAAAACTCACCTAAATACTTTTTTACATCTTTGGGATCTGTACTATCAGGCGATCCAAGATTCACCATTAAAACTCCTTTAGCCATACTTAAAAATTTTAACAAAAGTAAAGATTTGCGGATGATTCACAGCTGTAGCAAGCACTAAAACAATCATAAAAAAATCTGCTCAGAAGTAGCCTTTTCATAAAATATGTCGTTCATTTTAATAAATCAAATTGAAAAGCAATTGATTCCTTTTATAAAAAAGAGAAACTTAAAACCAGAAGTGATTGTATTGAGCGATCCCGACACTAACACCTGGATTCCCAAAGTAGATCCTGAATGGTCTGGTGCGATTCCTGCGACATTGGTTTATAATAAAAACAAAAAACTATTCTTCGAAGAAAGCTTCGATTATAACAAACTACAAAATACTCTAAAACAATTTTGATTATGAAATGAGCCATAACGGTTTTCTAATAACAATTGAATACCTTCAATGGCGAATTACATATGACCTATTAAAAACATTAAAAAATAACATATGAAAACGACATATAAATTTGGCTTACTTGCTTTATTAGCATTTGCAATTAGTGCATTTACAGTAATTAATAATTTTAAAAACAGTGGCGAAGGAGGTTATAAAATAGGTGATAAGGCTACTGATTTTAAACTGAAAAATATTGACGACACCTATGTTTCGCTATCTGACTATAAAGATGCAAAGGGGTTTATTGTAGTTTTCACTTGCAATCATTGCCCGTTTTCGGTAGCTTATGAAGACCGAATTATTGCTCTAGATAAAGAATTTAAATCTAAAGGATATCCAGTAATTGCTATCAACCCTAATAATCCAGCAAAGTATCCATCTGATAATTTTGAAAATATGAAAATCCGAGCTAAAGAAAAAGGATTTACATTTCCGTATTTAGTAGACGAAGGGCAGCACATTTTCCCTCAATATGGCGCTACAAAAACACCACATGTGTATATCTTAGAAAAATCGGCTTCCGACTTCATTGTAAAGTATATTGGTACTCTAGATAATAATTACCAAGACGCAGCAAAAGCAGACAAACATTATGTAAAAGATGCTGTGAATGCCTTATTAGATGGCAAGGATATTAGTGTGGAAGAAACTAAGGCTATTGGATGTAGTATCAAGGTGTAAACTTACTTTAACAAAAAAATATATGCCAGCATACGCAATACTAGATATCGACGTATTCGATAAAGAAAAGCTTGAAGATTATAAAAAAGTAGCTCCAAGTATTATAAAAAAATTTCAGGGAGAAATTATTGTTCGAGGAGGAGAATCAAGCACTATTGATGGAGATTGGTCTCCTAAAAGAATCGTAATGATAAAGTTTCCTAGTTTCGAACTAGCAAATGAGTGGAAAAATTCTGAAGCATATATCGCTGCGAGTGAACTCAGAAAAAAAGGAGCTAAAACCAATGCTATAATTGTTGATGGAATTTAATCCGATTTACCCGCAAAATCTTTAGGAAAGAACTGAAATGTTACATCATATCTCAGTCACAAAATTAGTTTTTGATAAATTTTTGAATCGTTTTTGAACCCGATTTACTTATAATTTCTAATATATAAATTCCGCTTGATAAAGTAGAAACATCAATAGTTTTAAAAGAAATATTAGTATTTGAAATTATGCTAACTCCATTCATTGCATACACATCATAACTACCTTCTATTGAAGATGACAAAATTAGTGTATTGATGACTGGAGTTGGAAAAATCGAAATATCCAAGCCTTGGTGAGATGTTTCTTCACTTAAAGAATTTAACTCTTTCGTGCCAGTACCTTCTGGGTCGAGCCACGACCTTAAAGAACGATTATTGGCTGGATCAAAATCCCAAGAGCGATCTATTTTTGAATAAAAATCTCCTAAATCATTATCCAAATTATTATTACACCCTGCTTCTCCTCCAGCTAACTGACCTATAATTTGTCCTTTTTGGTTAAACAAAGCTGCACCCGACGAACCTTGTAACGTTGCTCCTGACTCCCAACCATTTCCTTTTTCAGAAATATCCCAAGTAACTATTTCTTCTCCGAAAAAAACTTCTACTCCTTCAACCAACGGATCATTTTCTATTGAAATTTTAGTAGGCTCGCCCAAAGGATGATGTAACGAGAAACTAAAATCTATATTTACATCATTTAAAGACCAACCTGCCCATTCTAAATCCCAGACAGGGTTAACATCTCCTAAAATTTCAAACAAAGCAAAATCACTCCTTGGGTTATTCGCTAGTAATTTAGCTCCATTGGTAAATTGCAGTTCTTTAAAGGTTTTAAAATCTGGATCACTACAAACCTCATCATCATTAAAAAAATTAAAGCCAAACACCCAAAACTCGGGAGGAACATTAGACTGTTCCAAACAATGATTTGCTGTTAATAATAACATTCTTCCGTCATTAGCCGTATTATTAATTAATGTACCTGTACAAAAGGCATTACCTGTCATAATACGAACTACAGAATGAATCAAACGTTCCTTTAAAACATCAATCGTTTCGTTATCCGCAACACATGCCGCGTCTACTAAACAATCATTTCCAGAGTTTATCTTAAACCCAATATTCGAATTGTTGCTATTCCCCTTAACTATTTTCCAAAATTGAAGCCTTGCTTGATCTTTATAATGTATAGGCACTTTAAATTTTAGAACCGCTTTATTTCCTTGAAATGGAAGTGTACTAAATACTTTGGAAGCCGTATTATTTCTGAATGTATATTCTTCTATCTCACCCGATGGTATAGACTTAATGGTAAGCACTGCATTTTCTGGCAAATAAAATTCACTGAACAGAAATGTTAGAGAACTAGCTCCTTCTAAAGAGATCTGATGCTCCCAGATCGCATACCCTTGTTGATCTATTTTCCAAAAACCATTATTTTTCAAGTTATCCGATACCTCGACAAACTCCCCAAAAGTATAAGGTATTATTTCACTATCAGAAAATGATACACCAGCAAATAGCCTACCGACTATACTAATAGAGCAGACCAGAATAATTAATATTGATTTTAAAAATGGAAGATTCATTTATTCTATATTAAACTAAAAATGAGGGTGACAACTATAAGGCACCCCCATTAATTTATTCTATCTAATAGTTAAATTTTATTTTGTTTTTTATTAACGCCCGTAAATAGATCTTATAGCATTTACATCTTCACGTGTTAAATTAAAGTTTCCTATGTAACATGCTGTCATTATAGAATTTGTAAAATTACCATTAAAAGCAGTTCCTGCTACAAAGTTTTCATCAATTGGAGATCTACTATTCTCATCGAATACTTGGCGTGGTTGACCTGCAATCTGACAACTACGTCTTGTTCTAAAATCTGAATGTCGATACCCCATAGCATGCATCAACTCGTGCATAATTACCGCACCGAATTCTCTTTCATTTGGAGCAGAAGCAGTAATGAAACTTCTATTAAAGTTACCATTCGTTGGAATACCCGCAGCACCATCTATAAAACCACCAATACTTCCCGCAACATTTACCTCATTATTAACACCGTCAGGCTGAATTACGAAAAACAACCTTAAGCCAATATTGTTGATTGTATTAACTGCACGTTGTAATGCTCTTCTTTCCGCTGCTGTTTTTGGAACAACACGACCTGTTGTTGACGATCTAGAAACTGTAAAACCTATACTTACAAAACGAATTCCATTAAATACAGAACCTTGGTTTGTACTAATTCGGCCATTTCTTATAAATGCCTTAGCATCCTCATCGTCTTCTGATATTAATCCCCATGAATCAAGTTCCTCCAATTGATAATCTGATACGAATACATCGTCATTAGCCCAAACTTCTTCAGTCTCATTATTAGCACTCTCGATTTCAATACGCTCAAGATTATCTAAGTCAAAACCTAACTGCTGTAATTTATTAGCTTGTTCTAATGAAACCCCTTTTTCTTCGATAATATTTTGAGTATCTGTATCCGTTATACTCTCCGTTTCCTTTCCTTCATTTTGACAAGAAAACAATGCCAAAAAGGCTATCCCTAATGACAATAAAATGTGTGTTTTTTTCATAATATAAATAGTGTTTAGATAGAATACATTAGTTGTTTAAACAATTGCATTTTTAGACTGACTTAAAGCATTTAATAATAAAAACTATTTTTAATCTGAGCGTAAATACAATTATTTTGAAGGCAATACTAAGTAGTAATAGAATTTTAAAAATGTTAGACATCTAACATTTTTATATTTTAAATATTTAACAAAAAAATAGTACTAAAATTATTAATCAAAAACTTTGAAACGTGTTTTTTGCATATATAAATCACGTATGAAACAATATCGTTTAATCACATTATTTGGATTTTTTTTAAATAAGTTGGCTATTGTTATTCTGAAGATCAATTAATCAATAAGCACCTTTTAAACTTCCTAACTCTAGAAGTCACAAGTCTTACAAAAACAATACATTTGTGCTTCCAAAAACGCGTACCATGAATTATGATTTTAATGCTATTGAAAAGAAATGGCAAGACCATTGGGCAACGAACCAAACTTTTCAAGCATCAAGTGATAGTGACAAACCAAAATATTATGTACTAGACATGTTTCCATACCCTTCTGGAGCAGGGTTACATGTCGGTCATCCACTAGGTTATATCGCCAGTGATATTTTTGCTAGATACAAAAGGCACAAAGGATTTAATGTTTTACATCCTCAAGGGTATGATTCATTTGGACTTCCTGCTGAACAATATGCGATCCAAACAGGGCAACATCCTGCTATTACTACTGAAACTAATATAAACCGCTATAGAAGTCAATTAGACAATGTTGGCTTCTCTTTCGATTGGAGTAAAGAGGTACGTACAAGTAGTCCTGAATACTATAAATGGACACAATGGATTTTTGGAGAATTATTCAATTCTTGGTACAATAAAAGTACTAACAAAGCCGAAAGTATTGACACACTGATTACTTTATTCGAAACTTCTGGAAATACGGAAGTGAAAGCGGTTTGCGATGAAGATATTGAAGCTTTTGATGCTACTACTTGGAAGGGGTTTTCTCCCAAAGAAAAACAATCTATTTTACTACAATACCGTTTGGCATTTTTAGCCGAAACAGAAGTTAACTGGTGTCCAGAATTAGGAACCGTACTTGCTAATGACGAAATTATCAATGGGCTTTCTGAACGTGGTAGCCATCCTGTGGTTCGTAAAAAAATGACCCAATGGAGTATGCGTATTTCTGCCTATGCTGAACGTATGCTTCAAGGATTAGATGGCTTAGACTGGACAGAAAGCATCAAGGAAACTCAGCGTAATTGGATAGGGAAATCTAAAGGAGCTTCTGTATACTTCCCTGTAGTAGATCATGATGCTACTATCGAAGTTTTTACCACAAGACCCGATACCATTTTTGGAGTGTCCTTTATGACACTTGCTCCAGAGCATCCTTTAGTAGATCAAATTACAACTCCTGCTAGAAAAGCAGCTGTTGAAGAATATATAGATGCTACTTCCAAAAGAAGTGAGCGAGATCGTATGGCTGATGTAAAAACGATTTCAGGAGTTTTTACAGGTGCTTATGCAGAACATCCGCTTTCTAAAAAGCCCGTGCCGATTTGGATTGGAGATTATGTATTAGCAAGCTACGGAACAGGAGCGGTAATGGCAGTACCTTGTGGTGATCAAAGAGATTACGACTTTGCAAAGCATTTTGATATTCCGATCATCAATATTTTTAAGGATGTTGATATCAGTGAAGAAGCTTATACCGACAAAACCAAAGCCATCATTGCAAATTCAGATTTCTTAGATGGTTTGAACCCTAAAAAAGCTACCAATATTGTCATCAAAACCTTGATGGCTCAAGGTGCTGGATTTGGAAAAACAAATTACCGCTTGCGTGACGCTGTATTTAGCCGTCAACGTTATTGGGGTGAACCTTTCCCTATTTATTACGATGCTGATGGTATGCCGCAATTGATTGCTACCGAGCATTTACCTATCAATCTTCCTGAAGTTGAAAAGTATTTACCAACTGAAGATGGGGCTCCTCCATTAGGTCGCGCTACTACATGGGCTTGGGATACTTCTACAAATAGTGTAGTTGATAATTCGAAAATAAATAACGAAACGATCTTTGCCTTAGAATTGAATACTATGCCAGGTTGGGCAGGAAGCTCTTGGTATTTATTCCGCTATATGGATGCACAAAACAATGAAGCTTTTGCATCCAAGAATGCCTTAGAGTATTGGAAAAATGTAGATCTATATTTAGGTGGTAGCGAACACGCTACTGGACATTTATTATATAGCCGTTTCTGGACGAAGTTTTTGTTTGATCGCGATTATTTATCTGTAGAAGAGCCTTTCCAAAAAATGATCAATCAAGGAATGATCTTGGGAGAAAGTGCTTTTGCTTATAGATTGGCTGGTACAAATACTTTTATTTCTAAAGGAGTTATTGGAGATCGTGAAGTTCAAAAAATTCATGTAAACGTATCTTTAGTGAATACCTCGAATGAACTAGATACTGAAGGCTTCAAAAACTGGAGACCAGAGTTTGCAGATGCTCAATTTGAGTTAGAAGACGGAAAATACATCACTGGTCGCGAGGTTGAAAAGATGTCGAAGTCGAAATTCAACGTAGTAAACCCAGATGATATTTGCGAGGAATATGGTGCTGACACGCTTCGTTTGTACGAAATGTTCTTAGGACCTCTAGAGCAAGCAAAACCATGGAGTACCGCTGGAATATCTGGTGTACACAACTTCCTTAAGAAATTCTGGAAATTGTATGCTAACGACAGTGGGTTATTAGTTAACAATGATACTCCAACAGCAGATGCCTTAAAGACACTTCATAAAACTATCAAAAAAGTAACGGAGGATATTGACAATTTCTCATTCAATACTTCGGTGAGTACTTTCATGATTTGCGTGAACGAATTGAATGCGCAGAAATGCCATAGCAAAGCGATTCTTGAACCTTTGTCCATTTTAATTGCTCCTTACGCACCTCATATTGCTGAAGAAGTTTGGAATTTAATGGGGAATAGTGATTCTATTACGTATGCTGAATATCCTTTATTTGAAGAAAAACATTTAATAGAAAGCAGTAAAGAATATCCTGTTTCTTTCAATGGTAAAATGCGTTTTAAATTAGAATTGCCTCTAGACATGTCTAAAGAAGATATCGAAAAGACCGTAATGGCTCATGAAAAAACGCAAAAGCAATTACAAGGTCGCGAACCTAAGAAGGTAATTATCGTTCCTGGTAAAATTATAAATATCGTAGGCTAATGAGTCCTATTATAGAAACTATTGGTGGTGTGGCAGCAGTCCTCACCACCGCTTCTTTTCTTCCGCAAGTATATCAAACTTGGAAAACGAAATCTACAGAAAGTCTTTCATTACCCATGTTATTGATGTTTTTTACTGGTGTGTGCCTTTGGCTGATTTATGGATTTGCCTTAGAAAGTATGCCTATTATTATTTCTAATATCATTACGATTATTAGTGCTGGGCTTTTGGTATACTTTAAGCTATCTTTTACTAAAAAGTAATACTGGCACGAATACACCTTGAAGTATTATATTCTTTAAAAGCAATAACAAAAAATAATCAACTGCTTTTTGTTATTGCTTTTTCTTTAAATTAACTACCTCGATGGAAGCATGCGAAGTATATAGTTGAAAATTACTTTTATTAAAATACGAGGTAAGGCTCGGTAAATTCAACCTTCAATGTGAGGTTAAAAATCACAAGTACCAGGTATCGGCTGTTCAATTCGAGTTCCATCTGGCAATGTAATTGTTTGCGTATCACAGCCTCCTTTATCTTCTTCTTTAGTACATGATGCCAAGCTTAACAAAAAAAGTAAGCTCAATAAAGCAATTAGATTCTTCATAAATTTTTATATCCTAATTTTTATTCTCTTGGTAATTGTAAAATTCAATCTCTTATAACGAACTGTATTACCATTAGCACAAAAAGTATAGGTTCCTTTTTGTTTTGTTTCTCTAAAACTTAACAAAGTCACATCATCGACAGAACATTTATTATCCTTAGCTACACGACGCCTGATATGCTTTAGTGTCGCTTTACCTCTTTTTAAATATGCTTGAACTCTTGTAGTAGGCTTTGGCTCTACAAAACCATCAGGAACACAACCTTTAGAAGTTGGTAATGCTGGTTTAGCGGCTTCTATCTCTTCTTCTGTCAACTCTTTCTTAACCAAAGGGGTCTCAGTGGTTTTTTCTTGCACTACATCAATATACTCCCAAGTATAATCGGGCTTTAACAACACACTTCTACCGTCCTTTAACTGGACGATGGTACTCTTTTGAGCAAATGAGATTGATGAAATTGCTAGTAATACAACAAATAAGAATTTACGCATAGTTCTTGTTTTGCCCCAAATGTAAGTACTTTACACATATAAAACTTAATTTTACAATACTAGATGTATTCAAAAATCTATCATTTTGTTTAAAAGACCTTTTTCACTTCGTATACGGTTATTCATCTCGATGATGTTCCTTGTATTGATTTCTGCAATTGTTATTGCAACTATTACAGCTTATCGTTATAAAAATGAAGCTGAGCTATATCACCAAAGCCGTTTAGAACGTAAAGAGCGCTCCATTAAAAGGCATATCAATTACATTCTACGTAGAACTACATACCCTGTTAAGACCAAAAACATTTCTTTAATTTTCAAAGAAAATGGTCGTATTTACGAGCTTTCAGAAATCCATCGAATGCCTCTTATTATTTATGATTTAAACGGAAAGTTGTTGTTAAAATCAAATGAAAGCTTTTCTAAAGATTCTCTAGAGCAACAAATTCCCCAAAAGGTTATTTCTGAAATCAAAAACTCTACAAATAAAACTCATTTAGTGAGTTATGAAAATGAAGGCGAACGCTTTAAATCACTTTATACATATATCACCGACAATAAATTTAAACCATTAGCTATTTTAAATTTACCTTATGTTCAAAATGATGATTTAGTTAAAAAAGACATCCGCGCTTTTATAAAAAACTTAGCAGAGGTTTATGTATTAATGTTAGTTCTTTCTATCATTTTAGCATTCGTACTTTCCAATTTTATTACAAGTAGACTGAAAGCCATTTCAGATAAAATTAAAAAAACAAGGCTAGGAACATCTAATACTAAAATAACCATTGACAATGTCAGCGAAGAAATTAGCACTATAGTTAGGGCTTACAATAGTATGGTCGACCAATTAGAAGCCAGCGCCATAAAACTTGCTCGTAGCGAAAGAGAAAATGCTTGGAAAGAAATGGCACGCCAAGTCGCGCATGAAATTAAAAACCCGCTAACACCTATGCGACTTACCATTCAAAGTTTCGAAAGGCGATTTAACCCTGAAGACCCTAAAATCAAAACAAAACTAGGTGAATATAGCGAAACACTAATACAGCAAATCGACACTATGAGTACGATAGCCTCAGCGTTTTCTGATTTTGCAAAAATGCCTAAACGTAAAGACGAAATTTTAGATCTTAATGACGTTATCGATTCGGTTGTAGATATATTCCCTGAGCAAGGGGTACGCTTTCAACCTTCTCTTAAGCCAATTCGAATCAATTTTGACAAAGTACAACTAGTCCGCGTTGTAACTAATTTGGTTAAAAATGCGCTACAAGCAATTCCTTCGGACAGACAACCTGATATAATATTGTCTACAGAAAGTATTAACAATACAGCAGTGATTAGAGTTTCTGATAATGGTAGCGGAATTGATGATCAAAATAAAATAAAAATATTTGAGCCTAATTTCACTACTAAATCTAGCGGTATGGGACTAGGCCTAGCTATGGTGAAAAGTATTATTGAAACCTATGATGGTCAAATTGATTTCGTCTCTAATATTGGTATTGGCACTACCTTTAAGGTTGAAATCCCAATCACATATATTTAATATTTACAGGAACTTTATTAACAAATTAGAAGAGGAGCAAATAGCAATAAAAAAACACTACATGGAATTTCACAACTTAATATACGAACCTAAACACAACTGTGTTCTCATTACTATAAACAGGTCTAAAAAACTGAATGCACTAAACAAAGAGCTTATTGAAGAACTAAACCATGTCTTAAGATATGCTAATGAAGATAAAGCTGTACGTGCTGTAATCATTACTGGAAGTGGAGAAAAGGCATTTGTTGCAGGAGCTGATATTAAAGAGTTTTCTGATTTTAACCCAGAAGAAGGGGAAGCACTTGCCAGAGAAGGACAGTCCTTGCTATTTGATTTTATCGAAAATATGGAAAAGCCTGTCATTGCGGCTATTAATGGCTATGCATTAGGAGGCGGGTTAGAGCTAGCCTTAGCTTGTCACTTACGCGTCGCGGTAGAAGGGGCTAAATTTGGATTTCCAGAAGTTTCTCTTGGACTTATCCCTGGTTACGGAGGCACTCAACGCTTACCTCAAATTGTTGGTAAAAGTCATGCTATGGACTTAATTCTGACAGCGCGGATGTTAAATGCTGAAGAAGCTTATGATATTAGTCTTATCAATGATGTTGTCCCAAAAGATGCTTTACTAAACAAAGCTTATGAAATTGTCGAAGCACTTTCTAAGAATTCACCAAATGCACTAGCTCAGGCTATGAAAGCGATTAATAATAGCTTTAAAAAAGAAGGTTATGAAGTCGAGAAAACGAATTTCGGAAAATGCTTTCAAACACCTGATTTTAAAGAAGGAATAGATGCTTTCTTAAATAAAAGAAAACCTAATTTCTAAAAAGAAAACTACAGTAAAACATATCAATTACAAGCTAAACGTTTTATCTTTGAATCAAGATATATTACCATAATATGAGAAATATCCTAATCGCGCTAACTTGTATACTTTTTCTTTGCAGCTGTTCTGAAAAAAATATTGGTTTTTTTAATAATGCTTCTGAATCGGTATTACTACAAAAGCCTATGACTTTTAAAGGGGATTCACTTATTAGTAAAAGTTATATTAAAGGACAATATATTGCCTCTACTGCTAATCAAGAAGATGAATTTAAAATTGTAAAAGGGCAATTTTCCAAAGGGTACTCTAAAGAATACTACAATCTAGGATTTGGAGGTTATGGATATTTCGGAAACTCTAGGAATGTAGAATATCCCGATTTCTTCAAAAATCAATATAACTTTGTAGGTCTAGGCGCAACTGCGGAAGCATCTGTAAGCATTCCTATTGAAGATGTTATCAACTGGCGCATTATAGGAGGAAAATTATCTGTTTCTTGGGAATCAGATAGCTACAAAGAATATACTAACGACTATATCCGCTTTCGTAAAGAAGAAAAAGGTGATCAATTTAACGATGATTTATTTTATTCAGATAATAATTATGATGTAGAAAATCTAAATCCTGACAATTTTAGTTTAAATCTTTCTGCTTTTTCTGAAATACTTTTTAAAGTAAATGACGATGTCCAATTTGGTTTTAGCACCAATTTTGGTGTAGGCCATCGAATTATTACTTTAGGGATAGGGAGTTTTCTTCAATACAAGAAATTCATTTTGTCCGGAAATCTTGGAAGTGCTGTTCAGCAAAATAGCTATACCTCACTTAGTCTAACATATCAACTATAAAACTCGAGTAATCAATCTCATTCTTTTCCCCCAATAGCTACTTGTAAGTCTAGAATAAACAACCCCTTTAGAAGAAGATGTATGTATAAAAGTCACTCCTTTTCTAGAAACATCAGTAATAATACCTACATGGTTAATTTTTTTAGTACTACCAGTAGCAAAGAAAATCAAATCACCAGGCAAGGCTTTTTTTAATTTAATTCGTTTACCTCTTTTAGACATCTTAAATGCTGTCCTTGGTAGCTTTACCCTACTTTTCTTAAATGAATTATACACTAAACCAGAACAATCTATCCCTGACTTAGAAAGCCCTCCCAATTGATGACGAGTCCCTAAATAAGTATGTGCTGTTTGTATTACTTTTTTAGCTTTCCCTTTAGGTTTTTTACCAACTTGACCGTTGGCAAAAGCCGCTATACTGAAAAACAAAAAACTAAGAATAAGAATAATTTTCTTCATGTTTAATTCAAATAATTAACAATTTGAGTTGCCGTTTTTTTACTTGCTCCAGTACCTCCTAATTTTTGTTCTAGTTGATCGTACGAAACAAGCATCGATGCTCTACTTTCTCCTTCTAATATCTTATTAAATTCCAACTTTAATTGTTTATAATTAAAATCATTTTGAATCAATTCTTTAACCACTTCTTTATCCATCACCAAATTCACTAACGAAATATAATCGAGTTTCACGATACGCTTAGCAATGGCAAACGAAATAGCACTTCCCTTGTAACAAACCACTTGAGGCACTTTAAACAAAGCCGTTTCTAAAGTTGCTGTACCCGAAGTAACTAAAGCAACTTCAGCATTATTTAAAATATCATAAGTCCTATTTTTTATAAGCTTTACATTTTCTTTTCCTATTAAGGAATTATAAAATGATGTTTCTTGACTGGGCGCTCCTGCTATGACAAATTGATACTCAGGATAATCTTTTACCAAGCGAAGCATCTCACCTAACATAGTTGTAATTTCTTGCTTGCGGCTTCCTGGTAACAATGCTACAATAGGAAGATCTGATAATCCAAATTCATTCTTAAACAACTCTTTATCGTCAAGCTTGTATGCTTTTACAGCATCAATCAAAGGATGCCCAACATAATTTACTTTATAATCATATTTAGTATAAAAATCGGCTACAAAAGGCAATACTACAAACATATGATCAACCACTTCTTTTATAGTTTTTACACGCCCAGCTCTTGACGCCCAAACTTGAGGACTGATATAATAAAATGTTTTTAATCCATGTGGCTTTGCCCATTTGGCAATACGTAAATTAAAGCCTGAATTATCTATAAAAATTAATGCATCAGGCTGAAATGATGCTATATCTTCCTTACAGAATTTGATCAACTTCAATATTTTGAATAAGTTTTTCAACACCTCTAAAAAGCCCATAAAAGCCCGCTCCTTGTAATGGGAAACTAAAGTAGCGCCAGCTTTTTCCATAAGATCTCCTCCCCAACACTTGATTTCTGCTCGAGGATCTACCTTAAGAATTTCTCTAACAAGATTACTACCATGCAAATCTCCCGAAGCTTCACCTGCTAGAATATAATATTTCATAATTATGTTAACTTTTGAATCAACACAAAAGAAGCGACTAACAAAGTAGCAAATATCACCCCTCTAGCATGATGAGATTTCTTTTGTTTTAAAAAACCAAAAAAGGCTACTAAATTAAGTAAAGCACCTGCGGAAAGTATTGGTGCAATCAGGCTTTCTTTAAAAGCTAACCTAATAGTTTCTGATATACCATAATCAGAAAAACCTAAAATCCACAAAATACTACCTACAGCGGTAGCTATAAGTCCTGTAACAAAACCTACTATAATGTTTTTAATTGCTCTATTTTTCATTTAAATCCCAAGAGTTTAGTTCTTGAATATAATGATGTGCCGTTAAATCGAATTGTGTTGGTACAACAGACACATAACCATTTGCCAAAGCCCATTCATCTGTATCTTCTCCTTTATCCTCATTAACAAATTTACCTGTTAACCAATAATAAGTTTTCCCCATTGGGCTTACACGCTTATCGAAATCTTCTTCCCAATGTGCATTAGCTTGTCTACAAATTTTAATGCCTTTAATGTCTTTTTCTGGTAATTTCGGAAAATTGACATTAAGTACAGAAGCTTTAGGCATTCCTTTATCTAAAACTTGTTGTACAATTTTCTTTATAAACGGTTTACAAGGATTAAAGTCAGCATCCATACTATAATCTAATAATGAAAACCCAATAGCTGGCACACCTTCTATTCCTGCTTCTACGGCTGCACTCATTGTTCCTGAATAGATAACATTTATTGCTGCATTTGATCCGTGATTAATACCACTAACACATAAATCTGGTTTCCTCTTCAATATCTCGTGAGTAGCCATTTTCACACAGTCAACAGGTGTCCCTGAACAAGCATATTCTTTTTGAGGTGCATCCTTATCAACTACAATTTCATCACAATACAATGCTTCGCTAATGGTAATCGCATGTCCTTTTGCACTTTGAGGGCTATCAGGTGCCACTACCAAAACATCCCCTATTTCATTCATCACCGAAATCAACGTTCGAATTCCTGGTGCAGTAATTCCATCGTCATTAGTTACTAAGATTAATGGTTTTTTTGTTGGCATTATTCTTGAAGTTAGAAGGATAAAGGTATCACTTTTTATATATTTACGTATTATAATAATATTGGTAACGCTATCATAACTTTTTTACAGATTCCCTTTATTCATGTCACTTTAGTGCAATTAATAAGTATCTTTAGGTCATAGTTTACTAGTACCCAATATTTACCTGCAAATTTTATGAAGAAAAGTCTTATAATTTTAATGACTGGCCTGATGGTTGGTGTGGTTTCTTGCAGTTTTACTCCGAAACAAAAATCTAATGAAGAGCGTCAAAAATTATTAATTGACCTTATCAGTTTTGTCCTTGATAAAGCGCATTTTGATGCTCGTGTATTGAATGACGAATTTTCTGAGGAAGTCTATAATGCTTACTTGGAAAAATTAGATCCTCAGAAACGCTATTTTTACCAATCTGACATTGATGAATTTAGTGCTCACAAACATCAATTAGATGATTATATAAGAGATAAAGAATTAGATTTCTTTTTCCAGACTTATGAACGCTTTCAGCAACGATTTGCTGAATCCAAACTACTATATAAAAGTATATTAACTAAAAAATTCGATTTCACTAGAAAAGATATTATTGATGTCGATTACGAGGAAATACCTTATGTAGAAAATGAAAAGCAAATGAAACAACGCTGGCACAAGCGTTTAAAATACAGCACACTAAGCACTTACTTCGATACACTGGATCAGCAAGAAAAAGATCTGGAGAAAAACCCTGATCAAAAAACAAAAAGCAAGATAGAAATTGAAGAGGAATCTAGAAAAATCACTGAAAACTCTGTAAGCGAATATTTTGATTTTGCCGAAGAATTGAATGAAAAAGATTGGTTCGCACAATACATTAATGCTATTGTCGAAACCTATGACCCACACACTTATTATTTCGCACCCAAGGATAAAGATCGATTTGACATCTCTATGTCTGGAAAACTTGAAGGAATTGGTGCGAGATTACAAAAGAAAAAAGATAATATAAAAATTACTGAAGTAATTTCTGGTGGACCAGCATGGCGAGGAGAAGAGGTTGAAGTAGGTGATGTCATTTTAAAAGTAAAGCAAGAAGATGAAGATGAAGCTGTAAGTATTGTAGGAATGCGTTTAGACAATGCTGTCAGCCTTATCAAAGGACCAAAAGGAACAAAAGTTACCCTAACACTAAAACGTGTTGATGGATCTATAGAAGATGTTGATATTATTAGAGATATAGTTGAATTAGAAGAAACCTATGCTAAAAGCTCTTTAATAAAGAAAAAGGACAAGTATTTTGGCTTAATCAATCTACCAAAATTTTATTTCAACGCCGAAGATTACAATTCTAGAAATGCTGCTTCTGACGTTAAAAAAGAAATAGAAAGATTCAAGAATAAAAATATAGATGGTCTAGTAATAGACCTTAGAAATAATGGAGGAGGGTCATTGAAAACAGCTGTCGACTTAGCTGGTCTATTTATAAAAACTGGACCTGTTGTACAAGTCAAAAGTAGAGGCGCAAGGAAACAAGTATTAGATGATAACAACCCATCTATCGTCTGGGATGGTCCATTAGTAATAATGGTTAATGAACTATCAGCATCTGCATCAGAAATTCTTGCTGCTGCCATACAAGACTATAAACGCGGAATCGTGATAGGAAGTAAACAAACCTATGGAAAAGGGACTGTTCAATCAATCATCGACCTAAACAGATGGCTACGCAGTAATAATAATGGTGATTTAGGTGCAATAAAGGTAACAACCTCTAAATTTTACCGCATAAACGGAGGCTCAACACAATTAGAAGGTGTTAAAAGTGATGTTGTAGTGCCTGATCGATATAGCTACATCGAAATTGGAGAAAAAGATCAAGATAACCCACTTCCATATGATAAAATAGCTCCAGCGCAATATAGTAACTGGAGTAACCTTGTAGGCTACGAAGATATCATCAAGAGAAGCAAAAATCGTATGGACAAAAACGACCAAATCGTATTGATTGATGAAAGTGCTAAATGGTTGTCACATAGACGTAACTTAAAACAGATATCATTAAAATACAACGATTACAAAGAAGACATCGATAAGAACGAAAAGAAAATTAAATATTTTGAAAAAATCGAAGATTATAAATCCAATTTAGACTTCTCCTCTTTACCTTATGAAATTAACAAAATAAAAGAGGATACCGTTCTTGGTGAAAAAAGACGACGTTGGCATGAAAATCTAAAATCTGACGTATATGTAGACGAAGCTATTAATGTACTAGAAGATATTGAAGTCGAGCAATACAAAGCTAATCTAGGAGTTATACCAGAAGAAAAGGTTCATGAATAAAGCCTATCAAATTAAAAAATGGTTTTCTACGCTCCAAAAATTGAAATTCAATTTTTGGAGCGTAGTTAGTTTAATAATCATTTCAACTTATGGGTTAATAGCTGTATTTGCTTATTTGATAGCTCCGGACAATAGCCCTAACGCCAATCAAATGCATTTATCTATTCATTCTAAAGCACCAGGTTTCACCACTAATATACTTCAAGTTCCCAGTGAATCTTATAACGAAAACCCATCTCTTATTTCAAAGATTTTATCTGGAGTACCATCAAAAAATGTGGAAATACCATTTAAATCCTTAGACATCTCACAAAATGAACTTATCGTTTTAACATCTGCTAACGCTGAAAAGAATACAGCACAACGAATATCTTTGGACGCATTCAATACCAAAGACTTAAATCTTATAAAAAAACAGTTTACCACTGTAAAGACCTTTTGGTTAGGCACAGACAAATACGGAAGAGATATGCTTAGCAGGTTATTAATCGGTAGTAGGATATCATTTTCCATTGGTTTTGTAGCTGTTTTTATATCATTATTCATCGGAACTTTTATTGGCGCTATCTCTGGATATTTTGGAGGATGGATTGACAATCTTATGGTTTGGCTAATGAATGTACTTTGGTCTATACCTACATTATTATTAGTAATAGCAATCACCTTAGCTCTTGGGAAAGGTTTACTACAAGTATACATTGCTGTAGGTTTAACCATGTGGGTAGAGGTAGCTAGAGTAGTAAGAGGTCAAGTGATTTCTGTTAAAGAGAATCAATACATAACAGCCACTAAAGTACTAGGCTTTTCAAACTTCAGAACTCTATTTTATCATATTCTCCCTAATAGTTTTTCACCTGTAATAGTAATTGCAGCTGCTAATTTTGCAAGTGCCATCCTTATCGAAAGCGGACTTAGCTTTCTGGGCATTGGAGCTCAACCACCTATCCCTAGTTGGGGATCGATAATAAAAGATCACTATCCCTACATAATTCTAGGTAAAGCTTACATGGCTTTAATTCCCGGTACGGCACTTATGACGTTGGTAATGTCTTTCATGCTTCTTGGGAATGGAATTAGAGATTGGCTATCAATTAAAAAATAATTTATGAGAAAATATTTATATCCTGTTTTAATAACTCTAGTTAGTATTGGATTTTATTTCTGGGAAAAGCAACTTGACAGAGATCATTATGAAGGATTAAAAAACGAGACTAATTCTTATATGGATTTTAATTATTTTCCAACAGGAGCCAAAGGAGAATTAGTCGAGCATGCCTATTACGACCTTATGTACAGCGAGAAGCATGAACAACCTATTTGGGTTGCCTACGAGCTTAAAAAAGAACACCTATCAGATAACGACTTTAAAAGACCTTATTTTGAAATAGATCCTCTAGTAAAGACTCAAGCTGCTAGTTGGAAGAATTACAAAAAATCCGGATATGATAGAGGGCATTACTGCCCAGCTGGTGACCGCCGCTTTAGCAAGAAAGCTTATGATGAAACTTTTTTGACTTCGAATATATCCCCCCAACTTCATGATTTTAACGCTGGAATATGGAATAAGTTAGAACAAAAAATAAGATACTGGGTACGAAAAGACAAACAACTCTTTATTGTCACGGGACCTATTTTCAAAAATGCTAAAAAAGCTATTGGTAGTGAAAACGTAACAGTTCCAACACATTTTTTTAAGGCTATATTAAAATACGGAAAAGGAACCCCTAAATCTATTGCATTTATAATGCCACATCAAAGAGGCCTTAAAGATTTAAAAAAACATATAGTCTCTATAGATGAATTAGAAAAAGTTATTGGTTATGATCTATTTTCTTTCTTAAATGATGATTTAGAGCACAAATTAGAAAAAGAAAAGAATACTTGGATGTGGCGATTTTAACACTTCGCTCAACACACCAAACACTTAAAAAGCATCTTAAACATTGATCCATTTCATCGAATACATTTTTGTTATTAGATGAAATTATCTTCTTCCTTATATATTCCATTGTACGATTTAGTATTGTATCCAATACACAGATCACAATCGTATTATAACTACTATTTTTTAAACTACCAATTACAAATCGTTAGTCAATTACTTAAGGATAGTTACACACAAGACATTTTCAAGAAATAAAAGATTGATTAAATTTCCTCATATAAGGATTATAAATATTTGTTTGAATATTATTATTCAAATGTAAAATCTAAAGTATTTAAACTTCTCTTTTCATACATACTAACATCTGTAAAATTTAACCTTCAAAGGTTAGAACCTTAAAATAATCACATAATTGAATACATCAATTTAATCACTGTAATTTCTATATACTCTAGATTACATGGAAACAAAAAAAGCCACCCTTAAAAGGGTGGCTTTCGCTATTTATAACTCAAAATCAAATAGATTCTAATTACTTAATTAAGTTAATTTCTACTCTTCTATTTAATTTTCTACCTGCTTTAGTGTTGTTATCAGCAATTGGAGCTGATTCTCCAAATCCTCTAGAACCTAAGTTAGATTGAGAAATACCATGTCCAATTAAATAAGCCTTAACAGAAGCTGCTCTTGACTCAGATAATCTCTGGTTTCCAGCTGATCCACCAACGCTATCAGTATGACCGTCGATTGTGAAACGAGCTTTAGGATATTCTTTCAAAATCGAAACGATATCATCTAATACAGTTTTAGATTGATCCTTAATAGTTGATCTACCAGAGTCAAATAAGATCGTTTTAGCATAAGCATTTAACGTCGACTGAACTTCTTTAGTTACAACTTTAACTTCTGGACAACCATTATTAGCTTTAACACCTGGTACAGTTGGACACTTATCATCTTTATCTAAAACACCATCGTTGTCAGTATCTTTGTAAGGACAACCATTGTTTGCTACAGGACCTGCAACATTAGGACAGTTATCGATGTTATCAGCAACACCATCACCATCAGCATCTGGACAACCTTTTAATGAAGCTTCACCAGGTACATTAGGACAGTTATCATCACCATCAATTACACCATCACCATCAGAATCAGGACATCCACCATTTTCTGGCTTACCTGCTTGATCAGGACAGTTATCTTCAGAATCTTTGATACCATCTAAATCAGTATCAGGACATCCGTTAAACTGCTCTAAACCTGGAGTATCAGGACATTCGTCTTTCTTGTCGTTAATTCCGTCTCCGTCAGTATCAGAACCTCCGAAAGCAAACTTAACACCAGCTGAATGTTGTAAGTGTGAAGATTGGAAAGATGATCCTCCAACTACGATATTAGAATCATTATCACTATATTCTCCAATAACACCTTTATAAGTTGTTTCTACGTAAATAGCAAAATTTTCAGTAATCCAGAAGTCTACACCACCAGATAAGTTACCAGAAAATGCACCATCATCTTCGATCCAGTGGTAACCAGCTCCAATACCTGCGTAAGGTGCGAACCAACCATTTTTCCAAGAATCTTTTAATTGACGAACATCATAATTAATTTGACCTTCAACTGCGAAGTATGACCAATCATCAACTGCTACAGATCTTACAGGATCAAAATTTCCGTATTCACCAATTTTATTAATGCTTCCTCCTAATGTAGCACTAAAACCATTCTTTATATATCTGCTCACAGAGATTTCAGAGATAGAAGGAATAATGTTATCGTTAAAATAACTTGGGTTGATTAATCTAGCATCCGAAAAAGGTGCAGATTCAGGAATGAAATCCACTGCGTTTGCCCCAACTTTAATAGCCCAAGGATAAGTCTCACTTTGAGCAATTGCCGAACTAGCTGTCAAAGCAGCAGCTACTACTAGCAATGATTTAATTAGTTTCTTCATATTATTAATGATTTTATTAGAGTTATCTTCAACAAATGTAACAGGATAACTGAAACTAACAAAAACTATTTTAGTATTTATATAAAATTTCACTCATATAGATGCTTTTTATCAGAAAAAACTAAGGAACATCCATTATTTTCAACGCTTGATCAAAGTATATTAAGTATTTCTTAACATTTTCATAACCAATCGTCTTCACAATTTCTTGGTATTTTTCAAGCTGCTCTCGGTGTTTTTCATCAACAGCTCCTGTTTTGTAATCTATAATAATAACATCTTTACCATTAGAAATTTCTATTCTATCAGGTCTTAATAGCTCTTCTTTTAAATAAAAATCTCTCTCATTATATATTGTATTAGATTTTCTAAAAAAAGATTCAAAAAATTCATGCTCTAATAATTCATTAATCTGCTTCTTTAATTTCTGTTTTTCTTCCTTTTTAAGAAAAGTAGCATTTTCGATTTCTTTAAATGCTTTATCGACATCCGATCGATCATAAATTTTTGACATCGCTAAATGGACTACATCCCCTTTCCTAATAGCTTCCGATTTTACCGAACTTAAAGTCAATTTATCGTTATTCATTTTTTGAAACACAAAATCATGAATACTCTCATTTTCGCTTAATACCTTGTTCTTTTCAGCTATTCTAACTCGATCCCCAATTGTTAACCTGTGATGACTCGAAGAATTTCCATTATATACACTGAAGAAATCATATATAAAGGAAATGACATTTCCTTTATCCAAGGAAAGTGTAGTTTGCTTTTCATTACCTAACAAATACAATCTATTTACGGCCCTAGTAAAAGCAACATACAGAACATTAATAATATCTAATTCTTCCATAGCCAAAACCTCATTTGCGTTTTCGACTAAAGAATCTCCGTAATAATCAAAAACCTTTCGATTAAAACGCCAATACAAGTGATCTATACCTATATTATTTTCAAAACTTTTAACCCATATATTGGATGATTTAAAAGCATATAATGATTCATCTAAAAAAGGTAAAATGACTACTGGAAATTCTAATCCTTTTGATTTGTGTATTGTCATTATTCGAACCCCATCCTGTTCTTCGGGTGTAATTACACTAAGTGATTCCTTTTTCGAATCCCAATAATCTAAAAATTGTTTCAAGTTCCCATTAACAGAGTTACAATAATCGAAAACAACATCCATAAAAAACTGCAGGTTAGATGACACAGATTTATTCAAACCAAATTGATGTATAACATCTTCTGCTAGTGTATATACAGAAAGGTAGTCCGATAAATTCGTTTCAAAACCTAAACCAAAACAAACTTTCAATTCTTTCTCAAAAAGTTCATGGCTTTCCCCTAACAATTTCTTGACTTTTTGACTACTTACTACTTTATTATAGAAAAGAGATTGAGCATTTATTGTGTTTAATCTAGATAAACTGTTGTTAGGCTCTGACACATATTGCATCACTGACTCTAACAACCTAACATCTGATGCATTTTTAACCAATAAACTTTCTGAAGAAATAACTGGAATTCCATTACCTATCAAATAATTAGATATAGTAATTGCTTCAGAATTTTTCCTAACTAAAACAGCTATATCTTTTAGTAAAAAGCCATCTTCTAGTGCTTCATCAATATATTTTTTAGTTGCTTCGGGGTAGATTTCATCCTTTTCAACTTTCGTATTAGCATCAAATAATTCTAACGAAATATAGCCTCCTTCCTTATTATTAACTTTTTGTTGATTCCCTTTTTTATACAAAGACTGATGTCCTTTGTTCGACAAAAAATCGGATAGATAAGTAAAGAATTGATTATTAAAACTTATTATTTCTGAATAACTCCTATAATTTGTTCCTAACTGAAATAACTTTTTTTCAGGATTTGAAAACGGAGTATACCCCTCAGAAAGCTCCATGAATTGCTCTGCTTTCCCTCCCCTCCACCTATAAATAGATTGCTTGGCATCACCTACCAATGTTGCTGTTCCTGTATTATCTGTATTCTCAACATAAGAAGAAAGAGCATTATCGATTAATGGAATTAAATTTTTCCATTGCACCTCTGAAGTATCTTGGAATTCATCGACAAAAAAATCTTTGAACTGCTCACCTAATCTCTCGTATATAAAAGGTGTAGGCTGATCTTTAATATTATCCGATATTAATGTATTAAATTCAGATATCAACACTTGGTTTTTCTCTTTCTTAATCAGTTCAATTTTACCACTCAATAAATTCAACAAAGACATTGCTGGAAGGTTTTTTACAACTCCCTCAATACTAACCGACTCATAAATCAATAATTTTGTATGATTAAATACTGATTCAATCTCCGAGCGTAGATTATCAATTGTTGCTTTAATAGCATCTGTCTTACTTTTTGCGTATAACTCTACTTCTTCAATATTTTTAAGAATAAAATCTCTTAGAGGTGATGTGCCATTAACAGATAATTTAGTGAAATATCTAGGGAGCGTACCTCTAGAAAAATCACCAATTACTCCTGCTGTTTCAATTTTTTGTAAAAGCGCTAAAGACAACCTCTTTACCTCTGACTTATTTTTCCCTTTTTGTTTATTAAAAGATTTATACAAATCTAACAACGCACTATTCGAAACCTTAGAAAGAGACGCTAAATACTGTTGATCACTTTCTCTGAAAAGAATCATACCCAATTCGAAAAGAAGTTGTTTGATATCCCAACTTTTATCATCATCTATTTGCTGTCCTACATAATCTAAAACTATCTGAGTAATCATTTTATCTTTTCCCACCTCCATGAGTAATTGATCTACAGCTTCTTCTAAAATCAACTTTTGATCTAATTGCACTTCAAAAGAATTTGAAAGATTTAAATCGAAGGCAAAAGTCCTAATAATGGATTGTGTGAATTTATCTATAGTCTGGACACTAAAAGCTGTGTAGTTATGTAATATAAACTGTAACACTTCTAAGGAACGCTTTTTTAGTGATAACGCGTCTAGGCTTAATTCATGCTGAACCTCCTTAAACATTGAATTATCTACAGGGTCTTCTAAGGCAAATGCGTACAATGTAGAAAGTATACGTTCTTTCATTTCAGAAACTGCCTTATTGGTGAAAGTAATGGCTAATATCTGCTTGTACCTTCCATTACTATTACTACCCAATATTTTCAAAAGGTAATTTCTTACTAATGTGTATGTTTTTCCTGCACCCGCAGCTGCATCGTATATTGTCAAAGCTGTTGAAGACATTCCTTTAGCTAATTTTTAACGAAAGCTAATTCAAATTTTAGTAAATTCAATACTTAGCAATGTTTTTATTGCACAGGATATTGCTTACTTTTGAGTATAATTAAACAATAAATTTTCAATCATGGCATTCGAATTACCAAGTTTATCGTACGCTTACGACGCTTTAGAACCTCATATTGATGCTCGCACAATGGAAATCCACCACAGCAAGCACCATAATGGATATACAACAAAATTAAACGGAGCAATTGAAGGTACTGATTTAGAAGGAAAATCTATCGAAGATATTCTTACTGGATTAGACTTAAACAACAAAGCTGTTCGTAATAACGGTGGAGGTTTTTACAACCACAGGTTATTTTGGAATATCATGGCTCCTAATGCTGGAGGCACTCCTTCTGGAGCTGTTGCCAATGCAATTAACGAAGCTTATGGATCTTTTGAAGCATTTAAAACTGCATTCAAAAATGCTGCCGCGACACAATTCGGATCAGGATGGGCTTGGTTATGTGTTCATAAAGGAGGAAAAGTTGAAGTTTGCGCTACTGCCAACCAAGACAATCCATTAATGCCAGAAATTGGATGTGGTGGAGTTCCTGTATTAGGAGTAGATGTTTGGGAACATGCTTACTACTTAAATTATCAAAACAGAAGACCAGATTACCTAGAGGCTTTCTTTAGCGTAATTAACTGGGATGCTGTAAATGCATTATACGAAGCGAATAAATAACTCGTAAGCTTCTTTTTATCAATTAAGGGGAATCACAAATATTTGTGATTCCCCTTAATTATTTTGATACAAAATACAATTAATGTAAAGTCATAAAAAAGACCTCCTTTTAGGGAGGTCTTCATCACAACAATTAATTCTAATATAATTTTATATAGAATTTACTTTACAATAAACTTTTGAGTTTCTTGATTAATTGTTATAAAATAAACTCCTATAGCTAGACCTGAAGTATTTATCGAGGCTTTACCGTTATTTCCTTTAATAATCATAACTACTTTTCCTGTGAAATCGGAAACTACTACATCTTCTACTGTTCCAGAAACAGTTACACTATCTCCCGCTACTACAGGGTTTGGATATATTTTAACTTCTAATTCTTCCACCGACAGCGATTGTATATCTTTATTTCCGCTACAGTTTTCAATTAAGTTCCAGTCACCATCAGCTCTCTTTTCATACAATATTCCTCCGTTAATTACACGCTCTCCAACAGAGTAACTGTTAGAATCGCCATTGAATTGAGGAGCATTACTACAAGTTACTGCCCCACCAGTGTTACCACCTCCTGAACCAGCAAAAACACTTACTTGATCCATATGCAAGAAATTATTGCCTCTCAATTGTATTCTAACTACTCGTCCAGTTGCATTTACATTATAGTCCGTTCCATTAGCAGAAGGTGATCCATTTACAGTAACTGTTCTAACTACATTTCCTCCACGCTGGTTGTACACTACAATATTGAAATCTGTTAAACGATTAGCACAACAATTTCCTCTATTCCAAACCCTAACCTGTCCAATATTTTGTATTGAACCTAAATCAACTTCCCACCAAGCCCCTTGTTGTCTATTGGTGTGGTTAAACGTACTACCGATACCGTCAACTACTCTTCCTGATCCAAATCTATTAGTGTTGTTTTGATATGTACTAGATTGAAAAGTGTCCTTTCCTAAAGCTAAATCTTCACTACTAGATCCACCACCAGTATTTCCACCACCGCTTGATCCACAATTTTCTATTAAATTCCAACCAGTAGCTGTACGCTCATAAAGATTGTTATCTGATGTATTTACAACTCGATCACCTGGCGAATAACTGTTATCGTCACCATTATAATCTGGAGCAGTATCACAAGTAGTCCCTGCGCTACCACCACCAGCATTTCCTCCGCCGTTTCCGTTTGGTTTATATACACGGATCCAATCTACCAACATGTTATTGTTATTGAAGTTTTGGATTTCGGTATTGTTTGGAGAGCGATTAGCTGCTGCTTGCCAACTTTGATCTTCTACATTGATAATGATATCCATTTGACGTGTAAAACGTCTTCCGTTGTTCAAATAATTAAATGGATCTATTACACTAATATTAGAAGCATTTTTTGCAGTATCTAATCTACTTTGTGAAAAGCCACCTGCTATACCTCCACTTATAGTCATCGCTTGAAAACCATCTGCTCCTCTATTTAATTGTCCATCTTGTCCAGTACTAGTTACCCCTGCAGGGTAGGTATACTCCCAACGACCGTCTACTACTTTAGAAGCGATTGCGTCATTATCTAAAATACGTACTACCTGACCATCAATATAATATTCTAGTATTGTTGGAGATTTCCAATATACACCGATGCGAACAGTTCTTCCTCCCCAAGTATTTACGTTACTTTGTCTATACCAGCTATTGAAATCACTAGGTTGATAATCTCTAAAATTTGGAGGTCTAATAAACACGTGATGGCTTAAGTGAATTCTCTCTGCAAAAAATTGGTTTCTACCATCGTTTCCTGCACCACCGTAAGCTTCAATGATATCAATTTCTTCTTTATCATCGGGACTTAATAACCAAATATCAGAAGCCAATGAAGAATTCATAATCTTTACACGTGCTTCTACAAAAACAGGATAGATTATGCGTTGCTTAGAAGTAATACACCCTGCTAAAGTTTCTGGTCTCGTGATGTTTTGCCCTCCAAAATCAAAACTTTTCGTGTAAGGTGTACTAGTATTGTTGTTAAAAAAGCGACGAGATGCCCATATGTTTAGGTTACCTCCAGAAACAGAACAATGATTGCGTTCCCAATTGGTGGCTCCAGGCCCTTCGAAAGCATTATGAAAAAAGTTATTCCATTTATTTTGCCCTGGGGGTCCAAAATCTGCATTTGCTGTAGTCGGATTAAAGGTATAGTTAAAATCATCCGATACATTTGTTTGTAATTGCCAATTGCTAGCGTTACCTAATCTCGAAGGAAGCGGCGTTCCTCCAAAATCTAATTGAGCGTATGTAGTAAGGCTCACCAGTGCCATTAACCACACAAAAAAACTAGTTGTTTTCATATTATAGGGAGTTTAGTTGTTACTAAATCATACCATTTAGAATTTGTCATATCTAAATAGCATTTCCTACCAATATTAAATCCAATAACCAAATTAATGATAAATTTTACTTACTAATAAACGAAAACGTTTTCGTTTATTGATTTGATAAAATACAGAACTTTTAAATCTGCCTACTCTTGTCTACCACAAAAAGAAAACATCAACAAATTAGTATATATTAGTTTAATATAAACAAACTGCTTTATGAGAGTAATTAATACCCTCTTCATACTTACAATTTTCATTTCTTGCTCAATATTTTCACAAGAAGATTGGCAAAACCCCTTAATGATTGGTCTTCATAAAGAAGATACTCATACGCATTTTATTACGTATGACACTGAAGAAAAAGCCTTAAAAAACTCTGATGACTCTCCCAATATCATGAATCTTAATGGTTCTTGGAAATTCAATTGGTCTAAAAACCCTTCTGAAAAAGCAACTGACTTTTTTAAAGCTGAATATGATAGTGCTGCATGGGCTTCAATCCCTGTCCCTTCTAACTGGCAAATGCATGGCTATGGATATGCCCATTATTGTAACATCACCTATCCTTTTCCTAAAAATGCTCCTTATGTACCTGAAGACTATAACCCCGTAGGGCAATACAAAAGAAGTTTTAACATCCCTGAAAATTGGTCAAAGAAAGAAGTTTATTTGAATTTTGGCGCTGTAAAATCCGCCTTTTACGTTTGGATCAATGGACAAAAGGTTGGTTATAGTCAAGGAAGTAAACTCCCCGCTGAATTCAATATCACGAAATACCTTAAAGAAGGTGCTAATGAACTTGCTGTCGAGGTGTATCAATTTTCTGATGCTAGCTATATAGAAGATCAAGATTTTTGGAGATTGGCAGGTATTGAAAGGGATGTTTACTTACATGCTAGATCTCCTTTTATGATTCATGACTTTTTTGCTAAATCAATACTCGATAAAAGTTATACTAATGGAGTATTAGATTTAAATATTACTTTAAAAAACAAAGGCCTTCCAAAAACTGGAAAATTACAAGTAAAGCTATACGATAACCAAAAAATCATTTTTGATAACAGTAAAGACATCACAGTTAAAGAAAATGAAAATCACGAATTCAATGTACTTTCAGAGATTCCTTTAGTGAAGCCTTGGTCAGCTGAGATTCCTAATTTGTATACACTTTCTTTATTATTATATGATGCTGATGGTCAATTGCTAGAATGCATTAGTCATAAAATAGGTTTTAGAACTACAGAACTTAAAGATGGTCTGTTACTAGTTAATGGAAAACCTATAATTTTTAAAGGTGTCAATAGACATGAACATGATCCTGAAACTGGACATGTGGTATCAAAAGCATCCATGTTAAAGGATATTCAACTAATGAAAGAGTTTAACATTAACGCTGTACGAACTTCTCATTACCCTGATGATCCTTATTGGTACCAATTATGTAACGAATACGGACTTTATGTAATCGATGAAGCGAATATCGAATCACATGGATATGGCTGGAGTGTCAATAAAATTTCTAGAGACCCTAGCTATTACAATGCGATTACCGATCGTATTCAACGCCTTTTTGAAAGAGATAAAAACCACCCATCTGTGATCATTTGGTCTATGGGTAATGAAGCAGGAACAGGGAAACCTTTCGTAGACTCCTATAATTGGCTGAAGGAAAAAGATACTAGCCGATTGGTTTCGTATGATCGTGCTGAAGTAGATCCCGAATTTAAAGATCAGCGTCATACTGATATTATTGGGTGGATGTATGCTCCTATAACTAACATCAAAAAAGAACATTTACCCAACAATCCCGACCGTCCTTTTATATGGGTAGAATATGCACATTCGATGGGTAATAGCACAGGAAACCTTAAAGAACTTTGGGATTTTGTGAGAGAAGAACCTCGTGTTCAAGGTGGGTTTATCTGGGATTGGGTAGATCAAGGAATCACAAAGAAAGATGCTAATGGTAAGAGCTATTGGGGCTATGGAGGCGACTTCGAACCAACAGGAACTCGTAATGATGGTGCTTTTTGTTTAAATGGAATCATTTTTCCTGACAGAACCGTTCAACCTGCTATTTGGGAAGTAAAAAAACAATACCAAGATTTACACATATCAGCTGTAAACCTTAATGAATTTCAATTTGAAATATATAATGAATTTATGTTTCGAAATGCTTCTGATTTCATATTGAACTGGGATATCTTAGAAAATGGAATAAAAATAGATGAAGGGCAAACCGAATTAAATATTGAACCTCAAAAGCGATTACCTTTAGATTTAACTTCTGAAATCCCTATTCTTAAACCCGAGAAAGAATATGCTCTTAACCTATATTTTAAAACAAAAAAAGCTAAAGGCCTACTGCCAGAAAATCAAATTATAGCCTCTGAACAATTTATTATTCCTAAACAAAAGCAACCTGAAATTTTACAAAAAATTGGATCTAAACAGCCTTTAGTCTCTGAAAATGAAAATGAGCTTTCTATAATACTGGATAGTATTTCAATTAGTTTCAACAAAAAAAGAGGACTATTACAGTCTTATAAAGTAAATAACAAAGAATGGTTGGCAGCTCCTTTGATTTTAAATACTTGGAGAGCGCCAATCGATAACGACTTAGGAGCACAATTAGATAAAAAATTAGTTGTCTGGAAAAACATTGAACAAAAACTTAGTCTAAAAGATTTCAGATGGAAACAATTAGAGAATGGTGCGATTGAAATAAATATGAATAAGCTTACCGACAAGCTTGCTGATTTCTATTTGAGATATACGGTTCAAATCGACGGAACGATTGAAGTAACTTATTTATTTGAGCGTTTAGGAAGTACCCCTATCATACCTCGAATGGGTATGAATATAAAATTAAATACTGAATTTGATTCTGCTACATACTATGGTAAAGGACCACACGAAAATTATCCTGATCGTAATACTTCAGCTTTTGTAGGGATCTACGAATCTAAGGTAAGTGACTTTTATGTTCCTTATATCAGACCACAAGAAAACGGATATAGAACTGACGTTCGTTGGTTAGAAATTCTTAATAAGGATAAAAAAGGGTTTAAGTTTACTTCACCTCAACTTTTAAATTTTAATGCAAATCATTTTAACAATGAAGATTTTGAACCTGCTTCAACAAATAAACATACCATTGATATTAAAAGTAGGAATCACACTAACCTAAACATCGACTATCGACAAATGGGAGTTGGTGGTGATACCAGCTGGGGGCAGTTACCTTATGAATCCTATATCATAGATCCTGAACCTATGACATATACATTTAAAATTGAACCAAAATTATAAACTCTACAATATTTTCTTGTACACTTTATTTCAATAATGTATATTTGCAATCCTTGAAAAATACGCGAGTATTTTGGTCCTATAGCTCAGCTGGTTAGAGCACCTGACTCATAATCAGGGGGTCCATGGTTCGAGCCCATGTGGGACCACAGAAAACCCTTCAAAACATTTGTTTTGAAGGGTTTTTCTTTTTTAAGAATCAGAGATCTACGCACTATTATATTATTCTTACAAATAAGACTTTCTTTCAAAATAACTTCCCTAAAGAATCTAAGACAAATAGCGCTTTATTTTCGATTAAAAACTTTTTTGAATCATATCAATTCTGATGTGTCCGAAAAAAGCTACTTATGATTACAAGGCTACATTTTTAGGTAATTTTGTTTCTGCTCATTTTTTTCAAACAAATTAATAACTAATTAAAAAATCAACTCATGAAAACCAAGAGAAACTCAAAAGTTGCTCAGTTCTTTTGTGCCTTGTTTTTGATCACACTTTCTTCAAAAGCACAACAAGTTTTCACATTAAATGGAGGATATAAATCATTCCCAGCTCAAGAAGCAGGAACTCCCGACTTTCCTAATGGAAATGTACTTGTTCGGAGAGCTCCTTCTCCAACTGGTAATGTCGATCAGATACGACAAACATTAAACGCGGCAACAATACCCGACGATGTAATACAATCTAGACTTACCGAAGGCCCTTTGGCGGGGCATATTGCACAAATGCCTGCTGTTATTTCTACAGCAAATGCCTTAAATGGTCGTCCACAAACAGCTAATGTGTCTAATGCTATCATCATCAATAGTACAGCCATCTTAAACAACAATAGAAACAGGATTGGAAACAATAATACCGAGACCTACATATTTAGAGGTAACGTTAATGTAAATGACCCAATCGTAGTAGGATCTAATAAAACATTTTGGATTGACGGTCGAGTAACGTACACTGGTCCTGAAAGACCGTTGGCAAATACCGATGCGTTAAGTCCTATTCCAATCATTAGAGATGGAATTTTCAGAATGGTTGGTAAACGAAACATTAAAATCAACGGAACAAAAAGAGGTCTTGTCGATTGTAAGTCTCGTCTTCCATTTGCATATGCCTTAAACTCTAGGGAAATCACAGTTGTTGGCAATGAAGTTATCAATGGGTTCAATAGTATTTTTATGCACCAAACCCGAGAGGTTACCATTGAAAATAACTTTCTGTATAATAATGTACGAAGAGCCATGCACATCATTGCTGTAAATGGGTATTCTATTAAAAATAACCTATGCTACATCAATCATTTAGATGGAATTGACATTGACGCTTTTACACAAAATGGAAGGGTTGATCTTAATGTAGTCGTAGGAGTTAATTTTCGCTTTATGCTTTGGACCGAAATCGATGCTCACGATAATATCCTAGATAACAACGTTGCTATCCATTTAGAAGGAAGAAAAGCACGTGGTGTTGGTGGTATGCAAGAAAATGGAACGGAAAACTCAAGAAGAGGTGTTGGTAATTTTCAAGGTTCAAGAAATAATGACTGGATAAACAACCATGTATTTTACCCAGAAAAATTTAGAGATGGAATTGTAATGCGTAGAGATAGATTCATACAACACAATACGATCAATTTTGTAAATAACTATGTTTGGAGTGTTGAAGGTAATGTACAAAGACACAATCCTAAACCTCAAAACAACATTACAAATGATGTCCGATTCCTAACATTAAATAATCCTTCGCAAGGGAACAGACCCAACCCAACCAACCTTTACCCTAATGGTGGCCCTGAAGTACTTATCAATAACGCTCCTGATAATTTAACTGGTGACGAAATACGTGTAACTCCAGGCTTATTTGGCGGTGGCGGCGGAGATCCTGATCCAGGAAATCAAAACGCGATTGCTATTCCAGGGACTATTCAAGTAGAAAATTTTACGGGTAAATCGGGAAGTGTAAGAACAGAAAACACTCCGAATTCGAATGGTCAGAATCTTGGTTTTATAAGAAATGGGGACAATGCTAGATATCAAATTAATGTTGATAGAACAGGCACTTATATTGTTAATGCATATGTTTCAAGTAATGGTGTAGGTGGTACCATAACATTTAGAGCTAACAATAGTAATGCCGAACAAGTAACTGTTACATCAAACAACAACTGGCATAATTATGTTAAAGTGGAGACTGAAGTAACTTTAAATGCAGGAAACCAAGAGTTACAGTTGAATTTTAATGGGCCTAATGGATTTTTGTATAATGTGGATCGTATAGAAATCGAAAGGTCCAATACGCCTCCTGTTGTCAGAAATACTACATTATCACCTGTAGATGACTCCTATTTACAAGGCTCGACTAACTTTAATTCGAATGTATTGAGAGTTGAAAATGGAAGAAGAATTAGTTATTTGAAATTTGATTTAAGACAAATTAATGGGACTATAAATACTGCCTCATTAGAATTAACGGTATCTGGAGATCCTGGAAATGGAAGCATTAAAGTATACCGAGGAAATTCGAATAATTGGACTGAAACAAATTTAAACAATGGCAATAGACCTGGAAGAGGTGCAGAATTAGGTAGTTTAAACAAAAACTACCCTCTTAATAGTAAAGAAACGTTTACATTATTAAATTTACAACGCTCTAATTTTATAACATTAATTGTTGAAATGAGCCAAGGTAATGATGTTAGTTTTGCTTCTTCAGAAAGCTCTAATGGTCCACAACTAAATATTTCATACACTGAGTCAGGTTCTAAATCTACAACGAGTATTGACAAAAATGTTATCCAAGTGTTCCCAAATCCAACAACTGATTTTATTGAAGTAGCTACCTCTAATGGCGACCTAATTATTGAAAATATAAGTATTTATGACATCAACGGAACTTATTTAGGTGAATTAACTACATCTGGAAATCGTTACAACGTATCTTCTCTAAGCACTGGCATCTACCTGATTAAAGCAATATTAAAGAATACATCGTCTAATACACTTCAGACTGAAATCATTAAGATTATAAAAAAGTAATCTCATAAAATTAGGACACTTCTTAACGATCGTTCTGATAAACATATACCAAGAGGTCTATCTGAAAAATGATTTCAGGTAGACCTCTTTATATTCCTATCCTTAGTCTATTCAATAGAGCAACCAACTGCTTCAAGTCAAACCTCAGGAGTAGACTGTCTAAAATTATTATTTTTTAAGTATTAAGAAGACACCAAGAAATTCAATCATTAATCTGAGATTAAATATTCAAAGTCAATAAGCTATTCTAAAAAACCTTTTTATTAATCACTAACTTTGCAAAACTTATATATGATTTATGTTGGAGACCAATAGACAGAAAAAAATAGCCGGAGTACTACAAAATGATATTGCTAATGTGATTACACAAGCCTTACGTAGCGCAGGTGTGAAAAACATTTTGGTATCTGTAACTAAAGTTCGCGTTACTACAGATTTAAGTATTTCTAAAGTATACCTAAGTGTGTTTCCTCATGAAAAGGCAGAAGAAATTCTATCTGAAATTAATGAAGTAAAACATCAGATTAAGCATCAAGTCGCATTATTGACTAAAAATCAACTACGACGCATGCCTGATTTAGAGTTCTTTATCGATGATTCTCTAGAACATATTGAAAAATTAGATCAAGCTATTAAAGGAAATGAAAACCCTATCTTAGATCAAGATTTATTAGAACGCCGAAAAAAGAGATAAGTTGAAATTCCCTGTCTACATTGCAAAACGCTACCTTTTTTCTAAAGGAAGCACCAATGTTATCAATGTCACTACTATAATTGCAGCTATTGGAATTTTAGTAGGCGCTACATGTTTATTTGTGGTATTATCTGGGTTTGATGGATTACGCCAATTACATGCTAATTTCACTACTATTGCTGATCCAGACTTTAAAGCTTTTCCTAAGAAAGGGAAAAATTTTTCGATCACAGAAAAGCAAGCACAACAATTAAAAGACAACCCAGCTATCGTTGCTTTCTCTACTACGATCGAACATCAAGTCTTGCTAAACTATAAAGAGAAAAGACAAGCTGCATTTATTAAAGGAGTAGACAAGTATTACGGAGAAGTGATAGCTATCGATTCGATATTAGCTTATGGTCAATGGAAAACTGATAATATGTTTAATACAGTTATTGGGAATCAAATAAGCAATCATTTAGCCTTAGGGATCAACAATTTTGAAAACCCATTAGAAATATATGTTCCTAAAGTTGGTAAAGGGCAAATTATAAATCCTCAAAATGCTTTTAGACGTGAAACTTTAGTGGTTAGCGGGATCTACCAATTGACCAATGAACTTGACAAAAAATACATTTTCACAAACATAGACCTCGCCAGAAAACTTTTAAACATCAAAAATACCAAGGTTACTAATATTGAATTCAGAATAGACTCAAAAGCTGATATCCAAAAAGTAACTGAAGATATTTACCGCATATTTAATTATGAAATAGATCTTAAAAGTCGTTTGCAGTTAAATGATGCTATGTACAAAATGCTAAACAGCGAAAACCTTATGGTTTATTTTGTCTTTACGTTGGTCTTAATCATAGCCTTATTTAACCTTATTGGAGCTATGATTATGATGATTATCGACAAGAAAAACAATATCCAAACCCTATTAAAACTAGGCGCTACAACAACTAACATCAAACAAATTTTCTTCTACCAAGGAATGTTAATGACGACTATCGTTGGCCTTACAGGAATTTTTATTGGCATACTATTAATCATTGCTCAACAAAAAATTGGACTTGTGATGATTGCGTACAATTTACCTTATCCAACGGCACTAAATATTGTAAACATTTTTAAGGTCTTAGGTACACTAGTCGTCCTTGGCATATTAGCCTCTTTAATCTCAATTACCAGTATAAAAAAAGAGGTTTCCTAAGAGGAGATCCCATAGACTGTTTATCTATTTAATTACTTGCTATTTTAAACACAAACTTTCGACTCCAAACAGAATTCGATATGATACGAAAACGGAATGAAATCGAAAGCGCTATGATTTAACCTATCATTGAGCAACTAAGGGTTGATGCCTAATGAAGTAATTAAAATTATATAATCAATTTAGAATACCAAATCAACTATAATATCAAATTCATCATAGATTGCTTTATCTTTCAATCCTTCAAAGAAATTAGCTGAACCATATTTTACTCCATATTTTGTTCTATCAATTTTCAAAGAGGCTGTAGCCTTATTCCCATAGATTGAAATTTCAAACTTTACAGGATTTGTTTTCCCTTTTACAGTTAAATCTGCTGTTACAGCATAAGCATTCTTACTAATCGCTTTTACTGCAGTAAAATCTATTTTTGCAGCTGTATGCGACTCAACTCCAAAAAAATCATCAGACCTTAAATGCCCTTCAAGCTTGTTTTTATATTCTCCTTGTAAATCTGTTACATGAATAGAAGTCATATCAATAACAATCGATCCTCCTGTTAATTGATCTCCATCAAATGATAAACTTCCAGATTGAATACCAATAGTTCCCTCGTGTGAACCTGTTACTTTGTATCCTTTCCAAGTAACTTTACTATCAGAAGTTTTAATAGCTTTATCACTTCCTAATACATTAAAAGAAAGGGTTAATACTGCTAGCGCCGCTAATGCCGCTATTTTTCTAATGATACTTTTCATCTTTATCTTTTTAAAATTGTTTTCCAAAATTCAGAAAATGCCATTTTAAAAAAATTAATCTAGATTAACATATGAAGTATTTAACGAAATTTTATCACCCTCATCAAAAAGATATCACACCCTAAGGCTTGACTTTAAAGTGTAATCATCCTAACTCTTTTTTCATTTTACTTAAAAATTCTTTAGTAATCCCTAAATAAGAAGCTACCATGTATTGAGGCACCATAACCTCCACACTTGCATACCTTTCTCTAAATTGCAAGTATCTTTCTTTAGCCGTCAAACTAAATCCATCCACTATTCTTTTCTGCGCTACGACAAGAGCTTTCTCTAGCTTTTTTTTAAATACACGTTCTAATCTTGGTATTACTTGTAGCAATTGCTCTTGCTTATCAAATGAAAGTATGATTACCTCTGTGTTAGCTAAACATTGGATATTATAATCTGCTACCTCTTGGGTTATAAAACTTTTTATATCGGAAACCCACCAATCACTTATACCGAAGTTGATGGTATGTTCAACCCCTTTTTGATCTGAATAATAAATCCGCACACAGCCAGAAACTATAAAAAAGGTCTCTTTACACACATTTCCGGAACGCAATAGGTATTCTCCTTTCTTAAAACTCCCTATACTAACGAATGAAGCTATTTGTAATTTCTCTAAATTCGAAAGCGGCGTGTCTTTTTCAAAATGCACTAATAAAGATTCGACTTCAGAAACATTCATTACTTAATTAAATTCATTTGATTAATGGCATAATGTTAAACAAAAAACCTCGAATCAGCAATGAAACGAGGTTTGTATTATATATTGAAAAGCTGAATTTACTTCAGCTTAGTCAACCAACTTTTAAAAGATGTTTTTTCTTCTAAAATTCGTTCTAAATCTATAATAGCAACACGTTCTTGTTCCATGGTATCTCTATCACGGATGGTTACGGTTTTATCTTCTAACGATTGGTGATCTACTGTGATACAGAAAGGTGTCCCGTTAGCATCTTGTCGACGGTAACGACGTCCAACAGCATCTTTTTCATCATAAGCCACGTTGAAATTCCATTTTAACTCACCAATAATTTCACGAGCTAATTCAGGTAAACCATCTTTCTTTACTAATGGCAAAATCGCTGCTTTTGTCGGCGCTAGTACCGCTGGTAATTTCAATACCGTTCTGCTACTACCATCTTCTAAAGTTTCTTCTTGTAATGACTTAGAAAAAACAGCTAAGAACATACGATCCAAACCAACAGAAGTTTCCACTACGTAAGGCACATAATTTTCATTTAACTCATGGTCAAAATACTGTAATTTTTTTCCTGAAAACTCTTCATGAGCTTTAAGATCAAAATCAGTACGAGAGTGAATCCCTTCCAATTCCTTAAATCCGAATGGGAAATTGAATTCGATATCAGCAGCCGCATTTGCGTAATGTGCTAACTTATCATGATCATGGAAACGATAATTTTCTTCCCCAAGACCTAAAGACATGTGCCATTTCAAACGCGTCTCTTTCCAATACTCGTAGTATTTTTGATCTTCACCCGGGCGTACAAAAAATTGCATTTCCATTTGTTCAAACTCACGCATACGGAAGATAAACTGACGTGCTACGATTTCATTACGAAACGCTTTACCTGTTTGGGCGATCCCAAAAGGTAACTTCATACGACCTGTTTTTTGTACATTCAAGAAGTTTACAAAAATTCCTTGTGCAGTCTCTGGGCGTAAATATAAATCCATTGCCGAATCTGCTGAAGCTCCTAACTTCGTCCCAAACATCAAATTAAATTGACGTACATCTGTCCAGTTTTTAGAACCCGATTCAGGACATCCAATTCCTAGTTCTTCAATTAAAGCTTTTACATCTTCTAAATCCTCTTTCTCTAAAGAAGATCCCATTCTAGCTAAAATCGCTTTATTTTCTGCAAGATATTTTACAACTCTAGGATTAGTAGTTTTGTATTGTTCCTCATCGAAATCATCTCCAAAACGTTTCTTAGCCTTAGCTATTTCTTTATTCGCTTTCTGAAGAATCTTCTCTGCATGATCTTCGATCAATACATCAGCACGGTAACGCTTTTTAGAATCCTTGTTATCAATCAATGGATCATTGAAAGCATCTACATGCCCTGAAGCTTTCCAAGTAGTAGGATGCATGAATATAGAGGCATCTAGACCTACAATATTCTCGTGCATTTGCACCATAGATTTCCACCAATATTCACGGATATTTTTCTTTAGTTCAGCACCATTTTGACCATAGTCATACACTGCACTTAAACCATCATATATTTCACTAGAACCAAAGATGTATCCGTACTCTTTGGCATGTGATATCACTTTTTTAAAAGTATCTTCTTTTTTTGCCATGAAGCAAAAATAAATGATTTATATCAGTTCTTAAATGATATCACGCACAACATGTCGGATTTTATTTTAGGCTTGTTTAACTTGAATTGTGTTTTCCTTCTCTCAATCATTATTATTCTAAAACAGCTCCTGTTTCATCAATCTTAATTTGTTGCCCATCTAATAACACCCTTGCTTCAAACGATGAGGCTTCTGAGTAGCTCTCTTGCATTAATTGAATTATATCATCGTATTTAAAATCGACAACTACTTTTCCTTTTTCATTAACAAATCCCCATTTACTATTTTTCTTGAAAGCCATTGGCCCACCTGTAAATGCTTCTCCCATAAAATCATCATATATACATTCAATGATTTGTTTTCCCTGAATATTAAAAGCTCCCCACTTTCCTTTTTCTTTACCAATAGTAATTCCTCTATTCATTTCAGTCAAGTAATCATGATTTATAGGAATTAATGCAGTGCCCTTAACATTGATATACCCCCACAAACCATTCTTTTTCACTTTCGAAATCCCATTTTCAAACGGTGTTGCATATTCATAAACAGCAGAAATAGCTTGTTTGCCTACTCCATTAAAAAAACGGTATTGCCCGTCTTTAGTAACAATACAACGGCCTTCTTTAAATACACTTACGAAGTCATTTGATATAGGAATAATAATATTCTCATTTAGGTCTATAATACCCCACTTATTATTTTGTTGCACTTTTATGGTTCCATTTTCAAGCCCTTCAACACTTTCATAAAGCAAAGGAATGACAACTTCTCCTTTAAAGTTTATAAAACCCGATTTACCATTTAATCTAACGGATAGCAATTCTTTAAACAAAGGAATACTACTAAGCTCATACTTATTTTCATATAGTATGCCGGTTATCGCTTTACCGTTGCTATCAATAATTCCCCATTTATATTTTTTTTCAGCTCTTAAACTTATTGAATCTAACTTTATAATGTTATCATATACATTAGAGACAACTAACTTATTACTCCTACTGACAATACCATACTTATGGTCCTTTGCCTGTATTATACGGTCTTTGCTTATACTTTGAAGGTCATTATAAATAGCAGGCATTATTTCCACTCCTTTTTTATCATAAAGCCCATATGATATTTCTCTATCAAAAAAACCGCTAGATATATGTTTTTCAACACGTATAAGATCACTTGAAAAAAAACTCATCCCATCATAGGCTATTGGAATTATCTCTTTGCCTTTAGCATTTACAGCTCCATATTTTTTTTCGAGATACACCGCTGCAAAATCATCTTCCATTGGCGAAACCTGATCATATTTAGGCGGAATTACAACTTCTCCATTAGCATTAGAAAAACCATATTTCCCTTGACTTTCGATTATCTTTAAGGCTGAATCTTGACCGAAAAAATAAGTTGAAATCAATATAAAAACTATAATATGTATACTTTTCATAAATCAACTTAAACAAAATGATTACCGAATTGAAAACAATGTAGATGCTTATTAAAACAACTCAAATTCAGAAAGGCCAACTTGGCGGTGATTATAATAAAGCTCTACTTTATAAATACCAGTCATAATTTCTTTCTTGCCAACCTCTACAATAAAACATGCTTTCCCTTCTTTATTAGCATATTCTATACTTTTCTTATCACTGTAATACACGACCCCTTTAGTAGTTTCAATTTCTAAAGGTACTCCTATCATTTTTCCTTTAGGGTTCTTTACTTTCAAATACATCATCATATTAGAAATCTCTTCTGCATCTGATACCACCGAAAAACAAACCCTAACTTGATCTGCTCTTTTAGCTTTATCCGTCAAGAATTTTTTTCCATTATTTTTTACTCGTAAAGCTTCTGACTCAATCCTATTTACAGACACCTTATGTTCTGCTTTATATTTCTTTAGAATTTCTTTATTCTGATTGACAATAGAAGCTAAGCGCGTATTCTCTTCTTTTAAGATTGCTGTAAGATCATTAGCTTGATCTAATGCAATATTACTTTCTGATAGGCTATCTTTAATTTCTACATTAATGGTTAACAAACTATCATTAAGATGTAATAGTCTAAATTTTTCAGCTTTTAGTAACTCAACTTGTTTTCGATATCGAAGTAACGAACGTACTTCTGGGTTTTGGTCTAACTCTAATTCTTTCCTTAATAGCTCTAATTTATTTTTAGTCTCTTTAAGAATTTTACGCATTTGTTCATTTTCAAAAGAAACACTGTCATATTTGACGATCAACTCCGATAATTCATTTTTAATCGTTGTCTTTTCTTTCTCCAATTCACCAACAACTGCTTGATCTGATTTATAGTCTTGATAAGTAAACACACCAAGAATAACTAATAAACTAGCTAAAACGATAGATAAAACTACGAAGAGTGTATTGCTTTTTCTTAAATTCATAATCATCAAATAGCGTTTGAGCTTTGGCTATTGTATTTATTTTGGTAATATAAAAATTTCAAATGGGTTTACTACAGCTAATACTTCCCAAAAGATGTTACACTTGTGAAATCATTCTTGCTGATGGTGAATTTCAACTTTGCACGAAATGTAGACATAGCCTACCCATATTAACGGATACAACACTGCAATATTATATAACAAAGTGTAAGCTAGAACTAAAACAGCTTGTTCATTTCAATGTATTCCTCTTATATGAAAAGCACAATATCGTACAAGAATTGATTCATAAATTAAAATACAAACACTATCGCCATATCGGAAAGACAATTGCAAGTTGGCAACTAAACTCACTTCAATCAATGCATAAGAGGCACCCGATCGACCTTGTAATTCCTATACCGATCCATCAAAAAAGATTAAAACAAAGAGGTTATAATCAACTCGACACCTACGGAGAAGCTATTTCTAAAGGTTTAGATATTCCTTTCGAAAAAAATATCTTACTTAAAACCAAACATCATAAAAGGCTAGCGCTTATCAACAACAAAGAAAGAGGACATCATATCAAAAACAGCTTTAAGGTTACTAATTCGTCACAATTAGAAGGAAAACATGTTCTTATTCTGGATGATATCATTACCACTGGGAGTACTATTAATGAAGCTATTTCTTATTTTTCATCCATTAAAAATTGTAAAATAAGTGTGGCTTGTATGGCTTTAACCAAACCAGAAGATTGATGAATTGAGTAGGTTTCCCTTTCTTTGCAAACAAAAAACTATTATGAGGCTATTAAAACGTTTTGTTACGATCTCTACTATTATGCTTACCATTTTGAGTTGTGCAAAACGTGGTTCGATTACTGGTGGGCCAAAAGATGAAACGCCTCCTCAATTTGTCCGTAGTTTTCCTCCTAATTTTTCTACAAATTTTAAAAGCCAAGAGGTTAAAATTTATTTTGATGAATTGATCACTTTAGATAAGCCAGATCGTCAAATCATCGTTTCTCCACCGATGAAAAACAAACCCGAAATTACTCCTTTGACTGGAGCCAGAAAATATGTCAAAATAAAATTTAAAGATACCCTAGCACCAAGCACTACTTATACTATTAATTTTGGATCGAGTGTTATTGATTACAATGAAAAAAATCCTTTTTCCTTTTTTCAGTATGTATTTAGCACCGGAAACGAACTTGACTCTTTAAGCTTTCGAGGGACTGTAGTAGATTCTTTTAAAAAAGAAACGGACGAAAACATCTCTGTTTTCTTGTATGAAAAAAACGAAACATTTAACGATTCTATCATTTACAAATCAGCGCCAAGATATGTTGCTAGTACTTTAGATAGCACTTTATTTCAGTTTCAAAACTTAAAAGCTGGTAAATATCACTTAGTAGCTGTAAAAGATCAAAATAGTAATTATGTATTCGACCCAAAACAAGATCAAATTGCATTTGCTCCAGAAACCATAACAATTCCTAATGATTCTATTATAGACCTACGATTATTTAAAGAAAAAATATCCTTCAAATTATCCAGAGCTAAACAAACTTCGAAATACGGTTTCGAAATAGGGTATTTTGGAGAAATCGATACTACAGACCTTAATATCAAACCTATTGTAGAAGGCCAAACAATGCAATCCATATACTACAAGATGGCAGAAAAAGATACGCTAAAAGTATTTGCCACACCTTTCGTAGAACAAGATTCTCTATTGTTTCATATTAAAAACAATCTTGTTAATGACACCTTAGTATCGCGTTATAAAGATCAATACTTAGATTCTTTAAAAATTGATCGAATTAATAAGAAAAACACATTACGTATTGAAGAAGCTATTCTCCTTTCGGCAAATACTCCTATTCAAAAAGTAGATTTAGAAAAAATAAAATTGATCGACCAAGATTCTGTTGCTGTTCCTTTCCATCAGAAACTAGATTCTTATAAAAATACCGTAGCATTTGATTTTAACAAAACAGAAGGGAATTCATACAAAATGACATTATTACCAAAGGCTATTGAAGATTTTATAGGTCAAATAAATGACACCTTGCAGTTTAATTTTAAAACAGGGGTGAAAGCCGATTTTGGAAATCTTTCACTGACCATCAATGGAGGGGATACTCCAATTATCGTAGAATTAACAAAAAATAAAACGATTACTTACCAAAAGGTATTACCAAAAAACAAAAATACAATTGACTTTAATGATATAGACCCTGGTAAATATGATATCCGACTTATTCTTGATAAGAATGAGAATGGAATTTGGGATACGGGGAATTATTTAAAGAAAATTCAACCTGAAAAAACATACTTTCATTCAGAAACTATTCATTTAAGAGCTAATTGGGACGTACAACAAACAATTATGATACCTCAATCTTTATTAGAGAAACCTTAATTCTTAGAGTTTTTCGTAAATTTCAGGCAAACAGAAACTTAAAATTAACAGCTAATTAATATATAATTAAGCATTTAGCAACTTATTTAAATTTTCATTAGCCTAGATTTACATTCTTATAAACTAACCAAAAGTTCATGAAAAAGCGTTCTGTAGATGTCGTAATAATATCAGATGTACACTTAGGTACTTATGGTTGTCATGCTAAAGAATTGCTTCGCTACCTAAAGTCTATTCAACCCAAAAAAGTTATTTTGAATGGTGACATCATCGATATTTGGCAATTCAAAAAAAGATACTGGCCAAAATCTCACATGAAGATCATCAAACACCTCATGGGATTAATTACCAAAGGTGTTCAAGTGCATTATATCACAGGAAATCATGATGAAATGCTTCGCAAGTTTGTCGGTTTTAATCTAGGGACGTTTGAAATAGTAAACAAAGTAATGCTTGATGTAGATGGAAAAAAGGCATGGTGCTTTCATGGAGATGTATTCGATGTTACGATGCAACACTCTAAATGGTTAGCGAAATTAGGAGCAATAGGATACGATACACTTATTCTAATCAATAGAACAATTAATTACCTAATGGCATTAATGGGAAAAGGCCCTATTTCAATGTCTAAAAAGATAAAAAATAGTGTCAAATCAGCTGTAAAATTTATCAATGATTTTGAAATAACTGCTGCTGAAATCGCTATCGACAACAAATATGACTATGTAGTTTGTGGACATATTCATCAACCTGTAATGAGAGAAATCCAAACAAGCGCTGGCAAGGTAATGTATCTAAATTCTGGTGATTGGATAGAAAATCTAACCGCTTTAGAATATAATGAGGGAAAATGGAGTTTATATCATTACTATGAAGACACCACCGTATCGCACGAAAATGATGATAAGCACAGCATCGAAGATAACCTCCCTGAAACTTCAGAATTGTTTGAAGATTTACTTCAAGAATTTCAAATAAAAGGGTAATTATGAAAGTTCTATACGCCATCCAGGGAACTGGAAACGGTCACCTTAGCCGAGCCCGCGCCATTATTCCTATTCTAGAATCTCATAAAGTCGACTTAGACTTATTAGTTAGTGGTATTCAAGCAGATGTATCACTACCTTATCCTTTAAAATATAAGTTTAATGGGTTGAGTTTTATATTCGGAAAAAAAGGAGGAGTTGATTTCTGGAAAACTATTTCTAAAGCAAAACCTTTTAAGCTCTTACGAGAAGTAAACAAACTCCCTGTAGAAGATTACGATCTTATTATAAATGACTTTGAACCTGTTTCTGCTTGGGCTTCTAAATTAAAAAAAATTCCTTGTGTCAGCTTTAGTCACCAAGCTGCTGTTATAGATAAAAATGCCCCCAAGCCAGAATCTAAAAATACTATTGGTTCATTTATTTTAAATAAATATGCCCCTACACAGAAGCAGTTCGGGTTACATTTCGAACGCTATAGCAAAGAAATTTATACTCCTATCATAAGGGATGAAATTAGATATGCATCTGTAGAAAACAAAGATCATTATACTGTTTACCTACCCTCTTATAGCAATCATAAAATAGTCGAAATCCTTTCAAATTTTCCATCTGTAACTTGGGAAGTATTTTCTAAACACTGTAAGGAAAAGAGTCTTCACAATAACCACATTCATATTTCTCCGGTTAATAATGAATCTTTTATAAATAGTATGCTAAGCTGTAAAGGAGTGCTTTGCGGAGCAGGATTCGAAACCCCAGCCGAAGTACTATTCTTAGAAAAGAAATTATTGGTTATCCCAATGAGTGGACAATACGAGCAGCAGTGTAATGCAGCTGCTTTAGAAAAAATAGGAGTTCCTGTGATACATCAATTTAGCACAAAAACAATTCCTAAAATTGAACAATGGCTACAGGATAAACAGAAAATTACAGTTGATTATAAAGATGAAGTGAACACAATCGTCAAAGAGATTCTTCACTGGGGAATGAAACAGAAATCTGAAAATATTTCTTTATAGAATAAAGAAAAGAGAGCATAAAAAAGAGATTTTCTTTAAGACACAGTAGTCTATTTTCTCTTATTTATACTCTCTCATCTATTATTTTGAAAAACTTTTTTATTCCATCTCGAAATCCTCCATAAACTTCGTAGTGTAGTCTCCTGACACGTAGTCTGGATGTTCCATTAACTGTCTATGAAAAGGAATTGATGTTTTAATTCCTTCAATGATAAATTCATCTAAAGCTCGTTTCATTTTATTGATTGCTTCTTCTCTAGATTGAGCAGTTGTAATCAATTTTGCAATCATCGAATCATAATTTGGAGGAATTGCATACCCACTGTAAACATGAGTATCAACACGTACTCCATGACCTCCAGGAAGGTGTAAATTTGTAATCTTACCCGGAGAAGGACGGAATCCATGATATGGATCCTCGGCATTAATACGACATTCGATAGAATGCAATTCTGGATAATAATTCTTACCTGATATTGGTTCTCCAGCTGCAACTTTAATTTGCTCACGAATCAAGTCATAGTTAACCACTTCTTCGGTGATCGGATGCTCTACCTGAATACGTGTATTCATTTCCATAAAGTAGAAGTTACGATGTTTATCCACTAAGAATTCTACCGTACCTGCACCTTCGTACTTGATATATTCAGCAGCAAGAACTGCCGATTTCCCCATCGCTTCACGCAATTCATCTGTCATAAATGGCGAAGGAGTTTCTTCTGTTAATTTTTGGTGACGACGTTGTACTGAACAATCTCGCTCAGATAAGTGACATGCTTTCCCTGTTTGATCTCCTACAACTTGAATTTCTATATGGCGCGGCTCTTCAATTAGCTTTTCCATATACATTCCATCATTACCAAAAGCTGCTTTAGACTCAGCACGGGCACTATCCCAAGCTGGCTCTAAATCTTCTGGCTTCCATACAGCACGCATTCCACGACCACCACCACCAGCAGTAGCTTTTAGCATAACAGGATATCCCATATCTGCTGCAATTTGAGTCGCTTCCTCAATACTTCCTAAAATTCCTTCTGAACCTGGTACCGTTGGTACACCAGCCTCTTTCATCGTAGCTTTAGCAGTAGCCTTGTCTCCCATTCGGTTGATCATTTCGGCACTAGCTCCAATAAATTTTATTTCATGTTCTTCACAAATCTGAGAAAACTTAGCATTCTCAGACAAGAAACCATATCCTGGGTGTATTGCATCAGCATTAGTAATCTCTGCAGCTGCAATAATATTTGACATTTTCAAATACGAATCTGGACTAGGCGCTGGACCTATACATACAGCTTCGTCAGCAAAACGCACATGTAGACTATCTGCATCAGCAGTAGAATATACAGCTACCGTTTTTATCCCCATCTCTTTACAAGTACGGATAATACGTAGGGCAATCTCTCCCCTATTAGCAATCAATATTTTCTTAAACATCTTTTCGAAAATTAGTTAAACTATAGTATCCTCGGATACCTTGCGTTTATTGCCTAAGCAGGATCTACCAAAAATAATGGTTGGTCAAACTCTACAGGAGAAGCGTCATCAACCAATACTTTTACAACCTTACCTGAAACTTCACTTTCAATTTCGTTGAAAAGCTTCATTGCCTCTATCACACATACCACATCTCCTGGCTTTATCTCTGTTCCAACTTCAGCGAAGTTTGGTTTGTCTGGAGATGGTTTTCTATAAAAAGTTCCGATAATCGGAGACTTCACTGTGATATATTTAGAATCTTCCGACTCAGCTGCTGGCGTATTAGCAACTGGAGCTGCAGGTGCCGCTTCAAGAGCAGGAGCTGCCGCTTGAACAGGAGCTACTGCTGCAGGTGCCGCTTGCACTTGCTGAATAATTGTTTCTTTAACTTCACCACTACCTGTTTTGATAGTAATTTTAACATCATCATACTCTAAGTTTACTTCGCTAGCACCAGACTTAGCTACAAACTTGATTAGATTCTGAATTTCCTTTAAATCCATAGTAAAGTGTTATTATAAAATAGTATTGTTAGTTAGAATTATAAGCCCATTTCAAATAAATAGACCCCCACGTAAAGCCACCTCCAAAAGAAGCAAATACAATAGTATCTCCTTTTTTGAATTGCTTTTCAAAGTCAAACAGCACCAAAGGAATGGTTGCTGAAGTTGTATTTCCGTATTTTTCTATGTTTACAAGAATCTTATTCTCGTCTTTTAATCCCATTCGATTAGCTGTAGCATCGATGATCCTTTTGTTTGCTTGATGAGAAACTAGCCAATCTACATCTTCATTATTAAGATCATTACGTTTCATCACATTAACACAAGCATCTGCCATACTAGAAACGGCATATTTAAATACTGTTTTCCCGTCTTGCTTAATAAAATGTTGTTTGTTTTCTACGGTATCATGAGTAGCAGGGTTTAAAGAACCACCTGCTTCGATACGCAAAAAATTACGACCAACACCATCGCTTCTAAGATATTCATCTTGAAGTCCAAGCCCTTCATCATTAGGCTCGAATAATGCAGCACCGGCTCCATCACCAAAAATGATACAAGTAGTACGATCTGTATAATCGACAATAGAAGACATTTTATCAGCACCTATTACCAAGACCTTCTTATACCTACCCGATTCTATATAACTCGCGGCTGTAGACATTCCGTACAAAAAGCTCGAACATGCAGCAGCTAAGTCATATCCAAAAGCATTTACTGCTCCTATCTCAGAAGCAACAAATGCTGCTGTTGCAGCTACAGACATATCCGGTGTAGCGGTTGCCACAATAATCATGTCTATCTCTTTAGGGTCTAAATCTCTTTTTCTAAGAATATCTTCAGCAGCTTTAATGGCCATATAAGAAGTACCCTTTGTATCGTCTTTTAGTATACGACGTTCTTTGATACCTGTACGAGAAGTGATCCACTCGTCATTAGTATCAACTAAAGTCTCTAGCTCTTTATTTGTTAGCTTATATTCGGGAACATAAGCACCCACAGCGGTTATAGCAGCTGTAATTTTTGTCATAACAGTAGGTTAACTTTTTGTCTTAAAACCTTAACACCAAAACTATGTAGTTTTGACCGATTTTACACAAATTTTGCGCAAATTAAGTCGATTTTGTGTCAATTTCAACAAAAATCAATAAAAAAACGCACCAATTGGTGCGTTTTTCGATATGATGTTATGCATGCCTAGTAAATGTATATTCTAGACAACATTCCTATTTTTTCGATAAAATTATGCTTCAGCTACTTCTGAAGTATTATCTATTAATACGTTTCCTCTGTAATATAATTTTCCTTCATGCCAGTGAGCTCTATGGTATAAATGAGATTCACCAGTTGTTGGATCAGTTGCTATTTGCGGAACAGTTGCTTTGTAGTGTGTTCTTCTTTTATCTCTTCTAGTTTTGGAGATTTTTCTTTTAGGATGTGCCATAACTACGTTTTTATCTTAATCGTTAAGTAGATTCTTTAATTTATTCCAACGAGGATCAATTTCTTTTTCCTCTTTGTTTTCTTTTTGTTTTGGTGCTAATTCTTCTAATTTATCTAAAATTTCCGAATCAAGGGTACCATCTTCAATCCCTGGATGTACTCGTTTTGATGGAACTGCCAACACAATTGCCTCATAAATATATTGAGCTATATTTAACTCATAATCTCCGTGAGGAATGACTAACAATTCTTCGTTTTCGTCATTGAATTCGGAACCAAATTTTACTACCAAATGCAACTCATTATCAATTGGCAGGTCAAACGGTTCTGTGCTAATATCACAATCTACATTGACTTTACCTTTAATATCAAAGGTTAGATCAAATAGTGTAGATTTTTTTTCAAACTTTAAATCTACATGAACATCAGCTTCGTTGAATTCATCAAACTCAAATATCTCCAAGAACGTATTATCAACTTTATATGTAAACTGATGACTCCCAATTTTCAAACCGACAAATTGAATGTCGAATTCTTTTAATGCTTTCATATTAACTCAGTTTAATCTAAAGCGGGTGCAAATGTAATTATTTTTTTATTTACCTCATTGAAATAAGACTAATTTTTTAGATATCAAAATGATTATTCGATATTCTATACCAAAGTTATCATTCTAAGAACGATCAAATCCTTTCTTTTTAACTGACTTTAAAGGATTTTCTGTTAGCTTTTGATAAGTGTCTCTATGGTTATAAATTTCAATAGCTGCATACACTGCTTCTCTAAAAGATTCATGATTTGCCTCGCCTTTACCCGCTATTTCAAAAGCCGTACCATGATCTGGAGAAGTACGAACATGCGATAAGCCTGCTGTGTAATTAACCCCTTTACCGAAAGATAAGGTTTTAAATGGAATTAACCCTTGATCGTGATACGTCGCAACTACGGCATCAAACTGTTTATAGCTTTCCGATCCAAAAAAACTATCTGCTGCATAAGGCCCAAAAACAAGTTTTCCTGCTTCTTTCAATTTTTGTAATGTTGGCCTTAATATTTCATCATCCTCTTTACCAATAACCCCATTGTCTCCCGTATGTGGATTGATTCCTAATACAGCAATTTTAGGTTTAGAAATACCGAAGTCTTTAATTAAAGACTGATTAATCGTATTTATCTTTTGACTTATTAAACCTGGCGTTAAATGTTTTACCACTTCAGGAAGAGCCACATGATCGGTAAACAAACCTACTTTAAGCTCGTCTGTCACCATAAACATTAAACTATCTCCTTCTAATTCTTGATTTAAATAATCCGTATGCCCAGGGAACTTAAATTCTTCTGATTGAATTGTTGCTTTATGAATAGGCGCTGTTACCAAAGCATCTATTTTATTTTCTTTTAAAGCCTCTGTTGCTGCTTTAAGGCTTTTAAAAGCATATGCACCAACTTCATTACTTTCCGTTCCAAATTCAATCTTAACAGCTTCTTCCCATACATTAATGACATTCAGCTTACCTTCTTCAATTTTGTCTAACGAAGCTACTTGATAAACACTTGTTTTTAGGCGTAACTGCTTTTTGATGAAATTCATCAATTTGCCATTAGCAAACACTACAGGTGTACAGAAATCAAACATACGAGTATCCTGAAATGTTTTTAAAATCACCTCAGCACCTATTCCATTTAATTCACCAACTGATATTCCTAATATAACTTTCTTTGATTCGCTCATTTTCTTCCGTTCTCATTTATGAGTTTGATATGCTCCTGATTAGACAGCTTCAATATTTATGTAAACCTTAACAACATTTAAAGAACTCTTGTACTAAATACCTGAATTTTGTAACTATTTTTGTAGCTACATTTTTAAAATGCACTGTCCATCTTACGGACATCAAAGTTAATTAATTATAGTGGCTTATGTTTACAGGTATTGTTGAAACTTTAGGAGAGGTAACCAAATTAACCAAGGAAAACGAAAATCTTCACATTTCTGTAAAAAGTGATTTTACTTCAGAATTAAAAATAGATCAAAGTGTTGCTCATAATGGAGTTTGCTTGACTGTAGTTGCTATTGATAATGACACCTATACCGTAACAGCCATAAAAGAAACTTTAAATAAAACTAATATAGGCACTTTAAGAAAAGGAGAAACCGTAAACTTAGAACGTGGTATGCAGCTGGGCGCTCGCTTAGACGGTCATATTGTACAAGGCCATGTAGATCAAACAGGGGTTTGCACAGGAATCTCAGAACAAGATGGAAGCTGGCAATTTGATTTTGAATACGACCCAAGTATTAACAATATTACGATTGAAAAAGGATCTATCACTGTCAATGGAACCAGCCTTACAGTGGTTAATAGTAAAAGAAATGGATTTAGTGTTTGCATTATCCCTTACACTTACGAAAACACCATTTTTAAGAATTTAAAAACAGGAGATACTGTTAATCTAGAATTTGATGTGATTGGAAAATACGTGTCACGATTGGCTGAGTTTGGGTTGAAGTAATTTCTCACAAGGTTTACTCATTGGATATTATTTCATTTTTCTTATACCCAAAATTATCTCTTTCACGTATACGATCTATAAACTCTTGTTGCTCTTTGGTGAGTTTTAGTACTTGTTGACTTTCCCAAAAATCAGCGTCATAGGGTAATGAAATATCCATAAGCTTTGTTTTCCCACCTACGTTTGGCTGAATTTCTTCAGTAATAAAAGGGGCGATAAAAACAACTTGAACCTCATACTCATAGACTTGTTTTTTCTGTTTTTTTCTTCCAAATGAAAATGCTTCAGAAACAACGCCTGTTTTTGGGTATTTACGCTGAGTGATCTCATCAATCTGATATGTATTTTTACGATGAAGTCGCGCAGGAATATATTCCTCATTTTTAAATTTAGACACTGGAATTATGGATCGACAATACTCCATAAGATGTTCATTTTCTAGATCGATATGGAAAAGTCCTTCTTTTTTTTGCTTTTCCTTTTTTGATTTGGAACTACTGGAAAACAATATCTCTTTAGTATCTCCATATATAATACCCTGATCATCAAACACCTTATTTTTAGATTTATATTTAATTGTCATTGGAGCCCATAGGATTCCTACCATTGAAGGGATCGTTGCATTGTAAAAAGCATGTGTCTTTACACCATAGGTACGTGTTTGCTCTACTTCTACTGCTGTCCAATTTTGGGGATCCCACCTGATCTTACTAGATGATTTATGCTTTTCAGCATCGAAATGCATTTTCCCTTTGAAATCGGCAAGAGTTACAATTTCGCCATTTCTTTTCCCCACAAATCGTAAAAAAACCGATGTGTAAATGTGGTTCCAAAAACTTCTACCCAATGATTTTCTAAAGCGGTGTCAATCCATTGAGAATCACTCTTCACCTCTACTTCTCCTAAATTAGATTCTAAAGGTTCTAAAAGAATAACGTCCTCGTCTTTTAAACGCGTGATAGAATTCTTATATTTTTTATAGCCTAGTAAATTAAAATTAAGAGAGTCTAAATTCGTAATGATTTCAAATTGACCTTCGGCATTTTTAGTAACATAATGGTTTTTTTTATAAACATCTACATATGCTAATGGCTCTTTAGTTACTTTATCAAATACTGTTTTTTCTAGACTAAAAGTTTGAGCTATACTGGCATGGTAAATCAACACCAAAAAAAATATTCCTAGATTTTTCATAAAACAAGATTAACCGAAATCAATAGTTATAAAGCTTTATTCTCCAAAAAATTAACGCTAAATCTATTTTTTTGACACTTATTCATTTGAAATGATCTTATTGCGTCTGTACCCAAAGTCATCCTTATTACGAATTCGATAAATGAAATCTTGTTGTTCTTTAGTCAATTTCAATAATTGTTGCTTTTCCCAGAATGTAGCATCAAACGGAATATCTATATCTGTTAGATAAGCTGTTGATTTTATATTCCTATTCACCTTATCTTGTATAAAGTGATCAAGGAAAATCATTTGAACATCAAAGTCGAAAGTTTCTAACTCTTTTTTCTTCTTTCTTGCTTCGATTCCATACTTAAATGTCCCTGACTTAGGATACACTTTTCCGCTTTTATCATCAATCTTATATATGTTATGGCGACCAGAAATCACCTGACGGAACTTATAATTTAAAAATCGTTGAAAAGGAATTACTTCATATGTTTTAGAAGTAGAAGCCTTCCTATACTCCATCAAACGCTCATTTTCTAAATCAATATGAAAATGCCCTTTAAAATGCATCCGATCTTGAACAGAATCTTTAGTTTCAAATTTTATCTCTTTAACATCATCATATATTAACCCACTATCTTCAAAAGCTTTATCAGGCCCAAAAAAATTAATTGAAAAGGGTGCCCAAAGACATTCAAATATTTTAGGCAATGATTGTTTGTGCATGATATGCGTTTTGACACCATACGAACGTTGTTGTTCTACCTCTATATCTGCAAGTTCATCGGCCTTATAATGCCCATTCTTTTTACCTAATTTAAAGTGAGCCTTTCCTACTACATCTACTAGGGTGACAATCTCCCCATTTCGTCTTTCTGTTGCTCTAAGGAAAAAACGATGTGTAAAAGGCTTTGAAAACATTTCTTTATTATATGTTTTAAATGCAACTTCCATCCATTCATATATATCTCTTACATGAACCTCTTCTAAAGCTGCCATTTGAGGCTTTAAATAAATCGTATCTGAAGCTTTTTTAAATTCGGAAAGTTTTCCTTTCAGGGATTGATATCCTAACAGGTTAAAGTTTAAAGAATCGATCGTTGTTAACATTTCGAATCGACCTTCGGTATTTGTTGTCACATAATTTTCAGAATTATAGACATCAACATATGAAAGCGGTTCTTTCATATCGTGATCCAATACGATCTTAGAAATGCTATATTCTTGCGCTGAAATCTTAAAAAATAATATGCATAGTGTCAGTATTAGTAAAGTCTTGTCCATAACACAATTATATACATTCGCATAATACACTAACTGCAAGTTTCCAAATATGTTACACAACTTTTAATACTTCTATATGCTTCCCGTTAAAAGAAAAAAAATCATTTTCTCTTTTCCCAAACAACTGTTTTCCAATTGGGGATTGTAAGGAGATAGCGAAAATGGTTTCATCTCCGATATTTAACTGCCCTAAGGAAATTCCTAAATAATAGATTCCTACATTGGTTACTACCAAGCTCCCTAATACTGCTGTTTCTTGTGTTTTTGTATATTCTATCTTAGCTAACAATCCTTCCATCTGCTGTAACTGTTGTAATTGCTGCCCTAATTTTTCCCTTTCTAGCTGTAACATAGCTCGTCCTGTTTCGTGCTTATCGCCCGCTGAACTTTTACTTTCACTACCTAACGATTTTTGAACATCTGCTACCGCGTTGGTCAATTGATTTCGTTTTTCGATCAATAATTGCTGACAAGCTTTATGGGTATTGAATTTTAGGTTCAAACTATAAAATTTTAGGGAAGTTAATATTTTACTTGAGTATAAGCATTGGAAAACTCCATCTGCAATATGATGATAAATGCATAATACTCTTTTAAAATGGAAATTTAGAAATAGATTTTTAAATGTTAGATCATTATTAATAGATTTACAAATAGTCTTTTTAGAGACTCCTTACAATTTATGCTATCACAATAATAACTATGCCCACATTAATACAAAATCTTGCACAGCGTATAATTACTGAACATAAAGATTTCGAACACCTTAGTGTGGTGCTACCTAGTAAACGTGCTGTCGGTTTTCTTCGAAAAGAGTTAATACATGAATTATCTAAAACGAACAGCGTAGGGCTACTCCCGGCAATTATAGATATAGAACAATTTATCATTGATCTTTCTGGTCTTCAACCTATAGATCCTACAGAAAGCATGCTACTTTTCTATAAAGCTTACTTGAGTGTCCCTGAAGAGCAATCCAAAAAGGATTTTGAAAGTTTTTCCAGTTGGGGGCAAACACTTTTGCAAGATTTTAATGAGATTGATCGTTATTTAGTAGATCACGACACCTTCTTTAATTATCTGTATTATATCAACGACCAAAAACATTGGTTTTTACAAGAAGAAAAGACCAGCTTAGTAGAAAACTACATTCATCTTTGGGAACAGTTGAAACATTATTACAAAGCCTTTGTCGATTTAATTTCAGCTAAAGGAGTTGGTTTTCAGGGGTTACAATATCGTAATGCGGCAAATGCTATCGAAGGCTATTTGGAGGAAGAACAACAACACCTTCTTTTTGCAGGGTTCAATGCTTTAAATAATGCCGAACAACATATTATTAAGACTTGCATTAAAGCTAATCGTGGTAGCGTTATGTGGGATGCCGATGCTTATTTCTTAGACCAACAATATCACGATGCTTCTCATTTTTTAAGGAAATATAAGCGACAATGGAAAATAGATAATCTATTTTCACGAGATGTACACACCTCTTATCAAACAGAGAAATCAATCCATTTGACCGGTATTGCCAAAAACATTGGGCAAGTAAAATATGTGGGACAATTATTAAGCTCATTTTCGGAAGAAGCACTTCAAAACACTGCGGTTATACTTGCCAATGAAGAGTTACTTTTCCCGATGCTCAGTTCTATACCTTCTAATGTAAAAGAAGTTAATATTACAATGGGGCTACCTTTTTCTACTATTCCTATTGTTAGTTTGGTACATCAATTAGTTGCTCTTCAAAAGAATGTAAAGCCTGAAGGGTTTTACTACAAAGAAGTAAACGGAATACTAGATCATTATGTTATACAACAATTAATAGGTATTGATAAAAGTCGTTACTGGAAAGAAAAAATCATTGACAACAATTGGACTTATTTACCTTCTTCTACTTTCAAAGATGAAATTGTTCTAGCTAAAATATTTAACCCTACAGATACATTAATCGATTTCTTATCGGTATTACTTTTCATTTTTGAAAATGCTACCTCATCATTTGAAAAGGCTCTACAGAAAGAAAACACCAATCATTGTCAACGCATTTGGGAGGTTTTAGAAGATATTGGTAACATATTAGCATCTTACCCTGAGGTAATTACACTAAGAAGTTTTGAAGATTTGTTCAACCAAAAAATAAGTCAAGAACAAATAGACTTTATCGGGAACCCGCATAAAGGACTCCAAATCATGGGAGTACTAGAATCTCGTTGTTTAGATTTTGAAACTGTCATCTTTGTAGGGGTTAATGAAGGAAATCTTCCCGCAGGAAAAAAAGGAACGTCATTTATCCCATACGACCTTAAAGTCAGTATGGATTTACCAACATACAAAGAAAAGGACGCTATTTTTGCCTATCATTTTTATCGCGCATTACAGCGCTGTAACACAGCTCACTTGATATACAACACTGTGGTTGATGACATGAATGGGGGTGAAAAAAGTAGATTTATTCAACAGCTAGAACTGCTACCTCATCCTAATCATCATATTACAAAAAATATCGTCAGCATTGCACCTGCCGAACCTCTAGTCGAACTTTCGAGTATCCCAAAAGATACTTTTGTAATCGAAAAACTAAAAGATCTTTTCGCTTATGGAATATCGCCCTCTGCATTAGCAACGTATCTACGAAATCCTATTCAATTTTATGAACGTTACATTCTGGGTATAAAAGAAATAGATGAAGTAGAAGAAGAGGCTGCTGCAAATACACAAGGAACAGTCATTCATAATGTACTTGAAACCTTCTATACTCCATTCCTTAATAAAATCCTTGTAGCTGAAGACATCAAACATATGCTTAAACATGTTGATGAAGCAGTAACGAAAGAGTTTCATAAAGTATACGGGAAGAACAATGTAGATTCTGGACGTAACTTCATCATTATCCATGTTGCTAAAACGTATTTAAAAAAATTCTTGCAAATGGAGCTGGAAAGTATTGAGAGAGGTGATGAAATTCAAATAGTAGCAATTGAAGGAAATTTTAACGCTTCGATTTCAGTACCGTCTGTCGATATTCCCGTTAAAATAAAAGGAAAAGTGGATCGTGTAGATCGACTCAATGGCACATTACGAGTGATCGATTACAAAACTGGAAAAGTAGAAGCTGGAAAATTGAAAATCCATGACTGGTCACTGTTACATACCGAAGAATCTTATAGTAAGGCATTACAACTATTGATGTACGCTTACATGTACCAGCAAATGTATCAACCAACAGAGCACCTAACCGCAGGGATTATTAGTTTTAAAAAATTAAATGAAGGAATACTTTGTTTTGGAACAAAAGATTCACCGAAAGCCAGAAAGGTAAACCTAGAAATAACTGCCAAAACTTTTGAAAGCTTTCTTGAAGCATTTCGCATTTTAATCACTGAAATCTACGATATCAACATCCCATTTAGTAACGATGAAAATTCATAAAAATATTCCTTTAATCGGCAATCACCGAAAGCCTATCATAACTGATTTCTTTTTTAAAGAAAACAAAAAACCTAAACCTATTGTCATTTTTGCTCATGGATACAAAGGATATAAAGACTGGGGCGCTTGGCCATTAATGCTAGAAAGCATAGCTGAGGCTGGATATTTTGTATTAGGTTTTAATTTTTCTCATAACGGAGGTACTATCGAACAACCGATTGATTTCCCTGACTTAGAAGCTTTCGGAAATGATAACTTTACCAAACAACAAGATGACCTTCAGTCAGTGATTGACGAAGTAACTTCTTCCGACTTTAAATTTGCTACGGAAATCAATACTAGCCAATTGACTTTAATTGGACATTCACGTGGGGGCGGAGCTAGTATAATAAAAGCTGCTCACCAACCGAAAGTCACCAAACTGATCACTTTAGCTTCTATCAGTACTTATGATACCAGCTTCCCAAATGGGGAAATACTCGAAAACTGGAAAAAAGAAGGGGTTTGGTGCATCAAAAATGGTAGAACTGGTCAAAGAATGCCTCATTACATTCAATTTTACGAAGATTATGAAGCCAACAAAGAAGCTTTAAATATTGAAAAAGCAACTCGAAAATTGCAAATACCTCATCTATTGATTCACGGAACTAAGGACACTTCTGTAACGATTGACAATGCTAAACTGATTCATTCATGGAATCCTTCAGCTCAATTTTTTGCCTTAGAAACAGATCACGTTTTTAACACCAAACAACCTTGGATGAATAACGAAATGTCTAAAGTACTAAAACGAGTTACTGAAAGATGTATATCGTTTTTAATCTAAATTCTTTTGACCATCGTAATTGGTCAACATATCATCATTTAATGATTAGGGTTCTCTATACATTTATACTAGATAAGTATAGGCATGCAACTCACCTCTTTCAAATCGATCAACAAAATAGCTATCCCAGCTATCATTGCAGGAATAGTAGAACCTATTCTATCTGCTACGGATACTGCTATTGTAGGCAATATTCCTGAAAATGCTAAAGAAGCTTTGGCAGCTGTCGGCTTAGTTGGTATCGTACTATCTTCATTAATTTGGATTTTTGGGCAAACACGCAGTGTCATTTCTTCAGTAATCTCACAATATTTAGGAGCTGGAAAAATAGCAGAAATAAAAACCATGCCTGCTCAAGCAATTGCACTAAACATATGTATTAGTCTTATTCTTTCAACGACTACATTTATTTTTGCCGAACCTATATTCCGACTCCTCTTTAAAGCTGAAGGTCAAACACTAGATTATTGCTTACAATATTTTAATATTCGTATCTGGGGTTACCCTTTTAGCTTATTCTTATTTTCAATTATTGGAGTATTCAGTGGCCTTCAAAACACCTTTTGGCCGATGATTATCTCTATAATTGGTGCTACACTCAATATCGTATTAGATATCATTTTGGTATACGGAATTGATAACTACATCCCTGCTATGCATATTGAAGGTGCTGCATGGGCTAGTTTAATAGCTCAAATCACTATGGGGCTTTTAGCACTTTATTTCTTACTAAAGAAAACTGATATCTCTTTAAAAATATCTAAGAATATTCATCCCGAAATGAAACGCATTATTGGGATGACACTTAATCTAATTATTAGAGCTATATCTTTAAATATTGCGATTGCTTTAGCCGGAAGAACAGCTTCGAAAATTGGAGAAGAATTTATGGCCGCTCATACAATTGCTTGGAACATATGGTTATTTTCAGCCTTTTTTATTGATGGATATGCTGCCGCTGGAAAAATATTTGGCGGACGATTATACGGTGCCAAAGACTTCAATCAATTAAATCATTTAGTTAAAAAACTAAGCTTGTATGGACTTATCATTGGTGTCTTTTTAATGATACTAGGAGGAATATTCTACTACCCTATAGGTCAAATTTTTACGCAAGAAAAGGAAGTATTACTTCCTTTTTATGGAGTATTCTTCATGGTATTACTTGTTCAACCTTTAAATGCTGTTGCCTTTATCTTAGATGGCGTTTTTAAAGGCTTAGGCGAAATGAAGTTTCTTCGAAACCTATTATTAATAGCCACTTTTGTTGGTTTTATCCCTTCGCTTTATCTATTTCAATATTTAGAACTAAAATTAGTAGGTGTATGGATAGCACTTGCTGTTTGGTTGCTTTTTCGTTGTTTGGGGATGATAATTTATTTTAAAAAGAAATTTAGCCCCTCTACAATAACTACCTTTTAATCCGCATTATGCATTAGAAAATCTATTCCGTATCGAAATTCTAATGCATAATACGGGTTAAAAAAACTTATGATCCTTATCTCTATAGAGGAGACTATCTTTTTGTCTATCTACTAAAAAATAAAATAAATTCATAAAAAAATTAATTTATTTAAAATAATATTTAACTTTATTGAATAATTATTCAACTAAGTTTTATTTTGAAAAAATTACCTGCATTATGTCCCAGTTGTGAATTTGCCCTTGAAGTAAGTGAACTCTCCTGCGAAAGTTGTGGCACAAAAGTTTCTGGAAATTACAGTTTACCATTACTGCTACAACTATCTCCCGAGGAGCAGCAATTCTTACTTGACTTTATTACTTCTAGTGGAAGTATTAAAAAAATGGCTGAACAATTGGGTAAAAGCTACCCTACGGTAAGAAATTACCTTGATGACCTCATCGAAAAAATAAATAACATCAAAAATCACTAATCATGAATACCATTCTATTTAATCCTTTTGAAAGATACCCTGAGAAAAAATTATTACTTATCGGTATAATATGTACTTCTCTTTCAATTTATCTCGCATCAATTTTAGACGCTCATTTTGATGGTGCTATTGATGTTCATTTAGTTAATGAAATTGTACACATCAAATCTCCTTTAATTGAAAGCATAATAAGTATTGGGTGTTTAGTGCTTTTTATTTTTATCGCTGGAAAAATTTACAACTCGAAAACTAGAATCATTGATATTTTTGTCACAGTGCTAATTGCTCGAATTCCACTATACTTGATATTACCATTCAATATCAATCACTATTATAGTGAGCTTGCCTTGTCTTTGGCTGTTGACCCCAATAACCTACAAAATTTACCGCAAGAAACATTACTTAAAACACTAGTATTCAGCCTTGTCATTTTTGCTCTTGTTATTTGGTTTTTTATGCTTTTATGGAATGGTTACAAAACAGCTACCCATGCTAAAGGAGCCAAATCAATCGTACTATTTATTCTAGCAATTATTATAGCTGAAATTGCAAGTAAAGCCCTTTTGTCATTGGCTTTTTAAAGTGCTACTCAATTAAAAGATAATATCATGTTAACAGCCTTATTCATTATTTCGGGAATTTTCATCATTATTGGTTTAGTCGTAACTACATCCAATGCTCGCTATTTGATTTCTGGTTACAATATGCTATCAGAAAAGGAACGATCTAAAATTGATTCTGAAAAATATATAGCTTTTCTTAAACGGTTTTTCATCTTTCTTGGAATATCTACTTTATTAATAGGTTTATGCATAATATACCTATTAGGGGAAAGAGTCTTTTCTTTCTTTATTACCCTGTACCCATTATTGGCTATAGCTTGGTTTACTTTTAAAAGCCAAAAATATTACGACGGATTTCGTAAGAATAAATATGCATCCCTAATTCTCATTGGTATTACAATAATCATTGGCATACTACTATATAAAAGTCTTGATGAAAACACTATAATGATTCATAATGATCATATTGAAATCACAGGAATGTATGGAGAAGTAATTCCATTAATAAATATTCAAGAGGTAACATTGGTTTCTACTCATCCCAAAATCAAATATAAATCTAATGGATTTGCTATAGGTAATATTAGAAAAGGAATATTTAACACTGAAAGCAATTTGATTAAACTGATAGCAGATACAGACAGTACTTCATATTTAAGAATCAAAAAAACGGAAGGTACTCCTATATATTTTTCTCAAAAAGGGATTAAAAATGAGGAAGCACTTATCCGTATTCAAAATAGACTTAAGACATTTAACTAACTAATGTCGCAAAGCATGACCACAAGCTGATGGTAAGTCTAAATCGACTACTAATTTTACAAATCGAGACATACGTTTTCTAAGGGTAGTAAATAAAGTTTTCATTTTGTTTTGTTTTAAGTAATTTTCAATATTAAAACGCTTTAAGACTGGGACACCCCTCTTTTAATTCAAAAAAAATGTCTTTTGAGATACATACCATTATCTAGTGATTTATTCACAAAAAACCGCAGCCTTTTCTGCGAAAAAATGAAGCCATACAGCATTGCTATATTTAACAGTAATGACATTTACCCAGTTAGTGCTGATAGTACATTGCCTTTTCAACAGCATCGAGATATTTATTACTTAAGCGGAATCGATCAAGAAGAATCTATTTTACTTGTATTTCCAAATGCTAGAAATACTTCGGATCGCGAAATATTATTTGTCAAGCGTACTGACGAACATATAGCTGTTTGGGAAGGAGAAAAATTAACGAAAGAGAAAGCAAGTACACTATCAGGTGTTCAACATATAGAATGGCTTGAGCAATTTGAAAGTGTATTTTTTCGATTAATGAAGGAGGCTGAAACGATCTATTTTAACACTAATATTCATGGCAGATCAACAAGTGAAGTACAAACACGAGAAGATCGATTTATCGAATGGTGTAAAGCTAAATTTCCTGCCCATCAAGTCGCTTCTAGTGCTCCCATACTTCACAGGTTAAGAGCTATTAAAAGTCAAGAGGAAATTGACACTATAAAAAAAGCTTGTGATATTACTGAAATTGGATTTCGAGAAGCCTTAAAAATGATTCGCCCTGAAGTTTGGGAATATGAAATAGAAGCTACTTTTGGATATCATTTCATTAAAAATCGCGGAGATGGTTTTGCGTACACTCCTATTATTGCTAGTGGAAATAACGCCAACGTATTGCATTATATTCAGAATAAAAAACAATGCAAATCAGGAGAGGTTATATTAATGGATGTCGCTTCTGCATATGCTAATTATTCTAGTGATATGACAAGGGTTGTTCCGGTTTCTGGGAAATTCACTAAAAGACAGAAAGAAGTATATCAAGCAGTATTGAATGTAAAAAACTACGCTACGTCGTTATTAACACCTAACCTTAAATGGTCTAGCTATAACAAAGAAATTGGTGATTTTATGACTAAAGAACTTGTTGCCCTTGGGTTGTTAGATAAAGCTGACATCAAGAATGCTCCGAAAGAACGCCCTGCCTATCGTAAATATTTTATGCATGGTACTTCTCATTTTTTGGGATTAGACACACACGATTATGGATTTCAAGAAGACCTTATGCAAGCTAATATGGTACTAACCGTTGAACCTGGAATTTACATACCTCAAGAACAAATGGGGTATCGTTTAGAAGACAATATCGTGATACAAGACAAAGGAATTCCTTTAAACCTAATGAAATCTATTCCTATTGAAATTGAAGAAATTGAAATGTTAATGAATCAATAGTGATAACTATTTACTTTTTATCACACTTCGGCTATACGAAATGTAACTCTGTATAAAACGCAAAAAAATGATAATCACCTATAAAAACATTAAAGCCAATTATGAAATCGAAGGGCAAGGCCCTATAATAGTATGGCTTCATGGATTTATGGAAAATACCTCCATTTGGAAATATCAAAAGCCTTATTTCAAACAGTATTTTACAAATATTTATATAGATCTATTAGGGCATGGAGCAACGCAAACATTAGCCGAAGTGCACACCATGGAGGATCAAGCTCTATTTATAAAGTATATTTTAGATCACCTACAAATCGAACAATGTACTTTCATTGGACATTCTATGGGAGGGTATATTACTTTGGCATTTTTGGAAGCCTACCCAAATTATGTTTCGAACCTTATTCTCTTAAACTCTACCAGTAGTTCGGATACTGAAGAAAAGAAACTAAATAGAGATCGAGCAATAAAACTTGTAGAGCATCAAAAAGAAAACTTCTTACGAATGGGAATAATTAACCTATTTGGTGATCAACAAAAGACAGCTTTAAAACTAGAAATTGATGAATTAATCAAAAACCTAGCGGGTATCTCTACAGAAAGCATCATTGCCGCACTAAAAGGGATGAAAATTAGAAAAGACCGTTCTAAACTATTAAAATCATTTACGGGTGAAAAACTTATTATTGCAGGAAAAGACGACCCCGTTTTACCTATTGAAAACCTTATAAAAGAATCTATAGCTACTAAATCTTCGATACTAAAAACTACTGGAGGACATATGAGTTATATTGAAAATTATCAGTTTCTAAATCAAGAAATTCTAAATTATCTTAGCAATATCACTTGAGACTTATATTAAAGCAGTACACGATTCGATTTAAGTAACTAATACGTTTATCAAACATAATAGTTAAATTTTAACCTATCATGTAAGGGAAAACACATTCAATTGACAAACTGAAAAACTAAGTTTATGAAAAAAGCATTTACATTACTTATTTCACTTCTCTTTATCACGACTTGTTTTTCCCAAGATCATTTCTACACAAAAAAGGGAGTGGCTATTGAAGGATACGATGTAACAGAATATTTTAATAATAAAGCCATAAAAGGCTCTTCAAAATATAGCGCGGTATATATGAATGCAACGTTTCATTTTGCCAGCGTATCAAATTTGGAAAAATTTAAAGCAAATCCAGATCTTTTTTTACCTGAATATGGAGGCTATTGTGCCTATGCTATTGGAAAAAAAGGGAAAAAAGTAACTGTAGATCCAGAAACATTCTCTTTAGAAAATGGAAAAGTATATCTTTTCTATAATTCATGGGGTAATAACACCTTAAATTCCTGGAATGAAGAAGGAACCACTCAACTCAAAGAAAAAGCAAATAAAAATTGGAAAAAGATAGAATAACACTTCTACTCCGTGTGACAAAACATTAAGGTTTACCCAGAGAACAGACCCTTTTCACACACTTCTTATCTTTCAATTCTCAATATATTTGCATATACTGTTTATTTTTATAATTTTAATACCTTATTTAACAAATCTTTAAAGGCGGAATCTTTAAGGTTAAACGAAAACGTTTTCATTAAAGGATAAGGATTACTTATGAAAAAAAAACATCTTTTAGTTGCATTAGCTGCAACTAGCGCATCACTTTTTGCGCAAAATGACTGGGATGGAATCCCTGTACCTGCTGACCCTGGAATAGGAAAAAAATGGGTTCTGGATACAAAAATCTCTGACAACTTCAACTACGATTTCAATTCTACTGAGCCTGCAGAATTTGGTGATGACAATCGATGGAGAAATGCTTATCACAATGGCTGGACTGGACCAGGTCTAACACAATGGAAACGTGAAAATGTCATTGTAGAAGACGGGATGCTTCAACTAATTACAACTAGAGTACCTGGGGAAAGACAACGCTATAATAACGGAGAAAGTATTGGTGATGTTACTCGTTTGGGTTGTGTATCCTCTACATCGCAAGTCGTTTACCCTTTATACATTGAGGTACGCGCTAGAGTCCCTAATACTGTTAATGCCTGTGCTGCATGGTTATTAAGCCCTGACGATACTCAAGAAATTGATTTTTTAGAAGCCTGGGGATCTGATCACCCTAGAAATGATTTCTTTGGACAATTTAATTTATCTGAAAGAATACATTTTAGTCATCACATATTCATCCGAAACCCATTTCTTGATTATCAGCCACACGAGCCTGGTACACACTATGGAACTAACCCAGTAACGATATGGCACGAAGACTTTCATACTTACGGGGTATATTGGAAAAGCCCAACAGAATTATTTTATTATCTAGATGGTGAGTTAGTAAAAACCACTATTGGTATGGATGGTAGTGCCGAAACTGATGGTATTGACCCGAGAGGGTATACCGGTGTAGAACTTATCAACCCAAATAACCCAAGACAAGGTGCTGTTTTAGACGAAAACAATAATCCTGTTATCAATCTTGAAAATAGAACAGGGCTTAGTAAACCCATGGATATCATCATTGATATGGAAGATATGGATTGGAGAGCTATTCGAGGCGCTACACCAACTGATGAGGAGATTGCTAACGATCCTGAAGGGCACACTTTAAAAGTAGATTGGATTCGTCTTTACAAACCTCGACAAGAAGAAGGGTTTGTAGAGGTCTCAGGAATCTCTATTAACGAAGAAACATTAACTCTGGATGTTGATACTTCTGAAGTGTTATCCACTACAATAACTCCTACTGATGCTACAGACAAAGGAATTTCTTGGTCTAGTAATAATCAAGTAGTAGCAACAGTTAATGAAAATGGACGCGTTTCAACGCATTCTGCAGGAACAGCAACTATCACTGTAACTACTGATGACAATTTCTTATCAGACACTATAGAAATAACTGTAATAGACTCTAACAGCAACAAACAATTGACTATAGAAGCGGAAAAATTCAGTGATACTGGAGGGACTTATGATGGTTTTGATACTTATGTTACAAATGGTATTGGAGCCATAAATTTTAATCAAAAAGGAGATTGGGGAGATTATATTGTCAACATCGAAAACGATGATGAGTTTGAAATAAGTTATTTTATCGGAACCCCGTTAACACAATCTAGAATTGAAATTCTAGTAGATGGGGTTTCTGTTTCAGATGATGCCGTTCCTTCTTCTGACTGGAATGATTTCATCTTATTAAAGGCCTCTAATAAAGTAAGTCTTACGGCAGGAGAACATACAATTAGACTTCAAGGAGCTGGTAGCAATAACGATGATTGGGAATGGAATTTAGAAAAATTTATTTTAGAAGGAACAAAAGTTCTTTCCATTGAAGATTTCACTAAAAACAACAATGAGTCTTTAGCTATTATTCCTAACCCAGTAGCTGACAATTTTTATATTTCAAATTTAAAAAACAACAACTTTTCTTTTACCATTTATGGTATTAACGGAGCCACTATAAACAAAGGCCTTATAAATGGAGAACAGACAATTGATGTTTCTAATTTATCCAACGGCGTTTATTTCTTGACTCTTTCAGATGGCAACTCTCAAGAAACATTAAAGATTATTAAAAATTAATATCCTTGGCGTAACAACTCTTTTTGCTCTTTATAATACCCCTAGACTTTTCATTGTCTAGGGGTATTATTTAAATATGCCTTCATAAATAATTCGTTTTAATTTTTTTAAGAAACAAAGCCTCTTCTGAAATATTATATTGTAAATATTTACCATTAAACCTAGATTTACTGATAAGAATTTCGCCTAAAAGACTTAGGTTACATAAAACAGAATCTAAATTCCATAAAAAAACCGCTCCAAAATGGAACGGTTCAGATATAGTAATTCAAAAAAATTATTTTTTGATAAACTTCCTTGCTGTATCTTCTCCTTGAAGTTTAATATAATACACCCCAGCTGGTAAGGAAGATACATCTACAGAGCTTCCTTTTCCAAAGAATCCTAATTTAGAATATTCAGAAAACACAAACCAATTCCCGTCAAAATTGCCTCCAACATTCAACATATCAACTGTTGGATTAGGGAATATAGTAATCTCATTTCCTACTCTATAACTATCATTATCAACTCTTAAGACAACTTCTTCCTTATAAAATGCAAATTTAGAACGGTTTTCGGCAATCAACTTAACAGCAATTCTCATACTATGACCTTTAGGTAAAAGACGCTTACTAGGTATCTTAGTTCCATCCTTGAAATATCTAGGAATTGAATGGTATACTGTTTCTACACCTTCATTAGGTTGATGACCTAGAATTACACGCTCAGCTTTAGTAGCATTTACCACTTTACCTTTAGCATTAATTTGCTGAAATTTAATCCTAACTGCCGTAAGATCTTCTTCTATATTATTTTCAACACCTGTAGCGTATTTAATATCTAAGGGCATTGTATCTCCTAATCTAAAAACAGCTATATCTTTTTCATCAGGCATATATTCTTCTATATTTTCGATAGTCACCATACGCTCACGATCTTCAATAAAACGATTGATTACGATTTCTTGTACAAACTCGACAGTTTCACTTCCATTTTCAGCAGTAAGTGTAGCCACAATTGCTAAAACATGCCCTCCGGGTAACTCTTCAGAAATAAAAATCTCATTTCCATTATCATATTCTGAAGGCAGTCTAAAGTCATAAGTAACTGTATCCGAATTTACCCCTAAATCATCTACAACAATATCTGCTGTAGAACGGCTTACAATTCCTCCTGATTGATCTAATTGCCTCAATTCTAAAGACACTTCTGTAAGATCTTCAATTCTATTTGGAAAAACGGCTGTGTTATAAGTAATATCTAAAGGCAATACTCTTCCTTCATCAAAAGTTGGCAACGTAGCGCCTACAGGAATAAAGTTAGGAAGGTTGTCGATAGCTATTGCTCGATCCACATCTGGTACTGGTGTATTAATTATCACTCCTGTAGTTATATTAATAGCATCAGCTTGACCATCTATAGCCATGCTAATTAGTAATAATAATCGATGCCCTCCAGGGAGATCTTCTGAATTAATTACAGAATTCCCATTATCATAAACTAAAGGCAACGTATAATCGAAAGTAACCGTATCAGCATTCAGGGCATCATCTGTAATTACAGCTTCAAACGAACTTGTAGAAACAATTCCTCCTGACTGATCTACTTGCTGTAGCTGCATAGAAATAGATGTTAAATCTTCTTCAACATTATCCAATACCTCAGTGGCATATGTTAAAGTAGTAGAGAAAGTTTGACCGTCATAAAACACGGGAAACATTGTATCTTCTAGAATATATTCTTCTATATTATTCCAAACTAGGGTGCGATCTCTATCTTCTTTATTGATAACAATCTCAGTATTTGCATTCGCAAAACCAGTATCTCCGTTTACCGACATAAAAGTCAATAAAAACAACTTATGCCCTTCTGGAAGATCGATACTAGCAGGAATATTTGAACCATCATCAAAAGTAGTAGGTAAAGTATAATCGAAAGTAACTGTATCGACATTTACTTGGTCATCTGAGACTACTGCTTGAAAAGTACTTCTATTGATCGTATCAAAATTCTCATCCAATTGAGCAACTTGCATTGCAATATAGGTTAAGTCTTCAACAATATTATCTGTTACTCCAGTTTGATATGATAAGGTAGTAGAAAAAGTTTGACCTTCCGTAAATTCAGGAACATTACCTCCAACTAATATATAATCACTGATATTATCAAAAGTTACAGCTCTATCTCTGTCAGGAACAGGAGCGTTCACTACAATTTCCATATTTGCATCTGCAAAACCTGTGTCTCCATCTACAGACATAAATGTTAATAAAAACAAACGATGTCCCACAGGTAATTCTTCTGTAGTAGGGATCTCCGTACCATCTTCGAAAGTAGTAGGTAATTCAAAATCGAAAGTTGTTGTGTCAACATTTGCTTCATCTCCTGAAACTACGGCTTGAAAAGCACTTCTATTTACTGGTGTGAAATTTTCATCCAATTGAGCTACTTGCATTGCCACATAACCTAAATCTTCTTCAACCCCATTTTCAATACCTGTAGCATATGACAGCGTAGTAGAAAATACTTGACCTTCTAAGAAAGTAGGTAAAACTCCTGTTGCAGGAACATAATCAGCTGCATTATCAAAAGAAATAACCCTTGTTCTACTTGGCAAAGTATCCGTAATTACAACCTCTGTATTATCATTAGCAAAACCTGTATCTCCATCTACTGACATAAAAACCAATAAAAAGAATCTATGACCAGTCGGTAAATCTACTGTTAATGGGATTTCTGTACCGTCATCAAAAGTAGTAGGCAATGTGTAATCAAAAGTAGCCGTATCAGCATTTATTTGATCTCCATCAATCACTCCTTCAAAAGAACTTGTATTTACTTGAGCAAAGTTTTCATCTAACTGTGTTAATTGCATTGCCACATAACCCAAATCTTCTTCTACATCATTCAAAGAAGCTGTCGCATAGGTTAAAGTAGTTGAAAAAGTTTGACCTGATAAAAACGTTGGCAACACTTCTCCATTAGGTACAAAAGTAGACTTGTTATCCCATGATATGGAACGATCTCTATTCGGAATAGCACTTAATGTAATTGAAGTATTTGCATCTGCAAAATTTGTGTTTTCATCAGTAGACATAAAAATTAACAATGTCAACTCATGTCCTTCTGGCAATGTAGCACCTGTAGGAAGTGGATTTGTTTCAGCTTCATCAAAATATGTTGGGATCGTGTAAGCAAAATTTACACTTCCAGTATTAGATGATTCGTTTCCTAAAATCGTAGTAAAAGGTGATTCGGCAACGACTGCACCTTCTTCATCCGTTTGGCGCACTAAAGTCGCAATATAAAATAAATCTTCTTCTATGCGATTTGTTAAACCTGTAGCATAACTTAATTCTAATGAAATATTTTGTGCTGCTGAAAGTGAAGGAATTGTCTCACCTTCAGGAATAAAATCTGTGATATTATTCCATACTAAAGATCTTTCACGATCAGGAACTTCATTAATAACTATCTCTGTATTTGCATTTACAAAACCAGTATTATTATCTATAGCCAAAAATAACAGCAAGATCAATTGATGACCTTCTGGCAAATCGGCCGTAACAGGAATTGGATTAGTAACCTCAGCATCGAAATGCGTTGGCACATCATATGAAATATTAATAATTCCCGAATTATCGGCCTCATCAGGAACCAATGTAGTAAAAGGCGAAGTAGCTACCTCTTCTCCTGCTTCATCTAATTGACGTACTTGAGCAGCTATATAAAATAAATCTTCTTCTAATTGATTTGTAACCCCAGTACCATAAGATAATTCTAAACTCATCTCTTGCCCTACAACAACTTCAGGAAACGTTCCTCCTATTGGAATAAAATCAGTGATATTATCGAAAGTTAAAAAACGTGTTCTATCACTAATTTGTGATCTAGCTACAGTTCTAGAAAAATCGAACGTTTGTAAAGCACAACTACTTACAAAACCACCATCATCATTAAAAGTAACCGATACGGCGTTGTTTCCTGCGATTAGTATATTATATGGCACTTCTATTTCTAAAATCCCGAAGAACGTATCTCTTTGATCTTGTGTGTCACCACGGTAATCCGTAGGTACTGGCACAGGAGTACCGTTTACAGCAATTGTAGGTATACGACTAGCATCTAAAGCGCGCCCTACACCCAAACGTATTACAGCTTCACCCTGTGTACCTAAAGGAACGTTTGGAACTGTAAAATCTATCACTTGATCCGCAACAATTGGTTGCTTGTATGTAGTTGCATAAGTTTTAACTTCTTGAGAAGTCTCAGAAATAGCTAATGGTGTATCAAAACTAAATGCTAAAATCATAGTTGCTTCTGCATTTAATACTACAGAAGTAGGTACTTCATTTATGTTAGTAATATCTAAAACTGGTACATTGTTTCCTCCTAAAAACAAATGCTTAATTTCTAGATTAGTTACGTTAGAAGTTCCTAACCCAAATTGATTTAGATTAATCGTTTGTCCACTCTCAGCAAGGTTATTCAATATTAAATATCCCGTATTTGATGTTTGATCTACATAAGCATCGACCATTACATCTAAATCTGTTGATTTAGTATCAACACGTGTACCTTTAACATCGCTCCACAATTGGTAAAACTTTACTAATTCTGAAAACACCCAGTCTCCCGAATATTCAGCAGGTTCATTTTCACGACGCATCATACGCCATGGATAGGCAAATCCATCAGCTATATTTCCAAATAAAAAATCAGCACGGTGCAATGCAAAAGGAATCGTTTTTTGAATAACATCAGGACGCTCCATAAACTGCATCATCATCGAACTAAATGATTTCATATTTAACCAATCACGAGCTGGTGACCATGGTTGTGCATAAAAATCATTCAATTGACCTCCATATTCAGAAATAACAACAGGCTTTACTTCTCCATCGGAAATGGTACTGTAATGCTCAATCATATCCATGGTAGCCTCCATGTTTCCTCCTTTACGCAATTGTTTTTTACCTCCAATACTATGGAAATCATAAAGGTGATATGAGTAAAAATCCATTTCAGGCCCTACTTCATCTATAAAACGTTTCCAGCGTTCTTCCCACTGACCAAACATTTCATTATTTTGTGGTTGAAGACCTACCTTTTCTAAATCAGGAAATGCTGTACAAAAACCTCCAATCTTACTAGATGGAGCATATTTACGTATAGAATCTGCAACTGTAGAATGCATTTTGAAAATATCATCTATAGTACCTCCTCCGTGAAGATTTTCATCTACTAATGGCCAAACTGGCTCATTCATTACTTCTACGAATTCAGGTCTTGGAGTACCATTAACTCCTCCTTCTCCATAAGCATCTCGTAAAAAAATCCCCATATACTGCCCTAAAGCAGACCCGAAAGGCTCTTCGGCCGTGTCTGTTGTAGACCAAGTCCAACCTTGTCCAGTAGGGTTTGCTCCATTCGGATAAAAAGGTACATCTTGAGCTGCGGTAATCACTGAACCTTTTTCATAAAGATGTTTTGAGGTTCTATTTGCGTAACTATTATTAAGAATGCTACCCCACTCGGTAATACTTTCAGGATCTGCAAATCCTGGGCGATTTGCATTTTCTCGTATTTGATCACCTACAAAACGCATACGTCCTGTATCGCGTCCATTATAAGCATCATAGATATTCATTAAAGAATCTAATTTCCCTAATTCATCATTGTAATCATTTTCCGATGATGTTGAATGTAGGGTAATAAATTTGTTTCGGTCAAAAGTTTCTTGTCCACCAACAACATGTTTCATGTCGAAGTTAACATCAACTTCTACCTGAGCAGTAGCTACACTTACTGTTCCTAGTAAGAATAAACTAGTAGATAGTTTTTGTATATTCATAAGTATTCAATTGTTCTTAATAAAATTCGAAGGCTCTCAAATCTATAAATTATCTTCAGCATTTTAACTTTATTTATAATTTTCAAACAATAGTTTCACTTTATTTCAACTTTTATTTCAAAAAAAATACAATTACTATGTTTTAAATGAAGGCATTAGTGTTTTTATTAATTTTTCGTTAAGAAAACCCTCTTAACATAGAGGCAACGCTTATGAAACTATAGTAAAACACAATGCACAAAGAGCTAGCAATACAAAACCATCCAATAAAGGCAAATATGAATTGATAAGACAAAAAAGCAATCATATTTCCTATTCCTTCACCCCAGCTATTTTGCAAAATTTTTAAAGAAAAATTCATCAATTCATGATCTAGAAAACAGCTCTCATTTTCAAAAAAAGGAACAAAGCAAAAAACGTAAAGGTTTTAAAAGCCAAGTTGTATCAATATATTAAAGGAAGCATAATATGCTATCGAAATACTATATTGGTAATCACGAAAGTGCTTATTCCGAATAAAGAAAACAAGAGACTATAGAGAGGAAAAGAAATACATAATATTAATTCTTTCGATCTCAAATTTATTTTCAGCAGTTATTTAAAACGTAATTTTATTCTCATTCCTGAGAATTGACCTGAAAATAATGAGCATAAAAAAAGAGTCCACCAAAGTGGACTCTACTTACTAATCATAAACCGCCTAATATTACATTAGGTTTATCTTACTATTAAATTTGAATATAGTCTTTCAAAAAGCCTTTGCAGGAACAAAAATTAAGTTAAATAGTATTTGATTGTTGTAAATTAATTAAAGGGGTAATCTACAAAGGGTAATTCAGATATGAGCATTTAGTTTTTTGATTAGTTGTTGTTGCAAATCTATAGTTTATAAGGACTTCCAAAATACATGTACAGTTTTTGTCTAGTTACCAAAAGTTCTCAAGTCAATCTAAAAATTAATTTTTCTATACAATGTCAAGTTTATTTTTTTGTAAAAAAACAAAAATCAAGTAATGAAAAAGATATTCTACTGCTACAATATCTTAAAAAAGAGAATAAAGCTCATGAGCTTCTATGATTTTAAGATTATCTCCTGAGTTCAACAAATAACCCTCGTAGCAAGCCATGATATATTACATCCTTTAGCGGCGTCAATAAAAAAAGCTCTTTAGTTTAAAGCCCTATAACTTGTAGTTAAAAAAACATGCGTTGTAGTGGATCCACTACAACGCATGTTTTTTACTTTGGTGTATTATATAATAACACCTTCACCTTAGAATTGAAAACAATTCTTAGGCAAGAGCACTGACATATTTCTTAGGAGTAGTACCATATTTCTTTTTAAACGCTGCTATAAAATGACTAGAAGTACTATACCCTAGTTTTAAACCTACTTCATTTACATTATCTCCTTGAGATAATAATTTACAAGCTAACTCCATTTTATGATCAAACAAAAAAGTATATACGGGCTCTCCATAAATTTGTTTAAATCCATCTTTTAGTTTTGCTAAAGAAAGTCCAACTTCTAAAGCTAAATCTTGAACACTTGGCGGCTCTGCCATTCTATCAATGATAATATCTTTTGCTTTCTTTATTTTCTGAACATTAATCTCGTCAGCCAAAAAAGGACACTGTTCTACATCAGCATCACCCGGCTTATTGAAATGAAGACACAAAAGCTCATAGGCTTTTGCTTTGTGATATATACTATTTAAAGAAGGGTGCACTGTGAAATTCATTAATTGATTCAATACCACTGCCATTGAAGGCGTAATAGGCATATCATTATAATATTTCTTATCCTTATTATCATCACTCAAAAATGGAATATAATGAGCATCTGAAGAAAAAAGACTATGAAACTTTTTTATAGAAATGATTAAAGAAACAATCCATGTATTTGGCTTTAATTCCAAATTCATTGGCAAGCTTCTTTGCGGATTATAAAGTAGTAAAGAAGTTTCGTCATGAATCGGTAATGTATATGACCCATTATTAAAACTAAAAATACCACTCCCCTTTATGGTATAATGAAATTGAATAAAGCTACTATCTATTTCTCGAACAACCGTCTGAGATTGGTCTTGATCATTCTTCATTTTCAAAACCTGAAAATGATCTTCTATCCAAATTTCTTCTAACAACCCTTCTGCGATATTTTTTTGTTGAAACTCCATAACTGGTTATCTTATTTTATTTTTATTCATTCTAAACTACTGTTCAAAAATAACACTTTATCACTGTCATGCCACGTTTTTTGCGATATTTTCACATTTGCAAAATTCTAAAACCAAACGACGACATTTTAAATTCTTTTAGCGTTGTTTTTTGTAAATAAGTGCCATTAATTTTGCAAACAGCTAGCGTTGTTTTATGCAAGTACAAAATGAAGTTTCAAAATTAAATTTTTACTGTATCGGTCTTAACTACAAGAAAGCCGATGTAGAAACACGTGGAAATTTTAGTGTTAGCGACACTAACCAAGAAAATATCATTAAACGAGCTCAAGAAGAAAGCATTCCATCTTTACTCGTTATTTCTACTTGTAATCGAACAGAACTTTATGGTTTTGCTCAACATCCTTTTCAACTCATCAAATTACTTTGCGAATATACTCATGGAACTGTAGAGGAATTTGAGCAAGTTGCCTATGTTCACAAAAACAGTAACGCTATATCTCATCTCTTTAAAATGGGAACAGGATTAGACAGTCAAATTCTTGGTGACTTTGAAATTATTGGTCAATTAAAAAATGGATTTAGGCTTTCTAAAAAGTTTCAAATGATCAATCCGTTTATGGAACGATTGATCAATGCGGTGATTCAGGCTAGTAAGAGAATTAAAAATGAAACTGAAATTTCTTCTGGAGCCACTTCAGTATCATTTGCCTCTGTACAATACATCCTAAAAAATGTAGAGCATATATCAAGGAAAAATATTTTACTATTTGGAACTGGAAAAATCGGCAGGAACACTTGCGAAAATTTGATAAAACACACCGATAATTCGCACATTACACTTATAAACAGAACTAAAACCAAAGCTGAAGAAGTTGCTGGGAAATTCAATTTAATTGTAAAAGACTACGCAAACATCCAAGCTGAAATTACGCAAACAGATGTTTTAGTTGTCGCTACAGGGGCTCAAAACCCTACTATAAGTAAAAACTTAATTTATTCTAAAAAACCATTACTCATTTTAGATTTATCCGTTCCAAGGAATGTTTCGGATGATGTAATGGAATTAGAAAATGTTACCCTAGTTCATTTGGATCAATTATCTCAAATGACCGATGAAACCCTAATGAAGCGTCAAGAACAAGTGCCTCATGCCGAAAAAATCATTGAAGAGATTATTGCCGAATTTAGTGCTTGGTTAGAAACTAGAAAATTTGCTCCTACCATAAAAGCATTGAAAACTAAATTAACCTTGATGCGCGATAAAGAAATCAATCAATATCGTAAAAAGAATGGCGATGTTGATTTTAGTGATGCTGCCATCATTAGCGATAAAATGATTAGCAAAATCACTTCGCAAATCGCTTTCCACTTACGAGAAGAACAACACAGTGCTGATCAAGATTTAGCATTGATTCAAAAGATATTTCAACTACAAAATTCATAGTATATTGAGTAAAGTAATTCGAATAGGAACAAGAGATAGTGAATTAGCGCTTTGGCAGGCCAAAACTGTTCAGCAATTACTAAAAGATAACGGTTATAATTCAGAATTAATTCCTGTAAAATCTACTGGAGATCTTATTCTTGACAAACCTTTATATGAACTAGGCATAACAGGCGTATTTACAAAAACCCTTGATGTTGCCATGCTTAAAGGGGAGGTCGATATTGCTGTACATTCGATGAAAGATGTACCTACTTTATTACCTAAAGGAATTGTTGAAGCTGCTGTATTAGAAAGAGCTATTTCTCATGATATTTTGGTAACTAAAAACTTTAATCCTAAACAACAAAACGGAACGATTGCTACAGGAAGCCTACGTAGAAAGGCACAATGGCTACATAGATATCCGAATTACGAAGTAGTTGATTTGCGAGGAAATGTAAATACGCGCATGCAAAAATTACAAAAAAGTAATTGGCAAGGTGCCATTTTTGCAGCAGCAGGATTGAAACGTATTAATCTTACTCCTGACAAAGTAGTTGACCTTGATTGGATGATTCCAGCTCCAGCGCAAGGAGCAATGCTTGTCGTAGCTATGGAAAACGACAATTATTGTAAAGAAGCCCTGGCCAATCTAAATCATACAGCTTCTCAATTATGTGTTCATATGGAGAGAGATTTCTTAAGAACACTAGAAGGTGGCTGTACCGCTCCTATTGGTGCTTTGGCAACTATTAAAGAAAATGAAGTGCATTTTCATGGAGCTTTGTTTTCTTTGGATGGAAAGTTCAAACTAGAAATTGAAAGAACGTGTAGTATAAATGAAGTTGAAGGAAAAGGGAATGCATATGCAAAAGAACTACTTTCTAGCGGTGGTTCATCTATAATGAAAATGGTTAAGGAAACATTAAATAAATAAGACTTAGACTGCGCTCAGCCATAAAATCGAATCCTGAGAAGAGTCGAAGGTTGACGAAAAGAAGAGGAACAATGAAAACCATCCTATCCACAAAAAAACTATCCGAAGCACAACAACAGTTAGTGCTAAATGCGGGTTTAGGATTAGTACATATGGATTTCATAGATATGTCTCTTTTAAATTTTGAATATCAAGACACCGTATCTAACGCTATATTCACTAGCAAAAATGGAGTGAATGCAGTATTAAAACACGGAATTAAGATTAACAATGCTTTTTGCGTAGGCTTTCGAACCAAAGAGCTATTAGAACAAAAAGGAATTACCGTATCTCTAGCAGAGAAGAATGGCGCAACATTAGGCAAATCGATTACAAATCGACATAAAAAAACCTCTTTTGTGTATTTCTGTGCGGAAGATCGATTAGATATACTTCCTAACATATTAAAAGAGGAAGAGATTACTTTTACAGAGGTTCCTGTTTACAAAACAGTAAGCACTCCAAAAAAAGTAAATTCAGAATTTAATGGAATACTATTTTTTAGCCCTTCGGGAGTTAAAAGCTTTTTTAAACTAAATGAATTAAACAGTCATGCTTTTTGTATTGGAGACACAACTGCATCGGCTTTAGAAAAACATACAACAAATTATACTGTTGCCAAAACTCCCAGTATTGAGAATGTATTGGTCACAGCAATCAATTACTTTAAAGCATTATGATTAAGAACGATTTATTTCTAAGAGCATTAAAAGGAGAAATGGTAGAGCGTCCACCCGTATGGATGATGCGTCAAGCAGGTCGTTATTTGCCGGATTTCATGAAATTGAAAGAAAAATATGACTTCTTTACTAGGTGTCGTACTCCCGAATTGGCCACTGAGATTACCGTAATGCCTATCGACCAAATCGGTACTGATGCTGCAATCCTTTTTAGTGATATCTTGGTAGTACCACAAGCTATGAATGTTGAAGTGCAAATGAAAGATGGTATTGGGCCTTGGTTACCAAATCCTATTCGTACGGCAGCAGATGTAGAACAAGTTATTGTTCCTAATGTCGAAGAAGAATTAGGTTACGTACTAGAAGCCGTTAAAATGACCAAAGAAGCTTTGAATGATGAAGTTCCTTTGATTGGTTTTGCAGGTTCTCCATGGACTATTTTATGTTATATGGTACAAGGGCAAGGCTCTAAAAACTTTGATAAAGCCAAGGCATTTTGTTTCCAGCAGCCATTAGCAGCACATGCTTTATTACAAAAGATCACAGATACTACGATTGCTTACTTGAAAAAGAAAGTAGAAGCTGGTGTGGATGCTGTACAGGTTTTTGATAGCTGGGGAGGAATGCTTTCGCCTGTAGATTACCAAGAGTTTTCTTGGCAATACATTCAACAAATTATTGATGCTTTAAAAGACAGTACTCCAGTCATTGCTTTTGGAAAAGGATGTTGGTTTGCATTGCGTGAAATGGGGCAATCAGGTGCTTCTGCATTAGGAGTAGACTGGACTTGTTCAGCTCAGAATGCACGTTATTTATCAGGTGGAAAAGTAACACTGCAAGGAAATTTTGATCCTTCTCGTTTGTTATCCCCTCCTGCTGAAATCAAGAAGATGGTAACCCAAATGATCAATGAATTCGGAAAAGATCGTTATATCGCTAACCTTGGACATGGGATTTTACCTAATATTCCCGTAGAAAATGCACAAGCATTTGTAGATGCGGTTAAAGAATATCGTTCAGTGATTTTTTAAGGAGTTAAAAAAATTAAGAAGCTAAAGAGGTTAGCACGCAAAACCTCTTTAGCTTCTATAACTTCATAAAAAACCTGATAACATCATGAAGCCAATTGCAGCTAACATCATAGAAAAACATCATCAATATTTCGAATATTTTGGAGTATGCATGTCGATTTTGATGATGTACAAGTTTATTATTGCGTGGGTCTATCCAGAAAATATAGGTTCGGAAGTAGTATATGATCTTACGCTTCTGTTCACTTTAGAAATGTTGATGGTTCATTCAGGTACTTTTATGGCGTTGCTACCTAAAAAATTATCTCTATATGTATTGGTTCCTTTTTATGGAGTTTTTGTTTGGGCTTTAAATAGAGCAAGTGTCAATACTAATCTTTTATTAATATATGGTATCATCATTTTTAATCGTATGAGGTTTGCTTTTACTGATTCAGATTTTAAAATCAGGGTTCATAATTTTGTGTTCTCGGTGGTAGCCTTGCTTATTTATATTGCATTGTTCTTTTTTACGCTAAAAATTGAAGATTATATTCCAAGAGCAGGTCTAACAGAAAATTTTCTAGCTATTTCTGGTTACACAGAAATTGTAAGAGCATCAGGATTTTCAGGTAACGAAGAACCTCACACCTTCTTTTTTACAGCTATCATTTATTATTTATGCCTGACTGTACTGTCTGCATATACCTCTAAAAAGAAATTTGTTATTAGTAATATAAAACCAGAAGACTTTACTTTTTAAAGCACATATTTGAATCATAATGAACATCATAGAAAAATATAATAAGCCTTTTGAATACTTTAGTGCATTTATGTACTTGTTATTGGCCTATCAATATTTTGCACTATGGAGCCAGCCTAATAATTATCAAATTTCTAGAATTATTGACTTTAGCATATTAATTATCTTCGAATTTATAATGGTGCATTCAGGAGTCTTTATGTCTGCAATACCTAAGAAAACTTCTTTATTAGCTTTAGTTCCCTTTTATGGAGTTTTTGTTTTGGCATTTAACGCTACGACTTCTGATAATAATTTGATGATATTATATGGCATTATCACTTTTAACAGAATGCGATTTGCATTCGCTGATGTAAGTGATCAACTAAAGCTTAATAATATTATGTTTTCTGTACTATCTGCAGTGATCTATATTTTACTGTTATTCGCCACTTTAATAGGACAGGATCTTATCCCAAAATTAGGATTGACAAAAGATTTTTTAGAATATTCAGCCTACCTTGACCACACCTCTGCTAGAGGAGAATTTATTGAAAAGCCTCATATCTCATTAGCTATGGGAATGTTCTATAATATTAGTATTGCGCTATTAGAAATATATTTGGTAAACAGAACTTTTAAAAATTCTAATATAAAACTTGAGGATTTTAAATTAAGAAAACGAAGCTACTAGAAAGCATGAAAGAAAAATTCTACCAATACATACAAAACCTTCAAGATGAAATCACTGCTGCTCTTGAAGCCATTGACGGAAAAGCTACTTTTAAACAGGATTTATGGGAACGCCCTGAAGGTGGGGGTGGTAGAACACGTGTCATAGAAAATGGTGCGGTTATTGAAAAAGGAGGAGTCAATATTTCTGCAGTACATGGGCCATTACCTAAAGCTATGCAATCGTATTTTAAGGTAGAAGACGTTGATTTTTTTGCTTGTGGATTAAGCTTAGTCATACATCCTAAAAACCCAATGGCACCTACGGTTCATGCCAATTGGCGTTATTTTGAAATGTACAACAAACAAGGTGAAATCGTTGATCAATGGTTTGGTGGCGGTCAAGATTTAACACCTTATTACTTATTTAATGAAGATGCTACCCATTTCCACCAAACCTGTAAAACAGCTTGTGATAAACACGATACCTCGTTTTACCCTACCTATAAAGTAAAATGCGATGAATACTTCTATAACGCGCACCGCGGAGAAGGGCGTGGCCTAGGTGGATTGTTCTTTGATTATTGTAAAGCGACCTCAGAAAGAAGTATCGAACAATGGTATGACTTTGTTACTGAAGTCGGAAATAGTTTCACTACCGCCTATGTTCCTATTTTAGAACAAAGGAAAGATATACCATTTACCCAAGCACAAAGAAATTGGCAAGAGATTCGCAGAGGAAGATATGTTGAATTCAATCTAGTTCATGATAAAGGAACTCTTTTTGGCTTGAAAACAAATGGACGTATTGAAAGTATCTTAATGAGTTTACCTCCTCACGTACAATGGGTATACGATCATCATCCAGAAAAAGGTTCAGAAGAAGAGCGATTAATTAATGTATTAAAAAAACCTAAGGATTGGGTTTAACTAAAACGACTTACTTTTAACTTTTACAATAAAGCCTACAAACACAATAAAGGCAAAGACTAAGCATTATAATCTTTAACCAATAACAATGGGTTTAAGACGACAATATATTTCATAGCCTTCAATACTATTTTCAGTAAATCTTTAAGGTTGTTTAAAAAAAACACATAACAAAAGTTTCTAATTCAAGATTTTTGTAATTTAGGCATAACACAATTTATACTCTTATGTCAGGTTATTATGTAATTGCAGGACTTATTGCTTTAATAAGTTCTTTAGTAAGCAACCGCTTAAAAAGCAAATTCAAAAAATATTCAGCACTCACCCTTCGAAATGGAATGAGTGGCGCTGAAATCGCTGAAAAAATGTTAAGTGATCACGGAATCCGTAATGTTAAGGTTATTTCTACCCCTGGACAACTTACAGATCACTATAACCCTAGAGACAAAACAGTAAACCTTAGTGAAGTTGTTTATTCACAAAGAAATGCTGCTGCTGCTGCTGTTGCAGCTCATGAGGTTGGACACGCGGTACAGCATGCTGAAGCATATCAATGGTTAACCATGCGTTCTAAGATCGTTCCTATGGTTAATATCTCTAGTAAATTTTCTAATATCGTATTAATGGTAGGGCTAGCAATGTCTGCTGGAGGAAATGCTCTTGGAAATTCTATATTCTTATTAGGGATTCTTCTATTTGCCGTTACCACTGCTTTTACCATGGTTACTCTTCCCGTAGAATACGATGCTAGTAATCGCGCCTTGGCATGGCTAGAAAGCTCACAAGGAATGTTAACGAGAGAAGAACACGATGGTGCCAAAGATGCCTTAAAGTGGGCTGCTAGAACGTATTTAGTATCCGCACTTGGCTCATTAGCAACACTACTTTATTTTGTTATGCGATTTATGGGAAATAGAAGAAACTAGTGGTTCTATTTTTTCTTTAAACACAATACCTTGTTCTTTTAAACTTAATAGAATAGGGTTATATATAGATTCAAAAGTTGGGGTTAATACTCCAACTTTTTTTATTTCATTATTCAATATTAGCTTAACCGCTTCAAACATGGGCTGACCTACTGTTTTTGCCATCGCAGTATAATAATTACTCTCTCCAACAACCTCCAATTCACTAGTAGCCAGATAAGTTAATCCTTCTTTTTCAAAAGTAACTTCATGCTTCATCACTACAATATCTCGATCAAAAGGAGACAAAGACCATTCATTCAACAAAACACTCAATAATATTTCAGCAGCCGTACCTTCTTTTAAAAAATCGACAGCATTTGAATCAAACATTCTTAAAGCATTCATCTTTTTAAATACATGATGACCTTTTGAAAGGATGAATTTTTCACAAAAATCAATTTCTAAATCTTCTGTTTTATCGATTTTTAAGAAAAAAGCAAACAACTCTCTCAAACTAAGCTCTTTTTTAAATTTCAAGATCTCAATATCGTCAGTCATTCCCATACTAACAAAAACCTGCCAAGCATCACAATAGCCTTCATGCCTTAATGTACCTCTATATATATCGGATACTTCACCCAAATTATATTTCTCTTGATATAATAGACTATTTCGATTTGCGTAACTATCATAACTTTTGTCGTGAACCGAAATAGTACTATGACTGCTGAATAATTTTTTATACTCAATATTACGAATAGTATCATCTCTAAGAAATTGAGCTCCATCGCTTCCTGCTACAATTACATTCTTAGGATTCCAGGTAAATTTATAATTCCAGGAATTTTCTTCTTTAGATTTCTCTACAAGTCCTCCCGTATGGCTAGCATAACTCTTTATTTTTCCTCCATTAGCTCTAATTTGATTAATTAGAGACATTGCACTCATATGATCTAAACCAGGATCTAAGCCCATTTCATTTAAGAAAACAAGGTTCCTACTGCAAGCAGCATCATGAAGTTTTTCTATTTCATTACTAACATATGAAGCCGTTACTAAAGATTTCTGAAACTTTATACAAGCACCAGCTATTTCTAAATGTAAATGAGCTGGCAACATAGAAATTACAATATCAGATAATGCTACATACCGATTAACAATAGTTTCATTTATACAGCTTATAACACAACTGATATTAGCTTCTTGTCTCAATACATTAGGTAAAGCATCAAAATTTTCAGCAATTATAGTCAAACCTTCTTTTTGTAGTTGCAAATAGTGTTGTAAACATTTTATCAAGTAGACACTTGACCTCCCTGCCCCGAAAATAAGTACCTTAGCTTTATTCATAAATTTGTATTGAAATGGAAAAAAAATTACTTGTTACCGCAGGAATTTTAGGAACAATAAGTGTTATTTTAGGTGCTTTCGCAGCACATGGGCTAAAACCGATTTTATCTTCAAACGAGTTAGAATCTTTTCAGACTGGCGTTCGATATCAGTTTTATCATGCTTTCTTTTTAATGTTTATTGCATTAATACCTGGTTTGACAGAAGGCTCAAAATCGATACTTTATATTCTAATCGTATTAGGCGTTATTCTATTTTCAGGTAGTATATATATACTTTGTCTTGATGAACACTTTTTAAAAACGAAGTTAACAGCTATTGCTTTTATAACTCCACTTGGAGGCACTTTGCTAATTGCAGCTTGGGTTATTTTTACTATAAAAATAATTAAATATTTACCCAATAGTTAAAATAAAAAAGGAGTCGTTTCATTTAGAACAACTCCTTTTTACTTTAAAAAAAACAACTAATTATTTCTTATTTGCTTCTTTAATATATTTTTTCAAAGCCATTGTCATTGAAGGAGTCTCAGGAGTCGGTGCTTGAATATTACACACTAAACCTTGAGCCTCTGCTGCTTTAATTGTTGAATTTCCAAAAACAGCAATCCTTGTCTCATTCTGCTTAAAGTCTGGGAAATTTTTAAATAAAGATTCAATTCCTGACGGACTAAAGAATACTAAAACATCATAAAAAACATCTCTAAGATCTGATAAATCACTAGCTACTGTTTTGTAAAAAGTTCCTTGCTTCCACTTTACACCTAAATCATCCAGTAACGCTGGTACTGTAGGCTTCAACTTATCAGAAGAAGGCAATAAGTATTTCTCGTTTTTATACTTTTTGATCAATGGAGAAAGCTCTGGAAAAGTACGCTTTCCAACATAAATTTTACGCTTTCTATAAACCACATACTTTTGCAAATACAAAGCTACTGCTTCACTTTGACAAAAATACTTCATACTATCAGGTACTTTGAAACGCATTTCTTCAGCAATTCTAAAGTAATGGTCTACAGCATTTCTACTGGTTAAAATAATAGCAGTAAATTCAGATAAATCTATCTTTTGTCCTCTTACTTCTTTCGAGCCTACTCCTTCTACGTGGATAAAAGGCACGAAATCTATTTTCACTTTTTGTCTTTCTTCAAGATCAAAATAAGGAGAATTCTCTACTTTAGGTTCTGGTTGAGAAACCAAAATCGTCTTCACTTTCATAGGCGCAACGGTTTGTGCGGTATCACTTGATGCCATACGATATCATTAAATACATTAAACAAGTAGGGGCTAATTCTAGGGCGCAAAGATACAAAATAAAATAAAACGAACTATAACTAAATTGTTTTCGGAATTTAGAAATCGCTAATACATAGGACAATACCCATAAAACTGAAAATAATGCAATAAGAAAGTGAATTACATAAGGAATTTTGAAAGAGATGTAAACAATTACCAAAATCGGTGCTAAAAAAACAAGACTTAAATAATTCAAATAACTCTGTTTCATATAAGTAAACACTGTTATCCCTTGATTTTTTAAAAATGAAATCGCTAATAAGTGCTCAAGACCTCTTTTAATTACAAAAAAAACTAACAAACAAGCAGTTACAACTAAATACTCTTTAAATAAAAAAGATGGATATACACCTAAAGAATATGCAAAATAGTAGCCATATAACGAAAAAGTAATTATAAAAAATAAACTCATCCAAAAATGGATACCCCTAGAGGTCATTGCATTAGAATACAGCTGCAAGTAGTTATTAGTAAACAACAACTGTAAAAAACTATCAAAAACCTTATTGTTACTATTTTTCGCAATAGCTATAATAAGTATCACTATTAGACACCAGAAAAAAATCCAATCAGGTGGGCCTGCAAATTTTGGAATCATATTCACTACTTACGAAAGACTTTTAGCTCCATTTAAAGAAATAAGGAATTAGTACTAAAGTATTGCTGTCACAAATGTAATTAGCAGAGGTTAGTTTATAGTATATTTGCCCTTAAAATTTTTGTTAATGAATATAGCTTTAGTCATCATTCCGACCTACAACGAGGTCGAAAACATAAAGCTCATTATCGATGCCATATTCAAAATATCTAAGAAATTTGATATCCTTGTCGTCGATGATGATTCTCCTGATGGCACTGCTTCATTAGTATCTTCATTACAAAACACCTATCCGGATCAGTTATTTCTTGAAAAACGAACTGGAAAATTAGGATTAGGAACTGCATATATTCATGGATTTCGTTGGGCAATAGAACGAAACTATGAATACATTTTCGAGATGGATGCTGATTTCTCTCACGACCCAAAAGACTTACCAAAACTTCTAGACACCTTAATCGACCATTCATTAGATATGGTAATCGGTTCTAGATATGTTAAAGGTGTCAATGTTGTCAATTGGCCAATGAGCAGAGTATTGCTATCTTATGGAGCTTCTAGGTATGTGCGTTTTTTAACAGGAATGCCTATACATGATACTACTGCTGGTTTTGTAGGTTATACTAGAAAACTGCTGAGTCAGTTTGACTTTGACAATATTCGATTCGTAGGCTACGCTTTTCAAATTGAAATGAAATTTAAAGCTTATCTTATGAAAGCTCCTTTTAAAGAGATTCCTGTAATATTCACAGATAGAACTCGAGGAGATTCTAAAATGACAAAAGGAATTATTTCTGAAGCTATTTTTGGAGTAATTTTAATGAAAATAAAATCACTATTCAGTAAGCCATATGCAGATCTTAATACAAAACACACAACTGATAAATGAAGGAACTATTCAAACAATGGATGTTCTTATTGAAGATGGTTTATTTAAAACCATAGCTTCAAATATTGATACAAATCTTATAAATAGTGACTGTAAAATTGTCGACGGACAAGGAAAGCATTTACTACCAGGTTTAATTGATGATCAAGTTCATTTCCGTGAGCCCGGGCTAACACATAAAGCAAATATTGAAACGGAGTCAAAAGCAGCTATCGCTGGGGGTATCACTAGTTTTATCGAAATGCCTAATACCATCCCTCAGGCTACTACGATAGATTTGTTAGAAGATAAATTTAGTACTGCTTCCAAAACGAGTTACGCCAATTATTCTTTTATGTTTGGAGGAACTAACGACAATCTAGAAGAAGTATTAAAAGTTGACAAGAATAATGTTGCTGGTCTTAAATTATTCTTAGGTTCTTCTACAGGAAACATGTTAGTAGATAACCCTGACACGCTAAGAAGTATATTCAAATCTACAGATTTGGTAATTTCTGTACATTGCGAAGACGAAGCTACCATACGTAAAAACATGGCTGCGCATATCGAAAAATATGGTGACGATATCCCTGTACATCTACACCCTATTATTAGAAGTGAAGAAGCTTGTTACCTATCTTCTTCAAAAGCTATAGAATTAGCTAAAGAAACTGGAGCCAGATTACATGTATTCCACCTGTCTACGGCTAAAGAATTAGAGCTTTTTGATAGTTCAATTCCTCTAAAAGACAAAAAAATAACTGCTGAAGTTTGTATTCATCATTTATGGTTTAGCGATGAGGATTATCACACAAAAGGCACACATATCAAATGGAATCCTGCTGTAAAAACTGCAAAGGATAGAGATGGGTTGTTAGAAGGATTATTAGCTGACAAAATTGATGTCATTGCAACAGACCATGCTCCTCACACTTTAGAAGAGAAAGACAATGTATACACTAAAGCTCCATCTGGGGGGCCACTGGTACAACACGCTTTAGTAGCATTGTTAGAAATGTATCATCAAGGAAAAATTAGTCTAGAAAAAATTGTTGAAAAAGCTTGTCATAATCCAGCTATCTTATTTCAGGTTGAAAAACGTGGATACATCAAAGAAGGGTTTTATGCTGATGCTGTATTAGTAGATTTAGATAAACCCTGGACTGTAAATAAAAATAATATTTTGTATAAATGTGGTTGGTCTCCATTTGAAGACTTTACTTTTAAGTCTCAAATTTCACATACATTCCTAAATGGAAATATTGCTTACGAAAATGGTGCAGTAAACGAAAAAGAACGTTTTGGAAAACGATTAACGTTTGACCGATAAACTCTTAAAAATTACAAACTACCACTAGTTAAGCTAAAAAATCAGCATTAACTGTGGTAGTTTTAAATAATCATTCCTGAAATTAAGGGCAAACATCTAAATTACAATCTGGATTTCCCTCTACAATTTCAATAATCCCTTTTATTTATAATCATAAATAAAATTGCATGCGGAATGTCATCAATGAGGAAATACTGAATACCTGATGAATAAGTTTATTTTTACACTATGAAAAAGATCTTTCTTTTTATATTGATTGTCACAATTAGTAGCTGTCAATCTATTGAAAAAAATAAAAAACCTTCAACGCTTTTAAGTGAAGATGAAATGGTTAATGCTTTAACAGAATTAACCATACTAAAGTCTCTTTCTACAGTTACTTCTGGCATTAAAAGAAATTCAGGAATCAATACTAAAGACTACATCGCTAAAAAAATACAAGTTGATAGTATTACCATGATGGATAACTTGGCATATTATGGGTATAACCCAGAAAAATTAAAAGCTATTTATTTACGTGTTCATGATACCCTAGAAAAGCGCTATGTCTTACACGATTCGCTAAAAGAAAAATACATGAAAGACTATTACCCTTCTAAAGGCTACAATAAATTTGGAGATAATAAAGAGGTTGACTAGTCTATTTTGTGCTTTCTATAAAATTACTTGCATGCGTTTTTATTGAATTTTCAACAGGAATAAAAGAAAAACCTAGCGCTGTTTTAATTTTAGAATTATCATATATATCTTCTTCAAATAATCCTAATAATAATTCTTTGGAAAATTTAGGCTTATAATTACTTATCGCAGATAAAAAAGATTCCACAACGGAAACAAAACGAAGCGTCTGGTTTGAAATTTTCTTTACAGGTGGTTTATTCCCTAAAGAGCTAGATATATGTTCTATACATTTTTTAAAGCTCCAATTCTCAGCTACTAAAACATATCGTTCTTTATAGCATGCTTGCTCCATTAATAGACGCATTGTTTTTACTACATCTCGAACATCTATATATCCTGTACCTCCTTGAAAATAAAAAGGACTCCCCTTTTTCATTCCACTAAATAGGCGACCACTGCCCGTTTTCCAATATCCACTACCCAAAATTACTCCTGGATTTACAATAACAGCATTAAGTCCTTCTTCCATAGCACGCCAAACTTCCATCTCTCCTCCATATTTTGAAATAGCGTATATAGAATTAGTTAACTCGGGATCCCAATGGCTATCTTCGGAGAACGTTGCTTCTTTCGGAGCTTTATTTAAAGTAGCTATCGAACTTACATAACAAAACTTTCCTACCTTAAAATCTAGAGAAAGATTAACCATATTGGCTGTCCCTTCTATATTTACTTTTTTTAAAAGCTCGAAATCTTTTGATTGAAATGAAACACAGCCTGCTACATGATATACCTCTGTAATACCTTCAAAAGCTTTCTCTAAAGAAAGTATATCTGTAATGTCTGCTTTCACCCATTGAATCTCATCAAAGGCTTCGCCGTCTTTGAGTCCTGTATAATTATTAAAAACAATTTTAGACTTTTCTAGCTTCCCTTCAGAACGATATAATGCTCTAATAGGCTCTTTCGAGTGCTTTTTTAATTCTGCTAACAAATAGGTTCCAACCAAACCAGTAGCTCCTGTAACTAGAATCATGAAGAATGTTTTAACAAAAATACATATTGCTTCGTAGCTATCAAGTACATTCCTTGATAATATAGTTAGGCATCTATATCTTTGCGCTAATCACTACACGTAGATTAATTAATTTATTTGTGATTACTTATTTTTCTAACACCTTGGTACAAATTATATATCATGCCTAAAAATTTTATTGAAGAAGTTACTTGGAGAGGAATGCTACACGATGCTATGCCTGGCACTGAGGACCATCTTCTAGAAGAAATGCGTTCTGCTTATATTGGTTTCGATCCTACTGCGGACTCACTACATATTGGAAACCTTGTTCCAATTATGATGTTGAGTCATTATCAACGTTGTGGTCACAGACCCGTAGCATTAGTTGGTGGAGCGACAGGTATGATTGGAGACCCTTCTGGAAAGTCAGCCGAGCGTAATCTTTTAGATGAGCCAACATTAAGACACAATCAAGAGGCAATCAAAAAACAGTTAGGACAATTCCTAGATTTTGATAGCGATGCTAAAAACGCTGCTCAGTTAGTAAATAATTACGATTGGATGAAAGACTTTTCTTTCTTAGAGTTTATTCGTGATGTTGGAAAACATATCACTGTAAATTATATGATGGCAAAAGATTCCGTAAAAAACCGATTAAGCTCAGAATCTGCAAGTGGTATGTCATTTACTGAATTTACATATCAGCTCGTTCAAGGTTATGATTTTTTGCATTTGTACAAAGACAATGATTGTACGTTACAAATGGGCGGTAGTGACCAATGGGGAAATATTACTACAGGAACGGAATTAATCCGTCGTATTGGAAATGGTAAAGGGTATGCTATTACTTGTCCATTAATCACAAAATCTGATGGATCTAAATTTGGAAAGTCTGAAGGAGGCAATGTTTGGTTAGATAAAAACAGAACTTCTCCATATAAATTCTACCAATACTGGCTAAACAGTAGTGATGAAGATGCTGAAAAATACATTAAAATCTTCACATTTTTAGACCAAGAAACTATTGAGCAATTAATTGCTGAACACAAAGAAGCGCCTCATACGAGATTACTCCAAAAACGCTTAGCTGAAGAAATTACAACACTAGTGCATTCTACAGAGGATGTAGAAAATGCGATTGCAGCTTCTTCTATTCTATTTGGAAAATCTAATGCAGAAGATCTTAAAAAATTAGACGAAACTACTTTTTTAGATGTTTTTGAAGGAGTACCTCAGGCTGAAATTTCTAAATCAGAATTGATCGATGGTTTTGGAATTATTGCTGCTCTGGGAGAAAAAACAAATTTCTTAAAATCGAACGGAGAAGCAAGAAGAGCCTTAAAAGAAAATGCTGTCTCTGTAAACCGAGAGAAAGTGAAAGAAGAATATACTATTACTGAAAAGGATTTGATCAATGATCAATTTGTACTGCTTCAGCGCGGAAAGAAAAACTATTATGTATTAAGGTTCATATAATCAATACGAAAACAAAAAATCCAGATAATTAAAATTATCTGGATTTTTTTATATGTTAAATTACAAAAACAATTTAAGCCTCAATCTTAGGCTCATCATCCTTTTTATCGTCTTCATCTTCTTTAGTAGCGCTTTTGAATTCTTTAATTCCACTACCTAACCCTCTCATTAATTCAGGAATTTTTCGACCTCCAAAAAGAAGAAGAATTATAACTCCTATAATAATAAATTCCTGACCACCTAAAAATCCAAGAAATATAGACTGTAACATTTGGTATACTTTTTAAATACTTGTCAAAGTTATAAAGAAAAAATGAGTACATGCTTTCCTCAAGACAGGTTTCTGCCTTTTAAACAAGATAACTTACCTTAAAAAGAGCTTATTTCAATAAAAATTAACTCTTTTTATCATGTGAGTTATATAACGCAAGAGTAAAATATCCCTTTCATTTTATTCCTCTACCCCTAAAAACACCTTAACATTTACGTTCCTTAAAGCAAACATAAACCCTAAAATTCCTCAAAAACGTCGAGGTAAATCATTTATATTTGTGCGACAGAAGTTATGGTGAAAAACAAACATAAAAAGAGATCATTTACAGAAAAATTACTAAACAAATATCGTTTGGTAATCCTTAATGAGAATACTTTCGAAGAACAAGTATCCTTTAAATTATCTCGTTTAAATGTTTTTGTATCTATCGGAATAGGTTCATTACTTTTAATTATTGGAACTATTTTCCTAATTGCGTTTTCTCCCTTAAAAGAATATATACCAGGCTACAGTACCACTAACTCTACACACCAAACAGTAGAACTGGCTTATAAAACAGATTCTTTAACACACGAAATTGTTTTAAAACAGAAGTACTATGAATCTATTCAAAAAGTACTTACTGGACAAATTAAACACAAAGACCTTAGTTTAGATTCACTTGAAAACACCAACAAACTTACTTTTGATAGTATTAACACAAAACCTTCAAAAGAAATTATTGAGTTACAAAAAGAGATTAATCAAAAAGAAAAATTCAACATTAATATCGCACAGATAGATACTGAATACCTTTTCTTTCCTCCTGTTAAAGGGCACGTAACTTCTAAATTCAATCATAAAGAACAGCATTATGCAATTGATATTGCTGTAGAAAAAGACACACAAGTTGTAGCAGCAGCTAATGGAGTCATTATTTTTAATGAATGGAATCCTGCTACTGGCAATGTCATTGTAATTAAACATAAATCAGGATTATCTTCTGTATATAAACACAATAGCAAAATATTTAAACGTCAGGGAGATCTCGTAGAAGCTGGTGAAGTTATTGCTATTGCAGGAGATACTGGAGAATTAAGTACTGGACCACATTTGCATTTCGAACTATGGGATAACCAACAACCATTAGATCCAACGAAGTACATCGATTTTGAAAAGTAAACTATGTCAATAAAATCATTCGCAGCTAAGCTTTTTGCTAAAAAAGTAGCTAAGGATATCAAAAGATGGGCTACACAGCCAATAAAAACTCAGGAAAAAGTTTTTTCAGAATTGATTGAAAAAGCTAAGGATACTCAATTTGGTAAAGATCATGATTTTGAAAACATAAATTCATATAATGATTTTATTCAACGTGTTCCTGTTAGAGATTATGAGAGTCTTAGACCCTATGTAGATCAGGTTGTTGAAGGAGCTTCTGACATTTTATGGCCAGGAAAACCTCTGTATTTCGCAAAAACTTCAGGTACCACAAGTGGTGCAAAGTACATTCCTATTACTAAGGAATCTATGCCAACACATATAGAAGGTGCTCGAAATGCTATTTTATGTTATGTTGCTGAAACTGGAAAATCCGATTTTGTAGATCGAAAAATGATTTTTCTACAAGGAAGCCCCGAACTTACCGATAAAAATGGTGTTAATCTTGGACGACTATCAGGTATTGTAGCTCATTATGTACCCGGTTATTTACAAAAAAACAGAATGCCTAGTTGGGAAACCAACTGTATAGAAGACTGGGAACAAAAGGTAGAGGCTATCATAGATGAAACATTAGTTGAAGACATGGGAATCATTAGTGGTATCCCACCTTGGGTTCAAATGTATTTTGAACGTATCGTAGCTAGAACTGGAAAAGAAATAAAAGATGTTTTCCCCAACTTCAATTTATTCATTTACGGTGGAGTTAGTTTCGACCCATATAAAAATATTCTAAAAAAATTAATAGGAAAAGAAATTCCATACATAGAATTATATCCTGCTTCAGAAGGTTTTTTTGCCTATCAAGACACTCAGACTGAAAAAGGAATGTTGCTTCAATTGAATTCTGGTATTTTCTATGAATTCATCAAGGCTGAAAACTTTTTTGACGACAATCCTAAACGAATCAGCCTAAAAGATGTAGAAACAGGCATCAACTATGTTATGTTAGTTTCTACTACTGCTGGACTTTGGAGTTACAATATTGGAGATACCATACAGTTTGTCAATACATCCCCTTATCGTATTATTGTTTCAGGTCGTATCAAACATTTCATTTCTGCTTTCGGAGAACATGTTATAGGAAAAGAAGTCGATCAGGCTATGGAAAAAGCCCTAGCTTCTACAGGCGATTTGATTCAAGAATTCACAGTAGCTCCACAAGTAAACCCTGATAATGGCTTACCTTATCATGAATGGTTTATTGAATTTAAAGAAGCATCAGAAAATATTGAACGCCTAAGAAACGAAATAGACCAAAACTTACAAATACAAAACGTCTATTATAAAGATCTTATAGAAGGGAAAATTTTACAACCTTTAAAAATAACTCCAGTGACTGCTAATGGATTCACTGATTATATGAAGTCCATTGGGAAATTAGGAGGTCAGAATAAACTTCCTCGACTTTCAAATGATCGAAAAATTGCAGATGCTTTACAAAACCATTTAGCCTAATGAATGATTCTCTTCATAGTTATAGCCCTTCAAGAGCACAAGAAAGCACAAATGCTATAGAGCGCTTATATATCGCTATGCGACATTTGTTCAACCGAGGTTTCTATAAACCTATGGGAGTTTCTGGAGAAACATTAAGAGAGGCACTGCTATCCTTACGCCCAGAAATTTATGGCTCCATTAACGAAGAAAAAGTAGAACTAAATGGTCTACTCTATGTCTTAGAACGTTTACCTGAAGGCATTGAAGAATGTAGATTCATTAACCTTACTAGTGAAGAAGGATATCAAGAAGCTGACTTTGAAGTTATCATACCCAAAAAAAGAAGACGTAATTGTTATCGCATTGACGATGAACAAATGAATATTGAAATCACACGAGGGCGTTCGGAGATTTATGATATTTTGACACATCTTACTTTCATGTACATGGAAGCTGAAAAAATCAGAAAACGAGTTCAACTGGAAGAAGATGATAGCATAAAAAGAGACTGGGAAAAAATAGAAGTCTTTGCTAAAAAGAAAATACTATCTGAAAGAGAAAGAAATATAGCTATTTCACATTTAGCTTTTGTACTAGGAAGAAGTTTTCAGGAAGTATCAACTACTTACCCTAAATTTGCTACATCCGAAGACCCTGATAAATTGGTTAAATTTATATATGGGTTAGGAAATATTTCTTTGCAAGAAGCAATTGATAAAAAGAAAAGAGAAATTAGCTTTAGTCCTGTACTTAGAGAACAAATTGGACACCATATCCATTCTACCTTTTGGGCTTATCAAATCAAAAAATGGATTCATCAAAAGAATTTATTCGAAAGACCATTACACATCATTAGTGCCAATATGCACAGTGTGATGAATACTTTATACGCCAAAACAGTACTTAAAGAAAAATACCCTGAAAGTTCAAACATGGAACTTTATGAACTGTTAAGTGACGATGAAAATAAATCATTGAGAAATGAAATTAAACAGTATGCGTTAAAACATGGAATGTCCGTTATTGAGGACAGCAGTAGATCTCACATAGATGTTCAAATATTTGACACTTTAAAAATTACAGATTACAAAAATTCTGATGTAAAAAATGCACCGGTAATTCTTGTCATGGATTATGCTTTTGGAGAACAAGCATATGGCGCCATGGACGAATTATTAAAGCCTTTTAAAGCTCCAAATGAAACATTATTCTACATGAATATTGACTCAGTTTCTATTATGGGAAAAGCAGGTATTTTAGAAGGTGACAAAGGTGATATTATGATCCCTAATGCACACATTTTCGAAGGAAGTTCTGGTAATTACCCTTTCAAAAATGAACTTTGTGATGAAGATTTTAATGACAGTGAAATAAAAACTTGTGAAGGTAGTATGATCACTGTCCTCGGAACATCATTACAAAACAGAGATCTATTACAATTCTTTTACGAATCTACATGGCGTTCTATAGGTTTAGAAATGGAAGGAGCCCATTATCAGAAAGCGATCCAAGCTGCCTCACAAATACGTAAAAGTATTAAAGAAAACATAAAAGTACGCTATGCTTATTACGCTTCTGACAACCCTTTACAAACAGGTAGTACGCTTGCCTCTGGAGGACTTGGTACTACAGGAGTTAAGCCTACTTATACAATTACAGAAAAAATATTGAATCAAATATTAGATTAGAAAACTAACTAATCGCTATATTTTCTGATTTAACACCATTCTAGAAATATGAAAAAAAGGGTTTTAATCACTGGAGCAGCAGGTTTTTTAGGTTCACACCTAGTAGATCGGTTTCTAGATGAAGGCTATTTGGTTATCGGAATGGATAACTTTATTACTGGAAGTACAGATAACCTATCACACCTATCAGGTAATCCAAATTTTGATTTTATAGAGCACGATGTTACTGAGCATATTGATATTAAAGGGAATCTTGACTATATATTACACTTTGCCTCACCTGCTAGTCCTATTGATTATCTGAAAATCCCCATACAAACTTTAAAAGTTGGATCACTAGGGACACATAATTGCCTTGGATTAGCCTTAGCGAAAAAAGCTACGATATTAATCGCATCCACTAGCGAAGTATATGGAGACCCACTTGTCCACCCCCAAAGTGAAGACTATTATGGAAATGTTAATGCTGTTGGCCCTAGAGGCGTATATGATGAAGCAAAACGTTTTCAGGAAGCAATAACTATGGCTTATCATACCTTTCATAAGGTACCTGTACGTATTGTAAGAATATTTAATACTTATGGACCTAGAATGAGAATGAATGACGGTAGAGTAATCCCTGCCTTTATTGGTCAATGTTTACGAAAAGAAAACTTAACTGTCTTTGGAGATGGTTCGCAAACTCGGTCTTTTTGTTACATTACAGATCAAGTAGAAGGTATATACAGATTATCTCAATCCAATTACAGCCAACCTGTGAATATTGGAAATCCATCCGAAATTAGCATTTTAGATTTCGCAAAGGAAATTCTACAACTAACCAGTTCTAACCAAGAAATCGTTTTCGAAGGATTACCGAAAGATGACCCTCTAAAACGTAGGCCAAATATTGATTTGGCAAAAAAATTATTAGGATGGGAGCCAAAAGTCTTAAGAACTGTTGGTTTACAAAAAACTATTGACTACTTTGCAGGACTGCCTGAAGAAAAATGGTATCAAGTCGAGCATAAAAAATTTGACGACTTTATAAAAAAATAAGTCAATGTCTATTAAACCCAAAAAAGGATTTTCATTTCTTATAAGACCCTTGGTCGTTGGGATAGATCTTGTAGCACTTTGTTTAGGAGCTTATTTTTTACTTTACCCCTCTTCAAACTACTTATACTTTGGATATTTAATAAGTGGATGGCTAGTAGGCGCTAGTATTGTTAAGTTTTATGAAGTATACCGATTCACTACTATTGTTAAAATATTAGGGTATTGTGTTAAGCAAACTTTAGTTATGCTTCTATTAACCTTTGCATATCTAGGTATCGTAAAGCTTCATAACATATCATCCATAGAAGTATTAAAATTTGTTTTAATTGTAATGTCTGCCATCTCAATTAATAAATTTTTAGTGTATGCTGCCCTTCGAAAATACCGACTTCTATTTAATGGAAATAATCGATCTGTACTCGTAATTGGTCACACAAAACAAACTAAAGAATTAGTATCCTTTTTTGATAGAAAAAGAAATTTAGGATACCAGATATCAGGAGCATTTACTGAAGATTCAGATGACAACTTCAATAATGGTTTTAAGTTTTTAAAAGAAAACAGAATAGACGAAGTTTACTGTGCTGTTAATGAAAATGGAGATGATTTAGTAAATGATTTAGTAAATTATTGTGAAAGTAATGGGATAGTGTTAAAATTCGTTCCTGATGTAGAACGTATACCTGTTACTAATCTACAAACCGATTATTACGATTACATACCTGTTTTGTCGGTACCAAAAATGCCATTACACTTTCAAGCAAACATAATTTTAAAGAGAATTATTGACATAATATTATCTTTGTTAATAATTGTTGGTATACTATCTTGGTTAATACCATTACTATTTATCATTATTAAATTAGAATCTAAAGGGCCTTTATTTTTTATTCACAAAAGAAACGGGGTCAATTATGGCGAATTTTGGTGCTATAAGTTTCGTTCACTTAAAGTTCAAAAGGAACATGATAAGCTACATGTCTCTAAAGAAGATGACAGAGTAACTAAAATAGGTAGGTTCTTGAGGAAAACGAGTATTGATGAATTGCCACAATTTTTTAATGTTCTTTTAGGTGATATGAGTATCGTTGGACCTAGACCACATATCCCTAGATATACCAATGCTTACGCTAGAAAAATAGATAAATATCAATTTGTTTTTAGACATTCAGTGCGTCCAGGTATTACTGGGTTAGCTCAAGTTAGAGGCTATAGAGGAGAAGTGCAATCTGATGCCGATATTATAGGGCGCATCCGTCACGATGTTTTTTATATTGAAAACTGGAGTATCCTTATGGATTTTAAAATTATCTTCGACACCTTTATTTTACTCTTCAAAGGCCAAGAAAAAGCCTACTAATTACTCACATGATTTATTATAAGTAGAATTATATAAAAGCCATTTGAATAATAATTCCTAAATAATAATTCCTAAATAATAAATACAAGATTATCAATATCACTATTTTTGCAGTCTAAATTTTTGAACAAGAGGTCATGAATATTTTAATAATAGGTTCGGGAGGAAGAGAACACACATTTGCTTATAAAATTGCGAAGAGTGATCAGTGTGAAAAGTTATTTGTAGCACCAGGTAATGCAGGTACTGCAGCTATTGCTACCAACGTAGACATAGGAGTTACAGATTTTGAGAAAATTAAAGAACTTGTTATTGCAGAAAATATCACGATGGTCGTTGTAGGGCCTGAAGTTCCATTAGTAGCTGGAATCAGTGACTTTTTCAAAAAAGATGAACAACTTAGAGGAATAACCGTTATTGGTCCTTCGCAAGAAGGTGCTACACTTGAAGGAAGTAAAGAATATGCTAAAGAATTTATGGTAAAACATAATATTCCTACTGCTGCATATGAAAGTTTTACTTCAAATACTTTAGAAAAAGGAAAAGCATTTTTAGAAACTCTAAAAGCTCCTTATGTATTAAAGGCTGACGGTTTAGCTGCTGGAAAAGGAGTATTAATATTGAATGACCTTGAAGAGGCTAAGCAGGAATTAGAAGATATGCTTGCTAATCAAAAATTTGGTGAAGCAAGTGCTAAAGTCGTGATTGAAGAGTTTCTAGACGGCATCGAGCTTAGTGTATTTGTGCTAACAGATGGAAAAAACTATATCACATTACCAACGGCAAAAGACTACAAGCGTATTGGGGAAGGTGATACTGGGCTAAATACAGGTGGTATGGGAGCGATCTCTCCAGTTCCATTTGCTGATAACGCCTTCATGGAAAAAATTGAAAATCAAATTGTAAAACCTACTGTAAATGGTTTAAGCAAAGAAAATATTGACTATAAAGGATTTATTTTTATTGGTTTGATTAAAGTTGGAAATGACCCTAAAGTCATTGAATACAATGTTCGTATGGGTGACCCTGAGACAGAGGCCGTACTTCCTCGTGTAAAAAATGACCTTGTTGATTTATTTAAACATGTTGGAAGCCAAACTTTGAATGAAGTTCAATTAGACCTTGACCCTAGAACTGCTGTAACTATAATGACTGTTGCTGGTGGTTATCCAGAGGCATATGATAAAGGAGATATCATTACAGGTATCGAAACAGTAGAAAGTTCTATTGTTTTTCAAGCAGGAACTACTTTAAAGGATGGTAATATAGTTACCAATGGAGGTCGTGTATTAACCGTTACTTCTTTTGGTGAAAACTTTGATGAAGCTTTAAAAATATCATATAAAAACATTGAAAAAATCAAGTTTAAAGACATGTACTTTAGAACCGATCTTGGTTTTGATTTATAAGCATAACCTCATTTATATCTAAATTAATTTCAAAAACAAAGGGATGAATTCAAATTTGAATTCATCCCTTTGTTTTTGAATATTGTCCTTTGATTAAACCATCAAAATTAATAGCCCATAGATTTCCTAACTCGTCTAAGCGTTTTTTTAGCTACTAAAGACGCCTTTTCAGCTCCAATTTGTAATGCTTCTTCTACTTCTTTGGGATTAGCAACATAATGATCAAAACGCGCTCTTATCTCTTCAAAGTTTTTCAATATCAGTTCAAATAGTGCTTGCTTAGCATGACCATAACCAAAATTACCTCCTAAATACTTATCTCTTAATTCAGCAATTTCCTTTTCTGTACCTAGAATACTGTACAGAGCAAAAACATTACATGTATCTGGATCTTTAGGTTCTTCTAAAGGTGTAGTATCTGTCACGATACCCATAATCTGCTTTCTTAATTTCCTTTCTGGCAGAAATATATTAATCGTATTACCTTTAGACTTACTCATCTTCCCGCCATCAGTACCAGGAATGTACATCGTACTTTCTTGAGTCGTAGCTTCTGGTAATACAAAAATTTCTTTACCTACTTGCGCATGAATTCGAGATGCAACATCTCTAGTCATTTCTAAGTGTTGTAATTGATCCTTACCTACAGGTACTAATTCAGCATCATAAAGCAATATATCAGCAGCCATTAACATAGGGTATGTAAATAAACCTGAATTTACATCTGACAAACGATCTGCTTTATCCTTAAAAGAATGTGCTAATGTTAATCGTTGATATGGATAATAACAACTTAAGTACCAATTCAATTCCGTTACCTGAGGGATATCACTTTGCTTATAAAATACAGTTTCATTAACATCTAAACCACAAGCTAACCAAGCAGCAGCGGTATGAAATGTATTTTCTCTTAATACCTTCGCTTCCTTAATCTGTGTAAGTGAATGCATATCGGCAATAAATAAATAAGACTCATTATTAGGATCTTTTGCCATTTCTATTGCTGGTAAAATTGCCCCTAAAATATTACCTAAATGAGGAATTCCTGTACTTTGAACTCCTGTTAAAACCTTTGCCATAATACTTACTAACTTTTCAAGGCAAATATATTTAAGCTACAGGCTTTAGACAATAAGCTTTATGCTTTATATTCAACATAAATTCATTTCTATGAAAAAAGTCTTTTACATAATATGGCGTTCTTGGTTTTATATGATGATGGGATTACCATTAATTGTATTATTCCCCATTCTTTTTATAGCAACGTCTAGAGCTGAATGGTATCCTTTTTTCTTTAAAATAGTACGTCTATGGGCAAAATGGGTGCTTTACACAACAGGTTTTATCCCTATAAGAAAAGATGGCATCTTTCTAGAAAAAGGAAGATCTTTTATGATTGTAGCCAATCATACCTCAATGCTTGATGTGATGCTAATGCTACATACTATTAAAAACCCTTTTGTTTTTGTTGGAAAAAAGGAACTTGTTAAGATTCCAATCTTTGGATTCTTCTATAAACGCAGTTGTATATTGGTAGATCGTAATAGCCCAAGAAGTCGAAAAGAAGTGTATGACCAATGTCAAGAACGTATTTCACAAGGACTAAGCATTTGTATATTTCCTGAAGGTGGCGTTCCTGATGATGAATCTATTATACTAGATGACTTTAAGGATGGAGCATTTAGAATGGCCATTGAACACCAACTACCCATACTACCTTTAGTTTTCCCTGATAACAAAAAGCGATTTTCGTATACTTTCTTTAGCGGAAGCTTAGGTAAAACAAGGTCTTATATTTTACCTATTATACCAACAACAGAGCTTCAATTAGAAAATAAAGGGATATTAAAAAGCGAGGTACACTCAACGATTCTAGAAAAATTAAAGGCTACACTTCCTCAATAGATTTTAGCATTGCTTCAAAATCTGTTACTGATTGTGCATTGTCAACATCATAGTCTCCTATTTTGGTACGTCTTAATGCGGTAAGATGTCCTCCTGAGTCTAATGCTTTCCCAAAATCATAGGCTAGTGATCGAATGTAAGTTCCTTTACTACATACTACTCTAAAATCTACTGCAGTGCCATCAATCTTAGTAATTTCGAAAGTATCTATGCTAATTTTTCTTGGGGCTACTTTTACTTCTTCTCCTTTACGAGCAAATTCATACAATCGTTTTCCATCCTTTTTTAATGCTGAAAAAACAGGAGGCAATTGATCTATTTCTCCTATAAATTGCGAAGTAGCGCTATGAATTAAAGCTTTGGTAATATGCTCCGTAGGAAAAGTAGCATTAATCTCCGTTTCTAAATCATAAGAAGGTGTAGTGGCTCCTAATTGGATAGTACCCGTATATTCTTTAATTTGACCTTGCAACTCATTGATTTGTTTGGTTGCTTTACCTGTACAAATTATCAATAAACCAGAGGCCAAAGGATCTAGTGTCCCTGCATGACCTACCTTTATCTTTTTGATCTTAAACTGTTGTCGAATTAACCAGCGTAGTTTATTTACTACTTGAAAAGAACTCCACTCTAATGGTTTATCGATTAATAAAATTTTCCCTGCTAAAAAATCTTCTCTACTCATTTACTCTAATACGACTACGGTTGCTAAGTCTTACACCTATTTCATTTCTATTGAACGTAAAATAGTATCACAAACGCATATTAAATGACAAAGTACGTAAGTTTCCTTTTTTTAACCAAAGGAATAATCAACTACCTCGACATAGGTATTGGAAAATTCTCCCCAAAATGTACACTATATCATTTGATCTTAGAAATCGATATTAAATAAAGCTTTTCTTGTGTTAGGGATTGCAGTGGAAATCCCACAGGGAGCGATAGCGCACCGAGGAATTGAAACGGAAAGCCCGACCCGACCTTAGGAAGGGTAACACCCTAAAATTAATCAACTACCTAAATGCAAGTATCGGGGAATTCGAACCACAATGTGGGACTAAATGTCTTTTGATTACATATAACCTACTGTAATGGCTATGAGACCTACTACCAAACAATAAATTGCAAAATAGGTTAGCTTGCTTTTCTTAACTAAAGCTATCATCCATTTACAAGCAAAATAACCACTAATTAGGGCCGCTACGAAGCCTATTCCCATTGCAGATGCATTTTCACTTTGCAAATTGAGATCTCCGCTCAAAAGATCCTTTCCTATTTTACCTAAAATAAGTGGTAACACCATTAAGAATGAAAAACGCGCCGCTTTTGTTTTATCGTTTCCAAGTAATACCGAAGTCCCTATAGTGGCTCCACTTCTAGAAATCCCTGGTAAAATGGCAATGGCTTGTGATATACCTATTACAATTGCATTAGGAAAACTTACCGATTTATTAGTACTCTTAGCTTTATCTGCTAACCAAAGTAACAATGCTGTTATCAATAACATAAAGCCTACAAACAGTACTTTTCCGCCAAATAATTGTTCTAATTCATCCTCGAATACTAAACCTACAAAGGCTGCGGGAAGTGTAGAAAGCATAATTTTTGCAGTAAACTGCGTAGATTCATTCCATTTGAATTGAAATAACCCCTTAAAAATCTCAACTAAATCTTTTCTAAAAACAATAATGGTACTAATCGCTGTTGCGAAATGAAGTACTACTGTAAATAGCATTGATTCTTCACCAACGGAAGTATCTCCTAAAATTGCTTTTCCTAATTCTAAATGGCCGCTTGAAGATACAGGCAAAAATTCGGTTAATCCCTGAATAACACCTAATAGGATCGCATCAATAGTTTCCATGAAGTATGTTGTAATTTGTTTTTACGCAAAATAGCATAAAGTAGAATATTAAAAACCAATTAAACTGAAAATACTGAATAAAAAAGTTTCCCTTTTTTAATATGTCTAATTAGGCTTCCTAAGAATTGCATAGACTTCAATACCGAAACCTATTAATACTAAGGTCGGTGCCAATCGAATTCTACGAAAATTATATAAATCAGGGTTAAAAACATTAGGATCATCACTTCCTCCTCCTGACATTAAAATAAAACCTAAAGCAATCACTGCAATACCAATAAGCATAAAGAGGTAATTCTTTCTTCCAAAAACAAATTCATGCTTTATTGAAGCTTGTTGATCTTTCTTTTTATCAGCCATTTTATTGTTCGATTTCATTAAAGACTATGTTTCCATCTACTTCAATTCTAGAGATATGCGGATGAATACGATCTCTAGTAAATGGAGTCCATTTATTTATATGATGCAATGTAATTTCTTTTTTCAAAATAGCTTGTTCTATCTCTAAAAAATCTAATCTATGCTTTCTGTAAGATTTGACATAGTACAAATGCTCATCACCTTGCAATTGTATAAAAACATTACCGTTTTCTTCATTTACAGCATTTACTACTCCTTTAACCAAAGACACATTACTCTCCGTTACATTTCGTATGGGTTGAAATGTAATGAATGCCAAGTAAATAAATCCTATAAAAAGCAGAAATAAAGTTCCTAAATAAACCTTTTTAAACATGTGTCTCTTATTTATCTATTTAATAATAAAGCTCATCAGTTTGCAATCCTAAAAATCGAGACGTTGCAAAGAATGTACTTAACCAAGTAATAAATAAACCAACAAGTATTACCCCTCCAAAGACCGCTGCTAGCAATAATTGGTTTTCAAAAAAATATAAATTAGGAAATGCTCTGTCTAAGTAATATAAAACAACAAACATTCCAACCACAGCCAAAAGACAAGCTACAATACCTAACTTCATATTCAATCGAATAAATGGTCTACGAATAAAAGCCTTAGTTGCCCCTACCATTTGCATCGTTTTAATCGTAAAACGCTTTGCATAAATAGTTAGCCGTATAGAATGATTGATCAATAAAACAGCTATTAATGCCAATATACCACTTGTTATAAGTATCCAGAAACTAATCTTCTTGATATTATTATTTAACAAATCAATCAAAGGCTTATCGTAAGAAACTTCATCAACAAAGGCGTTTGATGTAATGGTATCTACTAAAGTTTCTATACTAGAACTCGACACGTAGTCTGCATTCAAAAAAACATCAATTCCATTTTGAAGAGGGTTAGTACCTAAAAATTGCACGAAATCCTCTCCTATAGCTTGACTATGCTTCTTAGCTGCTTCATCTTTAGATATGTATACTGTATTTCTAACTTCAGGGGAAAGCTTTAATGCTTTCGTTAATTGAATTACTTCTACTTCTTTGGCATTATCTTTCAAAAAAACAGTCAAAGCTATTTTCTCTTTAAAATGATCTGTTACTTTCTTGCTATTAACGATTAGCATACCTAAAAGCCCTAACATAAAAAGCACCAATCCAATACTTAACACTACTGAAAAGTACGAAGACAGTAATCTTCTTTTGTAATATTTCTCAAATTTTGAAGCCATTTTGAAATGTATTCTTACTGTTAACAAATGTATAGATTATTACTGATACGCACATACATAACGTTCTCTTAAAATAATTACAGAAGCTATTTTATGTTCCCGTTATAATTCCGTTAAGATACCTGTACGAAAGATAAGCGATTTATATGCTTCATATATTTAATTGCTTAAAAATGAAAACTATTTAATTATGAAAAAAAATTATTTATTATTACTAGTAGCTTGTTCTAATTTTCTTTTTTCCCAAAGTAGTGATCTTGTAATTACAGGAGTATATGATGGCTCTCTTAATCGTGGAACTCCCAAAGGAATTGAACTTATTGCTCTGGCAGACATTCCTGATTTATCCATCTACGGCGTGGGATCTGCCAATAATGGTGGAGGTTCTGATGGTGAAGAATTCACGCTTTCAGGTTCTGTAAAAGAAGGTGAATTTATTTATATTGCTACTGAAACTATAGAATTCAATAATTTTTTTGGTTTTAACCCAACTTTAACTTCAGGGTCTATGGCTATAAATGGAGATGATGCTGTAGAACTTTTTAAAAATAACACTTTAGTAGATGTATTTGGCGATCAAGATACCGATGGATCAGGTGAAGCATGGGAATATCTTGATGGATGGGCTTATAGCAATAACGATAGAACTCCTTCTACAAATTTTATATCATCACAATGGCAATATAGTGGTCCAAATGCACTAGATGGTGAAACCTCTAATCGTACTGCTACAACAGCATTCCCTGTAGCTGCATACAAGAATGCTACTTTAAGTAATGAAACTACTGTTTCTAAGACTGAAGAATTTATAATACATCCCAACCCTACTAAAGGAGATGTAACCATTAAAACTTCTTCTGGAAAACTATATGTAGAGGTCTATTCTTCTCTAGGAAACTTAGTATTAGCGCAAACTGTTATTGATCAACAATTATACACGAGCACATTACCTACTGGAGTTTATTTTGTAAAGATCTCTATTAATAATATTTTCTCAAAAACTGAAAAATTAATTATTGAATAAGTACCATTACATTTAGTGTCGTATTAAAAAGTAGTCTATTATGGGCTACTTTTTGTTTTATACGATTTGCTAATAAGAATTTCGTATTAAATAGTTTTTTAAATCTTGTTCAATAAAAAAAGGTATGCTTTCACATACCCTTTTTGCCCCAAATCTACCATGAACTTAACCTACTTATGTTATGGTAGCGTAAATATATATTTCATTTAGCATTAACTAAAAGTTTTTAGACGAATGACTTATATATTAGTCAAACTACTAAATAGTTGATTATTAATAATTTATTAACATTTGATTTACAGGGTTAATAAGCTCTTGCATCATTTCCTTCATAAAAATTTATAAAGGCCTTATTTACAACCCTATTACCTCCTGCGGTAGGATAATCACCTGTAAAATACCAGTCTCCTAAATTTTCTGGACAAGCCTTATGTAAATTATCTACTGTCTGATAAATAATTTTCACTTCAGCTGATACATCATCCTCCGTCAATAGCTCAGCAATCTTATCACTAATTTGTTGGTCTGTAAAACCAGCGTATATTTCATTAACATGGTTTACTACCTGTGCATCTTCTAAGCCTACTTGAGCCTTACATTTTTTATACACCTCATCTACTAAAGCATAATTGTTATTATCCTTCAATAATTCTAAAGCTGCTTTAAAGGCAATTAAACCTTCCATTTTAGCCATATCTATCCCATAACAATCTGGGAAACGAATTTGTGGAGCTGAAGAAACAACAACAATCTTCTTAGGGTTTAATCGATCCATCATCTTTATGATACTCTTCTTTAAAGTCGTACCACGCACAATACTATCATCGATTATTACTAGATTATCTTCTTTCTTGACTACACCGTATGTAACATCATAAACGTGTGCTACAAGATCATCACGGCTACTGTCTTCTGTTATAAAAGTTCGAAGCTTTGCATCTTTAATAGCGATCTTTTCTGTACGTATTTTACTAGATAAGATATCAATCAAACGCTCGTCGGATAAATTTTCTTTCTCAGCAAGAATTTGATCACCCTTCTGCTTATTTAATTCGTCCTGAGCTGCTTCTACCAATCCATAAAAAGAAGTTTCGGCAGTATTAGGTATAAATGAGAAAACAGAGTTTTTTGTATCGTGATCGATTTCTTTCAAAACTTGAGGCATCACCAAACGTCCTAACTCTTTACGCTCTTGATAGATCTTTGCATCACTTCCTCTGGAAAAATAAATACGTTCAAAAGAACATGCCTTTCTTTCTAAAGGCTCGATAATACTCTCAATACTTGTTTGCCCGTCTTTCTTTGTAATGATAGCTTTACCTGGTTCTAACTCTTTCACCTCTTCAATAGGCACATTAAAAACGGTTTGAATTACAGGTCTTTCGGAAGCAACTACCACAACTTCATCATCTTGATAATAATATGCTGGTCTAATCCCTGCTGGATCCCTAAGTACAAATGCATCTCCATGACCTAACATTCCAGCCATTGCATAACCACCATCCCAACGTTTTGAAGCCTTTTTCAAGATTTTCGCAACATTTAGTCGCTTAACGATCTCTGGGGAAGCTGTTACTTTAGAATACCCTTCTTTCTTTAACTTCTTGTATAGTTTGGAAACTTCGCCATCTAAAAAATGACCTATTTTTTCCATTACCGTAACCGTATCTACATTTTCCTTTGGATGCTGACCTAATTTTACAAGATTGTCGAACAATACATTGTTATTGGTCATATTGAAGTTACCCGCAACGATTAAGTTACGATGCATCCAATTATTCTGTCTTAAGAATGGGTGTACACTCTCAATAGAGTTTTTACCATGTGTACCATAACGTACGTGACCTAAGAAAACTTCTCCTACATAAGAAACATTTTCTTTGACCCACTGTACATCATCTGCTTTTGCATCTGCACTGGTCATTTTCTCATTGATACTTCCATTAATCTTCTTGAAAATATCCTGAATAGGAGTTGCTTCATTCGAGCGCACACGACTTATATAACGTTGCCCTGGCGTCATATTTAGCTTAATACTAGCTAAACCGGCACCATCTTGACCTCGATTGTGTTGCTTCTCCATTAACAAGTACATCTTATTTAACCCGTAAAAAGCTGTACCGTACTTTTCTTTATAATATTCTAAAGGCTTTAGAAGTCGAACGAATGCTATACCGCATTCATGTTTAATCGCATCACTCATAGATCTCTTGTTCCCTCTCGTTAAAAAATACGTATATAAGTTACTTAAAAATTATTTCAAATCGATATCAAACTGCGTTAATGCTTTAAATTGCATTAGTCGCTTGCGAACCTCTTCTTTTGTTAATATTTGCATTCTCTCGGTTCCGAATTTTTCAACACAAAATGAAGCTAGATTCGAACCATGAATAATTGCTGTTTTCATATTTTCGAAACTATAGTCTTCAGTAGCGGCTAAAAAACCTGAAAAACCTCCAGCAAAAGTATCTCCAGCTCCTGTTGGATCAAAAACTTCTTCTAATGGCAAAGCTGGTGCAAAAAACACTTGATCTTCATTAAAAATTAAAGCTCCGTGTTCTCCTTTTTTGATGACCACATATCTTGGACCCATTTCAGAAATTACTCTAGCTGCTTTTACCAACGAATATTCTCCACTCAATTGTCGAGCTTCTTCATCATTAATTGTGATAACATCAACTTTAGCAATCACCTTTTTTAAATCATCCAATGCCACATCCATCCAAAAATTCATGGTATCTAATACCACTAACTTTGGTCGTTCGGACATTTGTTCGATAACAGATAATTGTACTAAAGGATGTAAGTTTCCTAGCATAACGACTTCCGCATCCTTGAAATTATCTGGAACTTTTGGACTAAAAGACTCCAGTACATTCAATTGAGTTTCTAAAGTATCTCGGCTATTCATATCATTGTGATAGCGACCACTCCAGAAAAAAGTTCTTCCTCCTTCAACAATTTCTAGACCTGATAGATCCATGTTTTTGGAAGATAATAAGTCGATATGTTCTTGCGGAAAATCGTCCCCTACAATAGAAACAATTGCAGAAGGAACATTGAAATGAGAAGCAGATAAACCTATGTACGTGGCAGCTCCACCTAAGATTTTATCGGTTTTACCAAACGGGGTTTCTATAGCATCGAAAGCCACCGTTCCTACGATTAGTAGTTTACTCATAAAACAGTATATAATGTTGCCGCAAAGATACCGCTTCTTTTTTCACATTTAACCATTTCTTAAACTTTTATGTGACGTTCCATTTTCAAATTATTGCTAAAAATTTCTTTAATAATAAAGTTAAAACAATGAGGTCTTATGCTTTTTTTAGTATCAATAATACTAGTTGCCATTTCATTAAAATCATTGAACCATTCTACAAACATTCTTACCAACATCTCCTTTAAAAGCTTGAATAAACTCTCGTTTACGTTTTTGGCATAAACTAATTCTAATAAAATTATTAAGATTCCACACCTAAATTTCAGTAAAACACCTTGGAATATTATGTCCTTTTAGCGGTTCCAATAAATTAGATCAAACACATATTTATTATTTTAAAATAACTTTACCTGAATACATTTTTGTTTCTGTTTCAACCCAATAAAGATATATTCCTTGACTATGATTACTCATAGAAATTATTCCATCACTTGATGATTCCTTTACTATTTCTTTTCCTGATATATCGTAAATCATAATTTTAAATTCTTCCAACAAACTAGGGAACATAATTTGTTTGTCTTTCACAAAAGGATAAGGGATTCCTTCTTTTTCAAAAGCTCTTGCATTCAAAGTTGCTTCATCTGCACTTATAAAAAACTGACTAAAAGATGAGATATTTGGATTATCAAAAGTGATTGTTTGTGTCTCTTCGGTTACAGCTGTACTTGAAGTAATATCTAATTCCCAATCTCCTATAAGGTCGCTATTACTTTTTCGTTTAGAAAGTAAGCCATTATCCGATGATATGACCCCAGAAAGATCTCCTACATCTGAAAAAGAAATACTATTAAGCCCTGTAAATGTTTCGTTTGACCCATAATTATTTATTACCCAATATGCATCCGATAATTTATTTTGAAAATCACTATCATGCGGTATTGCTTCTAATTTAGAAATTACCACATCTCCATTAGGCACAGTTCCCGTACTAAAATCTAACGTTACTTTAGGGTCACTATAATTTATGACTCCATTTGAGGTTATACTCATTTGTTGAGAAACGCCTTCTGCTACAGGTGCTGTTGAATCAGGTAACGTCACCTCTCCTGTTACCGTCATATTTTTCGAATTAACAATATCATAGACCTGACCATTCAAAATATTATTAAATTGATAATATGCTTTTAAATTTGCCTCCTCCACATCTTTTAACAAATGTCTTTTTAATCGTATTTCTTCTTCCGTTAATGCTTTATCCCAAATGGCTATTTCATCGATTAATCCCGAATAGTTTCTAGAACTTCTCGCTTGATAAGATCCTATATAAGCTTTTTTCAAATCAGCGGGAGTCGAATTATAATTTCGAATAGCTTTTTTATCATTTAAATATAAAGTTACGTCAGTAGGAGTGACAACCATAGCCACATAAGACCATTCATTTTGAGGCACTACTAAACCACTATTCCACCACCACTGACTTCCATTCCAGTGAAAACCTAACTGATTGGTGTCGGGTCTAAAATTTAAACTACATACACGACCTTCACTATTTTCGGCCATAAAAATGCATGAAAACGCATTTTGAACTCCCTTGGGTTTTATCCAGGCTGTTACTGTAAAATGATCGACATTATCTATATCTATATTTTCCTGTACTAAATAATTTTTAGACGTATTCTCTACAGACATTGCACCTCCTGCCATCGCTTGACTACTACAAAGATTTTCTTCATATTTAATCATTTCCTCTACTGTTTTGGTATCTGAAAGCCCTGTACCATCAGTCACCGTAAGCGTAACATCATAACTTCCTTCTGTTTCATAAAGTACCTTGGGATTTCTAACTGTAGTAGAAGAAACATAGGATGCTCCCAGAAAACTCCACTGCCAAGAGGCACCAGCATGATTTAAAACAGAATAATCATCAAAGTAGACTGTATCTTTACTACAATAGCGTCTTTCAGTGCTAGCCAAGGGCTGTGCTATTGGGGTAAAACCCTCATAAAATGGAGTCTCTACAAACCCCCTATTAAATGTTGCCCCTCGCAGCTTTCCATCTCTGTAAAACGGCAATAACTTATTAAATGTTCTTCGTGTGGGCAAGCCATGCCCATATAGCACCCAATCGGTCATGCTATTATTTCTATAATACACATCGTTGTATGTAACTGCATATATTCCTCCATCAGTACCATTCTGAACAATTAAATGCCTAACACTTCTATTTAGTGTAGCTGTTGTCAGGTTTTCCCAAGACACTCCTCCATCTAGTGATTTGAATATTTTATTTCCATTATCCCAATCATTAGCAAAAGAAACATATACTTCATTTTTGTCATCTTCCGCCACCTGAAAAATTACATATTCATTGTTCGCTCCAATCGGTTTTATTATTTCTGACCAAGAGGCTCCTCCATCAATGGATTTCCATAACTTAATCCCTTCTCCTGGGATAGTTTGAGTTATATAAATGTAATTAGGATCATCTCTTGGAATTTCTATACTTTGCACCAACTGATCTAAGTCTGCTCCAAAGGCTTTTAGCAAAGTATAACTGATTCCACTATCTTCTGTCTTCCAAAGCTTATTATCTCTCCCTAAATAATGTACATTATTGTATCTCGGGTCATTTACAATTTCACTTCGTCTTCTAAAATTACTTTGATGTTGATTTGGATACATGGCTAAATTGACCGTTGCTTTCGTAACATCACCTGTTATTTCCTGCGGAACTATTAAGTCATTGATATCACTAAACATACTTACCCTACTATCAGCACTCACATAACCTGTAGGGGCTTCTCCTCCTCCTAAGGCTATAAATCTACCATTAGTAAAATTTGGTCTGTAAGCAGCATTTCCATTATGGTAGCGTCCACCAACAATAATATCTTCATTCCAACCTTGTGCAAAACCCCAGTTTTCTGTAGCATTAATTCCGTCTATTTTAACCCCTAAAAAGTTAAAATCTTTATCATACAGATTGAGTCCTCCATCAGAAGCTACCCAAATATCATTTCCATTAATTTCTATTTCCTGAATATCTGGATGCTGTCTATTTTCTGGACAATCACCATTACAAATATATCCTCCCCAGGCATCAAAAGTAGTTGCCCCATCATTCGAACGGAACATACTTAGCATACCAACTAATAACAAATCGGGGTCATTATCTGAAATAGCTATACTCGCATTATAAAATCCTTGATCGTAGTTACCTCCTCCTGTTAATGAATCTCCAAAACCAAAACATGAAAAACACCAATCGGTATCGCTATAGGGACCTCCAGGATCATTATCTGCCGCTCCATCTTCATCTCCATCATAAGGCAAAGTCCATGTCTCTCCCGCATCATCACTTCTATATATTCCTAAAAAATTAACATCCGTGGTATAATTTTCATCACTTCCTAAAAGCAACACATACAGACGTTCGGGATCCGCTGAAGTAACAGCAATACGAGCACCTTGATTCGCTACTGCTTTAGTTTGCGTTGGCGTAAACCAACCCGAAATTTTAGCAGAAAAATTAATACCATTATCCAAAGATTTCCATACTTCAGTTATGTTTTTTGTTGTATTCGTCTTTGTTACAAAAACCGTATTATTATCATTAACCTTACGTTCAATATCCCAGCATTTATCTGTTATCATTTGTACCCATGTTACTCCTCCATTTGTAGATCGATATAAACCTCTTTCACCTGCTGTTAAAATCGAATTACTATTTTCTGGATTTATAGAAATATCTGTGATACGCAAATTATTCATAGAATGAATTTGCCCCCAACTATCTCCTTGATCTATCGATTTATATAATTCATTTCCTTGAGAAAAATAAAGTACTCTATCATCATTTGGATCGATGGCGACTGCTCCTATACCATTTCCAACACCTAATTCGTCTGCTGTTGCTTCCCAATCTTCTCCTTTATTATTTGAAATAAAAACAGCTCCTGTCTCAGTACCTACAATCATAAAATTTGGGTTACTACTGCTTTGCTCTACTGTATAAATATTGACTTGTCTATCTCTTTTTGTAACTCCTCCACGATCATAAGTTTCAAATGGGCCAATAAAAGTCCAGTTTGCAGTATTTGAATTTAAAGTACTTAATCTTTTAGATGCTATAATCTGTTTTTGTGTACTATTTATCCTTCTTGAAATTATCTCTGGCGCTTTTAAACTTCCATCTTCTTGAACATATCCTTCCGAAAAGGCATTACGCATAAAATGTTTATAATTTTGAATATGTGTTGTTTTGACATAAGGGTGATTTCTATAATATGCTGCATAAGCGCTTTCAATCAAATTAATATTAGGATCATTACTATACATCAATTTTGCCCATTCTGGGGTATCTGTATCTATGGTTGGAATACTTTTAAATAACTCTGGAAATTTAGGTTTAGGAACCTCAACTTCATTTTGAGCGAATACTCCAAAACACATCAAACAACACCAAAACAAAATGCCTCTAAAAAACACAACTAACTGATTTTCAATTAAATCAAAGTTATTGAATATAATTTAATTTTCTCCCTATTACATCGAAATACGTAATCCAAACCCTCATAATAAGACTTAAATGACAATCTCTTAAGTCGTCTTTTTGTTATTTTAAATACTTGAGCTCTACTTAATGTTTCGGAAAACTAGACGTTTTTTTTACGTTCTTTGTGAAATAGCTAATTCTATTATTATGAATTCTGATATTGGAACTTTATTAATAACTTCTGAACAAGGTATTGGTAAAATCACTTTTGGTCACCCACAAAGCAATGCATTGCCTTCTTCACTATTAGGTAGACTTGCTAAAGCAATTGATCAATTAGCTGATGATCCCGACACCCAAGTAATCTTATTACAATCTGAAGGAGAAAAAACGTTTTGTGCAGGGGCTTCTCTAACAGAACTATTAGCGATTAGCAATTTAGAAGATGGTCAACGTTTTTTTATGGGGTTTGCCAATGTCATTAATGCCATGCGAAAATGTCCTAAACTAATTGTTGGAAGAGCACAAGGAAAGACTGTCGGAGGTGGAGTTGGTATACTCGCTGCTTGTGATTATGTATTCGCTACTGAAGCTGCTGCTGTGAAACTTAGTGAAATTAGTATCGGTATAGGCCCTTTTGTTATTGAACCTGCCGTTTCAAGAAAAATAGGCATTGCGGCGATGAGTCAATTAAGTATAGATGCCACCCATTGGCAAAATGCTTACTGGGCTAAATACAAAGGCCTTTTTTCTCAGGTATTTGACAATAGTAATGATATGGACGAAGCTATTACAGATCTTCTAGAAAAACTATCAGATTACAATCCTATGGCAATGAAGGCTCTTAAAGAAAGTTTATGGGTAGGTACTGACAATTGGGGTTCTCTTTTAGAAGAGCGTGCTGCTATTTCTGGAAAACTAGTACTGTCCGCTCACACTAAAGAAGCTTTGGAAAAATTCAGAAAGTAAATTAACTCGATACTAATCTTAAGACAATATATTCTGGGGCTATATCAATAAAATTAACACAATTAATATAAAATGGAAGTATTAAACTTTTTATCAGGCCAAGGACTTTTCCTAATTTTGGCAATAATTTTAATTGTTGTTGTACTGATCAACAAACGTAAGAGATAAATACAATGGCAAAAGTTCGAATCACCAAACAGTTTAATTTTGAAACTGGTCACGCCCTATATGGATATGATGGAAAATGTAAGAATGTACATGGACATAGTTATAAATTAAATGTAACTGTAATCGGTAGCCCAATTCAAGATGCTTCTAATGTGAAAAATGGAATGGTCATTGATTTCGGTGATTTGAAAAAAATTGTCAACGAAGAAATCGTGGATATTTGGGATCACGCTACTATCTTAAATAAAAACACTCCTCATATTGAAATCGCTGAAGAGCTTCAAAAAAGAGGCCATATGGTGATCTTATCAGATTACCAACCTACCAGCGAAAATATGGTAATTGACTTTGCTCATAAAATTGAAAATAAGCTTCCTAAAGGTATTGAATTACATTCCGTACGCTTATCAGAAACTGATACTTCGTTTGCAGAATGGTTTGCTTCTGATAATTTATAATGTCAAATCTATAGGGTACTTCTTTTTTCTATTTAACCTAAGAATGTTTTGTTTCCATATAGAGTGACTTTAAAATATAGTTTATATTTTTTGTCCTTTTACCAAAAAGTTTGATTGAATAGAAGACTCTTTTAAATGCATAAATTGTTTCCTTTTTTCGTCTTTACCAAAAGCAATGAATGCCTCTTCATTCGGGAATGATAGAAAATGAATCTCATATGGCACTTCTTTTTCATTATATACAATAGAATCGGTATTAGGCCTTATTCTATATATCAATTTACCTTCATAATTTTCTAAAATTGGAAGTACAGAATATTCAAATTCATGAAATGTTGTTATTTTTTCTTCTTTCACGAAGATCATCATAGTAATATAAATCATAGGGAGTGAAATTTTATCTATAAGCAGTGAATAGCACTAAAAGTCCTTCATTATTAATATCTGTAGGTCTTACATTACCTCTATTGTTATTATAATTTTGATTTCCGTTTTGATAGGTTACATCAATAGTAAAACCTGTCGGATCAAAACTTACCAAACTACCTAATATTCTGCCTAATGGGTTTCCATTTTGATCGCCATAGCGAATTCCTATACAATGATTTGGAGAAGCATAGCGGCTAATATCATTAATAGAATTACCGTGACTACCTACTGAAATAACTTGTTGTGTAGTGCTCGCACCATTATTATCACGTGCGAACCCATCCATCGTAGCAAAAGAGTTTCTGATACCTGGGTCATTAGGCTGTGTACCATTATCTGTGTTAATATTAGCACTTTCGATATTAGCATGTGCTTTAAATGTAATTGAAGTAGGCTGAAACGGTAAGCCTGTTACTTCTACATCTGTTGCATTGTTTGCACTTGTAATCAAAAAAGAACCTACATAAATATTCTGAGTTGTTAATAATTCTAGCCAACCCGTATTAGTATATTGAAAAACACGATTTAAAGTTGTATCGTATACCAAGCTTCCTATCTCTACACCTGTAACGGCATTTCGTTCTGTAGTACTTGCTCTAGGTAATCCCATAAGACTATCTGCATCTATTTGAGCAAATACTAAAGAATTAAAAAGCAATATTAAAATCAAAAAAAGACTCCTCACAATCAGATACTTATATTTTATTAAATATATAAGTTTTTGATTATCATTCCTATACATCAAAAAGATTAAGTTGTTGAAAAATCGACAAATGGTACTTTTTATCTGCTTTAAGAACTATTATTTTTAAAATATTTAAGAATCTACTCCTTACTTAGTTTAAAAAACTGTACATCATCAATTTCATAAATAGAAGTTATAACAGGGTCAAACCCTCGATATTGAAAGCCTATTCTAATATTTCCTTCCAGACAATTAATCTTTTGTAATAAAGTAACATAGTTTTCATTATTAATCGGTATTTCTAAATCAAGTAGTTGCCAATCCGTTGTTAATGGATTTCCATCCCACCCATTTGTAACCCAAATATTTAATGCTTTTCCATTGTTATTATCTGTTCGTATACTACAACTAAAAAAGATATCATCTACTGTATTGACAGTTATTTCAGGTGTTATTAACCAAGCTTCCAGTGGTACTAACCCTGTATTGTTAGCAGAAATGTCTAATACTCTATTATCAATATTAGTAATTTTTTTATCATCCCATTTTACTTCATCACCTGTAACATTGATATTAAACCAATCTTCCGCTTCTAAAGAATTTGGATTAGTAACAGTATTAAAGTCCTCAATGAATAACACCTCTCTTTCCTTTGAAGTGATTATAGATGTATCACAACCGAAAGTCAAAGGGTCACATCGTTCCTCTATATCCATTTTAATATCTTTTACTTCATTCAGTTTTAACACATAATCAAAACCTCTGAAATCTTTTGTCAAAACTCCTGTAATTTTTCCTTTTCCGGCGGGTAAACTCAATTGATTAAAAGCTGCAAAAGTACTAGTACATAACGTAAGAAAAGCTTGACTACTGCATTGAAACAAGGGCCTTAATCCATCAAAACTATCATCACGCTCTCCTGCAAATGTTTTTAATTGAGGGACTATTACACTTTTATCTAACTGTATATCTGAAAGAGAAACATATACAGATTCTAAAGCTTCCGTAATATCATCAATATTTATATCTAGAGGAATTATTTCTGCTACCTCATCTGTTCTAAAAATAGTAGTATCAATTGTCGTAAAAGGAATGGGTTCTATTTGATTATCAACTAAAACCCCTAATTTGACAATACCATTTTGTTCGGAAATACTTAGGCCTTCTAAACGAATCCTTATTTTTACACCAAAAGGGAAACGCTGGTGTAAAGCCCGTTCATCAATCAAAACTTGAATTCCCGTAGTAGGTTGCGAAGGTTTGTCTTGAATAAATAATTCTTTAAAAAAATTACCAGAAACATCATTAGAAATAACATAACCATCAACAAACTGATCAGGAATATCATAAGTAATAATTTCTTGAGGAAATTGATTCGCTACAGGTCTTCTTAGGTTTTCTAAAGGAATAGTGCTTCCTTGAGGTACAGGTAAAACCTTAGCATTTGGAACTTCAAAATCTTCATTTGAACACGAAACTATGGTTAATATAATTCCTGTTAATAAATAACATCGGATCAAGCCTACGAAGTATTCTATCCAAACAGACTGTACGTTTCGAAGTAAGCCTCGGAATATTAAACCCTTTGATAGCGTCAATAAAGTCTTGCTCTTCATAATTTCTTTAATAATTTTCAAAACCAAATATTTATAGTTAATAATATTTCGTCATTTCGTACTTAACAAAAAATCTTATCTATTTTATTACTATTAATGCGATCCTGAAACGAGTTTAGGATAACCTGATTCAGATTATTCATTATGTAGATATTTGTTTATCAAAAACAAACTAAAATTCCAGCTTAAAATCTAACATACATATTCAAATAATAGGTAGTCCCTCTACCTAACCAATAGCGATTTCCAAATAATGGAAATTGCTGATTTCTATCATTATTTAACACTTCAAAATTTCCATTTCTAGATTGCTCAAAGCCTCCTGTCCGATAAAAGGTGTCTAAGATATTTTGTATTCCAAGAGTGAAGCCAAGATAATAGTCATCCAGTTTCCAGGATTTCCCTCCTATAGCATTCCATAAAAAATAACTAGGCAATTGTTCTTGCCTTAAAAGCTCTCTAGCTCGATCCTCGTTAAAACTTAACAATGGTTGACCGTCAATATCTGTTGCGAAACTATCAGTACGTAAAAATTCAGCTATAGAAATATAAATGTCATCAAAAAAGTTAAGCTGCGTTTCGAACCACCAAAACTTAGGATCTCGATAACTAAATCCTAATCCATAAGCTTGCTGAGGGCCATTAGCTAATCGATAATTTTTTAAACGAGTTTCTCCAAAATCAATACGCTTTTCAAAATCATCAGAAAAAAACTTCAAATCACCATTACCAGTATACCAATGTTTACCATAACTGGCTGAAGTATTAATTTTTAATGTACTCGTAACCTCATAATTCAAACCTAGTTCTACACCTTGTCTTCTAGTGTTAATTCCTGAAACTACTTGCTGTACAAAATCACTATTATCCTCTCTACCTAAACCCGAAATACGCTCTGTAAAAAAGAATCGAACCGAAGTATCATCTTTTTGGTCTATATGGTATCCGGACACACGAGCCTTCCATTTGCCATATTGAAATCTCAAACTACCATCTAAGGATAATTGATTCATAGTTTGTAATCCTTCAACGAGTTGGTTATTCTGTCTCGGGTTTACAAATACTTTATTCAGTGTTGGCGGACTATCTCCATACAACCCTCTAATTTGAGCATACCATTTATTGTTGATATTATACGTTAGCCCACCTTTAACCTTAGCCGTAAACGCGCTATACACCTCACTCTTCCCTAACGATTCATTCTTAGGAAAAAGACCATTTTCAAATAAGCCTATTCTATCTGTTGAAAACTGTTGTAGTTCTATTGCTCCGAAAACATCCCAACGGTTAACAGTATAATTTACTTGTGAAAATGCCGTAAATCTTTTAGCATTTAATTGATAATGATATCTGAAAATATCATCTTCAGTCACAATCCGATTAGGTTGATTTATATTATTCTGAGCTCGATCGCCAGTTTCAAAAGCATCAATATCTAAATACCCTTTACCTCCTAACAAATCATCGAGCTGTGCATAGTTTTCACTTTTCAAGTTTTGATAGGATAATTTATAGTTAACACCAACTTGATCTCCTAATTGTAGTTGACCAATAGAGTTAATTGCAAATAAATCATCTTCATTAACATCGCTATAAAGAATGAATGCCGCACTAGGCAAAGCATTATTACGCTGGTAAATACCATTCCAATCTAATTGTCCATTATTCTGAAAAAATTGTTGCGCCAAAAATGCCTTCTCAAAATCTTCATCTCCATGCTGCAAGTAAAAACTAGGCAAACGTTGATAATACGTAGGGTCTGGATTTTGAGATGTTCCTATAAATGTTTGCCCGTCACTTGACAGGCTTTTACCATTAAAGTCTAACCTCGAGCTTCCTATTTTAGATCGCTGATAAAAAACTGTATTTTGAATATCAATATTTCGTGAAGGTTGCCAAAAATGGGATAGTGCAACGCTTGGAGCTGATATAGTTCGAACTCTACTGTTACGTATTTCTCCTTCTTGTCTTCCCCAAAAAGGGTTGTATTTCCTCCCTTTTAATTGAATTACTTCATTAGTTAACGCAGTGTTTCTTCCTCTACTATTTGGCGTAACGAAGGATGTAAAATTGAATTGATGTTTTTCATTCCATTTTTTATAAACACTAAATAAACCTCCTACGTGTCGAAGAGAAGAACCATCTATGTAACCTTCTTGAGCATAGCTACCTGATATTAAACCACTAAAAGCCCAACCTTTATTCGTTACACCTGTATTATGATTTACTATTATTCGACCTTGATAACTATTATTAGTATTTGAAAAAGAAAGGTAATTTCCTTTCCTAAATCGATGTGCTTCAAACTGAAATGCATTAACCCCTTGTATTCCTCCAAAATCATATGGATTTGCATCGATGTAAAGACTTGTTTCCTGACTTCTCATAACTGCATTAAGTCCTGAAATAGCACCCCAAGTAAAACGTCCATTTCTGAAAGAATTTAATTTAATACCATTAATAAGTATTGAATTCTCTTCACTACCTAAACCTCTTGGTCTAAAAAAGGCTCCTCGCCATTGAAATGCGACACTATTCCAAAATTGATCTTTACCTGAACTTAATAGGGTTTGACTTAATTGATCTTCATCTTCACTTAATAATTCATCTAAATTATCTATCAATGTAAACTCAGTGTTAACGGTTTCCAACAATGGCTTCATTAACAATACACCAATATCAATTTTTTTGCTAGTGTCTGATATATCAATTTCGATTTTTAATTCCTCATATTTAGGGTGAGTAATTGATACAATATGTTCGCCTTTAGGAAGACTACATACTAAAAAATAAGACTCCGCAATAATTTCTTTAACCTTGCAATTACTATTAACGACACGAATTTCAGCCTTTTCAATTATAGCTAAATTAGATTGATCTTTAAGCACTAAATAAATGCTTACTTCTTGACAACAAACAAAATGTGTCACGAAAAATAACAGTATTTTAATCTGCTTTACAAACATGATTACATATTAGCACATAGATTTAACCCATTACATTAATCTATTGTTATGAAATCTATAGGTATTACGTTATTTTTTTGTTTAGTAATCTTTAAGGCCTTTGGTCAAGAGGAAAAAAAACAATTAAAAGCACTTAGCATAGCTTTTTATAATCTCGAAAATTTATTTGATACCATAGATGACCCTAAGACGTGGGATGAATCATTTACACCTGAGGGCGATTACAACTGGACGATCGAAAAATTAAATACAAAAATTGAGAATCTTGCATTAGTAATTTCCAAAATTGGAACACCTTCACTAGATAAGGCACCTAGTATTATTGGTATTGCTGAAGTTGAAAACAAAGAAGTGTTAGAAAAATTAGTTAATCACCCATCATTACAAGTATATGATTATGGTATAGTACACTTCAATAGTCCTGACAGACGAGGTATTGATGTTGGTTTTCTGTATCGTCGAAATCAATTCAACTTTTTAAATGCACAGAAACATTTTCTTGCTTTAAAAAGCAGCAAAGACGAACCCATATGGACTAGAGATCAACTATGTGTTTCAGGAACAATAGACAATGAACTTATCTATTTTATTGTAAATCATTGGCCTTCTCGAAGAGGCGGAGCTAAAAGAAGTGAAGCTAAACGTATTAAAGCTGCCGAATTAACTCAAAAAATATCAGACAGTATTTTTCGCTTAAACAAAAATGCCAATATTATTATTATGGGTGATTTCAATGATAACCCAACTGATCGCGCTTTCAAAAAAATATTAAAAACTAAAAAGGCTATAGTCCATAAAGAAAACCATTACTTTTTTAATCCTTTTGAAACTAAATTCAAAAAAGGATTAGGCTCTTTAGGCTTTAGAGATAAATGGTACCTCTTCGATCAAATGATTCTTTCTAGTTCACTTACAGACACTATTGGTTGGAAATATTTAAAAGCCTCCATATACAACCCCCCATTTCTACAAAATAAAAAAGGGAAATATAAAGGATATCCTAAAAGAAGCAGTGGCAGCAAATTTGGGTATAGTGATCACTTTCCTATTTATGTTCTTTTAGGAAAAACATCAAAACCTTAAATTTACTTTCAAAAGAATACTTATGGCAATTAAAGGACCTTTCAATTTAAATAAATGGTTAGATGAAAACAGAGACTTACTAAAACCTCCAGTGGGTAACAAAAATCTATATGTAAAATCTGGAGACTATATAGTTATGATCGTTGCAGGTCCTAATGCAAGAAAAGACTATCATTACAACGAAACGGAAGAACTATTTTTTCAGTTAGAAGGAAATATAGAAGTACACATACAAGAAGATGGAGAAAAGAGAACTATGAAATTAGGTCCTGGAGATATGTACTTGCATCCTTCAAAAGTTCCTCATTCGCCAGTACGTCACGAAGGATCTATTGGCTTAGTCATCGAGCGTAAACGTAAAGATTTACCCGCTGATGATGGATTATTATGGTTCTGTGATCACTGTAATCACAAGCTACATGAAGTCTATTTTAAACTTAATAATATCGAAGTTGATTTCTTAAAACATTTTCAAGATTTCTACAATAATGATAAGTTATTAACGTGTGATAATTGTGGAGAAAAAATGCCTGTAGACAAACGATTTATGAAATAATTACAACTTTTGTTGTATAAAAATTTATACCTAAAAAGCATTACTTCAAATGGAGTAATGCTTTTTTAATACTATAATATTTTTAAACTGTAAAATTATTGAGCACTTACAATACGGTGCAATGGTAATAATCTAGCTCCTTTTAAAATCACATAATTAGGTGTAACTGCCCATATAGTAGTATTCACTTCTTTAAGACCCTCACTGTCTTTAAATTTAATCCTCATTTTAGTACGATCTACATTTCCTAAAACTGAAGCCCTTCGAAGTGCTTGTCTTCTACGTTGTTTATCTTCGGAAGTCTCTAATACATCTTCCATAGGAAAACGTAAATTGTTGACAATCTCTTTTTCAATAGCTAATGCATTCATAGTATATTTATTAGATTTGGATTTGTAAATTAATAAATTTTTGAATCAAAATATTAATATAATTCAAAAAAATAAGATTATTATAACATTTATATTTCATTTTAATAATTTTTAATCACTAAAACGATTTTTTAAATATAACTCACAAACTAAGTCGTTCCTTACATTTGTTACTTACAGCACATTTATTTTGAATTATGGCTAAAACAAAAACAGTTTTTTATTGTCAACATTGTGGTGCGCAACATGCACAATGGTTAGGACAATGTTCTACTTGCAAATCTTGGAATACCATAGTCGAAGAAATTGTACAAAAGCAAGAAAAAGTAGCTTGGAAAGACGAAAGTACTCTCAAATCGAAACAAGCAGCTAAGCCTTTAAAAATATCGGAAATAGATAGTTCGGAAGATATTAGATTGAATACGGGTGATGCTGAATTTAATCAAGTATTAGGTGGCGGTTTAGTACCTGGCTCTTTGACTTTGCTAGGTGGTGAACCTGGAGTTGGAAAAAGTACCTTGATGCTTCAAATAGCATTGAACCTTCCTTTTAAAACCTTATACGTTTCTGGAGAGGAAAGCCAAAAGCAAATTAAAATGCGAGCAGATCGTATGATTTCTAAAACGGATAATTGCTTTATTTTAACCGAAACGAACACACAACTTATCTTTAAACAGATCGCTAATCATCAACCTGATGTAGTGGTTATCGATTCTATCCAAACACTACATACTGACTTTATAGAAGCAAGTCCGGGAAGTGTTTCTCAAATTCGAGAATGTACTAGCGAATTGATCAAGTTTGCCAAGGAAACGCATACTCCTATTTTATTGATTGGACACATCACTAAAGAAGGAAATATTGCTGGCCCCAAGCTTCTAGAACATATGGTAGATACCGTTTTGCAATTTGAAGGAGATCAAAATTTTGTTTACCGTATTCTTCGTGCTCACAAAAATCGATTTGGATCGACTGCCGAATTGGGTATTTACGAAATGCAACATAATGGCTTGCGACAAGTGACCAATCCTAGTGAATTGTTACTTTCTAAAAAAGAAGAGGATCTTAGTGGTACTGCCATCGCCGCAACCTTAGAAGGTATGCGTCCTTTGATGATTGAAATCCAAGCCTTGGTAAGCACTGCCGTTTATGGAACACCACAACGAAGTACAACAGGTTTCCCTGCAAAGCGACTAAATATGTTACTTGCGGTATTGGAAAAACGCGCTGGCTTTAGATTGGGTGCAAAAGATGTTTTTTTAAATATCACTGGGGGAATTAGTGTAAGTGACCCTGCCATAGATTTGGCGGTAACAGCTGCGATCCTTTCTTCTAATGAAGATATTTCATTGAATAATCATATTTGTTTTGCTGCGGAAGTAGGACTGGCAGGAGAAATTCGTCCTGTAAGCCGCATCGATCAACGCATTCAAGAAGCAGCGACTTTAGGGTTTGAACAAATTATGGTTTCTAAATATGCCAAAATCGCTGGACAAACTCATGGTATCGAATTGATAAGAGTTTCTAAAATCGAAGAAATGGTAGAATTCTTATTTGGATAAACTTAAAATATAACTTGTGTCACCTCTGGCTCTGACCAGAGGTCTCATGAATTTGAGAACTATATTTTACAAGATTCCTTGTCAAGCAATGAAAGGCAAAACTCAAAAAATCATTTACTAAAAAGAAGTTATCTTCGAATAAACTTTTGAATCCAACTATGCAACTGACCATTCCTGAAGGAAAAAAAGTCTACTTCTCTTCTGACAACCACTTAGGAGCTCCTACTGCAGAAGCAAGCAGACCTAAAGAACAGAAATTTCTTCGTTGGTTAAATGAAATCAAAGAAGACTGTGGTGTTCTTTTTTTATTAGGAGACTTATTCGATTTTTGGGTAGAATATAAACGTGTTGTGCCTAAAGGATTTGTACGTATTTTAGGAAAGCTTGCCGAATTTACTGATGCGGGAATTCCTGTATTCTTTTTTGTGGGAAATCATGATTTATGGATGAATGGTTATTTTGAAGAAGAGTTAAATATTCCTGTATATCAAAAACCTCAAGAGTTTACAATTAATGGCAAAAAATTCTTTATCGGACATGGAGATGGTTTAGGCCCTGGTGACAAAGGTTTCAAACGGATGAAAAAGATGTTTACCAATCCTGTTTGCCAGTGGTTATTTCGTTTTATACATCCAAATATTGGTATTTGGCTGGGGCATACGCTATCCACTAAAAACAAATTAATATCTGGTGATGAAGATGTTATCTTTTTAGGAGAAGACAATGAATGGTTAGCCCAGTATTGTAAAAGAAAACTTTCTCAAGAGCATCGAGATCATTTTGTTTTTGGACACCGCCACCTACCTATGCAAATTCCTATGGAAAATAGTCTATATACTAATCTAGGTGATTGGTGCGGTCATTTTACCTACGCCACTTTTGATGGAATACAAATGGAATTAAAGAAATTTGAGGAAAATCCAGAAAAACGTTCCTAATATCGAAAATCTTTATTCTATTAAATGATGATAAATGTAAAGTTGAAAATTTGCTTTACATTTAAGCTAGTTTATTAAGCCAGACAAAAAATCTGGATCTAAATCTAAATTATGAGCAGAAGTATCTATCTTCTATTTGCCTTTAGTATATGTCTATTGGTTTCTTGTAAGCCTTATCAATTGGACACAAAATCTGAAGATATGCAGTACACAGACTTTTCATCAAAACAAAAAAAATGGCAATCTAAAGACGGAAATATTGCTTATTTGGATGAGGGAAAAGGTGAAGTTATTTTATTGTTACATGGTATTCCTACATCTGGTTGGTTGTATCGTAAGTTAATTGACCCATTAGTGAAAAGTGGACATCGCGTAATTATTCCCGATATGTTAGGATTCGGTAATAGTGATAGCCCAGATGGATACAAAACATATAGTAAAGAAGCACATGCGCAACGTATTTTAGGCCTAATGAATCACTTAAAAATTGATCGTTGGCATCATGTAATGCACGATGCTGGAGGGTTATGGACTTGGGAGCTAGCTAAAATCGATCCCACCAAGTTTTCTAAATTATCTATTCTGAATACTATTATTTATAAAGAAGGATTTACCCCTCCTGTGAAATTTAGAAAAGGCTTGTTTGCTAAAGCAGTAACAGGAAGTTACCGAAGTAATACAAACCTTATGTTGAAAATGCTTTTTAAAAACGCTACTGATAATTGCGAGCTTTCGAAAGCAGATATAGAAGGGTACAAAACTCCTTTGAAAAGCGGAAAGACAAAAGGAATCTATAAATTCTTCACCAAAAACACTAAAGAAATCCCCGATTACAGCTCTGTATTGAAAAGTCTTAATGTCCCTACACAAGTAATTTGGGGTACACATGACGATATTTTACATTGGCAACCCCAAAGTGGTAGAGTTAGTAGAGATCTTAATATAAAACCCGAAAACATTCATTTACTTGAAAAAAATCACTTCTTACAAGAAGAAGCTGTAGATGAATTAATTAAATATTTAAGTAATTTCTAAATTTCTCTAGCAGAATAAGTACTATTTTAGTACTAAAATGCGTTAAGTAACTATTAAGGCACGGTATTTGAAAAACAATAAATAAAAAACCCATATCATGAAAAAACTAATTGTAGCCTCGTTATTATTTTTTGCCTCTCAAGGAATTTTTGCTCAGTATGACTGGTCAAAACTAAGCGAAGAATACTTAGAGATGTTCACAACAGCAGAAAGCATCTCAGAAGAAACTGATAAAATTTCTACAGACGATTCAGGTGTAACGATTCACGGACAAAATTTAGCATTGACTTTTCAACGTAAATTGATATTAAATTCTACTAAAGATCATTTCAAATATTATTTAGTAAAAACGAATGGAAAGCCTATCAAATTAGATAAATTAAATACTGAAAAGGTATTAAGAAAATACAAAGCTGCTGTAGACGGTATTAAAGAAGATCTTGAAATCAACAGAGGAGCTCAAATTGAAGATATCTTAAGTAACTTCTTCACTAACTAAGAAGAACCTTTTAAAATATATAAGCCCTTTAAGTCATATAGATTTAAAGGGCTTTTTTATGATTATTAGAATATCATAACTTTAGCTGATCCTAAACAAAGGATCAACTAAATGGATTAATTCCTAACTTTAATACTCCACGTAAATTTAAATTCAGCTACAACATCTCCAGATTCGTCAGTTCCGATACTATTTAATTCAAATGTATTAGAAGTATTATTTGTTATGGCAGTTTGGATTGCATTTTCAATCTTCTTCCCTTCATTACAAGAGAATATTATTTTTCCAACTGCCTTTTTAGTAAAAATAACTTCATTTTTAACAACCAATGAAGAAATACTTTTACCAGATGATTTAATTTTATTTATCAACATCAAACCACCTGCAAATTCAGCTGCCATTCCTTCTACAGCCCAAAACATACTCCCAAAAGGATTTTGATTAAGAAAGTCTAACTCTACTTTGGTTTTAAAAGTTTCATCATTATAACTTTCAAATCGGACTCCTGCAATCCAAGCAATAGGAATTTGAGTTTGTAATATTTGATTAAATTCTTCTTTATTCATTATTTCTTGAGATTATTATACCTATTGCTCTGCCCATAAAGATTTACTACAACTCTTTAATAAAATTTTAATTTCAAGGAAAACCTTGGGGTATTATACCCTTTGGCGTTGTCAATAAACATCTTAAAATCTCAATCTATCTTGAAATAACATCTCTATATTATCTGATTGTAGAAAAAACCAACAAATCATTTCCCCAATATTTTATTATATCTAGACTGATCTAATAATACCATTTGCGCTTTCAATACCTCTTCGTTGTTTACTGCATGATTTTCTAACATCCCTTCGCGATAGTGATAATTCTTTAAAATTTGATCCGTTATCAGTATACTGATTTCTTTTTTATGTTCTAATAGTAAAGCTTCCTTTCTTCCTTTCAAAGATTTCTCTAAAGCCCTTAGGTTTGCATTTATTGTTTTGTCAAACTCTTCTTTTTCAGCAACTATTTCCAAGTCTTCGATTAGGTTTTCTGTCTTTGTCTTGTACTCAAATTTCTCTTTCTTAAGAAATGCCAAAAAACCTTCATAATCTGAATCACTTAATTGAAATTTCTTTACATCTACAGGTGAATGACTATAAGAATAATCTGTTGCAAAATTGAAAATCATACGCTCTTTTAATAACGCCCTCGCTATAGAGCTCAACTTCTCTCTACCTACAACAACGTCTGGAAGCACTCCTCCTCCATCATAGACAGTCCTACCTTTATTTAACGTCTTAAAAGCCTTGTAATCTCCTTTTTGAGTTCGTACTGGACGACCATTCGCATCTCTATTCCAATAATCAAGGGACTGTACACATCTTCCCGAAGGAATAAAATACCTAGAAGTAGTGACCTTTAATTGTGTATCATACTTTAATCTCTTAGTACTCTGTACCAAACCTTTTCCAAAGCTTCTAGAGCCAACAATGACTCCTCGATCTAAATCTTGGATTACTCCCGATACAATTTCACTTGCAGAAGCACTTCTTCCATTTACTAGTACCGCTAATGGGATATCTAAATCTACTGGTGCTTTTTTAGTTTTGTATGTTTTTACATTTCCTGGAATCACAGACTCTGTATTCACAATAAGCTGCCCTTTTGGAATAAAAATATTGCATACATTAACCGCTTCTGTTAATAGACCTCCTGGGTTACCTCTGAGGTCTAAAATAACCTTCGTTGCGCCTCTTTGTTTCAATTCTTTCAATGCATCTATTGTTTGAGAAGAGGCTTTCTTATTAAACTTCTGCAAAACGATATAACCAATATTATCACTCAATAATTCATAATAAGGCACCGCATCCACATCAATACGTCCTCTGGTGATTTTAGTTGTTTTGAGTTGTCCTTGTCGTTTAAATTTTAACAAGACATCGGTACCCACTTCCCCTTTTAATAAATCCTTTGCATCGCCTTTGAAATCAGAGACTAAAATGTCATCAATTTGAATGATTTCATCACCTGCTTTCATACCTGCTGCGTCTGCTGGAAAATCTTGATAAGGTTCTGAAATAAATAATTGTCTTTTCTTCGTAAATACCCCCGAACCAATACCTGTATATTCGCCACTTTGACGAATTTTAGAATCTAGGATATCTTTTTCAGTACGAAATTTAGTGTACGGATCTAATTCTTTAGTAATTCCTTTAATGGCTTTACTCATCAAATCTCCTGGATTCAGCGGGTCTACATAATTCTGATTTAGCTTTTCATAAAAGGATACGAAAATCTCAATCTGTTTACTAATTTCAAATCCATCACTCTTTAATCCAAAACTGGAAAAACCTAAAAAAGCTAATAATATACTAGCACTTATAATCAAGGTACGTTTCATATGCTTTACTCCTTCTTTTCTTGCCATTTCTTAGCTACTTTTTTTAAAGCCTTGTTTACTAGTTGATAATCTGGCAGTTCTTTCCCAATAAAAATAAACATTAATACATAGCTATCTCCGCTTTCTTCAGTAAAAAGCACTTTATTCTTTCTAAAATTTTCTCTTAATAACCTTTTTACACGGTTTCGATCGACAGCAGTTTTAAAATTGCGTTTACTTACAGAAAACCCTACTTTATAAGGAACCTCTAATACGCAAGGCATATAAGCTAGTAGTAATGGGTATGCTTTAATTGACTTCCCTTCTGCAAATAATGTGGCTATTTGTTTTTGGCTTTTCAGTTTTAATATGGTAGGTAGCTTCTCGTTCACGTAACAAAAGTATTGTTTTTACATAGGTTATCGCTTATAAAAGCAGTGTCATTACTAATCTGACAAAAAGTTAAAATGCTATTATGTTAATATCCTACCTCCAAGTAAGATTAGGAAATACTTCTTTAGTATTATTAGTAAACCAACTCATGATATGCCCACGATTATTACATCTTTAGCTCTCTAAATAAAATTACTTTACTACAAATACATCATTTTTTGAATTGACATCTGCTATTCTACCAGATGAATTCAATCTTACCTCTTTTATCTTTTTTTTCTTTACAGGAATTTCAAAACTATAAGTAGGATATGCCCATGCCCAATCCGATAATAGTTTCTCTTGTGACTTTAATGGACGATTCCCTCTCATCATCCTTAAAGGAATTAAAAAGTGTTCTTTACTTCCTTTTTTATAAATCACCTCAACTGTCATTGGTGCTGGCATTAGTCCTATTCGTTGTAAAGAAATCTTAGTTTTATTGTTTTCTTGATCTACTGCTGAAATTCCATAATCAATAGTATTTGTTGTTCTCGTCCAATCTTGCAAATACCAATCAAGCTCTAGACCACTTACTTTCTCTGCAACACGAATAAAATCATTTGGCTTTGGATGTTTAAATTTCCACTGTTGATAGTATGTTCTCAAGGTTTTTGCTAATATTTCATCACCAATAATACCTCCTAATTGGTCTAAAAAAATAGATCCTTTTGAATATGCAGAAATTCCATAAGCATAATTGTATTTATAACGATCAGCATGAGTAGTCTGTGGCTGTTCAGCTCCTGAATCTACCAATTGAATATATCCTTTGTAACTAGACTCATTAGGGAAATCTTTGTTTTTATTCATTACATAATCTTCGGATAGCGTTGAAATATAAGTCGTAAACCCTTCATCCATCCACTCGTAATTCGCTTCGTCAGTCCCTATGATATGTTGAAACCAAGCATGAGCCATTTCATGAGCTGTAACACCGACCAAACTTCCAAAATTTCTATCTCCAGTGATTAAAGTACACATTGCATATTCCATTCCTCCATCACCACCTTGGATGATCGAATATTGTGGGTAAGGGTAAGGCCCTATATGAGTTTCATAAAAATCCATCAACTTTAAAGCTATAGGTTGTAATTTTTTCCAATTTTCCCTAATCTTTGGTTCATTTTGATAGTAAAAATGCATTTTTTTACCATTACCAAAAGTCTGTACATCATGTACATAATCAGGATCTGCTGCCCATGCAAAATCATGAATTCCTTCTCCTTTAAAATGCCAAGTCCTTTTATTTTCATTAGTATTTGAACCCTGAGCGGAGCCGAAGGGTTGAAGTACGCCTGTACCTCCTATACTATATTTAGAATCGATTTCAATTTTCACATCATAATTTCCAAAAGGACTAAAAAACTCTCTTCCGATATATGGATTTGCATGCCAGCCACGCTCATCATAAGCGGCAATTTTTGGAAACCATTGGGTCATAGAATATGAAATACCTTCTTTGTTATTTCTACCCGATCGACGAATTTGTTTTGGTATTTGCCCTTCAAAATCTAATTGAAAACGGACTTCCTCTTTGGGTAAAATAAATGATTTCAAAGCAACCTCAACAATGGTTCCTTTGACCTCATAGTCTAATTTTTGACCGTTTAGTGTAAAATTATCTATTTCTAGATATCCTCTTTCAGAAGGTTTTAGTTTAGAAATACGATCGCCCACTCTTTTGTCAGCATCTCTAATCGTTAATGAACGTATATCCATTTCACTACCAGGCTGAAAAGCATTAAAGTATAGATGAAAAAATACTTTTTTCAAGGTATCTGGAGAATTATTTGCATACTTTATTTCTTCTTTTCCTGAATATTGATGCTTTTCTACATCAACTTTCACTTGCATTGTATAATCTGCTTTTTGTTGCCAATATGAAGGATTGGGTTGAGCAAAACAAAGACTTGAAATACAGAATATAAAAAGTAAACTTAGGCGCATAATGGTAGTAATTTCTTATTGAAAACTGGCTTCTCTAAAGGTAATGTTGATTCTCCCTTTTTTATATTTTGGATCTTTTGGTAAACTATGTACATAATGGGATTGACAATACTTTCCCATCAATAATAGACTTCCATCTTCTAATTCCATAGAATAAACGGTATCATCTATTTCTGATTTAAAACAAAACTCACGCACTTCTCCTAAACTAATCGATGGCAACAACGTATCCTCACCTGAAGTCTGTTGATCGTTATGATAAGGCGCAAAAAAATTACCATCTGGATAAAATAAACACATGGCTAAATCGAAAGATCTTCCCGTAAAATCTTCAACCTTATTTTTAAGGTCTTTCATAATACCACTCCAAACATAATTTTTACCATGAATAGATTCTGGGTGACTATTATTATCTAATAGCTCTTGAGTAGTAAAAAGAAACTTAAAACTATCTGTTTCTATCAACTGCCCTCCTGCCAAAATCGTCAATTGAGACTCGTGAAGGCGATACGTATTAATCAAAACATCGTACAAAGCAATGGCTTCTTCCTTGGTTAGGAAATTAGAAAAATAATCGACTTCGCAATCTAAAGGTAATTTCATGAATAAAAAAAGTTAAATGACACATCACATCTTGTACTTAAATGTGTTAAAAATGCCTCCCCAATCGATCAGCCATCAAAATAGCATTGTATAAGTTTACCATTTTACCTGACTTCGATATATTCCTGAATTTATCTTTTTTATCATCACCCAAACCAACATTCGTTGCCGAGTCATTACCACTTTCTAAAATAATTTGCTTGACTTGCTTAGCAGAAAGTAAAGGAAAATAAGATCGAAGTACCGCAGCTACACCAGCAACAGCAGGAGCAGCCATCGAAGTACCTTGTAAATATTTATACTTATTTAACGGGATGGTAGAATAAATTTTAACTCCAGGAGCAAATACATCTACATTCTGTTTCCCATAGTTTGAAAATGAAGCTACTAATTGTGGTCCATATTCATAATTTAAAGCACCAACGGTTATAAAATTATCGGATATTTCAGGTATGGTTAGCGTTTGATCATTAGGGTACACATTTCTACCATCTAGATTGTGTCCATCATTACCCGCAGCATTAACAATTAATACATCTTTTGATGCCGCATATTTGATAGCATCTCTTACCCAATCCGAATGCGGAGAAAAATATTTTCCGAAACTAGTATTGATCACCCAAGCTCCATTATCAACAGCATATCTAATCGCTAATGCTATGTCTTTATCATACTCGTCTCCATCAGGTACAGCACGCACGGGCATAATTTTTACATTTTGAGCTACCCCTTTTATCCCTTTATGGTTTTTACGATTGGCAGCAATAATACCTGCTACGTGAGTTCCATGTTTGGCATCTTTCAATTTCGGATCTGGCCCACCAACCTGATTATTTCCATAACTAGTTTTTGTAATATCATTTTCGTTATCACCAAGCTTTGTCTTTCTAGCTCTCAAACTTATATTAAAATGTATGTCTTCTCTTTCTTTAAGGTCATTTACATCTTCTTCCAATACCGCTACAAAATCAGAAAATGTATCTCCTGGTTCTACATTAGGAAATAAGCCTACAATCATTCGTTGATATTCTTGCTCCTGCTGTGTCATAGGTGTAAGCTTTTGCACTTCAGCAGAAGTAAAATTCTTTTTTCCTGTTTTCTTAATGGCATAAGCGTTTGCCCCTTCAAGTTTTTGTAATATGGGTTGGTATTGCTCTAACAGTTTTTGATTTTCTTGAGATTCTTTATGATATTCCTGTTTAGCAGCCTCATAGATTTGAAATGCCTCCCTTTCTTTTCCAGAAAACATGCCAAGGCTTTTTCCTTCGAACCGTGCTCTATTATCTCTAACGATACGTACATATTCCATGTTCTCTCCAATGATATTTCCTAAGAAATTCCATCCATGTACATCATCTACATAGCCATTTCTATCATCGTCAATTCCGTTATTCGGTTTTTCCTTTCTATTTGTCCAAATTTTACCTTTAAGGTCTTCGTGATTGATATCAATTCCACTATCTATAACAGCTACAATGATGGTGTTACTCTTACGATGTTTTAATAACTCATCATAAGCGCGATCAACACTCATCCCAGGAATAGTATCTAAAGACAGATCAGAATGCGTCCAATTTTTCAATTGGTTTTCTGTAACCTCAGAAATTTTTAAAGGAAGCTTATCTATATTTTCTTCAGGAATATCGACTAAAGTGGGAGCTGTGGAGAAACAACTTGATAATAATACAGAACATCCTATCGTTATTATTCCTCTTTTCATAATCTGATTCCCTATCATGTATTTTATTTTAGATTTTTTTATACGAAAGTGTTTCAATGAGAAAGCTGTTAAAAAACTATACATTTCAATCAAAAATAACCTTTTTCAATCAGATTTGTGACATTTTAAAACTTATTGAAAAAGAATTGCTAGAGGGAGTTTTGTATTTTTAACCCTCAACTAAAAAGTGCACATGTTAGAACTTGCAGGGATTATTATTTTGGGGATCACAGCTCAATGGGTAGGTTGGAAATTAAAACTTCCTGCTATACTCCCTCTTATTTTAATAGGACTATTATTTGGACCTATCTCTACACTTTACACAGCCGATGGTAGCAAATTATTAGAACCTATTTGGAATGGTACCAAAGGGTTATTTCCTGGTCAAGGTTTATATTATTTTGTTTCTCTAGCTATTAGTATCATTCTTTTTGAAGGTGGGTTAACGCTTCGTAGAAATGAAATTTTGAATGTAGGGCCTGTAATTTTAAAACTGATTACACTCGCTGTAATTATTACTTTCCTAGGGGCCGGGCTTGCAGCACATTATATACTTGACCTTAGTTGGGAAATTTCATTGCTATTTTCAGCATTAATTATTGTTACTGGACCAACAGTTATTTCACCAATTCTTAGAAACATTCCCTTAAAAAAGGATTTAGCCACTATTTTAAAGTGGGAAGGAATACTTATTGATCCCATAGGTGCCCTTGTAGCCGTACTAGTATTCGAATTTATTAGTGTAGAGCACCAATCTGGATTTACACAAACTGCTTTATTAGAGTTTGGTAAAATCTTACTTTTTGGAGGTAGTTTTGGATTTACCTTTGCTCATGGACTAGGCTTTGCTATTCGAAAAAAAATTATTCCTCATTATTTATTGAATGTATTCACACTAGCCGCTGTTCTGGGTGTTTTTGTATTATCAGATTCCTTTGCTCATGAATCTGGACTTTTAGCTGTTGTAGTGATGGGTATGGTATTAGGAAATACTGATGTCCCTAACTTAAAAGAACTACTTTATTTTAAAGAGTCTCTAAGCGTTTTGTTGATATCTATTTTATTCATTTTACTTGGCGCTAATATGAACCTAAAAGACTTAATGTTGATTGCTAATTGGGATACTGCAATTCTATTTGCAGTAGTCGTCTTTTTGGTGCGCCCTATTGGAGTATTTTTAAGTTCTATCAATTCAGGTCTCAAATTGAATGAAAAAGTATTCATTAGTTGGATGGGGCCTCGCGGTATTGTTGCCGCAGGTATTGCTTCTCTTTTTGGATCTAGACTACAACAAGCTGGAGAACCTGGTGCCGAATATATCACACCTTTAGTCTTTATGATTGTGCTTGGTACGGTATTGTTAAATGCAACTACGGCTCGTGTTTTTGCGAAAATTATTGGTGTATTTCTTCGAAAATCTAATGGTATTTTAATTGTTGGTGCGTCTAAAGTATCACGTCTTATCGCCTTATATCTAAAAAACCATGGTCGTAATGTGGTTTTAACCGATAACAATACGGATCACATCAAAACAGCTCAAAAATTAGGTATCGAAGCTATTGAGGCTAATATCATGAATGATGATCTAGAAAATAACATAGAACTAAATGATGTAGGTTACCTCTTAGCATTAACGGGTAATGATAAAGTTAATGAGAGTGCTATTAGCCGATTCAAAAATCAATTTGGTGAAAATGGAGCTTTTCGTTTGATTAGTGAAGAAGAAGTTAATGAAAATCAATTATTAGTGGAAGAGTGTCTATTTTCATATACTCAAAGTTTTGAAAGCTTATCAGACGTAGCCTACAAATACCCTGCTATATCAGAGATTACACTAGTTAATAAAGATCACCTTCAAAGTATTATTAAACTTTCTAACTCGGATGAATTTATTGTTCCTTTATTCTTGAAAGTACCTAGTGGAGAGATTCAAATCATTTCTTCTTATGAAAAAGTTATTGATAATTATGTAGACGGATCCTCTTTAGCATATTTAGGAAAGCCAATTGATATTGAAGAATGGAAACCTTCTACACCAATACTTTCTTAATTTTCACTAAAGAATACGATCTATTCACTAATATTTTATTTTAAACTATACTACTCTTTATTAGTTTAGAATAAATAATACTTGCAAACCTCTTTTTAATTAAGCTCTATGGCCAAGGTTTCTAATCTAGAATTTGAGCTTCTTAAAAAGAAAAGTAGTATTTTAACGTAAGCCAACTTATTTAAAAACGCTATGGGAAACACTTTAGAACAGGTAAGTGATCGCATTCAATTACCATTTCATTTTGATGTTGAAAAATTACAACAAGATGTAACAACACTAATTCAAAATGATTTTTTTATATACTATAAAGTAATCACATTAAGAGGACCTGCACATCAAATAAATCCTTCTTTACCTATTCCTCCTCTTGCTGATGATTACGCAGATGGTACTTGGTGTGATTGGCTAGATACAAAAGAGTTAGCATCTTCATCTTATTTAAAAGAAGTAGTCGACTTTTTCAAAGAACATGCTACGGTCAATCTAGTGCGCCTTTTACGTCTAGAACAGCAAGCTAAAGTTAAAGAGCATACAGATCCTACTTTAGCGATTCATATTGAAAAATCTATGGTACGATTAACTATTCCAATATTCAATACGGATGAAAAATTTTATTTGAACAATACTCAGGTAAATATGAAACCAGGGGAATGCTGGTATATGCGATTATCCGATCCTCACCGTATTGAAAATGGCCCTACAGAACGTGTAAATTTGACAATTGATGTAATACCTAATGAATGGTTGAAATCTTTTTTGATTTAAAACTGTAGTTTAATAATTAAATCACCTTAAACTGAGTAACAAAGTCATCATCAATATCTTTAAAGCTATTTGTACAATACACATGATTAATAGTTTCTTTTAATTCATCAAAACCATAATTGAATTGTGCGTGGGTTACATACAGATATACTTCTTTAGCTCCTTGTCTTTTAAGTTCAGAAGCTAAATACTTAAATGTTCTACCTCCATCTGCTAAATCGTCAACTATTAAACACTTTTTACCTAAGACATCACCCTGTATACTTATTTGAGGAGCATTATCTACTCTTACCTTATTGGAAGGAACTAAATCTGCATTTAGCTTTTCAGCTATTTCGTGAGTTACTTTATAAGCACCAGCATCAGGGCTAACCAATACAGGGTTTCCAATACTATCAAAAGCTTTTTTTACGTATTCAAAATGAGATATTTTTTCAGAATTGTCAATTAAAGCTAATGATATCGAACTATGGGGGTGTAATAGTTTCACTTTATCAAACTGCATACTATTTATAAATTTTGAAATCACTTTTAAATCAAATGACTCACTCTTATTAAAACGTCTATCAGAACGTTGACCTATCAAACAGAGTATTGTTAAGCTAGAAACTAATGTTTTATTCATACTATTTTCAGCATCCCAAGCTTCTTTGATAGAAGCAGCTGCAAACAAATCTTCGTAAGAGTTTCCACGTAATTGAACCTCAAGGTTACCACTATCTAAAATAGTAGCAGTAACCTGTCCGTCTTTAAATTTTTTTATTTGATATTTCATAACCTCTTCTTTTAAAGTAAATTATCAATACTGCTTCTTATCTCTTCTAAATTGATTGTATTGTAAAACTGACCGTCTTCATATATCGTTTTTAATGCTCCTTCTCTTTCTTCTATTTCAGAAACTTGATCTACCAATACATATTCCCCATTTACTTGATCTACCCTTACCAAACCTTTTGCAGATTTTTTTACTCCATCATCTGTAATGGGGTCTTTAAAAATCTCTCTACGCTCTCCATTTACAACTACAGAAGTTGCCTTCATCGCAAAACCAAAAGTGTCTCTTGTATTGTATTGATATGTAAATGATCCTATTCCTAATACAACATTAGTTGAAGAAAAGCCTTTATCATGTAATCTTTGACAAATATTTTCTGCTCTTTCTGTAGTAATACTATCACCATAAATAGCACCTATATGCCCATCTAGCACTTTGAACCCTTGAGCATTTATCGTACCTCCAAAAGTATCCCATAATAATTCTACCACTCCTTTTTCTTGAGCCGTTTCTCCATCTAAAGAGCGATTTTCTCCACAAATAATATCCACAGGATCGCCACTATCTGGACGTATTACTAATTTCCCTTCACGACTTAAAATCTCATTTTTAAGCACAGGTAAATACTCTGTAAGTACCTTCCATAAATCCCATGTATCACTTACCACAGATAGAATTCCTGATGGATAAGTTTCCATTAATTCTCTAAAAGTTCCTATTTCATCATCTTTAGTACCTGCACACATTACAGAGTGCTCCGTTGCATTTACAGAACCTATTACAAAGTCTTTTGCATTGTAGTATTCTCGCAAACCATGGATTGCAGGTAACGTATCTGAACCCATAAAAACGGTTGAATGTCCCATGCCTGAAGATACAGCACTTTGCAAACCACCCATTCCTCTCATAGAAAAATCATGACCTTGAAAGTTAATAAACTCTAAATTTTCTTCATCTGTAGCCAATGCCCATTTCTTAAATATCCTTTTATAACACAATGCTATAGAGGCAGAAGTCATAGGCAACCACAGCATGGTTGAAAGTATTGTTTCTAAAAAGTTTGTTACCCAATAAAACTCTGGCTTTGTATTAACCACCGTAACCATAGGTACTCTTATAGGAATTTCTACACCTTCGGGTAATGATTTTACACGTATTGGTAAATATCCCAAATCATGTAAACTTTCAAAATGAGACACATTGTAATCTGTGCCTAGATACATTGATAATTCTTCTTTTATTTGCTGACAAACCTCATCTTTTGGTCTAGAAAAGAAATGATCTTGAAAATAAGCATCTAACCATTTAAAAACATATTGCTGGCCAAAAGACACTACTTTATCACATCCTTTAGGAGCATATTTATTACTTCGAGGTGTCCAATTAGAATACACCTCTTCTGTACCCTTTGGGTATTGTTGGTGATGTCCTGTTTTATAACCGTCTGTTAAAAGTAGTGCGTTCATAACTTTATTATTTTGCGTTATATATACGCAAATATAGAATATTATAAAATACAAACAAATAGAATTAAAATATTATTTATTTAATATCAAACAAGAAGCCCTCTTCTTTTAGTCTAAAATATTGCTTCTTATTGAATTTAAAGAGATTTGCAGGTCTTCCTCTTCCTTCTGATACTTTTTCATCGAGCTCATCTAATATCCTGAAACTAAGTATTTTCTTACGAAAATTTCTACGATCGATTTCTTTCTCAAGAATGGTCATATAAAGCTTTTCTAAATCAGAGAATAGAAATTTAGTTTCCAATAAATCAAAACCTATAGGCTCATAGGTAAGCTTACTTTGTAGTCTTTTTTTTGCTTTTTCAAGAATCGTATGGTGGTCAAAAGCTAATTCTGGTAATTGTTGAAGTTCAAACCAAGCCACATCATTTACATCTGTATCGGCTTTTATAGTATGGTGTGATGGTTTTACTAAAGCTACATAAGCAACACTTATTACTCTATTTCGAGGATCCCTTTTCGGTTTCCCAAAAGAGTATAATTGTTCTAGATAATCTATAGTTACATTGGTTTCTTCTCTTAATTCTCGTACTACAGCTTCTTCAAGGCTTTCATCTTCTAATACTAATCCTCCTGGTAGTGCCCACGAGTTTTTAAAAGGTGCTATATCTCTTTTAATTAAAAGAACATTTAGAGTATTATTTCTATACCCGAACACAACTGCATCAACTGAAACTTTAATATTTTGGCGTACCATAGACGCAAAATTAAGAAAACTACCTCACATCCTTCAACCTCAACTGCAAACTTACATTCCCTTGCCATTCATTTTCATCCAAGGCATAGACAACATCTACCGATTGTTGATTATGTAGTGCTGTAATTTTATCTCCTAAATTAAATCCTATCGCACCTATAGGTTGCATATCTTCTTCTTGTCGAAATGCTGCTTTTAGGTGTTTTTCATCTTCACCAACACCCCTAGCATATCCCGAATCGACTACACCTGATGTCATAAAAACAGGAGATCGATTTTCAGGCCCGAAGGGAGCAAATTGTTTTAAAATCCTATAAAATTTAGGATTGATATCACTAAAATTTAATTCCAAATCAATCTCAATTTCCGGAGTCAATAATTTTGGATCTATTTGCTCGGCTACTATCGATTCAAATTTTGCTTTAAAATTATCGTAATGCTCTTCCTTTAGTGTTAATCCCGCAGCATATTTATGTCCTCCAAATTGCTCTATAAATTCAGCACTTGCTTCTAAGGCATTGTATACATCAAAACCTACCACAGAACGTGCCGAAGCTGCTAGTTTTTCTCCACTCTTTGTAAATACTAATGTTGGTCGATAATAGGTTTCTGTCAATCTCGAAGCCACAATTCCTATAACCCCTTTATGCCAATGCGGTTGGTATACTACCGAAGTAAAACGCTCTTCTTCATTATTTTCTTTAATCTGAATTAAAGCTTCCTTGGTAATCTTCTTATCAGCATCTTTTCTTTCTGCATTATAAAACTCTATATTCTTCGCTATCTCTTCAGCCGTTTTAAGATCGCTTTCAACCAATAATTCAACGGCATGTAAACCGTGTTTCATACGACCTGCTGCATTAATCCTTGGAGCAATTATAAAAACCACATCTGTAATTGTAAATATAGTTTTCTTCGTCTGTGCTATTAATGCTTTAAAACCCATTCTAGGGCTTGTATTGATCACTTCTAATCCATGATAAGCTAATATCCTGTTTTCTCCTGTAATTGGAACAATATCCGCTCCTATGGCTGTAGCAACCAAATCTAAATACGGAATCAACGTATCGAAATGTTCTCCTCTTTTTAAATGTAATGCTTGTATTAATTTGAACCCTACTCCGCACCCACATAACTCCTTGTACGGATATTCACAATCTTCTCGTTTGGGATCTAAAACAGCACTAGCATCTGGAATTTCAATTCCTGGCCTATGGTGATCACATATTACAAAATCAATACCTTTTGACTTTGCATAAGCTACTTTTTCAATAGCTTTTATACCACAATCTAACGCTATGATTAATGTAATCCCCTTTTCTGCCGCAACATCAATTCCTTTAAAAGAAACCCCATAGCCTTCTGCATAACGGTCAGGAATATAACTGGTTACTTGGTCGTAAAAAGAGCTTAAATATGAACTCATTAACGCCACACTAGTCGTTCCATCAACATCATAATCTCCATATACCATGATGTGTTGACCCAACTCGAAAGCTTCCCAAACACGATCTACTGCCCTATCCATATCCTTCATTAAATAAGGATCGTGCAAATCTTCCAATTGAGGACGGAAAAATGCTTTTGCTTGCTCGTAATTCGTTATTCCTCGCTGTGATAATAGTATTGCGATAGGTTTTGTAACCCCTAAAACTTCTTGTAAATGAATTATACTTTCAGCATCAGGTTTTGGTTTTAAAGTCCAGCGCATATTAGGATTACGATTGATTATTTTAAGAAAACTATCTTGGGAAAGCCTTAGTGTATTATACCCTTAGGCCGTACCAATAAACTATAATTTGTTTATCGATGCAAACTAAATAACTTATTCAGGATATACACCTATAATCTTAGCATAAAATCTAAAAAAACATAAAATAAATTTCAATTACATTTGTAAAAACGGATTGACCAGTGCTACATCACGCTACATATTTACATCCTACAAATACCGAATGGGTAACCTTTGTTCACGGAGCAGGTGGTAGTTCTACTATTTGGTTTAAACAATTGCGACAGTTTTCAAGAAACTTCAATGTGCTTGTCTTAGATTTAAGAGGGCATGGGGAAAGCAAAGTAGAGAATATGTTGGATAATCCGGATAAGTACACCTTCGATAATATCACCAAAGATATTTATGAGGTATTGGATCATCTTAAGATTCAAAAATCTCATTTTATAGGAATCTCTTTAGGAACTATTCTTATCCGAAATCTAGCTGAAAAACACCCCGATCGTGTTAAAAGTATGATTATGGGTGGGGCTATCATGAAAATGAATTTCCGCTCTCAGGTACTTATGAAATTAGGGAATTGGTTTAAAAGTGTTATCCCGTATATGTATTTATACAAGTTGTTCGCTTTTATCATTATGCCTCGTAAAAATCATAAGAAGTCCAGAATGCTTTTTGCTCGTGAGGCTAAAAAACTCTATCAAAAAGAATTCATTAAATGGTTTCGTTTGACGAGTGAAATCAATCCTTTATTACGTTTTTTTAGAGCTAAGGATATTAAAATTCCTACCCTTTACATTATGGGTGAACAAGATTATTTGTTTCTGCCTATTATTGAAAAAATCGTAAAATCACATACTACCTCATCATTACAAGTAATTCCAGATTGTGGTCATGTAGTTAATGTAGAAGAACCTGAATTTTTTAATACTCGAGTTATCGATTTTATAAAAAAACAATAGTTGTTTTTACACACACATCCTTATCCTCCATTTATACCTAAAGGCACTACAAAATTGATTGTAGGAACCTTACCACCGCCTCGATTTACAACCGGAATGCTTAATGATCGTGATGTTGACTTTTGCTACGGCAGTAGTAATGGGTTATTATGGCCTATTTTGGATCGTATATTTAATTTGAATCTTGTTTATGAAAACTCGGAAAAAGCCATTGCGCAGCGTCGTAATTTTCTCATTGAACGAACCATTGGCGTTTGTGATATTGTAGGTTCTTGTAAAAGACAAAAAATTGATGCTTCGGATTTGGGGATGCAAGAGGCAGAATTACGTGATTTGATTGCTATTTTAAAAAAGCACTCTACTATTAAAACCTTAATTTTTACAGGAGGAAACAGTAAAAATGGCCCTGAATATTTCTTTAGAAAACAATTGAAATCTTATGGAATTTCTCTTGAAGTCGTAAGCAGGGAAGTCCCTAGAATACATCAATTCTATATTGAAAATAGAACGATAAAAACGGTTTCACTTACCGCGCCATCAGGTGCTGCCAATAGAAGTATCGGCGGAATGGATCGTTATAAACTAGCAAAACAAAAGAATACAGCATACACTACTTTAGATTTTAGGGTGGAACAATATGCTCCTTATTTTTGAATTGATATTATCGGTTTTTGGTTTCTCCAATCATAACTCCAAAATTACCCTGTGTAGAAATCCAATTTTTACTTTGTAAATAAGTTTTCGAAACAAACCCGTCTAAATAAAGTGCATTTTTACAACCTAAAGACTTAAAATAACTAGCGAAGTCATAAAGATTTATTTCTTGCTTAGACATCGCAAAAATTAATTTTCCATCAGGTAAAACTCCTACACCATTTCTAATATTTAGATTACTTGATCCCTTAGTAAACTTAGAGTGTATTTTACCATCAATAACCAGCATAGGCCCTGACTGTGTTGCAAAACGAACTCCTTCATAAGAAAAATCATACGTTGGACACACTCCTCCTTCTTTAGTATCAGTTATAAAGAAAACACCATTAGGTTGTAAATAAAAATTTCCATAAGCACTTTGGACATTGTTCATTTCCTTTTTAATAATACCATTCTCTATAAATAAACCTTGAGGTGACCTATCTTTCAAGTACATCCCTCCGTTCATAGCGAAGATTAATTCTTCATTTTTATCGTTTATAAGATATTCTTTTAATCTCTTAAAATTTGATAGATTTTTCCCAGAATCATCTTTCCAATACAACTTAAGATTTTGTTGTTTTAAATCTACAATATGAGATAAAATTTTATGTTTTTCTTCTTTCTGAAAAAGTGAAAATGAGCATAAAGAAAATAATACTATAACAATTAAACCTTTAATCTTCATTTTTTAAATTTTAAAATCACTTCCCTTTCCCACCAACTACCATTACAATTTCTCCTTTTGGTGGTTTTTTATCAAAATGATTGAATACTTCTAATAAAGTTCCTCGTACCGTTTCTTCATACATTTTTGTCAATTCTCTACTAACTGAAACCTGTCGATCTTCACCAAAATAGGCTTGCATGTCCTTTAGTGTCTTTAATAATTTATGAGGTGATTCATAAAAAATCATGGTACGTGTTTCCTCTGCTAAAGCCAAAAATCGTGTTTGACGGCCTTTTTTAACAGGTAAAAAACCTTCAAAAATAAATTTATCGTTAGGCAAACCACTATTTACTAAAGCGGGTACAAAAGCAGTGGCTCCTGGTAAACATTCCACTTCAATACCATTGGCTATCGCTTCTCTAGTCAACAAAAAACCGGGGTCAGAAATGGCTGGTGTTCCTGCATCACTTATCAATGCAACTTGTTGGCCTGTTTTCAATTTTTGAATAATTCCTTCAACCGTTTTATGCTCATTATGCATATGATGACTGTAGGCTGGTGTAGTAATTTGAAAGTGTTTTAATAGTTTTCCACTCGTTCGGGTGTCTTCAGCTAAAATAAAATCAACTTCTTTTAATACTTCGATAGCCCTAAAAGTAATGTCTTTAAGGTTTCCGATCGGGGTGGGCACTAGAAATAATTTACTCATGATGCAAAAATATGCATTACGCCTCGAAGCGTTTCAACACAACTTGGACAAATCGTTCTTCTATAGCTTCTTTTCCTTCCCAATGGTGATATTCGGGTTTTACAAACGAATTGATAAAACCGACAATTTCTTCAGGTGTTTCCATAGTATTTAACTGAGAAATAACTCGCGTATAATCTTCTTGACTCTTATCAAAAAGATGATTGATAAATGCAATTCTATCATTTAAACCTATTTGGACTGACTTATTTAGTAACTCATTCAACGATTTAGGTAGTTCTTGTGTCGTATTTAATGTAGGAGCTGGTTCAAATTCAGGCAATTCAAAACCTTCAGTAATACTTTCTAATTCATGTAATAACTCTGGGCCATCTAATGATTCATCTATTTCTTCTATCTGCTCTTCCTCAATAGGTGCAGTAGTAGAAATATCTTTAGGTTCTTCTAATATTAATTCTTCTATGGAAAGATCTTCTAATTCTTCCTTCAAAACTGTTTCAATTTCAATTGAAGGTTCAACTATTGATGTACTTATCTCTTCTTTTTCTTCAACTTGCTTTATATTAGTTTCATTATCCTCTACTATATTTGCATCAACATTTTCTAACAAAACTAATTGTTCATAAAGTGATAAAACTTTAGTCTTCAAAACTGGTATATCCTTGAAGTTAGAATGTTGTATTTCTACTGATAGAGATTTTATATGAGCTATTATCGAATCTAAATTCATATGACTTTACCTTAACTATTGTTTTGAGGGTTTGAAATATAAAAAAACCTTATTATTCTTTATTTTTGATTTCCTTTTTAGAAAATCTAAAGAAAAAAGCAACTTTAGGGTTGTTAATATATATTATTGCCCTTGTAAGGGCGCTTGAAAAATACGAAATGTTTCTTGAAAATACAGTAAATCCCGAAGGTCAATGTGGTTGGATTGAAGTGATATGTGGTTCTATGTTTTCTGGTAAAACTGAAGAATTAATTCGTCGCTTAAAGCGTGCTCAAATTGCTAAACAAAAAGTGGAGATTTTTAAACCTACAGTTGATACCCGCTATGATGATGAAAATATTGTTTCGCATAATGAAAATAGTATAGCATCTACTGCGGTTCCTGCAGCTGCAAATATTCGTATTTTGGCAGATACTTGTGATGTAGTAGGAATTGATGAAGCGCAATTTTTTGATGATGGTATCGTTCGAGTTTGCAATGATTTGGCGAATAGGGGAGTTCGTGTAATTGTGGCTGGGTTAGATATGGATTATAAAGGCAATCCATTTGGTCCAATGCCTGCTTTAATGGCTACTGCCGAATATGTAACTAAAGTACATGCAGTATGTACCCGAACTGGAAATTTGGCAAACTACAGTCATCGAACTGCTGGAGGAGATCAATTGGTAGAATTGGGTGAAAAAGATTTTTATGAACCTCTTAGTAGGGCTGCTTTTTATAAAGAAATGAAAAAATAATTGCTATTCATAAAATGTAACATTTCTACACTAAACAAAAATTATCAATATTAAATTTGAACTAAAAAATTGAACGCAACACTCACCATACACCTTTCTCATTTAACACATAACTATCACTATTTACGGAGTAAAATAGATCCTAAGGTTAAAATGTTAGCTGTTGTTAAAGCTTTGGCTTATGGAAGTGATGCTACTGCCATTGCTTTACATCTGGAAGAAATTGGTGCTGATTATTTGGGTGTTGCTTATGCTGCCGAAGGTGTTCAACTTCGAAAAGCAGGGGTTAAAATTCCTATTTTGGTATTACATCCGCAACCCGAAAATTTTGAGTTATGTACTCAATTTAATTTAGAACCTAGTCTTTACAGTAAAAGAGTCCTTGAATATTTTATTGAGCACATAAGAAATAAAAAAAACGTCGATTTCCCAGTGCATCTAAAATTTAATTCTGGTTTAAATCGTTTAGGATTTCATATTAATGATTTTGATTATTTAGTTAAAACTATCACTAATAGTCCTTTAATTATTAAAGGATTATTTTCTCATTTAGCAGCGAGTGAAGATCTTAATGAAAAGGATTTTACCATCCAACAGATCGAAAAATTCGATAGCTTTAATCAAAAGTTAATAGAGAAAACTGGTATTTCTCCAATACTTCATCAGTCCAACACTTCGGGGATTTTAAATTTTCCTGAAGCTCATTTCGATATGGTACGCACAGGTATAGGCTTGTATGGCTTTGGAAATGATGCCAAATATGATCATAACCTAAAACCTATTGCTTCACTTACAGCTACGATTTCTCAAATACATGTAGTAAAAACAGGCGAATCTTTAGGGTATAACCGTGGTTATAAAGCTCAATCTACTATTAAAACAGCTACTGTAACCATTGGGCATGCCGATGGTATTGATCGCATTTATGGACATGGAAAAGGATATTTAATCATCAATGATAAAAAAGCGTATATCTTAGGAATCGTATGCATGGATATGTTAATGGTCGATGTTACTGATATTGATTGTCAAGAAGGGGAGGAAGCTATTGTTTTTAATGAAAACTATCCAGCTCATGAATTGGCTGAAGCTGTAGGGACCATCTCTTATGAATTGATTACAGGTATTGGACCAAGGGTTAAAAGGCTAATTAAATAAAAAAATAAATATATAAACAACTGAATATCAATGTTTATAAATTACAATAAATACTCTTTTGTCTAATACTTTAATAATCTATTGTATCTTTGATTAACACTTAATCTATTTTTTAACTTAAAACAAAAATTATGGGATTCGTAAAAGAATTTAAAGAATTTATTACAACAGGTAATGTCATTGAATTTGCAGTAGCAGTAATCATGGCTGGTGCACTTGGTCAAGTGATCAAAGGGTTTGTATCTAACATTGTTATGCCTATCGTAGGGATATTTACTGGTGGTGTTAGTTTTGCAGATAAAAAGTATGTACTCTCCGAAGCAATTGTTGATGCTGCAGGTAAAATAACTCAACCTGAAAATGCGATTACTTATGGGGCTTGGATTGATACTATTATTAACTTAATAATCGTTGGTTTTGTAATGTTTTTAATCGTTAAGGCTTACAACAAAACTAAAAAACCTGTTGAGGAAGCTGCACCAGCTGGGCCAAGTGATAATGATTTATTAGCTGAGATTAGAGATTTACTTAAAAAGGACTAATCTCTTTATATAATACGCGCAGTCACCGTTATACTGCTTGTTATTAACTTTAAACCCCGTCAATGGCGGGGTTTTTTTATATTTTGCAATAGAGTAAGCGCTATTTTCTCAAATTCTTGTAACAAAGTAAAGGGAACTAAAAAAAGCCATTGAATATTCAACAGCTTAATATATAGTGAGTAATCTAAATTCTAATATCTAACAGCGAAGCGGTCTATTCACTATATAGATTACATACAAGAAATCTTATCGACACGTCTTTGGTGTCGACCTCCTTCAAAATCAGTAGTTAAAAAAGCTTCTACCATTTCAATAGCTTGTTTTTCTGCTGTAAAACGAGCGGGAATTCCTAAAATATTAGCATTATTATGAAGTCTTACGATAGCAGCTATTTCTTTATTCCAGCATAAACCTGCTCTTACTTTTTCGTATTTATTGGCAGTCATCATTACACCATTGGCACTTCCGCATAATAAAATTCCTAAATCGACTTCTGCTTCATTTACTTTACTAGCTACGGCATGTGCAAAATCAGGATAATCTACACTATCGTCTGAATTCGTTCCACAATTTATTACCTCATGTCCTATTTTTTCTAAATAAGCAACAATAGCATTTTTATAATCGGTACCTGCATGGTCGTTTCCTATAGCAATTTTCATATATCTATATATTATATCACAAAGTTAGTATTTCTTTAAATAATCCTTTTAATTAATAAACTAAGACTTCATTTAGCTTAAAATTAGACTAAAAAATGTAATCATCTAATATACTGATGCTAAGCTTAATTTTACACTAAAAATAGATACTGTTAATAACTGTATATTTTTATGTAAGCTATTTGTTAACCAATTGTCGATAACTCTAGTAACTAAATTTTGATTATTCAATTAAATTTTCAATACAGGCAACACTATTAACAAAGCAAATTTTTATTTGAATTTCACTTCACAAATTATCACCAATTCATGAACGGTTATACACAGCTATTTTTTAGATGACTTATTAAAATTTATAGACTGTTAATAGTTATCAACGATTGTTAATCAAATTTTATTTTCACCTATTAAACAGTACTTTACTGTTAACAATAGATGTTTATTTACATTTAGTAAACTTATAAATTCAAAGATTAAAAATTTTATTCATTAAAGTTATACCGCTATTAACACTATATAATATCTATCAGTTTTATTTTAAATTTTAAAAAAGAAAAAAGATATATAATAGTATATGTGAATAACTATAAGAATCTATTAGTATTGAATTGTATGAAATCTATGTTAGACTATTTTTAAATGGTCGTTCGTGTTTTCTAATTTTTCAATTATTTCTTTCGCTTTCGAAATATAACTTTCAGGAACTTTTAGAATAATACCTCCTAGTGCGTTTGAATGAAAAGGTAGAATACTGATTGCTGTCTGATTTAGAAAAATATGTGGTATAGCGGCTTTGTCTAGTAAATGCTTTAATACTAGAATTTCATATTCGTAAGTATATTGGGCTATAGGTATATAATCTTTCATAAATTTCAATAATATCTAATGGATTGTTTTATAGTAATATAGCAATTTTAATAAACCATCTAAAATTACTAAAAAGAATAGCTGTATTTTAGGAGCTCATAATGTGTGCCGAAATTGAATAAAATGAAGATTGAGCACCGCATTCAGCTAATAATATATCTAGCTTAATACAATGGGAAGAAGAAGTAATAGTCAAAAGAGAAATAAATCTAAGAACATAGGGAATTTATCAGTTAAGATTCTTAAAATACTGAAGGAAAGTGGTTCGCAACCTTTAAATTATAAACAAATTGCTGCTAAATTAGGATTGACTGATGCTAGTAGTAGAAATCAAATCATAAAGAATCTTTCGCAATTAGCTGCCAAGCAACAGATTGAAATGATTAATAGAGGTAAGTATGTTGCCAATACTGCCAATGATACCTACGAAGGAAGAATAGATGTTACCGCTAAAGGAAATGCTTATGTTATTGTAGATGAATTAGAAGAAGATATTTTTATAGCTAGTCAATATGTCAATAAAGCGTTCAATGGTGATACCGTAGAAGTTTATGTATTTAAACGTAGAAGAAGAGGGAATCATGAAGGGGAAATAGTACGTATTATTGAAAGAGCCACAGAAGAATTTGTGGGAGTCATTCAAGTGAATGAAAAGTTTGCTTTTGTAGAACCTCAAAATAGTAAAGTAAATACTGACTTTTTTGTTTCTAAAGATAAATTGAATGGTGCTAAAGATGGTGAAGTAGTACTTATCAAACTTTTAGAATGGCCTGAAAAGGCAAGGTCGCCTTTTGCTGAAGTAAAAGAAGTTTTAGGATTACCTGGAGAAAATGAAACAGAAATTCATGCTATTTTATTACAATATGGTTTGCCATATGAATTTCCACATGAAGTAGAAGCATATGCTAATAATATTGATACATCAATAACTAAAGAAGAAATAGGAAAGCGTAGAGATATGCGTGAAACCTTGACTTTTACTATTGATCCTAAAGATGCTAAAGATTTTGATGATGCTTTATCTTTTAAAGTATTAGAAAATGGAAATTATGAGGTAGGAATACATATTGCTGATGTTTCACATTATTTACAACCAGGGACAATTTTAGATGAAGAAGCATACAATAGAGCTACATCAGTCTATTTGGTGGATAGGGTAGTACCTATGTTACCTGAAATTTTATCTAACAATGCTTGTTCTTTAAGACCTCTTGAAGAGAAATACACATTTTCTGCAGTTTTTGAAATCAATGAACAGGCACAAATCAAAGGAGAATGGTATGGTAGAACTGTAACTTACAGTGATGCGCGTTTTGCATATGAAGAGGCGCAACATATTATTGAAACAGGGGATAAGTTAATAGATGCTAGTGTATCATTAACTGGTGATGCTTATGAAACATCAGATGCAATAAAAGAAGCTGTTTTAAAATTAGATGATTTAGCTAAAATCATGCGAGAAGCACGTATGAAATCTGGTGCATTATCTTTCGATAAAACGGAGGTTAGATTTACTTTAGATGAAAATAATGAGCCTAGTGGAGTGCATTTTAAAACTTCTAAAGATGCTAATAAACTTATTGAAGAGTTTATGCTATTGGCTAATAAGAAAGTTTCAGAGTTTGTTAGCAAGAAGACACCACCAAGAACTTTCGTTTACAGAATTCATGATGAACCAGATGATGAAAAATTAGCTTCTTTACAAAATATTGTTTCTCAATTTGGATACTCTTTAAACCTTCAAAATAAGAAAACAGTAACTCAGTCACTAAATCAGCTATTAGCCGATGTAAAAGGTAAAGGAGAGCAAAATATGGTAGATACCTTGGCTATACGAAGTATGAGTAAAGCTGAATATTCTACACAGAATATTGGTCATTATGGACTTTCTTTTGATTACTATTCTCATTTCACCTCTCCTATACGTAGATATCCCGATGTAATGGCGCACCGTCTACTACAACATTATCTAGATGGAGGACAATCTTTAAATGCTGACGAATATCAAGAAAAGTGTAAACATAGTAGTGAAATGGAAAGTCTTGCTGCTAATGCTGAGCGTGACTCTATTAAATTCATGCAAATAAAATACATGCAACAGCATGAAAATAAAGTATTCGTAGGTACTATTTCTGGAGTAACGGAATGGGGTATTTATGTTGAAATAATAGAAAATAAATGTGAAGGTATGGTACGTCTTCGAGATATGAATGATGATCATTATCAATTCATTCAAGAAGAATTTGCTATCGAAGGAAAGAAAAATGGAATGCGTTATGTTTTAGGTGATACAGTAGAAGTACGTGTAAGAAAAGCTGATTTAATCAAGCGTCATTTAGATTTTTCTATTGTAGTCCAATAATACTTAAGTAATTTACTTTTAAACCTTTTTTATATGTTTTTTATCGATAACATATTTATATTTAAATAGTTGTAACTGATTAAAAAAGTTATATGGTCATTTATAGGTTTTACTGTTGTTTTAAAAATGTTTTATTCATTTTAATTTTAATTAAACTTATGTTAATTTTTAGTTAAAATAAACATTAAAACTGATTTATATGTACTTAATCGGGTTTAGTATATTTTCATCTGTATCTAAGTAGTGTTTACAATATGTTAATAACATAATTTTGTAAATACGAAAAAACCCAAAAAGATGAAAAATTTTTTACTATCTATAGCAGTAGCTTTAACTGTTAGTACTATAACAGCTCAGCAACTTAGTCCTGCTCAAATGATTAACATTGCTGGTAAACAGCGTATGTTATCTCAAAAAATAGCCAAAGCTTATTTAATGAAAGCTTTAGGTTATAATAATGCTTCTGTAAATAAAGATCTTTCTATATCTAAAATTATATTTCAAAGAAATATAGAAACGCTTTCTTCTAATTCAACTTCTGTATTTAACAGTAAAGTAAAATCAGCTGTTGATGTAGAATCTAACTCTTGGAAAAGTTTTGCAAGAATTTTAGAATTACCACAGAATAAGAATAATGCCAATAGAGTTTTACAAGGTTCTAATGAGTTGTTAAAATCAGCTCAAAATGTGGTGGCAACAATGGAAAATGAAAGCGTTAATATTGCAAAATACGCTAGTTCTAAAAATCTTTTATCAACCATTAACTTATCAGGTAAACAGCGTATGCTTTCGCAAAGAGCTTGTGTGTATTACTTAGCCGCTAAGCTTTTTAACAAGAAAAGTAACTTCGATATGTTAAGTGCTGTATTCCATGATATTGATAATGCTTTATTGACATTATTAAATAACGATTTGAATTCTCCTGATGTTGAAGAGGCTATAGGTAATGCACTTTTAACTTTTGAGGATCTTAGGTCTAAAAGAGAGAGTTTTTTAAATGGAAATGTATCGCCTGAATTAGTTTTTGAAGCAACAAATACATTGACTAAAAATTTCGATAAAGTAACACATTTGTATAGTGAGTTAAACTAATATCACTTGATAAAATATTAATGCAAGTTTTATTTTAAAAAGCAAAATCTACTTGATATGAAAAAATTATTTACACTATTTAGTTTATTAATTCTTGGAGCTAGTTCAATATTTGCTAAAATTACGCCAGGCCAAATGATTAATATTGCTGGTAAACAGCGAATGTTATCTCAAAAATTAGCAAAGGTATATCTTATGAAAGCTTATGGGGCTAATCTTCCTGAGCTTGATAAAGAATTAAATATTGGGAAAATAATTTTTGAAAGAAATATGAAAACATTGAGTATGAATGCTCCTAAAATGTTTTCTGAAGATGTTAGGCTAGCTATTAATCAAGAAATAAAGACTTGGTATAATTTTAAAGTATATCTCGATAAAAAAGTCGATGATGTTTATGTATCTAAAATCTTAGACCTTTCAAATGAATTATTAATGGATTCTGATGCAGTGGTTGAGGCTATAGAAAAAGAATCATCAACTAGTACTAGTTTTCAAGTATCAGAAGAAGTTTTAAAAACAATAAACGTATCAGGTAAGCAACGTATGTTGTCTCAACGTCTTTGTGTTTATTTTATAGCAAAGAAGTTATATCTTAAAAGAGGTGCTCTTAATGAAAATGTAGAGATTTATTTGAATGGAGTTTTTACTGAATTGGATGATACTCTTGTAGCTTTATTAAGTAGTGAAATAAATAGTAATGAGATAGATGAAGCTATTGGTTCTACTTTGTTAGCTTTTGAAAAGATAAGAGCCCAAAAGGATAACTTTTTAACAGGTAATGCTTCGATGAATTTAGTATACAATACTACTAATGAGTTAACTAATCTTTATGATGGATTAACCGCGAAGTATAGTGAATTAGCAAATTAATATTTTATAGTTCATTTAGTACTGCTGTATTTTATTTAAAAATCTTTAAGTGAGTTTATGCTCATTTAAAGATTTTTTATTTTTAGTTTATTGAATTAATAAACAGTGTTGCTTATAAATTATTTATTAAAGTTGTTTAATAATAAGTACAGTACCTTATAATAGTAATACTCTTCTAATAATCAATTGTTTATTAATTAAATAATACACTTAATCTATTAATATTGTATTTAATCGATAAAATCACTTTTTTAGGTATATCTAAGTATCTAATACTATGCATGCATAGTTTATTTTTACAGTAACAAATAATAGATAGTATAAATAGTAATTATAATTCAACCCTTTTTACCCCAAAACTGTTTGATTCATTTTTATATTATAAAAGGTTACTATTTTATCTAACCCATTTGTTTAAAGACTGTCACCCCCATTGACAGTCTTTTTTTATGGAATAACTTTATATTTTATGTGAGTGTAAACTACTTAAAGATAAGTATATGAAGTCTTTGGGTATTATACTCTTTGGTGATATCAATAAAAAAACCTCTAAAAATTAATTTAGAGGTTTTTGAGGTGCCGAGCGGATTCGAACCGCTGTAGATGGTGTTGCAGACCACTGCCTAGCCACTCGGCCACGGCACCATTTATGCGGATGCAAATATAGTAATTTTATTTAGTTTTTAGATCTTACATATGAGATATTAAACTCACTAATGTATTTTTCACTTTAAAGAATACTACTAGTTTAAAACTTATTTATCTCATATCTCAATTCTAGCATCTAAAATTTAAAGTATTACCTAGACTTTGAACGTTCAATAGTTACCATTTCTACATCACCACCTAATGGAGGATTAATCTTAGAAACAGCTACTGTTGCTGAGGTTACCATAATAATTTCATTAAAAATACGTACTAAAATACGTTCAGCAACATGCTCTAATAACTTCGAACGAATAGCCATTTCTTCTTTGATAATCTTATTTAAGTGTACATAGTCAACAGTATCAGATAGATCATCGGTTTGTGCAGATTTATTAAGGTTAGCAGTAACAGTTAAATCTACTAGATAGTCAGAACCTATTTTAGATTCTTCAACTAAGCATCCATGATTAGTATGAACGCGTATATTTTTTAAATGAATTTTTCCCATTTAATAGTATTAAGTATTAAATACAAAGTACACAGATTTTGATATAATATCAAATAGAGATTAATCTAAAAAGAATGTTTATATGTTAATTTAACAGAAAATAGATCTTAATACTGTCTACTCATTTCTTAATACTTTTTCAAAGTATCAATTTAATAGAAAACAGATCTTAATACTTTGTACTTAATACTTTTTACTTTTTACTTTTGTAAGCATGGAAGAAATCAAGAAAGGACCGAATTTTATTCAGCAAATTATTGAAGAAGATTTAGCAAATGGATATACTAAAGATTCTTTGCGTTTTCGATTCCCACCTGAGCCAAATGGATATCTCCATATTGGACATACAAAGGCGATAGGGATTAGCTTTGGATTAGGGGAGCAGTATAATGCACCAGTTAATTTACGTTTCGACGATACCAATCCTGCTAAGGAAAGTCAAGAGTATGTAGATGCTATTAAGAAAGATGTAGCTTGGTTAGGGTATCAATGGGATCAAGAATGTTATTCGTCAGATTACTTCCAACAATTATATGATTGGGCTATTGAGTTGATCAAGAAAGGTAAAGCTTATGTAGATGGTCAATCTTCTGAAGAGATTGCAGCACAAAAAGGTACGCCAACAAAACCTGGAGTAGCAGGTCCTCATAGAGATCAATCTATAGAAGAAAATTTAAGATTATTCAATGAAATGAAAGAAGGTAAGCATCCAGAAGGCGCTTATATTCTTCGTGCTAAAATTGACATGTCTTCACCTAATATGTTAATGCGTGATCCATTGATGTATCGAATTATGAAAAAAGATCACCATAGAACGGGAGATGCTTGGTGTATCTATCCAATGTATGATTGGACACATGGAGAAAGTGATTTTATAGAGAATATCTCTCATTCACTATGTTCATTAGAGTTTAAACCCCATAGAGAGTTATATGAGTGGTTTTTAGATAATATTGACACCAAAGGAAAGTTATTACCTAAACAACGCGAATTTGCCCGTTTAAACCTTAATTATACGGTAATGAGTAAGCGTAAGCTTCTCAAATTAGTAGAAGATGGAATAGTAGCTGGTTGGGACGATCCTCGTATGCCAACAATCTCTGGATTAAGACGTCGTGGATATACGCCAACAGCCATTCGTAATTTTGTGGAAACTGTAGGTGTTGCCAAGCGTGAAAATGTGATTGAATATTCTTTATTAGAGTATTGTATTCGCGAAGATTTGAATAAGATTGCTACGCGTGTCATGGGAGTTTTAGATCCTGTGAAACTAGTAATTACCAACTATCCAGAAGACCAAGAAGAGGTATTACATCTTGAAAATAATCCTGAAAAAGAAGGTTCGGGTACACATGAGGTTCCTTTTTCTAGAGAGATTTACATAGAAAAAGAAGATTTTAAAGAACAAGCTAGTAATAAGTTTTTTCGTTTGACTTTAGGAAAAGAAGTACGATTAAAAAGTGCATATATTATTAAGGGGGAATCTGTAGTAAAAGATGCTAACGGTAACATAAAAGAAATACATTGTACCTATGATCCAGAAAGTCGATCGGGTAGTGGTACCGAGGCTTCTCAACGTAAAGTAAAAGGAACTTTGCATTGGGTATCTGTAAAACATGCTATTCCTGCAGAGATACGTGTGTACGATCGTTTGTTTACAGACGAAGCACCGGATAGTCATAAGGATAAAGACTTTATGGAGTTCTTAAATCCTAATTCGTTGAAAAAAGTAAATGCTTTTGTAGAACCTCATTTAGATAAAGCTGTAAAGGGAAAATTTTTTCAATTTCAAAGGTTAGGTTACTTTACATTAGACGATGATAGTACAACGGATAATTTAGTATTCAATAAAACGGTAGGTTTAAAAGATAGTTGGGCTAAAAAGAAACCAGCCCCTCAAAATAATCAACCTAAGCAAGCGCAACAGCAACCTAAAAAATCTGCTATTAGTGAGATTCAAAAATTAGGTAAAAAGTATACCAATCTTCCTGATGAAAAACGATTAGCTACAAGAAGCAAAATTCTAGAATTAGCTGCAGCAGTTTCTTATGAAGAGTTAGAGCCTTTATTTGGAACAGCTAAAAAGAAAGTAGGTACTCGTATTGCTGCTATATTAATTTTAAGTGTTTATGCTGAATCTAATACTGTTAGTGATGAAGCAAAAAACTTTATCAAAGAAGCTTTAGAGGATAAGAATGAATTGTTAGTTGAAGAGGCAAAATTGTTAGAGAATTTGATCTAAGTTACTTAAATTTATTGGTGAAATTAATAAGCGTCATGCTGATGAATATCAGCATCTCACTATAATTTAGATAATATTTAGTGAGACACTGAAACAAGTTAAGTGTGACGAACTTTTATATAGTAACAATGAATCATTTAGAATTCAAAATATTAAACAAAGGCAATATCGATGAGATGTTGCCTTTAGTTTTACAATTAAATAAGGAATATCAAAAAGAATTAATGATCGAATACCTAAATGAAATGTTCGATTATGAAACGTATACTTGTTTTGGTATATATGAATTTGAAAAACTGGTTGGACTAAGTAGTGGTTGGACTACAACAAAACTGTACAGTGGAAAACAATTGGAAATAGATAATATTATTATCGATCAAAATTTACAATCTAAAGGTTATGGAAAGTTTCTAGAAAAAGAAATTTGTAATTGGTGTAGGAGTAGAGGTTATAAATCTGTAGAGTTAAATACGTATGTACGAAATGCTAGATCGCATAAATTCTATTTCAATCAAGGATATGAAATTATAGGATATCATTTTGAAAAGGAATTATAGATTCAAAAATTATAAAAAAATCATCTCACCAAGTAAAATATTTAGGCTATAATCAATATTTATACTAAACCAATTACCATAATTTTTAATTATCAAACACTATCGATTTAAAAGAGATCTAAGAAAGAAAAAAGGAGGATTAATACAAATTGTAATAAAAGAAGAAAAGCGCTCTAAAATCATATTTAGAGCGCTTTTTTAGTTTGTCAATTCACTTTTTTAAAGTCAATGTCAACCGTGGAACAATTTTATAGTTTTTACTGTTCTTTGTTTTTATTTTTTGCTTCTTTCATAGCTTCGCCAATTTGGTTTGAAGCAGAAAAAGAGGCTACCATATTATTTAACATATCGCTACCTGCTTGCGGAGAATTTGGTAATAAAATTAAATTACTATTTGTGTGTTCTCCCACAGATTGTAATGTATCATAATGTTGAGTAACGACAATTAGGGCAGAAGCTTCTTGAGAATTAATTCCTACTTTATTTAATACTTCTACAGATTCTTCTAAACCTCTTGCGATCTCTCTACGTTGATCTGCGATACCTTGACCTTGTAGTCTTTTACTTTCAGCTTCCGCTTTTGCTTTTTCTACAATTAAAATACGTTGTGCGTCTCCTTCATATTGTGCAGCAATCTTTTCACGCTCCGAAGCATTAATACGGTTCATAGCTTCTTTTACTTGCTCATCTGGATCGATGTCAGTAACTAAGGTTTTTATAATATCATAACCGTAGTTCATCATCGCTTCGTTTAATTCTGTCTTAACGGCGATAGCGATATCATCTTTTCTTTCAAATACATCATCTAATCGAAGCTTTGGAACTTCGGCACGAACTACATCAAATACATAAGAAGTGATTTGATCATGTGGATAATCTAATTTATAAAAAGCATCATATACCTTTTCTTTAATAACCATGTATTGTACAGAAACCTTCAGTTTTACAAATACATCATCTTTTGTTTTCGTTTCAACGATTACATCTAACTGTTGAATTTTTAAACTTAGTTTACCAGAGATTTTATCAATCAAAGGAATTTTAAAGTGAAGTCCCGATTGACGAATGCTATGAAATTTCCCGAATCTTTCTATAATAGCTGCTGTTTGTTGTTTTACTGTAAAGACCCCCGTAATAATGATTATTACAGCTATGATCCCTATCAAAACTGGTAATGAAAACATATATTTATTTTTTAAGTTTTAGTGGGAATAAGATACAAAAAGAAGTCTTATGTTATCCGTTTGATTTTTTAATTATAATTTAATAAAAGAAGGGGGTAGGAGTAATTGAATAAAGAGAGATAAAGAATAAGAGGAGAATAGAAGTAAAGAAGAGTTTAAGTATTAATACACAAAAAGCTGTAGTGACAAAATATCGCTACAGCTTCTTTTATTCTATAATTCTCTTATTCTAAAAAAACTACAACTCTTCAATAGCCTTTTGAATCCTAGAAATGGTTTCTTCTTTTCCTAGTAAGCTTGCAATTTCATAAACATCAGGACCCATTAATGAACCTACCAAAGACAATCGTAAAGGCATCATTACTTTTCCAAAACCTATTTCTTTGGAAGTGATCCAAGATTTAATAGTTGAAGTAACATTTTCGGCATCAAAATTATCAATAGCGCTTACCACTGAAATCAGTTCAGTCATTAATTTAGCAGTACCCTCTTTCCATGCTTTTTTAGAAGCCTTAGCGTCATATTCAGTAGGGGCTTCAAAAAAGAATTTACCTAGCTCCCAAAGATCTTCAACAAAGACAGCTCTTTCTTTTAAACTTTCAACAATAGTAGAAACGGGTAGGGAAGTCTTTATTCCTTTTTCATCTAATAGTTGAGAGAACTCAGTAGTTAACAATTCAATATCTCGTTGTTGTAAATATTGTTGCTGAAACCATTTGTTTTTTTCAGGATCAAATTTAGCCCCCGATTTATTAACGCCTTCAAGACTGAAAACTTTAATTAATTCTTCAGTAGTATAAATCTCTTGATCACTGCTATCATTCCAACCTAATAATGCTAAAAAGTTAACCACAGTTTCTGGATAGAAACCTTCTTCACGATAACCAGAAGAAAGATCTCCAGATTTTGGATCTTTCCATTCTAAAGGAAAAACAGGGAATCCCATCTTATCTCCATCACGTTTACTTAATTTCCCTTTACCAACTGGTTTTAGAATTAAAGATAAATGCGCAAATTTTGGAGCATCCCATCCAAAGGCTCTATATAATAAATTATGTAATGCCAAAGAAGGTAACCATTCCTCACCACGAATCACATGACTAATTTCCATCAAATGATCATCAACGACATTAGCAAGATGATAAGTTGGCATCCCATCACTTTTAAACAATACTTTATCATCTAACAAATTAGTATCGATGACTACTTTCCCACGAATCTCATCATGCATTTCTAAAGATTCGTTAGTCGGAGTTTTAAAACGAACAACATATTTATCCCCAGCTTCAATCTTAGACAATACTTCTTCATTAGAAAGCGACAACGAATTATTTAATTGTTCCCTATTTTCCCAATTGTAGATAAATGTTTTCTTTTCAGCTTCACAAGCAGCTCTTAACTCATTTAAAGATTCGGGAGTGTCAAAGGCATAATAGGCCATCCCTTTTTCTATAAGTGTATCTGCATAATCCTTATACATGGCTTTTCGTTCACTCTGACGATAAGGACCAAATTTTTCATTTTTATCAGGACCTTCATCATAAGGAATATTACACCATTGCAAGGCCTCTTTAATATATTCTTCAGCACCATTAACAAAACGTGTTTGATCGGTATCTTCTATACGCAACACAAAAGTTCCGCCATGTTTTTTAGCAAATAGATAATTGAATAGGGCAGTACGTAAACCACCAATATGTAATGGCCCTGTTGGGCTAGGAGCAAATCGAACTCTTACTGTACTCATTAGAGAATATTTTTGACAAATATACCGTTCATTTTGTGCTTTAAACAAGTGAATTTAATGTGTATTTCTATGAAGTGTATTTAATTGTGTTCATCCAGTATAAAGTTCAAAAAGTGATATTCACATTATATACTTAAATTTATCCTTAATTATATATTTCTAAAGTATTTAGAAAAGACGGAATTGATTTATGAAGAATATTGACATCATTAATAATAAGCTTTCAGATTTTAGAAGGAAGTATCACCTGAACGAATTATTGAAAGGGAGTTTATTATTGTTATTTATTGGATCACTGTATTTGATCTTAATCTTGATATTAGAAAAATTTCTTTGGTTATCAAGTACGACTAGGACAATTATCTTTTGGATTTCCATGTTATTAGCAATATTTGTATTTGCTAAATATATCCTGCTGCCAATAATTAAAATGTCTGTAGACAAATACAAGATATCTAAATCTAATGCGAGTAGTTTAATAGGAAATTATTTCCCGGAGGTTTCGGATCAATTAATCAATCTTTTGCAATTCGATACCAATACTTCATCTGATTTAGTAATTGCTGCCATAGAAGAGAGAGCCAAAAATTTATCTCCATTTAGTTTTGTAAAGGCTGTAGATTTTAAGTCAACATTCAAATTTTCAAAATGGTTAATAATACCTGTTATTTTATTTTTAATAGCAGCGATTTCATTTGGATTCAATTGGTTCCAATCACCTTTTAATAGAGTAGTGAATTATAAAACGGCCTATGCACCACCAGCTCCATTTAAATTTATTGTAGATCGAAATTCTTTAGATGTTTTAGAGGGAAATAATGCAACGATCAAAGTGGCAACTGTAGGTAAAACAATTCCTGAAAACGTAAAAATCGTATTAGATGAAAAGGAGTTCTTTTTGAATAAGGAAGGTGCTTCAGACTTTTCATACAATTTAAAATCTGTGAATAAGAATACTTCCTTTTATCTTAAATCTGGAAATGTCAGAAGTTCTATTTTTGAAATTAATGTATTAGATGCTCCCTCCATTAGTGATTTTAAAGTAAAGGTAATACCTCCTTCATATACTAAAATTAAAAGTTCTCAATATACAGATCAAGGAAATTTAGAAGTTCCTGTGGGAAGTAATTTGAAGTTTTTTATTGATAGTCCCAAAGCTTCAAGTATTGATATAATTATTGATAGTATTCAAGATACATTTAAAAAAAATAAAGATGTTTTTGAATATGCAAAGCGATTTAAAAGAGCTGTAGATTACACCATTCTGTCTTCTAATACAAATGTAAAAGACTTCGAAAAGTTAAATTATCACATTGATATTTTATCAGACCGATCACCAATTATTAATGCTGAACAAGGAAAGGATAGTACGTCTGTTTTAGTAAATGCTTTTAAAATTGAAGTAGGGGATGATTATGGTTTTTCTAAAATTGAAGTAGTTCAAACATCAGGTGCCGATAAAGTGATTCGTAGAATCCCATTGAAAAGACCTAGAGGTGTTCTCGATGTAATAGAAATTGATTTAGACAAAAATGAAGTATTTAACAGTTCTGGTAATTACAGTTTTTACTTCGAAGTTTTTGATAATGATCAAGTCAATGGTGCGAAATCTGCAAAGAGTGAAACATTCAGAATTAAGAAGAATTCTGTGGTTGATGAGCTCGTTAAGAATCAAAATGCAGATGATAGTAACATATCAAATTTCGATAATAGTTTAGAAAAATTGGATGCTACTCAGAAAGAATTTGATGAGTTTACTAAGCTTCAAAAGCAAAAGACAAATCTTGATTATAAGGATAAACTGAAGCTTCAAAATTTATTAGAAAAGCAGCAAGAAGAACAAAAAGAGCTAAAAAAGTTGAATGATAAATTATCTAAAACTTTAAAGGATTTGGAGAAAAGTCAAGACACAGAAAAGTCAGTAGAAGCGCTAGAAAGAATGAAGGAGGAATTAGAGCGTAATAATAAATTAATAGATGAAATTAAAAAAGCGCTTAGTGAATTAAAGCCAAAAGAGGCCAAAGAAAAGATGGATGAGTTAAACAAGAATAATGCTTCTTCTAAGAAAAGTCTAAAGCAAATTCTTGATCTATCCAAACGTTTCTATGTTATAGAAAAGCATGCAACTATAATAGAGTTATTAGAATTGTTAGCAGTACAACATGACTCAATTTCTGCTAATAGTGATTTGAAGTTCAATAAAACGGAACAGGAAAAATTAAGTGGAAATTGGAATGATATTCAAGAAGAGCTTAATGAACTGCGCAGAAGAAATAATGCATTACGTAGACCTATGGTTCTTGATGATGACAAGAAAAGAGAACGAAGTATTGGTAAAGAGATTGTATCAATAAAAGAGCATATCAAGAAAAAGGATATTGTAGCTACTAATAGAGGTCAAAATACTGCTGCAGTAATGTTAAGAAGTTTGGCGAAAAAGATGAGCGAATCTCCAGGTGGAGGGGGAGGAATGAGTATGGAGGAGCTAGAAGAAGACAAAGAAATGTTGCGTAAAGTACTAGATAATTTAGTAGTTTATTCTTTGGATCAAGAAGATAATATGAATCTAATTAAAGGGTCTAATAGCAATGATCCTAGTTATTCTATTTACGTAAGAAGGCAGCATAGTCTTAGAGAAAATTTTGCTCATATAGATGATAGTTTATTTGCTATTGGAAGTCGTAATCCTAAAGTTGATCTTAAAATTAACGAATTAATAGAAGAGGTTAATTATAATATGGAGTCTGCAATAACAAGGATAACAGATAATAAATCTTCGCTTGGGGCAGTTAATATGCAATACGCAATTGCATCTTCAAATGAGTTGGGTTTAATGATTTCTGAATCTATACTAGAAATGGATAAAGCAACAAAGCCTAAAAAGGGTAAGGGTAAACCAAAGGATGAATTCCAATTACCAGACATTATAAAAAAGCAAGAATCTATACAAAATGCTATTGAGCAATTATTGAAAGCACAACAGGAAAAAAGTGGAGACTCCAAAAAAGAAGGAGAATCTGACAAACCAAAACCAGGAGAAAAGGGTAGTGAGGGCAAAGAAGGTAAGGATGGAGAAAAGGGTAGTGAAGGATCTAAAAGTGGAGAAGGAAAAAGTGGCGAAGGAGAATCTGGTCAGGACGGAAATAGTTCATCTGGTAATTCAAAAGAGTCTGGAAACAAACAAAGCAAAAATGGTAAACCGGGGAATAATCCAGGAGACAAGCCAGGAGGGAAATCTGGCGAAGGAAAAAAGGGTGAAGGAAAAGATGGAGAAGGAAAAGATGGAGAAGGAAAGAAAGGTAAAAAAGGAAAGGGTAAGAATGCAGGTGATGGAGATAAAAAGGGAGACGGTGAAGGAAGTAAAGATGGAGAATCTAAAGATGGAAAGTCCGATAAGGGTAAAGGGAAAAAAACTGGAGGCAATGGAGAAGGTGAAGGTAGTTATGACGATGAAAACGACCTGCAACAGATATTCGAAATATATCAGCAGCAACAGGATTTAAGAAATCAGTTAAAAGATGCCATATCAAAAGATGGAATAACTGCTGATGAAAAAAGAGTGTTAGATCAAATGAAGGCGGTAGAAGATGAGCTTATAGAAAACGGTTTTGATACAGAAACAACAAAGAGAATGCAAAATTTAAAGCATCAATTGTTCAAATTAAAGAAGGCTCAATTTGAACAAGGGAAAGATGATAAGCGTAAATCGGAAAGTTCTAAAAAGTCTTTCGAATCAAATATCGATAAGACCGAGTCAGAAAAGGTTTATTATAACAGTACAGAGATATTAAACAGACAAGTATTACCTTTGCAGTCTGATTACAAGAAACGTGTTAAATCTTATTTCCTAAAGTGATAACCTACAATTTTATTGATGTTAAATTTTCATTAAACGAGGTGCTATATAGTGCTTGGATTAATGAAGTAGCTCTCAAAGAAGAATGCACTATCGAAGAGGTGAATTATATCTTCTGTACTGATGAGTATCTATATGACTTGAATGTAAAATTTTTGAATCATGATACTTATACTGACATCATCACTTTTGATAATTCATTAGGTAAAACTTTAATTTCAGACATATTCATAAGCTTAGAAAGAGTGAAGGAAAATGCAGATAAATTTAAGGTTTCGCTGAATGAAGAGTTACACAGAGTTATGGCTCATGGTGTATTACACTTATGTGGTTATAAAGATAAAACAGATGATGAGGCTTCTCTTATGAGAGTAAAAGAAGACGAAGCAATTAAATTGTTCCACGTGGAACGATAAAAACAGCCTTTACATGTTCCACGTGGAACATGTACTTGTTTGTAATTGATAATAGAGATTATAGTATATAATGTTCCACGTGGAACAAATAGTATTAGTATATGTTCGATTCGATTTATGATGTTATAGTTGTTGGAGGAGGCCATGCAGGAAGTGAAGCTGCTGCCGCTGCTGCCAATATGGGATGCAAAACATTGTTGATTACAATGAATTTGCAAAACATTGCCCAAATGAGTTGTAATCCTGCCATGGGTGGTATTGCAAAAGGACAGATTGTTCGCGAGATTGATGCGTTGGGAGGGTACAGTGGTATTGTCAGTGATACTTCTGCAATTCAATTTAAAATGTTGAATAAGTCAAAAGGTCCTGCAATGTGGAGTCCACGTGTGCAATCCGATCGTATGCGATTTGCAGAAGATTGGAGGTTACTTTTAGAAGGAACTCCAAACCTCGATTTTTATCAAGAGATGGTTTCTGGATTGGTGATAGAAGGAGAAAAAGTAGTAGGAGTTCGTACTACATTAGGAGTCGAAGTAAAAGCAAAATCCGTAGTCTTAACGAATGGAACTTTCTTAAATGGATTAATTCATATAGGAGAGAAACAATTCGGAGGTGGTAGAGCAGGAGAGAGAGCTGCTACGGGTATTACAGAGCAATTAGTAGATCTTGGTTTCGAATCGGGAAGAATGAAAACAGGTACACCGCCACGTGTTGATGGTAGATCTTTGGATTATTCGAAAATGATAGAACAACCAGGAGATGAAAATCCAGTGAAGTTTAGTTATTCGAGTAAAACAAAACCATTATCTCATCAGCGTTCTTGTCACCAAACCTATACTTCACCACTAGTGCACGATCTATTACGAGAAGGTTTTGACCGTTCTCCGATGTTCAATGGAGCTATTAAAAGTTTAGGGCCTCGATATTGTCCGTCTATTGAAGATAAGATCAATCGATTTGCAGATAAAGATCGTCACCAAATATTTGTAGAGCCAGAAGGTTGGAATACATGTGAGGTATACGTAAATGGTTTTTCTACATCATTACCAGAAGAAGTACAATTTAAAGCGCTTCGTTCAGTAGAAGGTTTTGAAAATGTAAAATTCTTTAGACCAGGTTACGCTATAGAATACGATTATTTTCCGCCTACTCAATTAAAACATTCTTTAGAAACGAAGTCGATTAATAATTTATTCTTTGCAGGGCAGATTAACGGAACAACAGGATACGAAGAAGCAGCATCGCAAGGATTAATGGCTGGTATAAATGCGGCATTGAAAGTTAAAGAGCAAGATCCATTAATTTTAACCAGAAGTGAAGCTTATATAGGGGTGCTAATCGATGATTTAATTACAAAAGGCACCGAAGAGCCTTATCGTATGTTTACGTCAAGAGCAGAGTACCGTACGCTATTACGTCAAGATAATGCCGATTTTCGCTTAACACCCATGTCTTACGAAATTGGTTTGGCTAAAGAGGAACGTCTTCGCGAAATGGAACATAAAAAAGCAAAATCAGATGGTTTTGTTAGTTTCTTGAAGAATACAAGTATTTCAGAGAAAGTAGCAAACCCTATTTTAGAGGCTAATGGTTCAACACCAATGAAGCATAGCGATAAGATCTTTAAAGTACTTTCTCGTCCTCAATTGGTTTTGGATGATTTATTGGAAGTTGAAAGTATAAAGGAATATATCGACAAGGAAGATTTGAATAAAGAAGTCTTAGAACAGGCAGAAGTTCAAATTAAATACTCAGGTTATATTCAGAAAGAGAAAAATAATGCTGATAAATTATCAAGACTAGAGCATGTTCGCATTCCAGATAATTTTGATTACAAACAATTGAAATCTCTTTCTTATGAAGCAGGGGAGAAGCTTTCAAAAATTAGACCGATAACCATAGCACAAGCCTCAAGAGTTAGTGGTGTTTCTCCAAGTGATATTTCTGTTTTGTTAGTGCATTTGGGGAGATAGCTTTTTTAAAGTATTAAGTAGTTAGTATATAGTATTAAGACTAGTTTGTTACACCAACTAAAACAATAAATAGATCTCACAGGTTTTCAAAACCTGTGAGATCTGAATTTTTAAAGAATGATAAATGAGTTGCTATGATTATGCGTGTTACACGTGGAACAATAGCGTCAGCCCTAATAAATACAAAGAATTGTTTCTTGATACAAGAATAATTCTAGCTTATTTACAGAGAAAAGTATTAGTGCTTTTAAATTCAATTAATTTCAGATGTATAAAAAACGGATACTTTTAATTTAAGTATCTAAAAAGATTTATAAAACAATTATCTCTGCGCATTGCAGTTAAATAGAGTAATGGGGAAAGTACCAGAAAACACAAGAGATTATTTCTTAACACAAGAATCATTTGGATTAAGTTTTAATTCTACATATCAATGCTATCAAACAGATCCAATACCTGTAGATTTAGAAAAGTATTACGATAGCGATGCCTATATTTCTCATACAGATGGAAATAAGGGGTTGTTTGAATCCTTGTATCAATTAGCTAAAAATTTTACATTATCTGGTAAACGAAAACTAGTTCACCAACTTTTTTCTGGAAAAACAGATTTGGAGGTTTTAGATATTGGTTGTGGTACAGGTGACTTTTTAAAAACATTACCAAGCTCTTATTCTAAATTTGGAATAGAGCCCAATACATCAGCACGAAATTTAGCATCACAAAAAAATATTACATGTAAGTCATCAGATGAAGGTATTCAAGAACAGTTCGATTTAATATCAATGTGGCATGTATTAGAACATGTTCCTGATTTAGAAAAACAGTTTAAGACTTTTGATCGTTTATTGAAGCAGGAGGGTAAAATTATAATTGCTGTACCCAATCATGAATCTTTCGATGCAGAGTATTACGGGAAATTTTGGGCAGCTTATGATGTACCAAGACATGTATGGCATTTTTCAAAAACGTCTATAAAAACGATAGCTAATTTGCATGGATACACCGTAGAAAAAATATCGCCTATGTGGTTAGATAGTATTTATGTTTCTATGTTATCTGAAAAATACAAAAAATCGAATTTAGGTTTTGTAAAAGGAGTTTTTATAGGTTTTCTTTCAAATATATTGGCTTTGACAAAAAAAGATACATCTTCTTTGATTTATATCCTCAAAAAAGCCAAATAAAGCTTTTTAAGGAGTCTTTAGTTGTTTACAAACGTATTTCATTAATTGATTTTCGATAATCGCTTAAATCGCCCTGTTTTAACTGTTAATCTATTGTTATTGATGATAGATATATTCAATTGAATAATAATTTCTTATAGTTAAATTCAGATCTTTTTTTAGATAAAGAAATAATTTTTCAATTTTAATTGAAAGTTTATGTTTTCATTTTGGAGCTTATACCAGTTCCTGTTTGAATTTACCTTAAAAGAAAAAGATGATTTTTGGAATTTTACAAATCAGAAAAATTTAGCATAGCCATATCTACGGTAATTTTTTATACTGAAGTAAAATTTCAAAAGGCGCTTTTTAATTCTGTAAATTCAAATAGGGAATGGTATTAAATCAGTTATTAGATTTTATGTATATCCGCAATTAGTAATATTATATAAAGTTTCGTCATTCCTTGCTTGACAAGGAATCTCATCCTGTTGATTTTTAAATCCTTAATGAGATCCAGAAACGAGTTCATGATGACGTATTTCTTATTATTAGTTATTACGGATATTCAAATTAGATTTCATTAAAAAATGAAGTTTCAAAGTTTTTTATTTAAGAAGGTAAATTCTGTTAAGAAATTATACGATAAGATTTTTCGGTCAAGTTTCTTTTACTCCCCTTTTAGATTGATATGTCCTTTAGAATTCTGAATAAATATATCTATACTAACCGTATGTATTTATATATGCAATATGACTAAATAATTATAATCGTTTGATTATGATAGTTTTATCATATTTTATGGAGTAGTTTTTAAACATTTAAAAAATGGATTTTAAAACAAGCTGTTAATTTTTAATTTTCTTTGGCTTGACATTTCATCAAAATGAACATTTTTTTACTTCAATAGCCTTGTTTCTAAGGAAAGACAAAGCTAATTTTATCGTTGAAATGTTAATTTTCAAGGTCGAATTGTCATAAAATGAAGGCTTTTACTATTAAATAATGCACTCTAAGTTTTTATCTATCGAAAATCTTAGTATTTTAGTGTGTTAAAACAAGTTATCAACTGTTTGCTAACATTTTGTTAGTCGCCTCAAATTCCAAATATGCAAAGGCAAAAAAACCTACTTAGTGTATTCAGCATTTGCTGTCTATTTTTTGTTTCTCTACAAGTGAAAGCACAGACTATTGGAGAATTAATGATAGGCAATGCATGTAGTACTATAGATGATACATCTGAATTTGATGCTTCTGTTGATTTGAATGGACCATTCGATGCAGGAACAGAATTTGTACTTCAGATTTCAAACAAATCGGGAAGCTTTTCAAGTGGTGCCTTAGAATTAGATAGTCGTGTATTAGAATCTAACTTATCAGATGGAGAGTTGCTAACGATTAATTTTGATATAGTTTATCCATTTAATGATGGTAGTGGAACTCCTTTTGGTAGTGATGATTACAGAGCTAGAGTATTTGTAAGGTCTACAGGTCAAAGAGGTTTGGTTTCCAATGCTTTTTCAGTATTTATTTATGATAATCGACCATTAATACTTTTACCAAGAAATAATTGTTCTATAACAACAATCTCAGCAGAACCTAATGATTTGGAAGAGTATAATTGGTATTTATTTGATCCAGTAGCTGGTGAGGTTTTTTTAGAAACAACAACAACAAATACATTTACGCCACCAGCTCCTGGAAGATATTTTTTTAGACCAAGATTAGGTAGGTGTCAGCTTTTGTTAACTCAAGCTAGATCTAATGAAGCAATTATAGATGACGGAATGAGTGCTAATACTGTTGATTTTCAAATCACGTCATCAAGTACATCAAATACGATTTGTGCAGAAGAAAGTATAATACTTAGTAGTAGTATTAACGAACCTGATTTTGAATATCAATGGTTTTTAAATGATCAACCACTTGAAGGTGCTAATGCTCAAAATTTTATAGTTTCAGGTATAAGAGCTGAGGGGGTATATAGATTAGATATCACAAATTCTGAATTTGGTTTTGATAGTGATTGTAGGACTTCAACTTCTCAAAATAGAATCGAAGTGGATTTATTAAACCCTACTATCAACTTACAGCCTCCTTTTGAAATAGTTCTTGTTCCTGGTAACACAACAAGAATTTTTGCCGAGGTCTCAGGTGAAAATACGTCAATAGAATGGTTTTTAGGGGAAACACCTATCCCTAATAGCAACAGCGAATTTTTGGATGTAAATAATCCTGGGGTCTATACAGCTCAAGTAACTGGTACTTCACGTTGTTCTGAGAATACGATTTCTTCGGTAGAACAAATAGAAGTAGTTCCTTTTGAAATAGAGTCCTTAATCATAGATTATAGTGATGAATTGTACACAGACTGTTCAACCAATGAAGTATCATTGGATATTATTTCAGTAACTGCAAGAAATGCTTCAGGAGGAAATATTACTATTACTGATCAAAATACAATAGCAACTTTTCCTATAATATGGTCAAGAGAGGGTTTAATATTAGAAGGCCGAAATTCAAGATCTTTAATTATAGATAATGCTAATGAAAACGGAAGTTATCAAGCAACAATTGGTGGTCAGCCATCAAATAGCTTAGAAGTTATTTTAAGTCTAGATAGTTTAGAAATACAATCTTCGAGTACCATTAACGAACTAAATGCAGGCGAAACACTCACCCTTAGTGTGAATCTCCCAGAGATTTCTTTAACTGGTATAACTTATCAATGGCTAAGAAATGGTGTAGATGAAGAAGGAGAAACGAATAGCACAATAACAGTTAATAGATCTGGGAACTATGAAGTTCGTGTTAACAGCAACGAATGTAACGAAGCTATTGTAGGACCTTTGAATATACAACCGACTTCTTCGGGAGAAATACCAAACATTGTAACACCTACACTGACTAATAATAGAACCTGGATATTACCTCCTGAATTCTCGGCAAATAATCAAATAAGGGTTACAATTATAGACCCTAATGGAAAAGAAGTTTTCAGTCAAATAAATTATGCTAATAATTGGCCTTTATCAAGTAACGAATTAGAAGAATCGATTTACTATTATATCATTACTAGTGGTAGTGAAGAATTGAAAAAAGGAACAATCACAATATTGAGATAAGCAAAATGAATAGAATTTTACATGTCTTTACCCTAAGTTTTTGCGCAATATCTCAATTGTGGTCTCAAGATAGTAGCTTTACGGGCTTACCTCAAGCTACGACTCATACTTATATACAATACAATCAATTTTTATTTAACCCTGCAACCTCATTTAACCAAGAAGCAGCTTATTACAATGATCCTAATGGATATTTCTCTTTTTTCGGGAAATTAGAAAAAGTAGGTTTTGAAGATGGGCCAAGTAATTTCGGGGGAACCTATACTAAAACTTTTAACGAACACATGAGTTTTGGTGTTGGTTTAGTACAGCAGTCTATAGGAATCTTCTCTAATTTTGGAGGAGTGTTAAACTATGCTTACAGCGTAGAAATAAAAAAAGATGCTTCAGTTGCTTTTGGAACAAATATCAGAATTCAATCTTCATCACTAAGAGATATTTCTAGTGCACAAAGTATAGAGACAAGTCAAAGTCTTAACTCATTTGAAAATGCAACTTTATTAAGAGGTAGTTTAGGGGCTAACTTACACTATAAGAATTTTGATTTCGGAGTAGCAGGTAGAAACCTATTGAATACTGCGTTAGCTGGAGATCCAGCAATTTTTGATAATCCTACAATAGTAGTGCATACTATGTTAGCAAAACCTATTCGTAGGAGATCTGACAATATAGTAGGAGGTATGCTATATTTAGAAAAGATCATCAATGGAACAACGATTTATGGTCTTAATGGTATTATAAAAAATAAGAATTACGGATTTGCTCAATTAGGTTACAATCAAGTATACGGAATTTCATTAGGATTAGGGTTTAATGTAGCCCCATTCGCTACGATTGGATATACGCTTGAAAGAGGTATAGGTGATACTGGTGTTTTCGGAACAAGTCATGAAATAGTACTTGCTTATAATATTACGCAACCAAAGAAGAAATCAAAAAAGAAGAAGAAACAACCTCAGAAGCCAGCTCGAGAATTACCTGAAAGAGAAGAATTAACCAAAGCTGAAGAGTTGATTGCATTACGAAAAGCTCGTGAACAACAACAAGATAAGTTGGCCGAATTACAAGCCGCTAGAGAAAAAGCGACTTTACTACGTAATCAAAAATCTCAAGAAGAAGAACAAAGAGCAGCTGATGAAGAGTTGTTAGCAACACTAGAACAACAACTAGATGATAATGATGTCGATGGTGCTAGTTCGAATTTAAAGCGCATTTTAAATAGCCCATATATTGATGATGACATTAAATCGTCGATCAATAGTAGGTTTACCCGTATTGCAGGACTTCAAAATGATATTGATGAAGAAAATAGACGCATAGCAGAAGAAACACAAGCAAAACTAGATACAAGATCAGCCTTACAACGATTCAATCAGTTAGTTGCTCAAGGAGACGAAACAGAAGCTAGAGCAACTTTAGAGCGTATACTGGCAAGTAAATATGCAACAGAAGAAGAGAAAGCAGCCTTATCTGCTAGGCTTACTAAGTTAACGGTAGACTTAGAAGAAAAAGGAGCTATTGCAGAGGTTAATGATAAGAATAGAAGAGCAGATAGTGAACTACTTAGGGTAAGTACTGCGCTTATAGATGAAGGTAATTTAGCACAAGCCGAAACTAATGCCAAGCTGATAAGAGATAGCAAATATTTGACTAGATCAGAAAAAAGCGCTTTTCTTTCAAGGCTAACACGTTTAGGTGAAGAGAAAAAAGAACAAGAAAAAGCTAAAAAATCATTGCTAGCTAATGTTGATCGATTATTAGTGCCAAGTACTAGCTTATCTGATTTAGAAATTCAGTCAGAATTAATAAAGAGTACAAGTTTACTTAGCGATGAAGAAAAGAAATCTACATTATCACGTATTAATGTACAAATCGCTGAAGCTAGAAATATTGAAAGATCATCTTTCTTAGAAAGATCCGAAACTATTTTGGCTAGTGGTTCGCCTGTAGAGTTGAATGCACACGCTAGTTTAGTTAGAAATTCTAAATTCTTAAATGAAGCAGATAAAACAGCTTTGTTATCTAGAATTTCAAAGGTATTAGATGTGAAGGAACAATCTTCAGATGATTTTTATGTTACTTCAGAAAATGCTATTGCCTCTGCTGATGTAGAAGAACTTGAAAAACAATCTCAATTAGTTAGAAGTTCTAACTTATTATCTGATGGTCAGAAACAATCTTTACTACAGCGAATCATTAGAATTAAAGAAGAAAATAAAGCTAAGCAAGTTGCTTTTGAAGAAGAATTAGAAAAGAGTTTAGTCTCTGCGGATATAGAAAATTTAGAACAGCAATCTTCTTTAATTAAATCTTCAAGATTTATTCCAGCCGATAAAAAATCTGCGTTGTTGAATAGAATTATTAGCGTAAGTAATTTTAGAAAAACAGTCGATGAAATTTCTAATGTAGCTACTCAAGACGAAAAGTTAGCTGAAGCAAGTTTAGAAGAGTTGAAACGTCAATCACTTTTAGTTCGTACAGCAACATTTTTGCCTGAAGCCAAGAAGAAAGCGATTCTTAAAAGAATTTCAGTTTTCATAGAAAACAAAGAAGAGGAAATAAAAGTAGCTGAAGCGGAAGGAGACATCAAGAAGTTAAGCAAATTGAAACGCGGAACAAATTTAACTCAAACGCAAGAAGAGTTAATAGTTGAAGCCATCAATCAAGCTCAAATTTCTATTGCAAGTTTAGATGATATTACAGAATTAAGAGCACAAAAAGATTTCTTAAATAATCAAGATATTATTCCGGCAGAAGAAAAAGCAGCCTTGTTAGATAGCATTGATAATAAGATTGGTGATATAGAAAGTGAACAATTGCGTTTACAAGAAGAGGCTAGATTGGCTGAAGCGGAAAGAAATGCTGAAGAAGCTAATCGTTTGGCAGAAATAGAAAATCAAAAGAAGGCTTTAAAAGATGGTATAGACAATCTAATAGCTAATGGAACTATAGATGAATTACAAAATCAAAAAAGTCTGTTAACAAATGCTACCTATTTATCAACTATTGAAAAAGAAAATTTTGGGAATTCAATAGATGAAGAAATAGAGAGAAGAAATCAAGAACTTCTACGTCTAGCAGAACTGGAGAAAGAGAAAGAACAAGAAGTTGCAGTAGCGAATTCAGCGATCAGTACAGGAACTATAGACGTATTGAAGAAGCAATCAACTTTAGTTAGAGGAAGTAAGAATATAGATGCTGCTACTAAAAAAGCGTTACTAGCACGTATCGAAAATAGAATTGCAGAGAAAGAAGCTGAAGAAGTTCAATTAGCAGTAGAAGCTCAGAAGATAGAAAGTGAAATTGCCACAGTAGAGACTACTATAGCTAACGGTAATTTAGAAGCATTGAAACGTCAATCAAGCTTATTACGAAGTAGTAACTTAATTCCTACGGCACAAAAAGAGGAGCTATTAAAACAAATTGAAACTACAATTGCAGAAAAAGAAGCTGAAGAAGTTCAATTAGCAGCAGAAGCTCAAAAGATAGAGAATGAGATTGCCAAAGCAGAAACTACAATAGCTAATGGTAATTTAGAAGAGTTGAAACGTCAATCAAGCTTGATACGTGGTAGTAACTTAATTCCTACGGTACAAAAAGAGGAGCTATTAAAACAAATTGAAACTACAATAGCCACTAAAGAGGCTCAAAAAATTGAAGCAGAAGTTACTGAGGTAGAGACCACTTTAACAAGTGGTAATTTGGAAGCATTGAAGCGCCAATCAAGTTTAATACGTAGTAGTACTGTGATCCCTGCAGCACAAAAAGAAGCATTGTTAAAACGAATTACAAGAACAATAGCTGATAAGGAAGAAGAAATTGCTGTAGAGAAAGAACGCGAAGAAGAAATAGCTGAAGTGGAGGGTGCTATCAACACGGGCGATATAGAAGAGTTACAACGTAAAGCATCATTAGTAAGAAGCAGTACGATTATTCCTACCGAGCAAAAGGAAGAATTATTAGATCGTATATCAACGACTATAGCAACTAAAGAAGTAGCAAAGCGTGAAGAAGAAATTGCTGAAGTCGAGAATACTATTAATACAGGTGACATAGAAGAGTTACAACGTAAAGCTTCATTAGTAAGAAGTAGTACCATTATTCCAGCCGAACAAAAGCAAGCCTTATTGAAGCGTATTACAAGAACTATTGATACTAAGGAGGAAGAAATTGCTGTTGCTAAGCAACGTGAGGAAGAGATTGCTGAAGTAGAGACTACTATTGATGCAGGAAATGTGCAAGAGTTACAGCGTAAAGCTACTTTAATAAGAAGTAGTACGATTATTCCTGAAGAGCAAAAGCAAGCCTTGTTAAAACGCATTACAAAAACTATAGTTGATAAAGAGGCTGAGGAAGCAAAAATTAGAGAAGCGCAACGAATAGCAGAGGAAGAAAGAAGAGCTGAAGCGGCAAGATTAGCTTTAGAATCTGAGCAACGAGCATTGGCTATTCGTAAAGCGAAAGAAGTAGTATCTGATGGAACAATAGCTGCGCAACGCTCAGAAATAGAGAATATAAAATCGAATACCCTTATTGCCGCTGATCAAAAAGCTGCTCTAATAGCCGATTTAGAAACGAGCATTGCACAAAAAGAAGCGACTATAGAAGCTGAAAAAGCGCGAATTGCCGAACAAAAACGTCAGGAGGAAGAAGCTCGTATTGCTGAGGAAAGAAGATTAGAGACACTTAGCCGACAAAAACAACAGCTTTTCTCTGAAACACAAAGTATTTTAACTTCAGGTAGCTTAGAAAACTTGAGAGATCAAAGAAGTAAAATTGCTAATGATCTAAGTTTGGATACTGAAGAAAAGAAAGAGTTGTTAGTTCAAGTTGATGCAGAAATAGGCTATAAAGAAGCTGAAATTAAAAGAGCAGAACAGGCTAGGGTAAGAGCGGAAGAAGCGCGTCTAGGTGAACTTAAGCGCCAAGAAACAGCAAGAAAAAGAGCTGAAGAAGAACGTATACAACAATTACGTGAGGAAGAAGCCGAGAGAAAAAGAATTGAAGAAGAACGTATCGCTGAACAAAGACGTATTGCGGAAGAAGCGGCGAGAGAAGCTGAAAAAGCACGTATTGCAGAAGAAGCTCGTATTGCAGAGGAAGCCCGTTTAGAACAAGAGCGCTTAGAACGTAAAAAGAATTCGTCTTTATCTAGAAGTACGAATACCGTAAAAGAGGAAAAACAAGGAAAGTCTGCCGAATTGAAGCGTAAAAGTAAGGTTGTTAGTGACGAGAAAGAAAAAGAAGCACGTAGAAAAGCTGTACAAGCTGAATTGAAGAGAACAACTAAGGTGTTAAACTCTGACGGAAGCAACAAAGGCTCTGGTGCTACCTTAAGAAGAACGATTAAGATAGACCCGAATAAACAAGGGAGTATAGAAAGTATTCCTGAAGATATTATCGAATTGCAAAAACAATTTTTTCAAAGAGAATTGTATTTGACGCCGAAACTAGAGTTGGCCAATATCCCTTTTGTGGAACTGGTGAATGCTTTAGTAAACTCGGATGAAGTGTCCGAATTGATAGAAAACAGCAAACCTATCGATTTGAATAAGAAGCGTCGTAAGGTGTTAAAAACCAAGTTAAAGACCATACGTACTTCAGAAAATAACTAACTTTAAGAAGACCCAAACAAACCTACTATAACCTACCTAACTTACTAAATATCCCTGTTATGAAAAGAATATACTTTAATAAAATAATAAGTTTTAATATTAAAAGCTTGTTGATTTTTATTTGCTTTTTTTCATTTGCTATTTCCAATGCTCAAGTAGTAAGAGATTTTAGTGTAGTGTACCAAGAACAGGTGCAAGGGGGCATGCAAGTGATTAGTAATTCTGCATTAGGAGTTTCACAAGGGGGTAGAAATCCGAATACTGAAGGATATAACCCTCAATTTGGAAGTAGGGGTAACAATGGTGTTTTTGCAGATTATATAGATATTGATGAATCAACTGATGCAAGGTTTACCCCAATTTTTGCCAATTTAGATCGATCAAATCCTAGAAATACAACCTTTTCTTCAAGCGCAGCAGAGTTAAAAATAAACCAAACAGGTCGCGAGGGCTGTGCACAAGTGGTACAAGCTTATTTATATTGGGCTGGGCAATATGCATATGCTAGAGAGACTGGAAGTTTAGATCACGTTGGTGTTGGGAGAAATGGAGAGCCATTGGACTTCAATATTATAGGAAGTAATAGAGAGTTTATCGACGCTGATGGTGATGGTAACGCTGATGACCAATCTTTTCCAGAAATAAAAATATTACCTCCAGGGGGTGATACTTACTATAAAATATCGCTATTTCCAGATGCTTCAATCAATGCAAATCCAGGAGGAATTAGGTTAGAAACCGTATTAATAGAAGATGGGATATTTACACTTCCTGGTACCACAGCAACTAGGACAACCAATTTAAATTCATCTGAAGCTGCTAATATTAGAAGATTTTCTCCTGTCGTGTGTCGAGCAGACGTTACTGAGTTAGTTCAGTTAATGGATAATCCTGATGGTATATGGACTGTAGCAGATATAAATGGTATTCTTACTAATGGAAATGGTAGTTCCCCTGACGGAGTAGATGCGGTTTCCGGATGGAATCTAATTGTGATTTATGAAGACCAAAATGAACCTGAGCGTATTATTACTATATCTGATGGATTGGTTAATATTGTAGAAGGCGGTGATGATGTTAACTTCACAGTCGATAATATTCAAACAATACCTTTCGGACCTGTAAATGCTGATATATTTGTAGGTGCAATCGAGGGAGACCCGGATAGAGAAGGTGATTTTCTTCAAATTCTATCAGCTTCAACTTCTAATTCAGAAAATGTAACCATTGACCCTAATTTTGGAGCAACATTACAAGCAAATGTATTTCATGATGGCTCTGATGAGCCAAGAGGTAACTTTTTTAATGGATCTATAGCAACGGTCACAAGAGAAGATCTAAACTCAACTTCAACTACAATAAGGCAATTTGAGCCACAACCCGATAGATTTCCTAATAACGGAAAAAATTATACATTCGAAGGAGACAATTTTATACTAAATAATACGGGTAATTTACTAATAGACAACAATCAAACTAGAGTAGATCTTACATTAACAACTGATAGAGATAATATCATTAGTTATGTAAATGCCTTTGCCATAGAAGTCATAGCACCAAAAGTAGTTGTGTTGAAACAAGCTTTCAATGAAGGAGGTTTGATAGATCAAAGTGGAAATATTGAATATGGTTCCGAATTGACTTATGAAATGACGTTAACCAATATTGGAAATGATAATGCGATCAATTTAGTATTAGAAGATTACATTCCTGCAAATACTCGGTTAACGCGATTTACACCAGGGAACCATTTCTTTGAGTTTGATGGTACAACAGGCGACGGTTTTTCTTTTTCTACTATAGAAAATACCGATGCACCTGACGGAAATGAACCTAGGGTGGTTCGAACAGGTTTAGCAACACCACCTTCGGGCTTTACAGATAATCCATTTCCTTACGAATCCGAATTAATACGTTTTGAGTTTGATGCCTTTGCTGGTGAGCCTAATGACAATAGACCCGATGATGGAAATCCAAACAATAATTTTTCATTGGGGTACTCCCCTTGTGATACACGTTGTTCTGATATAAAAGAAATAAAAATAAGATTTAAAGTAACTCTTCTAGAAGAATGTGCACCATCACTTAATGCCTGTGCAAATATTGTACAAAATATTGCTTTAATTGAGTATGAAGGGGAGCAAAATGTAGACTTTGAACTGAGTTTCCCTGAAGGAAGCTTTTTTGGAATCATTCAAGAATGTAATCCTAATTTTGATCCAGGTCCCACAATTCAGTTAACACCGCCAAGTTTAGAATGTAATTCAGCAGAACGTACTATTTGTGAAAATAATGGAACGGTAGCGTTAACTGCAGGTAGAGATTTTGATGAATATAACCTATACTTTTTCAATTCGGAGCCTAGTGGCTTTAGTCTTCCTGGCGATTTGCCAAGTGCGAATTCCGTTATTGATGAAACAGCGGCAACTTTTAATGCGCAAACAGCAACAACAAACCCTAGCTTTACCGTAAGTCAATCAGGTTTCTATGTCTTAGAGGGCGCTTTAGCCGGTATGGAATGTGCTAATGAATACGAAACATTTACGGTTGATTTATTTGATGTTTCGGCAGCTCAAAACCAACCATTAAGAGATTTAGATTTAGGAGGAATCATTCAAAGTGAATGTCCAAGCAGTCCAGGACTACAAATAGTATTATTTGAATTATGTGGTGATAGTTTCGATATCCCTACTAATTTCCCACCAGGGACTGAGCTTATATGGAGTAAAGTAGACGCTAGTACTTGTGTTCGTGATACAAATGATAGTGAACTTTGTCCTGTATCGGGTACCAATTGTGGGTATATTTTAGAAGATAGAGATGTTGTTGGTGATAATTCGACTTTAGATACTTCAAACCCTAATGATTTAGATACCAGTTCTTTTAGAGTTACGGAGGCCGGGGACTATCAATTAAGCATTACGCTAGATAATGGGGGATGTAATTTTGTGTCTTATTTTAGGGTTATCCCTTTTGATACTTCTTTCGATATTGATGCGCAATCACCTGTTTGTAATGAAGACGTGGTGCTTCAATCTTCTGGTTTTCCTGGTGCGGCATCTAATGTAATATTCGATTTAGAGTATTTTGTTTTTGATGGTACTGATTTTGTCTCTTTACCAAGTAGCCCAGGTAATCCAAACCCTCAAACAGATCCTACAGATGATGATTACGGTTCTTATACGGTAGATAGACCAACGCTAACAACAACCACAAATTTCACGTACAGGGTAGTAGCTACGCCTAGAGTAAACCCAAGTGTTTCAGGTTCTGCAGGAACAACTATTGGTACAAGTTGCGATATTTCTAGAGACGCTTTAGTTACATACAATATAGCTGAGTTGGCTGACGATGCGTTAAATATTAGGCAGCCTAATTGTTTTTTCGACCAAAACCCTTCTGACGACGTACAAGAAAATAGAGGTACAGCAACAATCATAGCACCATCAAGTTTTGAAGAATACACCTATCAATTAATTAATGTTGATGCTACACCTGATAGTCAAGTACAATTAGTGAATAGTTCAAATAATACACATCAATTTAATGATCTATTGCCTGGTGTGACCTACAAAATCCGTGTGTTTTTCAACGGACAAGGCGTAACAGTAAATCCAAATCAAAGTGTAGATCCTAATGATAATTGTGTTGTTGAAACAGCAAATTTCACCATAGATGATGTAGAAGAATTTGGCACCTTAAACCCAACAGTAATTAGAAGGTTAACTTGTGAACCAAGTATAATTAGGTTTGAATTTTCGGGGCCAGTTACTTCGTATAGTATTCCCGCATTAAGTATTCCAAATACTACTTATTCAGGGCCTTTTGATGTTATTATTGATGATTTTGCTAATGCGCCTAATCCACCAATTGATGAAGACACCGCCTCACCCATTGTAAATAATGATATTAGATTTATCAATGTTGATGGGACACCTACTTTTGAGCTATTTTTAAACAACGGAAATAACTGTAGTGAATCTTTTACGGTTCCTAATCCTTTATCCCTATACAGTCCACTGACTATCGAAGAACCTGTTCCACATACCGATGTATTGTGTAACGGGCAAGCTACAGGAAGATTTACCATAAACACAAACGAAACAATTCCTTCTGATACCAATGTATCTTACATAGTAGAATTACCTTCTAGTCCATTACATCAGTTAGATTTTGGTACGAATAGCTCTAATATTCAAACGGGTTTTGAAAGAGTAACTACAACTACCATAAAATCAGGAAGTAATGACTTTGGTTGGGTAGCAGGAACAACGGGTATCAGCCCTAGGGATCGCACAAATGGTGCTGGTATTGTAAATGAATTAGAAAGAGATTTAATATTTAGTCCAGATTCTGAAACTTTCGAAATTAGCGTACCTAATGGGGCGTATCGAGTAACAGTAACCCTAGGTGATTTTGATAACCCTCATGACAACATGACCATTGACGCCGAAGGCGTACGTGTGGTAAGTGATATTGATAGAGGTGCAGGGCAAATAGACCCAGAAACCTTTTACACTTCAGTAAATGACGGTATTTTAACATTAACATTCGATGATCCAGATACCGCAGCTCCAAATGATCTTAACTGGGTGGTAAATGGTATTGTGGTCGAAGAAGTTTTATTACAGACTAGCTCAACTTTTACAAATTTAGAGGCAGGCACTTATGACGTACAGCTTTTAGAGACCATTACGTTTACCGATGGTACCACTAGTCAATGTGAAACGGATACAGTTGCCGTAACCATTGAAGAGCCAGCTGCATTAACTGCACCTGTCATTAGACTAGAAATGCAAAATGAATGTAGTTCGACTGGAGAAACAGGAGGTGTTATTGAGGTAGTAGATGCCAATAGCTCTAGTACCAATTATGGAGGAAGACCCCCTTATACATTTCAGTTATTTAGAAACGGGAATACAACACCATTTGCTACAGCACCAAGAAATACATCCGATCCCCAATTATTATTCGAAGATTTACCCGCAGGAAGTTATCGAGTAAATGTACTAGATGGTAGTGGAGTTACCAATTGCCCTGCACCTTTGTCGAATACAATTGTAATTGAACCTGTACCTGTTTATACCCTTAGTGAAGCAATTGCTAATCCTATTTGTAATGCTTCTGGTGATGAAGAACCTACGGTCGAGGTTACTATTTCTGCCACATTTACAACCCCAAGTGCTGCCCCATTTCCGGACTTAGAATATAGAGTTTCAAGAAATCAAGGAGGAGGTAGTACACCATCAAGTGCTATTTTTAATAATACGACAGGAGTGTTTGACCTTGCTCCAGGAAGATATACTATTGAATCAAGAACTGTAGATAGTAACTGTATTGAGGATATTGCTATAGTGGTACCGTCAATTGATAGAATTCGAATTCAAAATGTACAAAATAGAAATCGCCTAAGTTGTTTTGACTCAGAGGATGCTTCGGTAAATGTAGTTATCTCTAGAATTTCAACATCACCACAGTATGATTATGTTATAGAAATTGTAGATGTTTCTACAACTCCAGCAACAGTAGTTGATCCTAATTTTAGAACGGTAACGAATGAAGTGAGACCAGATACATTTACGATAGAAAATCTAGGTTTCATTGCCGATCCATTACGCTATAGAATTATTTTAACCGATAGAAGATCTAATTGTGTCAGTGTATCAGAAGCTTTTGCCATTGCTGAAGGGCCAACGCCACCTACAGTGTCTGTGATAGATGGTCCTAGGTACAATTGTATAACAAATACCTATTCTGTTACCTTGGAGGGAGCTGGAGGAACCCCTGGTAGAGGAGGCGATCCTGAATATTTATATGCTATCGATGACCCTAACACTCCTGATTTAGATCCTGGGACCCCCGAAATAGACCCTGATTATGGATATCAAACAAGTGCAACTTTTAATAATATTGTGCCGCCTTCAGTAGGCGACGATACTAATTTTGTACTATTAGTACGCGATGGTAATAGCTGTGGAAATATCCCCACGAATCAGATATTTAATCCAATAACTGACTTAGTAGCTACTGAGGCTACTTCGAATTTATGTATTCCTAGGATAACAGCAGATGCCCCTATAACGTTAGGTATAAACGTGTCAGGAACAGCAGATTTTTCGTATACAATTCCTAACCTGGCATCTTTTACAAGTGCTACAACGGTTACTGATTTTACAGGAAATAGTGGAACATTCACTATAACCCTTCCACGTACTACGCCTGCAGGTATTTATGAAGTAAATGTGTTTGATAATAACCATAGTGCTTGTCCTGAAATGGTAAGTTTTACCATTAATGCCCCTATAGCTGCTATGGAAACGGGCATAGATGAAGAACCCTCTTGTAACACTAGCGGAAACTTAACAGGAGTAATTGCTTATGTGGAGATTAGCGCCACTGGTGGAACAGGTACCTATATTTATCAGGTATCGCCTAGAGATGCTACCAACGTTATTACTTCGGGTACTTCTCCAGATACAGGAGACGCATTAAGTAACAGTAATCCTCGTTTTGAGTTTGATAATAGTTTTGATGGTGAAAATATCCAAATTACCATAATAGATAGTGCAAGCCCTAGCTGTACTTCTAATACGATTAGTTTAAATCCTACTTTTCCAGAGTTATTTACGGTTGCATCCTCATTTGAAACCATCAATTGTAGTTCTTCGGATCGTTTAGTGTTAACTCCTTCTATAGGAGATCCAGCAGATTATGTATATACTTATGATGTTGATGGAACAATAACAGCCGATAATCCAAAAAATTCATTCCCTGTTTCGGGTACGGTAAATTATACCGTTAGAAATACTACAACAGGTTGTTCGGTTTCAGGAGGGCCTTTAAATGTTCCTGTATTTACGCCAGCTAGTATACAATCTGATGATATAACTGCTGTAGAGTGTCAAAATGATGGTACAGCAACAGCTAGTGGTTCTTATGAATTGACGATAAATCCAGGATCTTCTACAGGGCCTTATCGTTATGTTTTAAATAATACTACCAATACTCCGGAGGTATTGCATACTGATACGGGTAGCCCAGCTGATCAAGGAACCACTATCCTTTTTGAAAATTTAGCGATTGGCGATTATCAAGTAACCGTTTTTGATGCTAATAGCTGTGAAGTAACCTTACCCGAATTTACAATCGCACCTGTACCAACATTAAACGTTGCATTACCTATATTATCTAATCCAGCATCTTGTGTGGATGGTGTTGATGTATATTTCGTAGTTGATGGAGGTAATGATCCGAGTATTTTCAGGCTGTCATTATCATCAAGTGGTTTTGTAGATCCAAGTGCCGTTCAGAACGATGAACCACCTACACCTTTAGATAACTTTGCCATATTTGGAAATGCAGATTTTTCAGCAATACCACAAGATATCATCGACCAACAATTAGGTACGACAGGTGGTACCGAAACGGATTTCTTTCAATCGGTTTTAGCTGCTGTTAATGATCCTATCAATGGAGGTCCGTCGGCAAATATTAATACGATAGCTGATGTACGAGCACGCTATTTTAGAATTGTAAATCAAAATCCAGGAGAACCTTATACTGTTTTTGTACGTGAAGGTGATTCCGATTGTTTTGATAGTTTGACTACAACTCCTGGTCCTGAAGCTCCTGAAATAGATGTGTTAAATATTGGAAATATTAATAACACAGCAGGTTGTTCGGATATTGATTCTGGTAGCGTTGAAGTTGTTTTCAGTTTACAATCTGGGATTGATGTCGCAGGTAATCAATTTATAGTAGAAATTATAGACTTGGATGAGGTAAATGGAACTGAGATTGTATTAGGAACATCAGATGTAATAAATGCTGATGGAAGAGGTACCTATGGCGATTTAAGCCCAGCAGCTGATCCTGATGACAAAATTATTATTGATGGGCTTCCAGAAGCTTCAGATGTTTTTGCTAGGGTTAGTTTCGTGGGCACTAATTGTAGTGAACCATCAGCTCCGTTCAATATCGGTCGAGATCCTGAATTGGAGAATTTTACAGCAACCCCAACAACTGCAAGCTGTGCACCTAACGAAGATTTTACCATTGATTTAAGGGCACAAGGAGGTACACTTCCTTATCGATTCTTAATACAACGTCAAGGGCTAGGAGCACCAAACGCCGCAAGTACTTATCCTATTACGACCCCAACAGCTACTTCGACTAGCGTACAGGTAACGTTACCAGCATCTACTTCGCCAATCGATGATCGTATTCGACCTGCTGATGCCATAGAAATAGCGGCTAATCCTGATATTTTTGGATTTATCGACGCTTATATAGTAGATGCACAAGGTTGTACTTTACAACAATTAAATATACCACTAGAATTAGAGCGATTACCAGAATTAACATTTACGAGTACGGTAGATTGTAAAACCGATGACGGTCCATTTACGGTTGATTTTAGAATCGATAATTTTGACGAAACTCAAGTATATACTTTACGTGATACGGGTACTTCAGGAGCAATCACACCAACGACTTATAGTAGTACTAGTGGTCTTGCGGATCAAGATTTAACCTTTGTTACCGGTACTACTCAAGCGACAGGAGTTTTAACAGTAAATGCACCAGGTAGTTTTACCGTAGAGGTTTCGAGTAATGAAAATCCTTCATGTACTGACCCTGATAGTTTTGTGATCTTCCCAAGGCTACAAGCTGAAGCGATACCTTCAGGAGTAGATTGTTTCAATGAATTTGAAGAAATTATAGTAAATATTACAGGGGGCTTTACAGGAGAAACAAATCGTGAAATAACAGCAGTAATTACAGAAACAAGTACGAGGAGAACAGCCACAGAAACTCTTTTGGTACCTTCAAATAATAGTACTCCTACTTTAGTATTTAATAATGTTATTTCGGGTGCAACTAGTTTTCCATTAAGGGCTGGAGGAGCGTATACTGTTCAAATATTTGATGAACGAAACAATACAATTTCTTCATCTTTAACTTGTGATGTGTTATTAAATGTAGATCCTCAGGATCCTATTGTTCCTGCTCAGATTTCGACTACCCAAAATGAAGTTAGCTGTCCTAAAGAAGCTGATGGAAGTTTAAGGATTGTAATTGATAACAACGGAAGTGAAATACCGCCTGCACCAGTATACAGATTATATCGTTTTGATGATGCCGATGATGCAACAAATTTAGCTGCGGCAACCAATGCTTTTAACCAAGCTAATGCTAGAGACTACAGTGCCTTTGTAGATAGTAGATTAGTACCTAACGAAGCTTCTACAAACCCTATTGCCGATCGCGATAGTAGTGATCCATTCTTTAGAGAATTATCAGCTAGTCCAGCATATTATGTGCCTTTTATAGAAACTAGTAGTGGATGTTTTGTCGCTGGTTCTCCAGTTCAAATAGGAGCTCCTGCAGTACCAAGTTTTACAGGTTTTAGTACAAGTGCGACACAAAGTAGGTGTTTCGAACCTTTAGCAGCTGATCGTACAGGATCAAGTATAACTATTGATGGTACTGTTGATTTGTCTGCATTTAATTACTTATATGAAATTATTGATGGTAGTGGAGATGTTATCGTTAGACCAACTGCTATAGCGGCAGGTGATTTGCCAATTACGCGCCCAGTCCCATTTGATGAAAGCATTGATTTAACATATACGATAAGAATTTATGATACGGCTACAGAAGATTGCGGCGTGTTTACAGACACCCAAACTATCAATGCTTGTATGCCATTTGGAAAACAGCCTCTTTCTATTAGTGCTATTGCAGATGATTTAGAGTGTTTTGAAGGAACTGACCCCGAAGGAACAGCTACAATTACTATAGTAGATACGGAACCTGCTTTTAGCTTAAATTATGATTTTACTATTACACCAAATGATGGTAGTGTCGCAATTCCAAACCCTTCTTCAGGAACAAACCAGACTTCAGGAACTATAAATGTTTCTAATCTTCAACCTGATATTCTATATACTATAACGGTTATCGATAATAATAATGAGGATCCTACTGCTAGAAGACAGCCTCTTGTTAATTTCAGTGTAGAAAACCCTCAAGAAACAGGAGCAGCCCTTACAGAAAATACGCCATTATTTAGTTGTCCATCAGGAAATAGAACAGCAAATGTTATAGCGAGATCTTTAGATGGTCAACCGCCATATAATTTTGAATTGAGAAATCCTGCAGGAGATCCAGTTAGTGTTATATCTGGACAAACAAACCCTGTAATTGGAAGTACAAATCCAGTAGCTAATTTTTCTTTCGATAGTACTAATGGAGACGGCATATATACTTTAGTAGTTACTGATGGTAATGGGTGTATGGCAGAAGATACTTTGGATATTACATTCCCTACTGAAATACAAATAAATACGGAAATATTAAACGGTTGTATTCCTAACGCTACAGTTACAGATCCGATTGCAATAAGAATAGCAATAACCGACCTATCTGGGATTGCTCCTGGTGGAAATTATATTCACAGATGGTATGCGCAAGGAACAGATCCTGCTTCATTACCTGCATTTTCATCGCCATTCTCAAGTGATAACCCAATATTCATAAATGATACGGGTATTACTTCAGCAGGAATATATGTATTTGAAGTCCAAGATGAAGCAAGTGGATGTCCTGTTACGGATACTTTCGAGATTTTAGCACCTGTAACAGCGAGCTTAACTGCTAATGACCCTATTCGATGTGACGCTGATGGAAATATTCCTTCAAATCGATTTGTATATGAAGCCGCATTGTCAATTACGGGAGGTGTTGGTGTTCCTTATGATTTAGAAGTTTTTGATGGTACAGGAACAGAGATTACGGATCAGATAAGTATTGTAGATCGTGATACGGCAACCCCAAGGTTTTTATTTACAAGTGCATTCGATACAGATGCGAGAAGAGCCATTAGTATTCGAGTTACTGATAATGCAAGTCCAGTAAATTGTCAGTTAGCTACGCCAACCACATTCAGTATAGAAGTTCCCGAATTCCCAAGTGCAACAATAGAATTTGACCCTATAGAATGTAATAATGGAAATACTACTATTACTATCAATGCAACGCCTACTTCTGAAACCTTAGAATATCGTTTTTGTGGAGAAGGATGTACTGAGGCCGATTTAGAAGCGGAAACTTTTGTTGCTGGAGCTAATATAACTCCTCCTTTAAGAGCAGGGGTATTTAGGTATCAAGTAAGAAACAGCTTAGGTTGTATTTTTTCTGATGACTTTAACATAGAAGAGCCTAGTGAAATAGCGGTGGTTTTCGACAATCAAAATGTTACCTGTAATATTTCAGGTTCAGGTAGTGATGGTATTATCAGGGTTCAAGCCTCTGGTGGTACGCTTGGTGGAGCTGCAGTTAGATATACCTACGAGTTAGTAGGTAATGGAACTCCTTTAAGAAGAGAAGACATAACTACCCAAGCAATATTTAACAATATTGAAGCAGATATTACGTATCAGTTAACCGTTAGGGTTTTAACTAATAGTGGTGAGCCAACTTCATGTACATTAACAGTTCCAGTTACTTTACCAAATAATCCATCGTTTGGTGTTATTGGTTTTGATACAGAAGTGACTGATTGTAATAGTGGAGCATCATTATATTTTGTGTTGGATAATGCTAATGATGCCTCTCAATTAGAAATAGGAGTAGAAGGTGCAGGTTTTGTTAGCCCAGAAATAAGTGCTACAGATGATGTAGCACGCTTCGGAAATACTGATTTTACATCTGAACCGTCGGGTATAACATTTAGTACGGGTATTGCCAACTCACCAGAAGCGCAACAACGTTACTTTAGAATTACAAATTTGCCATTTAAAACGGCTGGAGAAGAATATGTTATTCGAGTAAGAGAATTAGGAACCTTAAATAATTGTCCTACTACGTTAAGATTCCCAGCTGAAGTAAATCCTTTCATTACAATTACGGAAGTAAACCCTACACCAACTGGTGCTTGTACAGGAGATACAGGAGAACTAGAGGTTGTTTTTGAGGTTAGTGATACTAGTTTGTTAGGGCAAACATTTACGGCAGAAGTATTTGATGGAACAACATCTTTAGGTACACCTGGTAACGGAGTAATCACGACTTCACCAGGAACATTAACTATTACGGGTCTACCTGAAATTACTACAGCTACGGTGGTGGTAAGTAGTGGAAGTTGTGAAGCGACAGCACCTTCACCAGCTTTACCTGTAAATCCTATGCTTGAAAATCCAAGTGGCAGTTCTTCTTTAGCGAATTGTAATGATAACGCTGTTTTAAGCTTATCTGCTAATGGTGGTAGTGGTAATTATAGCTTTTCGATAACAACTATTAATGCTGCTGCGCCAGGAACGTTTGGAGCATTAGGAACGAATTCTTTTGAAATAAATGCGAGCGAAGCAGTTACTTTAGACAGTAGAATAACTTTGGTTGAAAACATTTCAACTCCAACCACTGCGCAACAAGCTGTTATAGATAGTGATCCATTTGTATTTGGATTAGTAGATGTTTGGGTAAGAGATTCAAATCTATGCGTTGCAGGTCCTGTACCTCTTGGAGTAAGAAGAGTAAATACACCAAGCTTTACGATTTTGGATATTGCTAATGAGTGCGATGGAACTTCTTTCGATGTTTCATACCAAATAGGAAATTATGATGCTAATCAAGCGTATCGTATATCGGGTTCCTACAGTGAAAATATAAACGCAGCATCTTTAACCGCTGTCAATGCAACAACGGTAACAGGTACTTTTACAGTAAGTAATAGAGGCGATTATAATATTAATTTATCAGGAAACGCGATTGCCTGTATCGTACCGGCATCGTTTACTATTTTTAGTCCATTTACGACTACGGTTACCGCAGGAAATGCGAATTGTGATGGAAGCATTACAGGTATTAGTATCGCTGCACTAAATGATGGTTTTGTGAACCCTAATAGAAGGGTTGTTTACGAATTATATCAAGGTACAGATACCTCAGGAGGTGTTATTGATACCCCTCAAACTGTAAATGCTGCAAATCCAGGTAGTATCACATTTAATACACGCTTAGCAACGGCCACTAATTATCTAGTAGTAATTAGAGATATTTTTGATCCATCTAATGGCTCAAGTGCAAGAGTTTGTGAAAGAAGTTTCCCTGTAGCTCCTGTTGATGCCATTCCTTCTATAACAGTTTCTAATGAAACACCAGTTTCTCCTAGCTGTCCTGATACGGCAACGGGTAGTGTAGAAATTACGGTTTCACCAGATACGGTATCCATTTCTGAATATGCATTGTTCTTTTATAGTTCTGCTGTTGCAGCTGATGATCATGCAACAACACCATCAACCAATGTTACAAGGCAAACTACACCTGCTTTCTTTGGTTTAGAAGATGGTTTCTATGTTGCAGAAGCAACTATTGATGGAACTGTATGTACAACCGCAAGTCCTCGATTTGAAATTCAAGATCCTGTTTTGCCAGTTATAGCGGACTTTAATATTTCAGGCAATCAGGTGTGTGACAACACCACCGAAACAGGTGAACGTTCTGCGAGTATCAGTATTACTTTCCCAACGTTACCAGATGATGGTGACTATGTGTATAGAATTGTAAGAGCAGGTAATTTCGATAGTGGTGATGTAGGTTTTGATAATACGAGTGATAATCCTATTTTGATTGAAAATATTCCTTTTCCAGAGGTTACGGGTCAGACATTTACCTATACTGTAAGCATTACAGATAATAGTCGTCCAACTTGTCCTCAGGCATTAATAGGTAATCAAAATATTACTTTTACTGCTTGCCCAGAGTTTGTGCCTGATCCTGAAGTAGTAGATATTCAAGTGCTACCTACGGCTGTAGCCTGTAGTGATGAAGAGTTATTTGATATTAGCTTTAGAGTTACTGATACAGGGGATCCAAATTTCCCATTTACATACGACGTATTTGGTGGACCACCATTTACAAATGACCAAGGGAATAATGTAACAGTAGATCAAGTTGATTTGACAGGTTTAAGTGTCGATGATAGGGATGATTACCAAATTACGTTGATATCTCTTAATCCTGATGAATACCTTTTTTCAGAAAATAGGAATGTGATTACAATTCCATTATTGTCGCCAGTAGACCTATTTATTCCAAACCCACTTAGTGTTTCTTTAGTGGATGTTACGCCTATTTGTACAGGAAATGCTTATACTGAAAGTTTAGAACTAAGAGTTCCTGATGGTTTGGGTACAGGTCCATTTACATTTGAGCTTTTCCCAGTGGTTGACAACTCAGACCCTGATAATATTATTTTAGGAACTTCTTTAGGAACAGATACCCCTGTAGCAAGAACTTCTACCGCTTTTTCGGTGAATACTAATGGAAATTATAGAGTAGTAGTAACGGACAATACAACTGGAGGTCCTTGTAGTGCAATTACAGATTTTCCAATTGTGTTACCAAACCCATTAAATGCTACACTAACGCCATTAGATGTTTGTCTTCCGGATACTGATTTAAGAGTTAATATCACACCAGGAAGCTCGCGTCCAATACGATACCGTTATTATCGATCGGGTACTACGCCGCCAACATTCGATAATCTTATCACTACAACCACTTCTCAATTCAATATTCAAGATATTGATGAAGCAGGAACTTGGACAATAGAGATAACCAATGATGATGGTTGTATCTTTTCTTTAGGTGATGTTATTATTAATGCAACTTTAGCAACAACTAATGTTAATAGATTTAACCCTACTTGTACGGCTGATGGAGATGTACCTGGAGATGGGGCTACGATATCATTTATGGTCACTGGAGGAACAAATAGCTATTTGTATACCTTTGATGAGGTAACTACAGATACCAATGGTGATGAAGTTTTAACACCTGTGACAAGATCAGATGTTGCTATTTCAGGAGCAAATGCAAACCCAACTTTCGGATTTGATAGATCGATGTTCGACGGTGCTACGATTCAAATTACTATTAACGACAGCAATGTCGATGGAACCTGTAATTTGTCAATCACCGAACGTTTTGGTCCCTTATATCCTGAAAATCTAACAGCTGGTTTTATGACCAATGCTATACTTTGTGAAGGTGAATCAGGTTCGATAGCAGTTGATAGGCCAACTACAGGATCAGGGACATTTACCTATACATTTTATGATGCTGATTTATTTGTGGATGTTGCTACTAGTACACCGCTTCAGGGGCCATCAAATATACCATCATACAGCACTACAAGTCAGTTAAATGTAATCTATGTTGTAGACGACACGAATACAGGCTGTCGATTTGTTTCCAGCGCTATTGCCATTTCAGATACTACTGTTCAAGCAGATAATATAACGGCTACAGATGTAACCTGTTTTAGTGCCGTGGGGGGTAGTGTAACAGTTAATGTTTCTAGAGGTTCGGGTACATTTAGATATGAACTTTTAGATCCTAACGACACTAGTCTTCCTGCAATAGCGACTATTGATAAAACACCAGCAGATCCTGATAACCGTCAGGCTTTATTTACAAACTTAGTACCAGATGAATATTTAGTGCGTATTACAGATACAGGCAATAGCTGTCCTACTTCAATAGAAACTGAAACGGTACGTGTTGCGGCAGTTTCAGATATCGAGATAAGGGATATTATTGGTTTTGCCTGTGACGATGCAAGTGGTGCAACATTTATCTTTTCAGTATTTGAACCAGGTGTTGTATTACCAGCACCTTACGAAATAGGGATTAATGGAGCAACACCTGTAGATCCATCAGCAGATTTAACAGATAATTTCTACACTTTTGATGAAGCTGATGTAGCAGGAATTATTCCTGCGGGAATTAATATTTCTGCATCGCAGAGAGAGCGTTTCTATGTGGTAACAGGTTTACCGATTGGTGTAGAGCATGATTTAATTATTTTTAATAATAATACAAGAATAGTAGATGGAAGAAGAGGAACGGGATGTACACGATCAGCTCAATTACTTCAAAACACAGATCCTATAGAGGATATCAGAGGCTTCGCTTGTGATGATGATAGAGGTGCCACTTTTATTTTCTCAGTACCAGGAAATGACCCTGGACCTTTCTTAATTAGTGTAAATGGTGGGCCAAACATTGATCCATCAGCAGATCCGAATGATAATTTTTACACATATGCCGAAGCAGATGCTGCCTTAACGGCTGTGATTCCATCAGTTTTCCCGGTACCTGATGCTGCTGAGCAAAATGAATTCTATATAGTAACAGGTTTACCAACGGCAATAGATAATGTATTAATAGTTACAAGCGATGCTTCTCGCGGAGGTACAGGTTGTGAGCGTGAGGCTGTTTTAAGAAGAGATACCGATGTAATTGATACCATTACAGTAACACCAACAGGAATTACAAATTGTCCAAGTGACAGTGTGGTTACCTTGGGTTCAGCTATTGTAAACTTTACTATTGGTACAAGTACAGCTACTGATTTTGAAATGACCTTACTAGATGCAGATACATTTGCACCTGTGGCTGGGATATCACCTTCAAATCCAATAGTGCCAACAGTAGCCAATACTGATTTTACCTTTACAGGTTTACCTGCTGGAGATTATGTAGTGCAAGTTTATGAGTCGGGATCAAGCTGTGGAACCATTTCTGACCCTTTTACTATAGAAGAAATACCACCATTAGTAGCACCAACAGTTTTAAGTAATTTTCCTGCTAATTGTAATGAAAATGCTATCGTAACGGTTACCGCTTCAGGAGGAAATCCTTTCGATACAGGGGTTCCTTACCAGTATGCTATCAGATTAGATGGCGATGTTACTCCAGTAGCTTCACTTCCTTTTGCTCAAGATGATTCTTTTGAAATTCCTTTAGTTGCTCCTGCAATTTCAGCGATTTACGAACTATATGTTCAAGATGAAAATAATTGTATAGTCAGAGGAGCTAATTTTACTATAAACCGTACACCAGAACCGGAAGTTTCTATTGTAACGCCTGTTAGTAGTAATCAATGTAACGGGACTAGTAATTTCCCAGTAACCATACGTATTGATAATTATGTAAATACTCGAGCTCCATATCGAGTAGAAATTCAGCAAGGAACTGAAATTACCAATCAAATCCTTAATGTTGATGAGGGTACTTTTGAGGCAGAAATTAGTTTACCAAGAAGAGGTAATTTTGCCATTACTGTTTTTGATAATATTGGTTGTAATGATGCGGGTAATACCTTTGAAGTTCGAGAGGTATTAACAGCAATGATTGATCCAACGCCAACGGCTAATTGTGACGGGACAATTACGGATATTAACGTGACTATATCAGGAGGTTCTGCTGACCCAGCTAATGTTACGTACGAATTGTTTAGAAATGGAATTTCCATAGCTATTCCTCAAGCTTCACCAAATTTCACTTCTTCTCCTCTTTTGATCACAGGAGCAAATTACGAAGTTGTGGTAAGAGATACATTCGAAACTATAAATGGTACACCTTTATCAACGGCATGTAGTGCTACAACTACGCCTATTAATGTGTTACCAATAGAGCGTTCTACACCCGATGAAATCATTGAAATTTCACCAATTACTTGTACAGATGATACCGATGGTGAGTTAAGGTTAGCTTTAGATACAACCTTAGGAACAAGTCCAGCTTTACCTATAGAATTTGCCTTATATGGATACGCTAATGAAGCAGATGCATTGGCTGCAATTACAGAAGTTCAAACGAGTGGAGTAGCCCCTTCAACGGGTACTCAAATTGGCACCGTACAATTGAGTGATCTTTTTAGCGGTTTAGATGATGGCTGGTATGTAGGTTTCGTGATTAACAATAGTTGTTACACTGCTTTTCCAATACCTGCTGAGCTGGTGAATCCAGATCGTCACGTAGCAGCTATTATTACTGGAGATATTATTGAGGGAAGTTGTAATCCAAATCGAAACCCAGTGTATCGAATTAGTGTAAATGATGTAGCAGGTATCGAACCTTACTTCTATCAAATTGATGGGGGTCCAAGAATTTTAATACAAGGTACCGATGTAGCAGATGATACAACAATAAGTTTACCACTACTTGTTGACATTAATTTAGCTCCGGGCTCACATATTATATCTTTTAGCGATAGCACTAATCCTATATGTCCTGTAGAACAAATACCTGATGATAATCCAATAATTCCAGAATTTAGACTTCCAGAAATTGCGGTTTCTCAGTCAGCTGCTTTCGATTGTTTAAGTGATGAAGTTGTAGACATCGTAGTAACAGGAAATAGAACTACCACCTACGAAGTAGCTGCTTTTAGAACCGATGGTTCTTTAGTTACACCTATCCCATCTATGTTGGCGACTCAGCGTAATGCTCTTGATGATGAATTTATAGTACAATTCACGTTAACAGAACCTGGTACTTATGTGTTTGAAGCAACAGACACTGCTGGTAATGGTTGTAGTGTAATATCTGATCCATATAGTTTTGAAAACGTTGAACAATTAAGTGCAAGTTTAATAGGTGCGCCAATGGTTGATTGTGTAGGTGATGAAGATGCTGCAATCACATTTAGAGTAGACAATTTTGAAGGTTTCTTTGCTTATGATATTACACCGCGACCAACAGGAAGTACGTTCCCTATAATAGTGGATACATCTACAATAACGGATCCTAATAGAGAAATCAGTTCACCAGCCATTTTCGGTGCTGGAGATTATGTATTGACGGTTACAGCAGTTGCTGATATTTCTGGTGCACCTCAAAGTATCAGATCGGAATGTACTGCTACTAGAATGGATGTAAGAGTGGGTGACCCTAATACTCCTGTAGAATTGAGAGTAAATGATGTCGATCCTATTACTTGTAGTAATGAAGCAGTTGGTGTTGACATAGTTGCTGAAGGATTATTTGGTAATCCTCCATACGAATTCCAGCTGAGAAGAATTGCTCCGACAGTAGCGGATATTCAATTATTTGGAACGACACCAGTTAATGATACGGGTGTTTTCGCAGGAATAACGGAGCCTGGTACCTATGAGGTAAGTATTAGAGATAGTAAAAGTTGTGAAGTGTTAATGCCAACGGAGATTATTATTGAAGAATTTAGAACCCTACCAAACGTTTCTATAACCACGGTTCAACCAAATTGTCCTGGCGATAGAGGTTCTATAGTCGTTGATGCTACCATAAATAATAGTATTTCGGGGGAAGAAAATCCAATTATTTACCGATTACTTCAATTAGATAACGCAGCAGGAGACAACCCGAGAACGGTGATAGGAAGAAATGCCACTTTAGCTTCAGGGGTGTTTACTACTCAAGAAATTTTTGAAGATCAATTGGCAGGTCTATTTAATGAAACTGATAGAATTTTCTATCAAGTGGAAGTAGAAGATCGTTTCGGTTGTACTATGATTTCAAACATTGATTTTATTAGACAACCTCAACCATTAGATATACAATTGGTACAAGTTGAAATTCCTATGAGTTGTGATGTTCGTATCCAAGCTCAAGGAGAAACAGAACAAGTACGTTTTAGAGCAGAAGGAGGTACAGGTGCATTGACTTTTGAAGTATTAGCGGCTAATGAAGACGGATCTATCCGAGAGCCAGAACAGGTATTAACTCCTTCATTAAATTTCAATGATTTAGATAGTAATGGTAACCCTATTACACCAATAGTTCTTAATTCAGGTGATCCGAACGAAGTTTTATTCGAATTGATTTCAGGGTTCAATTTTATCAGAGTAACGGATGCCAACGGTTGTTCAGAAACTACTTTTTACCAAGTAGGGAATCCACCTTTATCTATTGAAGCTACAATTACCGAATTGCCTGATAGCGATGGCGTATTATGTCAAGACACTACAGGAATTGTAAATATTATTGGAAACGCTAGAGGAGGTGTAGGTGATTATACGTACGAAGTTGTTTTAATAGTACCTGATAATAGTCAGCCTACAGGATATAGAGAGTTAACAGCTGCTGATTCCCCAAGAATCCCAGAAATTCTAGGAGAAATTGAAAACCCGACGTCTACTTTATTTACAAATTTAGTAGGCTTAAGATTCGATAGAACACCTGTTGCTGATGGAGGTAATGGATTACCAGCCGATATGACTTACGGATATAAAATTACATCGGGTAGTTGTCCGGTGTTTATCGAACCATTTGACTACAATGAGCGCTTGATAAATATAGAACCTATCGAAACAACTAGGCCTTCTTGTGCTAACGAAGATGATGCTTCAATTGAAGTAACTTTTGCTAATCCTATGTTGGCAGATGCTGGTGAATATAGTGTAACGATAATTCGAGAAAGCAGACCTGACGGATCTGGAAATTTTGAATTAATTAATGCAGAAGCTAGACTATTTAATTTGACGGATGATATCGCTCAATCAAGAACAGTGACATTTGACAATTTATTAGATGGAAACTATTTGATTCGTGTTAATAGCACTGATGGTTGTTTAGTTGTTGAACAAATAAGAATAGAACCTAAAGAGCCTCTTGTAGTTCGAGAAGTATCACGTACTCCTGTAGACGTATTTATAGACCCTGATACAGGAAGTCGAGAAAGTGACGTTTGTCAAGGAGATAATTATAATGTTACTTTTGAAATAGAAGGTGGTACACCTCCTTATTTTTATCAATTGATTGAAGCAAACTCTGAAGAGCCTTTAGACCCAGAGCTTAATTTATGGGGTATTGTTAATCAAGTCGATTTTGATATAGCCAACGCAAATGGACCTGGTTTTTATGTTACTATAGATCAAAGTTTAATTGATGAGAATACGCAGTACGAATTATTTGTAATAGATACGGGTAATGGATTTGTTCGAAATCTTGACCAAGCCACTATTGATGATACAGATGTAACAAATGATAGTTTTAGATATGATGTAAACGAATCAGATACTATTTTACCAGAAGCAGTTTGTAGAACTTTTAGTACATCATTCGAATTTGTAGCTCCTATTTTAGATCAATTTGTGGTTGAGCCATTTGTAAATTGTATCCCTTTAGTAGAAGGAGATGTATTGACTTACAATTTAAGAGTTAGTGTTCCTGATGAATTGGACTTAAACCCTGATGGCCTTACCTACATAGCTTATGTTGATGATGGAACAGGAACTTACACGAATAGATTGAATGTAGGTCAACCAGAAGAAATGATTCTTCAAAGTGGTTTTGTTCCTGATTTGGATGATAATATTATTGCCAATGTGCCGGCGGGAGAAGTTTATATCGGCTTAAGATACCAATACATCAATAGAGTAGGTGATGAAGTGGTTTGTTACACATTTCAGACAAACGGTGGAAGTATTAATCCTGAATTCGAAAATTTAACAATCGATCCATTAAATAGTACTTTCGAAGGAGAGGTTATGGATTTACCAGCCTTCAATGAGTTAATGTTTGAAACCAATTTTGCAAGCGGAAATAATACCCTTGTAGAAAATGCTCCATTTGTAGAAGCAATAGGATTAAATAGATATAAAATCCAAGGTTTAGATGGTTTTGGTGTCGGTAGTTATTCTTATGAAGTTATCAATAACAATAATGCTTCTACCATTCCAGTTTCATCTAGTGGGGAATTCGATATTGAGGAGACTGGTAACTATACGATTAGAGTTATATCAAGAACTAATATTGAAAGTACAGATGGTAGGCTCATTCCTCAAGAATGTGATGTAATTGAAATGGCTTTATTAAAATTCATCGATTTAGAAATTCCTAATGTATTCTATCCAGGTAGTGGAGAAATAAGTGAGTCTACATGGTATCCTGATCAAATATTATTTGATAATGTACCTGGTGGTGATGATTTAGAAGAATTCAGGAACATTGAGGTAATGATCTTTGATAGGTATGGTAGATTGATAGCCGAATTTAAAGGCTTAAAAGATCGAAGTATTGGAGAAGGTTGGGATGGAACTTATGAAGGTAGTAATTTACCTAGTGGAGATTATTGGTTCTTGATTAAGTTAAATGATGAAGACCATAGAGAATTTACAGGACATTTTACCCTTTATCGTAAATCTGGTAATTAGTAAGAAAGAAAATGAAGAAAATAGTTAAGTTTTTATTGGGTTTATGTCTTGCTTACCAAGTTTCGGGGCAAGAGCAAACCTTACCTATCATCAATCAATATATTGCTGATAACCCCTTTTTATTATCAGCCGCCTATGCTGGTATAGGAGATTGTTGGCAAGCCCGTTTTACAGGGTTTGAGCAATGGGTTGGATTGTCAGATGCGCCTTCCACACAATCATTATCGATAGATGGTAGGATTGCTAATAGGACAGGTATAGGAGCCGTTATTTTTAATGATAGTAATGGGTTTACAGAGCAAAAGGGTATACAGCTATCCTTTGCTCACCATGTTACATTGTCAGAATATAGGAGGCAGTACCTATCTTTTGGTATCAGTTATAAATTACAACAGTTTACTATAGATAGTTCAGAGTTTAATAGGACATTAACGAATGGTCCAGTAGGTGATATTCAGCGCACAGATAATAATTTTGATATTAGTATTTTATATCGACATCATTCATTTTTTGTAAGTGCTAATGCCATTAATTTGTTGAATAAAGATATTCTGGAGTTTAATAGCTTAGAACCAGCACAAATTCAAAATTATTATGTGTATACAGGTTTTACTTTCGATAATTTAATAAAGGAAATTCAATATGAACCTTCAATATTATATCGAAGGTTTGAAGGGGATGAGCGTTCAACATTAGACGTTAATTTTAAATTGAGAAAGTTTTATAGAGACAGCTATTTTTGGGCAGGAATTTCTATGAGAGGACTTATTGATCAAAGTTTTAAGCCTGTTTCGGTTGCCCCACTTGCTGGGATAAAAAGACAAAAATTCTATTTTGCTTACGGATACCAAATTAATACGAATGAGTCTTTAGCTCTAACTGCAGGAGGGTCTCACCTAATAACAATTGGTATAGATTTTGCCTGTAAAAAGAGTAGTTGTGGATGTACGTTCTAGAATACATAAATTAGAGTATACAAAAGAAGTTGTATAACACCAATAGGCTTTATTTTTCTAACCTACCTACGAAATAGGAGAATAAAGTTTTTATAATTATTAGATTTATTATGAGAGATTACGCAAGCCCCTTTAAATGGGTAATCAAAAGTTTGTTATTAGTTTCAATTCCTACGCTACAGGCGCAAGTATCAGAATCAGATTTGTTACTTAGGGTAAATTGTGGAGGAAATGATGTTATGATCAATTCTAAATTTTATGAAGAAGATCTTTTTTTTGATAATGGATCTACCTTTAGCAATTTTGACAATAATGATATTGTAAACACCGAAGATGATACAGTATATAAAACCGAACGTACTCAAAATGGAGGTTTTTCTTACACAATTCCTATAACCAATGGAACTTATACGGTACGATTACATTTTGCTGAGATTTTTCACGGAGCACCTGGAAGAGGAGCAGGAGGTTCAGGGAAACGAGTTTTTAGTGTAGAAGCTGAAGGCTCAACGATAATATCTGATTTAGATATTAATGATACTGTTGGTCCGATCACAGCGCATATAGAACAGCATGATATTACCATCACTGATGGAGAAATGAATTTAGATTTTATTGATATTGTCGATCAACCAAAAATTTCGGCACTTGAGATTTATGGTTCAGGTACGATAACAAGACCAATTGATACTTCATGTGAATGGGAAACACTGACAAGTAGTTCTATTGCTAGAGTAGAAGCCCAAAGTATTGTTGTAGATAATCTTTTATATGTTTTTGCAGGTTTCGAAGCTGGAATAAAAATTACAGGTGTAACGGAATCATATGACCCATTTTTTGATTCATGGGCTACTTTAGCTCCAATGCCTGTGCCTGTTACACATATGGGTATTGCGGCTGTTGGAGATAAGATTTGGATTGTTGGGGGATTTACAGGAGATCATCCTGGAGTAGCTACTGATTTGGTTCAGATTTATGATACTGTTAATGACACTTGGTCTAACGGTACTAGTCTTCCAAATGAGAGAGGATCTTTGGCGGTAGCCTATAATGGCACAAAAATACACGCATTAGGTGGCTTACTGCCTGATCGTAATACCGATGTAGGAGAGCATTATGCTTTTGATACAGCAAACCCTTCTGCTGGTTGGGTTGAATTAGAAGATATGCCTGAACCTCGAAATCATCATAGTGCAGCAGCTGTTGATGGTAAGTTGTATGCTATAGGAGGACAAAGAGGTCATGACATGGGTACTGACGACCAGAAATTTTTACATGAATATAATCCAGTTAATGATACTTGGACAAGAAAAGCAGATTTATTAGGAGATAGATCACATTTTGAGCCTGGTACTATTGTCTATGAAGGTAAAATTATCATTGTAGGTGGTAGAAATGGAGGTCAATTTTTTAGAGAAATTACGGAATATGACCCTGTAAATGATGAATGGACTGAATTATGTAGTTTACCAGATAAGGTATTGGCACCGGTGGCTAAAGTAATAGGAACAGAATTGATCGTAACAAATGGAGGTATCAATGGTGTGTGTTGCCCTACAGATCGTGCATTAAAAGTAGACTTGATGGATGATGTTACATTAAATAGTGACTTCAATAGCCTATCATTAGTAGAAAAGGGTATTACAATATACCCAAACCCTTCTGATGGATTGATTAGTTTCAAGGGTACAAAAGAAATTAAAAGCTTTGTAGTGTCTGTATTGGATGCTTCAGGAAAAGCGATCTATGAAAATAATGAAGTTTACAGTACTAATAATTTAGATTTGACTAAACTTGAAAGAGGGGTTTATTTTATGAAAATTAGTACAGGAGACACATATTCAATTCAAAAATTAATTTTAGAATAATAGATTTTATGAATATGACTGAAGAGTAAAGGTTCAAGTCTTACCCTGAATTTAAGTAAAGATAGATAAGGCCTCAGCAATCATTTTATATGTTTGTTGAGGTTTTACATTTAAAGCCTTTCTTCTATTAGCTTTTTTGAGCATGTAATTTTTAACATTGTATTCAAAGCTATAGCTTTATGGTGTTTTATGGTAAGTAATAAATTTTCTACTGATATTTTTAATACATATATCTCTCCTAAGTAGTAGCATTTTTCAACAACTCCATTGACTCCATGGTTATTACTTGTTATAGATATTTCATCCGGGTACAAAATAATATTAGTCTCAGGCATAGTATTAAAAAATAGATTAGCCGGCACCTCATTTACTTCAGAAAATAATGAAGCCGAATAAACATCAAAGGGTTGTTGGTAAAGTGTTTGAGGGTTATTCTTAGTTGTTATTTTTCCATTTCGCATAATAATAATTTCATCAGCAAATGGAAGTACATCATTTCTATCGTGGGTAGCCGTAATACAGCTGATTTTTTTCGATTTTAAATAACTAAATAAGCGATATCGCAATTCATTCTTACGAAAGTGATCTATTTGACTAAAAGGTTCGTCTAAAAGGAGTATTTCGGGCTCTTTGGCGAGAACTTTAGCCAAAGCGACACGTTGTTTTTGTCCACCACTTAAGTTTTTAACTTTAGTATCCTTAAAAGGCATAAGATCTACTACTTGTATTAATTCTAACGTTCTTTTTTCCCGTTCATCCATATAGAATCGAGAGAGGTGCTCGGCAACATTTTCAAAAACAGTAGTAAAAGGCATGATGTTTAACTGTTGGGTTAAGAACTTCATAAAAGGGTGCCCCGGGACAAGATGTTCTTGTGGTCCAAAAAGTAGTTCGTCATTGTATGAAATAGATCCTTCGTTTAGATCAAGTAAACCATAAATTGCTTTTAAAAGAGTGCTTTTTCCGCAACCACTTTCTCCCATGACAGCAATATGTTCTCCTTTATCAATTTTAAAAGAAATATGGTTTAGATTCTTTTGCTGTTTGTATTGGAAAGAAATATTATTAATTACTAGCATTCTAGGCAATTTATTGGCGTCGTCAAATATAATACCTCAAGATTTGCCTTGAAATTAAAAAATTGTTTTTACATAATTACCTGATGGGCTTTCCTTGAGGTAGTTTACTATAAAATTGCATCTGCCGAATGATTTTACTTACAATTTAATCTTGATTCCAGTAGATAATCCGAAAATATAGGGTAAAAAATCTGCTTGACTATTAAATGCATTCCATTGGATCTTTACAGAAGGTTCTACATTGAGGCTTAATTTTTTAGTCAGATTGTATTGAAGACCTAATCCAATATTGTTAGAGAAAACAGTGCTATTTACATTAATCAATTGACTTCCAAAATCTCTTGATTGTCCATTTTGAAAAGAAATATCGCTTTGGTTTTTTGTTAAAATAAATGAGCTAAGCCCACCAATTAGAGCAAGCTCAAATCTTTTGTCGAGTAATTTATAAGATACTTCTATCGGTATTTCGATATAATTAATTTCTTGTCTAACATTCCCTTTAGAAAAAACATTAGTTGGGGTTTCATCAGGTCGGGCATCAGGATTGTCTCTTCCTTGGCCATCAGGGTTATTAAGTTCTCCAAACTCATCATTTGTGTCAAAATCAGGGATTATAGGTTCTTCATTGACATTAGGTGGTGTTTTGTTTACAGGAATATTTAGTTCATCACCATCGATAAAGCTTTGTACCGAGCTGAAATCTAAAGTATTTTCAAGTGTAGTCGTGATATCAAAATTGGCAGTGTTAACACCAGTTCTAATACTCCATTTAGTGGAAGCTTGGTAGGCAATTTTAATTCCATAACTAACAGTGGTGTTATATTCTTGATTAGCTATAGTATTTCCAAAAGTGGAATTTCCTTGCAAAGGATTGTAATCAAGGGTAGCTAGTTGAGGAAGAATACTCCATCTGTTTTTTAGTTCAGATAGATTTTCATCCTTTATAGGAGGAAGTGTGTCTAAAGGAATTTCTATATCAACTGTTTTTTTAAGCTCATTAGTTGCTACTTCTTTTAAATCTATAATCTTATCTGTTTTTTGAATGTTATTATCATTTTTAGAAGAAATAATATCTTTAATGGAAGTAGCATTATTTGCAATTAAATTTGAAGTATTTTTCGATAATTTTCTGTCATGCTTATTATTAGACAAGTAAGCTGGTTTTTCTGCGCCTTTATAAGCTATAACTTCTTTTATTTTAGATTCATTAGAAATAGAATCTTGTGATCTCGAAGTATAAAGTGTTGACGATTGAATAATATCTTCTTTATCCATTAAATCAACAGGGCAGGGGCTGTCTAATTCATTTAGGTTTACTATTTCAATTTTTGGACTTTTACCTATGTCTTTTTGGTAGAGTAAAATAAAAAATAGAAGAAGAGATGCAGCAATACCTACTGGTAAGAAAATAACCAAAGGAGAACGTTTTTTCTTCTTTTTAGGTAATTTATTAGAAATGTTAGCCCACAATTCTTCTGATGGGTTTATTTCAAAATTATCTAGCCCTTCTTTAAACAAGTGATCGATATGTTGTTTGTTTTTATTCAATATTAAGGGCTTTTCTTTTTTTTATAATTTCATTTTTCAGTAAAACTCTGGCTCTAGAAAGGTTAGACTTCGAGGTGCCTACAGTTATCTCTAAGGCAGAAGCAATTTCTTGATGACTATAATCATCAAGGACATACATGCTAAATACAATACGATATTTTGGGGATAATTGATGTATCATTTCTAAGAGTTCATGTAAAGAAAAATCTAAGGTTTGATCTTCAAAGTTGTCATCTATGATGTTTTGATTTTCATCAAAATCTTCAAAAAATTGATGTTTTCGATAATAACCAAGTATGGTGTTTACAGTAATTCTTTTTGCCCAGCCTTCAAAAGACCCTTTAAATTTGTATTGATCTATTTTATTATAAATAGTGATCATTGCCTCTTGAAATAAGTCTTCAGCCAAAGCTTTGTCTTTACAATATTTAATGCAAATCCCTAAAAGTTTGGGCGAGATGATCTGGTAGAGGCTTTTTTGAGCTCTACGATCACATTGTTGGCATTCTTTAACTATTTTATCTAAATCCAAAAAGGCACCATTTTAGGGGGCTTTGGTTATGGTATCATTTTATAGATACTACATTAACTAAAAGGTTGCGTGTTTTTTTTAAATAAAAAAGCAACCTTTTTAAAAAATATTACTCTTAAAGATATAACATCATTTTACACCTCGTAAAACTTAAAAAACTAATTATGAAAAAGTATCTCTGGTTAATAGTACATTTAATTTTTTCAATATTTATTGCATGTGGTGATGACGATATTGAAGAATGTTTTTCTCCTACCCAAAATTTAGAACTGGCCATTGCTGAAAGTGATATGGGGTGTAATTGTAATCCGGATATTGATATGCCTATATGTGTCGATGACACATCTTTTATTTGTTACGAAGGTAAATGGAGTACTTCTAAAGTAGGAGTTTGTCAAACAAAACCAAATGGAACTATTTGTAACGGCACGCCTTTAGATCAACTCGATTGGTACAATAGAATGATTACAGATTTAAATGATCCAAGAGTAGATAGATCAGCGGTTGAGATCACTCTATATGATTTTGAAGAAAAGCAAATTCTGGTAAAGGACTATTGTATTCATCAGGAATGCTTAGTCCCCTATTATAAAATTTTTAATTGTGAGGGAGAAATGATTTGTTCTAGTAACCTCGAAGATATAGAAGAGTCTAAACAATGCGCAACTATTTTGGAAGGAGCTACAAATCCAAGAGTTGTATTTACAGATAGAAATGACAATGGAGGTTGTGATAATATTGTAGAGATTGATGAGGACTTATATAATAATTCAACAGAAGAAAATTATACTATAAAAAATGTCTCTTGGAATGGTACGTGTTTAAAAATTGAATTTGAATCAGGAGGTTGTAATGGAACTACTTGGGAAACTAGATTAATTGATCAAGGTGTTGTTATGGAATCATTTCCTGTACAACGAAATGTTAAAATGATTTTAAAGAATGAAGAAGTATGTTTAGCTATTGCTTGGCAAGAACATTCTTTCGATATGGATCCTATTTTAGGACAACATGACAAAATCTATTTAAATATTGAAGGTTATGATAAACAAGTTTTAATAGAAAAAAATCAAATTGATGACTGCACAAAAAAGCCAAAAGTTATTTTGAAAGGTAATTTCAAAGAAGATTTGGTTGAACCAGAAAGCGTAGAGCTAGTAGGAACTTGTTTATCTGTACGTTTTAAAACGGGAACGATCAATGATATAGATAGTCAAGTTAATTTGTTGAATAATGGGATAGTAACATTTAGTATACCTCCATTCACAGATTTTGTTTTAGAAGTAAAAGGAGTTAAGGATAAATCTTTGAAAGAATATAATGTTTCTTTCGATATGAGTGAATTTGAAGGTTACTTTATTTCTTTAGGAAATTTTTCTAATATTTTTATCGGAAATGTTCTTCCTGTTACTGAAGAAGAATTTGAAGAGCAGCTACAGCAAAAAAGAAAAGAAATAAATGAGCTAGTTGATGTAGTGTGTAGTGATACTGGGGATTGGAGTTGGATTGCTATTGGAAGTAAACCTTGTGGAGGTCCTTGGGAATATATTCCTTACCTAACTACTACCAATAATGTTCATCTTTTAAGCTTGATTGATAGCTATAATAATTATGAAAATTTAGGAAATAAAAAATTTGCTAGAGTTAGCACATGTGATGTTGCTCAAGTGCCAACAAGCGTAAAATGTGAGAATGGGAAAAGCATTTTGATCTATTAGGTTGAATTTCAACACGTACAGGATATCCTTAAATTTAGATAAGTTAACGATGAATTTACTTTCAATCCGTACATTTGCAATGAAAGTAATTTCAATCAATTCCATATTGATTTTCGACGCACTTTGGGGGAAGTGCGTCTTATTTTTTTATACAAAAATTAAGGGTAAGCTCTTTTAATCTTAAAGTATTTTACATAAGAATAAATTCTAAGATGTATAGATTAAAAAAGGGTCATGATTTTAAAATCATGACCCTTTTTTAATTAAGAAACAGCTTGTTTTTAAGCTAAAATTCCTTTTTCTACTAAATATTCAGCGATTTGAACTGTATTCGTAGCAGCTCCTTTACGAAGGTTATCAGCAACGATCCACATATTCAAAGTATTAGGTTTTGATTCATCACGACGTAGACGTCCAACAAATACTTCATCTTTCTCATGAGCAAACATAGGCATCGGATACTCATTCTCAGCAGGGTTGTCTTGAACGATAACACCTGGTGTAGCTGCAAGAATTTCGCGAACTTCAGCTAATTCGAAATCATTACTAAATTCTACATTTACAGACTCAGAATGCCCTCCAGCTGTTGGTATACGTACCGCAGTAGCAGTAACATCAAATGATTCGTCTCCTAAGATTTTCTTAGGTTCTTTAACCAATTTCATTTCTTCTTTAGTGTATCCGTTTTCTAAGAAAACATCACAATGAGGTAATGCATTTCTACCGATAGGGTATGGATAAGCCATTTCTCCTTCAATACCTGCAACTTCATTTTCTAATTGTTGTACAGCTTTTACACCAGTACCAGAAACAGATTGGTAGGTAGAAACGATAACACGTTCCATATTGTACTTTTTATGCAATGGACCTAAAGCCATTACCATTTGAATGGTAGAACAGTTTGGGTTTGCAATAATTTTATCTTCTGAAGTCAATACATCACCATTGATTTCAGGAACCACTAATTTTTTAGTAGGATCCATTCTCCAAGCAGATGAGTTATCGATTACCGTAGTTCCTACTTCAGCAAATTTAGGAGCCCACTCTAAAGAGGTATCACCACCAGCTGAAAATAACGCTACATCAGGTTTCATTTCAACTGCAGTTGGCAATGTTACACAAGCATACTCTTTGCCCTTGAAAGCAAGTTTCTTTCCTTCCGATTTTGCAGAAGCAACAGGGATCAATTCTGTTACAGGGAAATTACGCTCTTCCAATACTTTTAACATTACGGTACCTACCATTCCGGTAGCACCTACTACAGCTACTTTCATTATTATGAATAATTAATTTTTAATAAGGAGTGCAAAATTAAGACTTTATTTGCTAATAACAATAAATTTTGTAAATGACAATCTTTTCTTTAGCTTGTTTTTAACACATAAAAAAGGAGTGTCTTTTAAAAAACACTCCTTTTTCACTATAAATTTCTGTACGTAGACTATGATAATGGTGGAATACGTAGTACTTGACCTGGGTAAATTTTATCAGGATCAGATAACATCGGTTTGTTTGCTTCAAAAATTACTGGGTATTTCATAGCATCTCCGTAAACCTCTTTAGCAATTTTACTTAAATAATCACCTTTTTCTACAGTATAGTAAGTAGCTTCTGGTTCTGGGTTATTAACGATTATTTGATCATCAACTTGACCGATACCTTCAGTATTTCCTACAACAAGAACAGCCTTTTCTTTTGAAGATTGATCGCTCGTAACACCAGTTACAGTTGCTAATTCTCCATCTATTACTACATTCATGTTTTCTACTTCGATACCTAATGCAGAAACAGTCTCAATCATTTTTGAAGCTGCTGCTTCATTAGCTGCTGCAGTTGCCGCTGCTGCTTCAGCTGCTTCCTCAGCTACAGATTTACCAATACCAAGTTTTGCACCTGCATTTTTAATAAAAGATAATAATCCCATGATTTGTGTTTTTTTAATTTAATAAAATCGAAGTTACAAAATTAGAGGTATTCAATGCTACCCTTTTTTTATGAAAAAAGTCGCTTTGGTTACCCAAAACGACTTTCTTATACTAACAACTAACTAAACTAAATGATTCTAATATTTACTTATCTATAACCGTGCCAAAAAATAATTTTACAAGAAAAAAACGGCTTTTTCTTTGAAGTTTTAGCACTTGATTAGTATTGTGTACTTTTGAAAAAATTGAATTCTTAAAATGGAAGATTCTTCTCGTTTTGCTGTTATAGGTGGAGGAAGCTGGGGTACTGCTTTGGTAAAGATGCTTTGCGAAAATGTAGATCAACTGAATTGGTACGTACGCGGCGAAGAAACTGTGGAGTATTTATACGAACACAAGCACAATCCAAGATATTTGAGCTCAGTAGAATTTGATATGAGCCGATTGAATGTAAGTGCAGATATCAATGAAGTAGTGGAAGGTGCTGATTACTTAATTTTTGCTATTCCTTCTGCCTTTTTAAACCAAGAGCTAGAGAAATTGAATGTGGATATTTCTAATCGTATCATTTTTTCAGCCATTAAAGGTATTGTACCCGAGACAAGTTTAATTGTTGGGGAACATTTCAATAATATTTATGAGATTCCTTTAGATAATATAGGTGTTATTACTGGCCCTTGTCATGCAGAAGAGGTAGCTTTAGAGAAGTTATCATATTTAACCATAGCATGTAGTGATACTGTAAAGGCAGAGTTTTTAGCGAAACAATTAAGGTCACATTATATTACTTGTAAGACTAGTGATGATATAATAGGTACTGAATACGCTGCGGTTTTAAAAAATATTTATGCAATCGCTGCTGGGATTGCTCATGGTCTTGGGTATGGAGATAATTTTCAAAGTGTATTGATGAGTAATGCGATTCGTGAGATGAAGCGCTTTATTAAAAAGCGTCATAAAATGAAGCGTAACATCAATAATTCCGCTTATTTAGGAGATTTATTAGTTACAGGCTATTCTACTTTTTCGAGGAATAGAATGTTTGGAAACATGTTAGGGAAAGGATACACGGTTAAGAGTGCTATGATGGAAATGAATATGGTTGCCGAAGGATATTATGCTACAAAAAGTGCCTTTTTGTTAAATGACGGTAGTGCAAGAGTACCAATCATTCATGCAGTATATCAAGTTTTATATGGGGGAAAAAGTGCCAAGAAAGTTTTTAGAAAATTATCTGATCAGTTAGATTAATTCAAAAAGCTTACCTGGTAAAGGGCGAATCACGTTTTTTAATTCTAGATTTAAAAGGAGTGAGGAAAGCATATACATAGGCAAATCACAATCGATGGCGATATTATCTATATGTTCACTACCATGTTGTTTTAAGAAATTATATACTTTTTCTTCATCTTTATTTAATTTAGGAAATAAATCTAGTTGAGGTTGTATATGGTTATCATTAGAGTCCCAATTAAGGTTGGTAACAATATCTTCTACATTGGTGAGTAAATGAGCTTGATGATTTTTGATAAGCTTATTACATCCCATACTTAATGCATCGGAATAACGCCCAGGAACAGCGAAGACTTCTCGATCATATGAATGAGCCATTTGAGCGGTTGCTAATGAGCCTCCTTTATCTGCACTTTCAATAACAATAGTGGCTTCAGACATTCCTGCAATAATTCGATTGCGTCTTAAAAAATTTTGAGGAATAAATTTATCAGTACTGATAAAATCCGTAAAAAAACCACCATTAGATTCAACATCAGCCATATATCGCTTATGAGATTTAGGGTAGATTTGATTTAAGCCATGACCAAGACATGCAATAGTTTGTAATCCTTCTTCTAAAGCGGCTTTATGAGCAGTAATATCTGTACCGTAAGCAAATCCTGAAACAATGATTGGGTTGTAAGGCTTTAAGGCTGCGACTATTTCTTTACAAAATTGAATACCATGTTTAGAAACTTTACGAGTACCAACTATACTGATGATTTTTTGCTTTTTTACATTATAATTTCCTGCAGTAAAAAGTATCACTGGACTATCAATGCATTGTTTTAATAAAAAAGGATAATTATCATCTTGAAAGTGAATACAATTGATTTTTTCCTTTTCAATAAAATGCATTTCACTATCGACGATCTTTATAATATTGGGATCATCAAAACCTTTAATTTTATGTGCGCCGATTCCGGGTATAGTTAATAAATTTGCTTTCTTTTCCAATAAGACTTCTTCGGCACTACCAATGGTTTGAATTAGTTTTTTAATAGAGGTGTCGCCTAGATTCGGCATTTTTTTTAATATTAATAATGCTCTTAAAGAATTCATCGTAAACTTATTAACGATTTACTGTTTGTATTTCTGCTCTTGATGTTGATAACTATTTGATAAACTAGGTTGCAAAAATGAGTTTTCTTATACTTTTGTATTTATGCAAATTCCAAATTACATCACGGATCTTTTGTATCGTTACGACTGCGTAATTGTTCCAGATTTTGGGGCATTTATCAGCAAGCGTATTCCTGCTACTTTAGATCCTAATCAACATATTATTACTCCTCCAAGGAAGCAATTATCCTTCAATGAGCAAATTACAAATAATGACGGATTGCTTACAAATTATATTGCGTCAAAAGAGGAAATTAGTTATGAAGAAGCGAACAAGACATTACAATTGTTTGTAACTGATTTAAAGAAAGAAATTTCGGAACGCAGTTCTTTTAATTTCCCGAAAATTGGAAGCTTTAAAATGAATATTGAAGGTAATCTTATTTTTGAGCCAAATGAAGAAGTAAATTACTTGAAAGAAGCTTTTGGTTTAGATGAAGTTGCTGCTACAGAAATAACAAGAGAAGTAATCGAGCAAGCTGATGTAGAAGAAGATATAATTGAATCTGAGGTTGAAGCAAAGAAATTTAATTATTCAGGAATAAAATATGCAGCTTCTATAGCACTTTTTGTAGGAGTAGGAGGTTTTTTATTCTGGAATCAATATAAGAATGCTGAAGCAAACCAATACACTGAAGCAAATCGCTTAGTGCAAGAGCATATTCAGGAAGCCACTTATTCTTTCGATATTTCGAGTCCTTTACCAAGCATTACGTTAAATGTTGATAGAGAAGAAGTAGCATTAAAAGAAGTGAATAAGCCTTATCATATTATAGCAGGTGCATTTAGAGAATTGGATAATGCTAATAAACTGATTGCTAAATTGACTAAAAAAGGATTTGAAGCAAATTATATCGGAGCTAATAAATATGGTTTACATCAAGTAGTATATCAAAGTTTTGTCAGTAAAGTAGAAGCAGTTCAGTTTTTGAATAAGATAAAACGAACAGAAAATAAAACAGCTTGGATTTTAACAAAGCAAAATGACTAAAAACCCAAGCGATTCATATACTCTATTAACAGATATTGTTTTACCAAGTGAAACAAATTCATTGAACCATATGTTTGGAGGTGAATTGTTAGCACGTATGGATCGAGCAGCAAGTATTGCTGCTAGAAGACATTGTAATGAAATTGTAGTTACAGCTTCTGTAAATCATGTATCGTTTGATAAACCTATTCCGTTAGATAGTGTTGTAAGTGTTTCGGCTAAGGTTTCAAGAGCTTTTAAGACTTCTATGGAAGTGGTTATCGAAGTTTGGATAGAGCACCCCAAAAAAGGAGAAAAGTATAAAGCTAATGAAGCTATTTATACGTTTGTAGCTGTAGATGAATCAAAAAAACCTATCCCTGTACCTGAATTGATACCAGTGACCCCTGAAGAAAGAGCCCATTTTGATGCTGCACTAAGAAGAAAGCAGTTAAGTCTAGTACTTGCTGGAAGAATGCATCCTAATGATGCCACAGAGTTGAAAGCATTATTCTTGTAAAGTCTTATAAATCTGTTCAAAATACATATCTATTATTTGTAGTACTTGAGATTCATTTTTAGATAGCCAGTAAGAAACAATTTCACGGTTCTCAGCGATAATATCATTTACAAAAACATATACTTGATCTTCTTGTAAATGATACCTTTCTACAAAGAAGTCTTTGCCAAATTTTAAAATAACAGCATCTGTAATTTTATTTTCTTGAAGTCTTTTTCGTTTCCATTTTAATCTTTTATAATACCCATTAAGATGTTTTGTTAAGGCTTCTAAGTCAATATTATTGATAATACCATAACCTAACGCTTGTCCAACACTCACTATTTTTTCTTGAGGAGCTTTTAATGGTGTTTTGAAACCTGCCTTTTCAGTGTAATTTACTTTTTCAGGAATATTGTTTAAATCAATATTAAGGTTGCCTGTAAGATTTCTATGTTTTAGTAGGACTTCGGCAAGTAAGTATTCACGATTCTCAAGGTGGATTTCAAGATGATTTTGTTTTAGAATAGTATCACTTAGTATAATTTCTTTTTCATGGGTGTGAATACTTCTAAAATATATAGTATCCATTGCTGATGCAATTAGTTTAAAATGACCATTGATATCACTTTGGGTATAGGTGTGTTTTGTTTTATTAATGATATCAATAAAAGGTGTATTTGTTTTATTTAATAGGGTGGTTCCTTCTATTTCTCTTTGAGCTAAAGAAATGAAGGGAATGCATAAAAAAAGGTTAGTTAAATAATGGTATTTATAACTCATTATTTAACTAACCTATGGAAAATGTTTTAGTTGCAATTTAACAACTAAATATAAGATTGTGTTTTTTTACAGATTATAAATCGAATAATACGCCAGCACTAAAGACAACTTGATCAAAATCGCCAACGACGAATTTTAACTCAGAAAACAAAGATATATTTTCTTGTAATTCGTAGATGGCTCCACCACCTAGGTTTAATCCGACTTCACTACCATCAACCTCTGATTCTCCTCCTGGTACACCCAATGATGGTATTGAAGGAGTTGATGTAGTGGCTTCCCAAAAAGCAATATTGAGACCACCCAAAGCATAAACCCCTAATTGATCAACATTAATATCAAAATTATAATGAGCATCAGCATTTATTGTGAATAAATTTGATTCTACTTCAACACCACCGCCTCTAGATTCATCTTCTCCAAAAAAATAAACTAATTCACCTGAAACATCCCATTCATCATCAATTTCATACAATCCTTTTGCTCCGATTCCTATACTTTCTATATCTGAACCATAAGTTACTTTACCTCCTAATTTTATCTGAGCTTGGCTAAAAAGTGTTCCTAATAATAAAGCCGTAATAAATGTGATTTTTTTCATTGGATAGAATTTAAATGATGATAAGTCTTAAGTTCATTCACACGATAAACGTATATGTATTTACATTATTGCATAACATCCATAACACACCTAAAACCGGTATGTTCTAAGCCAGTATCAGGGGAAGAACTCATGCGTGCCGATACTCGATAACCAGAGCAATAGCTTTCATTACAAAGAAAAGAACCACCACGTATCACTTTTCGTTGATGGATATTGTTGTCTTCTTCGTATTTGGGAGTTTCAAAATTTAGCTTACGTTGATAAGCATCTTCAAAATAACTATTTAGTGTCCATTCCCATACATTTCCACCTATGTCATAAATGCCTATATCATTGGCTGGGAATGATTTTACAGGTGCTAATCCTTTAAAATTATCTTCCAGTAAATTATTTACGGGGAAACTACCTTGGTGAAAATTTGTTTTTTTAGGAGCAAGTGTAAAATCATTTCCCCAAAAATACTTTATGCGTTTTCCTTGATTACGTGCTGCGTACTCAAATTCTTCTTCTGTTGGAAGTCGTTTGCCAGCCCATTTACAATAAGCCATAGCATCATACCATGATATCTGCACCACAGGATGATCTTCTTTGCCTTCAATAGAGCTCTTAGGGCCTTGAGGATGCTTCCAGTTAGCTCCTTTTAGAGATGCCCACCACATGTTAGGGTCACCTGTAAATACTAATCCAACAGAATCGGTATTTATGGTTTTTTTATCGACACCAGTAAGTTTTGCGATGTGTTCAGCGTCAATAGGACGTTCGGCTAATGTTTTGTAGTTAGTGGCTTCTACAAACGTTGAAAATGCGGCATTGGTAACTTCGGTTTTATCGATATAGAAACCTTTTACCGTTTCTTGATGTACGGGATATTCATCTGCTCTTGCTTGATCAGAAGTAGCGCCCATTAAAAAAGAGCCACCTTTTACCTTAATCATTTGATTTGTATCAATAGAATTAGTTTTAGTGGGTATCTCACTAATTTCTTTCATCATCCGCTCATGAAATGTGAGAGAAATATTTTCTTCTATTAAAGCATTTTTTTTAGAGTCGTATTTACAAGAAGAAAATATGCATAAAGCGATACTGAGAAGTATAATGAAGAAGCGCATTGTTATTTTTTAAATGGATATTCAGATCCACTTTTTAATTTAAAAATGTATTCTCCGCTTTTTAAAGTTGAAATATCTACCGTATTTCCGGCATGGTAACCTTTTATTTTTTTGATAGTATTTCCTTTTTTGTCTAATATCCTTGGTGCTGTACAGTGTAACTTTTTAGAAACATTTAGTAAAATACCTCCGTGGCTTACAAAAACTGGTGCATTTTTTTCAATATAATTTTTGTTTTCTACATCATTCGAAAAAATCTCCGTATTGATAACGACAGAGCTTACATGGCCACCAGTATCTGGGAAACTAATGTCTATTTTGTTGCTAGCCTTTACATAGGACAGAGGTACAGGTATGATTAATGTTCCAAAGAAGTTTTCTTTATTTTCTTGATCATATCCTGGCCAATTAGTAGGTGTCAGCACAACATTATCATTCAATTTGACAATAGGGTAGCGGCTTAATTTCTTATTTCTTCCGAAACTCAATCGAATATTGGCTCTTCCTTTACCTATAACGGTATTTTCGATATTAAAGCTAATAATTTCGTTAGCAGTAATCGGTTTTAGATAAGATTTAGAATAGTTGTTATATTCTACAATGGAAGTAGCAAATTCAGCATCTGCAGGAACATCTAAAATAAGCATAAATGTTTCAAAAGGTTCTATATCTAATTGATCGATATGAATATCTGTATGGGCTTCTGTAATTTCAGTAACACCTTCGGCATTTGTATAGATACGTCTCAAGGTATATTTAGAGATGCGATCAGTATCATAATGACTGAATTTTAGATGTAAAGTTTGTGTTTTGTCTGATAAATTATTGAAGACATTGATCCATTTCCCTTTGTTTTTAAAGGCATTTACTTGAACATCAGGGTTGTCACTTGTTATATAAGTACGATCTCCGTTGATATCTTTCCAGAAATCATAGAATTTTATAAGATCAGTCTTGCCAAAACTACCATCATCTTGTTTTGTAACTAAGGTGTAAGGATTAGGAGTTGCTTTGGCATTTGCATAAATATTTGGAATTGCTTTTACAATATTATCAGGCTTATCTAATAATGACATTACCTGATTATTCAGCGATTCTATAATTAAAGCATCATTGTAGTTTGAGTGAGCTTGATTTAACCAATTATCAAACTTTAATCCGTAATGATTAATCAAGAAAGGCTTTACTTTATTGTGTTTTGAAAAGTTAAGGGTATTAATCAGGTCAAAAGTAGCTTCTACATTAGCGCCAGATCTGTAGGCAATAGATTGTGTTTTAATATCTACACCATCGGTAATATCGGTTGTATATTGATCAATTTCTTTACCTGATATTTCTATGAATGTTTTAAGCGTGTTTTTAAAAAGGTCAAAATTATCTTCGTCAATAGTATGAGTTTCTAAAAGAGGACTACTTAATAAAACAGGGCTATTAAGTTCATCGAGTTTAGTCCCTAGATTTTTGTAGAATAAAGAATACTTTGAAGCATTATTAATAGCTAAAGGATTTTTTATTTCATCTTGAATGTCAATTAATACCTTTTGAGAAGCTGTTATTTTATTAAAATAACTAGAAACACTATTTGCAATAGGAGTGCTAACAGGGTTAGCGTCTAGGTCTATACCTTGTAATTTTGCTACTATAGAATTATTTTTTGACTGATTTGACGAAAAACTTCCAGATAGACTTGAGATGTTTTTTAAATTAGTATGGGTAGGTTTTATCCCCGTTTGATTGGGGAATAAAGAGTTTGAAGAAAGAAATTCACTATCGTTAATATCGGTTTGTATACCAAAATATTTGTGATATTGTAATGTACTTTCTTTACCTACAAATTTTTTAATTCCTAGGTCTAAATAGATGTTAGCTTCCTGTGCTTGCACTGAGCCAAATACTATTCCGGAGATTAATACTAATTTTAAAATTTTCATTACTGGGGATTTGGGGTCATGAATTTATCATTTAAAACCATAACTTCCAAGGGATTCTAGATAATACAAGCAGTAAAGCTAAAGTATAGAAGATAGATAAGGTCTTAAATTTTGGTGTTGATACCAATTGTTTTTTATGTTTTGAATATCCGATAGTCAATAATGCGATAGCAATAATCATGGTTAGAGGATGTTCTACATGAATCAAACGTAGGTCAGCATTACCCATTATGTCTTTCATGTTAAGATCTTCGCTACCCCATTGCACCTTGTCCGAAACTATGTACGTTATTAATCCGATGACGAATTGTAAATGAGTTACAATTAAAGCAAAGAGCGCTAAACGGAAATCTTTTGCCCCGAATTCTTTTTTGGTAACAAAACCGATTATAGAATTTGCTGTAGCTAGGATGATGACTGCTACTACAAGATAAGCCCAGTAAGAATGAATAAATGCCATTTGTTTGAAATTTTAGTGTAGTTGTGTATAGCAAGATTGAACATTGTTTTTCGATGTTCAATCTTGCGTCTATTTTTAATTAATTTAAAAACTCCTTTAGTAAGTTATTTGTCGAGCTATCGTGTTTCGCAGGTTGACTAGCTGCAATTTCTGATAAAATGTTAGATGCTAATTGCTTACCAAGCTCTACGCCCCATTGGTCATAGCTGTAAATATTCCAGATGACTCCTTGTACAAATATTCTATGTTCATACATAGCAACCAATTTACCTAAAGATTTTGGTGTTAATTTTTCAATCAATAAAGAGGTTGTAGGTCTATTTCCTGTAAATACTTTAAATGGTGCTAAAGTATCAATCTCAGATTGAGATAAATTTTTCTTATTCAGTTCTGCCAATACCTCTTCTTTAGTTTTACCATTCATTAAAGCTTCGGTTTGAGCAAAATAATTAGCCATCAATTTATCATGGTGCTCTTTGTCTCCAAATAATGATTTTTTAAATCCAATAAATTCTGCAGGAATAATTTTTGTTCCTTGGTGAATCAATTGGAAAAATGCATGTTGAGAGTTCGTTCCTGGCTCTCCCCAAATAATGGTTCCAGTTTGGTAATCGATAGTATCGCCATTACGATCTACACCTTTACCATTACTCTCCATGATTCCTTGTTGCAAATAAGCAGGTAAACGGTGTAAATATTGATTAAAAGGAATTAAAGCTTCTGTTTCAGCTTCAAAGAAATTATTGTACCATACACTCAATAAACCTAATAAAACAGGGATGTTTTCTTCTAATGGAGTGTTCTTAAAGTGCTCGTCCATAGTGTGAGCACCTGCTAATAATTCATCAAATTGATCAAAACCGATAGAAAGTGCTACAGATAACCCAACAGCACTCCATAAAGAGAAACGACCACCAACCCAATCCCATAGAGGGAAAATATTATTGGCATCAATTCCGAATTCAGTTACTTTTTGAACATTTGAAGATACAGCTACGAAATGTTTGCTAACGCCTTCATTACCTCCCGCTTGTTCTATAAACCACTTTCGGGCTGTGATGGCGTTTGATAAGGTTTCTTGAGTTCCGAATGACTTAGATACCACAACAAACAAGGTGGTTTCAGCATCAAACTTCTTTAAGTTTTGATGTACGTGATCTCCATCGACATTAGAGATAAAGTGAACATTTAAATGATTTTTATAGTATTCTAAAGCTTCAGTAATCATTACTGGTCCTAAATCAGAACCACCAATACCGATATTTACAATATCAGTAATTGCTTTTCCAGTATACCCTTTGTGTTCACCAGAAATTACCTTTTCAGTAAACCCTTTTACTTTCGATTTTACCTCTGCAACTTCATCAACTATATTAACACCATCAACATTTATTTCAAAGCCTTTAGGGGCTCTTAAAGCCATATGCTGTACTGCTCTTCCTTCGGTAGCGTTTATTGTTGCTCCTCCGAAATAACTATCCATTGCTTGTGGTAACCCAACTTCTTTGGCAAGATCTATTAAAAGCTTTTTAGTAGTAGTATCAATTCTATTTTTTGAATAATCTACATAGAAATCTTCCCATTTGATTGAGAAAGTAGCTCCTCTATCAGCATCGTTCGCAAATAAATCTTTTAGTGTACTTTCTTTTATTTGACTAAAGTGCTCTTGTAGTGCTTTCCAAGCTTTTGTTTGGGTCGGATTCTGTGATGGTAATTTCATCGTTAGCAGTGTTTATGTTTAGTTCCTTAAATGGAATATTGTCTAATTCTTTTTTCAGTGACTCTATATATGAAAAATATTCTTTTTTGTAAGCTTCGGGTAAATCTTTGGCGCTAGGTAACTTGTGTCTGTAAGGATCAATTTGTTTTCCATTAACCCAAAATCGATAACATACATGTGGACCCGTAGCTAATCCAGTACTACCTACACGTCCGATAACTTGTCCTTGTTTTACAACTTGTCCCTTTTTCACTAATATCTTAGACATATGTAAGTATTGGGTGCTATACTTTTCATTATGTCTAACCTTTACATAATTTCCATTCCCTTTTGTATACCCAGCTTTAATTACTGTTCCATTAGCTGTAGACCATATGGGTGTTCCGCGTGGTGCAGCATAATCAGTTCCTTTATGGGATTTCCATCTTTTTTGAACAGGATGGAATCTTCTAGGTGAAAAGCGTGAGGATATTCTGCTGAATTGCAAGGGAGCTTTTAAAAAGAAGCTTTGTAATGATTTTGCTTTTTCGTCGTAATAAGACATTAATTCTTTCTTATCATCAGGAATTTCATATTCAAAACCATAAAAAGGAGTTCCGTTATGTTCGAAAACGGCAGCTTCTACACTTTTAACACCGACATAAGAACCGTCTTCTAAATATTTATCATAATAAATAATCTTGAATCGATCTCCTTTTTGAATTCGGAAAAAATCGATATTCCATTGATAGATTCCTGCAATTAGGTGGGTTAGATAAGCTGAGCCGTGATCTTTTTCAATAGCTTCAGATAGTGAAGATTCGATAATGCCATTTAGCACTTTTCTCTTGGTGATTACTTTTTTATGCTTGTTTTCTGCATAAATACTATCTGATAGATTGATAATTGTGTAGTCTACCTTATTTTTTTGATAAATAAAAGCTTTTACATTATGAAGGCTGTCTTTTGATTTTAAAATCGTGTAGGGTTTTCCAGAATTGATGCGAGCTACATTGAAAGTGTCTTTCACTTTGTTAGAAATTTCAAAAACTTTCGAGCGATCTACTCCGTTATTATCCATGATGATTCCGAAACTATCTCCAGAATGTACGGTATCATTAACAACTTCATAGTCTTCCAATACGAATCCGAATTTTTTAATGATTTCGGGGTATTCGATACATTCAGCTACTTTAGGTATTTCCTTCTTCTTGCAGCTTGAAAATAATCCGATCAAACTAAATAGACCAAAAACTAGGATTTTCTTCATGCTTATTTCTCGTTATTAAATAATTCTTCAATCCATGATTTTCCCCATTCAGATCTCTCTTCGTCAGTCCACAATGTTGGAAAAAAACTAATTCGTTGAAAACTTGGTGGTAAAAATTGTCTCCAATTAGTACCTCCGGTGCCTACCGCTTGCTCTTTTTTACTTAAATGATATAAAGCTGCTTTTAAATGTGCTAAACACCAATTAACATTTACTTTTAAATCGAAATCACGTAGGGCTTGGATTAGTTCTATGTTCTTTTGGTCAGAAACACTTAATCTACGATAACAGTCATAGATTGTATTGTGTTCGACTTGATTGGCAATACGTAACAATCTAGGGTTATAACGCTTTTCGAATTGCTTTAGTGTTAGTGTTTTTTCACCTGTTTCTTTTTCTGTGGCACCATATTTCCAATATAGGTATTGATATTTATCTTCGATACTACTCCAATCATTAATCATATGCCTTCGCTCTTCATGCACAAGGTTTTCAAGACCGGTTGTGTATACTTCTATCATACGGTATTGAGCCGATTGAAATCCGCTAGCAGGAATCAATGATAAACGAAATTGAAGAAACTGTGCTTTCTCCATCCCTTTTGCCATAACATCGAACGAGCTTTCTAAAATTTCGAAATAGCGATTAATCCTTTGTATACGTTCGGTAAAGAACTTTACGGTAAGGTTCGAATGATTGGTGATTTGTGTAATTTCATGTAGTACCAGTTTAAAATACAATTCAGTAATTTGGTGGTAGGTAATGAAAATAGTCTCATCAGGGAAATGAGTATAAGGTATTTGTAAACTTAATAAAGTGTCAAGATGGATATAGTCCCAGTAGGTTAAATATCTATCATGTAATAGCCCATCTAAAAAAGCGCCTAGGTCTTGACCTGAGTTCTTGTACTTTTCTTCTAATAATTTTATACGGGTTACAATTTCTGGGGCTAATGGTTCATTCATAGGTGTTAATTCACTTTTGAAAGTGGATGTTTCAATCCTTTGTATTCGCTTAAACTTGCCGTTATAGATCCTACTACGATATCGGCAGTTAATTTAACAGGAATTTTATTTTTGTCGTTACTCACCCAAATAGTTAAGCTTTCCTCTTCTTTAAAAACGCGGTCAGCCATTACCAATGGACGAAACTTTAGACAGTTTATTTTGCCAAATTTAGTTCTTACAGTTTGTGTACCCAAATATTTTAGCTTGAAGTTAAAGTTTTCATTATCAAAGAAAAGTGTCAATTCTTGCTCGTCATTTAATTTTAGGTTACTTGTATCTATGTGATTTCTAAAATAATAGAAAGACGAAATCATGTCTTGTACATCATTTGGGGTGTCGAAAGTTTTAACAGTTTTGTGTTTTAGGTCATTAACGGTAGCCTTGTTTTTATCATGATCAAAGTCGATAATAACATTTTTTGTGTACCCACCTTCATTGATATTTCTTACAAATCGATAAGGAATATTAGTTTTGCTATCCATGTATGTTTCATAACGATCTCTGACTTTGAAGAATACATTTAATAAACCTGTAGATCGTCCTTTTCCTATAACATGTATAACTTCTTTTCCGTTTAAGGTTTCTTTTTTAGTTTCTAAAGTAGCTTCATTCATACGGAAGCCTAGATACTTTATTTTAAGCTTGACAAATTCATGATCAGAAAAAGCAGACTCTTGATGTTGGGCAAACATATTAAGAGTAGATAAAAAAATAAAAAACGGGATCAGAATTTTCATGTCGTACTGTTTTATAGTTTTACTATATCCAATTTTTGTTCCAAAGTTAAAAAACCGATTAACTCATAAGGCATTAAAACCAATACCCTACACTAATGAAGAGTTTTCCATCTTCGTCATTCTTGAAATTGTCTGGTGAAAAGGCATATTTGATATTGATAGGCCCTAAAATAGATTCATACCCATACCCAATAGCATATCCCGAAACACCTTTAAACTTAATGATATCATTTATCATAAATATATCATCACTCACGGTAGCATAATTTGCCGTAGCATTAAAGTGATGTTTTTCTAGAAACTTAAAATCCATAGTTAAGCTTCCTTTTAGATACTCACTTCCGCTAAGCTCGAAAAAATCTCTCCCAAAGAAAGGTACTTGATTGTTGATGGCTTTGGATCCATATCCTCCTAAGAAAAAATCGAGTGAATTAATTCCTTCAGTATTACCTATACGAAGTCCTCCACTAAGATCTCCTAAAAACGAAATGTGTTTTCCCGTAGATTTAGCCCACATCAGTTTACTTTTAAAGATGGCAAATTCCTGAAAACTATCATTGGAATTTGTAGATAAAGGATAACCGTTAATGGCAGCATTAAAAAACAAACCTTTCCTGGGGAAGTATTTGTCATCTAGACTATCATACTTAATAGAGCTGAAAAGACCTAGATAGTTTACTTTATCTAACAATGTTCCTGGAATGTTGTTTTCATCTACACCAATAGTAGGTGTTTGGATATTGAGGTATTTTTGTTCAGCACCAACTCTAAAGGAAAAGGCATTTTTTATTAATGTCTCAAAGTAGAGTTGCGTACTAATATCTACATATTCAATCTCAACAAAGTTAACATCTGTAATCGGAATGTTAGTGCGAAAGCGAACAGAGGCTAAATCAAAAGCACGTTCATATCGGTACAGTCGATGATTGATGCCGGTACTCCAATTATGACTATCATCAATGTAATAATTGATATTGTATCTAGGTTGATCTCCTAGAATGGCATCAATTGAAATTACATCATTCTTGGTGAGGAGGTTTTTTCGAGTATAATTTATTAAAGCAGCAGTCTTATAAAGATCATCATAATGTAAGCCAAAACGGAGATAGCTTTTGGTTTTGGTAGGATTCAACATCAAATGTAAGATGTTGTTGTTTGTTGTAGAATCAGATTTGATACGATACCTTATGTTTTGAAAGTTCTTAGTACTGTACAAGTTATTGAGTCCATCATTCAATTCTTCAAGAGAAATGGAGCAAGGTGTTCTGAGACCAGTTTTTCCTTTTACATAACTTCGCGTATGAGAATCGATATTATCAATTACGAGATCATCAAGTTGTATCGAGTTGATTGAGGTTACAATTGGTCTAGGTTTTGGGCTTCCTTGCTTTTTTGCAATTTCTTGCAGTGCGTTGTAATACGTAGACGCTGTGTTTTCTCCTTCAGAAATGATTTCTTTTCCTTTATCAAAACTTACTACACTGAACCTTTTGATATCAGGTCGGATATACATATCTGTTTTAGGAGCCTTTTCTTTCATGGCATTTATTGTCCTAAAATTATTGATCTGCAGCATGATATCAGTAACCGATTTTAATTGAGAACGATCCATTAAAGTGTCTTGTACATCTACGCCAATAACATAATCTGCACCTCTTTTCCGAATTTCATCTATGGGGTAATTATCGGTAACTCCACCATCAGTGATTAGTTTATTATCGTGCCAAACAGGACTATATACGGTAGGTAACGCACCACTAGCTGCGACTACATCGGGTAGTAATCCTTTATCAAAAACGACACCTTCACCTGTTTCTATATTAGTTGCTGTACAGAAGAAAGGAATCGGTAGTTTAGAGAAATCATTAATATCTTTTACATGTGCTGTAATTCGTGAATAGAAGTTATAGAAGTTTTGTCCGTTAGAAATCCCCTTTGGTAAGCTGGGTTTTCCGTCAATAATGGGAAGAGTAAGTGCGTATTTTTCAGCATCTTCTTTTTCATAAAAAGATTTCCTTCTTCGGGATAGTTTATCTTGAATGATATTATCAAAATTAACAGTGTAAAACAGAGAATCTATTTGTTGGCCCGTATAGCCTGAAGCATAAAGGCCTCCGATGACAGCCCCCATACTAGAGCCAGCTATGTAATCAAGGCGAACACCTGCTTTATCAATCATTTTAAGTACTCCGATGTGTGCCAATCCTTTAGCGCCGCCTCCGCTGAGTACTAGGCCTACTTTGATATCACTTTTTTTAGTTGTCTCTTGAGAATAGAAAGGATGCTTTCCAAAAATGAAAAGAAAAATATATACTATTAGATTTGTCTTAAAAAATTGCCTCACCCTATAGAAATACTAGATTCTTTACGTAAATGTACTCTTTTTAGACTAAGGTTGACTGTTATAAAATTCTAAAATTTTAACAGCCTTAGCATTACCCACTACTTCAGTTAGTTCTTGTTTAGTAGCTTTCTTAATGCGTGCAACAGAACGGAAGTGTTTTAAAAGCTCGATACTCGTTTTTTGACCAATTCCAGGAATGTTTTCTAATTCGGTTTCGATGGCAGCTTTACTACGTTTTTGACGGTGAAACGTAATCCCAAAACGATGTGCTTCATTACGCATATGTTGAATGACTTTAAGGCTTTCCGATTTTTTATCAATATATAAGGGGTATTTGTCACCAGGGAAATAAATCTCTTCTAAACGTTTGGCTATACCAACAATGCTGATTTTTCCTCTAAGGCCTAGTTGGTCTAATGCTTTTAGTCCAGAAGATAATTGGCCTTTACCACCATCGACAATAATCAATTGAGGAAGCGGTTCTTGTTCGTCTAGGAGTCTTTTGTAGCGTCGGTATACGACTTCTTCCATAGATGCAAAATCATCGGGCCCTTCAACCGTTTTAATATTAAATTTTCGATAGTCCGATTTGCTCGGCTTTCCATTTTTAAAAACCACACAGGCTGCAACAGGGTTTGTCCCTTGAATGTTCGAGTTATCAAAACATTCCATATGTGTTGGAAGCTCTGGTAAGCGTAAGTCTTCCTTTATTTGAGCTAAAATACGCTTGGTGTGCCTTTCAGGATCTACGATCTTTAGGGTTTTAAAGCGCTCTTGACGACTATACTTCGCATTTCGAAGAGAGAGGTCTAATATTTTTTTCTTATCACCAAGTTGAGGCAAGGTGAGTTTTAGGTTTTCTGAAACTGCAATTTTAAATGGAGCATAGATTTCTCTAGACATCGAATGAAAGCGAGAGCGAATTTCGGTTACTGCAAGCTCTAGAATTTCTTCGTCTGTTTCTTCTAGCTTTTTCTTGATTTCCATGGTATGAGAGCGTACAATTGCGCCATGTGAAATCTGTAGGTAGTTGACATAAGCATAGCTTTCATCACTTTCAATATTAAATACATCTACATTGTTAATTCGAGGATTTACTACCGTCGATTTTGCTTGATACTTTTCGAGAGCATCAATCTTATCTTTGATATGCTGGGCTTGTTCAAACTCTAGGTTTTCAGCATGAGTCATCATTTTAGCATTAAAAAAGTCCAATGCTTCTTTGTAATTCCCTTTTAAAATTCCTCTAATAGATGAAATATAGGTGTTGTATTCCGTTTCGTTTTCATACGCTTCACAAGGACCTTTACAGTTTTTAAGATGATATTCTAGACAGACTTTGTATTTGCCATTGTTGATATTTGTTGGAGATAAATCGTAATTACAAGTTCGAATAGGGTAAAGATCCCGAAATAAACTTAGTAACGTTCCCCATACTTTTCCTGTGGTATAAGGCCCATAATATTCAGACCCATCTTTAATTAATCTACGGGTAGAAAAAACTCGAGAGAAACGCTCATTTTTGATACAGATATATGGATACGTTTTATCGTCCTTTAATGCAATATTGTATCGAGGTTGGTATTTTTTGATGAGTGTATTCTCCAATAACAATGCATCAGATTCTGTATTAACAACAATATGCTTTATCGTGTTAATTTTCTTTACCAATACACGAAGGCGACCGCTATCGTGTTGTTTGTTGAAATAAGAAGAAACCCTTTTTTTAAGGTTTTTTGCTTTTCCAATATAAAGCAGTTGCTCTTCCTTGTCATAGTATTGATATACTCCAGGAACAGAAGGCAATGTTTTTAGTTGGATTTCTACATCAGTCTTACTCATTACTTCAAAGATACTTGTTTTATAGACTTTTTGCTACTATTGTTATGTTTCGAAAGACTTCTATTTCGAAAAAGGATTGTCGATTTTTAAGTTTTAAAAAGAGAATTTTATAGTATTGTTTTAAATTAAACCCGAATTATGTATTAGAACTTCGTTATGAGTTTTGAAAGCTCAATAAAATCAAGTGTTTTCTTGGTTTCAGATAGCATCGTTATGGTTAATCAAAAAATATAGTGAAGTGTTTGATTTTGCAGAGATTTCGATATGGAATAGATTTTCTACTGCATAATACGGGTTAAAAGGAATCTATATTCTAATATCTAATTTCCAGAATCTAAATAATGAATTACAGAGAAACTTTTTCCTCGATATATAACGTATTATCCACGTTAGATAATAATGGGCAAACGGCACAGTATATTCCCGAGTTAGCACAGGTTGATCCAGAGAAATTTGGGGTTTCCTTGTATACGAACACAGGCGAGTTACACTCTTTTGGAGATGCACAAGAGAAGTTTTCTATTCAAAGTATTGTTAAGGTACTTTCCTTGGCATTGGCTTACACTAAATTGAGTTCAAAAATATGGGAACGCGTTGGCGTAGAGCCTTCAGGTACTCCCTTTAATTCTTTAGTGCAATTAGAATATGAAAAGGGAATTCCTAGAAATCCATTTATAAATGCAGGTGCAATTGTGGTAGCCGATATTCTAATAAGTGTTTTAGAAAATCCTGAGGAAGAATTCTTAACCTTTATTCATTCGATGATTGGTGATACTTCAATTGAATATAATACGTCTATCGCAGCGTCCGAAAAATCATGCGCACATAGAAATTTGGCCTTGGTAAACTTGATGAAATCTTTCGAAAACATCAAAAATGATATTGATAGAGTGATGGACTTTTACTTCAATATTTGTTCTATTTGTATGACTACTGATGAATTAGCAAAAGTGTTTTCTGTACTTTCAAATAAAGGGACTTCTTTAGTTAGTGAAAAAGAAATATTAACTCCAAGACAAACGAAACGAATCAATGCGGTAATGCAAACATGTGGTTTTTATGATGAGTCGGGAGAATTTGCTTTTAAAGTAGGATTACCAGGTAAAAGTGGAGTAGGAGGTGGTATTGTCGCCGTTCATCCAGGCGAATATAGTATTGCCGTATGGAGTCCAAAGCTGAATAAAAAGGGGAATTCGTTATTGGGATCTAAGTTTTTAGAAGCTTTTACTACCGCTGTAGAATCATCTATTTTTTAAAAGACAAGAAAATTATTTTTCTTCATGAATTGCCTTTTACTTTAATATCTTTTCAAAAGGGGAGCTTTTTGTTTTTTGTAACATTAGTTTTTAGTGTAAAAGCTTAACTTTGTGAGTTGATTTTAACGGTAGATTTTATGTTGGATATTCAAAAAATTAGAGCTGATTTTCCTATTCTTAAAAGAGAAGTCAATGGAAAACCGTTGATTTATTTTGATAATGCAGCGACGTCTCAAACGCCACAAGTAGTTATTGATGCTATCGTAGATTATTATTCAACGTACAATGCTAATATTCATAGAGGTGTACATACACTTTCTCAAGAAGCTACAGATGCTTACGAAGTAGCACGAAAGAAAGTACAAGAGCATTTCAATGCCAAGAATGATTATGAAATCATTTTAACCGCAGGGACTACTCATGCAGTTAATATAGTAGCTACAGGATTTACGTCATTTCTTTCAGAAGATGATGAGATTATTGTTTCTGCGATGGAGCATCACTCTAATATAGTGCCTTGGCAAATGCTTTGCGAACGAACGGGAGCTCAGTTAAAGGTGATCCCTATGACAGAACAAGGGGTATTGAAGATGGATGTTTATGAAAGCTTACTTTCTGATAAAACTAAACTTGTTTTTGTAAATCACGTTTCTAACGCATTAGGGACTGTCAACCCAGTTGAGTTTATCATTGAAAAAGCGCATAAAGTTGGGGCAGCAGTGTTGATTGATGGTGCACAAGCCACACCACATATTAAGCCTGATGTACAAGCGTTAGATGTGGATTTTTATGTTGCTTCTGCTCATAAATTATGTGGGCCAACGGGTGTTGGTTTATTGTATGGAAAAGAAGAGTGGTTAAATAAACTGCCACCATACCAAGGAGGTGGAGATATGATTGATCAGGTAACTTTTGAAAAGACTACTTATGCAGGCTTGCCATTCAAATTTGAAGCAGGAACTCCCAATATTTGTGGTGGTATAGCATTTGGTGTAGCATTAGACTATATGAATTCTATAGGGTTTGATGCGATTGCTAATTATGAAAAGGAATTATTAGACTATGCTACTGAAAGGTTAAAGGAGATTGAAGGACTTAGAATCTATGGGGAAGCTGACGAAAAGACAGCTGTTATTTCATTTAATGTAGGAAATATTCACCCTTATGATATTGGTACTATAGTTGATAAACTAGGAGTAGCTGTACGTACAGGACATCATTGTGCACAGCCGATCATGGATTTTTATAAAATTCCTGGTACTGTTCGTGCCTCATTTGCATTTTATAATACGAAAGAAGAGATTGATGTGTTGGTAGAAGCTGTAAAAAGAGCAGTGATGATGTTAAGCTAAGGCTATGCCTTAGTGCTATAAGCCTTAAGCGATACGCTAGAGGCAAGATAAATATAAATTTAGCTTATGGCTTATAGCCTTAAGCTTAAAGCATGCGAATTGATGAGCATAAAAGAAATACAAGAAGAAATCGTAAGCGAATTCGAAATGTTCGAAGATTGGATGCAGCGTTACGAATATATGATTGAGTTAGGTAAAGATTTACCTTTGATCGCTGAAGAATATAAAACAGATGATAATATCATAAAGGGTTGTCAAAGTAAAGTTTGGGTACATGCTGATCTGGAAGGAGAAAAGTTGAATTTTACTGCGGATAGTGATGCAATCATCACTAAAGGAATTATTGCGATTTTAATAAGAGCATTTTCAGGTCAACACCCTAAAGATATTATGGATGCAGATATGAGCTTTATTGATGAAATTGGCTTAAAAGAGCATTTATCTCCAACTCGTGCGAATGGACTAGTAAGTATGATAAAGCAGTTAAAATTATATGCTGTCGCTTATCAAACACAGTTAAAATAATTAGCTATAGTCTTTAGGCTATAAGCTTTAAGTCAATAATTTATAACCAATAGCCTAAAGCTTACAGCTTATGGCTTAAAGCCAAAAAAATGTCAGAAGAAATAATAGAAAATTTAGGAGATCAGGTAGTAGCTGTTTTAAAAACGATTTTTGATCCTGAGATTCCTGTGGATATATATGAACTAGGATTGATTTATGATGTTTTTGTAAATGAGGATAACGATGTTAAAGTATTAATGACTTTAACAACACCTAATTGCCCTGTAGCTGAAACGCTACCTGAAGAAGTAAAGCAAAAAGTGCAGTCTATAGATGTAGTAAATGAAGCTGAGGTCGAGCTTACTTTCGATCCGCCTTGGACACAGGATTTGATGAGTGAGGAAGCAAAGTTGGAGTTGGGAATGCTTTAGTTTTAGTACAAAGTAAAGAGTACTAAGTATTAAGGAAGATAATTGGAAGTAATCCATTTTTAAGGCTAATTTCTTCTCTTAATAACTATTACTTTATTCAAGTCCCGAAAGCAAATCTATGTACTCTGTACTGAATACTTAATACTGAAAAAGTAATGGAAATCGTAAATCGCGTAGCGAATAGTAAATTAATAACTATTGATCTAGAAGATTGGTATCAGGAAGGAGTGAGAACTGTTTTCGATATAAAAGATTGGTTATTTGAAGGGTTATTATTGCGAGAAAAAGACTTTCGAGCTCAAGTAAAAGAGCATGACTGGTCACAATATAAAGACCATTTTATAGTATTAACATGTAGTACCGATGCCATCATACCAGGGTGGGCTTACATGCTACTAACCACAGTTCTTTCACCAGTAGCTAGAAAGGTAGTTATTGGATCTTCTAAAGATTTAGAAGAAATCTTATATCAAGAAAAATTTGAAAGTATAGATTTCTCTATTTATCAAGATAAGCCGGTAATTGTCAAAGGTTGTTCTAGTAAACCTGTTCCGGATAATGCTTACATCTTACTTATCCAAAAAGTACAACCTTATGCGAAGAGCATCATGTATGGTGAAGCATGTTCTTCAGTACCTTTATTTAAAAGAAAATAGCTTTTTAGCTATGTAAATTGCGTTTTGTCGATTTTTTCATTCATTGAGAACTTCAATTTACCCGACAAAGAGAGCTTCCTTATATTTGCAGTATCAAAATAAACTATTATTATGAAAAAAATTGCGATCACTTTAGTGGCGTTATTGGCAACAAGTTTTGCTTTTGCTCAAGAAGAAAAAAAGGAAGAAGCTCCTAAAGGACCATGGACAAGACAAGGAAATGCTTCTATTTTATTAAATCAAGCGGCCTTTAATAGTAAATGGGCTACAGGAGGTCTAAATAGTTTATCACTAGATTTTAATGTAAGTTATGATGTAAATTATGCTAAAGAAGACTGGACATGGGATAATAAGTTTATTGGTGCCTATGGTTTAGCGAAGATTGATAATCAAGATGCTCAAAAAACAAATGATCGTTTAGAACTAAACTCTTTGGTAGGTAAGAAAGCCTCTGGATATTGGAGCTATTCTTTTGTTGCAAATTTGAGAACTCAATTTGCTGATGGTTTTGATGGGGCTCCTAGAGTGCTTAATGTTGTTGATCCTGTTACTAATGCAGTTAGTACTGTTGAGGTTCCTGATGAGGGTAATAAAAATTCTAAATTTTTCTCTCCAGCGTATTTGCAATTTGGTCCAGGTATGTTGTGGAAAAAGAGCGATAATTTTAAGTTTAATATAGCACCAGCTACATCTAGATTTGTTTTTGTTGATAGTGAGTTTACTGATTTTGGATCTGCTTTTGGTGTTGATCAAGGAGACACAAGTAGATATGAATTGGGTGCGTTTTTACAGGGATACTATAAGACTACTATTATTAAAAATATTTCTTTAGAAAATATTTTATCACTTTATTCAAATTATCTAGAAGACCCGCAAAATATAGATATAGATTATACTATGAATTTAGTAATGAAAGTTAATAAATATATTTCTGCTAACTTGACTTTCCAAGCGTTGTATGATGATAATACAGTAAATAATTTTCAAATTAGAGAAACATTTGGTGTTGGAATGAACTATGGATTCTAGTAATTGAACAATATATTGTACTAAAGCCGCTAATTAGCGGCTTTTTTTATGGTATAATTTTTGTTAATTGTTGCTATCAAACAAATTGTTATGTTGCAACGAATTTTTCTATGTATGATGTGTCTGGTGAGTCACTTTTGTTTTTCTCAAAAGGAACAAAAAGTACCAGTAGCTGATTCATTGAAAATATGGTTTGTAAAAGGAAAAAGCACTTTATTATTTAATCAGTCGGCATTCAATAAGGATTTTGCAACAGGTGGGGTTAATAGTCTTTCCTTGGATATTAATGGTGCTTTCGAGTTTAATTATGATGATGCTCATTGGCGTTGGGATAATAAGTTTACAGCGGCATATGGAATAGCAAAAGTAGACGATGAGGATTTTGAAAAAACAAATGATCAAATTCAATACAATACTTTAGTAGGTCTTAGGGCCTCAAAGAACTGGGATTATTCATTTTTTTCTAATCTTCGAACACAGTTAGCTGCTGGACGAGAGGGTATAAAGCAACGTGTAACGATTCCTGCAACGGGTTCAACCCCTGAGAGGACGGTTACAATAGTTTCGGAAGGAGATAAAAACTCTCAATTTTTTTCGCCAGCTATTTTAGAATTTGGTCCAGGTATGTCTTGGAAAAAAGGAGATGATGATAATTTTAAATTTAATTTAGCACCTGTAACTTCTAAAATAACTTTTGTAGATTCTAGGTTTACTGAAGAAAAAGAAAGCTTTGGTGTTGAAATAGGAGAAAGTAGTAGGTATGAACTTGGAGCCTCGGCAAGAGGATATTTGAAATTTAAAGTGCTGAAAATTGTAACCTTAGAAAACATTCTGAACCTCTACTCAAATTATTTAGAAGACGCCCAGAATGTTGATTTAGATTATTTATTCAATATGGTAATTAGAGTAAATAAATACATTACATCTAATTTTACTTTTCAAACTATATATGACGATAATACGGCTGCCGCTTTTCAAGTACGTGAAAGCTTTGGTTTGGGATTAAACTATGGTTTCTAGCTTAGTAGTTTTTTGAAATCTTCTATTACAGCCTGTCCTTTGTTTTTGTTGTACCAACGTTGAAGGTCTTCTTTGAACTCAGGAGTTAATTTTCCATGTTCCGCTTTGTAGTCGGCAACTAGTTTTGTAGCTTCAGATGGTCGAGGTCCCCATTCGTAGATTACTTTTTTAGCATCTTTATCAAAAGCAATTAATTTAGGGATTGCTGCTCCTCCATTTGTTAAGAATTCATTCATTAATTCAGGATTCTCATCACGAAGAGCTAGTTTCAATTCAATCTTATCACTTAATTCTGCTATTTTGTTTAAAACAGGAATATTATGAGCTGCATCTCCGCACCATGATTCAGAAAGTACTAACCAAACTAAGTTTTTAGATTGATTAGAAGCGATTTCTGTAATTTCTTGATCTACTTTTAAAGTCTTATTCCAACGTTTTAACCTGCGATCATTTAGCATTGTATAATTTGCTAATGCTTCATTATCTGGGTCATTACCGGTAGATTTATTTTCAGCAGTTAAATCAGCAGTCAATTGTACGTATTCATTATAACTAATTGATTTGCTCAATGTAGCTTCAAGAAGTTCTATTACTGAAGTATCGGTCATTTTTCTTTCTGTTTTATTCTTTTAACTTTTACATAAGTCGTAAAATGTTAGAAATATTACATACTTATACTTTTAAATCTCCCTTTTTTAAATCTAAATTATCTTTTAATTAAAAGCTTCCCAATCCTTCCAAACGACCTCAAACCCTTGAGATTTTAACATACTTGCAATATCTTCAGTAGGTCTTTCGTCAGAAATTTCGAACTGCTCTAAACTTTGAGGCTCTACGACATAACCTCCTGGGTTTGTTTTAGATTCAGCGCTAATAGAAGTAATACCTAATTTGATAATATTATTTCTAAAAGTCTCACTTTCTCTAGTAGACATGGATAATTCAACATCTTCATCTAGTAAACGAAAAGCACAAATAGTTTGCACTAAATCTGGGTCGGTCATTTCAACTTTAGGTTCTAACCCTCCACTATGTGGTCTCAACCTAGGGAAAGAGATCGAATATTTTGTTTTCCAATACGTGCGTTGTAGGTATTTTAAATGTAATGCAGTGAAAAAGCTATCTGTACGCCAATCTTCAAGTCCAAATAAAGCGCCTAATCCTATTTTGTGTACTCCAGCCTTCCCAAGTCTGTCAGGCGTTTCTAAGCGATAGTCAAAATTACTTTTACGTCCCTTAGGGTGATGTTTTTTATATTCAACCTTATGATACGTTTCTTGATATACTAGAACAGCATATAGACCACTTTCTGTAAGGGATTCATATTCGTCTTGTTCTAAAGGTTGTACTTCAATAGTAATATTACTAAAACGATCTTTAATAAGATCCATAGCATGTTTGATGTATGGAACTCCAACAGTACGGTTAGCTTCACCTGTTACTAATAAAATATGATCGTATCCTTTCGATTTAATGAATTCAACTTCTCTTAAAATTTCATCATCAGTTAGCGTACGACGAGGGATTTTATTAGTCATACTGAAACCACAGTAGGTACAAATGTTTTGACACTCGTTACTGAGATACATGGGGACATACATCTGCATCGTATTTCCAAAACGCTTCTTAGTTAATTGGCTACTTAATTGTGCCATTTGTTCTAAATAGGGTCGAGCTGCAGGTGAAATCAATGCCTTAAAATCTTCAAGAGTACGTTTTGAGTTCGCAAGAGCATACTCTACATCTTGTGCAGTTTTTGCATAAATCTCTTTAGTGAGTTGATTCCAGTCGTGCTTGTCGAAAACTTCTTTGAAGGTTTTTTGGGCATTAGGTATCGGGTATCGGGTTTCAGTTTTATTCATTTGGAATAGAATTACTGAGTTTATATAACATCTTTTTAATAGATATAATGTCTTGAGTTAATTCGTCAAATGTAATTCCCTCAAAATAATTTAAATCCTTACTAAGAATAAGAAGGTATTCTAATTCGGATGCAGAAGCTGCCGATATATGTATAAACCTCCTAAATTCATTGTTACTTTTATGTCCACAGCCTTCTGCTATATTTGTTGGAATTGAAGAAGAGGCTCTTCTAAGTTGAGAAATAAGACCAAACTTTTCTTCTTGAGGAAATGATTTGGTTTGCTTATAAATTTTAAGACAAAGCGTATGCGCTTTTTGCCAGACTATTAATTCTTTAAAATTTCTCACTCTTATTTTAATTTCCAGTTTTAAAAATACTTTTGATACCTGTGATCTCTTAGCTTAAAAAACTCGTCAACGGACTACTCGCTTCAGCATGTTGTTTTACTGGAGCCAACTTAGCTTCGTAAGCCATACGACCAGCTTCTACAGCCATTTTAAAAGCCTTGCCCATTTCAACCGGATGTTGAGAAACAGCGATGGCAGTATTTACTAATACAGCATCAGCTCCTAATTCCATAGCATAAGCAGCATGTGAAGGAGCTCCAATACCAGCATCGACAATTACGGGAACATTACTTTGTTCAATAATGATTTCTAAAAAGTCATTTGTTTTCAATCCTTTGTTGCTACCTATAGGCGCACCAAGAGGCATTACACAATGAGTTCCTACTTCTTCTAATCGTTTACATAATACAGGATCTGCATGTATGTAAGGCATTACCACGAAACCTAATTTGACTAATTCCTCAGCCGCTTTTAGCGTTTCAATAGGGTCGGGTAATAAGTATTTGGGGTCTGGGTGAATCTCTAGTTTAACCCAATTGGTTTCTAATGCTTCACGTGCCATCTGTGCAGCAAAAACAGCTTCTTTAGCATCTCTAACTCCAGAAGTGTTAGGTAGTAAATTGATATGACTATGCTTTAAATGAGAAAGAATATCATCCTGTTGGTTATTTACTTCTACACGTTTTAATGCTACAGTGACTAATTCACTTTTAGAAGCAAGAAGAGCATCTTCCATTAATTTTGAAGAACTAAATTTTCCTGTTCCAGTGAATAAACGTGAGCTAAATTCTTTATTGGCTATTTTTAATTTCATTTTTAGCTTGTATTTTTTGTGTTACCAAAGGGCTAATGCCTAAGGCTTACCTTGAAATTTTAATTTATTTCTTACGACGACCTCAGAAGTATGTTCTGAGATGGTTTATTCAAAACTATTTTCAATAATTTGAATACGTTTTCTTAAAACACTTACTTCTTCACCTGTTAGTAAACCAGAAACAGCCACATTGGATAAACCTGTTTTTGATAATTCTGGTAGGTCAGCTAATGTAATTCCCCCGATACCTACAATAGGTAAATGAAACCCTTTAGAAATAAGCTCAGTTATAATATCAATATATCCATTTATTCCTAAGGTAGGGCTTAACTTGTCTTTGGTTGTTGTAAATCTAAAAGGACCTAATCCAATATAATCTGCACCATCTTCTATATGTTGTAAACAATCGGTTAGGGTATTAGCTGTGCCTCCAATAATAGCATCGTTGCCCATTTGTTTACGGGCTTCTTTGGGGTTGGTGTCTGTCAAACCTAAGTGTACGCCATCAGCACCAGATTCTACGGCAATTCCAATATTGTCGTTAATAATAAGAACAGCTTCGTATTGATTACATATATCTCTTGCAGTTTGTGCAGCTTTTAGGTAATCAATTAAACTAACTTCTTTTAAGCGTAATTGAATCCATTTGCAACCTGCTTTACAAGCAAACTCAATATTTTCTAGGTGCTGAGATATGGTGTTTCCTTGAGAAATATATTGTGTGTATGTCTTAGGCAAAGCATTAAGGGTTGATGACTCAATAGTATTGTTATTTGTTTCTTTCATTTTTTCCTTTCCATATTGGTGTTTACTGAGACCTGAAAGCTGATAGCTTATTTAAACCTTCCTAACAACGATTTGCTACTCCCTAAATACTTTTCAGTGAATCTTTTCCCTCTAAAACAACTTTTTCCTAAAGGAATCCCAAGAGCTAAATAACTAGCAATAGCACTAGATAATACACAACCACTACCATGTTTAGGGTATATGGGTTTAAGTTTAGGATTTATGGGATATGTTTTCCCTTTTATGGTGTATAAAAAGTCTTTCCCTTTTTGTTTTTCATTATGACCGCCTTTCAGTAAGAGGTTTGTTTTAGTACATATAGATTGAATGGTTTCGTCAATAGATTTATTCGGGTATAAATGCTGAATCTCTTCATAATTTGGAGTCAAAAGATCTATATGAGTTAAAATTTGATCGAAAATATTCTGATTAAATTCAGTTTGAAAATCAAAATCTGTTGAGGATTTTAATACAGGGTCTAAAACAATACTTACTTTGTTGTTTAAGGATTTAACCAGCTGCAATATGTCAAGTAATGTTTCTGAGTTTTCTACGATTCCTATTTTAACAATAGAGATATTAAATCGAGAAAAAAGTATCTTAATTTGATTTTGTATGATTTCTAAATCAATCCAATGACATGCTGAAAAATCAGTATCTGTTTGAATCGTGTTTGCAGTACAAACAGAAAGTCCTTGACATTTTAAAGCTTCAAAAGTTTTGCAGTCTGCTAATAAGCCTGCGCCCCCGCTAGGGTCAAAGCCAGCAATACTTAGTATGTAAGGTCTGTTTTTCAATATAATTAAATAGTAGTGCTATTAAAAACACGTGAATTATTATTTAAATTTTGTAGCTCATTGTATGTGGCTATTGGGTTATCACTTTTCCAGACAGCCCCTAATACCGCAGATCCATCAAATCCCATTTTGAAAACTTCAGAGATATTTGTTTTATTGATGCCGCCTAGTGCGAAAATTTTCTCTTTTCTTTTTTTTAGTCTTTCAAAATCAAATTTTTTGCCATTATATCCTTCTTTGGATATTGAATTATATATAGGACTAAGGAAAACATAATTAAAAGCATATGCTTGTTCTAGTAATGTAGAAATATCATGAAACCCAGTCGATATTTCAAAACCATTTAGTTTCATATATTTTATGTGATCATACATGTTATCACCAAGGTGTATACGATCGGATTCTTTAAAATGAATACCCTTTAAATTGTATTTCTCAGTAAGGACATGATGTTGATGTATCATAATACGATCATGAAACTTGGTTTCAATACTATTAATAAGATTACTACATTCGGACAAAGACTTGTTAGGTTTTCTTAAGTGTAAAACCTCTAACCCTTCTTCAAATAAATGATTGATGATGTACGCTTCTTTAGGAACTATAGATTCTGAAGTAAAAACTACAATCATTCAATTAAAAAATTAAAGAAATTCTTTTGCAAAAGAGAGATATTATAATCGAGACTCTAAAGCATTATTTTTAGTTGCTTTGCTTAAAATAATGCTTTAATGAGCCTTCAATATTGTTGATTACAAATAAACTTCGCTTCCTTTTTCTTTAAACTCTTTTGATTTTTCTTCCATCCCTTTTTGTAGGACTTCGTTATCGTCAGAAATCTTATTCTCTGCAGCAAAATCACGTACCTCTTGAGAAATTTTCATAGAACAAAACTTAGGTCCACACATAGAACAGAAGTGAGCAATTTTAGCACCAGCAGCTGGTAATGTTTCATCATGATATTCACGAGCGCGTTCTGGATCTAATCCAAGGTTAAATTGATCCTCCCAACGGAATTCGAAACGAGCCATACTTAAGGCATTGTCTCTATGTTGTGCTCCAGGGTGTCCTTTTGCTAAATCTGCGGCATGAGCTGCTAATTTGTAAGTTACCACACCAACACGAACGTCCTCCTTATTCGGTAATCCCAAATGTTCTTTTGGAGTTACATAACATAACATAGCGCACCCGTACCATCCAATCATTGCTGCTCCGATACCCGAAGTGATATGATCATAACCTGGTGCGATATCTGTTGTCAAAGGACCTAAAGTATAAAAAGGAGCTTCGTCGCAAACCTCAATTTGCTTCTCCATATTCTCTTTAATCATGTGCATTGGCACGTGACCAGGACCTTCGATAAAGCATTGTACTTCGTGCTTACGAGCAATTTGAGTCAATTCTCCTAAGGTTTCTAATTCAGCAAACTGTGCTTCATCATTGGCATCAGCGATAGAACCAGGTCGTAAACCATCTCCTAAAGAGAAAGCAACATCGTATGATTTTAATATTTCACAAATCTCTTCGAAATGAGTGTATAAGAAACTTTCTTTATGATGAGCCAAACACCATTTAGCCATAATCGATCCTCCACGAGAAACGATTCCAGTAACACGTTTAGCAGTCATTGGAACATAGCGTAATAATACCCCTGCATGGATGGTAAAGTAATCAACGCCTTGTTCTGCTTGTTCGATTAAGGTATCTCGGAAAATTTCCCAAGTTAAGTCTTCGGCAACTCCATTTACTTTTTCTAAAGCTTGGTAAATAGGTACTGTACCAATAGGGACAGGTGAGTTACGTACAATCCACTCACGTGTTTCATGAATATTTTGTCCCGTAGACAAATCCATAATATTATCAGCACCCCAACGACAAGCCCATACTGCTTTTTCAACTTCTTCTTCAATAGATGAAGTGGTAGCAGAGTTTCCGATGTTTGCGTTGATTTTTACTAAGAAGTTACGCCCAAGGATCATAGGCTCTGCTTCTGGGTGATTGATATTTGATGGTATTACAGCACGACCCCTTGCTACTTCTTCACGTACAAACTCAGGTGTAATCTTTGCTGGTATAGCTGCACCAAAATGTTCTCCAGGGTGTTGCTTTCTAATTTCGGTCATTTCATCGATTCGCTGATTTTCACGAATAGCGATATATTCCATTTCAGGAGTGATGATTCCTTTTTTAGCGTAATGTAATTGAGTTACATTTTGTCCTTTTTTAGCACGTTTAGGTTTGTGCTTCAGGTCAAAACGCATATGGTCTAAACTCTTGTCATTTAAACGTTCATTACAATATTTAGAAGTAAATGCATCTAATTCTTCGACATCACCTCGATCTAAAATCCACTGCTCTCTAATACGTTCAATACCATTATGGACGTTAATATCCTTGTTTGGATCTGTATAAGGTCCAGAAGTATCGTAAACAGTTACAGGCTCGTTTGGAGTTAATTTTCCTGTCATTGAATCTTTGGTGTCATCTAAAGAAATTTCACGCATAGCCACTTTAATCTGTGGATGCAATTTCCCTTGAACATAGATTTTTTTCGACTTAGGAAAAGGATTTCTCGTAATTTGTCCTTCTTTTGGTGCAGTGTCTTTACTTTTCATAACTTCTATTTAGTACAAAGTACTCGGTACAGAGTACATGGTCGATTTTATATTATTTTTAATTTTAATAAGGTGTGTTTAAACAAAACTAGCCTCCTTGCGTTGCTTGTATTATGGTAATCGCATCATTTTCATTTAGCATAGTACTATTCCAAACGCTTTTTGTGATAATTTCATTGTTTATAGCAACAGCAATACCATCAAGCGAAATTTCTAACTTTTGTAACAATGTTTCTAAATTACTATTGTTAGAGATTTCTTTTGTTTCATGATTTACTTCAATTTGAATCATAGTCTTGATAATTTACAAGATAAAAGAAGTTACGGATTGTAGAGGTTTCTCAAAAGGAGAAATAAAAGAAGGCTTGTTTGAGAAGCTAACTTTTCCCTACGTCGGTACCAACCGCATCAGGTTCAAAGGGTAATTCTCAGTCCAAAACAAGGACACCCCTAAAGTTCACACAAAAATACATTAAAAATGCTAGAAGAACTTTATTTTATTATCGATTAACATTTCATGAAATTTATTGTTGATTTTTAGCCTTTTATCGATCAATAAAAGCTTTTTATCATAAAAATTGTATATTTAAACGATAAACATTTCTAAAACTATAATGGAGCTAACTCTTAGTATTCCAGCACTTTTGTTTCCTGCTATATCTTTAACAATGCTGGCTTATAATGCTAGATACCTGGCAATAGCTGCGCTAATAAGACAACTACATAAGCAGTATACGGAGAAAGAAAATATGCGTATTATTCGGCAAATAAAACTGTTAAGGAAGCGTTTATATCTAATACGAAATATGCAGGCTGCGGCGATTTTAAGTTTTTTAGGGGCTGTTACAACTATGGGTCTATTGTATATAAATGCCGGTTATTGGGCACATGTAGTTTTTGGTGTTAGTCTAGTTGCATTACTAATTTCCTTGGTGCTATCATTAGTTGAGGTACAGTTGTCTACAAAAGCACTAAGCCTTCAGTTGAGTAATGTGAAAGAACAAGAAATAAAAGCATAATAATGTTGGCGAACGAATTGTTTGAAAATACACTTAAAAAGTTCAATATCGGATTTTGGGAATTAGGAAGCTTATTACCTTCAGATTCTTGGTCTAAAGGATTTATTAAGAATTTAGGATATAAGAAAAAAGAAATAGAGCCAAGTTTGAATTGGTTTCTTCAGTATGTCATAAAAAATGAGGATGCGGAGTTTTTTGAAAAAAATTATCAAAATTACAAGCATAGCGAACTTAGTTTTAGACAGAAAATAAAATTGAAAAATGCCGATGGTGTTTACTTGAAGTTTGTTGCATATACTGTTGAAGAGTCTTTGGTTAATATAAAGTCTGATACTAAACTTATATTTTTTCAGCCCTTAAGTACTGAAGAATTTAGTGATGAAATAGAGTTTCATTATCATGAAACGGCTATGATGTCACATACAGGAAGTTGGTTTATAGATTTTAAAAAGAAAAAGACATATTGGGATCCTGAAGCTAAGCGTATTCTAGGGTACCCTTCGGATTACAGTCCTTCATTAAAAAATTCTAAAAAGTATTTTTCGAAACAGAATCTACAGACAGCATCAGATTTATTTTTAACCTGTACTACTACAGGAAAAGCTTTTAGTGAGGAGCTTCAAATGAATAATTTCCAGGGAAAATCTATGTGGATTCGTTGTATTGGAAAACCTGTTTATGGCTCATCAAATACTATTATTGGGTTAAAGGGAGTTTTTCAAAATATAGATGAAATTAAACGTAGAGAACTTACGTTGCAGAAATCTGTGAATATTATTGCTTCACAGAATAACCGTTTATTCAATTTTGCACATATTGTTTCTCATAATTTAAGGTCTCACTCTAGTAATTTGAGCTTATTGGTACAGTTAATTGAAAGTATTGACGATGCTTCCGAAAAATTAGAGCTAGTAGGAGAAGTCAAAAATATTAGTAAAAACTTAAGTACTACTATAGAGCATCTCAATGAAATTGTAACAATTCATGCGAATAAGAAGCAGAAAAGAAAAAATGTCAATTTCAAAGAGACTTTAGTATTGGTAATGTCTTCTATTCGTAATATCATTACTAGTGGTAATGCAGAAGTTCATCATAATTTTGATGCTCTTTCGGAAGTGCGTTTTGTGCCAGCTTATATGGAAAGTATTTTATTGAATTTACTAACTAATGCCATAAAATACAAACACCCTGATCGTGATGCAAAGATTCATTTTGAGTCAGGAATTACCGAAGAGGGGAAGGGGTTTCTTAAGATTTCTGATAATGGACAAGGTATAGATATGGAGAAATTTGGGGATAAGGTTTTTGGCATGTACAAAACATTTCATCATAATACCGATGCGGTTGGTATAGGTTTATTTATAACTAAGAACCAAATTGAATCTCAAAACGGAAGTATCGAAGTTGAAAGTGAAGTAGGGGTTGGTACTACTTTTACAATAGGTTTTCATTAGCAGTTAATCTAGGTTTAGTAATCTATATTTTTGTAACGTATTATACCTATTCTACCATAAAATAGATTGAATTTTATGGTAGAATAAGTATGTTTATTAAATTATTTAATTACTAATTTTCCTTGATAGCTTTTACCTTCGTTTGTTTGAATAACATATGGGTAAACACCAGAAGTGAGTGCATTCGGGTAAAATATAGCTTCTTTATTAGAAACGTTCATTTCTTCAATTTGAACTATTTTACCCTTCAAATCGTAAATGCGAATTAAAATAGTGTTTTCATCTGTTGGAATAGTGAAAATTGTTTTCACTGTAAACGGGTTAGGGTAATTTTTGAAATTAACAGCATTGCTTTCAGGTATTTCTAATAGTACTTCATCTGCTACTGCTATGTCCTCATCATTTTCGTCTACGATAATTATTACATCCTTATTTTCTACGATTTTCACGTTTCTAACTTCAAAATCAAAACTTTCAAAGTTGCTGTAGTCTCCTTGGATAGAGAATACTAAACTTTTTAACTTATCAATAGATCTAGAATTCCCTTGATTATCTTTAAATTCCGAAAAATTAATCGTTACTTTTTGTAAGCTATCGACAGTAACTTTATGTCTTAATCGGTTGTCCCATTGAATTAGATGCTCGTCTACAGCAATTACTTCCACAGGAATATTAGATTTTATTTCAAATTCGATTCCCTCGTAAGATGTTGAAGAAAAAGCTAAATCTCCTGCTAGAATATTTCTAAAAACATTAATCGTTCCTTTTACATCCCCTTGTAGTTTTACGTCTCTTTCGATATTATATCCAGAGGGAGCTATTACGGCTTTGCTATTATTGATTTCGAAATTAGAAACCAATACATTTTCTTCTTCATAATCAATACCCCAAGGGCCGTCAGCTAAATATAAAGCATCTTCAGTGCTAGATTTTGGAGTTGTAATTGATAGTCCAATATCAAAAATTCCACCTACAGGGATAGTAATTTTTTCTTCTTTATCTCCTGTTAGAGCAAGTTGTCTATTGAATTTTGTTTCATAGGATAACTCTGTTTTTCTAATATTACTTTTAAAGTTGAATGCTTTAGTTCCTGTACGATTTATAATATCCAGTACTAGGTTTCCATTTTTATAGTGCCCACTTTTTACAAATACTTCAGGCACGTTTTCTATGGGAGAAAGACGTGTTAAAGTTCTATTTTTAGTAAAACGATCTAAAATAGTATTAGCAATATTAGCAACTTGTGTTACGGAACCGCCCCAAACTTGGAAGTTTCTAAAAGTGCCTTCAGGGTATTGCCCGATATTCCAATGACTATGAATTTCATTTTGAAATTCTCCTTCTTTAATTGAGAAAGTAAGTGCATGCTCAACTTCACCCGTAGCACGTTGAATTTTAGTTTTAATGATTTTGTAACCACGAATATCTGTAGTGCGTATATCTAGTAATTTTGAGCCATTAAGACGATCGCAAATTGTTTTAGAATGGTCATAAACACCCGCAGTGGTTTTTGTTGCAAATGCTGCAGCAATTCTTGCACTGCCTTCATAATAATCAATAGCAAATATTTCTTCAGCATTAGTGATCCCTATTAGGTCTTCTGGGCTAGATATAAAAGCTACTTCAGATCCTAAAACTCCTGAATCAGGAAAATATGATCCTAATTCGACAGTTCCATTTGTTGATGCGTCATAAAACGAAGCAGAAAATGTTTGTTGTAATGATTTACTGCCTCTGCGTGTATTATATTTTGTTCTATTAAAATTTCTCTTAGCTATAAGTTTGGCCAAATCGCCATTGCTTTCTAATCCGCCATCATTTCCTGAGGTTACATTAGTGGAAGTTTCAATTGAAATAATATTGCCTTTATTTAGGGCACTACTCGGTGTAGTACTAATATAAAATATGGCATTATTAAAATCGTTATCACTATTGTAGTCTCTTCTAATGTCTTCGAATCCCAAAATGATTCTTTCGGTTTCAATATCAGATATCAATACATTATGAGGACGTAAATCTGCATTTGATTCTGGGTTAAAATCTGGATTAGAAAATAAAGACCATTTACCAGCGTTTATGCAATTTTCTGACCAGGCATCTGCAATTAGTACCCATCCAATTCCTGTATCAGGAGGGAATGTTCCTAAGCTTACCTTGTTGCCAGGCTCCAAACCTCCTCCACTTCCTTTTTGTGAAACATTAGGAAGTATAATAGTGATGTCTTCTGGTTGTGGAGCTTTTTGAAGGGGCTCATTTATATTGTAAGTGTAATATCCTAACGTGTTTTTATAACTAGCTCCTTCTGAAACAAAAGTGACAAACACTTCCCCTTCTTCATCTATTTTAATGTCAGAATCATATCCGGAAGATATATAATGAGGATTGTAGTCGGGTACAGGGTAAAATTCAGGTAGTGCATTATTAACTCGATCAAGAAATTCAGGTGTAATTTCATCATTTTCGATTAAATTTAATGGAGTTCCTTCTGCATTAAATTCAGATAAGTAGTTGTATCGATTGCAAATAGGGGTTACAGGGAAACTCTCTGGGGTTTGATTTCTATTTGTAGCATCGAAGGTGCTTCTATTGATATCGAAAGCATCATCTAGTCCATCTTGATCTTCATCATTTCCAGAGGCAGTAGTTTCTGCATTTCCATCACCGTCTATATCATAAGCCTCAATTGTATCTAAAATACCATCGTTATTCGAGTCGATATCTTGAAAATCAGGACTATCTATACCATCAGTATTTATATTTCCAGAAGGAAAGCCTCCGAAATCAGTATCAAAGACATCATCGATACCATCTTGATCATTGTCTATTCCTGATGGGCTTGAAAAATCATTTGCTGGTTGCCCTTCAACTAAATCAATAATGCCATCCTCATCAGCATCTATGTCATATACATCATAAATACCATCATTATCTGTATCAATAGGGATTACAGTATTCGTAGGTTCGCTATCATAAATTCCATCTTGATTCGTGTCGAGGTTTCCTATTCCAGCTTCGACAATATCATAAATTCCGTCTCCATCAGCGTCTAAATCATAGAAATTAGGGATTCCATCTCCATCAGCATCAAAGGCATCCTGCACAACATTATCTCCATTTCCGCTAATATCGTTGTCTAAATAATTAAATAAACCATCTCCATCTCCATCTCCATAGGGATCTAAACCCCCACATTCTATGATGTTAGAGATACCATCGCCGTCGGTATCATTATCCAAAGCATCTAAAATTCCATCTTGATCTTTATCTAAAGGAGAAGCTCCAAGTGCACATTTGAATCCGTCGTTAGAATTTGTGATTTCTGTAAGGTTTAACAAAGTAGCTACTGGATTGTTCGATTTGTAATCATCAATTACGTAGATGCCCCCTTTATTGTCTGATAGATATAAGCGTTGGTCACTATCGGCATAAGCAGCACCAAAAGTACTACTAGGAAGTCCTGCTACTGGTGCGCTAGAAAAAGTAGGTGTTCCTGTAGAGATATCCCAGCGATATAGTCGGCCGCGACTACCTCCGTAAAACACATTATTTACTAAAGTAATGTCAGCACAAGTGCTAGGAGCCTTTACATTTGTTGTTATGATTTCAAAAGTAGGAGAAATAGTACCGTCATAATTGGCAAGGTTAGTGACCTTATGGAAGGTTTCTTTGTTACCGTTTTGAAAAACCCATAAGTTTCCTTCTAAATCTACATCTGCAGCATATCCTCCACCAAAAGCGATACCGTTATTAGCTAGAACGCTCCCTAGGTTTTGGATGCCATCTTTACCAATACGTAATAAATTATTGGTGCTACTTTCAATAGCATACATATAATTGTCAACTACATTATATCCACCAGCGTTATAGCTTCTATGGTGTTGATGTAAAGGTTTTGAATAACCTCCGGTGATGGGGTTGTAGGATTTTAAAACGCCTGAAATTACTTGGTAAAATTTACCGTCGTTACAATCAAATGATGTTTGAGCGCTAAGCGAAGTTTGCGATAATAATATCGCAAAGATGAGTATGGATATAGATAAAGGTCTTTTCATGACGTAAACTTTTGATTTCTACTCAAATTTACTTTCAGAAAAGACCTTTACTTTGTGTTCTTCGACGAATCGACATTTTGTGTCGGTCGTTGACTTATAGTGAATTAATACAGGGATATATATTAAAAAAGGTGCTTGTATTTAGTACAAGCACCTTTTGGTATTCAGAAATTCAATTTCTTATAATTGAGAAATTCTCATTGTATTTACATTTCCTTTCTCTTCGATTGGAGTAGAAATTAAGTTGATGATACGATCACCAGTTTCAACGTAACCTTTTTCGATAGCATCTGCATTAACTTCGTCAAACATTTGGTCTACATTGTCAGCTTCGTTATAATAGAAAGCTTTTACACCCCAAAGTAAGTTTAATTGAGCTAAAATACGCTTGTCACTACAGTATACTAAGATATGTGATTGTGGACGCCAAGCAGAAACTTGGTATGCTGTATATCCAGAATTTGTAATTGTAGAAATAGCGTCAGCTTTAATGTCATTTGCTGCGTTTGCTGCATGATAACAAATCGAATCGGTTACGAAACGGTTTGTAGCATCATTAGGAGCAGTCTTAGGAACATTGATCAAAGGAGAGTTTTCAACGCTACGGATAATTCTTCTCATAGTTTGAATTACTTCAACTGGGTATTTTCCAACAGAAGTTTCACCAGAAAGCATTACAGCATCAGCACCATCCATAACAGAGTTTCCAACATCATTTACTTCTGCACGTGTAGGAGTTAAACTGTCGATCATTGTTTCCATCATTTGAGTAGCAATAATAACAGGCTTACGAGCTAATTTAGCTTTGCGCACTAATTCTTTTTGTACTAATGGAACTTCTTCAGCAGGGATTTCAACACCAAGATCACCACGTGCTACCATCAATCCACCAGAAACTTCTACAATCTCGTCGATATTTGCAACACCTTCAGGTTTTTCGATTTTAGAAATAATAGGAATTGGGAAATCACTATGCTTGCTAATCAATTCACGTAAGTCAGAAACATCTTTCGCATGACGAACAAAAGAAAGAGCGATCCAGTCTACATCCATTTCACATGCAAAAATAGCATCGTTGATGTCTTTTTCTGTCAATGCAGGAAGTGATATATCTGTATTAGGTAGATTTACACCTTTTTTAGATTTGAAAGGGCCTCCTTGTGTTACTTTGGCAACAACTTTGTCTTTGCCGTTTGTAGATACTACTTCGAAGTGTACTTTTCCATCGTCAACTAAAACACGCTCTCCAGCTTTTACATCTTTAGGGAACTGTGTGTAGTTCATGTAGGCTTTTGTAGAATTACCAACAAAAGGCTCTCCAGTTTGGAAAGTAACCTCGTCACCCACATTTACAACAGTACCTTCTTCCATGACTCCTACACGAAGTTTTGGTCCTTGAAGATCTGCTAAGATAGCAGCATGGAAACCGTTCTTTTCGTTAGCTTCACGTATATACTGAATACGACGACGTACATCATCATATTCTGCATGTGAAAAGTTAATTCGGAATACATTTACCCCAGCAACAACTAGTTCGTTGATTACTTCTGGGCTATCAGTTGCAGGTCCTAGGGTTGCAACGATTTTGGTTTTTTTACGTCCGCTTTTGATTGACATGGATATCAAAAAATTAGATTATTCTTGTTTTTCAATCCCTCATAATCAATGTGCCTTACAGTGACTATTTTGGGTATTTCTTTTATTAAGGGAATCAAATGATCGAAATCACTTGATTCAAATAAATCTGTTTCAATTTTGAAGAAATAATCAATAGATGATTCTTCAGGAATCAAATATTTTTCTTCAGTATTAATTAATGATGGTAAGCTAGCAAAAAGATCTAATGTGATTTTATCACTATTGTGCCTTTTAATACTTACTTTATTTTCTATGAGGGTAAACCTGATATCCTCTTTTTCGTTATCAAACAAAAAAAAAGGAAAGTTTGCGGGCTCTCCATCCTTGTCATAAAACATCATATCGTTTTCAGATCGCTTTAAGCCAATATTTATAACTCGATTTAAGTGAAAAGCTAATTGAAAACTTTCCATATTTGAATATATACCTATTAAATAAATAGGGTCTAAGTCAAAATCATCGAGTACTTCTGTTGGCAAAGTTGTCTTCTTGAAAACCGGTCGAAAGATACAAATAAAATATGCAGCTTGTTTGCTCTTAAAGAAAAGCTAAACTGGAAATAACGATTTCGAAATTTTAGTCAGTCATTTTTTGTTGAAATGCAAAAAAAGCACGTTTGGAGGCTTTTTCTTCTGCTTTTTTCTTAGAAGTAGCTCTTGCTTTTGCGACAACTTTATCATTGACCCAAAGTTTTACTGCAAAATGACGGTATTCTTCTAGTCCAGTATCTTCGTAAACTTCATATTTAAAAGTATGCTTCTTCTTTTGAAACCACTCTATCAATAAACTCTTGTAGCTTATAACTTGACTTTCTAAACTTTCAATATCGACATAAGGGGTGATAACGGTATCGAAAAGAAATTTCTCGCAATATTCATAACCTCGATCCAAATATATAGCGCCTATCAAGGCCTCAAATAGATTCCCATGAATATTGACGCCGAATTGTTCTTGAGGGATTTTAGTGCGAAGTTCAGAAGTTAAATTGAGATCTTTTCCTAATTCATTTAAATGTTTTCTACTTACCACTTTTGATCTCATTTTAGTTAGGTATCCTTCGTTTCCTGAGGGAACTTCTTCAAATAAATAGGCAGCTATAACAGCCCCTAACACCGAATCTCCTAAAAACTCTAATCGTTCGTAGTGTAGGGGGTTACCGTGTTCGTCCTTTTTTCCGATGGAACGATGGGTGAAAGCAGTTTCGTAGAATGAAATATTTTTAGGCTTAAAACCTAAAGTATTTTGAATAAATAAAAAAAAATTCCCTTCCTGTTTTTTGCTAGGAAGGGAATTGAATATGTTTTTTAGAAAATCCATGTGGATTCTTATGCTTCAATTTTTTTCAAAACAATACATGCATTGTGACCGCCAAATCCAAAAGTATTACTCATGGCTACTTTAGCTTCACGTTTTTGTGCTTTGTTTAGTGTTAAATTCAATTCTGAATTAATATTTTCATCAACAGTGTCATGATTTATTGTCGGTGGGACAATACCGTGTTCCAGTGATAAAATGGATGCTACTGCTTCGATAGCACCGGCAGCACCTAATAAGTGACCAGTCATAGACTTAGTCGAATTAATGTTAATGTTTTTAGCATGGTCGCCAAAAACATGTGAAATTGCTTTTAATTCAGCCACATCTCCAAGAGGTGTAGAAGTACCATGTGTATTTATGATATCTACTTCTTCAGGTTTAATGCCAGCATTGTTTAAACAATTTTCCATTACAGCAATTACTCCTGTACCTTCTGGGTGAGGAGCAGTCATGTGATAAGCATCAGAAGAAAGTCCTCCTCCGATAACTTCGGCATAAATTTTAGCACCACGAGCTTTTGCGTGCTCATACTCTTCTAAAATTAATGCACCAGCACCTTCTCCTAATACAAAACCATCTCGATTAGCATCGAATGGTCTAGAAGCTTGTTCTGGATTTTCATTATTCGTTGATAGGGCCTGTAAGGCATTAAAACCTCCAATACCCGATTCGGTAACTGCGGCCTCACTACCACCGGTAACGATAACATCACAGTGACCTAAACGAATATAATTTAAAGCATCTATAATGGCATTTGCCGAAGATGCACAAGCTGATACTGTAGTGTAGCTTGGTCCCATAAATCCATTCTTAATAGAAATATGGCCAGGAGCAATATCAGCAATCATTTTTGGGATAAAAAAGGGGTTGAAACGAGGTGTTCCATCCCCTTTTGTGAAATCTCTAACCTCGTTATGAAATGTCTCAATACCTCCAATACCAGCTCCCCAAATAACACCTACGCGTTTTTTGTCAATAGTTTCTGGGTTTAATTTAGAGTCTTGGATAGCTTCGTCGGAAGCAACCATAGCATATTGAGAAAACTTATCGAGTCTTCGTGCTTCTTTTCTTGGTATGAAGTCATTCACGCTGAAGTTTTTCACTTCGCATGCGAATCGAGTTTTGAATTTTTCAGGGTCAAAGTGTGTAATGCGCGCAGCACCACTTTTTCCATTTACTAAACCGTCCCAATATTCATTAATATTGTTACCTATCGGCGTTAATGCCCCTAATCCTGTTACAACAACTCTCTTCAACTCCATACTATGAGTAAGTATTAATTACTTTGCGTTTTCGATATAAGAAATTGCTTGACCTACAGTCGCAATGTTTTCTGCTTGGTCGTCTGGGATTTGAATATCAAATTCTTTTTCAAACTCCATGATTAACTCAACAGTGTCTAATGAATCAGCTCCAAGGTCGTTTGTAAAACTAGCGTCTGTAACTACTTCATTTTCGTCAACTCCTAATTTGTCAACGATAATTGCTTTTACTCTTGATGCAATGTCTGACATAATGTATTTATTTTTAGTTTAGGTCGCAAAAATAGCAAACTTTATTATAAAACAGCACTTATCTAAAAAAATGTAGCTTTTATCGGTATTAAGTTATTTCTGACAACAATTAATTTCTTCTAATTTATTAAAAATTAGCGTTCTAAATGGGTAAGTCTAAATATTTTTATATTCTTATTTGTAGATGCCTGTAATAGTTTAATTTTGAATTCGTGTACCTATGTAAACAGCCGAAAATGAAAAACATCATCATATTTGCTTCTGGATCAGGCACTAATGCTGAGAATATTATTAAATATTTTCAAGAGAACCAAAAGGCAGAAGTGACCCACGTATTTAGTAACAAGTTAAAAGCAAAAGTATTGCAGCGAGCTACTAAATTAGGAGTAACAGCATTACATTTTGATAGATCGTCTTTTTATGAAACCAATGATGTCTTGCACATAGTTAAAGATGCAAATCCAGACCTGATTGTATTAGCAGGTTTTTTATGGAAATTTCCAGAGAATTTGATTCAAGCATTCCCCGATAAAATAATTAATGTACATCCTGCATTATTGCCAAAATATGGAGGGAAAGGCATGTATGGTAGACATGTTCATGCAGCCGTTTTTGAAAATAAAGAGGAGGTTTCTGGAATCACTATTCATTATGTAAATGAAAATTATGATGAAGGGGCTATAATCTTTCAAGCGAAAACTAAAGTGTCTGATGTTGAAAATGCTGATGATATAGCTGAGCGTATTCATCAATTAGAGTATGATCATTTTCCAAAAGTAATTGAAGAAATTTTATATAAATAGGTACAAGGCAAAAGGTCGAGGGTTGAAGATGTGATTTCCATTGGCCCTCTACCTTCTACCATCCACCTTCAACCATTTAAAGTTGGGAAACAAACAGAAATACTACGTAGTCTGGCAAGGGCATAAAGAGGGTGTCTTTAAAACATGGAAAGATTGCAAAGAAGCCATTTTTAATTACCCGCAGGCGCAATACAAATCTTTTTTAAGTTTAGAAGAGGCTCAGAAAGCTTTTAATGGTGTTTATGCAGATTATGTAGGTAAGAAAGTGTCTAAGCCTAAATTATCTCAAGAAGAACTCGATCGGATTGGAAAGCCAAACCTGTATTCAATAGCTGTGGATGCTGCTAGTAGTGGAAATCCAGGTATTATGGAATATCGAGGAGTAGATACCCAAACGGAAAAAGAATTATTCAAACAAGGGCCTTTTACTCAAGGAACTAATAATATAGGGGAGTTTTTGGCATTAGTGCACGGTCTTGCTTTTTTGAAGCAACAAAAAAGTGATAGACTATTGTATACTGATTCTAAAATTGCAATGAGTTGGGTGCGTCAGAAAAAATGCAAAACCAAACTTTCGATGAATTCAAAAAATGAAAAAGTATTCGAGTTGGTATATCGTGCAGAACAGTGGCTTAAAAAAAACACTTATAATACTACAATTGTAAAGTGGGAAACCAAAGCTTGGGGTGAGATTCCGGCAGATTTTGGTAGAAAATGATATTTTTAGAAGAGAGAATATAGAAAATAGATTTTTTGTTTAGTCGCTCGGCAGGAACAAAGGGTGAGCGATAGTCGAACCCTGTTACAGGAGAAAAAACATTTAATAAACTGTCATGCCGCGAATTTCGATAGAAATTATAGTGGTATCTCCAGCACTAGAAGTATTAATTCTTAATTTTGCAGCTTGGTTATTTGTTTCAGGACAAATTTAACCCTAATGATATTGTTTAAATACGAGGCTAGCCTCATAAGATTCAACCCACAATGTGGGCAAAAAAACAGGAAATGAACACACCGAAGAGATATACGATTACCACAGCTTTACCTTATACGAATGGGCCAATACACATAGGTCATATGGCAGGAGTTTATGTGCCGGCTGATATTTATGCTCGTTATTTAAGAGCATTAGATAAAGATGTGGTGTTGATTGGAGGTAGTGATGAGCACGGAGTTGCTATCCCGATGCGAGCAAAGAAAGAGGGGGTTTCTCCACAGGTGATTATTGATAAGTATCATACAATTATTAAGGATTCTTTTAAGGAATTTGGTATTTCGTTTGATAATTACTCTCGAACTTCTAAGCAGATTCATCATGAAACTGCTGGTGAATTCTTTAAAAATATGCATGAAAAAGGGCAGTTTATAGAGGAAGTAACCGAGCAATTATATGATCCCGAAGCAAAGCAATTTTTAGCAGATCGATTTGTTACAGGTACCTGTCCAAAATGTAATAATGAAGAAGCTTATGGGGATCAATGTGAAAAATGTGGTAGCTCGTTAAATGCTACGGATCTAATAAATCCTAAATCAACGCTTTCAGGAGCAGAACCTATCACTAAAAGCACAAAACACTGGTTTTTACCTTTAGATCAATATGAAGGTTTTTTAAAGGAATGGATTTTAGAAGGACATAAAAAAGATTGGAAAACGAACGTATACGGACAATGTAAATCATGGATCGATGATGGGTTAAAGCCACGTGCTGTAACTAGAGATTTAGATTGGGGAATTCCAGTACCTGTAGAGGGAGGTGAAGGGAAAGTGCTTTATGTGTGGTTCGATGCGCCTATCGGTTATATTTCTTCAACTAAAGAGTGGGCTGCTCGTGAAGGTAAAAACTGGGAAGATTATTGGAAGAAAGAGGATACTAAATTAGTGCACTTTATAGGGAAAGATAACATTGTATTTCACTGTATTGTGTTTCCAAGTATGTTGAAAGCGGCAGGTGATTATATCTTGCCTGATAATGTGCCAGCTAATGAATTTTTGAATTTAGAGGGAAATAAATTGTCTACAAGTAAAAATTGGGCAGTTTGGTTACACGAATATTTAGAAGAATTCCCAGGGCAGCAAGATGTATTACGTTATGCATTGACAGCTAATGCACCAGAAACGAAGGATAATGATTTTACTTGGAAAGATTTTCAAGCTAGAAATAATAATGAGTTAGTTGCTATTTTCGGAAACTTTATCAATCGTGCTGTGGTGTTGACGAACAAGTATTATGATGGAGTGATACCAACGCCTTCTGAATTAGAACCAATTGATGAAGAAACGCTTGCTAAATTAAAAGCGTATCCATCGGTAATTGAAAGTTCGTTAGAGCGCTACCGTTTTCGTGAGGCAAGTCAAGAAATGATGAATATTGCGCGTTTAGGGAATAAATATTTAGCAGATCTCGAGCCTTGGAAATTAGTGAAGACCGATGAAGTACGTACAAAAACAGTAATGTATGTAGCGTTGCAGATTGCTTCAGGTCTAGCGTCAATATGTGAGCCATTTTTGCCATTTACTGCTGCAAAATTAAAGTCTATTCTAAATATAGAGACATCAGCTACAAAGTGGTTAGAAGTAGCTACTGCAGAAAGTTTATTACCTGCAGGGCATCAAATTAATAAGAGCGAATTGTTATTTAGTAAGATTGAAGATGAAACAATTCAGCAACAATTAGATAAGTTAGAGGCTACAAAGAAGGCAAACGAAGCTGCAAGTAAGGAAGTGGAGCCGCAAAAAGAGATCTGTACTTTTGAAGATTTTACCAAGTTGGATATACGTACAGGTACGATTATTGAAGCTGAAAAAATGCCCAAAGCAAAGAAGTTGTTAGTACTTAAAGTAGATACAGGAGTAGATGTAAGAACAATCGTATCAGGAATTGCTGAATATTTTGCTCCGGAGGCTATTATTGGTAAACAAGTAAGTGTTTTAATCAATCTAGCTCCACGTAAATTGAGAGGGGTAGAGAGTGAAGGGATGATTTTGATGACTGAAACACCAGATGGTAAATTAGTGTTTGTGAATCCTGACGAAGAAGGAGTCTCAGCAGGAGCTAAGATTTCTTAATAAATTTTAGCAACGGGGTATCGTTTTTATATTTTGAAACGTTATACATTTATTGAATATTACTTACAATACTATGAAAACTAATATTATTAAGATATTATCGTCTTTTTTGTTGCTTACAGGGGTGTTTTCTTGTAATCAATCAGAAATTGAAGAAAATGTAGAAGCATTTACAAAATTTGATATTAATTATGTTTTTACTTACCCGCTTTCTTTTGTTCAGTTTAATGAATTGCCGCCACCAGCAAACACTAAAATAGAAGGAGATTTTAAAACAGACCCGCCCTTGCAGCAGGTAGTGCGAACAAATTTTCAAGTAGAGCTAGATAAGAATAATGTGACTAGCGAAGATATTCGTTTAATAACGTTGGAGGATGTCGAGATAAGTCTAGTTGAGCCATCAGGTGGTAATTTTAATTTTTTAGATAAAATAACTTTAGAGTTAAAAATAAGCCCTACACAGACTAAAGTTATTGGGGAGTTAGACAACATAAAAGGTACAGATAAAACTACTTTATTAGTTCCTGGTTCAGGAGAGGGTTTTAATTTTAAGCAATTTATTGATCGAGAAGAATTAGTAATATTAATGACTTTAGAGGCAAATACGCTTGATACCCGTAATTATATTATTGATGCTAAAGCAGCATTTGAAGTAACCCCTTGTATTTCGTTGTTTGAAGATACTCAAGATAAATGTGGGGGTTTATAGGTGTTAGTTAGTCTAAGTATATGCTAAAAATAGCATTTCACCCTTGTTATGAACATCCACTAAGGCAAGGACATAGGTTTCCTATGGAAAAATATGATTTATTGCCAAAGCAATTACTGCACGAAGGAATATGTATTCCAGATAATTTTTTCGAGCCAGCTAAAATCGAAAAACAAGATCTAATAAGGGTTCATACAGAAGACTATGTAGATCGTTTGCTGCGATTAGATATTTCTAAAAAAGAAGAACGTGCTACGGGTTTTCCGTTATCTCAAGATTTAGTTGATAGAGAATTGATTATTACTCAGGGAACTGTTGATGCTTGTCATTTTGCCTTGAAATATGGGATCGCCATGAATATTGCAGGCGGTACACATCATGCTTTTTCAGATAGAGGAGAAGCTTTTTGCTTGTTAAATGACCAGGCTGTAGCGGCTTCATATCTTATCGAGAAAGATTTTTCAAAGAAAATTTTAATCATTGATCTGGATGTACATCAAGGAAATGGAACTGCAGAAATCTTTCAAAATACTAATAAAGTTTTTACTTTTTCAATGCATGGGAAAAGTAATTATCCCTTTCGAAAAGAAAGATCCGATTTAGATATTCCATTAGATAATAATACTGGTGATGCACTTTATCTTTCGATTTTAAAAGAAACCTTACCAAGCTTAATAAGCTCTCAACAGCCAGATTTTCTTTTTTATCAGTGTGGTGTAGATATTTTAGCTTCTGATAAGTTGGGTAAGTTAGGTTGTACTATTGAGGGGTGTAAGGAAAGAGATCGTTTCGTGTTAGAGCTTGCTAAAGAATATCAATTACCTATAGTGTGTTCTATGGGTGGAGGCTATTCTCCAGATATAAAGACAATTATTACTGCGCATACGAATACCTATCGACTGGCTCAGGAGTTATTTTTTTAAAGAGAATGTATAATAATTCTTTAAAATACTGTATTTATTCAGGTAAAAACTCTTTATGTTGCTTAAATAACACATAATACATAATTTTAAAATCAAAATGCAGAAGGGAATACTGTCAAGTAATTCAGATTTTTGTAGAAAGTAGATTTTATAAACAGATATTATTTATTTTACACTTATTCAAGTTTAGAGATAGCTTAAGTTGTTGGATTGTAAAATAATATCAAACCTCATATTAAATAATGATTACATGTAAAGCGGCAATTGCCACAGGAGACGGAACATTTTCAATTGAAAATATTGAAGTTAAAGCACCTAAAGGAGATGAAGTATTGGTGAAGATTAAGGCTTCAGGTTTATGTCATACCGATCATGATTCATTAACATGGGGGCAAACCATCGTGTTAGGTCATGAGGGAGCAGGAATTGTTGAAGCAGTAGGAGATGGAGTTACAAAATTTGAAGTTGGAGATGAAGTGATTCTAAACTGGGCGACACCTTGCTATGAGTGTTTTCAGTGTTTAGAGGGTAATCATCATATTTGCGAGAAAAACTCTCCAGTGATTGCTAGTCATGCTGGATTATTACCAGGAGGGCATGTAGATATAGAAGGGACAACATGGAAAGGAGCGCCTATCGAGCGATCATTTAATATAGGAACGCTTTCAGAATATACCTTAGTAAAATCTTCTGCTTTAGTAAAAAAGCAAAGTAAAAAATTATCTTTTGAATCGGCATCAATTGTTTGTTGTGGGGTGATGACAGGTTGTGGATCTGTTTTTAATACGGCAAAAATCGAATGGGGAAGCTCTGTAGTAGTATTAGGTACAGGTGGTGTTGGTCTAAATGTAATTCAAGCAGCACGTATTTCGGGAGCAGCAAAAATTATAGCTATTGATATTAATGAGCAGCGCTTAGAAATGGCAAAGCAATTTGGAGCAACAGATGTTATTTTGGCAGATAGAGAAGATAAAGGACTTAATAATGCTGCTGAAATTGTAAAGACAATGACTGATGGTCGTGGAGCAGATTATGCTTTCGAGTGTACCGCGGTACCAGCATTAGGAGCTGCACCTTTGGCAATGATTAGAAACGCTGGGACAGCCATTCAAGTTAGCGGTATTGAAGAAGAAATTACTGTCGATATGCGCTTGTTCGAATGGGATAAAAAATATATCAATCCTTTATATGGAAGCTGTCGACCAGATGTTGATTTTCCTAAACTAGAAGCATTATACGATAATGGAAGTCTTATGTTAGATGAAATGATCACAAGGACTTACAAGCTAGAGGATCTGGGTCAAGCATTCGATGATATGTTAGCAGGACGTAATGCTAAAGGAGTTATTGTTTTCGAATAGTATCAGATGGAGTGCAGTCGATTGAGCGCAGTCGAAATCTCCTCAAAGATTATTGATCTATAAATTAAGATACCATGAAGTTACTGTCACTATGGGCTGGAATACTAATCGGATTTATTGCTTTTGGGCAACAAACGCGATTACTTACTTCTTGGAGTTTCACAAATACTGATCCAGGAGCGGCATTTCAAAAATCATTCGATGATAGGGAGTGGAAAACTGTCAATGTGCCACACGATTGGGCAGCAGAGGGAAAATTTGATTTCAATAACGATTTGAGATTTAACACCATTATTCAAAATGGTGAAACAAAACCTGTTTATAGGACAGGGCGTTCGGGAGCTTTACCGATTGTTGGAGTAGGGTGGTATCGTACACATTTCAATATTAAAGATATCAATAAACATTATGAGGTGCTTTTTGATGGTGCTATGAGTAATGCTAAAGTCTATGTTAACGGAAATTATGTTGGCGAGCGTCCTTTTGGGTATATCTCTTTTTATTTTGATATCTCTAAATATTTAGTCAAAGGAGATAATGTTATTGCTGTTCGATTAGAAAACTTTAATGGGCAGACACGATGGTATTCTGGAGCAGGACTCTATAGAAAAGTCTCTCTAGTAGAAAAAAATCCTATTCATATTCCTACTTGGGGTGTTTCGGTAACGACACCTGAAATAAGTAAAGAAAAGGCAGCTGTACAGGTTAAGGTAGATGTTGTTACAGATAAAAAATTACAAGTAAAAAATACGATACTTAACGAAGAAGGAGGTGAAGTGGTTTCGATAACGCGCTCAATTGAGAGTAATAGTAGTGCTACTGAAATAGTTTTAGAGGTAGAAAATCCAGTATTGTGGGATGTTGAAAACCCTAAGCTCTATACCTTAAAAATTGAGTTAATTCAAAAAGGAAAAATTGTAGATACCCGAGAAACTACATTTGGAATAAGAGAAGTTCGATTTGAGCTTGATGGTTTTTATTTAAATGGAAAAAAAGTGCGCTTTCAAGGAGTCAATATGCATCATGATTTAGGGCCAACAGGAGGTGCTTTTTATCCTAATTTATTTGAAAGGCAATTAAAGAAATTAAAAGAAATGGGGGTTAATGCCATTCGTTTTTCTCATAACCCACCAGCTCCTGAAGCGCTAGATCTCTGCGATCAATATGGGTTTTTAGCGATTGATGAAGCTTTTGATGAATGGGAGATCCCTAAAGTAGAAAATGGCTATGCAAAACAATTTAAGAAATGGGCTAAAATAGATTTAGTCGATATGATTCGTCGAGATCGTAATCATCCCTCTGTAATCATGTGGAGTATTGGTAATGAAATTATGGAACAATACTATAATGATCCCAATAAGGTGACCAAGTATCTTCATGATATTGTCAAAAGTGTAGATACAACACGAGCAACTACTTGTGGATTTAATAATGCTGTTGCTGCATTGCGAAGTGGTATGGCGTCAACGGTAGATGTTGCAGGGTTTAATTATAAGCCAAGTTCGTATCATTTATTTAGGGAATCATATCCTAATTTAAAGTTTTATGCCAGTGAGACAGGAGGGGCTCTTAGTGTTAGGGATACCTATAAATTTCCTGTAATCTTTGATTCTCGCAGAAATGATAATGGAACCTCGGTAAATCACCCGTTATATGAAGATGGACTTCCTGGTAATTATGAAGTAACGAATGTGCCTTGGGGATATCCTGCTTTTCGTGAGTTTGCTTCTCAAGAATATAATAAAGAGATCATGTATGGGGAATTTGTCTGGACAGGTTATGATTATTTAGGGGAGCCAGCTCCGTACAATAAAGGGACTTCGAGAAGTTCGCATTTTGCTCCTATAGATTTTGTAGGATTGCCAAAGGATAAATTTTATTCATACAAGTCCGAGTGGAATAAAAGCGAAGAAACACTTCATTTCTTTCCGCATTGGAATTGGGAAAGTAAAGAGGAATTGAAATTCCCTGTTGTTTGTTATACATCATATTCAAAAGCGGAATTGTTTGTAAATGGTAAAAGCTATGGGATTAAGAGTAAGCAAAAAGTAGATCCATCACAATTTTTGAATACAAGTTTTGAAATACATGGCTCAGGAGGAGGGAGTTTAGATTTAATGAAAGCTTATAGTATTGTTTGGAAAAATGTTGTTTACGAGCCAGGAGAAGTCAAAGTGGTTGCTTATAATGAACAAGGGGCTGAAAAAGCAATTTTTAGCCGTAAAACAGCCAAAAAAGCATATGGAATCAACATAATTGCAGAAGAAACACAGCTTAAAAAAGGCGAAATTGCAGTGTTTGTAATTTCTGTTGTTGATGATCAAGGTAATTGGCAACCTAACTATCAGGAAAACATGAAGATTGAAGTAAGTGGCGCGGCTACATTTTTAGCTTCTGGAAATGGAGACCCTACCAATTTGCAACAACTCAATTTACCAGAAAGACGTTTTTTTAATGGAAAAGCTGTTGTTTTTGTAAAAGCCATTAAAGAAGGTCAAGTCAATATTAAGATTACTACAGAAGATTTTTCTAGTGAAAATGATGCTGTTAAAGTGAACTAACAAAATAAGTTAATACATAACATATAATTTTGAATTAAAAGTATGGCATCAAAATTCAGAACTACTGAAATCTCTGATCCACAATTTGAATCTGATAATCTGAGATTCATTACGGTAAAGACGAAACACCTAAATGGTAGGGGTGATATTTGCACTTATATTCCACCAAATATTAAATCCAAAGCCGATACACCCCTACTCATTTTATTACATGGTGTTTATGGTAATTCTTGGATTTGGTCTCAAAAAGGAGGTGCTCATCATACAGCAAATCAACTAATTTCTGATGAGAAAATCAAACCAATGATTATTGCAATGCCTTCCGATGGTCTTTGGGGAGATGGATCTGCCTATTTACCGCATAATAATTTAGATTTTGAAAAGTGGATTGTCGAAGATGTAATCGATGCCGTTAAGGAAAATATAGCAGGAGTAACCGATAACTCTCCTGTGTTTATTTCTGGTTTGTCTATGGGAGGATATGGCGCTTTACGATTAGGGGCTAAATACCCTCATTTATTTAAAGGGTTCTCGGGAATGAGTTCTATTACTGATTTACCTCAAATGAAGTTATTTGTTGAAGAAGATTTAGAGTTTTATAAGCAAGAAGATGCGTCAAATGCGTCTGTTTTTAAATGGATGCAGAAAAACAAAGAGCAGTTACCTCCATTTCGTTTTGATTGTGGGGTTGATGATGAGTTGATTGAATACAATCGTACTTTAAATAAAAAATTGAATCAAGCAGGTATAAAATATATCTATGAAGAGTTTGAAGGAAAGCATGAGTGGATTTATTGGCAAACACACCTAAAAGATACTTTGTTGTTTTTTGATGGATTGTTGTAAACAAGGAAAAGTTATGGACAAGCGCAGTTGTTGTCATTTCCTCGGAGGAGAAAATCTTCCCAACTAAATATGGTATTTTCAATTTAAAATAATAGAACCCCTGTAGAAATTCATCTACAGGGGTTCTAAATTTAGTTGATTACAGTTATCGATTTTATTTTAGTTTTCCTCCGTCGAGTTCATCTTGAAGTTTTAATAATTCTTTCCATTTTCCTTGAAAAGCTAATCCTGATTGCATTGGCCATGTGTCAGGTTTGTGAATTTCAAAACGCTTTCCTCCAATATTTAAGATTTCTTGACAGCGTTCTATGGGTGCTTTAGATAATTGATACCAAGTTTTAATTCCATTCTCATTAAATAATTCAGCGATTTTCGGCCCTATACCTTCAACAACTTTTAGGTCATCTCCAATAATCTTTTTCCCAAAAATAGACTTGGCAAGATCTGCATCAAAAATTAGTGTAGGTTCTGTAGCCTCAGCAGTTAATGTACTTGCAGCAAAGCCAGTGTTCGAATTTGTGTCTACATTTTTAAAACCTGTAGCTATTTCATTTTTTACTGAAATATTTTTCGAAATGTCTTTTTTGTCTTTCAGGCAAGTATCTAATTCTGCTTGAAGTTTATTAATTTTAGATTTTAAATCTTCGATTTCTTTTTTCTCATCATCGCAATTGCAGAATAAGCTTTTTAATAGCCATCCTAAAATTGCTCCAATAATTGCGGCTAATAAAGGCCATATGATACACCAAAACATATTTTAATATTTTATAAGTTGATTATTTATTTTAAAGTTACTTCTACGCGACGATTTTTTGCGCGACCCTCAGGCGTTTGATTGCTAGCAATTGGTTTTTTAGAACCTTGACTAGAAGTTGCTATTTGAGATGCTGGGATATTGTTCTTAATTAAATATCCTTTAATAGTATTTGCCCTGTCTAATCCAAGTTGGATGTTTTTTGCAAAGTCACCAGTGTTATCAGTATGTCCAATAACTTTTATTTCAGCATCGTCAGTCTTGTCTACATAGGTGGCAATGTCAAACATTTTTACACGTTGTTCGGGTGTAAGCCTTAAAGAGCTTGAGCCAGTTGCAAAATATAAATTCAAGGGATTTTCTTGGATTTTATCGTGTAACTTTTGTAAATCAGCTGCAGCTTTAGCCTTAGCATCGTCACTAATATCAATTGTATTTATGTGATATTTTGCTGGACCAAGATAGATTCCATCGGAATTAGGGATCAAACTGTCATTCAATTGATCTTTACAATTTAGTTGCTTTGAGGAAATATCATGATCCACTAAATAGTGTTTGATGGCCTCAGCTCTAGCGATACCTAAATTAGGGAAGGCAGATGTGTTTTTTTCACTGCTTTTGTAAAGTCCGATAATATCTAATGTTTTATCGGGATGGGTGTTTAAGTAAGCTTTTAGCTTATCTATCGATAGATCGAGCTTAGAACTAACAGGCTTTAGAATTTCAAAGCTAGAACCTTTGAAATTGAAGTGGTCATTGATGTTAATGTCAAAGCCACCTTTGGGGTCAGATAATGCAAAACCTAGACTTGTAGGTGTTGGGGTGTTGACTTTGGTAATGGCAGATTTTACAGGTTCTTCCTTTTTGTATTTGTCACAATTTTTGCAACAGGTGTAATATTGTAAAATACAACCAATAATTCCAGTCAGCAAGATACCGATAATGTAGGTAGTCTTTTTAGTCATTTAGCTGGTTATTAGGTTGTTAATAAATCAGCTATGAAATTAACAAATATTAACGTAAGTCTATGAGAATTATACGTTTTTTAATATTTTTTTTCGATGAAATGCTAAAAAACCTCATAAAAAAGCAATGTTTTTCATTTAACAAGTGGCTTCTAGGTTGTTAGTTGAAAGTCTGTCGTATAAAATATATAAACACGTATTTATAGGTAAGGTTAGTATTTCTTGCATTTCTAAAAGGTCATATGCAATTTGTTGGTTAGATATAATTCGCGCTTTTTTGTTGGTGTTGGTGTTTTGGAAAATAATTTTGTTCATAGTAGTTTTTGTCGTCGTTATCAAGGCAAATCTATATTAAGAAGCTTATTCAATAATCATACTTTAATATGATTATTGGATTTTAACCCTTTGTTTAGAAGAGGTTTAATTGATGCTTGTTAAATCGATTTTTTGAAAATCAACGTTCTACTATATCGTTTCTGTTTTAGTAGTATATGTGATTCTTTTTTAGAAATTGAATTTTATTCCTTGAGCTAAAGGTAATTCAGAGGAATAGTTTATCGTGTTAGTTTGCCTTCTCATGTAGGCTTTCCATGCATCAGAACCGGATTCTCTGCCGCCTCCTGTTTCTTTTTCTCCACCAAAAGCTCCGCCAATTTCTGCACCAGAGGTTCCAATATTTACATTGGCAATACCACAATCAGATCCAATTGCAGATAAAAACAATTCAGATTCTCTCATGTTGGTTGTCATGATTGAAGAAGAAAGACCTTGCTTTACATCATTCTGAATAAAAATAGCGTTTTCCAGAGATCCCGAATATGGAATGATATAAAGAATAGGAGCAAAGGTTTCTTGTTGTACAATATTCATTGCGTTTTTGGCTAAGTAAATAGATGGACTTACATAACAGCGGCTTTTGTAATGCGGGTCAGTAAGTAATTTTCCTTCGATCACAGGTATCGCGCCTTCTGATTTAGCATTAACAATAGCTTTTAAATATTCTTTTACAGCATTTGTGTCTATTAAAGGCCCCATATGATTGTTTTCATTTAATGGTGATCCGATTTTTATTTGCTTATAAGCACCTTTTAGTGTTGTAGTAAGTTCTTCAATTAAGGAGTCGTGGACTATAAGTCTTCGTGTGGTAGTGCAACGTTGCCCTGCTGTGCCAATTGCACCAAAGACTATAGCAGGTATGGCTAGTTTTAAATCAGCGTTAGGGGTTATTATCATGGCGTTATTGCCGCCTAGCTCTAGTAAAGATTTCCCCAGTCGAGCACCTATAGTTGCGGCTACATCTTTCCCCATTTTTGTAGAACCTGTAGCCGATATTAATGAGATGCGATCATCAGAAGTCAATTGTTTTCCTAAAGATTGATCTCCCGTAATCAAGCAAGATATCCCATTAGGTAAATGGTTGTTTTTTAGTACCTCTCCAATGATTTTTTGGCAAGCAATAGCGCATAATGGTGTTTTTTCAGATGGTTTCCATATGGTGACATTACCGCAAATCCATGCTAAAGCAGTATTCCATGCCCAAACAGCTACAGGAAAATTGAAGGCAGAGATGATACCTACAATTCCTAGTGGATGCCATTGTTCGTACATGCGATGTTGAGGTCTTTCAGAATGCATGGTGAATCCGTGTAGTTGACGAGATAGACCAACTGCGAAATCACAGATGTCTATCATTTCTTGGACTTCGCCTAATCCTTCTTGTAGTGATTTGCCCATTTCATAAGCCACCAAATGCCCTAAACTTTCCTTTTTTTCTCTTAAGGCCTCACCAAATTGCCTAACGATTTCTCCTCGTTTAGGGGCTGGTATTTTTTGCCATTCTTTGCTCGCTTTCAAACAGGCTTTTATAGCCTGTTCATAATTTTTTAAAGATGTTAAAGAGATTTTAGCAATAACTTCTCCATCCACAGGAGAAATACTTTTAATACCTTTTGAATCAGCCAGAGGTTGTTTTCCAATTGCTGTTCCTTGCTCGGTGGAAGATATATTTAGAAAATGAAGATGCTCTTGTAAAGTCACAATGTGTTGTTTTGATACTGCAAAAATACCTATTTATGAATGTCGATATAAGAAAGTAACCGACTAAATAAATAGGAGTATAGTTTTTGTAAATACTTTAATAAGTATAAAATGTTAGTTCTACAGGCAAAAAGAGACATATATCGTATATTTGCACTGCTAAACTCATCTCAATTTTAAATCATAATTTATAGATTGATGTGAGTATTGAAGGGGAGTGTTAAATGTTTGTGGAATTCGTCACTTAGTGGCTTAATTATTAAGAAATGATTAAAGTATCAGACATAGCAAAAAAGAAAGTGGTCGAGCTGATGCAAGACGATGGTTTTAATCCTAATAACGACTTTGTTCGTGTTGGAGTAAAATCTGGTGGTTGTTCGGGGCTTTCTTATGATTTGAAATTTGATAAAGAAAAAGCTGAAGAAGATAAAGTGTTCGAAGACAATGGTGTTCGTATTATTGTAGACAAAAAAAGCTTTTTGTACTTAGTAGGCACAACTTTAGAATATTCAGGAGGGCTAAATGGTACTGGTTTTGTGTTTAATAACCCAAATGCAAGTAGAACCTGCGGTTGTGGGGAAAGTTTTTCATTATAATTAGTTGCGAGTTGTAGGTTGAGGATTTTAAGAAGAATTATCAGCTGATAACAAGTAACTGACAACTAAACTCAAAGATATGAGTAAGTATACAGAAGACGATTTAAAGAAAGAATTAGAGACTAAGGAGTACGAGTACGGATTTTATACAGATATAGAATCGGATACGTTTCCTGTGGGGCTAAATGAAGATGTTATTCGAGCAATTTCTGCAAAGAAAAATGAACCTGAATGGTTAACAGAATGGCGTTTAGATGCTTTTAAGATTTGGTCAGAAATGGAGGAGCCTGAGTGGGCTAATGTAAATTATGACAAGCCAGATTTTCAGGCGATAAGTTATTATTCTGCTCCTAAGAAAGCTGATCCAAATAAAACATTAGATGATGTTGATCCTGAATTGTTGGCAACATTTGAAAAATTAGGAATTTCTTTAGATGAACAAAAGAAATTAAGTGGTGTAGCTGTTGATGTTGTAGTAGATTCAGTTTCTGTAGCGACAACATTCAAAAAAACATTAGCAGAAAAAGGAATTATATTTTGTTCAATATCTGAGGCAGTTAAGGACTATCCAGAATTAGTGAAAAAATATATTGGTTCGGTAGTGCCGAAAACAGATAATTTTTATGCAGCATTAAATTCAGCAGTCTTCACTGATGGATCTTTTTGTTACATACCTAAAGGAGTTCGTTGTCCGATGGAATTATCTACTTATTTCCGAATAAATCAAAGTGGTACAGGGCAATTCGAACGTACATTAGTAGTTGCTGACGAAAGTAGCTATGTAAGTTACTTAGAGGGTTGTACAGCACCTAGTCGTGATGAAAATCAATTGCATGCTGCTGTGGTAGAGTTGATTGCCATGGATGATGCAGAGATTAAATATTCTACAGTTCAAAACTGGTTCCCAGGTAATGCAGAAGGAAAAGGTGGAGTTTTTAATTTTGTAACCAAAAGAGGAATTTGTGAGAACAATGCAAAAATCTCTTGGACACAAGTTGAAACAGGTTCTGCTGTAACATGGAAATATCCTTCATGTATTCTAAAAGGGAATAATTCTGTTGGAGAATTCTATTCGATTGCCGTTACAAATAATTATCAGCAAGCGGATACAGGTACTAAGATGATTCACTTAGGAAAAAACACAAAAAGTACTATTATTTCTAAAGGAATTTCAGCTGGAAAATCTCAAAATTCATATAGAGGATTAGTACAAATTAGTCCAAGAGCGACTAATGCACGTAATTTTTCGCAGTGTGATTCGTTATTGATGGGTAACGAATGTGGTGCGCATACATTTCCTTATATCGAAGCGAAAAATAAGACAGCTCAGATAGAACACGAGGCAACAACGAGTAAGATTGGAGAAGATCAAATATTCTATTGTAATCAGCGTGGTATTGATACAGAAAAAGCCATTGCTTTAATTGTGAATGGTTTTAGTAAAGAAGTATTGAATAAGCTGCCAATGGAATTTGCTGTTGAAGCTCAAAAATTACTTGAGATTAGTCTAGAAGGTTCGGTAGGATAATAATTAAGCGCAACTTCGTTATATTTATCAAATAACTAAACTATCTAAATTATTTCTTATGAAAAAAGTATTGGTATTATTCGGATTGGCTTTCGCATTGTTTTCTTGTAAAAATGAATCTAAAATTGATCCAAATGCTATCGACATTGAAGCAGAGTTTATTCATATTGATAACGCAGCAGTGTTAAAAGGTAAAACTTTTATTTACGGTGTTATTTTAGATGATAAAGCCAAAGAGTTGTCAGAGAAGGCGGCGCCTATGAAAAAAGAAAAATATGACATGGTGCCCGTCAAGATTAAGGGAGTGATCCAGGATAATCCAAGTAAAGATGGGTGGGATCAATTAGTAAAAGTAGAACAAATAGTAGAGGTGTTGCCGGTAGTGAAAGAAGCGCCAGTAAACAACCAAATAAAAATTAACGTTACCCAGTAAAGGGAATTCAATTATTGAAAATGTTAGAGATTAAAAATTTACACGCAAGTATTGATGACAAAGAAATCCTTAAGGGATTAAACTTATCTGTAAAAGCAGGAGAAGTACATGCGATTATGGGGCCTAATGGTGCAGGGAAAAGTACTTTGGCTTCAGTGGTGTCAGGAAAGGAAGATTATGAAGTTACTGAAGGTAACATCGAATTAGAAGGAGAAGATATAGGAGAGTTAGGCGCTGATGAAAGAGCACATAAAGGGGTGTTTTTGTCATTTCAGTATCCGGTAGAGATTCCAGGAGTATCTGTAACAAATTTCATGAAAACAGCAATCAATGAAACACGAAAAGCTCGTGGTTTAGAAGATATGCCTGCTAGAGATATGTTAAAGATGATTAAGGAGAAATCTGAATTGCTTGAAATCGATAGTAAATTTTTATCTCGTTCATTAAATGAAGGTTTTTCTGGAGGAGAGAAGAAGCGTAATGAGATCTTTCAAATGGCAATGTTAGAGCCTAAGCTAGCAATCTTAGATGAAACAGATTCTGGGTTAGATATTGATGCATTGCGTATTGTTGCTAGTGGTGTAAATAAATTGAAAAGTAAAGACAATGCAGTTATTGTTATTACGCATTACCAAAGATTGTTAGATTATATTGTTCCTGATTTTGTACATGTATTACATGATGGAAAGATTGTGAAGTCTGGTACTAAGGAATTAGCATTAGAGTTAGAAGAAAAAGGATACGATTGGATAAAAGCTGAATTATAGTTAACAAGTTTATGGTTCATAGTTTATAGCTAATTGAAAGCTACTAGGAACTAATAACTAATAACTAATAACTATAAAGAAATGGAATTAAAAGAAAAATTAGTCTCTTCGTTTTTAGCTTTTGAAAGTACCGTTGATACGAAAAGTACTGTACATGATATCCGTACAAAGGCAATTAAGGATTTTGAGGCATTCGGGTTTCCAACAAAGAAAGTAGAAGCTTGGAAATATACTTCGTTGAAGAATGTATTGAAAAATGACTTTGCATTATTTTCTAAGAATGAAGTAGCAATAGAATATAAAGATGTAAAGAAATACTTTGTTCATGATTTAGATACATATAAAATTGTATTTATAGATGGAGTATATTCTTCTCATTTGTCTAGTACAACGCATGATAAATTTGATGTGTGTTTAATGTCTTCAGCTTTAACTCAAAATCGTTTTAAGGCTGTAATAGATGTGTACTTTAATAAAGTTGCAAAGCAAGATGGCTTAGTGTCATTAAATACGGCCTATTCTAAAGAGGGGGCATATGTCTATTTGCCAAAAAATGTTGCAGCAGATAAGCCTATTGAGGTTGTACATTTCTCTACAGGTTCTGAGACGGCAATGTTGTTGCAGCCTCGTAATCTTATTGTAGTAGAAGATAATTCTGAAGTAACCATTATTGAACGTCATCAGAGTTTGTCTAAAAATAAGACATTTACGAATTCGGTTACTGAAATCTATGCAGGTAAAAATGCTCATGTTGATTATTATAAGATTCAAAACGATACTACAAACGCATCTTTAATAGATAATACGTTTACGGAACAACATGATCATAGTGTAGCTTCAGTACATACGTTTGCTTTTGGAGGTGAGATTACACGTAATAATTTGAATTTTACTCAAAAAGGTCAAGGCATAGATTCCATCTTAAATGGAGTTACGATTCTTGAAGGTAAAACGCATGTAGATCATAATACATTAGTAGAGCATACAGAGCCAAATTGTGAAAGTCATCAAGACTATAAAGGTATTTTCGATGAGAAATCTGTAGGTGTGTTTAATGGTAAGATTATTGTAGATCAAATTGCTCAAAAGACAAATGCATTTCAGTCTAATAATAATGTGTTATTAAGTGATAAAGCAACGGTGAATTCTAAGCCTCAATTAGAAATTTTTGCAGATGATGTAAAGTGTTCTCATGGTTGTACTATTGGGCAATTAGATGAAAGTGCTTTGTTTTACTTAAAAACACGTGGTATTCCTGAGAAAGAAGGGAAAGCCTTGTTAATGTATGCATTTGCAAATAACGTATTAGATTCTGTGAAAATCCCTCAACTAAAAAATAGGATTAACGCTTTAATTGCAGAAAAATTAGGTGTTAGTATCGGTTTCGATTTGTAATTGAAAACTGTAGATATAGATTAAAGTCGTGCCGTTAGGTGCGACTTTTTTTGTTTTAAAGAATCCTATAGTGGTAAATTAGGCTTTGTGTGCTGTTCTTTTCTAAAGAGAAATGAATTACATTTGAGATTAGTGTGAAATTTAAAAGGGTGTCAATGACATTGTAGAATTATGTCAATCCGGTTTTAATTATGAATATTGTAATACTATCTCGTAATCCAAATTTATATTCTACTATGGTATTGCAGCAAGCTGCAATAAAAAGGAAACATAGTGTGCGGGTTATTGATCCTGTCAACTGTGATATCGTTATTGAGAAAAAGAACCCAATGATTTATTATAGGGGAAAACGTCTCGATCATGTAGACGCGGTAATTCCTAGGATAGGCTCTTCTATCACTTATTATGGGACTTCCATCATTAGGCAGTTTGAAATGATGGGGGTGTTTACAACAGTTGGTTCGCAAGCATTAGTGTTGTCAAGAGATAAATTGCAAAGTTTGCAGATACTATCTAAGGCTAAGATTGGACTTCCTAAAACAGTATTTACAAATTATTCTAAAAATGTAGATGATATTATTCAGCATGTAGGAGGGGCTCCATTAATAATTAAATTGTTAGAGGGTACTCAAGGGCTTGGTGTTGTGCTTGCTGAGACTAAAAATGCTGCTAAATCGGTAATAGAGGCTTTTAACGGGCTTCAAGCAAGAGTGATTATTCAAGAATATATAGAGGAAGCAAAAGGAGCTGATATAAGAGTCTTAGTCATCGACGGTAAAGTAATTGGCGCGATGAAACGACAAGGAGAAGAAGGTGAATTTCGTTCGAATCTTCATCGTGGAGGAACTGCAGAGATAGTTAATTTGACGGAAGAAGAAGCAGATGCGGCGATAGAAGCTGTCAAGGCACTGGACTTAGCAGTTGCTGGTGTGGATATGCTACAAAGCAAGCGAGGGCCTCTTATTTTAGAGGTAAATTCTTCTCCAGGTCTTGAGGGTATCGAAAGAGCAACGGGTAACGATATTGCTAAGGAGGTAATTAAGTATATAGAAAGAAATGTTTGATTTCCCTTTGATTTAATTAGTGTACAGTAGAAGATGAAGGATCCATTATACATCCTTGGCAATCAAATTATGCCAGGGGAACGTAAAACAATTAACTTTAATATTGCAAAGTTATATACATCTACGAAGGTTGAAATTCCAATTATTGTAGAACGATCAACACGACCTGGCCCCGTAGTTCTTATTACGGCTGGTGTGCATGGGGATGAGATTAATGGGGTGGAAATAGTACGTCAATTAATCTATAGAAAAATTAATAGACCTGCTAGGGGAACTATTATTTGCATTCCGGTTCTTAATGTTTTTGGGTTCTTATCTATGGATAGAAATTTTCCAGACGGCAGAGATTTAAATCGTGTTTTTCCTGGAACAAAAAAAGGTTCTTTGGCTTCGCGTTTTGCTTATCAGTTTGTTAATGAAATTCTACCTGTAGTAGATATTTGTCTTGATTTTCATACAGGTGGTGCTAGCCGTTTTAATACTTCTCAAATTCGTATAGATCCCAAAAATGATAAAGATTTAGAGTTAGCTCATGTGTTTAATGCTCCTTTTATTTTGGAATCTAAGAAAATTGAGAAATCATATAGAGGAACTTGTTCTAAAATGAATAAATCTATCCTTCTTTTTGAGGGGGGTAAGTCTGAGTTTATCGATAAAGATATTGCTGAAGAAGGGGTTGGGGGTGTTATTAGAGTATTGGAACATTTGGAGATGTTATCGAGTAAGATAGAAATTCCAAAAGCGGCGAGATCTAGTATTACCATTAAATCTAGTCGATGGATACGTGCAAAATATAGCGGTATGTTTCATCCTGAAATAGCGCATGGAGCTTTTGTAGAAAAAGGGCAAGTTGTAGCTTCTATAACGGATCCTTATGGGAAGAATAATTATAAGGTTAAAGTAGCTAATAGCGGGTATATTATAAATATAAATGAATCTCCTATTGTGTATCAAGGAGATGCTATTTTTCATATTAGTACAAGTTTTATAGATCCAAATATTGAGGGAGATGAAAAAGGATGAGCTTAGAAAGAAGTATAAGGAATTAAGGAGTTCTATTTCTTTAGATGAAGTTGATGATCTAAGTCTTCAGATCGCAAATCAGTTGTTGAATCTCGATATTTGGGATTTTAGTTATTATCATATTTTTCTACCAATAGAAAGTCAAGTAGAGATAAATACCGAGTTTATTTTGCATATGCTTCAAGGGAGAGATAAGCATGTGGTGATATCCAAAAGTGATTTTGAAACTCACACATTAACTCATTTTTTGTTAACAGATCAGACCTTGTTGAAAGTAAATAAGTGGGGTATACCCGAGCCAGAAGGAGGAATAGAAATACAAGCTGAAAAAATGGAGGTTGTTTTTGTGCCTCTGTTAGCTTATGATAAAACAGGGTATCGTGTAGGTTATGGTAAAGGATTCTACGATCGTTTTTTAGCAGAGGCCCAGCCCAAGGCTATTGTGGGCTTGTCCTTTTTTGAACCTGAAACACAGCTTATAGAAGATGTTTACAGCCATGATATTGTATTAGATTATTGTGTTACCCCTACTAAACTATATACTTTTAAAAAACAGGATTAGTAAAATTATTTATTCTGAATAATTACTTGCTACAAAATCGCCCCAATTAGCTATGGTTTGAATTAAAGGAATAGCTGATTTTCCAAAATCAGTTAGTGAGTATTCTACTTTTAGTGGGGGTTTCGAAGTATATACTTTTCTTTTGATTAAACCATCGCTTTCAAGTGCCTTAAGTTGTAAACTTAAAGTACGTTCTGTAACTTTAGGTATTTTTTTTCTTAATTCGCTGTACCTCAGTGCTTTTTCAATCAAGTGATATAAAATAACAGTTTTCCACTTGCCTCCAATAATGCTCATAGTTAGGCTTGCGCAACAATGAAATTCTTTATTTCTAAAGTTTAACGTTTTATCTTGTGATCCATCCATAGTATACTATCCTTTTTTACCGTTATTGCAAATATAGAAACCTATACTTAAGTTTGATACTATAAAAAATATAGTTAAAAAATATATTATGAAAACACCGAATATTTCTAAAAAAGCTATTATTGATGCCTTTAATTACAGGCATGCTACTAAAGAGTTTAATGCGGATAAAAAATTGACGGATGAAGACATTAATTTTATTCTTCAAATAGCGAATTTATCTCCGAGTTCTTTTGGTTTCGAGCCTTGGCATTTCATTGTTGTTCAAGATCAAGAATTACGTGAGTTGTTAAAGCCCGTAGCTTGGGGAGCCCCCGTAAAATTAGATACTGCTAGTCACTTTGTTTTGGGTTTGACAATGAAAGCTCCTTTGACCAAATGGGATTCTGAATATATCATGCATATGATGAAAGAGGTAAAACAGTTTCCTGAAGATGTTGTAGAAATGTATTCTAAATTTTATAGAGAATTTCAAGAACGCGATTTTGATTTAGATACTGAAAAAAAGCTTTTCGATTGGGCTTCGAAGCAATGTTACATTGCTTTAGGGAACATGATGACAGCTGCGGCTTTGAACGGAATTGATAGTTGCCCTATTGAAGGTTTTCATCAAGAAAAAGCTGAAGCTTTACTACAAGAAAAATTCGGAGTAGATATCGAAAAATATGGACTTTCTTTTATGGTCGCTTTCGGCTATAGAAAAGAAGATCCAGCACACCCTAAAACGAGAAGGGTCTTAGAAGATATAATTACTTGGAAATAATTGTAATATAAAAAGGCTGTATTCAAATTTAGATAAGGTATATCTGAATGGGCCGCAAATTTAAAAAGAACGAATCTAAAATACATCTTAATCAAAATTAAGATGTATTTTAGATTCGTTCTTACTTCAATAAGATTTGTCTATAAGCCTGTAGACTCGCGTTTTAAGCTTGTAAATGTAAGCTTACATAGTGTTATTAAGCATCGTCAAAATCAATTTTGATTTCGTTGCTTACGGCGTATGCTTGACAAGATAAAACAAGGCCTTCTTCTATTTCATCGTCAGTTAATAAGTTGTTTACAGGCATATTTACTTCACCTTCAACTACCCTGCAAATGCAAGAAGCGCAAACACCTCCTTTACAAGAATATGGAGCGTCAATATCAGCTTTTAATATATTGTCTAAAAGTGTAGCTTTTTTGTCAGATTCAATAACAATACTTTCGTCATCTACGATTACTTCTACCTTCGATAAACCATCAGTGTCTTTGTCGTTAGAAATTTCTGTAGAGGAAGTGAAAAGTTCAAAATGAATATTACTTGTTTTAACTCCGTTTTCAGAAAGTACTTCTTTTACGCTATTGATCATAGCTTCAGGTCCACAGAGGTAGTAATCGTTGAAATCAATATTATCAAATTTGTTTTTCAAAACAGAATCGACAATATTCTTGTCAATACGTCCAAATTGAGCACCTTCAGTATTTTCTTGGCTATAGATAAAATCGATGTAAAGTCTTTCGGGGTAGTTAGTTTGTAGTTCTAGTAGTTCTTTGAAAAACATAGTTTCGTTACTAGATTTGTTTCCGTAGATTAAAACAAATTTACTTTGCTTTTCAGTAGAAAGTACTGTTTTTATCATGGACATGATAGGGGTAATTCCACTACCGGCTGCAAAAGCCATATAGTTTTTGGTTGAAGAGTTGTTGGGTTTCAACTGAAACTTCCCGTCAGGAATCATAGCTTCTAGTGAATCTCCTACGGTTAGTTTTTCATTAGCAAAAACAGAAAATGTACCATCAGCAATTTTTTTAACGCTAATTTGAATGTCCTTGTCTTGGGGGCTACTACTGATGGAATAAGCTCTTCGTACTTCTTCTCCATTTATTTGTGTCTTTAATCCAAGAAATTGCCCAGGTATGAATGTGAAGTCGTTTTTAAGTTCCTCAGGGATTTCAAAAACTAAAGATACCGCATTAGGTGTTTCTTGTATAATCTTTTTTATGCGAAGTGTACTGTATGAAGACATTGAATTTTTTTTCAAAAATAATAAATGTCTGGGGTAACAAAATAAAAAACTGAGTTCAAAAAAGGTGGTTTTTTTATTTTGTTTTTGTGTGCTATAAAAGCGGTTTCCTTTTTGCAGAACTCAGTTTTGGGGCGAAAATGCTATGTTTCAATACTCTACTTGAAACAACAGTGAAACAAATTTGATGATTTATTTCGAAACGAAAAAATATTTAACACCTAAATTATGCATGCATAGCTTTTGAAATTTAATAAAAATTAAAATATAAGATGTTGTTTTTGTAGTGGTTAGGCTTGTTTTGTTTAGCGTGATTCATTAATTAGGTTAAATTTTGTAGAATACTAGATAGTTGTACCTTTAGAAATTAATGTTTAACACACTATTTGCAGTTATAGTTGAGTTATAATAGTGTTTAAAGAATAGTATTTTGAAGAAGTATTCTCGTTCGATTTTTGTGCTTGCCATTTTAGCTTTAATTATGGCTAGTTGTTCAAGAAAGAAAGATAAGTGGCTAAATCGCAATTGGCACGCGATGACAACCTATTACAATACAGGGTTTAATGGTAAAGAAGCATTCAAGGTTGGTAAGCAAAATGTTGTAGAAAGTTATCAAGATAATTATTGGAAACAACTACCGGTAGAACGCCTAGAGTTAAAAACTGCTGAAGATATCTATAATGGAGAAAATAGTAATCCTGATTTTTTAAGAGCTGAAGAGAAGGCAGCAAAAGCGATTCAAAAACACTCGATGGTGATTGCTGATACTGAGAGAAACCCACAAATAGATGAGGCGTTTATGTTGTTAGGGAAAGCTAGGTATTTTGATCAAAGATTTATTGGTGCTTTAGAGGCTTTTAATTACATTTTGTATAAATACCCCACTTCAAATAATATCAATAACGCAAAAGTTTGGAAAGCTAAAGTGCAATTGCGTTTAGAGAATGATGAGGGTGCTGTAAAAAGTTTAAAGAAATTATTATTTAAACAAAAAATTACTTTAGAAGAACAGGAATTAGCTGATGCTTCTGCTATTTTGGCTCAAGGATATATTAACTTAAAACACCGTGATAGTGCCATCGCTCCGATAAAAGTAGCCATAGAGAATACAAAAAGCATGGAAGAGAAAGGGCGTTATCTTTTTATTCTAGGACAATTGTATAATAAAATCAGAGAAAGAGATACTGCTAACATTCATTTTGATAAATTGATTAAATTGAATAGAAGAGTTCCTAGAGAATATTTAGTGAATGCTTACATAGCGAAAGCGAGAAATTTAGAAATTGAGTCGGACGATCAGATTGCTTTTTTAGATATTCTAAATAAGTTAGAAAAGAATTGGGAGAACCGACCGTACTTAGACCGTATTTATTATGAAAAAGCTATCTTCTTTTTTGCGGCAGATTCTTTTAATTTAGCGAAGAAGTATTATAATAAATCATTGAGAACAAATTCGGATGACAAGTACCTAAGGTCGTTAGATTATGAAACGCTTAGTAAAATTTCCTTCAATGAAGCGGAGTATACTAAGTCAGGTAGGTATATGGATAGTACCTTGAGTTTGTTGGATAGTAATTCTAAAAGATATAGGGTGATCAAAAGAAAGCGCGACAACCTAGATGAAGTAATACGATATGAAACTGTCGTGCATGATAATGATAGTATATTGAATTTGACTTCGATGTCAAAAGTTAATCAAAAGTTGTTTTTTCAAAAGTATACAGATAGTCTTAAGGACTTGAAGAAAGAAAAATTGAAAAAACAGAAGGCGCGCTTTGCAAAACAATTGCAGAATGGAGGTAACTTAAATGCGAAATCTTTTATTCAAGGGAAAAAAGAAAACGAAGGTTTTTATTTCTATAATACCACGATTGTTGAAAGCGGACGTCAGCAATTTGAGAATATTTACGGGAAACGTCAATTGGTAGATAATTGGAAAGTGTCTAGTATTAGTGGTTTCAATAATATTGTAGATGCTATAGAGCCTATAGACGAAGATTATGATATTAATAAAGACCCGCAATTTGACCCGCAGTCTTATTTAACTAAAATACCAACAGATCAAAAGATTATTGATAGTCTTAATTATGGTTTAAATGATGCGCACTTCCAATTAGGTACGTTGTATAAAGAACAGTTGAAAGAGTATTTTAAAGCTTCTCAGAGTTTTGAAGCGGTATTAGGTAATGCTCCTGAGGAGAAATATATTCTTCCTGCAAAATACAATTTGTATAAAATTTATCAAGTAAATGGTAATTTTAGTAAAGAAGAACAAGTGCGTCAGGATATTCTAAAAAATCATCCTAATTCACGTTTTGCGGCTATTGTAAAAGATCCTTTCAAGCAGGTTGAAGGTGATGAGAATGATTTTGATGAAAAATATGGTAAGATTTATAAGAAATTCATGAATCAAGATTATCCATCTGTTTTAAGAGGTTTGGAGCCGATGATTGAAACTTATAAGGGGGATGATTTAGAGTTGAGATTACAATTGTTAAAGTCTAAAACAATTGGGAAAATAGAAGGTGTGTCAGCTATGAAACCTACATTAGAATATTTAGCAAACACCTTCCCTCAATCTGATGAAGGAAAAAGAGCGATAGATATGTTGTCTAGTACAATACCGCATATAGAAAATATGCAGTTTAAGAATGATACATCTTCTACTGCTAGGTATAAATTGGTGTACGATGCTCATGGAAACACGGAAGCTGTAGCGTTGAAAAAGCAATTAGATTCACTTCTTGTAAAAAGGAGGTTTGATGAATTGAAAACATCAATAGATTTTTATACTCCTGAAACATCTTTGGTTGTGGTACATGGTATGAAAGGTAAAGGGCAAGTACGTGCAGTTAATGCATTATTGTCAGACGAGAGTTTGCTCGATTCGATGAAGAGACAAGGTTTGTTCGTTTCAAGTAGCAATTATCGAGTGATACAAGGGCAAAAGAAGTTTGATGAATATAAAAAACAATTAGAATCCTTATTTTAGCAGTATTGTAAGTATTTAACTTAATACCTCAGGAATCATGTTCTCAGATAATAAAAAACCGAAAGAAACATTGGACTACTCAAAAAATCAAAATAAAATTTCAGAAGGAACACTAATTACCGGAGATTTAGTATCAAAGGGAGGTTTTCGTATTGAAGGTAAAATTGAAGGTAATGTAAAGACGGAAGGGCGTGTGGTTGTAGGGGCTACTGGAAGCATAACGGGTACTTTGACTTGTGAAAGTGCAGAGTTTGAAGGGAGTTTCTCAGGGGCACTAGATGTTTCAGATACATTAACGTTGAAACCAACAGCTAAAATTCAAGGAGAGGTAGTAATCGGTAAGTTAGTGGTAGAATCAGGAGCTAGTTTTAATGTGAGTTCTTGTGCAATGAAAGGTGCCATAAAAAATATTAATAGAAAACCTAATGGAGAAAAATCGGCTTAAGAATTTTGCCGTTTTTACGGGTATAGGAATACAAATGGGTGCTACTATTTACATAGGGCACCTTTTTGGGTCTTGGTTAGATGCTAAATATCATAAAGAAACTCCTTTTTATGATACTTGGTTGACTTTGTCTGCCGTCATTTTGGCAACTGTTAGTGTTATTATTCAGGTTATACGTTTCTCAAATAAAAAGTGAATTTTAAGTAAAGCACTTTTTTGTGTTGAGTAATTAGCTTTTATATTTTTGCAACCAAATTTTCAAGATAATTAGATTGATAATCGAAAACATAAAGATGAAACATTACTTACATATTGTGTTAATTGCTTTAATGGCCTTTTCGGTTCATAAGTTTATATTATTACCGCAATTAAATATTGAAGATACCGTACCAGTAATTTTTCAGCACGTACTGTTGAGTGGTTTTGTGCTGCTTATCTATGTTGTTAGTGAATTTATGTCAAAACATTTTTTAGCTTCTGCGGGTTTTACGGTTTTAGGGTTTATCACTTTGAAAATGATTTTACTTGTAATGTTTGCGAATGCATATGAAGTTGAAATGGAAAAACAGCCTGTGATTAAATACCTTTTGTTTGGTTTCTATTTTTTCTATTTGATAGTTCTGTTGTTGAAAATTGTACCATTATTAAATGTAGAACTTCCTAAAAACACAAATAAAGACCTTTAAAATAAGGGATTTCAAAAAAAATGAAGATCATTCTATGTTTTGTTAATTAAAAATGTAATTTTGCAGCCAAATTTCGAGTTTCAATTTATATTGTAAATCACATGATGGGAGCACAATCGCTTAGTAAGATTTTTGCGACGTTAGTTGTATCGTTTTTCAGTTTAACTTTATTTGCAGGGACTGAAGCACCTGAAAACCCAATTCAGCATCACGATCATAAGGATGACCATCATGGAGATCCTCATGCTCATGCTGCTACTCCTTCGTCAAATTTACATGCTAAAGATGCTCATGCTAATCATGGTGGGGCAGTTGATACTAAAGAAGAAGTAGATGCATATATTCAGCATCACCTTGCTGATTCTCATGACGTGGTTTTATGGTCAGATGGAGAGAAAGGGACTCATGTTGGATTTCCGTTACCTGTTATTTTATGGGATGGTGGTTTGAAAGTTGGGATGTCTTCTCAGTTTCATCACGGGGAAAGTGTTGCAACTATAGGTGGTAATCATTACAAGCTTTTTCATGGTAAAGTATATAAGACAGATGCTAAAGGAACATTAAGTTACGATGAGCATCATCATCCAACTAACGAGAAGCCTTTTGATCTTTCTATTACAAAGAATGTTTTTGCAATGCTTGTAACAGGGTTGTTATTGCTTCTTGGTTTTGGAAGTCTAGCGAAAGGTTATAAAAATGGTCCGATACCTAAAGGTATAGGTCGTTTTCTAGAGCCACTTGTGTTATACGTTCGTGATGAAATAGCAAAGCCAAATATCGGTGAGAGAAAATATAGAAAGTATATGGGGTTTTTGTTGACCATATTCTTCTTTATATGGTTGTTGAATTTGTTAGGCTTAACGCCTTTTGGTTTTAATGTTACAGGAAACATTACATTTACAGCATGTTTGGCACTAATTACTTTTTTGATTGTACAGTTTTCAGGGAATAAAGATTATTGGAAGCATATTTTTTGGATGCCAGGTGTTCCTGTGCCGATGAAAATAATATTAGCGCCAATTGAATTAATAGGTTTAGTTACTAAGCCGTTTTCATTAATGGTTCGTTTATTTGCAAATATTACAGCAGGGCACTCAGTTGTTATGGGTATTATTGCGGTAATCTATTTGATGAAGGATAGTTTAGGTTTAGTAGGGGGTATAAGCGTTTCTATGATATTAGGAATTTTTATTAACCTTATTGAACTATTGGTGGCATTCTTGCAAGCATATATCTTTACAATGTTAGCGTCATTGTTTATCGGTATGGCAGTGGAAGAGCATGATCATCACTAGGAAGAGAGATTAAAGAATTTGTTTAATTATATATAATTTTTGAAATGGGAACAATTCCAAGTTTAGTAGGAGCAGGTTTAATCGTTGTTGGAGCAGGATTAGGTCTTGGTAAGATTGGTGGATCAGCTATGGAAGCTATCGCTCGTCAGCCAGAAGCTGCTGGTAAAATCCAAACTGCAATGATTATCATTGGAGCACTTTTAGAAGGTGTTGCATTAGCTGCAATTTTCTTCGGAAAGTAATTAAAAGTTGAATACTACTTGTAACGGTTGGTTACAAGTAGTATTAAATCACATTAAACAAACAAATTTATAGGTAATGGAAAAGTTAATTAATGATTTTTCGTTTGGTTTATTCTTTTGGGTAGCCATTATTTTTACAGTTTTAATTTTCATTTTAAGAAAATTTGCTTGGAAACCTATTTTGAGCAGTCTTGATGAGCGTGAAGAAGGAATTCAAGGGGCATTGGATGCTGCCGAAAATGCTAAGAAAGAGTTAGAGAATTTACAAGCAGACAACGAACGTATCTTAAATGAAGCTCGTGCTGAGCGTGATGGTTTGTTGAAAGAGGCTCGTGAGATGAAAGCTAATATTTTAGCTAAAGCAGAAGAAGAGGCTACAGTGCAAACAGATAAGATGATTTCTAAAGCTAAAGAAGTAATAGCTGCAGAGAAAAAAGCTGCAGTTGCAGATCTTAAGAATCAAGTAGCTGGGTTATCAGTAGAAATTGCTGAAAAAGTAGTGAAAAACGAATTGTCAGATAAAGATAAGCAGTTAGCTTTAGTAGAGACTTTATTAAAAGACGCTACTTTAAACTAAGAAAAGATGAGTAGAGCGGCAGTAAGATATGCGAAAGCAATGTTGAGTTTGGCGAAGGAGCAAAATGCTTCAGATGCTGTTTTTGCTGAAATGCAGCAAATCAACGCTACAGTTGCTGAAAGTGCAGATTTAAGAGGGTTAATCAGTAGTCCGTTGATTGCTGATACTATTAAGAAGTCAAGCTTAGAGGCTGTTTTTGCTAGTGTTGGGGCAATCACTAAAGGGTTGTTCGATACGTTGGTTAGTAATAAGCGTGTAGAAAAATTGCAAGATGTAGCGTTAAGTTACATTTCTTTGTATGAACAAGATAAAGGTGCTCAGGTAGCTAAAGTAACTACGGCAGTTCCTTTAAATGATGCTTTAGAAAGTGCTATTTTGACTAAAGTCAAAGAATTGACAGGTAAAGAAGCAACATTAGAAGTGACTGTCGATGAATCAATTTTAGGTGGTTTCGTGCTACGTGTAGGAGATTTGCAATACAATGCTTCAGTAGCTCGTCAATTATCAAGCTTGAAGCAATCATTCGAAGACAATTCATTTGTCTCAAAATTATAATTAGTAACTAAGAGTTTTTAAGATCCTAATTCAGTTTGGGAGAATATAAATAACATTAAGTAATGGCTGAAGTAAATCCTGCTGAAGTATCAGCAATTTTAAAGCAACAATTATCAAGCTTCGAAGCTGGCGCTTCTCTTGATGAAGTAGGTACTGTATTACAAGTTGGTGATGGTATCGCTCGTGTTTTTGGTTTATCAAATGCACAATACGGAGAATTGGTTGAGTTCGATAGTGGTCTTCAAGGGATCGTTTTGAACTTAGAAGAGGATAACGTAGGTGTGGTATTATTAGGTTCTTCTACTGAGGTAAAAGAAGGAGATACTGTAAAGCGTACTCAACGTATTGCTTCTATTGATGTAGGAGAAGGTGTTGTTGGGCGTGTTGTAGATACGTTAGGTAATCCAATTGATGGGAAAGGGCCAATCGAAGGGGAGACTTTCGAGATGCCGCTAGAGCGTAAAGCTCCTGGTGTAGTATACCGTCAGCCTGTAAATGAGCCATTACAAACAGGAATCAAGGCGATCGATGCCATGGTGCCAATCGGACGAGGACAACGTGAGTTGGTAATCGGTGACCGTCAAACTGGTAAAACAACAGTTTGTATCGATACGATCTTGAATCAAAAAGAGTTTTATGATGCTGGTGAGCCAGTTTACTGTATCTATGTTGCTATCGGACAGAAAGCATCTACAGTAGCAGGTATTGCTAAAGTATTAGAAGATAAAGGAGCATTAGCCTATACGACTATCGTAGCAGCAAATGCATCTGATCCTGCACCAATGCAAGTATATGCGCCATTCGCAGGAGCGGCTATCGGAGAGTATTTCCGTGATACTGGTCGTCCAGCTTTAATTATCTATGATGATTTATCAAAGCAAGCGGTAGCATATCGTGAGGTGTCTTTATTGTTACGTCGCCCACCAGGACGTGAAGCATATCCTGGAGATGTATTCTATTTACACTCTCGTTTATTAGAGCGTTCTGCAAAAGTAATTGCTGATGATAAGATTGCAGCTCAAATGAATGATTTACCAGAATCTTTAAAAGATAAGGTAAAAGGTGGAGGTTCGATTACAGCACTTCCAATCATTGAAACTCAAGCAGGTGATGTATCGGCATATATCCCAACCAACGTAATCTCGATTACTGATGGTCAGATATTCTTAACTTCAGATTTATTTAACTCTGGTGTACGTCCAGCAATTAACGTAGGTATTTCGGTATCTCGTGTAGGAGGTTCTGCTCAGATTAAATCAATGAAGAAAGTAGCAGGTACGTTAAAGTTAGATCAAGCACAGTTCCGTGAATTAGAAGCATTCGCGAAGTTCGGATCTGATCTTGATGCTGCAACTTTAAATGTAATTGAAAAAGGTAAGCGTAACGTTGAAATCTTAAAGCAAGCTCAAAACGATCCTTATACTGTAGAAGATCAGATTGCGATCATCTATGCAGGTTCTAAAAACTTATTGAAAGATGTTCCTGTAAATAAAGTAAAAGAATTCGAAGCTGATTATATCGAGTTTTTAAATGCTAAGCATAGAGATAGTTTAGATACATTAAAGAAAGGGAAATTAACAGACGAAGTAATTGATGTTTTAGTAGCTGTAGCTGCAGAGGTATCTAAGAAATTCGCTTAAAAAGTATAATGAACAGAGTGCAAGGTATAAAGCTTTTGTGCTCTGTTATTAGTCTTTATACTTAATACTAATTACTCAGTACTGAATAAATGGCCAATTTAAAAGAACTTAGAAGTAGAATAAAATCGGTATCATCGACGATGCAGATTACCAGTGCAATGAAAATGGTATCTGCTGCAAAATTGAGTAAAGCACAAGATGCTATTCAACAAATGCGTCCTTATACAGATAAGTTAACTGAGCTACTTCAGAATTTGAGTGCTTCGTTATCCGGGAAAAGTGAAAGCATTTATGGTGTAGAGCGTGAAGTAAATAATGTGTTGATTATTTCTATCGCGTCTAATCGTGGATTGGCAGGAGCTTTTAATTCGAATATAATTAAAACTTCTAAGAAATTAGCTGAAGAAGTTTATGCTAATAAAAATCTAGAGTTCATCACTATAGGGAAAAAAGCGAATGATGTATTGTCTAAGCTTTATAACGTAGTTGATAATAATGTTGAAATTTACGACGATTTATCTTTTGATAATGCTGCTGAAATAGCTGTTAAGGCTATGGAAGATTTTGTAAATGAAAAATACGATAAAGTAGTTTTAGTTTACAATCAATTTATCAATGCTGGTTCTCAAAAAGTTCAAGAAGAGCAATTTTTGCCAATTCAAAAAGTAGAGACTTCTGAGTCTTCTGCAAAAGAATATATTTTTGAGCCGTCTAAAGAAGAGATCGTAGAAGAATTAATACCTAAGTCTTTGAAGATTCAGTTCTATAAAGCGCTTAGAGACTCTTTTGCTTCAGAACATGGTGCTCGTATGACAGCAATGCATAAAGCAACTGATAATGCAACGGCATTAAGAGATAGTCTTAAATTACAATATAACAAAGCACGTCAAGCAGCTATTACTAACGAAATTTTAGAAATTGTTGGAGGTGCAGAAGCATTGAATGGATAATTTATCTTAACAAATTTTTATACAAAACCAGTTCAGAAATGAGCTGGTTTTTTTGTTTGTTTTCTGTTTAAGAAGATTCGTAAGTTATTCCTACTTTTACTGTCAAAATTTTCTTCCTGTTGAGTATTTTCAAAAAGCTTTTTAAAGACACATTTATATTTGGTTTGGCCGCAGTGCTTCCTAAGTTAATGAGTGTCATTTTGACTAGTCTTCATACTCAGATGCTAGCGCCTGAAGAGTTTTCGGATACCGCTGTGTTTTATGTCTATTTTGGTTTTGCTCAGGTGGTGTTAACTTATGGTATGGAAACTGCCTTTTTTCGATTTTATAGCCGAGAAGAAAAAAAGGATCATGTTATTAGTACTAGTGCTATAAGTCTATTTTCGACTCTGATTTTAGTGGTTATTGTCTTTTTAATTTTTGAAAATGATATTTCCTCTTTATTGAATTTTCCGACTGAATGGCTTTATTTATTGATGGCTTTGTTGTTTGTTGAAATATGTTGGGTTGTACCTTTTGCGTTATATAGAATTCAAGGTAAAGCAATACGTTTTTCAGTAACTAAAGTAGGAGGCTTTTTGCTTTATGTGGTTTTAAATTATTTCTTTCTTTGGTTTGTTCCAAAACACCAAATTAATCTTCCAAGCTTTTTAGAGTTATCACCTGTGGGTTATATTTTTTTAGCAAATTTAGCAGCGAGTACATTAACCTTTTTGTTTGTTTCTCCAGTTTTGTTCAAAATCAAATGGTTATTGGATATTGATTTATTAAAAAGAATGCTAAGATATAGCTGGCCAATTTTAATTTCAGGTTTAGCATTCATTATTAATGAAAGTATTGATAAGTTAGTTCTTAGAGATCAGCTAGGAAAAGAGGTTATGGGGGCGTATGCAGGTTGTTATAAGTTAGGTGTTTTCTTGACTTTGTTTATACAGGCTTTTAAGATGGGGGTAGAGCCTTTTTTCTTTAATCAAGCTGATAAAAAAGATGCCAAACAAACTTATGCTACGGTTATGAAGTTTTATGTCATTTTTGCTTCTCTTGGTTTACTATTTGTAATCGTTTTTGTAGATGATTTGAAAGAGTTGCTTATTCGAAATAGTGCTTATTGGGGAGCAATTTCTATAGTGCCAATTATTTTATTGGGTAATTGGTGTTTAGGTGCTTATCATAGCCTTTCAGTTTGGTATAAAGTGACAGATCGTACACATTATGGAATGTGGTTTTCGATTTTTGGAGCGTTAGTTACATTAATTGCAAATTATACACTAATAAGTCATTATGGATTTATGGCTGCTGCTTGGGCGACCTTAGCTGCTTATGGATCAATGATGCTAATGTCATATTTTATGGGAAGAAAGAAATATCCTATTCCTTATGACTTAAAATCAATATTAGGTTATTTGAGTATTGCATTGACTCTTAGTATGGTGGTGTATCTGAATTTTAGAAGCATATTTTGGGTTAAATTTATTGCTGTTCTAATATTTCTTATAACAATCATTATTTTTGAAAGAACAACTATCTTACAAATGCTCAAAAGAAAAAGATTATGAAAATCGATATTATAAATAGATCCGAGCACACTTTGCCAAGTTATGAGACATTGCTTTCGGCTGGTATGGATTTACATGCAGTAGTAGAAGAGCCGATAACATTAGCTCCAATGGGAAGAAATATCATAGGAACTGGTCTTTATTTGGCTTTGCCAAAAGGATACGAAGCACAAGTTCGTCCGCGTAGTGGATTAGCTGCTAAAAGAGGGGTAACGGTATTAAATGCTCCTGGTACAATTGATGCAGATTATCGAGGAGAAGTGGGGGTGATTTTAATAAACCTAAGTAATGAACCATTCGTTATAGAAAATGGTGATCGTATTGCTCAAATGGTTATCGCTAAATTTGAAAGAGCTGTATGGAGAGAGGTCTCACAGCTTTCTGAAACTGAAAGAGGAGAAGGTGGTTTCGGAAGTACAGGAGTTTAATATTTTCTGTATTACTATAATATTAATGAAAATAAATTATAATCAATTACTGTAGCCTGTAGTTTGTAGCTTAGGCTTAAAGCCAAAAAAAATGAAAATAATAGTACCTATGGCGGGACGAGGATCAAGGCTTCGCCCCCACACACTTACAGTTCCTAAGCCATTAATTCCTATTGTAGGGAAACCTATCGTTCAGCGCTTAGTCGAAGATATAGCAAAGGTAGTAAACCAGCCTATAGAAGAAGTTGCTTTTATCACTAAAGAAGATTTTGGAGTTGAAGTTCAATTGATAGAAATTGCTGAAAGTTTAGGTGCAAAAGCGTCTGTTTACTTTCAAGACGAAGCTTTAGGTACTGGTCATGCTATAATGTGTGCAAAAGATTCTTTATCAGGTCCATGCATAGTAGCTTATGCAGATACCTTATTTAAAGCAGATTTTAAGTTAGATCCTGAAGCGGATGCGGTTATGTGGGTAAAACAAGTTGACGACCCTGAAGCATATGGAGTGGTTAAACTAAACACCGATAATCATATTGTAGAATTGGTTGAAAAACCTAAGGAATTTGTTACTGACCTAGCTGTTATTGGTATTTATTATTTCAAAGATGGAAGTGCTTTGAAAGAGTCTTTACAAAAAGTATTAGATGCGAATTTGATGCATGGTGGGGAATACCAAATTAATGATGGAATTAAAGACCTTATCGCTCAAGGAAAAGTGTTCAAAACAGGGAAAGTAAGTGAGTGGATGGATTGTGGAAACCCTGCGGTTACTATAGATACAAATACTAGGATGTTAAACTTTATTCATGAAGAGCAAACAGAGCATTTGGTTGATAGTTCTGTAGTGTTAGAAAACTCGGAAATTATAGCACCTTGTTTCGTTGGGAAGAACGTGAAGTTAGTGAATACAAAATTAGGCCCTAATGTTTCTTTAGGTAATGATTGTGTTATTGAGAATTCGATAATCAGTAATAGTCTGATTCAGAATGAAACTATAATTAAAAATGCTAAATTAGTAGACTCAATGATCGGGAATAAAGTAAGTTACGATGCTAACTATACTAAAGTAAGCATTGGTGATTATTCTAAATTAGATTAAAGATGATTAAAATTCAGCGTATTGTTCTAGTATTCCTTTTGTGTATTCCTTTTTTTGTAAAGGGGCAATCCAAAAGTAATACTAGTGCGTTGAATGATATTTCTAAGATTTCACCTCAATTTGAGGCTCATTTCTATGAGGCTTTATCACAAAGACTTATTAAAAATTATGATAAAGCTATTGTTGAGTTAGATGCTTGTTTAGCTATTAATGATAATATTCCTGTTCTCTTTTTTGAAAAAGCTAAGAATTCTTATGCATTAAAAGATTATCAATCTGCAGAGAGTGATTTAATTACGGCCTTGCAACTAATGCCAAAGAATGAAATTATTCTAAAAGAGCTTCAACAGGTGTTTTTTATTCAAGCTAAGTATGATGAGCGAATTTCAACATTAAAAGAGCTGGTAGAAATTGATGAAAAATACAAATATGATTTGTCTGGTGCTTATGTTTATACGAAGCAGTATGGAGAATCTTTGGAAACACTTAACGACTACAAAAATAACTTTAGTTTCGATTCTCGTATTGAAGGCCTAAGAAATAGAATCTATAGTATTTCAAAGGATAAGAACTTGCAAATTGTAGATATTGAACGTAAGATTCAGAAAGACAAGACCAATTCAGAATTGTATGTTCGCTTATTTGAATTATATCAAGAAGCGAATAAAAAGAAAGAAGCATTAGAGGTTTTTAAGCGTTTTGAAGAAAATATTCCGAGTGCTCCGATGTTAGAATATGTTTCATTTTTAAAGAATCTTGATGAAGGTAATACTTTAGCTGCAACAGAGTCAATGAAAATGTTAACTACAAGTAACCGGATTAATGATGTTGTAAAGAGTAGGGTGTTGTCTAAATTCCGTACGTATGGGAAACAAAACCCAAATTATAATACCGAAATAGAAAAATTGCCAGAAGAGTCGTTATCGAAAACTGAAAATCAAAAGTTTTTTATGGAACTAACTTCTTTTCAGTTACAAGAAGGCTCTACAGAAAGTTTATTAGATGTGTATCAACAAAATTTAGATGTAGATCCTAATAATTTTTCATTGATAAAAGATACGCTTCTTTTACAACTGTATTACGGTAAAACAGAGAGAGCAAAAGAATTAGCGGTATCTAGTTTAGAAAAATATCCTTCACAACCTATATTATATCTTATCAATGGTTCGTTATTAAATAAAGGAGAAAAGTTTGATCAAGCAATAATGAATTATCAAGAAGGCTTAGATTATATCATTGATAACCCTGAAATGGAACGCGCTTTTTTACTTAAACTTGCAGAAACATATACTTTAATGGGGCAACCAGATAAGGCCAAAAAATATAAAGTAAGAGGTGAAAAAATTTCAATTAATTAATAGTTTACTATATAGTTGTATAGTGGCTGTCGTTTTGTTAATGACAAGTTGTGGGTCAACTAAAAAAATAAGTTCGAATAGACTTTCTAAGAAAACGGCCGCTAATATTATTGAGCTTCATAATGCGGCTAATTTAGATTTTAGCACCTATGCTAGTAAGCTTCGTTTGAACTATGATGACGGTAAAAAGCAAGTAAGTCCGTCAGCAACATTACGCTTAGAAAAAGATAAACAATTGTGGTTGAGTGTAAAATTTTTAGGGTTTACCGTTGCAAAGGCTTACATAACACCCAAAGAAGTTCAATTCTACGAAAAATTGGGTAAGAGATATTATAAGGGAGATTTTACAGCTATTTCAAGCTTTTTGGGGACTACAGTTACTTTTAAAAGTTTACAAGATTTATTATTAGGGCAAAGTATGTTGGCTTTAGAGCAAAATCAATTAGAGATTGTTAAAGACGATAGAGGGAATCTAAATATTAGTCCTAAAAAGCCTTCAAAAAAGTATAAATACAGTCTAACTTTAGATCAATTACATTATAAAGTAGCTTCTTATTTTATTTCTCAATCCGAAAAAAATCGTCAATTAGATATGAATTATACATCGTATCAAGAGATAGAAGGCAAGCAACTTCCTGAAAAAATGACGATTGAAGTTAAAGGAGGGAGTAATGATAAAAAGCTACATCTAGAATTTAACAGGGTAGATTTAGATAATAAACTCTCATTTCCTTTTAATATTCCTTCGGGATATCAACCGTTTCATTTTTAGAGTATGAAAAAATGGATGCTATGCAGTTTACTGCTTGTTATACAGTTTGTTTTTAGTCAAGATAGTAAAGCAAGTTTAGAGGCTAAGAAAGAGTATTTTTTAGCTGAAATAGCTCGTTTTAAAGAATTAAAGAAAGATGCGTCTAGTAAAGAAGCTTCATTATTAGTGCAAGTTCAAGCATTGAATGCTCAAGTTAAGGCTACTAAGAATTTAATTCAGTTAACGAATCGCCAGGCAAATATCTTACAGCAAAAAATTCAAAAGAATACCAATCAAATTTCTGCTTTAAAGAAAGAGTTAGTAGATCTAAAAGAAGATTATGCTGAGATGATTAGAAAGTCTCATAAAAGTAAATCTCAGTATAATCGTGTTTTGTTTTTACTGTCTTCTCAAAGTTTTTTGCAAGCATACAAGCGTATCAAGTATATGGAGCAATATGCTAAATTCAGAAAAAACCAAGGTCTATCTATTCAACAAAAGTCTAAGAAACTAAAAGCGTTAAATGCCGATCTTAAAAAACAAGAGGCAGAGAAAAATAAATTGATAGCCGAAAATCGAAAAGTTAAAATTGGTTTAGAAAAAGAACAAGAAAAACAACGCCAGTTAATTAAAAAAATTCAGTCTAATAAGAGTTTTTATGCAAAGCAAATTAGAACGCAGCAACGTAAAACTAAAGATATAGAAAGGCGTATCGAAAAGTTAATTAGAGAAGCAATTGCAAAATCAAATAAGAAAGCCGGAAAAAAGAAAAATTACAAAACATTTCATTTGACTCCTGAGGCTAAAAAATTAGCATCTGGGTTTAAAAGTAATAAAGGGAAGTTACCCTGGCCAGTAGTGAAAGGGCGAGTAGTGAAAAAGTTTGGGAAACAACCGCATTCAATTCTTAGAGGTATTACTATTCAAAATAGTGGAGTTGATATAGAAACTGATAAAGATCAAATAGCAAGAGCTATTTTCGATGGAGAAGTATCTACGGTTCAAACTATAAAAGGAGCTGGTAAGCTTGTTCAGATTAGGCACGGTGCATACATTACTACTTACTATAATTTAGAAAATATACAAGTGAAGGAAGGTGATAAGGTGAGCACCAAGCAAAAGATAGGTAATGTCCATACTAATGCAAGTACAGGTCAGTCGATTATGAAATTTCTTATTTTCGAAAACTCCAAGTTTGTCAATCCTCAAAAGTGGATTTATAAAATGTGATAACATTTAAACGCTTTACTCTAAAGCTAAAACTTAGTTTTCTTCAAACTACCTCGAACCTATACTTTGAGGTAGTTTGAAGAAAATGAGATTAACCTTTAACTAATTTGAGTAAGGTGTTGGAGTTATTTATTTTTAAGAAATAAACTCCATTAGAAAGAGATTCTAAATTCAACGTATTGTCAATTTTAGTATTGAATAATAGTATCCCATTTATGTCATAAATAGAAGCTTTGATGTTAAGAAGGTTTTTAGTCTTGAAAATACCATTGTTAGATGGGTTGGGATAAAAAGTTGTAGAGCCTTTTTTCTGAAAGTTGACTTTTGATAAATTTTCTTCGTAACAAACCCAAGAAATATTGTCAATTACAATCCTGTTATTAGCATCATCGTCACTAAGCTCTATTACAAAATCTCCTTCAATGTTAATATTGTCGATCGTTCTAGTAATAACGGTTGTGTTGTTATATGGTATAGTTCCTACTACAGTATTATTAATTTTGATGTCAAGAGCTTCATTTGAACCTGAAAAAACTCGCATTACAGAAAGTGTAAGACTTTTGATACCTCCAGAAATAGTAGGAGATACAATTTTCCCTCGTACTATTGGTGTGCCTCTTTCAGTGTCAATAGTAATGGCGCTGCTCTCATCAATATTAGTTAAATCAGTTCTTGCTTCAGTGGCTTTCCATAACCCTCCAGAATTCCCTACCCATTCTCTATTGGTATAGCTGCTATTTGCGTTAGGGATATTTTCGAAATTCTCAAAAGAACTATCATTGCAATTGATGTTTGATTCCTTTTTGGTAGTAGAAGCATTTGTAGCAATTGCAATAGATTTATTACCTGAAGTGTCTATTGATATCACACTAATATTGTATTGTTGATCAGGATTTAGATTGTATAAAGTTGCGTTTGTGGTAGGTACTATTTTATTAAATAATCCATCAATGCGTATTTCGTAATCACTAATGCCAATATTGTCTGTCGCGGCATCCCAACTAAGACTAATAGAGTTGCTTGTGGTATTGGAGATGTTAAGATTCGAAATACTTGAAGGAGCTTCATTGTCTGGCGTTGTATTCCATATCATATTTGCATATTCAGGATGATCAATAAAGGGGTTGGCGTTACCTTGATAATTATATGCGGCATTATTTCTAGCTCGCTCAATATCATCGACAGGATCTATATTATTGTGCCAATCTAAAAGTAGATTGATGGCCCATGTATTTAAAGCTTTGTTTTCACTTCCGTCAAACATAAACCAATTATAGGTGTCCATATTGTCTTCATAACGAGTGACAAAATATAATACAGCTCGAGCAATATCACCTTTAAATTCATCTATAGGTTCGAAAACAGTGCCAAAATATCCGGATGTTGCACTGCTTCCTGCTTTTGATCCATTTTGAGAGGTATAAGTGGCATTTGCTACTTTTCCAAATGCAAAATTGGATCTTCTATTATTGACATGTCCATCGGATGGAATAACATGATGCACATCCGTTCGCATCGGTGTTTCTCTATTAAAAACAGATTGAGGTACTAAGTGTTCTCTGTTATAGCAATCATTCTCTTCGGTTTGATTACCGCATTGCCTATTGAAGTGGGTGTAGTTATAAGGGTCAATTCCTGAAGGAACCTCTGAATAAAAATCTAAAACAGTGCCGTCATTTTCGAAACTGGTGTCTGTATGGGTAGTTCTGTAGGCGGTATAGAGATCACTATAGCTTCTATCAATATGTCCTTGAGTGATAATTTTTTTTAATGCTGTTTTCAAGGGTAAGCCAGTTAATCCATCAGCATTTTCATAGTAGTCAGAAGGAATTTGTGCATTCAGATAAAAGCAACATAAAATAAGTAGTGTAGTTGTGTAAGATTTCATTTTCAAAGTTATAGGCAAGCAAATTACTTTGAAGAGGAAATAGTAGACTTAAGTAGGTGTTAATTTATCTTTAAGTAATGAGATATTCTTGAAAGGATATGTTCTATATTTATTGAAATCGAAGCGTTTTCATAACCTTCAGGAAATTTGTTTCCATAAATAGATGTAGGAATTTGTGGAAACTTATTAAGATCAGGTATCAATGAATTCTCAGAGGGTTGCGAAAAAGGTGTGAATCCAGCAAAAGGATGTGTTACTCCCCAAATGGTAATTACGGGAACTCCAAACATAGCTGCCAGATGACCGTTACCGCTATCCATTGAAAGCATTAGATCTAGATTAGAAATAAGTGCTAATTCTTCTGAAAAAGAAATTTGTCCAGCAATATTTGTGACATTAGAAAAATGGAGAGCAGTTTCTTCTAAGATTTCAATCTCTTTTTTTCCTCCACCAAACAAAAAAATATGACAATTATCTCTAGAATTTAACTCCCTAATAATTGCTTCAATCTTTTCATAAGGGTAAATTTTGCCTAGGTGTTGGGCAAATGGAGCAATTCCAATCCATTTTTTTGTATCTTGAGTAGAAAATTTTCGAATGTTTGGCGTCAGTGGTCTTTTGGGTAAAATAGCTGTCGGTTGCAGATTGATCTTAAAACCTAGTTGAGTCAATGTGTCTGTATAACGCTGATGACTTGTTTTTAAAGGTTTGAAGATTTTATTTTTGACACGTGTTAATGATTTCTTTTCCTCCCTTCCTTTGTCGATTTGTGCGAAAGGAATATTTGAAAAGCGAAGAAGTTGTTTTAAAGTATTCGTTCGAAGTACTCCGTGAAAATCAGCTATAGCATCTATACCCAAGCTTTTTATTTCATTAGAAAGCTTTCTTAGTCCCAAAATACCTTTATGCTTTCCTTTTTTGTCTAGTCCTATTACTGATACATTAGGAATCGTTTCAAAAAAAGGAGAAAAAAAAGAATTGGTTAAGACGGTAATTTTTAAATTAGGATATTCATTAGTAAGTGCGATGATAGGGTGGACTGTCATTGCAACATCACCCATTGCTGAAGAACGGATGATAAGTAAGTGTTTAATTATTGTGGATTTTTCCAAAATGACAGCATCTAAGTTACCGTCATTCTGAATTTGTTTCAGAATCTCCTCACTAGTCAGCAAGCTTATGATGAGACCCAGAAACAAATTCAGGGTGACGTAATTTTGTTAGTATAAAATTACTTCTGAGCCCTTAATACAGGATTCAATTCATCATCATTGTACATTTTCATCTGCTTATAGACTTTCATGTATTTATCTCCAGCTTCAATATCTCCCAATAGTTGTTCAATTGCAGTAGATAAGTCAACGCGTTGTTCTAATAATATATCTAACTTTTTTTGACATGCAGTTCTATGAGTATCTGAAGCGTCTGTTCGTGTAGCTTCTTCATTCATATGATAAATTTTCAATGCTAAAATTGAAAGACGGTCAAAAGCCCAAGCAGGACTTTCCGAATTGATAGTAGCAGCCCCCTTAGGGCTTACTTCTTTAAATTTTTCTAAAAAATAGCCATCCAAATATTCAACCATATCTGTACGCTCTTGGTTAGAAGCATCGATCTTACGTTTTAGTGTCAATGCAGCTACAGGATCAATTTGAGGATCACGAATAATATCTTCAAAATGCCATTGTACAGTATCAATCCAACATTTTTTGTAAAGTAAGTGATTCCAAAGGTCAGTATCACTAGAATATGGGTTTTCAAAAGCTTGATCGACGCTATCGATAACGTGATATTTTTTTATAACCTCTTGAAATAATGTATTTGCGTTTTCAGTAATCATGATCGAAATAAATAGTTATTAAGTTTGGTTACATTACTTTGAGAAATCTTTTCAGCTCAATAGCAAAAACCAATAACAATACAATCGCAAATATAACTTTTTTGCAAGCAACCTTGAATTCTATGTAATAAATCATCGTCAAGGCTTGTTTAGGCAAAACTTGTGAATTACTTTTGTAGCATAATAAGAAAATCATGGCTTTAAAAGATATTTGGGAAGGTATTGCGTATTTAGTTGAGGACATTGCGTTTTTACCATTAGATTTTTTAAGAGATTTAGAATTGGAAAGCTGGTTTGGAGCAAACTTCTTGAACTGGTTCTTTATGCTCATAGGTTTTGTTGCTTTTGTATATTGGATGAAGCAATTGAAATCTTTTAATGATAATAATGAAGAGAATCGAAAAGTAGTCTCACATTCTTTCTTGGCGGAAAACGTTCAAGGAGACGATAAGTAGTTGCTTTTTGACATCACGATATTTTAGAACCTTCACTTATGATTAAGTGGAGGTTTTTTGTTTTTTATACAAGACGTTGTTTTTAGTATTTTCGAGAAGCATAAAAAGTGTTATGAAAAAATTAAGATTACTATTTATTATAATTTCAGGATGTTTAATCGTGAGTTGTAAAAATGATAGCTCTAGGAGAGTAGAAAATGAAGGAGAAGATAAAAGTTTGATTACCACTGGAACTGGAGGGGCTGAATTTTTAGTTGGTAATTGGAAGTTAACAAACTATAGGGCTGATGAAGGTGGTGGAATTAAGGTGTTTATAGATGATTGTGAACAAGAAAGTACATTGCATATTACGTTAGATAATTACAAACTAGTTCCATTTTTTGAAGGAGGCGATCATGGAGCTTGTGCTGAGGGGTTGATAAATAAAGGGGAACATACGGTATTGGATAACCGTATAAGCTTTAATGGGAAGTTTACTTTGTTTAGTTTTACCGAGAATGTAACTTTTACAGCAAATGAAAACAGCCTTGTTTTAGTTTCAGTTCATAATACTTCTTCAAAAAATGCAGTAGCGGCGGCTGAGAGTTCGATATTTATAGAAGAATATACCTTTACTAGAGTTAAATAATCCCTTACATAAGTAATTTACTTTTAGCAGTTGTTTTTTCATGCTGTATTTTCTTCTAATTAACGAACTAATTAATACTAAAGAGATCCCGATCATTTAAGAAAGGAAATCGATCTCTAGTTTGAGTAACTTCTTTTTTGAATAAAGTAACTTTCAATAGTGCTTCTTTTTCTGAAATTTCTGTCACAGTATTTCCTAAAGGGTCGATAGTAATAGAGTGTCCAATATAGTTAAGTTGATTTTCATCTTTTCCAACTCTATTAACCCCTAAAACATAACATTGATTTTCAATCGCTCTAGCCTTCAGTAACGTGTCCCATGCACTTACTCTTTTATCAGGCCAATTGGCTACACAAACCAGTAAATCGTAGTCTTCTACATTTCGTATGGCAACAGGGAAACGTAAATCATAGCAGATGATAGGTTTTATTTTCCAGCCATTTATATCAAAAATCTTAATTTCATTTCCCGAAGTAAAGAAACGATTTTCACCACCATAAGCGAATAAATGCTTCTTGTCATAATATTGAATAGTTCCATTAGGGTTAACTAATAGCATTCGGTTGTAAGCATTAGAATCTTCTTTGATCATGATACTGCCCATTAAGTGAGCACCTGTTTGATCTGCCATTTTCTCCATCCATTTTACCGTACGCCCAGTCATGGTTTCGGCTAAGTGCGTGTCAAAACAAAATCCTGTAGAAAATAACTCGGGTAGAACAATTAAATCAACGTTTTTAGTGTCAGTTATTTTCGATGCAATGTGCACTAAATTTTGATCAGGTTGTTGCCATAACAGATCTATCTGTAGCAATAAGCAAGAGAGTGTTTCAGAGACATTTTTCATGAATATTGTTTAGGAATAATTAAGTTACATAAATTCAGGCACTGCTTATGATTGAAGGGTAAAGATTTTTTAAAAAATGCCTATTTTCGCACATTAAAAGTAAATTGCCTTGGGATAAGTCCTTGAGGTATTTACAAGAGACAAAATTTTGATTTCAAGGTAAGCCTAGGTGTTAAACCCTTTGGCAGTGCCAATAAAGCCATTACACATGAGCACTAAGTTTGCAAGTTATAAGGGGTTAGATTTACCTAAAGTAGCAGAGGATATATTAGATTTTTGGAAAGCGGAGCAAATTTTTGAAAAAAGTATAGAAACTCGTGAAGGGCACGAACCTTTTGTGTTTTTCGAAGGGCCACCTTCGGCAAACGGAATGCCTGGTATTCACCACGTAATGGCACGTGCTATTAAAGATATTTTTTGTCGTTATAAAACCCAAAAAGGATTCCAAGTAAAGCGTAAAGCAGGTTGGGATACTCATGGATTACCGGTAGAATTAGGTGTTGAAAAGCAGCTTGGGATCACGAAAGAAGATATTGGTAAGAAAATTACCATTGAAGAATACAACCAAGCATGTCGCGAAGCGGTAATGAAGTATACCGATGTTTGGAATGATCTTACTGAAAAGATAGGGTATTGGGTAGATATGGAAGACCCATATATTACATACAAACCTAAATACATGGAGTCGGTTTGGTGGTTGCTAAGTGAGTTGTATAAAAAAGACTTGATCTATAAAGGATATACGATCCAGCCTTATTCTCCAAAAGCAGGGACAGGATTAAGTTCTCATGAATTAAATCAGCCAGGAACGTATCAAGATGTTACAGATACTACAATTGTAGCTCAGTTTAAAGCTGTTGCCGATTCGCTTCCTGCATTTTTAAATAGATTTGGAACGATTCATTTCTTGGCTTGGACGACTACTCCTTGGACACTTCCAAGTAATACGGCGTTGACTGTTGGTCCAAAGATTGATTATATATTAGTCGAGACTTACAATCAATATACTTTCGAGCCAATAAAAGTAATTTTAGCTAAAAACTTAGTAGGAAAACAATTCGCTGGAAAAAAATTCCAACAAGTTGAAGAAGCATCAGCAATAGAAGCATACAAAGAAGGCGATAAGGTAATTCCTTATTTGATTTTGACAGAATGTAAAGGAGCTGATTTAGCTGAAATAAGATACGAGCAGTTATTAGATTATACCTTGCCTGCTAATAACCCTGAAAATGCATTCAGAGTTATTTTAGGAGATTTCGTTACTACGGAAGATGGAACAGGTATTGTGCATACCGCGCCTACTTTTGGTGCAGATGATGCTTTGGTAGCGAAACAGGCTACACCAGAAGTACCACCGATGTTGGTGAAAGATGCCAATGATAATTTGGTGCCATTAGTAGACCTTCAAGGAAAGTTTACTTCTCATATGGGAGAATTTGCTGGTAAGTATGTGAAAAATGCATACTATAATGAAGGAGAGGCTCCAGAGAAATCAGTTGATGTAGAAATCGCTATTAAGCTTAAGATAGAAAATAAAGCATTTAAGGTAGAGAAGTATGTGCACAGTTATCCAAACTGTTGGCGTACCGATAAACCTATATTATATTACCCATTAGATTCATGGTTTATAAAAGTGACGGATGTTAAAAACCGTATGCATGAATTGAATTTGGGGATCAATTGGAAGCCAAAAGCGACTGGAGAAGGGCGTTTTGGAAATTGGTTAGCCAATGCTAATGACTGGAACTTATCGCGTTCTCGTTATTGGGGAATTCCATTACCGATTTGGCGCACGGAAGATAAAACCGAAGAAATTTGCATAGGTTCAGTAGCTGAATTAAAGAAGGAAATTTCTAAAGCATTAGCTGCGGGAGTAATGACTACAGATCCTTTCGTAGATTTTGAGGCAGGAGATATGTCCGAAGACAATTATGCAAAGATCGATTTGCATAAAAATATTGTAGACGAAATTACATTGGTTTCACCTTCAGGTCAACCCATGAAACGAGAAAGTGATTTGATCGATGTTTGGTTCGACAGTGGTTCGATGCCTGTAGCACAATGGCATTATCCTTTTGAGAATAAAGAGAAAGTTGAAGCAGGTGATCGCAAAGCAGATTTTATTGCAGAGGGAGTAGATCAGACACGTGGATGGTTTTATACACTACATGCCATAGCGACTATGATTTTTGATGATGTAGCCTACAAAAACGTAGTATCTAATGGATTGGTTTTGGATAAGAACGGTCAGAAAATGTCTAAGCGTTTAGGGAATGCTGTAGATCCATTTTCGACTTTAGATAAATTTGGACCCGATGCTACGCGTTGGTATATGATTAGTAATGCAAATCCTTGGGATAATTTGAAATTTGATCTAGAAGGAATTGCCGAAGTGCGTCGTAAGTTCTTTGGAACGCTTTACAATACGTATTCATTCTTTTCATTATATGCTAATATCGATGGATTTAATTATAGTGAAGCTGAAATTCCTTTAGAAGAGCGTCCAGAAATCGATCAGTGGATTTTAAGTGAATTAAATACATTGATTTCAAAGGTTGATGTTTTTTATGCAGAATATGAACCGACTAAAGCAACTCGTGCTATTTCAGACTTTGTACAAGAAAACTTGAGTAACTGGTACGTGCGTTTATGTCGTCGTCGTTTTTGGAAAGGGGAATATGCTCAAGATAAAATTTCTGCATATCAAACCTTATATACCTGTATGTTAACGGTTACGAAATTAGGAGCTCCTGTAGCGCCATTTTATATGGATCGTTTGTATAAAGATTTAGTGGCTACAACAGGAATTGAAAGTTTCGAAAGTGTGCATTTGGCTGAATTTCCAAAAGCAATTTCTGCTTATGTAAATGAAAGCTTAGAGCAAAAAATGCAGAAGGCACAATTGGTATCTTCATTGGTGCTTTCATTGCGTCAAAAGGAGAAAATCAAAGTGCGTCAGCCATTACAACGTATTATGATTCCGGTACTGAATGAAAGAGAGAGACAAGAAATTGAAGCGGTAGCAGATTTAATAAAAAGTGAGGTAAACGTTAAAGATATTGAGCTTTTAGATGATGCTTCTGGTATTTTAGTCAAGCAAATCAAACCAAACTTTAAGGCATTAGGCCCTCGATTTGGGAAGGATATGAAATTGATTGCGAATGAAATACAAAAGTTCGATCAAGATCAGATTAATGCTTTAGAACGAAGCGGAGAATACCCTTTAGAAATTAACGAGAAAAGTATTACATTGCAGCTGAGCGATGTAGTGATTTCGTCTCAAGATATAGAAGGCTGGTTAGTGGCTAATGCTAGTGGAATGACAGTAGCACTTGATGTGACGTTAACACCAGTATTGAAAAATGAAGGTGTTGCAAGAGAGCTTGTAAATCGTATTCAAAATATCCGTAAGGATAGCGATTTTGAAGTAACAGATAATATTAAAGTTACTTTCGAAAACAACACTGAAGTAGAATTAGCCGTAGCAGAAAATGCAGACTATATCAAAGCAGAGACGTTGGCAACTAGCATCGGTTTTGAAGGAGAATTAAATGAAGGAATTGAAATAGAATTTGATGAATTAAAAACAAAGATTAATATTCAAAAAATATAGAATACTATGGGGCAACAAGACATGAAGGTTCGTTTTTCAGATGAACACCTAGAAGAATTTAAACAAATCATTTTAGGTAAAATCTCTCAAGCAAAGCGGGATTTAGAAATGTTAAAAAGTGCCTATTTGAATGATAAAAATAATGGTACTGATGATACTTCTCCGACATTTAAAGCTTTTGAAGAGGGAAGTGCTACTATGTCTAAAGAAGCTAATGCACAATTAGCGATTCGTCAAGAGAAATTTATTCGTGACTTGAAAAATGCAATGAATCGTATCGAAAATAAGACATACGGAATTTGTCGTGTAACAGGTGAATTGATTAATCCTGAACGACTAAAGTTAGTACCCCATGCAACGCTTAGTATAAAAGCTAAGAATATGCAAAAAAAATAGTAAACTAGGCTGTGAGTTATCATAGCCTTTTTTATTTTCGTCTTTCCTTTAAAGTCGACTAAATGACCCTAAAAAAATCCATTTTCTTAATTGTTATCGTTTTAATTATCGATCAATGGTCTAAGATTTATATAAAAACACATTTTCAATTAGGAGAATCTGTAGAAGTTTTCAATTGGTTCAAGATTCATTTTATTGAAAATGAAGGAATGGCTTGGGGTAAAAAAATCCCTGGTGCCTATGGTAAAATCTTTTTAACCATTTTCCGTTTGTTTGCTACTGGAGGGATAGCCTATTGGTTATGGGACAGCCTTAGAAAGAATGCTCATCCTATTTTAATCATATCCATTGCTCTTATTTTTGCAGGAGCTTTTGGTAATATTATAGATTCATTAATATATGGTGTTGTCTTTGATCATAGTAATGGTCAAGTTTCAACTTTTATGCCTGAAATTGGAGGCTATGCTTCGGTTTTCTATGGTAAGGTAGTAGATATGCTTTATTTTCCTATATGGGAAGGTATATTACCGAGTTGGATTCCAATTTATGGAGGAAAGCATTTTACCTTTTTTAATGCAATTTTTAATGTTGCAGACTCTGCTATTTCTTTAGCTGTAATGTTACTGATTGCTTTTAATAAAAAAGTGTTCCCAAAAGAAGACCAGTAATCAATTAGCACTGCTGAGTAATAACTGAGGCACGATAATATTAGCTTTTAAATTAGTAAAGAATAATAATTTAAGGAGCAGATACTATGAATGAATATTTAACTTGTATTAGAAAGGGTTTACAAACATAGCACGGTATTCTATTACTGAGATAAAAGTGAATTAACCCAAAAAGTTGTGGACGAATCAATCGCCACTCCTTCGTAGGAAGGAGTCTCATCAAATATGTCAATTAGGTTAAGCGAAAATCCTTGATGGGGTCCCGCATCAGGTGCAGGATGATAAAAGTTAGCATGAAAATTATTTCTATATTTTCAAAATAAAGTCATTTCTAATATTCTGCAATTTTTTTAGCTTGATCCATAAAAGTGAATTAAAAGGCAACTAAGTATGATTTTAGAAGTAGCAGTACTTTATGTGAAAATCGGTTTTGAAAAACAGTTTGAAATTGATTTTAAAAATGCAGGTCAATATATAAGCTCTATTGTCGGATATAGATGTCATACATTGAAAAGGTGTGTTGAACAAGAAAATAAATATATTTTACTTGTAGATTGGGAAACTATAGATAATCATAATATTGATTTTAGAAAATCCGAGGTATATGTTAAATGGAAAAAGTTACTGCATCATTATTATGAACCTTTTCCAATAGTAGAACACTACGAAACTGTAATAGAAAACAAAATAACTTCAATAGACAACACCATGTAAAACCTACTTTATCTTTTACATGGATAAAGATGTTGTATTTAATGCTAACAAGCAGCGTTGAAAATTTGATCGAAAGTAGACATAGATACAGGTTTAGATAGGTATCCATCGACCATTTCTATTTCTTTCGCTTTTTTGTAATCCATAGGATCAATAGAAGAGCTAACTACATATAGAGATAGCTGGTTTTCTATATCATCTCTTATCGTTTTAAATTCATTTAAGAATTCCCAGCCATTCATTACAGGCATATTGATATCTAGAAATATCAGTTCGGGTGTGTTTTTCTCTTTTTCAATTGGAGATAATCCTTGAAAATATTCAATGGCTTCTTTTCCATTTTTGAATACAAGGATGTTAGAACATAACTTTTTTAGCTTAAGAAGCTTTATAAGTAGTTTTGTGTATATAGTATCATCATCAATAATACAAGTCAACTTGGGTATGGGGGTCATTTACGTAGTATTACTTGTCTATTGCATAGTAACGAAATTTCCCTCTAGTCAAGAAATTTATTAGATGAAACGTTTGTTAAAATCGAACAAGTACAGTTTGTAAGTTTTTGTTAAATAAAAGGCAAAAAAGTAGGATTAACGTCTGTTTCGGTCAGCATCCATTTTAAGAAATATAAATAATAATATGGTGAAAGCCCATAGGCTTGAACCTCCGTAACTTAAGAAAGGGAGAGGGATTCCTACCGTTGGAAAAAGTCCTATTACCATTCCAATATTGATTAAGAAATGAAAAAATAGAATTGAGGAGACGCCATAGCCATAGACTCTTGAAAATTGACTTTTTTGTCTTTCAGCTAAGAATAGTACTCGCAAGCAAAGACCTAAAAAAGCGGTGATAAAAAGCAAGCTACCTATAAAGCCCCACTCTTCTCCAGCTGCACTAAAAATATAATCGGTGTGTTGTTCAGGGACAAAATTCCCTTGTGTTTGAGAGCCTTTGGTCCATCCTTTTCCAAACCATCTCCCGTTACCAATAGCAATTTCACTTTGGTTAGTATTATATCCAATTCCTCTAATGTCTTTTGTTTTTCCAAGTACTATATTGAAACGATCTCTATGATGCTGCTTGAATACGTTGTGAAATACAAAATCAACAGAATAACAATAAGCGGCCATGGCTGCAAACCCTGCTAGAAGAAATAATACAATTCCTCGTTGTTTTCTAAGAAAATAATAAATAACAATACCTAATACAAAGAGACTCAATACAATCCAATGAACTCCAAAAAGTAATGTTAAGATGAAAAGTGTAGCGACAGCAAAGAGTAAAAAAAGTATATAACCTGTTAGTCCTTCTCTGTGTAAAGGAAATAAGAATGCAGCAAAAACCATAGCGCTACCAGCATCAGGTTGTGCTAAAATTAGAAGCGCTGGTATAATTATAATAAGGCTTACATACCCCAGAGATTTAATGCTCTTTAAATCTGTCTGTATATCGCTAATAAATTTAGCAAGTGCCAATGCAGTTCCGATTTTAGCGAATTCAGATGGTTGTATTGTGAATGTTCCTATGGCATACCAGGAAGTAGCTCCAGATATAGTTTTTCCAAATGGAAATAGGCCAAGAAGCAATAGTAATGAGGCAAGATAGATGATGCTGGAGAATCGTTCGAAAAATCGAGTGTCAGTAGCTACAATTAGAATAATGGCAACAAAGCTTAAACCTATCCACATGGCTTGTTTTCCTGAATATTGGTTTAAGTCAAAAAAAGAAGAAACTTCAGGTGAAAAAGTCGTGGAATAAATATTTACCCAACCGAAAAAAAGTAAAAAAGTAAAGAAAATAATGCTTAGCCAATCAATGGCTCCTATATTTGATTTAGCCATGATTTATTGATTGATTTTAAAAGGTATACCACTTAAAGGTTTTTCGTATTCTTCTTCTAAACTATGATTAAGAACCCAGTCTTCTAAATGAGTTACGGTAATAGATCCACGCAAGTATTTTTCGATCATTAGACTGGCTATACGCCCAGCATACCTCGCTCCCCAATACCCATTTTCTACGAATACAGCTAAAGCAATTTTCGGATTCTCTCTAGGTGCAAATGCAATAAAAATTGAATGATCTGTTAATTGTGTGCGTTTTCCTTCGATTTTGGTAAAGTTTTCTGAAGTACCGGTTTTTCCACAAATGGTTATACCTGGGACTTGTAAGAAGTGGGCTGTACCATGGGTAAACACTTTATGCATGCCATCTATTATGGGTTCAAAATTTAAGGAATCTATGGTAGTATATTTTCGTTCTGTATACTTCGGGTTCTTGTTGTAATCGTTGTCAATTTTTTTAACTACGTGTGGTGTGTAGAAATAACCGCGATTAGCAATAGCAGCGGTCATATTTGCTAGCTGTATAGGTGTACATAGCACTTCTCCTTGGCCAATGGCATTGGATAGTGTAGTGATTCCTTGCCATCGTTTACTTGGGTAAATAGCGTCGTAGTATTTTGAGGCAGGAATTTTTCCTGGTCTACCTGCTGGTAAATCATAGCCGAGAAACCCTCCAAGGCCAAAACTCTTTAAGTGCCTTCTCCAATTATCGATTCCTTCTTGAGGAGAAGCTTCTTTTTCTATTATTTTACGATAAGATTGTGCAAAATAGGAGTTACAAGAATTTGCAGTAGCAAACGCAAGATTAAGAGGGCTTGAATGGGAGTGACATCCCATTTTTCTACCTCGAGTACCATAATAGTATCCATGAGTACAGGAAAAGCGCTGTTTAGGCTGTATTACACCTTCTTGTAAGGCAATTAGACCTGTCAGGGTTTTAAAAGGTGATCCAGGTGGATATTCGGCTAATAATCCTCTATCATACATCGGTTTCGTAATAGAGTCATAATGCATTTTGGTGAAATTAGATGAGCGTTTACGGCCTACTAATAATTCTGGGGCATATGAAGGAGCTGTTATAAGTGTTAGAAGTTCTCCGGTCTTAGGTTCTATAGCAACGATACCACCGCGTTTGTTTTGCATTAATTTTTGACCATATTCTTGAAGGTCAATATCAATACTTAATTGTATGTCTTTTCCTTTTATAGCTAGTGTGTCTAATTTTCCATCTAAATAAGGACCAATCTCCCTGTTAAAACGGTCTTTTTGATAGTATCGCACCCCTTTGCTTCCTCTTAATTCTTTTTCGTATTGCTTTTCAACTCCTTGCATTCCAATAAGGTCACCAGATTGGTAGTAGTCGTCTTTTCTTAGAATTCGATCGTTTACCTCTGCAATATATCCAAGAACATTGGCAGAACTTTTTGTTTTATAGTTTCTTAAAGAACGTTTTTGAATATAAAATCCTTCATACTTATGCATTTTTTCTTGAAGGAAAGCATATTCTTCTTTGCTCAATTGCGGTACAACAACATATTGTAGACGGGTTGAATAGCGTCTAGCTTTTTGTAGTTGTTTTTTAAGTTTCTCTTTAGGAATCCCTAATAATGAACAAAATTCTAAAGTGTCAAATGGTTTCAATTCTCTAGGAATAACCATCACATCATAGGAAGGTTGATTGGATACTAGTAATTTGCCATTTCTATCAAAAATATTACCACGCTGGGGGTATTCATAGACTGTTTTAACGGCATTATTTCGTGAGAGATTGGTGTAGGAGGTATCATATATCTGTAGGTGAAATAATCGCCCGAGATAAATAAGTCCAACTAAAATAATAATGATATGTAAAAGGTATTTTCGCATTTATTAAACATAACGAGGCTGATTCCTAAATATAGCAATACAAAGTGTTAATGTAATAAATGAAAAAAAGGTATTCCAAAAGGTATATTTGAGAATAGATTTCCAAAAATCGATGTCATAAAATTCTAAGGTGTAAAGTACAAGGTGATGAGAAAAAATTAAACAAAGCAACACGCCTAACAAAAGGAATGGTTTCTCTTTGGTAAGATATAAGTCTCGTAACGTTTCTTCTCCTTGATAAAATAATTGGATAAAAAAAGGTTTTAAGTAGATTGCAACAATACAAGCAGCCGCATTTGCGCCACCCGAATTTTCAAAAAAATCAATGCTTATCCCAAGTAAAAAACAAGCTAAAAGTTGTACCCATTTTTCTAAGTTAACAGGTAGTGATATAATGAAGAATAATGCAATATATGGTGTTACAATATCCCAGAGTAAAATACGATTTGCGACTAGTGCTTGAAGTAATACTAGAAGTATAAATTGAAAACAAAAGGTTAGAATACTACTTCTCATTCGAATGATTTTTTTCTAATTTTTGAATTTCAGGTGCGTTTATGTTTTTTATTACTTGTACAAACCCAATGTCTGTCATGTCATTAAACAATAGTACATCAATGTCATAGAAGTTAGCGTTGTCGCCTAGAGTGTAATTAGTTATTTTTCCAATAGGAATTCCTTTTGGGAAAATAGTTGATCTTCCTCCAGTAACAATAGTGTCATTTATTGCTAGAGGAGCGAATCTAGGAACATCTTTTAGTTGCATGATATTAGGATGTTTGCCATCCCATGTCAGTGATCCAAAATGATTGGTCTTTAATAATTGAGCATTGATGCTTGATCTGTGGTTAAGAATAGAGATAACAGTTGCAAAATTTGAAGAAGTCTTTTCGACTATTCCTACAATACCTTTATCTGTTATAACCCCCATATCCGAATGGATACTATCATTTTTCCCTGAGTTTATGGTGATATAATTGTTTGTTTTGTGGTAAGTACTGTTTATAACTGAGGCAGGGTAGTAACTGTATGCGTTTTGCTGTAACTCTTCAGTGGTTTTTTCTGTCTTTTGAGAAAGTTGTGTTTTTAACTTAGCATTCTCTTCGAGTAGCCGATCATTGTAGCTTTTAAGCTTGAAATAGTTATTGATACCAGCTTGATACTCTAAAAAGTTACCTGTTATAGTTCCTGTCGAATTGATAAATTTACTACGATGATAACTATGAGATTGCACAGTCATAGCATATGAGATTATCAAAAGAAGAAAGAACAGCAAGGGATTTCTTCTGCGAATAAGAAAATCAAAAATTTGCTGCATGATATGTTATGCTTACTTGCTTAATACTGTTTTGTAACGCTCAATGCTTTTTAATGCAATACCTGTTCCTCGTACAACAGCGCGTAAAGGATCTTCGGCAATATAAACAGGTAGATCTGTCTTTTGAGAAAGTCTTTTGTCTAAACCTCTTAGCATCGATCCACCTCCAGCTAAATAAATACCAGTATTGTAGATGTCTGCTGCTAATTCGGGAGGTGTTTGCGATAAGGTTTCCATAACAGCATCTTCAATACGAAGAATAGATTTGTCTAAAGCCTTTGCAATTTCACGGAATGAAATTTGAACCTGCTTTGGTTTTCCAGTTAACAAGTCACGTCCTTGAACGCTCATGTCTTCTGGAGGAGTTTCCAGATCTTCTGTTGCTGCTCCTATTTGGATTTTTATTTTTTCAGCAGTGCGTTCACCAACATGTAAGTTGTGTTGTGTTCGCATGTAATAGATAATATCGTTGGTAAATACATCTCCTGCAATTTTAACCGATTTGTCACAAACAATACCACCTAAAGCGATAACAGCGATTTCTGTAGTACCACCTCCTATATCTACAATCATGTTTCCTTTAGGTTGCATGATGTCTACTCCGATACCAATAGCTGCTGCCATAGGTTCATGAATTAAGTAGACCTCTTTACCATTAACACGTTGTGCACTTTCGCGTACCGCTCGTGTTTCCACTTCTGTAATCCCAGAAGGAATACAGATAACCATTCGAAGTGCGGGAGTAATTAATTTCTTTTTTAAAGCAGGGATTTCTCGAATAAAACGATTGATCATTTCTTCACTAGCAGCAAAATCAGCAATAACACCATCTTTCAAAGGACGAATTGTCTTTATGTTTTCATGTGTCTTTCCTTGCATCATTGCAGCCTCTTTACCAACGGCAACGATTTTTCCAGTAGTGCGATCACGGGCGACGATAGAAGGACTGTCTACCACAACTTTGTCATTGTGAATAATCAAAGTGTTGGCAGTACCTAAATCGATAGCGATTTCTTCGGTAAGGAAATCAAAAAATCCCATGGATGATCAAGTGTTATATATTGTTGTTGTTATTCGAATCGCCGAAGTAAGAAAATGTTAAATCGACAACTATAAAAATATTAGAATTTAAACAAAAATAAAGGTTCTAAGTGACACTTTTTTCGATAAAATGTATTCGAAAACAAGATAACGTTACTTAGAACCTTTTATTGTTCTTAATATGAGGTTTTTATGTTGTAAAAACTAATAAGCTTATTTTTAATGTTTGAAATGACGAGTGCCTGTCATTACCATCGCTACTCCATTTTCATTGCAATAATCAACACTTAATTGGTCTTTGATAGATCCTCCAGGTTGAATTACAGCAGTGATTCCTGCTTTGTCAGCTAATTCTACACAGTCAGGAAATGGAAAAAAGGCATCACTTGCCATTACCGCCCCTTTTAGGTCGAAGTTAAAAGCAGATGCTTTTTCAATAGAGTGCTTCAAAGCATCTACACGAGAAGTTTGTCCACAACCACTAGCTAATAATTGTCCGTCTTTAGCAAAAACAATAGTATTTGATTTTGTATGCTTACAGATTTTAGAAGCAAATAATAAGTCTTTTACCTCTTGAGCTGTTGGTGCTTTTTCCGTAGCAACTTTTAAATCACCTTCAGCATCTGTAATAAAATCTTTGTCTTGTACCAATAAACCATTTAAACAAGTACGTACTTGCTCAGTAGGTAATGCAACGTCATTTTGTACTAAAATGATACGATTTTTCTTCCCTTTTAAAATTTCTAAGGCATCAGCATCAAATGCAGGAGCAATAACTACTTCACAGAACAATTTGTGAATTTCTTCTGCAGTAGCCGCATCGATTTTAGTGTTGCTAATTAAAACACCACCAAATGCAGAAATAGGATCACCAGCTAAGGCATCTAAGTATGCTTGTTTTACGGTGTCGCGTTGTGCAAAACCACAGGCGTTATTATGTTTAAGGATAGCAAATGTTGGTGCTTCTCCTTTAAATTCTCCAATTAAGTTTACAGCAGCGTCAACATCTAATAAGTTGTTGTACGAAAGCTCTTTTCCGTGAAGCTTGTCAAACATTCCTTCAAAATCACCAAAGAAAGTCCCTTTTTGATGAGGGTTTTCTCCGTAACGTAAGGTTTTGCCTTCTGTAATACTTGTTTTAAATACAACCTCTTCTTTTTCTTCAGCATTAAAGTAGTTAAAGATAGTAGTATCGTAATGTGAAGAAACATTGAAAGACTTTGAAGCAAAACGTTTGCGGTCTTTTAATGAAATTTCTCCATTGTTAGCCGAAAGAATTTCTAAAAACTCAGCATAATCATTTACTGAAGATACACAGGTAACATCAGCGAAATTTTTAGCTGCAGCACGAATTAGAGAAATTCCACCAATATCAATTTTCTCGATAATGTCTTGTTCGCTAGCGCCAGAAGCTACTGTTTTTTCAAAAGGATATAAATCTACAATTACTACATCAATTTGAGGGATTTCGTATTGTTCGATTTCTGCCTTATCGCTTTCAACATTTTGACGATTCAAAATTCCTCCAAAAACTTTTGGGTGTAAGGTTTTTACACGTCCACCAAGAATAGAAGGATAACTTGTAACATCTTCTACAGGTACAACATCAATGCCTAGGTCTTTGATGAATTTTTCTGTACCACCGGTAGAATAGATGGTTACTCCTAATTCATTCATTTTTCTAACAATAGGTTCTAAACCATCTTTGCTGAAAACAGAAATTAAAGCCGATTTAACTTTTTTTGAATCGCTCATAAATTGGGTGCTAGAATTAAAAAATGCAAAATTACATATTTGATCTTTAACATTGCATTAATAATTTTTTAATATTGAAATTGCGAATCCTAATTAAGGAATTTCTGAAAAAATGATAAGATTAGTCTAAATTAGAGAGTATTCTAAAAACGAATAAATATTTTAGCGGAACACATATATTATTATGAAAAAGATATTGATATTATTAGCATTGGGAATGTTTGTATTTAGTTGCAAAAATGAGCCTAAACATAAAGTAGCGCCTGCTCAGGAAAATAATAAAGACTTAAATGTAACGAAGAAGACAACTGCAGCTAATTTTTCTAGTGGGGAAGCAACTCAATTATATCAAGATTACTTAACAGTGAAAGCTGCTTTAGTCAATACTGATATGGCTTCGGCAAAAAAAGCAGCAAGTAAACTAGCTAAAAATCTTGAAGGAAAAGAAGCTTATCAAAATGTACGTATGGTTGCTAGTTTGATAGCTGGTGCCAAGGATATCGAAAAGCAGCGTGAGTTTTTTGTAGGTCTTAATGAGCAAACAACTGTAGTACTAAAAGCTGCTTTAGATTCAGGAAAAATATATCAACAGTATTGTCCAATGGCTTTTGAAGGAAAAGGAGGGTATTGGTTATCGAATAGCAATGAGGTTCGTAATCCCTATTTTGGTGATGTAATGTTAGCTTGTGGAGAGGTAACTAAGGAGATTAACTAATTCGGTTAGGTTGTGAACACAGAAATTCGAGAGAAAATAATAGCCGTTTGTGAGGAGAAAATAAGTAAGAAAGGAGAAAATGTAGGGTTATCGTTTTATGCCTTTTTTGAAAATAAAAATACTAATCCTAGTTTGTTAATGGAAGTTGCGACTTGGTGGATTATGACCCATAAATTGGATCATTTTGAGAAAGCATTAAAAATTAAAAAGATGATTCGGCAGGGAGTTTAAGAATTAATTGAAATTGCTAAAAAAACTAGTTATGTCTCAGGAAGAATATACAAAGATATTTACAGGAAGCTTTATCGTAGTTGGAAAGATAAAAGCGTTGTTAGAAGAAAATGATATACATATTATTGTAAAAGATGAAAGTGAATCAGCTCGTTTAGCTGGTTTCGGAGCTTCCATCAAAGGCTTACAAGATGTTTATGTATTGAATAATCTAGCTTCAAAGGCATCGGAAATTATAGAATCTAATATTGGGTAAGCCTTTTTGAAATGATTCAACCTCCATTTTTAGAAAAAGGTGACACGATTATTATTTTATCTACAGCTCGAAAAATAGATGAAAAGGAACTTGATATTGCAAAAACCTTTTTAGAAGAGCAAGGATATCAAGTAGTCTTTGGTAAAAGTATTGGTATAGAACACCACCAATTTGCTGGAACAGATATCGAAAGAGCTCAGGATTTTCAAGAAGCCCTAGAAGACCACAATATAAAAGCGATTTGGTGTGCTAGAGGAGGTTACGGAACGGTTAGAATTGTAGATCTTATTGATTTCAGTGTTTTACAGAATAATCCTAAATGGATTATAGGATATTCCGATATTACAGTATTGCATAGTACCTTACATCGTTTCGGAGTTAACTCTATACACGGGCCGATGGCTTTTGATATTAATAAGTGTACTGCGGAGGTGCAACATAATTTCTACGATCTTCTAAAAGGGAATTTACCATTCTTAACATTTCAAACAACTCATCATAATAAATTAGGAGTAGCCAAAGGGGAAGCAATCGGGGGTAATCTATCCGTAATTTATAGCCTTTGTGGTTCGCCCGAAGCCATGGATGCAAAAGGGAAAATACTTTTTCTGGAAGACCTAGATGAGTATTTGTATCATATTGATCGAATGGTGCAAAACCTAAAACGCAACGGTTACCTAGAGCATCTAGCAGGAATGGTAGTAGGAGGAATGACGCATATGCACGATAACAATATTCCCTTCGGATATACGGCAGAAGAAATTATCCTTGAAGCCACAAAAGACTATGATTATCCAGTAGTCTTTAACGCTCCATTTGGTCATATAAAAGAAAATCAACCTATAGTTTTGGGACAAACTTATTATTTAGAAGCTACTGAAGAAAAAGTAATAATAAAGACTGATAGTCATAGCTGATACCTTAAAATATGGCTCAACACAATCAATTAGGAAAAGAAGGAGAAAAAGCCGCTTGTGATTATTTAATCCAGAAAGGATATACCATTTTAGAGCGCAATTATCGTTTTCATCGTAACGAAGTTGATATCATAGCTACTTTTAATGATGAATTGATTGCCGTAGAAGTAAAATCTAGAAGTAGTGCTTTTTTTGGAAATCCAGAAGAGTTTATAAAGTCTACACAAATTCAAACTATTGTAAAAGCAGTAGACGCTTATATTCAACAGCGCGACTTGGATATAGAAGTGCGATTTGATGTAATTAGTGTTACAAAAATTAAAGGCGAATTAGATATTAACCATATAGAGAATGCTTTTTATAGCTTTTAATCTATAAGAATTGCTTTTTGTAGATTTTTTGAATTGAAAAAATAGTTCAATCGTTATAGTGCTTGAAAAAAGTTGATTTTTGTTCCCGTTGAGAAAAAAATATATTTATAGTATATAAAAATATTGAAGCAGTTTTTCATAGTTGCTGTTTCATAGTTTTGGGGCTTGTCTAAAAGAGTTAAGTATTTACTTAGCTCTTTTTGCATTTATAAGTATAAAAAATAACAGTAACTTTATTTTATAATATAAACCTAAATTATCATGAAAAAATTAGTAATGTTTTGCTTTTCAGTTCTTTGCACTTTGTTTTTGAGCTGTGGAGATAAGAAAAAGAAAGAGGCAGATCAGGTAGTAGAGAAGACACAAATAGAAGTAGAAAAGATCGAAGAGTCTTTAGAAAAGATTGCAAAAGAAGTTGAAATGAAGTCAAAGGAGCTTGATAGTGCTCTTGATGCTTTGGATGACTTATAAAGGTAAAGTCTAATTTAAATTCTTTTTATAATCTTAAAAAATATATCATGAAAAATATCATTCTATCCATAGCGCTTTTTATCGGGTTTTCTACTGTAGCTACAGCTCAAGGAAAATCAGCAGAAGCGAAATTAAAAAAAGAACAAAAGGCAATAGAGCGTGAAGCTAAAAAAGCCGAAAAGCATCTTGATAAAAAAGAGCATAAAATAAAAGAAAAGGCTCTAGAGAAGAAAGGTGTAGTAGAAAAAAATGTTAAAGAGAAAAAGGATAAAGCTTTAGAGAAAGCTGAAAAAGCTAAAGAGAAATTAAACGACAAAGTTTCAAAAGGAAAAGATGTTGAAGATGGATTAAAAGAAGCAAAAGTAAAAGCTGAAAAGAAACAAGGATATGTAAAAGGAAGTGGTTTAACAGGGCGTGAATATGGTCAGCAAAGGGCTGAAGCAGCTAGAAATAAACTAAAGGAAGAAAAGAAAGTGCTTTCCGAAGAGGAAAATCATATTGCAAAAGGAAAAGATAAAATTAAGGCTGCGAAGGAACGCCTTGAAAAGATAAAATCTAAAAAAGGAAAGGATGCTCCATCAGTGGAAGAAATTAATAAAAAAGAAGAAGCGATCCGAAAAGCAGAAGAAAAATTAAATGAGCTTGATAAGACTATAAAGCAAGGAAAGGAACGATTAAAGAAGAATGAAGAGAAATTGAAAGGGATCGGAATAGAATAAATTTAGACAGACACTATCCCGTAAAGTGTGTTATTTTAAAATATAGAGGGTTTGGCTTTTTTAAGTTAAACCCTTTTTCATTTATAGGTGTCTCTAGTCCCGTAAATTTATTCGGATCAAACTGAAAACTTGTGGGATATTGTGTTCACTTTGTATGTCACTCCACGAATTTTGAAAAAATTGTAGTGGAGTCTCCTTCTCTAGGAATTGTAAATCCATTATTTTAAATTGAAAATATCATATTTAGCTGAGGAGATTTCCACCTCCACGGAAATGACGGTAACAGTGTTTATCCACAACTTTTCGAGTTGATCCATTTATTCATGAGCTGGGATCTATTTAAAATATAGAGAATGGGGTGTGAACAAATCTTTGGTTTAAGGATTAAAAGGCGAGAAATCTTCAAACTGCCAATTCCCATAGTGTTGGTTTTCTCTTCGAATCCATGCTTCAATTTCGAATGTCCAAAACCGTCCAGTATCACCAGATGCTTCTAGATCTCCTTCGCTGTCTTGATAAAAAAGTATAGAAGCTTTTCCATTGAGTTGTAACGTGCTATTATTCTCAAAATCTATAAATAAAAATCCTGCATTAGAATGTTCGACAAAATTACCCAGTGTGTTATACATATTGTTCCCCGCATAATCAGGAATTTTTAATGTGTTATTATCTATGAATTTCACAAAACCTTTATTCCCTCCTCGGTGAGAAGCATCGAGGTGATTTTTTTTATTTGAGCTTCCAACGAAAAAAGTATCAGCATTAATGATAATATTGCTTTCAGCTGTTGTTAACTGTGAGCCTCTGTATTCACTTATTTTGCTTTTAGTTGAAACACCTTCAGGCTGATTTAATACTCTTCGTTGAATGTATTTAGGACAATTGCCGTAGGCTTGCCCTACAGCTATGGTTATCTGGTTTTCATTGTCCCAGCTTAATGTTCCGTTTACTCGGAACCTTCTACGAGTTCCTAGCTCCATAAAAAGCATCCCGATATTTAGATTCTGTTTGATGTTATTAAAAAAGAGTGCATCTTTTGAACTAATAATTTTCGAAGTATTCAAACGAATGGTAGCTGTATCAATAATTTCGACACAGTTACCCGAACACACTAACAATGAAATCCAAACGCTATTATTCTCATCAAGGCTACTGATGTATACCATTGATTGATTACTAATAAATTGTTGTGCAATAGGCATCAATTCATTAGAAATACCTCGTTCTAAACGATTCGCTAAATGATCTACACCAATCATTTTTTGAATGAATAATTCTCCTTGATGAAATGTTGTTTCCATGATTATAATATTGCGTAAGTATTTATCTGTAACTCCTTATTTGACAAGGAATTTTATTGCAGATTATATTTTTAAGAGAATTAATATGTTTTTAAAAAACAACAACTCCAAAACCTTCTGACTGTAGTTGGCTGATAGATGGCAATCCAGCTTCATTAGGTAATGAGTTTCCTTTTAAAAGGTCGACACCAGACGGTTCTGCATTCCATAGAGCGGAGCATGAAGCAGAGGCGCCAACAATGTTTTTTTCTACTTTTTTGTAAAGTTTATGTGCCATATGGTCTTCCTTTTCTAAAATTGAGGGCCATCGCGTTCCAGTTCCTTGAAAAATAATTTTCACTTGATTTCCTGCTTGGTCAGCATCATGGGCAGCAACTAATCCGTTTAAGGCTTTTCCGATAGATTCTTCATTACCCGACTTTGGGTCTGACATGATAATAATGGCTGTTTTACTCATAACGATATAAATTTTTAATGGTTTCTAAAGCATTTTGAAATGGAGTAGGCGTATCAGTAGCTCGACTGACGACAATACCTCCTTGGATTAAGACTAATGTTTGTTCGGAAATACTTTTGGCTTTTTCATCTGTAAATCCAAAGTCTTTACCAAGGGTATGGAAAGCATTGAACCATAATTGAGTATTGACTTTTAATCCTTCTTTAAATTTTGAGTGATTGGTGTCCAATACGATGCTTCCTAAAAGACAGTTTTCTTCTCCATTTCTGTAAAAAAGAGAGAGGTTTTTCACTACTTGTGATAAACGTGCTTTGGGAGTAGCTTCAGGATTCGTTAAGACATTATAAATACTTTTTTTCGTTTGCTCATTCATAAAAGCAATGGTTGTTTGAGCAATTTGCTCTTTCCCTTGAGGAAAATGGTGGTATAAAGATGCTTTCTTTAATCCTGCTGCTTCAGCCAAGTCATTTAAGCTTACTCCTGCATAGCCATTATTTCTAAAGGCTTGAAATAGCGGAAGTATTAACTCCTTTTTATAATGTTGTAATTCCATAAACTACCGAACGTTTGGTTGGTTTGACGTACAATACATTTTATGATTACAAGGAAGTAGTGTTTTTGTGAAATTTTTAAGAGTTAGATTTTCGGGAGACTAGTCTTTGTGGTACTATGAAGTAAATATCTATTTCAATACACAGTAATGCATAAAGTACTTTCAAAACAATTCATTTTAGTACCTTCCAACTATGAATTTATTTCGTTCCATTTTTTTATGTTTCTGTTGTTTTGGTTGTAAAAAAACACCGTTAAAAATAGTTACTACGATCCCCAAAGAAATTATAGAATCTTCGGGAATTGCTTTTGATGCAGTTCGAAATCTTTTTTGGACAATTCAGGATTCTAATAATGGTCCTTTATTATACGCTTTTGATAAAGAGGGACAGTTGATATACGAAACATTAGTTTATAATGTGAAAAATAAGGATTGGGAAGATGTATTGATAGATGCTAAGGGAGATATCTATATTGGTGATTTTGGAAACAATGATAAGAAACGAGATCATTATAAAATTTATAAGGTTCCTTCAGAAAGGGTTTTGTTCCAAGAAGTTGAGGCAACGGTAATTTCCTTTAAATTAGAAGGGAAAAAAGAAAAAGACTTTGAGGCCTTCATTTTAAAAGATGAGATGTTTTATTTGTTTTCGAAAGAAGAGCATAAGACCGAGGTATATAAAATTCCCAATAAAGAAGGAAAGTATGAAGCACAAAAAGTAACTACCTATAAATTTGATACTAAGGGAGAACATAGAGTTACCTCTGCTGCTTTAAGTAAAGACCAAAGAACAGTTGTTTTATTGAATCACTCAAAATTATGGAAGCTTTCAAATTTTGAAGGAGATCAATTCTTTTCAGGAAATATAGATATACAAGAATTTAAACATACTTCCCAAAAAGAAGGCATTTGTTTTAAAAATGAGCATAGTGTCTACATTACCGATGAAAATGAGGACAATCGAGGAGGGAAATTATATGAGTTAGAAATCGAACCCTAATCGAAAGGCTACTCGAATATCTTCTTGCCCTTTAAAAACAGATAGATTGGCTACGGCTAATTTGGCGGTATTGATAAATATTCCACCTCCTACACTATTATTCCATTTGTTTTCATCGAGTTGATCTACCCAAACTCGCCCATAATCAAAGCCCGTAAAAAGCCCTAAACTCATAGGGATGATTCCTGTTCTAAATTGTTTGAATTGGAAGCGTAAATCTGTTGATTGATAAAAAGTATGTGCTCCAGCAAAACGTTCGTTTCGATATCCGCGAAGTCCGGTTTTGGCACCAAGATTAGCGGCTTGGTAGAATTCGAAATTAGTATTGAAATTATGTTGCCCTCCAAGTGCGGTAGCTAATACAAGATCTCCACTAGGAATAAGTTTGTGATCAAAAGTTAGTTTCGTATTTAAATAAGGAACTCCTTGATTGTTTGATAAATTATGACGGTAACCCACTTCTCCTTCAAAGGACATACCTAAAGTAGTAAAGGCCTTGCGGTCTGCATTTTCAAAATGATACTTTATCGATGTGTTTAAAAAATCATTAGCACGTGCCGAAGGGTTATTTTGAAGGATTAGAGTTGAAAATCTATTTGCTGTTTTTTGTATACGATAGTTTTCATATCCAATTCCTAGGGAAAGCTCACTGCCCAATTTTCCATACCTTACTAAATGAGTACTCGCAATAAATTGTTGAATACGTACCCGGTTAAAATCTAAACTAGTATCATTTTCATGATTAGGGTTTATCGTTTTATTTCCAAACCCAAAAAAGTTTCGACTATAATTGGGGCTTGTAAACAGTGTATTGAAGTCTAGATTCCATCCTTCGATGAAGTGGGCAAAGCTACCTTTGTACGAAACGTCAAATCCATTGGTCGCAAAATAATATCCCGCTTTTATTTGATGTCTACTACTGTATGGATTGCGTTCAAAACCGTATTTAGTAAACGTATTGGTAACCCCAAGTAATAGTCCGTCATCGGGATTGACAGCCACTCTTGGAATCAACTGATTGATATTGTTTTTTAATTTTTTGTAGTCATAAGTATTCGTCTCGTAGTCGTCAGTAAGTTTTAATTTTCTTTTGACCCCGGTAAATGTATTCTTCTTGGTGGCAAAGTCATAAATAGAAACCCGCTTTTTATCCTGCAGCATAAACGTATCATTATTCTGCCCTCCAACAATTCGAATAGGAATACAGCCTGTACCATTTCCCTCAATCGTAAAATAATCATCACCGTCTAAGCCATAAACCCATATTTCTCGAGTAAATTCTTTTGTATATATTTTTGAAAAATAAGGGGATTTACTGTCCTTGTTTTTATAGATGCTTACACAAGTATGACCTTTTTGAGTACGATCGATCTTGATATAATCACTTTTATCCGTTGCTTTTACTACAGCATAAATGGATAAATGCTTATGGTAGCTATCCACAATTTCTTGTAAATTGCTTAGCCTATCGGTTAATTTCTGTTTGATCGTTGCAATCTTTTCCTGATCTATTTCGGAAGGAAAATTTTCAAAAGCAATATCGATAACCTCCTCGGTGATATTTTTCTGTAATGTAGCAACTTGTTTATCCCAAATATCTTTGCCAGAGCGATTTGCTAAAGCGATGTCTAATGGGTAAGGTGAAGTATTGAACCATTTAGGTTTCTTTAATGTTCCTTTGTAACTTCTTAATACTCGAGTAGTAGGTTCGATAGTGGTCGCAGCCTTCAATAACCAACCATCATCCATAATGGAGAATGCTTGATCTCTATCTCTGGGGATGGCTTTGTATATAGTTTTATGATCTTCCTTAAAAACACCCCAACGCCATTGGTCTTCGTGTCGATCCCAATCACCAATTAACATATCAAAAATACGTGCTCGGATATAGGTTTCCTCATCAACTTGGTGTTTGTGGCTTTTACGCAGTTTCATGAGCATATCATGAGTACTAATGATTTTATCGGTGTTTCCAAAAGAATTGACTTCTTTATGATTAGAAGATACTCGTTCTTCAATCATGTATAATTCATCTCCGAAATCAAGGTTAAAGTCACCTAATGCCTTTTGCTTAGGTACATAATATAATGTTGGATTACTGTGATATACCTTTGCTGCATCGGCTAATGGGCCAATAACAAAAGGAGCGTAAGGATGCGAACCTGTAAAACCGTCTTTTAGAACATTTTCGGCAAATGTATTTTTGTACAAGCTATTTAAATATTGATCTTTAAAGGCCGTAGCTTGTAGAAATTGTAATGGGTTTTTACGCAATGCACGCATGACGTATTCTTTACCTTCAGGGTTTTTCAATCGTAAAGATTTGGACTGATTACCGCCTCCTTTTCGAACAGGAGTCAAACCTCCAAATAGCGTGTCGAGTAATATGGTAGGCGCTTTAACGGATACTCCATAATCTTTTCGATAACGCTCTCCCCAAATTTTAGTATATAACTTGCTTTTAGTGACTTCTTTTGGAGTGTAAATAGAAGCTTGAAAAGTATTGGGGAAAGAAGGATCGTATTGAGGTAGTTGAGGTTGTTTTTGTTTTTTGAAAACCGAAGTTTGAAATACTATTTTGTTATTGCTTCCGTCGTAATAGCGCACAAAAGAGGAGCCATCTTCGAAAATGTCTAATCTAGCGAAACCCGAAATTCCATAAGAAAATTGAGTATTGCCAATACGTCTTGTAGGGCTTGTTTTGCTTCCAGATCCGCTTACGATTTGTACGATATTATTATGTTTGGTGTATTGTAAACTATGCTCGTGCCCAGAAACGAAAATTACTTCATCTTCTTGTTTTGCAAGACTTACCAGTCTTCGTTGAAGTGCGGTGTAACGCTTATGACTAAGGTCTGCATGAGAGATCCCACTAGTTTTTCTAATTAGGTTTTTGATAGATCCAATGATTGGTAGTGGTTTTAAGTAGTCCACAAAAGAATACTGTCCACCATGCGGTCCGACGGTAAAAAGAGGATGGTGTAGGGCAACAATTACTTTTTTTCCTTGAGATTTTTTTAATAAGCTTTTAAACTCATCGAAAAACTGCTCTCTATTCGTAATGTCACAATCATCATTGATTGTTGGATGTTTGTCCCAATCGGTAATAAACCATTGAGAATCAATAGTAATTAATACTAGTTGATCATTAATTTTTACACGATCTATAGGACAACCATTTTTAGGTAAAAAATGATGCTTTCCTAATTTGTCTTTAATGTACTTTTCTTGACGATGTAACCCTTTTAGTCCGTGATACCAATCGTGATTTCCTGGGATAAAAATACTCGATCCACTAAAGTTTTCTGTGGCATTAATTTGTGCGTCTAAGCGGTATGTTGCTGTTTTATGATTTTCATGACTTTTTTTAGGAAATCCTTTAGGGTAAATATTGTCTCCTAGAAAAATCGCAGTACTATTTGGGTCTGCATTTGAAAGTGCTTTTTGAAAGTTTTTCAATGTTAAGGGGACAGAATCTAAAGGAGTATTGCCCGCATCTCCAATAAGGTAAAAGCTATGGGCAATCTTTTTATCATTAGGGAAATCGGTAACAAATTTCTCCTGTTTATGTTGAGGTTTATAGGTTGCACAACTGCCTAAAAAAAGGATGGTTACTACTGAAAACAGTTTTAGGAGAAACCTCATAAGGAATATTTAATTAACTATTTTAGTAAAAATAATGCTTTTTCGTATGAATCATCTTTTAATCGAGGCAGAACAATTTGTAGTGCAACTATTCGAAAAAGAATTGGGTACACAATTTCTATATCACAGTTTAGAACATACTCGTAATGTGGTTGCTGCAGCAAAAGAGATTGCTGATGCTTCGGAGGTCGAAGAAAAAGAAAAAGAACTTTTATTATTAGCCTCTTGGTTTCATGATACAGGATATACGAAGAATGTTGAAAATCATGAAGAAGAAAGTGTACTGATCGCAGAAAGTTTTTTTAAGAGTAAAGAGGTTTCAAAGGATGATATCCATACAGTTTCTAAATTGATTTTAGCAACTCGAATGGAAGCTCGACCTGTTACTCCGTTAGAGAAAATTATCCGAGATGCAGACTGTGCTCATTTTGGTAGTAAGGACTATGAGCTTATCAGTGATTTGCTACGTGCCGAGTGGGAGTTGACGTTAAATAAGCAATACACAGATTTAGAATGGGTAGAAGAAAACATTCAGTTTTATAATAATTTCCATCAATTTCATACAGCATACGCAAAAAAAGAATGGTCGAAACGAAAATTGAAAAATTTAGGTAAGCTTGTTAAAAGTGCTCAAGAGCTTCGCAAAGAAGCGCAAAAAAGTCAGGCTTCGAAGAAAAAAGTGGGGTTGCCAGAGCGAGGGGTAGAAACGATGTTTCGTGTTACCTTACGTAATCATATTACGTTGAGTGATATCGCTGATACCAAGGCGAATATTATGTTATCAGTCAATGCAATTATCGTTTCTTTAGTCTTAGCCAATTTAATCCCCAAATTAGATAATCCTTCTAATGGATATCTAATTTACCCAACATTAATTTTTGTGTTATTTACCATAGCATCTATGATTCTTTCTGTAATTGCCACACGCCCCAATGTTACGAGTGGAGAGTTTACGAGGGAGGATGTTGCCAAAAAGAAAATCAACTTATTGTTCTTTGGTAATTTTCATAAGATGCCCTTGGAAGATTTCGAATGGGGGATGAATGAAATGATGCAAGACAAAGATTACTTATACAATTCGATGATCAAAGACCTATATTTTTTAGGTAAAGTATTACATCGAAAATATAGTATTCTTCGTTGGACGTATGCCATCTTTATTATCGGAATTGTAGTGAGTTTAATTGCTTTTACGGTTGCTTTTCAGACGGTGTAATAATCACTGCCCTAACACCTGCATCAAATCATCATAAGTATACAACTTTGCTGTATCCGAATGTTTTTGATAAAGGATCGGTACACGAATTGCTTTTAGTCCAGTGACTGCTTGTAAATCTTCTAATTCTACAATTTCAATATCCTGATCTAGATAATTTTTAGCCTGTAAGAAAGAGACATAATTTAGGTATTCTTTTTCATCTTGCTTTTGTGAATACACGATGGTAAGCTTCCCTTTTTGAGTAACTCGCTCTTGAGTACCTTTTATATGTGCTTTATCTACACGCTTCTTGACGATTTCATAGCGAGCATTATAAGTGCCATCTACGTCAAACTGCTTTTCATCCATTCTAAAACTAATGGTTAAAGGAGAATTGAATACCAAAACCATTGATGCGACGTCTAGGCCAATGTCGAAACTTGGTTGCATTTGATAGTACGTGTTTTCCATTTCACACATTACTTGTAGTTGCCAAAGCTTTAGGTTACTCAAGTATAGAGGATCAAAAGGACGGTTTTCAGCGATAGAAGCACCGATATACATATTGTGCTCTACACCATCTGTTTTAAAACGTTCAAAAAAGTGAGGATACATCGCTTGGGCTTCAATTTGTTTTTTGTCTAAAAGCCCAGCCATTTTTTTGTTGACTTGCGAAATGGTTTTGTCATAAGCCTTTCTATTCTCATATAAGATTTCGAGTTTTGGATCAATCTTATCGAAATAGGTGCTAACGATTTCTGCTAGTTGAGGATTGCCTTTTAAGTGTTCAAATAGAGGGTGAATATTCTTTTTTAAGGAAGCCGTAATCACTTGTTCACTATCTACCTGAAAGCTTTCTTTGAGTTCCTTTAAACAGTTATCTAACTGAAATAAATGCTGCTCATAAATAGGCAATGGATTCAATGCTTGTATTTTTATCAATACAGATTTTGCCGTTTCAATTTGTAATGTTAAATCTTGTTTTGTCGCCCAATTTCTAGCTTCGGAAGAGCCTTTAATGTCAATTTGCCCATATAAAGGGTATACGTTTTTAAAAGCAATTTTCCTGAAAACAGGACTTTCATTCAGCGCTTGACGGCGTAAAAAACGTTTGGCTTCATTTTTAAATTTCCAAAATACACTAGGGTGAATCGAAGTACATTCATGTTGAATGATAGCTTCTATTATATTTTCTTCTTCTTCCTGTGCGCGTTCAACTGCCGAAACTATAAATGGCATTACATCATTTAGTTTGTTTGCATTGATGCTATTAAGCACTTTAGGTGTTTTTGAAACTAATTCTAAAACGCCTAAGAAAGTATCCGAATTGGCAATAGGAGCCAGAATACAGCTTTTTATACCTTGATCTTTTAAGCTGTTCAATAAAGCCGATTTGCCTTTGGCATTGTCATAAGCTTGATCTACATTAGCAAAAGAGACATATTTATTTTCGTTAAAAATACGATCAAAAGACCATCCACAAAGACAATTCAAGCAATCGTCATAATCCTTTCGATCTAGTAAGAAGCTTTTGATTTGTTGTCCATGAATCGTTTCAAGCTTATTACTGTCTTTGTTATAAATAGTAAAACCTACCTCGACATCCGCAATATTTAATAAAGATCTAAAGACTTGATGAAAGTTTTCGACCATCGCTGTACCGGATGGTTTTTCTTTAGAAATCAAGGTCGATTTTAAATTCGAAATAGATTGACTATCTGTAACATCAAATATATTAGAGATAATGAAACCTTTAAAAATATATGAATTAGGAGGGAATTTTTCTTTCCATAATTCTATATCGTCAAAATTATCTAGAAGTAAATCTACATCAGCTGAGGTAATTTCTGGAGTATCTTCTTTTTTTAGAATTTCTACAAAATCAGCGTTGAATAAAGCTTTATAATAGCGTTTAATCCCATTTTGATCGGGAATTTGATATATAAATGGGCGTTTAAAGTTTACTTCATACCCATAAAAAAAAGTTAATACGATGCTACAGGCAATGATATATCGTTCTTCATCTGATGAATAAGCAATATAAGGTTCAAAATTATCTCCGGCATTTTTAATAATATTCTCAAACCGAGTAGAGGTATTGAAAATAAAATCATAGAAAGGCACCGAGGCTGTTTTGATTTCATTTTTGGTTAAGACGTCACTAAAAGCATCTTGAAGAATAAATTTTATTTCATCTTTATATGTATCCAAAAGACTTAGGTCAGAAAAGCCTTTCTTCAATTCGGGATGTGCTTCAATAACTGATAGAATTTCTTCAGCTTTAGAAACTTGAAATTTTGAAGTGCTATGAAGCATTTGTTCGTAGTTCTTCAAATAAGTGTCAAAGCCTACGTGTACTTCAAAAGGAGCAAAAATGTCTGTAGAGTATTTTTTCATCATAAGCCTTCATCTTTTAGGGGGAGAACAAAATTAATAACATCTCCCAAATTATCGAGGCTCCTTAACAAAGACTTAATTTAAATTTTAGAAAACGCGAACAACGTTAAACCCAAAGAAAATCTTCCCTTCAGACCAATCTCCTTCAGCATTACTGATAAAGCTAGGTTCGTTTGTAGATTGTGCATTAGTAAATAACAATTGGAAGACGTGACCACCAGTTTCAATATCAACACCAATACTTAAAGGGTTTACAAAAGCCGAATTACTAGCTCGATTAAAATGAGGTACATAATCAACGTTTAGTGAGAATCGTTTGCTTAATTTGAAACGTCCTCCAATTCCCACGGCAAATTGATTGTTGTCTTGTGCAATTTCTAATACTGCATTTTGACGGACAAATGAAGGAGCGATTAGTAAAGACAATCGTTCATTAATTCTTCGGGAAACTAATAATTGAGTGGCATAACTCAATCGATCCTCGAATTCTAATCCAGGAAACTGTACACCACTTACTTCACTATTTCCATTGATTGTAGTATAAGCTGCTAAATTGAACGGAAAGGATTTGGACTGCTTAATGATACCATATTTAGCAGATAAGGCATAGGTTTTTCGTAAAGACTCTCTACTAGCTCCAATTTGTAAGTTATCAGTAATCCCGTAAATCAATTGAATTTTGGTGTTGGCGTTATCCAAACCAAAGAAAGTATCAAAACCATCATCTAGCGAACCAAATCTATGTGAAAGGTATAAGTATAGTTCCTTCTTCTTAGCTAATTTTGTAGACTGAAGATTTCCTACTTTAAAAGCCTTAAAGGCAGGAGCCGAAAAAGTACTTTCTTCAGTATTAGTCTCTAGCTCGTCTAATAATTCGCTTTGAGACCAAATTAATGAAGTGAACGCTAGAAAAAACAGTGTGCTTAATAGTTTCATGAAGCTAGTTTTTTTGTTTTAAAGAATAATTGAAAGAAATGGTTATTTCTTCAGCCATTTTTTTGCTGATTAGCTTAGGGACTTTTATGTTGAAATCCTCTGAACGTATTTTAAAAGTTCCTAATAGATCAATAGTTTCGTCTTTGCGAAAATTTATAGGTATATCTATTTTTTTAGAAACCCCTTTTATAGTTATCATTCCTTCTATGCTGTTGTTGTCAATTATCGTTCCTTGAAAGAAAGCCTTTGGGTAACGTTCTGTGTCCATATAATTTTCATTAAAATGCTCTTGCATTAAGGGTATTTTAAATTCAAAATCTATAATGTAGACTAAGATGGCAATTTCCTGTGTAATCGAATCAAAAATAACTTTAGAAGCATTGTTGGTTGCCTTTACAGGAACTAGAGTAGGCACAGAAGCTTCAAAATTTGTAATACCAGTATTAGAAGAAAAGCGTTGTCCAACAGCAGAAATACTAAAGAATAGCAATAGATAAATGAGAATCTTCATAATTATTCAGCTTCTAAAAATCCATCTTCTTGCCATTTCAGTACTAATTGAATTTCTTGTGGGGTGAGCCTAGGCTTTTGAGCAGGAGGCATAGTCCCATCTTGAATTCTTATAATAGAATTACCATTTTGATAAGAGTTTAGCACTTGATCGAAATTTGTAAGGAATAAGCCGCCATCAGGAGTGTTACCACTGTGACATGAAAAGCAATGTTTTTGATTAATCGCCATAATATCCGATTCGAAAGTGACTGTTTGCTTAACTTCTGATAAATTATCTTGTACTGCTTGGGAGTCAATATTAGTTTCGGAGCAACTAATAAGTAGTAATGGAGTTGCTAAGATTAATATAAAGTTTTTCATAGTTTAAAAGTAATTTATGTTTATAACGCTTGGAAAAGTATGTTTCTGTTAAGTTAGTAATTGTCAAGATAAGCAGTCGCGATTTAAAATGATAACTTTCACTATTTGTTTTGGTTTTTCTAAAGGGAATAACCTCTCAAAGTTTGTGTTAAATTTAGAATTTTGTATCCCATAAATTCATCAAGGAAGTTTATTGAATGATTAAGTCTATTTTAATAAATATGATTTTTAATCATAAAATTTATTGGTATCTTATTAAGATTGTTTGCTAAGTGTAAAGAGTACATCGAGCAAGGTTTATAAACGATAACTATAGCGAAAATTATAACATATGTGTTGTTTTTCTACCACATAGGTTCAAAAATGTAGATTTTTATGTATTGAAGTCCTATCTTGTAATATGTTAATGACGATCGATGCTTGAAATGAATTCTCTTACTTTATTTTTTTATTTTTTTTTCAGTAGCATATTCTTGATAAATGCTCAATCAAATATTCAGTTTGAGCATATTACTTCTGAGAAAGGCCTTTCTCAGAACGATATAAATACTATTATTCAGGATGATGAAGGTTTCATGTGGTTTGGTACTCACGACGGGCTAAATAGGTATGACGGTTACTCATTTAAAATATTTAGGTTTGAAGAAAGTAACCCTAAAAGTATCCCTAATAATTTGGTGAGATCCTTGCAAAAGGATAAAGAAGGGAACTTATGGATGATCAATTCTAATTATGGAATTACAAGATTTAACCCTAAAACAGAAGAGTTTTTAAGTTTCAAATACGAAAAAGGAAACGAGATTTCTGCACCTAGTGATAAAAGTTCTAATATTTCTATTGATCTAGAAAATCGTTTATGGGTTTGTTCTAAAAACGGAGTCAGTTTTTTAGATTTAGATAATTTGGATAAAGGGTTTTCTCACTATACTTTTTCTTTAAAGAATAAAAATAACCCAGTTATCGTAAATAATGTATTTCAATCCAGTGATCATCAAATTTGGGTAGGTACTGAAAAAGGATTATTTAAAGCTTTTTTTAATGGAGCATCTAATTTGACTTTTATAGATGCTACAGAAGATTTAAATATAAATTTTGTTCCAAAGGTGAAAGTTTTTCATGAAAACAAACATGGGAACTTGTTTTTAGGTACGGGGAATGGAGTATTTCTAAAAAGGAAAAATGAGTCTCTTTTTAAAAGAGTATATAATTGTACTGTATTTGATTTGACTTCTGATGATGAAATGTCTCTTTGGGTAGCAAGTACTTCAGGACTACACAAACTACAGCACTTAGAAGGGCATTCGTTTAATTATAAAGAAACTCTGAGTTATAGTGTGGAAAACCCCTTAGGGCCTAATCGTACCTCGATAAGATGTGTTTATAAAGATAGATCAGGTGTATTTTGGGCGGGTACTAAGGGGGGAGGAATTAATAAGTTTTATCCTAAGAAAAATCCATTTACGACGATTAAGAAAAGTTTGTCTTCTTCTAGTCTAAGCTATAATAATGTTAGAACTGTTTTTAAGGATAGCTATGGTACTCTTTGGGTGGGGACAGAGGATGGTAATCTTAATTATTCTAATGGGAATGATGTATTACACCCGTTGTTTAATGAGATTTTAGAGACTAGAAATGTATTTGCCATGGAAGAAATGGTTATTGGTCGAAAAAGATATTTATACATTGGCAGACAGTCAGATAAAACGTTGTTGAGAATTCAGCTTAATGAGAAGAAGCAATATTCTAAAGAAGATATAGAACTTATTTCGTTGACTAAGGGAAGTGTTTTTGCTTTAGAGAAAACAAAAGAGAATGTTTTGTGGGTAGGTACTTTTTCGGAAGGGCTTTATAGGTTGAAGATAGTTGAAGAAAATGTTGAAGTCCAACATTTTGATGAAGAAAACACAAATCTTAGTAATTCAATTATCAGAAGTCTTTTGAAAGATAAAAAAGGTAATCTTTGGGTTGGTACAGCTAAAGGGCTTGATTTGTTGGAGTTAGATCAGTTAGATAGTGACGAGCCTTATTTTAAGATTTTTAAACATGAAAAAAATACAAATAATTCAATTTCAGCAGATTATGTTTTAGATATTTTTGAATCTCAAAAGGGTAACCTTTGGATTGGTACATTAGGGGGAGGGCTTAATCTGTTTTCTGGAGATATAGATAGGCCTTATTTCAAACACTACAATACGAAAAATGGGCTATCTAACAATATCATAAAAGCTATAGAAGAAGATAATGAAGGTTTCCTGTGGATTAGTTCTAACAAAGGGATTTCCAAATTAAACCCTATTAATGGAGATGTTTCAAACTTTGGAATTAGTGATGGTTTACAAGGAGAGGAATTTTTAGAGCTTTCCAGTTTTAAAACAAAAGAAGGATTATTGGTTTTTGGAGGTACTAATGGTTTTAATGTTTTTAATCCATTAGAAGTTAAGGAAATAAATGTTTTTCAAGAGCCACTATTGTCGTCATTTTATTTATTGAACACTAAAGTTGAAGTAGGAGAAATAAAGAATAAAAGAGTTTTGTTAGAAGAAGGGATTAATTACAAAAAAGATCTTTTTTTAAAACCAAAAGAAAATAGTTTTTCTATTGAATTTTCAACTACCAATTTTTTAGCATCTGAGAAAAATAAATTTAAATATAAGTTAGTCGGTTTCGAAGAAGATTGGCAAGAAGTAGATGCGCAAAAACGTTTCGCTACTTATACAAACCTTTCTCCGGGAGATTATGTTTTTAAATTGAAAGCTAAGAATGGTGCAAGAGATAAGGAATGTGAAGAGAAAGTGTTACATATTAATATTGAATACCCTTGGTGGCAAACTCCTTTAGCTTTTGTTGCTTATTTGTTAATTTTTAGTGGGTTGTTAATAGCCTTTAGGAGATTTACTATTGTTCGAGCTGAAGAGAAACATAAATATGAAGTAAGTAAATTAGAACAAAAACAATCTGAAGACTTACAACAAATGAAGTTGGAATTTTTTACCAATATTTCACATGAATTTCGAACTCCCTTAACATTGTTGAAAGGGCCCCTAGATATTCTGGATAAGAATAATGATCTGTGGGATGCTTCCCAACGCAAGAAGCAATACGACCTCATGAAAAAAAACACAAATTATCTATTGCGATTGGTCAACCAGTTGTTAGATTTTCGACGTTTGGATCGTGAAAAGATGGAGCTTCGAATTAGTAATTTGGATGTAATTCTTTTTGTGAAAGAAACTTCAGAGCCATACATCTTTCTAGCATCAAAAAAACAGATAGATTTTAATATAATTGGAGATGAAGGGCAGCTAGTTGTTCCTTTTGATCCAGATGTACTAGAAAAAATATTGAACAATCTATTATTTAATGCTTTCAAATTTACATCAACAGGAAATACAGTTACAGTCAAGATAGAAGATGGAGATTCATTTAAAAACCCAGTTCTACTAGAGAAAAAATTGAATTTATCTGATTATGTAGTTATTCAAATTAAAGATACAGGGAAAGGAATCCCTAAAGACAAATTAGATCATATTTTCGAGAGGTATTACACTGAAAGAGATGAGAATATACAAGGGGCAGGTATAGGATTGTCTTTTGCAAAAAAGTTAATTGAATTGCACGATGGTTTTATAAGTGTCGAAAGTTATGAAGGTAAAGGGACTACTTTTTTTGTTCTTTTGCCCAAACACCGAAATGATGTTAGCCTACCTATATTTTCAGAATTAGAAAATGAGCTAAATATGGAGGGGACTGTACAAATAGCTCCTGACATAAAAGGATTAGCACATGAGTTAAAAGAAGATCTGCAAAATACAAATAAAGGAAAGCTGTCAAGTCAGACAGTAGATTTGATTAAAATTTTAATAGTAGAGGATAACTCTGATATTAGGGATTTTATCAAAAATGGTGTGGATGAAAAGTATGAATTTTTAGAAGCTAGTAACGGTCAAGAAGGTTTAGATCTTGTGCGAATTCATAGACCTAATGTTATTATTAGCGATATCATGATGCCAGTGATGGATGGTTTCGAAATGGTCTCTAAAATTATTGCTGAAGAGGCCATAAGTAACATACCTATTATTATGCTGACAGCGAAGTCTAGTAAAGAAACAGAGAAACAGGCTTTAAAATTGGGTGTTGTTGATTTTATTAGAAAACCTTTTGATCTGGAGGTTTTGTTACTGAAAATCAGCAATGTTTTGAATAAGCAACAACAATTAAAAGATCATTATCACGAAAAGGTATCTATTGAGCCTAAAGAAATTGAAGTTACTTCGGTAGAAGAGCGTTTTCTACAACAAGCAATGCAAATTGTTGAAGAAAACATGATGAATACAGAGTTTAGTGTAGAAATGTTGGTCTCTGAAATGGGAATGAGTAGAAGTAACTTATATTTGAAAATTAAAGAGGTTACGGGTTTGTCTTCAAGTGAATTTATTAGAAGTGTTCGCCTCAAGAGAGCAGTTCAGTTGTTGAAAAAAAGTAATATGTCGGTAAAGGAAATTATGTACATGACGGGATTTAATACAGCATCATATTTTTCTAAGTGTTTCAAAAAACAATATGGAGTAGTACCTAGTGAGTATATGAAGACATTAAACAAAAAACAAAATACCCTTAAAGATTACTTATCATAGTTATGGATATATATGTGAAGTATTTGGTTGTTTTTTTTGTTGCAATGAATACAATCTGTTGCAATCAAGTTAAAAAAGAGAATAAACAGCCGCCTAATATTATTTTTATGATGGCTGATGATCATACTACTCAAGGTTTGGGTATTTATGAAAGTAGGTTACAAGGTTTGAATCCTTCTCCCAATTTGGATAAAATAGCCAAAGAAGGAATGATTTTCGATCGCTGTTATGTTACTAATGCTATTTGTACGCCTTCTAGAGCTTCTATTATTTCTGGACAGTACAGTCAAGCGAATGGAGTGTTAGATTTACAAGGTACATTGCCTGAAGAAAAACAACATTTACCTAAGGCTTTCAATACTCTAGGGTATCAAACAGCAATCGTAGGAAAGTGGCATTTGCATGATGAGCCAGCTGCATTCGATTATTATTGTGTATTTCCTGTTCAGGGAAAGTATTTTGATCCTGAATTTCGAGTTCAAGGACCAAAACCTTGGCCGGAAAATGTCATCAAAACAAAAGGGCATTCTACAGATAATGTGGCTGATTTGACGATAGATTGGCTAAAAAATAAGAGAGATAAAAATAAGCCTTTCTTTTTGATGCCTCAATTTAAAGCACCTCATGATGATTTTGAATATGCACCGAGATATGAGGAATATTTAGCAGATACTTGGATTCCTGAACCTGCTAGTATGTATGATAATAAAAGCAATGGTTCGGAAGCAACGAGAGGAAGAAATGATTCATTAACAAGAATTATTGGTTCATCAGTATCTAAAAGGAACTTGGTGCGTCATCAGGCTTTGAATTTAGTTCATGATGAAAATTATAAAAAATATGGTGTAGCTCAAGATATACCAGTTTCAGATCATAGGCCATTTGAATGGACTGATGAAGCAAAAAAGCATACTAGTGATACATATCAGTTATATTTAAAAAGTTATCTGCGATGTGTAAAAGGAGTTGATGATAACTTTAAACGCATTATAGATTATTTGAAAGAAGAAGGGCTATTAGAGAATACTATTATAATGTATACAGGAGATCAAGGTTTCATGTTGGGTGAGCATGATTACATAGATAAGCGTTGGATGTATGAAGAATCTATGCGTATGCCTTTATTTGTTTGGGGTCCTAATTACATTAAAGAAGGTAAGAGAAGCGGGGCGTTGGTAAATAACACAGATTTTGCTCCTACTATGATCGATTTAGCTGGTGGAGTACCACCGAGTCAGATGCAAGGGAAAAGCTTTAAGGAAATTTTGACGAAAGGTGAAGAGCCTAAAGATTGGCGAAAAAACACATATTATCGTTACTGGATGCACATGGCACATAGGCATGCTAATCCTGCTCATTTCGGAATTCGTTCCAAAGATTATAAACTAATCTTCTTCTATGGTCGTTATTATATGGATGTTGATGATCCAAATGTAAAATTGCCGTATAGTTGGGGGAATGATTTTAAAAGAAAAACACCTGTAGCTTGGGAATTCTATGATATGAAGAATGATCCAAAAGAGATGAAAAATGCATATGGCGACCCAAAATATACAGCTATTATAGAAGAAATGAAGCAAGAGCTGAAAAAGGTTAGGGCTGAATTAGATGAAGGAGATGAAGACTATCCTCATATTCAAAAAGTAATTGACGAATATTGGAATTTATAAATTTTGAGAAGGAATTAACGGACTTGTTTTAGTTAATTATTGAAAGTTTATTCCCTTTAGAATGGATTGTTGAGCTGTAATTAGTAAAATGAATAGAAATGAAAAGCGATCTGCGTAATGCGGTTTGCAATAAGTAAATAACAATGAAGAATAAAGTCTTAGTACAGGCACTGGGTTGTCTTTTAGTAGTATCAACGGCTTGTAAACCTAAAGAAGAAGCTAGGAAACCATTAACGGAGGTAACCACGACAATTCAAAAGCCATTATATGAAGCCAATTGGGAGTCTATAAAAAAGCATTACAAGGATCCAGCTTGGTTTAATGAACAAAAATTTGGAATTTTTATTCATTGGGGAGCTTATGCTGTACCCGCTTTTGGATCAGAATGGTATCCTCGAAATATGTACATGGATGGAGCGCATCCGAAAGAGGGAGATTGGGGAAATGGACCAACTAAAGAATATACTCATCATAAAAAAGAGTGGGGAGATCAAAAGACTTTTGGGTATAAAGATTTCATTCCAATGTTTAAAGCAGAAAAATTTAATGCTGCCGAATGGATCGATCTGTTTAAAAAATCAGGTGCAAAATACGTAGTGCCTGTAGCTGATCATCATGATGGATTTGCTATGTATGCTTCTAAAACTACTCGATGGAATGCTACCAATATGGGGCCTAAAAGAGATGTTTTGGGTGAATTAATGAAAGAAGGGCGTGCAAAAGGTTTGATTATGGGAGCTTCTTCTCATTTTGCTTTCAACTGGTCTTTTTATAATAAGAAAGATTATTTCGATACAACTGATCCTGAATATGCTGATTTGTATTCTGCTAAAGGAACAGATCATACACAGCCACCTTCAGAAGCATTTAAAGAGCGTTGGTGGAAAAGAACATTAGATTTAATTGATAATTACCAACCAGATATTTTGTGGTTCGATTATAAATTAGACACGCCTGAATGGGCTGCATATCGTCCAAAGATTGCGGCATATTACTATAATAAAGGAATCGAATGGGGTAAAGAAGTCGTTTTACAAGACAAAAATTTCGATCATGATGCTTTTCCAGAAGGAACAGTGATCTATGATTTAGAAAGAGGGAAATTACCAGGAATACGAAAGTTACCTTGGCAAACAGATACGTCTATCGGAAAAAATTCATGGTGTCATGTGTCAAATTGGGAATCTAAAACGGCTAATCAGTTAGTAGATGATTTAGTAGATATTGTATCTAAAAACGGAAATTTATTATTGAATGTTGGGCCGAAGGCAGATGGAACAATTCCTGACGATCAAAAAGATATTTTATTGCAAATAGGAAGTTGGTTAGATGTAAACGGTACAGCTATTTATAATACCAAGTATTGGAAGACATTTGGCGAAGGTCCTACAGAAGTAGGAAAGGGACATCATTCTGAGGGTAAAAACAAAAATTTTACGGGGCAAGATATTCGTTTTACTCAAAAAGGAGATAAGTTATATGCTATCATGATGGCTTGGCCTAAAGCAGGGAAAGTGACGATCAAATCTTTGGCGACAACTAGTGAGTATGTAAAAGATATTAATATCTCTGAGGTGAAATTATTAGGAAGCGATCAAAAAGTAGTTTTCAAGCAAACCGAAAAAGGATTAGAGGTATCTGGTTTAGGTAAGCAAAAAGGTGATTTTGCTCATGTGTTAGAGATCTCTAAATAGATTTCAGAAAAATAAACTTAAGTTAATAAAAAGTAATGCCAATTACCTGCAAGTTTTTTGATTTGTAGGTAATTGTCATTTAGGTAATTAATAAAACAGTTAGCGAATAGCTCGCTGTTCGAAGTTATAAATATGAAGTACATCGTTTGTGAAGAGCCGGGTAAATTTCTGTTAAAAGAAAAAGAAATGCCCGTAAGAAAAGAAAATGAAGCCTTGTTGAAAGTGAAAAAGGTAGGTATTTGTGGAACAGATTTACATGCTTATACAGGGAATCAAGCATTTTTTACTTACCCTCGAATTTTAGGACACGAGTTAGCTTCTGAAGTTGTAGAAATTGAAGAGAACGAACGAGAGATCAAGGCAGGAGATAAGGTTGTCATTATGCCTTACATAAGTTGTGGTACTTGTGTGGCTTGTCGAAATGGAAAAACAAATTGTTGTACGAATATCAGTGTGTTAGGAGTGCACTCCGACGGAGGAATGCAAGAATATATTACAGTTCGTAAAGATTTATTATTGCCAGCTAATAACCTAACACATGATCAAATGGCCATTGTAGAACCCTTGGCTATTGGAGCGCATGCTATTAGACGTGCGCAAGTTCAGAAGGGAGAAATAGTTGTTGTTGTAGGTTGTGGTCCTATTGGTATCGGGATGATTAAACTAGCACAGATTGCGGGTGCTAAAGTGATTGCACTAGATGTTCATGATGGGAGATTGAAGTATGCAAAAGAAGATATCGGGGCAGATTATGTTTTTAATGTTAATGACAACCCTGTAGAAAAGATAGCTGAGATAACGAATGGTGATATGGCGACAGCCGTATTTGATGCTACTGGTTTTAAAGGAGCTTTAGAGTCTGGTCCAGACTATATGGCACATGGCGGAAGATATGTGTTGGTAGGTCTATCAAAAGGAGAATTGGTTTTTACTCACCCTAAAATACATGCAAAAGAAACAACTATTATGTGTAGTCGTAATGCAACAAAAGAAGATTTTGAACATGTAATAGCTGTTTTAGATCAATTTCCTACAGCTTCTTTCGTTACGCATAATGTTCCTTTTACAGAAATGATTGATCATTTTGACGCTTGGACAAAGCCAGAAACAGGAGTTATCAAAGCAACAGTAGAGTTTTAGAAATTAATAGATCGTTCAAAAGCTTAAAGCTCATAGCCAATATTCCATATTTTTTTCAGAAATTTGCCGCGTTTAAATCATATCTACTAAAGATGTGTTAAAAGAGAAATGAAGTAAAAGGTTTGAAAAGAAGCCTATTTGCTAATTAGTTTCGAGAATAAAGAGAAAATGCAAAAAATTATCACTTTTGGTGAAATCTTAGGGAGATTTTCGCCGCCAAACAATCTTCGTTTTAGTCAAGCTACTTCATTTGAAGTAATTTATGGAGGAGGAGAATTCAATGTAGCAGCTTCATTAGCAAATTATGGATTAGACGTAGAGTTTGTTACGGCACTTCCTGATAATGCTATTGCACATTGTGCAATGAATACTATTAGAAGTTTTGGTGTAGGATATAAACATATTCTTCGTCAAGGTAAACGTTTGGGTTTATATTTTCTAGAAAATGGTGCTTCGGGTAGAAATAGTACTGTAGTTTACGATCGTGACGATTCTTCAATGTCTCAAATTCAACCAGGAGATCTCGATTGGGATGTTGTGTTAGAAGGAGCGACATGGTTTCATTGGAGTGGTATAACTCCAGCACTTTCTCAAAACGCTGCTGATGTATGTTTAGAAGGTATTAAAGCTGCTGCAGCTAAAGGATTAACAATTTCTACAGACCTTAACTATCGTAAGAAGTTATGGAAATATGGAAAAGAACCTAAAGATGTAATGCCTGAGCTTTTAAAATATAGTAATGTGATTTTAGGAGATGTAGATACTGCTTTATTTATGTTAGGTCATAAAAAGTTAGATCCTGATTATACTACTGATGTAGAAGCAAAAGAAGTGTTTAAAAAAGTGTTCGATTTATTGCCAAATCTAGAGACATTGTCGATGACGTTTAGGAATTCGGTAAATGCTTCACATCAACGTATTGGAGGGCTTCTTTATAATAAAGGGACTTTATACCGTGCGCGTTTAAACGAAATTACACCTGTAGTAGATCGCGTAGGTACGGGTGACGCATTTATGGGTGGATTAATTTACGGTTTGACAGAGTACGCAGACGATTTAAAGAAAGCCGTAGCATTTGCTACAGGAGCTTGTGTAATTAAGCATACTATTTTTGGAGATGTTAATAGAGCGTCAAAAGAAGAAATCTTGAGCTTTATAGAGAGTGATGGATCGGCAAAAGTAGATAGGTAAACTATAGTCAGTTTAGTGGATATTGATTTTAGTATTCACAATAAAAGAATATATAATTTTGTTCGGTTTTCTGATAACAGACAACTAACAACAGACAACTAAAAATATGGCGCAATTTTCAAGAATAGAAGTAGCAGAGGTAATGAAAGAAACAGGAATGGTTCCTTTGTTTTATCATCCTGATATTGAATTAGGAAAAAAAGTGTTAAAAGCATGTTACGATGGTGGAGCTCGTTTATTAGAGTTTACAGCTCGTGGAGATTTCGCTCATGAAGTTTTTGCAGCTCTTACTAAATATGCTATTGCCGAATTGCCTGGTATGATTATGGGAGTAGGGTCGGTAACTGATGCTGCGGCTGCTTCGTTATACATGTCATTAGGTGCTAACTTTATTGTAACACCGGTTTTACGTGAAGATATCGCTATCGTTTGTAATCGTAAAAAAGTAGCATGGAATCCAGGGTGCGGAACACTAACAGAGATTACTCGTGCTGAAGAGTTAGGATGTGAAATCGTAAAATTATTCCCAGGAAATCTATATGGACCTAAATTTGTAAAAGGAATTAAGGGGCCTCAACCATGGACATCAATTATGCCTACGGGTGGTGTGACTACTGAAGAGAGTAATCTAAGAGAGTGGTTTGATGCTGGAGTGACTTGTGTAGGTATGGGATCGCAGTTAATTAGTAAGCAAATTCTTGCTGATGAAGATTACGCTGGCTTAGAGAAAAAAGTAGCTGATGCAATTGCGACGATCAAAAAGATTAGAGGATAAGTAGCGTATTTGATTGCTTTTTTTACTGATAAAACTTCACTGATAGGTTTGGTTTTTTAAGAATATTTCGATTATTGTTTTTTTAAATTACGATAATCGAAATATTTTTTTAATACAAATACTTAATTGTTATTTTAGCTTCCCGCTAGGAGATATGAAATTATACACTCAGATAGATAGAAAAGATAATATTGTAGTAGCATTACAAACGCTACCTCAAAAAACATGGATAGATGTTGCTGATTTTTCATTTTCTTTAAAACAATCGATTGCACAAAAACATAAGTTTGCATTGTGCGATTTATCAATAGGGGATGAAGTTATTATGTATGGGGTGTTGGTTGGTAAAACAACAAAAGCAATTGCGCAAGGAGAAGCCATTACAACAGAAAATTTGAAACATGCTTCTACTAGCTATAATGCTAATGCTATACAATATAATTGGACACCTCCAGATATTTCTAGTTTTAAGCAAAAGACATTTAAAGGCTATCATCGAGAAGATGGAAGCGTAGGTACTCGTAATTATTGGTTGGTCATTCCTTTGACATTTTGTGAAAATCGAAATGTCGATGTATTAGAAGGGGCTTTATTAGAACAATTGGGGTACCAAACAAAAAATGACTTTGCAGTAAATACGCAAGATTTAATAAAAGCATACAAAGAAGGAGCTTCGGAAAAAGAGTTGCTAGCTAAAGATATCATTGCAACGAAAGAAGAGATTCGTGAACAACGTGTTTTTTCTAATGTAGATGGTATTAAGTTTTTAAAACACGATGGAGGCTGTGGTGGAATTCGTCAAGATTCGGAAACCTTATGCCATCTATTGGCAGGGTATATTTCAAATCCAAATGTAGCAGGGGCAACCGTTTTTAGTTTAGGTTGTCAGAATGCTCAAATAGAAATGTTGCAAGAAGCTTTAGCTAAAAAAGACCCTAACGGTACAAAGCCTGTTCATTTTTTCGAGCAGCAACAAAGTAATAGTGAACGTGAATTGATTGCACAAGCAGTCAAGAAAACATTTGTTGGTTTAACAGAAGCAAACAAGATAGAAAGAGGGGAAGCTTCACTGGATAAGTTAGTTTTAGGATTAGAATGTGGAGGGTCAGATGGTTTTTCGGGTATTTCAGCTAATCCAGCTTTAGGGTATGCGTCCGATTTGTTGACGGCATTAGGAGGGATTCCTGTATTATCTGAATTTCCAGAACTCAATGGTGTAGAGCAAGAAATAGTAAACCGTTGTACATCGGAGTATGACGCGAAGAAGTTCACAAGCTTGATGAAAACATATTCTGAAAGAGCTATTGCTGTAGGTTCGGGTTTTGAAAATAATCCTTCACCAGGAAATATTAAAGATGGTTTGATTACCGATGCAATGAAATCTGCTGGGGCAGCTAAAAAAGGAGGGACTTCTCCTATTACAGCAGTCCTAGATTATACAGAAAAGATAGAGAAGCAAGGACTTAATTTGTTGTGTACTCCAGGAAATGATGTAGAAAGCACTACTGGATTAGCAGGCAGTGGATGCAATATGATTGTATTTACTACGGGCTTAGGAACACCAACAGGAAATCCAATTGCTCCTGTATTGAAATTATCAAGTAACACACATTTATTTAATAAAATGCATGATATTATTGATATCGATGCAGGTACTATAATAAGTGGAGAGGATACCATTGCCTCTAAAGGAGAAGCTATTTTAGAATACATCATAAAAGTAGCTAGTGGAGAAATAGAAGCTAAAGCTGAGCAAAAAGGACAGAATGATTTTATTCCTTGGAAGCGAGGGATCTCATTATAATAAGTATTCAGTACAAAGTATTGAGTAATCAGATTTTAGAGCTGATATTTTTTAATATTATAAAGAAAACTTTGTACTAAGTACTGAATACTGTGTGCTAAATGAAAAGACTAAACAGAACAACAATCAACAAACCCAATAAGTACCCTGAACGTATCTTGCAGTTTGGAGGGGGTAATTTTTTACGAGCTTTTTGTGATTGGATGTTTCATGTGTTAAATCAAGAAACAGATTTTAACAGTAGTGTTGTCGTTGTAAAACCAACGGAAAGAGGAGAATATTCAGGGTTAAGAAAGCAAGAGGGTTTATTTCATGTAGCTTTAGATGGAATTAAATCGGGTGATTTGTATTCAGAAGTTGCCTTGGTAGAAAATATTAGCAGAGTAATTCATCCTTACAATGAATGGGAAGCTTTTCTTTCAACGGCAGAGCAAGCTGAAATGCGATTTGTAGTTTCGAATACCACTGAAGCTGGAATTCAATTTTCAGAGAGTGATAAGTTTAAAGATCAGCCAGCTCATGAATTTCCTGCTAAATTAACACAGTGGTTATTTCATAGGTATACATATTTTAAAGGGGCAGCTGATAAAGGGATGATCTTATTGCCTTGCGAATTAATTGAAAATAATGGTTTTGCACTACGTAAGGTAGTAATGGAATATGCTGAATTATGGCAACTAGGAGACGATTTTATCGATTGGGTCGTAGAGCATAATCAATTTTGTTGTACGCTGGTTGATCGTATTGTGTCAGGTTACCCTAAAGATAGAGCTGAGAGTATTATTGATAAATTGAACATACAAGACGAATTGTTAGTCGCTGGTGAATATTATCATAGCTGGGTGATAAAAGAAACTAAAGCAATTCAAAAAGAACTGCCTTTTGCGCAGACAGATTTAAATGTGAAATTTGTTAAAGATCTGGCTGCATATAGAGAGATAAAAGTTCGCATTTTAAATGGTGCTCATACTTCACTTGTACCTGTAGGTTATTTAGCAGGTATTCGAACGGTGAAAGGTAGCATGGATACTAAAGATGTGCTTCATCATATTAAAGAGGTGCTTTCAAACGAAATTAAACCAACATTATCAGATTTTCAACCCCTTGAAATAGATGAATTTATTCAGTCAGTATTAGACCGTTTTAAGAACCCAACATTAAAGCATTATTTAATTGATATTTCATTAAATAGTACTTCTAAATTTCAAGCAAGATTACTTCCTGCATTTTTAGATTATGTAAAAATCAATGGGACTTTTCCAAAGCGAATTGCATTTTCTTTGGCCTGTTTAATTTGTTTTTATAAGGGAGAGTTTGATAATAAAACGATTGAACTGAAAGATGATTTAGAGGTGTTGAGTTTTTTCAGAGAAGAATGGAAGAAGGTCTCTTCAAAAGATCAATCCATAGAAGAGTTACTTCAACATATACTTGAGAATAAATCCATTTTCGGATATGATTTAAGTAAAATAGATGGATTAATATCATTTCTTGCTATTCAAATAAATGGTATTCAACAAAAAGGGATAATAGAAATTTTGAAGAAATTATAGTAGAATTTAATAAAGCTGATAGCAGATCGATCATAATATGAAAATAGACTCACATCAACACTTTTGGCATTATTGCGAAGTAAAGCATAGTTGGATCAATGATCAAATGTCGGCGATCAAAAGAAATTTCCTGCCTCAAGATTTACAATTAGAACTTGAATCTAAGGGGATTGATGGGTGTGTAGCTGTTCAGGCAGACCAGCATGAGGATGAGACTGATTTTTTGATTGAGCAAGCAAGAGAACACAATTTTATTAAAGGAGTTGTGGGCTGGGTAGATTTAAGGGCTGACAACATAGAAGATAGGTTGTCATATTATGCTCAAGAATCTATCATAAAAGGGTTTCGTCATGTAGTACAAGATGAGCCTGATGTGAATTTTATGAGACGTCCAGATTTTCAATATGGAATAAGTAAACTAGAGAAGTATGGGTTTACTTATGATATTTTGATTTTCCCAACACAATTAGCTGCAGCGTTGGATACCGTGAAGCGATTTCCAAATCAAAAATTTGTGATAGACCATATTGCTAAACCTTATATAAGAGATGGTAAAATTGATGTTTGGAAGAAAGGGATGCAAGAAATAGCAGCTTGTGAAAATGTACATTGTAAACTTTCAGGGATGGTAACAGAAGCTAATTGGTTAAGTTGGAAACAATCCGACTTTACGCCCTACCTTGATGCTGTTATCGAAATGTTTGGAATAGATCGCGTAATGTATGGTTCTGATTGGCCTGTAAGTCTAATTGAATGGAGTTACGGTGAAGTTAAAGGAATCATAGATACTCATATTAAAAATTTTTCAAAGGAGGAAAAAGAGAAGATTTATGGTAAGAACGCAATAGCGTTTTATAAGCTATAGATTTTAGAGAAGAGAGGAAATATAAGATTTGTAAATATAGTAAGTAGTAGTGCTTAATGATTTAAGGCATTTAGCAAAACCAAATAACCAAAAGTCGATAGCTGGTAGCTGATAGCTAGTGGCATCGAGGCAATAGCCGAGATATAATGGATTTAAAATTAAAAGATAAAGTAGTAGTAGTAACAGGAGCAGCAGGAATCAAGGGAAGCATAGGGGAAACTATAGTCCAAGCCTTAGCAGATGAAGGGGCAATTCCAGTAATTGTAGATCGCAATGCTCGTGGGTTTGAATATGCGGAAGCTTTGAGGCAAAAAGGGGTTAATTCAATTTTTGTTCAGACAGATCTTTCTAAGGTAGATCAGATTGAAGCTACAGCTAAAGTGATAAAAGATACTTATGGTAAAGTAGATGTATTGATTAATAATGTTGGAGTTAATGATGGGGCCGGTTTAGATAGTTCGATAGAAGAATTCATGAATTCTATCAAGTTAAATATGGTAAGCTTCTTTGCGATGACAAAATACTTACTTCCATTGTTGAAAATTTCAAAAGGAAATATTTTAAATATAGCATCTAAAGTAGCGTTAACAGGACAAGGAGGTACTTCGGGTTATGCAGCTGCTAAAGGAGGTGTTTTGGGGCTAACAAGAGAATGGGCTGTAGATCTTATTAAATTTGGAATTCGATCAAATGCTATTGTCATTGCAGAAAGCTGGACACCAGCTTATAAAAATTGGATTGATACGTTGGAAAATGCAGATAAAAAATTAGCGTCCATTGTTAAAAAGATTCCATTAGAAAATAGAATGACCACACCCGAAGAAATAGCAAATCAGTGTTTGTTTACTATTTCTGAATTATCATCACATACTACAGGGCAATTTATTACGGTAGATGGTGGTTATGTACATTTGGATCGAGCTTTATTAACAGAAGAATAATTTATTAATCCCTTTTGATATCTTATCGATGGGGATTCTTTTTACCATAAATCATAAAACGTTTTCGTTTTAATTTAACATCTAAATTATGAGTAACACTAAAATTCCAGTGGTTCCTTCCAAATTGATCGTGCCATTTATTTTAATTACATTTTGTTTTGCCTTATGGGGATTTGCAAATGACATTACTAATCCATTGGTTGCTGCCTTTGGTAGAATTTTTAATCAAAGTCAAACTGTTAGCTCGTTTACACAGGTAGCCTTTTATGGAGGTTATTGCTTTATGGCAATTCCAGCAGCATTATTTATAAAAAAATATACATATAAGTCGGGGATTTTATTGGGTCTAGCATTATATGCAATTGGAGGTCTAATTTTTATTCCTGCAGCATCTACAGGTTTATTTTGGCCATTTTTATTGGCGTTTTTTATTCTGACATGTGGATTAAGCTTTTTAGAAACCAGCGCAAACCCTTATATTCTTTCTATGGGGGAAGAAGCTACGTCAACACAACGTTTGAATTTAGCGCAGGCTTTTAACCCGATAGGATCTATTACAGGTGCTTGGGTGGCCAAAGAATTTATTCTAGCTAAGATGAATAAATTAAGTACAGACGAGCGTGCAGCACTTCCCGTAGAAAAGTTTGATGCTATTAAAATGGCAGATTTACAAGTGGTCAAAGCGCCATATGTAATAATCGGTTTTGTAATTGCAATAATGTTTGTTTTGATTTTAATCAAAAAAATGCCAAAGAGTAAAGAAGCGGATACAGGAAAAGGATTAGATATTAAAGGAACTGTAAATCGTTTGTTATCTAACATAAGATATAAAGAAGGTGTAATTGCTCAAGCTTTTTATGTAGGGGCTCAAATTTGTGTTTGGACATATACGATTCAATATGGTACAAGTGTATTTATGGAGCAAGGTATGATAGAGGCAGATGCAACCACTGCAGCAGGTTCTTATACTATTTATGCTTTAATAATATTTGCAATTTCTAGATTTGTGTGTACTTTTTTATTGAAATATTTAACTCCAGGTTCATTATTGATGTATTTAGCCTTAGCCGGTATTGCATTCTGTATTCCTGTAATTTTTGTTGGAGGAACTGTTGGTTTATATTCTTTAGTGGCTATTTCTGCATGTATGTCATTGATGTTTCCTACAATCTATGGTATTGCATTAAAAGGTGTAGGTGACGATGCAAAACTCGGAGCAGCAGGTCTAGTGATGGCTATAGGTGGAGGAGCATTACTTCCTTATTTGCAAGCTTACATTATTGATAATTTCAACGTATACGTATCTTATATTTTACCATTAATTTGCTTTGTAGTCATTGCTATCTACGGGTATAGATCATACAAAAAATACCCATTTAAAGGAATAGCATAAATTTTAATCGATTTGAGGGTCAAGAGTGGTCAGTTACAAGTTTAAGATTAGATTTACTTTGTACTCTTTACTTAATATTTTGTACTAATAATTATGAATACAAAAAGATATTGTCTTACCTGTGATCTTAAAGATGATCCAACATTAATAGAAGAGTATAAAGAATACCACGCAGCAGGAAATGCTTGGCCTGAGATTACGGCAAGTATCAAAGATGCAGGGATTGTAGATATGCAAATTTACCTTTCAGGAAACCGTATGTTTATGATCATGGAATGCGATGAAACTTTTGATCCGAACCAAAAGGCAGAAATGGATGCTAACAATCCTAAAGTTCAAGAATGGGAGCAGTTGATGTGGAAATATCAACAAGGATTACCTTGGGCAAAAGATGGTGAAAAATGGATAGAGATGGAAAAAGTATTCCAGTTAGGTAACTAAGTAAAAAGTAAAGAGTACACAGTAAATAGACTTTTTTTAAAAATAGATAGCATTTTAAGGAGCTAAATCTATTTTTACAAAATTAGATTTACACTATAAGTAAGAAAGTACATTTTTCGTTTATTTGTTTTTAGATAATTAAAGAACATCTTTGTACTGAATACTCTTTACTTTGTACTTAATAGAAAAATGAAAAACCTCCACTTACCAGCATTTATCACTTTTTTACTAAAATGGTTACTAATCTCCTTAGTGGTAGGTATTGCTGTAGGGGCTGCATCGGCTTTATTCTTGATTAGTTTGAAGTGGTGTACTGATTATCGCGAATCAAATACCATAATTATATGGGCATTACCCATAGCTGGTTTTGTGATAGGAGCGATGTATCATTATTGGGGGAAAAATGTTGTACGAGGAAATAATCAGTTACTAGATGAGTATCATAATCCAGAAAAGATAATTCCTTTTAAAATGGCACCTTGGGTGCTAATAGGAACCTTGGGGACACACCTTTTTGGTGGTTCGGCTGGACGAGAAGGCACTGCGGTTCAGATTGGAGGAGCAATTGCAGATCAACTATCTAGATTTGTTAAGATAGATTCTTTAGATCGTAAAATATTGTTGACGATGGGTATCAGTGCTGGTTTTGCAGCTGTATTTGGTACTCCATTAGCCGGAGCCATTTTTGCGTTAGAAGTATTAATTATTGGTCGAGCGAGATATGAAGCTATTGTGCCTAGTATTTTGGTAGCAGTTATAGCAGATATAGCATGTCAATATTTTGGAGGAACACATACACACTATATTGTTGAGCAAGTGCCTAGTATGAACTTGCAAAATGTAGGTTGGATTGTACTGGCAAGTGTGTTATTCGGTTTAGTAGCTCGTCTTTTTTCTTACGGTAATCATTTTTGGGGAGGGTTATTTAAAAAAATAAAGTACCCGCCATTACGCCCTGTACTTGGAGGGTTGGTATTGGCAATAATATTTGCAGTAATTGGAACAAGATATTCGGGCTTAGGTGTGCCTGTAATTGTAGAAGCTTTCGAACACCAAATCCCAAAACAAGATTTTATTTTGAAACTATTATTTACCACTTTCACTTTAGGAGCAGGTTTCAAGGGAGGAGAGGTTACACCATTGTTTTTTATCGGAGCTACTTTAGGAAATGCATTAGTTTGGTTTATTCCATTGCCAATCGATGTGTTAGCAGCTATGGGGTTTGTAGCAGTATTCGCAGGGGCGACCAATACACCTATAGCATGTACACTTATGGGGATTGAATTATTTGGTAGTGATGTAGCGCAATATGTAGCTATTGCTTGTTTTGTTGCTTATTTCTTTTCAGGACATTCAAGTATTTATAGTTCTCAAATTATTGGAAGTGCAAAGCACCCTTTATTGTTTAAACAGAAAGGTTCTTTTTTGAGGGATTTATAAACAGAAAGCTATTATGGATGATATAATAGAAATTTCAACAAAAGTTTATTATCTGAAAATGATAAATAAGCCGAACAGGCTCGATTCATCACTTAGACCAACTTTTAAATTATTAATGCTAGATAAACCAATTACTACACATGATTATCTATTTTATTACAAAACAATAGGGAGAAAATATAATTGGTTTGATAGGGTTTTCATGGATAATTCAGAATTATATAACATAATTAATTCAAAAAAAACGGAAATTTTTGTTTACTCTGTACTTGATAAAATAATTGGTTTTGCTGAATTTTTTAGAGAAGAAACATACACCGAAATTCTATATTTTGGCTTGTTACCAGATTTTGTAGGAAAAGGATTTGGTAAAGATTTTTTGAGCAGGGTAATTGCTGAAGCTTGGAATGATACTACTAAATGGATTCAGTTAAATACATGTGAGTTGGATCATCCTAATGCACTTCCAACTTATAAAAAGCTAGGTTTTATTGTGGACAGGACAAGTATCGAAAAAAGGAAAGTGATTCAAACATCTATTTGGCGTAATTAGTATATAATTCAGCTTATTTATAATACAATTTAACACAGCTATGGGATAAATTTGTATTAAACAACTAATTTATTCTCTTGTTTACACTAGGTATTGATATCGGTAGTTCTTCAGTAAAGGTTTCTTTGCTGGATATTTTGACTAATACAACAGTTGCTACAGCTCAAAGTCCACAGGAAGAAATGGCAATAGATGCTCCAGAAAAAGGTTGGGCAGAACAAGATCCTGAAACCTGGATAACTCATTTACAAAAAGCACTAAATACATTATCGAAGCAAAATGATTTGTCGTCTGTTCAAGCAATTGGTATTAGTTACCAAATGCATGGATTAGTGATGCTTGATAAAAGTGGGGAAGTATTGAGACCAGCAATCATTTGGTGTGATAGCCGGGCTGTATCTATAGGTGTTGATGGATCTAAAACTTTAGGCCAAAAATATTGTTCAGAAAACCTGCTAAATTCTCCAGGTAACTTTACAGCTTCTAAACTAAAATGGGTAAAAGAGCATGAGCCTGAAATCTATAAAAAGATACATAAGGTAATGTTACCAGGAGATTATATAGCATACCGATTAACAGGAGATATACAAACTACAATTTCTGGTCTATCCGAAGCTATTTTATGGGACTTTAAAGAAGAGCAGATCTCAGCACCTCTACTCGAATGTTTTGGGATAGAAAAAGACGTATTGCCAGAAATAACACCAACCTTTTCAGTACAAGGAGAAGTAAATCAAAAAGCGGCAGCCGAATTTGGGTTGTCACTTAATACAAAAATAGCATATAGAGCAGGAGATCAGCCTAATAATGCTTTTTCTTTAAAAGTATTAGAGCCAGGAGAATTTGCAGCTACTGCGGGAACTTCAGGGGTAGTATATGGAATCAGTGATCAAGTAAGACCTAATGATAGTCAAGGAACGAATACGTTCATCCATGTAAATCATAGTGCGAGCCAAAAACGTTTAGGAGAATTATTGTGCATTAATGCTACGGGAATTGCTAATGCTTGGATTCGAAAAATGGTTGCACCAAATATATCGTATAACGAAATAAATACAGAAGCAAGTACGGTAGCTATAGGGTCAACCGAATTATTGTTTTATCCTTTTGGAAACGGAGCAGAGCGTATGTTAGGAAATAAAAACATTGGGGCAGCGCTTAAAAACCTTGATTTGAATAGACATCACAGAGCTCATTTGTTAAGAGCTGTTCAAGAAGGGATCGCCTTTTCATTTGCTTATGGTATGGGATTGATGCAATCCAAATCTATAAAAGTAATACGTGTAGGTAATGCTAACTTGTTTTTAAGTGAAATTTTCACAAATACACTAGCTGCTATCACTGGAGCTCGTATAGAATTTTACAATACAGATGGGGCAACTGGAGCTGCTCGTGGGGCAGCATATGGAGCAGGCTTGTATACTACTATAGAAGAAACTTTTTCAGGATTAAAACAACTAAAGGAGGTTTCAATTGATGGATCCTCTAAAGAATTATACCTAAATGCTTACCAAAGTTGGTTAACCAATTTTGACAAAACTCATTCTTAATGAAATATATCCAAATACTAGCGATTGCATTAGTATTCATTACATGTAATCAAGAGCAAAAGAAATCAGAAGAAAAAGAAATCACAAAAGAGGAAATACCCGTTGATAAGAAGGGGACTTTTTGGGATCACACATTAGATGTTGAAAAACGTCTTGATCTTGTGATTAGTGAATTGACTTTAGAAGAAAAATGCAACCAACTGTTGCATGATGCACCAGGTATTGATCGCTTGGGTATAAAACCTTACAATTGGTGGAATGAAGCTTTACATGGAGTAGCGCGAATGGGACGTGCGACAGTGTTTCCTCAGCCTATTGCCATGGCTGCTACCTTTGATCCCGAGTTGATAGAGGAAGTAGCTACAGCGATTTCTGATGAAGGAAGAGCCAAGTTTAATATTGCTCAAAAAAATGAGAATTATACGCAGTATGCTGGGTTAACATATTGGTCTCCCAATGTCAATATTTTTAGAGATCCTAGGTGGGGGCGTGGAATGGAAACTTGGGGAGAAGATCCTTTCTTAACAGGTAAAATGGGAGGTGCCTTTGTTAAGGGGTTACAAGGGAATCATCCAACGTATTTAAAAGCGGCTGCTTGCGCTAAACATTATGCAGTACACAACGGGCCTGAGGGAGATCGTCATCACTTTAATGCTAAGCCATCTCGAAAAGATTTTGAAGAAACCTATTTGCCCGCTTTCGAAGCTCTTGTAAAAGAAGCTGATGTGGAGGCTGTAATGTGTGCTTACAGTCGTACTTATGATGAACCTTGTTGTGGAAGTACCGAATTACTAGTAGATATTCTTAGAAAAAAATGGGGATTTACAGGACATGTAATGAGCGATTGCGGAGCTATTTCAAATTTTCATAAACACCATAAAGTCACAAAAACACCCGAAGAGTCGATTGCAATGGCATTAAAGACGGATGTTAACTTAAATTGTGGAAGTACTTATAAAAAACTTCAAGATGCTATAAAAGCAGGTTTGGTAACAGAAGCTGATGTCAATAGAAACTTAAAAGGACTTTGGAGAACTCGATTTAAATTAGGAATGTTCGATCCTTATGGAGATAATCCTTTTAATGCACTAGGAGAAGAAACCGTAAACAGCCCAGAGAAAGTAGCATTAGCAAGAAAAGCTGCTCAAAAATCAGTAGTACTTTTAAAGAATGACGGCGTTTTACCGTTAAAATCAGATATCAAAAATGTATTTGCTATTGGGCCTCTAGCAGCAGATGTAGATGTAATGTTAGGGAATTACAACGGTCAATCAGGAAATGTGGTAACTGTAGTTGAGGGAATTACAAATGCTATTAGTGCAGGGACTCGTTTCGAATATCGCCACGGATTTCAATTAGATGTAGCGAATAAAAATCCAATTGGTTGGGCTATTGGGGAAGCGCAAATGGCTGAAGTAACTATCGCAGTTGTTGGGATAAACACACTATTAGAAGGAGAAGAAGGAGAAGCTATTGCTTCTGATTACAAGAGTGATCGCCCAAACATTCAATTACCAGGAAAACAACTTCATTACTTAAAGAAAATAAAAGAAGGTCGTGGAGACAAACCACTAGTTGTTGTAGTTATGGGAGGTAGTCCAATTGCTTTAGAAGAAGTGCATGAATTGGCAGACGCAGTGGTGATGGCTTGGTATCCAGGAGAGCAAGGTGGAAATGCGATTGCAGATGTAATATTTGGAAAAGTATCTCCGTCGGGGAAATTGCCTGTTACATTTCCTAAATCGATTGATCAATTACCAGCTTATGAAGATTATTCAATGAAAGGGAGAACTTATAAGTATATGGATACAGCTCCTCAATATCCTTTTGGATTTGGATTGGGGTATGGGAAATTGAGTTATGCTCCAATTCAAATAAATAAAGAAACTTTTGAGCTAAATGAAACTATAGTTGCTAAAACAATATTGACCAATGAAAGTGATTGGTCTATTAATGAAACAGTACAGCTTTATATGAAAACAAAAGATGCCACTTTTTTAGTGCCTAAATATGATTTAAAATCATTTAAACAAGTTACTGTAAAGCCTAATAGTAAGGTTGAGGTAACTTTTGAATTACCAGTTAAAGCATTGAAGAATTATAATACCAAAGGAGAATTGATTTATGTAAAGGGAGTTTATGAAATGTATATCGGAAGCACCTTACCAAGTGAACGCTCTCTAGAATTAGGAGCACCTAAAAGTGTGAAAGCAGTATTTAATATCAAGTAATATAGTCTTTCGTCACCTCTGGCTTGATCAGAGGTTTCATATAGTCATTATAATTTTAAATAACATAATAAGTAGTCAATACAACAAATATCATGAGTAACTATTTTAAAAATATATCTAAAATTGCTTTTGAAGGAGTAACATCTAGAAATCCATTGGCATTTCGTTACTATGAGCCGCAGCGTATGGTTGGAGGAAAGACTATGGAGGCTCATTTTAAATTTGCTGTAGCGTATTGGCATACATTCTGTGGAGAAGGAGGAGATCCTTTTGGTCCTGGGACTAAGATTTTTCCTTGGGCAAAGGCTAAAGATCCTATGGATGTTGCAAAGATGAAAATGGATGCAGCTTTTGAATTTATTGATAAACTGGGGGTGCCTTATTATTGTTTTCATGATACTGATTTAGTGGGAGGTGGTAGTGTTTTTGAAATAGAAAAGCGATTACATCAGTTGATACCCCCTTTGCAACAGATGCAATCTCAGACAGGGAAGAAATTACTTTGGGGGACTGCAAATGTGTTTTCAAATCCGAGATACATGAATGGAGCAGCAACAAATCCTGATTTTGAAGTAGTAGCTCAAGCGGCTGTACAGATTAAGAATGCTATTGATACTACAATAGCTCTTGGAGGAGAAAATTATGTATTCTGGGGAGGAAGAGAAGGATATATGTCGTTGTTAAATACCGATATGAAGCGAGAAAAAGAGCATCTAGCAATGATGTTAACTAAAGCTCGTGATTATGGACGAAAACAAGGGTTTAAAGGAAATTTTCTTATTGAACCAAAGCCAATGGAACCATCAAAACATCAGTATGATGTAGATGTAGAAACAGTGATCGGTTTTTTACGTCATTATAATTTAGAACAAGATTTTAAGTTAAACATAGAAGTCAATCATGCTACATTAGCACAGCATACTTTTGAACACGAGTTGCAATGTGCTGCAGATGCAAATATGTTAGGAAGTATAGATGCAAATAGAGGCGATTATCAAAATGGATGGGATACAGATGAATTTCCAACAGATATTTTAGAAATCACTAAAGCTATGATGGTTATTTTAGAAAGTGGAGGCTTGCAAGGAGGAGGAATCAATTTTGACGCTAAGACAAGAAGAAACTCAACCGATCTTGAAGATATTTTTATAGGGCATATATCCGGTATGGATACGTTTGCAAGGGCTTTACTCGTTGCTGACGAAATTCTTAAAAATAGTAATTACTTAGAAAGGCGTAATGAAAGATATGCTTCCTTCGATGGAGGAAAAGGGAAAGATTTTGAATTAGGGAAATTAAGTTTAGAGGAAATATATGCTTTAGCAAGTGATAAAGAGCCTAAACAAATCAGTGGAAAACAAGAATGGTACGAGGCTCTAGTTAATATGTATATTTAAAATGATTATTAGATTTATAAAGACACTTATTCATCTTCTGTATTACATGTAGAATGAAGTTTGTAATGGTTTTAGCAAAAGTTTATTTGTAGAACTTTTATTCCGTTAGTTTATAGTCTTTCAAAGTTCAAAAAGTATGGTGGTTCAGGCATTAGGTAAGCATTATTTTGAAGATTCTAGTTTTCCGCTGAATGTATGTCGTGTCAATAGGAATGAGGAAATTACTCATGAATATGATTTGACAGAGATAGAACATACTCACGATTTTGTAGAGTTAGTTTTTATTGTTAGGGGGAAAGGGGTTCAAGTGATTGAAGCACAGGAATACGAAGTGTCTACAGGTGATATATTTGTGTTGCAAGGTAATCAGAAGCATTATTTTAAGAATGCTTCTAAACTGGAGATTATAAATGTGATGTTTTCTACTAAATTTGGGCAAGGCTTTATTTCAAATGAAATAAAACAATTAGAAGGATATCGAGCGCTTTTTTTATTAGAGTCTAGATTTAGAGCTGAACATCATTTTAAAAATAAGTTGCATTTAGATCGAAGAAGACTACTCGATTTAGAATACTTATTAAATAATATGATATCAGAGCTATCTAATAAAAGGAATGGATATCAGATTATTTTAACGAATAAACTACAAGAGATTATTGTTTTACTTTCTAGAGATTATTCTTCTTTAGATGCTACTGAAGCACAAGCATTAATTAGAATTAGTAAAGTGTTAGATCATTTAGAACACACGTATCAAGAAAAATTATATTTAGATTCTTTAGCGGATATAGCGTGTATGAGTACACGTAATTTTCAACGTGTATTTAGAAAAGCTGTTGGGGCATCTCCAACACAATATATTATGCAAATTAGATTAAAAGAGTCTCAAAGATTATTACTAAAGACAAATCAATCTATTGCTGATATTGCCGAGATAACAGGATTTAATGATGCTAATTACTTTATAAAATGTTTTAAAAATTATTATAAAAGTACTCCGTTAAAGTATAGAATAGAATCTCAATATTGAAAAAAATTATAGTGCTGTAATTTAGTGAGTTAACTTTTTTGTTGTTAGTCAAAAGGTGATAAGCATTTATTTCAGTGGCTAAAACTGATGATATTGATTATTTTTGATTCAAATACCCAGCATGCAGAAAGCTACTATTGCCCAAAAAAATATAGCTGTTGAAATTCTTCATTCAGCTTTCGAACCGATAACGGAAGATAATTTAATTAATGAAGTTGTCATTCATGATGATAAACGAAGTGAACGTATAAAAATACTCATGGAGTTTTTGGTAGAAGATTGTTTGCGATCTGGTGAAGTACTGTTATCTGATGGTAATACAGCTTGTATTTTAACTAAATTTTCTGACGCCAGTACTTTTGATTTTTGGAAGTTGAAGTGGTACTTTAAAATTGCGATTAAATGTACGGGTCTTTCTAAAGCAATGAATATTCTCAAGAGGCAATCTTCTTTAAAAAAGTATCATGTCAAAGAGCGTTATATTCACCCTGTGATTATGGGAGCTAGAAGTGAAGTTAATGGTCGTGGGACGGGAATGCGATTGATAAAACAATTGATAGCACATTACAGAGATAATACATTTCCTGTTATTATTGAAACCACTACTGAAGCTAATAAGAAAATTTACGAGCATTTTGGTTTTAAAACATTTAAGACGGTACAAGACAAAGATTTTCCTATTTACTTTTTGAGAATGAATTAGTTTATCTGTGATTATTCGTAAACCAATTCTTAAGTAGAGAAGTTGTTTTAGGTAAATAATTGTTAAAAAAGAGGTTGTTAGCAGATATTCTTAAATTATATATTTAGCTTTAGGTAATCCGTTAATATTTATTATGTGCAAAGTATCTTTAATTTTAATATCAATCTTATTAATTTTTTCTAGTTGTGATAATCCAACTAAAGATTTTTCTCCTGATTATGAATTGACAGAAGAAGTCGAAGAAGATGCTTCCAGTGAGAGTAATAAGGCATCAATATCACCAAAGAAGGTTATAAAGACGGGTTCTATTCGTTTTCAGACTAATGATGCTAGTCAAGCAAGAAAACAAATAGCAGCATCGGCTAAGAAATATGATGCTTATATTTCTTCTGAAACAAGTAATTCTTATGATAACAATATTAACTATAGTGTAGAGGTTAGGATTCCCTCAGCGCATTTTGATGCCTTTTTAGATTCGGCTATTAAAGGAGTAGATGAGTTAGATGAAAAGAATATTAATCAAAAAGATGTTACCGATAAATTTATAGATTTAGAATCTAGATTGAAAAGTAAACGAGTACTAGAGGAGCGCTATCTAGAATTAGTAAAGAAAGCTAAAAAAATATCAGAAATTCTTGAAATAGAGCAAGAACTAAATTCGATAAGAGAAGAAATTGAAGCAAAGCAAGGAAGACTAAAATATTTGCAAAGTCAAGTAAGTTATTCTACAATTCAATTTGAGTTTTATACAACAAACCCTAATAGAGACTTATTTAGTAACAAGCTAGGAGATAGTTTTCAAAACGGATGGGAATTATTGAAAAGCTTAGTAATTGCACTGGTAAATATTTGGCCATTTATTTTATTAGCCATTATAACTCTATCTATTTTAAAGTTAATTGATGCTAGAAGGAAATCCAAGAAAAAGATCCAAGAAGACTAAGAATGAAGACTAAGAATGAAGACTAAGAATGAAGACTAATATTTAGTATAAATGACGAGCGAGATAAATAATAATAAGCAAACAGTGAATACGGATATTGGTGAGCAACTGAAGATTGATATTTTGAAAAATATAGGTTATACAAAACTAGTTTATGGTAGAATTAATAAAAAGTTGAATACTAGTTATAGTGACATTGAAATTGAAAAATTACTTTTAGATAGTATTCAAACCACAACCTTAGTTCAATTTAAAAGGAAAGGGAAAAATTATTATATAACAAGTTTGAATAATAATAATATTAGGATTACCATAAATTCTAATACATTCAGAGTGATAACAGTAGATTCTTTATAGGCGCTTGTTAGTGATTCTGAAATTATTACCAGCTGCCTCCAGCGCCGCCCCCTGAAAAGCCGCCCCCTCCGAAGCCGCCACCAAAACCTCCGCCAAAGCTGCCACCACCACTGCCGAAACTTCCTCCGCTATAGCCTCCTCGACCCATATTGCTTAGTATGATGATATCCATAGGACTAAGTCCTCTTCTTCTTTTTCCTCCTTTGTGGTTATTATGATCATCATCATTTTTTCTTCGTCGAGATAAAATGGCAAAAAATAAAATAGCTAATATGACAATTAAAATAAAAGGGAAGCCATCACCATCGTTTTGTAATTTATTGCGTTTAGGAAAACCTTTAAAGGTGCCACTAAGCATTTGCATGATAGCCGAAGTTCCTTTTTGAAGACCTAAATAGTAACTACCTTTTTTAAATTCTGGAATAATAATTTGCCTGATAATCTCACCGGATTGACCAGCAGTTAAATATTGTTCTATACCATATCCAGGAGAGATCCAAATCTTACGGTCATTCCTGGATAATAAAATAAAAATTCCATTATCCTTTTTAGCGTCTCCAATACCCCATTGATGCGCCCATTTAGGGGTTAAAATACCAATATCTTCACCTTTTAGGCTTTCTATGGTCGCTATAACAATTTGTGTGCTTGTAGTATCGGCATATCTAATTAATTTGTTATCAAGTGCTTTTTCTTCAGAAGCACTTAATACATCTGCATAGTCATAAACAGCTACTTGATCTGTGACCTTTTGAGGTTTAGGAGGAATGTTAAATTGAGCATTAGCTTGAATCAAGCTAAATAAAAGCATTCCTAATAATTGGATGTTAAACAGTAGTTTTGCCATTAAGCTTTGGATATTTCGTCTGATAATTCATTTGTATCTCCATGCTCCCAAGGAAAATATTCTTGTAATACACGTCCAACTTCTTTAATCCCGTTTGATAATCCTATTGCAAATTCCCCTTCTTTAAATTTTGCTTGAATTTCGTCTCTAGTACTTTGCCAAAAGCTATCACCTACTTTTTTGTGAATTCCGTGATCTCCGTAAATAACAAACTGTTTTAAGTTTACAGCAACATATATAATGACCCCGTTGTGTGCTTCAGTGTTATCCATTTTTAAATAATGAAATACTTCTTTAGCCCTTTCGAAAGTGCTACTAGGGTTTTCAAAATCTTCTAAATGAACACGAATCTCGCCGGAAGTCATTTTTTCAGCAATTCGTATAGTATCGACTACTTGGAGTTCTTCTTCAGAAGTTAGAAATGATTCTACAGTCATAGTTTTTAGATCGCTTCGCTTTAGATATTAGATCTTAGACCGCTTCGCTATTAGATTGTATAATATCTAATAGCGAAGTGATCTCATATCTCAATACTAATTATCTATATTTTATTTAAAATCAAACTCTACTTCTACTGGTTTTTCGGCACCTGCTTCGGCGTCAAAATATGGTTTTGGATCAAAATCGAACCAACCTGCTATAATTTTATTAGGGAATGTTTTTACGTAATTGTTGTAAGGCTTGATAGCTTCATTGAAACGGGTACGCGCAGTTAATATCTGATTCTCTGTACTTGTCAATTCATCCTGTAATTTCAAGAAATTTTGATTTGCCTTCAAATCAGGATAACGCTCTACAGTTACTAACAAACTCTTTAATGCACCAGATAAACCTCCTTGCACTTTATTGAATTGAGCTAACTGTTCAGGGGTAATATTTGAAGGGTCAATATTTACTGAAGTCGCTTTTGCACGTGCATTAATTACTTCTACCAACGCACTTTTTTCATAATCAGCAGCGCCTTTTACTGTTTTTACCAGATTTCCAATAAGGTCATTACGACGTTGATAAGCTGTTTGAACATTCCCCCAAGCTTCAGCAGTATCTTCGTTCAATTTTACCATGTTGTTGTACAGGCTACATGAATTCATCGATAATGCTAATCCTAATAAAGCAATGATGCGTAAAATTTTCATAATTAAAAGTTTAGTGTTTGTGTTAACAGAGTTACATGCTGTTTTTTAGTTTAGTAAGCTCCTCTTTGATGTTTGTCAATTTACGAATTAAATCAAAATGTTCGGGTTTCTCATTTTTGTATGTTTTTAAATGAGTTTTAGCACCTTCTATAGTATATCCACGTTCTTTAACTAAATGATACACGATTTCAATAGCTTTAATATCTTCTAAGGTAAAATAGCGTTGCCCGTTTGTGTGCTTTTTAGGTTTAATAGAAGAAAATTCTTTTTCCCAAAATCGAATTAAAGAAGCATTTACCTCAAAAGCTTTTGATACTTCGCCTATTCCGTAGTATAATTTTTTAGGTAACTTATCTAGAACACTCATTAATCTAGTGATTGGTTAGCTTCTTTCGATTTAGCTAGAAGAATAGCAAACTCTTCAGCGGATAAATTTCCATAATAAAAGTTTATAGGATTAATGCGTTTACCTTCTTTAAATACTTCATAATGTAAGTGAGGCGCTTGAGATCGGCCGGTACTACCCACAAAGCCAATGACGTCTCCACGCTTTACCTTTTGCCCTTTGCGAACGTTGTATTTGTATAAATGAGCATACAATGTTTTGTATCCATATCCATGATCAATGCGAATATGTCTACCATATCCCGAAGAACGATTGTCTGCACGGATCACCTTACCATCACCTGAAGCATATACGGGTGTTCCTCTTGGAGCAGTGAAATCCATTCCTTTGTGCATTTTCCTTACTTTAGTAAAAGGATCACTACGCCAACCGTAACCCGAAGCCATACGAGTTAGGTCTTCGTTTGTAACAGGTTGAATTGCAGGAATTGAAGCTAGTAATTTTTCTTTTTCTTTGGCAAGGCCAACAATTTCATCTAATGAGTTTGCTTGAATGGCTAGTTGCTTCTCAATTTGTTCAATATGTTCAAAACTTTCCTTGATTAATTCTGAATTTTCATATCCATCAAATTGACTGAATCGGTTGACGCCACCAAATCCTGCTTGTCGTTCCTCACTAGAGATTGGTGCTGTTTCAAAATATAATCGATAAATGTTATTATCACGTTCAGCAATTTCATTGAGTACATTTTGAACACGATCCATTTTGCTGCCCATTTGTTTGTAGGCCATTTCCATGTTTTCGAGTTCGCGACGGTATTTCTTTTCTTTTGGTGTCTCAATACTAGGAATACTATAATATACTAATAACAGTAAAGCAGAGGAAAGGAGTATGCCCAAAGTAACTAATACAGCCATCCCAAATTTGTGACTCTTTTTCTTTTCGATTTTTCGATAAGAAAGGGTTTCGCTATCGTAGTAGTATTTAACCTTTGACATATGCTAATTTGTAGTATTTTTGCTCGGTATTTTAGGCAAAATAGCCTATGACTGAAAAACGTATACAGAGATTATCTGTTACATTTTTTCAGATATGAATTTACAAAGATAATAATTTGCACAAAAGCCCGATAAGGGTAATAGACATAGATAATATCGGACTTATGACGTCACAGGAAATCCGCAAGCAGTTTTTAGCATTTTTTGAAAGTAAGCAACACCAAGTTGTTGCGTCAGCACCAATGGTTATTAAAAATGACCCAACATTGATGTTTACTAATGCTGGAATGAATCAGTTTAAAGAATTTTTCTTAGGAAATGGCACGCCAAAAAGTAATCGTATCGCTGATACTCAGAAGTGTTTACGCGTTAGTGGAAAACATAATGACCTAGAAGAAGTAGGTATGGATACCTACCATCATACAATGTTTGAAATGCTGGGGAACTGGAGTTTTGGAGATTATTTCAAAAAAGAAGCGATTCAATGGGCTTGGGAATTGTTAACCGAAGTATATGGAATCGATAAAGAAATTTTATATGTAAGTGTTTTTGAAGGAGCAGAAGATGATGGATTAGGGTTAGATCAAGAAGCCTATGATTTATGGTCGGCGATTGTGCCAGAAGACCGTATCATCATGGGGAATAAAAAGGATAACTTCTGGGAAATGGGTGACCAAGGGCCTTGTGGGCCTTGTTCGGAAATTCATGTAGATATTCGCTCGGCAGAAGAAAAAGCACAAGTTTCTGGAAGAGATTTGGTAAACATGGATCATCCGCAAGTTGTTGAAATCTGGAATTTAGTTTTCATGCAATTCAATCGTAAAGCGAATGGATCGTTAGAGAAATTACCGGCACAGCACGTAGATACAGGTATGGGATTCGAGCGTTTGTGTATGGTGCTTCAAGATCAAAAATCGAATTATGATACGGATGCGTTTAGCCCTTTGATTGACAAAATACAAGGAGTTACAGGTGCAAAGTATGATAAAACAACAACACCTGAAGAAGATAAAATTAGTGTTGCCATTCGTGTAATTGCCGATCACGTTCGTGCAGTATCGTTTTCTATTGCCGATGGACAATTACCAAGTAACAATGGAGCAGGGTACGTAATTCGTCGAATTTTACGTCGTGCGATTCGTTATGGATTTACGTTTTTAAATACACAAGAACCATTTATTCACAATTTAGTAGCTACGCTTTGTGATCAATTAGGAGATGCATTTCCAGAATTAAAATCACAACAAAACTTAATTACCAATGTAATTCGAGAAGAAGAGCAATCTTTCTTAAAAACATTGGACCAAGGATTATTGTTATTAGATGAAGTAATCGCTAAAACAGAAGGTAAAACGGTGGCAGGTAACAAGGCTTTTGAATTATATGACACCTATGGTTTCCCAATTGATTTAACAGCGCTAATCTTAAGTGAGAAAGGATACGAATTGGATGAGGCAGGTTTTGAAGCTGAATTACAAAAACAAAAAGAGCGTTCTAGAGCTGCAGCACAGATTTCTGCTGGAGATTGGCAAATATTAGATGCCAATGCTGAAGAAGCGTTTATTGGTTACGATAATACTACAGCCAAAGTTAAGATTACACGTTACCGTAAGGTTGAAAGTAAGAAAGATGGTGAATTATACCAGATTGTATTAGACCAAACACCATTCTATCCAGAAGGTGGAGGTCAAGTAGGAGATAAAGGAGTGTTGAAATCGGCTAATGAAGAAATAGCAGTTTTTAATACTAAGAAGGAGAATAATCTAATCATTCATTTTGCTAAGAAATTGCCTTCGAATTTAGAGGGAACTTTTGAAGCTATAATCAATACAGATTTACAAAAACAATCGGCAAGTAATCATACAGCAACGCACTTGCTACATCAAGCTTTACGTCATGTATTAGGGACTCATGTAGAACAAAAAGGATCTTTAGTACAGCCAAAGAGTCTTCGTTTCGATTTTTCGCATTTTGCTAAAGTGACTGCCGAAGAAATCGAACAGATAGAAGCTTTCGTAAATGAACGTATTTCAGAAAATCTTCCGTTAGAAGAGAATAGAAACAATACCTACGATAATGCCATTGCTGAAGGAGCAATCGCATTATTCGGAGAAAAATATGGTGATAGTGTACGTTCGATCCGTTTTGGAAGTTCCATGGAATTATGTGGAGGAATTCATGTATCCACTACGGCTGCCATTTGGAATTTTAAGATTGTAAATGAAAGTGCTGTAGCCGCAGGTATTCGACGTATTGAAGCAATTACTAGCGATGCTGCAAAAGCGTTTTTTGCAGAGCAAGCAGATACTTTAGGTCAAGTAAAAGCGGTATTGAAGAATGCAAAAGAGCCTGTAAAAGCAATTACTTCGTTACAAGAAGAAAATGCTTCTTTAAAGAAGCAGATTGAACAATTATTAAAAGAGAAAGCACTTAATCTTAAAGGGGAATTAGCTTCTAATTTTGAAACGGTAAATGGGGTGCAATTGCTTGCTCAAAAAATAGATTTGGATGCTGCAGGAATCAAAGATCTTTGTTTTGAATTAGGAAAGGATAAGCAGGATACTTTCATTTTATTAGGAAGTGAAGCCAACGGGAAAGCATTGCTAAGCTGTTATATTTCTAAAGAATTGGTAGCAGCTAAAGACTTAAATGCTGGTAAAGTGGTTCGTGAGTTAGGAAAACACATCCAAGGGGGTGGAGGAGGTCAAGCCTTTTTTGCAACCGCAGGAGGTAAGAATCCGGCAGGATTGGATGCTGCACTTGAAGCGGTGAAGGGCTTGATTTAGAAATTAATTACAAATACTTACAGGAAACCAGTTCAGTTTTGAGCTGGTTTTTTTAATAAACAAATGTCTCTTCCTAAAATAACATTTGACTGTAACGCTATTTTAGTACGAGATATTTTGTGAACCAAAAAAACCACTACAATTGTAGTGGTTTTTTGATGGTGGTGCCTCCAGGAATCGAACCAGGGACACAAGGATTTTCAGTCCTTTGCTCTACCAACTGAGCTAAGGCACCAGTTGCAAAACGTTATTCGTTTCTGCGGGTGCAAATATACAACCTTTTTTTTCATTTAAACAAGAATACCCATAAAAAAAGTATAATTTTATTTCCAGAAAGATGTGCTTATGAATCTAATCATCGATGCAGGAAATACTTACATTAAAATTGCAGTTTTTAAAGAAAGCTTACTTCTTTATAGAACAAGTATAAAAAGTGCAGATTTATCAAAGATATCATATGTGCTAAATCAATTTTCAGATATTCGATTTGCTATTATTAGTAGTGTGTCTAGTGTTCGTTTGAAAGAATTATCTCCTTTTTTGAGAGAGCTTGAGGTTATTGAGCTAACAGTAGATTTGCCATTACCTTTTCAAATTAATTATAAAACACCACAAACTTTAGGCGTAGATCGTATTGCCTTAGTAGCCGCAGCTCATAAAAAATATAAACACAGGAATTGTTTAGTTATCGATGCAGGATCTTGTATCACTTATGATTTTATAGATGAAAAAGAAGTGTATCAAGGTGGGATTATTGGGTTGGGTTTGAGAATGCGATACAAAAGCCTCAATGAGTATACTGCTAGGCTGCCGTTATTAGAACCTAAAATGGAAAATAACCTTATTGGTAAATCTACAAATAGTGCTATGCATAATGGCGTTTCTTTGGCAATGATTGTGGAAATTAATGGAATCATTGATGAATTTAGCAACACTTATAAAGATCTTGTCGTTATACTCACAGGTGGAGATGCTCATTTTTTGTCTAAACGACTAAAAAGTGGCATATTTGCCCATTCAAATTTTTTGATACAAGGATTGAATTACATTCTTGAGTATAATAGATATAGATGATACAAAAGATTTTAAGTGTTTTTTTGCTGTTAGGTTTTATTACAGCTAACGCACAAGAGAACACCTCTTCACAATATTCGCTTCACGGAATTGGGATAAAGAGATTTAGAGGGACGGTTGCAAATACGAGCACAGGAGGTGTCTCGTTATTTTCAAATCCAGTGGCTCCTAGTATTTTAAACCCTGCTACTTATGCTGATTTAAAAAGAACCTCATTTTCTGCTGGAGGTAGTTTTACAAAAACTACTTTAGAAGGAAACGGAGGGAGTAACAATGTTAACAATGCTACGTTTGATTATTTATCTATTGCTATTCCATCAAAAATTTTAGGTTTTGGTTTTGGTATAGTGCCACATTCTTCTGTAGGAAATGATTTAACGACCATAAGTGATAATGGAGATAGAGAAGAAGTGCAAGGGGCTGGTGATGTAAACAGATTGTATTTTGGTTTAGGATCAAAAATTTACAAAGGCTTTAAAGTAGGGGCTGAGTTAAGATATAATTTTGGTCGTTTAAAAAATGTATCACTAAAAAATCCTAGTTCTGGTATATCACGTCAAATTACTGAGCAAACAGATGTTTCTGGATTTAGTTATGTGCTTTCAGGGATTTACGATTTAGAGATTAAAGAGAAGTATACTCTAAGAGCTTCATATGTCTACGAAGGTTCATCTACGCACGATTTTGAAAATGTAGAAGAAATCGTTAATGTTCAGATTAATGATGGAAGAGAACCTACTATAGATAGTAGTAATAGAGATTTTAATGATTCAGCAGATAGAAGTTTCGAATTACCTACAACTTCTACCTTTGGATTAGCATTAACAAGAAATGATAAATGGTCTATTGGAGGAGAAGCTTTTATTTCTTCTAACGGTGATTTTAAAGATCGTTTTAAAAACAGAAATGAAAATGGAACTTCGATTGTTTTTAAAAGAGCTTATGGAGTTAGGTTTGGTGGTGAAATAATACCAAACGTAAACTCATTAACAAACTACCTTAGCTTAGTAAATTACCGTGCAGGTTTTCGTTACGAAAGCTTAGGTTTACAAATTAATAATACTGAGATAAATGAATTTGGCATATCTTTTGGACTAGGTTTTCCGCTTCCAAGAGGGAATTCGAATCTTGATGTTGGTTTTGAATATGGTGCAAGAGGAGAAAATAGCTCAGGAACAATTAAAGAAAAGTTTATCAATTTTAGCATAGGCTTAAGTCTAAGCGATAAATGGTTTAGAAAAAGAAAGTACAACTAGTAAATTTTTAAAATATTACGAAAATGAAATTACTATTAAGATCCATAGCATTTGCGTCATTAGCTGTTGTAGGAGCTTTTGCGCAATCTGAAGAATGTAAGAGTAATGCGTCTTTAGGGATTGAAAGCGCTAAAGTTAAGAATTATGCTGAGGCATTACCTTATTTAGATAAGGTGAGAAAAGAGTGTCCTTCATACACGCCAGCAACATTTCAATATTTAGAAAAAGCGTATCGTGCCGATTTAAAAGCGAAAAAAGATGCTCCATTAGCTGAAAAGCAAAAAATTGCTAATGATATTATTTCATTATTAAAAGAGCGTCAACAATATTTCCCTGCTAAAACGAAGAATGGATATATGTATTCTTCTATTGCGCAATTACAATTTGATAATAAGATAGGTACTAAAGAAGATCAGTTTAACACTTTTGAGAAGGCTTATCAAGATAAAGCTAATTTCACGAGCCCTAAAGGATTGTATACTTATTTCAATTTGTTAGTTGGTTTACAAGGAGAAGGTAAAAAAGGAGTTCAAGATGTATTCAATCTTTATGATGAGTTGACTGAGAAGATTGAGGTTGAAGAAAATAAAACAGCTTCATTAATTGCTTCTTTAAGTGAAAAGGAGGAGACTCAACAATTACTTTCAAAAGAAAAGAAGAAGTTAAAATATGCTGAAGCAAAAGCTAAGGTTTTTGGTCAAGTAACAAATTCTATTGATAAAAAATTAGGTGATTTGGCTGATTGTCCTAATTTGATCCCGTTGTTTACAGGACAGTTTGAAGCAAATCAAAATGATATCGTTTGGGTAAAGTCTGCTGCGAAGCGTATGTATAAAAAGGAATGTACGCAAGAGCCTTTATTTCAGAAGCTAGTAGAAAAACAACATCAATTAGAGCCTTCTGCTGCTACAGCTAAATATTTAGGGAAGTTAGCAGAGCAAAAAGGAGATGTTGCTACTGCTCGTAAGTATTACTTAGAGTCAGCTGATTTAGATGGTAACCCAAATACAAAAGCTCGTGTATATGCTGAAATTGCTGCAGGTTATAAGAAGAAAGGAAGCTATAGTCAAGCTCGTAATTATTATAGAAAAGCGTTAGAATTTAAGCCGTCATATGGTAATGCTTATATCCAAATTGCAAATATGATTGGGCAAAGTGCTAATAACTGTGGAACGGATGCTTTTAGTAAGCAAGCTGTATATTGGTTAGCGGCTAAATATGCTAGAAAAGCTGCTCGTGTAAGTCCAGGTATGGCTTCATATGCTAAGAAGGTAGAAGCTAGTTTTATGGGACGTGCGCCATCAAAAACTGAAATATTCCAAAAAGGAATGCAAGGGAAAACTATAAAAGTTGGATGTTGGATTGGTGAATCTGTAAAGGTTCCAAATTTATAATATAAGAGAATCGTCGCTGTGTTATTTTGTTTGATGTTTGTTAAAGCTATTCGTTTTACGTAATATTAATTCAAAATTGACAAGGCAAATGCTCAACTTCTTAAGGGAGTTCTTAGAAAGTTATGCGTAGAAATATTAAAATAATATTAAAAAACATTGTTATGACAACTGTCGTAGCAATGTTTTTTTATGCATGTAATCAAAAGCCCAAAGCTTACTATAACAAGAATTTTAAAGAGATTGCATTAGGTGTTGGTAAAGATGTGGTGATCAAGCATACCGATTCAGGACGTTTGACAGCAGTCTTGAAAACTCCGGAAATGCTCGATTTTACACAGCATAAAGATTTTCCGTATTACGAGTTTCCAAAAGGGATACAGTTGGAAGTTTATGGGAAAGATGGAAGTAAATCTATAGTGACTTCAGATTATGCGATTAACTATGTCTCTGGCAAGTTAGTAGATTTACAAGGTAATGTTCATATTGTTACTAGTGATAGTACCATATTAGATGCGCCGCAATTATATTGGAATCAAAGGTTGCATTGGGTGTATACAGATCAAGAGTATACAGTGCATTTTAAAAATGGTGGAGTCAATAATGGTTTAGGCTTTGATGCCAATGAAGATTTCACTAGTTTTAAGTCTAGAAATAACTCTGGTCTTCAGGTTATAGAGGATTAATAACTAATACTTTGAATACATTACGTCGCATATTTCAATATGCTTATTTGTTCATTGCTGTCTTTTTTCTATATCAAGCTTATAAAGAATACAGTACTGGGGGTACCCAAATATGGATTATGGTTCTTTTAGGGCTAACTTCGTTAGGTATGTTTTTCTTTAGACGACATTTTAATAACAAGTATAAATAAAATCACATACCGTTATGTGGTTTTCCAGTATTGTTATTGTTGTTTGTTTGATACTTTCGGCTTTTTTTTCAGGAATGGAGATTGCTTATATCTCTGCGAATAAAATTCATATAGAATTAGAGAAAAAGCAATCGACCTTTATTGCTGAAATTTTAAAGCGTTTAACAAAAAAGCCTTCTCAATTTATAGCAGCCATGCTTGTGGGTAACAATATAGCATTGGTGGTTTATGGTTTTTTTATTGGAGATATGTTAATAGATTATCTTCAAGCTTGGTTTCCGTTTATTGGATCGGGTGTAAGTTTACTGTTGCAAACATTGATTTCAACAATAATAATATTGTTAACGGCTGAATTTCTTCCTAAAGTTTTTTTTCAAATATATGCGAATAGATTAATGACTATAATGTCATTGCCTGCATACTTGTTTTATCTACTACTGTCTCCAATTTCTTGGGGTATAATGAAGGTCTCTAATTTGATTTTGAAATTGTTTTTTAGAACAGAAGACGATCACGAGGTTTTAACTTTTTCTAAAACAGAATTGGGAGATTATATTAATCAGCAAGTCGCTGGCGAACATGATGATGAATGGGATAGTGAAATACAGATTTTTCAAAATGCCTTAGAATTTTCAGATGTTCGGGCTAGGGAAATTATGGTGCCTCGAATAGAGGTTATAGCAATTGATCGTCGTCAAGATATAGAAGAAGCAAGCGTTTTGATTCAAGAAACTGGTTTGTCTAAAATCATTGTTTTTAATGCTAATATCGATGATGTTGTAGGCTATGTGCATGCTTTCGATTTTTTCAAAAGACCAAAAACACTACACGCTATTTTACGTCCAGTGGTTTTTGTGCCTGAAACAATGTTTATTAAAGATGTATTGAATGTGTTAACAAAACGAAAGCGAAGTATTGCTATTGTAGTTGATGAATATGGAGGGACGAGTGGGTTGATAACGGTCGAAGATATTATCGAAGAACTTTTTGGTGAAATAGAGGATGAACATGATACAATTCAATTGGTCGAAGAAAAAATTAGAGAGAATTGTTATCGTTTTTCGTCGAGAATAGAAGTAGATTACTTAAATGAACATTACGAGTTGGGTATTCCTGTTTCAGAAAGTTATGAAACGATAGGGGGATATATTATGAACTATACAGAAGAGATTCCAGGTGAAGGAGAGATATTACAGGTAGATCATTTTAGAATAAAAATCGTTGAAACACAAAAAAATAGAATAGTATTGATTGAGTTTACCTTTTAGATCAATTGTTTTACATGTTTTAGATGCATTTTTATTAGCCTTTTTTGGGTGAGTTTTCTGGTGTTGTTTGCTTATTAAACGTTTTGGCAGCTTTGATCATTTCCTCTATAATACTAAAGTGATCATTTTTATAAATAGTTAATTTTTTATCTTCTAAATAATAGAAGAAAGAGAAAATGTTGTCTTTTGAAATATTCAATTCATTATTTAAAAAATCATGTGTAATTAATTCATTTTGATCTAAAAGAAAATTGAAGTCATCAAATGTCAATTTTGTCGATGTTGATTTCTTATTTTTTTTAGGTTTTAGGTTTTAGGGTGTTGTAAATGAGTCCAGCTACTCCTAAAATGTTAAAATCTGGATTGATAAGATCCTCTTTTCTAGTGTAAGCATTGGGATTGTTTTTTAGGTCTCTAGAGACAATGCTTTTGAAGTCTTTGTTTATAGATGCTAAGTCAAACTCTTGTGGTTTAAATTTTCTTTCAAGAAATACTTCATCCAATTGGTTTGTTTTTTCAGTTAATAGAATAATTAAAATCTCTTCATTGAGATGCTTTTCATTTATTTTAAACGAAATCTCTTCGTATAAAGTAGAACGGATAGATATCGAATCGTTAATGGAAGCACGTATAGAGAAATTGCCGCTTTCATCGGAAATGGTCTTAGTGTAATTACTTTTATTACTTATATGAATATATTCAGCGATACCATTTATAGTTACTGTTTTGCCAAGAATAACTTTCTGTCCAAAGGAAAATTTGGCTGTGAAAATAGAACAGGTTGTTAATAGTAAAAGGTAATTTCTATTCATGAAAGTTAATCAAGGATGTTTATGTTAAAGACGTTCATAGGAGTGAAGCGTTTCATTAAACTGTTTGAGGATTTATTATGATTTTTATATAAGTATCTCTCTTAAGAAATATATACTATTTGTTATAGGGTTTATGAAAATTGGATTTTGAAATAGCTAGAATTTTCTGTGATATATTGATCATTTGCAATCAGATGTTGGGAAGTAAGAAGTATTTATGTGTATATATTTTATTTTATTAGAGAAAACCTTATTTTCGCCCATCATTGAATAAAAATTCAACTAATGGCAGTATTAAATAATATTAGAAAGCGTTCTGTTTTCTTAATTCTTATTATCGCACTAGCGCTTTTTGCATTTATAATTGGCGATTTGTTAAGAAGTGGTGGATTTACAGGAAGTAAAGCTCAAAAAGTAATTGGAGAGATTAATGGAGAGGAAATTAGCACAAGAGAATTTCAACAACAATTAGAAACAGCTTCTAGAGGAAGAGGGGTAAATTTAAATACCGTTAAAAACCTTTGGAACCAACGTGTAAATAATGCTGTTGTTAATCAGCAAGTAGAAAAGGCTGGAATTAGTTTCGATAGTGAGCATTTGAAAGCAGAATTAACAAAGAATTTAAAAAACGATCCAACTTTTGCAGATGCTTCCGGAGCATTTAGCTATGCTAAAGTACAGGATTTTGTTAATGAAAAAAGAAGCTCAAATCCTGCATGGTATAGCCAAGTATGGTCGAAATTAGAAAACGCTAATTTAGATCAAGCCCAAAGAAATGTTTATTTCTCTATGGTAAAAGCTGGTATCAATTACACCAATAAGGAAGGACAAATAGCTCACAAAGCGGGGAGTGATAAAGTAGATCTTAAATATGTATTACTTCCATATAGCTCTATTGCTGATAGTACAGTAGCGGTTTCTAAATCTGAAATCAAAAGTTATGTTAATGATCATGCTTCAGAATTTAAAACAGAAGCTAAAAGAGATATTGAATACGTGAAAGTGGATGAAGTTGCTTCATTAGCTGATGAAAATCAAATTAAATTAAACTTAGCTGCTCTATTAACTGATAAAGTTGAGTTTAATAAAGTGACCAAACAAGATGAAAAAATTGTAGGTTTTACAAATACAAAAAATATCGAGCAATTTGTCAATGATAACTCGGCAATTAAATACCAAGACCGTTTCCAGTTTAAAAAGGGATTGAATAAAGAATTATCTAAAAATTTATTTGATGGTGCTGTAGGAGATTTATATGGTCCTTATAAAGATGGGGCTTATTTCAAGTTGGCTCGTCTTGTTGCAGATTCTAAATTGCCAGATTCTGTAAAAGCAAGTCACATTTTGGTTTCTTGGGAAGGATTAGGTACAGAAGCTACTCGAACTAAAGAAGAAGCAAAAGTGTTAGCGGATAGTATTAAAACCGTAGTAGGTAAAACTTCTAAAAAGTTTGAAAGTTTAGCTGCTGAGTTTTCAGCGGATAAGTCAAATAGTGAAAAGGGAGGAGATTTAGGATACTTTACTTACGGTAGAATGGTGCCTGCTTTTAATGATTATGTTTTTGAAGGAGAGACAGGAGATTTAGGGGTTGTAGAAACTCGTTTTGGGTATCATATCATAAAGATTGAAGATCAAAAAAATATCCAACGTGTTGTTAAAATTGCTGAGATTGCTGAAAAGATAGAGCCTAGTGAGGAAACTATTAATAATATTTATGCTAAAGTTTCTGAATTTGCTTTAAATGCTAAAGGGAAAGATTTTTCAGATTTCGCAAAAGAAAGTGGATATACTGCAAAACCAATTACGAGTATCAATTCATTAGATGAGAGTATTTCAGGTATAGGAAAACAAAGAAGTTTAGTGAAGTGGGCTTTTAATGAAGATACTAATATTGGAGAAGTTAAAACTTTTGATTTGCCTAATGGTTATATAGTTGCACGTCTTGGTAAGAAGATTGCAGAAGGAGTACTAGATACAGAAAGCGCATCAGCTAAAGTGCTGCCAATTCTTAGAAATCAGAAGAAAGCAGCTCAATTAAAGGGTAAGATTGCTGGAAGCGACTTAGATGCTATTGCAAAAGGAGCTAATGTTCGAGTAAAGACTGCTACAGGAGTGAATTTACAAAGTGGTACTATTAGTGGTGCAGGTATAGAGAAAACAGTAGTAGGAACTGCGTTTGGTTTAGAGAAAGATAAAATATCTAAGCCAATAGAAGGTAAGAAAGGTGTGTTTGTTGTTCAAGTAACTAATAAGACAGAAGGGCAAGCTTTAGCTTCTTATTTAGGGATTGCTAATAAGAATACTTCTGAAGAGCAAAGAAGAGTTCAAACAGCGCTTACAAATGCTTTAAAAGATAAAGCTGAAATTAAAGACAGAAGATCTGAGTTATACTAGTTTTTATTTTACTAGAGAAATACTATATAAAGACTATCAATTGTGAATTGATAGTCTTTTTTTTAACCTTATCTTTTACAAGATTTGGAACATTTTGAGAAACATTTCGTTATTTAAATATTTGAAAAATAATTATACTATTAATTCATGGAAATACTTAATAAAATAGGTCAATTGATTTTAATGTTTTCCATCATGTTTACATTACATGAGCTTGGACATTATATTCCTGCTAAACTATTTAAGATAAAAGTCGATAAATTCTTTATTTTCTTTGATGTAAAGTTTGCTTTGTTTAAAAAGAAAATAGGAGAAACTACTTGGGGGATTGGATGGTTGCCGTTAGGTGCATATGTAAAAATGGCAGGGATGATCGATGAAAGTATGGATAAAGAGCAAATGGCTTTACCTCCTAAGCCATGGGAATTTCGTTCGAAACCCGCTTGGCAAAGATTAATTGTAATGACAGGAGGAGTAATAGTTAATTTTTTGCTAGGATGGGCTGTGTTGAGTGCTTTGCTAGCTAATTATGGAGATTCTTATATTCCAACTCAAGACCTAAAGAGAGGAATCGAAGTAGACTCTATAGCAAAAGTAATTGGTTTTAAGGCAGGGGATAATATCATTAGCGTAGATGGTAAGCCGATTAAGAAGCTTCACGAAGCCCGTATTGAAGTTCTTTTAGGGGATAAAGCGCTTATACAGCGAAATGGAGCGTTGATAGAAATTGCTTTCACGCCAGAGCAAAAGAAAATGATTCTTCAAAAACAACCAGGATTATTTTATCCAAGAATTATTTCTAAAATAGATACTGTAATTGGTGAGTCTGTAGCTGAGAGTATAGGTTTGGTTAAAGGAGATGTCATTAAAAAAATTAACGGTAAAGATGTGTCTCTATGGAAAGATTTAATAACTGTGGTAAGTGGTTTAAAAAATAAAAACATAGAAATTGAGATTAATAGAAACGGAGCTTCCGAAATGTTTACTACTGCTCTAGGGGAAACTGGAAAATTAGGGATTGGGCCTTCTTTCAGTGATCTATATATAACAGAAGACTACAGTGTTTTAGAAGCTATACCAGGTGGTTTTAAAAAAGCAATTTCGACCTTGTCCTTACAGATAAGACAGTTTAAACTTTTCTTTAATAAAAAAACAGAAGCATATAAAGAAGTACATGGGCCAATAGGTATTGTGAAAATGATGCCTAACAAGTGGGATAATGTTCAGTTTTGGTCAATGTTAGCGATGTTTTCTATTTGGCTAGGTTTTGCGAATATTTTGCCAATACCAGCTTTAGATGGCGGTCATGTAATGTTTTTATTATATGAAATTATATCAGGGAGAAAGCCAAGTCAGCGTGTGTTAGAAATTGGACAAATTGTAGGTTTCTTTTTGCTAATGGGTTCTATGCTGATAATCACTATCTTCAATGATATTCTTTAATTTTTTTAAAAAAAAGCTCTTTTATATTTTGCTGCATGGAAGGTTTGTTATATATTTGCACCCGCAAACGCAGTAAACGTTAGCGAAATAATAAAGCAACGCAGAAGCTCTTAATTTCTGCACATTGAAATAGTTCTATATGAACATTCCTCCTTAGCTCAGTTGGTTAGAGCATCTGACTGTTAATCAGAGGGTCCTTGGTTCGAGCCCAAGAGGGGGAGCTTTTATGACAAACACCGTACATTGTACGGTGTTTTGTCGTTTATAGCCTTATTTATGCGGTGTCCCAGCGGTTGGGTCTGGTTCGAGAATACCATTATAAAATTATGGGATTTTTGAGCGATTTCTCGAACCGCATTATAGAAAAGGCATTTTCACACATTTTTTTAAAATAAAATTTTTAAGAAGCTGAATTTCATCTATTTAAGATGATTAAGTAGATTACCCTAAAGACAAGACTTTAATTTTGATTATTTCATGACTATTGAACAAAGTTATAATTACAGGAAAGAGATAGAAGATTCTGATATTCAAAAAACTAATTTTCTTTATCCTATTGGAATTAATGGTTCTTATGATGGTATAAATTTAGGAATAGAAGGAGATAAAAAAGACAAAATATTTTGGGTTAATGAAGATGAAATTACTTTTATATCGGACTCTATTTTTGATTTTATCAGAGGCTTGGATATCTGGACTGTAAAAGAAGATCCTGATTTGGCTAGTAGTGTACCCTTTGATAAATTATACAAAAATTGGGGTGATGAAATTTGGCAACTAAAAGACTGAACCTTTATTAGTGTTTGTTATGAGATTAAGGATATTATTGTTTCTGTTATACTTTGTTGCAGAATTAATCATTGCGCAAGTAAATTTTAATGTGGCTATACATCAAAAGAATATTGCTGTTGAAGATGTCTTCAAAATAGATTTTATTGTTGATAGGGAAGTAGAAAAATTTACAGCTCCTAGTTTTGGTGATTTTGAAATTATAGGTAAGCCAGAACAAGAAATTCGTCGCTCATGGAATAATGGGAAAAGGGAATTTTCAAGAATTTATTCTTTTAGTTTGAAGCCTAAAAAACTAGGAAAGGTTATGATACATCCAGCTAAAGTGAATTTTGGTTCAAAAAACTATAATACTAAACCTATTGCTCTGAATATAATTTCATTAGAGGATAAAGTAAAAAAAGAAATGACTGCTTTTTGGAGTAATAATGATGGTAGTAAATTAATATTAGTTGATAAAAATTTTGAAAAGCAATTTGACCAAGAAAAAATTAATTTTTTTTTATTGAAAAAAGGTCAGGTTAAAAAAGTTGATAATAAAGAAGTGCTACCTCGAATAGCATTAAAAGATGCTATTAAAATCGATGAGCTAAAAAATATTAAATATGATTTATCTACTGTATGGTATTTATATTATGAATACAACTTTATTAAGCTCAAAAAAGCAAAAAGTAATGAAAAGCTAGTTTTTGAAATAGATTATAATATAGAAGGATTTGAAGACGAAGAATTAAATGAAAGCATTAATTTTTTAAAGAAATACACGAATAAAACTTTAGTCTATAAATACGAAGCTGAGAAGTTTCTTTTACTCGAATAGTTTAATTTACAACCCGACCGCCTCGGATATGATAGAGCGGAATTGCATTCTGAAATCAAAAATTTTATCCCCAGCTGGTGCGAGCGGCTCCAAATCATGGCAAAGCATAACATATTTACATATCACTTTATGAATTCACATTTGAGTAATGGGGTAAGTATCTGTAATACAATTGCTTTTGAAATGTAATTGATTATCGTTCTTTGAAATATTGAAAATTAAATATTGATTTGTTTTTTAATCTTCAAATCGCCTTTTCGGTGATTTTTAGATATTCGTATCCATAAGACAGCAATAATTCTGATTGTATTCTATTCGTTCTTTATTAGCTCGTTTTAGAGCAATCTTTACATCTTTAAGTTTGGGTTTCTCATGAATCTCGTTAGGTGTGTATCATATGCTGACTATGTGGTTTATTGAAGTTATAATGTTGAGCAAAGTTTTGAAGTTCTTTATCAATATTATCAGAAGAGATTTTTAGTTATCTAAAGTAACTTCTCTTCAATGTGCGAAACATACCTTCGATCACAGAATTAGAAAAGAAAACATCTTTTAAGACAACTTTCTTCTCGATGTTTACTTTGATCGATTTATTTCGTTTGGCTTCTTGAATAAAATCACCAACAGTTTTGTTGTTATTTTCGGAACCGCCATCAACGATAAGTTCTAAGTCATTTTCGCCTATGTTAGTATTGAATTCCATTTCAACGGCATTTCTTAGAGTTTGTGTAGCTAATGAAGCTCTCAATTTTTTTGATAGATGATACGAAACGATTTTTCTAGAAAAGTTATCGATAACAGCATAGATATAGTATTGGATGTTGTCAGTAGTTTTAAAATAAGATACATCCATGTGCCATATTTCATTAGGAAGCTTTTCTATAAAATTTACAATAGTGTTTCTGTTATCCTTTATTATTTTCTTGAAATTGTCTTTACCAATGAAATTGATAATAGTGATATAGAATCTAAGAAAACTAATGAAAGCTACTCTCATTTTGGCTACTCTACTATCGAGAACTAGTTTAATGTCATCAAGGTTGTTTTCAACCTTAGCAACATACTCGCTACCGATATACTTATTAGAAATACTAGGGTCTTTCCAATAGAAGGCAGTTGATCTAGGAATGGATTCAGTAAACGATTCTGGAAGAATTTCGTTTTCTAAACCAAAAGAATAGCAAGTTTTGATACCTGTATGATATGATTTATAATTAGCCAATACTAAATTTTTGAAATCTAGTTGGCGAATATCATACATATTTAAAAAACAGCATATTATAATTTTCAATATATTTTTTGTCTATCCAGTTCGAATTTTCGAACTACAAAATAAACCCCGTTTAGAGCCCGTAAAGGGATTGGATATCAGATGAATACCCTGTAAACACTGGATTACGGTTCGAGGTAATGTCAAGAGGGGGAGCTTTTATGACAAACACCGTACATTGTACGGTGTTTTGTTGTTTATAGCCTTATTTTATGCGGTGTCCCAGGCTCCTCGTCATGACAGAATTAGAAACATACAATAATATTTCATTTTCAATATGCTACATCAATAGTATAACATTT
>CANLOW010000002.1 GCA_947493035.1 uncultured Aquimarina sp.
AGTTGATATTGATTTTTTAACAAGATTCTATTAGCTTTTATTTAATCTTAACTTTTTGATGCAATATGTGCTAACGGCTCAGTGTATGAAATGTAGCGTATGAAAGGATACTACATTTTCGAATTAGCACGGAGCCAAATTTTTATATTTTGTTTTAATTTTTCTGTTTAAAGCCAAATTAAAAATTTGGAGTACTTAATAAATATACACAAACCTTTTGGTTTGGCTCTTATTAGCTATGTTTTATACACCGTGTTGTGGTGCGTTATTTCTTCAGACTGACATTGGGTTTTACTTGGGTTTGTCCACCAATTGCTTTCGGAATATGTTCGGTTAAATTAATCACGTCAGCATTATTTCCTTCTTCTAAAACAATATTTAAATATTCAGCAATCATTTCTTTACTATCTAAAGAATCTGTTATTTCAAGTCTTGAAGTTCCCGTTTTTTATTTATTTAATCTAAAGAATTCCTCGAAGCTCTGCGTAGGGTAGTTTGTTTTTTTTTAAATTTCTTTGGCTTTCGCAATGTCCTTTATTGAGTTGATTTATCTCTTGCCATAAGATTACTAATTATCGGAACGACGTTTTCTATATAACACAAAACAAATGATACAGATCAAACCAAAAGGTAGACACAATACAGAATTAAACGCAAAGAGTAAAAAATTTCTTATGCCCAAATTTGCAGAACCAAAATTAAGCTGAAAGAATACATAGCCTGTAATAAGTAATGTTAAGGTAATATTAAGGTAGACAACTTCTACCTTCAGCGTTTTTTTCAAAGAAAGAATGAAGGAATATACTCCCCATATATTTAACAATATAACAAGTATAGTAAACTCATCAACAAACCATAATAAGTCACTCATAAATTAATAGTTAGATATTTTACTGAAAAGATATATTTTTTTGTAAATAAAAAAATGTTGTCTAATAATATTTCACTGAAAACAGTGTAATTATAAAGGTTATTAATCCCTGATTTTATGAATATGTTATGTATATAGGCTATAGGGTTTAATACAATTATTTATAAATTAGGTTGTAAGATAAGTGAGTTTTAATACCACACAACGGTTTAGCTATGAACAGTACGGGGGCAAACTTGCGTTTGCTTTCCGTCACGTACAAAGCGAAATCTTTTGGTTTTCTTTTTTTCTTTGTCCCGCTAAAAAGCAAAATCCCAAAGATTTTGCGGACTTCATAAAAATACATAAACCCAGCGATTAAGCCCGAAGCCCGTATTGTTTATAGGTTTTGTTGTGCAACGTTATTTTTCGCACGGCTTTTTATTCATTGTTATTCGACGTGCTATATTTACAAGTTTCCTTTTGTATTTATTTTCCATTGACAAATCCAGAATAGGAATGCCTACCGTCAAAATTTGGTCAAAACAAACCGTAGAAAGATAAATTTGTCCTTTTGCAGTTTCTCCGTCGTTAATCTTAATATTGTCGGTAAGCTTATATTTCCATAAAATATATTTTCTTGATTGAAGATTCCCGGGCATCATTAGGGCATCCGAAATATTTGCTCTCAATTCATTTTTTATATATTCCAATTCATAGGCTAAATACCCATCTAGAACTTTTGCTTCATCTGTTGAAGTGAATTTCTTTAGATGGTTGGGAATTGGTATAATCGTTGATTGTATTATCGTATTGTCCACAGCTATAAAATGCTTATTATTCGTAATATCAGTTTCTCCCTCCAATTCTACTTCTTCGATTTTCTTACCATCAATTCTAACAGTGAAGTGACTCTTATTTCCACAATATAGTAGCTCCACGAATCTTTTATTCATTTCAATTTTTGAGAAATATTCGTCTGATTCCACTTCCTGTCCATAGGAAAATATAAAAATGAAATAAAAAAAATGAAGTATATATTTTTTTAGGACCATCTTCTCTTGATTGGGTAGTTATAATGTTGCACAACGTATTCGTGTATGATTAGTGGCGTGTTTCAGCAACTAATTTAGTAAACAAAAACGAACGCGAGAAAATTCCGAAGGAATTTTCCAAATAAGCACTTGCCAAAGCAATTAATTATACACGGTGTTGCCAGTAGTTTTTATTTTTCATTATATTTTTCAATTTCAGTTGAGTCACAAACAATAATATCTTCACTCCCTTTTAACTCAATTAGTTTTTTTATACAATCATTAAAAGTCGAAAAATTGTGATAACGTGATTGTCCAATTTTCTGACCCACTTGCGTGTACAATCTCCATAAATTTGAATCCTTTTTTTCAATATAACCTTCATTAGATTTGAAATCATAAGAAATCACATAATAATGCGTTCCAAAAAGTTGATTATCATTTTGGTCTTTTAAATACGCTACATTTTTTATTCCATCTTTTACGACATATAAGGTCATTTTATTTCTGTTTTCGTTATATTTTCATCAATCCAATATAGTTCATTAAATTTTTCAAGAAACTCAATTGTATTCCTAAAATCTTGTCGGTCAACATAAATCTCAATTTCTTTTGATGAACGAATATAGATATTCAAGTGTTCTGCATTTTCTGAATAATCCAAATAGTCAACAAGGAAACAAACATATTTGTCCGCTCCTAAATCCTGATTTTTCACAACCCATTTTTTTAAGTCCGATTGTGAATTTTTAATTTTTTGATATTCGGTTAGTTCTTGTTCAAAATATTTCTCGTTTCGATGAAATTCCGAAATTGTATCGAGAGCTTTATATAATTCTAAAAACTTTTCTTTGTCAGTTAGTTTACCTAATGGTGGAAGTCGGACAATTGAACCATTGTCCGTTTTAAAAATATGTTGACGTTGTACAAAATCGTAAGTACTTTTGTAAAAGTCGGAATATTTTAAAAGCCACCATTCAATTTCATTTATTGAAAATACTTTTGAATTATTGAAAAAGCGGAATACTTCATATAAGTTTAGATTCATAAAACATTTTTTAATCTGTATTCCAAAATCCTAAATCTGCTTCATCTCCTTCTAAACCGCCCCATTTAGAATTACTATCTGAATTGATATTAGGAAAAGGTTTAGGTGAATAGTTTTTTAGTCTTTCTTTGAATTTTTTATTCATTTTCTCATTCTCTTCACTCAAAGAATTTTCACTTGGAAGTAGAATTTCAACGGATTTTCCTTTTACAAAAAATCCAGTTTCATCCTCTCCTAAATCATTCGAGCCTTCATATTCCACTTTAAGATTTTCTAATATTCCTTTGTCTTTGCAGTCAATTATGTATTTATATGCATTAATTGATATAAAGAAGTTATATTCTATTCCGGATTTATGTGTTAAAGAATAATAATATCCATTTTTATTATCATTAAGCTTAAGCTTTGAAATGTAGTCTTCAGAAATCTCTAAAAAGTCATTTATTTCTTTTAGTGATATGGATTTAATTACTTTAGACATTTCGAATTTGATTTATAGTTGTGTTTTTCAAATTACTGGTAACGGTCTCGGCTATGATTAGTGCGGCGTAGAAATTCAAAGAATTTCAAGCCTATCACAAGCAAAAGCTTTTGCCGTTTTTTAGTTTGTAGTTAAAAATAAGAAAAAAGCTTTTGCGACTATGCAAATTAACGACCATTTCGATAAACACTTTACCCCGCATTAATTATAGCCCGTGTTACAAATAGTTTATTTTTTCATCCACCCTTTTTTTGTTTTCTCGTAATAAAATAATTCGGGTTTTGGGTGTCCGATTGTGTAAGGTTTAATAGGGAACACTTTTATAATTGCAATTTTGCTTTTCTGATTATAAATTGGATTAGAAATATTATAAATTATTCTACTTCCATATTTTTCATTCCACTCTTTTTGAAAACCATTGTCTTTTACCAAATATTTTATGTAATCAGTTTTAGTAATGAATAATATATCTTTTATTTTATTAGTATTCCATTGATTTTTAGTAAGTATTGGAAAAGGAGTAGTTGGTTCCATCTTCACAATAGGTATTTCATCAAAGTTTTCAGGGATAAAATCTTGAGGAGGACTTTTTAGTTTTCTTATCTCAAAAATTAAGGTGTCAGAATCTGTTTTTTTTAAATCTTGTATAATAAAATTGTTGATTAAATTATAAATCTCATTTTCAGTCAAACTTTGGTTGTCAGAATTTTTACAACTCAAAAATGGTATTAATAAAATCAACCAAAAAATATTTTTCATATTTGACTGAGTAATTATTTGTAACGGTTAGTATAAGAAATCGTAGGGCAGATGATCGACATTGCATTTCGATTTGACACTAAGTCAAATATAATATTTTGCTTTTATCTTCAAGATTGAAATGCCAAATTTATATTTGGCGACCCCACAAAAAAACAAAAGCTTTTGTTCAAAACACTTAATCCGCCCTATGTTTTTTATACATTGTTACCACCTGGCTTTATCTTTTATATTCATCTTTCAATTCAATAAAGTCAATCGGCAATACTGGTTTCGTAATTTCTTTCTTTTTCTCTTCTAGGTTAATTCCAATAGATAAATAAATCATACTAGCTCTAACAAGTTTCATTAAATTTAGTGTCTTTTGTTCAAATTCGGTTCGTTCAATAACATAAGTTAATCCATTATCTAATATTCCACTTTGTCCAAAGTCTATTATTTTAAATGATTTATGTTCTATGAAATTTCTTATTTGAGCTAATTCTTGAGCCTCAGGTTCAATAGTGGAAGTGAATTCTTCTTTGTTTTCAAATAAATCTTTACTTAACCAATATAAGCCTCTTAATGCCCAATTTTGAGTTTGGATTATCTCTGGATTCAATTTATATGATTTTGTTGTCTTGTCATAGATGTTCCAAATACTTCTATATGAAACTTTATTTGGTTTGAAACCTAAATTGAGATAGTCGTTTAATAAGTAACCGATTTTATCAAATATTGAGTAACATATTCTAAAAGCAATTTTCGTTTTTTCACTACTGTAAGAGTAAACAGCGAAGTCTAAAGTGTCAAGTTGTAGATTATCTTTGTCCGAATAGTGTAATTCATTCTTATTTAACCCCTCATATAATAGATGTCTAGCCGATGCAAATTCTTGCTTTACCTGATTGAAAATTGTTTGATATATTGGAGATGTGCCAGATTTTAAAGTCATTGTTGGTAGAAGTAGACAATCGTGCGCTGTAATATTTTTTGTTATGATATCATTAAGAGGGTTTAAAAAAAGTTGATTTTCTAAACACCATTTTCTGTATTCGCATTCTTGTTTAGTTGTACCAATAGAAAAGTTTTCTAAGTCTTGAATATCCTCTAATACCTCTTGACTTATAATTGATTCAATAAGTTCGATAATGTTTTTAAAGGCTTGTTTTGCATCTTCATAAATATCGGAGTTTACTGATTTTTTCAAATACTTATGTGCAAACTTGAAAAATAATAATTGCTGACCATTGTCATAAAGAACTTTTGCGTAATGAAAAAGACCAAATCCAATATTTCCGTGTGCCATTGGGAAAGAAGAATCTATATTCAATACTTTTTTCCAATACAATTGAGCTTCAGAAAATCTACCTAGATGACTGAAAAGGTTACCTAAATTGGTCAGAATCTGACATTTTTTTAGAATATTTTCACTTTGCTCTGAAAATGATAGAGCTAGTCTTAAGTTGATAGCTTGCTGTTCGAGTTCTTTCAGATTAAAACTCCAAAATTCATCTGTGTTTAAATTTTGAGTTAATTGTTGTAGATAAGACCAACCATTTGCAATATTAAAGTGAAAAGTCATTTTGTCATCGTCTGAGAAATTTTCTAAGTTTTGAAGTTCCGAAAATTCAAGTCCAATTTTGATAGGTTTTATATCTTGCGATTCTCTGCCTGTTTCAAACAGTATTGCAAGTATATTTGTTACTTGTACTGAATCAAATTCGTTTAAGTCTTTAAGATTTAGTATGTCTTCAAAAGTTAGATTCACTATTTTTTTAGCTTGGTGGTAACGGTGAATATATGCATTCGTGCGAGCGGAAATTCAACGAATTTCTGGTAGGGCACAAGTGCATATCTTTTTGTTTGACGCTAACTTAATTCAAACCAGCGACTAATCAAAATTATATGCACGGCTTAGCAAAAAGAAACCATTCATTAGCTCAAAAAGATTACTTCGCATGATGCATATATAATGTTGTAACATGTTTACTTTATATCAAGGAAGTACTTTAAGTTTTTTAACGCTCTTTGTCTTGCTACTGTATAGGGTATATGTATAAATAGTCTGAAAAGGATAGCCATTATTCCAAAGCCTATTAACCCATAGTAAACATCAGAGTTGTATAAATCATCTCTATATTCCCAAACAAGTAATGATCCTAATACTATTACCCAAATAATATATAGTGCTAGAAAAGTATTATGTAGTTTAGCTTTTATTGAGATTTTGCAGTTATTATCATCTGTTAATTTACCATGTAAAACACAGAAATATCCTGTTTGAGAAGAATCAATTAGCTTAAATTTATCGTAGAAAAGATATCCAATAAACTTTTTAGAAGTTTTTACACTAGTTATTGATGTCATTTGAAAAGTATTATCCTTTATTCTTTTTTCGACATCAGATTTTAATAAGTTAGTCTTTAAATCAATTGGTTCTAGTCCTAGTAATTTTTTTAGATTGATTTTCAAGTTAAATAGCTTTATTTCGATTATTAGATTTTTTGAGGATGAAACTTTAAAATAGCCTAAACACTAAATGAATTAGATATTATTTTTTTCAAGTCAATATTATCATTGCTGAAAACATTAAAAATACACAAATCCAAAAAGTCCATCTGGTATATTTATTTCGGCCTATGGAGTTTGCAATACTAAATATTTGATCAAAAAAGCCTCGCATTATTTTAATGTTAATCCACAGTCATTACATACTGTGTCAGTTTTATTAATAGGATTATTGCAAGCTGGACAATGATCATCGATATTTACAACTTTAGAAGCTAAACTATCATTAATCTCATTGATTATATCAATATCTTGTTCCTCAATGAATCTTACTTTGTTCTTTACCATAGGGGTGAGCCAAGATTGAATTTCTACCCAGAAAATTTTGTATGTATTATTATCAAGCTCTTTGGCTAGAACTCTATAAAGCACAACTACAGAGAAAAGGTCATTGACCATAGGTTTATTTTGTTCTCTATATTTTGTTGACTCATAATGTCCCGCTTCTCTATATGAGATATAAATACAATTTTTAGTTTTAAAAAAATCATAGGTCTCTTCAAAGTTTAATTTGGGTTTAAATAGGATTGGGTATAACAGGTATCTACCTATAATTAGAAGAATCAAGAAACAAACTATAATTATAAATATTGCTCCAATTATGTTTACCAAAATATTCGTCTTAATATGTTACAACGGGCGCGTGTATGAAATGTAGCGTAAGAAATCACTTGCTTTTCGATTTTACACAGAGCCAATTTTAATTTCTATGTTTAGTTTTTTATAAATATAGCCAAATTAAAACTTGGCGGTGATAGCAGAAAAAAACGAACCTTTAGATTTATAACTGACCTGCTATGTTTTCATACATTGTGTTGTACACCGTTTTATATGCAGTTCTTTATTATACTCCAATCAATTTTTACAGTCTTATTTTTTGAGTCAAAAATGTATTTATCGATTTTTTTATTACAATTAAAAGTCAAAATATCATTTTCTAATCTACTCTTATCAACATATCCTAATAATTGTGCCCAATGGTATGTTGGCTCACAATTTTGTTTTCTAGATTCAGTCAAAAGTTTGTATTCTTCTACAGATATACTTTTGAAAATAGGGATATAAAAATTACCAATATCTAATTTATCATCGAGTTCAATATCAATTATCTCTACAGTTAAATCATAGCAGGTTATCAATAAATTATCTTTTTTAATATTTGAGTCTACAGGTAAAACAAAGACACCATCAAAATCAGTTAAAACTTCTTTTCCTGTCCTCTCTAATTTTACTTGAACTCCAGGAATACCGAAGTTATCATAGTCATCATCAAAAAAGATAGTTCCTTTTATTGTCTGGCTATTCAAAAGATTAATGAATAGACAGATAAGTATTAATGATATGTATTTTATTTTTTCCAAATGGTGGACAACGGTGAGTATAAGAAACGTAGGGCAGATGGTAGGCTCTAACTTTACGTTTATAACTAAGCCAAATATAATGTTTTGTGTTTATCTTCAATATTGAAACACTAAATTTTATATTTTGCGACATAGCGGATAAGCCCAAACCTTTCTATCAATCTAAATCCGCCCTATGTTTTTTATACAGTGTTAGCAAAAGTTTTACTCAATGACTTCAATAAAAAAGTCAGGTTTATTACCTGTATGGGGGCTATAATATGAATTCCTAGGTTCTCCAGAAGAGAGACTAATTATATTACCAAGTGAATCTTCGAAAGATAATAGAGAATATCCTTTAGCTTCTTTCGTTACAAATGTATTTTGACTTAAATCATAGACTACGATTTCCTTTTTGAAATTTAGATCAAAATTATCAATACCTGTTTGATTGTTAGTTCCAATTATTTTGTCTCCTGTATTATTAAAGTTAGATGCAACGAATGATTCAGGAAGCGTATAAAACAAATTAAAATTTTCTGTATCATAAACACTATTTCTACTACTGTTTAGAATCAAAGACTTATCAGAATTAATAGATATTTCATCATTAGTATGTCTAGTATATAAAGGCATTTGCTTAATTCCTTTGTTTTGAATCAAACCAGTATGACTAATTTCATAATGAATTGCTCTTCCTTCATTATTATGGCTTAATAAAATATTATTTTGATCTAATACTGTTACTTCATAATTAAATCCACCTTGATGTTCAGTAAAATGTGGCTTTTCGTCAATCTTTGTTAGCTTATCCTCATCTCTAAGTAAAGTATATATTTTATCATCGTCTGAGGTTATCCAAATGTTATTACCTAGGTAATCGTAACTATCAATACTACCAAAGAAATCTTTTTTCAAGGAATACTTAAAGTTTAAATTACTGGTATCATATACCCACAGTTCACTACTTTGAGGAAATATGAATTCTTTCCCATATTCACTGGAGTCAATAATTTTAACACCAGTGTCCGTCCAGGAGGAGGGGAGTTTAAAGGCTTCTGTTATAATTTCTTTTTTTAAATAGTCGTATTTTATCAACCTAAATTTAAAGGTATTGCCATCAGGCACATTTGCATAGAAAAAGAACGAATGATCTTCTTTATCAAATGCTAGAAACCTTATGTAATTAAAGTTTAGGATATCTGGCCTTATCAGATCTACCGTGATTCGACTTTTTTCTCTATCCAGTTCACTAGTATTTCCAAATATATTATAAGCATAAATGGTGTAAACAGGATTATTGACATATGGAGGGTTTAAATCTGTAAAAGAAGTGGTGTTTATGTCATCAATTATAATTTTACTGATACCTTTTGGCTCTAAGTGTGAGTGAACATTCTGATCACGTACAACTATTTCATAGTGGGAAAAATAATGTCCTTTATACTTTTCCCATTCAAGTCTAACCTTATTTTCTTGCCAAGAAGAAGAGCTCCCATTAAAAAAAACACTTTTAGGCTTTAGGTATTCTAATTGAATGTATCTCGGATCACTCGTACCTAATAGTCCCTTGTCAGTATATATTTTCAAAAAGTAACAAACTTCATTCGATTCGGTAGGAGGCTCATTGTCTATAAATGAAGTTACATTTTTATCATTTATAATAGTTATAAGTTTTGCATCATTTAAGTTACAGGAAGAGGTACTTCTTAGAATTTCATATTTTTCAAAATTGTTATATCCGTTATATTGTTCCCAGATAAATTCAATATGATTAATAAATGCATTACCTTCTCTTCGCATAAAAGAAGAAGTATATATATCTAATTCATTAGGAGGTAAATATTTTAATGCAGTTAATTTGTAAGATTCTTTTTCATTATTTCCAGTCAAATCTAATCGAGCGGTGAAAACAAATCTGTCTTTACTTAAACTATTAATGGTAATTAATTCAAAATTTTCATCATTTTCTATATCAGATAATTTTATAACACCTTGATTAAGATTCCATTTTAGTTGATTAGTAGATGGCCTACATGTAAAAGATTCTTGAAATATGAATTCTTCATAAGTATTGTTATTGTTATATATAAAAAAGTCCCTACCGCAATTCTCGAAATTAATTGGAACATTAGATGTATTTCCATTACTTTCTATTTGGAATATAGACCATATTCCTTCTAAATCTTCTTTTTTAGCATCTACTTGAATTTTTTCTTCATTTACACTGTCATCATCATTACTACATGCTGTAAAACAAACAATAAGTGATAAAAAAGCTAAGTTGATTACTAAGTAGTTTTTTAATTTCATTTATTTAAATTTTTGCTAACGTTAAATATATGGCAAGTTGGGTAGAAAACAAACGATTATTTTCGAGCTAGCCACAAGCCAAATCTTTTTATTTTGTTTTAATTTTTCTTTTTTAATACCAAATCAAAAGATTTGGCGCCTTTACAAATAAGCAAAAGCCTTTTGATTAAACACTAATCGCCCAATTTGCTATATATAGTGTTAGCGGTTTTACTAATTTTTCAGTTTTTCAAAATCAGAATATTTATCAGGAAATTTGTATTTAATATAATTTGCAAAATCTCCTTCTTTCAGTTTTCTAAAGTCAGACTTTAAAAAAGGGGTAATGTTTGTTTTTAGTTTCTCATAATCATTTATTAAGTCTTTCCATAAGACAATCTTATTATCAATAAAGTCAATTATTTTAAGTAAATCAATCTCGTTAATTCCATAAACATTAACGTTGTTATGATGTCTTAAGACACTCGTCTCTTCATATTCTTCTTCATATTCGTGAATATTCCCGTGTAAATCAATTACTCTTTTTAGTCCTTTAGGTATATCTTCCAGTTTTTCAAAGAATATGTCTGGGTAACCAAGTATATATCCTTTAGAGTCAATCCCTTTTAATTTCAAATCTTTTTTTAAATCAAGAGAATATATGGCAGGAATTATTTCAAGATTAACATAATCTCCAGGCATATTACTTCCACTTGACCAAAATGCTATTTCTATTTTTATACTCTTGTCATTATAAGTTAGCTTTGGTCTGGATTTAGCATATCTCCAGCCTTTAGGAATATAATATTCGGCTATTTCATCGCAAACAGCTTTAAAAATATCTTTACAAGGAGTATTTTCATTATAATTATTTAGAATACTATTTTCCTTCCATTTCCAATTCATCTAAATTTATATTTTTGAGGTATTACCGCTAACGTTCAGTATAAGAAACGTAGGGCAGTTGATAAGCGATACGTTTCAGATTGGTATTAAGCCAAATATAAATATTTTGCTTTTATCATTTTTTGTAAACGTCAAATTTTATATTTGGCGGCTTTGCCAATATTCACAGACCTTTCGAATAATCTTAGATTGCCCTATGTTTTTTATACGTTGTTGGTGGTAGTACTTTTTAGTTCTGTATCTTAGTTATTTTCAATGGATTTTTTTAATAATTCCATTCCTTGTTGGTTGGTTCTAGCCATTTCTTTTTTTGCACCAAATAACCACATAAAGAAAGCATCAATAAGCCCTGACTCCACTTTAAAATCTTGAGTCACTTTAATTCCACTAGTAGTTTTTTCAAAACTATAATCAAATGTTGGTTGGGCTTTAAAAGGTTTTTGAATGTCACATTTCATCCCAATAAATTTATTAGATTCAATTTTCATTATCTCTTGGTATCCAAGGTCTTTTCCTTTATTTCCGTTCCAATGATATTGTGCTCCAATAGTTCCGTCAGTTCCTTTTACTTCGTATTCTTGATTCGGGTCTTGTGCTAAAAAAGGCGACCATTTAGGGAAATTATTTAGGTATTTTACCATATCAAATGTTTCTTCTATAGTTCCATTTATAGTAACCGATTTTTTGATTTGAATGGTTTGTAGCTTACTTGCTTTGTAAAGTCCAAAACCAATAAATGCTATAAGTGCCACTCCAATTATTGTAAGTATCATTTTTGTATTCATTTTTTAAAATTTAATATTAGTCCATAGGGATAATGTTCCTTACTTCAACTGTTCCGCCCATTTTTAAGATAGGGCTGTTTTTTGCTAATTCGGTTGCCGATTCTAAAGATTCTGCTTTTAGTATCATATTTCCACCAATTATCTGTTTTTCTGAAATATGAAATCCGTCTTTAGTGGATAAGTCTGGTAAAACTTTTTTACCCTCAAAACCTAATTGATGTGTACTCACTAAATTACCTTGCATAGCAATTCCACCAATGAATTCTCCCCAAAGTTTATGCATTTCTTGTAATTGCTCTTGAGTTGACTCCTCGTTGCTTGGTTCATATCTAAATAGCAACATAAATTCTTCTGTTTGTTTCATCTTATTATTGTTAATGATATTACAAAGATGAAACGGTTAAAAGAAACAAATCTTGGCATATGACAAGAAGTGCTATTCTTTGGCGATTTCTTTTCTAATTCTACTCAATGAAGTGTCTGTGATACCTAAAAAAGTGGCGATATGCTTTAGAGAAACATTCTGAACAATATGGGGTTTTTCCTTTAATAAATGAAGGTATCTTTCTTTTGCTTGGTTTGCGATTAATGAAATACTATGTTCTTTTAAAGCGAAATAACTTCCTACGAGCAACCCTCGTTGTTGTTCTCTAAAGCTATTAATTGTATTAAACATTTCTTGAAAATCTTCATATGATATTTCCCAACAAGTACATTCTGTTAAAGCTTGAACATTTTCTTTTGAAGGTGCGAAAAAAAACATAGAAGCATAATCAATTACTACATCTTTAGCTCCATAAAGATTAAAAGTTATATCATTTCCTTCTGTGTCAATAATATATGAACGAATAAAACCACTCTCAATAAACCAATATTTTTTTTCAACCTGACCTTGTTGGAGTAAATAGTCATTTTTTTTAAAAGTAACTTGTTTGTATTTAGGTATAATGTTTTCAAGTTCTGACTGAGTGATTCCGCTCGAAGCAAATATTTCGTTTAAAAAATGGCTTTTTGTTTCTATCATTTGTTTTTTTTTCAGTTGTATTACCGCCAACGGTCTCGGCTATGATTAGTGCGGCGTAGAAATTCAAAGAATTTCAAGCCTATCACAAGCAAAAGCTTTTGCCGTTTTTTAGTTTGTAGTTAAAAATAAGAAAAAAGCTTTTGCGACTATGCAAATTAACGACCATTTCGATAAACACTTTACCCCGCATTAATTATAGCCCGTGTTACAAATAGTTTATTTTTTCATCCACCCTTTTTTTGTTTTCTCGTAATAAAATAATTCGGGTTTTGGGTGTCCGATTGTGTAAGGTTTAATAGGGAACACTTTTATAATTGCAATTTTGCTTTTCTGATTATAAATTGGATTAGAAATATTATAAATTATTCTACTTCCATATTTTTCATTCCACTCTTTTTGAAAACCATTGTCTTTTACCAAATATTTTATGTAATCAGTTTTAGTAATGAATAATATATCTTTTATTTTATTAGTATTCCATTGATTTTTAGTAAGTATTGGAAAAGGAGTAGTTGGTTCCATCTTCACAATAGGTATTTCATCAAAGTTTTCAGGGATAAAATCTTGAGGAGGACTTTTTAGTTTTCTTATCTCAAAAATTAAGGTGTCAGAATCTGTTTTTTTTAAATCTTGTATAATAAAATTGTTGATTAAATTATAAATCTCATTTTCAGTCAAACTTTGGTTGTCAGAATTTTTACAACTCAAAAATGGTATTAATAAAATCAACCAAAAAATATTTTTCATATTTGACTGAGTAATTATTTGTAACGTTAAATATATGGCATTTAGGGCAGAGGACAAGCGATTAATTTCGGTTTTGCACTAAGCCAAACTTTTGCATTTTGATTTATCTTTTTATTTATAAAACCAAATCAAAAGATTTGGCGACATGACAAAAAAACATAAGCCTTTCGAACCGACTTAAATCGCCCTATTTGCTATATATAGTGTTGTAGAGCGTTATTCTACGTTCCATTGTTCTAAATCATCTATTGGATTAGGTAGCCTACCTTCTAACCATTTTTTCAAAGTTCCAGGCTTAAATTCAATATCTTTTGTTTCTATTACCCAAGAAAGAAAATCATAAGGTCCGCCATTCATATATGGGGCAGGTGAAACAGGGTAAAAGACAGTTGGTAATCTCTCATTTATTGAAATATAATTTATCACACATCCTAACTCTTGAACAACATTCCAAGCAAGTTTATTTTCAATATCTAAAGAGAATTTTAACCACCACAGCCCATTTTCATCTCCAAAAGCAATAGGTTTCTGAATACTTGGTATCTTTTCTAAATATTCTATTAAAGTTTTAAAAGCTCTTTCGTCCATCTTTTTTTTTCTCTTTAAATACTCTGATACATTACCGTTCCAATAGCACTTGACACATCGGTCATTTTTAAATTCGTGTTCACAGTTTTCATAATCATAAATTTGATAAGAGCATTCAGGACATAATCCAACCATAATGGAACTTCCTGAATAATAATCGCTTTCACATTCAACACAATTGGATAATTCTTTATTCATTACTATTACAATCTAATTGCTTTGTATGCTAAACATTTATCTACAATACTTTCAACTGTTGGGTTGTATTGACTCAGGTTATCTTTTCTTGCATTATAATTTTCAGGATAATAGAATAAATTTGCTCCATCAGGATATGGAATATTTTTATTAAATAACTCATATAATTCGTCAAGCTCTTTTTCTGTACCTTCAGAAGCTATAATTCGATTTCCTAAAATAATTAGTTCTTCTCTCGTCATTTTGTAATGCTCTACAACGGACTTGTGTATGAAACGTAGCGTGCAAAAAGACACTAGTTTTTCGGATTAACACAGAGCCGAATTTTTATATTTTGTTTTTAATTTTTCTCTTTTTAAAAGCCAAATTAAAAATTTAGCGGACTTTATAAATATACACAAACCTTTCGGTTAAGCACTTATTAGCTATGTTTTATACATCGTGTTAGCAATAGTTCTTATTCAGAAACTCCAATGATATCTCTAAAGTTCTTCTCAAGTTTTTCCTTAACAGGTGGAACTTTTTCTCTTATTTGCTCTGTTGCTTTTTTAACTCTTTCATATTCAAATTCGGCTGATATTGAACCAAAAATATATTTAAATGAAAAGTCAGAATAACTGTCCTTTAGCATTTTTATTATTTCCTCAATCAATCCACAAGTTTCGCTGTTGAAATATAATTTGTGACGAGAATAAAATGCCAAAAATTCTTGTCCAGATTTTTCAGCTTTAACAGTAATATCGAAGTTCTGCTTTTTGATTTCTTCAGGTTCCATTCCAGTTACAATTTTCCAAGTTGTTAAATTGTACATATCGTCATAAAAGTCAGTTAATAGAGAATAAATTTTCTCGATTTTATCCAATCTTTTGTCGTGTAGTTTGTGGGCTTTTTGAGATATAAATTCCAGTTCACTTTTAAATTCCTCAAAAGAATGATTTAGTTCCGCTTTAAATAAATCTGATTTATTTTGAAGTTCCAATTCATAATTTTTTACATTTTTGTCAAGAAAACTTTGTCCTAATTGTTTAATTAACCAAACTATCAATCCAGCAATAATTCCGACAATTCCAATTTCAGATGCTATTTTAGTCCAATCCATTTTCGATGTTTGTTTTAATTATTGCTAACGTTAAATATATGGCAAGTTGGGCAGAAAATAAGCGATTACTTTCGGTTTAGCCACAAGCCAAATCTTTTTATTTTGTTTTAATTTTTCTCTTTTAATACCAAATCAAAAGATTTGGCGACTTTGTAAATAGACAACAACCTTTTGATTAAACACTAATCGCCCAATTTGCTATATATAGTGTTGTGATTTCGTTATTTTATTCAGGAACAGCTCCTTTTTTCCAATCCTCGTGTAAAACATAAGAATCCCATTTCAGTTCCGCTCCTTGATATTTAAAAGTCCAATTAATCCAACAAGGAATATTTTCATAATCATAGAATCCGCTTATTTTTACTTTTTTCTCAACATCATTTATTTCATTATCGAGAATAACATCCCAATTTTGAGTAATATTATCAGCAAAGGTGAATTCAATAGGAGCTTTCTTTTCAAATCCGACAGAACCTTTGAATTCCACTTCAAATAGCTCCGAATTATATCCGCTAATTTCAAGAATTGATTTTCCGATGACAATTCCATCTTTAATATTCATCTCTTTATAATCGGATAGAAAAGCCCAGTCAAATTCGATTTTCAGATTATTATCCAATTTGGTTATCTTTTCCAAGTGAGAGTCGTGTAATCTTAATCGGCTTATATTTGAGTTTATTTTTTCCATTTTTGGTTAATGAATCACAACGTTAAATGTAAACGGCTGTGCGTGTTAAAAGAAACTGTCTTTCGGAATTGGCACAAGGCGTTACACTTTTAGTATTTTTAAATTATCAGTTAAAATAATAAAATTTGTGACGCCGACCTCACAAATGCAAAACTCCCTTTGTTCAAAACACTAAAAAGCATTGCGTTTACATAGTGTTGTGAGTAGTTTTTAATGACGATTCAATATTATTCCCAAAAAGATTTATACCAGTAATCTTTATTTTTATCATATAATTCTTTTCCTTTTTCAGTTAAAGAATAATGATTTGTATTATCAATCAACATTTTATCTATCAATCTTTTTAGTGTTGGGTATATTAATGAATTAGGGAAATCATTTTGATTGAATCTATTAGATACTCTTCTGTCAAGAGGTTGTATACCAATTTTGTCTCTAGTATAACTACCAATAGCATAAATTACTATACATTCTGTGTCTTTTAATTTCATTTTAAATATTATTAGCTATTTAGCCATTTTTTCCAACTATCAATTTTAGAGTTATTTTTCATCAATTTTTGTGCTTTAAAATCGTAAAAAACAGACAAGTCTTCGCTATCAGCTCCGATACAACCTAAATTGCTCCATAAAGATATAAACTCGATAAAATCATCTGCTAATTTGTGTCCGTGTAAAGGCCCTTCATTACTACTTATGTAAATAATATTTCCATTATTATTGTCAAACACTAAAAAATCTCCATCTTGAACTTCTTTAAAAGGAGTTTTGTTGTAAAAATGTTTGCCGTAAGGGTCATTTGGATCATTATAGCAATCTAATTTCCAGTTATTATAATTGTTTGTTATATCTTTTAATTGTTTAAAATCCCACAAATAAGGGTTTTGTTTATAATCAGATACTCCTCCGCAGCCATAACATATTTGAAATTCAGGGTGCTCATCCTCATCACGCATTTGCCATCCAAATTTGACAGAAGAAGCATATTCTGTCAATACTTTAATAAATTCAATTGGATATTTTAGGTTTGTCTCTTTTTCTAATTTTGAAACATCATCCAAATTCAATTCATTAGTAATCTCGATATCTTTATAAAACCAATTATTCTCTTTAGAAACATATAAAATCCAGTGCCAATCATTTATCCAGTTAGACCAAATCTTTTTATTCATAATTTTTTTGAATTACTCACAACGTTAAATATATGACATTTAGGGCAGAAGGTAAACAATTAGTTTCGATTAAACACTAAGCCAAACTTTTGTATTTTGATTTATCTTTTTTATATAAAGCCAAATCAAAAGATTTGGCGACACAACAAACAAACATAGGCTTTTCGAACGAACTTAAATCGCCCTATTTGCTATATATAGTGTTGTGTGTTCGTTCTTTATTCCGAAATGTTTATTATTTCCAAATTTTGTTCAACAATTTGCTTCTCAGTTCTTCTTTCATTTTCTCTAACATCAATAACCTTAGAAAGTTGTTCAGTCAATCCATTTTCAGTTTCTTGAGATATAACTAGATGAATTTTCTTTTCTCTTTTTTTACGGTTCTCAATTACATTCAAGTATATTCTTAACAACTCTATTCTCCAATTTTCTTCCATTAAATCAAACTCGTCCATTACTACTAGTGAATTGTTTTCAGAAATCCAATCGAAATGAAAATCAAAAATTTGATCCCCGCTATAGGTTTTTGCTTCATAGAAAGGTGTATAGAGCTTTTCTTTTTTTATAAAGTCAAGGTATTCATCAAATAGTCTCATTTTTGGTGGAAATCGAAATGTTGCAAGATTTACACTTTGAATTATACTACTAACAAAATTTCGCCTTTCAATTTCGGATTTTCCAATAATCAAAAGGTGTTTTTTATTCAGCTTTTTTTTAATTTTATCAATCATTTTTTAATGACACACAACGGTGAATATATGCATTCGTGCGAGCGGAAATTCAGGGAATTTCTGGTAGAGCACGAGTGCATATCTTTTTGTTTGACGCTAACTTAATTAAAACCAGCGACTAATCAAAATTATATGCACGGCTAAGCAAAAAGAAACCATACATTAGCTCAAAAAGATTAAGTCGCATGATGTATATATAGTGTTGTAGCACGTTTGTTTTATAGGTATTTAGTTTTTATCACATTACAATGATGCGAATTATGGCCAGAAATAAGCCAACCAATAATTCTAGGAGTAAAAATCATATTATTACCAATACCCTCAAAATCTAAAGATTCCTGACTCAAATTTTTAAATAATTCAATTGTCGATTTTCTTACTGCTAAAAACTCATCTTTAATCATTGATAAATTAGATTGATTAGAATTATCATAATCAGCAAACAGATCTTCATCAAATGAAGGTAAAGAGGTTTTATCATTTCTAGCTATAGTCAAAGCTCTGTATGAATGAACACGTTCGCTATCTGAAATATGTTTAATTACCTGCTTAATTGTCCATTTATTATCATCATACTTAAAATCTTCTAATGATTGTGGAATTTTATTAATTAACTTTATTGTATCAATACTACTTTGCTCTAAAGATTTAATTAGGTCATCTCCTATTGCGTTTGTTACTAATGGAATATAAAAATGATTAGGATCAGAAAAGTTTGGTTTTTGTATCATGTCAATTTTGTGTAATCAAACCTAATTAGTATTAAATTTTTTGAGCAATGTGCTACAACGTTAAGTATAAAAAATCGTAGGGCAGGAGGTAAGCAATGCACTTCGATTTGATACTAAGCCAAATATAAATATTTTGTATTTATCTTCTCAAACGTAAATGCCAAATTTTATATTTGGCGACCTCACAGAAAAGCCAAAAACCTTTGTTCAAAACACTTAAACCGCCCTATGTTTTTTATACAGTGTTAGCTGTAGTTTTTATTATTCCATTTCTAAATTCTAACGAATATTCTTTTTTATTATTTTCTAAAATAGTTTCAAAGTCAAAAGGTTCAATTTTTAAAGATGTTGGAAACCAAGTTTTTTTAATCTCAAAGTTAGGAAGCAGAAATTTGCCTTCTATTGAACCATTGGTCCCAAACTTTTTTAAATCTCCTTTCCAAAACTCAGAATTAATATTAGATGTCAGTTGGTTGTTAATAGACTCAATATTATTTGTTGGCATTCCTACTTCACATATTCCCTTAATTTGTGATACATCAAACTTTTTTTCATTGTCATTAATATCGTAATGAACAATAAATTCAGCTAGATTACCACTACCATCAAGGAAATAAAAAGACTCAGCGTTCCAAGATTCGAAATATTGAGTTTTTTTATTTTTATCAATCTTAATAATATCCGTTCTTTTCTCAATCCATTTAATAGCCTGCTCTAATTGATTAGATGGAATCAAGAAGCAATAGTGGTATATATGGTCAATATCAGATTGATGAAATTCTAGTTGAGTCCAACCAATATTTACTGAAAATGAATTTTGTTTTTTATTCATTATTTGTAAGCCGAATATTTCTGAATAAAACTTTAAATCAGAGGATAGGTTATTAGTAAAAAGTTTAAGCTTCTTAAATCTCATTTTGTGAATTTTTGAAGTAATTACAGCTAACGGCTTCGGCTATGATTAGTGCGGGATTAGGGAAGCGTAGGCTTTCCGATTTATCACTAAGACAAAGCATTTTGTTTGCTTTTATTTTTTCTTATTCAAAAGTCAAATCAAAATGATTTGACGACCTTATAAAAATACACTAAACTTTGGATTAAAAACCAAAACCCGCATTAATTATAGCCCTTGTTACCTACAGGCTTTTATGTTTCAATGTTAACATTTCATTTCCTCCTTTTTGAAACTCATATTTTACTTTTTCTATATTAACTATATGTTTTTTTTCAAAATGAGTGATGACATCATCTAACATTTCTGATTTTTCAGCATTTAAATTAAGTATTGGGAATATTCTGATTTCTTTGCATAATCTCAACATTTCATTTATAGATTTTATGTGAAATTCAATTCCAAGTTTAGGATAAAGTAATAAAAAATGTGAGCTTAAACCTAAATCAAATGTTTGTTGTTTAAAATCCAATTTTTCAGGTAAAGAATGGTAAATATATCTACCTTCTTTTTTTCCTTTTGAAAAATCGTTTAAAAAGTCTGACATAGATTTTACTCTTATAATTTCTAATTCATCAGGGGTTTTAATATTTTTCCAAATAAAGTTTTCAGTATTATTTCTAACCTGTTTCATTACTTGTTTTTTAACAATTTCAAATCGTTCTTTAAGTTCAGTTTCCGAAAATTGATATATCACATCAATTGAAGTGCATTTCTTTCCAAGATAATTTAGTTCAGAATTAAAACTTGCAGGTCCATCTCCGAAGCTTATTATGTTTTTATCTAAATCATCATTAGACAAGTTAAAGATTTCTTGATACTCTTTTAAATTTCTTCCCCAAGGGACTGCTTTCTCTAATTCAAATTTCATTTTCGGTGCTTGTAGGTAACGGCTTCGGCTATGATTAGTACGGAAATAGGGAAGCGGAGGCTTTCCGATTAAGCACTAAGGCGAAGCATTTTGTTTGCTTTATTTTTCTTATTCAAAAGTCAAATCAAAATGATTTGATGACATTATAAAAATACACTAAACTTTGGATTAAACACCGAAACCCGTATTAATTATAGCCATTGTTGGCATTAGTATTTTTAACAGCCCATTGGAATTTCAAACTCGATAATTTTTTCAATGACTGAATCATTTTTGTCAGTCAATAATATTTTTAAAAAAATCCTACTCATTGAAACTCCACTTGGATATTCATTAACGTTTTTTATATGTTTAGGCCAATATCCACCACATTCTTTTTCTACAGCTTTTTTTAATTCATTTATGTCTACTTCTATGAACTTTTCCCAATCTTCATGTTTATATGAATCCGAAACAAATGTGTTTTCTTTCACATCAAAATTCAATTTATTCCAATCTGAATAATAGTGTTTCCATTCTGTTAAGTCACAATGTGGGCCTTCGTTCATTATAGTTACACTATTTTCGTGGCGTTGGAAAATCTCAATTTTTTTAAATTTTGATTGCTTGATTTTTATTTTTTTTCCTTCTGGGGTTTCTCCAAGTTCTAAATAAACCTTTGCAGTATCATTTTGAGTTTTTTTAAGTTCTCCATTTTCGTCCCAAACCTCTAATTCCATTAGTAAGGAAAAATCTTGAAATTTGATTTCGATTCTTTTACTCAATCGATTTGATGTCAAAAAACCATTAAAAACATAACCTTTATGATTACCATCGATTTCTTGAATTTCAACCCATTTTCCGCTTATATTTTCATTTCCGTCCTTGATTGTTAATTCGATTTCGGTTTCTTTTAAAATGTCAACTCTTGTTCCATATTCCAGTTTTCCAATTCTTTCAGAACCTGTATTGGGTTTTTCTCTTACAATTAATCCATTATCAGCATTAACATACTGAATTTGTTGTCCAAAAATGTAATTGGTCAAAATCAATAGTAAAATGGTAATTGCGTTTTTCATATTAATGCCAACGTTTAGTATAAGAAACGTAGGGCAGTTAAAAAGCACTTTCATTTCGGTTTATTACTTAGCTAAATATAAATATTTTGCTTTTATCTTTTCTTCTATAAACGCCAAATTTTATATTTAGCGGACTTTGTTAATATTCACAGACCTTGGATTTAGCACAAACGCCCTATGTTTTTTATACATTGTTAGCCACTGGCTATTCTTCAATTATTCGCTTTATTCTTTCAAAAACAGTTTTTTCGTAACTGTCAAATTCATTTAATATTCTTTTACTATCTGTTGCATTGGTAGAGTCATAATAATCTACAATTTTTTGAGGAACACCAAAATCGCTTGCAATTCTAGCTTCTTCACTAAACGCATTGTATTCTAACTTAATTAATAATTTGTCAATTCCAGAAACTTCATCAATTGTAGTATCTAGTTTTTGAGACTCAATATATTTATACATTAAATTGAATATTCCTAAGTATTTAACTAATTGATATTTGTACGTATTGAAAATCATACTGGAAGCTTGACGCATAGCACTATTTACTGCATTTTTATTGTTTTTCCTCTTTTCATAATTTAAATAGTATTTATAAACACCATTAAAACCACCTCTTAAATAACTATTAAGTGAAGCGAAAATTATAGAATAACTATTTGGTGAATAGTTATCTTTAAATTTATTTTCAATCATACTTTTGAGAGTTTCATTCTCAATGATATCGAAGCATAAATCAAGAATAACTTGAAACCCATCTTTATCAATTCCAATAGTCGGTAAATTTAATCGCCTAATTAATTTTTTGATTTTAAGATGTTGTAATGAATCAAGTTTAATAATTTCATCATATATTTTTATTTTATCCCTTTTGCTGACTACTTTGAATTGTGATAAAATATTATTTGGAATACCTCTTTCTGATTGCATTTTACTTACTTCTTCAAGCCTTTCTTTACTTCTATCATCTAAAAACTGACTAGGTGTCATCTCATCGTCAATTTCCTTTTTTGTTTGACTTGGGTCGTAATTCTTATGTTTTATTGGTTCGCCTTGTTGATTTAATTTATTTATAAATTCTGAGTCTAAAGAAATTACTCTACCTGTATAATGTTCCATAAACCTACCAGCTCGTCCTGCAATATTCTTAGCATCAAATGTTACTAGTGGTTTAGCGTGTTTACCTGAACCTTTAAGACTCTTATAAACAATCATATTTTTTGCAGTAGTATTAACACCTTCGGTAATTGTTGTTGTTGAACAAAGAATATCAAGACCAGAATCTGAATTGTTAAAAAGACTGACAATTTCTTTTTGAATGTATTTAGGAACAACACCGTGATGCACACCAATGCCCTTTTCAAGTGCATTAATTACCACCCATTCGTTGTCATATTTGTTTTTAAGGTGATTTAGGAAAGTCGCAATATAATCTGTGTTTATTTTACTTCTTTCATATCCTGAAGCTACATTTTCTGTAATAGCTTTAGTATTACAGTAAACTATTGCATTTTCATTCCGTACTAATATTCTATCTAAAAGTTCTTGAATTTTTTTCTTCTTTGTATTCTTGCCTTTTAAATTAAAATTTATACCATCTACTGTTATTTCTGTATTAACATTTTCAATGTTTGTTTGGCTAACTTTTACTATTTCATATTCATTTCTAAGAAGCTTTGTTATACCTAAATCATTTAAGAATAAGTCAAAGGAAGGATTGTAGAAATCTGAGTTTTCATTTAAAATTTCTATATATGGACCAGCTAATAATATATCGATATTTGGAAATCTGGAAAGACCATAAAAAATAGACATTCTATAGGCAACATCTCTTTCATTTTCTCGTGCCTCATCATCGATAATATATCCATTATCTATTTTGTAAACTTCATCAACGAATATGAAATCTAGGTCTAGACCTTCATTTCTTTTGTCAAGGAATGAAAGGAATCTTTCAGGCGTAAAAATAAAGATATTATATTCTCCATAGTCATTATCAATATCACTTAAAGTATGAATCTCATAATCTATTGGGAAATTAATTTTTCCCTCTTTTATTTTTGCTAGATTTTCTGATAAAAGAGCGATGCTCGGAAATATTAATACAATATTTTTATACTGAATTTTTTTAATAACTTCATATACTAAATGGGTTTTGCCAAATGAAGTTGATGCTGAAAGGAAAAAACGATTTTTATCGCCAGAGACGAAAAGGTCTAATATTTCTTTTTGATACTGATGTAATTTTGAATTATCATCTGTGTAAAGAGTTGATTCGTAAAGCAAAGATGATATTGTACTTAAACCAATATTTTCGTCATCTATTTTTAAAGAGTTTTCATTGTTGAAATTTGTTAGAATATCGTAATAATGTGGTATTCCTGCTTTATTAGATAGATATAGTAGAAACCTTTTATCAGCATCATCAAGGTCTTCGTTTTTAATGAAATCAAAATATTCACAAACACTACTTAAAAGATGGTAGTCTTCCAATTCTCCATTGTTAAAAGAATTTAGTGCTGTTACGACATTAAGGGTTCTTTCGTGTCTATCCATTTAATTATTGTTTCTTTTGTCGCTTTAACATCATCTATTGGTAAGAATATGAAGAATATTGAAAAATCAATACTTATATCATCAAAGCTAATATGACTGAATTTGTCTTTTATATGTTCGACTGCTAGTTTTATTGAATCACTATAAGTTTCACTAATAGAGTTATATGTAACTAGTACTGGATAAATTAAGCTTATGTTATTATCATTTAATTCTTTTTCCAAAGAATCTATTATACACTTGTCCCATTTATCTAATATTGAATACAATTTTGAAGTTTTATCAACTATGTCTCCTTTATGTTGAAGTATTGTAGTAAAGTTTGTATTTACTAAATAGTCATCAGAAATTGCTTTTTCAATACTTTTAAAAACACTATTAATTGCGCTTTTACAATCTTCATAAAATTTTGTTTCGCCAAACCAAAGTTCAATTTCATCTTTTCTTTGAATTAAATGAAACGCATCATAGCCAGTAACTTCGGTTTTCTTTTGAATGTCATAAAAGTATCCTCTTGATATTAAGGTATCTGTTTTATAAAAATGCTTTAAGATGCAATAGAGCAAAGATTCTCCGTAAATTCCAAGCTTTCTTTTTGCTAGGTCATTAGCAGAATAATTGAATTTAAACTTATTATTAAATGCTTTTAGAAACATTTTTTGGTGATTGGCACCACTTAATTGAAATTCGTCATAAGCATAATAAAGAATGCCTTCGTAAATTATTTTTGCTAAATCTGAGTCATCACCTGATTTAAAGCAGTCATCCTCAATATTAGCTGAAGTAACACAAGTTTTGTCAATTTTAGTTTTCAAGTCAGGTAAACTGCACTCTAGAAGAATGGTTTTGCTTATTAAATCTTTTAGACTTGCTTTCATTGGCAGTTTTTCGGCTTGTGGCTAACGGTCTTGTATATGAAAAGTAGCGGGTTTTGCTCACTAGCTTTTCAGTTTAACAATGACCTTTAATTTATTAATTTTCTTTTGATTAAGGGATTAAACCGCTATTTTTTATATACGTTGTTGGGCATAGTACTTATTTACATTCCCATTTGCTGTTCTATATATTTCTGCAATAAACTAACACCTACATCTCCAACTTTATCTCCAACTTTTCCTAAAAACCCAAACAATTTTTGCCAAGCACCTCTTTTCTTTTCCTTTGAGCTTGCTTTATCTTTTAATTCATATAATGAAGTTTGTAATTCAGTGGCTTCTGAAACTGTAGCGCTAAATTTTTCAATGAGTTTATTAAATTCGGTTTCTTCTGGACTAAAATGTATATTTCCATTTAGCTCGTTTGTCACAATTCCATCAACTTTGTTAATGATTTGTGGATTCATAAGAATTGTTTGGTTTTGAACTATTTGATTTCCAAAAGTTAAATGCTTTGTTGTTTTTGAACTCGGCACAGTATCTTCAACATAATCAATTACATCTTTTGATAAATCATATTCTTGAAGTTCATTTTGAAGTTTGTGTTTAATAGTTAAAATCTTTGATTCACGTTCTTGTTTTATATCAAGCAAGAGGCGTTGTGATTCTTTCACATACTTCCTTAAAATACGTTGCTTTTCTGGCTCTGAAACATCGAGTTCACCAATAATTTTTTCAGCTTCTTTTGGGTTAGATGAACACAAATCCATAAATGAAGTAAACTGTTTGTATAAATCATTAATTTCAGATTCGGAAATATCTTTATTAATTGAATAAAGTGAGCAAATCACACCTAAATCGGTTCTGTTTTGTGTGATTTTAAGCTCTTCATTCGCAATATTTGAGGCGTAATCTCTAAAAAGAGTTATAAATTTATCGAATTCGTTACTCCATATTCTGTCATTCGGCACATAAATTCTAAATAGCAAACCTTCCGCAACATTCTCAATAAAGTTTTGTCCTGAAATTTCTACGTCAATTAGTTTTTCATATGGCAAAGCCGTTAGGTCGATATTTATTCTCTTTATTAAATCAGTTACTCTCTTTAAATATTCGGCTTCGGATTCTTCAATTCCGTGAACTGTTAACCAGTTTTCTAATTCAGTTTCACTATAATATAAATAATCATCTTTACTATCCACTTCAAAAACAGAGCCTTTGATTTCTACTGATTGGAAATAACTAAAATTCCCAATCAAGTTATCTTTATATATAAATATTATGTGTTTTTTTTGTTTTAGTAGGTTCAAGAGTCTTCCTACAACTTCTCGATATTCAGGCAGACACATTCTGAATAGAGTATGTTCAGTAAATTTTGCAAGAACAATTATTTCGTTTTCAGTATCATCTTCCAAAAACTCGCAAATACTTTCCCAATTTTTTACGCTTGAGTTTAGAAGTTTTAGTTTACGATAATATCCGTTAGTTTGTAGAGATGTGCTTATAGTGCCTCTATCGATATTGTCTAATACTAATGCTATTTTTTCAGTACTCATTCAGTTTTTCGTATTATGCCCAACGTTAAATATATGGCAAGTAGGGCAGAAAACAAACGATTATTTTCGGTTTAGCCACAAGCCAAATCTTTTGTATTTTGTTTTAATTTTTCTTTTTAATACCAAATCAAAAGATTTGGCGACATAGCAAATTAATACAGCCTTTTCGAACCGACATAAACCGCCCAATTTGCTATATATAGTGTTAGGTTTTCGTGGTTTTCTCCTATATTAAATTTAGAAACCTCAATCCCGTTTATAGTATTTTACTTATTAATGAAATTATAAATAGTTTGAGTTATAAAAGTGATTAATATAGAGTACTTTTACTAGAGGACTACATATCTTATGATATCAATCATTCACTATCTTTTTTGTTGTTAAACTACTTAAAGTAGTTTTTTCATTTGTTAGCAGACTTTATACTTATAGTTGAATTATCAGTAACCACTCCTTAATACAAATTTAGCAAACTCTTAAGTCGTTTGTTAAATTTTAACGGTCTATTGATCATTTCAATTTCATAAATATATGAAGATTAATTCAAAAAATATCCGAAGTAATAATCGTATCACTACAGTTTTATTGTTAGCAGCAGGAACGGGAAGTCGTCTTTTACCGCTAACAAACGAATCTCCTAAATGTTTAACGCTCGTCAATGAAGTTTCTATATTAGAGAGGCTTGTTCAAAATTTAGCCATCAAAGGAATTAAAAAATTAGTGATAGTTACGGGGCATCTAAGTGACTCTATAAAAGATTTTTTAGGCGATAATTATAAAAATATTGATATACAATACATACATAGTCCTCTTTATAAAACAACAAATAATATATACTCTCTTTGGATGGCAAGAGAAATTATGAAAGAACCTTTTATTCTTATAGAAAGCGATTTGGTTTTTGATCCTTCTCTTTTGAATGAAATGATGTATCCAGATAGAATGGCTGTTGCTGGAATTAAGGATTGGATGAACGGAACTACTGTAACCATTGATAAATATGGGGAAATTTTAGGTTTTAAAAATAATACTCAGTGTAGTGAAGGTAGTGTAAAATACAAAACAGTTAATATATATAGCTTTTCTTTAGTTTCTTGGAGTCTGGTTGCAGCAAGGCTTGATAAGCATATTCGGGAAGAAAAGGTAAATGGGTATTATGAAACTGTTTTTGCAGAATTAGTAGATGAAAATCTTCTTTCTTTAAAAGCTGTTTCTTTTGACGAAAAACCTTGGTACGAAATCGATACGTTGATAGATTTAAAGGAAGCAATTAAATTATTTCCTATAAAAAGAATTACTTACAGAGATTAAAAAGATAAAGCCAAATTATGCAATTGAATAATAGTATTTTAGTGATAGAGGATAATAATTTGAAAAAGAGAGATCCAGAAAGTCAATTAACCATGTTTAGCTTTATTTTTGATTTGCCCAATATAGTTACTTTATTTGGGCTATTAAGCGCTTTATTAGGTATTTATGTTGCTATTAAAGGAAACCTTTATACAGCTGCTGTTTTTGGTGCATGGTCAGTGGTATTTGACTGGTTAGATGGCTTAGTTGCTAGTAAAATGAAAAATAGAACTGATGCACATAGAGCATTTGGTGCCCAATTAGATTCTTTGATTGATATGGTTAGTTTTGGCGTTTTACCAGCAATTATTCTATTGAGGTATTCTAATTATAATCCTTGGTTTATACCAGGAGCGTTTGCCATTATTTCTGCTTGTGCTATTCGACTTAGTTATTTCAATATTTATGGGCTTACTAATGGAAAGACTTATACTGGATTGGCAGTCGATTATAACGGACTTATAGTCTCTTTATTCTTTTTAATTGAAAGTTTTTTTGATTCAGGTCCTTTGCCTGAAATACTATACATTCTTATGATACTTGTAGTTTATTTAAATTTATCATCTATTCAAATTCCTAAGTTTCCCAAAACAATATTAATTGGTATCATTGTATATGTAATATCACTAACTATTCTATTGCTCGGTATATAATGATTAATAAGATACTGCATTAAGCTTCCATGAAACCTAACGGACTTGTGTATGAAACGTAGCGTGCAAAAAGACACTAACTTTTCGGATTAACACAGAGCCGAATTTTTATATTTTGTTTTTAATTTTTCTCTTTTTGAAAGCCAAATTAAAAATTTGGCGGTCTTTGTAAATAAGCACAACTCTTTTGGTTAAGCACCTAATTAGCTATGTTTTATACACCGTGTTAGTAGCTGGCTATTTTATTTAGTTATTTCCTTTTTTCAAGGTATATCAACTCCAATTTTTCATTTATCCATTGTTTACGAAATTCAGAATATCCAAGTTTATTATACAAAGATAAGTTTCTAACACTCTTGTGTCCAGTGAATAGCTCGAAACGACTAACATTGTCAAACTCATTTTCAATCTGATTCATCAATAGTTTTCCTAATCCTTGATTCCGAAATTTTTTATCTACAATCAGTCTACCAATTTTACAAGTATTAGATTCTAAAAATCCTCTAACCGAACCAATTATTTTTCCGTTAGATTCAACTTTCAGAATTTTTTCTTTTTCATAGTCAAGTTCAATTGATTCTAAAGTTTGAGTTAGTGGAGGAATTGAAAAATCATCATATAATTCCGCCTCCTCCATATAACAAGACTTTTGCAATTCTAATATTTCTTTAAGGTCTTTCTTTTCAGCTATTGATATTTTCATTGTTCAGTTTGCTTGCTACTAACGTCTCGGCTATGGTTAGTACGGGAATTAAAAGTAATGAATTTCCGATTAATCACTTAGCCAAATTTTTTTATTTTGTTTTATCTTTTCTTTATTAAAGCCAAATCAAAAGATTTGGCGGACTTAGTAAATATACCAAAACTTTGGGTTAAGCATCAAAACCCGTATTAATTATAGCCCTTGTTGCCAACCGTTATTTCAATTTATTGGGTATCTTATGGTCTATAGAAAGTTTTTATGCACCAAATTGGAAATAAAAACAATAAGCAATTCAGTATTGAAATAGATAAGTGTAAGAAATTACTAGGAAATAATAGAATGAAATCATAATCTTTTATTGTAGCTGAATAACTAGAAACACAGAAAGGGAACAAAAAAAGTCTAATTTTTACCCAAATATTTTGCTTTATGCCTTGTTGAATAGTGGATAGTATTAGGGCAAACCCGATGATAAGTGAAATTCCTATAGAGCTAGCCCATAATTTTAGTGAAGCTTCAAAGTATATGCTTATAATTGTTAGATACCAAACTAAATAACACCATAAAATCATTTTTTGGGATGTTATATTTTTGAAATATTTTAAAAAAACAGTTATCACAATATCGTATGCTTCTTTTTATCTTGTCTAATGTCAAGTTTTGTTATTCAGTTAATTATATTTGGGTCAAATCTACCAATTTTAATAAACATTTTAGAGTTTTTTTTCTCTTTAGCCCAAGGAATTTATCGGATTCTGATGGGTAATGGTTGGCAACAATTGTATATCAGTAAAATTACATATATATCCTTTATATCAAAATGTATCCAAGGGGTTTTTAATTTTTTTGAAGTAGTGATTGGCAACATGAGTATAGATTTCTGTTGTTTTACTTGAGTTATGTCCCAATAATTGTTGAATATATCTCAAATCGGTACCATTTTCAAGAAGGTGAGTTGCAAAGCTATGTCTTAAAATATGTGGAGTAACAGTTATATTTGCTTTAGACAATTTACCTGCTTTCTTAACTATTTTCAGAATACTTTCAGCTGAATATTGGTTGTTTTTTTGACCTTCAAATAAATATTTTTGTGGTTTGTATTCTTTATAATAAGCTCGTAATACAGTAAGTGCTTTTTCAGATAGAATAGTATACCTGGTTTTGCCACCTTTGGCATTTACAATACGAATTAACATTCGGTCACTATCAATATCTTTGACTAATAGATTAATTAGTTCTATTCTACGGATACCCGAAGAGTAAAGTAGCATTATTAGTGCTTTATGTTTCAAATTATCGGTCACAGAAATCATATTTACTACAATCTCTTTACTAACTACTTTAGGTAGATTTTCTTTCTTCCTTGGTCGATCAATTTTGTAAAATTGATTAGGAAGATCTAGTACAATTTCAAAATAAAACTTAATACTATTGATCGCTAAATTGATGGTAGAATCTGACTTATTGTTTTTTATAAGATACTTAATGTAATTATTGATTTGTAATTCATTTACTTGATCTAACGGTATATTAATAAAATTTAAAAACAATTCAAATGCATTGATGTATGACTTAGCAGTATTTTTAGAATACCTCTTTAAAGTTAATTTATCCAAATAACTGTTTGGGACTTGTTTCCATTGATTCGTTTTTGGGCGAATACGGTATGCATCCAAATTTAGAAAAGGATTCTCGTCATTAATAAGTTGATGTTTAAAAAATAAACTTGTATCAACCCAAGCAACACCTTTGAATAAATTAAATATCTGATCTAAATTAAATTTTGTGTTAGGAACGTAAGCTATTTGATGCTCTTTAGACCATTTTATATTATTTAATTGTTTTATCAATGCTTGTATCACTTTATCTGGATAAAATTGAATTCCGATAGAAGCTTCTTGATTAATTTTAAAATGTCTTAACTTAATATGTTTCATTTTAATATCAAATAAAACATAAGAATTAGAATCATAAAAAAATAAAAGTACATTTATACGTATAATAAACGTTTAAAATATGAGAGCATGTTTGAATTGTGGTGAAGAAATGGAAGGACGCAGCGATAAAAAATTTTGTAACCCTTATTGTAAATCGTCATTCCATTACGAGAAAACAAAGAATAATGAAAGTAATCTTTATCAAACGATTGATAGGCAACTAAAGAGAAATCGAAGATTGTTAAAGCAATTTAATAAAGCTGGTTATGCTTCATTACGAGTTGATAAATTAGATAAAGAAGGATTTGATACTAACTTTTTTACACATTATTGGAAAAGTAAAAAAGGTGAGGTGTATTTGTTTTGTTATGAATATGGTTTCATCAAAAAGAAAATAAACAGTATAGATAAATACATATTGATAGAGTGGCAGTCTTACATGAAAAAGTAAGTGAAAAAGAAAAGCCACCTAAAAAAGGTGGCTTGTATCTTTAATCAAAATTATTCAACACTATGTTTAGAAAATAATTTGAATTGTCAATTATTATTATTGGATTAAACGGAACTCCGTTCTACGGTTAGCAGCATGTTCTCTTTCAGTACATGATACACCATCTTTACATCTGTTCTTTAATCTTCTTTCTCCATATCCGTTTGCTACCAAACGACTAGGGTTAACATTTTTAGAAATCAAGTAGTTTACTACTGATTGTGCTCTTCTTTCAGATAAAGACTGGTTAGAAGTAGAAGAACCTCTAGAATCTGTATGAGAAGCAATCTCCATCTTAGCACCAGCGTTGTTAGCTAATACAGGTAATAAACGATTGTCAATTAAGCTTTTAGCAGCAGAAGTTAATGTAGCAGATCCTAAGTTCCAGTTAATTGGAAGTGCAGAATACTCAACTAATTTACAGTCAACTTCTCTCCATGTAGTTAATCCACCCTTAGTTTTCAAGATCTCTTTTGAAATAGTTCTGTATTTAGGAGCGATATCATTTGAAGTTGTATATGCATCTCTATCTAAAACAGTCTTAGTGATAGTTTTGTATACCGCAGGAATTTCAGTTTCCTCAACTCTCGCAGGAGTAGCAATTACTTGCTTTTTGTAAGTAGCAGTTGCCGAAGGAATTGGCTCTGAAGTTGTAGAAGCATCGTTTACTAAAGTTTGTAATGAAACAGTAGTAAATTCAGCTGGATACCCTTTGTAACACCAGTAACGACAATCGTCAGGGTTAGAAGAAGCACAATCAGGTGCTGGAGCTCCTAATTCCCAAAGAGCGTAAGCAGGCTTAATTTCAATAGTCTGACTATCCGAACCAAAAGAAGCAGGGATTACAGATAGTACATTTCCTCCTGATTTTCTTGTATAAGAAACAGTTTCAGTTTTGTAGGTAGCAGGTATAATTCTATATTTCTTGCTAGCTTCCTTAACTAATACATCTTCAGTAACAGTCTTATAAGTAGCTGGTACAACTTTTAATGTCTTATATCCAGGAGCAACTTGGATTTGTTCAGTAACGTTTTCATAGATATCAGGTGTAGTACAACGTACGTAACATTTTCCTGGTTCTGGGCTTGTTGGTAAACCTTGTGCGTTAGCCGCGATACCTGCTGTTAGAGCAGCAAGAGTAAATAATAGTTTTCTCATTGTTATAATGAATTTATAGTGTTGATTGACTACGAAGTTACAAAAAACAACATTTTAGCCTAGTTTAGTCCATTGGTTTTTGGCTATTAATACTGTTTTTTCGTTCAAAAACAAATTAGAACGACAAACAGCATTTGACAAGAATGTAAATTGTAATTTTTATTCAATACTAACTTGGTTAATAATTAATGTAAATATATTAATATTTGCTTAAAATATTGTCTTTCAGTTACTTAAAATACAATACTTTAATCCTTAAGTTATCCGTAGCTAAATTTCACGCTTACTAAGGTTATAAATATTTGATTTTCATAATGGTGAAATTCGTCATAAATAATGTAGTATTATGTATGTATAAATAAGGCTTCGTATTTTTACATTTCAAAATAGATTTCATGGTCAACCAAGACATATTAAATACATATAAAGAAAGAGTTTCAAAATTACACACTCACTTAGCGATTGAACATAAAAGAGTAGAAATAAGTAATAGTGAAGAAAAAACTTTTGCGCCTGATTTTTGGAATGACCCTAAATCTGCTGAGATTCATGTTAAAGAATTGAACAGCTTAAAAGCGTGGGTAAAAGATTATGAAGCGATCAAACAACAGATTGATGATTTAGAAGTACTACTTGAATTTTATAAAGAAGATAATTCTCTAGAAGAAGAATTAAATGAACAACATGCAACTTTAAAATCTAGCTTAGAAGAGATCGAATTTAAAAATATGTTGAGTGAAGAAGGGGACAACCTAAGTGCTGTTTTACAAATTACAGCTGGCGCAGGAGGTACTGAAAGCTGTGATTGGGCTCAGATGCTTATGCGAATGTATGTCATGTATGCTGAAAAGAAAGGATATAAAATAAAAGAATTGAATTACCAAGATGGAGATGTTGCTGGTGTAAAGACAGTTACTTTAGAAATTGATGGTGAATTTGCATTTGGATGGCTGAAAGGTGAAAATGGAGTACATCGTCTTGTAAGAATTAGTCCTTTTGATAGTAATGCTAAAAGACATACATCTTTTGCTTCTGTATACGTATATCCTTTGGCTGATGATAGTATTGAAATTAATATAGACCCTTCAGATATTTCTTGGGAAACTATGCGTGCTTCTGGTGCAGGAGGGCAAAATGTAAATAAGGTTGAAACTGCTGTGCGTTTGCGTCACCATCCAACAGGAATTATTATTGAAAATTCTGAAACGAGATCTCAATTAGATAATAAGACTAAAGCAATGCAACTTTTAAAATCGCAATTGTACGAGCTTGAGCTTAAAAAACAACAAGCTATGCGTGATGAGATTGAGGCGTCAAAAATGAAAATAGAATGGGGTTCTCAAATACGTAATTATGTGATGCATCCTTATAAATTAGTTAAAGATGTTCGCACTGGTGAAGAAACAGGAAATGTTGATGCTGTTATGAATGGGCAAATTGATGCGTTTCTTAAAGCTTATTTAATGGCAACTGGACAAACAGAACAAAGTGCTGATTTGTAATTGATTCTTGTGTTTTGGGTAAAATTCCTTGAGATTTAATTTATATTTAAACAAAAACAGATATTAGTAATCGACTTCATATACACATGTAGAGGCTGATGATTTAAAATTAAAAAAATGAATATATATAAATTACTAAGTATAGTATGTCTATTTTTAAGCTTTACCGTTTGTGGACAGTCTAAAGAATGGAATTCTTTAGCAGAAAACAATTATTCGATACAGTACCCTAATGACTGGGAAGTTAATAAGTCTGGCCTAATGAATACTAGTTTTATTCTTTTAAGTCAATTAACTTCTCAAACAGATCAATTTAGAGAAAATGTAAATTTAATTATTCAAAATTTGAAAGGTCTCAATATAGACTTAGACAAGTATGTTGTGTTATCTGAATCTCAAGTGAAAACAATGATTACGGATGGCAATATTATATCAAGTGATCGTGTCAAAAATAAAGAATTTGAGTTTCAAAAAGTTATATACACTGGAAAGCAAGGGATATTCGAGTTAAAATTTGAACAGTATTATTTTATTCATAATGATAAGGCATATGTGTTGACCTTAACTTGTGAAGAAAATGAATTTAACACCTACAAAATTATTGGTGAAAAGATACTGGATAGTTTTAGTATAGAATAAATTTACTGATTCGATGCAAACATAGAGAGTATGTAACCGAAAATTACCTCTGTTAAAATACGAAGCAAGCTTAAGGGGAATGAGACCTTTAATGTGGGGTTAAAATTTTATTGATATAACTAAAGAGGGTAATACTCCATAGTTTGTCTCGATATTATTTGCTGCTAATATTCAAATAATATAGTGTTCAAGGAACATATACCTAGATGATTTAATAAAATGTGTTTTAGTCAAATTCAAAATGGATTATAGTTTGTATAGATTTATTCTTAGATTTTTGATGCCCTTGTTTTTTGTGTCTTTGGGTGTAGTTGCACAAACAGAAAATAAGCAATTACTAAATGTTTCGGTGGGCTATGGTTTAAGTGCTCCTTTTGAAGAAACTAGTATTGATATTAATGGAACAGGATTCTATGCGCAAGGTGAATATGTTATAAAGTATAAAAAGTGGTTCGATTATAGGCTTTATTTAGGTGTGATATTTACAAATACTGATGCATCTAGATTTGGGTCATACGAAGTATCTTCAAATGCTGTCATGCTAGGATCAAAAGTAAGATTTTCAGCTCCTATACCTTGGGTGGCTCCATTTATAGAAATAGGAATGGGAGGCTCAATAGGAACTTTCAAAACAATTTTACCGAATAAAAGTTTAAAGCAATCAGGGTTTTTGATTCATATTCCTTTTTCTTTAGGTTTAGCAATAGGCAAGAATCGTAACTATGAAGTAGAATTTACATACTATTTTCACGAAGCGGTAAGACAATTTAATGGTGCTTTAGCTTTTGGGTTTACGATGCCAATTAGAAAAAAAAGTAAATAGGATAAACTTTTAAAATTCATAATTTAACTATTTACTAAAGTTTAAAAACTTAGAGAGCGTTTACCCTTTAAGAGGACTAATTATTTTTACATCTTGAAAAGTAATAGCTCCTTTAATAACACTAGAAATTAAATCACGAAGTGAGTCAATAATTTGAATTTTTAACTCACTTTTATGGTAAATAAGTGAAACTTCCCTAGCAGGGCTTGGCTCTTCAAAAGGGAGCAAATTACCTTTTTCTATTTCTTTAATATCTTGCGTGTGTAGGTAAGGGAGTAGTGTCATACCTAAGCCTTCATTCGCTAATTTTACTAAAGTTTCGATACTTCCACTTTCTAGTGTAAATTGTTCTTCCGAATAAGATTTTTTGGTCTTACAAATATTTAACACATTATCCCTGAAACAATGACCATCTTCTAATAATAAAATTTCATTAGGGTCAAGATCTTCTGTCGTTAAAGTTGTTTTTTGTGATAGTGGATGTTGTTCGGGTACATAACCATAGAAGGGTTCATAGTACAGCGGCTTTTCGACGATTTGCTCATGATCGAGTGGGGTAGCTGCGATTGCAGCATCTATGTGTCCTTCTAATATTTTTTCGATAATAGTTTCCGTAGGTAACTCAAGAATCTTAAGTTTTACTTTAGGGTATTTCTTGATATACGTATTTAAAAACATTGGTAACAATGTTGGCATTACCGTTGGTATGATTCCTATAACAAATTCACCACCAATAAAGCCTTTTTGTTGGTCAACGATGTCTTGCATACGCTCACTTTCATTCACAATGTTTTTGGCCTGAATGACTAACTTTTTACCAACTTCGGTAAGCTCAATAGGTTTTTTAGAACGGTCAAATATTTGAATGTCTAATTCCTCTTCTAACTTTTGAATTTGCATACTCAATGTAGGTTGAGTTACAAATACATTTTTTGCAGCTTTCGTGAAATTTTGATATTCAGCAACAGCAAGAACATACTTTAATTGAGTGATGGTCATAATTAGGCTTTAAGCATTAGGTAATATGCTATAAGCAAATCTAATAGTTTTTTCTTTATAATTAAGGAAAAGCTTATTGTTTAGAGCTTATAGCCTAAGACTATTTTATACTTGCATCACTCCAAGATTATAACGCTCAGTTATAGGGTTGTGATTTGCAGCTTCAATCCCCATACTAATATATTTTCTAGTTTCAAGAGGGTTTATAATAGCATCAGTCCATAATCGAGCTGCAGCATAGTATGGTGATATTTGCTTATCGTAACGTTTTTTAATTTTTTGGAAAAGTTCAGCTTCTTTTTCCGTAGTTAATACTTCTCCTTTAGAGGTCAATGAAGCTTTTTCTATCTGTAGTAAAACTTTGGCAGCTTGTGCACCACCCATTACAGCAAGTTCAGCACTTGGCCAAGCTACTATTAATCTAGGGTCATAAGCTTTTCCGCACATTGCATAATTTCCTGCTCCATAAGAATTCCCCATAACTACAGTAAATTTAGGAACTACAGAATTAGCCATAGCACTGACCATTTTGGCTCCGTCTTTTATGATTCCACCATGTTCACTTTTACTACCGACCATAAAGCCAGTTACGTCTTGAAGGAATACTAAGGGGATTTTCTTTTGATTACAATTAGCTATAAACCGAGCTGCTTTATCGGCCGCTTCAGAATATATGACTCCGCCAACTTGCAATTCTCCTTTTGCATTCTTACTAACCAAACGTTGATTTGCAACAATACCAACAGCCCAGCCATCGATACGAGCATATCCTGTTAGGATGGTTTTACCATAATCTTCTTTGTATTGCTCAAAATCTGAATTATCAACCAAACGCTCTATAATAGGTAGTACGTCATATGGTTTATTACGTGCCGAAGGGAGTAATCCGAAAATTTCATCTTCTTGCTCTTTCGGTAATACAGCTTCTATACGATCGAAACCTGCATTGTCAGGAGCACCTATTTTAGAAATTATGTTCTTAATTTTATCTAAGGCATCTTTATCATCTTTGGCTTTGTAATCTGTAACACCTGATATTTCGCAGTGTGTAGTGGCTCCGCCTAAGGTTTCATTATCAATTTCTTCACCTATAGCTGCTTTTACCAGATAACTTCCTGCTAGGAAAATACTTGCTGTTTTGTCGACAATAATAGCTTCATCACTCATTATAGGTAAATAAGCACCTCCAGCAACACAGCTTCCCATGATGGCTGATATTTGAGTGATTCCCATACTGCTCATCCTAGCATTATTACGAAAAATACGTCCAAAGTGTTCCTTGTCAGGAAAAACTTCATCTTGCATAGGTAAAAAAGCTCCTGCGCTATCTACTAAATAGATAATAGGAAGGTGATTTTCCATCGCTATTTCTTGCGCACGTAGGTTCTTTTTAGCTGTAGCAGGGAACCAAGCACCTGCTTTAACTGTAGCATCATTGGCTACTACAATACATTGTTTTTTATGGATATAACCTATAACAACAACAACTCCACCACTAGGACAGCCTCCATATTCTTTATACATGTCTTCTCCTACAAAGGCTCCGATTTCAAGCGTTTCTGAATTGTCATCTAGTAGATATTCAATACGTTCACGAGCAGTCATTTTACCTTTAGTATGCAATTTAGCAATGCGTTTTTCACCACCACCAAGGGCTACTTTTGATAATTTCTGTCTTAATTCGGATGCTAATAATCTGTTGTGATCTTCGTTTTTGTTGAAGTTGATATCCATGTACTTTAAACAAAATTTTAAAACAAAAATAAGAAAGCCAAATTGCAATTCATCATATATTTTATATAATTATGAGTTGATATTCTTTAGATGTTTTTATCGAGGAAAATAGAAATTATTCGTAGTACAATGGTTTTTGAACTACAATTGAATTGTTTTTTTAGTAGTAAAAGTGGTTATTGTATTAATAAAAAAGATCATTCATTAACAAATCTATGTGAACAACAAAATCCAAATAAGCTTGTATTAATAAAATGTAAGTCAGTATTTTGTGTACTTGAAAAGAAGAAGATGATTTCGGATAATAAGATTAAAGTACCTGTTGCAAAACAAATTCCTAAAACTTTAGAAATACATGATGATACGAGGGTCGATGACTATTTTTGGTTAAATGAAAGAGAAAATACGGAGGTTGTTGATTACTTAAATAGAGAAAATGAGTATTACGAAGCTTTAACATCGCATACTAAAGATTTTCAAAAGTCACTTTTCGAAGAAATGAAAAGTCGTATTAAGGAAGATGATAGTTCAGTTCCTTACAAACATAATGGTTATTGGTACATTACTAAATACGAGAAAGGAAAAGATTATCCTATTTACTCTAGAAAGAAAGATACCTTAGAAGCTGAAGAAGAAATCTTATTAGATTGTAATGTCGAGGCTAAAAAACACGAATATTATAAAGTAAGAAGCCTCTCAATTAGTCCAGATAATAAATTTTTGTCTTTTGGGGAAGATACTGTAAGTAGAAGACAGTACACAATACGTGTAAAAAATCTAGAAACAGGTGAGCTATTTGAGGATAGCATAGAAAATACCACGGGTAGTAGTACTTGGGCTAATGATAATAAGACATTATTCTACACAAATAAAGATGCTGAAACCTTACGATCATATCAAATTAAGAAACATGTTTTAGGAACAAGTTCTGAAATCGATAGTGTAATCCACGAAGAGATCGATGATACTTACGATACTTTTGTGTATCGTACTAAATCTGAAAAGTTGATAGTAATCGGTAGTAGTTCAACTTTAACATCCGAATATCGTTTTTTAGATGCGAATACACCTGAAGGAGAATTTACTATTTTACAAGAACGTATTAGAGGGTTAGAGTATGGGATTGATCATTATAATGGTCATTTTTATATTTTAACCAATGCAGATGGAGCTACCAATTTTAAATTGATGAAAGCTTCTGAGTCTAATACTAGTAAAGAATATTGGCAAACTATTATCTCCCATAGAGAAGATGTACTCATTGAAGATATTGATGTTTTTAAAGATTATTTGATCATTACAGAACGTAGTAATGGACTTACCCAAATAAGAATTAAAACTTGGGATGACCATATTGACTATTATTTGCCTTTCGATAATGAAACTTATATGGCATATTCTAGTATCAATATGGATTTTGATACAGATTGGTTTCGTTATGGTTATAGTGCATTGACGACACCTACTTCGATTATAGAATTTAACCTGAAAACACAGGAGAAAATAGTTTTAAAAGAACAAGAAGTACTTGGAGGGCAATTTAATAAAGATAATTATACATCTAAACGTGTTTGGGCAACTGCCAATGATGGGACTAAAATCCCTATATCGTTAGTATATAATAATGATACTGTATTAAATAGTAATACTCCTTTACTTCAGTATGCATATGGTTCTTATGGACATACTATAGATCCCTATTTTTCAACTACTCGATTAACTTTGTTGGATAGAGGTTTTGTTTATGCTATAGCACATGTCAGAGGAGGAGAATATTTAGGACGACCTTGGTATGATAATGGAAAAATGTTGAATAAAAAGAATACATTCTCCGATTTCATAGCTTGTTCTGAATTTTTAATAGAAGAGAAATTTACCTCTGCCGATCATTTGTATGCAATGGGAGGCTCAGCTGGAGGACTATTAATGGGAGTTATTTTGAATGATGCCCCTCAATTATATAAAGGTGTATTAGCTGCAGTTCCGTTTGTGGATGTAGTATCAACAATGTTAGATGATAGTATTCCTTTAACTACGGGAGAATATGATGAATGGGGTAATCCAAATGAAAAAGAATATTACGAATACATAAAATCGTATTCGCCTTATGATAATGTAAAAAGTCAAGAATACCCAAATATTTTAGTAACCACAGGGTTTCATGATTCTCAGGTACAGTATTGGGAACCTGCCAAATGGGTGGCAAAATTAAGAGATTTAAAAACAGATAATAACCTTTTGCTTTTACACACGAATATGGAAGCGGGGCATGGAGGAGCTTCGGGTAGATTTGAAGCCTTAAAAGAGCTTGCCGAAGAGTATGCTTTTGTGTTTGATTTAGAAGGTATTACTGTGTAACAAAAAAAATGTAAATTCGCATGAACTCTGGGGATATAATATTTTATTATATTTAGAGTAACAAACCGTCTTATGGAGCAGGAAATACAAGCCTACAATAATGTTCTTGAGTTAATCGGGAATACGCCTCTTATTAAGTTAAATAGGATTACTGAAAATTTAAAAGGTAATTTCTATGCTAAGGTAGAATCCTTTAACCCAGGACATTCTACTAAAGATCGTATTGCCCTTTACATTATTGAAGAAGCAGAGCGAAAAGGAATATTGAAGCCGGGAGATACGATTATAGAGACCACAAGTGGTAACACAGGTTTTAGTCTTGCTATGGTTAGTATTATTAAAGGGTATGAGTGTATACTAGCAGTTACTTCAAAATCATCTAAGGATAAAATAGAAACTTTAAAAAACTTAGGAGCAAAAGTGTATGTTTGTCCAGGTAATGTAAGTGCTGATGACCCACGTTCATATTATCAAGTAGCTAGAAAATTACATTCTGAAATTAAAGGGTCAGTTTATATCAATCAATATTTTAATGAATTGAATATGGACGCTCATTACCGTTCTACAGGTCCTGAAATATGGAAACAAACAAATGGTAAGATAACACACTTAGTTGCTTGTAGCGGAACAGGGGGTACAATTTCTGGTACAGCTCGTTTTTTGAAAGAACAGAACCCTGACATAAAAATTTTAGGAGTTGATGCTTTTGGTTCAGTATTAAAAAAATACCATGAAACAAGAGAGTTTGACGAGAAAGAAATATATCCTTACCGTATTGAAGGTTTGGGTAAAAATTTGATTCCCACAGCAACTGACTTTGATATCATCGATCAATTTGAAAAAGTAACTGATGAAGATAGTGCGCATACAGCTAGAGAGCTAGTGTTAACTGAAGGTATGTTTTTAGGATATACTTCAGGGGCTGCAATACAAGGTTTAAAACAATTCGGAGAAAAAGGAGCATTTGAAGAAAATAGTAACGTAGTTATTATTTTACCAGATCATGGATCTAGATACCTAAGTAAGGTGTACAGCGACGATTGGATGAACAAACAAGGCTTTTTTGATAGCGTACGCGAAGAAAACGCTACTAAAATAGAAATTATCAAATAGTAAAATAATAGCAATACAACTAACTAACTAAATTATTTTACGTTAAGCCTTCGTTTCGAAGGCTTTTTTGTTTTGTTCAGTTGTGAAACAAAATAATTCAATTATTTTTGAACACTATTAAATTCTTCATTTAGAACAATAACTTCTAAAAAGATAAGAAGAGTTATTTTTAGAATAAAAACTAGTGAATATCTAGATACATGAAAGATTTATTTGAAAAGATTTATGCCGATAAGGGACCATTAGGGAAATGGGCTGATCAAGCAGAGGGTTACTTTGTGTTTCCAAAGTTAGAAGGTCCAATTTCTAACAGAATGAAATTTCAAGGAAAAGAAGTAATTACTTGGAGTGTTAATGATTATTTAGGATTAGCAAATCATCCTGAAGTTCGAAAAGTAGATGCTGAAGCGGCAGCCAAATACGGTTCGGCATATCCAATGGGTGCTCGTATGATGAGTGGTCATACAGATTTACATGAGCAATTAGAAAATGAATTAGCCACCTTTGTCAATAAAGAAGCAGCTTATTTGTTAAATTTTGGTTATCAAGGAATGGTATCCACGATTGACGCTTTAGTAGGTAAAGATGATGTTATTGTATATGATGTAGATACACATGCATGTATTATTGATGGTGTACGTTTACATGCCGGAAAGCGTTTTGTATACAAGCATAACGATGTAGAGAGTATCGAGAAAAACTTGAAACGTGCAACAAGGTTGGCTGAGAAAACAGGCGGAGGAATTCTTTTGATCTCTGAAGGTGTTTTTGGAATGCGTGGAGAACAAGGGAAATTGAAAGAGATAGTTGCGCTGAAAGAGAAATATAACTTTAGACTTTTTGTTGATGATGCTCATGGTTTTGGTACTTTAGGTGCTACTGGAGCAGGTACAGGAGAGGAGCAAGGGGTGCAAGATGATATTGATGTTTACTTTGCTACTTTTGCTAAATCTATGGCAAGTACAGGAGCATTTATAGCTGCTGATCGACAGGTAATGGATTATTTAAAATATAATCTTCGTTCTCAAATGTTTGCCAAATCATTGCAAATGCAGTTGGTAGAAGGAGCATTGAAGCGTTTGGATATGTTACGCACAATGCCCGAATTAAAAGAAAAACTTTGGGAAAACGTAAATGCATTACAAGGAGGGCTTAAAGATCGAGGTTTTGATATTGGTACTACGCAAACATGTGTAACTCCAGTATACTTGAAAGGAAGTATCCCAGAAGCTATGGCCTTGGTAAAAGATTTACGTGAGAATCATGGTGTATTCTGTTCTATTGTTACTTATCCTGTAATTCCAAAAGGATTAATTTTACTGCGCTTGATTCCTACAGCTTCTCACACATTAGAAGATGTAGCAGATACTTTAGTAGCATTTTCTGAAATTAGAGAAAAGTTAGAGACTGGAGTTTATAAGCGATTAACAGCTGCTTTAGTAGAGGAAATGGGAGAGTTTTAATTCTCCTTTTCACGGCCATATATAAAAAATCGTCTAGGAAGTAAATTCCTAGACGATTTTTTCATGCTTTAGATTAAGTTAAACTAATGTGTGTTTAATAGTAATTTTAACCCGATTTAAGCATTAGGATTTCGTTATGAGACTGTGATATACAATAAATACTAGTGTTTTATTAATTTCAGTGTAGCATCGTTATAGTTAATTTAAAAAATACAGTTTGCAATAATATTTGCAGTAGATCACAGGCGGAATAAATTTTCTAATGCATAGAGCGGGTTTAACAAATAACATTTCTTGAGTTGAGGGAATTCATTGTAATAATGAATTTATAGATGATAAATCTTTATTAGTTGTTATAAAAAAATGAGACTACCTAAAGGGTAGCCTCATTAAATTTTAACTGAATATTGTATATCGGATTTGTATCAAAATTTATACAATGATTGGTTAATTTTGAAAATCATTATTGAGTTATGATCTGTTCATTTTTGCTCCATCCATTACCTATAACTTTTAATATGTACATACTTTCAGGTAAGAAAGTACAATGTCTTCCTAAATTTATATCAAAATAGTTACAACCTTCATCTAAACTGATAGTACTTTCAGGTCCAATTCTAGATCCATCAATTCTATAGAAAGTATATGTAATATCTTGTGATTGATCAACTGCTAGACTGACATTTAATGTTCCTTGACTAGCAACAGGGTTAGGGACAACATCTATTAAATATTGATTAGCTAAACATGGATCTATTTCTACCTCTACAGTAACATCGTCTGATTTAGTACAAGTTCTAGAGTTTACAGTAATGGTATATGTAGTTGTTTCATTAGGGGAAACTTCAATAGACTTAGTTTTCTCACCTGTCGACCATAGGTATTTTGCGATATCATCAGTACCGACTGCTGTTAATGTTACAGTTTCACCTTGTTCAATGATTTGATCATCCCCAGCGTCTATTTTTGTGTCATTAACAAATACATCAGTCATTGCCATTACTTCACATCCATCAATAGTTCCTGTAACTTGATACCATGTTACAGTATCTGTTGGGCTTACGGTAATACTTCTAGTAGTTTCACCAGACTTCCATAAATAGCTATCAGCTAAAGGTGCCGTGATTGTTACAGATTCTCCTAAACAGATATCATAATGTGGAGGGTCAAAAGTAAAGTCAGGTTTGTTTATCGTTACTGTTACGTCATCCGATTTGGTACAAGTTCTAGAGTTTACAGTAACTGTATAGGTAGTCGTTTCAGTAGGGGATACCTCTATAGATTTAGTTTTTTCACCTGTCGACCATAGGTATTTTGCGATATCATCAGTACCAACTGCTGTTAATGTTACAGTTTCACCTTCGCAGATTATTTGATCATCCCCAGCATCTATTCTTGTGTCATTAACAAATACATCAGTCATTGCCATTACTTCGCATCCATCAATAGTTCCTGTAACTTGATACCATGTTACAGTATCTGTTGGGCTTACGGTAATACTTCTAGTAGTTTCACCAGACTTCCATAAATAGCTATCAGCTAAAGGTGCTGTGACTGTCACAGATTCTCCTAAACAGATATCATAATGTGGAGGGTCAAAAGTAAAGTCAGGTTTGTTTATCGTTACTGTTACGTCATCCGATTTGGCACAAGTTCTAGAGTTTACAGTAACTGTATAGGTAGTAGTTTCAGTAGGGGATACCTCTATAGATTTAGTTTTTTCACCTGTCGACCATAAGTATTTTGCGATATCATCAGTACCAACTGCTGTTAATGTTACAGTTTCACCTTCGCAGATTATTTGATCATCCCCAGCATCTATTCTTGTATCATTAACAAATACATCAGTCATTGCCATTACTTCGCATCCATCAATAGTTCCTGTAACTTGATACCATGTTACAGTATCTGTTGGGCTTACGGTAATACTTCTAGTAGTTTCACCAGACTTCCATAAATAGCTATCAGCTAAAGGTGCCGTGATTGTTACAGATTCTCCTAAACAGATATCATAATGTGGAGGGTCAAAATTAAAGTCAGGTTTATTTATCGTTACTGTTACGTCATCCGATTTGGTACAAGTTCTAGAGTTTACAGTAACTGTATAGGTAGTAGTTTCAGTAGGGGATACCTCTATAGATTTAGTTTTTTCACCTGTCGACCATAAGTATTTTGCGATATCATCAGTACCAACTGCTGTTAATGTTACAGTTTCACCTTCGCAGATTATTTGATTATCCCCAGCATCTATTCTTGTATCATTAACAAATACATCAGTCATTGCCATTACTTCGCATCCATCAATAGTTCCTGTAACTTGATACCATGTTACAGTATCTGTTGGGCTTACTGTAATACTTCTAGTAGTTTCACCAGATTTCCATAAATAGCTATCAGCTAAAGGTGCCGTGATTGTTACAGATTCTCCTAAACAGATATCATAATGTGGAGGATCAAAAGTGAAATCTGGTTTCTTAACAGTTACTGTTATTTCATCACTTGCAGTACAGTCAAATTCACTAGCAGTTACTGAGTAAACTGTAGTTTCTTCAGGAGTTACATTAATAGTTGTAGTTGTTTCACCAGTGGACCATAAGAAGTCTCCATTTCCTGTAGCTGTTAATGTCACACTTTCACCATCGCAAATAGATAAATCATCTCCTACACTTACTGTAGCATTATTTACATTTACAGTAGCTTCCGTAGTTGCTTTACAGCCATTATTATTTGTTAATGTTACTTGGTAACTTGTAGTCTCTTCTGGGTTTACATTGATGGAAGAAGTAGTTTCTCCTGTTGACCATAAGAATGATCCTTCTCCAATTGCAGTAAGTGTAGTAGTTTCTCCTAAGCATATAGTTTTATTGTCAACAGTTACTTCAGCATCATTGACTGTTATAGCTATACTTTCAACTACTTCACAACCAAATTTATTGATTAATGTAACGTTGTAAGTTGTATCAATTGTTGGGTTTACTTCTATAGAATTAGTTGTTTCAGCAGTAGACCATAACAATTCTCCATTTCCTGTTGCTGTTAATGTTATAGAATCTCCTTTACAAATAGACTGATCCTCACTAACGATTACTTCAGCTTTTTCTCCTTCTAAGACTACTGTTTCAAGTTCTGTTTCACAATCCCCATTACCCCATTTTGTCGATAATTTATAAGTTCCGGGTTCTAAATTTTCGAAACTATATGATTTTGTCCAATCTCCAACACTTATGAAATTTTGTCCTCCATCAATAGAAAATTGAATATGTGTTCTTTCAGGGATATTTTCGAAAGTAAATGTAATAGCTCCTTTTAAACTTAGGCAATCAACATCAGTAATAACTACAGTTGGATTTGGTGCTCTATAAGTATGAATATCAACAACATTTGAAAACACATAATTATCTGTTCCCTTTCTTTTTACAGCTCGTCTATACCATTTTGAGCCAATTTCTGTAAATGGAGGTAGATAATCTTTCTCAATAGCTCCAATTATATTTTTCCATTGTCCGCCTGTATCAGATTTAATTTGCCATTGGTATATAACAGATGAAGTATCATTGGTAGTGACTTCGGTTCCTGTTAATATTTCTGGTTGAAAAGCTCCACAGTTAACTTGTGTTCGTGTAATAATACCAGGCTTTAAAGGGGTACATTGCTTTTCAATTTTTATAGCGTCTAGGGTTGTTTTACAATCTCCATTACCCCACATAGTTATTAATTGATAATTTCCTACGCTTAGGTCACTAAAAGTATATGATTTAGAATTGTCTTTTACAGAAATAAAATTTAGACCATTGTCTATAGAGAATTTAATATGAGTTCTTTCTGGTACATCGTTAAATTTGAAAATAATTTCCCCAGTATTAAGAATACAATTTGCGTTTGTTACTTCTACTGTAGGGTTTGGTGGTCTTTTAGCATGTATATCTATTACGTTAGAGTATTTATAGCTATTAGTACCTTTTCTTTTAACGGCTCTTCGATACCAACGAGAACCTATAGTAGCGTATTCCGGAGTGTAGTCTTTTGCATTTGCATTTGTAATATTTTCCCAGTTGGCATTCATACTTTTCTTGACTTGCCATTGATATATTATTGAAGCTCCATCACTAGATTTAGCGATTGTTCCAATTATTCTATTAGGTTGAAAAGGACCACAATTTACTTGAGTTTCACTTATTTTTCCAGGATTTATATAGAATTGTAAATGATTTCTATTTATATTAAAACGCTCCCAAGGTCCTATTTTGGGTCGATTACACATCATAGGTTTTTTTCCATCTTCAGAAGAGATGTACAGACCATTATTTCCTTTAAAGGCTACATGATTATTTCCTAAATCGACAATTTGAAATTTTTCCCACAAACCAATGCGGTGTCTATTACAAGTTATCGGTTTTTTTCCATTTTCAGATGAAACAAATTTTCCATTAGATCCTTTTATGGCTACTTTTCCGTTGCTTAAATAAATTAAAACGAATTTTTCCCATTCTCCAGCTGAAGACCTATTAGCTTTCATTGGAATATTTCCATTTTCAGAAGAAATAAATTTACCATTATTTGCTTTTAGACTAATAATGGTACCTGTGTTAGGATTAGTTTGTATTGTGTTTTTATCTACTTCAGCATGCAAAGTAGAAAGACTTGAAATTGAAAGAATAAACATCAGAAGAAAGCTTAGGCTTCTTAATCGATGTTTAAAATTTACTAGTGTATTTTGTTTCATTTTTAAATAATTTTAATGTGATATTTAAATTTGATCGAAAATTAGCCATTCATAACATTTTCAAAAACTTATATGCTAAAAAAACGTTAAAATGAAATTAGAATTCTTTTAAGTGATTGTAAGAATAGAAGTCTACTTACATTTTTTATAAAAATGTAAGATTAAATAGGCAATAAAGTACAAGCTTCTTAAATTTAGTGGATTAACAAGTGTTTTACTTCTTTGAATATAGATAAAAGATCAATATTTATAGCTGTAATGCTTTTAACATATTTAGTGATGGAAATTTCCTTCAATTAAATTAAAGGAGATACCTAAATAATACAAACTAAAAATTAATACAAAAAAGAAACTGTAATATAATAGTAATTGATGAAAATTTTACTTGATCTATACAAAGTCTAAGTAAGTATAAAAACAAAAAAACCTTGCAGAAGCAAGGTTTTTTTTGCGGTGAAAGAGGGATTCGAACCCCCGGAGGTGTGACCCTCAACGGTTTTCAAGACCGCCGCATTCGACCACTCTGCCATTTCACCAGCTTTCGAAGCGTTCCTAGCATTACTGCTAGGCGGGTGCAAATATACAACCCTTTTTTAGTTTGGCAAATAAAATATTGAGAAAATGTATTATTTTTATTGAGTATTTTTAATTCTGCTATGTTGAGTAATTGTAAGTATTTGGTATATACACAGATAGTGTTTTTTGTTTTTTTCTGTTCTTGTAAAAGTTTAAATGAAGAAGATATTAATAATGAGATTTCTGATTACACTAAGAAAAAAGATATAGTTATTAGTCCTCAAATTTTAAATTTGAGTCAACAAATTTCTACAAAAGCATTAAAGGAAAATATAAAAATTCTTTCACATGATTCGATGAAAGGGCGAATGACAGGGAGTATTGGTCAAAAAAAAGCAGCTAAATTTATAAAAGAGCTTTATATAAAAGAGTCCATTTCCTCACCTCAAGGAAAAGGGTATTATCAGATAATTCCAAGAGAATATTTTAAGAGAGAATTGGAAGATGCTTCAGAGAATGTTGTTGCTTACATTGAAGGGACCAAATTAAAGGATGAAGTTATTGTAATCTCAGCCCATTATGATCATTTAGGAGTAAACACGAAAGGAGAAGTTTTTAATGGAGCTGATGATAATGGTTCAGGAACGGCAGCTTTAATTGAACTAGCTAAGTTATTTCAAAAAGCTAAAAATGATGGTTATGGGTCTAAAAGAAGTATTTTGTTTTTACATGTTACGGGGGAAGAAATAGGCTTATATGGTTCGAAATATTATGTAGAAAATGCTTTTTTCCCTTTATCAAAAACTATTACAAATTTAAACGTAGATATGATTGGTAGGGTAGATGATAAATATGCGAACGCTCCAGAATATTTGTATTTAGTGGGTAGTGACAAATTGAGTCAAGAGCTGCATGATATCAATGAATCTATAAACGCTTCATATGTAGGGCTAAAACTAGATTATAAATTTAATAGCCCAGATGATCCTTTACGAATCTTCTATAGGAGCGATCATTTTAATTTTGCTAAAAATGATATTCCTGTAATATTCTTTTTTAGTGGATTACACAAAGACTATCATAAAATAACTGATACCTTCGATAAAATAGAATTTGATTTAATTAAGAAAAGAAGTCAATTGATATTTTTAACAGCATGGGAATTAGCAAATATGCCTTCTCGGGTAACTATAAATAGAAGTAATTAGAAAAATAACTTCAACTAGTTTATTTCTTTTTTAAACTAAAAACGGAGAACTATTAAGTTCTCCGTTTTCTCAACACAAATCATTTTAATTTCGGGGCTTAATCTAAAATTAAAACATTAACTCTAACTTAAAATCAATCAACTATTGTTTATTGGGAACAATAATATCTTATACAAATATAAAGCGTATTAGTCTAGTAACCAAACTTTTTTGCGTTTTATCTGCAAAATTTAACACTTTAACGTTATTCTAAGGTTGTAGTGAATTGATTGTTTTTTAGTCACTAAGTGATTTTGTAACGATTTAGTGCTACTAATTGTAACTAGTTAATATTTAGAGATGTTCATTTTTCTAAGTAGAATATTCGTGTTTTATAAGAAGAGTAGATTAATATTATTTCAACAACATTAATTTATTTACAAAGCGCAATAATTTACGAAAACAAAAGTCAAAGTGGTTGGAGCTGATGCCATTTATGCTACCAATACTAATCAAAAATTCATTACTCAAAATAATATTAAAACAGACTTCAAGCGAAAAGGCAAATTACCCGTAGGATACAAAAATGAAAAGTTGCTTAAAAAGCAAATCACTAAATAAAGAGCCACTAGACTAGAAGGAAGCTTCGGTAAAGAAAAGTAATACTATCATCTCAAAAAGAATGAAATACACTGGATCTTCTTCGGAATTCACACTGCTAATGCTTTAGAAATAGGAAGAAGGATACAGAGCAATAGTAGAGAGAAAGTAGCCTAATTTTTTTAAGAATAAAATTTAATGGGAATGGTATGTCTTGATCTGACTGAAAAATATAAATCTTTCTAAAAAACACTGGAAAAAAGAAACCCGAGAAATGAATCTAATCAAATCTCGGATTTTATATCGGCAATTTTCAAAACTGTTCTGTTTTCTGAATGCGCCTATGTATAAAACTTGTTTGTTATAACAGAAGAAATTGATGTATTTCAAAAATAAAATGATTTTGTGTTTTTGGTGTATTATTGAAACACGAGATGATAGAAGATATATTTAGATATATCAATTGTCAATCAGTAAATTAAGACTGTAGAAAAGACCTTAATTTACTGATTGATTTAGATTGTGTTGCACAATCTTTTGTCTGATTTTTTTGTGTTAGACTCTTATTGAATTCTATCTACGCAATATTGTGATTCTTTTCAAATCCTTTAAATACTACCTTGATATTTCTTTCTTTAGAGCTATTATCATTAAAATCTCTTATTAATTCTAATATGTCATAGCCAACATATGTAGAATTCTCAGCGTTAATAGTTACAGTAGAGTTTTTAGGTAATTGAGCAAACCTCTTCTTCATACTTGATTTATTTAAGAAAGAAACCTCTTTAACTAAAAGAATTTCCTCTTCATCATTTTCTTTTTTTATTTCATAGGCTTTTTTAGAGTATCCTCTAAAAACAAAAAGTAAACTAATCACCATACCTAACCCTACACCTTTCAATAAATCTAAGACTACAACACCAATTGCAGTAATAATAAACGGAATAAAATGATGTTTACCTACTTTCCACATTTTTTTGAAGACTTTAGGAGTTGCTAATTTTAAACCTATCATAAGTAATATTGCAGCTAAACTGGCCATAGGTATTTTGTTTAATATACTTGGTATTATTATTACAGTTAATAATAAAAGAAAACCGTGAAAAATTGCTGACAATTTGGTTCTAGCCCCAGCATCAATATTAGCTGAAGTTCTAACAATTACCGATGTCATAGGTAAACCACCTATTAAACTGGATAATATGTTTCCTATCCCTTGTGCTTTTAACTCTATATTACCATCAGAATGTCGTTTATAAGGGTCTAATCTATCTCCAGATTCGATAGTCAAAAGGGTAGCAATACTGGCTACAGCAGCAATAGTAATTGCTGTTATCCATATGTCAGGATTTGAAATAGCAGAAAAATCCGGAAATGAAAATTGTCCAATAAATTCTTTGACAGAACCAGAAACAGGTAGTTTAACTAAATGATCTTTAGTTATAAGAAGATTTGGACTGAAAAAACGAAAAGCCTCATTTATTAGGATACTAACAATTACAGCTACTAATGCACCAGGAAGTAACTTCAGTTTTTTTAGAAAAGGAATTTTGTTATAACTGATTAAAATTCCTAATGAAACAAGTGTAACAATAATCACTCCGATATGGGCAAAGTTTAATGAGTGAATAATTTCATGTATATATCCACCATCAGTATTGTCAGTTAAGCTATAGTTGAAGAAATCACCCTCATGTTCTTTGTCATAACCAATCGTGTGAGGTATTTGTTTAAAAATGATAATTAGACCTATTCCAGTTAGCATTCCTTGGATTACTCCCGTAGGAATGTAATTTGAAAAGTTACCTGATTTGGTAATACCCAGAATTAATTGAAATACCCCAGCTAATACACCTGCTAATAGGAATGCTTCAAACCCTAAATCTTGTATAGCAACTATGACAATTGCAATTAAACTAGCGGCCGGCCCAGATACACTAACATGAGAGTTACTTAAATAACCAACTACTAAACCACCAATAATCCCTGTTATAATACCAGAAAATGCAGAAGCCCCTGATGCTACTGCTATTCCTAAACAAAGAGGAAGAGCGACTAAGAATACCACTGTACTAGATATAGTATCTGTTTTAATTGAAGAGCTAAATGAATTTTTTTTGTCCACAGATTTGTGTTTAATTTATAAAATTTCACCTAATATATCAATTATGATATTTAAGACAAAAAAACGAAGGTAAATAATCAATTGAATGAGTTCAAGTAGCCAATAAATAGGATGAAATATAACCTCATAATAGATTTAATACCTACTGGCACTTTATATTTTTTATTTTTTTTTAGAAAAGATTTTCAATAATTAGTTTTTGACTAGTAAAAAATATTTTTTGAAGTATAACTTCTCTTGAGCTAACTCATATATCTTTAAATTTTTAAAGGTGAAATGTATGTAAAGCTTGTTTATATAAATCCGTTTATAACTTTTCTCATAACCTATTTTAAAATTCATGGTTAGCCTTTATATTAGCAAGCATCGCTAATACTTTCTCTATGGCTAACGAAACACTTTATACAGAAGACAATATACGATCACTGGATTGGAAAGAACACATACGTATGCGTCCCGGTATGTACATTGGGAAGCTTGGAGATGGTTCTACAGCTGATGATGGTATTTATATTCTGATCAAAGAGGTGTTAGATAACTCCATCGATGAGTTTGTAATGGGGACAGGTAAGACTATTGAAATTAAAGTCGATCAAACCCAAGTTACTGTTAGGGATTATGGTCGAGGTATTCCTTTAGGTAAGGTGATTGATGTTGTTTCTAAAATGAATACAGGAGGTAAGTATGATTCACGAGCTTTTAAAAAATCAGTTGGACTTAATGGAGTAGGTACAAAAGCGGTAAATGCACTATCCACATACTTTAAAGTGCAATCGACTAGAGAAGGTCAAACAGCTTGGGCTACTTTTTCTAAAGGAGAGCTACAAGAGCAAGAAGCTCCGACCGAATCCAAACGTAGAAAGGGTACAGAAGTTACTTTTGTCGCTGATGAAAGTATATTTAAAAATTACCGATACCGAGTAGAGTATATCGCTAAGATGTTAAAAAACTATGTATACCTGAATCCAGGTTTAACCATAGTTTTTAACGGAGAGAAATTTTATTCGGAAGAAGGATTAAAAGATTTATTATCTGAAAGTATACATGTTGATGATCGTTTATACCCTATAGTACATTTAAGGGGAGATGATATAGAAATTGCAATAACTCATAGTAGAACGCAGTATTCAGAAGAGTATCACTCATTTGTTAATGGTCAAAATACCACGCAAGGAGGGACACATCTAGCTGCTTTTAGAGAAGCTATAGTCAAAACAATTCGAGAGTTTTATAGCAAAAGTTATGAAGCTAGTGATATTAGAAAGTCAATTTGTGCAGCCATTAGTATTAAAGTAATGGAGCCTGTTTTCGAATCGCAAACTAAGACGAAGTTAGGTTCTACTGATATGGGAGGTGATTTACCTACTGTAAGGACATATATTAATGATTTTGTAAAACATCGATTAGATAATTTTCTTCATAAAAATGGTGATGTTGCCGAAGCGGTTCAGCGTAAAATTCTACAAGCAGAGAGAGAGCGTAAAGAACTTTCTGGTATTCGTAAACTAGCTAAAGAGCGTGCTAAAAAGGCAAGTCTTCATAATAAAAAATTACGCGATTGTAGAGTGCATTTAAATGATGCCAAAAATCCACGTAATTTAGAAAGTACATTATTTATTACCGAGGGAGATTCGGCTAGTGGATCAATTACAAAATCTAGAGATGTAAATACACAAGCTGTATTCAGTTTAAGAGGAAAGCCTTTAAACTGTTATAATATGACAAAAAAAATTGTGTATGAAAATGAAGAATTCAATTTATTACAAGCAGCCTTAAATATTGAAGAATCTATTGAAGATCTTCGATATAATAATATTGTAATCGCAACAGATGCAGATGTCGATGGGATGCATATCCGATTATTACTGATTACGTTCTTTTTACAATTTTTTCCTGAATTAATTAAAGAAGGGCACTTGTATATTTTGCAAACTCCTTTATTTAGAGTTCGAAATAAGAAAGAAACTATTTATTGCTATTCAGATAAAGAACGTGTAGCCGCTATTGGTAAATTAGGTCGTAACCCTGAGATTACTCGATTTAAAGGGCTTGGTGAAATTTCACCGAATGAGTTTGTGCATTTTATAGGTGATGATATGCGTTTAGACCCTATTATGTTAGATCAAAATAAATCAATTGATGAATTATTAGAGTTTTATATGGGGAAAAATACCCCTGATCGTCAAAAATTCATCATCAACAATTTGAAAGTTGAGCTTGATCGTATTGAAGAGCAAAATTAAATTATTAGTTAATCAAAATACCGCCCCACGTAGTGGGTAAAGTCTATGTCAGAAGAGTTAGATCCAACTTCACCATCAGAAGAAAATCAAACAAATCTACCTCAAGAAGGGGAAGCTATTAAGCGTGTTACAGGGATGTATAAAGACTGGTTCTTAGATTATGCATCTTATGTAATCTTAGAGCGCGCCGTCCCTGCTATAGAGGATGGATTAAAACCGGTACAGCGTCGTATTCTGCATTCAATGAAAGAATTAGATGATGGACGTTATAACAAGGTAGCTAATATTGTCGGTCATACTATGCAATATCACCCGCATGGTGATGCGAGTATATCAGATGCAATGGTACAAGTAGGTCAAAAAGATTTATTGATTGACATGCAAGGTAACTGGGGTAATTTACTTACCGGAGATCGAGCTGCCGCTTCGCGTTATATTGAAGCAAGGCTTTCTAAGTTTGCTTTGGATGTAGTCTTTAATCCAAAAATCACTGATTGGCAATTGTCTTATGATGGGAGGAAAAAAGAGCCTATCAATTTACCAATAATGTTTCCTTTGTTATTAGCGCAGGGGGCTGAAGGTATTGCTGTTGGTTTAAGTACTAAAGTATTGCCACATAATTTTATTGAACTGATAGATGCTTCTATAAAACATTTAAGAGGTAAGAAGTTTGAAATTTATCCAGATTTTCCAACGTCTGGAACAGCTGATATCAGTAACTATAATGATGGACTTCGTGGAGGTAAAGTTAGAGTTCGAGCTAAGATCAGCCAAAAGGATAAAGGGACATTAGTAATTTCTGAGATTCCATTTTCGACAACAACAACAAGTCTTATCGATTCTATTTTAAAGGCAAATGATAAAGGGAAAATAAAAATCAAGAAAATAGAGGATAATACAGCCTCTGAAGTTGAGATCTTAGTGCATTTGCCTACTAATGTTTCTCCTGATAAAACGATAGATGCCCTATATGCATTTACAAATTGTGAAGTTTCGATATCTCCATTAGGTTGTGTGATAGAAGATAATAAGCCTCATTTTGTTGGTGTTTCCGAAATGTTACGTCGTTCTACCGATAATACGCTTGATTTATTGCGTCAAGAATTGGAGATAGAATTGGGTGAGCTAGAAGATCAATGGCACTTTGCCTCATTGGAGCGTATTTTTATAGAAAACCGTATTTATCGAGATATAGAAGAAGTGGAAACATGGGATGGAGTTATTAAAGCTATTGATAGTGGATTAAAACCCCATATCGGACATTTGAAACGTGACGTTACAGAGGAAGATATTGTTCGTTTAACAGAAATTCGTATCAAGCGTATTTCTAAATTCGATATCGATAAAGCACAGCAAAAGATAGAAGCACTTGAGGGAGAGATAGAGCAAAAGAAGTTTTACCTTTCGAACTTGGTAGACTATGCTGTTGATTACTTTACAAGACTGAAAAAGACATACGGAAAAGATAAAGAAAGAAAGACTGAATTAAGTCATTTCGAAGATGTCGATGCAACGAAAGTTGTAGTGCGTAATACTAAACTTTATGTGAATAGAGAAGAAGGTTTTGTAGGGACATCATTACGTAGAGATGAATATATAGGTGATTGTGCAGATATCGATGACATCATTTGTTTTACTAAAACAGGTAAACTGATGATTACAAAGGTAGATTCTAAAACCTTTGTGGGTAAAAACATTATTCACGTAGCTGTATTTAAGAAAAAAGATAAGCGAACCGTATATAATCTTATTTATAAAGATGGTAGAGGTGGCGTTAACTATATGAAACGTTTCTCTGTAACTGGAGTTACACGAGACAAAGAATATGATCTAACCCAAGGAAAAGCAGGGTCGGAAGTGTTATATTTTTCGGCTAATCCAAATGGAGAGGCAGAGGTAATCAATATTAACCTGCGTCAAGTAGGAAGTATAAAGAAATTAAAATTCGATATTGATTTTTCAGATCTATTAATCAAATCTAGAAGTGCTCGTGGAAATGTAGTTTCTAAGTATGCCATTAAAAAGATTGAAAAGGTTAAAGATGGGGTTTCTACTTTAAAGCCTCGAAAAATTTGGTACGACCCAGTTGTAAAGCGACTTAATGTTGATGAAAGGGGAGATCTTTTAGGAGAATTTAAAGGAGAGGATAAACTGTTTATTGCAACTAGTGATGGAGTAATAAAAGTGGTTACTCCCGATTTAAATTTACATTTTGACCCTAAGATGATTGTATTAGAGAAATGGGTAAAGGATAAACCTATTTCAGCAGTACATTATGAAGGAGAGAAAGAACGTTATTGTGTAAAGCGCTTTCTGGTAGGAAATGAGAATAAAGATGAGAAAATAATAACAGACCATAATAATTCTTCTTTATCCGTTTTGAGTACTGATTATTTGCCTCAAATAGAATTGGTTTTTACTAAAGAGCGAGGAAAAGATCAAAAACCTAACGAGGTCATTTCATTAGCAGATTTTATAAGTGTTAAAGGAATAAAGGCTATAGGGAATCAACTCACCTCAGAAAAGCTGAAACAGATTAAAATGTTAGAGCCTTTGCCATATATTGTTCCAAAAATAGACAAAGAGTCTAGTATTGAAGAGGACGAATTGTCATCAGATAACGATAGTCAGGCTTCGTTGTTTGATTAACAGGGTGTTATGCTGGTTTTTTGTTTGTTATTTGTTTTAAAGAATAAATAATCACGTTAATTAATTTTGTAAATTGTTCATAGTATAAATGACTATGGAAACTGACTTTAGTATTCAAATATCGGATGTCGTAACTCAATTAAATGCATTGAGTATTCATGTATGTGAAGCATTCGATGTTTGCAAATTGCATGGAGATGGCGAAATACTTGGGTTGAATTCAGTTTTTGAAAAAGGCAATCTATTTGAAATGTTACCAAGTGAATTGCATTCATCTGTAGCAGAGGCATTTAAGACTAATCAGGAAACTAATTTATCAGCTAAGACAGATGTTAATTATTTCATAAATAATTCTCCTAAAAAGCTGCGATTATTCTCTAATTTAATTAATAACAAGGGAAAAGCATTTTATCTTCTTACTTTTTTACCTCTTGCGTTAGAAGATAAAGCAATGGAGATAGAGGGAGATTTTCAATCATTACATCAAGCGAGGAAAAAGCTAAAGATTAGTGAAGAACGCTACAATACATATTTTGAAAATGATCCTGTAATACATTTAAGTGTTAATCCTTTAACAGGTCGAATAGCCCAATGTAATAAGTTTGGTTTAGATAAATTAGAATATCCTAAAGAAGAGGTTGTTGGAAAGCTTATCTATGAAATTTTCACTCCCGAGAAAAAAGAAAAGTGTATTACTCTTTTAGAAAAGTTTAAAACCGAAGGGCGTTTAGACAGTGAAGAGATGGAGTTGAAAACTAAAAGTGGTAAAGTTATTCCTGTAATATTATACACTTCCGCTCAATATGATGATAAAGGTAATATTGTATTGAGTCGATCGACACTGGTTGATATTTCAGAATTGAAAAATATTCAAAAAAGGCTAAGATCAAAAAAGACTAGGTTAGAGTTATTGAATGCAGAGTTAGAACAGTTGGTTTCTACTTGTTCACATGATTTGCAAGAACCTTTAGCGACTATAAAATTTGCAGGAGATTTGTTAGCTAAAATGTATTCTAAAAATTTAGACGATAAAGGGAATGACTATTTATCATATATCAATGAAGCAGTAGACCGGCTTTCATCCCAGATTAAAGCATTATTAGCGCATATCCGTTTAGGGAAAGATACTTCAAGACAAAGAGTGAATACATTTGAGCTTGTCGAGACTGTAGTTAGAGATTTGGGACAAAGTATATCTAATAGTAATGCTGCAATACATATAGCAAATGACTTACCTGTACTAGAAGCTTATGAAGTAGAACTTAGGTTGTTATTTCAAAATTTGATTTCTAACGCAATTAAATATACTAAAGATGGAATTCCACCTGAAATATTTATAGAAGCTAAAGAGTATCATGACTATTTCGTATTTAAAGTAAAAGATAATGGTATAGGAATACCCGATGCCGATTACAACGAAATCTTTAAAATATTTAATAGGGTAGATAGAGAAAACTCAAGAAAAGGAGATGGTGTTGGTTTAGCACATTGTGATAAAATTGTAAGAATGCATGAAGGAAAGATTTCAGTTTCTTCTCAAGTAAATCGAGGTAGTACTTTTACTTTTACTATTAAAAAGGATTATTCGCTTATTGTTGAATAATGTGTTAAAATTCTAATTAATATCTATTTTATTTTGTTTTGTTTAATGTTTTTATATAAATTTATAACAATATTGTTCCTGAAAGTCTTTTGGAAACCGCTTAAAATTCTACAGTATTCTAAATGTGGCTGACTCAGATTTGACAATTTTTATATTTATTAATTTTTAAAATCGATAAATGAAAATACCTAAACTTAAACAGGCTATTTATGTAAGTAAAGCAATTACTATTTTTGATAGAACAAGAATTGAAGAGTTAGTAGCTTTAGCTCAAAAAAAGAATAAGGATTTAAAAATTACAGGATATCTTTATTATGAAAACGGATATTTTCTTCAATATATAGAGTCTTATAATGGTAAGGTAATAGATGATCTTGTTAATACATTGATCTCTGATTATAGACATTCTGTTATAAATACATTTATTAATGAAACTAATCGTGCTAGACGATTTTCTGATTGGAGTATGCGCTATATACAGAAAAGTGAATTAATAGATTTAAGTCTAGAAGGCAAAATAATGGATTGTATGAAATTGTTAGCGATAAAGGAACAATTGGGTAGTCATAGATCTTTAGAGATTTGGAATGCTATAGATGTTATAGCGAAACATAAAAGTTTATTCCAGCTTAAGTAGTTGCTTTATTTGGATATCGAAATGCTGCATTCAATTTTAGATAACGATTTGATTGAACTGCGTTTTTGTGCAGTTTAGGTGTTGTTGTGTTTAGTTTTGGATTATTAAAATCGTTTTATCAAAATCACAATTATTTAAATCACTTTTTTCAATTCCAAAATACCCCATTCCACTAATGTAGAAGCTATCATAAAGTTCAGGTATTGAGTTTTCAGTTGAGAATTGAAAAAGATTAATAAATTCTTTTCTTTTTTCATCAACCTTTTCTTGGTCTGAATCATACACTTCAGATAAATCTATATTTAATCTTTCACAAGCCCATTCAAGATTAACATCACCTTGAGCTGGATATGTATGACCAAAGATTTGACTATCTTCATAAGTGAAAATATCCTCATCAAGTTCTTGATATGCGTCTTGGTCATTTTTACTTAAAGATTCGAATTCTAGTGTTTCACCTGAAGGGAATGTATGTGTTTTCTCAAATGAAATTGCTAATTCGTTAAATCTGAAAATCATCATTTAAAGATATAGGAAATTCGACTTTACTAATGTCATTTGAGTTTGAAAACAGTACTTTATGTTTTGGTGGGTAATCGGATAAGTCAGTAACAAAGAAAAACAAAATACCTGATTTGGGTAATAGATCTTTTATTTCATAAATATTTATTTGTTTCAAATTGATTTGAGCCAAAAACACCATAGGTTCACCTTCAAAAGTTGGACAATCAATTTCTTTTGGTAAATCTGGAGTTCCTCCAAATTTAGATAAACCAGTTTCAAATGATTTTGCGCTTTTTTTTATTTTAAGATCAATCGCTGGAACTAAAAAAAATTTAATTCGATCTTATTATCCCATTTAACCTCATTAAGAAGTTTTAGGTAATCTTTTTTACTATTCATATTGTATTGATATAGGTTGCCCTTTCTTAATGTTTAAATCAGTTTGTTTTTGTAAGTTCAAAAAGATTTTTTTAGCCGTTTAGGAGGCAAAAAATCCCTTTAACCTAGATTAGGTTATTAATCGGAAGTTCCGTTAAATTTCGCTGCTTTTTTCTGTAAGATTTGTATTTAATGTTTGGGTTTTGATGTACATCATTGGGAGTTCTATAATTTAAGCTTAGATGTGGCCTTTTGTTGTTGTAAATCTGATCAGTATTATATCAGTTACCATTTTGGCTATTTTAGTGTTTTTCAGGGTGTTTTTGAGCCCATATTCATACTTTAGAGTTCGATTAATTCTTTCAGCAATTGTATTTTGATAAGGGTCGTACTTTTCAGTCATACTCATTTTAATTCTATTATTTTCAGTAAATTCTTTGCATTTTGGATTGCAATATTGAAAACCACTATCGGAATGATGAATGAGCTTTAGATTCGGGTATTTTCTGTTTTTAATAGCCATATTTAGCGCATCAGTACAAAGAGATGTTCTCATATGGTTATCGAGTTTATAGCCCATAATTTACTTAGAATAGGCATCTGTTACTAAAGCTAATAGTTGTGTCCATTTTCTGTTTTAATGTAAGTTACACTCCTTATATATAGTTGTTTAGGTCGAGTAGGGACTTGCTCAAGAATCAGGTAAATATTCAATTGTTAGTGATGGAAGTATTGAATTAAATAATACTCGTGAAATGACATTTATTGGTTTCATTAACAATAAAGAAGTGATTAGGAGTAATTACCTGGCTGAAGAAAAATGTTGCGGAATTAATTTAATATCAGGAAATTTAGAGTTAATCATAGAATAAAAACTGTTTACAACAATGGCTATAATTAATACGGGTTTTGGTTTTAATGCACAGTTTAGTGTATTTTTAAAGAGTCCACTAAATCTTATGAATAGGCTTTTAAAATGAAAAATTAAAACAAATAAAAAGTTTTGACTAAGTATTTAATCAAAAATTAATAACTAATCAATCCTCGTAATAATCATGGACGAGACGTTATTTGTTCTTGCAAAAAAACACCAATTCTAAAATGAAACAAACAAATCTTATTGTAACAATAATTCTGTTATTTACTTGTTCGTTTTTCAAAGTTATAGCTCAAGAAGATAATCAATCAATTAATATGCCTCCAGAATTGGATGGCTATGGAAGACATCTTAAGACTTTATTCAAGGATGGCAAAAATATTGAAATAGCTAGGTGGTTTTTTAAAAATAATAGATCTCTTAATTCTTCTAAATATTATATTTTTATTAAGTAAAAAATCGAAACGATAATGATTGTCATATGACCTATCTTATTTATAATTGAATTTTTACATGACTTAAAAATTATCAAAAAAATAGATGAAAGATTATTATTATATTCTTGGATTAAAAAAAGAAGCTTCTATCGATGATGTAAAAAAGGCTTATAGAAAGCTTTCCTTTAAATTTCATCCTGATAAAAATGATAGTGATGAATTTTTTTTAGGTAGATTTAAGGAAATTCAGGAAGCATATGAAACTTTAAGTAATAGATCAAAAAGAATTGAATACGACAATATTTTCAAATACAATAATGAACAACCTAGTTCAAGTAGTGGTTTTTATTTTTGACCCTGTAATAGAATACTTTCAGACTGATAAAAATTCATTTGAATACAATGAGGATATCAAATTTAGTTGGAAAACAATCAATTCAAATATAGTCTCAATAAGACCATTTGGTTTAGTAAAATCGATAGATCAAAAGACTTATAAAATCAAGGATTTTAAAAATCCTTACTTAAATTTCGAACTAATAGCTAAAAATTCAAACACAGGAAGGTATACGAAGCAAACTATTAAGCTTAATAACAGAACTTATCAAGAACTGTATTTCCACTTTCAAAAGGTTATTAATTCTGAAAGTAAGAAAAGAAATCAAAGTAAAAACAATTATCAACAAGAATCTAAATTAAATAAGCCTATAAGTGATTTTAAAACAGATAAAGGACTTATTAGAGTAGAGTTAAATTTTAAAGATGATATACCTGCAATGGATAACAAAGTATATCAGAACGGAAGTCCAGCAAAGAATGGGAAATACAGACTTGGTTTTATGGATTATATTATTGTTAGGAATGGATTAATAGTGGACTTAACTTTTTTTTAAATAAAAATCAAGTTTACAACAATATATAAACGTTATGAAGGATTTAGGCAAAATCTAGGAATATCATAATATACATACAATTTTATTAGTCACTGGTTTAAATTAAGTTAGCAATTAACAAAAGTCCTATACTAGTGAGTACCTTGAAATTCTTTGAATCTATGTGCGCTAGACTTTTGTAATTGGCCTTACATTTAATCCTTATTAAGAACTTAAAGCTGAAGAAAATTGTTAACAACACCCTATTTCCTCTATTTACGAAAGTATTCTTGAACGTACTATCTGGGATTATTATTTTATTAACCGTATTTCTTAATATACGTAACTAACATTATACAAACCCGTCAATAAAAATATTTAACCTACGGATAATTCAATACATGAATTGTGATGTCAAAATATTAAATAGCATCATTCCACAATCCATCATTTGGAGTAGGGGCAGTTATCGTTAATGGCTCTTTTTTTGTAGGGTGGTTGAAAATAATTTTTCTTGCATGTAAATGAATACCGCCATCAGGATTACTTCGCTTTGCTCCGTATTTTAAATCTCCTTTGATAGCACATCCTAACTTATGAAGTTGTGCACGTATTTGATGATGTCTTCCTGTGTGAAGATCAATTTCTAATAATGAAAACCGATCTAGATTTTTGAGTATGCGATAAGATAGACTTGCCTTTTTAGAATCAGGAACTTCCTTGTCATGAGCATAAGATTTATTTTGCTTAGAATTTCTTTTTAAATAATGAATTAATGTAGCTGATGATTTTTCAGGTGCTGGACTTACCATAGTCCAATAAGTCTTTTGTGTTTCCTTTTCAGCAAAAGCTTTGTTAAGACGAGTTAAGGCTTTACTGGTTCTTGCAAAAATAATTGCACCCGAAGTTGGTCTGTCTAACCTATGAACAACCCCAAGAAAAACAGCTCCGGGCTTATTGTATTTTTTAGCAATATATTTTTTAACAACATCACTAAGAGGCTCGTCTCCTGTTTGATCACCTTGTACAATATCACCACACCTCTTATTAACAACAATAAGGTGATTGTCTTCATATAAGACTTGAAGGTTTTCTGGTGTAGATCTTATTTTCAAAAAGAGTGTTTTATTGTGACTTTGTCAAAACATTATTGCATTACAAAACTAAAGTCTTGAGATATAATAATGCCATTTTGTAAATATCTTATTTTAGCTCATAAGCAGTTGGCTATTAGAGTGCTTGTAATAAATAAGAAATTACTTTATAATAATTATTATGCACCGATATTACCCAATTCTACTCCTTCAGAATAAGCAACTTTAACATTGTTTTTATTGAAAAGATTTTTAATAGCTTGATGAGCTTCAAAAGTAGCATCCCAATAATGATCAGGCTTTACATATGGGCGGACAGCCAATACAATGTTGTGAGAATCGAAAGTTTCAATACCAATTTCAGGTTTAGGTTCGTTTAACACGTTTTGTACGGACTTTAATTCACTTTCGATAAGTGTCTTAATTTTAGGGAAATCTTCACTGTAGGGGATATGTACATTTAATTCTAATCGTACAATACCTTTCTTCGAGAAATTAGTAACTACATCATCAGTAATTTTTGCATTAGGTACAATTAGTGTTTTGTTACCAGGAGTAATTAATAATGTATTGAAAATACCAATCTCTTCTACACACCCGAAAGAGTCACCTACTTGTATCCAATCTTTAACTTCATAAGGTTTTAAGAATAAGATTAAAATTCCTGAAGCAAAATTTCCTAGACTACCTTGTAGTGATAATCCAATGGCAAAACCCATTGCAGCAAATACAGCAACTAAACCGGAAAGTTTAACACCTATAATGGAAACAGCTACTAAAACGGTGACAATTTTAGCAAAAGTGTTTAATAATGAAATGATAAAAGGACGCATGGTGTCCGATATCTGTAGCTTTTCTAAACTTTTGCTAAGTATTTTATCTAATTTTTTAATTAGTTTAAACCCTAACCAAAGAACCAATATAGCACCTATAATCTTAGGTATATACTCTAAAGCTAAAGATGTTAATAGTTTTATATCTAGATACTTAGTAAGTGTTTCTAATGATAGTATGTTATCCATTTTTTAATCTTAAAAAAATTATAATAGCAAACCTACCAAAATTATTTTTGGTTGTAAAGCTGATTATGAATAAAACGCTACAATATATTTTTAGAAATGGTTTTAATTTTATAAACGATCTACAGCGCGTATCATTTGAGTGAAATATAGTTTTACTTCTTCACTAGCTGAATTAGGAATATTTTCGAATTGAATCGTCTTTCTTCCCGCTGGTGTTTCATATTCGAAAATGTAAAAATTATTACTATTCTCCTGTAAATCATTTAGAACAAATTCAGATATAGATTTACTTTCAAAGTCACGAAGACCACGAGGCAAGTTTTCTAAACCTCTAGAAAAAACTAATGCGACAGGACCTAAACTAGTATTTTCAAAAGTCCAAGTTCCTGAATTAGGAATGTTTTCTAAAACATCAGTTTTAAAAATTTCTTCTTTAGTATATCTAAATATACGATTACAATCATCAACATTTCTAGTGATTGCAGCACATTGGCGATCAACTAAACCAAAAACAATACCTTTTTCAAGATCTACATTAGCAACATCTTCGGGTTTTACGATATCATCATTGTCGTCATTGCAACCTAATATAAAAACACAACTAAGTGAAAGAAATAAGAGGGATTTGAAAAAATCTGTCATACTTTTATAACTCCTAAAATATTTTATTATTGAGTAAAAATAGAGAAAAATTATTGGTTATAGGTCATGTTTGGCCTCAGCCAAATGCTACAGCTGCAGGAGAACATATGATGCATTTATTAGAATGCTTTTCGCGTATGGATTTCGAGTTGTTTTTTGCTTCGGCAGCTAATATTCCTGATGCTTTTCAATTTTCCGAGATGTATCAGATCAAAATGATTGAAATTGAGATGAATAATGATAGTTTTGATGATCTACTTATTCAACTTCAACCAGATGTAGTACTGTTTGATCGTTTTATGGTCGAAGAGCAGTTTTCTTGGCGTGTAAAAGAAAGCTGTCCTAATGCTATACGTATTTTAGATACCGAAGATTTACATTTTCTTAGAAAGCAAAGAGAGGCATCTTTTAAAGGTAAAACTTTAATAGGCTTATCTGATATTGCAAAACGAGAATTGGCTAGTATTTACCGTTCAGATTTATCTTTAATTATATCCACTACAGAGTTAAACTTATTAACAGAAGAGTATAGTATACCTTCGTCAATACTTTTCTATTTTCCATTATTAAGTGAAGAGAGAAAAATAGCTAAGCATAATTATAAGGAAAAGAAAGATCTTTTTTTTATAGGTAATTTTTTACATGAACCTAATTGGCAGACTGTTTTAAAATTAAAAAAAGAAATATGGCCTCAATTAAGTAAGCAATTACCAGACGTGCATTTAAATATTTATGGGAGCCATGCTCAACAAAAACACTTACAGTTACATAACCCAAAAGAAAGGTTTCATGTTTTAGGGTATGTTGAGGATGTTTCTACCGTTTTTGAAGCTCATAGGCTACTAATAGCACCTATACCTTTTGGAGCAGGTCAGAAAGGAAAATTTTTAAAAGCGATGGAATATAATTTGCCTTTTATCACATCTAAAATAGGAGCGGAGGCTATGTTTTTAGAAGATCAATTACCACACATTATATGTGATTCTGATAAAGCTTTTATTGATGCCGTATATGGATTATATACTAATGAAACATTTTGGAATACAACGCAACAAAAAATGAGCCATATAATTAAAGATCATTTTGATAAAGAGACATTTTTTGAAAGCTTTAAAAAGCAATATTTAGTGTTAAAAAAGACTATTGAGAATCATAGAAATGGAAATGTTGTTGGACAACTTTTTTGGCATCATTCATTACGATCTACTGAGTATATGGGACGTTGGATAACAGAGAAAAATAAAAACCTTTAGTTTTTAATAACAATGATGGTACCCTTAAAGCCTTTACTTACAGCTAATATATTATCAGCTACAGTAATTCCTTTTTTGTCTTTAATAACCCACTCTACAGTTGTGGGAGAAATTTTTCCATCAAATAAACTATAAAGATCTAGTCTACTAAAGCCATCTTTTAGATATAAACGAATAGTTTTATACTTACCTGTTAATTTAGTTCTAGAAACAAATGGTTCTTCATCAACGAATATTTCAATAACATCACCATCAATTTGACCGTGATCTCTGTAATAGAAATCTAGATATTCACTTGTAGTAATGATTTCACCTAGTTTTTGATCAGTAAAAATTAAGCGCCCACCAGCTTCTTCTATATCTTTTACTTGTTTAGGGAGCTTCTCAATTTTATAGGTTGCTACATCACTGTTCTTTCCAAAAGTATCAATATTTCTAGGGCTAGCTGTTCCAAATTTATTTTTATCAATAGTACTGTTTAAAATAAATCCAGCATTATTAATGTCAGTCAGGCTAGGCGTACTTCTATTAAAATCAATTAAATTAGGAGTTTTAGTTTGAGATGCTTGTTCAGGTTTTTCTTTTTCGGGTTCTTCATTCTTTTTTTCTTTATTAAGATTGAAATCAGAAAAATCGATATCATACACTTTTTTTTCACCTACTTGGCTAGATGCCATATTTATAAATATAAGACTGAGTCCTAAAAAAAGTAATATTATTTTGTTCATCGATATTATCAATATTTTGGTAGAAAAAACAATCTATTTTTTAAATTAAATATACTTGAGTAAATATAGGCTTTTGTAATTTCGTTTTTTTAGAAAAACTATTAAGACCATTCTATGTTACAAGTTTTCTTTATAGATGATGATAAGCCAACTACTATTGTAAATAAAAGGTTAGCTAAACGATCAGCATTATTTGATCGTATAGAAGTGTTCAATAATAGTGCCAAGGCATTTGATTATTTGATAGAGCATAAGAATAATTTGAACAAATTACCTGATCTTATTTTTTTAGATGTTAATATGCCGGCCTTTAATGGTTGGGAATTTAAAGAAGCTTTTCAGAAAAATAATTTTGAAAAGAAAATTCATATCGTCATGTTATCTACCAGCGAAAGTGATAAAGTGGTAGGGAAAGGCAAATTAATAGATACATCATCTTGCTACGAAACAAAACCTTTAACTATTGAGAAGATTAAAAAACATGCAGATCATTTGATGCTTTAAAACTTTTCGAAAACACCTAATCCAAACAACGCAAAATCATATTTGACAGGATCATCTACATCTAACATTCTTAAAGAAGTATCTAATTCTAACAAAGCTTTTGCATCATTTTGTTTACGCTTTAAAAGCCCTAATTTTCTAGCTACATTTCCTGAATGTACATCTAAAGGGCAAGATAGTACACTGGTTGGTATTTCATTCCAAATGCCAAAATCTACTCCTTGTGTATTAGAACGTACCATCCATCTAAAAAACATGTTTATACGTTTAGCGGCCGAATTTTTTAATGGGTCACTAATATGTTTAGTAGTCCTAGAAGGGTGGGGTAATGAGAAAAATTCTTTTTTAAATTCATGAATAGCGCGTTGCATACTTTTATCATAAATATGATTTTTGAAAAAATCCTCTAACGAATGATATTCAGTATAGAAATATTTTAATGCTTTGAAAAAATAAGATAGATCTTCGACATTAAAGGTTCGATGTACAAATTGAAGGTCTTCGATATCAGAAGTTTGATAATTTAATATAAAATCATAGGGTGTATTTCCCATAATATCCATCAACTTTTTTCCATTATTGATGATACTTTTACGATTACCCCATGCAATTGTAGCTACCAGAAAACCACTAATTTCAATATCTTGTTTAATAGAAAACTGAGCAGGGATTTGAATAGGATCAGTATCTAAAAACTCGGGGTTTTCATACTGCGCTGCTTTTTCATTAAGGAAGTCAGCTAATTCAGGTTTAATTATTTTCAAAAGATTTTGAATTAAAGTAGATCAGTATTCATCTATAAGGATTAATCTTTAAACTAGTTTGCCATCAGCCATAGTAATCTTACGGTCAGCCATATCAGCAAACTGATCATTATGAGTTACAATAACAAATGTTTGCCCATATGTATCTCTTAGTTCAAAAAATAACTGATGAAGATGTTCAGCTGAAGCACTGTCCAAATTACCTGAAGGTTCATCAGCAAAAATTACTTTAGGATCGTTAATTAAAGCTCTAGCTACGGCGACACGTTGTTGTTCACCTCCAGAAAGACTATCTGGTTTGTGGTTCAAACGATGTCCTAATCCAAGAAATTCTAAAATATCCTTTGCTTTTTGATGTGCTTCTTTTTTAGAAACCCCTTTAATAAACGCAGGAATACATACATTTTCAATTGCGGTAAATTCAGGTAATAATTGATGAAATTGAAAAATAAATCCAATCTCTTCATTTCTAAATTTAGCTAAATCACTATTTTTTAGATTAAGAATACTTTTACCATTAAAAGTTAGTTGTGCACTATCTGTTTTATTTGGACTATCAAGTGTTCCTAGAATTTGAAGAAGCGTAGTCTTACCTGCCCCAGAAGCTCCTACTATAGTAATCACTTCACCTGATTTAATGGTTATATCTACACCTTTTAAAACACCTACGTTACCGTAATCTTTGAAAATATTTTTAGCCACTATCATAGGTTCAAAAATAGAGTATTAGAAATTGATATTAATTAAAATATGTTGACAGATATTTATTAAGGAATCTTCCTTCCGGATCCATTTTAGCTCTTAGTTTATCGAATTGATTCCAATTAGGGTATAAGTTGCTTAATTCTTCTTTAGAATAGTAAGTAACTTTAGCCCAGTGGGGACGACCTTCATATTTTGTATAGATATTATGGATATCTTCAAAATAAGCATCGTAGTTGATGTCTTTTCCAAAAGGTTTGTATGCAATTATTCCTATATAACAACTTTTTCTGCCATGTGACATACTTAAAGCAGCTTCGTTTTTAGGAGTAAAACGTACTTCAATAGGCATATGCACTAAATACTTCTTGTTTTGTAAAACTTCTTTAATTTCTTGTAGCACGATAGAAGTATGTTCAATTGGAATAGCATATTCCATCACTTTTTGTTTAACTAATATAGGAAGCGTAAATCCATCTAAAAAATTAGTAACAGCAGTCTTTTCTTTAGATAGTAAAAGGTTGAACATTAATTTATTTAAAGTAGGAATTTGTTTAGGAACAAATGAGGTAATCCATAAACCTAATTCGTGTAAAAAGTTCCCTTTTAATAAGTCATTTACATAAAAATTCCATGAGGAAGGTTTGTCTGCTTTATCAGAAGTTTTATGTGCTTCCCAATATTGTACACGATCGGTATGAGGAGCCCACCAAAAACGGCAGTAATCGTCCGTATATGCTTTAGGTAAATACTCGATCATTTCGTCAAAACTTAAACTCTTGGTAGTAATTTTCATATTAAAATTAGCTACAAGTTGAATGGTAATAGTCGATATGATACCCAATGCGCCAATACTAACTACAGCTAAATGAAATTCTTCCGTATTCGTGCGTTTGTCAAATATTCTTATTTTTCCTTCAGCAGTTACTATAGATAAGGTTAAAATAGACTGATCTACAGCTCCATGTGTTATTCCTGATCCGTGAGTTCCAGTAGAAATAGCACCAGAGATACTTTGATCTACAATAGTCCCTAAATTGTCTATTGCACAATTATTGGCTAAAGCAAAATCGGCTATCTGTCTAAGTGAAGTACCTGATTTTACAGTAAGCTGTCTCGTTTTTTTGTCAAAATTTATAACACCTTGATATTTAGATTGTAAATCTAAAAGATATCCATTATCAACACTACCAATTAAGGAACAGGAATGTCCAGAACCTACCGCTTTTACTACTTTATTTTCGATTCCTGCTTTCTGTATAATTTCAATAATCTCTTTTTCAGAGCTTGGTTGATAGATAGCTGATGGAGTAGTAATAAATGATTTAGACCAATTCGTCCAGCGTAATGTTGTTGACATGTATTTTTATTTCAAAATTAAACGAATATTGAATAAGGCACGAAGTTGTTAACTTTTATTTAGATAAGCTAAGCATTTTACTTAATTACTCAAAAATCAAAATATAAATCAACTAGCACAATGGAAATATGATAGATATTTAGCTGAAATTTATTTTTATTAAACGACGAGTCAATCCTTAAGTTATTGGACTGCTATGAGATATTAAATATAGTTATCCCATTTTCTCGGCCAATTCCATCCAGCGTAATTCTTTCTCTTCTATATCATTAACGATAACCTCTAATTTCTTAGACATTTCCATAAGAGCATCTCCTTCAAGTGTGCCTTCTGCAAAAATAGCTTCAATATCAGTTTTCTTATTTTCAAGCTTTTTTAACTCCCTCTCGATTTTCGAGAATTCTTTTTGCTCATTGAAGCTTAAGCTTGTAGTATTATTTTGTTTCCAATGTCCTTTCTCCTTTTTAGGAGCTTCTTCTATAATTATTTGAGGCTCGGCTACTTTTTTAGGAGCACTTTTTTCATAGGCTCTGTAGTCAGAATAATTACCAGGGAAATCACTGATAGTTCCTTGGCCTTCAAAAACAAATAAATGATCTACAATTTTATCCATAAAATAGCGATCATGCGAAACAACTAATAAACAGCCTGGGAAATCTAATAAGAAGCTTTCAAGTACATTTAATGTAACAATATCTAAATCATTTGTAGGCTCATCAAGAATCAAGAAATTAGGATTCTGAATCAATACGGTACACAAATACAGTCTTTTTCGTTCTCCACCACTTAATTTTTCGACAAAATCATATTGTTTTTTTCGATCGAATAGAAAACGCTCTAATAATTGCCCAGCGGAAATAATTCTTCCTTTTTTAAGTGGAATATATTCACCAAACTCTTTAATAACTTCGATTACCTTTTGACCAGGCTTAATTTGAATACCACTCTGTGTGTAATATCCTATTTTTACCGTTTCACCAACAATTACTTTACCCGAATCTGGTAGTTGATTACCGGTTAATAGATTTAAAAAAGAAGATTTACCGGTTCCATTTTTACCAATAATACCGATACGTTCGCCTTTTTTAAATACATATTCGAATTGATCAGCAATAATAAGATCACCATATTTTTTAGTCACCTTATGAAGTTCGATAATCTTACTACCCAAACGTTCCATATTGATCTCCAAGGTTACTTGATGATCGTCACGACGCTGTTTTGCTTTTTTCTTAATTTCAAAAAAATCATCAATTCTCGATTTAGATTTAGTAGTTCGTGCCTTCGGCTGGCGACGCATCCAGTCTAATTCTTTTTTGAATAATTGTTTTGTTTTCCCTAGTTCTGCAGCTTCAGCAGCAATCCTCGCATCTTTTTTCTCTAAGTAGTAGGCATAGTTTCCTTTATAACTATACATCTTTCCTTGATCAAGCTCTACGATTTCATTACATACATTTTCTAAGAAATAACGATCATGTGTTACCATAAATAAGGTTACACTTTCTCTAGCAAAAAACTCTTCAAGCCATTCGATCATTTCAAGATCTAAATGATTGGTAGGTTCATCTAAAAAGATTAATTGAGGCTTACTTAGCAATATGTTGGCTAAAGCCAAACGTTTTTTCTGTCCTCCAGATAGTGATTCTACCTTTAAGGAAAGGTTATCAAGCTTTAATTTTGATAAAATCTGTTTGTACTGAGTCTCAAAATCCCATGCCTGAAGGCGTTCCATCGTATCGAAAGCTTTTTGCATACGGTCGGCATCATCAGGGTTTGCCATTGCATTTTCGTATTCAGAAATTGCACGAAGACTTTCATTATCTCCTGTAAAAATAGTTTCCTCTATGGTCAAATGATCATCAAGTTCAGGCTCTTGAGGTAGGAAAGCTGTTTTTAATCCATTTCTATACACCACCTGACCTGTATCACTAGCGTCACTTTTGGTAATAATATTTAACAATGAAGTCTTCCCAGATCCATTTTTGGCAACAAACCCTATTTTTTGTCCTTCATTGATTCCAAAAGAAATATTTTCAAACAACACACGTTCACCAAAAGATTTGGCAACGTTTTCTACAGAAATATAATTGATCACTCGATGTATTTTTATTGGCAGATTACGAAGGATATAATACACCTAGGTTTGCCTTGAAATTAAAATTTTATTGAAAGTAAAAGTACGAAGTACTTCGGTTAGCAGGAAAAGTTATTTTTTTTATTAGTTGACGATTGGTAATTATCTATAAATGACTACTGCCTGTTTTTAGAAGTAAGGCTTCTATTTTTCCTTCCGTTAGCTAACCATTCTAAATACAAAACAATGATTATCCCAAAAACGATCCACCCAATGGCAACCCAAGTATTATTCGATATTTGAGGCATGTAGGAATTGTAGTGGTCTAAAATAGGGTTTCCATTAGCATCTAAAAGAGTATTTCCTGATGAGTTTTGTTTGAATATTTTTTGTTTCCAAGGCCATACAACACTTAATGATCCCAAGATAAAGCCTATGATACAAGCAAATGTAGCTGCTTTGTGTTTTTTTAGAATAGCACTCAAAACATGTGAAAGACTAACTAACCCAAACATTGATCCTAAAGTAAATACTAATAAAACAGTAATTAACCTTCTTGTCTCAGTATCATACCAAAAAGAAAAATTAAAGCTTAATAATTGAGGGAAGATATTATAAAGGGCATTTACTGAATCTACCAATAGCAATACATAATTACCTAAAAGGATTAGAATAAAAGATCCGGAAAGTCCAGGAAGTGTCATACCTGAAACACTAATAATACCACAGAAAAAAACAAATAAAAGATTGTCATTTTCTTGTTCAGGACTAAGATGCGTGATTGCAATACCAGCTATTGTTCCTAAAATAACAAAGCCAATATTTTTAAAACTCCAAGACTCTTCAAACCCTTTAACAATATAGATTAAAGAGCCAATAATCATACCGAAAAACAAAGACCAAACATTTATTTCATAGCGATCGAGCATGAAATCTATCAATTGCGAAATACTAAAATAACTGATCAGCATTCCTAAAATGATAAATCCTAAAAATGAGCCATTAATATATTGCCAGAAAGATTTGAACCGAAAACCGATCAAGAGGCGAAAAGCTTTAAAATTGAATTTTTTTAGAGAATAAATAAATTCCTCATAAAAGCCAGCAACAAAAGCTACCACACCACCTGAAACACCAGGAACTTTGTTTGCAGCTCCCATGGCAATCCCTTTTAAAACTAAAAGAAATTTATCAATCGAGTTTCGCTCGGTTTTGTGTTGCATTAATCTTTCTTTGGTGCTACTTTTTCAAGTAATAAGATAACTAAAACTCCTAATAATGCCATAACGGTAGCTAGTAAAATTTGAGGATTCCCTTCAAACTGTGTTGGCCAAATAGACACATCTTTTATTGTGACTACCTTATCTTTTATAATAGCTGTTTCTAATACCTTTTTCCAAGGCCAAATTTTATTTAATGAACCAAAAACAAAACCACCTAATAATGCTAATGTTGGCTTTTCGTAATTTGCAAATAACCATTTTAAAAATTTAGAAAAACTAAGAATACCTACAGCAGCACCTAGGCCTACAGCAGCTATTTTTTTGATTTCAAAATTATGTACGGCTTCACTTATGGCACTATATGCCCCTAGTAATACTAAGATAAAAGAGCCTGAAATACCGGGTAAAATCATAGCACAACTGGCTAGAGAGCCTGCAAAAAATAAAAAACCAATAGAACTATTGCCTGAAGATGTATTTAATAATGTAATACCAAAAGCAATTGCTGCTCCTAAGATAAATAGCAGTATATTTTTCCAATTCCAATCCTTTACTTGTTTGGCTATAAACCAAGTACTAGCTAGGATTAACCCCCAAAAGAATGCCCATAAAGGTACAGGGTGCTCAGTTAATAAGTAATGCATTAAACGCATTACGCTAAAGACACTAATGAATATTCCTATCATTAAAGGAACTAAGAAGCTGAGATTAGCTTTTTTCCAAAAACTAGCAATACCTTCAGTAAATAAAACCTTTAATAAAGCAATATTGAAATTAGAAATGCTTTCAATCAATTCTTGATAAATTCCTGAAATAAAAGCTATAGTTCCGCCAGAAACACCAGGTACAACATCCGCAGCACCCATTCCCATTCCTTTTAATGCTAAAACTATATAGTCTTTAGTAGTACGACTCATAATACTTTACTAATTAAGTTTCAAAAGTAAGTATTTGTAAGTGCTATACAAGATTAAATTTACATTATAATATTGGTTGTCAATTATCAGTTATAGGTGTCATTTATGTGTGTCTGTAGACTGATAGTATAAAGTATATATCAATAAAGTAATCACCCTATAGTTCGAGTTTTATTAATTGACTGTTTTACTCACAACTATATGGCTATTCCATCAGAATTGGGTTCGAGTAACTGAATTTGACTTTGTATCCTTGAAATCAATAGGTTCATCATACGTTTATTAAGTGCAGATGAGTTTTTGATATATTGTTCATATTCTTCTACAGTAAATTGACCTATAATTATCCCTTTTAAATTATTTCTAAACTTAATGTCTTTTTGAATAGCATGTTCTACATATTTAAGTCGCTTTTCTACATTAATTTCATAAAAAACATTCTTATTCTTTTTTATGTAATTTTTAAAAATAGCTAAGAAAAGATCATTCTGTAATTTTAGGATAGGTCTAAGTATCTTGTTTTGAAAATATTCGTCGTTGCTCATATTTGGAGTAATACGAGCCGAAAGAATTTGAGGTCTCAAATTTACAATGGAAAGATCTCTATTTTTCATAATTTCAGCGGTTTACTAAAGATACCTAATTAGCACCTCAGTATTACACTGATAGCAAAACATATTCACAGAGTTGTGAACAAGCTAATAGCATCATTTAGAGTTTAGTATTGCTTGTTAATTATTATAATAATGACTTTGCCAATAAATGTACTATTCTGTATTTATCACATTTTTACTTGTATAAGTATATCTTCAAAACACCCATACTAAAACTTAACCGCTAAATATTTGCTATTTTAGTTCTTCTAAATTACAATTATGGAAAGATTACCTAAGATTGCTGCCCCGTTTATAATAGGGGGAGTTTTACTATTTATACTTTTAGCAAAATCTACAGTCACTATTGATGGGGGAGAAGGCGGAGTATTATTTAAGCGTTTCGGTGGAGGTGTAGATACAGAAAACACCTATGGAGAAGGATTTCATATCGTAGCGCCTTGGAATGATATGATCGTTTACAAAGTACGTCAACAATCTATTTCAGATCGTATGCAAGTATTGTCTGTTAACGGATTAGAAGTTAATGTAGATGGTACGGTTTGGTTTCAGCCTAAACATGATGAGTTAGGAAAACTACATCAAGAAAAGGGAAGAAATTATATTGATAATATCCTAGCCCCAGCTATTAGCGCAGCGGCACGTAGTGTTGTTGGACGTTATACTCCCGAACAATTGTATTCGAGTAAACGTGACGTTATTCAACAAGAAATCTTGGCGGAAGTTCGTAATGAAGTAAAAGACCAATACATTGTAGTGAATAGAGTTTTGGTACGTGATGTTACTTTACCACCAACCATTAAAGGAGCTATCGAGCGTAAATTGAAGCAAGAACAAGAATCATTAGAATATGAGTTTCGTTTGGAAAAGGCTAAAAAAGAAGCTGAGCGTCAGCGTATAGATGCTGAAGGTAAAGCAGCAGCGAATAAGATTTTAAGCGCTTCTCTAACCGATAAAATTCTTCAAGAGAAAGGAATTGAAGCAACTTTAAGATTGGCTCAATCTTCAAATTCGAAAGTAGTTGTCGTAGGATCAGCTAAAGATGGATTGCCTTTGATTTTAGGGAATCAATAGAAAAACAATATTTTTATTTATAAGGGTGCTTTCAGAAAAAGCACCTTTTTTATTTGTGATGAAAGCAAACTTAGTAGCTAAAATCATTATTAAAAATCTTTTCTCTAAAGTTAATTTTAGTTCTATTTCAGTTGAGCTAATTTGTCTATAAATGACTGTCCGTTTCCAATTTGTGGTTCTTTTCCTGGATGAACTTCATATGGAATTCCGTTTTCAGAAAATTTTACAATTCCATTTTTATCTAAAATTAAATTAGCGGGATAAGATTTTAAATTTAATTGATCTGTTAAACTCTTTGCATTTACGATGTGATGAAATTTAAAAGGTTGTTTTTTTAAAAAAGAATTAACCCTCTCTTTACTTTCATAAGTAATAGCCACAAAATTGTATTGATCTTTATAATTATCATAAATTTTGTTAAGTACAGGCATTTCATCAATACAAGCAGCACAATTTATAAACCAAAAATTAATTAGTGTTGGTTTACCATTTAAAGTATTTATAGAGAATTCTTTCCCATCAATATCTGTAAGGGTTATTTCTGGAAGTTTTTTATTCACATATTCGTTGAGAGATCCCGGTATTTGCATGTCTATAGTCACAAAGTTTATAATCGAATCTTTTTTCTTCTCTGTTTTCGTTGTGTTTACAAATACATTGGTCTCTTGCCCCGTATTTTTTTGCCATAATTCTTTCTTTTTAGAAATTACTTTTCCAAATTCTGATGCTGTAAGCCTGTTGTTACCATCAGTAGAAAAATATGCTGTTTGTGAAAAGCAAGCGAATGATGCTATTGTTAATAAAGTAAATACTATTAGTTTCATGTGTTAAGGTGTGTTTATTGTTTTATGTTTTTCTTGATATAGCTGCTGTTGAGATATAAAGTTATTTTAGTTAAAAATAACCAACAGCATTTCATTACTCGAATATGTATAACGTACTATTTGAAACTAAAATAGTTTAAAAATCAAATGAAAATTTGATGTGTAAAGAAAATGGACAAATAACCCCTTGATTAAGAAATAAATACTCCTTAAGGCTTAATTGTCTTTGTTAAATTCAATAATAGAAGGCTGGAATTATATAAAAGTAAGCGGTGAATCATTTAGACAAACCACCTCTCCAGATTGCATTGTCCCGATATGTTGGTTTCCAACTCTCACACGAACTAAGCGAAGGGTAGGGAAACCAACAGCAGAAGTCATTTTTCGAACTTGTTGAAATTTCCCTTCACGAAGAGTAACAGAGATCCAAGTAACTGGTCCATGTCGAGCATCTCTAATCTTTTTTTTTCGAATAGGTAAAACAGGCTCTTCTGATAAGAATGAAACTTTACAAGGTTTTGTTAGGTACTTCTTTCCGTTAAACCCAATTTCAACTCCTTTCTGCATTTTTTCTAAGGCCTCGTTTGTGATCGTACCATCCACTAAAGCATAATATTCTTTTTCAAACTTACTGCCATTAATCTCATTACTGACCTTTCCATCAGTAGTTAAGAAAAGTAATCCTTCCGATTTTTCATCTAAACGACCAATAGCCATAATAGATTCAGGAAAATCCCCTAATTCACCCAATAGTTTCTTACTATTCTTTTTAGGGCCGTTATTGACGAATTGACTCAAATATCCATAAGGTTTGTAAATCATGAAATGTGAGTGAAAGTTGTTTTTTGTCATTAGGCCTTTTGTAGAGATTCCAAATTTATAAAAAAGTTGTTTTAAGAATTTAATACACTTCTATTTTAAATTAAGTTCTACCCAAATAATAAATCTGTAAAGGAATTCCATCATCATATTTAGGTACAAATAGCAAAACACAACGTAAAAGATGTCATTTTGACACAATAAACTAAAAATCACAAGACAAAATTACAGTTATAGATAAAAGGAACAACAATTGAAATAACGTTAATCAAAAAACAGGTTATGAATTTTGATAAATTTACTATCAAGTCGCAAGAAGCTATTCAGCAAGCGCAACAGATTGCTCAAGGTTTTGGCCATCAGCAAATCGAAAACACACACATATATAAAGGAATAACTGAAGTTGACAATCATGTATTACCATTCATTTTAAAGAAACTAAATGTTAAACAAGCACTTATAGATCAGATCATAGATAGTACTTTAGAAAGTTTTCCTAAAGTAACAGGTGGTCAATTACAATTTGGAAGAGATGCCAGTCAAGCATTATTAAATGCAAATACGATTGCCAAAAAAATGGATGATGAATATGTTTCCATAGAACATATCCTTTTAGCAATACTAGACACGAATAGCAAAATAGCTCAAATTTTAAAAGATCAAGGGGTCACAAAAAAAGACTTAAAAGCGGCCATCAATCAAGTACGTAACGGAGAAAATATAACGTCACAAAATGCGGAAGACACGTATCAATCCTTAAGCAAATACGCAAAGAACCTTAATGACCTTGCAGAAACAGGTAAGCTAGATCCTGTAATAGGTCGCGATGATGAAATCAGAAGAGTATTACAAATATTATCTCGTCGTACTAAAAACAACCCGATGTTAGTAGGAGAACCCGGTACGGGAAAAACTGCTATTGCGGAAGGTTTAGCACATAGAATTGTTGGTGGCGATATCCCTGAGAACTTGAAAGAAAAACAAATTTATTCTTTAGATATGGGAGCACTAATTGCAGGTGCAAAATATAAAGGAGAATTTGAAGAGCGTTTAAAATCGGTGGTTAAAGAAGTTACTTCAGCTGACGGAGATATTATTTTATTTATAGATGAAATTCACACTTTAGTTGGAGCCGGAGGAGGACAAGGTGCTATGGATGCGGCTAATATTTTGAAACCGGCATTAGCAAGAGGAGAATTGAGAGCTATCGGAGCAACTACTTTAGATGAATATCAAAAATATTTTGAAAAAGATAAGGCTCTAGAGAGACGTTTTCAAAAAGTAATAGTCGATGAACCTGATACTGAAAGTGCAATATCTATTTTAAGAGGAATTAAGGAAAAATATGAAACCCATCACAAAGTTCGAATTCTTGATGAGTCAATAATTGCTGCTGTAGAACTTTCACAACGCTATATATCGAATCGTTTTCTTCCGGATAAGGCAATTGATCTTATGGATGAGGCAGCTTCTAAACTAAGAATGGAAATAAATTCTAAACCCCTAGAGTTAGATGTTTTAGATCGACGTATAATGCAACTAGAAATAGAGATTGAAGCGATTAAAAGAGAGAATGATACGGACATACTAAAAATCTTAAATGCTGAATTAGCGAACATTAAAGAAGATCGAAATGAGATATATTCTAAATGGAGTAGTGAAAAAGAAGTAGTTGATCAAATACAACAACATAAACAAGAAATCGAAAGCTTAAATCTTGAAGCTGATAGGGCTGAACGTAATGGAGACTATGGAAAAGTAGCCGAATTACGATATGGAAAAATTAAAGAACTACAAGAAGCCTTGGCTGTGTTAGAGATTGAGTCACATGAGCGCTCTGAAAATTCGTTAATTAAGGAAGAAGTAACACATGAAGATATTGCAGAAGTTGTCGCCAAATGGACAGGAATTCCTGTAACTAAAATGTTACAAAGTGACCGAGAAAAGTTGCTGTACTTAGAACAAGAATTACATAAACAAGTTGTAGGGCAAGAACAAGCAATTGAAGCTGTAAGTGATGCTATTAGAAGGAGTAGAGCAGGGTTACAAAGTCCTACAAAGCCTATTGGATCGTTTTTGTTTTTAGGTACTACTGGTGTGGGTAAAACTGAGTTAGCAAAAGCTTTAGCCAATTATCTTTTCAATGATGAAAATGCAATGACGCGTATCGATATGAGTGAATATCAAGAACGCCATAGTGTTAGTAGGCTTGTTGGTGCACCTCCTGGATATGTTGGCTATGATGAAGGGGGACAATTAACAGAAGCTGTTCGAAGGAAACCCTATTCAGTGATATTATTAGATGAAATAGAAAAAGCACATCCTGATACATTTAATATTTTATTACAGGTTTTAGATGAAGGTAGATTAACAGATAACAAAGGTAGAACAGCCGATTTTCGAAATACCATTATCATAATGACATCAAATATTGGTAGTCATATTATTCAAGAAAAACATGACACTATAAAAGATGTAGATACTGCCAATGAAATGGCAAAAAGTGAAGTTTTAGACTTATTAAAACAATCGCTAAGACCAGAGTTTTTAAATCGTATTGATGATATTTTGATGTTCAGTCCATTATCCAAAAATGATATTGTACAGATCGTAGATATTCAATTAAAAAGTTTATCAAAGATGTTGTTTCAACAAGGTGTCACAATTGATGCAACAGAAGAAGCAAAAGCATTAATTGCTGAAGAAGGTTTTCAACCAGAGTATGGTGCGAGACCTGTTAAAAGAACAATTCAAAAGTTAGTTTTAAATGAATTGTCAAAAGAATTATTATCTGGCAAAATAAATAGCCAATCTTTAGTATTAATTGATAGTTTTAACAAAAAAATTATATTCAGAAATGAGCTAAATAGTTAGATTGATTGTATCTTTGGCACATAATTTGATGTATTCATAATAGTTCAGATTAGTTTAAGTTAGTTAGTTGGTTAGCAGCGTTCGTTTTATTAAAAATTCGGACGCTGCTTTTTTGTATACAAAACTGTAAAAACCTTAGATTTGCTACATATGAAGAAGACAGCCTCAAAAAACATAAACATCCTAAATAAAAAAGCAAGATTCGAATACGAATTGATGGATCGTTATACTGCGGGTATGGTTTTACGTGGTACAGAAATTAAATCTATTAGAGAAGGGAAAGCTAGTATTGCAGAAAGTTTTTGTGAGTTTAATGAAAAAGGTGAACTTTTTGTAGTGAATATGACCATTCAAGAATATTCTCATGCAACCTATTTTAACCATCGTCCTAAAACGGAGCGTAAATTACTTTTAAATAAAAAAGAACTTAAAAAGCTTCATAAAGAAGTTGCCCATAAAAGTTTCACTATCGTACCCCTTAAGGTATTTATAAGTGAAAAAGGATATGCTAAAATGGATATTGCTCTAGCTAAAGGAAAGAAACTATACGATAAACGTGAAACGATCAAAGATCGTGACAATAAAGTAGCTTTAGATCGTTTGAAGAAGTCTTTTTAAAAGAATAGACTACATCTTACTTTCCCTTTTTACATCAAAAAAGTTATTTAGAATATAAAGGAACTATCTTTGCCACAAAAATGATTTATGGCGACTCCTTTTGCAGACTTGGGAATTATAGCACCTATAGAAAAAGCATTAAAAAGCTTAGATATTAGTACTCCAACTGATATTCAAAATAAAGCAATTCCTACTTTATTAACGACAAAGAAGGATGTAGTTGGTTTAGCCAAAACTGGATCAGGAAAAACAATCGCTTTTGGATTGCCATTGTTACAATTAATCGATAAGACCAATCCAACCATACAAGCGGTTATTTTAGTCCCTACAAGAGAATTAGGACAGCAAATTCATACTAATTTAGAAAGTTTTGCAGCACAAATTCCCAAAATAAATATAGCAGCCATTTGTGGAGGAGTACATATAAAGCCTCAAATAAAAGCACTTACCGAACCTACGCAGATTGTTGTAGCCACTCCTGGACGTTTAATTGACCTTATAAAACGAGAAGCAATTAATATCAAGCATACAAATTTTCTAGTATTAGATGAAGCCGATGAAATGGTGAAATCGTTAGGAGAGGGGCTTGATGAGATTGTTAAAGAACTACCCAATTATAGACGAACGATATTGTTTTCAGCAACTATGCCGGGTACGATAAAACAATTGATTCAAAACTATATGTCAAAAGATCCTATACATATCGAAGCTGATATGGAAACTATAGGTCATAAAGGCATTACCCATGAATATGTTGTAGTAGAACCCATTGAAAAGTTGAATGTTTTGATGCATTTTCTCAATAATCGGTTAGGGCAGAGGGGAATTATTTTCTGTAAAACGAAAGCAGCAGTAAATAAATTAGCTAAAAATTTAGCCATCAACAAATTTTCCTCAGGTTCGTTACATGGTAGTTTATCTCAGCCTATTCGTGATCGTATTATGGGCCAATTTCGTGAAGGTCACATCGATATTTTAGTAGCTACAGATGTAGCAGCGCGTGGTTTAGATGTTAAAGAAATCAGCTATGTTGTCAATTATCACTTACCTGATGTATACGAAACTTATGTACATCGAAGTGGTCGTACCGCAAGAGCAGGATTAAAAGGTTATGCATTAACTGTTTTACAACAAGAAGAAGCCTTTGAAATCCCTGAATTTGAGGAGGAATTAGGTGTTAAATTTCAAGCTTATGAAAAGGCGAGTAGTGAAGCTTTAGAAGAGAACACCACATTGTTGTGGGCAAAAAAAGTATTCAAAACGAAACCTAATCGTGAACTATCAGCTGATTTAAGAGAGAAAGTCCATACGGTATTTCATCACTTAACTAAGGAAGAGTTGATTGATAAACTAATGGCTTTTGAGCAGTCCAAATAGTTGTAAATCAATTATAATATCATTCCGTCTACATATAGAACTTCCTCAACAAGGGTGTATATTCTAATTATAGGAAAGCTCGATTTTATGAATACAAAATCAAGAAAACACCAGTCATGATACCAACAAGCGGAACTAATTTCTTTCGCTTGTTTTTTTCTTTAAAAATAAGTCCACCAATAACTACTGAAATGATAATTTGACTTCGTTTTATCGCAGAAAGCAACATAATTAATGCTTCGGGGTCTTGAAGCGCATTAAAATAGAAATAGTCAGCCGTTTGTAGCAATACACCAACGGCAGGAATAGACCATCTCCATGTAAAGGCTTTCCGTTTTTCTACATAGGGAAACCAGGTTATGGATAGGATTATTAATAGGATCAAAATTGTATAGAAGCAAAACCAAAACTGCAAGGTGAGTGGTGCAAGTGCCAATTTTTGAATTAAGAATTTATCATATAAACCACTTGAAGCCCCTAAAAAAGTAGCCCCTATAATGGCAAAGATCCATTTATTACGCTTAAAGACAATACCTTCTTTTTTTCCAATACGAGAGTACAGTATCACTGAGAGAATAATAAGGAAAAATCCAACCCATTGCCAGTTATTAGGTTTTTCATGGTAAATCAATAATGCACCAATAAAGGTAAAGAAAGGCCCAGCAGAACGTATTGGAGTTACAATAGTGATGGGCAAGTGCTTTAATGCCTGATACGCTAAAACCCAAGATGAAGCCATAATCATGGATTTGATTATGATAAACCCATGAACTTTTAGTGGTATCATCGAGATATGCAAATTTGCTCTTTGGGTGATCTCAGGAAAAAAAGCCGAACAGATTGCAAATGGTAGAATTAATAAAAATCCAGCTGTTATAGTTCCTAAAAGTACTGGAAAAACTTCGTTTCCTTGTACAGCATGTTTTTTACAAAGATTATGTAATCCTAAAAATAATGCTGCTACTAATCCTAAATACATCCACATAATTCGCGCGAAGATATACTTTTAAAAATACGCAACCAGAAAAGTTGTTCGTGAGTTCAGATTACTAAATATATTTCATAATTCGTCTTTTGATTAAGGAACTAAATTTAAAGCTTAGCCAATATGAGTTATGACAATAATATCCATTGAATATCTATTTTAGTAAATATTATGTTTTTGCTGAGAATTGGATATTTAATAAATAACGGGTTATTGGATAATAATATCAAATTCTGAGTAATTGTTTTTTTATGTTTTATGCTCGGAATGATTGATTAGAGTAGTTTACCAAATACTCTATTTAACATAATATAAATTATAGTTCATTTATTAATATTAGAGAAATAGAGTTTATAAGGTAAACCGTTATGTTTGGCAGCTTTTACTAAATTATTAATTGTCAATGAATAATATAACTCTACAAATTTTAGACAAAAGCATCGGTCGTCGTTATTGTAATAAAAACGAACGTTATGAAATTTTCTTAGGTATTGGTCTAAAGCGTTATAAATTTTCTAATCGCAAAAAAGCAGAAAAGTTTCTAGTCTCTTATCAGAATCGTCTGAATACACTTTTAGACGAATTTCAAATCTATCACTCTGAAATATATGGTCTTTACATAGAATCCTTTTCTTATTTGTCTGGCGGACAACGTACACATTTAAATGATGATTTTGAACATTTAATTTATTGTTTGGGACGTTTAAATGGTTCACATAAAGCTGATATGGGTTTTTATCATTGGATCGTTAAATACGTGTCCACCGTTAAGAAAATAGCCCTTTTTCAGAAGGAATTTTATAAGAAAAGGCGCTTTAATTACTTGTCTAAGAAATCACGCTACTTAGTGCGCCAAATTTCTCAAAGTATTGATTTGATTGAATCCTTAGCTCTTGATTATAAGGAGGATTTAATCGAATTACATGATTCTGAAATGCCAATAATCACATTAGATTTTAATAATCAATTACGCATAGTCTCATGAATCACAATTTTTTACCTCTTCGTTTTTATTCTGTATATGATCATTATAACGACTGTTATTGTTATGCTTATACTTCTGATTTTGATTCTTCTAAAATCCATTCGTTTGATGCTTTTGAAGTAACTCCTCGTGAATTTTTTAGTAATGCTTCTTTAGATGCTATTAGCTCTTTTTTTCATTATGCTTAGTCTTTCTACAGATATAATACAAGACAAGTCTTTGTTCACTGCTTACTGTTTGGGTGTTGTTTTAAAAGCTTCGCCCGAACTTTCTGTTAATCAGGCTTTAGAGATAGTTGCTTTGGATTATATGGGTTGTTCTAAGAGATCAGTCCAACGCTATTATAAAACTCATTTACAGACCCTAAAAAAGCCAACTCGTTAGGGTGGCTTTCTGTATAGGCTTGTCAAATATAACGGTCAAATCGGATTTAAGGGCGAAGCCCTAAAACATCAAAATATGAATTCACCTCTTCCTACAGCTTTATCTATTCGCAACAATTGCATGATCATGTACAAAGACATGAGTTATTCGGATCATTCTCGTAATGGTTGTAAAAAGTCTTTGAGTCAAAATCAAAAGACAGAATACAAAAGTCTTATAAAGCAGATGAATAAAGTTAAAGAGGTTAAATGTATCGATAGTTATTCCAAATCTTTGACTGAATTACATACTAGTCATGCTAATGAAATGGCAAAGAAAGGTATACAGATTAAGCCTTTTGGTACAGTCTCAAATGCTCAGTTAAAGCGTATAAGATGTGTTATTGAAAATGTTATAAATACTGTTTTTATTAATGAAAAGCCTAAGAATTACAAAGAAGGTAATTACGTTACTTTTCTTACGCTGACTCTCCCATCCAAGCAAATACATACAGATACTCAGATCAATAAGATACTTGTTAGGTTTTTAGAGAATCTTAAGCAATCGAAAAGCGTTGTTAATTATGTTTGGAAGGCTGAACCAATGAAAAATGGCAATCTTCATTATCACATAATTTTGGATAAATGGATTGATAAGCATTACATCAATAATCGTTGGAATAAGCAAATTAATAAGCTTGGATATGTAGATCGTTCTACCTCTTTAAACCCTCCAAGTACTGAAATACATAGTCTCAAAAAGGTTCGTAACGCAGTTAGTTACATTCAAAAATACATGACTAAGCTTGAAAAAAACAAGCGTGTTTTAACTGCAAAAATCTGGGGTTGTTCTCGTTCAGCATCAAAACTAACTTATCCTAAAGTTTTACTTGAAGGCTCTGAGTACAGGGATTCTAAACCCGTTCTGGATAGTCAAGAATTAAAACAATTAAAACCGTCTGATTATATCACTCTTTTTACAGGAAAAGTATTCGAAGTGGTTAGAAAGCTTTCAACTAATTTATGGAATCGAGTTAAAAATCATTACAAAGAGCTAAAATCTATTTGTTACGAAAATGTTGAGCTTCAGCTACAAATCCCTGAAGCTGTTAAGTCTGTTATCCAACCTCTCCCCGATTATAAACAATTACAATTCACCTTTCCAATGATTGGAAATTATTACAAGTAACTTTTTAAATTCAATTATATGTCAAATTTCATTAACAAAATTCAAATTGATAAGCTACGTCATTTAGTTGGCGGTACTTTTATCCTCTTTTTTGATCTTTTTATTTATGCTGCTATCAGTAAGTTTTTTCAATTCCCATATTATTTTGGGATCATCACTATACTTGTGGCTGCTTTAAAAGAGCTTTTTTATGATAAGTTATTAAAACGAGGTAATGTAGAGGTTAAAGACTTCTTATACACTGTAATTCCTGTGATTTTGGTTTATTTTTCTGTCCTAATAACTAAATATTACCCCGTTTTTTAAAATCTATAAAATATAATTTATTTTTAAAAAGTTGTGTCATTTTGTCACAACTTTTTTTTTGTATCACCTCAAATTTGTATTCCACAAACAGTAAAACGTTTCATTAATTCAAAAAAAAATAATGGGTTATCAAAAAAAAGTTGAGTTTAAAAAGGCTGCAATGTGTGTAGTCCTAGGTGTCATTTTGGGTTCGTTTATCAAAGATGATTATTCACCAAAAGTTTTGTTCAATAAGTTTTTCAAAAAAAAAATATAGTTGAAAAACCCTTAATTATTATTTAAATCTAAAAATTTTATGAAAACAGATAGAATCTATCGTCGACGAGTAACTAATTCGTTTTCAGTTCAAGCTGATTATCCAAAGGGTCACCTTAATGGTATTATGATTTCAATTAATCCTCTTGAAGCTATTAAATCATCTAAAGACAAACCTTTGGTTCGAGGTATTGTTCAAAATATGAAAAAAGCTATTGACTCTTCAATTTTGAAAGTTAGATATAGAAATGATAATTCGGCTCAAGTATTAGTCAGTAGTATCCCTCTTAAGCATTTTGTTGATTTATGTGATATGGAGAAAGGGGCTACAGGCTATACAAATTTAGAGAGAGTTATTCGTGATGTTTCTGATTTAAATGCGGATGCTTTAGAGTCTTATTTTAATAATTTATTGTCTTCAAATAGTAGATCGTTGTTTCCTTTTTTTCGATGTTATATAGAAATTGGTTCTATTACTTGTGATAATGGTGATGAGATAGACATTGAACTAGATACACCTCCTAATTCTGCTGGTGGTATTGGTATTGGTGAGTTATCAGTATATGCAGTATCTACTGATGAAAGTGAACCCTTTAATGTCTCTTTTTATGATGTTGATCGTGATTTGAACGAATTACATGAACAAGTTGTTAAGTCTTGGTTAATTTCTGATAATAATTCATTAGAATCTGATGATTTTGATATTGAAGTAAGAAGTACAAATGATAATTATTCAAGTGATAGAACTGGGATACGTGGTATTGCTTCTTTGTTTAATAGAATAGAAAATAAGTCAATGGCACGTACCATGCCCGTTTTTTCTGGTGCTAATGATCTTCCTGAAAATGTTTATATCAAAGTATCATCACGTCAAGGAGGTTCTTTGAATAACATTTCTGTTTTAAATCAACGTATTTCATCTGATTTAAATAAGTATTTCGAACAACGCGTCCGTTCTGAAAAACGTGTACATGAGGTACTTTCTAATACCGAAAAACATAAAAGTACTGGTGATATAGTTCAAGTTCTTGCTGCTGAATCTCAGTCTTAGTTTAATTATTCATGATTTTATGCCCTTTAAATTTAAAGGGCATAAAATAAAAAAAAAATAAAGATATGCCATTTCCTTGGAGTGCAGTTATAGGTCAGGCAGGGAATATCTTCTCTGCTGTTAGTACACAAAAAACTCAAGCTAGTGATAATGCTGCTCAAGTAGCTATAGCTAAAGCGAATGCACAAACACAATTAGCTACTGCTAATTTACAAGCTAATAATTTAAACAAGATGATTCCATTGATTTTAGGCGGTTTGGCTGTCTTGGTTGTTCTGGCTCTTGTTTTTAAGAAAAAATAATTATGGGTTTTTTTAAAAAAATTAGTAAAAGTATTAAAAGGACTGGGCGAAATGTAGGTCGTTTTGCTAAGCGAAACATTCGCAGTTATAGTCGTGATGCGGCTAATGTTATTGGTAATGTTGTTGGCGGTGTTGTTAAGGGTTTCACTAAACCTAAAACCGATGCTTTAATTCGTCAACATCAAGCACAAAGTCAATTTCAAATTGCTCAGGATAATAATTTGTTTAAGAATGCAATGCATCAAACTCCTACTTTTCAAAATACTAGCATTTCGAAATTTAGTCCTAGTTCACAATTAAAACCGAATGATTTGAAAAAATATTTGCCTTATGCATTAGGCGGTGTTTCTCTTCTTTTCGGTGGTTTATTAATCGCAAAAAAATAATACGTTATGTCATATACAGGTAAACAATCCAGACGAAATTCAAGTTTTGGAGGTGATCATGGTTTCCAAAATAATCAAGGTTATAATCATTCTGATTATGGCTATCAAAGAAATCAAGGCTTTAATACTCCTAAAAAAAAGCGAAGCGGAGCTAAACTTTCTAGAATAACGAAAGGAAAAGGGCAAGGTATGTGGTCAGTCCATGCTTGGAACTATTCTCGTTCAAAAGGTTTGATTACTGTTAAAGGTTTTCAAAACACAAAGTCTACTAAATATAGTAATGCTTCAGGTGAAGAGTCAAGTAGTATAATGCTTGAAATTTTTTACAAACGTACAGGTGCTAAATGGCTAGAGCTTTGTTGGATAAAGGAGAATACGGGTAAGATTCACATAGATTCTCTTGGAATGGTGATTAGTACAAAAGCCCCAAACGGCGGCTATTTCGGTAAACATTAAAATTTTTAATTATGTCAAAAATCATTTTAAAAGCATTGGAGATTATCCAAACTGCTGAAACTATTTTCAAAATTTTAGTTCCTGTTTTAGAAACTCTTGTTAAAAGAGATTTGAATGGGGATAATAAAATTGGGAGGTAATGAGAAGATTTAATTTTTGGGGGGCTATAGCTTCTATAGCCCCTATTATACCTTATTTGTTATTAGGTGGTGTTGTTTTGTTTTTTTTTAAAAAAATTTCACATTCTTTAATAACTAAGGAAGTTATTAATCCTTTTTCTTCTACTGTTATAACTTCATCAGATCAACAAAAGATTAATAATGATTTGATTAAAAATAAAGGTTTTAGTTTGGAGTCTACAGTTGATCAGATACATCTTGCCATTGACGGTTTTTTCTGGTTTGATAAACCTGTTTTTGTTTATTTTTTAGATAATCTTACAATTGACCAATGGCGTCAAGTTCATTTCAGATATGGTGAAAAATATAGTCACCCATTAAACAATGTTTTAAAGAAAGATTATTTTGTCATAACAGATATTTTTTTAAGACCTAGGATTTCCAAATTATACAGGGAAATGAATATAAACGGTGTTACTTTTTAAACGTTCCGTATATGTTAATAGCTAGCATGAAAATTATAATTATTAGTAGCCATGTGTTGTTTGTTACATCTCCCATTAAGTTACTAACGTAATTTAGTATTTGTTCATTTTTAACATCTCTCATTATTTATTTTTTTTAATTCATTCAATTTCAAATATATGTTAAATTCTCAAGAGTTAAATATTCATGATATAAAGGGTACTTCTACTCTTTTGGATGCTTTTTTTGCAGCTAATGATTTAAACGGTAATAAGTTTGATATCACTCTTGTTGATCGTTCAGTTGCTCAAACCACTCGAATAAATACATCTGTTTTTATTTTTTGTTTGCAAAGATTAGTTTTTGTTTCTCATGCTGGTCGTGCTCTTACTTTGTACTCAGGTGGTGATGCCCAAGACTTTTATTTATTAATTAATATCCGTTAAATATGAATTTCTTTTTAATCTGGTTTATAAAACTGTTTTTTCCAAAATATTGGATGCTTTCTAGCGCTTTAGTTTACGCGCAAGCAAAACATGAGACTGGTAACTTTAAAAGTGCCGTTTATCGTGAAAACAAAAATTTGTTTGGCATGAAAAGAAGTACACGTCCCTTTGAGTTTTCGGAAAATCGTGGTCACGCTTCTTATCATAGTTCTGTATTGTCAATTATCGATTATTATAAAAGGCAATTACAGTTTGAAATCTTTACTACTAACGTAAATTCTTATATAAATGAAACCTTTCAAAGTAATTATGCCGAAGATCCGAACTATAAAGTTAAATGGTTTGACACTTACAATTCTTTGCCTTTTGTTTATCGTGTTATTCCTTTTTTGGTTACTCCTACCCTTTTACTTGCTATTTATTGGATTTCGAAGGGGAAAGTTACTTTTCCGTTTAAGTAGGTTATTACTTGGACTTAAGAAAATATTCAAGGCAAAAAATATGGACTTACGTAATTACGATATCTAAGTTGATAGCTGAATTATATGTAATTATTGAGTTTTTAAAGCGGTTCTTTTGAGCTGCTTTTTTTTTTTTTTTTTTCGCACTCGGCGTCCGAGTGGTTTGGCTCTTTGCCACTCAAAGAGCATACAGAGTAGATCAGTTATCCAGTGTTTTCAATGTTAAATTTTTCCGCATGTTTAGAAATTACATCTTTTGATTGTGCAAGGGGCCTGTAGCGATAGCGGAAGGAGTTTACCTTCCCTTGCTCAGTCAAAAGTGATAGGCTTCTTTTGTGGTAGAGTTTTACAATTCAAAATTTTGTCTATATTTGAATAACAAAAAGTGTCGCCCGACTTTGCTCTTTTTTAGCTAAATGGCTCGTTTTTAATGTTTTGCTACTGGCATAATATAAATTATAGTCCATTTGTGTGTATTGAAATTATACCTTATAAATAATTGAGATTAACGGATATGTAGAAACCATTGTCATTCTGGATATTGTCTCAATTAAGAAAAATGTAAAGTTTATACATCAAGTTATTAGAAGCTAATTAAATTGGCTTAGATAAATTAAAACCATAATTTTTTAAACTTCATGAATGAATATTAAAAATAAAAAACACCCAAAATAACTAAATCCCATATATAGAATTCAAGCCATTTCAGGTGTAATAAATTTAGTCTCTATGATTATCTAAATCTATTTCTTAAGTACTTTAACCATCATTTCATTCAAAAACACATTATCAACGATTTTAATGAAATAAATTCCACTAGCTAAATCAGAAAGGTCAATTGATTTAGCTCCATCAATTTTAAAATTTAAGACTAGTTTTCCTTTAATATCATATATACTTCCTTGGCTATTGGTGTTTACATTTTCAAAATATATGATACTATTTGTAGGATTTGGGTAAGCAATCAATTCATTTGTTATATTAATATCTTGCTTACTACCTGAAACATGATTTAAAAAGTCAACGGTTACGGCTGTTATAGACCAATGCGGATTTGTTCCTCCCTGATCTATAAACTCAAGTGATAATTCACTATCTAAGACATCTACATCAATCACTTTCCTTTCAAATTGCCCTGCTTGAGTATCCACTGGATTGGTGATTTTTTGTCCATTTTCGGCGTTGATTACTTGTTGATCATGAGGAAAATTAGCATCTCCAAAAGTAACTCCTACACGGTATCTACCATTGGGTACTTTTACACTAAACACCCTATTATTAGAAGAAAATATTAAATCTCTGTTTATGTTATTAGTACCATCGACTTCACCTCTATCTCTCATATCTAAACCGGTAGAATTATTCCATTTGTAAATAGCATTATTACTACTAGATAGTACTTGATTATAACCTGATTGTACAGGAGAATCTACAGTTCCAAAATCGAAACGATATTGTAATTTTTCGACCTTAATGGCCGAAGTAATATCATTAAAATTGTTATTAGATAAACAATCATCATCTTCTGTAAGCTCTAAGGTACGTCCTGAAGGTCCTCCGTGTTGATATAAAGTAACTTTATATCCCGCAGGTATACGAATTGACGAAAGCACATCGTTAGGAAACTCTGCAATAAAGTCTCTAAAAGGATAGGTTCCTTCTTCAAAACTGGCATTTGTTCCGTTAAAACCACACCCTTGGTATAATGTAATTCTATTATTTGTAGTATTACCAACTACAATGGTTCGGGTGATTTCACTAGTTGCTCCATCATTATCCGTTGCTACAACTCTAAGTGTATAGGTTCCTTCGGCTAAACTTTCAAGAGAAGTGTCATTCTGATTATCTGCTCCCCATTCATATGGACTAATACCTTCTTGCCTTAAGAATGTTCCATTTACATACAATTTAACGTTGCTAATAGTTCCATCACTATCATTGGCATCCACATTGATATATAAATCTTCACCAGTACCCAATGTTGTTTCTGTTGGAGCAATAAATGCAACTGTAGGTGCTATGTTAGTTGGGGATAGCTCAGTAGCTTCTACAAAATGCATCCAATTTCCATGAATACCTTCTCCTCTATTCATCAATTTCATATATAGATCATTATTATTGGCGGTAAAATAGCTATCCACTTGAGCATTTCTCAATCTACTTAGAGAATTCACTCGATTAAAATCTTGTCTACTGTCAAAATTTTGAGGCTTTATATTATTGGCTTGATCTACTAGTTTCAGTACAACACCTATACTATTAGACGGCATACTCCATTGATGAAGAGATAATCTCAACTCGTTTTGAGAGATATCAAATCCGTCAGGAAACCTTACCGTATATTCTGCTTCAGCCCATAATACTACTCTTCGTTGGTTAAAATTGTTTCTTTTGGCAAAATCTCTAGTCACTCCATGTGGAGAGGTAATCGTCATTTTAGGTCTTTTATTTTCCTCTTCTGGATTTGAGCTTGTTGGCGCTTCTAAATTAACATAGCGTTTTTTTGTAAGTATTGAGCTAAATCGATCATTCGTATTCCCTGTTCTTTTATCACTTGAATTTTCCTCAAAAGTCCATTCGTCTAATGGAGCAAAAGAATATCCAGCACCACCTCCAAAACGTCCAGTTAACGTACCATCTCTGTCATATATTTCCCTTACTGCTAAATGGTTGGATCTCTGTGTGCGATTCATCTTAGCATAGGATCCGTCGTTTTCATAAGAAAGCCCTTCAGTTTCTGCTCCTGATCTTATACGATTTCCTCCTCCTTGAGGAGCAAAAAAACGTCCAGTTACTCCTGCTATATGTGCATTTTCAATAATTGTATTTCCATGATATAAAGCTAGACCTGTCATTTCACTTTCTGTACGTTCATTTAAATCTCCACGGCTTCTAACAACAAGTAATGCATCTTTTATTAGATTTGGATCAGAATCCCAACTAAAGTAATTGTTATCAGCTGCTTTGAAATTAGGAAACGTATGCCTAACATTAGAAACTAAGGGATACAACCCTATTCCTGTTAAATATATTGTCAGATTTTTATACACAGGATCTACATTTCCAAATACACGTTCTTTTTCTCCGAAAGCACCACCTCCGTCGGGAGCATTCCCTCTTAAGGCTACAACAAAGCCAGTTCTACTAGAATGTACTGTATTGTGATCAAAGTCAGCTAAAGGAGTTTCTCTAGGTCGAAAATTATCATAAGCTGCAATATTTCTAGCAGCTCCTCTTGGTAGCGCAGGCTGACCAAACCAAATACCCGATCCTTCACATCCTGCAACAATATTTCCTATATAATCATTTCCTGCATTGGCAATCCAAAAAGCAGCTGTGGTTCTTGAACGGTCTCCTCTATCAAAAAAGCGATCAGTATCATCAACTACAAAAGCAGCAGCTCCTTCTCTATCATCATCTGGATCTACTCTATGAATTCCAAAAGCGATATTGTTAATGAATTTATTATTGAGTTCAACACCATCCTCTGTAAAAAAACCGTGTCCATGCGCATCATGTAATACGACTCCTTCCACTACTACATTATCTGTAGTATGTACTACCACTCCTCGATTGTTACTATTGGTTATAGAAGAATTTTTAATATAGTCTCCTGATCGATCTCTAGCTACATGCCAGTGAAAAGGATATCTTCCTAATCTTCCTGCTTGTCCCATAAGGTCCAATTGTACTCCTTCAACACTAATTTGCCCAGCTGTAGGCATAATCATAATATGACCGCCGACTCCATTTTGAGCTTTTCCATTACTTTCTTTAGTTAGTCTCGCTCTATCTCCGAAGAAAACATCAGTATCTTGTGCTTCTGTACCTTTAATCTTGATGTTTCTACTTAATAGTGCAACTTCGGCACGCATATCTATAGAAAATGTTTTTCCAGGATTAATACTCTGTGGGTCTAGATCATTACCATAAGTCTCTATAACTCCATAATGCATATAGGTTAAAGGAGTATCAAGTGTTAACCTTGAATTACTTCCTTGTCTTTGGATCGCTGTAATAGTACGCACATCTTCTCTAGTATAGTCTGTAGCACTACTTGCAATCACAATCTGATCACCTACTTCCCAGTTTAATTCGCCATCATGTCTTAATGAAAGTGATCCAGAATGATTACGATCAATAACATTAGCGACAGTAATTTTATTAGCACCAATATTAGCAGTTTGCGATAGCTTTGTAAATGGTAATTTGTCTTCTCCAAAAAATTGAATCCTTCCTCCACCACCGGCCATAAGGAAACCATCATTGTTTTGAATATTCATATTCATACCATTGGCCATAGGCACTGTTTGGTTTGAATTTGGATTCGTACCAGTAAGGGTTAATGTAAATGTGCCTCTATCAAAATGATTATTTTCAGTACCAATTCTAAAGACACCTCCACTATTAACGTGTACCCATCTTGTTTGCAGTGATTTGTTAAGGTTTCCATTTTCATTAACATTCAAAATTCCATGAATAACTACTTCTTTTGCAGTGTGGTTTCCAACAATGTTAATTCGATAGTCTTTGCTGATAATAGCTCTTTTGTTTGCATTAGGGATGCCATTATCCCAAGTACTGGCAGTATTCCAGTTTCCGTTAGCTATTGTCTTAGTTACATCATTTTGTGCATGAATCCCCAAAAAAATAAAAAGCAAAAAACTGAATATACTCCATTGTGAGCGGTAGAGTTTAGTATTCATAATTATATTTTAATTAGTTATCGGTCAAACGTGTGTAAAAGAGAATTATTATTTACGAATTTTGCTATTGGCTCAACTACACTAATATTTGTTGAATAATAGATGTCTCTTACAAAGCATATTGTTTTTGTAGGAAATACTATAGCCTAAAACACTTGAAAAAGTTTAATCAATGTGATACTTTAATGCTTTTTGACATCATTATTATAGATAGTAATTATATCTAAAGGAAATACTCTTTTAATTAAAGAATGAAAACTACTAGCAGTATATTTGTTATTCTTAAAACATCTTGTGCCAAATGCCTTTTAAAAAATTACATCCACACATTAAAGAGACACTTGAAAACTTTGAAATAACAGCTCCTACTCCATTTCAGGTTAAAAGTATTCCTGTAATAAAGAGTGGTGCAAATGTATATTGTACAGCTCCAAAAGACAGTGGAAAGACAACTACAATGATACTTACTACCTTACATAAATTAAAATGTGAAGCAGAGGGGAATGCTCCAAGAGCTGTGGTATTAGTTGAAAATAAAGAAAGAGTTTTAGAGCTTTATGATGCTTTCTTTAAATACACAAAATATACATCATTAAGGTTATATGCTAGTTATGAGCAGCTTCATATCGATATTCAAAAATCTGAAATATTTATGGGAGTTGATATTCTTATTTCTACACCAAATACTATGAATAAGTTATTTCTTATGAATGGTGTTAGTATGGCCCAATTAAAGATATTTAGTATTGATGACGCAGAGTTTTTAATTAGAAATTCGGGACATGAACCTGTACTTTCTATTGCACAAAGTATTAAAAAATGTCAGTATGTTATATATTCTGAAACAATTCACGAGAAGCTAAAACGTTTTGAGTCTTATTTTATGGAATACTCCCAAAAGATAAGTCTTTAATATCTAATAATATTTAAAACCGGATATTGAGATACCCGGTTTTAAATATCAAAGCAAGTCTAAGTGTCACATCTTTTTAGATTGCTAATAAAGTATTCTTAAAATTCACCCTCTTTTCATTATACTATTTATAATTAGAAAAATAGTTATGATAATATTATTGCAACTGTTCTATCCCAAACGCCTCATTAAGACCTTGCGCTAAAAACTCAAAAAAAGTATCATCATGACCTCCATTTCCTACGATAATATTAGTATTTCTAGACTCTAAAAACTGAATTTCTTCAGGAGTAAGACTCCCCAAAGCTTCATCTGTTTCCCCATAAATGTAGGTGACATTAGACAAGTCTTCAATAGTAGTAAGAAGCTGTGTATATCTATTCATAGCGAATCCAGCAGATATTTTACCAAGATTACGTTCCACTACACCTGGATCTGGGTCTTGATCTTCAACTATTATGGGAGTAACTCCATTTTCAAAGGCTCCTTCTATTCCTTCAAGAGCCCATTGCCAAATCATTTCATTAAGATCAAGTCTACCAGTCATGATTAGATAATTATCTGCTGCATCGATTCCTTTTTTGGAAATAAGTTCTTGAGTAACGAAGGCACCAAATGAAATCCCGAATACATCAACCGTTCGCCCTTGATCTTTAAAATAGCGAATCACTTTATAGAGCATTTCTATACTTTCTGCATTGAAAGCAACGGCTTGATCCAATGTGATATTTTCCCCTTCTAAAATAGTAGGATTCATTGTTTGTGCTTGGTGTACTGTGATAATCAAAAGGTCTTCGATATTCGTGTTTTCGGCAATTAAGTTAACGATATCTGGAGGCAATTCGGGACTAGGGCCTCCTTGTATTGTAACCAACACTTTAGAAGCTTTTTCATTCCCTTTAAAGTAAATTAGCTCTTTAATTTCTTCTGATATTTCATTACTAATCACCGGCTGTTGTTCTTTTTTAGCAGGAGAGTTATCATCATCATTCGCACAAGAACCCAAAATGATTGATAAAAATGCAATGAGTATAGTATTAGTAAAGAAATGAAAGCGACTAAGTTTTGCTGTTTTTGAGGATGCTACGGTAATACTACAACTATTATTTTTCATGGTATTTTCTTGTTTTAAAATGTTATAATCCTAAAACAATTGAACTTATAAATACCCTATAGTAAATGTTTGTAATCTTATCGTCCGACACCCTTCGACTGAGCTCAGGGTGTCGGAGATTAAAAATTTAGATATTAGACATAGAAGCTATTTAAAAATTAAAACGAGTCACGATATCTGGTGTTAATCGTAATGATTCTCGTTCAAAAGTATCTATGAGGATGTCATCTTGGCCAACTTCGACAAAGCCTTGATCGATGGTGTTTTTTCGATTATAAATATTACGTAAAGAGAAACCTAACATCCCACTCCAAGGTTTTTTTGTTTTGATATCGAAACGGTATAGCACTGAAGCATCTAGTCTATGATAAGCTTTAAACCGATTTGCATTGATTCCTCTAGGGTCAAGTACATTCCCTGCAAAACCATTTTCATCTGGGATTAAATTTGTGAATGGTCTACCTGTGGCATAATTCCATCCTAATGCAAACTCAAATTGTTTTACTTTTAAGGTTTGGGAGATATTAAAGACATGTCTTTGATCAAAATTACCTGGAAAAGACTTTCGTTGTAGTTCGGGAAAAGTAACTGCCGTTTTACTTAATGAATACCCCAACCAAAAACGATAATTATGGATTCTTTTTTTTAGAAGCAAGTCAACTCCTACTCTGCTCTCTTTGCCTATTTCTATATCATTATTGCCTTGACTTATAGACACAAACTCTAAAATAGCGTTATTACTCGATGCAATATTGGTGAGGTATTTATAATACCCTTCCAAATCAAAATTCCAACCTTTGTAAGTGTATAATGCCCCTAATGTAAATTGCCTGCTTTTGATAATAGGAATTGAAAAAACAGCTTCATCACGGGTAGTTTCTCCCGAAAGCACCCATACATTATCAGCGATGGGAAGCCCTCCTATGGATGGACTGACACTTCCAAAATCACTGTAATTACTAATTTGTTGGTTCTTTAATTCTGCAGAAGCAGTGATTCTAAAATTCTTAAAAACTTCCATAGAAGAAAATAGTCGAGGTTCTAAAAAGAATTGATTACTTCGACTTAAATAAGACCCTCTGACTCCTAGAGTGGCATTTGTTTTTTTTCCGTTATAGGTATATTCAGAATATACCGTATGGTTATTATTATGTCCTACAGTGTTATTATCGATAAACTCTTCAAAATCTCCTGTAAGTGCTTCTCTATTATAGTAGCCTGTTTCATTATAGGTGTATTGATATCCTAAGCCTAATGATTGTTTTTTAGTAATGGGAATATCCAAAGAATAAGCTGCCCCTATATCTATCACATCATTATTTTGAGTGTAATTATAGTCGAGATCTTGATCTGGGCTGATTAATGTTCGTGTAAGTCTATATTTTGTTCCGTAAGAAGAAAAATAGAGATTCGCTTTCTGAATCGTATTGTTACTGTATGTTCTTTTCCAATTGATACTAGCACCTGCATTTCTAAGCTTATACACATCTTCAGTAATGAAAGAACTAGTCTCACTTAATTCTTGAGGAGGAGCAACATTATCTAACTTATTTTTAGCATAAATGGCGCTAAATTTCACACTATTAGTTGTATTAGGATTCCAAACAACTTTAAAATTTGAATCGGAAAATGAAAAATCATCTTCTCTAGAAGTTTCTTCATCTGCATCTTCTGAAATATCAGCTCTAGTATTCTGAAATACTTTTCGAACTAAATTGTTATAACCTACATTTTGATAGATATCCGTAGTAGACCTTCTAAAAGCTCCCATAATCCCAACCTTTTTAGATAAGGGTACTTTTGCAAATATATCAGCGTGGGTAAAATTAAGCCCTCCTCCTACTTTTAATTCTTCGGTTAAGTCATCATCAGATTCTATGATAATGGCTCCAGAAACACGATCTCCATAACGTACACTGGTTCCTCCTCTATAGACTTTTACATCCTTAACTATATAGGGATTAAAAGTTGATATTTGATTGAAGAAATGGCCGTTATGATACATTTTAATCCCATCCCACAAGACCAAATTTTGATCTGGAGTTCCTCCTCTAATATGCAATCCAGCGGGATCTTCCGTAGGGCTATTAATCCCAGGTAATAACTGCAAACTCTGTAAAACATCAGGTTCTATAAGCCCTGGGAGAATTCTAAGTTTTTTTATAGATACATCAATGGCTGCATCTTTGTTTTTTTGGATACCTGTAGTAAGGTATTCTTTGATAACCACTTGATCTAGGTATTGTATTTCTGATGCTAATCGAATTGTATCACATTTTGGTGCTGAAAAATCAGAGGCTTTCATTCTTTTCGTATGATAGCCTAGATAAGATACCGCAATAGAATCTGTTGCATCTAATTGCAATGTAAAGTAACCTCGTTGGTCTGTGAGCTTAATTGCCTTGCTATTCTTGATAATAGTTGCCTGAGCAAGCTCAAAATTAGTTTCAGAATCAATAACAAAGCCGCAGATATCAATAGCCTCATTATTTTCTACTAGAATATAACTATCATCATCAATCTTTTGTAATGTGAATTTCGTTTGTGCTTGAAGAATTTGCGCTAATGAGTCTAGGGAAATGGAACCTTCATCAATGTTTAAATCTAGATTATTTATGGCATCCACATCATAAGAAAAATCAAGTTGGTATTGATTTTCAAACGCTTTAAGAATCTCATGTATAGGCATATTTTTAAGGACATCAATACGATGCTGCTTTTCTTGTGAATAACAGGTTATAACCCACAAAGAGAGTAATAAAGTAATTATTTGAAAACGAATCATTTATTACTTAATACTATAGTTTTTTCATTTTCAAATGTATAATTGATATTCATAGGATCAAAACTAGTTCTAAGTGCGACTTTTAGGTCATTATGTTTAAAGAAACCTGTAAATATTCTATTCACATCTACATTTCCTATTCGAATTTTAACATCATATTGCCTTTCCAATTCTTTTATGAGGTGTTCCAGCGGTACTTCTAAAAAACTACTTTTTCCATATAACCAATCAGGTTGAGAATTTGAGAAATCAAATATAGAGAAGTCCTGTTTGTTTGTGGATTGGACTCCCTTCCCTTGAGTAAGAATCACTTCATTACTCTCTTTGTTCACTTTTACCCTGCCTTCAAAACAATGTACTTGTAATATTAGATCTCTAGAATACACATTAAACTCGGTACCTAACACAGTGATATCCCCATTTTGGGTATTTACGGTGAATGTTGATCCTTTATGAACATCAAAAAAAGCTTCTCCTTTTAAATGCAATACTCGATTCTTCATAAAAGAACTTTTATGATACCTTAAAGAAGAGCCCGCATTTAGGGTTACGATAGAATTATCAGGTAGTGTTATCACTTGTGTCTGTGCCATTTTGGTATGAATAGCTACCTTCTTAAACAATACCATTTTTAATCCAATACATAACAAAAAGACAGCCGCGGCACTATATATCCAAGTTCGAAGTCGAATGATTCTTGATCTCTTTTTTTCTTGGTAGGACATATTATAGATTTTTTGCGCTTTCAGCCCTTTTTCAATGTCAAAAACAGGCCTTTTTAATCGTTCTACTCCATTTAGGATATCCTTATAGGCTAAATAATCTTCGGAAGCTTCAAAGGCTTTTTGATCTTTATTAGAAAGTTCTCCTGAGATCCATTTTCCTAAAAAACCATCTTCATTAATATTCCTTTTCATAAGCTGTCATTTTTAGGTTTGCGCTTAGGTGATTTTGAAAACACAAGCTTTTTATAAGCTGCCGAAGTCATGAATTCATGCAATTCTTCAGGAGAAAGCTTACCATATATCCATTTCATCAAAAATTCATTTTGATAATGTTGTTCAAAAAAACGCATAGACTCTAGATATTAGATGATTTTATTAGCACTACTAAAAGATAAAATACCCTAAAGCTTGCCTTGAAATGAAAACCTTGTTTCTTTTAAATTCCTCGTGAGTTTGTTCCGAGGTAGTTTACTCTTTTCTTTAAAAAAACCAATGCTAAATGCATTCGTCTTTCAACAGTTTTTACTGAAATTCCTAACAGTTCTGCAATCTCTTTATAAGTTTTCTTTTCAATTCGATTTAAGAGGAAAACCTCTCGCTGTCCTTCCTTTAGATCAGAAATAGCTTTGTTTAATAGCTGCATAAACTCATTTTGCTCCATTTGAAACTCAGGAGATTCATTCGTATATGTTTTCTGTTTCGTTTGTTGGTATTTCAATACTGTTTTTTGATGTACAAGAGCATTTATAGAAGCATTATTGGCTATTTTATAAAGAAAACTTTTAGCCGCTTTAAAAAGTATCTTCGAACAGTTTACCCACAATTTTGCAAAGCTATCTTGTACAATGTCTTGGGCTTTTTCCATATCTCCATACTTGTAATAGAGATAGTAGCATATTTTTTCTGCGTGATCACGATATAATTGATCATATACTTTTTCTTCGCAAACACTAATCACTTTCTCTGACATATTTTAAAATTAAGTCAATTTAATAGCTGGGTGATCTCTCATTTGGTTTAACCCGATTTATTTCTTCTAAAATCTGAAACATAAGTTTTAATACCAATTATAATTAATAATTAGTCACTACCAAGAATACCCTAAGGTGAAATTCAAATTTATAGCTAAGCCACTTAATGACTTTTCATCAAATATCCCTGTAGTCGTTCTATATCCTAAACCACCATTTACTTCTGTTGTTATACCTTTTAAGGCTTTTTTAAATACCCATTGATATCCTGTCTTAGCAAAAACGCCAACCCAAAGGCGTTCAATATCTTCATCACTAGCACTGTTTTTTTCTAACCTATTGTAATTATACTCTGTCATCAAACTACCACTTACAGACCAACCTTCAGGAGCATTTTTTCGTTTTGATAGATAACGTCTTAACTCTGCTTCAAAAAGCATATTATAATTTCTTTCATATTTATTATTATCAAAATTAGGTTCATTGAATTGCTGAAAAAGTCTAAAGTTTAATGATTTTTTAGGTTTAATAACTCTTTCGTAATCGATACCTATAACTCCTGCTAAGGCTACTAGAGGGTGTAATTTAACTATGTTTTTAGGCCTAAATTCGAGCTGCTTTTTATTTGAATCATTTATTTTTTCCTGTGCATTTAAGGATATCACGGCTAATAACCCAATTAGTATAGTCCATTTAATTTTTTTCATAATCCTATTTTAAGTTCTTATATCTCATTTTTTCAATCCTAAAACAGATGAACTTATAAATACCCTATAGTTTTTTTATTTTTTATGGTGAGCTGTAATAAATAATAAAATATTCATGTTTCGCCATGTGTACTTCTATTATCAAAATGTTAATGCTATGACAAAGGATGACATATTTGTTTACTTTTAAAACAAATACCTAACTAACAAAATCTAATATTATGTTTATCAATGTTGAAGAATATGATGTGTTACAATCACCGATAGCACAATCTTTTGAAGGTTGTGAAGGTCAAAGCAAAGCCACATTATTTGTAAGGCAACGGGATACCAGTGTTTTATTCTTAAAATTGAAGAAAAAGCATGCTCAAGTCCGTTGTGATTTGACAGGTAAGGTTATCAAAAAATCCCTATGGGATGCGCAAACAAAAGCGGCTTCTATTGATCTTTTAGCACAGCATAAAGTATCTAAAACAGGTTGGTATGTAATGTTACTATTGCTTATTGGTATTCCTGTAGCCATGGTTATAGGTTTATCTAGTGAAATGAAAGCATCAAAGAAACTTAATGAATCATTTAGTTTTCAAACTGATATTGAGAAGAAAAGAATCCTTTCTACTCTAGGTGAAGGCGATTTTATAAAAACTCATAAATCCATCTATAAGATTAAAAATATAGATGCCGATAATATAATCCTTTACAAAGGTGGTTCTGTACAAAATATTCTTGATCCTATTAATCCAGAAGAAAAGTTTGATACGTCCAAGGAAATCAAACTAAATAAAGATGCTTTTTGGAAACGAATTACTGTCAGTACAAAGGGTGAATTTGGTGGAGATATGATAGTGGAAATTTTGGATAACTAAACATGGATGAAATTTTAGAAATAAAGCATAGCAATAAGAAACAAATAGGCTTTATTCTATTGGGGTTACTATTAATGACTTTAGGAAGTCTTCATTTTTTAGATGTTAATTTCTTTAAGGCTGGATATTCCTATATTTTTATTTTAGTTGGTTTAGGTTTAGCGGTATCCATTTATTTTAACATGAAAAAGCAAGATGGAAAAGCAGCCATGATTTTTAATGAAGATCATTTAATTTATAACCCAGAAAAAAACTTATTTGTAGAATGGAATGACATAGAAAGTTATTCTGAATATAATTTGAGTGGTACACGTTATGTTTTAATTCATTTAAAAGACATTGAGGGTTTTATATCAAAACAGCGAGATTTAAAGTTTCAGGAAAAAATGAAACGTGCACTTAATACATTCAATACTCCCGTTGTACTTAATACTCAATTTTTAGAGATTTCTACAGAAAAATTGAAAGAAGAAATACACAAACGATTATATAAAGTAGCTAATTCTTGATCTGGTGGATTTAAGTATTTTATTATGAATTTAAAATCAACTGGATGAGATTCCTTGCCAAGCAAGGAATGACAATTCACTATTTAAATATCATTGATTGTAGATTTTTACATAAAATAGTAGATCCAATATCTATGTAAACAAAAATTAACATTATACACATACTATTTAGAGTTGTATATTAGTTTATAATCAACATAACCTACTTAACATTATTCCTATGAACCATTTCGTATATAAATTAAGCATACTATTTGTATTTCTATTTTTTTCTATTTTATCATGTAAAGATGATGATGGTGAAGCTGAGGATAATGCTAGTCCTAGCGTTGTAGCTAAAGAAAGTTTGGATGCTGATGGATTGCCTAAAAAAACATTCGATGTACTCCTCCCCGCTTTTACCAGTAATAAAGAATACACTATTGATCTAGATCAGTGGGACATTCCTGCTAATAATACTAATGCCATCAAAACAACAGCGAATCTACAGGCTGCTATCGATTGGGCGCATGATGAAGATTACACGAAAGTAATTTTACCTGAAGGCCGATATTTAGTAGGTGAAGATGTAAATGAAATATACCAAGGAGGTATTGAATTACATGGTGATACTGAATTTGTATTCAGCGATGGAGCTGTTTTATCGATCGATACTAATAATAAATGGAATTATTGTGTTATCAGCTTAAATGGAGATAATATCATTATTAGAGATGGAACCATTAAAGGAGATCGTGATACGCATATTTTCACGCCACGTGCTAGTGATCGTAAAACAGCTCATGATGAAGGACATGGAATCTGTGTTTGGAATGAAAGCAACCAGGTGTTAGTCGATAATATGATCATTCAAAATGTGACTGGTGATGGCTCTTTGGTACTGGATGCACAGGATGTTACTTTCTCAAATAACACAATTTACAATAATAGACGACAAGGGATTTCAATAGTTGGAGGGGCTCGTATTGAAATAAAAGACAATGAAATACATCATATTAATGGAGTATCTCCACAATTTGGTATTGACATTGAAGGTGCTGGTCGCTTAGACGAGGATATCTTGATTCAGAATAATTATTTCCACCATAATAAAGGAGGTGATGTTGTAAATACTAGTGGTAAAGATGTATACATTCTTGATAATGTAATGGAGCAAGGAGACGGAAATGTTTATGTCGATGGGCCTATTGTTAGCTGGCATAAAACGCACAATATTATTGCAAGGAATACCATTACTATGATTTCAGGTTCTGTAAATGGAAGATTAGGGTATATTCAGTATTCAAGTGGTGGAGACAAAGGACATAATCGTGTTACCTATGTACATGACAATGTTTGTAATAGTTGCGGTATGTATATGTATAAAAGTGCCGATGCGGATGTTCGTAACAATAAATTTTTAGGATATTTTGTATCCTTTAGTGAATTTGATAATGTAATCTTAAAAGATAACCTAGTGACATTTTCAGAAGAGCATCCAAACTTAAGGTTTTGTTGGTCTTATCGTTTTAATGATGTTAAAGGGGTAGCTAGTGGAAATTTCTTAGGTGATCAACCAGAAGAAATTCCATTATCAGAAACAACTCCTTATACTTTACAGTGTGTTTTAGACGGTTGGTAACATCTAGTATTGTTGCCACCATTTGTTAGCAGTAGCATTGTTTTGATCTATATAAATGAAAGTTCCTATTTCCGGTGTTACTACCGAAACACCTAGATCTTCAGCCTTTTTACAAACACGCTCTATAGGATCTGTCCATGTATGCATGGATAATTTAAAAGATCCCCAATGAATCGGCATGATCTTTTTTGCATTGACATCTAGACCTGCCAATGCTGTTTCTTCGGGAAACATATGTATATCTGGCCACATTTCGCTGTATTGACCACATTCTAACATTGCAAAATCGAAAGGCCCGTACTTCTCTCCTATTTCTTTAAAATGTTCGCCGTAGCCACTATCTCCGCTAAAGAATATATTCTCTGTGTCGGACTGTATCACCCAAGAAGACCACAATGTTTTTGCTCGATCAGTAAGCCCTCTACCAGAAAAATGACGTGCTGGTGCACATTTGAATTTCAAATTACCCAAAGTTGCTTCTTGCCACCAGTCTAATTCTATAATACGCTCTTTAGGTACTCCCCACTTTCGGAGGTGTACACCTACTCCTAATGGAGTATAAAATAGTTTTACTTTATCCTTTAATTTTTTAATAGAGCCATAATCTAAGTGATCATAATGATCATGTGAAATAAGTACAGCATCTAATTCTGGTATTTTTTCAATTTCAATAGGCAATTCCTTACTAAAGCGCTTACTTCCTAACATCGGGTGTGGTGCAGCAACTTCTCCTAACATAGGGTCTATTAAAATGAGTTTTTTATCTATTTGCACTAAAAAGGTAGAATGTCCAAACCATATCAATCGAGTCTTTCCTTTGTAATTTGCAATAGCTAATGAATCTACTTGCTCAGATTCAATATTTTTAGATGGAAATGTTTTCGGTTGCGGAGTGAAATAACTAGTAAGACTTTTTTTAATATCTTCGAAACTCATCGATGATCGAACTGGTTGTTTGTTTACAAAAATTCCATCTTTATGATTAATAGATTTGGCATAGACTTCTTGCTCTATTTCTGTAGCTTGTCCTCCGAATTCTGGACTCAAATTAATGAATAATACGACTATAAAAGCTAGAATGGCTATAATGATACCAATGCTTACTATTGTTCGTAATATATATCGTAAAAGCTTCATTTATTTATTCGTTTTCTAGTTTTTAGCTCCTTTGTCTTATAAGAATTAGTATTTCAGTATTTTAATACTAAATCTCTAAAAACTTAATTTAATAGCACAAAGTAATAATATATAGTTTCTTGTCTGTTATCATAACTACAATATATCGTTGTTCTATAATCTATTTTTTACCTTTGTCTTAGTATGGAGAATATAATCATTAATAAGGAGAAGTGTCAAAGAATAAAAGGCTTTGACAGATACCATGTGAGTGAATCAGGTAGAGTATACAGAACTGATATTGATAAGAAAAGAACTTGGAGAACAGAAGGAAGAGAATATATAAATGAAAAAAAGATTCAGTTTATAGTTAGATCAGGTGAACTTAAAGGAGCGTATGTCAGTTTAGTTGATGATAAAGGTAAACTTAATAACGTTGCAGTATCCTCATTAGTTGCAATTGCTTTTGGTATAATTCCAAAAAAATTAAATAAGAAGAAAAAAGTTATTACTTATAAAGATGGTAATAAAAGGAATCTTCATTATTCAAATTTAGAAGTTAAAGATAGAGTTCATATTAATAGTAAATTAACGCTAAAAGATGTAAAACAGATCAAGAAACTTATCAAAGAAGAAGAAGTTCCTTTAAACAAAATAGCTAAATTATTTGGTGTTTCTGAAATGCAAATAAATAGAATTAAAACTGGGGAAAATTGGGGAAATGGTAAACTAAAAATAAAGAAACCCAAAGCTCCATTTGAAATAAAAGATGGAAGAATACGAAGATATATTTCAACTTTTGAAGCAACTGAAACCCCAATTAATGTAAGAAAAACTTTTAGTGTAAGACGTAACCCTGAAAACCCTATCGATAATACGATTGTTGGAATCATTGAAGGATACAAACTCTCTTTAAAACATAAAAATATAACTAGGGCAAAAGAAATAGTTTTAAAGTTAAATGAATATTTCTTTGATTATAAAACAACAAAAAATACACTATCTAATAGTCTATAAACAACATTCAAAACGTTTAAAAGATTTAATCCTGCATTGTGGGTCAAATTCTCCTAGGCTTATCTCGCAATTCTAACAAAAGTAATTTTTAGCTACATACTAGTATTCTTGCATCTAGATAGTTGATTATGATCAAATAAAAACTCCGATAATCAATTAAGACTATCGGAGTTTTAAATATTTAAAAAAGACTATCTAAACTTATACGATAGGCTTCATTGCAGTCATTGCTTCACGTAATTCTTCACCGATGATTTCGATAGAATGGTTACGGATCTCATCATTAATTTCGATCAATTTAGCATTACTTACACCAGCTCCATTGTCTTTAGCGTAAGGCTTACCAATAATATCTGTAGATACTTTAGACATAAAGTCTTTTAATAAAGGCTTACATGCATGGTCAAATAAGTAACATCCATACTCAGCAGTATCAGAGATTACACGGTTCATTTCGTATAATTTCTTACGTGCAATTGTATTTGCAATTAATGGGGTTTCGTGTAAAGACTCGTAGTAAGCAGATTCCTCTACAATTCCTACTTGTGTCATTGCTTCGTAAGCTAACTCAACACCAGCACGAACCATAGCTACCATTAATACACCATTGTCGTAGTACTCTTGCTCGCTAATTTCAACATCTCCTGCTGGAGTTTTCTCGAAGTTAGTTTCAGCAGTAGCAGCTCTCCAACCTAATAAGTTTTTATCATCATTAGCCCAGTCTTCCATCATTGTCTTAGAGAATTCTCCAGTAATGATATCATCCATGTGCTTATTAAATAATGGACGCATAATGTCTTTCAATTCTTCCGATACTTCGTAAGCTTTGATTTTAGCAACATTACTTAAACGATCCATCATGTTAGTGATACCACCATATTTTAATCCTTCAGTGATAGTTTCCCATCCGTATTGGATTAATTTAGAAGCATAACCAGCATCGATTCCTTCTTCAACCATCTTATCGAAACATAAGATAGATCCTGTTTGTAACAAACCACAAAGGATAGTTTGCTCACCCATAAGGTCAGACTTAACCTCTGCAATAAAAGAAGAAGCTAATACTCCTGCTCTATCACCACCAGTACCAACAGCATAAGCTTTTGCTTCAGCCCATCCTCTGCCTTCTGGATCATTTTCTTCGTGTACAGCGATTAACGTTGGTACACCAAATCCTCTTTTGTACTCTTCACGTACTTCAGAACCTGGAGACTTAGGCGCTACCATGATTACCGTTAAGTCTTCACGAACTTGCATTCCTTCTTCTACGATATTGAAACCGTGAGAGTATGTTAATGTAGCTCCTTTTTTCATTAATGGCATAACAGCCTTCACTACACTAGTGTGTTGCTTATCCGGAGTTAAGTTAATTACCACATCAGCAGTAGGGATTAACTCTTGGTAAGTTCCTACTGTAAATCCGTTTTCAGATGCATTTAAGAAAGACTGACGCTTTTCAGAAATTGCAGCATCACGTAATGCGTAAGAGATATCTAAACCAGAATCTTTCATGTTCAAACCTTGGTTTAAACCTTGTGCTCCACAACCAACAATTACAATCTTTTTACCTAAAAGTGCTTTTACACCGTCAGCAAATTCCGAAGAATCCATAAAGCGACACTTCCCTAATTGTGTTAATTGCTCCCCTAATGTTAAGGTGTTAAAATAATTTGCCATTATTTATAAGTATTTATGTCTGTAAAATTTGGGCAAATATAGTAATAAGTTAATAGTTGTTCGTAGTTAGTGGTTAGGAATTAATAGGGTAAGATTATTTAGAAGCTAAATCTTAGTTAAAAAAGATAGGTAATGGAATCAAAAGGTGAAAAATTAACGAATAAAAGCAATAAAAAAATTACTTATAATCATTAAGGGTAAGGTTGATATTTGTCTATTATTACAATTTAATTTCTAATATATTTCAATTCATAATGATGAATAAAAGTTCCTAATAGCTTCGCTCATGGTAGTAACTATTGCGTTTTAATAAAAATAAAGAATCAAAAAGTATTTTCAGCTAGTAAAAAACCTCCATTTCTAACAGAGGTTTTTTAACTCATGATTTAATTCTGAACAAATTCTCTTGAAGCATTAGTATATGCTAAGACTGCTTGGGGTATTTTTATTGAATGAATTCTTTATACTTAAAAACTAAGCTATTATTTCAGCCAAAGAAACTGTAAAGATTCCAAAATCATCAATAAGCATTTGTTTCTTTTCAATATTGTGATAGGCCATTATCTTATCTAATTCTTTTTGAGAACGTCTTCGCATTACCCAATCTTTCTTTTGATGGCTATTTAGGACATAAGCAATCATTTTTAATTGCGGATGCCAAGGTTGTCCCGTATAAATAACCGTTGCTTTTTCTGCTGCAATGGATGTTATACCTTTTAAAGCTTTATTTGCCATTTCATTATCACCAAAAAGTTCTAAAATACCTGAGACAATGACAATATTCGGTTCGAAACCTATCTTTCTGTATGTACTAGGATCAAAGCAATCGTAATTGGTAAAACGTACATCCTTGTAATTCTTTGCATGAATGACTTTTTCTCCAATTTCAATATTGTTTTGTACAAACTCATTAATTACAATTTTCGCATTGGGATACTTGCTCTTGATGTCGAAAAGATAATTGCCTGTACCACCTGCAATATCTAGAATTTTAATGTCTTGACCTTCTTTTTTCAAATTTTCAATCTGCTTATCAATAAGTCGTAACAAATGTTGTTTTCTTATACGTATACCCCGCCAACCTATTGCCTCTAAATAGTTTTTATCCATAGCTTTACCAAAACCAAATTTCCCTTTGGGAGTATTGTGGTAAACGTAATCTAAAGAAGCACCCGAATCAAAGCCATGTTCGATACCAATGGCCATTCCATTACTAACTTTACCTATTTTGCTTAAAGACCATTTTTGAAATTTGAAATTAAGATTATTCCCTTCTTTATTTTGTAAACTTTTATGTTCTTCTATTGAAAAATGATCTGGTTCTAGGTTTACTTTTTTTATTGGACTGCTAAAACTTCTTTTGGCAAAATCTTTTATTTTATTGTATACTAACTCTTTATCTGTTTCGAATAAAATACCATGAAAAAAGTCAGGTAACACCTCATATTCTTTTATATCAGTATCTAATCTATCAAAAAACAATTTCTGATCTTTATTAAAAACCACTTTATCTTTTTCTGCTGCTAAAATTAATGTAGGAGTATCTATCGCAGCTGCGTCTTCAACCAAGCGTTTACCTGAATCAGCCAAATTTATTAATAATCTAGCGTCTATAGATCTTGTTATTAAAGGATCATTATCATAAGCTTTTTGTTGTTCAACATCATGTGTAAGCATTGTTGATTTTACATAACTTTTGATAATCAAGTTTTTATTCAACTTTGTTCCTAAAGTAATCATTTCATTAGCTAAAGGAACTATTAAATTTATTCTAAAAGCTGGAGCCAACAGTGCCATACCCGCAATATTAGGTGCATAGTCGTGTACCCATGCCGAAGCAATTACCCCTCCAATACTATTTGCTAAAAGAAAAACATCTTTTGGTTTAACTGTATAATGCGATGATAAATAATGAACGAAAGCATCTAAATCTCTAACATAGTCCATAAGGACAGATGATGTTTTGGTCTTTGTATACCCATGTCCGCGAAGGTCAAAAGCAAAAATATTATATGTTGCAAACTGTGGTGATGTCGAAATGTCATGTAATCTTTCAGAATGCTCATGCCCACGATGAATTATAATAATGCTTTTTTGTGATGAATTAAAATTACGTTCTCGATAAAAAATTTCATTTCCATCAAAGCTCTTAAAATAACCTGTGTTCATATATCAAATGTTTTTAAAAAATACTGTGTATAATTCCGAATAACTGCTTTTTTATGCCTGTGTGTTACTTTTATAACGGACTCGCTTATAGATAAAGATAGTATATTTTGAACTACAAGGATTGCTATAAATGTACTTCTACTGAGCCCCATGGTACAGTGTATAACTATCCTACCGTCATTTGTTAGTGTGTGGTACTTTTCTGAAATTTCAATTATTATATTTCTGATTTTGGATGTACTAATACCACCGATATCTAATAAAGGAAAAGCAATATATGGAGACTGGTCTTTTATCCATTTATGTTCTTCTAATTCTGCCGAAAAATCATACACAAAAGTATTGGCATCAAATTTAAAATATTGAATTTCCTTTTTACCTAATCTTGAAGAAATATACATTTTGGGTAAAACAGCTATAGGTTTTTTAACTGTTCTCAAAAATTTCCAGAAAAACCAATAAATGGCTAAATATGGAAAATAGAAAACCTTTTTATACCATTTAATGATTCCTTGCTGGTCTTTTAAAAAGTGAACGTTATTTTTTTCATAGTGAAGCCCTATCAAAAAAATAACCACTACAAACCAAGTCAAGACTAACCAATAAAGGCTATAAAATTCAGATAATAGTAGACTTGTCAAGCAAAGTATCCACCCCGTAGAGTAGTAATAGTTAGAAATATGAAAGTTTCTTAATTCATATTTATTACCATATTTGGGAAATATTATAAAAGATATATGAGCTAAAATAGCGCCTGTCAAAATATCTAATAAATGATGTTGATATGTAGTTAATGTAGACACTCCTAACAAAAAAAGCCATATACCTATTCCTTTTTTCCAAGTTGATTTCCTCTCTTTATAAACAGTCCAAAAGACAAAAGCAAAAGCAATATGCAACGATGGTGCTTCATTAAATGGTGAATCTACTTTAGTTATAAATTGAAACAAAAAATTCAGTACACTATTATTTACCTCTGGCCTTTCTAAAGAAAACTTCAAAGGATATACAAGATAACTTAAACCTGCTATTACCGTTATAAATAGTATCCTTTTCGATAATACTTTTAGATCTCCCAAAGTATTACAACAGAAAAAAACACTCACAAAAAAAACACCACTTGTTAAATATGGTATAATGGTAATTGGTAAAAAGGGAATATGACTTTCAATATTAAATACAAAAGAGGAAACATTAGAAAGTGTGGACGTATACCAAGCTGAAGCATTATAAACTGTAGAAAAAACAACAGCACAAAATATGACATATATAATTTGAGCTTTAAGCTCTATTTTTTGTTCATCCATTTTGCTTTCTTATACATGATTAAATCTAAAAAAGAGGAAGGTAAAATAGATAAACTCACCATTAACCATTTCATTTTACTTGGAAATATAATTTCTCTTTTTCTGTCTTCAATTGCTTTTACAATAATAGAAGTTGCTGTATCTAAATCTATTAAAAATATTTTTTTACTTAAATCTTCATTATTTAGTGCTCTTAACTTAGAAGTATCTATATAACCTGGAATAATAGTAGTTACTGAAATACCAAATGGTTTTAACGCATGGTAGTAGGCATTTGCTATTTGAATTACAACTCGTTTTGTTTTTGAATACAAGCTAGAATTCTCATGATCTAGAATACCCGAAACTGAAGCAATAACTGCTATCGATCCTAATTTTTGAGAAATCATTGTATCGCAAGCAATTTCAAAGAAATTAACCGTTCCTGAAATATTAATATCAAGCATTTGTTTTGCTTCACTAAATGTTATGTTTTTGGTAACATCATCGGCATAACTTCCCGCACAATTAATAAAAAGATCTATATTATCATTTTCATTTAAAAAAGATTGAACTGATTTTTCAAGTTCTTCCTTATTAGAAACATTTACTTTGAAGGCTTTTAAGTTTTCGGGTGAACTATCTGCTATTCTCTTTATATTTCTACCACAAACAGCTACATCATTACCTTTTGACAAATAATAAAGTGCTAAAGAATAGCCAACACCAGTAGTTCCTCCTACAATAAAAACATTCATATATTAAAATAAATTCTAACGATTTATAACGATTCTCTCTCTGTATTAATAACTTGGTTATTTTTTATACTTTCAATTGTTTTTTCATATCCATAATTCCATTGCATATCTATATCTTTTTTAAACTGACAATAGGATACTGGACATTGAAATTGCATTTCTAGATTTTTCCAATCAATTCTTTTTTTTATGTAATGAGCACTCAATTCTTTTTTAATCGCTCTAGTATCAATCTGAAAATCTGGATGATGATGTTGCACCTCAGACAACCTCTTATTACCGCTAAATCCTAAAACAGAACGAACAAGAGCTTCTTCTATTTTAGTATAAGACTGTTTTTTTTCAATAATAACAGTATTTGCTACATGTTTTGCCAACTCAATAGGTATCAAATCTATGGCGCCTCCTGCAAAGTAAGTATCCTCATGATATAAAGGTGCTACATAAAACATATCTGAGATTGAAACCCTAGTTGCTTTTAACATGGATAAATCAGTTCTAATTTCCGAATATTCAGCTACCGCACTATTTTTATAATTTTCAGAAGTAATTAAAATATCTGATAAATTAATGTTACTTGCTGTAATTGCATCTGTAAAAATCATTTTTTGATACAACTTATTCTGTCCTCTTTTCTCTCCTATTTGATTAAGGGTAATTAATAATTTTGAACCTATAATAAGTGTTGGTATGTTTTCTGAAAAGGATGTTTTTTTAAGACTTGGAAAGTTAATCGACAAATCTTGAGGCACTTCTGCCAAGTATCTATTATAAACATCTTCTATATAAGGAGCATTACGTTTATCTAGGGTCTTTTTAAAGCTAAAAACACCCATATTAGATAACTTTTTTTGGTGCGTCAAGCGGTCCTTTGTAGCAAAATGATAATATGTTTCTGATTTGTAAAAGGATTTACGTAATGCATGACTAGGAAATGTATTGATAATCGTTGCTGCAAATGCACCACCACAACTAGCAATTAATACATCTGGCTTCATGTTTAATTCTTCTAATGCAGCGTACATACCAAGATATATAGCCGATCGTGTTCCTCCTCCTGATAAAACGAAAGCATTATTAAACTTGTTCATTCTTTATCCTTTTAAAAACAATGGTAACAAGTAATAAAAAACAGGTGCATTAAATATCAAACTGTCCATTCTATCTAATAATCCACCATGACCAGGAAGCAATTTTCCGGTATCTTTTACTGCTGTTTTTCTTTTTATATAAGAAATTAAAACATCCCCAAAAAAACCAAAAAAACCAAAAATTAAACCAAAAAATGTATTTTCAAAAACATTAAAAGATAATAAATAATAACCTAAAATATTACTCAACAATATCGTAAGTATGACACCTAGAATAAGTCCTTCCCATGTTTTATTAGGACTAACTTTAGGGATTACTTTATACTTGCCATATAATTTTCCCATTAGGTACTGAAAAACATCATTAAACGATGTTACTACTACTAAAAATAATAGCGATTTTAAACCCGATGTTCCTACTCTTATATGATATAAATGAGGAAAAATAATACAACTTAATACTACACCAAACAATACTCCTAACAACTGCTTTTTAGAAACTTTTTGACACAAAAAATATATCACTACTAAAAGCAATACTGAAAAAGATGAATACCAAAAATATTGATAGGAAAAGGAATGCAACGAGCTAAATATCAATATGCTTAAAACCAATGCTTCACTCCATAGTCTTACATATATTTTAAACATTCTTAAAACTTCAAAAAAAACTTGAAATCCAATAAATGAAATAAACAATTTCATTCCTAAAGCATATGGTACTGCTAAACTAAACACTAAAATAATGTACCCCCAAGTCTTTACACGAATAGGTACATCTGCAAATTTATTCTCTGCAATATTAGTTTTAGCTTTCATTTAATGCTTTTTTTAACCGGATAAATGTACTTAACAATAACAGAGAGAGTATTACTCCAAAAATATACTTAGAATAACTGTTTAGTTGAACTCCCAAAAATGATATAAGACCATAAACCCCTAATAACAATGCTCGATCACTTTTCCCAACCGGGCCATCATAACGTCTATTTATTCCTACTACTTTTCCTAGTAATCCAGCAAATTCATTGATAACACTTAGTACTATAAAAAATACTACAAGATAAATGCTTTCAGTTTGAAACTTTAACAATGGAAAAAAGATCATGACATCAGAAAAGATATCTCCTACTTCATTTAAAACTTCACCCAGTTTACTTGTTTGGTTAAATTTTCTTGCCATCATTCCATCCAAGGCATTCAATGCCATTCGAAATAATAAACCAATGGGTAAACTTAAAAATAACCACTTATTAAAATCTGCATTCCAAAAAAATATAGCAATAATAGCTGATAACACTATAGAACTTATAGTAATTTGATTTGCTGTAATTTTTAGTTTGTGTAAGCTCAGTAAAATGGGAGTTAAAAGTTGTTGAAATTTTGGTTTCAGCTTATAGATTGAAATCATTAAATAAATAGCTTTATAATCAAATATACCTTTATAAAGATAAAGTAGCTGAAAAGGCTACATTTAATTAGTAAACGTAATAAATAAGTAATATTACATTTGGGCATAATAGATATCTCCTTAACTGCTCTTGCCTTTCATTTTTAGGTAATACATACTAAGCTTACAAGAAAAATGTTGTAGGTATTTTAGGAATAGAAAAAAGGACTGTGTATGGTTACTGAGTTAAAAATCATCTAGTGCTATAAGACAATCTCATCTTCTTAGATCAATATAAATTTGAATAATAAATATAGACAAACTTTTATAGAAAACAGATTAAATGATACATATTCCATAACAACTATTATCTTGCAATTTGTCTATATAAAACAGTAATGAAAAAAGAATACGGTCTATTAGGAAGAAATATTAGTTACTCATTTTCTGAAAAATATTTCAATGAAAGATTTCAAAATGAAGGTGTAAGCGCACAATACTATACGTTCGATTTACAAGAGATTTCAGAATTAAAAGATTTATTGAAGGAGAAGACTTTAAGTGGGTTAAATGTTACTATTCCTTATAAACAAGACGTTTTCCCTTTTCTAGATAATTTATCCGCAGAAGTTGAGGAAATCGGAGCGGTAAATGTGATCAAATTTGAAGAAAATGGAACACTTTCTGGCCACAATAGCGATTATTATGGTTTTAAAAACTCATTATTAGAAAGTATCAAAGAATTGCCTAAAAAAGCATTAGTATTAGGTACAGGTGGTGCCTCTAAAGCTGTAGTAAAGGCATTAAAAGATTTAGGGATAGAATGGAAATACGTTTCTCGCTCTCCTAAAAGTGGACAATTTACCTATGAAGACTTAAATGATACTATTATTAAGGAATATCATTTAATAGTAAACTGTTCTCCTGTTGGAACTTTCCCTAATACAGAACAGTGCCCTAATTTACCCTATGAACATATTACAAATCAGCATATCATGTTCGATTTGATATACAATCCAGAGGTCACCACGTTTATGCAAAAAGGACTCGATAAAGGGGCTAAAGCTATTAATGGATATCGCATGTTGATTCTTCAAGCAGAAAAAGCATGGGAAATTTGGAATAGTTAAGGCACAACCCTTAGCATTTTTTGTATATTGAACCCACTAAATTGAACTCAATTATTGAAATCAGTCATGGAAATCACAAATTCTGAAAACAATAACAACAGCGAAGCTGAAAAAGCATTAGATCCAGTGCAACAAAACGTTGAAGTAAAAGATTCAACGAATAACGAAATAGAGATCACTGAGACTGCTGAAGAAAACGCTGTTCCTCAAGAAACAACTACTTCACCTGTAGTAGAAGAAAATATTCCTGTAGAGAAGCCTGTTATTGAAATTCCTGAAGAGGATTATACTACACTTTCGCAAGAAGAGTTATTAAATAGCTTAAAAAAGCTTATAGCTGGCTATCCAGTTCAATTGATTAAAGATCAAGTTGAAGCTATTCATACTCAATTCAATAAAAACTTTGACGAAGCTGCTGCTGCTAGTAAGTCAGAATTTATAGCTGAAGGTGGAAATGAAATAGACTTCCACTACACTACTCCTTTGAAAAGAGAGTTCAATGAAGCATACTTTGATTATAAAGATAAGCGTAATCAGTATTATAAAAATATACAGACGAATCTTGAAAATAATTTAAAGACCCGTCTACAACTTATTGAGGATTTAAAAATATTGATAGCTGATACTGAAAAGACAGTTAATCAAAAATTTAATGTTTTTAAAGATATTAAAGAAAACTGGCATCAAGCTGGTGCGATCCCAAAAGATAAAAATAATATTACTTGGAATACATTTTATCACCATGTAGATAAATTCTATGAGATTGTACATCTTGACAGAGAGTTTCGTGATAAAGATTTTAAGATCAATTTAGAGCAGAAAGTCAAAATTATTGAACGTGCTAAAGAATTGACCCAAGAAGCTAGTCCAACTCGTGCTTTCAGAGAGTTACAGGTATTACATAAAATTTGGAAAGAAGAAATTGGGCCTGTAGCTAAAGAATATAAAGACCTTATTTGGGATAAGTTTAGTGAGTTAACAAAAAATATTCACGATAAACGTCAAGAATATTTCGCTGAGCAAGATGCTAAACAGGAAATCAACCTTACTCGTCGTCGTGAAATTATCACTGAGATTACGGCTATTGCCGAGAGAAATAAAACCGGCCACAATGATTGGCAAAAATGCATAAAAGAAGTTGAGGCTTTACATGATACTTTCAAATCTGTAGGTAGAGTTCCTAATGAATTTAAGAATAGCATTTGGGATGAATTTCGTGCTGCCGAACGTCTTTTTAATAAAGGTAAGAATGAGTTCTATAAAGGTATGAAAGGTGAACAGCTTGAAAACCTTAAGAAAAAGAAAGAACTTATTGAAATTGCTGAAGCAAATAAGGATAGTGAAGATTTTGAAGTAACTACTCCTTTAATGAAGAAAATTCAGAATGATTGGAAAAAGATCGGTCATGTTCCTCGTAAAGAAAGTGATAAAATCTGGAAACAATTTAAAGATGCTTGTAACTACTACTTTGATCGTATTCACAATAAAAAAGATGAAGCTAACAAAGAGCAGTTAGAGAACTATGAAAAGAAAGTTTCTTTTATAGAAAACTTGAAAAATGAAGCCTTAGGAGATTTAGATGCTATTACTTCTAAAATTTCTGAATGGAAAACACTGGGAACAGTTCCTTTTAAAATGCGAAAAGTCGAAGAAGACTTTAGTAAAGCGCTAGATGGTTTATTTTCTAAATTAAACTTAAATAAGCAAGAGGCTGAACTAATTAAATTCGAAACAAAATTAGCTGAACTTAAAGATCAAGACGATGAGCGTTTGATCCAAAGTGAAAAGAGTTTTATCAAGAAAAAGATAGATGATATTAAAGGTGATATCATACAATTAGAAAATAATCTACAATTCTTTAAACATGCAGATAAAAGCAACCCTTTAGTTGCTGATGTATTTAAACGTATTGATAAACATCAAGATGAATTATCTATATGGCAAAAGAAATGGAATAAAATTAAAAGTTTATAATCTTGAATGATTTATGCCCGCTATGCAGTGGCAAGGGAATTAAAATTCACAATAGTAGAAATAGAGATTATTTTCAATGTGAAAATTGCACAGGAATTTTTGTTGGTTCAACAGCTTTCCTAAGTGCTATAGAAGAAAAAAAACGTTATGACAATCATAGCGATGATATTACACAAGAGGGCTATCAAAAATTTGTTAGCCCTTGTGTTTTAAGTGTTCTTGATAATTTTAATACTGAAGATAAAGGTTTAGATTTTGGTTGTGGAAGATCTGAGATTATAGCCAAGTTGTTACAACAGAAAGGCTATAACTCAATAGGATATGACCCCTATTATAAACCCAATTCAACAGCACTACTCCATCAATATCACTATATAACCTCTTGCGAAGTAATTGAACACTTTAATAATCCTTCGAAAGATTTTGAACGACTAAAGTCTTTATTGCTTCCGAACGGAAAATTGATTTTACAAACTAATATCTACAATTCAAAAATTGACTTTGATTCATGGTGGTATAAAAATGATCCTACACATGTGTTTTTTTATACAGAGCAGTGTTTTCAATATATTCAGTCTTATTATAAATTCAAAACATTAGAAATAGAGAAAAATCTTATTGTATTATCATTGTAAAATGCTTTATATTAGATTAATATACATTAATATCTACATATGAAAACAATGACATGCAGACAATTAGGGGGAGCTTGTGATCTTGAATTTTCCGCAAAAACTTTTGAGGAAATAGCTGAAATGAGTAAAAAACATGGAGCTGAAATGTTAGCAAAATCTGATAAAGATCATTTAAAAGCTATGGAAAACATGCGAATTCTAATGCAAAATCCTGAAGCATTACAAGCTTGGTTTAAAAACAAAAGGACTGAATTTGAATCATTAATTGAAAATTAAACTTCATACATAACTTATAGATCAATTTTTACTCTTATAAAATCATACAAAATCCGTAAATTCGCGCCTTTCTATTCGTAACAGTAATGAATAGATTCCAGAGATACGTCTCAAAAAATATAAAGTAATTTACAAGTCCTAATCTTTCTAACTATTGAAAACATATTAGGGTTACAAAAGAAGATTTATGTCAATTATATCAGCATTACAAGCGGTTACACCTATCGACGGTCGTTATGCTTCAAAAACAAAGGCTTTAAGTGCTTATTTTAGCGAAGAAGCATTGATCAAATATCGTGTTCGTGTAGAAATAGAATATTTTATAGCACTTTGCGAGATCCCATTACCACAATTAGCTGATATAGATACTACTCTTTTCCCTAAATTAAGAGCTATCTATGAAAATTTTAGTAGCGAAGATGCCATTCGCATTAAAGACATAGAAAGTGTTACTAATCATGATGTAAAGGCTGTAGAATACTTCATAAAAGAAGAATTCGATAAATTAGAATTAACGGCTTTTAAAGAGTTTATCCATTTTGGATTAACTTCTCAAGATGTTAATAATACAGCAATCCCTCTAAGTATTAAGGAAGCTTTAGAAGATGTATATAACCCTCTTTATAAAGAATTAGTTGCTAAGATAGAGGCTTTATCTATTGAATGGAAAGACATTCCATTATTAGCTAGAACTCACGGTCAACCTGCTTCCCCTACTCGTCTAGGGAAAGAGTTTTTTGTATTTTTAGAACGTTTAAATCAACAATTTGATTTAATTAAAAATATTCCACATGCGGCTAAGTTTGGTGGTGCTACAGGAAACTTTAATGCGCATCATGTAGCTTATCCTTCTATAGACTGGAAAGCCTTTGGTAAAGGTTTCGTTGAAGAAAAATTAGGTTTGCATCATTCCTTCCCAACTACACAAATTGAGCATTATGACCACATGGCTGCTTTATTTGATGGTTTAAAGCGTATAAATACGATTATACTTGATTTAGATCGAGATGTTTGGACATATGTAGCGATGGATTATTTCAAACAAAAAATTAAAAAGGGAGAAGTTGGTTCTTCAGCTATGCCACATAAAGTAAATCCTATTGATTTTGAAAATAGTGAAGGAAATATCGGTATTGCAAATGCATTATTTGAGCATTTAGCAGGAAAATTGCCGGTAAGTCGTTTACAAAGAGATTTAACGGATAGTACTGTATTGCGTAATGTTGGAGTTCCTATCGGGCATACTTTAATAGCTTTTCAATCAAGTTTAAAAGGGTTAAATAAACTGTTACTTAACGAAGATAAATTAGCACAAGATTTAGAAAATAATTGGGCGGTAGCTGCAGAAGCTATTCAAACTATTTTGAGACGTGAAGGGTATCCTAACCCTTATGAAGCTTTGAAAGGTTTAACAAGAACAAATTCAAAAATAGATGCCAATTCTATTGCCGAATTTATTGATACATTAGAAGTTTCTGAAACTATCAAAAACGAGTTAAAACAGATAACTCCTAGTAATTACACAGGTATTTAAAGTAATATTTATATATAGATTATCCCCTTTAGATGCATTCTAAAGGGGATTTTTGTTTTGTATCGATACTATGTAGCTAATTATACTAGATTTAATATATTGTCGATCTCAAACCAACTACCTACTACATGCCTTATTTAAGATCGATAGCGATTTTATGTTTATTTTCAGTTACACTACTCACTTCTTGTAAACAAAAAGAAGATCTTTTAGACCAAGAAGAAAGACAATGGCTAAATGATCACCCTAACCTAATAGCAGCGATTAACCCTACATTTGCTCCTTATCAATTTATTAATGAACAAGGAGAAATTGATGGTATTTTTATAGGGTTTATAAATTTGATAGAAGACCGTATTGGATATACTTTCAAAAAGAAAAGGTATTATAATTGGAATGATATTATAATAGATGCTGAACATGGCAAAGTAGATGTCATTTTAGAAATACAAGAAACGATAGATCGTGGTAAGTTTTTGACTTTTTCCAATCCTTTGCTATCTCAGCCACATGTTATTGTAACTCATAAAGAAATTCCTTCAAATAAAAGTCTTAAGTTTTTCGATGAACAACGTATAGGTGTTATAAAAGGATATGCCATAGAAGAGTTTTTAAAGAAAAACCATCCTAAATTTGAACTAATTGCTGTTTCCAATGATGATGAAGCATATAGAATGTTAGAAAATAAGGAGATTAATGCAATTATTTCATTTCAAGCTATTGCAAACTACTTTATTAATCAACGAGGCTATAAAAATCTAAAGGTCAATAAATCTATTCCATATCTAAATCAATCTAGTATTGCCAATCTAAGGGAGCATTATATTTTATCTAATATTATAGATAAAGCTATAAGGAGTATCACAAGCAAGGAAAAAAAACAAATTTTTGATAGTTGGTCTTATACACTTGTCAAACCTATATATCAAAAAAATTGGTTTTGGTTTTCACTTTTAGGAATTATATCTGGTTTTCTTTTATTAATCATATTCATTAATAATCTATTAAAGAACAAAGTAAAAACAAAAACACTAGAGTTAATAGCTGCCAAAGAAAAGGCTGAAGAAAGTTCACAGTTAAAAACTGCATTTTTACACAATATATCACATGAAATCAGAACTCCTGTGAATGCTGTCGTTGGTTTTTCTGATATGATAGAAAAAGGAATTATCAAAAAAGAGGAACATCCAAAATTTCTAAAAGTAATTAAGCACAGTGGTGAACAATTAATAAATGTTATTGATGACTTACTTGAGATTTCTAGTCTTGACACTAAAAAAGCTAAAGTACACCCTTCAGAAGTTAATGTTTCTGAAATTCTAGAGGAATTATGTGCCATTTATGAAGTTAAAGCGATTCAAAAAGAGATTAACTTAAAATTAAAAGAGTCCGATAAAATTAGTGCTATAACAGACGGTTCTAAACTTCGAAAAATTATCAGTGGATTGGTAGATAATGCTATCAAAAATACGGATAAAGGAAGTGTAGAAATACTAGTAAATACAGTTGATAAATCATTAATATTTCAAGTTATTGACACTGGTAAAGGGATCCCCGAATCATTATTACCTTCTATTTTCAAGCGTTTTCAAAAATCATCTCATGAAATAAAAAATTATGACGATGGTGTTGGGTTAGGACTTGCCATCATTAAAGAAAATGTTGAACTATTAAAAGGAAGTATTAAAGTATCTTCTAGTGTTAATGTAGGATCTAATTTTACTGTTTCTATACCCTTTACTGCTGCTAAAGAAAATTTAGAACAACAATGCAATGGAAATCATCAAAGTCTTTCTACGTTAGAAATTAAGACTGTTTTAATTGCTGAAGATGGCAAACTTAATTTTATTGTTTTAAAGAGATTGCTGATGAAATTATTGGGTGAAGACCTACAGATTTTACATGCTGAAAATGGTCAATTAGCTGTAGAGATGGCCTCTAAAACCTCTAATATTGATTTGATTTTAATGGATATTAAAATGCCAATAATGGATGGATATGAAGCAACTAAAATCATTACAGAAAACAACAAAAGCTCTTTGATAATAGCTCAAACAGCTTATGCTACTCCTGATGATCAACAATTAGCACTAGATGCTGGTTGTAAAGATGTAATTACAAAACCAATCAAAATGGACGATTTAAAAGCTATCATACTTAAAAATTGTGTTAGTGATCAATTATAGAATATGAAACTTAAAATCACTAAACAGGTTCACCATATAAATCGAAATCTTCGGCTTGATTAACCTTTATATTTACGAAATCTCCTGTTTTTAGATAAAACTTTTTAGCATCAACAAGGACTTCGTTATCTACATCTGGAGAGTCAAATTCGGTCCTACCAATAAAGAAATCTCCTTCTTTACGATCTATAACACATTTAAACGTCTTACCTACTTTAGTTTGATTCAGTTCCCAAGATATTTGAGATTGAATTTCCATAATTTCATTTACGCGATCCATTTTAATTTCTTCAGGAACATCGTCTTCAAGGTTATAAGCATGTGTGTTTTCTTCGTGACTGTAAGTAAAACAACCTAACCTTTCAAAACGCATTTCGCGGACCCATTCTCTTAAAGTTTCAAAGTCTTCTTGTGTTTCTCCTGGATAACCAACAATTAATGTTGTACGTATTGTCATATCAGGAACAACGGCACGAAAATCTTGCAACAACTTAGTTGTCTTAGCTTTTGTTGTACCACGTCGCATAGATTTCAAAATCGGATCTGCAATGTGCTGCAGTGGTATATCAATATAATTACAGATTTTAGGTTCATTTTTCATTAGCTCTAATACTTCCATAGGGAAACCTGTAGGAAATGCATAATGCAAACGGATCCATTCGATGCCATCTACATTAACTAATGCTTTTAATAAATCAGCTAATCTTCTTTCTTTATATAAATCTAACCCATAATAAGTAAGATCTTGAGCAATAAGAACTAGTTCTTTTACTCCTTCTGCAGCTAATTTCTCTGCTTCTACCACCAAATCCTCTATAGGTGTAGATTTATGCTTCCCTCTCATTAAAGGGATAGCACAAAAGGAACAAGGTCTATCACAACCTTCAGCTATTTTTAAGTACGCATAATTTTTAGGAGTCGTCGTAAGACGCTCACCTATTAATTCGTGTTTATAATCAGCTTCTAGAACTTTTAATAATTGAGGTAATTCTGTAGTTCCGAAATACTGATCTACATTTGGGATTTCCTTTTCTAAATCTGGCTTATACCTCTCAGAAAGGCACCCTGTAACAAAGACTTTATCTACAAGTCCATCTTCTTTTTTCTGAACAAACTCTAAAATCGTATTAATGGATTCCTCTTTAGCATTAGCAATAAAACCACAAGTGTTAATGACTGCTATATTACCTTCTTCTTCATGAACTACTTCTTTGCCATTAGCTTTCAGTTGTCCCATCAATACTTCTGAATCGTAAACATTTTTAGAGCAACCTAATGTTACTACATTGATTTTATTTTTCTTGATGGTTTTTGTTCTCATAGCCGTTCAATTTTCAGAATGTGCAAATTTACGGTTTTATCCCAGATAGATGTATATCCTAACCCATAATAGCAAACAAAAAATCCTCAATATGTAGACATATTGAGGATTCACTATTTTCTTAAAGAGAAATATTAAGCGTTATCTTTTTTAGCTTTACATGCCTTTTTTGATTTACAACACTTCTTTTTTTCTGCTTTTTTGTCACACTTTTTTGATTTATCACATTTTTTCTTTTTAGAACTACATGATTTCTTTTCTTTTTTAGCGCAACATGGTTTAGTACAATCTTTCTTACAAGACTTTTCCCCTTCAGTATCTATATTTAACTGAGGTTCGATCTTAGTACCACTATCAGTACTAACTTCTTTAGACGCACAACATGCTTTTTTACAACCTGGTTTACAAGATTTTTTAATCTCTTGTGAGGCTTCAATATTTTCAGTTTCTTGGGCCTGAATTTGAGCACCTCCTAAAAACATTAGGAATACTATTCCTATTTTAAAAATCAACTTCATAATACAACTATTTTAAAATAAACTCTCTATCAGCGATTCGATAGTGACACCTTCAGCTTCAGCTTTATAATTTTTTAACACACGATGTCTTAAAATCCCAATAGCTACGGCCTGTACATTTTCGATATCAGGGGAATGCTTCCCATTTAACAAAGCATGTGTTTTAGCAGCAAGAATAAGGTTTTGTGAGGCTCTTGGCCCTGCTCCCCAATCGATATATTTCTTCACTAAATCAGTAGCTTTATTACCGTTCGGTCTAGTTTTACTTACTAGCTCAACGGCATACTCAATAACATTATCCACTACAGGTACTCTACGTACTAAAGCTTGAAACTCTTGAATTTCTTCAGCTGTAAATAAAGCATTTACGGTCTCTTGTTTATCACCTGTAGTACTTTTAACAACTGCTACTTCTTCTTCAAAAGTAGGATAATCTAAATTTATAGAAAACATAAAGCGATCTAATTGCGCTTCAGGTAAAGGGTATGTCCCTTCTTGCTCTATAGGGTTTTGAGTGGCTAAAACAAAATATGGTTTAGATAACTGATAATTTTTTCCCGCAACGGTTACCGATTTCTCTTGCATAGCTTCTAGTAAAGCTGCTTGCGTTTTAGGAGGCGTCCTATTAATTTCATCTGCTAAGACAATATTAGAAAAAATAGGGCCTTTGATAAATTTAAAATTTCGAGTATCATCTAAAATCTCACTACCAAGAATATCACTTGGCATTAAGTCAGGGGTGAACTGAATTCTTTTAAAATCTAACCCTAAAGCTTTGGAAATGGTGTTAACCATTAACGTCTTCGCTAAACCAGGAACACCAACTAATAGTGAGTGCCCTCCAGAAAAAACAGATAATAAAATTTGATCTATAACAGCTTCTTGGCCTATGATCACTTTAGAAATTTCTTGTTTAAGCTTTTTATGCTTATCCACTAGCTGAGAAACAGCTTGTACGTCTGACATCTATATTATTTTTTTACCCAATTGCTTTGAAAATCACAATTGTTATAAGTTTTACTAACTTTTATGTAAGTATCGACGATTTTTTCTTTTTGCCATTTTTTAATAGCTCTTAGCTTTTTCTCTTTTAGTGCTAATTCTTGAATCTTTGTATAATCTTTTCCAAAATCAGCTATATGTTCAGGTGTTTTTTTAGTAACCTGTATGATTTTAAAGAATTTATTCCCTTGACGATCCTGTTCTCCTAGCACTCTAGATAATTTGCCTTGCTCTAAACCAGATACTTGCTCGTACAATATAGGATCTAATTTCGTAAGTTCAAAACGTTTGTCACCAGTAACAGGATTCACTACAACACCTCCATCAGCTCTTGTTTCTTTTTCATCGCTATATTGTTTTGCAGCATCAGAAAATGATATTTTTTCATTTGTAATACTAGTTCTTAAGGAATCAGCAACAACTTTATATTTATTTAATACTTCACTATTAATTTCAGGAACCAATAAAATATGCCTTACTTCTCTTTTTTGTCCTAAAACTTTATCAACAGTAACGATATGATACCCAAAATCAGTTTTGAAGGGCTTACTTACTTCTCCAACTTGTAATCGAAATGCAGCTTCTTTAAATTCTTTAGCAAATGGATCTTTTCGAGTTATGGTATATTTACCTCCTGTAGATCTTGAACCTGGATCTTGAGAATACAATACAGCTTTTGTAGCAAAACTAGCTCCGTTATTCAACACATCATCTCTATAACTATTCAATCGATCAATAGTCGATTGAACTTCTTTAACATCCGGCTTAGGCTTAACAACAATTTGAGACATTTCGATCTCAGTTCCTATTTCTGGACGATCTTCTTTAGGGATAGATTTAAAAAATTGTTTTACTTCATCTGGAGTAATAGTAACTTCTTCTACAATTTGTTCTTGCATTTTTCCTGAAAGAGATTGGTTTTTCAAGATTTCAGCCAATTCACTTTTAAAATCTATCATATTATCTTTACGATAAAACTTTAAAATCTTCTCTTCGCTTCCCAAATTTTGTTTCATGTAATCAATACGCTGGTTAACCTGAGCGTCAATTTGAACATCAAGTACAGGTATACTATCTTGTATTGCATGATGGGTATACAATTTAGTTTCCATAAGATTACCCAACAACTCACAACGTTTAATGTCGGATGTGTTGATTCCCTGATTTTTTAAGTCTACATATGCTTTATCAATATCACTTTCTAAGACTACAAAATCACCGATTACAGCAACTACTCCATCAATTTTCTTTCTTGAATTATCTTGAGCATTTATCGTTAAAGAGGTTGCAGTCAACGCTGCTATGAGTAATGTATTAATAGATTTGATAACTTTCTTTCTTTTTAGCATCTTCAAGTATTTCTAATTCTAACTGCTTTTTAAGGGCTAGTTTTCTTTTATTTAAAATGATTTGTTTGATTGACTCTTCTACATATTCTAGTGGTGAAGGACTACCAACCTTTAAAATATCTTGAAATTTTATAAAGAATTTACTTTCGCCTTCTTTATATTCAATCAATTTATTCTCAACAAGTACTTTACTCTTTTTTAACTTTTTTAAACTAGGTACTAATACCTTCAATGAATCAAAACTAATCCAATTATTCTCTTCGTTAAAATAGACTTGTTTAAAAAAGGCTTTGGTTTTAGTCAATTCTTCTTGATCTTCTTCATTAAAACGACTAAATGATTTTTTTGTGGCACTAGAATTCTTGTAATTATACGGGTATTCTATAAACCTCACCTTTACCAAGGTTTCATTCGAAGCAAAATTATTCTTGTATTTATTGTAATACTGCTGTATTTCATTAGGTTCAATTACCGAATTTAAATTCTTAACTACGTAACCGTTTTTAAAACCATCTGTAAATAAATTAGATTCGTAATCTTCGACTAATTTTTGATAAGCCAACTGTTGCTTTTGTGACATATTTTTCTTCGCCTCATGAACTAACAATTGCTTAGTAGCCCATTCATCAACCATACGCATTAAAATATTGATGCTATCTTTCTCATTAAGGTTTTGAGGAAAATTAAATCTCGTTAAATCATTTTCATAAAGATAAGTATCGTGTACTTTTGCTACGATATTCGACTCTGCATCTGCATTGAATGTATTGCAAGAAAGGATTGTGAATACTAAAAAAACAGTACTAACCGTTACTAGGATTCTAATTTTCATGTAGTGTTTATAATAATGTAAGCAAAAATAGCAAAACCCAGTCGTTACACAAGGGATTACAAGTAATACTATACTATGGAGCAAATAATTGTAAAAGCACTTTGGGACTTTAGAGGACCCGCAGCCAAAAGAACAGCTGAACATTTTGAAATTCATCTAAAAGAATTTGCACAAAGAGAAGGCTATTTGATAGAATCTGGATCAATAGCTCATAACGAAATGCTTTACTCTATCTATTGGATAATGCCAAAAGAAGTGGCTTTAAAAATAAAAAATACGCTAAAGCCAAATCGTTTTGAGCGTGTTTCATAATTATAACATCTGTTATTTGAATTTTTTACTTTTATTTGTATTTATACTGTTATTTTATGAAAAGATTTTTATTCAGTTTAATTATAACTTCTCTAAGTTGCTATTCCTTTGGTCAAATAAAATTTTAAAAAGGCTATTATATTAACAATTCTGATGAAAAAATTGAGTGTTTGATCAAAAATATTGACTGGTATAATAACCCTGTTGATTTCATCGTTAAAAATTCTATAAAGAGTGACCCAGTAACTATTTCAATTAAAAGTGTAAAATCGTTTGAAGTTTACGGTGATTCAAAATATATACGAAAAGAAGTCAAGATTGACAAGCACAATAGTAATGATATAAACAACTTAAGCCTATCTCGGAAACTAAAACTTGAAAATGACGTTTTATTTTTAAAAGTAATCTCTGAAGGAGATGCAAGTCTGTATGAATGGAAAAAAGGGAATATAAATAAGTACTTCATCGAAACAGAAAATTCTGAAATAGAACAGTTGGTTTTTAAATTATATTCTGGCAAGAATCGTGAGATCAAAGAAAACAATAGATTTAAACAGCAATTATTAAATAAATTAAAGTGTTCTTCGATCAATTATGATAGGGTCAAAAATTTAAAATATAAATTATCCGATTTATCTAAATTTTTTGATAATTATAATTTGTGCAAAAACCCTAATCTAATTATTGAAAAAAAGGAGAACAGAAAAGGTTTTTTAAACTACAGTATACGACCTGGTATAAGTTTTTATACATATGATTTTGAAAACATTGATTCATTCATAAATATTAATGATGGGATTGAATTAGATAATGAAACTGGATTTCGGTTTGGTTTTGAAATAGCTTATGTCTTACCATTTAACAAAAATAAATGGTAAGTTTTTATTGAACCTACTCTTCGTAGTAGAATTAAAAGCAGCAAAAATAAATCAATTGTAAATGAATTTTCACAAATCCAACGTGGAGATCAAGGACAATTATTAAGAGATGATCAAGGGAATTTCGTGTTTTCAACTAATCGAGATGAAGTGGGAGAGTTTGAAGCTAATATTCCTTATAGTTGGATTGAAATGCCAATTGGACTAAGGCATCGTTTTTATATTAACGATAATAGTAATTTATTTACCAATATTTCTTACAATCTTTTTAATATTGAGGTTGGAGATAATTTTTATGAAGAAAAATTTGAACGCAATAAAGTTTCTTCTAGTGGTTTTTCAACAGGATCTTTTAACAGAAAAGTGGAATTAAATTCTGTTATAGGTAGCTTTAAATACAAAAAGTTATTTGTAGAACTAAGTCATAATTTTTCAAAGAATTTATTTGATCAAAACTTAAGAAATGCTTTCAGCAAGCAAGTACAGTTAAGTAGTACCTCTTTTATATTGGGGTATAGCTTTAAATAAATTTCTCGTTGTAAACCTCTTTTTATTAATTATAAAGAGGTTTACTTTTTTAACACCTAAAATATGATTTAATCGTCCGCAATATTAGGGCTTAACCATTTTTCTGCTAATTCTAAATCAATTGCTTTTCGATCTGCGAAGTCTTTTACTTGATCTTCTTTTATTTTTCCTAGTCCAAAGTAACGAGCTTCTTCATTACCAAAATAGTAACCAGAAACAGATGCTGCTGGCCACATAGCTATACTTTCGGTAAGTTCTACTCCAATGGTTTCTTTAACTTTAAGCAACTCCCAAATGGTTAGTTTTTCTAAATGATCTGGACAAGCAGGATATCCAGGAGCTGGTCGAATTCCTTTATACGTTTCTTTGATTAATTCTTCATTGGTCAAGCCTTCATTAGCGGCATATCCCCAATGTTTCATACGAACTTCTTTATGTAGATATTCTGCATAAGCTTCTGCCAAACGATCAGCCAACGCTTTTACCATAATAGCATTATAATCATCTAACTTTTCTTCGAACTCTTTTGCTTTTTCTGCTGTTCCAAAACCTGTAGTGACACAAAAACATCCTACATAGTCTTGCTTTCCTATTTCCTTAGGAGCAACAAAATCTGCTAGCGCAAAGTTTGGCTTCCCTTTATATTTCTTTAATTGTTGACGTAAGGTTCTAAAAGTAGCTTTATGCTCCCCATTTATAGAGACTTCGATATCATCAGTATCAATAGTATTAGCTTCAAATAATCCAAAAATTGCTTTTCCGGTCAACCATTTTTCAGTTAATAATTGATCTAACATCTCTTTGGCATCAGTAAATAATTCTTTTGCTTGCTCCCCTACCACTTTATCTTCTAAAATATCAGGATATTTCCCATGCAGATCCCATGATCTAAAAAACGGAGACCAATCAATATAATCGACTAATTCATTCAAATTTTGGTTTTCAATTACTTGAATTCCTAATTGATTAGGCTTTACTATTTCTGAAGTTTCCCAATCAATTTGATAATGATTTGCTCTCGCAGCTTCAATAGATAAATACTCTTTCTTTTTAGTTCGTTTTAAAAATTTTTCACGGAAAACATCATAATCTTCTTTGATAGATTTGATATACCCCTCTTTGGTATCAGGTTTTAATAGATCCCCTACTACAGTCACTGCACGCGAAGCATCGTTTACATGCACCACTGAACCTTCGTATTGTGGATCAATTTTAACTGCTGTATGTGCTTTACTTGTTGTTGCTCCTCCAATTAGTAACGGCATTGTAAAGTCTTTACGTTGCATTTCTTTAGCTAAATATACCATTTCATCTAATGATGGTGTTATTAGCCCACTCAAACCAATTGCATCTACATTTTCATCAATAGCGGCTTGAATAATTTTCTCTGGTGGTACCATCACTCCCAAATCAACTATTTCGTAGTTGTTACAAGCCAATACTACCGAAACAATATTTTTTCCAATATCATGCACATCACCTTTTACGGTGGCCATTAATATTTTACCAGCATTATCAGATGCGCCTTCTACTTTAGGGTTCTTAAGTTTTTCTTCTTCAATATATGGCAATAAATAAGCTACTGCTTTTTTCATTACACGGGCTGATTTTACTACCTGTGGTAAAAACATCTTCCCTTCACCGAACAGATCACCAACCACATTCATTCCAGTCATCAAATGACCTTCAATCACTTCAATAGGCTTGTCCGAAGCTTGACGCGCTTCTTCTACATCTTCAACTATATACTGATCAATTCCCTTAACTAAGGCACGCGTAATACGATCTTGTAAAGCTTCTTCTCTCCACGATAGATCTAGACCTGCTTCTTTTTTACCTGTACCTTTTACCGTTTCGGCAAAATCAAGTAAACGTTCTGTAGCGTCATCTCTTCTATTTAAAATAACATCTTCAACATGTTCTAATAAGTCTTTTGGAATATCGTCATACACCTCTAGCATGGCTGGGTTTACGATTCCCATATTCATCCCTGCCTTAATTGCATGAAATAAAAATACGGAGTGCATAGCCTCTCGCACTGGATTATTTCCTCTAAAAGAGAATGAAACATTACTGACCCCTCCACTTACACTACAATGTGGCAAGTTTTGGCGTACCCAACGTGTGGCTTCAATAAAATCGATGGCATTTAATTTATGCTCATCCATTCCTGTTGCTACAGGAAATATATTTAAATCGAAAATAATATCTTCGGGAGCAAAATTAACTTCGTCAACCAAAATACGATACGATCGTTCTGCTATTTCGATACGTCGCTCATAATTATCTGCTTGCCCAACATCATCAAAAGCCATCACAATTACGGCTGCCCCATAACGTTTAATAAGCTTTGCTTCGTTTATAAACTTCTCTTTTCCTTCTTTTAAGCTAATTGAATTTACAACACATTTTCCTTGTACTACTTGTAAACCAGCTTCGATAATTTCCCATTTGGAACTATCAATCATTATTGGCACACGAGCAATATCCGGTTCTGCCATAATCAAGTTCAAATAACGAACCATGGCTTCTTTTCCATCCAACAAACCATCATCCATATTAATATCGATGACTTGAGCACCTCCTTCAACCTGATGACGCGCAATATCCAAGGCTTCATCAAATTTTTCTTCCTTGATTAATCGTAAAAATTTACGTGAACCCGCTACATTTGTTCGTTCTCCAACATTGATAAAGTTCATGTTCTCGTTAACTATCATAGGCTCTAGGCCGGATAGTTTAAGAAAGCGTTTATCTTGTATAGTTGATGGATTATTCGACATTATATTATTATTTCAGAAGATTGTTGTTTTTGGTTATCAATTATCTGTTTTCAGTACTTGTTAAGAGTAAAGATTTGTGATACTTAATGAAACCATTTAACAACTTCTTACATTTATTAATTTCTTTAAATAATGACTTAAATTCGTCATTAGTAATATATTTTAAATCTAAAGCGATAAACATTTGAGTTTCCAATTCAAACAATGAGGCTCTTTAAATATAAAAGAATCTCAACTTATCATTAGGAGTATTTCTCCCACAGCCTTCAGCAATATTTGCAGGAACAGAAACCGCACTTCTTCTAATTTGATCTGTTAAACCAAATCGTTCTTTTGAAGGGAAAATTTTAATTATTGAATATATTTTTCTTACTAAAAAGTCTTGATTCTTTCCATACATCCAAGTCAAAATATTCCATAACTATATTTTATTTACTGATAACCGATAACTAAAAACAGATAACTATCAACTATCAAACAAAATACGAGGTTTATACTCAGCTGCTAAATCAGCAATAGCTTTGATATGTGCTGGAGTTGTTCCACAACATCCTCCTACTATATTGATCAAACTTTTATCTAAAAACTCTTTTATCTGGTCTGCCATTTGCTCTGGAGTTTCATCATATTCTCCAAAAGCATTTGGTAACCCTGCATTAGGGTGAGCAGAAACATTAAACTCCGCTTTTTGTGCTAATACTTCTAAATGAGGCGTCAATTGATTAGCTCCTAAAGCACAATTGAAACCTACGCTTAACATTGGGATGTGAGAGATCGAGACCAAAAAAGCTTCAGCTGTTTGTCCTGAAAGTGTACGTCCACTCGCATCTGTTATTGTTCCGCTTACCATAATAGGCACATCAATACCTCTTTCATCTTTTACTTCTTCAATAGCAAATAATGCTGCCTTTGCATTTAATGTATCGAAGACTGTTTCTACTAATAGAATATCTGCACCTCCATCTAACAAGGCTTCTGTTTGTTGTTTGTAAGCAATGCGCAAATCATCGAAAGTCACGGCCCTAAATCCGGGATCATTTACGTCAGGAGACATACTAGCTGTTCGGTTTGTTGGGCCAATAGAACCTGCTACAAAACGAGGCTTATCAGGATTCTTAGCAGTGTATTCATCGGCAACTTCTTTAGCAATCTTAGCAGATTCATAGTTCAATTCATAAACTAGATCTTCCATACCATAATCTTCCATGGCTATAGTAGTTCCCGAAAAAGTATTTGTTTCTGCTATATCTGCTCCTGCTTCAAAATATTTCCCATGAATTGTCTTAATAGCTTCTGGTTGAGTCAAACTTAGCAAGTCATTATTTCCTTGTAATGGCTGCTTCCAATCCTTAAAACGTTCTCCACGGTAGTCTTCTTCGGTGAACTTATATTGCTGAATCATAGTACCCATTGCTCCGTCTAAAATAAGGATACGTTCTTTTAAGATGTCTTGAATATTCTTCATACTTCCTTTTGTCGCCTTTGTTTGTGTTAGATTACTGACAAAAAACGCAAATGCAAAGGTACTCTATACCCCAGATTTTAACAATAGGTGGGACGATAATAAAATTTTAGTAGACTTTAACGGTTCATAGTTGCAACTGAACAATAAAACCTTCATTTTTATAAAGAAAAATTACCCTTTTATGCAGCTACTTAAGAAGCTAAAAAAATCTCCCTCGAAGGAAATTCTTGGTTTAGAGTTATTTCTCTTATTTTTCTTTCTACCAATACTTTTAGCTACTTCAGTAGCTTCTATAATTAAAATATCATGTGTTGTATTGGCGCTTCTTTATGTTTTATTGGTAGGTGTTTCTAAACACAGTTTTAAAAAGGTTAACATTCCTAGGCCAAGTATAGCATATCTGGTAAGAGTGATTGGGTTATCAATACTACTTTTCATTATAGGTTTTTTTGTAATGAAAACAACACGTCCAGAAGCACTTTTTAATATGCCTAAAAACAATATTAAATTCTGGATTCAAATTTTAATGATATATGCGTTTTTTTCCGTATTTACTCAAGAACTGCTCTACAGAAGGTATTTCTTTAATAGATACCAATCTTTAATTCAGAATAAAAACTTACTGTTTTTCATCAATGTAATTTGTTTTTCGCTCTGCCATATCTTTTTACATACTACTTGGGTATTGATAGCTACGGCAATCGGAGGAGCTTTATTTGCCTACACCTATAAAAAAGAAAAGAGCCTATTTTGGACTTGCGTCGAACATGCTCTTTATGGTAATATTTTATTTTCTATAGGAATTGGAGCTGAACTTGCTTTTCCTGCAGCTAGCTAAAATTTAATCCCACATTATGTGATCAAATTCACAAAGCTTAACTTATTACTTAACAAAGGTAATATTTAGCTACAGACCTAGTATACTTTAGCATAATAGTAGTTAATTATAAGATTAAACCAAGAATACTTGAAGTATTTTTAGTTTTCCTTTAACTAATAACTGTTCACTAAACAATTACTTTTATTTGTTTTGCTTTAATTATAGCATTTGCATAAGCTTCTTCGTATAGAGGAACTACCTGTGATATTTCAAATTTTAATGCTTGCTCTCTAGCTTGCTTTTTGAATTTATCTAAAACTAGTTCATCACTTAAAATATTGCATGCATTATTTGCCATATCATCAATATCCCCTACTTCGCTTAAAAAACCAGAAAAACCCTCTTTATTTACTTCTGGTATACCACCTGTATTACTAGAAATAACAGGAACACTATGTATCATAGCTTCTAAAGCAGCCAAACCGAAGCTTTCTTTTTCTGAAGGCAATAAGAAAAGGTCACTAAAACATAAAATTCTATGGATTTCATTACTATTACCCATAAAAATGACTTTATCTTGAATCCCTAATTCTCTTGTTAATCGCTTTGCATCAGGCATTAAAGGTCCATCACCTACCATCATCAATTTTGCAGGTATCTTTTGTTGAATCTTTTCAAAAATTCGGATAATATCTTCAATACGCTTTACTGGTCTAAAATTACTGATGTGAGTTATAATTTTTTCTTCCTTTTCAGCCATCAAATGTCTTTTACATTCAACGTCATGATTTACAGATTTACTAACATCAATAAAATTAGGAATCACATCAATTTTAGAATCTTCTATATCAAAAAGACGTAATGTATCTTTCTTTAAGCTTGCTGAAACAGAAGTCACTACATCACTTTGATTGATACTAAAAGATACAGCAGGCTTGTAATGAGGATGATTACCTACTAAAGTAATATCTGTTCCATGTAAAGTAGTTACCATTGGAATATGAATACCTTCCTGAGCAAGCATTTGTTTGGCCATATAACCTGCATATGCGTGAGGAATAGCATAATGAACGTGTAGTAATTCGATATCATATTTTTTAATGACACGAACTAATTTACTTGATAATGCAAGTTCATAAGGTTGATAATGGAATAAAGGATACTCAGGTACTTCAACTTCATGAAAATGTATACCAGGTACTAGCATATCCAATCTAACAGGCTGATTGTAGGTTATAAAATGTACTTGATGCCCTCTGTTAGCCAAGGCTATTCCTAATTCTGTTGCTACAACCCCACTTCCACCAAATGTTGGATAACATACTACTGCTATATGCATTCTATCTAAATTTTACCCGTTATACAAATTTAATCAATAATTGCTTCGTAGATGAATCTTTGAATTTTTGTACGAATATCTTCCTTTATTAATTTACGATTAGTCGCATCAGGGAAAGTTCTATTACTAAGAAAAACATAAATTATTTCTTTTTCAGGATCCGCCCATGTATATGTACCTGTAAATCCGCTATGTCCAAAACTTTCCATAGAAACACAACCACAAGTAGGTCCTACTTCTTTCAACTGAGGTTTATCAAAACCAACACCTCTTCTATTATCATCATCACAAAAGTGACACGTATTAAACTTTTTAAAAGTTCCACTGGAAAGAAAATTGCTTCCACCATAAGTACCTTCGTTTAAATACATTTGCATCATTTTGGCTATATCATTTGTATTTCCAAACAAACCAGCATGCCCACCAATACCATCTAACATTGCTGCACCTTGATCATGTACATATCCATGTACTACTTGATACCTATATACTTGGTCATTTTCTGATGGGGGTATTCTTTCTAAAGGCACTCCTGCATTTAAAGGTCTATACATCAAATTATTGGCGCCAATATTATTATAAAACTGGTTATTGATCAGCTGAGATAAGTCTAAACCATAAAAGTCTTCTATATATTCTTTTAAAATATAAAAAGGAAGATCACTATACTTATAATTGTCTCTTTTCCTTAGCTCACTATGAATTAATTCTTGAAAAATAGAGTCTTTATAATCTTCTCTCAAGTACATTTCGTTTGCTATTTTAACAGTATACCAATCTTTTTTTTGAGTAGAATAATATTTACTTAAAGGCTTTAAAGTAACAGAGTCCATAGTTTTAGCATAAAAAGGTATCCAAGCCTTAAACCTACCTTGATGAGACAAAGCATCTAATACTGTGATCGTATCTTTGTCTGTTTCTTTTAACTCAGGTAATAAATCTACTAACTGGTCTTTTAATCTAAATAATCCAGCATCATGTAGCTTCATAGTAAGAGGAAGCGTAGCCAAAATTTTAGTTAAAGAAGCTAAATCATATAAGTCATCTTCTTTAACCTTTCTCTTCTTTTGATAGGTGTGATATCCAAATTGTTTGTTATAAACTACATTTCCATGACGAGCAATTAATAGCTGAACACCCGGTGTCATTTCTTGTTCAATCGCATAATTAACAATAGAATCAACTTTTTTTAATTTATATGAATCAATACCTTCGTACTCCGGTAATCGATAACCTAAACGCAACTTTTTAGTCAAAAAAAAACCGTCTCCTATATGATAATCAGGAGAAATACTAACAGGTAGGACTCCTTTAGATGGTATAGCACCGAAAATGATTTGTGCAGCTTTTTCTTGAAATGCTTTATGATTTTGATACCCTACAACTATTGACTTTAGGTATTTAAGGGCAGGAATATCATTTAATGCGTATGGTTTAGCAAAACTTACTAAAATTGCACTATAACGCTGTGCAATTATATTGATTAAATCTGCATCCTTTGGTTTTATCTTGTATTTTGACCAAGGTGACTTGTTCGAAGCATGATAACCAATAATAATTTGATTATAGTATGCTAATTGATCAAGGTCCTCTATTGATTTAACCTCAATTTTTTCAATATTATCATACCTTTTTAATTGGTTTTCAAAATACTTCCCACTTTCTTCACCAAAAGAAACGTATGCTATATTTCGTAATTCCAAATGTTGTATAGGAATAATACTGTCTTCATTTTTTATAACCGTAATGGCATTTTCTGCCAAAGAAGCTGTTAATAAATCATTTTCATAATCATTTAAATCTTCAATTAAATGATCTATCTCTATGGGAGTATAATGCTGTAATCCAGCTTTATATTTAGCTTTCAATATTTTTTTTACTGAATAAGCCAATCTTTCTTCTGTAATTTTTCCTTTTAAAACCTTTTGTTCTATCTTATTTAGAGCCTTAGGAATATCTTCAGAAATTAATAAAATATCATTTCCTGCATCAAAAGCAGCAAGATCAATATCTCCAGGTTCATCGAAATTAGAAGCGCCTTTCATATTCAACGCATCTGTAAAAACCAATCCCTTAAACTTCAGTTGGTCTTTCAATAACTTAGTCACGACATTAGTTGACAGAGACGATGGTAAGCCTTCCTTTTGTATAAGACTTGGAATATTTAAATGCGCTATCATTACACTCGAAACCCCTTTATCAATCAACTGTTCGAATGGGTATAGTTCAACCTTAGTGATACGTTCTTTATCAAAAGAAATACTTGGTAATGTTTTATGAGAATCTTTATCCGTATCTCCATGGCCAGGGAAATGCTTGGCATTTGTCAATATTCCTTGATCATGCATTCCTTCCATTATAGCAATGGCTTGTTGAGAAACCCATTCTTTTCCTTCCCCAAAAGAACGATTACCTATAATTGGATTTTTGGGATTGGTATTAATATCTACAACAGGTGCAAAATTAAGATGAACCCCTAATCGTTTACAATGTTTTCCGATAAGTTGACCTGTCTGTTTTAATAATTTTTTATCCCGAATAGCTCCTAAAGTCATATTCCAAGGAAAAGCATAAGTCGAATCTAAACGCATAGCTAAGCCCCATTCTGCATCCATAGCAATTAACAATGGTACTTTTGATGAAGCTTGAAACCTATTGCACATGTTAGCTTGCCTTACAGGTCCTCCTTTAGAAAATATTATACCACCGATATGTTGGTCTTTGATAAGCTTTTTAATACGATTTTCTTCTGCTTTCCCTTTGTTAGAAAAGGCATCTACCATAAATAATTGACCTATTCGTTGCTTTGTGTTTAAACTATTGTAAACACTATCAACCCATTGTTTTTGAATTACTTCATCAGAAGTTAACAAAGGATCATTTTGGGCAAATATTATATTAGTTAAAATAACACTTGCGATAATTATATAAAGTTTCTTCAAATTCTTTTACTTTAAAAAACGTGCATGCCAGCTTTCTTTCATAGGCACTTCCCAATGGTGTTCGTACTCTTCTTTGGTATTCACTAAATTATTGAAAACTATAGTGTTTTCAGAAACAGATTTAGCTTTTACCATTTTTCTGAAATCTATTAAATTCTTGTAAGCTACAAATTCACCATTCTTAAAAGATACATTCATTTTATCCATTAAGTCTACATTGTAATCTTTTTCTAATTGTTGAAAAAAATGTACTGAGGCATCTATAGAGCAACCACTCGCAGTATGAAACTCATTATCTACCGCTAATATTATAAATCTATTGTATTTTATTTCATAACCAGCTTTTAATGATGCTCCGTGCGCAGCCCATTGAGAGATGAAATCATCAAGTTTTCTTGTGATATCTACAAGCTCATCCGTTGAAAATGAACGACTCGCTTGATAAATCCATATTTTAGAACTGGGTGATAATTCATTAAATCGTGTTAACATGTCTTGTAATAATTGTTGTTAAAATGGTTATTTACTCTTTTAAGCTTATTCCATCATTCTCGATAGTAATTTTTCGTTGCTTATAAAGCGTCCCCACAGCTTTTTTAAAGTTCTTTTTACTTAACTGTAATCTATCTTTAATTTCTTCAGGTGAAGATTTATCATGAAGTGGTAAAAAACCTCCTTCTGCCTCTAATGTTCTTAAGATCATAGCCGCGTTTGGTTCAATACCTCTAAAACCATGCTTTTGCAAAGTGATATCAATTTTATTATCATGACGTACTTTCTTAACCCAAGCTTGCATACGATCTCCTACATGTACATCTTGAAAGATGTCATCAAAATAAACAAGTCCCAAGTGTTTTTGATCGATAATTACATTCCATCCTTTATCAGAAGGGTGAGACATTATAACTTCTACTTCTTGATAAGGTTCTAATAAAACAATATTATTATTTAAAAACTTATTTGTCTTAGAAGAAGCCACTAGCCTTCCTGTTTTATCATCGATGTATACGTACACCAAATAACTAAGACCTTTACGCATTTTATTGACTTGCTCTTTAAAAGGAACAAATAGATGTTTTTCTAATCCCCAATCTAAAAAAGCTCCTACTTCTGATGTCGCAGCACATTTTAAAAAAGCGAAAGCATTAGCTGTAACAAAAGGGCGAATATTTGTTGCTACTGGACGCTCTTGATGATCTAAATAGATAAATACTTCTAACTTATCACCTATTTCAAAATCCTTAGGTACATATTTGTTAGGCAGTAAAACTTCATCTCCTTTTTCATTCTTCAAAAACAACCCTGGATCACGATCTCTATCGATCTCCAATGTGTGATACTTCCCTATTTCTAACATAAAACTAATTTTGTACAAATATACTATTCATATATTGAGTATGCTAAAAACAAAAATCCCGCCACAGCGGGATTTAAGTATTCTATTTTAGAATTTATTAACCGTAAATAGCTTCTTTTCCGAAGTGTTTAGTTAATAAATAATAGACTACAGCTCTGTATTTATTTCTATTAGATTTACCATAAGCTTCCATTACTTTAGCAATACCTTCATCCAAAGCAGGCCCATCAGCTAAACCTAATTTTTTAATTAAGAAATTATTCTTAACTGTTGCTAATTCTGTTTCACTTGATCCTGAAACTGTTGATGCATCTTTACCGTAAATAGAAGGTCCACACCCAATAGTAACCTTAGTTAACAAATCCATGTCAGGAGTTTGACTTAATTTGGACTTAATATCCTCAGCGTACTTAGCAATTAATTCGTCTCTTTTACTCATGTTTTTTTTATTTGTGTTGTTTTACCAAATATAGTACTTCTTGTAAACAAATGAAAAAAACCATTAAAAATCAATGGTATTCTTTGATTTTACCGAAGTATTCTAACAGAATGATATCATTTATATCATTTGGAGTAAATATTTCTAAAATAGTTTTTCCCTTATTTCCGATAAAAGACTCAATAGAATCGTTTAAATTACTTTCGGTAGCACTTATGTAATCATATTGATACATTTTAGCTAAATGTTCTGCCGTATATTGATGTTTTGTTTCCAAGAATTCTTCAAAATACGAAGCCGATTTATCCCCTGGAAGAATTCTAAATATTCCACCCCCATTATTATTGACAATAATTATTTTAAAATCATTAGGTGTATAGTTATTCCATAAAGCATTACTATCATACAGAAAACTTAAATCACCCGTTATTAATACAGTAGGTTTATCTTGAATTAATGCGGCACCGATTGCAGTACTCGTACTTCCATCTATACCACTTGTACCTCGATTACAAAACACCTCTAATTTGCTAGAGACATCAAAAAGCTGAGAATAGCGTATTGTAGAACTATTACTTAACTGCAAGCAAATATTCGATTCTAAACGCTTAAAAATTTCCCCATATACTTTTAAATCACAATATGGAATATTATCAAAGTAATTAGCATGCCCTATTTTTCTTGAATTAAACTCACCCAACCAGTAATTCTGATAATCTACACTTGAATTATACTCTAGTGGTAATTGCTCTATAAAATCATTAATGGGCAACTTAAAATGCCTTGTTAAACAAAAATAGGTATCATAAGCCCTTTGTTCATCAATATGCCAATGAATTCTAGGCTGGTATTCTCTTAATAAGGTTTTAATCTTTTTAGAAACAACCATACCTCCAAAAGTCAATAATATTTCTGGTTGAAATAATTTCTTTTCGTTATCGTCAAAAGCTGCTATTAACTTATCTATACCATTAATAATTTTAGGATGATGGAGATTGGAAGTCGTTTCCGTCATTACAACTACTGCTGGGTTATTTAATAGAATATCAAGTTGCTTTTGTGCTATTGTATTAGGTGATAAAACACCAACTAAAACCAGGATTTTCTTTGCGCTTCTCCAAACGTCTAAAGCATCATTTTCTATAGAAAAAGATTTCTTTTCTTCAGGGAAAAGCCTATTAAAGTTGACCTCATGTGATGCTTTAAGAGTTCCATACAAAGGTTCGTAAACAGGTGTATTTATATGACAAGGCAATTTAGTATTAATACACAAATCAATTATATTATCAAGCGAGTTTTGATTCCCTTGTTTTAGTTTTAAATTATACTCTAAAGCATTAGATAAGTCCACTTGACCTATAACATGATTTTGATAAATATTGGATTGCCTAATCGTTTGCCCATCTCCTATATCAATAAATTCTTTAGGCCTATCTGCACTTAATACCACTAGCGGAATCTGACTATAATACGCTTCTGAAATCGCTGGATAATAATTTAGCAGCGCACTACCCGATGTACACACCAAAGCAACAGGTTCATTTAGTTGTTGAGCAATTCCCATTGCAAAAAAGCCCGCACAACGTTCATCAACTATACTGTAACACTTAAAATAAGGGTTGTTACTGAAACTTATAGCCAAAGGGGCATTCCTAGAGCCTGGAGAAATAACAATATGTTTAATTTGATAAGAATAACAGGTATTTACGACCTGTCTCACTATTGGAATATCGGATTGTAAAATGTCTATACTCATTAATCATAAGATACTATAGCTACAAATGTATTGTATCTTATTTAAAGAAACTTTATAAAATGCGCTTCATTACTTGTGATTTATTTACAGTTTCACACCATTCTGCCTCTGCATTTGAGGCTTCAGTAATACCACCACCAACATAAATTGCCACTTTAGAAATATTTTCAAACACTTCCATACAACGAAGATTTACAAAAAGATTGACTTCTTCAATACTTTTAACTTCTCCCAAAAACCCTGTATAATACAAACGATCGTACCCTTCATTATTCGAAATGAATTTTTTAGACACATTATATGGAAGCCCACATACTGCAGGGGTTGGATGCAAAACTTGAATTAATGGTTTAAGTAATGTTTCGCTTTTAATTTTTGCTTTAATAGGTGTTTTAAGATGTAATAAGTTACCTGCTTTTTGAGTTATCGTATCTTCAATCTTAATGCTATCGACACAATCGTTATTAACTAAAGCTTTTCTAATAGCATCTACAACAAATTGTTGTTCTTCCTTTTCTTTTTTCCCCCATGATACATCTGAAGTTCCTTCATATTGTTGAGTACCTGCTAACGCCATTGTTTCAAAAGAACCTTCTGTAATATGTATTAATGTCTCTGGTGAGGCCCCCATCCACAATCCTATTTTAGGATGAAACCAACAATAACAAAAAGTTTTAGGGTATGTAAGACAAATATTTTGAAATACTTGAAATATATCTATATGACCTAATTGCTGTATCTCTTTCCTTGAAATAATAACTTTATATAAATCTCCATTTTCTATTTCTTGAATAGCCTTAGAGACATTTTTTTGATGAAATAACTGCTGATAAAGCTCATTCTCTCTAAAAACGGGACGATTACTTATAAATTCAAATTCTGAAGTGTCGGTTTCTAATATTTGACATTCATCATCATAAAACCAAACGGACTCTTTAGTATCTATATCAAAAGGAGCAAATACAAATCCTGACTTATTAAAGTTACTATTTAGATTAAGTGTGTTATCATTTTGTAAGTAAGCTTTTACCGTTTCATCTCCTGGATTTAAAAACAACACGAAAGGGAGTTGTTGTTGTTTATGTCGATGTAACTTCGAAAAAAAGGTATTCAATGCTAAATGTATTTATCTTGGTAAGGCTATTGTTGTCAATTTCACTGCAGAAATCAATTGATCTGCATCATTTTTAATCATGATTTGCCATAATTGAGTGGTTCTTCCCAAATGAATAGCTTCTGCCCTAGCAGTTACCATACCACTTCTCACTCCTTTTACATGATTAGCGCTAATTTCAATACCTCTTATCTTAAATTTATTATAATCTACAAATACATAAGCTGCTAAACTACCTACAGATTCTGCCAAAGCCACCATCGCTCCCCCATGCATTACTCCTTCTGGCTGATGAACTTTAGGCGTTACAGGCATTTGAGCAACGACAAAATCATCACCAATATCTGTATAAACAATATCTAAGGTTTCCATTAATGTGTTCTTACAAACGTCATTACACATTTCAAGCTTAAATTTTTTTTCTTCTTCAGTCATAATTTCAGGCTTTCAACTTCTTATTAATAGCGGTTTGGCTAATATATTTCTTTTTAAATAGATATTCGAAATTAAGAGTAAAGAGCTTTTACTACTGTGAAAAACAAATTTCGTGAATTCAATAAAAACATTGAACTTTAAAAACTAAACTTTAGATATTCCTAATGGAAAAGCAAGTATCATATCAACATTCTAATACTTACAACACTTTAAATGAACTATCATCAGAAACAAAATATGTCTGGTTAGTTTTTCATGGATTAGGTTATTTAAGCCGCTATTTTATTCAGCATTTTAAATCACTAAACCCTAAAGAAAATTATATTGTTTGTCCTCAAGCCCCTTCTAAGTTCTACGCCGACAAATCCTATACTAAAGTTGGAGCGTGTTGGCTTACCAAAGAAAACACTAAAGTAGAAACAGAAAATGTATTGAACTATATAGATGCAGTCATAGTCGAGGAAAAAATTCCTAAAACATGCGAACTAATTGTATTGGGGTTTTCTCAAGGAGTTAGTATTGCTGCTCGTTGGTTGGCACAACGTAATCAAATTTGTAACCGTTTCATCATGATTTCAGGTAAGTTCCCTTCAGAAATTAATATAGATCAAATTCAACATTTACGAGAAACAAAAGTATTTCTAACCACTGGACAAAATGACCCTTTAATTCCCTCAGAATTAGTAGAACAACAAACAGAACACTTAAAACGACTTTTCCCTTACATTAAAGAAATGCATCATGAAGGGGGACATAAAATAACCCCTATTTTATTTAATGAATATTTAAAGTGATAAGCATTCTTAAACTTAAGAAATCGTAAAAGATTACTCTTATTAGTTGATATATCAACTAATTTTATATATTTGGATTGAAAATAAGAATATGAAGAGAATAGAAGATGTTATTTTGTATCAGATTGATCTTACTACAAAAGTAGCAAAGCATTACTCGCAAGGTGAACTTACCCGACTTGGACTAGGTATTACTATCGAGCAATGGATCGTTTTAAAAATAATATCTGAAAATGAAAATTCGACACAAAAAGAGCTAGCAAGTAAATCATATCGTGATCCAGCTTCTATTACTAGAACTATGGTCATTTTAGAAAAAAAAGGGTTTATTCAGCGTAGTGCTGTACCTAATAATGCACGAGCATACTACGTTAATTTAACCAAAAAGGGTGTTTTATTTGTAGATGAAAATATGAAAATTATAAAGCAACATAGAGAATTGAGTATTAAAGGAATTTCTGAAAAAGATTTAAATACTCTTAGTAATGTACTAGCCAAAATCAGGGAAAATATGTCTTGATTTTTTTTAAAATAAATTGATATATCAATAGTTGATGTATCATTAAAATAATGTTAAATCAATAATTCAAATCTTATGAGAAAAATCAAATTAATTTCGTTGCTAATGGGCTTACTATCTATTACTACAAGCTGCCTTGCTCAAAATGATGACACTGCATCAGTAGAAGCTGTAATTCATGAATTTTCAAAAGCTGGAGATGACAGCAATATTGAAAAAATAGACACACTATTAGATGATAATTTTAGAATTATCATGAATCGTATGTTCGGAAGTAAAAAAGTAGGTATTCTACCTAAATCAGGATATTTAAAGAAAATAAAAACTAAAGAATGGGGCGGTTATAGCCGTACTACAACCATAGAAAATATCGTAATCAATGGTAATTCAGCTAGTGCTAAAGTGACACATGTATCCAAAAAAGCTACAATGATTTCTTTAGTTATTCTAATACAAGATGGTAGTAATAATTGGAAGTTAGTCAGTGACACTCCGTACTTCAAAAAATAACTGTAAATAGTTATTATAAATTATAATCCCCCCTTTAATAATTTTGTATAACTACAAAGAGAGGCTGTCTAAATATTTAGACAGCCTTATTTTATGGTGTTACATTGTGATAAACTTGGAATATTTTAACCCCAATGGTAGGGCTTATTCCCAGAGGTTTACCTCGTATACTTGGATCGAAGCAGTTGTTTCTTTTTACAAAACAATCTATAACATTTACAAAAAAGAGACTGCCTTTACAGACAGTCTCTTTAAAAATACTCTTATGTATATCTTCAATTAAGCAGAATTTCTACTTGCATTGATATTTCCAAACAATGATCTAGTCACCATTTTTTCATAAATCTCATAAGTATCCTTATCGATCTTACCTTCACGCTGCATGTCTTGAATTTTCTTCAATGCATACTGTTGTATCGTTAATAATGGTAATACGATATCTTCACGGATTTGTATAGAAGCCTTTCCTGCCAATTCATTCTCCATAAGTTCTTCTTGACCAGAAACCTTTAATAAAAGGCGTCTTGTCAACTTATATTCATCATGAATAATATCCCAGAAAGCACCAAATTCAGGATCATCTTGCATATAAGCTGTTAAATCGAAGAACGATTTAGTTAAACTCATCATACTGTTCTCTAATAATGCCTTAAAGAACTTAGATTCATTATACAATTCAACCACTTTATCAAAATCACCTCGGTCTTCGAAAGCTTTTATAGCTGTCCCTACTCCATAGAAACCAGGTACATTTTGTTTTAATTGACTCCAGCTTCCTACGAAAGGAATAGCACGTAGGTCACTAAATTTCAACTCAGAACCAGAACCACGTTTAGAAGGGCGACTACCAATATTTGTTTTCGCATAGTACTTCAAAGTACTCATACGCTCTAAATAAGGTAAGAATTTATCATGCCCTTTAAAATCAACATAAGTCTTATAGCTGATATCTGCTAACTCTTGCATTACTTTTACATTCTCTTCTGTTAATACAGTTTGAGAATTTTCAAATAACTCATTAGTAATACCCGCACCTAATAATTGCTCTAGGTTGTACTGACAAGAATCTACCGTACCAAAATTAGAACTAATTGTTTGTCCTTGTACCGTCATTTGAATTTCTGCATCCTCTACTGTTGGACCTAAAGATGCATAGAACTGTGAAGTTTTTCCTCCTCCACGAGCGGGTGGTCCACCACGTCCGTCAAAGAATACAACTTTAATGTCATATTTACGTGACATCGCAGTAATAGCTTCTTTAGCTTTATAAATACCCCAGTTAGCCATTAAATAACCTCCATCCTTAGTTCCATCAGAGAAACCAAGCATGATTGTTTGCTTCATACCACGACGCTTTAAATGTGCCATGTATTCAGGGTTTGTATATAATTCCTCCATTACTTGATCAGCTACTTCCAAATCAGGAATAGTTTCAAATAAAGGGATAACGTCTACTGTAGGTTGTGCCCAATCACACATACGAATCATAGCAAAAGCCTCCAGAACATTTAAAGTAGTCTGGTTGTTACTAATAATGTAACGATTAGCCCCAGCCTCTCCATTTTCTGCTTGAATCTTCTTCATGGCGTAGATAGATCCAAGTGTTTTTTTAGCCATATCATCACTGATTGTCTCAGGGTCTACAGCTGCTTTAATACCTGATAATATGTTACACTGTTCTTCAACACTTAGTTCATCATAATTCGATGGAAATAAAGAACTACCTGCATCTTTAACAATTTCCATAAATACTTTATGATGCACACGAGAATCTTGACGGATATCTAATGTTCCAAAGTGGAAACCAAATAAGTTTACCTTATTGATTAACCCTTCTAATTCATTTAAGTATAATGAATTATGTTCATCAATTAAAGAAATACGAATAGACTCTAATTCATTTTTAAAGAAAGAAAGTGTAAAATCCGACTCTTTAGCAGGATAATAAATATTTTGATAAAGCTTAAGCTCAAGATTATTAATCTTGTCTGGTAAGTCAGCAAAAGTAATTCGACGCTTTAGCTTTCTAATATCTTTATAGTAATTAGATAAAATTGAAGTTTTCAATTTCTCTGCTACTTTTATTGTGATATCTGTAGTTACAAATGGGTTACCATCTCTATCTCCTCCTGGCCAGAAACCTAGATTAACGATATCGTTTTTAAACTCATCCTTACCATTGAAAACATTATCCTTAATGTAGTCATAAATATTACTTACTGCATTGTAGAATACATTTTCTAAATACCAGATCAAACTTACAGCTTCATCATAAGGAGTTGGCTTTTCTTTTTTAAAGAAAGCTGTTTTACCTAATTGTGCTAATAACTTCTTTATCGTTAGTAAGTCATCTTTACGGATAGCCTTATCTAAATCTCTGATAATTCCTAAAACAGTACCTGGGTAAAATTGTGTAGGGTGAGCAGTTAAAGTTGGACGAATTTTAAAGTCTGTCAAAAACTCGCGCATTTGATCGATCTTTCCTTTTTCAGTCGCTTCCTCCTTAATACTTCTCAATGTACCACGCCCATCCATATTATTCACCTTAGTAAAGGCAGCATCTTCGATAGCATCAAATAACACTACTTGACGCTCGATATATTGGATGAAACGGAATAATAGCGTATTCTTATCTTCCCCAGACAAGTTTTGTTGATACTCGTTGAAGAAATTTTCTACGATCTGTGTAGGTGTTTTTTTACTGGCAAACCCCTTATCACATACTTCTTTGAATAAAGGAAGTAATACTCCAGTATTTGTAACCTTATCGAATGGTAAGGTCATGAAAATACTATTGTAGATTTGGTATTTTGATAGTACGTCTTGATTAAAACGCTCTATTTTTGGCTTTCTACTCATTTATAAGGTATAATTACGTTCTAATTAATCCATTTCATTAAAAATAGAATGCATCAATCTCTTTTTATCATTGATACTTTCTTCTAAAGAAATCATTGTTTCTGTTCTGTACACTCCTTCGATATCATCTAACATAAAGATAATATCCTTAGCATGATTGGTATCCTGTGCTCTGATCTTACAGAAAATATTGAATTTACCTGTAGTAACATGCGCTACGGTTACATAAGGGATCTCATTTATACGCTCTAATACAAATTTGGTTTGAGATGTATTTTGCAGAAAAATTCCTACATAGGCAATAAATGAATATCCTAGCTTAGTATAATTTAAACTTAATGACGATCCCTGGATAATTCCTGCTTCTTCCATCTTCTTCACTCTAACATGCACTGTACCAGCAGAAATCAATAATTTCTTTGCGATGTCAGTAAATGGTGTACGAGTATTTTCAATCAACATATCTAAGATTTGATGATCTACTTCGTCTAATTTAAACTTTGCCATAATTTTGGGTTTAGAATACGAAATGCAAAAATAGCAGAATTTTAGACATTTGAAAGGTTAAAATTTAGTTTATGATAGGAAATTCTGAGAATTTTTCATCTCCAACGATCAAAAAGTCTATTTTATCGTCGATTTGCAAATTAGTTATTTCCTTAGATAAACATACAGTTATGTCATTACTATTAAATTCAAGATGCCCAAAATCAGTTATTTGAGGACTAATTTCAGATATGAAAGGAATGAAACGTAATTGTCCATCAATTAACTTTTCTTGATACTGAATTGAAACGTCTACTTTAGAATTATTTAACATTAAATTTCTAATAATAATGTCCTTGAAACATTTCCCGTTTTCAGGGATATCAAAATACTTATCATAACCACTCTTCTCCATAGGTGATTTTGAAATAAAATCAAGAGCCGTAACTAAGGATAAATAAATCCATTTTCTAGTAATTTCTCTGTCATAGTCTTTTGGGTGGTGACCTGCCTCGAAAAGAATTGTAGCCACTCCTCTATCTTCCATAGTATCTCCTGTACAATTGATATTAAAACCATCATCATACCTCCCCACACAATTAGGTATAACTTGTTGTAAAGCAGAATTCATCTCAGCAATAATACGCATTCCTACTTTTCGAGTACTAGTAATACTTCGTTCTGAGTCACTAGCTGGAGATAAAAAAGACACTATAGCACTTTTATTGGTTAGCCCAGCACTGAATATAGTTCGTTGTCCATGAAGATTAAAACCTATGTCGGGCTTTATTTTATCTACAATACTTTTAAATATTTTTGATTCTTCTTGTTCTAGTAACTGTGCATCACGATTTAAATCTACTTTATTGAAATTAACTCTTGTATACAATTGTGAACCGTCAGGATTTAGCATAGGTATAACATATAAAGAACAATTTTCTAAAATCATTTTAGACTGTTCTGAATGTATCAAGAAATTTAAAAGATCAAATACTGCACGAGTTGTAGTACTTTCATTACCGTGCATTTGTGACCACATGAGTACTTTAGTTACCCCTTTACCTATTTTAATTAGGTTAATAGGTACTTTATTTGCTGAAAGTCCTATGTCTGAAACTTCAGAATACTTTTTTAGCTGATTAATTAGTGGGCTAATATTATGGTAGTTTATATATCTACCTGATAAACTCTTTTCTCTATAATCAATATAGTTTTCTAGTATGTTTTGAAGCATATAATTATCCATTGTTCTAAACAAAATTAAGCTAAAATGGCTTAAATACAGTTTACATATGTAGTGTATAATATTTTACATACGTAAACGATAGAAATTGAATTGAGAGTTACAAATGTATATCACCTAAGTATTAACTCATCTACTATTCTATAGTCATTTAATCTTAAAAATCAATATATAAATACTAACTATAATAGTGTATTTATATATTAAAATCAATATCTTAAGACTAAATACTTAAACTTATAGTTTATATATCACTTTCTGTGAAATACTTATTTTTAAGTTGAGTTGTATTTTGTTGTATATTGTAAACATTATAATATTGTTCTGAAATTTACAATTGTTTACAATGATAAACACGGAAGAGTTTACAATTCGATTACAAGAAATTTTTAATTACTATGGAATTAATGCCGCTGGTTTTTCTGAAAAGATAGGAATCGGGAGGTCATCTGTATCGCATATAGTCTCTGGTAGAAATAAACCTAGTTTGGATTTCGTAATGCATGTTTTAGAATATTATCCTGAAATTACTTTTGACTGGTTGGTATATGGAAAAGGTAAACTTGGTAATATCGATAAGAATACTGAGAATCGTTTATTTGAAACGAAGTCCGATGATAGCCCAAATAATGAAATCTTAGACACTACTCCTAACCTCTTTGAAAATACGGAAAACACAGTTCGTAAATCAGCATCACTTCCTGTAGAGACACCAAATTTAATAATGGACGCTGAAGTAGACTTTATCACTATTTTTTATAAGGATGGTACATTTAAGAAATATACTTCTAAGTGATTTTTTTAAATACAACTCCTCAATTCCCTTTTACAAGAGAGTATCTGTAAATTCAAAATTTATAGATAACAGTTTTTATTCATAAAATAAATCCATCCACTATATTCCTCTAGCCAAATAGGCTTTTATATAATAATGTTAGATGTTAAAACTATATTTGTGTAGATTAAACTATCTATGAAAAAAACCAACGGATAGTTAATATGAAGCATAATTTTAATTTTTAGATAAGCCTTGGAATAACATAATCTTTGGCCATTTCAATAAAAGATCATGAAAATAGTATTTGCCACATCAAACAAAAACAAAATAAAAGAAGTACAGAGAATGTTACCTTCTTCTATCCAAATATTAAGTTTAGAAGATATTAATTGTTTTGAAGAAATCCCTGAGACTTCTGATACTATTGAAGGAAATGCCCTACAAAAAGCTAATTATGTTCTAGATAATTATAATGTTCCTTGCTTTGCAGACGATACAGGTTTAAAAGTAAGTAGTTTAAATGGTGAACCTGGTGTCTACTCTGCTAGGTATTCTGGACCAGAAAAAAATGATAAAAATAATATTGACAAACTTTTAAATGAGTTAAATAATAAAAGCGACAGATCAGCTCACTTCAAGACTGTTGTTGCTATAGCAGGGCTAAGCACTGAGCCTACTATATGTAAAGGAATATGTAATGGTGATATAATATCAGAATGTAAAGGCGAAAATGGTTTTGGGTATGATCCAATTTTTCAACCCGAGGGATATGAAGTAACATTTGCTGAGATGGAATTGGAAGAAAAAAATAAGATTAGTCATAGAGGATTAGCTATTAAGGAATTAATCAATTACTTAAGTAGTCTCTAAAAAGTATATATTTGAAGTTAAACTACACTTAAAACATATTTTATCAGATAATTCTGAAAGACAATGGATTGTTTTAGTATTTTATTTATATTGCATAAAGCTTTTTAACTACAAAACATGTTTTTTATCAACATTTTTGCAGATACTTAGTTATTTACCCTTTTTATCCCTTAATAAGTTTAACTAAAAAAACTGTTAGCATATCAATCTAATTACCCGAGGTTATATGGTTAACATAATTGCCATTAGTCAATGACTAATGGCTTTTTTCTTTTTATCCTTCAGTTTTAAAAAACAAATAGGATCTAGGATTAACTTTTATGTATAAGATTTTATTAGAAAGTCTTTCCCGAGATGATTAATTATATTGAATACAAATATATAAACTATCACATATAAGAGTTAATAATCTATTTTTGATGATAAAATTTGAAATATGATGTAGGGATTATCTTTTTTTGTAGACTTATATCCTATGTTAAAATCTATAAAAACATATTTTCAAAAAATAATAAAGTTAGGTGTCAACCCAAATAGTTTAGCTTTAAGTATTTCATTATGCTTACTATTCACGACTCTCCCTATATATGGATTAAATACGTTGATATTAAATATCTTAGCAGTAAATCTAAAATTAAATTTACCTTTAACTCTAGTCATTAGTTACAGCATGGAACCATTACGTTTTTTGCTATTTATTCCATTTATACAAATTTCTGAAAACATTTTAGGACTTGAACAAAGTACTATTACACTAGAAGAAATCTCTTATATTTTTGATCATAATATTCTTATGAAATTACGATTATTAGGTGTGCTTTTTTTAAAATCAATAATAGGGTGGACACTGGTAATAATTCCTAGTTCTCTTCTAATCTATTATGCAAGTTCTTATCTTTTTGAAAAGATATATGGTAATAAAAGAATCTTTATTGGTTTTTAAGTCTATTATTTTCTTTTTCAATTCTCTTTCGTTGTTCAGAAGATAGTCCTTGACTGTAATATACTTCCGGCTTAAGATAAAGTCCCGTTTTTTTCATTTTAGGATCGTTAAGATCTAAACTTAAATCACAATCAAACCTAACAAGTGCTGAATGATTTTTATCCCAGGTTGTTACATTAATAAAATGTGATATACCCCAGGTTATTCCCCTTCCATTACCATTACTATTAAAAGCATCAGGTATAAAAGGACCTGCAGCAGCAGGCATAAAAGAAGTCATAGCTTTTATTTCAAAGTTAACACCATCTTTAGCGTACTGAATCGTGTTATGCTCATTACCATCTTTAATAATTAAGGCAGCTATACCTGATCTAAAAGGAAACAATGTAGTTTCATGACCAGAATTTAAGACTGGGTTTAAAGGGTGCTTTTCAAATGGGCCTAAAGGATTCTCTGATATTGCCAACCCTTGCATTCTAACTAAATTAGGTGTTCCATCAAAATCAGATTTATAATACAAATAAATTTTTCCATTATACACTAATGGGTAAGGATCATGAATAGAATACTGATCCCATGCGTTTTTATTACCGTTTGGTATCACTATTTTATGGGTTGGAATCCATGGACCATCAGGTGAATCGGCATAAGATACAGTAACGGGACAATCATCTCCTCTTTTACCACTAGCTTCCATAAATCCTTGGTAGTATAAATAAAATTTACCTTTCCATTTCAATATGTCAGCAGTCGAAACTGAACGCCAACCTACATTCGGCTTCTTAGGACGCGTGATTGCAACACCTATTTCTTTCCAAGTAAAACCATCATCACTGGTTGCATACCAAATTTCAGCCAAATCCCAATCACTAGATGGGATCTCATCGGTACTTCTTTTAGCTCCTTTAGGTGGAGATATAGTATTCCGTTTTGTATACCACACATAATACTTACCGTTTTCAAAAATTACTTTTGAGGGATCTCTTCTTGAGATGGTTCCATCATCATTATTATAATCAAAACCTTTTAGCTTAGTGTATTTAAATTTTGAAAACAATTCGTTATTTTCTGGTCTAGGCGCTTCGTATTGTGTATAGTTTCTTTCAATAGCTGCACTTAATTTTTGTTTTGGTTTTTCCTTCGGTAATGTAAATGGAAAATTTAATTGAGCATTAATAGATAAAGTTATAAGTATTGTAGACAGTATTAAAAAAGGTTTCATCAATTATTTTTTTTAAAAATACAATTTTAATAGATGTGGTTATAGTCTGATTAAGACACTATATATGTTTCATAATTATTTCATGTTTGTGTTGTTTTTGAGGTTATTAAATTGTTAAAAAAACATAATTTAAATATTTGTTTTTCAGATGTTTATTCTTAAATTTAATTAACAACATTAACTATGAAAATGACTATAACTAACGTTAAAGCTCCTCGTAAGGGAGCTAGAAAGGCATCTGAAATCTCCCAGGATATATTGATGCTATTAAATAAAGGTGAAATTGAAACAGCGAACCTTACAGAATGGTTAATTGTAAATCATGTCAAATTAATTCGACACCAATTCCCCTTACTTGGTTTAGATAACATGACAGAAATTCTTGTTGATAAATTATATACTTTAAAAAAGCCTTCAACAATGAATTTTATAAAGTGTATAGGTGAGTCTTTAAAAGATTACTGTATTTCAAATGATACCTGTCGACCTATGTTCGAAAGTTTGTATAAACACCCAGCAGACACTATTCGTTCTTATGCTTGTTATGTACTATCCTCTTGTGAATCCTTAACTATTTTTGAAAAAATAAAAATTGCAGATACTTTAATAGCAGATCATCATTTTGGTGTTCGAGAAGTAATTTGGATGGCTTTAAGACCTGAAATTGAAGAAAATTTAGACGAAGTACTACCAAAATTGATAAATTTAGCGAAACATGAAGACGAAAATAAACGTCGTTTTGCAAGTGAAGTAATTCGTCCTCGTGGTGTGTGGTGCAAACATATTGAAGTCCTAAAGCATAATCCTGAAATAGCAATTCCTTTATTGGATACGCTCATGAATGATGAATCTAAATACGTTCAGGATAGTGTTTCAAATTGGTTGAATGATGCTAGTAAAACTAGACCTGATTTTGTTATAGAATATTGTGACTTATGGTCTAAGAAATCGACCACAAAAATAACAACAAGGATTATAAAAAGAGCTAAAAGGACGATTGATAAATAAGATTAATAATATACCAACTAACCTAATACATTTTATTTGACAATATTTTAATATCAATCTACTTAGTAATTTTTACTTCTTATTTTTATATTCTGAGCAGATGATTATGACAAAACAAGAAAAAGTAGCATTTACTATACGCACACTTCAAGAGTTATATCCTGAAATCCCCATCCCTTTAGATCATACAGATCCTTATACCCTATTGATTGCTGTATTGTTAAGCGCTCAAAGTACTGATGTCAGAGTAAATCAAATTACTCCATTATTATTTGAAAAAGCTAATAATCCTTACGATATGGTAAAACTTACAGTTGAAGAAATTAAAGAGATTATTCGTCCTGTAGGATTATCACCTATGAAATCAAAAGGGATTCATGGCCTTTCTCAAATTTTGATTGATAAATATAACGGGAAAGTACCTGTAGGTATGGAAGCTTTAGAATCTTTACCCGCAGTAGGTCACAAAACCGCTAGTGTCGTGATTTCTCAAGCTTTTGGTATTCCTGCATTTCCTGTAGATACTCATATTCATCGTTTAATGTACCGTTGGGGGTTTACAAATGGTAAAAATGTGGTGCAAACAGAAAAAGACGCTAAAAGACTATTCCCTGAAGAATTGTGGAATGACCTTCATCTTCAAATTATATGGTATGGTCGTGAGTATTCCCCTGCTCGTGGATGGAATTTAGATAATGATATTATTACAAAAACCATCGGACGAAAAGCTGTCATCAATGAGTATTATAAAAAAACTAGTAAAAAATAAATTTTACTAGTTTTTATTAATCTCTATTTCATAGTTTCCTACTCTTTTTATATCTAATGATTTAGAGTAATTTAACAAGAAATCTATGGTGTCTTGCTTGGGCTTCAACCCTTTTGGATTGGGCTGAGAAACTTTAGTGTAAACTTTTGCCATTCATTTCGGTTTATGATTCACTTTATTAAACGAGAATAAAACCGATTTATTACATAAAATTTCTATAATGTGCTTAATTGTAGCTGATGTTTATCAACTAGCTTGCGTAAATTGATTAATGCATAGCGCATTCTTCCTAACGCTGTATTAATGCTCACTCCTGTTTGTTCCGAAATATCTTTGAAACTCATTTCTTTGTATACACGCATTGTCAAGACCTCATGTTGATCAGCAGGTAGTTGCTCTACCAACATTCTAACATCACTATAGATTTGTTCTTGTATTAAAGAAGACTCTTTACTCATTGCATTGTCAGACAATATCGAAAATATACTTAACTCATTATTGTCCTCGTATTTAGGCATACGATTTTCTTTTCTGAAATGATCAATAACTAAATTGTGTGCGATACGCATCACCCAAGGTAAAAATTTTCCTTCTTCGTTATATTTTCCTCTTTTTAAAGTACGAATAACTTTTACAAAAGTATCTTGAAAAATATCTTCTGTTAAATCTCTATTATATACTTTAGAAAAAATGAAACTGTATATACGACTGCTGTGTCGATTAATTAAAATACTTAATGCAGTCTCATCTCCGTCAATATATCTAGAAACTAAACGGGAATCTGTGTAGTTACCAATAGCCATAAATTACTTAATATTATATGTAGTACTTGTAGTTGATTAAGTAATATTATTCTATAGGCTTTGGTTTTAATTTGATACTAAAATACAATTATTTTTAAAAAAAACAACAATGACATAATTTTTTAAATTATCTGACGTTTTAACTTTTATTCCTTTTCTCACTTACCCTATCTTTGAAATCATGAGTAAAACCCATACAAAAATAGATTTAAGTAAGATAGATGCTAAGAAAAACATCATCATAAAACGAGCAGGTTTAAACAACCTTAAAGATATAGATGTTGTTATTCCTAGAAATAAATTAGTGGTTATTACGGGTTTATCAGGTTCTGGAAAATCTAGTTTAGCGTTCGATACCTTGTATGCTGAAGGACAAAGAAGATATGTAGAAAGCCTTTCTTCTTATGCTAGGCAATTTTTAGGTCGACTTAATAAACCAAAAGTAGAATATATAAAAGGTATTGCTCCGGCGATTGCCATTGAACAAAAGGTAAATTCTACTAACCCTAGATCTACCGTAGGTACTACCACAGAAATTTATGACTACTTAAAATTATTGTACGCTCGTATTGGTCATACTATTTCACCTATTTCTGGTAAAGAAGTAAAAAAACATACCACAACTGATGTCGTAGAGGTATTTAAAAAATATGAAGAAGGGACAAAACTGCTACTCCTAGCCCCTATCATCATAGAAGAAGGAAGAGATCTAAATAAAAAAGTACAAGTTTTATTACAACAAGGTTATGTTCGTATCAAACAAGATGATAAAGTTATTCGTCTTACCAATGAAACTATTTTAGACCCTAAAAAAGAAGCTTTATTAGTTATCGATCGTGTAATTTTAAAACATGATGAAGATTTCTTTAACAGATTGGCTGATGCAATAAATACAGCTTTTTACGAAGGTAAAGGAGAGTGTATCATAGAAGAAGTTAAAACAGATAAACAGTTATCTTTCAATAATAGATTTGAATTGGATGGAATGTCATTCTTAGAACCAAACATACATTTATTCAGTTTTAATAATCCTTATGGTGCTTGCCCTAAATGTGAAGGGTATGGAGATGTAATAGGTATCGATGAAGAACTTGTAATTCCTGATACTTCTAAAAGTATTTATGAAGGTGCTATTACTCCTTGGAATGGAGAAAGTACTCAATATTATAAAAATGAATTGGTAAAACATGCCTACAAATTTGATTTTCCAATTCATAAGCCTTATTTCGAACTTACTGAAGACCAAAAAAGTTTAGTTTGGAGTGGTAATAGTTTTTTTGAAGGAATTACACAGTTTTTTGAGTTTTTAGAATCTAAAGCCTATAAAATTCAAAATCGCGTAATGTTATCTCGTTATAGAGGTAAAACCAAGTGTAGTAATTGTAAAGGAACAAGACTACGAAAGGAAGCTTCTTATGTAAAAATTAATGAAACTTCTCTACCCGAATTAGTAAATACGCCTATTAGTGAGCTTATTCCATTCTTTAAAAGCTTAAAACTTAATCCCTACGATCAGCAAATAGCAGAGCGTTTATTGAAAGAAATAAATTCTCGTTTAGAATTCTTAAGCCTTGTCGGGTTAGAATATTTAACCTTAAATAGAAAATCAAATACTTTATCTGGTGGTGAATCGCAACGTATCAATCTGGCCACTTCTTTAGGTAGTAGTTTAGTCGGTTCTATGTACATTTTAGATGAACCTAGTATTGGTCTACATTCTAAAGACAATGAAAAATTAATTAAAGTATTACTTTCTTTAAGAGACCTTGGTAATACTGTTATTGTTGTCGAGCATGATGAAGATATTATGAAAGCTGCAGATCAGATTATTGATATAGGTCCTGAAGCGGGTTCATATGGAGGTGAATTGGTTGCACAAGGTACCATGGCAGCAATTTTAAAATCAAAATCACTCACAGCGCAATATCTTAATGGCAAGCGAGCTATTGAAATCCCTAAACGAAGACCCGTTAAGACACAACATATTCAAATAAACGGAGCTAGAGAGAATAATCTTAAAAATGTTAATGTAACGATCCCACTAGGAATGATGACTGCCATTACAGGAGTTTCAGGAAGTGGTAAAAGTACCTTAGTTAAAAAGATTGTATATCCAGCTCTTAACCGTGAGTTAGGTGTCTTCAACGAAAAAGCTGGTGAATTTACTAGTATTGAAGGAAGCTATAGTACCTTAAAATCTGTTGAGTTTATAGATCAAAATCCTATAGGTCGTTCTTCTCGCTCAAATCCTGTTACTTATATTAAAGCTTATGACGAAATTCGTAGTTTATTTGCTACTCAAAGACTCTCTAAGCTAAGAAATTTTCAAACTAAACATTTCTCATTTAATGTTGATGGTGGACGTTGTGAGACTTGTAAAGGTGAAGGAGAAGTGACCATCGAAATGCAGTTTATGGCAGATGTGCATTTAGAATGTGATCAATGTAAAGGAAAGCGTTTTAAGAAGGATGTTTTAGAAATTCAGTTTCATAAAAAAAATATCGATGATGTTTTGAAAATGACTGTCGATGATGCCATTGCTTTCTTTGAAGATAGAGATCAGAAAAAAATTGTAAAACGTCTAAAACCTTTACAAGATGTTGGGTTAGGTTATGTTCAATTAGGTCAAAGTTCTGCGACACTTTCAGGTGGTGAAGCGCAACGGATTAAGTTAGCCTCTTTCCTTGTTAAAGGTGTAACAAAAGACAAAGTATTGTTCATATTTGATGAACCTACAACAGGTCTGCATTTTCATGATATACAAAAACTAATCGTTTCGCTAAATGCATTAATTGAAAAGGGACATTCGGTAATCGTTATCGAGCATAATATGGATCTTATCAAATGTGCAGATTATGTGATCGACTTAGGGCCCGAAGGAGGTAATAAAGGAGGAACTGTTGTTGCAATTGGTACTCCTGAAGAGATTGCAAAAAATCCGGATTCGTTTACTGGAAAGTATTTAAAGGAAAAATTGTAGTATTTAACTACTTTAACGTACTACATATTTTAACAGTAATACTAAATATAATATCTATGTTTAATTAATAGTAACTTGAAATAGTTTATGAGAGATAATAAAAAGTTGATAAAAGTATTCCTCTTTAAGAATCAATAAAAATTCATTTATGAAATATTTTTGTAGTATTTTATTATTTATAATATTCTCTTGTAACAACAAAGAAGAAAAATTTACTCAGCCTAAAATACTTGAAAAAAACTCGGAATTTGATTTAGTCAAGCTTACTTTTAATGAAGATATCAAAACACTAATATCTAAATCTGTAGACTCTGCTCGTAGTGATTTTAAGGGAGATAATGATTCAAAAAAAGCTAAGTCCTCTTTTTACGACAAAGAAAAAATAATGTTTTTAAATAAGAAAAGGCATCATTTTGAAACACTTGAAAAAGATAGTATTTCGCATTTTTTTGGATTACATACTTCTGTAATTAAATTTGAAACAGATTCTATTTACAGCTTAAAAGCTTGTTGGTCTAGTGCCAAGGTATTTGACAAATCTAAACTAGACTCGGCATTACATGAAATGTATATCACTTATGGTAAAACTAATTGGATGAAAAATTATCAGTCCGAATTAGGTTTACAAGAAGTAGTCTATGCTCATACTGATGAAGATGGTAAGGTTACTCACGAAATAAAGCATAAAGAATTCGATATTGACTACGAAGCATACTTATATGAATATGATATATCAAGTTCGGAATATTACCAACAATGGAATTTAGATGATAGAATAGTTCAGATAAATATATCTAAGGGTACAGAATCTATAATTGAATTGACTTCTGGTAAATATGTAAGAAAACCATATTATAAGGTAGAGTTTTTGTCTGTTCTAATGAGTGAATTTGACTTAATGAAAAATCTACTAATTCAGGAATCTACTAAAAATAATTATCCCATGCGTATTGTAAAATCCTATTATATCCGTGAACTCGATTTTTATTTAAATTTCAACAAATATTATATCAGTGAAAATGCTGATGGCGTAAAAATTTATGATTTTAATAAGTAAGCGGAACCCTATTCCATTCTACTCTTTTTAACAACTTTATAAAGACACTTATTCCAAAAAAAATGTTTTAATTTGGTTTAATAGAAAAATGATTAACAAACTATGCTAAGGTAATTCTACTAGGTAGTTATAAAATAAAATTTATATCAACAATTATCCCAACCACCCCTCACGATCCAAACTACGATATTGGATTGCTTCACCAATATGATGATCCTGAATACGCTCTAAACCCTCTAAATCAGCAATGGTTCTAGCCACTTTTAGAATACGATCATAAGCCCTCGCTGATAAATTCAAACGCTCCATCGCGTTTTTAAGTAATGCTTTAGCACTCTCCGGTAATTGGCAGTATTGCTTAATTTGTCGTACTCCCATTTGTGCATTATAATGAATCGTATCGTTTTCTTCATAACGCTGTGCTTGTATTAACCTTGCAGCAATAACACGTTCTCTAATAATTTGACTAGCCTCCCCTTTTCGTTCTTCACTCAACTTTTCAAATGGAACAGGGTTTACTTCGATATGTAAATCAATACGATCTAAAAGAGGCCCTGATATTTTGCTTAAATACCGATTCATTTCTCCTTGAGAAGTAGCCATCGGCGCATCGGGATCATTGAAATAACCACTAGGACTAGGATTCATACTAGCCACCAGCATACAACTAGATGGATACGTTACTGTAAATCGAGCTCTTGAAATTGTGACTTCTCTATCTTCTAAAGGCTGACGCATGACTTCCAAAACCGAACGTTTAAACTCTGGTAATTCATCTAAAAAAAGAACCCCGTTATGTGCTAAAGATATTTCTCCTGGTTGCGGGTAACTCCCTCCTCCTATTATTGCTGGCTCAGAAGCACTGTGATGAACAGATCTAAAAGGTCTTTCTGTTAGTAAACCAATATCTTCTTTAAGTCTCCCTGAAACACTATGAATTTTGGTAGTTTCCAAGGCTTCATGTAAAGAAAGTGGCGGTAATATGCCTGATATTCGCTTAGCCAGCATGGTCTTTCCACTTCCAGGAGGTCCAACTAAAATAATATTGTGCCCACCTGCTGCTGCGATTTCCATACATCGCTTTATATTTTCTTGCCCCTTTACATCTGCAAAATCAAGTTCTGTATTTTGATAGGTTTTCTCAAATTCAGCGCGAGTATCTACAATCGTTCTTTCTAAAGGAGTTTCTTTATCAAAAAAGTCAATTACTTCACTAATATTTTCTACACCATAAACTTCCAATTTATCTACAATAGCTGCTTCTTTAGCATTTTGTTTGGGTAGAATAAAACCCTTGAAGCCTTCTTTTCGTGCTTGTATGGCAATGGGTAAAACTCCTTTGATTGGCTGTAAACCTCCATCTAAAGAAAGCTCTCCCATAATGATATATTCGTCAATCTTCGTAGTCTTAATTTGTGAGCTTGAAGCTAAAATCCCTAAAGCTAATGTGAGATCATATGCAGCACCTTCTTTTCTAAGATCAGCAGGTGCCATGTTAATGGTGATTTTCTTTCCAGGCAGTTTATAACCAACATTCTTTAGTGCCGCAGCAATTCGATAAGAACTTTCTCTAATAGCATTATCTGGTAAACCTACCAAATGATATCCAATTCCCTTATCTATATTAACCTCGACCGTAATAGTTTGTGCATCTACCCCAAATACGGCACTTCCAAAAGCTTTTGTAAGCATACTCTATTTTTAAAATATTTATTGCTTGGGGTATACAATGATACTTTAAAAAGACTATTTATATATTCCGTTAATAATTAACTAACATAAATTAATAAAAATTTAAACTACGACTCTTTATCAAACTTTCTAATAATCAATCTTAATGAGTTTCTTTCATTATTTCTAAAAAAAGTTAAGAGGCCACTCTATTTATACTTTACTGCGATCTTAACAATAAGATAGAAAAAGACTATAGTCAATTTTTATAGATGTAATATCTATTGGAGTTATTGAACACGGAGAAGGCTTTGCCGTTTGCGAAGAAGTCACTGCCAAAGAAATTAATAAAGAGTTTCTGAAAATCCAATCACAGGATTACAAGCATATAACCTATGAACACATTGATACCATTTATTGTGATTTAGAACCGCTCCAGAATTAGGAAAATATCTTAGGTATGTTCTCAATTATTGATGCTGAGTTATTACGTTTTATCCTTCAATATAAGCTCCCCCTGAAAAAGCTGGTTCCTCATGAACTTGCTATTCGTGGATATGATGAAAACCACCGCTGATGTGGATTTGAAAAATCAAAAAAAATTTGGTTGAAATAACTGAATACAAAAACAGCCCGATTATTCGAGCTATTTTCATTTATGATTTTGAATTTAGTTTCTATTAAATAAGTTTAAAGGATCAAGCTCTACTTTAAAGTTGAAATTTTCAAGTGTTTTAAAAGTTTTTCTCCTTTTAAATTTCATGTAATTTGAAAGATTGGTTTTAAAATCCAACTACAAAAACTGCCCGATGATTCGAGCAGTTTTTCAATCTAATTTAAACTATATTTGCCTTTCAACACGTACGCCTCGCTTATATATAGTTGAATGGGATATTGTCTTGAATCCATAAGTTAGTTATGGTAAACAAACGAAAACACACTCTAAATGTTTAGAAGATTATTACTTATTATTCCGACTTTTTTGATATTTCTATCGTGCAGTAATGATGATAATTCCGTTCCTACACCTCCTCCAACACCTGAGCCAAATAAACCTCCATTATTTAAAAGTCAAACATTCAATATAAAAGACAACTCAAAAGAAAACGAGAAATTAGCTACCGTCATAGCTACAGATCCTGAAAATAAACCTTTGAGTTATAAAATTACAAACCTCCACCAATCTCCCTTAAAGATTAATAATAAGACTGGTGTGTTAGAACTAGAAGAAAATCAAAAACTTGATTTTTGGATTACAGAAAAATATGTACTCAACGTACAAGTGTCTGACGGGATTGATACTGTTGAAAATGAGGTAATTATTAATGTTATTGACACGAGTACCCCTTTTATAACTTCATGGAAGGCAAAAGACACCAATTATGATACCTATAATACATTAGTTATACCTCTTGCAGGAAGAAAACGAGACATTCATTATCAGATAGATTGGGGTGATGGTACTGTAACGGAAGAATTTGAAGGTTTTCCAAGACATTCTTATGAAAGCCCTGGGATATATCAAGTTAAAATTAAAGGCAGATTCAACAGCCTTAATATGAGTAATGAATTCACTAATGTCATAGAAAGGCATAGACCAAACTTAATATCAATTGAACAATGGGGAAATTCAACATGGGATGATCTTGAACATGCCTTTACTGGATGTATTAACATGACTTACAATGCAACTGATTCACCCGATTTATCAAATATTAAGAGCTTAAAAGGTATGTTTAGTGGTACCACTATAACAGACGTAGACTTAAATGGTTGGGATGTTAGTAAGGTTGAGAATATGGAATACCTGTTCAGCGGTTCACTTTTTAATGGAAATATTGATCAGTGGGATGTAAGCAATGTAAAAGATATGAATAGGATGTTTACTGGTTCGAGTTTCAATGGAAAGGTCGATCAATGGGATGTTAGTAAGGTTGAGAATATGGAATTTATGTTTGCTGATACTAGTGATTTTAATAATGATATTTCTAATTGGAATGTTGGCAATGTTGTCATTATGAGATCAATGTTTGAAGATGCTCAAAAATTTAATCAAAGTCTTAACAAATGGAATGTAGAAAATGTTGAAAACATGTTTGAGATGTTTCTTAGAGCGCGAGTATTTAATGGTAATGTAAGTGCCTGGAATGTTAGTAATGTTAAAATCATGCGTGGCATGTTTTTGGGAGCTAGAATGTTCAATCAAGATCTTGGGAATTGGGAACTGAATAGTACTACCGACATCCGAGATATGATCTTTGCTACAGGGCTTTCACCTAAAAATTTATCAAATACGTTGGTGGGGTGGTCTAAATTGGCAAGCCTTCCTAGGAATATAGAATTAAATTTAAGAAGTAGTACTAGACCTACTATTCGATACTGTGAGTGGGCACTTCCAGCTATCGAAATTCTCACAAATAAATGGGGTTGGCGAATATTAAGTGCTTTATCTCCTGAAGGGTGTCTTTAATTTGAAATTAAGTTTTTTTCATGGAAGATGTACTTTACTTAGTAGAGTCTCTTTTTAACTTTTAATGTGTTATTGTAATAGATAATAACCACCGTCGGTGTGGATTTAAAAAATCAAGATAGATTTGGTTGAAATAGCTGAATACAAAAATTGCCCTATATTTGGGTAGTTTTTTTACAATTCGTTTTCATAAGTCTGTTCCTTGAATTTTCCATAAATTGGCAATGAATACATATTATTCATATATTCTAGTTGGACATGGTTCTTTTTTTATTAGAGTTGCATCCTAAAAAAGAATTGAAATCAAAATCAGTATTATTTAGAAATCTTCATAAATGTTAGTCAACTATTTCTTATCAAACTTTCTAATAATCAATCCTAATGGACGATCGTAAGTGAAATAATTCGCCATCCAATCAATTACAGCTACTAATTTATTTCTAAATCCTACTAACGAAAAGATGTGTAAAAACATCCAAACATACCAGGCAAAAGCCCCTTGAAACTTGAATTTAGGTAAATCGACCACTGCTCTATTTCTACCTATGGTAGCCATACAGCCTTTATCTAAATATTCAAAAGGTTCCTTTTCTTTACCTTTTAAAATCGCTAAAATATTCTTCGCTAAGGTTTTCCCTTGTTGTTGCGCTACAGGAGCTAACATTGGCAATCCATAAGGGTTTTCTTCAGAAATATGACAAGCAACATCTCCTATAGCATGTATATTTTGGCTTCCTAATACTTGATTGTATTCATCAACTTTAATGCGATCGCCTCTAACAATAACATCTTCCGATAAGCCGTCAATTAATGTTCCTTTCACTCCTGCTGCCCAAATAACAGTATCTGTTTTAAAGGTTTCTCCTGTTTTAAGTTCTAATAAATCTCCATCATACCCCGTAACACGAGCGTTTACCTTTACTTCCACTCCCATATCTTCCAAAAACTCCTTACTTTTCACAGAAGCTTCTTCAGACATACCTTTAAGTAACCTAGGAGAAGATTGATACAAATGGATTTTCATTTTAGAAACATCCAAATCAGGGAAATCTCTTGGAATTACGTGTTTTTTCATTTCAGCTAAGGCTCCAGCAACTTCAATACCGGCAGGACCTCCTCCTACTACAGCAATACTTATAATTTCATCGACTGTTTCTCCTTCCCATTTTACTAAGGAACGCTCTAAATTTTGAAATATAAAGCTTCTAATATCTAATGCTTCAGGCACACTTTTTAGTGAAAGTAAATGTTTCTTAGTTTCTTCAGAAAAATTAAAGAAATTAGTCTGGCTACCTGTGGCTATGATCAATTGATCGTATTTGATTAAACCCAAAGAAGTCTTTAATGAATTCTCTTGAGCGTTGATTTTATCAACTTTAGCCATTCTAAAGCGAATATTTTTACACCCTCGAAAAACACGTCTTACAGGGTAAGCAATACTGTAAGGCTCTAATCCTCCCGTTGCAATTTGATACAACAAAGGCTGAAAGGTGTGAAAGTTGTTTTGATCTAATACCAAAACATCTACCTCTTTCTTGTTTTTAAAAGATTTTGCCATAGATATTCCCGCAAAACCTACCCCTATAATTACAATACGTTGCTTAGCCATAAATAATGAATTGTGCTAAAGACAAAAATAAATTAACTATTTAAAAAGTGTGTGTTTTTGGAATTTATCTTTTAACAATTCTAGTTTAAAATAATTGTAACTTAAAAAGGTTAAATATATCTCTCAAAATAAATTATTCCTCAAAATCTTTAATTTTTGAGCTTCTTATTTTTACTAAATATTTATTTTTGGCCATACTACTTATAACATTCCTTGTAATATGAGAGTTTTAAATTTATTATTGGTAATATTATGTATAACTAACACCTTGATTGCTCAAAATGAAACGCTTTTGTTTTACGAGGATTTCGGTTTTGTTACGGAAACACTACCTGAATCCAATGCTTTACCTGAACCTAATGTTTTATTACATGAATTTACAAATACCCCCCCCATTGATGGACAATATGCTGTAGCAACATCTTCATTTTTAACACAAGAAGTATTTGGGTTTCCTATTTCTTATTGGGGTGGTACTAATGCAATAGGCAATGTTGATGCTGATGGAAATATTAACGGTAGGTTTTTATCTATAAACCTTAATACTAATGTAAAAACTCCTTTTTATAGACGAACACTAGCAACTGTTCAAGAAAAAGATTACATTTTCCGAATACATCTTGCTGGTCTATGTGATCAAACTTGTGATATACAACCAAATTTTACTATACAGATTGAAGAATCAAATAATAACTTAGCTCTAACTTCAATAAACTCAACAAATGTTGATGTCACAAATAATGATGAATGGATTAATGTAGAAATACCTTTTTCCTCTAACAACACCCAACAAATCTCATTGGTTTTAATAAATAATCAAACTAATAATGAAAATGGTAATGATATAGGAATTGACAATATTAGTCTCGTTGAAATAAATGACAGCTCATTGAATATAAAAAAAAGCGAATTCATAGGTTCCGATTTTCTTGAAAGTAACATTGTTAAAAATTCAATTTTATTCAAAGACAAAACAAAAATTACTAATATTCGATTATTTGACTTAAAAGGTTCATTACTTTCTACAAATATTGATATTTCAACTTTAAATTCTGGAGTATATATTTTATCATTTAATTTCTTTAATAATACCTATACCAGCAAGGTTATAAAAATTTAGTCATTTACAACATCTACTCCTATTATTACAATGCCTTGTCTAGTCATGAAGAGTTATTTTATGCCCCAAACAAATGGATTTTAACTATTCCTAAAGTGTATGTTTTTGGAATTTATCTTTCAACAATTCTAGTTTAGGAGAAATGTATTTTTCACAAAAAGGCTTGTTGGGATTCTTTTTATAGTAATTCTGAATTTGCTCTCGAGATGGTTTAAACTCTTTAAAAGGTAATATCTTAGTAATTATAGAATTATCAAATTCAGGTTGTAATTCGTTAATTATATGTTCTAAATCTTCAACTATACCATCTTCTAAATAATAAATAGCAGAGCGGTATGTATTTCTAAAAGAATGATTAGAGGTGCTTTTATGGGTTAATAGGTGAATTTCAATTAGTACTTCGAGTGGTATTCTTGTATAATCAAAATGTACAATGACTGCTTCTGAAAAACTATCATTTTTATTAGTAGATGATATATAACCTTGCTCTACTTTGGATACTCCTTTTAATGCTTGAAATACAGCTTCAGTACACCAATGACAACCTCCACCAAAACCTAATTTTTTACTTTTAATGGTTGAGGGTTGAAGGCCAGAGATCGAAGAAACCATATAAATCTAAATTCTTTTATAATGGTAAGTTATCAATTATCATTTTTTGTGAGCTAAATATAAATTCCTTGTAGGCTTTAGGATTTATACTTCTAACATCAACCCTTAACCTTCTACCTAATTTTACAACACCCATAGCTTAAACGCCATTAGACAAACGGCAACTATCATAAAAATTTGAATAAATCGGTCTCCTTTTTTGACAGACCAACGACTAGCGACCCAGCCTCCTAACCCATTTCCGATTCCTAATAAAATACCATAGTAATAATCTATTTTATTATTGTAAGCAAAAACAGCTATAGTACCTATCGAAAATATAAATACAATGAGTGTTTTTATAGCATTAGATTGTACTAAGGTCAAATTACAGAAATAAGACAAACTTAATATCAATAATAAACCTGTTCCTGCTTGGATAAAACCTGCATAAGCTCCTACAAAAAACAAGGCGATTAAAGCTAAACTGTAACCTTTCTTTTGATCTTCCAAAAAAGCTTGTGGTGCTTTAGGTTTCCATAACGTCAACACCAATACTAATACCATCACAATAGAGAGAATACGATTATATAATCTATCAGGTATTTCGATAGCTAATTTAGAGCCAATCATTGCTCCTAAAAAAGCGGTTAACCCTAAAAGAATGGATTTTTTAACTCCTAAAACAAAAGGAGTCTGTCCTTTACTTTTAAATCCCCAAGCTGAAAAAATAGTTTGCGTAAAAACACCTATACGATTGGTACCATTCGCAACACTTGGAGGTAATCCCATAAAAAGAATCAAGAATGGCATTATTATCACCGTTCCACCACCAGCTACAGTGTTTATAAACCCTGTAATACTACCAATTAGAATTAATAAAAGATCTTTCCATTCCATAGATGGCAAAGCTATATACTATTTGCAAAAAATCATCATGACTTTAAAATTCTTTATCGATTTCATACAATGCTATCATTTGCTTTTGCATCAACTTTTCAGGAGTATACTTCAATATAAAATTTCTTATAATTTCTATTGGCTTACTTGTTATTGCAATTTTAGAAGTAGTTCTTGATTGCTTTACTAATTTTTCCACTTTAGATTTCCGTTTATTATAAAACTTTGTATACGCTTCCTCCATAGTATTAGAGTTGTGAATATAATTAGATAAATAATAAGCATCCTCAATGGCTTGTGCCCCACCTTGCCCTAAATCTGGAGTCATACTATGGGCGGCGTCACCAATTAGACAGATGTTACCAGAATGCCATTGGTTTAAAATATTTAAGTCTGATAAATCTCCTCTTATGATTTTTTCAGTAGTTGTATTTTGGATTAATTGATGTACTACTGGATCAAACTCAGAGAACATTTTAAGAAGCTTCGATTTTAAATAAGTTGTATCATCTTTCTCATTAGGTTCACTTAATGTTACTGCAAACCAATAGGTTTTGTCTTCATCTAACTTTGAAACACCAAACTGAAGTTGTTGTCCCCATAGTGTAAATCCTACTGAGTCAAGTTCAGTACTTAACTTTGTATTAGAAACACCTCTCCAACAGGTTTGACCAGAATATCTAAGAGTACTCTTCGGAAATAATTGTTTTCTAATTAATGAGTTAATTCCATCTGCACCTATTATTGCGTTGGTTTTAATATATGTACCATCAGCAAATTCGACCTCGTAGGTTTTGTTATCAATCGAAGAATACTGCTTAAATTCCTTATCAAATACTATGTAGTCTGCTTTTATATGTGAAAACAGTATTTTCTGAAGTACACCTCTATGAATAGCCATAGTCGTATAACCATATTCATTTTTCACAAAATCTTGCTCTGAATCCGATATAGGCTTAAGCTTATGATTGGCGATCATAATTCTATCAAAAGCATTTCCTGACTTTTGAATTTCTCTTAAAAGTTTAGGGTTTATCCATTCGAAGACTTGTAAGGCATTAGGTGACAACCAAATTCCAGCACCCACTATTTTAAAAGCTTCAGCTCTCTCATAAAGCTTATATTCTATTCCTAATTTTTCGAAGCAAAGTGCTGTTAGGAGTCCTCCGATACCTCCACCGATTATTGAAATATTATCCATGTTTTTTCCTTGGTAAACTCTTTATAAATATAACTAACAATCATATATTTAAATTCAAAACTATATAGTTGTCATTTCATTAAAAAAATGATTTCAAAATTTCAAAAAAAGTAGTTGAAACCCTATAAAAATTTACTCAAGTATTTTATAGTTTTATAAATAACGACAATACTATGTCTAAAAAAATCAAAAACGCTACACCAATTCGCTGGGGAATGATCGGTTGTGGCGGAGTAACCGAAGTTAAAAGTGCTCCGGCATATAAGTTAGTCGATGGATTTGAAATAACAGCCGTTACAAGACGTAATCTTGAAAAATTAAAAGACTATACTAAAAGACATCACATTGAGAAATATTACAGTAATGCTGACGATTTAATCAATGATAAGGATATCGATGCCGTGTATATTGCTACACCACCCGATAGCCATCTATATTATGCATTGAAAGTATCTAAGGCGGGAAAACCTTGCTGTATTGAAAAACCTTTAGCACCTAGCTACCAAGAAAGCAAAACTATCTACAATGTATTTAATGAAAAGAATATTCCTTTATTTGCAGCTTACTACAGACGATCACTACCCAGGTTTGAGCAAGTAAAAAAATGGCTTGAAAACAAAGATATTGGAGAAGTAAGACATATCAATTGGTTATTAACTAAAGCTCCAAATGACTTGGATCTTTCTGGAACCTACAATTGGCGAACAGACCCAGCTATTGCTCCTGGTGGATACTTTGATGATTTGGCTAGTCATGGCTTAGACTTATTCATATATTTATTAGGAAATATTAAAGAAGTAAGTGGCATTAGTACAAATCAACAAGGGTTGTATAAAGCAAAAGATGCTATAACCGCTTGTTGGATACATGATAATGGAGTTACAGGATCTGGAACTTGGAATTTCGGTTTTAATGAACGTGAAGATCGAGTTGAAATATTAGGTAGTAAAGGGAAAATTGAATTCCCTGTTTTTAAAGATGAGTCGTTAATAATTACCAGAGATAATCATCAAGAAAATATATTTATTAAAAACCCTCTTAATATTCAATTGTATCATGTCGAGAATATGAAAAAACAATTGATTGATCGAAATTATAGTCACCCTTCTACTGGAAAAACAGCTATGCACACAAGTTGGGTTATGGATAAAATTTTAGGAAAGGAAAAATAATTATTCCTGCTTAATCGAATTATAATAAATTAAAAAATCACCTCACCACTCTCAGATTTATTAGTGTTAGCCTCATACCTAACCAAAATTTCCTATTTCAAATATAATACTACTCTTATAAAAATATCCAGTACTTACCTAGGGATAGTTGAAAGCACCCCAATTGATTCAGCTGATTTAGTTCAAACTATACAATTATTCATTAATCATCATTTAATTGACTAGTGAATGATGTTAAACGACTATAAATAAAGAATTATTTCATATTAACATTAAACTAACAGTATAGCTTTTAAACATGACTATATTTACGAATAGTTTGCACATTTTTCCCGATTTCACATTTAAGATTTATGGGATTAATGAGAAATTTGATTGTTTTTTTATAAAATCAACTATGCTAGGCACAAGCGTCAGGGTTATATAACTGAAAATTACTTTTGTTAAAATGCGAGGCAAGCCTCAGAGAATGCGATCCAAAATGTGGGATTAAAAATAAAACAATCAATTTTAACTAAGCGATATTATATAGATCATATAATTTTTACCCTAATTATTCATTTAAAACATAAACTATGTCTACTAATTTAGTATTAAAACTTCAAGTTTTAATATTCTCATTCTTTTTAATAGCATGTGATTCTGACAATGAAAAAAAATCAGACTCATCTACTGAAAATGAAATAAATTTAAGCGAAGCGAAGCTATCGGATTTTCAATTTAATGAGATTGAATATTTAGATATAAAAATTAAACAACCCATTATTGATAACAATCAAGAAATGGAAGAAGGTGAAATCATAATGACCTTACCAACGACAACATCACCTTTAGTATTTTCACTTAAGTCAACAAATATTGACGACAATAAATTTAGTGTATCGCCATCGGTAGGAGCACAAGAGCTCTTCTCTGAAAGTAAATTTGTTAAATACACTGTTAGCTCAAAAAATGACCCTAATATAAAAATAAGTTACAATGTTAAAGTCATTATTTCTCCCCCTACAAATAAGGAATTACTCTCTATATCTAATTTTGAATTATTATCGAATGATAAAAGTGCATTCACTGATATTGACTTAGTAAAGGAAGCTAAATCTATACAAAGTGTCGATTCTCTTCTTATCTGTTTATTTCCTAAAAAAATAGATTTTGCTGATTTGACACCTGCTATTAAGTTTAACGGTGCTAACATTGAATACCGAGTAAATAATGATGATTTTAAAGCATACGCTGTGGAAACTGGAGAAAATATTGATTTTAAATTTCCTAATACAGTAGATTTTAAAATTAGTAATTCGACAAAATCTGAATCTATAATTTATAGAATAGTTGTTGATTCACAACACCCCATTTCTTTTAAAGAACAAGAAATTGTGATTCCAAATTTAAAAGTAGGAGAAACAGCAAAACAACTAGGTATAACTACTTGGTCTAATGACGGAAATTACCCTATTTCAACAATGAGTCCTAATGAATATAATGATGTTAAAACTCCTAGCGAGGGGTTGAAAAATATTTTTACAGTAGCATTGTCAAAAAACGGAGGAGGCAATATTAACCCTAATCAGGAAGGTCTTGTAAATATCGTTACATCCAATACTTTTCTATCGGGTCAATACGAGTCTACTTCTATATTTAATTTAAATTTTAATGAAAATTCATGGGAGGTTAATAATTCTCCTGAAGATGATTTTGTTACCGATATTGGCTATAAAAAGGTGTTTTTAAAGATAAAAGCTACTGTTGTAGATTAGTTAGCATTAATTAAAATACTTAAAATGGAGAAATATTTATCCTTCATAGCAATCATAATTCTGTTTATTCAAACAGACTGTATCAATTCAAATAAAGACAATCCTGAAAAATGGTTTCTAAAAGCTACCTATCATGAGGCGTGTAGCTGTAATGCTCCTTGCCCTTGTCCTTTTGGGCTTCCAATGACAAATTCATATTGCAAATTGAATGGACTTGTTTTAATTCACGAGGGACAATATGAGGATATTGATTTATCTGGACTAAAAGCAGTTTTATCAGGAAGTGTAGGTTCATGGGGCGAATATTATTTTACAGAAACAATCTCTGACATACAAAAAGATGCTTTTGAAAAAATACTCAAAACGATAAATATAACACACTTTGACTCTATTGCACATAGTGAAAAGACTAAGATAAATTATAGCAAGACAAAAAGTGAAATAAGCTATTCTACTTCAAAAATTGATGTAAAACTCAATACTATAATTGGAGCGAATAATAAACCGGTAGAAATAAAAAATTTAAACGGAAAAACTTTCAAAAATTACATCCCTCATTTGTCTATAAAAAACAAAAGAACATTTCAAGATACAATTAACAATTTTTCATTTCCTCAAAAGGCAGGTTTTACATCTGAATGGGATTTATCAGAGAATGATTATAAATAAAGCTAATGCTAACAACATGTATAAAACATAGCTAATAAGTGCTTAACCGAAAGATTTCTGAATATTTAGAAAGTCCGCCAAATTTTATATTTGGCTTTTAAAAAGAAATAAAAAACAAATTACAAACAATTAAAACAGATTTATGAAAAAAATTAGAGTATTATTTTTATTGGTATTAACATTATCACTAACCAACTGTTCGGATGATGATACTCCTGAAACAAATGAAGTGGATTTAATAATCGGGAAATGGAAGCTAATTGAAAAGACAGAAGACGGAACTGAATTGACAATATCAGGTTGCGAATTGGAAAACTTTACTGAGTATTTAAGTGACGGAAAAGTAAAAGATACTTATTACGAATCAGATTCCACAAACATTGGTGAGTGTATTGAATTTATAGATAATTCAGGAAACTGGAATAAAATTTCTGATTCAAAATACAATATTACTTTGGATGATGGCGATTTAGATTATAATTCATTAATCTCTTTTACTCAGAACAAAACAATTCATACACAAACCTACACAATAATAGACGGAGGAGAAAAATATTCGTATGTTGACAAGTATGAAAAAATAGAATAACATTTGCTAAGCCGTACATATTCACCGTTGTACTTAATTTCAAACTGAACACAGATGGAAATGAAAAAAAATATATTTTGACAATATGAAAAATTGGATTTGGATTGTTATTCTAATCCTTTCTCTGATTTTTATTTTGGCTGGAACTTTTGAGCTATTTGAATTTGAAACCCCAAAACTAAATAAAGGAATAAGTGCAATTGGATTTTTTCTTCAAGTGATCTATTTCATTAAAATGTTTTGGTATAAAAATTATGTTCAATGGAACAAAAAAGGAGCTGTTACTAGAATTAACTATTTGATTTCAAAATCATTAAGTTTTGACCAAATCAAAAAAATTGAATTGATCGAAAAAAAGTTGGTCATTACTAAAGATAACGGAAACACAGTTACGTTTGACTTAAATGAAATTGCGGAATCTGATACTCAAAAACTGAATGAAATAATAGTAAAAAATACTATTGTCAACAATGTATAACCGCAATTCCGAGCGGAACCGACTAAGTCTAAATCCGCTCGGAATTGTTAACGTCTGTTTTAAACCTTAAATTAATACACGATAAAATATAACTAACTGTTATACTTATAGTTGAATTAATTAAAATGAAACTCAAAAGAAGGCATATTGTATTAGGAATTTTAGGACTATTTTTATTAATAGGTTTCTCAACCCAATTGTTTTCTAACTTTTGGGGTCTTTTAATTGGAAACGGATACATTATACCAAATCAAAGTTCAATTTTCACTTTTCAAGCTATTAAAATGAATAAAGGTAGTGGTGATTATTGGTTGTATGGTGAAGACCAAAAATACTATTATACAACATTAGAAAAAGACCACCCTGAACCTTATGCTTTTATAACAAAAGAAAAAGCGAAATCAATAAAAAACTTTGATAAAACGAATTTTGAAACTTGGTAGAATATGCATTTTTTTAATAGCACTATTATAATGTTAGGGAATGTTATTTAATCAGTAAGGAAGTTTATGAGTTTGCTCCAAAGATTTTTACTTTTACTATTGAAGTCTGTTTTTAATTCTTTTGGTGGATCGGTTATATTATTATGACAAACACAAGAAGGAGTGGGATTATTTTTTTTCCATTCTTCTATTCTATCGAGCATTTTTTTATAATGAGTTAAACCATCTTTAAACATCCATTTAATCTTATCCTGTATTTCTTCAGGGGACTCATCTTTTGATGGAATGCAACAGTCAACAGGACAAACTGCTGCACATTGTGGCTCATCAGTAAATGATATACATTCAGTGCATTTATCCTCTACTATGTAGTAAAATTCATGTTGTATTGGCTCATTTTCTTTGTCCATATCAGCAATATTGCCATATAGGTTTTTTTGAAGTCCACTTAAATCAGTACCATCAGAATATTTCCAAGTTGTCCCACCCTCATAAATAGCATTATTAGGGCATTCAGGTTCGCAAGCGCCGCAGTTTAAACATTCATCGGTAATAATTATTGACATTTCGTGTGTTTTTAATATTGCCTAACGTTACAATAAAAAGTAAGTAAATATAAAAAAGGTCTGTATTTAATAAAAAGGTTATTACATGAAAACCACTAATATTCTTATACGATACCATTGGTATCAATAACCCAATAATCATCTGTCCATTTTAATTAAAAAATAAAAAAATTATATGTGTAATATTTCTTTACTGGAGCCACTAATTAAGTAAACAGATAGAATTATGAAGAAATTAATTTTAGGTATTGTACTTATTTCTAGTTTAATTCAAGCTCAAGATATAAAAGGCAAATGGAGTGGACTACTTAATGTACAGGGTATGGAACTCCAATTAGTGTTCCATATAACCCAAAATGATACAATACATAATGTAACTTTAGACAGTCCAGATCAAAAAGCTTATGGCATTAAAGCAAGTTCAACCTATTTTAAAGACTCTATTTTAAGTATTGAAATAGAATTATTGAATGCTAAATTTAAAGGGAAGTATAGTGCAAATAATATAAAAGGAACATTTTATCAAGCAGCTCAGTCTTTTCCCTTAAACCTAAGTAGAGAGGTGATAAAAAGAAAAAAGCTCTTTCGACCTCAAGATCCACTAAAACCATACTCTTACCATAGTGAGAATGTTCAATTTCAAGGAGGAGAAAAAAATGTAGAATTAGCAGGTACTCTAACTCTTCCAAATAAAGAAGGTAAATTCCCAGTAGTTATTTTGATTAGTGGTAGTGGCCCTCAGAATAGAGATGAAGAATTTATGACTCATAAACCCTTTTTAGTAATTTCTGATTTCTTAACAAGAAAAGGAATGGCTGTTTTACGATATGACGATCGTGGGTTTGCAAACTCTACAGGAAATCATGATAAGGCCACAACTGCGGATTTTGCAAATGATGTTAGGGCAGCTATTTCTTATCTAAAAACTAGATCAGAAATTGATAAAAAACAGATTGGACTAATTGGACATAGTGAAGGAGGATTAATAGCTCCTATGGTAGCATCTGATACAGATATTGCTTTTTTAGTATTATTAGCTGCTCCTGGAGTTCCTGGTAATCAAATAATAACTAAACAAGTCGAGATGATTACCCGATCTCAAGGAATGGATGAAAGAAGCATTCAAAGAGAAATATCTATAAGTAAAGGATTATGTAAAATATTTAAACAGTACGAAAAAGATGAATCCTTTGAAATTAGATTTAGTAAATATCTTAATAATGAGATGGCTAAAATGAATTTTATTCCTGAAGGAATGAGTAAAGAGCATTATATTAAAATGCAAATCGAACAATTTAAAAAACCTTGGTTTAGATATTTCCTAAATTATGATCCTGCAAATGCTTTAAAAAAGATTAAATGTCCTTTACTAGCACTAAATGGAGAAAAAGATGTACAAGTAGCTCCTGAAAACCTTTTAATTATTGAAAATTTTGTTCGCCAAAATGGAAACAACGATGTAACCATCAAAGAGTTTTTTAATATGAATCATTTATTTCAAATATGTAAAACCGGAGCAATGGAAGAATATGCAACTATTGAACAAACAATAAGCCCATTAGTACTAAATAAAATATCTAATTGGATAAAAAGTAAATTAGATGAGTAGTGATTTTTATCAAGTATCGATTCTGCCATTTTCAGGAATTATTATTAAAATCTGTAGAGCTTATACAAATTCACAAGAAGATTTTGAGGATTATTACCAAGAGGTTTGCCTTCAAATATGGAGAAGCAAAGATAATTTCAAAAATCAATGTGAATGGTCTACATGGGTATATCGCATTTCATTAAACGTATGTTTAACATTTCTTAAGAAACAAAAAAACAAAGGGCAAATGTATTTTTCGTCAGATGTTTTACCCAATCTTATCACCGTAGAAAATAAAGCATTTAAAAACGAATCACTTAATCAATTATATGCTGCAATTAAACATTTATCAGAAATCGATAGAGCTGTAATCTTATTATACTTAGAAGAAAAACCAAATAAGGAAATTGCTAATATCCTAGGAACAACTCCCAATAATATTGGTGTAAGGGTAATTAGAATTAAAAAAAGATTAAAAAAAATAATAAATGAAAAATTCAATTGAAACCATATGGAAAGAGGGTTTTTTAAATGAAAAAAGCTTAGTTGTTCCAAAAATCAATGATTTGTACAGTCAAAAATCGAAACACCTTGTAGATAAAATAAAAAGAATGTTCAAAATTAATATAATCACAATCATTCTTGTAGCTTTATTGCTCCCCGTTATTTATTATCTTATAGATGCGATATGGCAAGGTATAGGAATATCAATACTTCTGCTTTGTACTGCTTGGTATAGCAAAAAACAAATGAAAAGTATAAAAGCCTTAAATCAAGGTGCAACTAGTTATGATTATCTTATATCATTTGATCAATGGCTTAAAAATGCGCTTTTAAAAAATGAAAATGTATTAAGGTTCTCTTATCCATTATATTTCTTGATTGTTATGAGTACCATATTATCTGCATGGAGTAAACAGGAAAAACTAATCACTAAATTTTCTCGAAAATATCCTGACATAGTTTTTATAGGAGACATTCCTTTATTTACTTTAATTATAACTGTTATCGGAACTTTGATGATGTTTTTCTTTTCACGAAAAATCTATAGATGGGATGTAAAACTTGTATATGGGCGAATACTCAAAAAATTAGAAGAAACTATTTATGAAATGGAAAAACTTAAAGAAGAAGAATAATTGAGAATTTAATTTGCAAAATACAGCTACTAACACTTCATAACTAACATAGGACTAATTAATTGTATGACAGATTGTTACTTTCTAAAAAAGTCATCAAATATCAATTTAGCTTAGTTATACACCTAGACTTAGAGATTTAACTTTTTCCACACTTATGAGAATCAATTTTATAATAAACTAAAAGAAAAATATATAATGAATATTACTCTAATTTTCACCTTGGTATTTAGCGCTCAAATATTTGGTCTTTCATTTTTCCTTCCAAGGTTTCTCTTATTTAGCATTGCAAAAGACAGAAAGGAATCCTTTTTAACAAACCCTTTAATAAAAAAATATAAACTTCTGAATACTTTAAATATGGTAGTCGGAGTTCTTGTTTTAGCACTACTCCTGCTTCATCCAATTTTCTCATCCATAGAGTTAACATTGCTTACTATTGGTATATTTTTTCTTTTACAAGTATCAGTAGTAATTATTATTAAGCAATTTCTAAACAATTCGGAAATTCAGAATTACAATGACTTAAAGTCAGTTAAATTATTCAACCTAGTTCACCCAATCGTAATAGGTTTTACCATTATTTTATTTTTATTATATCTTCTTAAATCATTAATTGATTGGGATGGAAGTATGAACAATCAGCTCTTGCAAATGATAACATTTATTGGTGCTAACGCTTATTTAGTTTTTACATTGTTAACTATTATTAATAAAATTAAGCGAAATACTGGTATAGAAAGACTGAAACAAATTTCTTTTTTTTCAAAAGCAGCTCCTCTTTTCATTTATCTAAGTTTAGGTATTAGTATTTACTATTTCGGTAAGATGTTGATATTTAATTTTGAACTCAATGAATTGCGCCCTGTGATGATGAGTGTAGCGTTGCTGATAGTTGGATTTGCAGCGTTTACAATCATAAACCCTAAAAATGTCACCCGAAACATTTAATCGAATAAAGAATAAAAAGATTTCTTGATTTTTGTCAAGAGCGTAATTAGATTTTTTATAAAAAATATAGAAGCTTGACAACAAAATGCCTTGAAATTCTTCATTACGCATATTCGATACATTGGTAATAAATATTAAAACAGAATGAATTCAAAACTATTTATATTACTTCTTTGTCTTTCCAATATCTTTTGGGGACAAAATTTCATTCAATTAATTGGGGTTGAATCTGACGATAGTGAATTCAGTAAAGGCTCATATGCCGTAATGTATGATTCTGAGTTCGAGAAAAGAGAAAACAAAGAATACTCCCCTTTTCAAACGATTGGAGTTTATAGGAATGAAGATAATGTTGAAATAATGACTCTAGATTATTTATTAACACCAACAAAAAAAGGATTCATATATGGGACATTAGAAATTATTGAAACAAAATATGATTCTATAGAAAATGAACTCGATATACCAGAAGGCACATATGATCTTTCTAGTTCAATCTCCCGGCCTAAGTTTTTCAAGACGAAAGAAAGCATTATTAAATTTATAAAACAGCAGAAACCAACATTTAAAGATGCAATTGAAATTGATTTTGAAAAAATATCTTTTATTAATCCAAATTTTTATTTAACAACAGGCTTCGAATCAACCGTACATGGAGGGGCTTCTTGGTTTAATGCTAGGGAAAAAGTAAATATTTACCCTCTAGACTTAAAAGAAAATTTATCCAATAAGATTACTAATTATGTAGATAAACAAACAAAAAATGAAATTATCATTAATACAATTAATGATATGAAAAACTACACTTTTGACGAAGATATAGACTCTAACTCAGTTTTACCATGGGCAGGAAGCATCAGTAATCACGATAACGTATACTATGATATTGCTTTTAATATGAGTGGAGTTAAAATAATTCCTTTAACCCTCTTACAAGGTAATTCTTCAAGAAGTTTTCTGGCGAAAGGCAAGGCTCTCGAAGGTCATAAAATGTATAATGATTTAAAACTAAAGAAATATAAAGAAAATACTGCTTCCGCTCTAATTTCATTTATTTCTCCTGACAAAACAACAAAAATAGAAATCGTTAATAATCAATTAACTATTACTGACATAAAAAGTAATTCGCTTTTAAAAAAAGTAACACTGAATTACAACAAAATTATAATGTCTGAATTTGCATTAGATAGTTACGCTCAAAAATGGAAAACCGAATTCAAATAAACATTTGCTTACAATACATAAACGGAGGTATTCAACTTTATACCAATTAATTACATTTTAAATTCTTTACATCTATATTTATTCCGTCTGTAGTAGTTTCTTTAATACATTCAAAAGGTGACATAACATTAATTTTATTGTTTGATATTTCTAGATTTTCACATCCTTTGTCTATTCTAATACCATTCGAAGTAGTAGAGTTTATAATATTGTTATTTATTTTTCCATTTTTATAATTTACAAATCTAATACCACCTTGATTTATACTATTCTTAAAAAACTCTAAACCAACTACATTACTAATAGTACTCGTACTATTAGACTTGAAGGTATTGTTAGAGATAGTTAATTTAAATTTATCTTGTCCGCTTTCATGATTTGTATTTTGTATTAATAAAGGAGCTCTGGTTACTTCAATGATATTTCCTTTATTTTCATCACCAATTATAACGTTATCCATATATTCAGATCTTGGATGGCTAACTATACCATTACTATTTTCCCTAGTACTTTTTATTGTATTGTTATATATTTTAGCATTTCTAACACTATTTATTCTTAATCCGGTTTTACAATTTATTATTTGATTGTTATAAGTATCAATATCTTTATTAGTTACAGATATACCAATAGCATAATTTTTAATGATATTATCATAAACTCTACCATCATAATTTTTGTCAAATAAATCATCTCTACCAGCAACTATTGCAGTACCCTTATTGATGTTTTTATCACTAGTCGCTGTTATTTCATTGTTTCTAATAATTGTACCAATAGATACAGAATAAGAGATTGATCCCTCAAGTTTATTGTTTTCAATTGTAACTCTATCACCCGTGTGAACAGTAAAAGCCCCAATACGTGATCCATCTTCTGTATTATCTCGAATAATAATATCTTCAGCAATTTGAAGAATACCACCTGGATGCCCATGTCTTACAGCTTCTACATCTATTGCAAACCCAGGAGCAACACCTCTAGATTTTGAAGTATGAATACTAGCATCAATAAAATTATTTTTTTCTACAATTATATTTCGACCATCAGTTATTGAAATATGGTTACGACGACTTCTAATCATTGTATTGTTAGTAATTAAAACATTATCTGAAAAAACATAATTAGAATCAAAAGAATGTCCAGAAGCAATAACATCAATAGCATCGCCTGTAGCATCTTCAAATCGTATGTTTTTAAAAACAGAATTTTTAGTTCCTGTTATTCGTAGCAGGTGCCCCCACTCATGAGTACTCCCATCTGAATAATCATGTTCATCTCTATCTCCATGTAAAACACCACCCTCAATAGTTACGTTATTGGCCTTGAAAGTAGCTAATAAAGTAGGTCTATTGTATGAATTTGGTTGCATTCGAATGTGTGTATTACTTGTCATCGATAGATGAAAATCGGATGGCACATTTATAGCAGCTAGTGAAGGTATGGGTCTTCCTGAGGGCTCATCAACTTTGAAATAAGCATCTAATTTATTAACCTTAAATTTATTACCACCCATCTCTTTGATTTTACACATGGTATTTTCAAAATTATCTCTGTTAGATTTTGCAACCTGATCACTTATTTTTCCTTCAACAATCTCCCATCGATTAGGTATAAATTCAAATTCATTACTGGTAAGCTGAACATCTCCATTTAAATCTAATGATGCATTTAATAGTTCACCATCAATGTTACCATTACTAGTAAAATTTAATATACCATTTTTAACATCTCCTCCTTCGTAAACAACAGAAGTATTACTGGGGATATCGATAGTTTTTCCATTAAGATTAACGATACAATCAATAGTAATTTTATTATCAATAATATTTGTCCAATCAAAATCATCACAAGAAGCAAGTGGATCCTTTTTAGGCTCATCTACAGGAGCTTCTTCTGGGTCGTCTTTAGAAGTTGGGTCTTTTTCAGGATCATCGGTACCTGTAATAGTTTCAGGAGTTTCTTTTATTACATCTAGTTCTTCAGGACTATCACTACTACAAGATGTAAAATATGTAACTGATAAAATTATGAGTAAATAATAAAATGCGTATTTCATTTTAGTTGAGTATTTCAATATCAGTATTATTTTTTAATGTATATAAACGAATCCTAGTAAGATAACGTTATAATATTGTTCAAAGTATAATTCATATAGTTTAATTATAAACTAAGAGTTAGTAACACCTCTCTGCTCTAAGTTTCTTATCTTAACCATTATATTTTATTACATTTTGTTAAAAAGAACACAAACCAATATTTTAAAACTATGAAATATATCTATTTAGTAAGTATTTTAACATTAGCCGCTCTCTTTTCTTGTAAAGACAAAGAACAATCAAAAGATATTCCTAGTTCTGAAAGCACTACAAAAACAAGTTCTAGTAATAAAGAGTTAATAAACGACAATACTAATACGAAAATTAAAACAGAGTTTTCTTGGGATGATATTCCTACAAGCACTAAAGACATAGGTGATTTTCCTTTTATAAAACCTCCAAAAGGAATAGTAGCTGATGATATTGGTTCATCAGTATATTCTAAAAAATTAAACTTTAGTAAATTAAAAATGTTTTCTAAAGCCTCAAATACTGCTTTTAATATAGAAGGGAAAGTTGAATTTATAAATTTCTCTACTGAAGACGAAAATGCAAATTGGGAACAATACTATTTTAATAAAAGTATTGATAATTATTTAGAGTCTATAGGGGCAATTCAAATTAACAAGGGAGGAATGACAGATGCTTATTATGAAAAGTACTGGAGTAACTATGATTTAGAATATACTGTCAAACATAATGATAGAGACCTTATAAGGATGTGGGTTTTAAAACAAGAAAATAGAAAAATAGGTGTTCAAATATTTAAAGATAGAATGGCTGTTGTTGAACAAGTTGAATTTGTACAAACTATCGAGAAATTTACTGCTGATGATATACTAAAAGAAATTAATGCTAAAGGTTTTGCTACTTTACATATCAATTTTGATACTGGTAAATCTAGAATTAAAACTAGCTCGTTTGATATTATTAATGAGATTGTTAAAATGATGAAAGCAAATTCTGATTTAAAAATTAGTATCGAAGGTCATACCGATAATGTTGGAAATGAATTATCTAATATGAAATTATCTAAAAACAGAGCTCGATCGGTTATGATGGCGATTTCTGATGAAGATATCGATGAGTCAAGGTTAAAAAGCGAAGGTTTTGGTCAAACTAAACCTATAGAAGATAATTCAACAGAAGAAGGAAAAGCAAAAAACAGAAGAGTTGAATTAAGAAAAATATAAAGAGTATTATATAAAATTAATTGAGGGATTAGCACTCTATTTACTTCCCAACGGGTCATAAATTGAACTTTATGAGTAATTGTAAATAATACTTTCCACACTTAAAAAACATAAAATGAAATTGAGGATTATTATACTTTACACGGTAATTTCATTTTTGACAGGTAACCTTATTAATGCTCAAATAGAAAGCAAATCTGTATCAAAACCTGAAGAAAACATTGTAATAATTAAACAATATTATCATAAACCAACATCAGCTCAAAATAAAAATTCTATCCTACTCAATGGAGTTTCTGAAGGGGAATTTATTGAAATTAAAATTCAAGGAATTCTCAAATGTTTTGAACACATTAAACTTGAAATTAGAATTGATGGTGATTTACATGAAATAAAAACACTAAATAAATTTGAACAATTGTCTAATCAAATTTTAATAATTAATAGTGTTATTCCTGAAGGAATCCCAATGGAGAAAATTAAATGGAAAAGTTTATCTGGTAAAGAGTATGAATATATTATAGCTAGAAATGGAAAAGATGGTCAGCAAGTGAAATGGAAATTAGATTAAATGCTTTTTCCAAGTCTCAAATTTTAAAATTAGAGATAATGTACTACATTTCATCTAGTTAAGAAAAGCAACAAATAGTATTCAAAAAATGTATCAAATACAAAACATCACAATAATATTTATTTTGATTTCATTTTTTTCTTACGGGCAGAACGAAATCAAGATGATTAATGGAACTGAATTTAAATTGACAACTATTGAAAAGAATGATACTGAACAAATTGAATTTATTGAAATAGTTAGAAAAAACAAAAAATTACTAAGTCATACTATAGCTAATTTTGATGGTGATTGCAGTAGTGAGAACATCGAATTAGGTGGCTATGAAATAAAAGAGTCTAGTATAGTTTTCTATTCTTATTGGGCGAGTGGAGATATAATGGGTAAAAATATTTATCCTTACGGTTTTAGGAAACAAATTTATTCCGTAGACGAAAAAGGAACTCTTTTACTAGAGAAATCAGAAATTTACATTGAGAATTATTTAGATGATTGGTCTGTACATGAAGGAATCAAATACCTAAATAAGGAATTGAATTCCAAAAGTGAACTAAAACTTTTGAATGACTATATTTCAAAGGCTGAGAGTATATATTCAAGCAAATTTGTTTTAGGTAACAATAAAATAAAATTAGAAAATTACGTAAGAAATAAACTCAAAAAAGTTATAGAAGAAAATACAAAATATTGGAAAGAAATATATGGTGAAAATTGTAATATGTAAAAACTTATAAGTCTGATTTTGAATTTAAAATACACAAAATAGCATCATATTCTAGAACAAATAAAAAATTCCCAGTACTAATTCTTACTGATTCCGACTACTCTTTTCCTTTAGTAACAAGTATAAATCGACGATGAAACATAGAAGAATATATTCTAATTGGATTCCTTATTCTAAAGTAGAGAAAATAACCACTATCCGAACAAGGGATAACACCCCTACTATTCTCCTAATGAACTTAGGGAACATTCCAATGAAGTTAGATTAGCTTCAAGGAAAGCTGAAAATTTCATTTCTTTTATTAAAAATGATGTATTCACATTTTAATAAAACTCACAAAGATTTAAACATCAAATATTTAGTAATACCAAGTGAAGGTCATATGACTATTTACCCTAGCTTTATAATAAAAGGGATCATATGGATCTTAAAAAAAGTAAACTAACTCGTGTAAAGCCCACGAGTACTTATCACTAGAAATAATTAGTTACCAATGAAGACTATTACGTTACCAGACGAATTTAATTTGAATCCTTCTAAGTCTATTTTGATCTATGACTATAAGAGTGTTACAGAAATATCAAAACAGCAAATTTTATTAAATAGAAATACTTTTAGTTTTCTTCAAAAAGGAGCCAAAGAAGTCTTTTCAGAAAACTCAACCTGTGCCATAGATAATTCTGAATTTCTATTAATGAAATCAGGGCATTGTCTAATGACAGAAAAGGTATCGAAAGATTCATCGCAATATCGAAGTATACTCTTTTTCTTTTCTGAAGAAGAAATTTTAAACTTTTTACAAAAATTCAAATTAGAAACTTCAACTAGTAAAAAACTATATTCAACATATTCATTCAAATATGATTCTTTTATCAAAAGATTTGTAGAAAGCCTTTTAGATATATCAAAACTTTCTAAGCCTATTCAAGAAAAAATGTTAAAAACAAAACTCGAAGAAATAATGCTCTATCTTCTGGATTTAAAAGGGGTAGACTTTATTTATTCATTGATTAACAACAGTAATAATCAACACCGAAGGTTTATCCAAACAATTGAAAGTAATAGACTAAATAAACTCACAATAAAGGAGCTTTCCTTTTTATCTAACATGAGTATATCAACATTTAAGAGGGAATTTGAAAAAAACTTTCATTGTGCACCTAGTAAATGGTTTCAAGATAAAAGGCTTGAGCATTCAGCTTTTCTATTAAAAAATGAAAACAAAAGACCTTCTGATATTTTTGAAGAAATTGGATATGAAAACCTATCTAGCTTTATCCAAGCTTTTAAATCAAAATTCGGAGTCACTCCAAAACAATACCAATCCAATTGAACTTTTATCAATACTTTTTGAACTTTTTTGATTAACACAAAACAAGAATTGAGCTCTAGATTTGTATCATAATCTAAATAAATATTATGATCAAATTATTTCAAATCTTAGCAGTTTTAATTGCCTTATCTACGTCAACCTTTGGGCAAAATACATTTACTTTATCAAGTAACGATTTAGGCGGACAAGCTACAGTAAAAGAAGAATTCAATGGCTTTGGATGTGTTGGTAAAAACCAGTCACCACAGTTATCTTGGGAAAATGCTCCAGAGGGAACAAAAAGTTTTGCCATAACGATGTATGACCCTGATGCTCCAACAGGCAGCGGATGGTGGCACTGGATTGTATTTGATATCCCATCAAGTACAAATGAGTTAGTATCCAGTGCTGGAAATACAGAACTAAACCTAACACCTGAAGGTGCTATACAAAGTATTACAGATTATGGAGCATATGGTTATGGTGGACCTTGCCCCCCAGAAGGACACGGTTTACACCAATATATAATTACAGTTTATGCGCTAAAAACAGATAAACTTGGGTTAAACAAAAATACAAATCCTGCCGTAGTCGGATATTATTTATGGAATAATACATTAGCTAAATCTAGTATTGTATCTTATTATCAAAGAAGTAAAGAATAAGCTGTCTTTAAAAAACTAAAAGTAATAGCTGTTTACATAAGCAGTTATTACTTTTATAAATTATGTTGTATCCCTAAAAGAACTGACAATCAAAACACTATATTTAATTAGTTAAAAGCATGGTGTTAAAGCTTCGTCCCTACTCTAGATTTTTATACTCCGTATTAATTATCTATCACCACGAAAACTAAATGAAAAAACTAATCTTAATTATATTTCTGATCATCTTTAAAAGTAGTTTTAGTCAAGATGATGTCAATAAAATCACTGAGTCTTGCTTATATTATTTTTATGAATTCTCATTTAGTAAGAACAATACATCATTTCAAATAAAGTACCCTGAAGAAACAAGATATATTTCAGGAAAAACACCTTATAACAGTTATTATTCAGAAAATGAGTCTACCCCTTACGATATCTCTAGTGGTAATCAAGTAAAGGCTGGCCATTATGAAAAAGAATTGAAAAAGCACATTAGCCTTCAATTAGTTGATGAAAAAATTAAAGATTTCAAAAAAGATAACAAGTACGAGATAACTCATAATTTAAACATAAAAACGAATAAATTAGGAGAATTCTATTTACCAATAAATAATAAAAAAGATTCCATATTATTTAAAGACACCCCCATTGAAGCTTACACAACTTCATATAGCTATATCGGAGAAATGGAATGTTTTGATTCTTATCTCGTTAAAGCTTTTTTTGAGCAACCTTCTTATATATTGATAAATAAGAAAAATGGTTCCAAAACAGATCTTTCACCTGGTATCCCTAATTACTCACCTAATGGGATGTCGTTCATAAATATTTTCACAAATACAGCAACATATCAACATAATGAATCTGCTTGCTTCAGTTTAATTCAAAAAAATGAACACAATAAAATAGAAAAAAGAATTAGTGTTAACTTCAAAAGTTGGGCCCCATCATCAAACTACGAAGATTACTTTTGGATTTCTGAAAATGAAATCGTTTTTAAAATATTTCCTATTAGAATATATATAAAACAACCAGATCAAAATTTATTGAAATCACAATATTTGAAACTAAAAATACTATAGTTCATACAGTAATTGAACAATTAGACGTTAAACCAAAATTAGTTATCTATTTATAAGTAAGTTGATTTAGCTTTTTAATTTGACGATCAACTTTCTAGATACAATAATACAAGGTATGTAGCTGAAAATTACTTTTGTTAAAATGCAAGGTAAGTCTCGGGGAGTCCGACCCACAATGTGGGACTAAAAACGAAAAAGTTTTTCTTATATTTCAATAAAATTGGTAATCTCTAGATAGTGTGATTTTGTATAAAAATCAAAAACGATAAAAGTTTAAATGAAATATATAGAAGTAATTTTATTAGTGTTTGCTTACACAATATTCGTTATTACAATATTTGTAGAGCTAATTTGTTACAAAAAGAATCTTGAAAAACGGGAAACTATAGCATTTACTTTTTCATTATTACTTTTGATTGTTTCCATAACTTATTCGAGTTTCTTTGAAAAGTCGTATTCGAATGAAACGACCAATATTTTCACTTTATTATCAATGATATTAGTTGCTTTGACAACACCATTAAATGTCATGGTAGAAAGAAAACATAAAGTAAATAGCTTTTGGAAAAAGTTTCTTATCGTAAGCTCCACGCTATTGTTTTTAGCTACTTGTATTACCTATTATATAAATACCTTAGATTACATTGAGTATGTGGTTACAGGCTTTCTTAGTATTTCTGTAATACTATCTATGATATTAATTAGAGTAACCAAGCCTAAACAATCAATAAAACATAGAGAAAAATCAGAGCGTATTTTCGCCATTGTTTTTATGGTGACTATTCCTTTGTCAATACTCAGTAATTACGCTTTTACAGAAACTGGTTATAGCCTAAGAATCGGATTCACTCTTCCTTTAGTTTTCATACTTCTTGCTGGGAATAAATTGATAGATGATCTTCAACGCTTATCCTTATTTAAACCAAGCTTTGAAAACAAAGAACAACACTTCAAAAATTATTCTATCACTAAAAGAGAAGAAGAAGTTGCTTTACTTCTAATTGAAGGAAAAGCCTATAAACAAATATCAGAAAAATTATGCATTTCTATTCCTACGGTAAAAACACATACTAGTACAATTTACAAAAAGTGTAACGTAAAAAACCGTACCGAATTGGCTGCACTCATTCTTAATTAAAAAATAACTCGCTCATTATCAACACTCATACTTTTGTATGATATTTGGTTTTTATACTATTTTCATACTTTCTCCCGATTGTCACCCCTAATACCAACTAATACTTTTGTCTTAACTTAAACAGTAAGAAGACATGAAACAAAAGTTAGTTCCCTTCATTTTAATATTGTGTACATTAAACATATTTGCCCAGCAAGAGTCTTTAAAAAAAGATAAAAAGCGTCTTGACTTTGCTAAAATGTATTTTGAATTTGGAAATGATTTCTCCTCTTCTTTTACTGGTAAAAGATTAGTAAATGATGAGATAATTACATTTGAAAATTCAACTTCAGTCACTCAGCATTTAAATTGGGGTGCATTTCATTTTTGGGGTCATGCAGAGTTTTACGTTACTTTTCCAGTGAATCAACTTAATTTAAAAAAGGATAATGAAACAGACTTTACTCTTACAAACTATGTTGTAACAGGTGCTAGGTTTTTACCTTGGGCATTTAGGGAGAAAAAAATTAGACCCTATGCTGGCGTAAGTTGGGGATCAATAGACTTTCAACAAAGAATCAAGCCAGACGAAAATCAACCTATTCTTTCTAAAGATTTTTTATTGATTCCAGAAACAGGGTTAATGTATGGGTATAAATCCTTAATGATTAGACTAGGACTTAGCTACAATTATGATAATAAATGGAATTATCCCCTATCAAGAACCACTTTTTCTGAAATTGAAACTCCAAAATTCAATTTTCAATTAGGTTTAAATTATTCCTTTGAAAGCAGTAAAAGAGAAAAGCCAGAGAACAAACAGCTATGGAACAGCTACCCAAGAACATCTAGCATAGGTTATGATGCTACTAAATTTGGTGACTTCTTTGTTGCTATTGGGCCATCATTATCATTTTCTCTTTCGGGTTCTGAATATAATAAAGCTGAACTTCCTTATTTGAAAAACAAACTGACATCCTCTAATTATTTCGACATAGCTACAGGTTATCAATTTAACAAATTGGGGTTATTTGCTGCCTTATCATTTAGAAATCCAACATTTGAAACAGAAGGATTTGATGCTAAACAAACCATTAAAAAAACATCTTTAGCATTTGAGGTAAACAAATTTATAACTGATTACACAGGGTTTGCTCCATATATTGGATTAAATATAGCCTATGATAAATTGAAGTATACAGAAAATATAGACAATATTTCAAAAGAATTAAGTTTTAACAGTATTGAACCAGGCATTACTTTTGGATGGGATATTATACCTGGAAAAACATCAGAAGTAATAGTATTAAGAACCAATTTAAGATGGTACCCCTACTCGTCATTTAAAATTGATGGAAAAACCTTTGATTTTAGTCAATTAGAATATAATTTAATTCAAGTAGTATTTTATCCTGAACGATTAAAAAAACGAAAAAAATAGACTATCCATGACACTAAATTGAGTAAAGCCTCAAGTTTTTATCGCTTTTCAAATGCATTTAAAATTTACTGTTTTTTTGATTTGAAACAAATAAAGGTTAATCTTAAAAGTTGTGGAACATTTTGTTCATTCCGTATGTCACTCCTCAAATTTTTAAAAAATTATAGTGAAGTTTCCTTCACTAAAGATTGAAAGTCATCATTTTAAACGGAAAATAATATATTTAGTTGAGGGGGGTTCCTCCTCCCCGGAAATGACTGTAGCTTTACTTGTCCACAACTTTTCGGAGTGATCCTTTTTACTTTTCTCTAAATAACATGTTATATAAAGGCAATAATTGATTTAATCCCCTATTACATCACTACATCAAGAATTCAAATCAATTTTATAAGCCTCTTCAAAATGTTGTATCAAAGATTCAGGTATTGTTTCTAAGGAAGTAGCTAAATAACTTACCACTAATTTCCTTCCGTGCCATTGTAACAATCCATCGAAATTAGAGAGTTTTTTTCCTCTCATAAAACAAATATGCACGCCTTGTCCTTTTTTATCTCTATTGAGGTATACCGCACCTTTTTTTCCAGTATAATACGGTAAACCCCACTTAATCGAAGCATTAAACCCTAATTGATTAGCCAAGATATCATGGCAAAACGTCATGATTTCTTGGTTGTTTTTAGATTGTTTTAATATGTAGGTTTCTACTGGATTCAAAAGCTATATGTTATTAAGTATTAAGATAAAAGTATCAAGTATGAAGAATTATAGTCCTAAAATTGATTTCTAGTTAAATAACCCTCTTGTATATAAAAGACTTCTTAGTACTTAATACTACCTACTTTATACTTCTTATTCAAACAAATCCGAAGACAAATAACGATCTCCACGATCACAAATAATCGCTACTACTACTCCACTCTCGATAGTTTCAGCAAGCTTCAATGCCGCACAAACCGAACCACCACTACTCATTCCACAAAAAACACCTTCTTCTTTAGCCAAGCGTTTCGCCATAACGGTTGCCTCTTCTTGGCTAACCTCGATTACCTGATCTACTTTAGCTGGATTAAAAATTTTAGGTAAATATTCCACTGGCCATTTGCGAATTCCTGGAATACTAGAACCATCAGTAGGTTGCGCCCCTACTATCTGTATATCATTACTTTTCTCCTTTAAAAAAGTAGAAGTCCCCATAATAGTACCTGTAGTACCCATAGCGGAAACGAAATGTGTTATTTCACCATCAGTATCTCGCCAGATTTCAGGCCCTGTAGTTTTATAATGAGCTTTCCAGTTATCATCGTTACCAAATTGATTTAGCATTACAAAACCTTCGTTAACCACTTTATTTTCTGCATAATCACGAGCTCCTTCTATTCCTACATCTTTAGAAGTCAAAGTTACTTTGGCACCATATGCACGCATAGTTTGCACTCGCTCTTTCGTTGCATTTTCGGGCATCACCAATTCAATATTCAATTTGAATAAACCAGCGATCATTGCTAATGCAATCCCAGTATTTCCACTAGTAGCTTCAATTAATTGTGTCTCTTGATCAATATCTCCTCTTTCTAAAGCAGACTTTATCATGTTATATGCTGCACGATCTTTAACACTACCTCCTGGATTATTTCCTTCTAACTTCAAAAACAACTTGATGTTAGGGTTTTGAATCACATTTTTAGCTTCTACTAAAGGGGTATTCCCTATTAAATCTAGCACACTATTTCCCATTCGTACGTACTTTTACTTCTTTTGTATTTGAAATAATTGAATTTGGCGGAACTGATTTTGTTAACCAGACATTCCCTCCGATGATACTATTGGCGCCAATTACAGTATCTCCTCCTAAAATGGTCGCATTAGCATAGATAATCGCATTATCTTCTACCGTTGGATGCCTTTTTGATCCTTTTAGGTCTCTTGTTACGTATTTTGCACCAAGAGTTACTCCTTGATATATCTTCACGTTATTCTTGATGATTACCGTTTCACCAATAATGGTCCCCGTAGCGTGATCTATAAAAAAGGAATCACCGATTTGCGCGCCTGAATTAATTTCGGTACCTGTTTGACGATGTGCAAATTCAGTCATCAAGCGAGGTACTAAAGGAAACCCTTTTTTATACAATTCATGACTAAATCGATATACCGCAATAGCGTAAAACCCTGGATAAGCTAAATAAATTTCTTCAATAGAATTTGCCGCAGGATCACTATCTAAAAAAGCTTGCGCATCTAACTGTAATTTTTCTAATATTACAGGAAAAGTACTTAAATAGTCTTCCCAAATATCTCCGCATTTTTTCTCTGTATCCCAACATGCTAACTCCACTAAAGTATGAAATACGTTAGCTAACTCCTCTATATTTTTTTCTACTGATGATTCAACATCAAATAGTGTTTCGAATAATAATGTGGTAAAGTATTCCGTACGTTCTTTCAAACGTATAGGCAGATTAAGGTCTTGTTTCCTACTCTCAATCTTTTGTATGATGTTTTCTCTATGTGTTGCCATAAGATTTCTTAAAACAATTCGTAAATATAAGTATAATGACTAAGGATTATTAAAGCTTTATCTAGAGATATACGTGTTAAGATTCCTAAAAGATACTTTCGTTGTACTCTTCTAAATTGTACTTTAGAACTTTTAAAATTTTAGTTCGTAAAACCATGGCAGGAATTTCACCAAGCTTATTTAATTTTTTATCCGATCTAACAGCAAATAACAATAAAGAATGGTTTGATAGCAATAAACCGCGTTATCTAGAAGAGGAAAAAAAGTTTAAAGCAGTGTGTACTGAAATCTTTAATGGACTTCAAAATACGGATCAGATTGAAAAAATGAAAGTATATCGTATCTATAAAGATGTACGTTTCAGTAAAGATAAAACACCCTACAAAACGCATAGAAGTGCTAATTTCACAAGGGAAGGCGAAGCCTTACGCGGAGGATATTTTTTAAAAATAGAACAAGGAAATTGCTTAATGGGGGGAGGTTTTTTTCAGCCTAATCCAGCTGATTTATTGCGTATTCGAAAAGAATTTGAAATGGATGCTGAACCCATTCGAGCTATCATGTCAGATAAGACGTTTTCCAAATCTTTTGGATCTGAATTTGTACCTTACAATCAAGTAAAAACGGCGCCAAAAGGTTTTTCTAAAGACGATCCCGCTATTGATTTAATTAAAAATAAATCTTTCTTTTTTGAACATCAATTTACTGATGAAGAAGTACTAAGTGATAATTTTTCTGAAAAAGTAGTACACCATTTTGAATTATTAAGACCTTTTTTTGACTACATGAGTGAAATCTTAACAACCGATTTGAATGGTGAATCGTTGATTTAGTCTATTCTATAATTTATTAAATAGATAACGAAATATTAAATCAACTACCTCAATAAAAGCATACTAAGCATTATACCTAAAAATTACTTTTTTTAAAACACGAGTAAAGCCTTGGTGAATTCACCATATATTCTAGGATAAAAGACAAGATTTGATATATTACCCCCTTTCTCTTTGACGATATCAATAAACCTATTTTACCCTAGAGCAATCTATTACTAATGGTTTTCCTTCAATATTTGTCGTGAAAAACAGAAAACGCTGATCATCTTCTTTTAGTTTCATTTTTTTTCGAAGATCATTAGCTTTTATTTTAAAGTTCCTAGTAACTACACTTGCTTTACTACTAGATAATTGCTTTATAGTCTTCTTATTGTATTGATAAACTTCTTTTACGCTAAAGGTTTTTCCTGGAAATTCAATACATTCACTGGAAGTATATAGATGAGACATTTTATGAAGTTTATGTAAATCAAAATGAGAACTTATCCAATCAAAGCCTCCTAACTTCATAAAAACCGAGAAAGGCTCATATAAATACGTACCTACTTCAGAAAACCTAGCGTTACTATCTACTACTTCTTTTGAAGGTATTCTATAATTATATTCTTGATCTTTCTCTAATGAAGTACAAACAAACGTCAAATCACTTTCAAAATCCTTTTCTAAAATCCATAACAACTCTTTGACTTCGTTATCAACAGCTACTATGTGAATTTCTTTAACATGTTTCAATACACGTATACCTTCAGATATATCGAAAATGGGAGCTGTCTTTATTAAGACATTTTTTGTGTAACTAAAAATATCACTCATCATATCTACCACATTGGGTAAACAGTCTTGTAATAAAAACACCTTCCCTTTAGCATCACTTCTTCTTGAAGGATCAACATACACCCAATCCCAGTTATTACTTCCTTGCAATTGAACTAAGCCATCAACGCAATTAGAAACTATATTTCCAACTCCAAGTATTTCAAAATTATGAGATGCTATTGATTGTAATTCTTCATTCAATTCACAATGAAAAAGATGACTTATATTTTTAGAAAAGAAATAACTATCGATACCAAACCCACCCGTAATATCTATCATATTGCTTCCTGATACTAAAGAAGCTTTGTAAGCTGCTGCTTTTTCAGATGAAGTTTGCTCTAAATTTAATTTAGGCGGAAATAATATGCCTTTAGAGGTATACCATGTAGGAAGTTTTTTTTTTGTCTTTTGTAAACCAACTAACTGCTGGGTTAATTCTTTTGTACTAATTGTATCAAAAGGATGTTTTTTTAATGCAAAATCACTCGGATTAGAAGAAACATACTTTAACAAATACGATCTTACTTCATCTGCTAACAAAGCTGTATTCACCTTAAATCTCTTTGGTTAGTGATTTAACAATCTTATATTCGGAAAGAAATTCTTTAGAAATCACTTTTAGAGCAGTATATAAAGGTACAGCTGCTATTAATCCACCAATTCCTAATAGGCTTCCAAAAATTAAAATAGCTAAGAATATTTCTAATGGGTGAGATTTCACACTATTCCCAAAAATCAAAGGTTGATTTACAAAATTATCAATCAATTGGATTACTAAATAGCCAATCGCGATATATATCATTTTAGGTAAAATTACAGAAGAAAAATCCATATCCAAATTTCCTGTAATCGTTAAAAGCATCATTAATCCAAATCCTATAAGAGGCCCTAAATAAGGAATCAAATTCATCAAAGCAGCAATCAATGCTAGTGCAATTGGATTTTGTACATTGAAAATTAACAACAAAATACTGTATAAAACAAAAAGGATAAGAACTTGTAATAATAGCCCCACAAAGTAACGGGATAACAATTCCTTGATCTTTAAAAAAGCCCTTCTTATTTTACTTTCATCTTCATTTTTAGCAAAAACTAACAGACTATTTTCTAATAAATGACTGTCTTTAAGCGCAAAGAAAGCAATAAAAACCACTGAAAATAAACCTATCATAAAACCTCCTACCCCACTAAATATAGTACCTAAGACATTCGTTAACCCTCCAAAAGCAAGAATTTCTTTAAAATCTATTTGCTTTATAAGGTCATCTATATTGAATTTATCGAGCTTAAAATACCCCGTAAAATCATTTAATACTTTTTGTATTTTATCTGGTAGAGTTTCTAAATCTATTTGACCTAATAAATCTGTTTGATCGGTTATTATAGGCAAAAACAATAGAAATATACTACTAAAGATAGCCATGAATACAAATAAGCACACTACAACTGCAAGACCAGGTTTAAATTTTAATTTATTCGTCAAAAACAACATCAACGGACGTCCCATTAAAGAGATTACAGCTGCAAAAGCAACATATAGTAATATTGTTCGAATAGCATATAAAAAATACAATAACAGTACTGATCCTATTAAAATAGTTACTGCACCTAATATACCTTTGGAGATCTCTCTACTGTTACTGTTCATCCTTAATTTTGGTATTTAATTGTTTTGTGATTTCATATAAAGCAATCCCTGTTGCTTGTGCTACATTCATACTCGAATTTAAACCAAACATATCGATATGCAAATGATGATCACATAAATCTAATAAAGGTTGCGAAACACCAAATGCTTCATTCCCTACCACAAGAAGTATTTTAGAATTCAAAAAACTGGTTGATCCGAGAGAAGTACTTTTCTCTGTAATTTCTACAGCTAAGGGCTGAAACCCTTCTCTCTTAAGTACAGCTATTTGATCTATCAAATCAACACCTTTTCTATAAGAAATACGTTTTTCTGTTGCTCTTGCAGTTCTTCTTAGTCTAGCACTTGAGATATCGACATCTTCTACATCAAATAGTATCTCTTCTACCCCAAAAGCATCTGCTAATCGAAAAATACTCCCAATATTTGCTGGACTAGAAATTCCATTACAACATAATATAATAGAAAAATTGTGAGAACTCAGCTCTGTATTATAATGCGTTTTTTGTTGGCTCATTTAATTTGAAAAGGCATAATTAATAATATTTGCCCCCATTTGCAATGCTGCAGTACGAACTTCTTTTGAATCGTTGTGTACTTCTGCATCTTCCCATCCATCACCAAGATCACATTCTAAAGTAAATAATAAAGCTAAACGTCCCTCTAAAAAGATCCCTAGGGCTTGAGGTCGTTTACCATCATGCTCATGAATTTTTGGTAAACCTTTAGGAAAAGAATATACACCATCAAATATTTCATGATCTGTACCAATCTCTACAAATTCTTGATCAGGAAATAGCTTTTTAACTTCTCGTATCACAAACTTCTTCATTCCATAATTATCGTCTATATGAAGGAAACCACCAGCATGTAGGTATTCTCTTAATAAAGAAACTTCATTATCATCGAACAAGATATTACCATGCCCAGTAGCATGTACATATGGATATTGAAATAGATCTAAACTACTTGGTACTACTTCTTCAATTTTATCAATTATGGTAGTCTTGATATTATCATTACAAAAAGCAACTAAATTTGGTAAGGCTGTTGGATTTGCATACCAATCTCCCCCTCCATTGTAATGTAATACTGCTACTTGTTGTGCCTTGATAGAATAACAAAAAGAAGACAAACTAATAGTAAATAATAAGATAAATCTTTGTAGACACTTCATACTCAAATGTACATTGAATTTGAAAATCTTACAATATTACCATCTTAGTTTATAGCTATTGATTCTGTATAAATAAGATATGAATAGTAAATCATCTTGAAATATAAGTTCTTCAATGATTTACTATAAATTATTCAATGACTATTATGCTTTGGCTTTTCGATCTCCAATAACTCTGGAAATATCATAAGACTTAAACTTTCTTAAATAATCTACCACTGAGGTACCAAAGGCATCTTGAAAAGCATTTTTACCATAACTTCTCAAATATTTTTTTACAGCTCCTGGTCCTACTAGGTGCGCTGCTGCTAATATACCTGACTCTGTGACATAGGTTCCACGCATCCAAGTTTGAGAATAACGTTTAATTTCTCTTCGCAAAATCCATTTATTACGAGAAAGATTAGCATAAAAAGCTTTTTCTTGTAATGCAGGATCTTCTAAGAATTTTTTTGAATTATGAATTCCTATTAGATCTAAAGTTCCTTTTCCAAACTGGTACTTCCCTAAATAACCGAATTTATTAACCACACTGTATTTACCTTGAGATTCTTTAAAAGCCAAAGCTTCTTTAAATCCGATATAATCTTTCTCTAAAAAGACCACACAAGTAGGTGATGTAGGTTCAGGGTATTTTTCTTGGGTAGAAAAGGGTGCTAATGTGATTTCCGATTCGTATCGAATCGCTTTGGTTTTAGAACTGTACTGATTGAAATTAATTTTACAACTTATCAGAACATTAATAATAAATAAAAATGCTATGACTTGTTGGGTCTTAATTTTTCTCAAATAACTTTTACTTATGTTTAGCGCGGCAAAGGTATAACGCTTTCTTAGTTCTGTATAATCTAACAATAATTTTTATGTAGAAATCAGAAAAACAACAATTTAATTAAGCACTAATCAATAGAAAGGTTATTTTATTGATAGATATTAACGTAATATATGCTTTTTATTGACCCATCTATGATATTGAGCACTATTTCTGTTATGCTCTGCTAAATTCGTCGCAAACTTATGATATCCAAAGTTTTGCACGTTAGCCACAAAATACAAATAGTTGTGTCGTTCATAATTTAGTACAGCATCAATAGCCGAAATGTCTGGCATAGCGATAGGTCCTGGAGGTAAATCTTTATTTTTATAAGTATTGAATGGGTGATTTAAAGCAAGATCTTTCAATAAAACACGCTTGATGACTTTATTCCAATCATTAGAAGATTTTTTTATTGCATAAATCACAGTAGGGTCTGCATCTAGTTTAATACCTCTCTTTAAACGATTCATGTACACTCCAGCTACTTTCGGTCTTTCATCAATTTTAACCGTTTCTTTGTGTACTATAGCTGCCAACGTATACACTTCAGTAGGTGTTAAACCTATAGCAGCAGCTTTTTCTTTACGCTTTTTATCATTCCAAAAGTATTTGTATTCTTTATAAAGTTTTCTCTTAAGTTCTAAAGGAGAAATATTCCAATATACTTGATATGAATTAGGGATAAATAAACTTAGTGCAGTATCGTTTGTTAAACCTACTTCTTTTAAAAAATCTCTTTCTTTAAACTCTTCTAAAATCGAAATACTATCGGCTTCTATTTGATGAGAAATACGTCCTGCTAAATTTTCTAAACGTTCTTGATTATTAAAACGTAAGCTTACAGGTGTGTTTTGACTCCTTAAAACACCTATTATTTCATTAGTGTTCAAGTTTTGTTTAATTACATATTTACCCGATTTTACATTAGTAGCATACCCTTTCTTTTTGGCTAGCCATCGAAACCATTCTACATTTTTAAGAAATGGAGCCAATTGACGAGAAACCTCTTCAAATGAAGCTCCTGTTTTAATAAACACAGTCTTCGTATTTGTTTCAAAAGTCGTATTAGGACTAAAAATACGTTGATAAGTATGGTAGCTAAACATCCCTCCTACTATTACTAATAATAGACCTGTAGCTAAGAGTATCTTTTTAATGTACATATATATGCTGATAAAAATTTTCGTGATGAAATTTGCCATCAAACAAATTCCAATCCTTTCGTTGTCCTATAAATTGAAATCCTTGACCGGAAAATAAATCTTGACTCGCTTTATTAGCTTCTGCAATAGTAGCATACATCTGATGTAAATGCAAATGACTTTTTCCGTATTGTAGTACTAACTTTAGTGCCTCTTTGGCATATCCTTTTCTTCGATCGGCATCTTCTAAAATTAAAATACCTACACCAACTCTTCTATGTGTTGGGTTAAAATCATAAAGATCGATCAACCCTACTACTTTATCAGATCCTTGAACACAAATCACTAAACGTAACTGTTTTGCCTCATAGATATCTTGATGAGCATTTTCTAAATATTGCTTAATTAAAAACTTAGAATATGGCGTTTGCGTAGCACTTACTTCCCAAATTCGCTCATCATTTTCTACTTTATAGATAAATTCTAAATCTTCAGGCTCTAAAGCTCTTAAATAAATTTGTGCTCCTTTTAGTGTTACCATTCTATAGTTCCTTTAAAAACAAATTTAGCTGGCCCTTCTAAATGTACTTGTTTGTACACTTCGCCTTCTTTTTTAAAACTAATCGTCAATAAACCACCTAAGGTTTCAATATTAATTTTCTGAGCTGTAGTTTTTCCTGATTCATGCATGGCTATTGCTGCTGCCGTTACCCCTGTACCACATGACAAAGTTTCATCTTCCACTCCTCTTTCGTAAGTTCTAACCTTAAAGGTATCTTCATTTACCTTCTCAACAAAATTCACGTTAGTGCCCTCATCAAAGTACGGAGCCCCGTTACGAATACGTTTTCCATTAGAAAAAACATCATAATCACCAATATTTGCAACTTCTTCAATATGGTGCGGTGAACCTGTGTTTAACCAGTAATGATTTGGTTTTTCGATAATACTATCAACTTCTTGCATTTCTAAATTGACAAGTCCATTTGTAATAGTTGCCTTATGTGGTCCATCAATAGCTGTAAACGTAGCAACATCACCAACAACACCTTGATCTTTAGCAAAAGCTACTAAACATCTTCCGCCATTACCACACATGGTACTTTCATTTCCATCAGCGTTAAAATATACCATTGTAAAATCATCTTCAGGTGCCGTTGGCCCTTCTAAAAACATACAACCATCAGCACCTATGCCAAATTTTCGGTCACATAGATGAGCGATAAGTTTGGTATCATTTTTGTCTAAGACTTTATCACGATTATCTATGATTACAAAATCATTTCCTGTTCCTTGATATTTACTAAAATGTATCGTCATCAATATATTAAATTGGGTAAACAAAGTTACAAATTTAGTTATCTAAGCCCAGATAAAATAGCGTTAACCTAGACCTAAAACTTTTAGTGATTATATAATTTGTAATACCTTGTATAAGGAAACGTTTTTATGAAGATAGAGCAAACTGCCTCGAGGTTAGTCCTAGAGACATTTATAATAAATAAATTTAATTTCATGGCAAGCTATAAGATATCATATCCTTTGTAGTTGCTGATATAACAATTCAATACATTAAACTGAAAAATATCTTTTCTATGAAAAAGCTATTATCATTATTATTAGTCGGAATCCTTGGTGGTGTTTCCGCATTATTGATTCAAAAATATATTATTAAAAACCCTAAAAAAGATGTGGATGTGGTTACTGTATCTGATGCCCAACCTACTTCATTTACGGTAAGTGATTCTACAACCAATTCTCCGCAACAAGTTACTTATACATCAAACAACTTAGCTGCAGCAACGAATATAGATTTTACGGTAGCTGCTGAAAATACAGTAAACGCTGTAGTACACGTTAAAAACGTAACGACTTACAGACGTCCTAGAAATTACATGGACTATCTACGTAATGGAGGTGTATTAGAAAAAGCCATTACTGGAGCTGGTTCAGGAGTTATTATTACCGAAGACGGATACATTGTTACCAATAATCATGTTATTAAAGGAGCTTCGGAGATTAAAGTAACCTTAAATAACAATCGAACATACAACGCAAAAATTATCGGTACAGAACCCATTGCTGATATTGCCGTTTTAAAAATTGAACATGAAGGTGAAACTTTTGACTATGTCCCTTTTGGAGACTCTGATGCTACCAAAATTGGAGAATGGGTACTAGCCGTTGGAAATCCATTTAATTTAACTTCAACCGTTACCGCAGGTATTATTAGTGCTAAAGCGCGTGATTTAGATGAAAATGACACCAACCTACAATCTTTTATACAAACTGACGCTGCTATTAACCCGGGAAATTCTGGAGGTGCCTTGGTAAATACTAAAGGTGAATTGATAGGAATTAATACAGCGATTACTTCTCAAACTGGAAGCTATATCGGATATGCTTTTGCTGTACCTTCAAATCATGCAAAAAAAATTGTTCAAGATCTTCTGGAATATGGTGATGTACAAAAAGGAATTTTAGGTATTAAAGGAGGTACGCTTAACGAAAAAGCGGCCAACGAACTTGGTCTTGATTATTTAAGAGGTGTATATGTATCTGAAGTTACACCTGATAGTGGGGCCGATAAAGCTGGTATAAAACCTGGAGATATTGTTATTGATATTGATGGTAATGCAATCAACAAGTTTGAAGATTTAGCCGCATATATTAATACAAAACGCCCTAATGACATCCTAAATGTAAGATTGCAACGAAAACAAAAACAATTGACATTACCAGTTGCTTTGACTTTATATCAAGTATATGCTATTAAAGATGTTGGTGTCGAAATTACGAATGCCACCTCAGAAGAGCTTTCAAAGTTCGGAACAAAACATGGCGTTAAAATAACAAGAGCACTTACCAAATCTATGCAAGGATATGGTTTAAAAGGTATCATTATTACAGAAATTGATAAACAAAAAGTAAGCTCTGTTGCTGATGTAAAACGTATTATTAAAAACAAGGATGAGCAGGAAGATATCGTGGTAACATTTCTAGATACTTCGGGTGAAAAAAAACATTTTATTTTTAACTAAATAGATTCTTGAAGAGTTATTTATATTTGCGCCCTCATTAAGGGCGCTTTTTTATGTTTAAAAAACAATATGATGAATGGTATAGCGTTACTTTTTATAAAACAAATTCAATGAAAAAATTATTTATACTCCTTACTTTTTTATGCTTTAATACTCTTTTAGCTCAAAAGAAACTTAAATATGTTCCTAAAGACATTAGTATTAACGAACAATTTAATTTTCTATTAAAGAATTCGAATAACTACAAACAGTTTAAAGTAATTAATCAAAATTGGATCGCTACAGTAAAGAAAAATGCTGCCGATACAATTTCTGGGCTTCAAAAGGGATTATTGAAGGCTAATGTTACCATAAAAGATCAGCAAAAAACTATAGATAATCTTAATGGGCAATTAGCAGGAGTTCAATCTAATTTGGATACTGTAAATTCTGAAAAAGAAAATATAAGTTTTTTAGGAACTCCAACAAGCAAACAAAATTACAAAACAATCATGTGGACCATTGTTGGAATATTGATTGCTATCCTTGGTTTTTTCATTTTCAAATTTAAATCAAATCAATCTATCACTAAAGATACTTTAGAAAAGCTAAGTGATTTAGAAACTGAATTCGAAGATCACCGACGTAGAGCTTTAGAAAGAGAACAAAAAGTAATGAGAAAGCTTCAAGACGAGATTAATAAGAATAAAAAGTAAATTTAATATTCGTAATAGAAATATTACACCCGTTTTCGTCATTCAATGCTCGTCAAGGTATCTCATCCTACTGATTTTTATATCTTTAATGGGAACTTAAAATAAGTTTAGGATGACGAAACTTCTATTATTAGTAATTACGGATATTCATAAAAAGTAATTTTAAGTAATAAGTTTCCAACAGTAAGTAAGATATTACTCAAGAAACCGGCAACATACTTAATACTTAATTCATAATACTTCATACTATAAAATGAGACTAGATATTATTAGCGTTGTTCCTGATTTGATGAGAAGCCCTTTTGAAGCTTCTATAATGAAACGCGCCATAGATAAAGGTCTTGTTGAAATACATTTCCATAACCTTAGAGACTATTCGAATACAAATTACAAACAAATTGATGACTATCAATTTGGTGGTGGTGCAGGAATGGTTATGATGGTAGAGCCTATTGATAAGTGTATTACTAAATTAAAGAGTGAACGCGATTACGATGAGCTAATATATATGACCCCTGATGGTGAAACCTTAAATCAAGGGATTGCTAATACACTTTCGTTGAAAGGTAATATGATAATTTTGTGTGGTCACTACAAAGGAGTCGATCAACGTGTTAGAGATCATTTTATCACTAAAGAAATATCTATTGGTGATTATGTACTGTCTGGAGGTGAATTGGGGGCTATTATTCTTTGTGATGCTATAATACGCCTCATACCAGGAGTATTGGGTAATGAAACAAGTGCTTTAACCGATTCTTTTCAAGACGATTTACTAGCACCACCGATATATACTAGACCTGCTGATTATAAGGGTTGGAAAGTTCCAGAAATTTTAACTTCTGGAAACACCCCTAAAATTGAAGAATGGCGCGAAGAACAAGCCTTACAGCGAACTAAAGAACGAAGACCTGACTTATTAGAAGACTAATAGAGAGTTAGATAATAATATACCCAAGCTTCTTCTACTGACTCTAAACTACCTTAGTTCTGCAGCTGCTTTTTCTCTAATAATATCACCTATTGGACGTTCTTCTATATTGCTTTGCAACCAAGATAAAATATCTAAATACAAAAAAGCTCTCTTCTCATAAGGGTGATTTTCATAGCGTTTTAAACGATCGTATAATTTTTTAAATTCTGCTCTTATTTTTAGAGGATTAATCTCTTGTAAATTTCTTAAAAACTTAATCATCTCTTTTTGAACCGCGTATAGATCATCCATTTTAATTAAGAATTTATAAGTATTCTTTAATTGTGATTCTAAATGCAAATCTAAACGTGCCTCATAATGGGCTACTAAACTTAAAACACGAGCAAAACACATAAGGTCTTCTCTCATTTTCAGCGATTTATTATTAATGATTCGCTCTAAATATTCAATACACTTTTCATGATCTTCCATTCCAAAATAAAGACAAGCAATTTTGTAATAAAAAACCATTTCATGATGTGCATCAATATGATTTTTATGCTCTTCAAGTCCTTCTTCTATAGTTCCGATTAGCGGTAACCCTTTTTCAAAAGAACCTTCTAAAAAATGAAGATTTAACTTATTAGTATTTAAATACAAAAAACTAAGTGCACTAGTATTTTCATGCTGAGGAAAACCATCAGAAAGCACCATACGCTCTAGACGCTCAATTTTAAACTTTAGCTTAGAACGGTCTTTGATCAAAAACAAGGTTTCCATCAAATAATTATTCCCTTTTAAAAAGAATACCGGATTAACTGCTATCATTTTAGGTTCCTCTAGAAATAAATCTACCCATTTTGAAGCATATTTATAAGCCCCGAGAAAATCTTGACTCATAAAACTATACCACAAATGTGATTTATATAACCACAACTTTTCTCTAAATCCTAAAATTTCCCAATCAAAATTAGGCAAACGACCTTCAAAATAGTTCTTTAGATACTCATGCTCTTTTTCATTTTTAGCATATCCTGTTTTCAGCATTAAACCATAAAGTTGTAATGATAAATTAGATAGTCTACTAGCTATCACATTTTTCATACTCAACTCTTTAGCTTGTACCGCCAATTCGTCTGCACGACTAGATATACTCCGTGTAATATATTGAGTTTCAATTAGCTTTTCAAATTCAACAATTTCATAAGCCATATTGTTTTCTTCGTTAGATATAGCTAATAATTTAGCTTTATCTAGAATCTTCAAACTTTGCTTGTATAACCCTTTGTGATATAAAATAGCCGCAAAATCAATTTGCTCACGAATTTTAATACGCACATTTTTATGTACAGGGTTTAACCTCAAACTCGTAAGAATCTGCTTATAAAGGTGTGCTTTTAAGTTAGAAAGTTGTTGCTTTGTTACAATACCTTTCTTAACCACAGCTATTTCATCAAACTTTTCAGCTTTATCCATATAATTGAATAATGCTAAAAATTTAGAATCATTATTCCCTCCTAGTCTTCCCACATATACTTTAAATTGACGCTTCTCTGACTTTGTCAGCGATTTTACCAATACAAAAAGTGGGTCTTTTACCTCATTAGTCATTGTAAGAAAAAAACTTTAAATCCCTTTATTTACAAGGGTTTTGAGTAATTATCAAAAAACTAACCGTTGTAACAATTTGTAAACTTGATTAGCTTTAAGACTATAAAAATATACATTTGATATTACTATTAAAAGCTAACACAAGTAATGAGCGATAATAAAGTCCAAATTTTTGATACCACATTAAGAGACGGAGAACAAGTCCCTGGATGTAAATTGAACACTGAACAAAAATTAATCATTGCTGAGCGTTTAGATCTTTTAGGCGTTGATATCATCGAAGCTGGTTTCCCTGTTTCTAGCCCAGGAGATTTTAATTCGGTTACAGAGATTACTAAAATTGTAAAAAATGCTACTGTTTGTGGATTAACCAGAGCCGTAGAAAATGATATTAAAGTAGCCGCTGAAGCTTTAAAATATGCTGTTCGACCACGTATACATACCGGAATCGGTACTTCAGATTCACATATTCAACATAAATTCAAAACCACTCGTGATAAAATTATTGAACGTGGTGTTGCTGCAGTAAAATATGCAAAAAGTTTTGTAGAAGATGTAGAGTTTTATGCTGAAGATGCTGGACGTACAGACAATGTATTCTTAGCACAAGTATGTGAAGCTATGGTAGCTGCTGGTGCAACGGTTCTTAATATTCCTGATACAACAGGATATTGCTTACCTGAAGAATATGGGGCTAAGATTAAGTATTTAAAAGAAAACGTAAAAGGAATTCATAATGTAACCTTATCTTGTCATTGCCATAATGACCTTGGTTTAGCTACGGCTAACTCTATATCTGGTGTAATAAATGGTGCTAGACAAATTGAGTGTACCATTAATGGTATTGGTGAACGCGCAGGAAACACTTCATTGGAAGAAGTTGTGATGATATTAAAGCAACACCCATATTTGAATCTTAATACTGATATCAACACTAAGTTATTATACGATACTAGTCGAATGGTTTCAGAAAGCATGGGAATGCCTGTACAACCAAATAAAGCTATTGTAGGATCTAATGCATTTGCACATAGTTCAGGGATACACCAAGACGGGGTAATCAAAAACCGTGAAACTTATGAAATTATAGATCCTGCGGAAGTTGGAGTAACTGAATCTGCTATAGTATTAACAGCTCGTAGTGGTCGTGCTGCCTTAGCTTATCGTGCTAAAAAAGTAGGATACGAATTAACTAAGCTTCAATTAGATGACGTATACAAAGAGTTTTTAATCTTTGCAGATCGCAAGAAAGAAGTAATCGATGAGGATATTCATGAAATCATGAAAAAGTTCGCATAGTATTTGGCTTAGTTCTAAATAAAGACATTTCAAAAGCATAGATGAATAATCTATGCTTTTTTCTTTTCCATTTTGTAGGAAACTACTAATTTCATGGTACGAAATGAGATTTGTGTTATGAAGTTAGATATCGCGGTATTACCAGGGGACGGAATTGGTCCAGAAGTAACAGAACAATCTGTAAAAGCTTTAAAAGCAGTTGCAGAGTTTTTTAATCATGATTTTTATTTTCATGAAGCCATAGTTGGCGCCACTGCTATTGAAAAGGAAGGGACTCCCCTACCTCAAGCAACTATAGATACTTGTAAAAAATGTGATACTGTTTTATTCGGTGCAATTGGTGATCCTAAATTTGATAATGACCCTAATACTAATATATATCCTGAACAAGGATTATTAGGATTACGTAAAGAATTGCAATTATATGCTAACATAAGACCTGTAGTCGTATATAATTACCTTTTAAACAACTCTCCTTTAAAACCTGAAAATGTACGAGGTACCAACATATTAATATTCAGAGAACTTACTGCTGGGTTATTTTATGGTGAAAAAGGAACAAAAGATGATGGAAAAATAGCTTTTGACGAGTGTATTTATCATGTAAGAGAAATAAAACGCATAGCTCACATAGCTTTTAAAGCTGCTAAGAGGAGAAAAAAGAAACTAACATTAGTAGATAAATCTAATGTATTAGAAACGTCTAGACTTTGGAAACGTACCGTTATGGAAATGTCTAGCGAATACCCTATGGTCAATGTAGAATTAATGTACGTTGATCAAGCTGCTGCAAAAATAATCTTAAACCCTAAAAGTTTTGATGTAATCCTAACAGCTAACTTAATTGGTGATTTCATTTCTGAAGAAGCGAGTGCATTAGTTGGTTCAAAAGGAATTATGGCCTCTGCTTCTATTGGTAGAAAATACAGCTTATTCGAGCCAATTCATGGTTCATATTCTGTAGCAACCAATAAAGGTATTGCAAATCCTGTTGGGGCTATACTTTCTGCTGTAATGTTATTAGAACATTTTTCATTGCAAGAAGAAGCAAACGCTGTTAAACGTTCTGTTATTAAAGCTATGGAACTTGATCTTACAACTGAAGATTTAAACAAGGAAAAGCCTTTAAGTACTGAAAAGATAGGTGATTTTATTGCTGATTACATTTTAAACCCTGAAATGACGAATTTTAATATTCAAAATATATACTTAGGTCAGTCTACTATTATCTAATAACAATTAAAAAATATTTCAGCATAAACTCCGTGGATAATACCAATTCAAGGGTACTGAAATATTAAAAACAGTAACTTCAATAGATACCAATCGGTATAATATTTTTACAATATTATTAAACTACCACCCCAAGAGAAATACCTCTTGGGGTGACGTTTTTTCTATTCGGCCCTACAATTCAGATAAAATCATTAAAAAACTAAGAACTAAAGCAAAGTCTATATAATTATTAGAAGCGAAGTAGATTATCTAAAAAGCGAAAATGTATTGAAGGATCTCTAAGTGAACTATATGCAGAAAACCTACTAATTTCACGTCCTGAAGCTGTTAACCCAACAATTAAAGGATATGATCTTTTAGTATTAAATTTCTTTTCTAATTCTTTATTTTTCTTCAGTTGTTCTTTAGATATAACATCTACACGATAAGGTATATCGACCAACAACAAAACAACTTCTTTAGATTTTGATCGAAATTCATCAGAATCAAAAAAATCTTGCTTCAAATGTTTACAAGGAGGACACCAATCACTACCTGTAAAATACATCAATATAGGTTTGTTTGCTGATTTAGCGATTGTTTTCGCCGTTTCGAAATCTGTTTTCCAATCTAATGAAGCTTGAGAAAACCCAATTGAGCTTATACACAATAGAGCTATAAGAATATATCTTTTCATTATTCCTCTATTCAAATTTTATAGCTTAATTGGTCAATTGATCCAAAAATTGAAAATGCCTAGAAGTATCTCTCAATGCACTATAGGCTGAAATTCTATTAATCTCTCTTCCTGAAGAAGACAATCCAACAAGAGTCGGAAATGAATTTTGAGGATTAAATTTCTTAGCTAACTCTTTATTTTTCATTAATTGTTCTTCAGAAACAATATCTTGTCTAAAAGGTATATCAACTAATAGTAATACCACTTTATTAGATTTTTTTTTAAATTCATCTGAATTAAAATAATCTTCCTTTAAATGTCTACAAGGTGCACACCAATCACTACCTGTAAAATACATCAATATAGGTTTGTTTGCTGATTTAGCAGCTATTTTAGCAGTTTCGAAATCTGTTTTCCAATCTAATGAGGCTTGTGAAAACCCAACTAAGCTGATAAATAATAAGCTTAAAAAAAATAACTTCTTCATACTTTTATCTAAAAGGTTAATTACACCTTTACAATTTTCTTGCCAATATATAAAATCTCTAATATATCTTTTTAATTATTTCATTAATTGGTCGTCTTACTTTACTTCTTACAGCTGATTTATCATTTTCATCTCGATAACCAATAGGCAATAAAAGTACTGAAGAAACTCCTTCTTGTCCTAAATTCAAAATTTCATCTACCTCACTAGGTACAAAACCTTCCATAGGACAAGCATCTATTTTCATTGAAGCGCATACCGTCATCAGGTTTCCTAATGCGATATAAGCCTGATTTACAGCCCATTGCTCTATATTTTCAGCTGACTGTCCTGAAAAACGATCTTGTATAATATCTTTATAAGCTAAAATACCCTTATTTTTTTCAGGAAAAAGTTCAAAATAATTATCTATGAACGTAGCATCTACAGTGCTTTCTATACATATCACTAAAATATGTGATGCTGAGCCAACTTGCGCTTGATTCATTGCTGCATTCTGCAATTTCATCTGAATAGCTTTATCCTTTACTACATACATTTTGATAGGTTGCAACCCATAAGATGTAGCTGTTAAATTAAAAGCATCGCACAAAATATCAATATCCGATTCTGAAATTGTACTTCCATTATCAAATTTCTTAGTTGCATATCTCCATTTTAAGCCCTCAATTACGTTCATCTATTTTCAAAATTATTTCTTCTTAATAAAAACTAATAAGCTTTCAAAGGTAAGCATGCGTCAGCTAGATTTTTCTAATTTTTATATTTAAAATGGCGTAAAGTAGACTCATCAAAGGGCTTATCCAACAAAACACTGCAAATTGAGCAAAATCAGTTACTGAAACTCCTAGTGTATTCGCATGATAAGCTCCACAAGTGTTATGCGGTATCAACACAGATGTCACTGTACCTCCATCCTCAATGGATCTACTTAGGTTTTCTGGAGCTATTTTTTTATCCATAAAAGGCTTTTTAAACATTTTCGATGGAATTACAATCGCTAAATACTGATCACTTGCCGTTAAATTAGTTAAAAAGGTTACCCCTATCGTACTTGCAATAAGTGAAGATGTTGATTTGGCGACCTTTAAAATTGCCTGACTAATCGTATCTAATGCTCCTACTCCTTTTAATGCCCCTCCTAATACCATTGCGCATATAATCAACCAAATGGTTTTTAACATTCCAAACATACCTTTACTCGTCAATAATTCGGATAGCATTTCATTAGAAGTATCAATAGTTACTTTCTCTGTAAAAGCAATCATCAATACTTTATAAGCACTATTTACATTCAATTCATCAATGCCCAAAATTTGCAATATAACATCTTGCTGAAAAATTAAAGCCACTGCGCCTCCTGCTAAAACACCAATGAATAAACTGATTAAAGCAGGTACTTTATTTAAAATTAAAACAATTACTAAACAAGGCACTAATAATACCCAAGCAGTAATATTAAATGTTTCAGCTATAGCTATGTCAATGACAGATGTTGTTGTTGTATCGACTACCTCTATATAAAACCCTGCTATTAGAAAAAAAATAAGTGTTATGGAGATAGAAGGTATTGTAGTCTTCAACATATATTTAATATGTGTAAAAAGATCTACTCCTGCCAAACCAGAAGCTAAGTTTGTAGTATCTGATAGGGGTGATAATTTATCTCCAAAGTAAGCTCCTGAAAGTATTGCTCCTGCTGTCATACCTAAAGGCATACCCATTGCTTTTGCAATACCTATTAAGGCAATTCCAATAGTGGCGCTCGTTGTCCAAGAACTTCCTGTAGAAACAGAAACTACACTAGATATAATAACACAAGCAAATAGAAAAAAAGAAGGATCTAAAATTTGTAATCCATAGTAAATCATTGTAGGTATTATCCCTGAAATTAGCCAACTTCCAGAAAGAGCACCAACTAATAGCAAAATAATTATAGCTTCACTAATACTACCTATTTGATTTTTTATGGTTTCTAAAATATGACTAAAAGGTATTTTTTCTGAATAACCAACTAATATGGTAACTCCTGCAATAATAAGAAGCACAAATTGATTGCTTCCATCTAATGAAGCGTCTCCAAATACCCATAGAACATTATACATCAAAAGAGCTATTAAAAAAATAATTGGCAAAATAGCTTTCCAAAGAGGTAACGATGAAACAGTTTCTCTATCTGTTAATTTACTATCACTCATAAATTAGTTCTGTTTTCAACTAGAAATCATGAGAAAGATAGCACAATGCTTCCTTTGTAAAAAAAATAAAGCTCTGTAAAATTAATTACAGAGCTTTTTCTAAAATTTAATAACAAATATTACATTAATTACTTCACTTTATTTTTACTTCTTCTCCTCTTCTCTTTTTTCATTCTTCTCTTCTGCTTTCCATCAAGAGGCTTATATACTCTAATCCAGTCTACTTTTACCGTATTTTTAGAAGTATCTGCTAAAATTTCATCATTAGGTGTTCTACCATCAGCAACATGCCAACTTTGAGATTCTACATTAATAATGATATCCATTGCTTTTGTAAAACCTTTGCCTCCTTGATATTTATATGGATCAACAGTACTTACCTCTGAAAGCAATCCTTGTTCTTTTAAGATGTTAAAATCATAATTTTCACTAGTTTGATATTCTACTACTTTTTGATACCCTTTTTCAAACTCTAATTTACCATCTTTCATTGTTGGATACGTATAATGCCAAGTAGCTCCTTTCTTTGTAGCAAAAGCACCGTGATATAAAACCCTTTGCAACTCTCCATCTACATAATATTCAAAATGTTTAGGAGAAATCCAGTTAACACCAACACGTACATATTTTCTATCTCCATTATTCCAACAGTATTCTCCCCAGCTTTTCACACCTGCTATATTCCACCAACTGTTATGATCTCTTGGTTGATAATCTGTAAAAGGTTTTCTTATAAAAGAATGATGGCTTAAATGTATAAATTTTGAGAAGTATGCATTTCCACTACCTGCCCCTCCATAACACTCAATAATATCAATTTCTTGAGTATCATCAGGACTTAACAGCCATACATCAGAGGCTAATGCTATATTAGCTACACTAATTTTTGATTCTACAAAAACAGGATATTTTACCTTTTTATTTGAAGTGATACATCCAGCATTGATACCTTCACCTGTTTTGCCCATTTTCGCGGGTCTGCTAGACTTAGGGTTTGGTTCATTTTCAATATTTCTTCTAGAAGCTTTTACTACTAAATCATTCCCATCAACAGAAATATGATTGTATTTCCAATAAGTAGTACCTGGTCCATCCCAACCATTATGGTAAAAATTATACCATTTGTTGTCTTTTCCAAAATTTACTTTTTTATTAGCTGCATCAAAAGTATAATTGAAATCATCAGAAACATCTTCTTGTAGTACCCAATGTTTCTTTTCGCCTGCATCTGCAGGAACTGGAATATCTTTCCAGTCTTGTGCATTTACTCCTAATAATCCTAAAAAAGAGAAAGCAAAGAAACTATTAATTTTCATTATTTTGTTTTTTGTTAACAAACAAAAATACTACAAGAAGTGTGCAAATTTTAATAAATCATAAAAAATTTTTCTTCAAAACAAATACAAGTAAATACAGGTGATTAAAAATCAACATTTAATATTATTTTAACTCTAAATTTTAGTGATCAAATTTTGAACTAAATAATTACATTAAATCATTTACCTAATAACTTTTTAAAAGCTATATATGGCAATAAATAAAATCAAAAAGGCCATAGATTAAAAACATAAAAGTGTTTTTAATCTATGGCCTTTAGTAATTTATAATAAGATATTTTATGATATCTAGATTAGTCTACGATTTCTTTAGCAGAAATACTATGATGAGAATCATGATAAATCACTTTTCCTCCCTTCAAAACAATTAACTGAGGTGATTGGTGCATTACTTTAAATTTTTCGGCAATTGCTAATGAAATTGGCCTATGCTTTAATAAATCTAAATAATAGACATCAGCATTAGTATCTAAATCGTATTCCGATTCTAATTGTCTTATAACCATACTACTGATCCCACATCGTGTAGAATGCTTAAATATCGCTTGTGTTTTCTCTTTAGATTTTTCTTTAATCTCATCTAACTCTTCAATAGAGGTTAATGGAATCCAAGGAAAAGCTTTCTTTTCAGACTTTTCTTTATTTCCTCCTTTAAACATATCTAATATACCCATGTTTTTTTGTTTAGTAGTCGATAAAACTATAAATGAATTACATCAAAAGTAAAAAAGCTGCTCAATAACGAACAGCTTTTGAAATATCTTCTTAGCACTAATAACTAAGCTTTATGCATAAATGCCTGTTTTGCTAGTAGCTCTTCTTCTGTTTCTACTATATCTTCGTCAGGAATACAACAATCTACTGGGCAAACTGCTGCACATTGTGGTTCTTCATGGAATCCTTTACACTCAGTACACTTATCAGGTGCTATATAATAAAACTCATCACTTACAGGTTCTTGAGACTCTTCTGCATCGACTTCTTTACCACTTGGTAATACTACGTCACCTTCTAAATCAGTTCCGTCACTATATCTCCAGTCATCAGCACCTTCGTAAATTGCAGTGTTAGGGCATTCCGGCTCACACGCACCACAATTGATACACTCGTCTGTTATAATAATTGCCATAGCTATAATTTAATTCTAACTTTGTACAAAAATAACGTCCTTACCCTTCATAAGCAAATATTAGATGACTTTAAACGACAGAATTGCCGCTTTTACAGCATTAGGAAAATTTCTAAGTCAATTCGATGAAGAAACTACTGTGTCACAAGAAAATATCTTGTATAACGATATTTTTTTTGATGATTTTTCGTCAGCAATAACTCAAGCCAAACACTATAACGGTTGGTTTTTACCAGAGGAAGTGAAATTTTCTTTTGCTAATTGGGCAGATGCTTTGACTAAAGAAAATCTTGAAACTTGGTCTAATAAATATGACATAAATAATAATTCGCAAAAAACCGTAGGTATTGTAATGGCTGGAAATATACCATTAGTAGGTTTTCATGACTTACTAAGTATTCTGATAAGCGGTCACAAAGTATTAATTAAACTATCTTCTAATGATAATAAATTGATTCCTCTTTGTTGTGAATACCTTATTCGTGTCAACGACAATTTCAAATCTCTAATTGAATTCACTCATGGTCAATTAAAAGATTTCGATGCCGTTATTGCAACTGGAAGTAACAATACAGCTCGATATTTTGATTATTACTTTGGTAAGTTTCCAAATATTATCAGAAAAAACAGGAACTCTATTGCTGTATTGACTGGTAGTGAAACGACTAAAGAACTAGAAGCTTTAGGGGAAGATATATTTAGGTATTTTGGTTTAGGGTGTCGTAGCGTTTCAAAGATTTTTGTGCCTAAAGATTATAATTTTGACACCTTTTTTAAGGCTATGTACAAATTTAAATACCTTTTAGATAATGATAAATATGCCAATAACTACGATTACAATAAGGCTGTATATCTAATGAGTGAATTTAAAATTCTAGATAATGGTTTCCTTATTCTAAAAGAAGATGAAAGCTATGCTTCTCCTATTGGAAGCTTGTTTTATGAATATTACGACTCTATCGAGGTTTTATCAGAAAAGTTTTCTAAAGATGTCGAAAAAATACAATGCATTGTCAATTTTCCACAAAGTACCAGTAATGTAGAATATGGAGCTACGCAAAAACCTACTTTAACAGACTATGCTGATGGTGTTGATACTATGGAATTTTTGTTAAAAATTTAGTGAATAAAAATTCAAAAAAATATGGTTGTAAAAAAGATTATTATGACCTTTGTTGCTTCTTAAATAAAATGATTTAAGATATAGAAATTGAATAACTACCTTTATTAATAAGGTGTTTCAACAACAAAATTGAACGGATGAAAAAACATAATTTTAGCGCTGGACCTTGTATTTTACCTCAAGAAGTATTTCAAAAAGCTTCTCAAGCTGTATTGGATTTCAATGATTCGGGGCTTTCTATTTTAGAAATCTCTCACCGTAGCAAAGATTTCGTTGATGTAATGGAAAATGCGCGTGAGTTAGCGTTAGAGTTATTAGGTCTTCAAGGTCAAGGTTATAAAGCTCTATTTTTACAAGGAGGAGCTAGCACTCAATTCTTAATGGTTGCATATAACTTACTAAAAAATAAAGCTGGATATATAAACACAGGATCTTGGAGTTCTAAAGCCATCAAAGAAGCTAAATTATTTGGTGACGTAGTGGAGGTTGCTTCTTCAGAAGATGCTAATTTCAAATATATTCCTAAAGGATACACTGTACCTGAAGGTTTAGATTATTTGCACCTAACAAGTAATAATACCATTTTTGGGACTCAAATTAAAGAATTCCCTACAACAGATGCACCTTTAATTTGTGATATGAGTAGTGACATCTTCTCGCGTCAATTAGATTTTTCTAAATTTGGATTGATCTATGCAGGTGCTCAGAAAAATATGGGTCCAGCAGGAACTACTTTAGTTGTTGTTAGAGAAGATATTTTACAAGAAATAGGACGTAAGATTCCTTCTATGTTAGACTACAAAGTACATATCAGTAAAGGAGCTATGTTCAACACACCTCCTGTATACCCTGTATATGTATCTATGCTGACTATGGAATGGCTAAAAGCTAAAGGAGGTATAGCTGCTATTGAAGAAGAAAATGAGAAGAAAGCTAAATTAATTTACTCTGAAATTGATTTAAATCCATTATTTGAAGGGTTTGCTGCTACTGCAGATCGCTCAAATATGAATGCTACTTTTAATTTAGTAAACGGTGATCTTAAGGAAACTTTTGATACTATGTTGAAAGAAGGTGGTATTAATGGAGCTAATGGACACAGAAGTGTTGGTGGTTACCGAGCTTCAATGTATAATGCTATGACTATGGAAAGCGTAGGTGCTTTGGTAGACATCATGAGTGATCTTGAGCGTAAAGCTTAATAGTATTTTGAATAAAAACGTACGACTAAGTACACAAATCCATATTTCTAAATGAAAATTTTAGCAAACGACGGAATTTCGCAAAGCGGTATTGACGCTTTAACAAAAGCTGGTTTTGAAGTAAGTACTACAACAGTAGCACAAGAGCAGTTAATTAATTATATCAATGAAAATGATGTAGTTGTTCTTTTAGTAAGAAGTGCAACTAAAGTTCGTCAAGATTTAATTGACGCCTGCCCTGGTTTAAAAATTATTGGCCGTGGTGGTGTTGGAATGGATAATATTGATGTTGATTATGCAAGAGGTAAAGGATTATCTGTAATCAATACTCCTGCTGCTTCTTCTGAATCCGTAGCCGAATTAGTATTTGCTCACTTATATGGTGGAGTTCGTTTCTTATACGACGCTAACCGTAATATGCCTTTAGAAGGAGAAACTAACTTCAAAGGATTAAAGAAAGCTTACGCTAAAGGATTAGAACTTAAAGGAAAAACTTTGGGTGTTATTGGTTTTGGTCGTATTGGTCAAGCAACAGCACGTATCGCTTTAGGTGTTGGTATGAAAGTAATTTACTTTGATCCTTTCACTAAAGAAGTTGATTTATCAATAAGTTTTTATGATGGTCAATCTTTGACTTTCAAATTAGAGACTTTAACTAAAGAAGAAGTTCTTCAACAATCAGATTTTATAAGTTTACATGTACCTGCTCAAAAAGAGTATGTAATTGGTAAGCCTGAATTTGACTTAATGAAAGAAGGTAGTGCAATCATTAATGCTGCTCGTGGTGGTGTAATTGATGAAGTAGCTTTAGTAGATGCTTTAGAAGGTGGTAAAATTGCTTTTGCAGGTTTAGATACTTTTGAAAATGAGCCTAAGCCAGAAATTAAGTTATTAATGCATAATAAAATTTCTTTAACTCCACATATCGGAGCTGCTACCCTAGAAGCTCAAGATCGTATTGGTGAAGAATTGGCTAGTCAGATTGTTTCAATCTTAAAATAGACTAAAGCCAACAAATAGCTTTAAAAAAACATAAAAAACTGATATTCAAATAATTGAATATCAGTTTTTTATGTTTTTAATCGTTAATAAGTTGTTGTTTATCGATTAAATATTATATTTCTTACAAATATGTAAATATTTGATTAACAGTTATTTAACTTAGTGTTAATAAATGTTAATATTATGAAAAAAAAATACTTAACCTCGATTCTAATTCTAATATGCTTGACTATTAATAGTAAAGGAAATAAAATATTAGATCTATCTGACGAACAATTTATTGAAACAATTGGTAAATCTCAAGTACACCTACAAAAAATACCCATCATCTATATAAATCTTCTAGATGGTAAAGAAGACACCGATGTATTGAATAAAGAATTGTTATTAATAAATAACCATTTGAAATCACTGAAGAGCATCGTCAAAAAAACAGGTAATCGTGGTATTTATAATCAATTGAAAAACGTTACCACCTACTTTAAGGACTTTAAAAAAATAACAAGTACGATAGATAGCAACAATCTAAACTTGATAAATAAGCAACAGACAATTATGCAGTTTCAACTGAATAGTCTTTTTACTTCTTTAAATAAAGAATTTTCAACCATTAAAGACGCTAACAATGAATCAGAATTAAATTTCTTATTAGCTAACGAACAACTTTTAAACCTTAACAGGTATAAGTTCAATCAAAAGATGTTTATCAATACCAGTGATGTTACATATTTAATTGACAATAAAGATTTATTAAATGAACTTAATGAAGCAATTGATAAACTTATTGTAAATTCTAGTACAAATTCAAAAGATGAAAAGCTTTCAAGTCTTAACATATTAATTGATTACATGCAATACAATGAAGCACATATGAAAAGTATTGTAGATGATGCTTCATATATCTTAGAAAGCATTAGAGATGAATATATATGTACTAACGTTAAAAAAAACAAAAAAACAAAAGTTAATAATAAAGTTGTAACTTTATAATCAATCACAAATTATATAGAAATGTCGGGTATCTTAGATTTATTAAATGGTCCTATAGGACAACAAATTATTAGTGGAGTAAGCCAACAATCTGGTCAATCGGCAGATAAGACAAGTGGCTTATTACAAATGGCTCTACCTGTTTTAATGGGAGCTATGAAAAAACAAGTAACAACTCAAGATGGTAATGATAGTCTACTAGGAGCTATTAACCAGGATCAAGGTGGAATCCTAGATAATTTAGAAGGGCTATTCTCTGGTGGAGTCAGTCAAGATGTTCAAAATCAAGGAGACAATATTTTAAGTCAAGTTTTAGGAGGAAATAGATCTTCTGTAGAAAATGCTTTAAGTCAAAAATCAGGTATTGATATAGGTTCTGTAGGAAACATTCTTAAGGTAGCTGGGCCAATTCTAATGGGAGTTCTTGGAAAAGAATCTACACAACGTGGTGTTACTGATGCTAATGGTATTGGTAATCTATTAGGAGGATTAATGGGAGGTGCTTCTCAAAATTCGGGAGCTTCTTCAATCTTAACTTCTATTTTAGATGCTGATGGAGATGGTAGCATCATCGACGACGTAGCTAATATTGCTTTAGGAGGTAAGAAAAAAGGTGGTTTAGGCGGTTTACTTGGCGGATTATTCGGCGGTAAATAATAACTTATATTATTATATTTCAAAGCTGAAAGCTACTATAGTAGCTTTCAGCTTTTTTTATTACTTTAACATGTAATATGCTATTAGAAAACTTATTCAATTTGTGACCTAAGACATATTCTTAAAGTTATAACAAAACTTAAATCTAAAAAATGATCTTCTCTGACTTAATTTTTAAAGTAGCTGCAGTTACCTCAGGCCTACTACTATCAACATCTTTATTGGATAAATGGGATGGGGATAAAGACTTTTTTAAAAAAATAGCTGATAAACTAGTTCCTTACAATACAACTATAGGTGCTATAATCTTTGGGCTTGGTATTCTTGGTCTCTTCAACCGAGGTTGTATGATTCATGACATTGCTGCTATTTGTGCCGGTTTATTATTAATCAGTGATGTTTTAGCTAAAGCGCCTGTTGTTGGTGAAATACTAGCTAAAGCGTCTAGCGCACTAGTACCTTTTAAGGTAATTGTTGGTATGACAATATTAGTAATAGGGATAACTCGCTTTTTTGGCATGTATCTTCTTTGCTAAAAAAAGGTATTCAAAAGGAAATAACTCTTTAATTTAATATAAATACATTACGACAAAACTCAACCTATATTAGATAAAAATCTATACATACTTTGTTACGATTTTCTTTAAAATATCTATAAAATAATCAACCTCTTCTAAGGTGTTATAGATTGAAAAAGAAAGTCGTAATGAGGTTTTTTTTATCGCACTATCTTCCAAAAACTCTGCTAAAACATGCGATGGTTTGTTACTTCCACTTTGACAAGCACTTCCCCTTGATACAGCAATACCTGACAAATCTAATTCAAACAAAATTGTATTTGCTTTCTCTGAGGAAATCGGTAGTAGTATATTAAGTAAATTATAATTACGGGATAGATCATTAGAAAATCCATTAAAGGCAATCTGTGGCAAGTCTTTTTCAAACTTATTTAAAAGGTGTTTTTTTAAGGATAAAACATAAGCAGTTTCTTCCTTCAATTCAGCATAAGCCATTTTAAAAGCAACTTCCATCCCTTTTATTTGATGTATTGCTTCTGTACCGGCTCGCACTCCCCTTTCTTGTTCTCCTCCATGCTGTAATGGATTTAACTTACAACTTTGACAAACATAAGCAAAACCTACTCCTTTAGGCCCATAAAATTTATGAGCACTTGCGGTAGCAAAATGCATTTTCACTTCCTTAAAATCTATATTGTAATGCCCTATAGTCTGAACTGTATCGGAATGAAATAATGCATCATAAGTTTCACACAAATCACCAATACGTGGAAGATCTAAAACGACACCTGTCTCATTATTGATATGCATCAAAGAAACCAATACACTATCATTAACCAATGACTTTAATATTTCCTCTAAAGCGTTGTAATCTATTTCTCCAGTAGAAAGAACAGGAACAAAATGAATTATGACATCATTATACTCTGCTAAGTATTGACACGTTTTTAATACCGCATGATGTTCAATCTTAGAAGTAATAATATGCTTCACTCCTAATTTAGATACAGCACCTTGTAAAACAAGGTTATTTGACTCAGTACCTCCTGAAGTAAATACAATTTCACTGTCTAACACCCCTAGTTGTTTGGCTATCTTTTTACGCGAAGTTTCCAATATAGCCTTTGCACTTCTGCCATTAGCATAGGTAGCTGATGGATTAGCAAAAGTGGTATTCATTACCTTTACCATACTTGCTATGACTTCAGGACGCATAGCAGTAGTCGCTGCATTATCAAAATAGACTTTCATATATTAGTACATAGTATAATAAGTACACGATATTAAGTACACAGTATTAAGTATAGAGATATTTCTTTTTATTTATATGCTTAATACTGTGTATTCTTTACTTTATACTTTACACAAAAAATTATCTAACTAATTTCTTATACTTAATACGCTTAGGCATTAGATCACCACCAAGGCGTTTTTTCTTATTCTCTTCATAGTCAGAGAAAGACCCCTCGAAGAAATATACTTGAGAATCTCCTTCAAAAGCAAGGATATGAGTACAAATACGATCTAAAAACCAACGGTCGTGACTAATTACTACAGCACAACCTGCAAAATTTTCTAATCCTTCTTCTAAAGCACGAAGTGTATTAACATCCAAGTCATTCGTTGGCTCATCTAATAACAGTACATTTCCTTCTTCTTTCAGCGTCATTGCTAAATGCAAACGATTACGTTGACCTCCCGAAAGTGACGATACTTTTTTATTTTGTTCACTTCCACTAAAATTGAAACGACTCAAATAAGCACGAGAATTTACTTGACGGCCACCCATCATGATCAACTCTTGTTCATCAGAAAAATTTTGCCAAATTGTCTTTTCAGGATCAATGTTCGAATGACTTTGATCAACGTAAGCAATTTTAGCAGTCTCTCCGACAGCAAACGAACCTTTATCAGGTTGTTCTTCTCCCATAATCATACGGAAGATAGTCGTTTTACCAGCTCCATTAGGTCCAATAATCCCAACAATACCAGCTTGCGGAAGATTAAAATTTAAATCTTCGTATAGCAATTTATCCCCAAAAGCCTTACTTACTCCTGTAGCTTCAATTACGTTTGTACCTAAACGATCTCCATTAGGAATAAAAATTTCTAACTTTTCATCCACCTGTTTTTGGTCTTGGCTCATCAATTTGTCATAATTCTTCAAACGCGCTTTCTGCTTTGTTTGACGTCCCTTAGCACCTTGACGTACCCATTCTAACTCCCGTTCTAATGTTTTTTGACGTTTAGAAGCTGTTTTAGACTCTTGAGCCATACGTTTAGATTTTTGATCTAGCCATGAAGAATAATTTCCTTTCCAAGGAATTCCTTCTCCACGATCCAATTCTAAAATCCAACCAGCAATATTATCTAAGAAATAACGGTCATGCGTTACTGCGATTACCGTTCCTTTATATTGTGCCAAATGATGTTCTAACCAATGAACCGACTCTGCATCCAAGTGGTTAGTAGGTTCATCCAACAACAAAACATCTGGTTCTTGCAGCAATAAACGACATAAAGCCACACGACGACGTTCTCCCCCAGATAGCACTCCTATCTTTTTATCACCTTCTGGAGTACGTAATGCATCCATGGCAATTTCCAATTTTGTATCTAATTCCCAAGCACCACGAGCATCAATCTCATCTTGCAATTCAGCTTGACGAGCCATCAGTTTCTCCATTTTATCTGGATCACTATACACCTCTTCTAGCCCAAATTGATCATTAATCTTATTGTACTCGTCTAGGATAGCAACGGTTTCGGCTGCCCCTTCTCTCACAACTTCCAAAACAGTTTTTTCATCATCTAGTTTTGGCTCTTGTTCTAGATATCCAACAGAATATCCCTGAGAAAACACAACATCTCCCTGATAGTTCGTATCAACTCCTGCAATAATTTTTAAAAGTGTAGACTTACCCGAACCATTAAGTCCTAGTATACCAATCTTAGCACCATAAAAAAAGCTTAAATAAATATTCTTTAAAACAGGAGTATTCGAATCTTTAAAACTCTTTGTCACTCCTGACATAGAAAAAATAATCTTCTTATCGTCTGACATAATTGTATGTTAATTAAATGTGTGGGCGTTCCCTATCGTTTCTCTCTAGGTCGGGCTATCCGCTATATCTTTTTTCTATCTATACTTCGACTACGCTCAGCAAGACAGAAAAAAGGATGCCGCTACTATCCCTAACGCAAATACAAATATCGTCAAAAGACCACATTTTTTCCATAAATATTAACAAAGAAATACCTACAATTTTAAGCCTTAATTAAATTCAGAGTATCAATCTAATTTTACTCTTTATTAAAAATCTAAAATCTTCTTAACTATAAATTAAAAGACCCTAACACCTAATTTACATAATGACCTTATAAATTAATACTTGCATATCATTATGATAACTGACTCACAATTTTATTTGTTTTATTTCGAGAATTATAAAATACACAAACATGAAACAAACAATTAAACTACTATCTATTTCTGCAATAGCATCTTTGGCAGCCTTCACTTCATGCGATTCTGATGATAAAGGATCTTCTAATCCTGATAAAGAAACTATTGACACCTCGTATACTTTTTCAAAAAACGCTATCGCAAAAGTTGGTTTAGGTGATGGAGTACCTGAAATTTCTGCATATGATGTAGCTACAAAAAAAATCTTTTCTACAAACGCTGATGCTAATGAAGTAGATGTTATCAATATTAGTGACCTTAATGCCCCAGTAGTAGAAAACGCAATAAGTATTTCTCCTTTTGGTGGTGGTGTAAACTCTGTTTCAGTAAATAATGAAATGCTTGCAATCGCTGTAGAAGGTGAAGACAAACAGAAAAACAAAGGACGAGTTGTTGTTTTCAAAACAGATAACTTATCAACTCCTGTCATCAATGTAGAGGCTGGATATTTACCTGATATGGTTACTTTTTCTCCTGATGGCAAATACATATTAGTGGCTAATGAGGGTGAACCTAACGATACTGTCACTATCGATCCAATAGGTTCTGTTGGTATTATTGAAATAGCAACTGGTACCTATACTGATTTAAACTTCTCTTCTTTTAATAATCAAGAAGCTGCTTTAGAAGCTAAAGGCTTTAGAGTATTTGGTGAAACTCGTATTCCAGATTCGGGGAATCCTGATAAAGATGCACCTAGAACACCATCTAAATTAGATGCTGATGTTGAACCTGAATATATTACTGTCTCTTCTGATTCAAAAACAGCTTATGTGGCTTTACAGGAAAATAACGGTATTGCTGTTGTTGATATTACAACTAAAGAAATTACCAAAATAATTCCTTTGGGCACAAAAGATTACAGTGAATTTTTGTTCGATGTAAGTGATGAAACAGATGACAAAATTGAAAGAAAAAAGTGGCCTGTAAAAGGGTTTTACCAACCTGATGCTATTGATTATTTTGAAATTGGAGGGACTGGTTATTTAATTTCGGCTAACGAAGGTGATGGTCGCGAATATTTAGATGATAAAGGAACTGATGACGAAGATGATGATGTCGTACATTTAATAGATGAAGCTCGTGTTTCTAAGGTTGATCTAGACGAAACTGTTTTTCCTAATGCTAAAGAATTACAAGATAAAGAAAACCTTGGTCGCCTTAAGATTGTAACTACCAGCGGTGATACTGATGGAGACGGAGATTATGATGAATTATTCACTTTTGGAGGACGCTCATTCACTATTTGGTCAACTAGCGGGGATGTAGTTTATGATAGTGGAGACTTTTTAACAGAAAAGACTATTGAGTTAGGATCGTACCCTGATGGAAGAAGTGATGCTAAAGGTACTGAACCAGAAGCCGTAACTACAGCTAAAATTGGAGATAAAACATTAGCTTTTGTAGGTTTAGAAAGAAGTGGTAACGTATTTATTTTTGATATCTCAACGCCTTCATCTCCTGAATTTTTACAGAATTTAGATAATACTTCACCTGAAGGCTTGTTAGTTATCAATGCAAAAGATAGTCCTAATGGAAAAACGTTATTGGTAGTTTCTAACGAATTTCCTGACGATGCAACTCTAAACATATTTTCAGCAGAATAATAGTATTTTAAAAAGCTACCTAGAAGTATTACACTTTTTCGTACTAATACATATTTTCAAAGATCTGTTGACCCTACACTTTTAGTGTAGGGTTTTTCTTTTAAAAAAATGTAATAATTCTAACTTTTTACGTCTATATACATGTTACAGAAATTGTTTTAAAATACATTTAAAAGCATACACTAAAAGTCAGATCTTGATTAGAGGGACATCTTGAATGTAATTTATATTAAAACAATGTCAGTAAACCATCTCTAGGTAAGTCCAAGAGATATTATAAAAAATAACATTAGGGTGAACCTTCGGTATATTCATTGGTGATCTCAAAAAAATAACATCAAACTATGAAAACGAATTTTTCAAACATTATAAATTCTGAACAACCTGTTTTATTAGACTTCTACGGTGAATGGTGTGGTCCTTGTCAACGTCAATTTCCTATTTTACAAGAAGTAAAAGATGAGCTTGGAGGAAATATTAAAATCATGAAAATTGATATTGATAAAAATGAAGTCTTAGCTCAAAAATTTGGAGTAAGAAGTGTGCCAACACTTATTTTATATAAAGATGGAAATCCTGTATGGAGAAAATCAGGATTGACTCCTAAAGGTGATCTTTTACATGTCATCAGTACTCATTAAACAAAAGGCTATTTAAAAAGAACATATACTTATCGTAGCTCTTTTTAAATAGCTTTTAAGTTTGACTACATATTACATTACCTTACTAGATATTTTCACTTCATTATTCTTGTCTGAATACTGTATATTTATTGGTATACAATATTCATGAAAAACATTATTATCTATATTTCATTGTTCTTTTTATTGTCTTGTATGTCTAATCAAAAAAAAGAAACTACAGAAACTCAAGGGCAAAAAACTAAGGTTGTTGACACTAATCTAAAATTGTCTGATACTCTAATTATTAACAAGGATTTGAGTATTTCTTATTTAAACATTGGCTCATTAAATTATTCTGAGTTTAGTGAAAAAGACAGGGGGAAATTTACGAAATCTATACATGGAAGTTTAAGTTGTGGTGAATCTGCACCCTTATGGGGTTCAACTATTAGCCTAAAGAATGACACGATTGGAATAAAACTAGAGTTTAGTACTAGTTGGGTAGAAAATCTAGAAGAAAAGAGAGAAAAAATTTTATCACAAATAACCTTAAATAAAACCAAAGCAAAATTTTACAATGGAATAACAATTGGAAAATCAAATTTTATTAAAACAAAAATGAAATTTGGAGAACCAGAAAAAGAAAGTTCAAATTTTTTACGCTATAAATTTGAAAAAATTAACGTTAATTTAATTTATAACGAATTTGGTATTTTAAATTATGTTCAAATGAATGAAATAAACTAAAAAAGATTGTAAAACAATGTATAAAGAATAATGCTACATTAGATGCTAATCAAAAGTTAATAATTTTCATATACGTTTCATGCAAAAGTCCGTTATAAGACATTAAAATACCCAAAACTTGTCCAAGATTCTTAAGATATTTTTTGATTTATTTATAGTAGTGTTTTTGACAATAGTTACTCAAATAGGTGGCTTAATATATTTGATATGCTTACTATTACACACTAAAATAAATAGCAAAACCAAATATACTAAGACTATATCCTTTTTGATTTTATACTCACTAGCAACTTTTATAATCGCACCTCTTTTTTCTCCTAAATTCGGTAGAGAAAAAGTAGATAATAGGTTTATTAAACCTACTAATATTATGACAATTGTTCTTAATAGGAACTACGTCAAAAAAGAACTAAATGATGTTTTGATGCAAACTGCTAAAGAGCTAAAAAATGATGGAATAATAATTAGATATCTTGATGCAAACTTTCCATTTATAGATAAGTTTCCATTACTACCACACTTGAGCCATAATGATGGTAAAAAGATTGATCTAAGTTTGATTTACCAAAATGATAGAGGTAAAATACTTGATAAAAGAAAATCTATAAGTGGATACGGAGCTTTTGTCGAGCCTCATAAGAAAGAAGCTAATCAAATAGACAAGTGCAAAAATAATGGGTACTTTCAATATGATTACCCCAAATATTTGACTTTTGGTAAAATTAATAGAGATATAGTATTTTCGGAAATCGGCACAAAGAAATTGATATCAGAGCTACTCATATCTAATAAAGTAACTAAGATCTTTATAGAGCCTCATTTAAAGAGTAGACTAGAGCTAATAAATAATAAAATTAGATATCATGGCTGTAGAGCCGTAAGACATGATGATCACATTCATATACAAATAAATTAACGTTACGCAACACTATATATAAATCATGTGACTTGATCTTTTTTAGCTAATGCATAGTTTCTTTTTACTAAGCCGTGCATATAATTTTGATTAATCGCTGGTTTGAATTAAGTTATTGTGAAACAAACAGATATGCACTCTTTCTCTACCAGAAATCCTTTGAATTTCCACTCATACAACTGAGCATATTAACCGTTATATGTAATTAAAGAACTGATGAAGGAAAAATATAATAAAATCTTAATTGCTTTAGAAGAAACCCCTAGAATACTAAAAGAATTGATATCTGAGATTAGCCCAGAACTTTATGCAAAGAGAATAATTAATGGAAAATGGACTATACATGAAAATGCAACACATATAGCAGTTACAGATAAACATGGATTTCAAAAAAGACTAGAATTATTTAAACATGAGATATCCCCTGAAGTAGAACCTTTATCTGGAGATGATTTTGATTGCAATTTCTTCATGAATTTAAAACTTAATAAAACTATTGATGATTTCTTTGAGGTAAGACAACAAACTGTTGATTTAGCTAAAAGTTTAAATCAGGATGATTGGGACAAAAAAGCTATTCATCCTGAGTATAAAATATATACTCCATATATTATGTTACGACATCTTTTAATGCATGACCACTCACATTTATACAAAATTGAAGATATGGGATTTGGTATTGGACATATAAAATAACGAAGCTACAATACTAAATATAATACAAATAGAACTGTTTAGTGTTTGACAAAATAATTATTTCCCTTTGCTCTAAAATGTTATACATAACATTACAAGCATATAAACTACCTCCTTTTCATTTCAAAATCATAATTGAGATATTTCTCCCTTAGATAGTGACAATAAAATTAAATTTATCTTAGTTAAAAACTTGTCGCTCATATTTACGTATTCTTCTTGTTTTCTCTTTTATATAATTTAATACTTATGGCACCTCAACTCTCAAATAAAGAAAATGACCTATCACCTTTTGAAAAATACCTGAATCATCTTGATGATATATTTATTGTCGAACCCAAATTTCAGATGTTTGACTCTAAAAACCCTAAGTTAAATGGTGTCACTAGTATAATCTATGAAAATATACCTGAAAAAGGAATGACAACAGGTGTTACATATGGTTTATCACTTTACAAACATCCTGAATGGTTAGATAATATCAGAGGTGAAATCATGATAACTGTTAATTCTCCTAGTATTGACTGGGGGCTAGTTGTTGGGTTTTTAGCCAATAAATTTAGAGAAAAATGTCCTTTCTGTTATGGAGATACGCTCAGTTTTGGTGAAAGAATCTCTGAAGATTCAGAAATGGATGCCTTCTTTGTGTTTTCCCCTTCAATACTAGATGAAGATTATTATTTGAATATTGATGTGGGACTTGAATATAAAATTCACATTGCCGGGGTATATCCCATGTATTCTTCAGAAATAGATACATTCCATGATATAGGCATCAAAGAGTTTCTTGAAAACAAAAATTTTGATTTGTACAGTGTCAACAGAGATAGAATTGAAAAAATATAAATATGAAATTCTCTTTTCTAGTAATATTTATGATTTCACTTTTAAATAGTTGTAAAAACAAAGAAACACATCAATTAACAAATAAGAATACAATCAAAACCCCGCAAAAAATATTGATAGAAAGCGGTGATACGATTGTCGTAAAACAACAAAATAAGATTGAAGACTATGACAAGAACACTTTAAAATCACTTTCTTATTTGTGGATCACACATCTAGACACTCTTGATTTTAAAATTCATGTTTCTGAATATTTAATAGACGATAATAAAAAACATATTCACATAAATATCGATCATTCAAAAACGATGTATTTTTCTACAGCACTAGAAAAACTTAAGAAATCTATCTCAATTATACAGGAAGATTTAGATCTAGAGAACCTTGGATCAATTCAATTTGCAGGCACATATCGATATAAAGATTTTGAAACAACCTTACCTAAAGAGTACAAAAAGAAATATGGTTTAAAGAAAATAAATCAAAAAGAATTGAATAATTTTCTTTTAGAATCTAGTATAGACATTGAGTTAAAAAAAGTACTAATCTTATTGAACAAAGACGCCTATGAATATTGGATAGAGAAATTTCAAGTTAAACATTCAAAAATTACAGGGATAGCTATTTTAATTAAAAATATAAGAAAAAACCTCCGTTAAAAAGGAGGTTTAAATTTTATAAATTAGTAATCAATTGCATTACCAATAAAAAATATTAATATCCATGAAAAATTAAATTCGAACAGGAATCCCTTCTGACTTCAACTTCTCTTTCAATTCGGGAATACCAATTTCTTTAAAGTGAAAAACACTTGCCGCCAAAGCAGCATCAGATTTCCCTTCTTTAAACGTATCTACAAAGTGTTGCATATTACCTGCTCCACCCGAAGCTATAATTGGAATATTAAGGTCTGTACTTAATCTAGCCAATGCCTTATCTGCAAAACCATCTTTTGTACCATCATTATCCATAGAAGTAAATAAGATCTCTCCTGCTCCACGTTGTTCTACTTCTTTAGCCCAATCAAATAAATTCAATTCTGTAGGCACCTTACCTCCTACTAGATGAACAATCCATTCGCCATCTATCTGTTTTGCATCAATAGCAACAGTAATACATTGACTTCCGAATTTTTGAGATAATTCATTAATCAATTCTGGTCGTTTTACTGCCGAAGAATTCACAGATACTTTGTCTGCTCCATTTTGTAACAAAATATCGACATCTTCAACCGATGAAATTCCTCCTCCTACTGTAAATGGGATATTTACTTTTGCGGCAACATCTCTCACTAATTTTGACAAGGTCTTTCTTCTCTCTTCAGTTGCTGAGATATCTAAAAAAACCAATTCATCTGCGCCTGTTTCAGCATATATCGCAGCCAATTCTACAGGGTCTCCAGCATCACGCAAATCAACAAAATTGACTCCTTTAACGGTTCTTCCGTTTTTAATATCTAGACAGGGTATGATTCGTTTTGTAAGCACTTTTGTTTAGTATTAAGTACTGAATACACAGTACAAAGATTTATTTATAGATGAGATAATACTTTATACTATTTACTTAGTACTTTGTACTATATACTGCTCCAACTGTGTCAACGAAATACGATTCTCATAGATCGCTTTTCCTATAATTACACCTTCACAGCCTAATTCGGATAATTTTGGCAATTCATCGAAAGTTGAAATTCCTCCAGATGCAATCAGTTTAATGTTTTCAATTTCAGACAGCATTCTTTGATACAATTCGAAAGAAGGCCCTTGTAACATACCGTCTTTACTGATATCAGTACAAATAACATAGCTTACTCCTTCTTTTTGATAAGCTTGTACAAAAGGAATTAACTCTTGATCGCTTTCTTCTAACCAACCGCTAACTGCTATTTTTTCATTATTAGCATCTGCTCCTAGAATAATTTTATCTGCTCCGAATTTTGACAACCAGCTCTTAAAAACATCAGGATTCTTTACAGCAATACTTCCCCCTGTAATTTGACTAGCACCACTTTCAAAAGCAATACGCAAATCATCATCGGTCTTTAGCCCGCCACCAAAATCAATCTTTAGGTTTGTCTTAGAAGCAATTTCTTCTAATACTTTATGATTGACAATATGCTTTGATTTGGCACCGTCTAAATCTACTAAATGCAAATACTCAATTCCGTAATCTTGGAATTCTTTTGCTACTTCTAATGGACTTTCGTTGTATATCTTTTTTGTATCGTAATCACCTTTGGATAGTCTTACACATTTTCCGTCGATGATATCTATTGCTGGGATTATTCTCATATATTCTAAGTAAATAGTACTGAGTACAAAGTACAAAGTACCTACATATTTATTTTTAAAGATTTTTGAAGTGAGTAATTCATCTTACGAACCTCATTACAAATTTCTAATAATGGATTAATGATATCTTCCTTTACTAAACCAAGCCTACTCAATAGCTGTAATTGTGTTTCTAACTCCATCAAAGATCCATGAGCTATACTTAAAAAATGCAAAAATTCTTTTTTAGAGTTCCGCCCTGCTCCTTCTGCAATATTAGAAGGAACACTTACAGAACATCGCTTTATTTGAGAAATCAAACCAAATTTTTCATCTTTTGGTAATTCTTTTGAAAGTTTGTAGACCTCCTCTGTTAAAATCATTGATTTTTGCCAAATTTTAAGATCTTGATATTTATTCATTATTAAATCTTTGTACTCTATACTGACTACTTTGTACTAGAGAGGAAATTCGATAGAATTTTCTCTCCAACATCACTACTTTTCTCTGGATGAAATTGGGTTCCGTAAAAATTATCTTTTTGTAAACCCGAACTATAATTAACTCCGTAATCTGTTTCACAAATAGTCTCTTTAGAAATTGGAGCATAAAAACTATGCACCAAATAGATGTAGCTTTCTTCAGTTACTCCATCAAATAAAGAGGTTTTGAAGTTTCTTATTTGATTCCAACCTATTTGTGGGACTTTAACTGAATTATCGAAACGTTTTACTTCCACATCAAAAATACCTAAGCCTTTAGTATTTCCTTCCTCTGTAGCATTACACATTAATTGCATCCCTAAGCAAATTCCTAATACGGGCTGCTTTAATGTAGGAATCAACTTATCTAAACCACTTTCACGTAATTTAGTCATAGCACTACTCGCTTCTCCCACTCCTGGAAAAATAACTTTATCAGCTGCTACTATTTCCTTTGGATCGTCACTTAACACAGCGATATATCCTAAACGCTCTATTGCGAATTTGATACTCTGTATATTTCCCGCTCCGTAATTTATGATTACTATTTTCATATTTTCAAGTATACAGTAAATAGTACACAGTACAAAGACTACATAATACACTAATTAGTAAGCATATTCTTAATCTCAGTACTCTGTACTGACTACTTTGTACTAAAAAGAATGCTAAAGCATTCCCTTCGTACTTGGTAAAAACATCTTGTTGGCATCACGCTTTACTGCCATTTTCATAGCTTTTGCAAACGCCTTAAAAATACCTTCTATTTTATGATGCTCATTATCACCTTCTGCTTTTACATTTAAGTTACATTTTGCTCCGTCAGAGAAAGATTTAAATAAGTGTAAAAACATTTCGGTAGGCATATCTCCTATCTTTTCTCGTTTGAAATCGGCATCCCAAACTAACCAAGGTCTTCCACCAAAATCAACGGCAACTTGTGCTAAACAATCATCCATAGGCAAACAAAAACCATAACGCTCAATTCCTAGTTTATTTCCTAATGCCTTCGCAAATAGCTCACCTAAAGCAATCATAGTATCTTCAATAGTGTGATGCTCATCGACGTGCAAATCTCCATCTACCTTCACTGTCAAATCCATCGATCCATGTCTCCCTATTTGATCTAACATATGATCAAAGAAGTCTAAACCTGTTGAAATATCATTTTTACCTGAACCATCTAAATTCAGTTTAATAAAAATCTTTGTCTCGTTCGTATTACGTGTAATTTCAGAAACACGATCTTCTAATTTTAAGAATTCATAAATGGCTGACCAGTCTGTAGAAGTTAAAGCAATCGCATCTATAATCGCTTGTTGATCTGATTCTGTTTCATTAGCCCCTAATTCTGGATCTTGAGATAGAAAAATCCCTTTCGCTCCTAAATTCTTAGCTAACTCCATATCGGTAATACGATCTCCTAACACAAAAGAATTCGCTAAATCATATTCTTTCTCATTGAAATACTTCGTTAACAAACCTGTTCTTGGCTTACGCGTATCTGCATTTTCATGAGGGAAGGTCTTATCTATATGTACTTCTGTAAACACAACACCTTCTTTTTCAAAAGCAGATATCACTTTATTTTGGGCTGGCCAAAAAGTATCCTCAGGGAAGGAATCTGTACCTAATCCATCTTGGTTAGTTACCATTACCAATTCGTAATCCAATTCATTAGCAATCTTTGCCATGTATTGAAATACTTTAGGATAAAATTCTAATTTCTCTAAACTATCTAGTTGGTAATCTACTGGTGGCTCAAGTACCAAGGTACCATCACGATCTATAAATAATACTTTTTTCATTTTATGTTGCTTAAGCAACAGCCACGAGCTATCAGCTACGAGCTATCGGCTTCAATTTATTATAACATGCTAAGGGCTAAAACCCAATAGCTAATTGTTTTATATTTTAATTTTCTTCGAATTCCAAGCACTAAATTGTATAAGAGCTTCAAGCTCTTGTTCGATTTTCATACTCCATTCATTCAGCTTTTCTTCGTCTCTACCATTATCTGTCTCTCGAATCAACTTCCTTTTCTCATTTGCAAAATTAGCAATTGTTTCTTCTTGTAAAAGTCCCACAAAGTCTAATCCTTTTAACAGCTCTTTCCTATTAAGAAAAAGTTCTTTTCGAAACTTTCGCACATGAATTTCACATAAATCAAACTGTAGTTGCAAAAAGTCTAAATTACTTTTCAAATCTTTTACTCTTGTAGTATCCAGTTCCGAAGCTCTCTTAAAAAAGACATTATTTACATGCTTATTAAAATTCTTTTTAAACCTGTCGAAACTTTTTATGTCATAAGAAATACCAAACTGTCCAGAGATAGGTTCATAAGATTCATCGATTGAAACAATCTTAAAGTCCTCTAACGCTAAATGATCTATACCACTCCAACATTTTAGCTTAGCATCGTCTATACATTGCCCATAAACAAATACCTTAACTATTATTATAAAGCATAAACTAAGAGTATTTCTTCTAAATAATTGATTCATAAAAGATACTACTTTGAATTCAAGTCAATAAAACCTAATAAACTAGCGCTCCCTATACCCAGTAATAACAAACCTACTATTGCATAGAATATTCTTGCACCTTTACGCCCAAAAAACTTAACTATATATTTAGCCTTTCTAGAATCGAAATAAAAATCCCAATTTAAAGCACTCGCTAGTAAAGTAAAGAGACCTATTAAAGTAAATAAAATTGCAAATAATGTATCGTTTTTCATTTAATTAGATAGTTGAAATTATACTTATATCAAATGATTTAATACTTCAATCAATGCTAGGTTCTCTTCCTTCGTTCCTACGGTAAAACGTAATGTATTTTCACATAGTGGCTGTGTAGTACGATTACGAATTACAATTCCCTTTTCTAAAAGTTGATTATATCTCGCCGTTGCATCATCTACTTTTGCTAATACAAAATTAGCATCCGTTGGATAAATATGTTTGACAAAACTAATGTTTTCTAGTGCTTTTATGAGTGTTTTACGCTCTTCTAGTATATTCTTAATTTCTGTCTGAACACCTTCTGTATCTTTTATTCTTTCTAATGCTTTTAATTGAGTTAACTCATTTACATTATAAGGGGGTTTAATCTTATTCAATACAGAAATAATAGCTTCAGAAGCAAAACATAATCCTAAGCGAATTCCTGCTAAACCATAAGCTTTTGAAAGCGTTTGGGTAACAATTAAATTAGGATACTTCAATAAATACTTGATTAAACTTTCTCCATCAGCAAAATCAATATATGCTTCATCAACAACTACTAAACCACTAAATCCTTCTAATAATTGAATTACTTTATCTACATCAAAAGCATTTCCTGTAGGATTATTAGGAGAACATAAAAACAACATTTTAGAATTTGTATCTGCTGCTATTAATATTTCATCAACATTAGGCTGAAAACTATCTGTCAGTAATACTTTTCGCTCTTCAATCTCATTAAGATTAGCCAATACTGTATACATTCCATACGAAGGCGGAAGTGTAATAATATTATCGATAGTAGGTTGACAAAAAGCTCTAAATAATAAATCCAAAACCTCGTCACTACCATTCCCTAACAACATTTGAGAAGTACTTACCTGTTTTTGATCAGCAATTACTTCTTTTAAGCTTCTTTGTAATGGATCTGGGTAACGATTAACTCCATTTTCATATGGATTCTCGTTTGCATCTAAAAAGATCATTTTTGATCCATCCGATACATATTCGTCACGTGCAGAACTGTAAGGCTTCATTGCCTTTACATTTTCACGAATAATATTATTTAAATTGAAATTCATTTTTAACTAGTATAAAGTACATAGTATACAGTATTAAGACTATTTTCTTTGTACTTAATACTATATTCTTTCAAACTATTTTATCTTATTCTCCTCAATTAACCTTAAAGAAACCGCATTCCTATGGGCTTGAAGCCCTTCTGCATCAGCCATCATTTCTATTACAGGGCCTAAGCTATGTAACCCTTGTTCTGTAATTTTTTGAAACGTCATGCTCTTCATAAACGTATCCAAATTAACACCGCTGTAATTTTTCGCATAACCATTAGTAGGTAATGTATGATTCGTTCCCGAAGCATAATCTCCTGCACTTTCAGGAGTAAAATTCCCTATAAATACAGAACCTGCATTAGCAATATTATCGACATAAAAATCTTCATCATCTACACAAACAATAAAGTGCTCTGGTCCATATTCATTAATTAAGTCTAAAGCGATTTGATCATTCTCTACATAAATCATCTTAGAGTTTTCAATAGCTACAGCTGCAATCTCTTTTCTTGGTAAGTTTCCTAATTGCAATGCCACTTCGGCTTCTGTTTTTTCTATAAACTCTTTAGAAGTCGAAACTAAAATTACCTGACTATCTTTACCGTGTTCTGCTTGACTTAACAAATCAGAAGCTACATAAATTGAATTGGCCGTATCATCGGCAACCACTAATAATTCACTTGGCCCTGCAGGCATATCAATCGCAACTCCGTATTTTGTAGCTAATTGTTTTGCCACAGTTACGTATTGATTTCCGGGGCCTAAAATCTTATACACTTTTGGAATCGTCTCGGTACCAAAGGTCATTGCTGCTATTGCCTGAATCCCTCCTACTTTAAAGATTTTTGTTACTCCACAAAGTTTCGCCGCATATAAAATTGCAGGATGAACATAGCCTTCGTTATCTGGAGGAGTACACAAAATGACTTCTTTACAGCCAGCTATCTTTGCAGGGATAGCTAACATTAAAATGGTAGAAAATAAAGGTGCAGTCCCACCAGGAATATATAAGCCTACTTTTTCGATAGGTCTTTTTTCTTGCCAACAACTAACCCCTGGATAAGTTTCTACTTCAACTTTTTCTGTTTTTTGAGCTTCATGGAAACGAAAAATATTATCCGCTGCCACTTGAATTGCTTGTTTCATCGGTTCTGCAATTCGAAGTAATTCCATCTCTATTTCAGCCTCTGATACTAATGTATTTTCGACATCTACCTTATCAAAGCGCTCTGTATATTTCTTAATAGCTGCATCTCCATCTTCCTTTACATCTGCAAAAATTTCAGCTACAGTTCCTTCTATATCAGCTACCGTTTGGGTTGGTCGCTGTAATAATGCTTCCCATTGATCTGGGCTTGGATTGTATATTTTTTTCATGTTTATTTAGTATTAAGTACTAAGTATTAAGCATTAAGAGTTTTATCTTAGTACTTAGTACTTAATACTATTTACTCAATACTTCTTTAAAGAACCATCTTCTCAATAGGGCACACTAAAATACCTTCTGCTCCGGCTAATTTTAGTTCATCAATTACGTCCCAAAATTTATTTTTTGGAATGACTGTATGTACACTACTCCACCCTTCTTCTGCTAAAGGCAAAATCGTAGGACTACGCATACCAGGAAGTAACTTAACTACGGCATCAAGTTTATCGTTAGGCGCATTTAACAATACATATTTTGCATTGCGTGCCTTTAGTACCGACTGGATTCTAAATTGAAGCTTTTTAAGTAACTCCTTTGCTTCTTCATTTATTAATGGAGAAACGGCTAATACAGCTTCTGAAGTAAACATTACTTCAGCTTCCTTCAGGTTATTTTTAAATAAAGTACTCCCACTAGAAACGATATCACAAATAGCATCAGCCAAACCAATATTTGGTGCAATTTCTACAGATCCTGAAATCTGATGAATCTCATATGAAATTCCTTTATCTGCTAAATACTGATCTACTGTATTAGGATAAGAAGTTGCAATACGCTTTCCATCTAAATCTTTAATAGAATTATAGGTAGCATCTTTCGGTACTGCTAATGAAACTTTACACTTCGAAAAGTTTAATTTTTCGGCAACCGTGATATCTTCACCCTTTTCTACCAATACGTTTTCTCCTATGATCGCAATATCAACTACTCCATCACGAAGGTATTGAGGAATATCCCCATTTCGCAAAAACATAACTTCCATTGGGAAATTACGTGTTTCGGCTTTCAATTGATCTTTTCCATTATCAATGGAAATTCCACAATCTTTAAGAATCTGTACGGAATCTTGATTTAATCTTCCGCTTTTCTGAATGGCAATTCTAATTTTTGTCATTGTTCGTTCTTTTCCCTAAAAGGAGTGTTTATTTTACTAAAAAGACCCGTTCGAGCTAACTCAAACGGGTCTTTGCATATATCAATTATGTACATACCAAACTACACCGCTTGAGCGAGAAAATAGTAATGATGATGATGTACACATGTAAAAGTCATTTCTAATTATTTACTGTGCAAAATAAAGAAATAATATTGGCTTATTCAAGTATTGTTTTCACAGATATTCCTAAAAATGGCGTATTGTCCTTTTTTATCTTATTTTAGAGGGCAACTACTTAAACACAATACTTATGAAGCGGCTTGGTTTAGCATTAGCCACGTTTGTGATATGGGGAAGTATCGCTAGTACTTACTATGTTTGTATTATTCGCGATCTATGTGCTCCAACAACAAAAAAGGAAGTCTCTTCTATGGAGACTATCAACCCCTCCACTTCGCTTGAAAAGATCTCAAAATCAAAAGTCCTTAAAACGGATTCTATTGTAGTTGACAAAACTATTAACAGCATAGATTCCATTAAAAAAGTAACTTCTGACAGTATTGTCACAAAGACAGCTCCCATTATTGCTCTTGAAGAAGGCGGATTAGATATTAAATATCAAGATAAGCTTTTAAAGTCGTATACTTCTAATTTCAGAATATACAAAAACAATGATTTAGTTCGTATTCCTCTTAGCGTAGGTAATTATGGAACAATACTAAAGCAAGCTATGCAAGAGTATAATGCAGAATTGACTATTATTGGATATTATAATGAATTTGAAACCAACGCTACAGGTGTCTTACGGGCTGAGCAAATACGAAAATTGCTTTATGCCGCTTCATTCCCTAAAAAACATGTACATATAAGAGCTGTGAAAGCTAAATTTAATTTTACGAGTTATGTTTTTAGAGGGGGAATCCATTTTGAATTTAAACCTATTGACACTATTATCTCTTTTAAAAAAAATAACATCTAATAGCACCCGAAGTATGTTTACAGAATTTATACCTAGCGATCGTCCTACTGCTTTTCTTGAAATCGGAATCATTTTATTGATCACATTTATCTTAGGTTTTATTTGTGCAAAAATTCCTTTAGGAAAAAAGAAAGCTTTACACACAGGGGCACCATTAGAAGAACCCCACTTTGAAGAAAGAGATATCATTACAGAACCTACTACCATTCGTGCCACTCTAACTCGTGAGCGTGGTGGTACTCTGGCTGATAAAAAAGCCATTACCTCAAGTGATAATGACAATTCAGCAACTCATGAAGAGGAAGAGTAATTGATTATAACAGCATTAATTCTTTTACCTTCTCATAACGTTTAATTCTTTTTAAATGCCAAAAAACACCGCATCTTACTACCGTCAATTCGCCATTATAACATTACTTTTTGCCATCTTTGGTTTTGTTACTTGGCTTAACGGAATCCTTATTCCTTTTCTTAAAAAAGCATGTGAACTTACGGATCAACAAGCTTTTTATGTTACTACCGCTTTTTTTGCATCCTATTTCTTTTTAGCGCTACCCTCATCTTGGATTCTTAACAAAGTAGGTACCAAACGAGGAATGACTATTGGACTACTAATTATGGCTTTAGGGTGTTTTGTATTTATTTCTGCTGCTGGATCTAGAACTTATAGCTTGTTTTTAACAGGATTATTTATTGTAGGGATGGGGTTAGCGTTATTACAAACTGCTGTAAATCCATACATCAGTATTATTGGCCCTATAGAATCTGCGGCTAAGCGGATCAGTATTGTTGGTTTAGCAAATAAACTAGCTGGTATTTTAGCAAATATCTTATTTGGCAGTATCTTATTAAAAAATGCTACGGAAATTCAAGAAAAAATAAATATCGCTGATAACGATACTAAAAATGAACTCCTAAACCAGTTGGCCAGCCGTGTTGAAACTCCATATTGGATACTTGCTAGCATTTTAATCATCATTGCAATAGTAATTTTTAAATCTACACTACCCGACATCAAAGAACAAGCAGGTGACTCAAGTGATGGTGAAACTTATTTAACTAAGGGTAAAACATCTGTATTTCAGTTTCCTCATGTCATTTTAGGAGCCTTTGCCATTTTTGCATATGTAGGTGTCGAAGTCATGGCTGGAGATCTCATTATTGTTTATGGACAAAATCTTGGATTTTCTGAAGACACTGCTAAATTTTTCACTTCTTTCGGTTTGGTAGGATTAATCATTGGCTACCTCGTAACGATTGTAATAGTCCCTAAATACGTTTCTCAAGAAAAGTGGTTGACGACCTGTACTATTCTTGGGATTCTATTGACTATAGTTTCATACATCGCTACTGAAAATATTGCTGTAGGTGCTTTGGCTGCCTTAGGATTTGCTAATGCCGTGATGTGGCCAGCTATTTTTCCTCTAGGTATTAGAGATATTGGAAAATTTTCCAATACAGGTTCGGCGCTATTGGTAATGGGAATCGTTGGGGGTGCTCTAATCCCTCCTTTTTATGGATGGCTCTATAAAGATGAAAATATATTTGGGTTCGATTTTAGGTCGGCTTTTTTATTCATAATGTTAATTTGCTATCTATATATCCTATGGTTTTCTAAAAAAGGATATAAGATTGGTTTTCCTAAAAGCATATAATTTATGAGGTATGTTGTTTTTTTAAAAGGAATTAATGTTGCTGAAAAAAAACGTGTTCCTATGAACGATTTAAAATCACTAATGATAAATTTTAATTTCAAAAATATTACCACAATTTTAGAAAGTGGAAATATTGTTTTTGATAATATTCAATATCAACGACATACAATTCCTCGTATTATTCGAGGTGCTATTAAAGACTGTTTTGATTATGATATCCCTGTATTTTTACACAATCACAACTCGTTAAAAAATATTATAAAAAACAACCCTTTTTTACAAGAAGAAAACATTAATAAAAGTCAATTATATATTACTTTTTTAGAAGATATTCCTCCTCCACATAAAATAAAACATTTAGCTTCTCATCTTGGAAATATCAAAGACCGATATCAAATTATAGGAAAATATTTATACATACACTTAACGACTACTTATGTACACACAAAACTTTCTAATAGAACTATAGAAAAAAGACTAGACATTGTTGCTACTACTCGAAAGTGGGAGACCATTGAAAAACTAGTTGTAATGTCTAAAATGAATATAGAACCTATCAATAACCTTATGTAGCTTCATGTTTTTTATTCTAACCTGTAAAGATTTCAAAGCTTTTAATACTATTCCTCTTCCTGATTAATTACATCTTCCGTTATAGTTTTCTCTATCACATTGAATTTTTCTAATTGCTCTTCTTCTCCTGTGAAATATGGAAATACTTCTAAGATTGGAGATTCAGTAATTGATGGTATCGTATAATCACCCAAAGTATCCTTCATTGCCTCATTCGTATTATCAAAGGCTTCTTTTACATCATTTGCTTGAACAAGAAAATAAACATTTGTTTTACGTTCCTTTCCGCTTTCCTCGTCTACAGCAATTAGAGCTATCTTAGATTTAAACCAACGATCACCAACTTCAAAAGTATAAACCTCAGAGATGTTAGATACTTTTATATTTGTAATCTTAAATTCTTGCTCCGTATAGGCTTTCATCTCTTCTGTAATACGAGCTTCTGCTTCAGAATAGGATATCGCATCTAATAAATAAGTCTCTGTAACAGGCTTTTCTTCTCCTGTATCAAAGGTTTTTCTATATTTTACTTTACACTCGTACCAAGTAACCATAATGCTTTTTTAAGTTGACAAATATAGGTTTCCGTGTTATATGAATTAATAAGTTTTGATAGGAAATATTCACAATTTCATTTTCTGAAACAAAAACAATGCTGAGATAAAAAATCAATTGCCTTGATTCAAGCATACGAGGTCTGTAGCTAAAAAAATACTTTTGTTAAAATACGAGAGAAGCCTCAGGAAATTCAACCCAATGTTGGATTCAAAATGTTTGAAAAACAATAATGACTTCCTCTAGTGCTTATAAAGCATTAGAACAAAGCATTAAACAAGCCCTCTAAATTTTCTCAAAAACCACTCTAACCCTAATAACACTATCAAAAAGCCTAAAATATACTTCCAATCGATAAGATCTATCTTACGAGTTGTACTTTTCTGAATAGGCTTGAGCTGCTCATTATTCAGTAATTGATGCTTTAGTTCTCTTAATTGATCATCATAGAATAAACCTCCATTATTTTGTTCTGTTAAATTATGAAGGTCTTTAATATTAGGTGTGTAGAACTGATTTTCTATATCAAAGTCTACAATAGAAAAATAACCACTCTTACTAATATTTGCACCAATTACATTTACCATAAACTCATAATCACCTTGAGGTAAATTACTTACATCTAATTCATAAAAATTAGATTTTAATACAAATGGCTGATTAAACCGTTCTCCTGTAACCTTGTTTTTAATAGAAGATGTTAACTTTTTTTTGGCATCAAATTCAAAACTCTTATTAAAATATGAAGCTTGAATATTAACCGCTGTATTCGTATAATTTATACGTTGATAATCTAATAAAAGTCGTTGTTTTGATTTCTTATTAGCTAAAAATTGAAAAGTTTTATTTAGTAATTCATCAATATTATCGAAATTTTGATGTTGTTTATAATTTTTTAATCTCCACTTCCATATCCCTTCTCCTTGTAAAAGCGCTCTATGATTCCAAAAAGCAAGTAAAGGTTGTTTCGTAGATACGCTAGCTATTTTTTTCATTAATAATGCTTGATAATTCCCTTCAAGAATCACTTCTCCAAAAACAGTTTCTAATGGAGGAAAATCATCTATACTAAATTCATCAATATTAAAACTTTCAAAACCTATGGCTAATTCAGGAAAAACCTCTTCTGTTTGATTGATTGTTTTTTTATTAAACCCCCACCCTAGTTTATTTAAAAAATTCCAATCGGTACTTTTTCCTGTTATTACTAGTATAGGTATATTTTGACGTTCTATTTGTTCTAAAATATTTTTAAAACTAGACTTAGGTTGATAAGCAATAACAAGCTCATAATTGCTGATATTACTTACTTCACTAGGTGTAACTATTTTAAACGTATTTCTTTTATTAGATGAGACAATTCTATTAATAGCTCCTATGTCAGGGTGTTTGATATCGCTTATTAATAAAACATCTTGCTTTTGATCAATAACATCTATAGACAACAAGTTGCTATTATTCTTCAAATAACGCTCATTTTTTACTGCATCTATAGTTATAGAATAATTAGCGATCCCTACTTCATCTGCTTTAAGTAAAGTATTTATAAAATATGATCTTTTCGATTTACTAAAAGTCAACTGTTTTTTAAATAATACTTTGCCTTTTTTCTTTATGGTTAGTGATCGTTGTATTTCATTTTGTCCTTTATAAGATACTATAACTTCTATCGGGAATTCATTTCCCAAGTAAGCATACTTATTAGCATTTACTTTAGAAATAGAGAGATCAGCATAGGAAATTGTATCACCAAAGGCAACTGCATAAATAGGCTGGTTATATTTACTTTTATAATACCCATAGTTGTTTCCATAGGTTTGATTACCATCTGAAAGTAGAGTAATCGCTGTATTAGGTTTTCGATGTAGTTGCTGAACTTCTGCTAACGCTTGACTAATCTTAGTTTGCTTATCTTCAAAGCTCAAGATAGTATCTTGAAATGTTTCACCAAAAGTATATGTCTCTATATCAAATTGTTCATTTAGTTTTTCATCCTCAAAGAGCACTTTAAAAGCATTAGATAAATTTTTAGTCTGCTTTATATATTCTATTGATCGAGAATCATCAGAAACTAACACAAGCTTAGGTTTTAATTCACTTGTATTTGTAGTCGTTATTTGTGGATTAATTAATAAAACAAAAAGTGTAAACACACTTAAAAAACGTAAAAAGGCAAAAAGTGACTTACTAAGTAAGTCGCCCTTTGCCTTTATCTTATATTGAAAAATACTTACCAACAGCGATAAGATTGCTGCGGCAATTAATAACAAAATTGTATGTGTAGTCAAATTAGTATAATTAGGTCAACATTCCTCCGTCAACATTAAGCACTTGTCCTGTAACATAAGTACTTAAGTCGCTACCCAAATATACACAAGCATTTGCAATATCTTCTGGTGAACCTCCTCTTTTTAAAGGAATTCCAGCTCTCCACCCTTCTACAACTTTTTCATCTAATTTAGCTGTCATCTCTGTTTCTATAAATCCTGGCGCTACAACATTACATCTAATACTACGAGAACCTAATTCTAAAGCAACAGATTTAGAGAAACCAATAATACCAGCCTTAGAAGCTGCATAATTAGTTTGACCAGCATTTCCTTTTACTCCAACAACAGAACTCATATTAATAATAGATCCTTGACGTTGTTTTAGCATCGTACGCTGTACAGCTTTCGTCATGTTAAAAACAGACTTCAAGTTTACTTCAATTACTTTATCAAAATCTTCTTCACTAATACGCATTAAAAGGTTATCTTTTGTTATTCCTGCATTATTAATTAAGATATCGATACTTGAAAAATCTTCAGACACTTTTTTCACTAACTCTTGAGCATCGTCAAAACTAGCAGCATTACTTTGGTAGGCTTTAATAGTAACACCTGTGTCGGCTAAACTAGCCACAATCTCTTCAGCAGCAGTTGCAGAAGAACTATATGTAAAAGCTACATTTGCTCCTTGCTTAGCAAATGTTTCTACAATTCCTTTACCTATTCCACGGCTACCTCCTGTAACAATAGCTGTTTTTCCTTCTAATAGTTTCATTTAGTTTCGTTTTTCTAAAATGGAGACCAAATATAATGTTTAGAAATTATATTAAAATGATTAAGGTATATAATGCTTCGAATTGATCTTAGAAAATGAAGCATTCTTAATTAAACAACTCTAGCAAAAAGAATTACCAACAGAGAGTTTATCAGTAAATATTTAAACCGACTTCCTTTATGCAAGCATAAGAGTTCTGTAACTTGAAATTACTTTTGTTAAAATGCGAAGAAAGCCTCAAGGAATTCGATCCACAATATGTGATTAACATACTAAAAATCACCTACAAAAAATAGTCTAAAGGGTTAAAATTAAAACTATTCACAAACTAACCCTTGAGATATTCATATAGTATATAAGACTGTTATTTCAAGAAAACCCTTGTTTTACACACTCCTTACAACACTAATTAATTACATGTACCTGAAGTAAAATCTGTAAGAGAAAGGTCTAATTTATTATTTATAATAATAATATTACCAAAGAAATCTTCACTTCCACTTAAAATATTTAGTAAAGAACAGTAATCATCTAATTGTTCATTCTCTTGAATTTTAACATCATCAAAAAATCTATTTTCTCCACTCAATTCATCTTCAATTGAAACACTAATCCCTTCTAGCCCCTTTAAAGACTTTAAAGCACTATTTTCTAAAACGACAAGGTCTCCATCTATCGTTTCTATACTTTCCGCCCCTGTAAAATCGACAAGTGATCTATTATTAATAACTCGCAAATCACCTATCATTGTTAAACCATTCAAAAAATCTAAACTAGATAATCCTCTATTATTTTCTAAATGGATTGAGATATTTGACGATACTAAACCATTCATTTGATCTAGTGACCCTAAAACTCCATTAGATCTTACAATAAGTTCATTTTTCACCAATAAATCGTCTAAACCTTCTAAATTTTCCAATTGACTATTACTTATCAAACGTAACACCTCTACCTCTTTTATAACACTAAGAGCTGATAAATCTAGAATGGGGTCATTAATATTAGCTGTAGACGAAATAGTAACATCTTTTGTATTAACAATATCATACATCTCTTGAGCAAACTGATCTATAGATGACTGAGCTGTAAAACTTATTTCATCTTGATTCAGTACATTAGGAATTCCTGTCCCTTCAAGACGAACTAAAACATCATTCTCGAAATTACTTTTGATAACAAGATCTCGACTATATCTTATAAAATCAGATGGCTTAAAAGAAACTTCAAGAATTCCAACTCCATCCTCAGGAATTACCAAACTGCTTATCGAATAATTAAATTCTTCTCCAGTATTATCTGATATTGAGATTTCATCTATTACTAATGATGTATCACCAGTATTTTTTATCTCAATCTCTTCTGTTTGCCTTTGAAAAGTAAATGAAGCATCAAAAACAACGTCAACAACACTTGTTTCTAAATTAGGGCCATCTGGTTGTAAAGGGTCTGCATCAACACAACTCAATATTGTAAAAAATAAGAAAAGGGTAGATATAATATAAGTAGTAGATTTCATTATCATTGAGGTATTTTGTTTAGGTTTTTATAAAAAACTTATTGCTAAAGGATATTTGTAAATCTGATTTTCATTAGCCTTTATCGAACCTAATATAGGGAATAGTACACCTAATACTCCTAAGACAAAAAGTAAAGGAATACCTATCAGAAAGAAACACAATACAATAGCCACACTAGCATAAATAATGAATGAAATCATAAAGTTTATGATCTTCTTACCATGTTCATCAATAACACTATTTTTATCTTTAAACGAAGTCCACATTATAATGGGCAATACAAAGCCTGCAAATGGAACCACATAACCAGCAAATTGAGATAAATGCATTAGTATAGTAAATTGTTTGACATCCATACCCCAAGGTTGAAAATCTGTAGTCTGTACTTCTGCCTTATTAGATTCCATATGAATAAATTTTACGCAATCTAAATTACAAAATTTAAGGATACTTACATCGTATAAACAAAAAAGAGGCTATCATTTTCAGATAGCCTCTTATAAATTTATTCTAATTAATTCTTAAAAGAGATTAAGAAAATTAATTTTGAATTCCTGGTAAATCACCGTCAGCATTCTTAGTTGGTAAATCAGATTTACCCATTAAGAAAATATCAACTTGTCTAGCAGCTTCACGACCTTCAGAAATCGCCCAAACGATTAATGATTGTCCACGACGCATATCACCAGCGGTAAATATCTTAGGTACATTTGTCTTATAATCTCCATACTCCGCCTTATAATTAGAACGAGCATCCGTTGTAATTCCTAATTGATCAGCTAAATAGCCTTCTGGACCCGTAAATCCTAATGCTAATAAAGCTAACTCACATGGCCATTCCTTTTCTGTACCTTCAATCTCTACCAATTGTGGACGCTGACCTGGAACCATTTTCCACTCAACATTCACAGTTTTAAGAGCTACTAACTTATTGTCCTTGTCAGTAACAAATTCCTTAGTATTGATTAACCAGTTACGTTCAACTCCTTCTTTATGAGAGGAAGATGTCTTTAACTTTAATGGCCAATAAGGCCAAGGAGTACTAGCAGCACGATCTCCCGGAGGTTTTGGCATAATCTCGAAGTTAACCACTGATTTCGCTCCCTGTCTATTAGAAGTACCAATACAGTCAGAACCTGTATCTCCTCCTCCAATAACAATTACGTTTTTATCCGTAGCCAATACTTGATCTTCTACTTCTTTACCAAATACAACTTTAGTCTGTTGTGTTAAGAAATGCATTGCTTGTACCACACCATCTGCATCAATACCAGGAGTTGGCAGTGAGCGTCTTTGTGTAGCACCACCTGTTAATACAATAGCATCAAAAGCTTCTAATTCTGAAATAGCAATATTTTTCCCTACATCAGCATTCACTTTAAACTCTATTCCTTCTGCTTTTAAAATAGCAACACGACGGTCAATGATTCCCTTCTCCATTTTAAAATTAGGAATACCATATCGTAACAACCCTCCTACTTCATCATCTCTTTCAAAAACCGTTACCAAGTGACCTGCTCTATTCAATTGCTGTGCTGTAGCAAGACCTGCTGGTCCCGAACCTACAACTGCAACTGTTTTCCCAGTTCTATTCTTAGGCACTTGTGGTTTAATCCATCCCTCAGCGAAAGCTCTTTCTACAATATTCTTTTCAATGTTCTCAATCGAAATTGGATCATCGATAATCCCTAATACACACGCTTGTTCACAAGGTGCTGGACATAACCGTCCTGTAAATTCCGGGAAGTTATTTGTCGAATGTAATATTAAAGATGCTTTTTGCCATTCACCCTGATGTACCATATGGTTAAAATCAGGAATTAAATTTCCTAGAGGACATCCACTATGACAAAATGGGATACCACAATCCATACATCTTGATCCTTGAGTAGTCAATTCTGTATCACTCAAAGGAATCGTAAATTCTTTATAATCCTGTAAACGCTCTTTTACAGGTTCGTATGCTTCGTCTTTTCTTTCGAATTCTTTAAATCCAGTAACTTTTCCCATAATTACGCCTCTGTTAATTCTTCAACCATAGGTGGTTCGTTAGCAATTCGCTCTAATGCCACTTTATATTCTTTAGGCATCACTTTAACAAACTTCTTCAAGTTTGCTTCCCAATCCGCTAGTACTTCTTTACCACGATTACTATCTGTGTAAAGTACATGCTTTTCGATCAATTCTTTCAATTCAGCTGCATCTTCTTCAGTGATTGGATCAAAGTCTATAGTTTCTTCATTACATAAACCATCCGTAAACTTCCCTGTAGTATTCAATACATAGGCATAACCACCACTCATACCTGCGGCAAAATTACGTCCTGTAGCTCCTAATACAACGATTCTACCTCCAGTCATATACTCACATCCATGATCTCCTACTCCTTCAACAACAGCTGTTGCTCCCGAGTTACGAACAGCAAAGCGCTCTCCTGCGATACCATTGATATAAGCTTCTCCTTTTACTGCTCCAAATAAACATACATTACCTACAATGATGTTCTCTTCTGCTATAAAATCAGACTCAGCAGGCTTCTTCACGATTAATTTAGCTCCAGATAATCCTTTCCCTAAATAATCATTTGTATTTCCATCTACTGTAAATGTAATACCATGTGCACTAAATGCCCCTAAACTTTGTCCAGCAGAACCTTTAAAGTTTAAACATAAAGTATCTTCTGGTAAACCTAAGTGACCATAGATTTTTGAAATCTCATTAGAAACAATCGCTCCTACAGAACGGTTGATATTCTTAATTTCATAATCTAATATCGTAGGCACTTTTCTAAAGATAGCAGCATGTGCATCCTTCATAATTTGGAAGTCAAGTACTCCATCTAAATTATGATCTTGCTTATCTGTATTCTTTAACGGCATATCACTATACCCTTCTGGTTGGTATAAAATTGCCGATAAATCTAATCCTTTAGCTTTATAATGCTCAATTGCTTTGTTTGAATTGATCTTATTCGTCTGACCAATCATTTCATCCATCGTACGGAATCCTAATTGTGCCATAATAGCTCTTAACTCATTTGCTACGTAGTAGAAGAAGTTAATTACATGCTCTGGAGTTCCCTTGAAGTTCTTACGTAACTCTTTATCTTGAGTTGCAATACCTACAGGACATGTATTTAAGTGACACTTACGCATCATAATACATCCCGAAGCTACTAATGGTGCTGTTGCAAAACCAAATTCTTCAGCTCCTAATAAAGCTGCAATAGCAACATCACGTCCTGTTTTTAACTGACCATCACACTCTACTACAATTCTTGAACGTAAATTGTTCAATACTAATGTTTGTTGCGCTTCTGCCAATCCAAGCTCCCAAGGTAAACCTGCGTGCTTCAATGAAGTTAAAGGAGAGGCTCCTGTTCCTCCATCGTAACCCGAGATTAATACTACATCAGCTTTAGCCTTAGCAACACCAGCTGCAATAGTTCCTACACCAACTTCCGATACTAACTTCACGTTGATACGTGCTTCACGGTTAGCATTCTTAAGATCGTAGATTAACTGTGCTAAATCCTCAATAGAATAAATATCATGGTGAGGTGGTGGCGATACTAACCCTACGAATGGTGTAGAGTTACGCGCATCTGCAATCCAAGGCAATACTTTATGTCCTGGTAATTGCCCTCCTTCACCTGGCTTAGCTCCCTGAGCCATTTTAATCTGAATCTCTTTTGCAGAACTTAAGTAGTGAGAAGTTACCCCAAAACGACCTGAAGCTACCTGCTTGATAGCAGAATTCTTATTATCTCCATTAGCATCTGGCTGGAAACGTCTTCTATCTTCTCCTCCTTCTCCAGAGTTTGACTTTCCTCCTAAACGGTTCATAGCAATGGCTAAATTCTCATGTGCCTCACGAGAAATAGACCCGTATGACATAGCACCTGTTTTGAAACGCTTAACGATTTCAGTCCATGGTTCTACTTCATCTAATGGAATTGGATCATAGTTATCGAATTCAAATAACCCACGAATGGTTAAATGCTTTTTCGATTGATCATTAATTGCCTCAGCATAGGTATCATAAGAAGCTTGATCACTTAAGCGTACTGCTTGTTGTAATTTGGCAACTGTCGTTGGGTTAAATAAATGACGCTCTCCATTACGTCTCCATCTATAATCTCCACCAATATTTAAACCTAAACGCTTATCTACATAAGTATCTGGGTAAGCATACTTGTAACGCTTGCTTACTTCTTTTTCTATTTCGTATAACCCTACACCTTCAATTCTAGAAGTAGTATATGGGAAATATTTCTTTACAAATTCTGAATTGAATCCAACAATTTCGAAAATCTGAGAACCTCTATATGAATGTAACGTAGAGATTCCAATTTTGTTCATCACCTTCAACAACCCTTTTCCGATAGCTTTATTAAAGTTATCTACCGCTTTGTCTTCATCTAACTTGATGAATCCTTCTTTTACTTGTTGACGAATAATCTCATTAACCATATATGGGTTAATTGCAGAAGCTCCGTATCCAAATAATGTTGCGAAATGATGTGGTTCACGTGGTTCTGCTGATTCGATAATAATATCGAAATATGAACGCTTACGTAAACGGTTTAATTGGTGGTGTACAAAAGAACAAGCTAATAAAACTGGAATTGGTGCTAAACCTTCTTTTGCTCCTCTATCTGATAAGATAATAAGGTGCTTTCCATTATCAACTGCTTTAGCAACCTGCTTGATTACTTCTTCTAATCCTTCTTCAAGACCATTCATTCCACGATTGATATCGTAAAGAATCTCGATAGTCTCTGATTGGAAAGAATCTCCATCCCAACCTCTAATCTTTTCTAGATCGGCATTAGAAATTACAGGATTATTAATCCTTAACTTCTTACACTGCTCTGGCGTAACATCAAAGATATTTTTATCATGACCTAAAGCTAAACTAATATCCGTTACAACTTCTTCACGAATACCATCCAATGGTGGGTTCGTTACCTGAGCAAATAATTGCTTGAAGTAGTTAGAAATTAATTGTGGTCTATCCGATAACACCGCTAATGGAGTATCAATACCCATAGAACCTAAAGCTTCTTTTCCGTTCTCTGCCATTGGCACGATCACTTCTTGAATATCTTCTATGGTATAGTTATATAAACGTTGTCTTGTTTTAAGATCTAGCGTTTCTATAGAACATTTTGCATTCGTGTAAGGAATATCCTTTAATTGCAGGCTATTATCCTTTAACCAATTACGGTATGGTCTTTCTGAAACAACTTTCGATTTAATCTCTTCATCATCAATGATACGACCTTCGTTCATATCCACCAAGAACATTTTCCCTGGCTCTAAACGACCGTGAAGCTCTACATCAGAAGGATCAACATGCACTACTCCTACCTCCGAAGCCATAATCAACTTACCGCTCTTCGTTAATGTATAACGAGAAGGACGTAATCCATTACGATCTAATAATGCTCCTACGTAGTCACCATCTGTAAATGGTACCGAAGCAGGACCATCCCAAGGTTCCATAATACAAGAGTTGTATTCATAGAACGCTTTTCTATCATCAGACATCGTAGCATGCTTTTCCCAAGCTTCAGGAATCGTCATCATCATTACTTCTGGTAATGAACGACCTGTCAATGTCAATAACTCAACTGACATATCCATGGAAGCTGAATCTGATTTACCAGGAAGGATGATTGGGAATAACTTCTCAATCTGATCTCCGAAAATTTCAGACTTCATGATCTCTTCACGAACACGCATTCTCGATACATTACCTCTCAACGTATTGATCTCTCCATTTTGACATAAGAATCTAAATGGTTGAGCCAATTCCCATGCAGGCATTGTATTCGTAGAAAAACGCTGATGCACCAATGCTAATCTTGTTACTAAGTCTGGTTGTTGAAGATCGGTAAAATAAGGACCGATATCTTCTGGCATAATAATACCTTTATATATTAAGGTAGTATTAGACAAACTTGGCAAGTAGAAATAATCTGCCTCAGACATTTTAGAATTTCTTATCGTATGCTCTGTGATCTTACGAGCAGCATACAATTTAGCTCTAAATATATTTTCTTCTAAATCTCCTTGCTCAATAAATAATTGCTCGATGTTAGGTTCAGAAGCTAAAGCGATCTCTCCCAATTGAGAAGAGTCAACAGGAACTGTTCTCCATCCAAGAATTTCTAACCCTTGAGCTTCGATCTCTTTTTCAAACTCGTTTTTACAGAAAGTGTATTGATTGACATTCTTGGGCAAGAAAACCATCCCCACAGCATACTTACGCTGTTCTGGCAATTCAAAATCACAAACTCTCTTGAAGTAATCGTGTGGAATATCGATTAATAATCCTGCACCGTCACCGGTTTTTCCATCAGCACTTACTCCTCCACGGTGTTCTAACTTTACCAAAATTTCAAGTGCATCATGAATAATCTGATTGGTCTTTTCACCTTTAAGGTTACAAATAAAACCAGCACCACAGTTTTCATGCTCAAATTCAGGCAAATACAGTCCTTGTTTTTGCATACGCTATTATATTCTCTTAGTTTTTCGGTGCAAAATTACGAAATCATAAAAGAAAGGTAAAATTGACACCTCTTTAATGATAAGCTTTCATTTTACACCTCACAAAAGCATTAATAATTATCATATCAATATTAAATAACAATAGATTTAAGAATCTATTAATTATTAAATAAGATGAGCTACAAATTTACGTTGATTTCAGTCCATTTTACGAAGGAATGAATTCAAAAACTGTTATTTGGAATCATTTTAAAGTAAATTATTGCAGTACATCGAATATTTACATAAAATCTGCTATACAGAATAAAAATTTCCCACTCTTAACATCTTTTTAATACATAATTAATAAAAATACTTAGTTAATAGAGCAATAGTTTTGCTAGACTACGTATTTCATTTAGATTTGCCCCTAAGTATTACTAACTAAATTTTAATCTTTCATGAAAAAAGTAGAAGCTATCATTAGAAAGTCTAAGTTTCGTGTTGTAAAGGAAGCTTTGCATGCGAAAGGTATCAACTTCTTCTCTTACTGGGATGTAACTGGTATCGGAAATGAATCAACTGGTAAAGTTTACCGCGGTGTAAGTTACAGCACTAGTGACATTCAACGTCGTTACTTATCTATCGTAGTTAATGATGATTTTGAGCAAACAACTGTTGATACTATTTTAGAATTTGCTAAATCTGGTGAAGTTGGAGATGGTAAAGTGTTTGTTTCTGACATAAGCGAAGCATACCGTATCCGTACAGGAGAAAAAGGAGGAGAAACTCTTAATTAATTAACCCCAAATTTTATATAACACAATTACTAAATTATTTATTATGACTGAAGTTCAAAACAAAGCTTTGGAAGAAGCTATAAGTGCAATCAATGGAGACATGGGTGCTCTGTGGATCACTATTTCTGCCGTATTAGTATTTTTTATGCAAGCTGGTTTCACCTTAGTGGAAGTTGGTTTTACTAGATCTAAAAATGCTGGTAACATTATTATGAAGAATGTAATGGACCTTGCTATTGGTTCTATCATGTTCTGGTTATGTGGTTATGCATTTATGTATGGTGACAACGTAATCTTAGGAGGATTTATGAGAACTAGTTCTACTGAGCAAGGATACTTTGCTTTCCATGCAACAGATTGGTATAACTTATTCTTCCAAACAGTTTTCTGTGCTACTGCAGCTACCATTGTATCTGGAGCCGTTGCTGGAAGAACTAAATTTACTACATACTTAGTATTCTCTTTCATCTTAACTACTATCATCTATCCTATCTCTGGTTCTTGGTACTGGCCATTTGATGATGATGCATGGTTAAACGTTGCTGGATTCGTTGATTTCGCTGGATCATCTGTAGTTCACGCTGTTGGTGGTGCTGCTGCTTTAGTTGCTGCTATCTTAGTTGGACCTCGTATCGGAAAATATGTTGATGGAAAAGTAAACGTAATTCCTGGACACAACTTATTAAACGGAGCATTAGGTGTTTTAATCTTATGGTTAGGATGGTTCGGATTTAACGGTGGATCTCAATTAGCTTGGGGTGGTGACGATACTATCGCTGCTGGTTCTGTAATTATCAATACAAACATTGCTGCTGCTATTGGTGCAATTGCTGCATTGTTCTTTACTTGGATCAAGTATGGTAAGCCAGATATTTCTATGACATTAAACGGAGCTTTAGCTGGATTAGTAGGTATTACTGCTGGTTGTGGTGCTGTAAGCGCATGGGGAGCATTATTTATCGGTTTAATTTGTGGTATCGTTGTTGTTATTTCTATCGAAACTATAGATAAAGTATTCAAAATCGATGATCCTGTAGGAGCTATCTCTGTACACGGTGTATGTGGTTTCTTAGGAACTGTATTAGTTGGTTTATTCGCTTTAGATGGTGGATTATTTAACGGTGGAGGAGCTGGATTATTATTAGTTCAGACTTACGGTTCTTTAGCTTACATCGCTTGGGCTGCTGTAACTACTTTCGTTATCTTATTCATCTTAAAGAAAACTATTGGATTGAGAGTTTCTGAAAAAGAAGAAATCGAAGGATTAGACGTTCATGAGCACGGTATGGCTGCTTTTAACGAATAATTAAAATCTTTATAAGATTCATAAAAAGGCTACTCTAACGAGTAGCCTTTTCTTTTTTAGATAATTATTAACTGATTATCAAATAATTCCACCCTAGACCATATTATTTTGAGGTTTTTTCAAAAGTTTAAGAGGCAAACTTCGTATTATTTAAAAAAATAATCATTACATTGAATTAATCATTAACATTAAAAACTACGCTTATGAAAAAGATAGAAGCTATCATCCGTAGATCAAAATATAGAACTGTTAGAGATGCGTTACATGCAAAAGGAATTAACTTTTTTTCGTATTGGGATGTAACTGGTATCGGAAACGAACAAAAAGGAAAAGTATATAGAGGTATTAGCTATAGTACTAGTGATATTCAGCGTAGAGTATTATCTATTGTAGTGAATGACGATTTTGAACAAATCACTATTGATACAATTTTAGAATATGCTAATACTGGTGAAATTGGTGATGGTAAAATATTTGTATCTGACATCAAAGATGCTTACCGTATTCGTACTGGTGATAAAGGAGGCGAAACATTAAGTTAAGTTTACAGTAAATTATATTTTAGAAAGAGTATAGAAATTGATTTCTATACTCTTTTTGTTTTAGGTTAAAAAAAGGCTTTAACGTAGCTTTGCATTATGATTGTACAACAAAATGATACTATAACAGCATTGGCTACTGCTTCAGGAGCTGGAGCTGTTGCCATTATTCGTGTTTCCGGTTCTAAAGCTTTTGAAATAGTTGCCAACCTATTCAAAGCTAAAAGTGGAAAAAGTATTCTTTCTCAAGACTCACATACCATTCACTTTGGTCATATCATTGATGGAAAAAAAATATTGGATGAAGTATTAGTTTCATTATTTAAAAACCCTCGCTCCTACACTGGTGAGGATGTGGTAGAAATTAACTGTCACGGGAGTTCGTACATTCAACAAGAAATATTACAATTACTATTACGTCGTGGTTGCCGATTGGCAGAAGCAGGAGAGTTTACCTTACGTGCTTTCCTCAATGGAAAAATGGATTTAAGCCAAGCCGAGGCTGTTGCCGATTTAATTGCTAGTGGTAGTGAAGCAGCGCATCAAGTTGCAATACAACAAATGCGAGGTGGTTTTAGCAATGAAATAAAATTCTTAAGAGATCAATTATTAAACTTCGCTTCTTTATTAGAACTAGAACTCGACTTTGCTGAGGAAGATGTTGAATTCGCAGACCGCACACAGTTTACTGAACTTCTTGGGAAAATCGAGATTACTCTAAAACGTCTTATTGATTCGTTTGCTATTGGAAATGTCATCAAGCAAGGAATTCCTGTTGCCATTGTTGGTGCTCCAAATGCCGGGAAATCTACCTTACTGAATGCTTTATTGAATGAAGAGCGTGCTATTGTTTCGGACATTGCTGGTACTACTCGAGATACTATTGAAGATGATATTAATATTGATGGGCTTCGTTTTCGATTTATTGATACTGCTGGTATTCGAGAAACGTCAGATACAATTGAGTCTATTGGAATTGAAAAGACTTTTGAGAAAATTAATCAAGCGCAGGTCGTTTTATATTTAGTTGACAGTAGTGAGTTGTCAGTTGACAGGCTTGATACTTTCAAAAATGAAGTTTCTCAAGTCAAAAACCAGTATCCTCTGAAGCCGCTTGTTATTGTGCTTAACAAAGTGGATCAATTATCCGATTCACAACATAGTACCATACAAACGAATCTAAAAGGTATTGAGAATATCAGCTTGGTTTCCTTATCTGCTAAGGAAAAAACGGGAATTTCTCTTTTGACTGATCAGTTATTAAGCTTTGTCAATAGTGGGCAGCTTCGTAATGATGAGACAATTGTTACCAATTCACGTCACTATGATTCTCTGATTAAATCTCTAGAAGAAATCCAAAAAGTACAACATGGAATGCAAATGGGACTTTCAGGAGATCTTATGGCCATTGACCTTCGTGAAGGGCTTTACCACCTTGGTAACATTACGGGTGAAGTTACTAATGATGAATTACTTGGGAATATTTTTTCTAGCTTTTGTATTGGGAAGTAACAACAATAAACAAAGACAACTAAAAACAAACAAACCCAACAAATACAACACTTTGAGTCATATTAAAATATTTTTATTTACTTTTAGTACATTAATAATTGTGTTTAATTAACACCCAAAGTACACCTCATTACATAAACACTAGTGTAGATGTACTAAAAGTACATCTTTTATGAAAATATCTCTCAAAAAGAAAAAATTATCTTCAGGGAAGCTCAGCCTTTACATTGAGTACTACAAAGGATCTTACATTGACAATAATGGAAAGAAAAAACATAACCGAGATTTTGAATATTTAAAGATGTACCTCCATGGAGAACCAAAATCTCCTAAAGAAAAGAAGGAAAACAAAGAAACTTTTCAACTAGCTGAAAACATTCTTAAACTAAGACAAGCTGATCATATTAAGGGCAAATATGATATCAAAAATACTTCTAAATCGAAAACATCTTTTTTAGCCTACTATACTAAACTTAAAGAGGAACGTTTCGAAAGCAAAGGAAACTACGACAATTGGGATGCTGCACAAAAGCACTTAAATAAGTACTGCTCCCCTACTGTTACATTCAATGATATTGACGAAGAGTTTGCAAAGGGGTTCAAATATTATTTAGAACACGAAGCTAAAACGAAAAGCAACACCCTACTATCCCAAAATTCCAAATACACCTATTTCAATAAATTTAAAGCTGCTATACGTTCTGCATACGAAGATGGTTATTTAAATGAAAATATCATAAAATTTGTAAAAGGGTTTGAACAGGCTGAATCTCAACGTGAATACTTAACCCATAATGAACTCCAAGCACTTGCAACTACAAACTGTAAATATCCTGTCTTAAAAAACGCATTTTTAATAAGCTGCTTAACGGGACTTAGATGGAGTGATATCAATAAGATGATTTGGTCAGAAGTTCGAGATGAAGATGATTGCTCCAGGATTATTTTCAAACAAAAGAAAACAGATGGCTTAGAATACCTATACATTTCAGAGCAAGTACGAAATTTATTAGGTGATCGTAAAAGTGAAAGCGAACGTGTTTTTACAGGCTTAAAATATGGTGCTGTTTACAATACTGAAATATTACGCTGGTGTATGCGTGCTGGTATTACTAAACATATAACTTTTCATAGTGCCAGGCATACGAATGCGGTGCTTCTTTTGGAAAATGGTGCTGATATCTATACAGTGTCTAAAAGGCTTGGTCACCGAGAAATACGCACAACCGAGATCTATGCTAAAATCATTGATAAAAAGATGAAAGAAGCTGCTAATATTATTCCTGAATTGAAATTGTAGTACTATGAACCTTGATTACAATGAATACATCTACCTTGACTTATTTCTATTTAATCCTAAAATATTAAACAAAGAAGAAAGTAATAAAATAATCGACCTTAATAAATCACTCTATGAATGGGAATTCTTGGACTTGATTCATCATCTTTTCAGCCAAAGCCAGATTTTCTCTGCCGAATGGTTAATAAGTAGACTTGATACTTTGTTCTTTTCTGATATTTCAGAACCACTACTACACGAAATAGTTTTCTTTAGACAGACAAATAGAAAAAAAGTAATTGATGATATTAAAGTTAAGTATGATAGCTATTTAGAAAGAATATTAGTTCAACAAAAACACTACATTGAGTATGAAAGCACCAAACAAGAGCTATCAAGTTTAAATATGTTAATTCCTAATATATTTCAGAATATTGATTACTATAAAAACCAATTGAATTCTAATGATACTCATGTTTTATTGAAGTTGGATTGCTTAGAAGGAATAGTATCAGAAATTGTTGCTGATATAGAGAATTACTGTTATAATCTACTTGAGTTCTATTCAGACCAACAAGAATTAACTACTTTTCTTAAAACGCATATTTTATTAGAAAAGAAAGATTATTTATCTGTTGAAGAATATATAGCATTACCAGCTCTTCTTAGTCCAGAAGAATGGCAATACTTAATTCTACAAAAATTACAACATAAAAAATCTATAGAAGAAAGATTTACTTACAAATCGTTTATAAAAAGTTGTTTAAATCGATATCAATCAATTACTGGAGTTAACGAAGTTTATGACTGTTTTACAAATGAATTATATCATCTTTTTATGATTGAATTGTGGTTAGACACTATCGACTTAAGCTCTAATGATTTCGATACAGCTCTCAATAAAGAGATACTTAGAGAACAAATATCAATTACTAATAAAGAATCTCAAAACTTTGATTTAAACCCAAATAAAGGCATTCTATTAGGTTTATATAATCAGCTTTCAAAATATGATTTCATTGATATATCTAAAACAAGTAAACAAGACTTTTTCAATGTCTTCGAACTTGATTGGGATAAACACGAATCTCTAGTTCATCTAAAAATGGATAACCCTAATACAAATCTTTTGTTTAATGAATTAGAGACGGTTTTTCAAAAAAGAATATCCCTAAAGATTCTAGAAAAATCTCAAAAAATACGAAACAACAATGGGTTAATTAAACATAAAAGTATTCAAGCTTCAGCTTCTAGAAATAGAAAATATTCTGAAGAGCCTAAAAATAGTTCCATAATTAGGGAAATAATTAAATCTATAAAAAAGGTTAACCAGTTAACATCTTAACCTTAATTACTTTGCTTCTAGTTTACTTTTATCAAAGAATTCGAATAAAAAGAAACAGTTAGCGCTAATTGTTCATTATCAATTTAAAATCTTGAATGATGAACAAACAACATTTAAAACTTGAAGATCGGCTAGATAAATTTGAAAAGCTACTTCTATCAAATAAAACAGTTTTGACATTTGATGAAGCCTGTGATTACACAGGTATATCAAAGTCTTACATGTATACCCTTACCTCCAAGGGAAAGATTCCATGTAGTAGACCTACAGGTAAAATAATTTTCTTCAGTAAACAAAAGCTTGATGATTGGCTCTTAGAAAATGGTCAAAAGGGAGAATCTGAAATTGAAAAAGAGGCTTTATCCTATGTTTTAAAGAACAAAAGGTAATCGTTATTATGGAAAGACCTAAGTTAATAGTGAAGCCTAACCATATTGTACCTGCAAAAGTATCTTTTACGGCATTACAATTGAATATTATTTATATCATCATTGATGAACTTCAAAAGATAATGTCTAAGGATATAAATCAAATTTATCAGGAACAGGAAATCAAAATCGCATTTAAAGAACTGGATATTAATAACAATTATAATAGAGTTAGAAAGGCATTTGATGGTATTAGTAAAAACCCTGTAACATTTCAAATGTCAATTCCCGGAACAGGCAAGGTTAAAAAAACACTAACCTCTCTGTTATCAGGCCTTGAATACGAATTACAATCAACGCATATTACATTCATTATACCATCAAGAGCTTGTATATATTTTTGTTATATCGGTGGAGGATTTACATCTTTTCAAAAGACCATAGCTTTAAGCCTAAAATCTCTTTATTCAAAAATCATGTACGACTTCTGCTGTCGGTGGATTGATAGAGGTGGATATCAATGTAGCATAGAGTCGTTCAAAGAACAACTAAACATTAGTGATAAGTACAATCAAATATCTCATTTAAGAAACAAGGTTCTTGAACCATCAAAAAAAGAATTGAAAATGAAGGCTGATGTGTATTTCATGTATTCATTGATTAAAGAAGGTCGAAAATTTAGCCATATAAGCTTTAAAATTTTTAAAAACTCCAGTGACTCATCAAATCGATTTAATGGCGTTAGACAAGAGCATTATAGCTTCATTTATGTCTTCTTAAGCAATTACTTTGTTAGAGAGGTAGATAATAAGGCACAATTCTATACTGATATTATTGTAAAAAAGGGCAAAGCAATACAAGCTTACGAAAGATTTAAAAAACTAGATGATCAATTTTGCAAAGGGATTAAAACGAAAAAGGACATTAAGAATCTCTTAGACTATGTCATATTAAAAGAATTCGGAGTTGTAAAAAAATAAAAAAACACCTCAAAATGGTTCAGGTGTTATTTAAAAGAAAGTTTAGTCATTTGGTGATAGTTATCTAGTCATTTAGTGTGATTTAACCTAAAAAGTCTAGTCATTTGGTGTGATTAACCTCTTGAAACACCAGTAAAATCAATAGCTCAAAGCCCTATACAATAAGGTTAACCTACAATTAAATAACAAGTAGTGCTTTTAGCTATTGAAAAAAGAAGAAATTTTCCTCGATTCCATTTAGTCATTTGGTGTGATTTGAATCAAAGTACACCTTACGAAATCAAAGTACACCTTATAAAAACATAAATCATGAAAAATAGGTTAAAATTATCATGTACTTCAGCTAAAGAAGTAGACATTTTACAAATTTTAAAATCATTAGGATATACTCCAGAAAAACAAGGAAAATATATTTCCTGGTTCTTGAGTCCTTTTAGAGATGAAAATACAGCTTCCTTTAAAATTGACACTCGTATCAACAAATGGTTTGATCATGGAGAAGGAATTGGAGGTAATGTAATCGATCTAGTAACTAGAATTAGGAATTGTTCAGTAAGTGAATCTTTGATTCATATAGGTAGCGTTAGTAGTACTTTTTCTTTTCAAAAGCCTATTCTAAGATCAAATATCCATATCGAAAAAGAATCAAATAAATATGAAATCTTAAAAGTACAAGCGTTACAAAACCAAGCATTGATTGAATACTTAAAATCAAGATGTATTGATGTGGAAGTTGCCAAAAAACTTTGTAAAGAAATTTACTATAAAATCAATAGTAAAAACTATTTCGCAATTGGATTTCAAAATGATTTAGGAGGGTATGAATTAAGAAACAAGTATTTCAAATCTTGCCTAATTAAAAAGTCTTTTTCTCACATCAAAAACGATAAAAAGCGGATCTACATATTTGAAGGTTTTATCGATTTTTTGACTTTCATAAGTCATCAAAAACCAGCATTAAAATGTTATGATTTTATGGTTTTAAATTCTGTTTCATTAGCAGAAAGCACTATACCAATTTTAAGAGAATATAATGAAGTAGGATTGTATTTAGATCGTGATGAAGCTGGACGAAAAGCATCAAAAATATTGACTGATAATTTGAATAGATATGTCGATTTGGCTGATCGATCATACCTCTATAAAAATTACAAAGATTACAATGAAATGATTATTACTGAGTATAAAAAACGAAATATAAAAATCGCATAACAAAAGGGAAAAAGGTTTCATGATAATGAAAGCAAGCTGGGGCTGAAACAGAGTTTCGCCAGCTTGCTCTGCGAGGCTTCAATTCCTTTGTTTACAAGGGTTTACTTGAATTGACAATTTAAAAATGTATGCACTTTTTTAGAAGATTCATTGAAACACCTTAATAATCAAGTGTTCAACTGCATAATACTATGCATAAAATGTACGGAATGAGTAATTACAAAACAATAAGAATTTATGATATGACTTTTGAAAAATTGAACGATTTACAAAAGGAGTTTGGTGGGTCAAAAACAGAAATATTAGAGGGGTCAATGGACTATTTTTTAAAAACTCGAATCAATCCTAGAGAGACACCTAAAGACTTTAATAAGGAATTTATCAAACTAAAAAACACTTTTATTTCTTTCATTAAAACACAGGATAAAAACATTGATTCCAACAGCAAAAAAATTGATGCTTTGGTATCCAAATTTAAAGAAACATTAGACGAAAAAAGTTCTAAAGAATTGAGTCAAGAAACCATGAAATTAATGCTGCAAAATTTTGGAAAAGCCTTAGTTGAAAAAATCAAAAATTAGATGCATGTTAAGATACAAACAAGTCCTAAAAGTAATTCAAACAAAGGGTCATCAGTAGCTGTATTTAACTATTTAGAAAAGGAAGATCTACAGAAAGAAAACGAAGCCTTAAGAAACAATAAAATTCCTGATCAACGAGAAGCTTTTTTTGATCACAAAAATGATCGGATTAGTAAGACAGAAGCCATTCAAAAAATAGATTCCAATAATAAGGGGGTAGGCAAAGATCAAAGTAAATTTTACACAGTTACATTTTCCCCAAGTTCTGAAGAACAAAAAGATTTGATTAAAAAATCTACTGGTAAAAATGCCAATAGCATTGATGAATTATCCAAAGAAGAGTTAAAAAATTATGAGAAAGAACTTCAAAAATTTACTAGATCATCTATGAATGAATATAGCACCAATTTTACTAGAAAGAATCCTTTGAAAGATGGTAACGATTTGGTTTACGCTGCAAAAATAGAACACACAAGAACTTGGAAGGGAATAGATAAAGAAGTGAAAAATCAATTGCATAAATCTGGTGAAAAAAAGGGAGGGCTAAACAGTCATATTCATGTTGTAGTATCCAGGAAGGATATTAATCAAAAGACAAAACTTTCCCCGATGAATACACGGAGGAAAGAATTCAACCTTAATCAATACAAAGTAAAGACTGAAAAGGCTTGGGATAAACAGACTGGATATAATCGAAGAATTGAAGATCGTGCTGATTATCAAATGGCAGCTTCAAAAGACAAGGCGAAGTCAACCACGGCTGAATTAACAACTGATCCAAACAAGAAATTAGAAATACAAAAAGAAATGATTTCAGAATGGAATGATAAAAACCAATTGTCGGAAAATAATAAGGAATTAGTTCATGACATCAAGCCATCATTCAAGGAAGAAGAAAAAGAGGTTGAAAAGAAACAACCAGAACAAAACCAAAACAGGTCAAATGACCATGATCAAGAAATAGAATATTAAAAAATTAGAATTATGATACTTAAACTAATACAACACACAATAGAAACTATATTATTTATCGCAGCAATGATCGGTATTTTGTTTCCTGGTATTCAAATTATGTTTTTCAATAAGCAAATGAGGTCCTTAAAATTAGGTGGACTAATCTTTATGGTAAGTTTTTCTTTGATGATTGGTGGAATTTTCAATGTTAAATTGATCTATTATTTGTGTATGGCTCATGGTTTTTATGTAGTCTATAAATTTTATAAGTCAATAATCGACTTTTTAAAACTGATATTCCAACGAAAATCACCAAAAAAAGGTGAGTTCATTCCCCCTGAAAAAAGACATGATAATCGGCTCTATTTAGAATCTGACCTAGGAACCTTAGAAATCAAAAATCCCATGAGAGGGATAAGTATTAGTGGATCTGCAGGTAGTGGAAAAAGTGTCTCTTTCTTTTATCCTATAATTCAACAAGTAGTTGAAAAATCATGGAGTGGATTCATTTATGACTTTAAAGGTGAGCTTATTGAATATGCTAATTCTGTATATGCTAAAAGCTCTCAAGAAATAGAATTTAAAGTGATTGACTTCAAAAATCCATCAAAATCGTATAAAGTAAATCCATTATCTCCAAAATATATCACCAAGCAGGCAGTAGCTTCTGAAATGGCTACTGTATTGCTGAACAACCTTATGCCCGAAACAATAGGCAAGCAAGATTTCTTTGTTAGAACAAGTAACTCTATTCTCTCTGGAGCAATTTGGTTCTTTGCTAAAAACTATCCTGCATTGAGTTCATTACCACATTTAGTGAGCTTTATTCTAGAGTTACCAAGTAGCAAAATTATAGAAGTACTGCTTCGTGATAAGGAAACTGCAGGAATGATTAGTAGTATTAAAGAAGGATATGATTTGAAAGCAGAAAAGATGGTTGCAAGCTGTGTAAGTACTTTAAAAACGGCGATTTCAAGATTAAACGTTCCTGAAGTGTATGAGCTAATGAGTACTGACGAAGTGAATTTAGATTTAAATGATTTCGAAAAGCCAACATTGATATGTTTGGGTAATGATAGTACTTTAAGTTCAACTTACGCACCTGTTATTAGCTTAATCGCTTCTTGTTGTATCAGGAAAATGAATGAACCTAACAAACACCCTCGATCAGTAGTAATGCTTGATGAGTGTCCTACGATTTATATTCCATCGTTAGAGACTTTACCAGCCACAGGAAGATCTGCAGGAATTTCAACCATTTTAGGATACCAAGATTATTCTCAATTATCAGACTCCTATACTGACAACAAAGCTCAAATTTTAATTAGTAACTGCTCTAATGCTTTTTATGGTAGAACTACAAATTATAAAACAGCTAAGATGATTTGTGATTTAGCAGGAAAGCATGATGTTGAATTTCAATCAACTTCAGAAGGAACTTCCTACGGAGAGCAAATAAGTAATAGCGAAGGTATATCTACAAACGTTCAGCAAAGAGATCGAGTTACTACATCTGATCTACTTCAATTTAAACCAGGTCAATTTATTGGAATGATTGCAGACAATGAAATTCTACCATTCTTTGATTTCGTAAGATTAAGTCCATTAGAAGATGTGTCCTATAAACCAGTTCCGGAACAAGCAAGAGTTGATCAAAAAACTATCGTTGAGTTTAGTAATGAGATCAATGCTCTAGTAGGAAATGAAATTCCTTTGTTAGATATGGAAATTGATGATTCTGAAGAAAAGCTTGATGACAAGAATAATAACCCGAATGATAAACTAAACGAAGACGATGATCACAATGATTTCGAATTCGATATATAAATAATTAAGCCAATGACATAGTGCCTTTAGTAATTAGGCGGTCGCATTTCAAGGAAATGTCCGCCTAGGGAATCTTGTATTTAAAAACTAATAATTAAAACACCTTTTATGAAAAACAAATTTCTTTTATCCCTTTTGTTTATTGGGATAGCAACACAAATCTATTCTCAATTAAGTGTGAATAGTGTTATCGGAATTTCTGATAATGGACTTGCAAATTCAACCAATTTTAATATTCCCGTTAGTTCTAAACTAGATTTGGAGTTTGGTTTATACTACAACTCTAATGATTATGATTTAGAGGATCAAAGCCTAGATATTCCTATTGATGTCTTCACAGGACAACTAGGTGTTGTAAAAACCATTAAACCTCTAAGCAGTAATTTAATTAAATCAGCCTTTTTGGGAGGAGCTTCAGTAGGTGTTGAAGTATTAAATGATGGACGTTCAGAGTTATCTGACGGAACTTTATTAAAAGATGAAAGCGGTCTTATCTATGGTATCTATGTTGGTATTCAAAGTGCTGTCAAGATTGCTCCTAAATGGGATTTAGTAGCTCGATACAACAGCTTTTATCACAGTAATAGTATTACTGATCACAAATTTATTCTAGGTCTAGGGTTAGGCTATAACTTCTAAAATTAAATCATGAAAATATTAAAACTAATTACTGCTATCCTTGCAGTAGCTTTTTCTTTCACTAGCTGTGAAGACAAAGAATTTGAAATTGAGAAATCATTCCCTTTTGAAGCTATAGTTTCAGGTGAAACAAAGGCATTACTATCAAATCCACTTGAAACTAAAATAAGACTAATTCAAACTAGGGAGATTCAAGGAGTCGAATATTTTGTTTCATACTCAACTTCAAAAGATGGTATTTATGAACTTAGAGGAGTAGATATTCCTACAGATACAGAAATAGAGATTTCTTCTTTAGAGGAAACTATCATCTACAAACCAAAAGAAGCAGGAAAGCATCTAATTACATTCAATCTAAGAGATTCGAATGGTAATACCGATTCTGCCAATTTAGAATATGAAATAACCGAAGGAGACATCATTAACTTTTCTGCTACAGCTCAAAATTCGATTATTGATCCAAATGAAAGTGCAATTATCAATTTAAACATTGAGGTTGAAGAAAATGAAATTGTTCCTCAAGACTTAGTTTTCACTCTGATATTTGAAAATACTACTTCTTCAGATCCTATTACTATTTCGGGACAAACATTAAACTCAGGAGATCGTTTAAGTGATATAGATGCAAGTAATTTTATAGCAGAATACTTTCCATCAAATTCAGGTCAAACAGATATCTTAAAATTCACCCTAGAAGCTAGTAACGGTAAAACTCTTAATCAAGAAGTATCTATTACTACAAATGAAACTGATTTTGACTTTTCATTTGTTCCATCTGTAAATGAATCAATAGTTGGTAGAGAAGTAAGTGTTGCTTTTGAAATTACACAAACTACTAATGAAGCGCTTACTTATGATATAAGGATAAGTGGAAAGCAGGGGTTGCTTTATGATGAAAATATCGGAACTCAGTTTTTGCCTACTGAAGTACTGAATATTTCTAGTGGATCAAGAGCAATGAGATTTAATGCTACAGCTGTAGATATAAATGACTTGATAATTGAGGTTTCTGCATCTAACGGACTTACAAAATCACAAACAGTAAGTTTTGAATCCTTACCCGTAGACTTTGATTTTGACTTTAATCCAAGTACAATAACTGTAATTAATAGAAGACTTCAAGTTGATTTACAAGAATCGGTTTCTATTATTTTAAATCGTCCTAATGATTTAGAGTTTATAGACCCTGAATATTCAATGACTATACTGTCTGATGTAGGCACATTTGAGATTAATAGCATTAATGGAAATCATAGTCCTGGATCAAATATCAATTTGCCTGAAGGATCTACAATTAGTAATGATCGGATCAATGGAGTTTTTGAATTTCCTAGAACATTAACTAATTCGGGTCAGATCACCGTAATTGTTAGAAATGACACTGGTTTTGAAGTCCGAAAAACCATAGATGTCGAAGTCTTAACAGACTAAAAGGCATTTCGTTCCAAAATTCATAAATCAAGTAGCTTTTTAGCTGCTTGATTTTTTCTTAAATACCCTTTGCTACAAATAAGATGAACTCTAAATCAAATATCAAAGCACTTAAAAGTAGATTTCAAAAATTAGAAGAAGAATGTGCTATCCTAAAAATTGAACTCAATAATGTACATCGGTCTTATGATTTGAAAAGAAAACAATTAAAGGAATTAAAGCTGAAGATTGACAATTTTGAGGAACAGGAAATTTCAGTTTCTGATCATGCTATTGTTAGGTATTTAGAAAGAATAGATAATCTTGACATTGATAACATCAAGCAACGAATATTATCTCAAGAGGTTCTCGTTTTAATCGAAAAACTCGGCAAAAATGGGCGCTACCCAAATCAGGACTTTCAAATCGTACTGAAAAATGGTGTGGTTATTACTGTTTTGAAGAAGTAGTCATTTATAAGTAGCTTTTACGCTATGGAAAAATGACCATATTCGATATAGTAAACTTATTGAATATCAATGATTAAATTTAACGCTGTGGAAAAGTAACCATATTCGATATGTTAAACTTACTGAGTATCAATAATTAAATTTAACGATGTGGGAAAGTAACCATATTCGATATGCTAAACTTACTGAATATCAATAATTAAATTTAACGCTGTGGAAAAGTAACCATATTCGATATGCTAAACTTACTGAGTATCAATAATTAAATTTAACGATGTGGGAAAGTAACCATATTCGATATACTAAACTTACTGAATATCAATAATTAAATTTAACGCTGTGGAAAAGTAGCCATACTACTTTCTAAAAAAGTACACTTAATATCCACTTATCTTGTTCTTCTGCGCTAATTTTCTATTTTGTCCTGGTACCCAGAACTAAATATAAAACTTAGCTTGATTCACTGCGTTAAGTTGATATTAACTATCTATTGAATAAAAATCGTTTTACTAAATGATAAACGGCAATACCAATAATAGCTAATAATGCTAGAATGAATATTGGCTTTATAAATGAGATTAAAAGTTCATTAAGCCTATCAATAGGTTTTGCTAATGATGTTAAATCTGATAATAAGTATAGCATGGTTTAGGTTTTAATTACAAACCTAACATAAACATATTCAATTCAGTATCCAAAAATTATCTTAAGAAAATAATCGTGTGCAAAAGTGCACTTTTTTAAATGAGGACACTTAATACCCCCTTATCTTGTTCATCTGCGCGAAATATTCGTCAAGGCCTATTCAGGCTCTTGTCTCACATCTTCACTTGATTCTCGGCGTTAAGTGGGTATTAACTAGATTTAAAAACTTTAGAGACTACGATGATATTTGGTTGAACTAGAATTAGATTCTTTTGAGCCTGTTTTAGGTATTCGTTTGGCATCTCAGGGTTTAGTATAGCATCTACAAAAATTTTCTTATCCTGTAGCGTTTTTACTATAATATCATTATCTGTGACAATCCTATTAGCTTCTTTGCTGATTTGAACATCAATTATTTCTTTTGCTAATTTCTCCATATTTTTATTTATTTCAACTTCCTTTGTTTACTATATATCTTTTCATAATGCCATCAATTTATTTTTAGTTTTTATGAAAATCATTTTTCATGACCATGTAGAACCTGTAAACATAGACTTCTACCATTTGTAATTTATAATAGGTCTTACTGCATATCCATCGAAAGCGGAAAGAAATGATTGAATTTCTTTTATAAACAATTTTCTTAGTGCTTCATCATCTAAATTAGAAAGGGATTTATTTTTGAAAATATGAATATGTTTTATATCACTTTCTATATATCCTTTAAGCTTTTTTACTTTTCCGAGATGAGCGAAGTCATTACGTATTTTTAATATTCTCTTGATATCATCTTTTACGTTTTTTTTGTATGCTCCTAGTATATATGCTAAATCAACCCTTACACTTAAACCAGATAGAGCCCCATTTGAATTCGGACTAGTTAGTCTCCCATATTCTTTGAGTCTATCTTCATCCATTTTTATCCAAGTTGGTATTAGCTGAGTAATTGAATAATCTATTACAGAAGCCATTATTAACACAGCATTCCTATCAGAGGACATAGCATCTTCAATAACTGACTTAACTTCCTCCTCAGATATTTTTAATTTTTTATTTATTTTATTAATTATATGATGCTCTTTCATAACTGTAACATTATCATTATTTAATTATTATGAAATGTAAAAGTTAACTTTTCAACATCTTGGTTGGCTCTTAAATATCCAATACAAACCTTAAGAAATTCGATTTCCTTGAAACTTTGATAATCTCTGAACAGCTCTAGAACATTATACAGCTCTTCTTTTGTAAAAGTTTTTGTGTTTGTAACAATTCTATTTTGCTGAATACTTAAAGGTACTTCTAAGAATTTATGTAAAAAACCCGCCGCATCATCAATAAATTCTCGATTAGTGACACTAATAACATTATGTTGATCTGTTGCAATTATTGTATGATACCATCCTTTAAAAGCTTGATTATTTTTTTTCATAATTATATCAATCGGTTTATTAAACTTGAAAACAATTTTGCACTTTACGTTTCACAAAAAGTAAAAGCACTAATTTCATTTTCAACAATATACATTTTAAACCAAAACAAATTATCAAAATAAACTTTCATTATTGACACTTTTGTATGTGGAGTCAGAAGTTATGAAATCACCCTTAAAGTATATTTAATAAAGAATAAGTTTAATTTCCTTAACAAAAACAAACAAAAAACCCCACCTTATGTACACCTCATAAGCTGGGAAGTATTAATTCTATTGGGATAGAAAGATATTGTATTGGCAAATAGATTTGGTTGCTTTTAACAGGGTTTTGTTTGTTTTTAGTTAACATCAAAGCTCATTTCAACAATTCAAGAAGTCTTTTTTAGCATTAAAAAACGGTTTATTTACTTTTAGTAATGTTTTTATTGCTTTTAGCTGTTCTCTAAATTAAAAACCTTCATCTAATTTTATAACAGGAAATAGAGACCACAAAATATAAAATGAGCCGATTAAAACACGTAATCAACTCATTTTTCAACCATATTTGAGCCGAATAATAACTTTAATTGACTCATGGAGTACATTTCCTTCTTAGTAAAAATTTAAAACTCCGTAGTATATTTTCTAATGTTACTTTTTCACAATCAATTTTTGAGAAGCTATTTTCGAACTATTTCTAGGAGTAACAAAATATACCCCGCTAGCTAAATCTCCGATGAAGATGGTAGTTTCCGCATTCGTACCTACTTTAAATTCTTTTACGGTGTAACCTAACATACTAATAATCTTAAAGTCGCTACCTAGGGGTGATTTAATTTTTATGTATTCTGAACTAGGGTTTGGAAACATTGAAAATTCTGCACTATTTTCAAAAGTAGTTACATCTAATGTAGGTAACGTAACTGTTATACAGTTTGATTCGACAACACAGCCTCCCTTAGTGATCGTTACTTTATAATCTCCACTTGTAGATGGTGTAAAACTTTGGTTTATTTCGTCTGTTAGTAAAATATTAGGACATTCAAACCATTGATATGTCGCTCCTACTTCATTAGCCGTTAACACTTCATTTACTAACGATACGCTATTATCTATAGCAAACACTTCTATAGTATCTCTAGCGCTATCTGTGCAATTATTAATATCGGTATAACTATAGGTTAAGGTATGCGTTCCAATACCTGCGGTTAAAGGATCAAAACTATAGGTGACTCCGTTACCATCATCTGTTACTCCTGGACCTGAATAGATGCGAGAACCTACTGCATCTGTAGTTGCTGTCCCTATACCAGACACGAATTCTAGAATATCTCCAACAACAGTAAAGTTAGTTCCTGAGATGAAATTTACAGCTCCTGAAGCTCCTATAATTACAGTATTTGCAACGATATTTGGTGTTTGACCATTATCAAATGTTAATGTTATGGTGTCGCCCAAAGCAGTTGCATTCAATAAATTGACAGAACTACCACTGGCTCCATTGTCTGCAGTAACGTCTGTGGATAGCATAGCTCCAGAGCTATCAAATACAATATTTCCTCCCACAAAACTTGCAAAACCAAAAACATCATAACTAATATTTATGGTAACGGTGGTTGATTCTACGATTACCACAGGACTACCTCCACCAAGCCCCGATTGAATGCCACTATCCACACATACACCTTCTGGTGCGGTAAATGCTACATCGACGTCACAAATAAAAGGAACTCTTATTGTTACATTAGTAGGGTTGTAATCAACTTCCCATATCTGACCATTAGGTGATGGTAAGTTTAAAGTATCAAATGTACCAGAAATTGAATTTGCTGTAAGTATGGTAAATACATCTCCTTGCTGTGGCGCATAACCTGTAGGTAAACTCACATCTAGCGTACCACTTAAATTTGCAACGCCTGATACAGCAATAACATCAAATTCCGTTGCGCTTTCTATCTCTATATCGAGTATGGCAACATTGTTATGTGTATAGTTGTTATTTAGTACATACGTTCCTATGGATGCTGTGGTATTTCCGGGGCTTAGAGTTCCTGTATTTGTAAAATCTTGGTTATGACTTGTATTGCTTCCAGAAAGTATTCCTGGATTACTAAATGTTCCCGAATTCTCAAATATATTATTATTGGTAAAACCTCCATTATTAACTAATGCACCACTATTAGTATAGATACCTGTGTTTATAATAGTACCGTCATTGATTAAGGTAGACGGCATGCCATCATCAAATACATCTATGACTAAAGTAGCTCTGTTATCTATAACACCAGTTTCTGAATTATGTAGGGTTGCAATAATAGGAACACCAAATGCAATTGTGCTAAGTGTTCCTCTATTTAATATTGTTCCGTTATTGATAAACGTATCATTTGACAGACCAGCTATGCCATCTGGTAATATTTCAAAGATATTATTATTTACTATTTTTCTATTGAACCTAAATCCAGTCTCTCCTCCGAAAATTTTCACGACACCTTCATTGGTAAACACTTGACTGTCACGACGCATAGATATAGATGTAGTGGTTATGGTACCTGTATTGGTAAGTAAACCAAAATCTTCAATGATTATCCCCCCCCCATTTGTAATTCCTTCATTAGTAAATTGTCCAGTACCCCTATAGCTACTAAGATTCAATTCATTGGTATTAAGGAATACACCTTCATTATTAAGGTTTCCTAAACTCCTATTAGTTATACTAAACACACTTAACGCTCCATGATTATTAATGGTCCCCTGATTTGTAAATGTGCCTCTGTTTCTAGTAATTGTAATATCAAATACACCTGTATTATTTATCGTTCCTGTGTTGGTATTAGAAGGACTAGATGCAAGTGTTAATGTAAGCGTACCATGATTTGTAAATGTAGCCTGATTTCTAAACAAATGCATGGAGGTGTTATCGGCAACCTCGAAATTTGCATTGGTGTTATTCACTACAGTTCCTGCGTTTGTAAATGTTGCATTGGTGTTAGAAAATGTACCAAAATTATTAAGTGTACCTAATGCGAGCGTAGTTACGGTTCCAGAATTGGTTATGCTACCCGTAGCTTGGTTACTTGCAGTACCAGAAGTACTTAACGTTCCTGTAGTATCCATAGTGATGGTTCCTGCATTCGTGAAAGCTCCTAATTCGAGCGTAGTTATTGTGCCAGCATTAGTTATACTAGCTGTTGCTTGGTTATTTGTAGAGCCAGAAGTACTTAACGTTCCTGTAGTATCCATAGTGATGGTTCCTGCATTCGTGAAAGTTCCTAATTCAAGCGTAGTTATTGTGCCTGCATTAGTTATACTACCTGTTGATTGATTACTTGTAGTACCAGAAGTACTTAATGTTCCCATAGCCTCAATAGCTATGGAGCCTCCATTGTTAAGTGCGTTACTATTTGTAATTGTTCCATTATTAACTAATGCACCATTATTAGTATAGATACCTGTGTTTATAATAGTACCGTCGTTGATTAAGGTAGACGGCATGCCATCATCAAATACATCTATGACTAAAGTAGCTCTGTTATCTATAAGGCCAGTTTCTGAATTATGGAGGGTCGCAATAACAGAAAAACCAAATACAATTGTGCTAAGTATTCCTCTATTTAAAAGTATTCCGTTATTGATAAACGTATCATTTGACAGACCGGCTATGCCATCTGGTAATATTTCAAAGATATTATTATTTACTATTTTTCTATTGAACCTAAATCCAGTCTCTCCTCCATAAATTTTCACGACACCTTCATTAGTAAACACCTGACTGTCAATACGCATAGATATAGATGTAGTGGTTATGGTACCTGTATTGGTAAGTAAACCAAAATCTTCAATGATTATAAACCTCCCTATTGTGATTCCTTCATTAGTAAAACTCCCTGGACCTTGATATGATCCATTAAATTCATTTGTATTAAGGAATACACCATCATTAATTAGATCACTATTAATAGTAAACACACCATGATTTGCAATAGTTCCCTGATTGGGAAAAGGAAAAGAAAAATTATTAGGTATATCAAAAACTCCTGTATTATTTATCGTTCCTGTGTTGGTATTAGAAGGACTAGAAGCAAGTGTCAATGTAAGCGTACCATGATTTGTAAATGTAGCCTGATTTCTAAACAAATGTATGGAGGTGTTATCGGTAACCTCGAAATTTGCATTGGTATTATTTACTACAGTTCCTGCATTTGTAAATGTTGCATTGGTGTTAGAAAATGTACCAAAGTTAGCAAGTGTTCCTAGCGCAGGAATAGTTACCGTACCCGAATTATTTATGATCCCTGTAGTTTGATTTTCTAGAATACCACTAATATCTATGGTTCCTAAATTAGTAATCGTTGCATTATTAATGGCTGTTGCATTACTACTTATAATTACGGTGTCTGCTGCATTTATGGTAGTACCAGGATAAGAAGGAGACCAATTGGCAGTAGTATCCCAATCTCCAGTTCCTGTATACGTATAGGTAGTCTGTGCCTGTGTGTTAAAACTAAAGATTAATAATAAGACAAGTAATAATCTTTCCATAACAACAATAGGTATCAGTTAGATTACAAAATTACTCTTTTCATTTTTAATGCATTTTTTTAAAAGTATATACACGATTTAGAAACAAAAGCGACTAAAAACAAACAAAAATACCCACCTCATGTACACCTTATAAGCTGGGAAGTATTAATTTTATTGGGATGGAAACATATTGTATTGGGAAGTAAATTATTAGTTTTCCTAAAGTTTCCCTGAAACTTCTTTTTACGGTATTAGAGATATTTATACTTCTTTTATCTGTTAAGGGTTTATTCTTTACTTCTAATTTTTGTTGAACTATATTAATTTTAAAACACCTATACTAAAATTAGTACTAGGTGTTTTCTTCATAAAATCATTGCTAAATCTACTGTTCTTTCATACTCTCTTTAACTATATTGAAAAAAGCTTCATAATTATCCTTGATCTTGATATAAGTAAAGGTCTCTATTAGGTCTGTATTATACTTACTCTTAGCTGAAGTTTCAATACGCTTGGGGTCAATTTTACTAACCGAAACCAATTGTCTAGCAACAGTTGAAGCTTGTAATGCACTTAAATCCCAGTTATCGCGTAATGACTTGCCTTTAGCAAAATTTAGTTCATTACTATTCCCTTCAATAATTATATTGTATTCAAGGTTTTTAGTAAGCAGTTCACCTACTTTATTGATAGATAATATACCTTGCTCTGTAAGTTCAATCTTTATACCTTCTCCATATAACGAAGCATTTGGTATAGCCACAGTAAGTGCTCCTTTTTCAACACTTACTTTTCCAATAGCGCTTAATCCATCTTTAAAAATATTAAGCTGTTTTATCTTTTCTTCTTCGGCATTAGCTAGTTCATTTTTCACAACCTTAAGTTGTTCATCTTTCTGCTTTATACTTTCTAAGCTAATAGCCAAATTCTGAACTCGCTGTTCGGATACCGAACTAAAATTATTAATAGTCTTCAATAAATCAGCGTTCTCTTTCCTAGCATCTTTCACTTCGGAAGAGACCATTTCAATTCTCTTATTTAATAAAGATTCTTTTTCTTTAGATACATGAAGGTTCTGCTCTGTTTTATTAAGCTCACTTTCAAGAGTTGCTATTTTATCTAAAAGTTCTTTCTTTTTTTGGGCCGAACTTGTAAAAGTTCCTAACACAAATGCAAATAAGCATGTGATAATAATATTCTTCATAAATAATAAGTAGGTTGTTTGTAAAAATAAGTATTTAATTATGAATATAACTTAATGTTACAACAGAAGCTTGTTTAAATACTATCTCAATAATGCAACGGCGGTTGCTTCATTTATCTTCATATAATTCGCATTAGCTATAACTAATACTCCAATGATTAAAATAGCTAGACTAATTCCAAGTATAGTTTTACTTTTATTAGAAGCACCTGTCCACTCTTTTGTTAAAATTCCATTTACTGTAGCCACCATTATTGCTCCTGTTTCTAATATCGCAAAACCAACTGACGTACCTAATTCACCCAAATGATAAGCTGCTAAACCATATATTACTAAAGCTGCATCATGAAAAACAGCCATTAAAACAACTAAAACGATAGCCGTAATAGCCCCTGTCTTTGTATAGTTACCCCATGTTTTATTTTTAGTTAAACGATAACTAAAGAAAATCATAGTAGAAATAGTAGCTCCCATAAAAATAGGAAGTAACACAGCTAAACGAGCAATCCAAGGTTCATTTCCAAATTGAATTTCAGCAACCTCCCCTATTTTACCAAATTTACTGGCAATATGATATGAAAGATTAAAACCCGCAGCACAAATAGCACCTAGTACACAAAACAATATACCTCTACGGATCGTCTTAGTATCTCTTTTCTCTTCATTACCATCGCCTTTACTTTTATCTCTTAATATCCCTGCATAACCATTCAACGCAATACCGAATACGATGATGCCTATCCCTAAAAGCATTAGATTACCAACCTGAGTTCCAAGCACACTCTCTTCTTTAGGGACTAAAATTAGTGGCAGTATAGTATCTATGGATGTAATAACGCCTAAAAAGATACTAAAAGCTAAGGCCATCCCTATAGAGTTGATACTATACCCCCATAGAATATTACCTATACCCCAACAAAAACTTAGCGCAAACATTGCTGCAAAAACCCAAGAAGGAATTTGACTATAAATACCCCAAATATCATTAACTAATGTAAAGGTGACTATAATTGGAATTACAAACATTCCTAAGAAGAAAAAACCTCCCCATGTATTTTCCCAGGCAAAGCTTTTGGTGTATTTGGAGGGAAGTGCATAGACCCCCAGTAAAACAGCAGATAATAGTGCAAATAAAATTCCTGTTAGCATCGTTGTGTAAGTTTAGTTAGCCCAATATAAAAAATAGAATTTGATCTTTTAATGATATACAAACAAAAAGACCAAATAAGAAAATGTCTTATTTGGTCTTTAGATAAATTACAATATATGTTTCAGATATATTACAACTCGCAATAATCTTCAGAATCTGCCAAATTAGGTCCTGGATTTCTCCAACAATTTTTACCCTCTATAAGGTTATCTGCAAATTGTGGGCCCCATGTTCCTGCTGGATATCCATGCATTTTCTCTCTATTTGTTTTCCATTCTTCTAAAATTGGATCTACAAAAGCCCAAGCAGCCTCAACTTCATCGGCCCTTGCATATAAAGTAGCATCACCCTGCATAGCATCTAACAAAAGACGCTCATACGCTTCCATTACATATGTATCTACTAGATCAGTATAATAGAAATCTAAATTAGCATTCTCTACTTTAAATCCTTGCCCAGGAACTTTAACTCCAAATTTCATCAATACACCTTCATCTGGTTGAACACGGATGATTAATTGATTGTCAGAATTAGTACCTTGGAATAATCTATGATGCGTAGGCTTAAAGTGAATTACTACTTCTGTTACCTTAGTAGGCATACATTTAGCAGTACGCACATAAAAAGGTACTCCTTCCCAACGCCAGTTATCGATAAAGAATTTGATGGCAGCATACGTTTCTGTCATAGAACCTTCAGCTACTCCTTCTTCTTCTCTATATCCTTTTACTTCTTTTCCATTGATGGTAGAAGCTAAATATTGTCCTCTAGTTGTATTACTGTAAAACGTTTCTTCGTTGAGATGACGAATAGATTTCAAAGCTTTTACTTTTTCATCTCTTATTGATTCTGGATTCGAATCGATAGGTGGTTCCATCGCTACTAATGAAACAATTTGCATCAAGTGATTTTGAAACATATCTCTCAATGCACCTGATTTGTCATAATACCCTCCACGACTTCCAACACCAACACTTTCAGCATTTGTAATTTCTACATGGTGGATATAATTTCTATTCCAAAGAGGTTCGAAAATGCTATTAGAAAAACGTGTTACTAATAAATTTTGAACTGTCTCTTTTCCTAAGTAATGGTCAATTCTATAGATTTGAGGCTCTTCAAAATATTGTTGAATTCCTTTATTTAAAGCTTTTGCTGTTTCTAAACTGTACCCAAATGGTTTTTCAACAATTAGACGACTCCACCCTTTAGACCCATTTTTCCCATATCCTTGATCACTTAAGTTTTTAGCAATCAATTCGTAAATTTTAGGAGGGGTAGATAAGTAAAAAATAACATTATCTTTTAGTCCAAATTCATCATTTAAACTATCGATTCTACTTTTTAACCCTGTATATGGACCTTCATATGAACCTCCTAAATCTTCATAAAACAATCTGTTTGCGAAGTCATCAATAAATGATTTATCATGGGCTGCAATTTCTTTCTTTAAAAAATCGCTTTCATAAACAACTTTATTTCGGAATTGTTCATCAGTAAGGTCACTTCTACTTGTTCCTAATACAGCAAATTTTTTCGGAAGGTGTCCTTCTTTATATAGATTAAAAATGGCCGGAATCAACTTACGAACCGTTAAATCTCCAGATGCCCCAAAAATTACTAGTAATTGTTTATCTGTTTTTTTCATTTTTTAATTTTAAAATCCCTCGAAATTATTCGACGTTTTTTCAGTTGCAAAATTACGCTTATTCTTTTTAATACTACTTAGATATCTCAACTAAGTATTTATTAAGTAAAAAATAACTTTAAAAAAAAGCGGTATGGCTTTAATTATCTATTTTTGTTGCTGTGAAATTAGATGATTTTTACAATTCTTTATTCAAGCTTGTAAAAGTAATATACTTTAATCCTCTAACTGTTTTCACATTATTAATATTGAATTAGAAACAAGTTTATACGAATATGAGTGCAAACAAATATGATTTCGGACTAGTAGGTCTTGGAGTAATGGGACGCAACTTTATCTTAAATGTTGCTGATAATGGATTCACCGCTTTTGGATTAGACCTTAGTGATGATCAAGTGAATGCTTTAAAAGAAGAAGGTGGTAACACTGAAAAGGTAGATGCTACAACTTCTACAGAAGCTTTCGTAGCTAATCTTTCTACTCCAAGAAAGATTATGTTATTGGTACCAGCTGGGAAACCTGTTGATGCTGTAATCGAAAGTTTATTACCTCACTTAGATAAAGGAGATTTAATTATTGATGGTGGTAATTCATATTATATAGACACTGATCGTCGCGAAGCTTATTTGACAGAAAAAGGAATTCATTTCTTAGGCGTAGGTGTATCTGGTGGTGCTAAAGGTGCCCGTAAAGGCCCTAGTATCATGCCTGGAGGATCTGAGCCTTCATATAAATACATCAAACCTATATTTGATGCTGTATCTGCTAAAGCACATGATGGTAAGCCTTGTGTTGCTTATTTAGGACCTAAATCTGCAGGTAACTATGTAAAGATGGTTCACAATGGTATAGAGTATGGAATGATGCAATTGACTTCTGAAATCTATGATTTATTAAGAAAGTCAGCTAAATTCACTAATGACGAGCTTCACGAAATTTTTTCTAAATGGAATGAAGGGCGTTTACAATCTTTCTTAGTACAGATTACTTCTGAAATCTTCAAACAAGACGATGAGTTAACTGATGGTCGTTTAGTCGATTTTATTTTAGATAAAGCAAAGCAAAAAGGAACTGGTAAGTGGACTTCACAAAATGCAATGGATTTAGGTATTCCTGTACCAACTATTGATATTGCTGTAAGTATGCGTGAAATTTCTGCATTGAAAGATGAGCGTGTAAAAGCTGACGAACTATATGGAAGACCAGAAGTTGAAGCTATTGAAAAAGCAAAATTGGTTGAATTAGCAGAGCAGTCTTTATATTTTGCTTTCATTATTTCTTATTCTCAAGGATTACACCAATTAAGTGATGCTTCTAAAGAATACGGATACAATCTTGATTTAGGGTTAATTTCTCAAATCTGGAGAGCTGGTTGTATTATTAGAGCTGGTTTATTAGAAGATATTACTCAAGCCTTTAATGCAGATAAAGATTTACCTAATCTATTATTAGCTCCAAGTTTTGTAGACCGTGTTCAAGCTGCGGTTCCAGCAGTTAGAGAAGTGGTAGCATTTGCTGCAAAAAATGGAATTCCTGTTCCTGGATTATCAAATTCATTAACTTATTTTGATGCTTATACTAGCTCTAAATTACCATTGAATTTAATCCAAGCTCAACGTGATCATTTCGGATCTCATACTTATGAGAGAATTGACCGCGAAGGTATTTTCCATACTGAGTGGGGAGCTTAAAAATTTTATAAGTTTACTATATATAAAGAGAGGCTGTCGAATGACAGCCTCTTGTTTTTTTTGAAAATATTATACTAAGATTGATTGTCTGGACTTAAACTTTGGTTTACACTAAGCTATCTTGATATACCCAGTCTAACAAAATAACTCTATGTTAGTTATTAGTTATTTCTCATTAACACCTGTAATTCATCATCATTATTAGCTACAATAAAAGAGGGGTTACCTTTAATCGTTATTGGATAAATTCCTTTTACATTTTTCGAAAGAAACACACCGCTTTCACTTACAGGTAAATTTGTAAATGATTGATCTTTATTCTGAATTAAAACTCCACCTACACCAGCATCACTTCTTGTCGTTTCAACTTCAACCTCAAAACGATTTCCTGCATAAAGAATATCTTTTACTTGATCGCCATTAAAGTCATCTATAATAAAACCATTATTCGTAGAAAACTGAGCACTGTATGGCAATACTTCTTTCTTTAATACTGTACCATTATTCCAAAGGATCATACTTGCAAATTCAGTCGCTTTGTATTTGTGATTTTCGCCTTTTCCTACAATGTCAAAAATATCTCCTTTCGCAAATTGCTCATATGAGGTTATTTTCCCTTGTAATCCCGGTAACTGCTGTGTAGAGCATTCTTTCCCCCTTATAGGAACTATTTTATCTTTATAAGGCTTTGCCAAGAAAACATCTTGGGTACCATTATTATCGTAATCTGATGCATATACATAGAATGGCTTCTCTTTAGAAGCGGTGTACTTATAATTTAGCCCTAGATTTCCTAAAACAATGTCTGGTTTACCATCACTATTTAAGTCTTCAATTGCTATTTTATTCCACCAACCAGAGGTGTTTTCTAACCCATAATTTTCACCTACTTCTTTATATTGCTTCCCGTCAAAATCATAAATACGAATAGGCATCCACTCTCCTACTACTATAATTTCATTTTCATTATCGTCATCTAAATTTACAAACGCAGCATCAGTTGTCATACCAAATGACATTTGCTGATCAAAAAGAGGACTCTCTTCAATGGAATATTTTCCGCTGTTGTTGTTTAGAACAACCACTTTGGAAGCTGATGGGTATTGTTGTGGTATATGTCTCCCAAAAACAATAACATCTAAGTCTTCATCTTGATCGTAATCTTCAAAGAGAATTTTTGCAGTAGGAAAATTTGTATCTGGCAATTCAATTCTTTTAAAATTGGCTTTACCGTCATTGATATAAATCCTATCAGTATAATTTACATTTCCTATACTATATTCATTACCACCACTTGCAACTATTAAATCCAAATCACCATCTAGATCATAATCGATCGCTTCTGCAAACGTATCCTCTTGGTTTGTATCCTTAGCAAAATAATTTTTATGCTCTTTTTGAAATATTCCATTAGGCTTTTGTAAATACAAACTCCCTTTTGAATCAACATTAGCGCCTAAATAAAAGTCTTCTAACTTATCTCCGTTAAAATCACCTACGGCAACCACTGGGCCATTTGTAGACAATTTGTGAGGTAATAATACTTGCGATTTGTAGTCATCAAAAGTATTCTCTTGATGTTTAGGAATCGTACGAAACACTTTTTCCGTAATATCTTTAAAGATAGTTGAAGTAGTAATCCTACTATTTAAACCTTCATGACTAGCTTCCTTGTAATCTAGCTGTATTTTGTCTGTAGCTATATTTTTTAATAACTGTGATTTCCCATCTGGCCAACGCACCCTTAAAGAATCTATTTTTTCCGTTTCACCCAACCCAAAATGCACTTTAGGTGTTACCGAAGATAAATACCCTCGAACTGTTTTAAATTCTTTAAACTGTTTCTTTCCTTTATTATATATAGTCACTTTAGCACCCAATCCTTTTTGATTACCTTTTGGGCCATTTAATGAAATCGTAATAGACTTATTTTCGTTTATTTCTACTGAATTATTTTTATAAACAAAAGCATGATCATCTACATTATTAATTACAATATCTAAATCTCCATCATTATCTAGGTCTGAAAAAACTGCTCCATTTGAAAAACTTGGAGTATCAAGTCCCCATGCTTTTGCTTGATCTTTAAATTGAAGTTCTCCTCTATTTTCAAAAATAACATTAGGCAATTTTATCGAGGGGTAAAGATTGACCAGTTCCTCTATAATTTCATTTTTATCTTTATTATGATCAAAAGGTTGTCTTTCGTATGCCATTCTTTTAGTATTGGCATCATTATCCCATACATCACGTTTGTAACCATTTGTTACTAAAAGATCATTATCACCATCATTATCAAAATCTGCTCCCAAACATGCCCAACTCCAATCGGTATTAGAAACTCCAGAATATTTTGATACATCACTAAAAAAACCATTACCTCGATTCAAATTAAGCACATTATGCATGTACTGGTTGTGAAATCCACTTGACAATTGGTAATTATAACGCTTTACATCCATTGGCGCCATTGTTTTTTTCGATCTCTCATAATCAACTGGCAACATATCTAAGGCAAATATATCTTCGTATCCATCATTATTAAGATCTGTTACATCTACCCCCATGGTATAAAAAGATACATGATTGGTCATGCTTTCTAAACCTTGCTCGAAAGATCCGTAACCTTTATTTTTATAATAATAATCATTTTCGTAAAAATCATTACCTACATAAATATCGGTTAATCCATCATTATTAAGATCTGATGCGGCTAACCCTAAACCATAACCGAAATTTTCTTTAAGCCATTTTTTATTTAGTTGCTTTTCAAATTTACCATTGATATTGATATACAAAGCGTCTCTGTAAGGGTGTTTTTCTAATTGTTTTGCTTTTAAACTGGCGGATTCTGGTAAGTAAAACTTTTGAGGTCTATTCGTGACATACAAATCCAAATCATTATCGTTATCAGCATCAAAAAAAGTTCCCATAATGGAAAAACCTGTATCTGCAATCCCAAAAATTTCAGCCTCCTCTTTGAACGTGGCATCTCCTTGATTGATATATAATAGATTTTTCCTATTAGTTTTTGATTCTCTCCAACCACCAGCACATATGTAAATATCTACTAATCCATCTGCATTAACATCTGCCATGACAACACCATTATGCCAAGCATTTTTGGACTTGATACCCGCTTTCAATGTGATGTCTTCAAATTGAAAATCCCCTTTGTTTAGAAATAGCTTATCTTCTACTTGATTCCCGGTGAAGTAAATATCATCTAAACCATCATTGTTAATATCTCCAATAGCTACACCAGCACCATTATATACGTAGTTAAACATTCCAAAAAAATTGTTTAGATCTTCTTTTATGGTGTTGTTAAAATTGATGTTCGATTTAGAAGAGGTAACTTGTGTAAAAAGAGTTTTTTTATTGTCCGCATTATTAATTGTCTCTAAGAAACTAAATGAATTATCTCTATTGCAAGAAATTATGTTTACAAAAAAAATGAAAAATGAAAACTTAAAATATTTATAATTGTTTTTTATTCTTGGCATAATAATATTACTGTTCCCTTTTTATAAAAAAAATTTAATTAAAAATAAATATTTGACTAATACATATAATCTAAATTATTAAGTATTTACACTACTCATTGTAATGAAATCATTTGACAGTAAAACCTAACGTTATTTGAAAGTAGAATAATATATAAAAAGCCACCGTAAAACGGTGGCTTTTTATATATTATTGAAAAAAATATTACCTTAATAACTTAAGTTGTAAATCATCAACAAATATTTTTGATTCACCTCTTCCTTCAGCTCCCTCAGCGAGACCTAAGATTCTTATCAAGGGGTTAATAGAATTACCTTCTTCAAGTTCCACATTACCACTTAATGTTTTCCACTCACCTATTGGTAAAGCATCAATGTCTGAACCAACACTAAAAAACCACTGCTCAGGTCTCCCATCTAAAAGAAAAAGATTTAAAACTGTATCTGGTGAAGTTTTTTCCGCATAAACTTTAAAACTTACTTCATAAGTACCAGTCTCAGGAGTTATCATTCCCTCTTTAACATCGTTTTCTAGTAAAAATACTCCTACATCTGATGCCCCTTCTGATGTAGCTCCTTCAGAAGTGGTATTAAAAAGTAAACTCCTTTCACCTTCAAAAACTTTATTTGTTTCATTAGAAGTATCTACAAAACTGGTCTGTGTTTTCCATTTCATATTCCATGCATTATCCCAAAGAACTATCTCTTCATTAGTATCTGGATCTATTAATTTTTCAAAACCACCATGTGTTGAGGCTAAAAAGTTTTCTCCTGCTGATACTTGTAATTTATCAATCGCATCAATGGTATAGAAATCTGTAGAAACTAATTTATCACCATTATAAGACAATTCAACATTATCATTAGCAAATAACCTTTCGTTTATTCCTATGTTAAGGATACTAGGATCATTACTATCAACTGTTACTGTAGTTATTTGCACTGGTATAGCGCCATTGTTAATAGATACAGAGAACAAAGAGGTTATATCTTCATTAATTGACTCTAATTCACGAGTAAAGACAACTTTAATATTGCCGTCAGTACCTTCTACACTTTGAATTTCAACTGGATCACTATTAGGAACAACATCAATGATAAAGTCTTGGGCTGCTCTAACTTCAAATTTGCTATTGAAAGAGTTAACATTTAAACCAAATTTACCTAGTTTTTTTAAAATAAACGTAGCACCTTGTGGAAGAAAAAACTCAGGATTTGGGTGCTTTTTTGTCCCAATACTATCTGTAACAGCTAATGAAGGTAATGGCCCTCTAACAGTAAACTTAGTTTCATCAGGGTTTCCTAATGTTGGCCACACTGAGAACTCTTTTCCTGCCTCTACGGTTAATGTTCTTGTATCTAAATTGAAAATTGACTCTTCTGGATCGTTAGTCATAGAACCATCGACTCTACTTATAACATTTATAGGAATAGTATCTGTAACAATTTCTAAATCAGTTATAGGCTCTACTTCAAGTACAACGTCTATTTTACCAGGTTTTCTAAACTTTACGAAAAAATCTTGAGAACTTGAAGATGTATTATTCGTACTTTCTAAGATATTGACAGAACCTTCTGGAAATTTCCACGTTCTACTATTTACATGTACCGACAAATCTTTAAAATTAGCTGGTTCACCTACCATACCCGAGATTTCTGTACCTCTAACTTTATTAGTCAAGCCTTTATCTAGATCTGTAAACGCAAAGACACTACTTGATACACCTGCTGGTATTTGGTCGTCAACATCATTGGTCGTACAACTAATAACTAAACCCAATAATCCAATTAAGGGTGTAGTTCTTTTAATAATATTTAATATTTTATTCATTTTAAAATGATTTAAGTTATTCAAACAATAAATCTCCTGACTCTCTTAATGCTGGGTTTTCCTGTATAGCTCGAAGAGGTATATACAAATAAAGATCCTTCACTAGATCATTAGCAATATCCAAACCTTCTTTCTTAGTCGTAATAAAATCTCTTAACCACAATTGATTATTCTCTCTACTATCAAACTTATTCCAAAAAATGGTTTGAGCATCAAGGTTTGGAGTAATAAACTGATAATCTATATCAGACAATTCTCTAATTCTTTCCTCTGCTCCTCCTGGCCTTCTTCTTAGATCATTCCATAAAATCCCATGACCCTCAAAAGCAAATTCTGCTGGTCTTTCAGCATCAAACAAATGCTTTATAATATTTTCAGCATTTAAAGATTTAGCTGGTAATTTAAAAACATCAGGTAATGCATTCCTTACTTTGCTAACTTTATCTTGTAATACACTTTCTAAATGATCTTCATCTTGTATAACTAAATCTGGCGAATCACAAACACTATCATCTTCTTTCAAAAATGGACCACAACCACCATCAGGACCGGATTTAGGGCTATCATTAGCAATTGGATCGTTAACTTCTAAATCAAAATCTGGATTTAAGAAAGGATCTATTTGATTAGTTACAATTGGAGATTCATGACCTTGAAAAAGCTCCTCTATACCGATTAAGCCTGATCGTGATCTTACTTTATCAATATATGTGATTGCGTTATTAACTCCACCGTCTCCATCTGCTTTCAATGTAGCTTCAGCATACATTAAAAGAACGTCTGCGTAACGGATTACCCTTTCATTAATAGCAGATCTACCAAATGCTTCAGCTTCTTTTGTAAACCAATTAGTAAATTTCTTAAGTTGAGATCTAGATGGTACAGTAACAAACGAACCTTTATCTCCTTTAACATTATGTATAGAAACTACCCCTTGGTCATAAAACTTAGATCTATCATTTTCATATGCTATTGAAGCCATCATACGTTTTGAAAAAGCTCTATTATAAGTTTCACCTTCAACTAAATCACCATCTCCATCGAAAATGTCTAAAACATCACCTTTACTGGCTTCAGTTAAAACTTCATTTCTGTAAAGATTTGTTATAAAATGCGATGTATATAACCAACCCCAACCACCATTTGCTCGTTGTTGAGTATTACCACGTAAAGTAGCTTCATTAGGCTTATCACCTTCTCCATCACCAAAATTAGGCTCATCTAAATTAGTATCAAAACCTATTTCAAATATTGACTCGCTATTTAATTCTCCTTCGATATTAAAGTTATTATTAATATCACTTTCTAATGAATATTGACCAGAATCTATAACTTCTCTTAATTTATCTGCTGCAAGTCTATTTTGATTATTATACAAATAAACTTTACCTAATAAAGATTTTATACTACCTAGTGTAGCTCTTGTTGGGTCTGTATTATCAACATTATATTTCACAAAAGTCTTTTCTGCACTATTCAATAAGTCAATAATCTCAGAATAAACATCTTGTCTAGATGATATACCTATTCGTGCTAACTGTATGGTTGACGCAGATTTTTTTGGAATAGGAACATTTCCATTATTAAAAGTTGTTGAAGCCCAAAATAAACCTAAAGCTTTTAAAAATTTAGCTTCTGCCTTCATAACTTCGCTAGACTCTACAGATATACCCGGCACAGGCTTCAAATTATCAAGAATCTGATTTGCTCTATTAATCAACCTATATGTATCCACATAAATATCGGCTCCCCATCCTGAAGATGAGTTATATTTCAAAGTTCCAAACCCAGATACGTCTGTTTGATTAGCAGGTATAAAATTACCTAATCGACCTGCTTCTGACATAAGAAACGCCGTATTCTGATAATTAGACCCCATAGTACCTGATAGCTGCAATGCTGCATAAGCTCCTGTTACTGCCGATTCTGCAAGGGTCTCTGTTGCAAATAATGCCTTTTGATCGAGATTATTTGGATTTTGCACATCTAGTGCTTCCTCATCATTACAACTCACCAACGTAGCTAATGATATTGACAATAATAAAACAGTCTTTTTCATAAAAATCTTTTTAAAAAGTAAGTTGCACTCCAATTCTTCCACTTCCTGTCACAGGTGTAAAACCTCTATCTATACCTCTAGACAGTAAACCTCCACCACCAACTTCAGGATCAAAACCTGTATAATCAGTAATTGTTAGCAAGTTAGATCCTGCAAGATAAATTCTCATTTTAGTAAGACCTAACTTCTTTATTGTTTCATTAGGTAATGAAAAACCTAATTGCACATTTCTTAATCTTACATAATCACCATCTTCTAAAAACAAATCTGATAAAGGACTATAATTCAAAGATCGTTCATCTCCTCTATTTATGGGAATCACTGAATTTTCGTTTGTACCAGGGTTAAAAGAATATAGTAGATCACGATGTGTTTGAGCATCATAAGCTAAAGCTTTTGGACCATTATACACTTTTGAACCGAAGGAAGCAAACCATTGCATATTAAAATCGAAATTCTTGTAACTCATATTGTAATTTAAACCTACTTCAAAGTCGGGAATTCCCGCTCCCATGAACACACGATCTTTATCCAAATTAATTTCACCATCACCGTCAGAATCTACATATCGTAAATCTCCAATAACTGCGTTTGTTGCTTCACCTCCTAAGTTTTTATATTCATCTAACTCTTCTTGGTTTCTGATAAGACCATCTGTTTTCAACAAATAAAATGACCCTATAGACTCACCAACTCTACCAAATGTAACAGGATCATTAGATATTCTATTATCTCCAGGCGTTACTGGACCTCCTTGTAATTCGGAAGCATCCTGACCCAAACTTGTTATCTCATTTATATTTTTAGTGAATGTTCCATTTACACCCCATTTAAAATCACCTCTAATATCTTTATAACCGGCAGATAACTCAATACCTTTATTTGTTAGCTCTCCAATATTTGTTAAAATTGTAGATGGGCCATTATTGTTACCAGGATTTACACCAACACTAAGAGGTAAATTTGTTGCAAATAACAAGTCTTCCTTAGTCACATCATAAAGTTCACCTGTAAAAGTTACAGCCCCATTATATAATTCTAAATCTAACCCTAAGTTTCTTGAAACACTTGTTTCCCAAGATAAATTACTATTACCTAACTGGCTTATTATCCTTCCTGAGTCTGTAGCAGTATTACTTCCCACTACTGCTTGCGCACTGGTCTCAAAAGGCGAATTTAAGTTTTGATTTCCTACTCTACCATAACTTGCTCTTAGTTTCAAATTACTTATAAAAGATAGGGCATCAGAATTTTGAAAAAAACCTTCCTTACTAACTACCCAACCTACAGAACCTCCGTAGAAAACATCGAATCTATTTCCTTCTGAAAAGTTTGCCGATCCATCGTATCTAACATTAGATCTCAACAAATATTTCTCTTTATAACCGTAACCTAAAGTACCCAAATAGCTTATTAATTTCTGCGGACTTATAGTTTCACTTGTTGCTGCCTCGTTTCTATTTGATGATCTATTTCTAGTAGGAAAAACATTATCTGGAAAGCCATCAATTATAGTTACATTTTTCTGAGTCCATGTTTTATTCTCCCTAGTCGTACCTGCTAAAAGACTAAGCTTATGATCCTTAGAAAAAGTATTATTATATTCTGCCAAAAATTCCCATGACCCGTTATTTCCAACACCGTTTCTATCACGCAATGAAGAAGATCTTCTGTTAGTAAGTTTTCCTGTTTCAGTGTTTACAAATCTTAACTCTGGTTCAAAAAACTTATCTGCTATCTGAAACGTATTTGCGTTTAAATTCAACTTTGTTGAGAACCCTTTAAACCAATTGTAAGCGAATGACACATAAGCTCCTGCTGAGAACTGATCTCTTTTATTTGTCTGCTGTAATGCAGAAAACAAATTCCCCTGTAATGCTCTATTATTTGATCCATCTGTACCTTCTATTTGAGAGACATTAAGTGGATTGGGTTCATAAGGTTGTGTTGAAATAGCTCCATAAAGCAATCTCCATGGTTCCAAATCAATATCACTATTAGATAAATTTACGCTAGCAAACATATTAAACTTACCTTTTTTGAAACCAGAATTCAACCTTAAGTTTGTTCTTTTATTAGATGTTTTTATAAAAACACCATCTTGATCAAAATAGTCTAAATTTAAACTATAGTTGAAATCTTCTGATGCACCTGAAAAACGCACGTTGTAATTTTTTGTTATCGCATTATCATTTTGAACAAAATCTTGCCAATCAGTTTGGAAATCAGCAGCATTTGGGTTTCTAGCAAATACACCTGAAGAACCAAAGTCTCCTAAAAAAAGATTGTTATTAACAAAGTTAAAATCTACCAATATTGCTTCTCTGGTATTTAAAACAGGAACTTTAGATGTAATCTTATTAATACTAGTATAAGTATTGAACTCTATTTTACCTTTTCCTTTCTTACCTCTTTTGGTAGTAACTAAGATAACACCTGACGAAGCTCTAACACCATAGATTGCAGTGGAAGCTGCATCTTTTAAAACTTCCACGGACTGAATTTCACTTGGACTCAGGTTCGGATCTCTTTGCAAAGGCACACCATCAACTACCCAAAGTGGACCTGTAGAATTCCCTAAGGGATTATCAAGTCCGGCTAACGGATTTGTATCTTGGCTATCAGATGTAGATAAGCTATTTGCCCCTCTAATCTGAACATTAATCTTTGATCCTGGCGCACCTGATGAAGCCTGAACATTAACCCCTGCAACTTGCCCTTGCAATGCTTCAGCAAAGTTACCTACAGCTTGTTTCTCTAACTCCTCACCTTTAACAGAAGAAATTGCACCGGTTAATTCACTCTTTTTTTGTTTTTGATAACCTACAAGCACCACTTCTTCAAGAGTAGATACTTCAACAACTAAGTCAACATCAATTGTACTAGCCTCTCCAATTGTTCTAGATGCTTCAGTGAAACCTGTATAAGAAAAGGTTAAAACATCTCCAGTAATTGCCTCTATAGTATAATTACCATCAAAATCAGTAATAGTACCAGCAGTTTTACCTTTGACAGAAATCGCTACTCCTGGCAGAGGAAGTCCATCACCGTTAACTGTTCCCGAAATCGTTTTAGTTTGCGCTTGCGCTAGAAACAATCCCAAAAAAGCAAACAATGAAAACAATGTCATTTTTAATCGATTACTCGATCGAATTTTGTTTTTCATAAAATTCACAATTAAATTATAATAAATAAATAGTTATAAAGGCTTATAAATAAACCCTTGGTTTTTGAAAAGTAAATATAATGATTATCTATTATCCTTTTTCAAAAAACGAACACTATAACATTTTCGTTAATCACATCGTAAATAACTAAAAAAGAAGCGATTAAAAAAACTACTTCTATAATTAAACGCTGTTATCTCTAAACACCCTACCAGCTAATTAACTAAAATCAACTGATTAGAATGATCTTTTGTCTTTACTTTATCGATAATCTGATCAATTATTCCGTTTTCATTAATCACAAATGTTGTACGATGGATACCTTCATATTCTTTACCCATAAACTTCTTTAGCCCCCACACACCATAAGACTTAATAACTTCTAATTTTTCATCAGCTAACAAGTCGTAGGAAAAACCGTATTTATTCTTAAAGTTTGTTTGTCTTTTTTCAGAATCAGCACTTACCCCTAAAATTTCATATCCTAATGACTGAAAACGATCATAATTCTCATTCAAATTACATGCTTCATTTGTACACCCAGGCGTACTTGCCTTAGGATAGAAAAACAAAACTAATTTCTTACCCAAGAAATTATCTAATGATATAAATTGCCCATCTTGATTCTTTACTGAAAAATTAGGCGCCTTATCACCTACTTTTAATGTCGTCATATTTTTAATAGTATTAAGCAGTCATTACAAAGACTAGTTATTAATCGCTCTTAACTTCAAAACAAGAATACTTATTTCTAGTTTAAAAGCTTTTAAAAAATTACATAAAAAAACGGAGACCTTAAAAAGATCTCCGTTTTACTATTTAGATGAAATCTATTACTAGTTTCCTCCTTTTTCTAACTTAGCTTTTAATTCAGCTAATGCATCGATATCTCCTAAAGTAGATGCTTGGTTGTTAGAAGCTACTTTCTTAGCAGCTTGCTTAACAGCTTTCGCTTCTTCTTCCTTGAAGATCGCAGTATGAGAAATTACAACTCTCTTAAATTCTTTACTGAATTCAATTACTACGAATTCTGCAGTTTCTCCTTTTCCTAACTTAGATCCATCTTCTTTCTCTAAGTGACGACCCGGAGCAAATGCCTGAACATCTTCGTTTACATTAACAGTACCTCCCTTATCAGAAACTTCTTCTAATGCTAATGTATGCTTAGAACCTACTGCAAATTCAGTCTCATACTTATCCCATGGATTAGTTTCAGTTTGTTTGTGACCTAAACTTAACTTACGTCCTTCAACATCTAATTCTAATACCACAACATCAAGCTTATCACCTACAGCACAGAAGTCTGATGGGTGCTTCACTTTCTTAGTCCAAGAAAGATCTGAGATATAAATTAATCCATCAATACCTTCTTCTAATTCTACAAACACACCAAAGTTAGTAAAGTTTCTTACTGTACCTGTGTGACGAGAACCTACTGGGTATTTAGAAGTAATATCAGTCCAAGGATCTGGAGTCAATTGCTTGATACCTAAAGACATCTTACGCTCTTCACGATCTAATGTCAATACTACCGCTTCTACTTCATCTCCAACTTTCACGAAGTCTTGCGCAGAACGCAAGTGAGTTGACCAAGACATTTCACTAACGTGAACTAATCCTTCTACTCCTTCTTCTACTTCGATAAACGCACCATAATCAGCGATCACAACTACTTTACCTTTTACTTTATCACCAACTTTCAACTCACCATCAAGCGCTTCCCAAGGGTGTTGTTTCAATTGCTTCAATCCTAACTGAATTCTTGTCTTACCTTCGTCGAAGTCTAAGATTACAACGTTTAGCTTCTGATCAAGCTCAACGATTTCGTTAGGATGATTGATACGAGACCAAGAAAGATCTGTAATATGAACTAATCCATCTACACCTCCAAGATCAACGAATACTCCGTAAGAAGTGATATTCTTAACAACCCCTTCAAGTACTTGACCTTTTTCAAGCTGCCCAATAATCTCCTTCTTTTGCTCTTCGATATCCGCTTCAATAAGTGCTTTATGCGAAACAACAACGTTTTTAAATTCATGGTTAATCTTAACTACCTTGAATTCCATTGTTTTGTTTACATAAACATCGTAATCACGGATTGGCTTCACATCAATTTGAGAACCTGGTAAGAACGCTTCGATACCGAATACGTCTACGATCATACCTCCTTTTGTACGACACTTCACGAAACCATTAACAATCTCACCTGTTTCATGTGCATTGTTAACTCTTTCCCATGCCTTGATTACACGAGCTTTTCTATGAGAAAGTACTAACTGACCTGTTGCGTCTTCACGAACATCAATTAAAACTTCTACTTTATCACCAACCTTTAAATCTGGATTGTAACGGAATTCATTTAATGAAATAACCCCTTCAGACTTAGCGTTGATATCGATAATAGCATCTCTATCAGTAATATTAATTACAGTACCAGAAACTACTTCATTACTTAAAGTATCTACAAAGTTTTCAGCTACTAGCTTTTCAAACTCAGCTAATTGGTCATCTTCGATAGGATCGATTCCTTCTTCGTAGTTATGCCAGTTAAAATCTTTAAGGAATTGAGCAGGATCCACCTTTGGAGTTTCGGTAACTGCTTCAGCAACTTGTGCCTCTGTGTTTTTTGTTTCTTCAGACATTGTGAAGATAAAATTTGTATTCTGCTTTATCAGGACTTATTAAGGAATAAAACAAAAGTGTTTAAACTATTTATAAATCAATCTACTAAATCCTTTTCCGTAAATTGGAGTGCAAAATTACAATATTTATAATAAAGTACAAAGTATTGAGTAAAGAGTATTAAGACCTGTTTTTTTGATGTTGCTACTCGCAGCCAAGTATGATGATTTAAAATAAAGGCTGAGCAAGAAATCAACAAGCAAATGACTTGTATTAATTAAAGTTCTGATTTGAAAGTCACAAAGCTGGAGTTAATTGGTCTTATGCTGGTTGTTTGATGCTTTACATTAGTAGAGTTATTTTATATAGCTTTTGAAAAACTTTCATTGATATGTGTTCCTGAGTTTAGAATTTATTTTTGAATAGAATAAGTAACTCTTAATGGGTGTAAAAAGCACTATCAACAGAAACGAAAATATTCTAATTTGACTATAAACAAATCTATGCACTAATTACTTTGTACTCTGTACTGTGCCAGCTCAATTCTTATCCTCTAAAAGTGGTACAAATTTAAACTCTCCAAAAGTTTTCTTTTTAAATGTCTTTTCATCTACACGTATATACATGTGCATAATTTGTGTTTCACCAGCCCCTACAGGAATAATAAGCTTACCACCTACTCTTAATTGTGAAAGCAACGGCTTAGGAACAAAAGGAGCACCAGCAGTAACAATAATACCGTCAAATGGAGCTTCTACTTCTAATCCTTTATAACCATCACCAAAAATAAGTTGTTTAGGCAAATAATTTAATTGTTGAAGTTTCTTTTTTGCAAACTTAAAGAGCTCCTGCTGACGCTCTATAGAATACACCTGTACTCCCATTTCACACAAAACCGCAGTTTGATATCCACAACCTGTACCTATCTCTAACACTTTACTTCCCTGACCACACTCTAATGCCTGAGATTGAAAAGCTACGGTATAAGGATGAGAAATTGTTTGGGCAGCCCCTATAGGAAAGGCCTTATTTTGATATGCATGACTCTCAAAAGCTGGATCAATAAATAAATGTCTTGGTACTTGACTTATAGCATTCAATACATCTTGAGAATGAATTTCTTTTTCTCTCAATAGACTTACTAATCTATTTCTCATCCCCTGATGCCTAAACGTATCTTTCTCCATTAAAAACCTTAATTAACATGAACAAATTTAAGAATGAGAAATTAATAGCTACATTTTAATCAGTTCTTTTTTTTAACAAAAGAACACCTATTTAAAACAAAAAAACAGCCCAATAGATAAAACATAATAACAATTGCATAGAATACTAATAGTAAGATCTTTTAGGGAATTCATCAATATCTACAAATCATTTTCCAATATAGCCTTAATATTAGGCTTGAAATAATTCGGGCCTTTCATCACTTTTCCATCTTCACGATATATTGGTTTCCCATCTTCGCCTAATTTACTCATATTACTACGTTGAATTTCTTCAAATACTTCTTCAATCTTATGTTGCATCCCATGTTCTATAATAGTCCCGCATAAAATATAGAGCATATCTCCTAACGCATCTGCTACTTCTACCAAATCATTATTATTAGCAGCTTCAAAATACTCTTCATTTTCTTCTTTCATTAATTCGAAGCGTAATGTATTTTTCTTACTCCCTAAATCAGCGATAGGCTTTTCTTTGTAGCCTATATTGTATACCCTATGAAACTCTTTTACTGCCTCTATTTTATCTTTCATCTTGTAAATTAAATTTAACAACTCCCTAATAAAAAAATTCTAATTGAATTTTACAACTTAAAGTTTAGACATAAACTAAATATTTAAGAAGCACTACATATTATCTTTGTAGAAAAAAAATGTTTAGCAAAGGACAAATTATTTTCTCAATCTTTTTTATTATCGCATTCATCGTTATCATGATTATTACTTACAAAAAAGATAAAAAAACTCATAACAAACACTACAAAGGAAGTAAATGGATCGTCTTATTTTTTATACTATTTGTGGGATTTCTTTTTGGACTGAAAAAATATCTTAACTTTTAAATAAAGTCATTGCGTATTATAACACTCAAAAGACTTAAACAACTTCACCTAAGATAAACCTTACTTAACAATAAATTAATGTTTTTCAAACACCAATAAAATCATAACCAATTTAAAACAAAGGCTTTAGCAGATAATAATTAAATATTTTTACTAAAAAAGTACAAAAACCTCACAAATCTTTAAAAAAGTAACATTAAATATTAATATATAAGGTAAAATATATCTTCTTACACTATAAATCTTGCGAATCCCTTAAAAATACTTAGTTTTTAAGATATTATTTTGGTCGCTAAACTCGATTAAGCTACTTTTGAACGTAAATTAAGTAGAAATACTTACTTTAAATTGTTATTTAACTATTAACTATTATTATGAAAAAAAACTTCTTTAAAGGTGCTGCTATTGCAGCTATGGCTTTTGCAGGCTTAACTGCTACGGCTCAGGAAGAGTCTAAAGGAATTGAATTAAGCGGATCTGTTGATGCTTATTTTCGTGCTAACATCAATGGAAAAAATGGATCTCAATCTGTTGCTCCTTCTACTTCATTTGCAAATGCTGATGGTTTTGCTTTAGGTATGGCAAATTTAATCGCTTCTAAAAAAGTAGGTAAAGTTGGTTTTGTTGCTGACTTGGTATTTGGACCAAGAGGTGCAGCTGCTGTTGACGGAGAAGGTTCTACAAACATCGTAAACCAGTTATTTGTAACTTATGATGCTTCTGATGCTGTAACATTAACTTTTGGTAATTTCAACACATTCTTAGGATACGAGGTTATTTCTCCAACTGGTAATTTTAACTACTCTACATCTTACATGTTTTCTAATGGACCATTTTCACATACTGGTTTAAAGGCTGATTTTGCTTTAGATGATAACTGGTCTTTAATGGCTGCTATTATGAATCAAACAGATAATACTTTTACTAATTTAAATGGTAAGTATACTGGAGGATTACAATTAGGATATTCTGCTGATTCAGGTAGTGCTTATTTAAACTTCACATACGGAAGAAATTCTGCTTCAGCTGATGATATTAACAAGGAAGCAGGAGCACTTGTAATAAACCCTGAAGAGAATGCTGCTATTTCAGCAGAAGAGAATACTTTTCAAGTTGATTTAACTACTGGATGGGATTTGACAGATGATTTTTATTTAGGATTTAATGGTACTTACCAAGATACTGATGGATCTGGATTTTATGGTGTAGCTTTATATCCACAATATGCATTCTCTGATACTTTTTCATTAGGAGGTAGAGGTGAATATTTCACTTTATTTGCTGATGGTGGTGAAGATGATTCAGTATTTGCTGCTACACTAACTGGTTCTATTACTCAAGGAAATTTGACTATTAAGCCAGAAATCAGAGCTGATTTTGATAATACTCCTTCTGGTTTAAACACTTTTGTAGATGGTGATGGTGAGAATTCTGATAACTTATTCTCTTTTGTAGTTGGAGCAATCTATTCTTTCTAATCACTTAGAAAAACACATAATATTAAAAACCAGCGCATAGCGCTGGTTTTTTGTTTTATAACAGTTTTATCTAGGTACTTCAATAAACAATAGCCTGCTAGTTATTATAGACCTTATTTCTACTTGATTTTGATCCGTATCAATACCTAAAGCGTCTTTATCAAAAAGCTCATTAGCCTCAATAAGTACATTACCCTCAATAACGAATACATAGACAAGGCTATTATGACTTCTTTGTTTGTATAGCAAGCTAATTCCTTTTTCTATAATGGCCATATCAAAATAAACATCTTGATAGACCCATAATCCCTCTCCTTTCTCAGTAAATGGCTTTACGATGTTTATCCATTTATTTTTTATAGTAAAATCAAAAGCTTTTTGATCGTATCGAGGTGTTACATTTACTTTATTTGGGAATACCCAGATTTGTATAATATTGACTATCTCATCTTCACTAGCATTATACTCACTATGTTGTATTCCGCTACCAGCGCTCATTACTTGTACTTCGCCCGTCTGTATAATAGATTCATGACCTAAAGAATCTTTATGAGCCAATTGTCCACTTAATGGAATGGTAATAATCTCCATATTACGATGAGCATGTGTCCCAAACCCTTTCGTTGGCTGTATAATATCATCATTTAAAACCCTTAACTTTCCATAAGACTCTCTATTAGGATCGAAAAACTGACCAAAACTAAAACTATACTTAGCTTTTAGCCAACCAAATTCTGCACTACCCCTTGTACTCGATGGGTAAAAAATATAGTTATTATTCATATATGTTTATTTGTTAAATTAAACTAAAGCTGTTTTATTCAAATAGTATTTAATAATAGTTTAGCAGTATGACTGAAAAAGATAAAAAAATACACATTTATTGTGTCCCTGGGCTTGGTGCAAGTACATCTATCTTCGAATACATAAAACTGCCTGATATTTTTCAACTTCACTTTATACCTTGGAAAATACCTGATAAAGAAGATACATTAGAAAGTTATGCTTCTAAAATGTGTAATGAGATCAAGCATGACAATTCAATTCTCTTAGGAGTCTCTTTTGGAGGAATTATGGTACAGGAAATGAGTAAAATTGTAAATACTCATAAAATTATAGTTATATCTAGTGTTAAAAGTAAATATGAACTCCCCAAAAGACTACAATTAGTTAGAGATACTAAACTATATAAACTATTACCTACTGCTTTATTTGAAAAAGTAAATGGCTGGGAACAATTTTTCTTTGGTGAAACCAATAAAAAAATCGCTAAAGTCTATGAGAAATATCTTAATGTGATGAATAAACAATATTTAGACTGGGCTATCGAAAATGTGTTATGCTGGCAACAAGAAAAGCCTTTACCAAATACGATACACATACACGGCACTAAAGATCACGTATTTCCAGTAGAGAACATTAATAATTGTATTCTTATTTCAAATGCTACGCATGCTGCCATTTTAAGACGATCAAAATGGTTTAATGAACATTTACCTGAGATTTTACAGGATAAGTAACTTAATTGCCATACTTAAAGAGATTTCTTCCTACAAAGCAATAACGATTGGTTTGTCAACACCTTTTTGAATTAATCCACAAAACAGACAATAGCCTCAATGCAAGTTTATTATCAATTTATCTGAAATTTAATTTCATTCCAAACTTTAGCATATATGTATATCCGCAATTAGTAATATTATAAAAGTTTCGCCATTCCTTGCTTGATAAGAAATCCCATCCTACTGATTTATAAATCTTTAATGAGATCCTGAAACGAGTTTAGGATGACATAATTCTTATTATTAGTGATTATGGATATTCAAATTAGCATATAACTTCTAGGAGTACAAACAAAATCACGAAACATAAAAACTAATATTTAGCGAATTTTATCGTTATCTCTAAATTATAAAAACAATATCATGAAAAAATTATCTATCCTATTCCTCTTATCAGTATTATTTATAGGATGTTCTGATGATGATGACAACGAAAATAAATCTGATTTTATGGTCATTGAAACTTCTTTAAATGGAACATGGAAAGCGGTATCTGATAAAAATGGACCGATAGGTGTACCTTTCGACAGAAATAGTGAAGACAATACCTGCCCTAACAAACCTGATACTATGGATGTTACTAATGAACTTTTAGTTGCTTTTATTGATAATGATTTTTATAATAAAATTGATGATACCCAACTAGGTTTATATGCTTATGATACACCTCTATTTGAGAATTCTATTATTAATTGTGACCCTAGTGGAATGAACTTTTTAGAAGAGGAAAATGGCAATTCTTTTATTAGAAATAGTATTGATGCTTTTCAAATTGAGGTAACATCAAATACGACAAGTAATAAAATATCAATACTTACTTTAAAAAATAATGTAACTGTAGAGGTTTCTTTTGTGGATGAAGATAATTTTGAAATCTCAACACTCAGAGAATCTGGCAAAGAATTTTTTGGGAAATTTACCAAGATAAGTAATGACGTTAATGTAGAAGAATTCTCGAAATACTTCGTTACAGAATAATTACCCACTATTATCAGGGTGCAAATTATAAAACAACAATACCTATCATTCATACTTAGCTATCTAGATAAGTATTGTTGTTTTTAAATGGTCTCACTAAGACATTCTAATGATCTTAGCACCTATAGCTCTTAAACGACCGTCTATATCTTCATAACCGCGGTCTATTTGTTCAATATTGTGTATTGTAGAAGTTCCCTTTGCACTTAGCGCAGCAATCAACAAAGATATACCTGCTCTAATATCAGGAGAAACCATTGTGGTTGCCTTCAGCGTAGATTTGAAATCGTGACCAATTACATTGGCTCGGTGTGGATCACAAAGAATTATCTTTGCCCCCATATCAATCAATTTATCCACAAAAAACAAACGACTTTCGAACATTTTTTGATGGATCAACACTTCTCCTTTTGCTTGAGTAGCAACCACCAAAATAATACTCAATAAATCTGGAGTAAAACCTGGCCAAGGCGCATCAGCAATGGTCATAAATGAACCATCAATAAAACTTTGTATTTCATACCCATCTTTATGAGCAGGAATATACATATCATCCCCTCGCTGTTCTACAGTGATTCCTAATTTTCTAAACGTTGCAGGAATTACACCTAAGCTCTCCCAACTTACATTTTTGATAGTAATTTCACTTTTGGTCATTGCTGCTAATCCAACCCACGAACCAATCTCGATCATATCTGGTAAAATGCGATGTTCACAGCCACCAAGAGAATCTACCCCTTCTATGATTAATAAATTAGAACCAATACCTTTAATGTTAGCTCCCATAGAAACCAACATCTTACATAATTGTTGTAGATAAGGCTCACAAGCTGCATTGTATACCGTTGTAGTTCCTTGGGCTAATACAGCAGCCATAACAATATTTGCTGTACCTGTCACCGAAGCTTCATCTAACAACATATAAGCTCCTTTCAAACCATTAGGAGCTTCTACTCCATAAAAACGTTCTGATTTATTAAAGCGAAATTCTGCTCCTAAATCAATGAAACCTTTAAAGTGTGTATCAAGTCGACGACGCCCTATTTTATCTCCTCCTGGAGTAGGAATGTACCCTTTTCCAAAACGAGCTAGTAATGGCCCAACAATCATTATAGACCCTCTAATACCACTACCTTCTTCTTTAAATTTATCACTTTCTAGATAGTCTAAATTTAAAGCATCACTTATAAAAGCATAACTTCCCTTACCTAATTTTTGGGTTTTAACCCCTAAATTTTCTAGAATTCCAAGTAGCTTATTTACATCTCTAATATCAGGGATATTATTAATGACTACTTTATCTGGGGTTAACAATACTGCACAAAGAATTTGCAACGCCTCATTTTTAGCCCCTTGAGGAGTAATTTCACCCTTTAACTGATGCCCTCCTTCTATTTGAAATGTTCCCATGTTAGTTCGTTAGTACTTACGGCGTGGTTTATTTTTACCGTTGTTGTTATTGTTATTGTTACTTCTGTATTTTTTATTATTGTTATTGTTGTTGGTACTACTATGACTACTACTAAAGCGCTTTTTAGATTTCATCAAGCTTTGTGAATTAGTAAGCTCATCTGCTTTACCACCACGCAAATCTATTTTACCATCACTCAACTCATACAAATGATCAAAAATTACAACATCTTCTACAGTATCTTTATTCCAATTCAGGAAACACTTTTTCATATGATTCGCAATCGTATAGATTAAAGCCTGCTTCAAATCATTGTCTTCCCAACTATTCGCTACATTGATCATACTCGTAATATTGTTTCCGTAAAAACGATATTTAGGATGGCTTTGAGGGTAACCCATAGGATCTGGACGCTCTTGCAACTCTTCTTGTGTTAAGATTGGATAAGGAGAATCTACATCTAGCTGAAACTTACTAATGATAAACAATTGATCCCAAAGCTTATGCTGAAAATCAGCCACATCTCTTAAGTGAGGTTGTAAATTTCCCATAACCCCAATGATAGCTTTTGCTACTTTATTTCGCTCTTCTCTATCTTCTATAGCAATGGCATGGTTAACCATTTTCTGTATATGGCGCCCATATTCAGGAATGATCAAATGCTCGCGCTCATTATTATATTCTAATTCTGCTATATTCATCTCTTGCATGTAGGTGTATTTAAAGCGAAGTAATTTATTGTTTGCAAAGTAAGCAATTTATCACATATTTTTTTGCTGTTTTAGCAATGCTTCTGATAAAGGTATCATGTTATCCCCTTCAAAAGCTACGATAAAGCATTTTGTGTAGCCAAAACCAATAACTCTAGACTTTATATTTTTGATTTCACTAAAACGTTCTGTATCACCATAAAAATATTTATACTTACCTCCTACCTCTTTTACTTCTACGCCTGATAATCCTTTAAAATTTTCTGGCAAAGGATCTATCTTAGTAGAACCAGCAGCCAGTTGTATTTTAAATATTGGTGCTAAACTCTTATTAGAAGTAACTTTTGAAGCTATTTTATTTAGTTTGGCAACAGCTTTTCCATCATTTTTATCTGTTATATCACTAGATTTAGCTGAAGTATCTTTTGGTTGTTTTGTTCCTTTTTCTGAAGCGGTCTTTATAACTTCCTTTTTTGTTAAAGGCTTTTTAATACTCTTAGGTTTTTCCTTTTCATCAAAAACCATATCAAGCTCTTGATCGATTTCAAAACTTAGCTCTACACTCTTCTTATAGTCATTTATTGCTTTAGAAATCGCTTTAGCCATATCATCCTTTCCTTTACCAGAGTTCAAATATTTTCCTTCATTTCGATTTGTTAAAAAACCTGTTTCAATCAATACACTTGGCATAAACGTTCTATGTAATACAAGAAAACCTGCTTGTTTCACTCCACGATTAGACCGTTTTAATTGCTTAGAGAAATTTTGTTGCACAAAACTAGCTAACCCTAAGCTTTGTTCTAAATAAGCTTCTTGCATTAATGTAATCCCAATGATGGACTCAGGCGAATTAGGGTCAAAACCATCGTATGATTTTTTGTAATCATCCTCCATCAAAATTACTGAGTTCTCTTTTTTTGCAATATCAAAATTACGTTGATTAGCATGTAATCCTAATACAAAGGTTTCTGTTCCTGATGCATTAGTATGATGTGCATTACAATGTACAGAAACAAAAAGATCAGCTTTAGCTTTATTAGCTATATCTCCTCTTTTATTTAAAGGAATAAAAACATCTGTCTTGCGTGTGTATATCACTTTTATGTTAGGGTCTTTACTAAGTATAGCACCCGTTTTTAAAATAATATCTAGTGCTATATCTTTTTCAAAATACCCGTTCCCTCTATTCCCAGAATCATGCCCTCCATGTCCTGCATCCAAAACCACTACAAATGGCTTTTTTACGTCTTCACTGAAGCTACTTGCTGTAATTGATATCGAAAAAACTAAAAAAAGAAAACTAAATATTTTCATATGTACTGTTATTTAAGGCGAAGATCGTAACTATAATCAATGATAGTCGTTCTTATATCAAAATCTAATTAACAATCTTTTGAACCAATCATTAATTTTGTTTCAAATACAATACCAAGCTGAAAAATAAGTGTAATTTAGCGGCTTGTTGCGAAGCAAAAGGTGAATTCATTTGATTGAACGTTTGAAAAAGAATCTCGATACTTTGTTTAAAAAAAGCTTACAAACTCTAGTTTTATGTATCACAGTTACTTTCTACGCTGTTGCACAACAGCAACCTACTAGTAATGATACTATAAAAGAGATTAAAACTATTACTAAAGATTCTATTATTAATAAAGAAACTTCAGAAATAGCACTTGATAGTACCCAAACTGACTCTCTAGTTAAAAAGAAAACGTTTCTAGACGACAACGTAGTATATAGTGCTAAAGATTACATGCGCCTTAATCGAAAGAATGGAAAAATGTATCTTTATGACAATGCTAAAATAAAATATACAGATCTCGATATTGAATCAGGTAGCATTGTTGTACACCAAACTAAAAAAGAAGTTTATGCTAAGGGAATAAAAGATACTGCTAACGCCTACACACAAACTCCCATTTTTACTCAAGGAAGTAACGTCGTAGAACCTGATACCATTAGATTCAATTTTGCTAGTAAGAAGGCATTAATCTATAATTCAAAAACTTCTCAGGAAGGTTTCAATATTGTAAATGAAGTATCGAAGCGTGAAAACGATTCGGTAGTCTACATGAAAAATGTAAAATTTACGACCTCTCAAAATTTAGAAGATCCTGAATATTATTTCTACGCTAGGCGTATCAAATTTGTTCCTAAAAAGAAAATTGTGACAGGTCTTGTCAATATGTATATTGCAGATGTCCCTACTCCTTTAGGTCTTCCTTTTGGGTATTTCCCTATGAAACAAGAAGCCGTATCTGGGTTTATTATTCCTAGTTTTAACCAAAGTGATCAGCAAGGATTCCAGTTTCAAAATGGAGGATATTATTTTGCCATTAATGACCGTGTAGATTTAACGCTTACAGGTGATTATTCTACCAATAGTAGCTATGCTTTACGTGCAGATTCTAGATACTCTAAACGCTACAAATATTCAGGAAATCTAAGTGCTCGTTTCGAAAATAATATCACAGGAGAAAGGGGGTTTGAAGGTTTTGGAGAGCGAAGCAACTATAATTTACGATGGTCTCACAGACGTGCTTCAAAGGCTAATCCAAATTCAAATTTCACCGCAAATGTCAACTTTGGTAGCTCACAATTCTTTAGGCAATCTCGAAATCAGACCAATATTGGTTCACAATTAACCAACACACTAAGTTCGAACATTTCCTATTCTAGATCTTTTCCTATAGAACCTAAAATAGATTTTCAAACTGCATTAAATATTAGACAAAATAGTAACACTCAAGTAGTCAATATAAACACTCCTACTTCCATCAACACTGGTCGTGTCTTTCCCTTTGCCCCAAAATCAGGAATAAAAAAAGGAATACTACAAAACATAAACTTACAAGCAAGATCTCGAATTACAAATCAAGTTGAGACTAGTGAAGATGATCTTTTTTCTAAAGAAACATTACGTAATGCTAGGCAGGGAGTACAAACGAATATCCCCATAAGCACCAATTTTAAAATATTTAAATATTTAAGTGCTAGTGCTAGTACCTCTTTTACAGAAAACTGGGTCTTTGAAACTATTAAAAGAAGTTTTGATGAAGATGGCGATGATGGTCGTGGTCAAGTAGTAAATGATACCATAAAAGGATTTGATGCTTACCGAACTTATGATTTTAGCACATCAGTAGGAACCTCGCTTTACGGTACCGTTCAATTTAAAAAAGAGGCTAAAATAAAAGCTATTAGACATGTTGTTCGCCCATCTGTTGGGTATAGTTACAGACCTTCTTTTGATCAATTTTATGATGAATATATTGTGCCTGCCGATGTAGATAGAAATAGGCCTGAAGAACGAGTTAGTTTTACGCGATTTCAAGGTGGAATATTAGGACAACCAAGCAATAGGGAATCAAGCAGTTTAAATATTTCATTAAATAATACCTTAGAAATTAAGGTAGCCGATAAAGACACCACTAAGGTTGATCCCAAAATTGTAAAAGTTTTAAACTCTTTAAATTTTACTACTTCATACAATTTCAAAGCTGACTCTCTAAAATTAAGACCCATAGCTGTTAGCGGTAGTATTCCTGTTGTTAAAAAACTTACCCTAAACTTTGGAGGTACGTTAGACCCTTATGCATTAAACAATAACAATGTACCCATCAATAAATTGAACATTAAGAATGGAGGAAGTTTATTTCGGTTAACTCGTGCAAACTTGAATTTTGGCTATTCATTTTCAAGTGAAGACTTTAAGCGAAAAAAGAAAAAAGATGATGAAACTGTAGATCAGGATGATTATGATAATGAAACCTTACGTAATGGTGGTCGTCCTGATGATCTTTTCGGCTCGCATACAAACCTAAATGATGGTCGTTTGTTTGACGAAGATTCTGAAGAAGATAAGGAAGACAAATTACACAAGAAATTCTATAATCATGTGATTCCCTGGTCACTGAGGCTATCCTATGCTATCAATTATAGTAATGCTCGAAGGCAAGACCAAATAAGCTCACACGCCATTAACTTTTCAGGAGATGTTGAAATTGCTCCTAGATGGCGTATCGGTGCTTCTTCGGGTTATGATGTTCTTAAAAAAGATTTTACATACACAAATTTACGCTTTCAAAGAGACCTTGAAAGCTGGACAATGAGTTTCAATTGGGTTCCTTTTAGTGAATTAAGTTCTTGGAATTTCTTTATAGGAATTTCATCTTCTGTACTAAGCGATATTAAATGGGATAAACGTCGACAACCTGACCAAACTGTCAACTAAACATATACATAATGACAAATATACTTATCATTGGTGGTGGTAATATGGGGCTTACCTATGCCCTGTCCATACAACAAAAAATAGAAAATGCTACTGTATCAATTCTAGAAAATAGTAGCGATAAAGTAGCTCAACTAAAAGAAAGTACTACATTAGAAATATATCAAAATGCTTCGGAATGCATCCCTAATGCGGATAGTATTTTATTAGCTGTAAAACCTCAAACCGCCCCACTACTTTTTGAAAATATCAAAGCATTAATTCATTCCAATCAAGTAATCATTTCTATTATGGCAGGAATGAAAATTGAAACTATTCAGCAAGGATTAGGTATTGAAAAAGTGGTTCGTGCTATGCCTAATTTACCTTCTCAAATTAATAAAGGTATGACAGGTTATTTTACTACTCCTACTGTAACAAAGGAAGAAACTACAATAGTCCAAGGAATTCTTGGTGCTACTGGTGGCATTGTAAAAGTAACTAATGAAGATGCTATTGATGCAATTACAGCTTTATCAGGAAGTGGCCCTGCATATGTTTTCTATTTCATGGAAGCTATGATTCAACAAGGGATTACCTATGGCTTTAGTTATGAAGATGCTAAATCTATCGTTGTAAATACATTTACCGGAACAGCAAATTTATTCGAAAGCTCTAATGATAATGCTCAAACCTGGATAGATCGTGTAACCTCTAAAGGAGGAACTACACATGCTGCTATGGAAACATTCAAAAAAAATAAGGTAGACATACAAATTAAAGAAAGTGTTGTTGCAGCATTTGATCGCGCACAAGAGCTTGGCAAGCAATAATATTTAACTATCTTTCGTTTATCAATTAAACCCAAACTTTTATGCAACAAGAAACCACTAGTAACTCTAAAAAAACTACTATTCTAGTACTTTTAGTACTCTTGGCAGCAACTATTATATATAGTGTTCTTAGTACTATTAAGATCAATAACAATAAAAAAGCTTTTGAAACAGAAAAGCTTATAAAAATTGAAGAATTAAAAGCTGTACAGAAGGATTTTGAGATATTGTCTTTAGAAAATGATGAAAATAAAACTGAAATTCTACAAACAAAACAACGCCTTCAACAAGTAATTGATTCTGTTTCTAATCTAAAACCTGATTACACATTAGTAACTAAGCTTAGAAATGTTAGAGATCAATTAAAAGCTAAATTGAAAAAAATAAAAGAGGAAAATAAACGACTGAAAATTGAAAACACGCTTTTAGCAACTCAAAAAGATAGTATCTCTACTGAATTAAGCCAAGTTAGAGTAGTATACGACTCAGTGTCTAAAGCTAATGAAAACTTAAAAGTCATTGCAACTAAGGCTGAGGAATTATACATCAATGATTTAAGTGCTAAATCTGTTAGAATTAAAAAGTCCGGTAAAGTTGTAGAAAGCAATAGAGCAAAACGTGTTACTGGTTTTGAAGTATGTTATACCGTAGGTAAAAATGAAATTACAGAATTTGGAGATAAAGAATTTTTTATTCAATTGGTATCACCAAATAAAAAAGTTCTTGGTGCTAGATATGCCATCACTGACCCTAATGGTAGAACTATAAAAATCACTAAATTATCTAAATTTAGATATGACAATAAGATGATTAAAATTTGTGATTTCGCCGAACCATTATCTGGCGAGGAAATCACTGCTGGTACTTACGTTATCAATGTTTTCGATTCAAACAAGTTAATAAGTAGTTCTAAGCAAACTTTACGCTAAATCACTCAAAAATTATATTACAAAACGCGCTGTAAGCTTTACCATACAGCGCGTTTTTTATATCCTAAATTCTAGATAATTTTTGAATATTAACCATTAAAATATCAAAAAAACATAATACTATAAACTCATATTAAAGTATAGTTTTTTACTTTAACATTTATAATATATTTGAAATTGAATATTTATTGTTTTTCAATTATGCTATGAGTTATGTTATTTTTAAAACATACGATTAAGTGAAATTTCATAGGCAATAATTCACTTATCAAATAATAAATAATCACAAGACAAACTGAAAATAAAATTTATTACACTAAAAATAACCAAATACTAAACTAAAATGAACGATCACAAATTTTATTTCCACGGGGAGGGCGCCAAATTATTTGGAATTGTAATTGTAAATCTACTACTAACACTATTAACTTTAGGGCTATATTATCCTTGGGCTAAAGCTGCTATCTTACAGTATATGTACAAAGAAACAGAATTATCTGGTAGTCGCTTTACCTTTCATGGTACAGGAAAAGAAATGTTCAAGGGCTTTATTAAAGCTGTAGGTATATTTGTTGTTATCTACGGAGTGCTTTTTGGATTGACTTATTTAGAAATGCCTGTATTGGGAATGATTTTTTTCTATCTGGCTATTTTTGGCTTGTTACCATTTGTAATTCATGGTTCTATGAGGTATCGATTATCTAGATCCTCTTGGAAAGGAATTCATTTTGGATACAGAGGTGACCTAAAAGAATTCTCTAAAAAATACTATAAAGATGTACTTTTCTCCATACTGACTTTAGGAATTTATGGAGCTTGGATGACAATGAATATTCGAAAATATACTGTTTCTCACAGTAGGTATGGTGATGTGAAGTTTGATTTTCACGGAGAAGGTGGGCGCTATTTTGGAATACTTGTAGGTGGTTATATCCTATCGATTATAACATTAGGAATTTATAGTTTTTGGTGGATGAAAGACCTAATTAACTATTACTATAACAATATTGAAATGGATCAAAACGGAACAAAAATTCCTTTTAAATCAACAATTAAAGGTGATGGTTTGTTTGGTCTAATGATTGTTAACTTCTTAATTGTCTTCTTTACACTAGGTCTAGGTGCACCTTGGGCTCAAGTACGTACTATGAAATATTTATGTAATCATCTTTTTATTGGGGGTGAATTTGATGCCAATGCTGTTACTCAAACCGAAGAAGAGTATAAAGATGCAACGGGTGAAGATCTTGGTGATATGTTAGATATAGGAATCATATAATGAATTACAATAATATTATTTATTATAACGGAAAAAGCTCAGCTTCTCACAAGGCTGAGCTTTCGTTGCTTAAAGATGGAATTACTATAAATTTCATAGATCAAAACCATCTAAGATCTACTACTTGGAAGTCGCAACACATCCATAAACCTGAAATGTCTGGTGGCAATATACTAACCCTGCGTTATGGTGATTCGTTTCCTTATCAGTCTATAGAAATTAAGGATCGTGTATTAGCTAAAAAAATACTAAACGATTATAACTTAAATACCAAATCAAAAAAATATGATTTTTTCCTAGAAAATGGAATAAAAGGCGTAGCCATTGGTTCAGTTATATTTATCGGTGTTTTTTTATTATTCTACAAAATCATTTTACCTAATTTGGCACTTGCCGCTGCGTCTACTGTTCCTATTTCATATGAAGAAAAAATAGGAAAAACCTTCAAGAATTCTCTTATATCTGAACGTGAAATTGATAGTGTAAAAACAAAAGCATTAACTCGTTTTTTTAAAAGCTTAGATTTTGAGAGTCCTTATAATTTAGACTTTACTGTGGTTAAGTCTCCAATTCAAAATGCTTTCGCTACTCCTGGAGGTAATATTGTTATTTTTTCTAAGATTATAGAAGAAATGGAATGCCCTGAAGAATTAGCGGCACTGATTGGTCACGAATTAACTCATGTTAATGAAAGACATTCTACAAAAGCAATTTTCAGAAGTTTAGCTAATTATTTAGCGTTATCTGTTATATTAAATGATATCAATGGAATTACAGCTGTTATCTTAGACAATGCGAACACTATTAATGAACTCTCTTTCTCTCGTGAATTAGAAGAAGAGGCTGACAAAAAAGCTTTAGAGTACTTATACCAAAGCAATATCAACCCTAACGGTATGGTTAGTCTAATGGAACAATTAGACGCACTTTCAAATGGCACTGATATTCCAGAATTTTTATCGACACATCCTATAACAGAAAATCGTATTTCTTTTAGTAAAAATTATATTATGGAAAGAGGGAGTTCCAAAAACTATGTCACACCTAACTGGCACGATTCATGGAAAATACTTAAAACACCAAGTGATTATAGCAACACGATAGAAGAAAAGATTATTAAGATTTTCAAAATGGCCAAAACAAAATAAGGATAGCTTAAAATATTCTAAATAAAATCTTAAAACACTATTAAATTCTCCTTAAAAAGAACCTCTTTGTTAGCTATCTAACATTTTAAAAATTAGCTTAGTCATAATTTTGAAATACAAATAATAAGGCAATTATAATGAAACTTACAAAATTAACTCTAGCTAGCTTGATGGGCTTATCTATGTTAGTAGCTTGTGCTGATGATGACAGTACTGATGATGGTAATTTAAAATTGAATATCGAAGGTTTAGAAGCCTTAGGTAGCGATTTTGTTTACGAAGGATGGCTGATTGTAAATGGTGCCCCTGTATCTACAGGTCGCTTTGTTGATCCTGCTCTAAAATCACAAAGTGCAGATCAAGATATTCTAGATCAAGCTGCAACATTTGTTTTAACTATAGAACCTGCAGATGAATCAGGAGATGCGCTTGCTGCTCCTTCTGATAGTAAAATGTTTGGTGCTAACTTTGATGGTGACAGTGCCGCTATTGGTTATGGAACAATCAACCCAGGGTTTTCTAACTTACAAAATGTTGATATAACTGGATACGCATTTTTGAGAACTCCTACTGATGAACCAGCAGGAACTGAAAATAACGGAAATGATAAAGCTGGGATATGGTTCGGTTCACCTGGAATGCCTCCTGCTGCTGATTTGAAATTACCGGATTTATCTAACACTCCTGGATGGACATACGAAGGATGGATTGTTAAAGATGGAACTCCATACTCAACAGGAACTTTTGGTGACCCACAGGCTGCTGATGACAATGCTTCTACTTCTAAAGCTAAAGGAGATGCTAACGATGGACCTCCAATCCCTGGTGAAGATTTTATCCAAAATCTTGAAGGAACTGGATTTGCTGGTGGAGCTGACCTTAGAGGCGGAACAGCAGTAATCTCTATTGAGCCTGTACCAGATGATAGTCCAATGCCTTTTAAATTAAAACCATTAACTGGTGCTATTGGACAAGGTACTGCACCAGAGAGATATCTTTTAGAAGCTAATATAGGAAGCTTCCCTACAGGAACTATAACAAGGTAACTACTAGTTTTTAGTATTTTTAGTAATTTTGCGAGATAAGGCCATTTTCATTTTGAAAATGGCCTTATTTTTTTCTAAATAAAGCTCTAAGAAAAGGTAAGTAAGGTAATTGCAAGATTAATTTCACATCCTCAAAAAAAGATGTTTTCTCATCTAAAAACTTAAATAGAAGTGAAATCTGTGGTCTTTTATACATTTCAAAGAAAAGCTTACCTCCTATTTTATTATCGTATTTGAGAATTTTCAGTAATAATCTATCGTAAAAATGATATCGTCTAGGTTTAGCTAAATAGACTCTATCTTTTTTAAGTCCATCCAAAATTCTACTTACGTAAGCTTCTGTAGCTTTAAATGCGTAACCAGAAGAGGGCTTTACCCAACCTGCTGCAGTACCTATTTTTATAATATGTTGTTGTTGTTGTTCCGAAAAATTATAGTCGGTCATTGGGATTTCTCCGTATTCAATACTGTGAATAGTATAGGACATATTAGTATATCCTTTTTCTAAGTAAGATTCTAATTGATTTTTAAATACTGATTTTTCAGGGGTAAATGATGCAAAAAAAGTATACTCTACAAGCGCTTTTCTTTTTGAAAATGGTAAGATATAAACAAAACTCGTACTTCCCTCCCATTGATGACTATAGTCCATCATAGTACATTGTTCTTCGTTAAAAACGTCTTGTTCAAACTCTACTTCATAACCTAAAAACGACTGATTAACATAAGTACTAGTTTCTTTTATTTCTTTTAAAGAAACTGTTATTCTACTATCAAAAACCCTTGAGGCTTCAAAAGCAGTTTTATCTATTTTCACTAAAACTCTAGAACCATGGTTACATACTTCTGTTACTTTATCCTGTACTATGGAAATATTTGGAGTATTCTTAATCTTATGAAGCGCCATCGAATAAAAATCGATACTTTTTATCGTTTTATATTCATAGGGTAATAAATCAAAAGTGAGCTCTTCATTAGTAGGAGATATACAACGGGCTGATTCCCATTTTCTATGAACGATATCATCCCATTTACCAATACCCTTTTCCCAAAAACTAAATGTTTTGTCATTAGTTTTCTTTTGATCGGGATCTATTATTAAAATGCGTTTATTTAAAAAAAAAGAATCTTCTAAAAATGCTAATGCTAATTGAAGTCCGGCAACACCTGCACCTACAATGATGTAGTCATATTGATTAGAAACTGCCACTAAAATTTATGACTTTTTAAAATACTTAAAAGGCACAAATAACATCCCAAAACATTCACCATCACCTTTACCTAGATGCTTGTGGTGCATTTTATGTGCTCTTCTAATTCCTTTTGCGTACCAATTATTAGCATTTCTAAACATTTTAAAACGTTGATGAATAAATATATCATGCACTAAAAAGTAAGTAGCTCCATAGGCAAAGATCCCTAATCCTATTGGTAATCCAAACCATGCTATATCATACCTCCATAATGCAAAACAAACAATACTCACAATAGCATAAAACAAAAAGAAAAAATCATTCCACTCCCACCAACTACTGTGTTTTTTATGATGATGATCTTCATGTAAAGACCAAAGAAAACCATGCATCACATATTTATGTGTAAACCATGCCATTGCTTCCATACCAAGAAAGGTACTACCAAAAATCAATATCCAATAAAAAGTCTGCATTGCACCCTAAATTAAACCTAAACGGTATGTAAAATAACTATTAGCAAGTAAACCAAATTTTTGATAATCTGGTACTCGAATTCGTGTTTCTTTTATTTTTTCTGAAGGTGTTTCCTTTAATTTATTAAGAAGCTTACTGTAATATCTAAATGCTGTATAAACACCAAAACGTGCTTCTAATGGCAACTTTCGAATTCCTACTTTTGCTTTTGAGAAATCTTCTTCAATCTCTTGTATTATTTGCTGCTTACTATCTTCCGTTAAATTTAACAAATCTGTATTAGGAAAATAAGTACGGTCTAAACCTTCAAAATCAGCTTTCAAATCTCTTAAAAAGTTTACTTTTTGAAAAGCCGAACCTAAGCGCATCGCACTATCTTTTAGTGATCCATATGCTGCTTTGTTTCCATTAACAAAAACACACAAACACATTAAACCTACGACATCTGCTGACCCGTATATGTATTCTTTATACTCGTCTTGGGTTAAATAATCTTTCTTAGTTAAATCTAATCGCATACTTTTCATAAATGCCTCGTACAATTCAGCTGGAATACTGTATTTGTGTACAGTTTCTTGAAAAGCATTTAAAATAGGATTAAGACTTATTTTATGAGTGATCGCATCATACATTTGCCTTTCGAAGTCTTCGAATAGATATTTTTTCGGGAATTCATGAAAAGTATCGACAATCTCATCTGCAAAACGCACAAAACCATAAATATTATATATGTCTTGTCGGATTGATGTCCCTAACATACGTGTAGCAGAAGCAAATGAAGTACTATACGACTGAGTAACTTCTTTGCAACATTTTCTAGCAACGGAGTCAAAAATAGATTTCATGATATGCGGTTGTTATGTTGTTAATCAATCATTAAACCTGCTACTAATTTTCCTGAAATTAAAGCCGGTGGTACTCCTGGACCTGGTACTGTAAGCTGCCCTGTAAAGAACAAGTTTTTAGCTTTTGAACTACGTAAACCTGGTCTTAAAAAAGCTGTTTGTAATAAAGTGTTTGCCATACCATAAGCATTCCCTTTATAAGAATTGTATCTAGACTTAAAATCATTAACACAAAAGCTTTTCTTAAAACTAATATTATTTGATATATCTTGACTCGTTATTCTTTCGAATCTAGTTATAATTTTGTTAAAATACTTTTCCCTCAACTCTTCTGTATCCTTAACTCCTGGTGCTAATGGAATTAAGAAAAAACCATTTTCACAACCTTCTGGCGCTGTACTGGGATCTGTTATTGAAGTAAAATTTGCATAGAACAATGGTTCTGTTGGCCATTGAGGTGCATCATATATTTCATAAGCGTGTTTTTCAAAATCTGTATCGAAAAACAAGTTATGATGACTAACACCTTTTAATTTTTTGTCAAACCCAACATAAAACAAAAGACTAGACGGTGCGAATGTCTTCTTATCCCAAAATTTTTCACTGTATTGCTTGTACTCTTTACCGATAAGTGTTTCTGTATGGTGATAATCTGCACCACTTAGAACTTTATCAAATTTTAAATATTCATTATTTACAGTGATTCCTCTAGTTATTTTATCTTCTATATGTATTTTTTCTACATTAGCATTGACCACAAATTCTACACCTAAAGAAGTAGCTAACTTGACCATACCCTGGACTACTGCATGCATCCCTCCCTTTGGTTGCCATGTACCTAAACCAAAATCTGCATAATTCATAAAATTGTAAAATGCAGGTGTATCCTTTGGCTTAGCACCTAAAAAAAGAACGGGGAATTCTAAGATAGATACCAATCTAGGATCTTTTACTTTCTTGCGTACATCTTTAGAGATATTCCCGAAAAATTGCCCTAATTTCTTAATTGTTTTAGGGGTTACTAATTCTAAAGGTGAAATTCCAGGACGATAAACTACATCCTTAATCGCTACATCATAATTACTCTTAGCATCTGCTATAAACTCTTTCAAAGCTTCGGCACTACCCTTTTCAACATTCTCGAATGTATCGTAGATATCTTCTAATGTATCCGGAATGTCAATTTTACTATCTTCAAAAAAAACAGAGTATGCAGGATTCAACTTTTCTATTTCATAAAAGTCTGAAGCCTTGTATCCAAAATCATTAAAAAAACGCTCGAAAACATCAGGCATCCAATACCATGAAGGTCCCATGTCGAATGTATATCCATTCTCTTTAAACTGACTAGCTCTTCCTCCTAAACTTTCATTCTTCTCAAAAACAGTAACATTAAAACCTTCTTTAGCTAAATAACAAGCAGCGGATAAAGATGAAAATCCAGATCCTATAATAGCAACTGATTTACTCATCTAACCTATTAGTTTTTCAAAATCTTCAAACGAGTGTATTGTTTTAATTTTCATTGAATAAGGAATAGATACTTCTTGTAAATGCCTTCCCATAACCCATAATTGATGATCTGTATCTTGACAAATACGTTTCTTAAAATCTTCTATATATGATAAGGTCTCCGTAAGTTTAGGAGCAATCGTAAAATAAGAAGCAAAAACTAAATGATTTTGCAATCCAGCCAAATTCTCTAAATATTCTGTTGAAATATTCCCTCCTAAATAAATACTCTTATATCCCTCTTCTAGGATAATACTATTTAAAAATAAAAGACTTAAATCATTGATTTCCCCAGAGGGTAAAAACATTACAAATGTCTTATCCTTTTTAATGATTTCTTGACGTTGTAGGTTATCTATATGGGCTATCAGTTTTTGCTTGATCAAGCCTGAAATAAAATGCTCATGAGAACTATTAATACTATTAGTCTGCCATAGCATACCTACTTCATTAAGAAAAGGTATGAATACATCTTTAAATATTTTTCTGAAATTAAAACGTTGAGATACCTTATCGAAGGTATCATGAAAATTTGAAGCACTATAATTTAGCATTGCCATCTTTAAATCGTTGAAAGATCTATCTATGGTAGTTTGATCAGAAACAATACTGTTGACATATTCATCTATCTCAGCTTGTGATAGCTTGGATATTCTAGAAATTTTATATCCACAATTCACTAGAAAAGAAACGTTCAATAATTTTTGAAGACTCTGTATACTGTATAATCGAATATTTGTATCAGTACGTTCTGGATTTAGAAGATTGTATCTTTTTTCCCAAATACGAATTGTATGAGCTTTTATCCCACAGATATTTTCTAAATCTTTAATGCTATACGCCTGACTCATTCTGTTTAGTTATTTCATTTTAAAGTTAAACAAATTTAAACAAATAATCGATTTATGAAAATATTATATCCGATAGACCATATAATTTATGATGCTTTTAACGCTTCTCTCGTTTTATTTAAAAATTCTTAGTTAAAAGCTATAAATAAATTATTTATTTAAACTCTTTAAAAGAAAAACACATTGACCAATCTAATTACTGACATTATTAAGACAGTTTGTCATATTATAAAAATTGGTATTTTTTTTGACTTTTGATTTACATCATTTGAATTTTAAAATCATAAAACTATACACTTATGGCTACAGGAAATATTAATGTTTCAGTTGAAAACATTTTCCCGTTAATTAAGAAATTTTTATACTCGGATCACGAGATATTTTTACGCGAATTAATCTCTAACGCTACCGATGCTACTTTAAAGCTAAAGCACCTGACTAGCATTGGAGAAGCTAAAGTAGAATATGGAAACCCATTCATAGAAGTTAAAGTTGATAAAGAAGCTAAAACTATCAGCATTACCGACCAAGGTTTAGGGATGACTGCTGAAGAGGTTGAAAAATACATCAATCAAGTAGCTTTTTCTGGTGCTGAAGAGTTCTTAGATAAATATAAAGACAGTGCGCAAGATTCTGGAATTATAGGTCATTTTGGTCTAGGGTTTTACTCTGCATTTATGGTTGCTGATAAAGTAGAGATAATTACAAAATCTTATAAAGACGCTCCTGCTGCACATTGGACTTGCGACGGTTCACCTACATTCACTTTAGAAGAAGCTGACAAAAAAGATAGAGGAACTGAAATCATTTTGCATGTTAGTGAAGATGAAGTTGAGTTTTTGGAAGATGCTAAAATTGGTGGACTTTTAACGAAGTACAACAAATTCATGCCAGTTCCGATTAAGTTTGGAACCAAAACAGAAACACTTCCTAAGCCTGAAGATGCGAAAGAAGACGACCCTGCTCCTACTGAAGAAGTAGATAACATTATCAACAATCCTAATCCTGCTTGGACTAAAAAACCTGCAGACTTAGAAGATACGGATTATAAGAGCTTTTACCGTGAATTGTATCCTATGCAATTCGAAGAGCCTTTGTTTCATATTCACCTGAATGTTGATCACCCATTCAACCTAACAGGTATTCTATATTTCCCTAAATTAAGTGGAGATATGAGTATGCAAAAGGATCGTATCCAATTGTATCAAAATCAAGTTTTCGTTACTGATAATGTAGAAGGTATTGTTCCTGAATTTTTGACTATGCTTCGAGGAGTTATAGACTCTCCGGACATCCCATTGAATGTTTCTCGTTCTTATTTACAAGCTGACGGAGCTGTTAAGAAAATATCTGGATATATTACTCGTAAGGTAGCTGATAAACTAAATTCTTTATTCAAAAATAATCGTGAAGATTTTGAAGCTAAATGGAATGATATCAAAGTAGTTATCGAATACGGAATGCTATCAGAAGATAAATTCTATGACAAAGCAGATAAATTTGCTTTATATCCTACTGTAGATAACAATTATTTCACTTTTGAAGAGTTAAAAGAGCAAATTAAAGATGCTCAAACTGATAAAGACGGAAAATTAGTAGTATTGTATGCATCTGACAAAGACGCACAACATAGTTATATTCAAGCAGCGAAAGACAAAGGATATACTGTAGTACTTTTAGACTCTCCTATTGTTTCTCATTTAATTCAAAAATTAGAAACTTCTCATGAAAACACCACTTTTGTACGTGTAGATGGGGATCATGTTGATAATCTTATCAAGAAAGACGATAATGTTATTTCTAAATTATCTGATGAAGAAAAAGAGGAATTAAAAACAACTATTGAAAAAGTTGTTCCTAAAGAGACTTTTACTGTACAGGTAGAAGCTATGGATAGCCAATCTGCTCCTTTTTTAATCACCCAGTCTGAATTTATGCGACGTATGAAAGAAATGCAAGCAACTGGAGGTGGTGGTATGAATATGTTTGGAAATATGCCTGAAACTTACAATTTAGTTGTGAATGGAAATTCTGAATTTATCACAAAAATCAACGAGGCTGAAAATGATGAGGCTAAAGAAGGTTTAATAAAGCAAGCTTTAGATTTAGCTAAACTTTCTCAAAACTTATTGACTGGTGAAGATTTAACAAACTTTATCAAACGAAGTTTCAACTTAATATAAGTTGCTGATATACATTGTTTTAAAAAAGGGTTTTCTTTTAAAGAAAACCCTTTTTTTATTTTATCTATAAATTATTGACTTTCATCGAAAAATAACATAAAACACTTACAGACAATTAGTTACATGTTATTTTAGCAATATAATCTTATATAACTAAAATGAATCAAGCACATATTCCTACAAAAGTAAATGCATTAATCAATAATTTGGGATTACTACATACCAATTATTATAGGTTATCATTACAATTAGATAATCCGACATTTGATTATCTAAGAAAAAAAATAATTGATACTCAATCTACTTTCGAAAGAGAATATGTCAACTATAGTGGTGTAACACCTCTCAAAAAAAGAAAAAAGGATACGGTGATGATAACAAATAAAGAAAGAGTAATCCTAAACATATCTTATTTACACATTATAAAAGAATACATATCAGAGATTGTTTCTACCGTAATTGCTAGTGATAAATTTAAAAATCTACTAATAAAGATTTCTAAATTATGTTCTAGAGAAATTGTAATAATGCATACTGAAATAAAGGAATTGGATAAAAACTACAGAAACATAGCCGATATTAATGGGGGTAAATTACATCGGGTAAATTAGGTTTGACTAAAATAGTCATGTGTTAAAAAGGGTTATCTGTTTTCAGGTAACCCTTTTTGTATATAAGATCAGAATATTTTGGTATTATTGCGATAAACTAACCGTTGTCTTTATATGACTATTGCAAACCCATACTAAAGGTTGCATTTACTTACTTTTATGAAAAAGATTATTACGATTCAATACTTACTTTATTTAGCCTGTATACATTCAACTATTTGGGGTCAAAAAAAAATAGAATACACTAGTAGTGATGAGATAATCAAAGAAATCAAAAAACTAACCGATACAGATGAAATTATCGAGTTATTGGATAAAGTAGCTGTTAATGACTCTGCTTACAGTGATATAATGATTTCTAAATCTTATTACTTACTAAAAGAAAAAAAGTATAAAGAGGCAATGAAAGCTATTAATGACGGGCTTTCAAAAGGTGATATCGCGTCTAGATATTCTTTATTTTTAAATAAAGGAGTTTGCTTAATGGATCAAGCAAATTTTAAAGAGGCAATAGAAAATAATAATGAAGCATTAAAAGAATTTCCTAAAAACAGTTTATTTTATTTCAATAGAGGAATTACTTACTACAATATGGAAAAATTCGAGAGCGCAGCTTTAGATTTTAAGCAGTCCATCCTACTCGATCCATATCATGCTAAAAGTCATTATTATTTGGCTAACATTTGTTTTAGAGAACAAAAACTTACTCAAGCCTTAATGGCCTACAATATGTATTTGATATTAAATCCTGATGGGGCTGATTCATTTAAAATATTGCAATCCGTAAATCAACAATTTTCTCGAAAACCAGAAAATACAAGTACAGGACTTCAACTATCTAGTGACGACGCTTTGTTTTCTAATATTGACTTATTGATAAATAATATGATTGCTCTAAACAAGGACTACAAAATCGATCATAAAATCGATATTGCTCTAAACAAGCAAAATCATTTATTATTTAGCCAGCTCGACACCTTAAAAGAAACGGAAGGCTTCTGGAGCCGAAAATATATTCCCTTCTTTAAATGGGTAAAAGAAAACAACTTATTTGAAGACTTTATTTATACTATCAATTACTCTATAGAAAACGAAAAGTTCAAAAAGATAGTTGCGAAAAAAATTGATCCTATTAAACAATTCGTTTCTAATTCGTGGACTAAATGGGAGACAATTGTTGGAAGTAATAACAAAGAAGTTTTCCGTGGAGAAGAAAAAATAGTCCACTACATTTATGAAGATCGAAAATTTAATGCTGTAGGTGAAAAGAAAGATGATAAACTTGTTGGAATTTGGGAAGTATACGATGATGATGGAAAAATAAAAGGAGAAGGAGCTCTTAATGATCAAGGAGAAGAAATTGGACTTTGGAAATGGTATACAAAAAAAGGAAAGCTAAGCTTTTCCGAAACCTATAAAAATGGAAAATTGAATGGTATCTATAATGTTTATCACCCTAATGAACAACTTAGCTACACTTACCCATATATAGATAACAAAGCTGATGGTTCTTATCAAAGTTACAATACGTATGGTAAACTGATTGAAGAAAAGAATTTTAAAAACAACTTGTTAGATGGCAAATACATTTCATATTTCCACCCAGGAAAAACTATAATAAATACTACAGCTACATATAAAGAAGGATCATTACAAGGAGAAGTTGTTAACTATCATGAAAATGGAAAAGTATACAATGTTTCATACTACAAAAATGACCAATTAGACGGTAAGTACGAACTGTATTATCCCAATGGAGAACTTCACGAAAAATCTAATTATAAAAATGGACTACTCGAAGGAACCTTTGAATCATTTTACATTAATGGTAAAACTGAGGAAAAAGGGACTTTTTTAAATAATAAATATCATGGAAATTGGAAATCATATCATGCTAATGGTACACTTTATAAAGACATAGAATATCATGAAGGTAACTTTAATGGATCTTACAAAGAATATGATTTGGATGGAACTTTATTATATGACTTCACATATAAGAATGGACTATTGGTAGAATATACCTATTTCAATCAAGATGGCTCGGTTAAAAAATATGCTAAGAAAAAAGGAAAACAATTAGCCTATGAAGGCTTCACAGCTGTCGGAACTCCTACTGCTAAAGGAACCTATAATCTGAAAGGTGGTAAAATGGGGAAATGGGAATTTTATAACTATAATGCCATCACTGCTATTGGGCATTACGAGGATAATAAAGTAAATGGCACCTACCGATCTTTTTACAATGATGGGACTAAATTGCAGGAAAAAAATTACGCTAATGATTTCCTAGAAGGTTACTATGTCAGCTATTATAAAAATGGTACTATAAACCAACAAGGCTATTACGAAAAAGGAAAAGGTATTGGCCCTTGGAAATCTTACTATATCGATGGTACTCTAGCTTATGAAAATTTCTATCACAAGGATAAGAAACATGGAATTCAAAAAGAATATGCCCCAGATGGAAAATTATTCTCTACTTCTAAATACAATTTTGACACCCTAGAATCTGAAACTTTTTACGATTCTTCAGGGTCAGTTGTGGAAGTTATTGACCATACGATTAATAAACCTAGTTTTAAAAGAAATTATCACTACACCAATGGTAAACTATGTATATCCACTGACATTATTGGTGGTGTAGAGCATGGTGAATTAATACGTTATAATTTGCAAGGTAGCATCACTGAAAAAGGAAACTATTTAAGCGGCAAAAAGTATGGAACATGGACAAGTTTTTTTGATAATGGCCAAATTAAATCTGTTGGAGAATACTTGGATGGTCAATTAAACGGTATTTGGAAACATTATCACGATAATGGCAATCTTAGAGAAACTAAAAATTACTCATTTGGAAAGAAAGAAGGCCTAAATACAGAGTATAATGAGGAAGGAAAAATAGTTAAAGAAACCAATTATCGAAAAGACACCCAACATGGAAAACGATCTTTTTATGATGGACTAGGTAAATTACAGTTAGTAAGATACTACAATGAAGGAGAGTTATATGGATATAGCTATAATGATGGTAATGGTAATTTGAAACCTATTATCCCTATCGAAAATGGAACAGGAAAGGTCGAAGCTTACTTTACTAATGGTAAAAAATCGGCAGTAATGGAATTTAAAAATGGATATTTTGAAAATAATTACACCTTATATCATTCGAATGGTAATTTAGCAAAGCAATTTTCCAACAAAGCCAGTGAAATTCATGGTATATATAAAGAGTTTCACATTGATGGCACGTTACTTGAAGAACAAAACTATAATTACGGATATCTTGATGGGATATCTAAAATGTATTTCCCTAATGGAAAGTTAAGGTACGAATACCAATATTCTAAAGGGCAATTTCATGGAAAAGCAAAAAGCTATAACATTACAGGTAAGCTTGTTTCTGAAAAAACCTTTTTTAACAATGTCTTAGAAGAACATAAAACTTTTTAGTATAAAAATGATTAAACGATTTTTAATAACCCTTTTATTTTTATCATTCGCATCTGGGTTTGCGCAAGAATATTCTAAATTATATCATACTTACAAAGCTAAATACCCTGAGGCTAGACAGGTTATTTTGGAAAGTCACACTGATGTTTCTATTACAATAGTTGATGGAGAATTGGAAATTTACCAGGAAGTATTTGAAGACATATTATTATTAACTAGTCCATCTAGTTATACGGTTAAAGAATCAGTAACAACTTCTTCTTTTTTTGAACTAGGAAAAATAGAAGCTTCTACTTTAGTTTATAAAAACGGAAAATACCGCCCTATAAAAGTAGAACAATTTAACGAAAAAGAGAATTCTGGTAGTAGCTTTTATGACGATACTAAATTATTAACATTCAAATATCCAAGCCTAGCTGAAGGTGCTAGAAAAACATTACGATACAAAGAAAAAATAAAAAACCCTCGTTTCTTAAATTCTGTCTTATTTGCTTCTAATCACCCTATAGAAAGTAAAGTATATACATTAAAAGTAGACAACGAGGTTAAGCTAAATTTTAAAAAATATAACCTCGAAGAGGTAAATATTACACACACTGAAAAAAAATCTAAAGGAGCTATTTTACACCAGTGGAAAGCCAATGGCATCGAAGGTTTAAAATTGGAATCAGGCACACCGAATATCAGGTACTTTATACCACATATGATTCCGATTATTGAATCTTATACAAACGATAATAAAGAGATTGTTTTAACCAAATCTCCAGATGATCTATATAATTGGTACTATTCGCTAGTAAAAGATATCAACCAAGAATCTCCTAGCCAAGAAATGGTTGATTTAGTTAATGAAATAACGAAAGGAAAAGATCAAAATATAGATAAAGTAAAAGCGATTTACTACTGGGTACAAGAAAACATTAAATACATTGCCTTTGAATATGCTTTAGGTGGTTTCGTTCCTCGTGAGGCGAACAATGTATTCACTAAAAAATATGGGGACTGTAAAGATAATTCGAGTATTCTATTTGAAATGCTAAAAATTGCTGGACTAGAAGGTAATTTAACTTGGATTGGAACTAGAGATGTCCCTTACAGCTATAACGAACTTCCTACTCCTGCAGTTGACAATCACATGATTTTATCTTATACCGAAGATGATAAGACATATTATCTTGATGCTACTGGAAGGTATTTGGCTATTGATTTACCTTCTGCTTTCATTCAGGGTAAAGAAGCTTTAATAGGTAAAGGAGAAGGTAATTTTGAAATCAAAAAAGTTCCAATAGTTTCTGAAACTAAAAACAAAATTATTGAATCTACTAAGCTTAGATTGAATAAAGATTTAGACCTAGAAGGGCAAGGAATACTGACTCTATCAGGCTATCCTAAAATTGATGCCTTTTTTAATCTAGAACGTATTAAAACAAAAGAGCAACACACTGATTTTTATAAAAACAGTCTACAAAAAGGAAGCAATAATTTTATCATTAAAGATTTCAAAGAGTCTAATAAGTATAGTTATGAAAAACCTTTAATTGTCGATTACAATTTTGAGATTAATAATTATGTACAACACTTTGAAAACGAAGTTTATATTAATCTTAACCTAAATACAGATCTACTTAATTTTAAATCTCAATCGGAACGCACCTACGATAGAGAATTTGAATACAAAGCTACATTAGCCTATTCTAATATTTTAGAAATCCCAGACAACATGCAATTGGATTATATTCCAGAAAATTTTTCTGTAAACAATCCTTTATTTGACATTAAAATTAATTATGAGAAGAAAGAGGATTCATTAATATATACACTAGAGATTTTACAAAAATTCATATTAATTACACCTAGTCAACAAACGACTTTAGATCAATTATTAGACAAAATTCAGCAACAATTTAAAGAAGTAGTCGTATTAAAACAAAACAAGTAGTTTAACATGAAAATTCAATTTTTAACACTTATAGCATTATTATGTAATGCCTTAATATTTGCCCAAGACGAAAGTAATTTTAAAAACTATAATTGGGATGAACACAGTATCGAGAAATTTGATGTTTCTAAACATCAAAATGAAGAAGTCGTAGCTATTAAAGAAAAAGAAATACACGATTTTGTAATCGTTAACCAAAATAACTTTATAGAATATAAATTAATCCACAATATACTTTGGTTAAATTCTAACGATAAGATTGAAGATTACAATAAGGTATACTTACCTATTTATTCTAATAGTCAACTTGTTTCAAGCAAAGCTAGGGTCATCACTGCTTCAAAAAAAATTATTGAACTCGATGCTTCAAAAATTTTAGAAGCAAAAGATGAAGAAACAAAAGTTACTTACAAATATTTTGCACTTGAAGGTGTTGAAAAAGGAGCCTTTATAGAATACTTCTACATCACTAAAAACACTCCTAAATACACTGGTAATCGAGTTGCTCTACAAGCTGATTATAACAAATATAATGTAGACTTTGAATTAATTGCGCCTAGAAATTTAGAATTCAAATTCAAAACTTATAATGGGCTTCCCGAAATAAAAAAAGACACTACAATAGCTGACAAAAATCACTGGAAACTTCATTTAGATACACTAAGTGCTTTAGAACCTGAAGAAAAAGCCCCTTACACTACTCTATTAAAACAAGTAGTTTATAAACTTTATAAAAACGTAGATAATCCTACTGTAAGCTTTTTTGACTATGCTAAATTTGGACAAAACTCTTACAAAAATATATACTTACCTCTTGATAAAGCATCAAATAAAGCTATTAAGAAATTTATAGCTGAATTAGGAATTAAACCCTCTTTATCAAAAATCGAAAAGTTTCGCATTATCGAATCGAACTTAAAAACATCATTTTATGTAACTCCTCAAAGTGCTGAAGAAGTTGAAACGACAACTTCTATTCTAAAAAATAAAATTAGTAGCGAATACGGAATGATTAAATTATATGCTGCTTTGATGACATATTTAGACATCGAAAATCAGTTAGTCTTTACTTCCAATAGAACACAACAAAAATTTGACCCCGAATTCGAAGCTTATAATTTCATTAGCGACTATCTCTTTTATTTGGTAGATGAGAAAATTTACTTGGATCCTCTTGATATTGGTTCTAGACTCGGGTTTCCTAATGGTTACTTAACAGATAATTATGGCGTATTTGTAGAACCTATTAAGTTGGGTGATTTTGCTTCTGGTAATGCTAAAATTAAATATATAGAACCTGTAGATTATAAAAAATCTACTGATAGTCTTTTTGTTAAGATAAAAACAACCGCAGAAAATCTAAATACTGTAAATCTTGAGTTCGAACAACGATTTACTGGATATAAAGCTATATACATACAGCCTTATGTCCATTTATCTCCTAAAGACTCAAGAGAAGAATTATTAAAAAATATTATTACTCAATATTATCCTAATGCCAAAATAGACAATGCTGTTTTTGAAAATGGAGAAAAGAGTGATTTTGGAAATCTTCCATTAATTGTAAAAGCAGATGTTACATCGGATAACTATATCAACAAAGCTGGCCGAAAATACTTATTTAAAATAGGTGAATTAATTGGACCACAGCTCGAAATGTATCAAGATAAAAAGAGAACCTTAGATACTGAAGATCGTAACAAAAAGTTCTATTATCGAGAATTGCGCTTCAAAATTCCTGAAGGCTACAATGCTAAAAATTTAGAATCATTGGTATTAGATGAATCATACCTAGATGAATCTGGTAACACGCTATTTTTGTTTAAGTCCCATTATGAAATAAATGAAGGTATTTTAGTTGTCTTTATTGATGAATACTACAACCAAAATATAATTCCACCAGCTATTTATGAAGCTTACCGTAAGGTTATCAATAGTGCTGCCGACTTTAATAAGGCTACAATAATTTTGGAAAAAAAATAATTTCAATGATGTTTCATTAAAAATGCTAAAGACTTTAGCAGTATAAAGCTTCTTTTTTAGCTAAACATTTATAACCTAACAACTACCTTATAACTTATTATAAGGTAGTTTTCGTTATTATTAAGTAATTAATCTATAATAAATGTATTACATCGTCACAATTGTAACCGTTTACTATACAAGCATAATATAAAAAAAGGTTATTTATAAATTTACAATCATATAAATTTCTTTTATTTGAAATACTTACTAAATTATATACTACTACAATTATGAAACATTTTAAAACCCTCTTATTGGTTGTTCTCTTGCAATGGTCAATATTTGGTCAAGACTGGAAAGGGCTTCCCGTTCCTGTAAAATTGAATAACGGTCTAGCCTGGAAACTAGATCCTCAATCTGATGATTTTAATTACAATTACAGTTACCTAAATAAAGGAAGTGATTTCTCAAAAAAATGGAAAGATGGATACCATAATCCATGGAAAGGACCAGGTTTAACCGAATGGTCACCCGAAAGTACAGAAGTTAAAAACGGATATCTTACCATGAACGCTACTCGCAAAAAAGGGTCTAAAAATTTAGCTATGGGATGTATTACTTCTAAAACAAAAATGAAGTATCCTGTTTATGTAGAAACTAAAGTAAAAATAAGTAACTCTTTTCTAGCTTCTGATGTCTGGATGCTTAGTCCTGATGATACTCAAGAAATTGATATTATAGAAGCTTACGGTGGAGTTAATGAAAAAAACAAATGGTTTTCTAAACGTATTCACTTAAGCCACCATATGTTTATTCGTGATCCATTTGAAGATTATCAACCTACAGATGATGGTTCTTGGTATACCGAAGAAGGAAATCCTTCTTGGAGTGATGAATTCGTAAGAGTTGGTGTTTATTGGAAAAATCCATTTACACTAGAATATTACGTCAATGGTAAACTAGCTCGAATAACTAAAGGGCAGGAAATGATTGACCCTGGTGAATTTTCAGGTAAAAAAGGGATCTATAAGGAAATGGATATCATTATCAACATGGAAGACCAAAAATGGCGCTTAGACCAGGGACTTACTCCTTCTAATAAAGATTTAAAGAATAAAGAAAACAATACTTATTTAGTAGATTGGATTAGAGTGTATAAACCTGTCCCTGCAAGTGAAATTACATCTTCAGAAGATATTGTTACCTCTATAAAAGCTGTAGAAGTTACTGCTAATCCTAAACCAGTAACTAAAGAAATTATTTTAGAAAAAACTTTAAAAAATAATTTTGAAACTTTTAAGAAAACTAAAACATGTCCTTATACCAACGTAGAGCTTTTTGAAGATGTAGTTGGTGAAGTGTTAACTTTTTCAGCTAACAATAACATTAAGAGAGTTCAAATTATCAATCAACAGATGAAAACTGTAAGAAATGAAAAATATGATTTAAAAATAGGAGCCATCAATATTGGAAGCTTTCCCAATGGCTATTATAAGATAAGGTTAAAATCTGGACGTGGTGGAGTAACAGAGTATGTTTATCGAAAAAAAGTATAGCATCCTTTTTCTTCTAAATTTTCGACAATATCATAAAATTAAAAAGAGCAGTTCATTTAAAATGAACTGCTCTTTTTTTATAGTAAACTATTGAAATTCTTAATTTTTAACTACAAGTCTAAACCCTTCACCATGAATATTTAAAATTTCAACATTCTCATCTCTTTTTAAGTATTTACGAAGTTTAGCAATATATACATCCATACTTCTTGATGTAAAATAATTATCATCTCTCCAAATCTTGGTTAATGCTAATTCTCTAGTCATTAAATCATTAAGATGCAATGCTAGTAACCTCAGTAAATCGTTTTCTTTAGGGGATAACTTTACAGGGTCATCTTGCATATAAGATAAGTGACGTAGTTTTGAATTTAAGAAAAACTCTCCTATTCTAAATTCAAATTGTTTAGTATCTACACTATTTTCTGGGGTTTTACGTTGAAGTATTGCTTTTATTTTCATCAGTAGCACTTCACTATCAAACGGCTTATTAAGGTAGTCGTCAGCACCAATAGCATAACCCTTTAGTACATCTTCTTTAAGAGATTTAGCAGTTAAAAATATAATTGGAACAGAAGCATTTTTGTCCCTAATTTCTTTGGCTAATGTGAAACCATCTTTGTAAGGCATCATTACATCCAGAATACAAAGATCAAAATCATTTCTTTTGAATTTTTCAAAACCTTCCATACCATTTTTAGCATGAGTCACTTCAAAATTATTGATCGTTAAATAGTCTTTAAGAATAATCCCGAAATTAGGATCATCTTCAACTAGTAGTATTTTTTTTGCCTCATTTTCCATCATCAAGTGATTAGTGGTAATTTAATGATAAAAGAAGTGCCTTTACCTTTAGCACTTTTTACGAAAATTTCTCCTTGGTGATCTTCCACTACTTTTTTTACGTATGAAAGCCCCAACCCACAACCTTTAACATTGTGTATATTACCTGTTTGAGCTCGAAAGAAGTGATCAAATATTCTTTTACGAATTTTCTTACTCATTCCAATCCCCTTATCTTCAACTGTTAAGATAATATAATTTTTAACATTTTCAGTGAAAATTTTGATCTCAGGTTGTTTTTTACAGTATTTTGTTGAATTATCTAACAAATGAACAAGTACCTCTCTAATACTGTTCAAGTTACCTAAAAAAGCATTTTGTGATGCCTTTAAACTAGTATTGAGCATTATTGATGTAGAAAGAGTACTCTTCTTTAAATCTTTAACTACATCTTCAATAATTACATGTAGTTCTAAACGTTCTTTAAAAGTAGTTATGTGTTCATTACCAAACTGGGACATTCTCAATACATTCTCCACATGTGCATTGATACGATTATTTTCTTCTGAAATTAATCCTAGCTTATCATTTAGCATATTTGGATGCTCTAATACCTTAGGATTCTTTAAAAAGTCTAATGTCAAATTTATCGTTGCTATTGGTGTACGCAACTCATGTGTCATATTATTGATGAAATCATTCTTTAACTGTGACAATTTTTGCTGTCTACTGATTACCAATATAGCATACAAAAAGGTTGCAATAACAACAAATAACAACACAAAAGAGAGAAACATTACTGTACCTAATGATTTAAAGTAATACCTACCTGTTTTAGAAAAGTGTAAATGTAAATTTGTTGTAGTTGTATTATCTATGTCTTTATAAACTGGCACGTGAAAAGTATCGTAAGAAGGGAGACTTTTTTTGGTATCTGTGTTTGTAAAAATCACTTTCCCTTGATTAGATATGGCATATTGATATGGTAGAAGAATATCTAGGTGTTGTAATTCTTGATTAATCAAATGTGTGATTAAAGCATGATTAATACGTTTTTGTAATGGGTTTTTTTGAAGATACTCTGTAATGATAGACTCATATAACCAGAATTCATGCTTACTAGTCGATGCTAATTCGTCTGTCCCGTAATCAATATTTAATTGATGAAAACTAACCGTATTATAATTTTTTTTCGAAGTACGATCTAAAATAGAATTGACCGTTTGATAATAATCTTTAGTACAAGTAAATGTAGAGTCTATTACAGAACCCCCATAATTATTTTTATTCTTTAAGCTATCCATTGCTAGTTTCAACGGATGCACATAATGGAGATATTCCCTTTTATTTAATAAATGGGAGACATTATAAAGTGCTTTTTTAGCGTTAAATTCAAAATACTCTCTATTCTTTTTAACTGCGTTATGAATCAAATACCCTTGTAGACCAATGATACCTATCAAGGACAATGTCATCATGGCTACTAAAATGATATAAAACTTACGCTGCATATCGGCGAAATTAATTATTTCAACGGCTGAAAAAAGAAGGTTTAACCTATTGTTAACAGCCGCTAATTACTATCTCTTAAAATTTGAAACAGTTTTCTTGATTGAGTTATTGTATTCTCTTTATCTAAATTCTCGATAATATAATCTGACAAAGGAATACGCTGCTCATCTGACCATTGATTATCCATTCTAGCTATTATCGCTTTTTCAGAAATTTTGTCCCTGTTAATAACCCTTTCTACTCTTATTGATTTAGGAGCCGTTACTAATATAACCTTGTCACATTTCTTATACCCATTGCTTTCAAAAAGAATTGCTGATTCTTTAATAACAAAAGGAGCTTCTTGTTTATTATACCATAAAGCGAAGTCCTTTGCAACAGCTGGGTGAACAATATGATTAAGCTTTTGTAAAAGTTCTTTATTAGAAAACACCTTATCTGCTATCCATTTTCTATTTAACACCTTATCTTGATATGCATTTTCCCCAAATAAGTCAACAATACTATTTATGACATCAGTATCCGAATGCATAATTTCTTTTGCCTTAACATCAGATATATATATCGGGCTTCCTAACTCTTCAAATATTGAAGCTACAAAGCTTTTACCACTACCAATACCTCCTGTTAAACCAACTATCATTTTATTAAAATAAATTGAACCTCATTTTGTTCTAGCTTGACATCAAATGCTTGTCTTGGTGATTCTGTAATTCGTAAAGGTAATAATCCTTTATCCTCTTTCTTTGAAAAATCGGCAACTACCTTGAAATCTGAAGCTTTTATTACAGAAAATTCTTCAAGAGTTACTTTAAAAATAACATCAACTTCTTTTGGGAAAATTTGAATTAACAAATTCTCTTTTAGGTTAATCAATTCAATAGGTACTTTGAATGTTCCTTCTGTTAACTTTTCAACTTCTAATGTATATGAAATCTTTTCTATATCAAGTGATACTTTATCTGGCAACATACTACTATCCAAACTTAACACTCCTTTTTGATCGGTAGAAAGAGCATTTAATGTCAATAATTCTGTAGAAACACTATTTATTTTAGCTAACATTTCGGTAGGTCCAATAGCCTTTACTTTTGCCTTTTCTAGCTCAATTCCTTTCAAAGATTGATAACCTGGTTGAAACTTTAAATTACTTTTAACTTTAATATCAAGCTCTTTATCTGCCAAAAGATCATATTTAACAAATAGAGAGTCTTTATATATACTTTTTATACTCCCTTTATGATTTATTGATTTTTCTAGTGCTTTTTTTAGCTTTTTACCTGTATAGTAAAATGTCTTCTTTGATAATTTATCAGCTTCTTTTACGCTTAATTCAATAGTCTTATCAAAAAAAATGAATTTTAATAATTGAAGACCACTCCCTTCCAATAATAAAGTTACATTTTGATCACTTTCCGGTTGTATCACTTTCTCAATATCGTGATCTATATACTTAACATCAAACAACACTTCTTGCTCGTAACTTTTTGAAAATTGAAGTGCCAACCACAAAAAAGAAGTGAATCCTAAGAAAATAAGGTATGTTTTATAATTTTTATTCAAAATAGATCTTTTCAATTAAAAAATAATTTGGGAAATACTTTCTCTGGGTCTTTTTTCAACCAAGCTACTTGAATCGTAGAAATTAAAAAGCCTCTACCATATCCAAAAAATTGAATTAGTGTAGCCCAAATTGACATCAAACCTATCTTTAGGCTTTTATATTTTGCAATAGCAATGATAAATAAACAAAATAGATAAATTCCATATAAATAAATCAATAATGAGTAATTAGCTAAATATAAGATTACAGCTAAAAGAAATCCTAAACTAAACATCGTAGGAAACCAATACGTCATTTTTTTACTTGAAGGGTGCCATAAATTTAAAATCGGACGACACTTACCAAATTTGGTTACTTGCTGCCAAAACTTCTTCCACGAAATCCTACGTTTATGAAATACTTTTATATTAGAAAACAAAGCTGTTTTAAAACCTAAACTCCACAATCGCATACTCAAATCAGGATCTTCGCCTGGATGTATTTTACCAAAACCTCCTGTGGCTTCAAATGCTTCTTTAGATATTCCTAAATTAAAACTTCGAGGTTGAAATTTCCCTAACTGCTCTCCTCCTCCACGAATTCCTCCTGTCGTTAAAAAAGAAGTCATAACGACATCTATTGCTTTTTGCAAATCTGAAAATGACTCATGTGCGGTATCGACACCTCCAAAACAATCTACAAAGCCTTCTTTAAGGGAATTTTGTACTTGTAACAAATAATCACTCGGTAAAATAACATCACTATCTAATATCAAAAAGTAATCTCCTTTAGCCATTCGCATCCCATAATTCCGAGAATCACCAGGGCCAGAATTTCCTTTAAAATAATAGCTTATAGACAATTGTCCTTTATATTGATCTACAATATTTTTTGAGGTCTCTTCAGATCCATCTTCAACAATTACGATCTCATAAGGCTGATCAAATAAAAGTTGAGTCATACTCTCTAAAAGCTCTTCAATCTCTTGTGGTCTATTGTATACAGGTATTATAAATGAAAAATAAGGGTCTTGCATTTAATATTATTTAACCACAATGTTTATTAGTCTGTTGATAATATATGATTATCTAATTCTTTTCTTGCTGAGAAGGTTGTAAATTTAAGTAAATATTAAATGTTATATATGTTTTTAGATTATAACGACGAGGAAAATATGTCATTAAGCAAGTATGAGGCTATGCTTAAATCAAATAGCGTATTATTTTTCGACTCAAATGAATTTGAAAACATCATACAATACTACCTAGATAATGGTCATCTTAACCGAGCCAAGAAGGCATTAAAGATGGGACTAGGCCAACATCCTAATAATATTTCTTTACGGTTATTAGATGTGGAGGTACTTATCTTTGAAGGAAAACATACTAAAGCTTCTAAATTACTAGAAGAAATAGAAACGATCTCTCCAGAAAATGAAGAAGTTTACATACAACGTGCTTCTTTAAAATCTAAAAATGGAGAACACCAACTAGCAATTTCACTTCTTTTTGACGCCTTAGAACGCACTGAAGATCCTGCTGATGTTCACTCTTTACTTGGGATGGAATTTTTACTTATCGATGATTATAAAAACGCTAAATCTCATTATGAATCTTGCTTAAAATACGATCCTGAAGATTATACTGCACTCTACAATACCATGAATTGTTATCTATTTATGGAAGATACTGAAGGGGCAATTCTTTTCTTGAATGATTATTTAGAAAAGAACCCTTATTGCGAAGTAGCATGGCACCAATTAGGACTACAATTTGTAGAACTAGAGTCATACAGCAAGGCCCTTGCAGCCTTTAATTTCGCTATATATAGCGACGATACTTTCGTTGGTGCATATATCGAAAAAGGAAAAGTTTTGGAACATTTAGCAAGGTATGAAGAAGCTATAGAAAACTACTCTCTTACCTTACACTTAGAAGACCCTCTATCGTTTGCATTACTACATATAGGTAAATGTCACGAAAAATTAAACCAACACGACAAGGCGCTTCTATATTTTAACAAAACAGTAAACGAAGACCCTTTATTAGATAAAGGATGGAAAGCAATTACAGATTTTTATTTTCGTTCAGGAAACTTTCAAAAAGCTTTATATCACATAAACAAAGCTTTAGATATCGATCAGGAAAACGCTGAATACTGGATACGCTACGCAAAAATTAATAACCGACTATCATTTTTTAAAGAAGCTGAACGAGGGTATAGAAAAGGCATAGAGAACGGAGATGATAGTCTTAATAATTGGTTACATAGAATCGATCTTTTATTAAAACTCGAGGATCTAAAATCGGTTGAAACAAATATTAATAAAGCTCTCGAAATTTTTCCTGACCATCCTGAATTAACATTCAGATATATTGGTGTTCTAGACTTGCTAGGTTATACTAAAGAAGCCCTTAATTTCTTAAAAAAGGTATCACCTACAGACAAAGAATATAGTATCATTCTTGAAGAATTGTTCCCTGAGTTCTTTAGCTCTAAAGAGGCTCAAAAATTAATATCTTAAACATAATCTTGTTATCCTGTTTTAAGCTATAACTAAAGAATTCTTATTTTTGATTGTATTTTTACATTAAAAATTTAAACACCCTAGACTATGTTTGGAGATATGATGAATATGATGAGTAAGTTGAAAGAATCTCAACAGAAAATTGAAGAAACCAAATCTAGATTAAAGACTGTTCTTATTGATGAAAGTAGTAGTGATAATTTATTAAATATTACGGCTACTGCTTCTGGAACTATAAAGTCTTTAAATATCGATGATGAACTTTTATCTGACAAAGATCAATTAGAGGATTATCTTATTTTAACACTTAACAAAGTTTTAGAAAAAGCAAACAATATCAAAGAAACTGAATTAGCTGCTGCGGCTAAAGAAGGAATGCCGAATATCCCTGGTTTAGATAACTTTATGTAAAAACCAACTAGAAAGAATAATAAAATAAGGCAGAGATTATTCAAATCGCTGCCTTATTTATATAATTATTATACGATATTACTTCTCAACAAAGTATTCCATTACTTCTTGAGAAACTCCTGTATTAGAGAATCCTCCGTCGTTATATAAATTCTGTAATGTTACACGTTTTGTAAGATCCGAAAATAGAGTAACAGTGTAATTTGCACAATCCATTGCTGTTGCATTTCCTAATGGAGACATTTTATCTGCATAAGCAATAAAACCATCAAATCCTTTAACACCCTGCCCTGCAGTTGTTGGAGTTGGTGACTGAGAAATGGTGTTTACACGTACATTTTTATCTTTTCCGAAGAAATACCCAAAACTACGAGCGATAGATTCTAAATAAGCCTTATTATCAGCCATATCATTATAATCTGGAAATACACGTTGCGCAGCCATATATGTTAAAGCAACAACACTTCCCCATTCATTCATAGCATCTTTCTTGTATAATGTTTGCATTACTTTATGGAATGATAATGCAGATACATCCCATCCTTTTTCACTGTAAGAATAGTTAAGATCAGTATAGTGACGTTTCTTACGAACATTTACTGACATTCCAATAGAATGCAATACAAAGTCTAACTTACCTCCTAATATCTCCTGTGCTTGATCTATTAATTTTTCTAAATCTTCTAAAGAAGTGGCATCTGCTGGTATTACTTGTGCATTTGTCTTCTCAGCTAATTCGTTAATTTTCCCCATACGCATCGCTACTGGTGCATTGGTTAATACAAACGATCCGCCTTCTTCAAAAACACGCTCTGCTGTTTTCCAAGCAATTGAATTCTCATCTAAAGCTCCAAAGATGATTCCTCTTTTTCCTTTTAATAAATTATATGCCATGTTAAGTTTAGTTTCTATTATTTTAAACGTGCCAAATATAGTATTTAGTTGTTAGTTGTTGGTTGTTAGTCATTGGTTTTTGATATAATTTACTATGCATGACTAACACTTCTAATTTCAATATGAATATTTCAATTCATCAATTAGAACTTTGTTCGAGAAGTAATGTTGCATGATTCTTAGCAGCATCGGTCAGTTGTTTTCCTCCAATCATTTCTGCAATTTCTAAAATACGCTCTTCTCTAGTTAATAGTTTTAACTGAGTGATGGTTGTATTTTTTTGATCTTCTTTAAAAACTTTGAATTGAAAAGCCCCTTTGGCTGCAATTTGAGGTAAATGAGTAATACTAAACACTTGTTGCTTCTGCCCCATTTCTTGTAACAGGTTTGCCATTTGCTGTGCTACTTCTCCAGAGACCCCTGTGTCAATTTCATCAAAAATAATGGTAGGTAATTTTATATACTCAGCTAATAATAATTTAACGGCAAGCATAATTCTAGAAAGTTCACCGCCAGAAGCTACTTTTTTCAAACCTCCATGATTCCCTCCTTTATTGGCCGAAAATAATAATTCGAAATCACAACCTGCATAGGCATTAAAGTCATTTATTCTAGTTAATTCAGGTTGAAAAGTGGCATTATTCATCCCTAATTGACCTATAATTCGTTCTAAGCCTTTGGTTACTTTCTTTACTACTTTTTCTCTTTTCTTAAAAATAGCATCACAAAGTGTATTGAGTTTATTTTCTACCTCAATAACCGCTTGTTTAGCTTCTTCAATAGCTCCTTCCATATTTTCAGTAGCGGCTACTTTTTCTTGTAATTGAGAAAATACTTCTAATAATTCTGAATTAGTACTTACACCATGCTTTTTCTGTAGTGTATATAAAAGCTGTAATCGATCATTAGTTTGTACTAATTTTTCTGGATCACTTTCGACTAAATCAGCTTGTTGTTCCATTGCAATACGCAAATCATCCAACTCGATACACACACTTTCTACTCGATCGAAAATAGTTTGATAATCTTCACTAATCGAAGCAATTTTTTGTAATTGAAGTTTTGCTTCGTTTAATTGATCATAAGCACCAAAGTTCTCAGTAGTTATTCCTGCAATAGATGACCCTAGGCGTTCCTGTATTTCTTCTGTATTATTAAGCTTCTCTAATAACTCCTCTAATACTTCTTGCTCTTCAGGTTGAACTTGTGCTTCTTCTAATTCTGTAAATAAATGCTTATTATATTGATAAGCTTCTTGAAATTGTTTTTGATTCTGTACCAGCTCATCTAATTTATGCTGCGCTTCTTTCAATTGTTTTGAACCTCTTTGATAGGAAGACAATTCGCGTTGCGTTCTTGCTAAACTATCCAGAATATAGAATTGAAATTTTTTTTCTGCTAACTCTAATGTTTGGTGCTGACTGTGAATATCAATTAGGTGCTTTCCTAACTGCTGTAAACTAGAAAGACGTACAGGAGTGTCATTAACAAAGGCTCTTGATTTACCACTTGCTAACAATTCCCTTCTAATCACAGTTTCATCTTCATAATCCAAATCTTCTTCTTCAAAGATTTCCTTAAGATCATAAGCTGTGATATCAAATGAACCTTCAATCACGCATTTCTTATCGGCATTCTTCATAATAGAAGCATCGGCACGATTCCCTAAGATCATTCCTAATGCACCAAGAAGCAATGATTTTCCTGCTCCTGTTTCTCCAGTAATCGTACTGAGACCAGAAGCAAAATTCACTTCTAAATTTTCAATAAGTGCAAAATTCTGAATAGTAAGTTTCTGAAGCAATTTTTTGTAAGTTTTGAGTTATATGGTATGAGTTGTCAGTAATAATACTTAACCAAAAATAATATATCTTTTTATGGACTGACAACAGACAACTCTCTACTGATAACTATTCTAAAATGTAATTGACTCCCAATCTTGTTTATAAGAAGGGGCTATATTTTGAAGTAATTCTACGGTTTCAGCAATATTTACTTTTGGGCCTCCGGATAGAATCCTAGATATTTCTATGGCTTTAGCATCAAAAAAAGAACGCATAACAAAAGAGTTTGGACGTTTTTTATTGAGTGATTCAAAACCACTTAAAGCTTCTATAATTGCTTTCTTACCCTCTTTTTGATTTTTCTCCATCACATCTAGCCCTTTGAAATGGTAATTGTACAGCAATTCTCTAAACTCAATAAATATACCTGATAAAATATCATCATTCCATTTGAAACGAGATTGAGTACCTGATGCAACACTCCAACCTGTAGCTCCTGTTACTTGAGCAACATTAACAATTTGTTTTGCTTTTTGATGAAAATCTGTACCTCCCAAATTCTCAAATGTATCTCCATCAATTCCTAAAATAGTATATAGATAATATGTTACTAAATTCACTAAATCTCCAGAATCAGTATTCTCATTGTAGACTAAAGGTTGAAATTCTAAATATTCAAAGGATACATTTTTATCATTGAAATTAGCTATGGTAGAGCTGTATCCTGATTTAAATATAGGCCTAGAGGCCTGAACTTGTAACGACCCCTGAAACGAGTTTCCACTAAAACCTGTTAAATTGATAAAAAAATTACAATTGATACGCTCTTGAGGTAAATACTCGGCATCAGTCCATTTAGTATCATTTATAAAATCTTCTAAAGCATTTTCTAGTGTCTTAAAAATTGGACGATTTGGTTGTCCAGTTTGTTCTGCATTAACAGTTACTTCCGCTACAAATTCTTGTGAGAAAGCTGTAAAAAAACTTAGTATACAAAAAATGCTAACAATTATGATCTTCATCTGTTTTTACTTATTTAAATTAATCAGATGTAATGCCCTTAAGTCTATTTTGATTAACAAACAACATCTTTAAGGCTCATTTCATTTGATAATATTTCTTTAAAAATATCTTTAGCCACATCGGCTTTAGATTTTAAAGAAAACGCTTTTATTTCATCTTTATGATTAATCAAGGTTACTTTATTTGTTTTACCTTTAAAACCAGCACCTTTATCATTCAACGAATTTAAAACAATTAAATCCAAGTTTTTACGCTTTAGTTTGCCTTTAGCATTTTCTACCTCATTTTGTGTTTCTAAAGCAAAACCAACTAAATATTGTTGTTTTTTGTGATCTCCCATCCATTTAAGAATATCAGTAGTGCGCTCTAACTCAATGAACATATCACCTTCTTTCTTTTTTATTTTTTGATCAGCGTAATTTTTTGGTTTGTAATCAGCTACAGCAGCTGATGCAATGGCAACATCGACATCTACATACAACTCCTTTACTGCAGCAAACATTGAAGCCGCATCTGTTACACGCTTTACTTCTACCCTATCATTAAAATGATTGAGACTAGATGGCCCAAGAATCAAAGTAACTTCTGCCCCTAAATTAGCTGCATGGTTAGCTATTTCAATTCCCATTCTTCCTGTAGAATGATTTCCTATAAAACGTACAGGGTCGATAGATTCATAAGTAGGTCCAGCGGTTACGACAACTTTTTTCCCTTTTAAAGGAAGTTTATCTAAAATGTCCTTCTCTAAAAAATCGACGATATCATCAGGTTCTGCCATTCGGCCTTTTCCTACTAGACCACTGGCCAATTCTCCAGAAGTAGCAGGAATCATGATATTACCAAATTGTTCTAGTTTATCGAATGTTTCCGTTGTGGAAGGGTGGATATACATATCCAAATCCATCGCAGGAGCAAAATACACAGGACACTTAGCAGAAAGATAAGTAGCCAATAGTAAGTTGTCACTTTTCCCATGAGCCATTTTAGATAATGTATTAGCCGTAGCTGGTGCTATGACCATATAATCAGCCCAAAGCCCTAATTCAACATGATTATTCCAAAGTTCATTTTCTGAATCTTTTTCATAAAATGTAGAATGTACTGGATTTTTAGAAAGTGTAGATAATGTTAGAGGGGTTACAAAATCTTTTGCTGCCTCTGTCATTACTACTTTTACTTGTGCTCCTTTTTTGATAAAGGCACGAACCAAAAATGCAGCCTTATAGGCTGCAATTCCTGCAGTTACTCCGATGAGTACTTTTTTCTCTGAAAGTATAGACATGTACTTTATTATGGTCTCCCTTAGATGTTTTCTTTATCTTCCTCTTCCTTTGTATTACGGTAGTAAATCTTTTCAGTTAACCACTCTTCTACAGCCAAAGCATGAGGCTTAGGAAGTTTTTCATAAAACTTAGATACTTCAATTTGTTCTTTGTTTTCGAAAACTTCTTCTAAACTGTCGTTAAATGTAGCAAATTCATCTAATTTTTCGATCAATTCTTTTTTAATGTCTGTATTAATCTGTGTAGCACGCTTAGAAATAATCGAAATTGCTTCGTATATATTATCTGTAGGTGCATCTACTAGGTTTTTATCGATAGTAGATGTACTTATAGGTGCATTGCTGTTTTTTAAATCTATCATAACTGCTACAAGTTTATATTATTCTGGTATTGTTGAATGTTGCTAAAAATTTTAGCTCCTTTTTCTTTTAATTTTTCGTCACGAATTCTACTTTCAAAAAGCTCATAAAACTCAGTTGCTTCTTGTAAGCGCTCAGGAATCAAGTTATCAAAACTATTGATAGCTAATTCATAAGCTGACTCTAATCGGTAATACAAAGCTTCATCCATGTATTTAGAACCTGGATAATCTAACAAATAATTATCGAAGCTTGCTATAGCCGGTTTGTATAACTCTCTGTGGTGATAGCGCTTAGCGATATCATAAAACTTTTTTTCAAGTCGTCCGTTTAAATCTTGTGTGTATTCATTTGATTTTGCTAAATAAATACTCTTAGGATAATCATTTATAAACGCCTGAAATTTCTCTAAAGCAGTATAAGTATCTTTTTGTTCTAAACTAGAGCGGTTTGCTAATTCAGCTGTACTTCTTGCTGCTTTAAAGCGTGCCTCTTCTACTTTATCACTCTTAGGATATGCCTTAGCAAAACGATCAAATTTATAACTCGAAATATAAAAATCTCCTAATGCATAATAGGAGTTTGCTTCGTAATAACTTACTCTCTCTGCCTGAGGCTTCCCTCTGTAAGCAGGAACCACCAATTCATATAACCCTAAAGCCTTTTTGTATTTACCTTCTTTGTATAGCTTTTCAGCAGCTTTAAATTGCTCTGAAGTATTCCCGTTACGCAGTAATTGTTGATAATCGCTACACGAGGCACAAAAAAGTAGTATTGAAATTAGTAGTATTCCTTTTTTCATTTGCATTGAAAACATTTTGCAAAATTAGTTAATTCTGTTTTGTTAAAAAAATTTTATAATACTCAATAAAGACTTAGATATATTAACATGTGTTACATTAAATGAAAATCAATATTTCACAACTCCTTCTTAAACACATTTAGCTTATTGTGATCTAGCTCCATTTGACCTTTTTCATTATACTCAAAAGCTCTTAAAAATCGTTTATTGACAAGAATATCTTCGAAAGTATATGAATGTGCCCTATGAATATCTTGATTAAAAGATTCATCATAGTAACTTAACAAAATTAGAAACTCTCCATGAAGTTTACTTATTTCTTCGTCCGTAAAGTCTTTCAAAGGACTTTCACTATCTAAAATATGAACTACTGTCCATGTCGTTGCAAAATAAGTAATCTGATCACGCTCTAATTTTAAATCGAAAAAACGATTCGTAAAACTATCATCTTCATTTTGGGTACTTAGTAATAACGAAGTCTTCACTTTTGATAATACCAACATATTTTTCCGTAAAGACATTACTTTAAACATTAGTGCACGTTGACCATTATGTTTACACAATACCATGTGATCACTAAAACGAATATTAGCTTGAGGTTTAGAGAATTTCCCAAATAAAACCCCTGTAATAAAAGCAAAAAAGATCAAACCCAAAAAAGCTTCTATACTACTAACTATACCAGCAGTAAGACTTAATGGCGAAAGATACCCGTAACCAAGCGTAGTTAATGTTTGTACAGAGAAGAAAAATGAGTTAAAAAATACAGATGAAATATCATCAGATGAAATACCTAAAGCTTCTGCCCCAAGTAACGTATAAATTAAAGCGAAAATTACATTAATACATGCAAAAGCAGCTATAATTATCCCTATGACATAATACCAAGAAAGGCTTATGATATATGCATAAGCCTCTTGAATACTTTTCTTTTTATTAAGGTGTTTTACATTAAAATTCCCTTTAGGATCAATAAAACGTTTAGCTCTTTCATTACTAATCGTTCCTAAACCAGGATCTTTAATACTTTTATTCATTAAAGCGCTTTATTAAATGCTTTAATCTTAGATTTTAAATCAGAAGTAGCTTCTACTAACGGAAGACGCACTGTTGCATTACAAACACCTTTATCAGCTAAAATCGCTTTAATACCTACAGGATTACCTTCATCGAAAGCATATTCTGTAACATCAACTAAACGATAATGAATGTTATATGCCTCCTTATTTTTGCCTTCTAAGCCTAATCGGATCATCTCTGAAAATTCAGTAGGGTATCCTTGTCCAACTACAGTAATCACACCTTGACCACCTGCAGTTACTAATGGAAGTGCTAACATGTCATCTCCAGATATTACTAAAAAATCTTTCGGTGCATCTTTCAATATTTTCAACACTTGAGTAATATCTCCTGTAGCCTCCTTTACACCTATGATGTTATCAATCTCAGCTAAACGTAAAGTAGTCTCTGCATTCATATTTACCCCTGTACGGCCTGGTACGTTGTAAATTAAAACTGGCAATGAAGCTGCTTTCGCTACCGTTGAATAATGCTCAAATATACCCTCTTGCGATGGCTTATTATACATCGGCACTACAGACAAAATAGCGGCAAAATCTTCTGCACTTACTTTTGAAGCTTCCTCAGCAACCTCAACAGTATTATTACCTCCTACCCCTAATACTAAAGGGAGACGTTTGTTATTTACTTTAACAATGTGAGCAATAACTGCTTTTTTCTCTTCCTTAGATAAAGTAACTGATTCTCCAGTAGTCCCTAATACTACCAAATATTCTACCTTACCCTTTATACAATACTCTAACAAATTTGTTAAACCATCATAATCTACTGCACCATTTTCTAAGAATGGAGTTACTAAAGCAGTACCTGTTCCAATTAAAGGAGTATTCATATTATCTCTAAGATTTTTAGGTATTTTTTCAATTCGGAAATATATTGATCCGAATTATTAGGGTCTACCCCTAATACCAAATCATTTATTCTATTATCTACATTTGCAAAACCTACTTTAAATTTTGCATTAGATTTAGCAGCAACTAAATCTAATCCTTTTTGTTCAACAGCATAAAAACTAATCAATACATCAAAAGGCTTATTAACAAAATCTTCAATGCTATTTGATTTGAAACTACCAGAGCTACTAATCATTTTTTCATCAAAATAATTAGTATTATTAGAAGCTTTTTGCTTGGCTGTGTCTTTAGGTTCTTTCAACCCTAGCACATCCAAATCTAATGCTTTAACACCTAATTGATCTGCTAATCTCATCACTGACATCACATCAACACTTTGCCTAGCATCAAGCAAAACACCTAAAGTTTTTAACTTTACTTGCTTGTTGTATGCTTGTCTTTCTGACAAAGCTCTCTCTAATGCTTTCTGTAATGATTTATCTTTTAGTCCTCTTAGCATATGTACAAATAAGGAATGCAAATGTACTAATTTGAGCGCATACGACTCATAAGATTTCAGTAGTAGTTAGTATTTCTACAAATAATTATTATTCTGTTCTAGAACAATTTCATTTTCAGGGGTTACAAGATATTGAAAAACAAAATAATGCCCTAAAATCTCAGCCACAAAACCTAATGTTTTCAGGTGTACAGAATTGAAGTATAAGGCTTCTAGAGGAATGGTTGATTGGGCTAATATTATCGTAGTTACAAAAAGTACTAGCCAAAAATTTCTGAATGATTTCTTATTAAAATATATAATCAAACAATACACACACAATGAAACAAAAGAAATCAACGACCCCAAAACAAAAGGCAGTGTATTCATCATTTCTGAAATCATCATACTAATAAAATTGAATGCTAAATATCCTATTAACAATAAAAATAAGATAAAAGCAGTCCAATTGATACGACTGAATTTAATTGTACTTTCTCGAACTGTATCTCTTAACAAAAAAAAGGTTAGCCAGTAATAAGTTATAAATGAAATAATTAAATAAACCTGTACTGCTTCATTTTGATATCCATAAATCACTAAAGCCTCACCTATTGCCACAAAAGCAATACTTAAATAAAATAGCAAATGATTTTCTTCCTTGACATGTTTCCAATAATGGTACAGTAAGACCCCTAAACCTAAAGTTCTAAAAACTATAGATAAAATCATATTATCGCCCCAGTAACTAGCTAATCCTAAGAAACTTACAATAAAATACAATGAAGATAACTTACTAAATTCCAATGAGTTATATTTTGGTTATTTAAATATAATATTTTATCTGGAAATAATTTTTAAGAATCATTTAATTCTAGCAAAAAACGCTCTTCATCCCAAATCTCTACTCCTAGCTTTTGAGCTTTAGCAAGTTTACTTGGCCCCATTTTATCTCCAGCAACAATAAATGAAGTTTTAGAAGAAATAGAACTACCTACTTTTCCTCCGTTTTCTTCTATCATTTTTTTAAGATCGTTACGAGATATTTTTTCGAAGACACCAGATACAACAATTATTTTTCCATCCAAAATACTTGAAGATACTTTAGGTAACTGCGATTCATCAATTACCATTTGAACTCCTTTTAATTTTAATTTCTCTATACGATTCCAATTCAATGTTTCAGAAAAATATGCGACTACACTCTGAGCAATTTTAGTTCCTATTTCATCTACACCTTCTAATGTTTCTTGATCAGCTTCTTTTAAAGCCTCTATTGCCTTAAAATGGAAAGCTAATTTTTTAGCTACTGTTTCTCCTACAAATCTAATTCCTAAAGCAAATAATACTTTTTCAAAAGGAATATGTATTGATGCTGCAACACCATTGACTAAATTCTCAGCACTTTTCTGTGCCATACGTTCTAATGGTAATAATTGCGACACCTCTAAATCATATAGATCCGTAAAATCATTTATCAAGCCTTCTTTTACAAGTAACGCGACAGTCTCTCCACCTAAACCTTCAATATCCATAGCTTTACGAGAAATATAATGCTCTATTCTCCCTATTACTTGCGGAGGGCAACTTTGTTCATTAGGGCAGTAATGCTTTGCATCTCCATCGGTTCTCAATAAGACACTATCACATTCAGGACATGTGGCAGCATATGCTAAAGGTTGGCTATTTACATCTCTTTCTTCAAAATTAACCCCTACTATCTTTGGTATGATCTCTCCTCCTTTTTCAACATATACCTGATCACCTACTCTAACGTCCAGCTTCGCTATCTGATCTGCATTGTGTAATGATGCTCTTTTTACGGTTGTTCCTGCAATTTCAACAGCTGTTAAATTGGCTACTGGTGTAATAGCACCGGTTCGACCTACTTGATAACTGACACTTTCTAATGTAGTAACAACTTGTTCTGCTTTAAACTTGTAAGCCATTGCCCAACGTGGAGCTTTAGCAGTATGCCCTAGTAACTCTTGCTGCTTAAGGTCATTTACCTTTATTACAACACCATCCGTTTCGTAAGGAAGCTGGTGTCTTTTCGTATCCCAAACATTTACAAAATCTAGCACCCCTTCTATCGAGTCTACTTTGACAGCAATTTCGGGTACTTTGAACCCCCAACTTCTCGCTTTACCTAAACTTGTAAATTGTGTTTCTATGGGTAATTGATCTCCTACCAAACTATATAGCAAACACTCTAAGGGACGTTTGGCTACTTCACTGCTATCTTGTAATTTTAAACTTCCCGAAGCTGTATTACGAGTATTTGCATAAGGCTCTTCTCCTAAAGCAATACGCTCATCGTTCATTTTATGAAAGCCTTCAAATGGTAATACAATTTCACCTCTAATATCAAACTTTGATGGGATATCATTACCTTTTAGCCTAAGGGGAACTGACTTTATAGTTTTTATATTTTCAGTCACATCATCTCCCTGAAAACCATCTCCTCTTGTTACTGCTTTTAGTAATACACCATTTTCATAGGTAAGACTAATGGAGGCTCCATCATATTTTAATTCACAAGTGTATTCAATAGCTTCTTCTTCAATTACTTTTTTAATACGTTTTTCCCAAGCTTGCAGGTCTTCTTGAGAATATGAATTATCTAATGAATACATTCGGTGCTGGTGCATTACTGTATCAAATTTTTTTGTTACAGCTCCACCGACACGCTTAGTTGGTGAATTATCATCGCTATATTCTGGATGCTTATCCTCTAAAGCTTGTAATTTTTTTAAAAGCATATCAAATTCATAATCAGAAATTGATGCATTATCCAACACATAATATTCGTGATTGTATTGATGCAATTGACTTCTTAAGTCTTTAATCTCTTTTTCTATTGACATTCTCTTAAAAATTGACTTTTAACATTCTTTCTTTATCTCTAAAATCTCTACGAATCTCTATTGATCGTCCACCTAGTGCTTGTAGCATTTCTTTCATCTCAACACCAAGAAACTCATTAATTTCAAAATACAATTGCTTAGGAGAAGAGCTAGCACACAGTTCTGCTATTTTCTTGTAAAAAATTAATGGATCATGATCTTCTACAAACAAAGCTAAACCAGGTTCATAATCTAATACATTTGAGCGCATTTCTTGTTTCTCTACATTCCTAACATATGGAGGATTTGAAACAACTACATCAAAAAAATCTTCAAAATCTTCTTTTGCTAATACATCCTGCTCTATAAAATGAATATCAACTCCGTTTGAAGTTGCATTGTATTTTGCGACTTCTAATGCATCTTTAGAAATATCCATTGCAAATACAGTAGCACTTGGCAAGTGTTTTGCTAGTGAAATTGCTATACAACCACTACCAGTACCTATATCTAATATCTTAATTTGTTTACCTTGAAGGTCTTCTACAATCCAGTCGACTAAAGCTTCTGTTTCTGGTCTAGGAATTAAGGTATCTGAGGTTACTTTATAATTTAAACCATAAAACTCAGTTTTCCCTATGATGTATTGGATTGGCTCCCAATTTTCTAACCTTTCCTTGTATGAATTCAACAATGTCATTTCCGTACCTGACAGATGGTAATTAGGATTTAAAGCTAAATCTATTTTAGTTAGCCCTAATAATTCTTCTGTGCTGTAGTAAAATAAACTTAATGCCTCTTCTACACCATAGAGCGGCTTTAATACTTTTAGAAATTCATTTTTGATATTACTTAACAACAAGACCTATAAAATTTAATTCAAAAATAGGGATATAAGGGTTAATTTTGAATAAAAACAATGGTATTCATGTTTCAAAAACTCGTAACCCTTTTGGCTATCGCAATATTGTGTATTCAATGTAAATACAAAGAGAAGCCTGAATTTATAAAAGCTGAAAAAATAAAGGTAGAAAACTACAAAAGCGGAGATGTCACCATTAGTGCCGATGTATATTTTAAAAACCGTAATGACTTTGGAGGAAAATTAGTCACTGAAAACATAGATGTATATCTAAATGATGTAAAAATCGGAAAAGTCAACACCAAAGAATTTATAGTTCCTGCTAAAGATACTTTTGCAATACCTTTAACAGCTACTTTTGATTTGATGAAACAGATAAAAAACAATTCGAAAGTGTTAGGTGGAAATATTCTGAATCTTCTTCTTAAAAAAGAATTTCAATTGACATTAAAAGGGGATATTAAGTTTTCTAAAGGCCCTTTTAATTATACTTACAATTTAGATCAAACCAACACTGTTTCTTTTTAAACAAGAAGTTATGCTTCACGAAAAATACATCAGCCGCTGTATACAGCTGGCATACAATGGTAATGGTCGAGTTTACCCAAACCCTATGGTAGGTAGTGTTATTGTACATCAAGGCAAGATCATCGGAGAAGGTTGGCACCAAAAAGCAGGGGAAGCACATGCCGAGGTTAATGCGATTAATAGCGTAAAAGACAAAACTCTTTTACCTTATTCTACAATATATGTTAGTTTAGAACCTTGTAGCCATTTTGGCAAGACTCCTCCTTGTAGCGATCTTATTATAAAACACAAAATACCTGAGGTAGTTATTGGAATAAAAGACCCTTTCTCTGAAGTTTCCGGAAGAGGTATCAAAAAATTAAAAAAGGCTGGCTGCAAGGTCACTGTAGGTGTCTTAGAAGATAAATGTTATCAATTAAACAAACGCTTCTTTACATTTCACACTAAAAAAAGGCCTTATATTATTTTAAAATGGGCTCAAAGCACGGATGGTTATTTAGCCCCTAATATTCAAGAGGACCGAACTCCAGTTTGGATTTCTAACACATACTCTAAACAATCAGTACATCAACAACGCAGTAAAGAACAAGCCATTTTAGTCGGTACTAATACTGTTATCAAAGATAATCCTTCATTGACCACACGCGAGTGGTTTGGCAACAATCCTTTAAGAATAATTATTGACCGTAATCGTAAAATCTCTATTGATAGTACTGTATTTACTGATCAATTAAAAACAATCGTTTTCACCAATACAGCTACAGAAAACACCTCGAATATCACTTTTGTACTAATAAAAAATGATAATGATTTATTAACCCAAATCTGCGATTATCTATACAGTATTGGAATGCAATCTCTTATCATAGAAGGGGGCAAACAAACCTTAGAATATTTTATAAAAAAGAACCTATGGGATGAAGCTCATGTTTACAAATCTGACAATGTTTATATAAAAGATGGTATCTTTGCCCCTATATTACCAACACCCCTATCTAACCATAAACAAATAAAAAACAACACATTATACCTATTTAGAAATGATTAAAAATATTGTTTTCGATTTTGGTGACATTTTCATCGATTTAGATAAAAAGGCAACGTTAGCAAGTTTTCAAAAATTGAACCCTTCAATAACTGCCGAACAAATTGATACTTTAAACAAAATCTATGAAGTAGGTCAAATGACTACTACACAATTTGTATTTTCCTTAAAGGATTTGGCTCCATCAGCTAGTTATCAAGAAATCTTAGATGCTTGGAATAGTATTTTGCTAGAGTACCCTGTACGCAGATTTGAATTTTTTAAAGAAATTGTAGCTTCTAATAAATATCGTTTATTCTTATTAAGCAATACCAATGATTTACACATCATTGATATTGCTAACAAAACACCACACTTTGATGCTTTCCGAGCTGAATTCGAACAATTTTATCTATCTCATGAAATTGGAATGCGCAAACCCAATAAAGAAATTTTCGAATTCGTATTGGATAAAAATGAATTAGTAGCCGAAGAAACTTTATTTATCGATGATACTAAAGAAAATATCGATGCAGCTAATGCAATTGGTATTAAAACGTGGCATCTAATACCAGGAACTGACGATGTAACCGAATTGTTCTCTAAGAAAAGTGACTTATTTTGATTAGCATTTTTCTAAGCGTTTGTATATCAAGTTTACTATTTGTCATTTTTAAACTCTTTGACAAATTTAAAATAAATAGTTTTCAAGCCATTGTGTGTAACTACATAGTGGCTTGTATTTGTGGTATCATTGCTTACCCTAAAAGTATCGAAATATCACAATTAGTTGCTTTTGATTGGTTTCCTTTTACTTTCGTTTTGGGTATCATTTTTATTAGTGTTTTCAACTTCATGGCCATTACCACACAGCGAAATGGTTTATCTGTTGTTGCTGTAGCTAGTAAAATGAGTCTTATTATTCCTATAATTTTTGGAATATTCGTTTACCACGAAACACTAAGTATACTAAAGTCTTTAGGAATCTTACTTGCTCTAGTAGCTGTATACTTAGTAACATCTAAACCCTCTAGTAACAATACCAAAGGAAGTTTACTATTCCCTTTATTAGTCTTCGTAGGTAGTGGTGTTATCGATACTTCCTTAAAATATTTACAAACTGCCTTTGTAGCCGAAGCTGATTTCCCCATATTTTCTGCTACACTTTTTGGTGCTGCTGCCTTTATCGGTATAATAGCCTTTATTTATCTAGCGCTTCGTAAAAAGTTGAATCTTGAGGGTAAAAACATCATTGCTGGTATTATATTAGGGATTGCTAATTATTTCTCTATTGTCTATTTAATAAAAGCTTTAAGCTACCCAAAACTAGATAGCTCGACGTTGTTTACCGTTAATAATGTTAGCATACTATTACTTTCTACATTTATAGGTATATTATTTTTTAAAGAACGACTTACTCGAAAAAATAACCTAGGTATTATTCTTGCGATTTTAGGAATCATACTCGTTAGCCTTGCCTCTATTTAATTTATGGCTGATCAATACAATACTATTACTACTAAAACACCTGAATCTCTTTACAAAGTAAAAGGAAGTAAGTTTTTTGGATATGCCTATCCCGTGACTAACGAAGACCAAATTAAAGAGCTGCTTGTAAATATAAAAAAGCAACATCCCAAAGCTAGACATTGGTGTTATGCTTGGTCTTTAGGAACCGAAGAAGTACGCACTAGAGCTAATGATGATGGAGAACCGAGCAATACTGCAGGACAACCAATTCTAAGACAAATCATTTCTAGAAACATCACCAACGTACTTGTTGTTAGTGTACGCTATTTTGGTGGAGTAAAACTTGGTGTAGGGGGATTAATTAGTGCATATGGTGAATCTGCTCACTTATCACTTGAAGAGGCTAAAATCATCACCAAAGATCTTTGTTTGTATTTAAAACTTCGTTTTGGATACGACCTTATGAATAACGCCCAACGTATTATAAAACAACATCAACTGACTATATCTCAGCAAGACCTTCTTGAAGATTGTACTTTAGTCTTAGAGATACCCAAGGCTAAATTTGAAGTTGTAAACAAAGCCTTTAATGACATCTACGGAATACACATCTTAAAGAATATTTAGTTTTTGTAAATTAACATTTACTACTCACTTTATTTTCTTTCAACTAAAGTTAGTGTCAATTTAATTATTTCTCATTCTCTATTAATTATGAATATAGAAGCTGTACACCAATCACATGAATTTTAAAATAACAAGGGCAGTGCCTAACAAAATGTGTAAAGTTTAAAATATCGGGGGTCATGCCCCCCGATATTTTTTTGATTAACTTCAACAGTAACTTTGATTGTTTATAACTTTTCCAGTTAATCCAATAAAAAAATACTTTTTCGCTATTTCTTACTACAGATCATATAAATACATTAAAATAATTTATCAAGAAGCTTTTGCCTTAGGGCCACAAAAACATTCTTGCATCATATCATACAATTCGGGGTGTTTTCTTCTTAAGAGTTTCGGCCTTTCAAAAAAATACTCAGATGCTACAGCAAAAAATTCTATTTTACTAGTACCACCGTATGCTCTAATATCTGAATCATCACTATTAATTGCTTCCATCTTCTCATAAATCATATCCAACCAAGGAATAGTATAACTATGATTTTCCAATAATAATTTGGGAATCCCATCAACTTCTCCATCCATCTTATCTATGAGATGTACAAATTCATGAATTGCAGTATTCCCTTTATCCGTTTTATTATTAAACCCATGATGTAATGCCTTTCGAGATAAAATCATTTGATTTTCATACCGCCCAGTCCCTACCATTCCTGCTATATTTCGATTCTCTCCTTCATATTCTAAATACTCATTAAAATGATCTGGATATAAAATAACGGTACTAAGGTTTGGGTAATACCAAGTATTAAAGCAAAAAACAGGAATCACTCCACTCGCACCGACTAGTAAACGATCACTGTCCTCTAATTCGAAGCCTACAGCATCAATATAAATTTCGTTTAAAAGTAACTCGACACGATCCCTAAATCGTTGTTGTTGCATTGCCTCTAAATTTTTATAGAAAAATACTTCCTTTAAAAAAAATTGATGTGCATGAGTAGGCAAAGGTTCTATCTCTTTTTTTGACACCTTTTTCGAAATACCAAAAAAAAGAACAACTATAGCAACCAAAAGAAAAAGAGCTAAAAGCATAGACATGTTGATTTTTAGCTAATATAGAATGAAATCATAGTAATTATTAAAGCTCTATTTTAAAAAATGTCTTTTATTTTAACTAAAAATCATTTTACGTATTGAATAACACCAATATTGTTCATTTTTTTTCAATCGTTATTTTTAAACACCTTAATTAAAATCATTTAATATTTTTAGAAACAATACCAACAAATATTCAATAGTAAAAAACTTACTTGAATATTTCTCTATATCAACTATTATGAAAACTAAGCGCAATAAACTGTTTCTTACTATTTCAATGCTTTTTATCTTAAGCTTTGTATCCTGTAAACAAAAGAAACAAGAATATGTAGAAACCAATGAAAGTGCTTCATACAAGCGTTTTCGAGAAGGTAAAATAAGATACGAAAAGCACAATGAATTCAATACTCAATTTAAGATCGTTCAAATTGAAGGATTTGATTTCGATAAAGGAGTCGAACGCTATTACCCCTCAAGTATTATAAAAGTAGACAGTTTATACTATATGTGGTATTCTAAACCAATGGCAAATGCTGAAGTTGTTGGTCCAAATGATGCTACTGATACCAAAAGAGCTTTTCACTGGGATTTATGTGAAGTTTGGTACGCTACCTCTACTGATGGTTACAAATGGGAAGAACAAGGTATCGCTATACAAAGAGGAAAAAAAGGAAATTACGATCACCGTAGTGTATTTAACCCTGAGATTTTGGTGAGTAATGGAAAATATTACATGGCGTATCAAGCTGCGGGAAGCTTGAAAGATGCTCGTTGGGCAAAAACATTTAAGACCGCTGGAGATTTTGTACCTAATGTAATCGGAATGTCTGTATCAGATTCACCCAACGGGCCATGGAAAGCACTAGGTGAACCTATCTTAAAACCAGGAAATCAAAAAGCTTGGGATGGAGAAGTTATACATGAACCGACTTTTTTCGTAAAAGGAGGTAAATACTACCTGTATTATAAAAGCGATGGGCGATTACCTTGGAAAACTAATATTACCCCTGGAGAATTTAATAAAGAACATGCAGACATGCCTTTGGCTACTGGTGTTGCAATTGCTGATAATCCTGAGGGGCCTTATATCAAATCAAAATTTAATCCTGTGTTAATGGGAGGTCACGGTGGTATGGTTTGGCCTTATAGAAATGGTGTATGTGCTACGTTACCTGAAGGGCCTGAAAGAAATAGTATTTTATTCTCTGAAGATGGAATCAACTTTCACCCTGTTATTCAAGGTATGACTGTTCCTAAAGGTGGTGGTTGTTATCGAGCGGGTAACTTTACAGATATAGACATCAAAGAAGGTCAAGGAGTACAATGGGGAATTAGCCACGAGTTTTACCCGAACTATCACTTTGTTCGTTTCGAATGCAACCTATCCTTAGAACATGGAAATAAAGTCAATAAAGAATATCAAAAAGTTAGAAATTATATAAACGGGGATAAATACGAGTATGATCCTAGTTTAAATGGTAAATAGATTATAAGATTCGCACAAAATATTATCACATAAAAAAGCTGCCTAAAAGTAGCGTAAACCAAACGATGAAAAAGTACAATCGTTTGAAATATCATTTTTAGGCAGCCTCTTTAAATTATATTACTATAATTTTTTAGCATTTTTAACTTTCTGCTTTGTGATGGCTATTTCTAGCACTTCACTCATTTCAGAAACATAATGGAATGTAAGTCCTTTTAAGTAATCTTCTTTAATTTCTAAAATATCCTTTCGGTTATCTTCACAAAGAATAATTTCTTTGATTTTAGCACGTTTAGCAGCCAAAATCTTTTCTTTAATTCCACCTACAGGTAATACTTTTCCACGTAGCGTAATCTCGCCCGTCATCGCTAAGCTCTTTTTTACTTTACGTTGCGTAAATAAAGAAACTAAAGACGTAAGCATCGTGATACCTGCACTTGGTCCATCTTTCGGTGTAGCTCCTTCAGGTACGTGAATATGTACATTATATTTAGAAAATACTTCTGGATCTAAATCTAACAATTCAGCATTGGCTTTTATATATTCCAAAGCAATGGTTGAAGATTCTTTCATCACCTTACCAAGATTCCCGGTAATACTAAGTTGTCCTTTCCCTTTAGACAAAATAGATTCAATAAATAAAATATCACCTCCAACGCTTGTCCATGCTAGACCAGTTACCACACCGGCTACATCATTATTTTCGTATTTATCGCGCAATAATCGTGCAGGACCTAGAATTTCTTCTAATACATCTTTCGAAATATTTACATTATACTCATCCTCCATGGCTATACTTTTCGCAGCAAAACGAACCACTTTAGCGATTTGCTTTTCTAGACCACGAACACCAGATTCTCTAGTATATCCTTCTACAATTTTTTCAATGACAGGCTTGGCTAACTTCAATTGATCTTGAGTTACTCCATGCTCCTTCAATTGCTTTGGCAAAAGGTGCTTTTTGGCTATTTCTACTTTTTCTTCAATCGTATACCCAGAAACATTAATCACTTCCATACGATCGCGAAGTGCTGGTTGTATAGCTCCCATATTATTGGAAGTCGCGATAAACATTACTTTAGACAGGTCAAAACCTAGCTCTAAAAAGTTGTCATAAAACTCACTATTTTGCTCTGGGTCCAATACTTCTAATAAAGCAGAAGAAGGATCTCCATTATGACCTGAGGTTAATTTATCGATTTCGTCTAATACAAAAACGGGATTGCTCGTTCCTGCTTTTTTCAAACTTTGAATAATACGTCCTGGCATCGCACCTATATAGGTTTTTCTATGCCCTCTAATCTCTGCTTCATCTCTCAATCCTCCTAAAGAAACACGTACGTATTCTCTACCTAATGCTTCTGCTACAGACTTCCCTAGAGAGGTTTTCCCTACCCCTGGAGGTCCATACAAACATAAAATCGGAGATTTCATATCATTACGCAGCTTCAATACGGCTAAATATTCGATAATACGTTTCTTAACGTCTTCTAATCCGTAATGATGCTTATCTAAAACTTTTTGCGCTCTTTTTAGATCAAAATTATCCTTGCTATATTCATCCCAAGGCAGCTCTAAAAAAAGTTCTAAATAATTACGTTGTATTGAATACTCAGGCACTTGAGGATTCATACGTTGCATCTTACTTAATTCTTTTTCAAAATGCTTTTTGATATCTTTATTCCACGATTTCTTTTTCCCCTTTAGGCGCATTTCTTCTAACTCATCTTCATGAGAAATCCCACCTAATTCCTCTTGAATCGTCTTTATCTGCTGATGTAAAAAATACTCGCGCTGTTGTTGATTCATGTCACTCTGCACCTTATTTTGGATATCGTTTTTCAACTCCAATTTCTGGTACTCAAGGTTCATGAACCTTAACGTTTCTAAGGCACGATCTTGCAAATCATTAATTTCAAGCAAATCTTGTTTTTCCGTAAGACTCAGATTCATATTAGATGAAACAAAGTTTACTAGAAACGAATTACTCTCAATGTTTTTTATAGCAAAAGAAGCTTCCGAAGGAATGTTCGGACTTTCCTTTATAATTTGTAATGATAAATCTTTGATAGATTCTATAATCGTAGAAAACTCTTGACTATCTTTTTCTGGGCGTGTTTCTTGTACTTCACTAACTTCTGCTTGTAGATAAGGCTCTTCGGTAATACCCTTTTGTATAGCAAAACGTTTTTTACCTTGAATGATTACGGTTACATTTCCATCAGGCATTTTTAATACCTTAATGATACGAGCTACTACTCCTACTTTATGAATATCCTCGAAAGTTGGGTTTTCTACATTCTCATCTATTTGAGAAACTACACCTATCACCTTTCCTCCTTTGTTAGCATCATCTATAAGTTTGATCGACTTATCTCTTCCTGCTGTAATTGGAATAACTACACCTGGAAATAATACTGTATTACGTAAAGGAAGTATGGGTAAAGACGCAGGAATCTCTTCTTGCCTTATCTCTTCCTCATCTTCAGGAGTCATTAAAGGGATCAATTCCGCATCTTCATTCATTTCTTGAAGTGACAAGTTGTCTAGACCTAATAATTTAGTTTTTGCCATACGCTATATCAATGTCAAATTGGCACAAAAAAGTTCCAAGATTTGACTTTATCTACATTTAATTTAAATAAAAATTCTGAAAGTACTAGCAGTAAAGAGTTACAAGACTTTCTTTGTTAATGTATTCCAAAATGTATGCCAGCAGTACAAATTTCATTGTAATAATTGAGCTTCAACAAACTCTAGGCTTATTTAGAATACTAATATATGCTAGTTAATTAGTAAGGGATTGCATTGATTACACCATCAGTTACCTCTATATCTTCTCTTACAACCCCTCCCGAAGAAGTATCCAATAGTGCCGAAAAACTAAAAGTTCCGGTCACTGTTCTATTAGCGGCATCTACTGTAATATTTAAAGTTCCTTCGTTTGATATGATATTTCCCGAACTACTAAAAGCTGCCCTATATCTATTATCATTTGCATCTACATAATCTGCAGTAAATCGATTTTCTGGCATTTCAGCATTTATCGTGTATATTTTATCTTCTTCTATAAAAGAAGGTACGATTAATACTATATCTCCTTTATCTCTCGAATTGAAGCGGATTTGCAAACTACTGCCTCCCAACAATGGATCGTTAGCTATAGCTGCTGTTGGGTTGATATCAAAAAAGAAATTCTCCCCATCTACTTGAGCGATAATTTTATCTTTAGTATTTCTCAAAAAAGAATCAGGTACAAATTCAGATGTTGGTGTTTCTTCTTCACACGAAATGAATAATGAAAACAACAATACTGCTACAACATATCGAAACATAAAAAGCATCTTTCCTTTTAACAACATTAAATCCTATTTTTTATTGCAATCTAGCGGTTTTTATCAGTCGATACAACAAAATTATTCCCACTAAAAAGAATAACCCAAAAAAGATAATTGCATATCTAGGACTTCCAGTTAGATCACCTAAAACACCATACAACAGTGTCCCTATTATAATACCTATTTTTTCAGTGACATCATAAAAACTAAAAAATGAAGTAGTATCTGTAGTATTCGGTGGCAACAATTTACTATACGTACTTCTAGATAAAGATTGTACCCCACCCATCACTAAACCAACACAAGCAGCTGTTATATAAAACTCAATAGGTTTATGTATAGTATACGCATAAATACACACTATTAGCCAAACAGAATTTACCAAAACTAATGCTTTCAAATTACCTATTGATCGTGCAATCCTTGAAGTTCCTAATGCACCTGGGATTGCAATTAAATTGATCAGTAAAATACTAACTATTAAACCCGTTGATGCATCAGTTTCGCCCCATTCGATCTCCTCTACACCAAAATAAGTAGCGATTATCATAATCGTTTGAACAGCCATGCTGTAAGTAAAAAAAGCACCTAAGTACCTTTTTAATACCTTATTACTTTTTAATTGATTCCAGATATTTCTTAATTCTCGATATCCATTCCAAAGTACTTCTTTGTTTACTTTCTTATTGTTTTTAAAATTTGGCAATTTTCTAGAGGAGAAGAATCCAAAAATAATCCACCAAAGTCCCACAGTAACAAATGAATATTGCATCATCTGTAATTTCATTTCTTTTTGAATTTCAGGGTCTTCATTAACTTGCCCCATTACCATCGCTAAATTAATTATCAGAAGAATTGTACTGCCCAAGAACCCATAAGAAAAACCTCTAGCGCTTAACTTATCTTGATGATCTACAGTAGCAATATCTGGCAAGTATGAATTATAAAAAACGAGACTACACCAAAACCCTATCAAAGCGAAAAAATAAAGTAATAAGCCTACCCACAAATAATCCATATTGAAACTATACATCCCTATACAACTAAATGCCCCTAAGTAGCAGAAGAAACGTAAGAATAGTTTTTTACTCCCCGTATAATCTGCAATACCTGATAAAATTGGAGCAATCAAAACCACTACTAAAAACCCTAAAGAAGTAACATAAGTGATTAAAGAATCGTTATTAAACGAAAATCCTAAAAAACGCACCTTGTCACTACCGTTAGCAGTAGATATAATACTCCAAAAAATAGGGAAAATCGTTGATGATATAACGAGTGAGTATACTGAATTTGCCCAATCATAAAATGCCCAACCACGCATAACACTAGGTTGATTTTTCGGAAATGCTTCTGGGGTTATGATATTCATATATGGCTGGAAAATTTGCTTTTTAAAAAAGCTCGGTTAGTTTGTATAAAAATACTGTGTTTCAATAATGAACCAATTTAGGAAATTCTAATACTTTATTACACTTACAGTAATTTTCTCTAATAATTTATAAATCAATAGTTCTTTGTTATAATACTGGTGAATTACATAAAATATTTTTTTATCCTCATCTACAATTATTTGCTGCCCTTTCCTGTAGGAACTAAATCGCGTCTTAGGTTCATATACTTTTAAAGCATCACCTAAATCTATAGGGTCAAATTCGTATTTAGAATCAGAGCTGATTTTTAACAACCATGAGTTTACCCCTTGCCTAACATAATATACATCTAAGTCTTCTGTCTTTTCTATAGATGTAAACTTAATAGGTTCATTTGAAGGTGGTAAAGAAATTAGTTTTTTATTCAGTTCTAAAGATTGATTTACCGAGAAAATATAAAATCCATTATACATCTCGACTTCATTTTGCAATCCTACTCTAGAGTTCAGATCATTTATATATTCCTTCTTAACGGCATTATATATAAAATAATTAGAATTATTAAGTCTCCCCTTTTTTTCATAATTATTAGAATTATTGACAATAGCTTTTATCTCATCGAAATTAAAATAACTGTAAAGCTTCTGTTGATTGATAGTTGTTATAGTACCATCTTCACTCAATTCGAAAACATCTAACAAGCTATTTTTTGTATTTGCGTTGATGATTATAAGATTACTAGAATTTTCTTTTTGAAAAACATAAACAGGCTTAAAAACTCTTTTAAACTTCTTTAATGTCCCATAATTGAAGGTAATTTCTTTTTCTATCTCCCCTTTACTAGAAATGAAAGCTTTGTAAATTAGTGTTTGCTCACCTTTTAACTTTTTGTCTTTCTTGTAATCGAATCCAAAAAAATTGATCTCTTTTTGATTGTCTTCGTTGAATAAATTTTGAATATAAAAATGTCCATAAAATTTTTGTGGAACTGTATAATCAAATGTAGTCGTCTTTATTTCTGAGCCTTCTTTATTGAAAACTATATGCTGTAGTTGATTAAAATTAGATTCATTTTTAAAAAATGCATAGAATTGATTATCATTTATATCATTATAGTTAAATGAATCTTCAAGAATTTCTAACCCATCAAATATTGACATATTTTCGAAACAAAATAGCTGTTCGTCAGCTGTTTCCATTTCAAATCCTTTTTGTGTAGGATCATATTTATTTTTTACATAGAATTCATTTAAACACTTTTCTATACTGAATGTCGATTTGTTACGAATATCTGCAAAATGAACACTAGGTATTATGGTATTCATTTTTATCTTAGGATATCTTTTTTCAAAATCTAACATTGAAAAACTGGTTTCTTTACCAACACCCTTATTAAAAAAATTACCAACATCTACCATTCCCCCATCTTTGGGTTTGAAATAAGATTTTATTGATTTGTTTGTATTCGTAGAGTGGTCGACTAAATAAGTTTTAGAATCGGCTGTAGTCAGTTCATCATCAAGATCTATTATATTTAACAATAATGCTCTGTGTGCAAAATCACCACTTCGAAGACTTTCTGAATTAAAAATCGAAGTTAATACCCTACCTACTAATTTCTTTCCTTCTAATTTCTCCGCATTAGCTTTCTTTATCTCTTCGATTTCTTCATTAGTCTTTTCGACCAAACTTCCATCTTGATGTCCATATACAAATAATCTTAAGCCATCATTAGTTTTATACCAATCGAGCATAAAAACACCTTGATTTCCTAATCTTGGTACATCAACTATTTTTTGATGAATAACATTTTGACTAAAAGAAATATAACTTAACAGTAAACTAAAAACTAAAACAAATTGCTTCATAAAATCGTATAAAAAAACCTTGCTAAATATAGCAAGGTTTATATAACGGTATGTTTTATTTTTATTGGAAACTTGTAACTCCAAATTTCCTTGCCTTTTCCCTAGCGGCAGGAGCCCAATTTCTAAGGTTAGCAATACGAGTATCATTACTTGGGTGAGTCGACATGATTTCTGGTGGTGCTTGCCCTCCTGATTTAGCCTTCATTCGTTGCCATAATAACGATGCTTCCGCAGGATCATAACCTGCAATTGCCATTAATTCAATTCCCATTTTATCAGACTCTGTTTCGTGTTTTCTGCTAAAAGGTAACATTACACCTAACTGACTTCCATATCCAAAGGCAGCAGCAAATAACTGAGGATTCTTTTGTCCAAGAGTAGCTGCACCAACAACCCCTGCTACTTGCTGAATCTGTCCAGCACTCATACGTTGTTGTCCATGATTTAATAAAGCATGTGCTACTTCATGTCCCATAATCGCGGCTACACCTCTTTCATTAGCTGCAATTGGCAGAATACCTGTGTAGAAAACAATTTTACCTCCTGGCATACACCAAGCATTTACTGTTTCATCATTCACTAATTTGTATTCCCACTTGTAATTTTTAAGATATTCAGGATGTCCTATCGCATTGGCCCAACGCTCAGCTGCTTTAGAAATTTTCCTTCCAACTCTTTCAATCATTTGAGCATCTGATGTTCCATTGATCACATTATTTTCTCCTAGAAACTTATCATACTGCTGAAAAGCCATTGGAAAAATTTGCGAATTGGGCACTAATGCTATTGTTTTCTTACCTGTGTAAGGGTTTGTATGACAACTCATCAATAAAGCTGTTCCTAAAAGGGTACGTATTAAATATTTAAACTTCATCACTGATTATTTTAATGGGCTTATATCCAATAATTTAACTAAAAATATAATGAATCTTGTAACAAAAATAAGGTAATTTTAATTTTTGCGTATAATCTTCATAAAACATTTCTTAAATATCGATTATTAACTCATAAAAAAGATAATTGGCACGAAAGATGCTTGTATTATTGTAAGTGTCGTTAATTTTTGAGACCTATTGAATAAATTGGTACTATGAAAACATTTATTATTACCGCTTTTAGTCTCTTTATGATGGTCGCTTGTCAAGGGCAGAAAACTCAGCAGACTCGTAGCGAAGGAACTAAAAGTAAACATACGTTCAAAATACAAAAAACAGAAGCCGAATGGCGCAAGCAATTGTCTGATATGCAATTTTACATATTAAGACAAGCTGGTACCGAACGCCCATTTACCGGTACTTATAATAGTTACAAAAGAGAAGGTACTTTTTTATGTGCTGCATGTGCTACTCCTTTATATCAAAGCAAACATAAATTTGATAGCGGCACAGGTTGGCCTAGTTTTTGGAAAGGTGTTGAAGGCAATATTGTTTATGATGTTGACTATAAACTAGGATATGCTAGGACTGAATTATTATGTGGTACTTGTGGAGGGCATTTAGGGCATGTATTTAACGATGGGCCTGCTCCTACTGGCAAAAGACATTGTATTAATAGTGCCTCTTTACAATTTGAAGAGAAAAGTAAATAATAAATTGTATCAAAAACTTGAGTTTTGAAATGTATCAGTCAAGTTTCTAATTACAGTTCTGAAATTCTTAATACTTTTATCTTAACACTAAAATAGATTATGAAATTCAATATAGAAAAAACTGACCAAGAATGGTTAGATCAATTAGGGCCTGAAGCTTATCGAATTTTAAGAGAAGCTGGTACTGAAAGACCTTTTTCAGGAGCACTTAATAAGCACTATGAAGAAGGAATTTACGACTGTAAAGGATGCAATACACCATTATTTACGAGTACCTCTAAATTCGATAGCGGATGTGGGTGGCCAAGTTTTGATGCCTCTGAAGAAGGAAAAGTTCTATATATAAAAGATAGTAGTCATGGCATGATTCGCACAGAGATTCTTTGCGCTAACTGTGGAGGTCACTTAGGACATGTATTTAATGATGGACCTACAGAAACTGGACAACGCTATTGTGTCAATTCATTAAGTATTAATTTTAAAAAATGAACATTATGAAATATTTAGCTTTAACTTTTAGTCTTATTACTGCACTTTTATTTTCTAGCTGCGAAACAGAAGGACCACAAGGTCCACAAGGACCTCCGGGGTTTGATGGTTTAAATGAAGAACAAGTTTTTACACAAGTTTTTGATGAAACTAATGTTAACTTTACTTCTACAGATAATAATATTGCCATTCATTCAGTATCAATCCCTAATAATGTAGCTGTTGAACCTGCAGATGTTATAGCAATTTACATCTTAAATCAAGAATTAACTGACGCTGCCGACGCTAATGTATGGGAACCCTTACCTAGAATTTTCTCTGATGGTAATAATGGAATAATACAATATCACTTTAATTTTATTATTGATCTAGATGCAGGAATAAAAGATATTGAAATTGTTCTTGAAGCTAACAACTTCAATTCTTTGACACCTGGTTTTAAAGAAGATGTTATATTTAGAATCGCTGTTATTCCTTCAGCTTTCGCAAATGAATTAAATACAAATGCGAAAAATTTAAACGGAACTTCTGTAATATATGACTACGAAGACATTATTAAAGATGCCATTTTTGTTGATTAAATTTTCAATAAAATAAATAATAAACGGCTTTTCCTAATTTTCGGAAAAGCCGTTTGTGTTTTTACGAAATACTTAAGTATTTATTTAATAATCCATGAACCTCATAAGAATAATTCTCCTTTTCAAAAAAGTCAATAACAAACATTAAATATTAACATATTTATACCAATTTGAATACTATAGAAGTCTTTTAAAAATCGCAATATTATACGTATTTTCGTGCATCAAACTAAATAAATATTCAATATATGAGCGCATATGATGTAATTGTATTAGGAAGTGGTCCTGGGGGTTATGTAACTGCCATAAGAGCTTCTCAATTAGGGTTAAAAACTGCTGTTGTAGAAAAAGAAAACCTTGGTGGAGTTTGTTTAAATTGGGGATGTATTCCTACAAAAGCATTATTAAAAAGTGCCCAAGTATTCGATTATTTAAAACATGCAAGTGACTACGGTCTTACGGTTAACGAATTCGATAAAGACTTCGGTGCTGTTGTAAAACGTAGCCGAGGTGTGGCTGGAACAATGAGTAAAGGTGTTCAGTTTTTGATGAAGAAAAACAAAATTGATGTGATCAATGGTTTTGGAAAATTAAAAGCTGCTGGTGTTTTAACTGTAACTGACGAAGCAGGAAAAGCTACAGATTATACTGCAAAAAATATCATCATTGCAACAGGAGCTCGCTCAAGAGAATTACCTAATCTACCACAAGACGGTGAAAAGGTAATTGGTTACCGACAAGCAATGACATTAAAAGAGCAACCAAAAAGTATGATCGTTGTTGGATCAGGTGCTATTGGGGTTGAATTTGCTCATTTCTATAACTCTATGGGGACTGAAGTAACGATTGTAGAATTCCAATCGAACTTAGTACCTGTAGAAGATATTGATATCTCTAAGCAATTTGAAAAAAGCTTCAAAAAGTCAGGAATTAAAGTAATGACAAATTCAGCTGTAGAAAGTTTAGATACTTCAGGTGAAGGTGTTGTTGCTACTGTAAAAACAGCTAAAGGTACCGAAACATTAAAAGCTGATATCGTATTGTCTGCTGTAGGAATCAAGACAAATATTGAAAATATAGGACTTGAAGATTTAGGTATTGCGACTGATAGAGATAAAATATTAGTTAACGAATGGTATCAAACAAATATCCCAGGTATTTACGCTATTGGTGATGTGGTCCCTGGTCCTGCTTTAGCACACGTGGCTTCTGCTGAAGGAATTACTTGTGTTGAAAAAATTGCAGGTGCGCATACAGAAGCTGTTGATTATGGTAACATCCCTGGATGTACATATGCAACTCCAGAAATTGCAAGTGTTGGTTTAACTGAAGCTAAAGCTAAAGAACAAGGATACGATCTTAAGATTGGTAAATTTCCTTTTACTGCTTCTGGAAAAGCACAAGCAGGTGGAACTCCTGATGGTTTTGTAAAAGTAATTTTCGATGCTAAGTATGGAGAGTGGTTAGGATGTCACATGATCGGTGCTGGTGTTACTGATATGATCGCAGAAGCGGTTGTTGCCCGTAAATTAGAAACTACTGGACATGAAATCTTAAAAGCTATTCATCCTCACCCAACGATGAGTGAAGCTGTTATGGAAGCTGTTGCTGATGCTTATGATGAAGTGATTCACTTATAGGAATAGTAATTCTTTAAAATATATTGAAAGGCAACAATCTAAAGATTGTTGCCTTTTTTGTTTTAGTGTAATAAAGTCATTGCTTTCTTGAAAAGGGATTCCATTAAGTATTAGTACAATATTTAAAGACGTACTAGGTGAGATATCTGGTCAAGCCAGGTATGACAAATTTGGAGTACTTATTACTAGTGAGTAGATTAACGCACAAGCTTCATTAACGTTGGTTGATTATTTTACATTTATTCCTTTCATTGATTTCCTTTCTAAGCTTCCATTTTAAGAGGAAATAAGATTTCCTTTATAAATAGACTTCTCACAACCACATACTAAAAAAGCGACCTCAAGTATATGGGTCACTTTTTTAGTATGTGATGTTATTATTTATAGAGGCTATTCATCACTTTCCTCTGCTTCTAGTCGATCTAATTCTTTTTGAATTAAATCTAGCTTTTCTTGAGCTTCAAGATCAATTTTATTCTGAAAAATTTTAACATAGGATAATGCCTTATAAACTAAAACTAATCCGAGTGTAATCAAAATCGCATAGAAAAAATTCAAATAAGAATAGTGCTTTATATTATTCGCTCCCAAAATCCATATTAAGTCAACTAAATATATAAATGACAACGGTACATATGATATTTTATAAGCATTAAAATATACGCTAATGCATATAATAAACGGTATTATAGTATGTGATGAAAAATAAAAGAAATCGCTCTTATTAGCAAATCCCATAAATTTATTAAGATCTGAGTAGTCAAAAAATCTATGAGCAAATAAATATGGTGTTATTAGGATTACCACTAAGGATATCACCTTTCTAACATTAGGACTAAATTTATTTTCAAACAATTTATTTTAAAATCAAATTATGAATCTGGATGACGTCTTCTTCCATTTCTACTATCGTAATAAGGAGAAAAAGTATCCGCTTCGCTTATGTTATCATTCTCTGGACTAACGTCTGCTGTGTCTGGAGAACAACTAGCTGCTAAAATTAACAATAATGATCCGAATACTAAAGTTTTTAAAGTTTTCATGGGTTTGGTTTTTTTATTTGATGATTACAAAACTAACCACATCAAACCTTTAAACTAAAATCACAAAACTTTAAAAATCAGTGTATTATACACAATTTAGCATTTCTATAACAATAAGAAAAACATATATTTAGAAGATTTAAAAAGTATAAAATGTTTATAAGTACTAAGATAAAATACTTCAAAAAAAAAAGAAAATACCCTGTAACTAAAGACAATTTCCAGTTATTATGCACATATTAACGATAAACGGAGTGCATTATATATTATATCTATCCATTTAATGAATAGTCATAGCTTAAGACATGCTAGATATCTACAAAATTTCGCATCGGTACCTTAATATATTTAACCAATATATTTTCTTTGATTAAAGTATCTCTTACCACTTTATCAAGACAAGCTTCTGCTTTAGATTGCTTCACAAAAGAAGTTGCTGAATTACAGCCTCTTCTTAAATTACCACCTAAATTGGACTTATTTACCAAAAGTGTATACTTCCTTTGTTTACTACTATTAGACATTGATTAGTTTTTTATTAGTACTTATGATAAGAGTAATTATCATGTCTTTTTTTTTTAAAATCAGCAATAAAAATGGCTTTTATTTAATCATCCATTTTCATACTATAATCTTTACTAAAGATTTCCTTTACTATTATAAATATTGTATGTTTGTTAAAGAGCATATGAGCAATATACAAATTTGAAACAAAAATGAAACATTTTTTTGAATCAATTTGATGATCATTTTTTAACATAAATGGTTCTATAGAAAATGAATCCTGAAGAGACAAGTAAAAGATTAAAAGCACTAATGGAATCTGGAGGGCTGAATGCCAGTAGATTAGCAACAAAAACAAAGGGTGACAGAGCTACTATCGGTCGTATTTTGAGAGGCGATACAATCGCTAGAGAAAGTACACTCGCACCTATAGCGAAATTCTTTAAAGTTTCAATTGAGTACCTACAAGGTATCGATAATACTTTCGAACGTAAAAATAGTAAGGGGCAAAAAGCTTTTGAAGCTAGTTTGTTAAAGAAGTTTGACAAAAATGACGGACAAAAAGAACAGTTGACAGCCAAAGAAATTGAGATATTTTTTAAAGTACTATTTTTGCATCGTGAAGAAATTCAAGAACTTGAATTATACAAAACTTTTGAAAAATCAATTCGTTTAGATGAACGCGAGTTTGCTATTAAAGAGATCTTAATCAACAAATTAAATAACTTTAAAAACAAAGGAGAATGATTTTATCATTCTCCTTTGTTTTTATATCGTCTTGTATAATTCACTAATAATAGAATTATAATAAATTCTTATTCTATCTTCTTATTCATAGAAAAGAAGAGTTAACTACCTCTTAAAGAATATTACTGTAATCTGATTAGTAAAAAAATCACTTACAGGAAATGTGAACTAATTGAAGTAATTTATCTCTTAACATTATTTGATTTATCCATTCTCCTACCCTTCTCTATTTAAAAATATTTTTATTTAACTATAAATTCTATAAGTAAAGCTTGTGAAATATAGTTTAATGCTCAAATTTAAAATTACTTAAATAATTATCTTTATATTTAACGTTAGTACACCCTTCTTTATCTAGTAAGTAATACATAAAATTAATTTCAAATGAGAATTTTCAAATATTGGGTAGCCTATAGCCAACAATTAAATATAAATGGAAATCATTCAATATTTAGATTCAATAGCGATTTAACTCCAAATAACGAGCATATTTTTACTACTTATGGAGGGTCTAATTTTTCTGAAGATGATGCAAAAAAAGATGCGAAACGAAAACTAGATAGAGTTCAAAAGATAATGAATCAAGAAATATCTCCTGATGATGAAGATTATGAGGCTGACATCAAAGAAGAAATTTTGCATGAAATAGATTCGGAAAATATTGTAACTCGAAATCGTTATGGGGCTGAAATCTTAAATTGTAAAAAAACGATGTTTATTGATGTTGATAATTGTTACAGAGGACTTTTCGATATTTTTAGAGGATTAACCCCTAAGGAATCTACCTTAAAAAGAATAAAGAAGAAAACTCAAAGAAAAGATTACTCTCATTTGGGCTTTAGAGTTTATGAAACATTTAAAGGTTTTAGGGTAATGGTAGTTCATAAAGATTTTAATCCTAAGAGTAATGAATCAGATAAAATGATGAGAGCTTTTAGCGCTGATTATTTATACAAAAGACTATGTAAGAAACAAAATTGCTACAGAGCAAGGTTAACCCCAAAACCTTTTCGAATAGACGTAAAAGGTATTCGTATTATTTTTCCTAAAAAAGATCCTATTCAAGAAAAAAGGATTACAAAATGGATCGAAGAATATAATTCGAAATCCAAAAATTTTTCTAGTTGCAAATTAATTTTCAAGCATGGACGATCAACTACAAATCGTATCATCGAATATCACGATCAGAAAACTAATGCTTTAACTGATTATGAATTAGCTTAATCAACCGGTATGATGTAATTAAATTATGAAAAATTACATTTTTGAAACAATCGTTATTACTTGTTCTCTTTTCTGTATAAATTGTTTTTCACAACGAAAATATACCGTAAAAGTTTGGAATGGTATTGCTATACAAAAAACTCCTTCTTTCACCTCTGATTCTATTGGTAAATTAAACTACAACCATCAATTCGAAGTTGAAGAAGATCTTATCAATAAAAGAGATACTATTGTTGAAAATGGTTTTAAAATACCTGGAAATTGGGTAACAATTCAAACTTCAAATATAAAAGACTATGTATTTGACGGTTACACAAAAAGGGACTATAATAATCAAGAATTATAATAAAACCAAATGAAGAGCACTAATATAAATTACATTAAATAGCATTGTTATTTTAAATAGACTGAATGAAAAAAGCTTTAAAATTCGTATTAGCAGGCTGCTTGAGTATTGTTACATTATTGATTATTCTGTTCATAATTATTTTTTACCCTCTTATATTTCCTGACTCTCCTGAAGAAATTGAAAAAAAGAAGGTTGAGATAAAAATGAAATCAATAGCTAAGATTAAAAACAAAACTATCGATGATTACATTAAAGATTTTGATTTAAAACCTAATACTCGAAATTCTAATTTTGATGATTTAACAACTCAATTTAGTAATCAAAAACATCGTTTTGCTTTCAACAAATGTGAGTTTAGTTACAATGATGAAAAGTTTTACTTAAATGATTCAATCGGAAAAATAATTTCGCTTTTCGGAAAAGCAGATAATATCTCAAAAACTATAACCTACAAATATCCAAAAGGTGAAATTAGGTTTTATGAAAGAACATTCACTGATTACGATCCATTCAATGGAAAAAAAGACAAGTTCGAAAATAAAGTTAGCTTAAGAATTTTTGATTATACTGAAATTGAAAAATATGGTAGTTTAATAATTTCTAAAGAGCTTGAAAACAATGAGATTAATGTACAAAAGCTAAAAGAAATTAATGAAAGAGAATTTAAAGTATTAAAAGAAAAACACGAAGATTCACTTATAAAAACTTCTGAAGAAATTCGTTTATCTTATGATACACTTAAGATTGATTCTTATTTTTTGAAATACAAAAATACCAAGCAATATTTGTTAACTGAATTTAATATAGATTTAAAACCAATCAGGTACTACCCTGACCCAGATACCCCTTTTAAGATAATAATGTTTAGAGAAATCCCTTACAAGCTATCTACAGAAATATATGATTTTTTAGACTTGTCGAGCTTAACTCGCGATGATTTGGACTATCATCGAATACATATTTATCAAAATGAATGTATTCCTTCAGATGATGTTATTGTATATACAAAAGTAGAGTCTGAACCTTATTTTGGATACAAAAGCTTAGGAGGACATTTAGGAGTAAGAGGGTCATATGATCCTGAAAAATCTAAGCAAATAGAATATATCAATTTTTCATTACAATCGTTAGAAAGCCTACAAAAAAGTGAAATGACAAAAGCTGGGTTGTTAGACTGATTTGTTTAAACGGTTTTAACTCAAAAAATAATAACACCTAAATTAAAGTAACATCTATTAAACTTTAATCCTTAGATCTAAAAAATGAATTACTATTTCTTTTTAATCAACATGCTTTTCTTCGCTACTAATTCATTAGCACAAATAACTTTAATGCAACATCATTTTTTTTCTATTGGCGATACGATTGTTGAACACTACAATAGACTACCTCAGAATCCAATAAATATTGGGGAATCTGGCGAAAATAGAATTTGGGATTTCTCTGATTTAGATGCTATTGCCGTTAATAAGAATACATTAAAATTCATTGACCCAAAAGAAACTCCTTTTGCTGCAGAATATCCAGATTCAAATATTGTTTTGTATTCAAAAGACATTTATGAGTCATGGGGCTTTATGAAAAGTTCAAGAAAAAGAATATCTAATTTAGGCTATGGAGTACTTGCAAATAAAGAAAAGCGTACAGGAAACCTTGGAGGAATAGATATGAAATTACCCCTTAGATATTTAGACGAATCTTCTAATGAATCAGTAGCTCACCGAGTTCTTTTCAAAAATATAAAAGGGCAAGACTCTATAAAAATAAAGACCGTTTCAAAACATAAATATAAAATAGACTCTTGGGGAGATGTTATTTTACCTCAAGGAACTTTTATATCTCTTCGCTTGAAATATACTTTAGATATAACGAATTATATCTACCAAAGAAAAGGAGACAAATGGAATTTATTAATTAAACCAGAAACAAAATCTACGATATCCTATAAATGGTGGACAGACGACGAAAATGCAAAATATCCTGTTGTACAAATAGTAATGGATGAAGCTAATGAAAAGCCTATTGTTGTTCATTATTTAGAGGCTAACCCTTTTTCTGAAATTATTGAAGAAGTAGAGGAAGAGGAAATAAAAATATACCCAAATCCTGCTACGGAAAAATTGTTTGTTGAGTTCCCTAAATCAGAGGAAACCTATACTACTATATATTCACTAGAAGGAAAAATAGTAATAAATAAAAAAACTAACCTCCCAAAGATAGAAATAGACATTAGTCATTTAGCTGCAGCAACATATTTAATAATTAACAGAAGTAAAGCTGGTCAAATTATTGGAAAAAGTAAATTCATTAAGATCTAATTAAAAGCACTCTCACATTACTTAGATTAATACTTTTTCAAAATTATATTTATAAATACCTAAACACATAACGCTTTACCGATAAACATTTTTTTTATATTACGCCTATTAAAACTTTAATCATTTAATATTATGGCAACAATTCAATTAATTGTTTTCGCTATCATGTTTGTAATAGGTCTAATTAGTGTAGTTAGCTATTATCAAAACAAAGGAGATATGAAAAGGACTCAATCGAGTCTTTTAGAAGAGTTAAGCTCTGAAAGAATGTTAACAGGAAAAGAAATAGATACTATCAAAAAACTTTACAAGATTAATTTAGAAAATAATACTCCTGTTTATTCATTAACAGGTAGCGTAGGATATATTCTTTTTGAAACCAATGGCCAAGGGCAGAAAGAATGGCAAATTGCTAATATTTTAGTTGCTAATAAATCTGTGAAAATTTTAGAAAAAAAAGGGATTTCACTTGATAACTATATCGTAGATGAAAATGACATCAATCCTAAAATAGAAGCTATTAACAAGGAATTAGAAGCTCAAAAAATAACAGAAGAAGAAGCTCAAGAAAAAGCTAATTTGATTTTTGAGAAATATAACAATCATACGATTGATTTCATTTTAGCGAATCCTTCTAAAAAAGATAAACCTGTATATCTATTAAATTATCAAAATAATGAAATGGAATCTCCTATAAATTTACTCGTGTGATATGAAAATATATTTTATGTGATAAAGCTTGATAAGCTTATATTATTCATTTGCTAATTATAAAATGTTCAAGAGAAAGAATGGCAAAAATAAATTTCAAAAAATATCTTTATTCATCATCTGGTTCATTATTAATATTTATCATATGGTTTTCTTTCTTAGTTATGAACATTGAAAGTAATTGGGAGTTTTATTTAATCCCATTATTTATTTTTATGATTTTCACTGCATTAATAGCTCACCATAGCCTATACTATTTTACAATCACCGAACACGAAATCATTATCAAAAATTTATGCTTTTTTTGGTTTACCAGATCTTTTAAAATTGAAAATATTGCGAAGATTACAAAAATCCAAAAAAACACCACAAGAGGTGCTTGGAATGGTGTTATAATAAGCTTAAAAGAAACTGTTGAAGGTCACAAATTTTATATGGACTCTTTTAAAGAAGACTTCTGGAAAATTCTTGAAAAAGAATTAAATAATTTAAATATAAATTTTGATGACAAAAGCTAGTAAACTAAATATCTAAATTATATAAATTAACTAAAGCCAGAACCACAAAAAAGAAGGGCTGTTTAAAACATGTATGAAAGAAATAGATTTATCCATTATTTCATAAAAAGGTCTGTTTCAAGATTTAAGATAAACACAAAATATTATATCTAGTTTTAGCCATAAATTAGAAATAAATGTTAAGCTACTAACCTATTACATTTACCTTTAGCAAAATAATGACCTTCTATCGAAAATTAAATACTGTCGATTATTCTTTAATTCGGAAGAAACATAAATCATTACATCTATTCACACATCAAGCAGATAATTTCATAGCAGAATCTGTTTTCAATATTGACTTTAATGAAATAGAAAATCAAGATATTCTTTTTGCCAATGATGAATTTCTTGTTTTTGATATTGAAAAAAAGTCTAGGTTAATGTATTCTTTAGCTGTATTACCTCTTTTATCAATATTTAGCTACTTGATATATCTTGATGAACCATTAGACCCTAAAATTTTATTTTATATATTAAGTTTTGGATTATTTACAGCAATCATAAGCATAGCTATATATGTAATTTTTGCACCAAAAAAGGAATTAATTTTTGACAGAAAAAATGGATTGATAACATTTCCTAATATCTACATCCAAAAAAACATCACAATGCCTTTTAAAAATGTTATGTGGGATCATTTCACTAAACAAGGGAGATCCGCACGCATTATAAAAAACACAGAAATAATTATCAAAAGTCCAACAAGTATATTTTATGGATTTTCTTTTTACCCATTTTTTAAAAGACCTACTAATAACCTTACATATCATTCAATGTTCTTTCCCGAAGAAACAATTTCATTCTTAAAATGGTATATGGACAAAAATAGACCCTTACCACCTTGTAAAATCTTTGATTCATTCAGAGAAAAGGATTTTTTACGTAGAAAAAGAGCAAATTTTAAAAAAGCTAAAACTAAGTTGAGTTTTAGAAATAAAATCGTAACACTATATAAATTCAATGAAACAGATATCTAATTACTACCCCTAGTTACTTTTTAAATTATGTGAGCTAGGATTATTCAATAGATAATTGATATGATAAACCTATTGCATCTTTACATATAGAATTTAATATAATAAAGAAACACTATGTTATTTCTAAATTATACACAAAGAACTTATACTAAATTCTTTGTTTCTTATGCTTATTGATAGTAATAAACATTCTATGAAAATAATAAGGCTAAAATATATTTCAGATGATTATTTTAATAAGGCTTGGGAGCTTTATGAAAATGCTTTCCCTTTTGAAGAGCGAAAATCATTAGAGGCTCAATCATATATTTTACTGAATAAAAATTATCATTTTGATGTTCTAATCGATAAAGACCAATTCATAGGGTTTATCTTATGGTGGAACTTTGACACATATAGATATATAGATCACTTTGCAACGGCTGTAGAAGAAAGAAATAAAGGAATCGGAAAATTAATGATAAATAAATTCATTAATAATAATGATAAACCTATCATTTTGGAAGTAGAACTACCTACATCCAACATTAATAAACGTAGGATAAAATTTTATGAAAGAATAGGGTTTAAACTAAATGAACATCATTATGAAATACCTCCCGCAAAAGAGGATCAGTCCCCTTTGCAATTATTGCTAATGTCATACCCTTATTTCATATCTCAAAAAGATGTTAACTTGTTTATTGAAAAATATCACCCCATCATTTTCAGCATAAAATAGCATTCAAAAAATATAAAAAACAAAACCACCTTATACCCAGTAGTCTTATATCAGTATATCTCTGAACAGTATCAATAAATATTGTTAGAATTCAATCAGAATAAAATTACATTCAAAAAAAGTAACATATTCTAGTCATCAAATGTAATTATCTTAATACTTTTTAGACTATTAATTTGTTAAAAGGTATCATTGACACCTCTCCCCATTTATTACTCAAAACAAAGAGATTTCTGAAAATGAATAACATAAATACAGTTGAAAGCTTTAACAATACTTCTACAAAAGGAAATCTCATTGTAGGAAATGAAGCACTAATAAGAAATTATGATAATACAATACCTCTAAAAAATATACACCTTATTTTTAGTGCTGATAAACCTACAAATTTAATTGTAGATAATATTCCTATTAGTATTAAAAACGGAGAAGTAATTGCTTTATCAACAGGACAGTTATTAGAATATGTTAGTGGAAGTAATCTAATTGTATATCGCTTTAATAAAGAGTTTTATTGTATCCAAGACCATGACCATGAAGTAAGTTGTGCTGGCACATTATTCTACAATCATTTTGATTTAAAATCGATTCAATTATCAGATAGATATATTACCTATTTCCAACAAATTCATGAGAATATTCTTGAAGAATTTAAAAACACCGATAGCCTTAATAATGAAATGCTAAAGGTTTTAGTAAAACAATTGATCATATCGTTGACACGGCTCATTAAAGCCCAGCAGATAAGTAAGCTACCCGAAAACTCTCAAAACGAATTATTAAGGCAATACAATTTATTAGTAGAGAAAAAATTTAGGGAAAATCATCAAGTAAAGTTTTATGCCGAAGCACTTTTTAAATCGCCTAAAACCTTATCAAATACTTTTAAGAATTTTAATACTTCACCCTTACAAATAATACATCATCGCATAGCACTGGAAGCTAAAAGACTACTATCCTATTCTGAAAAAAGTTTCAAAGAGATTGCGTTCGACTTAGGTTTTAAAGACCCTTCACATCTTAGTCGACTTTTCAAAAAAGAAGTTGGTACTTCTATGTTAGAGTTCAAAAAGAACCGATTTAAAAAATAAATAACTGCACGTTTTGAAAATGTAGGCAGCCATATTACTCCAATTACAAAAATTCTTCAAAAAAACTAAATACAGGAAGAATTGACATTCTATAAGGAAAAATTGACTGTTACTTAAAAAGTATCTAACGACTTAACAAGTGTAATAATTAAAACTTTTAAAAATAAGAATTATGAAAAAGCTAGTTAGTCTATTATTAATCACTGTTGGTTTCGCTTTTAATGCAGTTGCACAAGATGTAAAAACAGTAAATCTTCAACAAACTGAAGGTGAATTCACTGTAAAAGAATTGAAATTAAGTGAAGGTACTTATGTTTTCGAAATTGAAAACACAGGTGTAGACAAAGAAGTTGGTTTTGTTTTAGCTCCAGAAGGAAAAACAGACCAAGCACACCATATCAAAAACGCTTACGTACAAAAGTTAGTAGCTACAGGTGCTACTGAATCATCTAAAGAGGTGACTTTAACAAAAGGTAGCTATGTTTACTTTTGCCCATTAAACCCTACTCCTCAATATAAATTGATCGTAGAGTAATTTATACCAAAATACCCCAAAATATAAATCCTGCTCAAATTGAGCAGGATTTTTTGTTTTACGATAATTTCAATTACTTAATAAGTACATGAAATTAAATAACTATATAAAACATCATTTAATTTTAAAAAACTCAGCGTATTATACTCTTTGGTAGAATCTAGAAATTACAGCATGAACCCTTTTTTAATTGATTAACATTTATAATGAATAGTGAAAGCTCGAAGAATGCCTTACAAACTACCTTCTTTAGCCATCAAAACCAATAAAAAAGCGAGAATTCCTAACTGGAAATCTCGCTTCTCTATTACAGGACATTAAAGCCTTATAACTATATAACTATGTCTTAATTATTATCTAGAATAATTTGGCGCTTCTTTAGTAATGGTTACATCATGTGGGTGACTTTCGTGAATTCCACTAGCCGTAATCTTAACAAATTTTCCTGTTTCTTTTAATGTTTCGATACTTCCTGCTCCACAATATCCCATACCAGCTCTTAGACCACCAACAAATTGATGAAGGCTTTCTTGTACCTCTCCTTTGTAAGCTACACGCCCAACAATACCTTCTGGCACTAACTTCTTTAAATCATCTTCTACATCTTGGAAGTAACGATCTTTAGAACCTTTTTGCATAGCTTCTACAGATCCCATTCCTCTATAAGACTTAAATTTTCTTCCTTCAAAGATAATAGTCTCACCTGGAGATTCTTTAGTACCTGCTAGTAGTGACCCTAACATAACTGTATCTGCACCAGCAGCAATAGCCTTAGGTATATCTCCTGTATAGCGTATACCACCATCTGCGATTACCGGTACACCAGAACCTTTGATAGCTGCCGCTACTTCTAGTACTGCCGAAAATTGAGGGAAACCAACACCTGCTACAACACGTGTTGTACAAATAGAACCAGGTCCTATTCCTACTTTAACCGCATCAGCACCAGCGTCTACTAAATATTTTGCAGCCTCTCCTGTAGCAATGTTACCTACAATAACATCTAAACCTGGATAAGCTGTTTTAACTTGTTTTAATACCGTAACAACACCTTCTGTATGACCGTGAGCTGTGTCAATAACAACAGCATCTACCCCTGCATTCACTAAAGCTCCTGCTCTCTCTACCGCATCAGCCGTAACTCCTAAAGCAGCTGCTACTCGCAAACGACCATATTCATCTTTGTTTGCATTTGGCTTCTGCGTTAGCTTTGTAATATCTCTAAAAGTAATTAACCCCACTAATGTATTATCATCATCAATTACGGGTAACTTTTCTATTTTATGATCTTGTAGAATAATCTCAGCTTCTGCTAGTGTAGTCCCTTCACCTACAGTAACCAGATTCTTATCTGTCATTACCTCTACGATAGGACGCTCTAAATCTTTTTCGAAGCGTAAATCCCTATTCGTTACTATCCCTTTTAGCTTTCCTGCTTCATCGACTACAGGAATTCCTCCAATACTGTATTCGCGCATGTTGAATAAAGCATCTTTCACCTTAGAATCTAAAGATAAAGTAACCGGATCTATAATCATTCCACTTTCTGCACGTTTTACCTTACGAACTTCTTTTGCTTGACGCTCGATAGACATATTTTTATGGATCACACCAATCCCCCCTTCACTAGCCATAGCAATTGCCATACTAGATTCGGTAACAGTATCCATTGCTGCAGAAATTACAGGAATGTTTATTGTAATATTTTTAGTGAATTTCGTTTTCGTGCTTACCTCTCTTGGAAGAATTTTTGAGTAAGCTGGAACTAATAAAACGTCATCATAAGTCAAACCTTCTCCGACGATTTTTGCCTCGTGTGCTTTCATAGTGCAATTAGGGATTTAATTGCATGCAAATATAGTTCTTTTTTAAATGTAACTATATCATAAATCGCAAGTATTATTTCTTTATTCATAATGAGACTAAAATAAAACTAATCTTTTTAAGAATCTATTAAGAAATTACTTCTAAAATTAATTGCTAATTTGATTTTTAACAATGGAAAATAAAATAAAAATGAGTTCAAAATCTCCTGTAAAAGTAGCTTTAAAAGCTGATGAAAAATATGCATGGTGTACTTGTAGTTACAGTGAAAACCAACCATTTTGCGACGGGTCACACAGAAAACATAATGCAACACCTTCTATGCCATTTAGTGTAACTGAAGATAAAGAAGCGTACCTATGTACTTGTAAGCACACAAAAAACGCACCTTATTGTGATGGATCGCACAATAAGATCTAAGAAAATTTGATCATTATTACTCAGAAATTATTTTCATCACTATTTTTGTTTACAACGTCTAATATTAAGTTTCAAAAGATAATTTTGAAACTTTGTATCAAACTTTTCAAATAAAAGTAAATTACCTCGAGGCAAGCCTTTAGGTATTATATCTATTAGTGTTGCCAATAAAGATTAATACTTTTCTTTTACGCATGTTAATTGAAAATAATTTCTAAGTAATATTTTGAAAAAATTACTCCTATTATCATTCTTATTTTTGATCACTTTAAGTGGTTATTCTCAATCTAGTTTCGAAAAATTCAAAAAACTATCTGGTCCAAAAAAGAGCTGGGTATTTTTTCATGTATTTAAAGCTAAAAAAGCATTACATATTTCATTAGAGACAAATCGTGTTGCTGACAGTATTCGAAAAACAAACCTATTAGATGGAGATCATTCGGGTGGTCAGGTTGATGCTTTTAGGCATTCGTATTGGATGGCTCGTTTACATCAAGAAATCGGTAAAAACGCTGCTAGGTCTCTTGGTAAAAGACATGAAAAAGAAAATTATTTAATGTATAAGAAAAGAAGACTCGAAGAAGGTATTCTACCTGACGAGTGTTCTAAGAAAATGGATTTATTTAATAATGAAATTGGACTAACCCTCACCAATAAAAAGGATAATACAACTAAAAAAGCACTTATTCAACGTATTGTAAATGCTATTAAAAAGGGACGCATGCGCGTTATTAAAAAAAATACGAAAGGTCAGTATCTTACTTGTAATGGAAACATTATTTCTAAAAAAGAATTACAAGGTAAATGGATAAATGATAAATGCTTAGTTCCTTCAAACTATCAAAAAAATTAATATACTTTTAAATTTATTGGCATCGCCATAAATATAATACCTAAAGGCTTGCCTCGAGGTAGTTTACTCAAGACATAACATAACTTTTGCTTCTAAAATAATTTCACATGTTTCTAACACAAATTAAGTCATTTCCAAAAACGCAATTTTGGAGATATATCGTAGGATTTTCCATAATGGCTTGGTGCTATGTTTTAGGCCAATTACCCTTATTTGTTGGCTGGGTCTTAAAAAAGGGAGAAGAAGCTACTGAAAATGGTTTGTTAGGACAAATAATACAAGGATTTCAAAATCTTCAAAACACACCGCAAAGAGATTTTATGACTATCCTTCCTAATAACTCGACACTGGTATTAGCCTTACTTATGTTTGTGTTTACATTATTCGGAATTATTCTAGCATTAAAATGGCTACATGGGTTAAAGTTGAAACATATCACTACTTCTCGCAAAAAAGTAGATTGGAATAGAATTTTATTTTCATTCTCACTTTTAGCTATTTTTTCAGTGGTCAGTACCCTAGCCAGTTACTGGGCAACTCCGGAAGATTATATTTGGAATTTTCAATGGAAACCTTTTCTTACACTACTAGTTATTGTTATCGTCCTTTTACCAATACAAACAAGTGTAGAAGAATGGATTTTTAGAGGATATTTGATGCAAGGGTTTACAGCCGTTTTTAAAAATCGTTTTATTCCTCTTATTATAACATCTGTCACTTTTGGATTGATGCACTTAGCTAATCCTGAAATGGAAGAATTAGGTTATTATGCAATGCTATTTTACATAGGTACAGGTTTATTTTTAGGGATACTAACTTTGATGGATGATGGTCTTGAATTAGCTTTGGGCTTCCACGCGGCTAATAATATGATCACTGCCTTATTAGTAACTGCCGATTATAGTGTTTTGCAAACTGATGCTATTTTAAAACAAACTGGAGAGCCCGAAATTGGTTTTGAAATCATATTACCTGTCATCATTTTGTATCCTATATTCTTATTTATTTTTGCAAAAAAATATAAGTGGTCTAATTGGAAAAGTCGTTTGTTTGGTAGTGTTTAGTTGCTTCTTTTAAAATTGGAAAGCAACTTTTTTATAGTGAAATTTACACCTTGAACGCTAATCATATTTATGCCTTTTAATAAACGCTATTTTTACCTCATCGAACTTCAATACTTAGGGTTTCGTTATCATGGTTGGCAAAAACAGCCCACAGTTAACACGCTTCAACGTATGGTCGAGCGAACCCTTGCTTTTGTATTGAATCATAAAAACTTTAAAGTTTTAGCCACTGGGCGTACTGATGCAATGGTTTCTGCACAGCAGACTTATATAGAATTGTTTATCGATGATGACCCGCTTATTTTAGAAGAATTTCACCCACTATTCAATAAAAATTTACCCCCTGATATACGTTCGTTAAGTATCAAGGAAGTTGATGACAAATTTAACATCATACAACATCCTAAGGTAAAAGAATACCAATACCTTTTTGCTTTAAAAGAAAAATTCCACCCTTTTTGTGCTCCATTTATGGTGAATATTCAAGAAGATTTAAATATCGAACTCATGCAAGAAGCTGCTAAATTATTCGAAGGCAAACATGATTTTCGTTCGTATGCACATCGTTCTACTGAAAAAACACAAACTGAAGGAGAAATTATTCATTCTGAACTTGCATTAAATACTACATACAAAGCAAATTTTTTCCCTAACGAAAGCTGGCTTTATACTGTTCGAGGTGCTGGGTTTAAAAGAAATCAAATACGATTAATGATGGGCGTACTCATTGATGTTGGCCGAGGAAAAATTGATTTAGAATATGTTAAACAAACATTACAACCTCAACAATACCATATCAAGCTCGAGCATATCGCCCAGGCATCTGGGTTATTTTTAAACAAGGTAGATTTTTTAGATATTTAACCTTCATTATAACTAATAGCAATTTATTGTCTTTAAACACATACATTGTGTTTAATTCTAAAAACAGCTTAAATTATTATGAAAGAATTGACATTTGAGATAATTTTCTTAGCGGTTTTAATACTCTCGTACTTTGGAGTTTATTACTTATCTAATTATTTGATCAATTACGAGCCGAAAAAGAAAAACACGAATAGAATATCTAACGCTAAGACGTATAAAACAATAACAAGGAGAGGTCAAGAATATGATTATGAATTTCCTTTAAACCCAAATATTGGCGGATTTTGGATTAGATTCTTTGCCAAATTATCTGATTATAGTATTTATGCAGGGTCCTTCTACTTGTTTGACAAAATGTTTACGGAAATAAATTATTATCCTTTTGTAATAGCTTTTCTTTCCTTATTCATTATCAATCCGATTTTTGAATCATTAACTGGTAAAACATTAGGGAAATATATCTTTGGCATGAGAGTGATTGACGATTTTGGAGATAACCCATCATTTTTAACATCATTTATTAAAAACCTATTACAACTTTTTAGTATAATATTTTTAATACTATCAGGTTCAACTTTATTGGAAGACGAAATGTTTTTTCATAATAAAAGGACATTTACATACACAATTTGGAACAAAGACAAAGAAAAAATTTTAACGCAATTAAATAACTAAACACAACAAGGTGTATAAAACATAGGGCGGTTGGTAATTGTTCCAAAGGTTTGGACTTATACGCTTTGTCATCAAAATTAAAATTTGGTGTTTATAGTAAGCCGTTAGTTTATAATTACATACTCCTACTAAAATTTGATGCAAGTATTGGAGGACTCAACCTTATTTCAACTAGATATCACTTATAACATTTTTTTATTACTCTAATTCTTCATAAGTTAATAAAAATTCTTCCCTACAAGCCGTCATAGCATGTGGAAACCAAGGTATGATGTTTACACCATCTTCTGTGAAAAACCAAACTGGATCTTCCCAATTAGAAGTATCTGAAAAGTAATCACATTCATTATGTAAATTAGAGTCCCCATCGTGTTTAGTCTTTAACAATTCGAAAAAATCGATATTAGGATATATCTCTGAAAAGTTTGTAACCCTAGTCTTATTAACAAGATCGAAGTTATATCCCGTGATACCATGACTGGGATGGGCTCCTCCACAAAAAACAGAAGAATAAACTGAAAAGCTTAAATAAGTATTTGAGACAAATTCTATAGTAGGGTTATATTCTAAACCATTACATTCTAAATCAATAAGCGCATTTCTTTTTTGGATTTCATCTAAAATAGGGTTCAAATATTCTCTTTGTGATGCTGAAAACCCATTTCCTAAACGAAATAATAATGGTTCAGTATATCTCTCTTTAATCCAAACAAACTCCTTTCCCTCTACCTTAGTTATAGTATCTCTAGAAAAAGCTAATCTTTCATGTTTATACTTTTCTAAATCTTGATTATTCGCTGTAAGTTCAACATTGAGAAGTGTTGTTTTATTTTCCCAACTACCTATTAATTTACCTTCCGTTTGTTTCAGTTTAAATAACTCTATTTTATCTTCTTTGTCCGAAAATAATTCATATAAATAAAGAAACTCCCCATCATACTCTCCCTCTAGCTTTATGTTTTGTAAAGATGACTTATAGAAATAATATGCACTAAAATAGTCTGCTTCATAATCTGCTTCTAAATTTAAAAAAACAGGATATTTACCTAGTACTCCTTCGTATTGCTGGCTAAACAAAACAGATGACTGTATAAATAAAAAAGTTAAAAACACATATCTACGCTGTAATGTTTTTGATTTTAAAACACCTTTTCTGAAATTTAAGATATTCGTTTTCATTTAAGTAGTATTAAATTTTTAGTAACTAAATTAGTGTTTAATTTACTGGTAAGTTAAAAGAGTAAAATCTCTAGATTTGCCTTGAAACTAAAAATTTGTTTCATATGAATACTTCTTGGTCTTGCCATGAGGTAGTTTACTTGAAATGTTATTTAGGAATAAAAGCATATTATTTATAATGGAAAAAGCATATTTTGCTGGAGGTTGTTTTTGGTGCACAGAAGCTGTTTTCCAACGCATTAAAGGAGTCGATAATGTTCGTTCGGGTTTCTCTGGAGGAAATATAAAAAACCCTGCTTACAGAGAAGTAGTTACTGAACGTACCGGGCATGCTGAAACTATAGAAATTACTTTCAACCCTAGTGAAGTTTCTTATTTAAAATTGTTAGAGGTTTTTTTCGGCACTCATGACCCTACTACACTTAATAGACAAGGTGCAGATAAAGGAACACATTATCGTAGCGCTATATTTTTTACTACTAAAGAGCAACAACTAACAGCTACTAGTATTATTGAACAATTGGACAGCGCCTCTATTTTTGAACATAAAATTGTTACTGAGGTATCGCCTTTCGATGTTTTCTACCCTGCCGAAGATTACCATACAAATTATTATAATTTAAATACAGAACAAGGGTATTGTCAATTTGTAATTACTCCTAAAATTAAAAAATTAGAAGCTTATTTTAATGATATTTTAAAACAACTATCTCGGGATAAGCACTGAAGTATTATTCCCTTTAGTAATACCAATAAAAAACACTATCTAATTCATAACAAATACTATATCAGCTTTCAAAAAATGGAATAGCTTTTGCTTATATTTAAGTATAACTATTCAAAATGCTAAAGAATGAATAAAATCACTGCATTAATTTTCGGGTTACTATTAGATGGTATAGGAATGCTATCTTATCTATTTCCTGGGATCGGAGAAGCTACTGATGCTATATGGGCTCCTTTATCAGCATTCTTAATGACCAAAATGTACAAAGGAAAAGAAGGAAAAATTGCTGCAATAATTTCTCTTATCGAAGAAGCTGTCCCTACAATGGATATAATACCGACTTTTACCTTAATGTGGATATACACTTATGTTATTTCTCCAAAAAAGAAAAAAGATAAAACTGTCGATGTAACTCCTTAAAAAGTCAATTCACACAACCTTATATGTTGATGTTGTAAACTCTTTATCATCAATCATTGTTTTTACTTCAGAAGAGCTTTTGGTTTGTAGTGTTGTAATAAATTCAACTGTATTTGTTGGCAGTTGCTTTAACGCATAAAGAGTAATTGTAATTTTATCCTGATTCATCACAAAACCAAATTTTATTGGAGTACCAAGATTATTTTTTAATCTCAAATCTTTATAGCCATAGGCTACAGTAGCATCAGAACCTAAAGGCGTATAACGATCTTCTTCTTTGTAGATATCTACTGAATGATTAAATCGCTCTATAATTTCTAACCCGCAGTGTAAACTAAGGAAGTAAATTAAACCTGATAATTGACAAAGACCACCTCCATAAGAACCTATTAGCTTACCTCCTACTAAAGAACGACTTTTTACAAAACCTCTGTTTTTTGATGGCTTCCCAACTATATGCCAGAAAGAAAACACCTCACCTTCTTCGATAATGATCTGCTCTATATGATCTATTGCTTTACTTAAGTTTATTTTCTTAGCATCATTGGGCTTCAAATCTTGAGTAATCGTATGCACTTCCGAAAAGTTCATACCAAATTCTCCATTAGAAACCTTAGAGGCTTTAGCAAAAGAATGCCCTTCTTTAAGGTCTTTTATCTTCTTATTAAAAAGATGTATACTAATCTTTACATTACTAGGAATTATTTTTGAAATCATTTCTTTTTTAGAATAAAAACTAAATGTGAACTATACTCTTTAAAAATTGAATTACACAATAACGAATCTAAACGTGTAAACCATTTTCTAAACCTCTTTGGTATTCTATGTATAGGAAAAAACGCAACTCCGTGATAAGATACTTCTTTCCACCCTTTTTTTGAAATTTCCACTAACTCTTCGACTGCAATTTGATACCCTCCATGCCATGATTGGGATTGATAATTCATTAACTTTCTTCTTTTCTTTGAAGGAATATCAAAAATAAAATACCCGTCTTTTTTACACACTCTATTTACTTCATCTAATATTTGAACTAATAATACTTTATCTAAATGCATCATTAAATGAAAAGAAGTTACGTTATCAAAAAAGGAATCTTCAACATCTAAAGAAGTAGCATTACCAACTGAAATACTTTTTTGAGGATATTTTTGCCTAGAAACATTCACCATTTCAGGACTTAGGTCTACTCCATAATCAGCATAAGTTAAAAACCTACCTGTACCACAAGCAACATCCAAATTTTTAGAAATAGATTTAGCCGATAAATAACGTTCTATTATCTCTATCTCTTGTTTATGTATGTATTTCCCATAAGTATTGGAAAACCTATTCTCATCATAACTCTTAGCTAGAGTATTGTAATATTCTAAAATTGTCTCTTTCAACGGTCAAAAATTTTACCGTTGTTAATATAGCTTATTTTGCTGGTACATTTGATTAGGAGTCAGCATTGAGTTGGATAAATGTGATCTAATTTCATTATAAATTTCAATAGCATTTTTAATTGACTTTCTTCTAATTTTGATTGATGTATCATATTTATCGATGGAAAATTCTTGTTTAAGTATGCCATTTATTCTTTCTGCAATGGCATTTTCGTAGGGATCATATTTTTCAGTCATACTAGTACTAATACAGTTGTTTAATAACAACTTTTGATATTCATTCGAACAATATTTCAACCCTCTATCAGATTGATGTACAATAGGTTAATCTTTATATATTCTTCCAGAAATAGCCATTTCTAAAGCTCTTAATGATCCCTCTACATTTTAACTATTAGACACATCGTAACCCATTATTTTTTAGAATATGCATCTGTAACTAAAGCTAAATAACAAGGATTTTCTCGATTTCCTACGTAGGTAATATCACTTACCCAGACCTGCTCTGGTCTAATAAATTCAACATCTCTAATCTGATTTTTATGCTTTCTAAATCTATGATGCGAATCGGTAATTACATGATAATTTCTTTTAGGTTGAATCAATAAATTGTTAGCTCTTAGTATTCTAAATAATTTATCGCGACCAACTCCGAGTGCTTTTAATTCTGATTCTAGTAAAGAATACAGTTTTCTTGTACCTAATCTAGGCATTGTTATACGAATAGAAAGAACTAAGTCAATTACCTTTTTACTAAGTATTAACTTATCCTTTGATGAACGAATAGCCCTATAATAAACCTGTCTATTCACCCCGAGTAAATCAAAGGTAGCAGTTATGCTTTCTTGTTTTTGGTAACTATATTTTTTGATAACTCGAGTACGTGCTTTTTCTAATAGGAATATTAAATTCTTCCTCAGCAATATCAATCATCATATCAAAAATAATAGCTTTTTTATCAGCTCGTTCAGCTAAAAATTCAGCTCTAGCCTTTTGCTTTTCTAAGAATTTTACTTGCTGCTCTAATTTTAATATACGTTGTTCGGGTGTTTTAGAAATGGATTGATTTATGCTAAGGTCAAAATCAAATTTACCATATTATTTAACCAAGTGCGAATCGTAGATCTTGCTTGAATACCATATTTATCCAAAGCTTGGGTTCTTATTAAAATACCTTGATCGATTTCTTAAAAAACCTTTAGTTTGAAGGACAGACTATAATCCTTTTGAGTACGCTTTACGTAATTTGAATGTGTTGATTCCATAAATAACATTTGACTGTAACGCTATTTTAGGACGGGACATGTAACCAAAAGAAAAACCCATCGAAAATTCGATGGGTTTTATCGTAGCGAGAACGAGATTTGAACTCGTGACCTCTGGGTTATGAATCCAACGCTCTAACCAACTGAGCTACCTCGCCATTTAGCGGGTGCAAATATACAAACAAGGATCAATTTCACAAATTATTACCTCTCTTTTTTTATCTTTTTTTATCTTTTTTTTAATTCTGAATTTCATTCTAGATAAAAAGCTCCTCTTAAGCATTTTTGTTTAACATTTAATTTAAAAATTAAAACAAAATAAAAAATATCTTTGCTACTATGAAGAAATACACTCTAGAGGATCAATTAATATTACCCGTGAATCTTGAAAAAGCTTGGGCTTTTATATCAAACCCTAATAACTTAGATAAAATAATGCCTTCACATTTAGGTTTTAAAATTATTTCGAATCTAGAGTTACCTTTAAAAGAAGGACAAATGATTTCATATGAAGTCACACCACTCCCCTTTTTCAAAACCAAATGGGTTTCTAAAATCACTAATATTGATTATCCCAATCAATTCACCGATATTCAAACAGAAGGCCCTTACAAATCATGGAAACACACTCATAAACTTGAATCTACACCTGAAGGGTGCATCATGATAGATCATATAGAATACGAAGTACCTTTTGGAATACTAGGACAACTAATACATCCCATAATTGTAAAACCTCAATTGGATGCAATATTTGAGCATCGAAGAAAAAACATACAAATTCAACTCGCAAAAATTTAATATGAAAAATATAGTAATCATTGGTGGTTCGCACGGCATAGGTAGGGCCTTAGCAACAAAACTAGCTACAGACTCTAATATTATAATTCTTTCTCGAAGTAATGATCAGCCTATTCCTAATACGAAACACTACAAATTTGATGTGTTAACAGATGATATTACAACTATAGATCTACCTGAAACCATAGATGGTCTTGTTTACTGTCCTGGTTCTATCAATTTAAAACCTTTTAGCATGTTAAAACTTGATGTTTTTGAAAAAGATATACAACTTAACTTTTTAGCTGTGGTAAAGATTTTAAAGGCATTATACAATCGTTTAAAAGTTAGCAGTAACGCATCAGTTGTTTTATTTAGTACTGTAGCTGTTAAAGTAGGAATGCCTTTTCACACTAGCGTTGCTGCTGCAAAAGGAGCTCTAGAGGGATTTGCAAAAGCATTAGCAGCTGAGTGGGCACCGACTATTAGGGTAAACACTATTGCTCCCTCACTTACAGATACCCCCTTAGCATCTCGTTTATTAGGTAATAATGCCAAAAGAGAAAAAATGGACGCTCGACACCCCCTAAAACGTATTGGGACTGCCGATGATATTGCTGAAACAGCTGCTTTTCTTTTATCTGAAAAAGCATCTTGGATCACTGGACAAGTATTGGGTGTTGATGGCGGAATTGGTGCTTTAAATTTAAGTTAATCCATGAATAAACGTATACATATATTTTGGTTTCGTCGTGACCTAAGATTATTTGATAATCATGGATTCTTAAAAGCATTACAAAATGATGAATTGGTATTACCTATTTTCATTTTTGATAAAGAAATATTAGATAAGCTACCAAAAAATGATGCGAGAGTATCCTTTATTCATGAGACACTAACATCAATGAATGAAACTCTTAAATTGAAAAATAAGGGTATTAGCATTTATTACGGACAACCTTTATCAATATTTACTGAGTTAAAAAATAATTTTGAGATAGCCTCAATCTATACCAATCATGATTATGAACCTTATGCTAGAGAGAGGGATGAGCAAGTAAGGGATTTCTGTAATCAGAATAGTATAGAATTTAAAACCTTCAAAGATCAGGTCTTTTTTGAAAAGAATGACATTGTAAAAGCTGATGGAAATCCATATTTAGTTTACACACCTTATAAAAATAAGTGGAAAGAGACTTTTCATAAAACTGATTTGAATTCATATGAATCTGAAACATTACTAGATAATTGCGTTAATGATTTCTCTTTCAATTGGGTTCGATTAGAAGATATGGGGTTTGAAGAGAGCCTTATCAAAGTACTCCCTTACAAAGCAACTCCTGATTTAATTGAAGGATATGAAGATACTAGAAACTTCCCTGCTATTGATTATGGAACTTCTAAATTAGGCCCTCATTTACGCTTTGGTACTGTAAGTGTTAGACAAATGATCCAAAAGGCTATTGCTCAAAAAAATGAAATATTTTGGAGTGAATTAATTTGGCGAGAATTTTTTATGCAAATTCTTTGGCATTATCCACATACACTAACAAATGCATTTAAACCCAAATACGATGCTATACAATGGAGAAATAATAAAGAAGAATTCGAACGTTGGAAACAGGGTAAAACAGGATATCCTCTAGTCGATGCAGGAATGCGTGAATTAAACACTACTGGATATATGCATAATCGAGTAAGGATGCTTGTCGGTAGTTTCCTATGTAAACATTTACTCATTGATTGGCGTTGGGGAGAAGCCTACTTTGCTGAAAAACTTTTGGATTACGATATGTCTGCTAATATTGGCAACTGGCAATGGGTAGCAGGTACTGGTGTCGATGCTGCTCCATATTTTAGAATATTTAACCCTACTACTCAAATTCAAAAATTTGATAAGCAACATCTATATATAAAAAAATGGGTTAAAGATCTAGAAGAGTTAACATACCCTACTCCTATGATAGATCATAAGATGGCGCGAGAAAGGTGTCTTCAAACATATAAAGCAGCTGTTTCTTAGCGATAATATTTTTCAATTAAACTATCTAAATGCTAGTACAAGAGATATTTAACAGAAAAAATACTTTTTGTCAAAATGCGAGGCAAGCCTAGGAAATTCGACTCAAAGTGGAATTAAATGTAAAAAAGAATGGATTCCTGAAGCCTCAGAAATCCATTCTTTTTTATATTTATAGCCTTATCAAAAAGGATAACACCCTTAACTTATAGTTCAATTTTATAACATACAAAAGCTAGTAGCTAAGAGACAATTACAAATGTTTCTTGTAAGCCAATATTATTTTCTCAACTGCCTCGGGGTTTAATAATGTAGAAATATCACCTAATTGATCTTCTTGACCAGAAGCTATCTTTCTTAAAATTCTTCTCATGATCTTTCCACTTCTAGTTTTCGGTAATGATGGGGTAAAAATGACTTTATCAGGTTTAGCAATAGGCCCAATTGTTGTTCCGATTAAAGATCTAATCTCTTTTATTAATTGATCCGATACTTGGATATCCTTGTGTAATGTAACGTAAGCACATAACGCATTTCCCTTAATCTCATGAGGAAAACCAATAACAGCAGATTCAGCTACACTAGCATGCTCGTTAATAGCATTCTCAATAGGTGCAGTACCTAAATTATGACCTGATACTATGATTACATCATCAACTCGCCCTGTAATTCTATAATTTCCACTGGCGTCTCTATAAGCACCATCTCCTGTGAAATATTTTCCTTCAAACTGTGAAAAATATACTTTTTTGTATCGCTCATGATTTCCATATACCGTTCTAGCCATTGAAGGCCAAGGAAACTTAACAGCTAATCTTCCCTCCGCTTTTTCAGGTTTTTTTTCAATTTCTTTACCTTTTTCATCCATCAAAGCTAATTGTACACCTGGTAAAGGTTGTGTAGCAAAAGTTGGTCTAGTAGGCGTAATACCAGCTAACGGAGAAATCATAATAGCTCCTGTTTCAGTTTGCCACCAAGTATCAACAATTGGGCAATTACCATGACCTACATAATCATTGTACCAATGCCAAGCTTCTTCATTTATTGGTTCTCCTACGGTACCTAAAACCTTCAACGATGATAAATCATACTTTTCTACAAAGGACAATGGCTGTTTGGCTAAAGCTCGAATAGCAGTAGGTGCCGTGTAAAAATGAGTGATTTTTAGTTTTTCACAAATCTCCCAAAATCGCCCATAGTCAGGATAACTAGGCACACCTTCAAACATTACAGTAGTTGCCCCAGCAGCTAGGGGACCATAAACAATATAAGAATGTCCTGTAATCCACCCTATATCTGCAGTACACCAATAAATATCATCGGACTGCATTTGAAACACATTTTGAAACGAAAATGTAGTTCCTACCATGTAACCCGCACAGGTATGCACCATTCCTTTAGGTTGCCCCGTAGAACCAGAAGTGTATAGAATAAATAACTCATCTTCTGCATCCATAATTTCAGCTTCGCAATCTTTACCTACTTTTTGTAATTCATCAAACCAAAATTTATCCCTTCCTATTTTCATAGGTGTAGGTTCTACTGTTCTTCTATAAACAATTACTGTTTCTATAGATGGAGTATTCTCTAAAGCTTCATCGCAAATTGTTTTTAATTCCACTTTCTTTTCTCCACGATACACTTCATTAGCCGTAATTAACATTTTACAATGAGCATCATTTATCCTACTTGATAAAGCGGAGCTAGAAAAACCTGCAAACACTACCGAGTGAACAGCACCAATCCTAGCACATGCTAAAACTGCAATCGCTAATTCAGGAATCATGGGCATGTATAAGCAAACTTTATCGCCTTTTTGAATACCATTATTTTTAAGTACGTTGGCAAAATGAGATACTTTCACATAAAGTTGACGATAAGTAATATGTCTAGTTTCCTCATCTGGGTTATTAGGCTCCCAAATGATAGCTGTTTTGTTGGGTTGAGTTTTTAGGTATCGATCTAAACAGTTCTCTGTAATATTTAACTTCCCTCCTTCAAACCACTTTACTTCTGGCTTCTTAAAATCATATGACAGTACATTATTCCACTTCTTTTTCCATTCAAATTGTTCAGCTATAGCAGACCAAAAGCTTTCAGGTGCATTAACACTAGCTTGATACCATTCTTTATATTGTGCAAAGCTTGATATTTGAAGATTATCAGGAATCGTAAGCATAGTTTAATTGTATTTAATTATTCTGTTAAAATAATTAAAATTATATACACTTAAAAAAGAAGTATTCACATATAACATCCTTTTTAGTCACATCTTTGAATAAGTGAAAAAAGGACACAAAAAAAGGAAGACATAAATGCCTTCCTCTTATATATTTTTAATTTGATAAATACTACATCATAGACTTTCCTTCCATAGGAGCAGCTGGTTGTACTTTTACATCAATTACGATAAAGTCATCATTATTAAAACCTGGCTTAATTTCTTTTACTAAAATTAATCCTTTGTCGCCATAGTTATCAACAAACTCAATTACATCACCAACACTAAGGTTTATAATATTTGTACTAGTAGATTTTATAATATCATCTAATTCACTAGAAATAACTATCCCATTGAAGTCAGCTTCAGTTTTATCAGAAGCAGAAAAATACATTTGATTCAATGTTTCATTCTCGAAATCTTCTTCACTTTCATTTGGCATTAATCCTTCCACTGGGAATCCAAAAGTTCCATCAAAATCTTTTACAGATACTAAACTTGCATTATGTCCTCTAGAAACTCCTGATGCTCCGAAATAATACCCAAAGTCCCATGTAGCACGGAATTCAGGACCTTCATTAATCTTATGTGGTTCTCCATTTAATAATGAAAAGAATGTATCGAATTTACCTTCTGAATCTGGAGCAAATAATTTAATATCTGAAAAGCTTCTTACAGTTGCATTTGGATTTTCTCCAGTACCTACTTTTACTGTAACAGAACCAACTCCTAATAATAAACGTTTAGAAGCATCTCTAAAATCTCCTTTTCCTGTAGTTGACCAAAAATTATAAACAATTTCTCCGTCTTTGTCATTTGGAACTGGTAAATCGAAAGTAAAGTCTAATACTTTTTTTGTATCACCATCTAAATCTATAGATCCGTCTTTCTTAGTCCCTTTGTTACCCAACTCAGGAATCACTAGAGGTTCTGGAGTACCCCCAAATTCAGATCTAGTTACATATAACCTTCTCTGTTTCTTATCTACTGTTGTGAAAATTACCCTAGCCTGAGTTGTTGTTCCTGCTTCACCGTTAGCCTCTGCAACAAAAATATCATCCGTTGAACCACCTTCTGTAATTCGAATTGTAGGTATAGCTGTATTCCCTCCGTTGTTATCTCCATTGTTACCTGTGCCCAATACGTCTTCAGAGTCTCCATCACCTCCACAACTAACAAATGCCATTGCCCCTAGTAAAGCAACTAAACTTAATTTTAATTTTTTCATGTTGATTGATTTTTGTGTTATTAGTATCAAAAATAGATTACTTCTGCTATATAGCAAACAACATACCAATATTTGATATTAAAAATATTAACTATAATGTTTTTTCTATACACAAAAATAAAGAACTCTAAAACAATATGTTAGATACAAGTTCAATTAATTTCAAAAAAATATAATAACATAAGTTTAAATTATTAGAAATATATCCAGAAAAAAACATACAATAAAAAACCTGATACAATTTCTTATATCAGGCGAGTAATAATTTTAGTGAAGTAAAAACTTACGATAAAATTTGATTTTTATAGTAATCGATGATACCATCGATAGGTCTTCGAATGATATTCCCTAATGTTAAATGGTAAGGTAATAAAGCATCTCGAATGATATCTTGACTAAAATGCGCAATAGAACCTATAAAATGAATAGGTACGTTTTGAGCATCAGGGAAACAAAGAACACGATCTTCTACAAATCTTTTAATACCCTCGGTGATCAACAAATAGAAATACCCATTTCTTTCTTCACTCGTAAAAATAAATTCTGCAAAACTCGCCAAATAAGTATTTGGGTTTTCTTCTTGATAAACTTTATGCTTTATAGAATCAGGAGAAAGATCATATCTCTTTTCAAATTCTTCAGCAATTTGTTTTGGCATACGTTTATAATAGTAATCCCTCAATAAACGTTTTCCAAAATAATTACCACTGGCTTCATCCATCAATACATATCCTAAAGACTCTACTTCCATATGAATATTTTCACCATCATAAAAGCAGCTATTAGAACCTGTACCTAGAATACAAACGATTCCTGGTTCTGTAGTCGCAGCAAATACAGCAGCAACCATATCTTCTTTTACCATAATTTCAGAAGTAGTAAAGTAATCTTTAAAAATATCTTCTAAAATCTTAGTTGGCCCTGGAGTTCCGCAACCTGCTCCATAAAAATGTACACTTTCTATTTTATTCTTATAGGCTCGGAGTTCATCATTGGCTAACAAACGTTCTTCCAATGCTTCTTTGGAAAATACCGCTGGGTTTAAACCTTTAGTACGTGTTTTAAATACCTGCTCGCCATTATGGTCTAGAAGAATCCAATCACACTTTGTTGAACCTCCGTCTGCTAATAGAATCATAGTAATTGTTTTTTTATAATATTACATTTTTATGTGAGTCGTTTTGTAAGTAGTGTTTAAAGCCAAAAAAGCCTCATATAAAATTACATGAGGCTTTTGTTGAATTTATTATAAGTTACCGATCTTAGTAGCTAAGTCGATTAATTTAGTTGAGTATCCAAACTCATTATCGTACCATGAAACTAACTTGAAGAAGTTATCGTTTAATGCGATACTAGCTCCAGAATCGAAAGTTGAAGTATGAGATTCTCCTACGAAATCTTGAGATACAACAGCCTCGTCTGTGTACTTAAGAACACCATTCATAGATCCAGCAGCAGCTTTTTGGATTGCAGCTTGAATTTGCTCCATAGAAGCTGATTTTTCAGTTTTCACTGTTAAATCAACAACAGAAACATCAGCAGTTGGTACACGGAAAGCCATACCAGTAAGTTTTCCATTCAATTGAGGGATAACTTTACCTACAGCTTTAGCAGCACCTGTTGAAGCAGGAATAATATTATTTAAAGAAGAACGCCCAGCACGGAAATCTTTCTTAGATGGAGCATCTACTACTGCTTGAGTAGCTGTTGCTGCATGTACAGTAGTCATAAGACCTTCTACAATACCGAACTCATCGTCGATAACTTTAGCGATAGGAGCTAAACAGTTTGTAGTACAAGATGCGTTAGAAACGATTTTGTGATCAGCAGTTAATTGATCATCATTTACACCCATTACAAACATTGGAGCATCAGCAGAAGGAGCAGAAATTGCTACTTTCTTAGCACCAGCTTTCAAGTGAGCCTCAGCTTTATCTAAAGTAGTAAAGATACCAGTACAGTCTAATACTACATCTACATTAGCTTCGTTCCATTTTAAATCTTCAGGATTACGCTCAGCAGTAATACGGATAGCTTTTCCGTTTACAACTAAACTTCCGTCTTTTACTGCAACAGTACCATCAAACTTCCCATGTACAGAGTCATACTCTAATAAATATGCTAAGTGGTTTACGTCTAATAAATCGTTGATAGCAACTATTTCTACATTCTCTCTTTTTGAAGCTACACGAAAAGCGATACGACCGATACGACCGAAACCGTTAATCCCAAGTTTTAAAGTACTCATTTTTAAAAATTTAATTTAATAATTAATTATCTATAAAGAAGTAATATCCGCTACACGAAGTAACTCCTTATCTAGTTCTCTTTCTTTAGACAATGCTACTGAAAAGTCAACACAAACTGCTTGTCTGTGACTCACTCCAATCATAACATTTGTTTGTCCTTCTAATAAAGCATCTACTGCTTTCACTCCTAATTTACAAGCTAATACACGATCAGCACAACTAGGTGCTCCTCCACGTTGCATATGACCCAATACGGAAACACGCACATCATAATCTGGTCTATGCTTACACACATAATCTCTCATTTCTAGGATATTCATCCCAGTATTTCCTTCAGCAACAATTACGATACTTGAAGTCTTCCCCGACTCTCTACTAGTATCTAAAGAATGCATTAGACGATCTATTCCTAAGTTTTCAATTTCAGGAATTAAAATCTCTTCAGCACCAGCTCCAATACCAGCATTAAGTGCAATATCTCCGGCATCACGCCCCATAACCTCTACTAAAAAAAGACGATTATGTGAACTAGCCGTATCTCTAATTTTGTCTACAGCCTCAACTACAGTATTCAATGCAGTATCATAACCTATAGTATAATCTGTACCACAGATATCATTATCTATTGTACCCGGAATTCCTACTACTTGAAAATTATGTTCTTTACTTAATTTCTGAGCACCAGTAAAGCTACCATCTCCACCAATTACAACTAAGGCATCAATATTATTCTTCTTAATATTTTCATAGGCTTTAACTCGTCCTTCTGGCTCGATAAACTCAAGACATCTTGCTGAACGAAGAAAAGTTCCTCCTTTATTAATCGTATTTGCTACAGATCTTGCATATAAAGGAATCATATTATCTTCTATAAGTCCTTTATATCCTTCATAAATACCTAAACATTCAATACCGTGACTCGAACAAGCACGTACTACAGCTCTGATTGCAGCATTCATCCCTGGAGCATCTCCACCTGAGGTTAACACCCCTATTTTTTTAATCTCTTTAGTCATTACGAATCAAAAGTATTTTAAACTTATCAATTTACCTAATATCACACGAAACTACATCGTTTTCGATTTACAAATTATCAGAAACTCATCAAAATATCGATTTTATTGTCAAAACCAAAAGGCATGAATGAAATCCATACCTTTTGTTAAATTATATATTACACTATTTGTTTTTTTAGAATTTTACTTGTTTTTTATCCCTTTTTTAAGCCATTTATAGAACATGTTTGCATCAGAAGTATATCCTACAGGTGTACTAAGCACAGTATAATTTGCATCCATCATTACATAATAAGGCTGAGAATTATTTTTAAAGTTTATACTTTGAAGACTCGCCCATTTATCACCAATGGTCTTTACTTTCTTTATAATCTTCTTATTCGGGTATTTTACATTGAATTGTTGAGCTTCAGGTAAGGCTTTATTATCATCTACATACAATGAGACTAATATTACCTCATCATCAATCACTTTATTAACTTCTGGGTCGACCCAAACTTGTTCTTCCATCTTTCTACAGTTTACACATGCCCATCCTGTAAAATCTAACAATATAGGTTTCCCTTCTTTTTTTGAAGCTTCAATTCCTTCCTCAAGTGTATTATATGCTTTTAAATGACCTTCAGGAGTAGCATTTTCATAAATACTATAAAACGTAGGTGGAGGGAAACCACTTAACCATTTCAAAGAAGAATGATAAGGACTAGATGCTGGCAACATTCCCGGAATCAAACTCAAAGCAAAAACCAAAGAAATTCCGCCTAATATTTTCCTTACCCACGATATTTTCTGGTTAGGAGCATCATGTGGCATTTTATAAAAACCAAAAAGGTAAACAGCCAATGCCAGCGCAATTAAAACCCAAATTCCAATAAACACTTCTCTTTTCAATAACCCCCAATGTTCTACCAAATCTGCATTAGATAAGAACTTCAAAGCAAAAGCTAACTCGGCAAACCCAAGTACTGCTTTTACTGTACTCATCCATCCTCCACTTTTAGGTAGCTTTTTTAACAAACTAGGAAATAGTGCAAAAAAGGCAAAAGGTAATGCCAATGCTAATCCAAACCCTGCTAAACCATAGGTTAATTGAATAGCTCCTCCGTCATTGCTTAATGACCCTCCCAACAAAGAACCTAAAATAGGACCTGTACAAGAAAATGACACTAAGGTCAATGTTAATGCCATAAAGAACACTCCTACAATACCTCCTACTTTTGATGCTTTAGCATCCATTGCATTACTCCAACTGCTCGGTAATGTTATTTCAAAGAAACCAAAAAAGGATATTGCGAAAATGACAAACACCACAAAGAACAAAACATTTAACCAAGTGTTTGTGGAAATATTATTTAGACTATCAGGACTAACAGTATCTAACAAATGAAAAGGCACACTAACAAGAATATAAATAACGAGTATAAAAACGCCATACATAATTGCCTTAAAAACACCTTGTGCTCTACCACCAGCACTATGAGAGAAGAAAGAAACTGTCAACGGGATCATTGGAAACACACATGGTGTCAAAAGAGCAATTAAACCACCTATAAACCCTAATACAAACAAATTCCACAAGCTTTTCTTCTCTGTTATTGAAAGCTTTACACCCTCTGCTAATTTTATTGGTAAAATTACCGACTGAGATAACACCTCATCATTAGTGGATACCGTTAATTTTTCAGAAGCGGCTGTCAATCTATCTAAATCAAATTCAAATGCTTTTTCCTCAGGAGGCAAACACCTTGTATCATCACAAGCCATAGATATAACAGAAACCTTTAAAGGAGATTGAAAACCTGACTTTAACTTTATACGCTGTTTAAAAATAGCCTCTTTCTCAAAAAACTTAATATTTTCTTCCCAAGTCTTATCAAATTCCTCATGACCTTCGGGCTCTTCTACCCTACCGATACGCTCATAAGCTCCATCTGTAAAAATAAATTGAGTAGGAATAGGCCCTACTAAATCATCTTTTAAGAATTGAGAATATATATGAAACTTACCTTGTAAACTTACCTTAAAAAATAAATCATATTCTGTATCGGAAATTTTCTCAGTACTAACCGTCCATTCTACAGGCTCAGTAATTTTCGCTTGGATTGAGAAAAGAGAAAATAATGATAAAATTACCCCTAAAAAGGTCTTATAAAATGCTTTTGAAAGTGATTTGTACGGCATGTTTGGTTTCTGTAGTTGCTATAAATCTTTGATCTGCTCGATGACCGATAATCCATACGATCTCATCATCAGAACATAACAATAATGTTTTTTCCTTTTGTGGAAGAGAAAACTTTTCATCTTTAAAGTATTTACCTACTTTCTTTTTCCCTTTCATTCCACTAGGATAAAAATAGTCGCCAATCTCCCAACTTCTTACATGAACTGGAAATTTTAACTTGTTTTTATCAACAACTATACTTTGCTTAGAAATTGCTTCTTTTTGAGTGTTTTCTTCTTGAAACTTCAATATTCCTGATGGCAAGACTACTTCAATATCATTTGCTGTTATTTCCATAATCGCTACACTTTCCTGTACTGAAGGAAATAATAATAGATCTGTTCTATCCTTTAATAACGTATAGGTAGGCGAAAAAATCTTTTTCCCTGATTGAGCCATCAGTAATTGATGAATATCTCCCCATGCGGTGAAACCATATTCTTTTAAAACCTCAAAAAGGACAATATCTAAAAAACCTTCCTTTTTTAATGCTTCTATAGAAATTTTATAGCCTTTGGTTAAAGGGTCGTACAAGAAATACAGGTCTCTAAATTGTTGAATTTTATCTTTAATATACGCTTGGCTTCGTTGTAAAAAATGTATTGTAGTATTAAAATTCTCTAAGACATCGGTATTCAAATCCTTCAACACTGGTATTATTTCGTGTCGTATTTTATTCCTTAAATACTTAGTTTCAGCATTCGAAGCATCTTCTCGCCAATCGAATTGATTGACTTCTGCATAATTAATAATCTCTTGTTTCGAAAAAGGTAATAAAGGTCGTACAAAAAGATCGTTTACCTTAGGGATTCCTGTTAATCCATCCAATCCAGTACCTCTAGTTAGATTAATCATAAAGGTCTCCAAATTATCATCATTATGATGAGCAGTCACCACTACATCTAAGTCATGCAATGTTGCTATTTGTTTAAACCAACGATACCTAAGCTCTCTTGCTGCTACCTGAATAGACATTTTATGAGCCTCAGCATAATTTTCTGTATTAAATTCAATTGTATAGAAAGGTACTTTAAGAGATTCTGCTAAACGTTTTACAAAAGATTGATCACCATCACTAGCAGCTCCTCTTAACATAAAGTTACAGTGTAACAAACTTATGTGTGCTCCGCATTGCTGTAATAAATGTGCAAGAACTACACTATCTACTCCTCCACTAATGGCTACACCAATGCGTTGCTCTATTAAAACAGGGAAACTACTCTTGATGTGTTCTTTAAAATCGGATAACATACTGATAAATTTACCTAAAAATAAACAACTCAAGAAGATTTACTCCTTGAGTTGTTTAAAATTTTATTATTAAATAATAATGATACTTATATCTATGTGACTAAAAGCTATCTTTAAAAAACAAAGATTATATTCTTTAGGGAAAGTCTATAAAGTATTCAAATTAGCTATTCTTTACTTGTGAAAATGCATAATATAGTTCCGATGCTATTTGTAAACTCCTTTCTTCGTACTTCTCTTCTTGTTGCGGAGTATTATCAAAAGCTTTTGGATCATCGAATGTTAAAGCAATTCTTTTATCACAACCTGAAACAAATGGACATCCTTTATCAGCAGAAGAACAAGTCATAATTGCTGCAAAATTTTTGTCAGGATTAAATGCGTTGTCGAACGTTTTTGAAAATCCTATAACTGGATGCGCAACTGCTGAATATTTAATAGCCTGAATCGGGTTATTTCCTTCTGAAATTGCATTTATTTCAAAACCTTGCTTCACTAAGGTTTTTGCTGCCATATGGAACATAGCCGTTGCTTCCGTTCCCCCTGAATAACAGTATACATTAGGAATATTGAAATACACTGCTAAAGCTTGTGCCCAAACCTGTGACAAATGACTTCTTCTAGAATTGTGAGTACAGATAAAATTTAAATTTATTGCTAAACCCTTATCTAACTTTTCCTGAACATAATCAGAAAATGTTTTTAATAGTATTTTCCTTTCTTCTGAGATTGAAGAAGTATCTAAGGTTTTTATGGTGTTTTGAATGGTTTCGAATAACATAACTACAACAATTTTGAAGCGCAAATGTAATATTTCACATTGCTTTAAATGTTTTCAGAATATTAAATATAATAGTATTATTTACTTTCAATAATATATAAAAGTGATTATCTGCACTTCAGAAAAAATGGTTTTATAATATTATTCTGCTAAATTAAAACATAATACAAAAAATCTAATAATCAATTAAACAACTTTAACCAAACATGCTTTAAGATGTAATTGTTGCTTTCTTACTTTTTTTGTTCTCATATACATTTCATAATTCAATTTTCCATCATCAAAATTCAATTTTCTTTTAGAAGCTTGCATTCTTTCATCATTAAAAATTAATCTTGATGCAAATAAAAAATGAAAAGAATTCTTACCAAGCCTTTTAATATCATTTAAATCCATAAACTCCATTCTACCATTTTCGTGTACATTGTTCATAAAAGGTTGTTCATTATTTTCGAATGAAATAAATCCAGATTCCCAATGAGAATTTCTTCCTTTTTCTAATGTATTTGTTTTAAGCCAAGTTCGTTGCTCATAATGAATAATAGCTCTTTCTTCATCCTTTTTAAATTCTAAAAGCTCAATAAACTCAAAACTTTCAATTGTTGGAAATATGCCTATCCCCTTACCTTTCCAAATTCCATCTATATTATTGGCAAATGTTTCAAAATTAAATACATTCATTATTTCTTATTTTTATGAATTGTTGTAGCAGCACTCTGAGCTGCTGGAAAAATAGTCATATCTGCAATTTGTATATGCGTTGGTAAATCAATACAGTAAAAAACTACTTCCCCAACATCTTCAGCGACCAAGGGTTGATAGTTTTCGTACACAGCATCTGCTCGTTTTTTATCTCCTTTAAAGCGAGTTGTAGAAAACTCAGTATGCACAGCTCCAGGGGCTATATTTGTGACTTTAATACCAAAAGGTACCAGCTCTAAACGCATACTTTTACTAATTGATTCTACTGCAGCTTTTGAAGCACAATAAACCATTCCCTTCTTATAGGCTTGCTTACCTGCAATTGAACTCATATTAATTACATGCCCTCTGTTGTTCGAAATCATAGTAGGAATTATCAATTTTGAAATATAAAGCAGTCCTTTTAGATTAGAGTCAATTGTATTTTCTAAGTCTGTAATATCACTATCTACAAACGTGCTAAAACCATGAGCTCCACCCGCATTATTAATTAAAATGTCGATATTTTTCCAATATTCTGGTAAGCTCTCAATGCTATTTTTAACTTCTTTAAAATTTTGAACATCAAAACATAAAGTATATACTTCTACATACTCTCTAAGTATTAAGGCTAAATTCTCTAACTTGTCTTTTCTTCTACCGCAAATAATTAAATTTATATTATTTTTTGCCAAAATTGTGGCGGTTGCCTTACCTATACCAGACGTGGCTCCTGTTATAAAAGCTATTTTACCCATGTTTAATTACTTTTAAAATTATGACACAAAATTCTAACTTCTTTCAAACAAAAAACAGATTCAGATTTATATATTTATACCATATCAGATTAATTACTAATGAATCATTTTAAATTCGAAAAAATAGCGCATTCAATTGAAGAAAAAATCTATCAAGGAATTTTGGAAGCTGGTCAAAAATTACCATCTGTTAGAATGGCTTGCATTGAGCTCTCTGTAAGTCCATCGACTATATTTAAGGCCTATTACGAACTTGAAGCCAAAGGCTTAATAGAAGCTAGAAATAAATCGGGTTACTATGTAAGTTTAAGCCCTGCACAATTTAAAAAAGTAAAGCAATGGAAAGAACAAACTACATTTTCTAATAGCCAAACTACAAAGGCTAAAAATGTAGATGAAATGATTGAAGAAATGGAGCGCTCTAAATTAAAAAATGATATAAAAGTAGATTTTAGCTCTGCAACACCATCTCTTGAAATGCTACCTATTAAAAAACTATATAAATCTCTTCAAACTTGCATTTTACACAAAAAACACACTTTAATTCCATATGAAAACCCGATGGGTTCCATTGAGCTTCGAAAACAAGTATTATTACAAACCGTAAAAGGTAATAAAGCCTATTCTATTGATGACGTAATTATTACATCTGGATGTTTAGAGGCTATTGGAATTTGTTTAAATACTTTAATAAAAAGTGGTGATAACGTTTTAATTGCCGATTCTAATTACTATAATATCATTTCATTATTAAAAAATAAGAATATAAAAATACATACATATAACTTTAACCAACCTTCAAAACTTAACAGCAAAAATTTTGAAAAAATTTTAATTGAAAAAGAAATTAGGTTATGTTTAATCACCTCTAATTTCCATAACCCAACAGGTTATAGTATTAACAATTCTGATAAACAAAAAATAGTTTCTATAGCTACTCAAAATAACGTTAATGTTATTGAAGATGATGTCTATGGAGATTTATATTTTGGAAAGAATAAACCAACCACATTAAAACAATTTGATACAAAAGGCATGGTATACTACTGTTCTTCTTTTTCCAAAACACTTGCCCCTGGGTTTAGAGTTGGATATTGTATCTCAGGAAATAAAGCACAAGAATTTGCAAAAAACAAACGTCTTTTATCATTAGGCACCAATAGTATTACACAAGCTGCATTAATAGATTTTATGAAAACAGGGCGTTATGACTTGAATCTTAAAAACCTTAGAAAACAATTGCATTTAAATATGTTAAAATATGGAAATGCAATTTTAAACTATTTCCCTAGTGAAATTAATTTTGAAATTCCTAATGGCGGCTATGTTTTTTGGATAAGGTTTCCTGAGCACTTTGATGGATACGCGTTTTACAGAAGCATACTGAAAGAAAAAATCTTAATAACCCCTGGCGAGATTTTTTCAGAAAAGGGATACTATAAAAATTTTATTCGAATAAGCTATTCCCAACTGTATAATGAGAAAACGGATTCTGCACTTAAGCAAATAGGTATCTTAGCTAAAAAAGTTCTAGAAAACAAAAACACATAGTCTTATTGAAATTTAATAAAACGATTGGGCTTTATATTATATATCAAGAAATATAATACAAAAGTAGTATTTTTTAACTAAAAACACAGAATTAGTAACAACTCTCTTCCCTGTATTTATGTATATTTTTATTACTAATAATTAAACAAATCGATAATTATAGATTTGTTATATTTACAAAATGAATATTGTTGAAATTAATAAAGCTCTTTCTAATCAAACTAGAGTAGATATTTTATTTTGGTTAAAAATTCCTGAAAAAAATTTCCCTCCTCATTTAGAGTTAGGGCATTTTAATTATGGTGTATGTTTAGTTTACATTAAAAACAAAGCTGATTTATCTCAATCAACAATTTCTCAATATATGTCTCAATTACAAAAATCAGGTTTAGTCGATTCTAAGAGAATTGGAAAATGGACATATTTTAAAAGAAATGAAGAGAATATAAAAAAATATGTAGATTACTTAGCAAATCAGTTATAAAAATTTAAATACTCAAATCGACAAATACCAATTTATAAATATATGAAAACAATAGAATTTTATCAAATCAATACTTTTAACAACAAGTTATGTAAGGGTAATCCTGCTGGCGTTTGCCCGTTAGATGAATGGATTGATGAAAAGGTAATGCAATCAATAGCCTTTGAAAATAACTTATCGGAAACAGCATTTTATGTGAAATATGATGATAAATTTGAGATACGATGGTTTACTCCAACTACTGAAGTTGACTTATGTGGACACGCAACATTAGCTAGTGCTTTTGTTGAATTCAACATCAAAGGAAACTTAAATGATCAAATAACGTTTAATTCAAAAAGAGGGGACTTGTTAGTATCAATAAAAAATGATTTATTGACTCTAGATTTCCCTAAGGATGAATATAATAAAATTGACATAAGCCATGACTTAACAGCTGCCTTTAAAACAAGACCTTTAGAAGCATACAAAGGAAGCTCTGACATCATGCTAGTTTTTGAAAACGAAACAGATATAAGAGAAATGATTCCTTCTTTGGATAAAATTTCACAAATAAAAGCAAGAGGAATTACTGTTACAGCAAAAGGTGATTCGAGTGATTTTGTAAGCAGATTTTTTGCCCCACAATCTGGCATAAATGAAGACCCTGTAACTGGTTCAGCACACACATACTTAACACCATATTGGAGTAAAAGGTTAAACAAAAATACAATGATAGCTTTACAATTATCTCAAAGAGGAGGAATACTAAAATGCAAACAAAATAAGAAAAGGGTAGAAATTTCAGGCAATGCAACACTATACCTAGATGGTAAAATAACTATTGATAATACTGCTAAAAAGCATAGATGAATTAAGGCTATTCAAAAAACTCGGACTAATCATATATCACCAAATATAGCATTAGGTGTTTTAATATTTAAGATAAATGCTAAACATCACACTTAAATCTTCTATAAACATGAATTACAAATTTAATACAGTATAAAATGATAAGAATTAGAATTGCTAAATCTGATGATATTAAAATACTCCTATCTAAAATTTTGGAATTGAGAATAAATCTTGATAAATAACCACTATGGACTGGAAGTACCATAGTTTCCTTCGTGACCGAAAGGTCATTCTAGTATAAAATTGGAGCCATCATCGTTTGGTTTACGGTGATGTTCCAAATATTCATTCACCATTTCATACGTTATATTCCCTGAACGCCAACACCCATAACCTATACTCCCAAAATGTCGACCCAATAACACTTGCTTAATTCAGGTAATTCTTGCTGTAATTTTCTTCAGCTTCTACCTTTCAACTTTTTAACCAGATCACTAATTGATATGGATGGTTGATATTCAACATCCATGTGAATATGATTTGAGGGTACTAGATCTTTTAGAATTTGGACATCTTCTGATTCACAAATGTGTATTAATAGAGTACTACAACAAATCTTGATATCTCTTTGAAGTACATGATATCTATATTTTTAACTCCAAACAATATGAACTGTTAATCGATTACCTAATTCATCATAGGTGTATTCTACGATGTCACCGTCAGCATATGTTATTTTGCTTATGCGGTTGAGATTGTCATATGAGGAAAGTAATAATAGGCTACAAATAACAGGGCAAGAACTTATAAGTGATAATTCATCTTCATATGTTTTCAATTTTCAATAAGGGATAATAAAAATGTCGAAACATTTGAACGTTTAACATTTGAACGTTTAACATTTAAAGTTGAAAATTGCGATGATAAAGTCAATATAAGTAAAGTAGGTACTACTTGGGTAAAAGGTAGTGTTAGAGAAAGAAGAGAAGTACAAGGGAACTATTTCGAATCTGGAACTTTTAATATTAGTAATGATGACGGAACTAATGAAGAATTTACAGGAACAGTTAAAATTTCTTTTTCTGGTGTAAAAAGTAGACCTTTATAAATACTATTATCAAAAAAAATTACTTTATAACAAAATATTTAAACAAATAATGCCAACTGAATTAGTTGACATTATTTATTATAGATCAAACTATTTACTTCTTATTCTCAACCCATTCTTTAGCATTTACAAATGCTTGTAACCATGGAGATACTTCATCTTTACGTCCCTGCGGATAGTTTGCCCAATTCCATTGGAAGATAGAGCGTTCGATATGTGGCATCGTCGCTAAATGACGACCATCTTTAGTCGCTAACATCGCTGTATTATAGCTCGATCCATTTGGATTCGCTGGGTACCCTTCATAGCCATATTTTGCTACAATATTATACTGCTCTTCGCTTAAAGGTAAATTAAACTTTCCTTCTCCATGAGAAATCCAAACTCCTAGTTTTGCTCCTTCCAAATTAGAAAGCATTACAGAATTATTCTTTTGAATCTCTACAGAAGTAAAGTTACTCTCGTGCTTATGAGAATCATTGTGAAGCATTTTAGCTTTTTCAGTATGCTCTTCATCCATTAAACCAAGCTCTACCCATAATTGACATCCATTACAGATTCCAACGGAAAGGGTATCTTCTCTTTTAAAGAAATTTTCCAATGCCGTTTTAGCTTTCTCATTATACTTAAATGCACCAGCCCAACCTTTTGCTGAACCTAATACATCCGAATTTGAAAACCCTCCTACTGCACCAATAAACTGAATATCCTCTAAAGTTTCACGACCAGAAATTAAATCTGTCATATGCACATCTTTCACATCAAATCCAGCTAAATAAAGTGAATTTGCCATCTCACGCTCAGAGTTACTTCCTTTTTCGCGGATGATGGCTGCCTTCGGTTTCGTTTGGCCTTCGACTGCACTCAGTCCGACACTAAGTTTACCAGTGAAATTCTCTGGGAATACGTAGTTTAACGGCTGATTTTTATAGTTATCGTAACGCTCTTTAGCTTTAACTGCTCCACTTTGCTTTGTATCTAACAAGTAAGAAGTCTTAAACCAAGTATCTCTTAACTGTGGAATATTAAAACTTACAGTACTTCCTGCATTATTAACCTCTAAAATACTCCCTGCAACTACTTCTCCTATTTTATTAAACGAGATACCCGCAGCAGATAATGTTGACTCTACAGCTGCATTATCATTCGCTTGAAATACTAAACCTATATTTTCTGCAAATAATACTTTAGTAGTATCTGCCTCTCCTAATCCTGATACATCAATAGTAGCACCAAGGTCATTATCCGCAAAACACAATTCTAACAACGTAGTAATTAAACCACCAGAACCGATATCGTGTCCGGCAACAATTTGATCCTCTTTTATTAAATGCTGTAACGTATTGAAAATTGTAGCAACGTTATTATCATTTACAATCGTTGGTGCTTCAGTTCCTATTTTATTCAAAATTTGAGCAAAAGAAGAACCTCCTAATTTGAAATCATCTCCAGAAACGTTGATATAATAAATACTTCCCGCTCCTTTTTGTAATACGGGCTCTACAACCTTACTAATATCAGAACAATGTCCTGCTGCAGAAATGATAACCGTACCTGGAGCAATAACATCTTTGTCAGCATATTTTTGCTTCATTGATAACGAATCTTTCCCTGTAGGTACATTGATTCCTAAATTGATAGCAAACTCTGAAACGGCTTCTACCGCACTATACAAACGAGCATCTTCCCCTTTATTATTACAAGGCCACATCCAGTTTGCTGATAACGAAATAGACTTTAAACCTTCTTCTAAAGGAGCCCAAACAATATTCGTTAAGGATTCAGCAATAGCATTTTTACTTCCTGCCTTAGGATCAATTAACCCTGTTAAAGGCGAATGTCCAATTGAATTAGCAACTCCATGTGTTGAAGCATAATCTAATGCCATTACCCCAACATTATTCAATGGTAATTGTAAAGACCCGGCACATTGTTGCTTTGCTACACGACCACCAACACAGCGGTCTACTTTATTTGTTAACCAATCCTTACAAGCTACCGCCTCTAATTGTAATACTTGACTAACGTAATCCTGAATTTTTGAACTATCATAAGAAACACCATCGTAGTTATACACTACAGTTTCATCGGTCATTATCGTTTTGGGAGAACTACCAAACATATCGTCCATAGCCAAATCCATTGGTTTATCACCATTGGTAGCAGATTCAAATGTAAAACGATCATCTCCTGTTACTTTTCCAACGGCATAAATCGGAGCTCTTTCACGCTCAGCAATTTCGGTAAGCGTTTCTAAACTCTTAGAATCGATTACAAGCCCCATACGTTCCTGAGACTCATTCCCTATGATTTCTTTTGCAGAAAGTGTTGGATCACCAACTGGAAGTTTATCTAAATCGATCTTCCCTCCTGTTTCTTCAACTAATTCAGAAAGACAGTTTAAGTGTCCCCCTGCTCCATGGTCATGAATAGAAACTATTGGGTTTTGATCACTTTCTACCATACCACGAATGGCATTAGCAGCACGTTTTTGCATTTCTGGATTAGAACGCTGAATCGCATTTAACTCAATCCCTGAATTATTTCCTCCCGTATCTGCTGAAGAAACTGCTGCTCCTCCCATACCAATACGGTAATTTTCTCCTCCTAAGATAACAATCTCGTCATCTGTATTTGGTTTATCCTTTATCGCCTGCTCTGCTTTTCCGTATCCAATACCACCAGCTTGCATAATTACTTTATCGAAACCAATCAAACGCGCATCTTCCTCGTGTTCGAACGTCAAAACAGAACCTGTAATTAAAGGCTGTCCAAATTTATTTCCAAAATCTGAAGCTCCATTAGAAGCCTTAATTAAGATATCCATTGGTGTTTGATATAACCACTGGCGTTCTTCTACCTTTTGCTCCCAAGGTCTGTTCTCCTCTAAACGAGAATAAGAGGTCATGTATACTGCCGTACCTGCTAATGGTAAAGATCCTTTACCCCCAGCTAAACGGTCACGAATTTCTCCTCCAGCTCCTGTAGCTGCTCCATTAAATGGCTCTACCGTTGTTGGGAAGTTATGTGTTTCTGCTTTTATAGAAATTACACTTTCAAATTCCTTCTCTTCGTAGTAATCTGGTTTGTTTGGAGATTTCGGTGCAAACTGAGTCACTTTTGGTCCTTTTACAAAAGCTACATTGTCTTTGTATGCAGAAACAATTCCATTGTGATGTTCTTGAGAAGTTTTCTTTATTAGTTTGAATAAAGAAGTTTCCTTTTCCTCTCCATCAATCACAAAAGTTCCATTAAAAATCTTGTGACGACAGTGTTCAGAATTTACTTGTGAGAAACCAAATACTTCTGAATCGGTTAATTTTCTTCCGATTTTTTCAGCTACGCCTTCCAAATAAGCAACTTCTTCATCGCTTAAAGAAAGTCCTTCTTGAATATTATAAGCGGCAATATCTTCTATAGGAAGAATAGCTTCTGGTTCAATATCAATAGTAAACGTATCTTGACGTAAACCTTCAAACTTAGCCGAAAGCATGGGGTCAAAATCATTGAAATCTTTTGCAACGCTTTTGAATTCTTCGATACGAATGATTCCTGAAACTCCCATATTCTGAGTAATTTCTACAGCATTCGTACTCCAAGGAGTAATCATAGCTGCTCTAGGCCCCACAAAAGTTGCTGCTAAATTTTCTTTTTCAACTTTAGGTTGATCTCCAAATAACCAAGTTAGTTTTTGAATATCAACTTTGTCTAAATTTCCCTCGGTCTGAACAGCAAAAACTTTTGACTGCTCGCTTCCAAAAAAGTGAATCATACGTATGGAATTGAAACGTTCAATAAAAATGCAAAATTACGGCTATTCCAACAATTAGGTAACACCTAAATTAAATTTTGTTAACAGGAAATGAAAAAGCCGAATCTTTACGATTCGGCTTAGTCTAAAATTGAATTACATAAAAAACCAATCTTACCTTTTTATTACTTTAATAATCGATTTATTATCAATCTGAAGTAAGTAAACCCCTGTATTTAGAGAGCTTCCTTCTAAAACATTTGAATTCCCTTGTAATACTTTATGACCTTGAAGGTTAAATAAACTCCAAGACACATTAGCATCTACGCCTATTTGCAATTCATTTGTAAATGGATTAGGGCCTACAACAATATCATTGTCTTCGAAATTCGTATCAATTGACAATGATCCTTCTTCAACAATAATGACATCTGTATTATCGTCGGAAAAAGCTGCATCCCCATCAACTGACATAAAAACTAATAATACAAGCTTATGGTCTGTTGGCAAATTTTCTGTAGTTGGTACAGGACTATTATCATCAAATGTTGATGGTATTGTAAATTGATAATCAACTGTACCTGCATTGGGAGCATCTCCTTCAATAGCAACATTAAATGCAGTCGTATTTACAGTTTCGCCACTAGCATTTAATTGTCTTAACATAACTGCAATATACCCCAGGTCTTCTTGCACCCCATTTTCTACTTGTGTACCATATGAAATCGTAAGGTCAATTCTTTGATTAAGTTCTAAAGTCGGTAATATCTCTCCTTCTAATACATAATCTGATTTATTATCAAAAGTAATAGAACGAACTCTAGGAGCTGGCTCTGCCAAAATAATATCTTCTGAACCTTCTTCAAAAGCTGCATCTTCATCTAATGACATAAAAATTAATAAAATCAGTTTATGTCCATCTGGTAAATCTTCTGTTTTTAATACTGGACTACCGTCAGAATATGTTGAAGGTATTGTAAATTCGTAATCAACTGTACCTGAATTGGCTTCATCTCCTGAAACAACGGCATTAAAGGCACTTGTTTTAACTTCAAAGCCATCAGCATCTAGCTGTCTCAACATTGTTCCTATATAAGCTAAATCTTCCTCCACTCCATCTTGAGAAACACCCGTTGCGTAGGTAACAGTTATACCTAGTGTTTGTCCCAAGTCGAAAGTAGGTAACGTTTCACCTGGAGCTATAAAATTAGAGACATTATCAAAAGTAATAGAACGTTCTCTTTGTTGCAATGGTATTAACACTACATCTTCATTATCATTAGAAAATGCAGCATCTCCATCTACCGACATAAAAATTAATAATACTAATTTATGACCATCTGGTAATTCTTCGCTAGTAGGCACAGCACTATTATCGTCAAATGTTGCGGGTATTGTAAATTGATAATCAACTGTACTCATATTAACTGCGTCTCCTTCAATAACTACATTAAATTCACTTGTTTTGAAAGCATTTCCACTTTCATCTAACTGTCTTAACATAGTCGCAACATAATTTAAATCTTCTTCAGTTCCCCCTTCAATTCCCGTAGCATAAGAAACTGTCATATCAACTGTCTGACCTGCTTCAAATGTTGGTAGCACTTCTCCTGATAGAATATAATCTGATTTATTATCGAAAGAGATAAAACGAGTACGGTCAGCTGCTTGAACTTCAGCATTAAGTATTATTTCTTCTGAAGCATCAGCTAAATTCGCATCAGCATTTACTGACATAAATAGTAACAATTCTAATTTGTGTCCTGCTGGTAAATCAGCCGAAATAGGAATTGAAGTAACTCCATCATTAAATGTAGAAGGGATTTGGTACTGAAATGAAGTAGAAACTGCATTCGCTTGGTTTCCATTAATAGGAGTAACAAAGTCACTAATACCTACAACATTATCATTTTCATCTAATTGCCTTATTTGAGTTGCTACATAATGCAAATCTTCTTCAACTCCATTAGAAATCCCTGTAGCATAGGTGATATCAACTTCTGCTATTTCCCCTATAGAAAAACTTGGCAATGTTTCTCCTTCTTCAATATAATTTGATTTATTATCAAAAGTCAAACTGCGTGCTCTGTCTGCATTAGCTTCAGGTTTATATACTCTAATCCAATCCACCAACATTGTATTATCTTCTGTATTCAGAATCTCCGTATTATTAGGTGAACGATTTGCTGTTGCTTGCCAACTTTGATCTTCTGTATTAATAATAATATCCATTTCTTTAGAAAATCTTCTACCATTCTGCAAATAGTTAAATGGATCTATAACGCTTATTTTAGATAACTCTTTTGCTTCTTCTAGACTGGAAGCTATGTTTACAGCTTGAAAGCCTGCTCTAGACTCTCCATCAGGTATCCTTTCCAATACACCATTGCTTTCAGTACTTGTAACCCCCGCTGGATAAGTATATTCCCATGTACCATTTGGTAATAATGATGCAGTAGCGTCGTTATCTAAAATTCTAACAAGATTTCCATTTATATAATACTCTATAATTGTAGGAGATTTCCAATTTACTCCAACACGAACTTCCATTCCTCCCCATTGAGAAACTCCTGTTTGGGTATACCAACTATTCCAATCAGCAGGTTGATAATCTTGAAATGGACTTCGAATAAAAACATGGTGACTTAAGTGAATCCTAGAAGCAAAAAAAGCATTTCTATTATCACTCGTTGGTCCTCCATAAGCCTCTATAATATCTATTTCTTCGGTATCTTCAGGGCTTAATAACCATACATCAGAGGCTAATGATGAATTCATTACTTGTAATGATGCCTCTACAAAAACAGGGTAAATAACCCTTTTCGCTCCTGTAATACAACCTGATTGAGTTTCTGGTCTTGTAATACCACCATATGTTTTCGTTATTGGTGATCCATCTGAATTAAAATCTCTATCGTTCAATATACGTAGATAACCTCCTGATACAGATACATTATTTTCTTCCCAATTTGTTGGCCCAGGGCCTTGAAAATTATTATGAAAAAAATTAATCCATTTGTCAGGGTCACTAGCCGGACCAAAAGAAGTTCTAGATGTAGTTGCATCAAAATTATAATTAAAATCGTCCGATGCCTCTGCGTCTAAAACCCAGTCATATCCTATACCAGCGTCAGCAGGAATAGATACTGCATCCCAATCATTTTGTGCTTTTCCAAAATGAAAGGTCAATAATGTTAATAATAGTACTCTAAAAAGCGAGCATTCAGCTTTTTTCATAAATCGTTATTTGGTTAATTCACCCCTTAATTTAATGAAAATATATTATTTTACTAAAATAATTACATATAACTAACATTTAACTTATAATAATTAACAAAATAATAACTCAAATAAAAAAACACACAAAAGTGTTTTATACTTGAATTTATCTACTCAACTTTACAGCCTAATTTTCCAAACAGCTGAGTTACTCATAAGTAAAAGGATTCGAAATCATTTGAAAAAGAAAAAGGCTGCCTAAAAAGGCAACCTCTTCTAAAAATTATTGAATTTTAAAATCTACTCTTTAATTACTTTAACGGTACTTCCACTTGCAGAAAGTAAATACACTCCCGAAGTTAAACCACTTCCATCAACTGTATTTCCTGTTCCTTTAGCTACAATTTTACCATTTAGATCATATAATTTCCATACTCCTTCAATTTGAGATTCAATCTTAAACTCAGAAGAAAAAGGATTGGGAGACAATACAATTTCATCTTTAGCGATATTATCTGAAATAGATAATGATTCAGCAACCAAAATAATATCAGTATCTGCATTAGCAAATTTAAGTTCCCCATCAACTTGCATAAAAATTATAAAAATTAATTTATGATCATCATCAAGTTCTGCTGTTGTAGGAATTGCCCCTGTAAAAGCTGCTGAATTATCTCCTGTTCTAGCATAATTTGAAGGAATGGTTACTTCAAAATTTTGAACTTGCCCCATATTACTATCTGTACCAGGAACAACAGTTACAAAAGGTCCTAAAGCCACTCTATCTCCATTCTTATCTAATTCAGCAAGTTGAATAGCTACATAATCTAAATCTTCTTCGACACCACCTACAATACCTGTTTGGTAAGTAAAATCCAATTGAACAGTATCACCGATTTCAAATTCAGGAATAGTTTGTCCCGAAGGAATAAACTCAGCTCTATTATCAAAAGAAATTGATCTCGTTCTATCTTCAACAACATCTATTGGAGAGTCTGGTGTATAAACTCTTATCCAGTCTACTAGTAAAACATTTTTTCCATCATCATTTAGATTTACAATATCCTCTAATGGTCTATTAAAATGTGATTCTGTATCTATAATGATGAAAGTTTCATCGTCCATTTGCCTATTTGGAAAAGGTGATCCTCCAGAGGATTGCCCTTGTACATTTGCTAATATCTCACTAGTCTTACACTCTTCACTTGTAGCATTAGGGTTAGGGCACTGTAATGGTGATGAAGCTAAACTTCCAGTTAATCCTGAAGTTTGTCTTCCTGTAACATAATGTCTTCCATTATCTCTGGCTACACCATCAATAAAATATTGCAAATTAGTTGGGCTTGTCCATAACAAACCAAACGTATGAAATTCATCACGCCAGTTAGGTGTTGAATTGAAATTATTACTTGCAGGATCAGTCGTGAAGAAAGTTTGGTAAGTAAAATCTGTCAAAATACCTCCTCCACAATTTTCTAAACCATTATCTGTAGGTTCATTTTGATTTCCTAGCCTATGCCAAATATGAAAATTTGTTGACATTTGAGCTGACCAAAACTTTTCGTCTCCACCTATTACTTCACCTTGATCATTTCTTAATTTTGCACCACCATAACATTCTAGTATATCTATTTCTTCATTATCACAAGCGTTTAGCATCCAAAAGTTAGAAGAATTTTCAAGATTTGACACCTTTATACGTGCTTCCATGTATATTGGGTATTTCACTTGATTTTTCCCTGTAACTACCCCACATTGTATAAAACGATCTTTTTTTGGTTCACTACTTAATGTGTTGTTTGCCCCTGGGTATGCTCTAATTTCTAAATTACCAGCATTTACTTTGATCACTCCTGGATCCATAGCATCAGACGGATTTCTTTGCACCCATCTTGTTTGACCAGGACCAACAAAACCAGGGTCAGGCAAGTAACGCTCTGCCCATGTATCAGTAAACTTAGTGTTTGTCTTGTTTGCATAGTTGAAATCATCAGAAGCCGATGACATTACAGTCCAATCTGATAATGCCTGTACCTCTGAAGGTAAATCAGTGTTATCAAAATCGAACCCCATATCATTTCTTTGGGCATAAGTACTAGCACCTGCAAGAATGATCAATGAATAAATTAAGCTTTTCATAAAACCTAGTTAGTTATTAAATTTATTTTTGTTTTTATAGATTACTAAATTACAAAATGATAGCAACATCGTGCAAGGATTATATTCCATTACAAGTGTAATTTCACCTTAATATTAGCAATTAATAAAAGTACTTTTAAACTTTCTTATTTTAATGCTTGACTTACATCATTGATGATATCATCAATATGTTCGATACCTACAGAAATACGAATCATACCTGGAGTAACTCCACTTTTCAATTGTTCCTTACCTGTTAGTTGATCATGTGTAGTTGAAGCTGGATGAATAGCTAATGTCTTAGCATCACCTACATTAGCTAAATGTGACACAAGCTCTAGATTATTTATAAATGATTTCCCTGCTTCAGCTCCTGCTTCAATCTCAAAAGTAATGACACCACCACTTCCTTTTTTCAAATACTTTTGAGCTAAATCATAGTAAGGACTAGATTTTAAACCTGGGTAATTTACTTTACTAATACTTGGATGCTTTTCTAGGTATTCAGCCAAAGCCTGAGCATTATTAATCGTACGTTCCATTCGAAGAGACAATGTTTCAACACCTTGTAGTAGCATAAAAGCATTCATTGGACTTAGACACGGTCCAAAATCACGTAAGCCTTCTACTCTTGCTTTTAAAGCAAAAGCTACATTTGGAAGCCCTAATGGGTTCCCTTCTCCAAATACGTCCCAAAACTTCAATCCATGATACCCTTCACTTGGTTCTGTAAATTGCGGGAATTTACCACTTGACCAATCAAAGTTCCCTCCATCAACAATAATTCCTCCTATAGAAGTACCATGACCTCCGATCCATTTTGTTGCTGAAGCCGTTACAATATTAGCTCCATGCTTTATGGGTTGGAATAAATAACCTCCTCCTCCGAAAGTATTATCTACAATTAGTGGAATCTTATGCTTTTGTGCAACCTTAGCAATCTCTTCAAAATCTAGAATACTCAATTCTGGATTTCCAATCGTTTCTATATAAATCGCCCTAGTCTTATTATCAATTTGAGCTTCAAAATCTGCTGAATCTTTCCCTTCTGCAAATTTTGCTGTGATTCCTAATTTCTTGAATTGAACTTTAAATTGATTGAATGTACCTCCGTACAAATATGCTGAAGACACAAAATTGTCTCCTGACTCCAAAATATTTGTAATAGCTAAAAATTGAGCTGACATTCCTGACGCAGTAGCTAAAGCCATAGTACCTCCCTCTAAAGCAGCCATACGCTTTTCAAATACATCTGTAGTCGGATTCATGATTCGGGTATAGATATTCCCAAATTCTTTTAATCCAAATAAATTAGCAGCATGTTCTGTATTATTAAACGCATATGAAGTCGTTTGATAAATAGGTACTGCTCTAGAGTTTGTCGTTGGATCTATTTCTTGTCCAGCATGAAGCTGTAGTGTTTCAAATTTAAAGTCAGACATGTCTGTATGTTTTTTTTATAATAAGCTTAAAGATAACAAAAAACCCATCTTATTTGAAATGAAATTCTACTTATACTTACTTTTTATCTCTCTATTTTTTTTGCATTCACTAATTATGTTTGACTACTCACTCAATAATAGGCAGGGCTTAAATAGCTTAACCTACCTTACACTTCAACTAATAATTTAAAACAGTAATTATGTTTATTTCTTTTACATTCAATAACTCTAGATCAAATTCAATTTTATTGGTCTCTGCCACTAGTTCAGACGGGATAAAAACCGATTTTAATGACATGGCAATAAAAACAAATACGTATCACGAAATAAGACCAGGAGGTCAAGGCCCATGGGAAATTGAATTAAGCGGATACTATATTGGTCCAAAAATCAAAGTAACAAATATGAATGATATTATTTCAGCTTTTGAAGGAGCTGCATTTGTGTGCTCAAAAGCCAACTAAGGCTTATCCTTTTTAATATCGCCAGACAATAAAAACTGAAAAACAAAAAGCAAAAGAGGTTGTTTAGAATCTTCTAAACAACCTCTTAACTATTTCAAAACTAAAATCTTTTACCTTGATATCAATATAACTTATGCATTCTTAATTATACACAATTGTTTGATCTGTATAATTTCTAATTATTATCAGAATTATATTTCAACTTCTTTTCAATAGCTTCAATCATCATATTCGCTACATCCAAACCTGTAGCAGATTCGATTCCTTGTAACCCTGGAGAAGAATTTACCTCTAACAATAAAGCCCCTTTATTTGATCGAATAATATCGACACCAGCCACTGGCAGGTTTAATATCTTAGCCGCTTTAATAGCTAGTTTTCTTTCTTCGGGTGTAATCTTAATCTTAGAAGCTGTACCTCCCTGATGAATGTTTGCTCGAAACTCTCCTTTCTCTGCTTGTCGTTGCATGGAAGCCACTACTTTTCCATTAATTACGAAACAACGAATATCTTGTCCATTAGCTTCCTTTATAAATTCTTGCACAAGAATATTGGTTTTAACACTCTTAAAAGCATTAATTACACTTTCTGCTGCTTTGTTTGTTTCTGCTAAAATGACTCCTTTTCCTTGAGTGCTCTCTAAAAGCTTTACTATAAGAGGTGCTCCATTTACCATTTTGATTAAATCTTTCGTATCTAAAGGAGAGTTTGCAAACCCAGTAATTGGTATCTGAATATCATTCTTTGCAAAAATCTGTGTAGCCAATAATTTATCACGTGACTGTGTAATGGCCGAAGCCGAATTCAAACAATAAGTACCCATAGAATCAAATTGTCTAATAAGTGCACAAGCATAAAACGTTGCCGATGGTTTAATTCGTGGAATAATAGCATCGAACTCATCAATAACGTTCCCTCCTCTGTACCTTATTTGAGGTTCCTTCGCATCGAATTTCATATAGGCTTGCTGTACATCTAAAAACACCATTTCATGACCCCTAGCTTTACCCGCTTCCATTATCCTTTTATTGCTATACAATTCGGGATTACTTGCTAATAACGCTATTTTTAGCCCAGTACTTTCTTTCTTAAAAGCAGCATACTTTTCATCTAGCTCTTCTACAGATAAAGGTGACTGTAAAAATTTATCCGAAGAATTTACTAAATACCTATTATTTAATGCTTCTCGCCCCAATAGCATTTTAAACTCCATGGAATCTCGATTGGCTAAGGTGAGTTCTATTTCAAAATTACCTTCTCCAATAGAAACATTAGATTTTATAACCAACCGCTCTTCTGATATACCCGTCGAACTCTTTACGTTTCTTCTATCAAAGATTTTGGCTTCACATTTTATTCCAATGCTTCGATTTTCTTTTAAAGGATTCACTTCAAAACGCACCCATTCTTCCAAATCTTTATAAAACACCTTGACTTTACTAGCTTGAATAGATGATGTCTGCGCTCCCGAATCAATACGGGCTTTAATTGCTGGGATTTCGAGTAATGGAAAATCACACCACTCTTCACTTCCTATTATTTTTAAATTGTTCATTCTCTTTTTTAAATACAAAATCAGGTTTAACTTCTTCTTAATGACCTAAACACTTCATTTTCATCTTTAAAGCATTTAAATTCTATATTATATCCATTAGGGTCTTTTATAAAGAAAGAAGTATGCTCACCAACATTATTTACAAAAAACTCTTTTTCAATACCGACTTCAATTCCTTTATCATATAGGTTATTATAAACATGATTCCATGTTCTAAAATTCAAAATAATCCCGAAATGAAAAACAGGTAAATCGTGGTTTTCTAGTGTATATAATTGAAATAAAGGAGTGAAATTTGAAACCTCTGTAAAAGTCAATTGGTTTCCATGCATATTTACATCTATCCATTTTTCTCCTTCTCTACCAATATTGAAGCCCAAGATGTTTTTATAAAACAACTTTGTTTCACGCTTATTTCTACATTGAAGCGCTAAATGAAAACTTTGTCCCATTACAATACATTTTAATTTACTAGTTGTTTTTTCGAGAAAAAAGAGAGAATTGCTTTACGATCTTGTTTGTCTAAATAATCAGAAACTTCGAACCACAAACACCATTTTACTGCTTTAAATTTTTCAGATTCTAAATTCTTTGCAGTCCCTACTTTCTGATGATATGAATAGTAAGACTTATGTATCGTGCTATCTGATTTATTTTTAAGTTCTGTACCTAAATATTTTAGATCTTTTTTATCAAGAATTAACCCTACCTCTTCTTTAACTTCACGAATCAATGCTTTCAATCCCGTTTCTTTAGTTTTCACTCTTCCTCCTGGCAGTGAAAATGTTCCATCTTGTTTCTCTAATGTCAAAATATGATCTCCTAAAGTAGCTACTAAGCGTACTTTAGAAATAGACTTTTTTCTACTCATACTTACAACTATTACGTTTCGTTAATCGTTAAATCATCACTTCCCAAATCTTCATCTTCAAAGTGATCTTCTATGGCTTGATCTAAACGCTTGCTCACTTTTACGAGGTAAATGGTATCTTCTGTCTCAATTTGAACACACTCGATATATTCGTTCTGTATGTTTTTAAAAGCAATAATATCCCCGTCATTATACCCATCTGGATATTTTTCTACTAACAAATCAAGAATCTTCTTATTGAGTTTGTTGTAATCTACAATTACTCGTTTTTTATTGTTGTTTCTTCTTTCCATTTGATAACTGTTTACACATTACATACCTAATAGATAAGCAAAGACTAAAGGCGCTACGATAGTCGCATCACTTTCAATAATGAATTTGGGTGTATCTATATCTAACTTCCCCCAAGTAATCTTTTCATTCGGAACAGCCCCTGAATAAGAACCATAACTAGTTGTGGAGTCACTTATTTGACAGAAGTAATTCCAAAAAGGGGTGTCTGTTCTTTCTAAATCTTGATATAACATAGGAACTACACAAATTGGAAAATCACCAGCAATCCCACCTCCTATTTGAAAAAATCCAATACCATTTTTACTGTTTTCGGTATACCATTCAGCCAAAAAGGTCATGTATTCAATTCCTGACTTCATAGTGGAAGCTTTTAATTGCCCTTTCATGACATAACTTGCAAAAATGTTCCCCATAGTACTGTCTTCCCATCCTGGTACTACAATCGGTAGATTTGCTTCAGCAGCAGCATACATCCACGAATCCTTAATATCGATTTCGTAATATTGTTCTAATACCCCAGACAGCAATAATTTGTACATAAATTCATGTGGAAAATAGCGTTCCCCTTTGTCATCTGCTTCTTTCCATATTTTAAAAATATGTTCTTGTAAACGTCGAAAAGCCTCTTCTTCAGGAATACAAGTATCCGTTACACGATTCAATCCTTTTTCTAATAATTCCCACTCTTGTTTAGGCGTTAAATCTCGATAATTAGGAATACGCTTGTAATGACTATGCGCCACTAGATTCATAATATCTTCTTCTAAATTTGCACCTGTACATGAAATAATGTGCACTTTTTCTTGGCGAATTACCTCTGAAAGAATTTTCCCTAACTCGGCGGTACTCATCGCTCCTGCTAAAGAAATTAGCATTTTACCATCAGCAGCTAATTGTTCTTCATAACCCTTTGCGGCATCTACAACAGTCGCTGCATTAAAGTGTAAATAATATTTCTCTATAAAATCGGTAACTGTTCCTTTAGTTTTCATTGTTTACGTAAATTTCTTCTTTAAGTTTTCTTATGGGTTGTTTGTCTTCTTTAATGATAGTTTCATCATCAATACTCGTGTCATCATCTAGAAATTTATAGCTCAGCATTTTATAATATAATTTCGCAGCAGTAAAATTAGACGCCTGGCTACGAGCATGAGGACACAATTCTACTATATCAAACCCAACTACGTTTTTCTCTGAAAATACACGTCGTAAAAAATCTAAGGTCTCATACCACATCAGTCCTCCTGGCTCTGGAGTTCCTGTTGCGGGTAGTACTGAAGGGTCAAAAGCATCTAGATCGAAAGTGATGTATACATTCTCTGTTAAAGCATCAATTGCATTATCCATCCAATACTCATCACTTGCCATTTCATGAGCAAAAAACACATTATCTTCATTCATAACAAGTCTTTCACTATAATCCATACTCCTAATACCTACTTGTACCAAATTGGTTGTTTCATTGGCCTCATACATTGCACACGCATGGTTATAAGGTGAGCCCTCGTATGCTGCACGCAAATCTGCATGAGCATCAATTTGTAATACAGATAAGTTTTTAAATTCCTCATTAAAAGCACGAATAGCACCTATAGAAACAGAATGCTCTCCACCAATCATGGTAGTAAACTTTCCTCGCTTCAGATATGTTTTCACTACATCATGTACATTAACTACCATATCTTCTGGAGTTAAATATTCTTCCAATGGTTGTGTTAAATACACTCCTTGTTTATATACCTCTGTATCGGTTTCGATATCGTATAATTCCATGTTTTCTGATGCCTCTAAAAAAGCTTCTGGCCCTCTATCCGCTCCCTTTCCCCATGTGCTTGTTTCATCATAAGCCACAGGAATTAAAACGATTTTCGCAGTTTCTTTTACTCCATATTTGTTAGGAATACCGGCATAGGTTCCTTGGTTATTCATTCTAATTGATTTAAGTGTTAATAAGCTGGCTTTTTGTCTTATTTGCGCTAAGACTATATTTATTTAAGAGATAATTATATCCTAAGATCTCTAGTAATTCTTCTGCTTTTTGTTGCCCTTTAAATACCTCGACTGTCAATTCGTTAGTAAGTGAATCTCGATCAATTAATAAGTGTTTGGGCTGTGGGATCAAACAATGATTCAACCCACCAAAACCACCGATCGTTTCCTGATATGCTCCAGTATTAAAAAAACCGATATATAGCGGCTTATCAGCATCGTATTTAGGTAAGTAAATTCCGTTTACGTGCTGCTCCGAGTTGTAATAATCATCACTATCGCAAGTCAACCCTCCGAGTAATACACGTTCATATTCATCATTCCAACGATTGACAGCCAACATTAGAAAGCGCTTATTGATTGCCCATGAATCAGGAAGCGTAGTTATAAAAGAAGAATCTATCATGTTCCACTTTTCACGATCGTTTTGCTGTTTTTGATACAATACTTTGTAGATCGCTGCTCCACTTTCTCCAACTGTAAAACTTCCAAATTCAGTAAATAAATGTGGTACTTCGACTCCTTCTTCATCACAAGCCAACTGTATTTGATTTACAATTTCGTACACCATGTACTGATAGTCATATTCAAAAGAAAGTGAGTTTTTAATAGGGAATCCTCCTCCGATATTTAAACTATCTAGACTAGGGCATATTTTTTTTAGGGCGATGTACACCTTCATGCATTTCCCTAATTCATTCCAATAATAGGCCGTATCTCTGATCCCTGTATTTATAAAGAAATGCAACATCTTTAATTGCACTTTGGGGTTTGCCTTTATTTGAGCTTCATAAAATGAAACAATGTTTTTATAACCAATCCCTAAACGTGAGGTATAGAATTCAAATTTTGGTTCTTCCTCCGATGCAATGCGAATTCCTACATTAAATTGATCATCTACCCTCTCTTCCAATAAGGTGAGTTCTTCATAATTATCAATCACAGGAATACATTTTTTATGTCCACTATTGATAAGACGAGCTATATTTTCTATATATTGATCTCTCTTAAAACCGTTACAAACGATATAGGTGTTATCGTTTATTTTCCCTTGTGCTTTAAGGTTTTCAACGATATCTATATCAAAGGCTGAAGAAGTTTCGATATGAATATCATTTTTTAGTGCCTCTTGTAACACATGCTGAAAGTGAGCGCTTTTTGTGCAATAGCAATAGTTATAAGTCCCTTTATAACTGTGGGCTTCTAAAGCGTTTTTAAACCAATCTTTAGCCCTCCGAATATTTTCTGATATTTTTGGCAGATACGTAAGCTTCAATGGTGCTCCATAGCGATTTACTAATTTCATGATATCTATACCATGAAAGTGTAACTGATTGTTTTCCAACTGAAATTCTTGTTGTGGGAAAACATGAGTTTGATCGATTAGATCGATATATCGAGTTTTCATTTTCGTAAATTTTAAGTTGATTCAGATTAAAATAAGGGGTAAGAATCCCTAGCAGACTATAAATAGATACAATCTGCAACCCAAAAAAGGTGAGACAATAAAGCTTAGTAAAAAAGCTTGCTATATGCTCTTCCTATATAAGTTCAACTCAAATACGAAAAATAAATACCGTGGACGGTGAAAATTGAAGAGACTTCAATAATTGTAATGTAGTTCTAATTTCAAAAGTCAGCCTGTTGATTCGGTTCTTTATCCCTAAAGCAGCTTTTGGAGCAGACTTCTTTATGCTCCTAAGCCCGAACATGAAATTCGTTTTCATCAGTAAATAGGCAATGCGTCTCTTTGGACTCATTATATTTCAAATGTATGAAATTAATCTTTTTAAAAAACAAATTTTATATTGATTTTTTCTTCTAAAAAATTCAATGAAATCTACTAACGAGGGAAATTAGTTAGTTCTGACTATAAAAAAACCACACTTTAAAAAAGTGTGGTCGTAAAATATATAAAAAGAAATCTTATTACTCCGGTGCCAATGTAACTTCTAAACCATCCAATTCTGGAGTGATTGGAATTTGACATCCTAAACGCGAATTATCTTCTACGTGAAAGGCTTCAGCTAACATTAAATCTTCATCTGTACCCATTTCTGGCAAGGTTGTTTCTGAAGTAACATAACACTGACAAGAAGCACACATAGCCATTCCTCCGCAAGTACCTTCGACAGGTAACTCGTAAGCTTTACAAACCTCCATTAGGTTCATTGCCATATCCGTTGGGGCTTGTACCTCATGTACTACTCCTTCTCTATCTGTAATTTTTATAGTAACGTCCATATTTCGCTATCGCTCAATGGCTTTCAGCAATCAGGTATCAGCAATCAGCAAAAACTGATACCTGATACCTGATACCTGATAGCCTAAAATTAATCTATTGATTTCACTACTGCTTTTGGAGCTTCTTTTTTAGTTCCATCGAAACCTTCAACTCCACCTACTGTAGTATACTTCATCACGTACTTTTTATCTGGAAAAATACGTTGAAAAGCACTTTGACACATTAAAGTTGCTTCGTGGAAACCACACAAGATTAACTTTAATTTCCCTGGATATGTATTTACATCACCGATCGCATAAATTCCAGGAATATTCGTTTGGTAATCCAACGCATTATTTACTTTGATCGCATTTTTCTCAATCTCTAATCCCCAGTTTGCGATAGGACCCAATTTTGGCGACAATCCAAATAATGGAATAAAGTGATCTGTTTTCAAAATATATGGATCTTCTCCTTTTGTAACAATCTCTACTCCCGTAACATGATCATCTCCTTCGATACCCTTAACTTCCGATGGAGTAATTAAGTTGATTTTACCAGCGTCTTTTAACTCTTGTACTTTCTCTACTGAATCTAAAGCACCTCTAAATTCGTTACGTCTATGTACTAAAGTCACAGATTTCGCAACATCAGTTAAAAAGATAGACCAGTCTAAAGCAGAATCTCCTCCTCCAGCAATTACCACATCTTTATCACGATACAATTCTGGCTCTCTAATCATATACTCTACTCCTTTATCCTCGAAATTCGCGATATTTGGAATAGGTGGTTTTCTAGGTTCGAAAGATCCTAAACCTCCAGCAATAGCAACTACTGGTGCATGATGTTTCGTTCCTTTATTTGTGGTTACGATAAAAGTTCCGTCTTCTTGCTTATCAATAGTTTCAGCACGCTCCCCCAACGTAAACCCTGGCTCAAATTGTTTAATTTGTTCCATTAGGTTATCCGTAAGATCACCAGCTAAAATTTCTGGATATGCTGGAATATCATAAATAGGCTTCTTAGGATAAATTTCAGAACATTGCCCTCCTGGTTGTGGTAAAGCATCGATTAAATGACACTTCAATTTTAATAAACCTGCTTCAAAAACAGTGAATAATCCTGTCGGACCCGCTCCAATAATAAGAATATCCGTCTTTATCATTATGCTACTTTTTTTCTATTAATCCCTTGGTGAATTCATTGAGTGTTTCCACTTTTTCTTCAAAATCACCTTTTATTGTTTTTCTAAACTCGTTTAAGTTTTTTACTAAATCATCGATATTTTCAGGAATTACTTCCTCAAAAAATTGACGTAATCTTTTGGCTGTTGTTGGTGATTTCCCATTGGTCGAAATCGCTACTTTTACATTTCCTTTGGTAACAATTCCTCCCATATAGAAATCACAATAAGGTGGGTTATCCGCTACATTAACAAGCTTAGCTTCTGCTCTACAATCTTTCCAAACTTGAACATTCACTTCTGGAATATCTGTAGTAGCCACCACCATATGTCGACCTTCTAAATACTTTTTATCATAAACATCTGTAACCAGAGTTACACAATGCTTATTTGCCAATTCAATAGTTCCTTCTCGGAACATCGGCGAAACCATAGTCACCTTTGCATCGGGACTTGATTTTGTTAGAAAGTGTAATTTTTCTTCCGCTACATTTCCTCCTCCTACAATCAATACATTAAGGTTCTTGACCTTTAGAAATATCGGATATAAATTGTTTCTTTCCATTTATTAGCTATCAGCTGTCAGCTTTCGGCTATCAGCACATTATACTTTTCAAAAATACAATCGGCTGCTGAGATCCGAGACCTGATACCTATATATTATATTTCACTTAACTTTTGTTGCAATTCAGCTAACTGAATTTTATGCTTTACTACATGTCCCACAACAATAATCGCTGGAGCTCCTAATCCTTTTTCAGCAACAATGGCTTCTATCGTTTCAATGGTTCCTACACCTACATTTTCTTCAGCACGTGTTCCATTTTGAATAATCGCAATCGGTAAACTAGCTTTATCTTTTGCTTTAAATGCTTCTACTATTTTAGCTAGTTTATGCATTCCCATTAAAATAACCACAGTCGCATCACTCTTAGCAGCCACCAATATATCATTGGATAGCTTGTGCTCTTTCGTGGTTGCTGTAATCACCCAGAAACTTTCTGAATAGCCACGCTTCGTAACAGGAATATTTTGCATTGCTGGTACAGATACTGATGATGACAACCCTGGCACCATTGCAACTTCCATACCATGCTTTGCCGCATAATCCATTTCCTCTGCTCCTCTTCCGAAAATAAAAGGATCACCTCCTTTTAATCGAATTACATGACCATGAGATTTACCATACTGAACAATTAAATCATTAATCTGCTCTTGTTGATAAGCATAACAACCTTTACGTTTACCTACATATAGCAATTCTGCATTCTTACAATAATCCAGTAACTCAGGATTCACTAAAGCATCATACAAAACTGCATCGGCACTTTCCATAGCTTTAATGGCTTTAAGGGTAATTAACTCTACATCACCTGGCCCTGCACCTACTACTGTTAATTTTCCTTTTCCGTTACTCACTACTATTGATCTATTATTTTAAAGAACTTTTGATCTCTATTCGAAGGTTGAGCGAAGTCGAAACCTGATAGTATTTACTCAGATTTTCAGACTTCGGCTCCGCTCAGTCTTCGTTTTATTTACACACTAGCAGCTCTAAAAGCTCTAACACTAGCTAAGAATTTTTCAGCCACAGCAATGTAATCTGTAGCAAATTCCTTAGTTGGTTCGTTTTGATTGATTGCAAATACTTGCTGTGAAAACGATCCTGCTTCGATAGCAATCTGACCATTACCAACAAACTCGTTATCAAAATTCTTAACGATATCAGCTTGTGTATTTGTTTTCTTCTTTTCTGCTAATAAAATCGCTTTTGCAGAATTTATTTGAGAGGTATAAGCAAAGTAAATCGCATCACTCCACTTACCTTCTTCAAAAGCTGCCTTAGCATTCGCTATTTTCTCATCGCTTTCTAAAAACAAGGTCTCAATTAAATCGATTACCACACCAGCACATTCTCCTACACCAATCGCTTTAACATATTCTTCTTTATTACCCCAGTCTACAAAGAAATCTGCTGGTAACTCATCTGCTTCAGAAAGATCCGTTAAGAAATCATAGAAATAACGCTCTCCTTTTTCTATATAATATTCAACAAAAGGCAATCCGTTTGCATTCGCTTCGTAATCGTTAAAAATTCTACGAAGTGCTTCAGGACCACGTTTAGCTGGTATTTTAACTACCTTATCTGCAAAACGCGCATCTCCATTTCCTAAATTACCTCCACCCAATAATACTTGAAGTGCAGGAGCTACTTTCTTATCTTTTGTACGGATAGTCATTCCTTGAAAACCAATGTTTGCCATATTGTGTTGACCACACGCATTCATACATCCACTAATCTTAATGACAAGGTCTGTATTATTTACATAAGAAGGATATTCTTCTTTAATAACACGCTCTAATTCTTCAGCAATACCTGTACTACTTGCAATACCTAAATTACAAGTATCTGTACCTGGACAAGCTGTAATATCAACTGCTTTATTATATCCAGCCTCTACAAAACCAAGTTTCTCTAATTCTGTATAGACTACTGGAAGTAACTCTTCTTTTACAAAAGGAATTACAATATTCTGACGTAATGTTAAACGTACTTCTCCTGCAGCATATTTATCTACTAAATCGGCTAATAAACGTGCTTCTTTAGTATAGAAATCTCCTAACAACACTTTGATCCCTACAGCTACGTAACCTTCTTGTTTCTGTGGAATTAAATTCGCTTTCTTCCAGTTTTCGTAAGCTGCTTGATCTTTAATAGCTACTTGTGGAATATCCTTAACTTCTGCAATTACAGGTTGTGGATATGCCTCTGCATCAATCGCTACTTTTTTATAAGGAACTGCAATACGTTGCTCTTCTACCAATGCTTTAAATCCGTCTAAACCAATTTTAGCCATTAAGAACTTCATACGTGCTTTAGCACGACTTTTACGTTCTCCATGACGATCGAATACACGTAAAATAGCATTCATTAATGGAATGATTTCATCAGAAGGCAAGAATTCGTATAATGCTTCAGCAGCACGAGGTTGAGACCCTAATCCTCCAGCAACCATTATTTTAAATCCACGAACACCATTTTCTTCTTTAGCGATAAAACCGATATCATGCATGTAAGAAAGTCCCGTATCTTCTTCTGTAGAAGAAAAAGAAACTTTGAATTTACGTCCCATTTCTTGACAAATTGGGTTACGTAAAAACTCTTCAAAAATAGCATGTGCATATGGTTGAATATCGAATGGTTCATTCACATCAAAACCAGCAGTTTCAGATGCAGTTACGTTACGCACTACATTACCACAAGCTTCACGAAGCGTTACATTATCTTTTTCTAATTCTGCCCACAACTCAGGAGTTCTATTTAAATCCACATAGTGAATTTGAATATCTTGACGTGTCGTAATATGTAGACGTCCACGAGAATATTCGTCAGAAACATCCGAAATACGACGTAACTGATTCGAAGCTACTTTACCATATGGTAACTTAATGCGAATCATTTGTACTCCTTCTTGACGTTGTCCATAAACTCCACGTGCTAAACGTAGACTACGGAATTTTTCTTCATCAATTTTCCCATTGTGAAACATCTCGATTTTATTAGCTAATTCGACGATGTCCTTTTCTACAATTGGATTTTCTATTTCTGATCTAAAACTTTGCATACCTATTTAGTATTAAGTAGTCAGTATTAAGTATTAAGACTTATGTACCACTACAATATTTTATTTCAATACCTCACTAAAAATGAGATTCTAATTTTAATTTAAACAAATCTTTATACTCAGTACTTAATACTTTGTACTGTAGCTTTTGGCTACTCAATAAACCCTACTCCAGCAGTATGATTTGTTTGTGGATCGATTAAGATAAACGCACCATTTTGCTTATTGTCAGTATACTTGTCAAAAAACACTGGTTTTGCTAACTTAATTTCTACTTCTCCTATTTGATTTAAGCTTAAAGCATCTGCTTTTTCAGCTCCAGAAAAATCTGTTGCTTGTACATTATCTACAGATTGAATCATCGCTTGTACACGATTTACACCATGTTGTAATAAATATTTAGTACGTGGCACTAAATTATTGCTATCCATCCAACATACTTTAGCTTTCAATTGCTTTTCAGAACTTGGCTCTTCTCCAGACTTTACTATCATGTCTCCACGAGAAACATTGATATTATCTTCTAAAGTCACATTGATAGAACTTCCTCTTCCTGCTTTATCGAACTTCTTATCGAAGAAATAAATTTCTTTAATTTTTGATTTATTTAAAGATGGTAAAACCGTGATTTCATCACCCACAGCTAAATCTCCTCCATATAGTTTCCCTGCATATCCACGGAAATCATGAAATTCATCTTTCTTAGGACGAATTACCGTTTGAATTGGCAAACGTGCTTTCCCAGCTTCAAATACATCCTGTGCTTTCAAGTCTTCTAAATGCTGAAGAATAGATTGTCCATTGTACCAAGGTGTTTTTTCTGAACCGTCTACCACATTATCCCCTTTCAATGCACTGATAGGAATAAACGTAATATTTTGACCTTTATAATCTGCCTTTTCTTTCAGTCTTTCGAACTCAGCCTTAATATTATTAAATTTCTCTTCCGAGTAATCTACTAAGTCCATTTTATTTACGGCAACGATCACATCTTTAATTCTCAATAAGTTATTGATAAAGAAGTGACGATACGTCTGCTCGATTACTCCATTACGAGCATCTACCAAAATGATTGATGCTTGAGAAGTCGAAGCTCCCGTAACCATGTTACGAGTATACTCTACGTGACCAGGAGTATCGGCAATAATGTAACTCTTCTTTCTTGTCGAGAAATAGATATGTGCTACATCAATGGTAATTCCTTGCTCGCGTTCTGCTACTAAACCGTCAGTTGCCAATGAAAAATCCAAATAATCGAATCCATTTGCTTTACTACGCTTTTCTATAGCTTCTAATTTATCTGTAGTCAGGGATTTTGTATCGTAAAGAATACGTCCGATTAACGTACTTTTTCCGTCATCTACACTTCCTGCTGTTGCTATTTTTAATACTTCCATCCTATTTTGGCTATCAGCTGTCAGCTATCGGCTATCAGCTATGAAGGTTTCGCTATGCTCAACCTAATTTTATTGAATTAATATAGAGTATAGTTGTTTTCTAAATACTAACAACTATGAACTAATAACTATCGACTAAAAATACCCTTGTTGCTTACGTACTTCCATTGCTGCTTCGGAACGTTTATCATCGATACGTGCTCCTCGTTCTGAAATCGTACTTTCTTTGATTTCTTCAACAACTTTACCAATGCTTACCGCATCAGAAAGTACTGCTGCTGTACATGACATATCTCCTACAGTACGGAAACGCACTAAACGTTCTTCTACAATTTCATCTTCTTCTCTGTAAACGATGTCGTCTTCTGCTGACCAAATCATTCCGTCACGTACAAATGTTTTACGCTTATGAGCAAAGTAAATTGAAGGAATTTCTATTTCTTCTTGCTCGATATAACTCCAAACATCTAATTCTGTCCAGTTACTGATTGGAAATACACGTACATTTTGTCCTAAATCAATCTTTCCATTTAACATATCAAACAACTCTGGACGTTGGTTTTTTTCATCCCATTGACCAAAATCATCTCTTACTGAAAAAATACGCTCTTTAGCACGTGCTTTTTCTTCATCACGACGTGCTCCACCAATCGCTGCATCGAACTTAAACTCATCTAATGCATTTAAAAGTGTAGTTGTCTGTAATGAATTACGACTTGCATACTTTCCTGACTCTTCTTTAACAAGACCTTTGTCAATATCATCTTGTACGTAACGTACAATCAACTCGACACCTAACTCTTCGGCTAAACGATCACGAAACTCAATAGTCTCTGGAAAGTTATGCCCTGTATCTACATGCAATAAAGGAAAAGGGATCTTAGCTGGCCAGAAAGCCTTTTGTGCTAAACGTACTAATGTAATCGAATCCTTACCTCCTGAAAATAATAATACAGGCTTTTCGAATTGAGAAGCTACTTCACGAAAAATGTGAATTGCTTCTGCTTCTAATGGATTTATGTTTAAAATATCACTCATTTTAATTCTATCTATCTTCAAGCTTCATTTTCGGTTTGCAAAGATAAGGCTTGGATGTTCTTGATTCAATTTTATTTCAGCTATACTAGTTATCTAGCTACTACTATGTGTGTAACCCACACTCTCTATTTCCTAATACTTTCGTTGGATCGAAATATTTATGCTCATTTGGCAATCCTTTCTCTTCTAAATAGACATCTAAATCTTCATCAGAATAGCTATAAAAAGGGCTCACTTTCAACACACCATCTTTACCAAGACTCAAAATATCTAAAGAGTCTCGTAATGCCGTCTGTCCTTTTCTTAAGTTCGTAAACCAAACATCTGGTTTATGCTCTGCCATTGCACGACCAAAAGGCTCTAACTTCACTTGCTTCGTAAACTCAGCATGCTTAGGATCATCTATTCCAGGAACTCCTAAAACTACATCTCTGTGTGCTACTGTTTGCTGTGGCACGTATAACTTAACATTTAAGCTTAATTGAGCGATTACTGCTTCAGCATGACGATAAGTATTTGGTGTATTATATCCAGAATCGCACCATATCACAGGCATATCAGCTTGCGCAGCTACACACACTTCTAAAATAGACGCTTCATAAGGCCTAAAATTGGTGGTTACTACTGGTTTTTTGGCAACACTTACTGCCCATTGCACAATCTCTAAAGGAGTCTTTCCTTTAAGCTCTTCATTGTACTTCGCTACTTGTTCTGCTGTAAAACTCATTTTTTTAGCTATCAGCTGCCAGCTATTGGCTATCAGCTTGGTTAATGGCATCACTCAGTTCTGCCGTTATATTCTCAAATTCAAGTTCAATCTTGAACTTTTAATTTACCTACCCCATTTGATTTTATTCCACACTCTTTCGTGGAAAAAATACAATATCATCTTATTAATAAAATCTATCAGTGTTATCCACCCTGCATCTCCTAAACTTTCTTTCCCTAGCACTAAATAAGACACTACAAAAGTATCAATCGTACCTACTAAACGCCAACTAAGCGCCTTCACAACACTTCGAATCGGTTTTTCCGACTGAACATCTTGCTCATATGTGGTATTCGCTCCTGCTACTTTCTCTGTTATCATACTCCCTTTGTCGTTAACTTATTTAATTCCTATCGGGTTAGTAGGATTTAAATCCGAATGCAAATATACAAATAAATTCAAAACCAAATTCAGTAAAGGATTACAAACAAAAAAGAGACACTATTTATGTCTCTTTTTTAATACTTCTGCTATATCTTTTAATTTAAACCCTTTAGCTTGTAAGAGTATTAAGTAATGAAAAAGTAAATCGGCACTTTCACTTAAAAACAAATCGTCATTATTATCTTTTGCTTCTATCACCACTTCAACAGCTTCTTCTCCTACTTTCTGCGCTACTTTATTTATACCTTTTTTCAATAGCGATGCTACATAGCTCTTTGCTGTATCTGCATCCTCTATACGATCAGTTATCACATCTTCTAAAGTAGATATAAAACCATAATTTTCATTATTTGACTCATCCCAACAAGTGTCAGTACCTGTGTGACATGTAGGCCCTACAGGGTTTACCTTTACTAATAAAGTATCTTTATCACAATCATTCTTTACAGATACTAAATTCAAAAAATTCCCACTTTCTTCACCCTTAGTCCACAACCTTTCTTTAGTGCGACTATAGAAAGTAACCTTTTTAGTAGCTACTGTCTTCTCGTATGCATCTTGATTCATATAACCAAGCATTAGAACGTTGTTCGTAATTGCATCTTGAATAATTGCAGGGACTAAACCATCTGGATTTTTATCGAAATCTATTTTCATATACTTTTATAAAAGAAGTGCCAAAGTTCGTGGTAAACATTTAATTGAACAACAAAAGCTACCACGAATTGAATAAATAGTCTAATTTCTATTGAAGATTTTTTTTAAAGCTAAAACAAGCTACCTAAATTCTTACAAAAAGAAATTCCAAACTAAACCAAAACGTACTATAAAATCTCTAGTTGGATGACCTTCTGTTAAAAATTCATCATTAGTACTTATTACATTTTGCAAATTTTCTAACGTAAAGAAAATACGTGTTTGACGCACTTTAGCATTTAAAAAGAAATCTAGAAAAGGAACTCCTCCAAATTTCTTGTCATTTTGTACGTAAAACTCAGCCAACAACGGATCATAACCATCAGCATTATATTCGCTATAATACTTAAATGTAAATCCTGTTTGTAGAAACATAGCTCTTTTAAAAACATCACTGCTAAAGTAAAAGCTATTTCTAGTTACAAAACTGGGCACATTATAGTTTTCCTTACCACTTCCTCCTACATTTTGCAACAATAATGTATTATCTAGATTCCATTTTCTAAACCTAAAAGTATTATTCGCTTTTACCTTTAATACTTGTATAGGATCATTCGATTGATTAGGAGCTGAAACACTAATTTGAGGGATATCTTCAGTTAGTATACTCGTTGAATCATTAATTTGTCTTCTTCTAAAGTATAAATAATTGCTAATTACAGAATAGTCGACAGCAATATTTACATATCGTTTAGCTCGTAAATTAGCTGAAAGAATATTTTTAACTTCATTATCAAAATTGGTATTCCATAAATACTGAGAGTAATTGCTTTGATGCAACTGGTAATTGAATGAAGGAGCTTCTGAGGTCACTTGATACCCAAAATCAAAATACCAAGTATCATTAACTTTATAACCTGCAGTTCCTTTAAATTTTTGATTCTTGAATTCACCCGAAATACTAGATTCAAGATCACCTTGCAACAAAACACCTTTGTAATAATTTTTATAAGTACCACCAAAAGAAACCGCTTCTCCTGAAATACGTGCTGGTATCACCGATAAATCACTTCTTACAAAAACACTATTGTAACCATAATCATAATTTGTATGTTTTATGAAAGCTTTTAGACTGCCTAAATACTTGTTACTGTAATCTAAATATAGACTATTAGAAAAGGACTCTAACTCTCTTCTATCAGTAAATGCATCTATGTTTTGCGCTTGACCGAAAAACGACTCTAACGCCTGTTCTTGATTAAATCTAAATTTCTTCGTTTCTCTAGAAAATATATGCCCAATCCCTATTTGATTAGAACTGACAGAATCTTTTACCCTTAAACGAAATTGATGATCTATATGGAAACGTTTACCATCTAATAAATTTTCAGCATTTTCAAAATTCACTTCTAATGTCCCTCTATCGTCAAACTCGGGGTCTCCTCCCGAAAATTGAGAAGCACTAGCCGTATTTAAACCTCCATTCTCTTCATTTAAAATACGTTGATCTGTGTAATGCAGATTAGCAACATACTTTTTACTTGGATGCTGGTAGCTTAACGTTCCTCGAAAACTTTTTGTACTAGTTAGTTGATTCCTGAATTTCCCTAAAGAACGCTCTCCTTTGTAGGCTAAAGACAAATTTAAATTTGGTGAAGTATTGGTAGTAAAAAAAGCATCTAAATTCTGCCCCTGCTCAAAAGCCGACCTATAATAGAGATCTGATAAAGGAGTAGGTACTTGGTAATAATTGATATCTTCTTTTTCAAAATATCCTAAATGCCTAGCTTTTGCGCCAAAATGTGGCAAAGGATTCACATAGGTTTCCTGTTTAGCTAATTCTAGATACGGCCTACCCGTATTAACAAAGTGCTGTAATTCAAAATTATCCTTCCTTAAATAATTGAATTTATAATGCTTTTTAATAGACAATGTGGTGTCCAGAAAAGTCGTATCACGTTCGTAAGAAATGATTTTATACAATTCGATAGGAGCCCTCTCGATCTTCTTTTTTTCTACTGAAAATTTACGCTTTGACTCTGTTGTCTCTTCACCTTCTTCTTCTATTTCTCTCTGTCCAAAAACGGAAGTAACAGCAAAAAAGCTACACAATACCAAAATTAAAAGCGTCTTACCTTCTAATAACTTACCCATACAAGAGCGTTTACTTTTCTTATTTGATAAATAGAATACTTTCTATTGTTATTTAGTAATTAATAATACCACTAAAAAACTGCGAAAAAAACTATTTTTGAATTCTATTGCAATATTACTTAGTAATACTGATTTATTAGATAAACGTAGCACTTTTTATGCTCGAACTGAAAAAAAATATCCATTTACGTGAATGTGGAACTGACGAAGCTGGACGTGGTTGTCTGGCTGGACCTGTTACTGCTGCGGCCGTCTTACTTCCTGACAATTTTACTTGTGACTTACTAAATGACTCAAAAAAACTAAGTGAGAAACAGCGCGAATCACTACGCATACTTATTGAAAAAGAAGCTATCAGTTATAAAGTAACCCATGTCTTCATGGACGAAATAGAAAAACTGAATATTTTACATGCTTCAATTACAGGAATGCGACGTTCTATTTTAGAATTAACTCCTACTCCTGAATTTATTTTAGTGGATGGCAATAAATTCAAGCCCATTCCCAATATTCCACACGAATGTATCGTTAAAGGAGATGGAAAATACATGAATATTGCTGCTGCTTCCATTTTAGCAAAAACATATCGTGATGATTACATGAAAGAAATTGCTATCGAATACCCTATGTATCAGTGGACAAAAAACAAAGGATACCCAACAAAAGCACATCGAGAAGCTATTTTAAACCATGGAATTAGCCCATACCACAGAAAAAGCTTTAAACTTGTACCCGATCAATATACTCTAGACTTAAAATTTGTTGACAAATGATGTCATTAGAAATTTATTCTAAAAAAACATTTTACCGTGTTCTTTTTCTTTTAACTGCAGCAATACTTGCTATTTCCTGTGATCATAAGATTCAAACCACCAGAAAAAAAGCTGACTTTTTACCAAATCATGCTTCTATTATTATAGAATGCCATAATCTAGAAAAGGCCAAAGCCAATTTCAAAAACATAGCATTAATTCAAAATAATAGTGACAACCCTAATATTGAATTCTTCACCAAGAATCCTATTATAAAAAGCTTCAAAGCGCTAAATAAGAGTTTCACCATATGTTTCTCTCCTACTACAAAAGGAACCTACGAAACTACGTATTTAACCAAAGATTCAATCTTTAAAAAGTTTCAAAAAGATATTCCTCTAGAGAAATTTAAAGGCGTATCGATTCATGAATTTGAAATAGAAAACACTCCTTTCTGGGTGAGTACTTTAGGAAATAGCACAACTATATCTTCTAATAAAAGTTTTTTAAAATCTAGTATAGAACAATATACTAAGGACGTTGATTTTTCTAAAAGACCTTTACTTAAAAGTTGGAATCAGAATGCAATTGCATCATTCTATATTGATTTAGAAAAAACACCTACCCCTATTTCTTTTCTAGATGGTTTCAATAAAAAATTCAACGCTACAGGCCAGGTAGCTGGAGATGTGATGATCAACAATCAAGATATTGTCACAAATGCTGTTTATGATTTCGGAAAAAACATCACGAATACACCTTTTAAGATTCAAAGACGACAACAATTATTAGATCTATTCCCTGCGGCTACCTCTATAATCAATTTACAAGTAAATAATACTAAAAAAGAAATTACTGAACAAGACAATACCTTAGTCGATCAAATACAATCTTATGGAATTCTAGAAGATCAAAATAAAAAAATTATAGCTTTAAAATTATTAAAAACCTTTGATGCTAAAACATTATTCGAATCTTTAGAGAATTCAGATTCACTCACTATTAAACAATTAAATACTCCTGTAACATATACTGATTTAAGACTTCCTTTCGAAGGAAAGATAGATACTTTAGATTTCGGGGTTTCGATCAAAGACTATGTTTTACTGGGTGACAAAAACAGCCTTTCTCACTTCCTAAACAAAAAGGTATCAGCAGAAAGAATACTGACTTTTAAACAACTGATCAAAAATATCAATCAAAAGTCTTCTTATCAAAACTTTAAAAATTCCAATGTTTTTTTCAAGAATATAGGACTAGCTGATCTTTTGAAAAACGATCAATATCCGCTTGCAGGAATATCTGTTAATGAAAATAGAAATTATGCTTATTTACAAGTATCTATTCCTAAGGAAATAACACAGCCTAAAGTGATTAAAAAAGTTACCACAGTTTTTGAAAAGCCTATTTTCGAACCTATAACTAATGGTCCTTTTTTCTTCAAAAATCACCTAACACAAGATAATGACATAGTCCTACAAACCGAAAGCTACAAATTGCAATTATATTCTAGCTCTGGAAAACTACTGTGGTCTAAAGCACTAAACGAACCTATTGTTGGAAAAATTCAAGAAATAGACATTTTAAATAATGGTCGATTGCAATTAACATTCACTACTCCTTCGAAATGGTATGTAATAGATCGAAACGGAAAAGATGTTGGCAAGTTTCCTAAAAATTTTAAATCAGAAGTCACACAACCCTTAGCCGTTTTCGATTACGATAAAAACAAAAAATACCGCTTCGGAATTACTCAAGGACAACAATTCCATATTTATAACACTAAAGGAAAAAAAGTTGGTTTCACCTTTAAAAATAATTCGCAAGGAGAAATTACAACAGCCCCTAAGCATATTCGAATTGGAAGCAAAGACTACATCTTGGTTAACGAAGATAAGGGAGGAATACATTTCTTAAGCCGAACGGGAAAAGAGCGCATTAAGTTAAATAAATCTATTTTTTCTAGCAATGAATGGTTTCTATACAAGAATACGTTTAGCACTTTAAGTAGTGACCATTTGCTGACACAAGTAAATACTTCTGGGAAAATAGGAAAATTAAAAAAACACCCTTCTGATAAATTTACTAAAATTGACGCTACTGCGAAAACATGGGTAAGCCTTACAGGAAATAAATTATTTATTAAAAACAAAAAAGCAAGTCTAGAATTCGGTAGCTACACCAGCCCAAAAGTTTTTTATTTAAAAGATAAAATTTATGTAAGTATTACTAATCAAGAAAGCGATAAGACTTATTTATTTGATAGTAATGCTAAACCCATAAAAGATTTCCCTATAAGAGGGAATCAATTGATTGATATGCGACTTGATAAATTCAAAAAGAATCTTGATATTGTTACTATAGACCAAAACAATTCACTACTACTCTACAAACTAAGAATTCGTTAGTCTTAATTATATTAAAATGAAATTAGTTTTTTCTCTAATCCTGTTTATCAGTTTTACCCCCTTTTTTGCTCAATTAGATGCCGGATCCGTTATGGGTATTCCTTCCACTCCGCAATTAACAGATTTGACAGGTGCCCCAGTAACAGAAGTTTTTAGAAAAGGAAACTTTGCTTTCGTAGAAGATCAGAATACTTTTTATTTCTATGATGGCACACAATGGGTATCTATACTCGATACTAATTCAAAAACAATAGTCGAAAATGAACTCTTTTTTGAGGATAGCAATTTTTACTACGTCTCTGTAATTGTAAATACTACCAATTGGATGGTCAGTCGCTTTTCAAGGACAGACTTAAACACAGAAGCCTTTTCAATGGGTAACGGTGCACAGCCTAGCGACTTAGCTACTATTTCTGGATTAACATTTATGTAGGTCATTATGATAAAAAAAATAGTCCTATTTATATTTGTATTCTTTAGTTTACAAATTACATACGCTCAAATAAACTTTAATGCCTCTGCTAATTCTTTCGGGAGTAATCAAGGTGTAACCCAGCGCCCTACTATATTTATTACTGATGCTGTAACAGGAGATGACCTAAGAACATTTATCATTAATAACCCTATAACTGGATCAGTTGTCAATAGAGACATTACTTTTAATGCTGAATTAGTAATACAAGGAAACGGAACATTAACAGATAATAATGCTGTATATCATTTTCCTGATATTTATCGTTATGTTCCTCGATCTGGTGTAACTGTTACATTTACAGATATTACACTTCGTTATTCTGGAGATCAAAAACTCCACTCATTTAACCAAGCATACACTGCCAATTTCACTAGGGTTTTCTACATTCAAGGGGTCACTGGCGGAAGAAGTGATTTCTTTAATAATGGTTCTTACACATTCAATTTAAACGATGTTACCTTCGTAAGTTATGGTGGTAATGATTTTTTACATTTTCAAACCAATACTACGCTAAATAACATTTCAATAACCAATGCTCAAGGAAGACTGAATTTTGAACCTGGCGCAAGACTTGCTGGTGAAGTTGAGATTGTAAATAATTTAACCTTAAGAGGTGTTAGTAGTATCGTAGGGGGTTCTGGTTCTTTAGGAGATTTCAGAACAGTTAATATGGATTGGGATGCCACAAACTGGAACTTTACGCAACGAAATGTCGATTTCTTTTTTGTAAACCCCATAAAACCTATTGGTTGGGTTGGATATAGTGGTACGGCAAGTAGGGTACAAGAATTCTACACACATGATGTTACCTTGACTGACGAAAATTTAACTCCATTAAATAACATAAATACATTCCTTTACAATAACCTCCAAGATGTATTTGATTATAATGTAACTACAAATACTCAAGGACAGATTCAAACACAAGAAGTCTTAAGAATTGACAACACAACGCCTAATGGGTTAAATTTTGACAGGGGTGTATCCACTTTTGTTGTTGGTGAATATCTGAAAGAATATTATGCTGTAGAAAGAAATCTTATCGAGCCAATAGTAGACAATCTAGTCGTTTTAGATGATCAAAATATTTCAGAAACTAATACTGCCACAGTAGCCTCCTATGCTGGAATTTCTATTGATCATACTGCTAAAACACTAACTATTTCTCAAAATCACACATTATGTGAAGTATACGATTTTATCAAACTCAATAAAATCAATAACCTTACTCAACCCAATATTTTAGAAATATTTGCTACGCCTGATGGAGAACAACGTCTTGATGTTGATGATTACCAATTAATACTTAACGGTACTGCTGTTTTATCTCCTTGTGATAAATTTGTTAAAATTGAATCTTCTGTCACTTCTAACATCACAAACTTTGATAATCTACAAGTAGGATTAGAAGATGCTGTACAACTTTACAGATTCATATCTATCTCAAATATCAACAGCGCTAATGTTGTTATTGAAGACCTAAACACTAACACTGAATTTCTAAACATAAGCAATTTTACAGGAACCAGTAGTAGTGTGACTCTATTTGCAAGCAATAATACTCGCTTGGAAATCACCAGAGATGGTTATACTACTTGGGCTACCGAACAAGATTTCTCAGGAGCTCAGGATATATACCAGTTTGTTGCGCAACAAGCACCTATAATATCACCTGCTACTCAATCTAATCAAGATGAAATTGTTTTTTTAGTTAAAAAGATTCTTCAAAAAAATGAAGGCATTTTAAAAACTGTCAATGGCAGTAATCCAACATTAAACATTCAAAATATTACTCAAAATGCTACTATACAAGCTACCGAAGAGCGCCAATTGGAAACAATTAATTTATTGAAACGTATTTTAGCTAAAACTGAAGCCATCAAAAAGAGCACTTTAAACTAACTCTGCTGCAAATAGCGTTGTAAAATGTTTTAATAATTTCTCTTGAACTTCAGATATTGGTACTTTTCTATTGAGTTCTGCTTCTAATGAAGTAACCGCTTTGCCTTTTATTCCGCATGGAATAATATGATCAAAATATCCTAAGTTAGTATTTACATTAAATGCGAAACCATGCATCGTTACCCAACGACTAGCACGAACTCCCATAGCACAAATTTTCCTTGCAAACGGAGTTCCTACATCAAACCAAACTCCTGTTTCTCCTTCACTTCTTGTTGCTTTTAATCCATACTCTGCCAAAGTAAGAATTATCATTTCTTCTAAAAACCTTAAGTATTTATGTATGTCTGTAAAAAAATTATCTAAATCTAAAATAGGGTAACCTACAATTTGTCCAGGCCCATGATAAGTAATATCTCCTCCTCTATCTATCTTATAGTAGTCAACACCTTTCAACTTCAATTCTTCTTTAGAAGTCAGTAAGTTATTTATATCTCCACTTTTACCTAACGTAAATACATGAGGGTGTTCTACAAATAGCAAATGATTATTAGTGACTATAGTATTATCTTCTCTAGATTTCTTTAGCTTTAAAGCAATGGTTTCTTTAAAAATCTTCTCTTGATATTCCCAAGTATCTTTATAATCCTTTACACCTAAGTTTTCAAATTTCACTTGTTTATTCATAGATAAAGTAGATTAACATTAAACAATCCAGACTCCCTTTAAAAAAGGAATACTACTATTCGTTAAAAAGAACCCCTGCTAAAAACGTTTATTAGACAAAATAATTATACAAAAAAGCCATGCGGTTAGACATGGCTTTTTCTCACACACAAATAGTTGAAAGTGTTTTAACGTAATCTATCTACTGATTTTACAAGCTCCTCATCCTTTTTAATAGCTTTATTCGCAAGAACAAGCAAAACGATAGAAATAAGAGGTATAATTCGCCCAATACCCTTCTCTGAAACAATAGCTTCTCCAGGTAAACTTAGAGCTAGATACACAAAAACGCCTAACAATATAATATTCAACAGTATGTTTAGTCTTCCTAAAACAAACTGTAATTTTCTATTCTTAAAAACAAAAATAATTATCAAAGAAAAAATACCAGAAGCTACTAAAGCCTCATAGATAAAAGGAGCATTAATAATTCGCATAGCATCAAAACCTGTTGGTAACATCTGTGATAGACCTCCTGACACTAATGCTGCCAATAATAAATATAAACTCTGTATTCTTTGTATCATCTTTCAATAACCTAAGACAAAAATAGGAAAGCTATCTTTAAGAAGAAAACTATTTAAACAAAAAAGGTTCTTGTTTTTCAACAAGAACCAATAGTTAAATGAGGGTGAAATACTAAGGTGTATTTCTAATGCACTCCAAAAAAATAAATTATCTGTACATAATATGTTACTTTAAAATTATTTAACACATGTAAAACGCTATATAACGTTTAAATCGGATAAAGTGTACTATGCTCTAAAGAGAAACCATTCTTTTTTCATAGTTTCAATCTGAGACTTTTCATTATCTGTAATATATTGAACAGCTAATTTTGTAAAATCCCTCCCTTTAGCACTTAAATCTATTACTCCATTACTGATCATAATAAAATTATTTCTAGAAGCTAAATCTAATACAGATAATGCTTTTACTTCTTGCCAATTAATATGATCACTAAGATGACTAACTAATCGTTCCTCTTCTTCTTCATGATTCATTAGATGCAGTAAAAAGGTAATTAGCATCACTTCTTTACGCTGTTGTTTTTGCTTGTAAAAGGTCGCTATCAATCCATTTTTAGGAGCTATTAGATAGGCTAATAAAAATAAGCCCCCTAACACTGTGGTTATTGCCCCAGCAATAGATGCATCTAATAAATGTGCTAGCCAATATCCAACAATAGCCGCAACAACACCTACTATTACAGATCCTATTATTAGTTTTTTCAAATTATCCGTTAATAGGTAGACTGTAGCAGCTGGTGCAATCATTAAAGCCACTACCAAAACAGCTCCTACTGCATCAAAAGCACCTACTGTCGTAATGGAAGCTACAGACATTAAACCATAATGTAGTATTGACGGTGCAAACCCCATCGCAGCGGCCAAACCACTATCAAATGTACTTACTTTGATTTCTTTAAAAAATACAATTAACAAAAAGATCGATAATAAAAGAATGCTTCCCATTACCCAAAGTGACTTTGGGCCTAAATCTAATTCTCTAAAAATAAGGCGATCAAAAGGAGCAAATGCCAACTCACCTAAAAGCACCGCATCAATATCTAGATGTACATCATTGGCATTTAAGGCAATCAAAATTACCCCTACACTGAACATTGCGGGAAAAACCAGCCCTATAGCTGTATCTTCTTTTACCAATCCCGTTTTTTGAATTAATTCGACAATAATAACGGTAATAATACCAGTTAACGTTGCTAAAAAAATATTTAATGGGCTTGTCAAACTTTGCGTAATAAAAAAACCTATCACAATACCTGGCAAAATAGAATGACTGATAGCATCACTGATCAATGACATTTTTCGTAATACTAAAAACACACCAGGAATAGCACAAGCTGCAGCCACTATAGTAGCAATCAATTGTATTTCAATTTGAGAAGTACTCATCGATTAATTATTTACTGGTTGATTAAATAGTTTAGCGGCTTTATTATAGCCTTCAAGAGTCATACTCCACATCTGTCCTTTTACTTTAATCAATTGCTGTTCTTCTAATTCTTGAAGAGCACTTTTCGAATATCCTTGAAAATCATTGAGAATCTTTATAGTATGAGGTCGTGTTATATCTTCATGCGTACTCGCTATTTCAAACATCAAACTTAATGTCTTAAATACTTTAAGTGCTTTTCTATTCTTTTGTTTTCGAATTTCTTTAAAAAGAATACCCCGTGTTGGTGAAAAGACAAAAGAAACTAACACGAAAAAAGAGGCTACCAATACGATTATGGGACCTGTAGATAAATTATGAGAACTAGCACTTATGCCTGTCCCTATAAACCCTGAAAGTCCTCCAAAAATCGCAGCCAATATTACCATTATGTACAATTTGTCTGTCCATTGTCTTGCGGCGGCGGCGGGAGCTAATAACATCGCAGACATTAACACTACTCCAACTGTTTGAAGGCCTAACACAATAGCTACGACAATGAAGCTAGTAATTAATATATCTAAGAAACGAATATTAAACCCCAAAGTTTTCGTGAAATCAGTATCAAAAAGCATTACTTTCAACTCTTTCCAAAAAGCAAATAGTACCAGTAATGATAACCCTAAAACAATAACTAATAAGTAAACATCGGATTTTAATAATGTTGCAGCTTGTCCAAAAAGATATTTATCTAAACCTGCTTGATTAGCATTGGGCATTTTTTGAACATAGGTTAACAATAACATTCCAAAGCCAAAAAAGAGAGAAAGTATCAACCCTAAAGCTGTATCTGATTTTAAATGAGTTCTCTTTACAATGCCGCGAATCCAAAATGAACCTATAATTCCACTTATCAAAGCTCCTGCTAAAATTACCAATGGATTTTTAGTTCCTGTCCACAAAAATGCTAAAACAATACCTGGCAGTGCCGCATGAGAAATTGCATCACCCAATAAACTTTGCTTTCGTAATACCGCAAAACTCCCTAAGATTCCACAAATAGCACCTAAAACTACTGTACCTATAGTGATTACTTGTAAAGTATAGTCCGAAAAAAGAAGCTCTAAATAGGAATTCATGAATTTATTTTGCCTAGCAAAATTATAGTAATTATTTAAACATAAGAAATCATACGCTCCAAATAAGTCTTTAGTTATTTTTATATTGATCCCCTTAAGTTTTACTGTAAGCTTCAACATTATATATAATGAATTCATTAATCCAACTATTCACTACTATTCTACCTTTTTCAAAAGAGGAACAGATTTTCATAAATGAAAATTTGATTACCGAATCATACGAAAAAGGGGATTATCATTGTATAGAGGGGAAAACTTGCAAAAAGCTAAGTTTTATTGAAAATGGTATTTTTAGTGTCGAAGGATATCGCACTATAGATGATTCCTATATAAAATACTTTGCTAGCCAAGGACATTTTGCAGTAGACTTAGATAGCTTCTTTCACCAAACACCATCAAAAGAAAATATCAAAGCACTTACCAATTGCGAGCTTTTAACAATAAGCCGTGAAACCTATAATATGTTTGAAAAAGAAATTACTAACTTTTCTAAGGTTATAAGTTTCCTTAAAGAAAAAGCATTACTAGAAAAATACACGATCAAAAGTGAAATGTTAGTCGATAATGCAGAAACACGTTATTTAAAATTTATTAAAAGGCATCCAGAAGTAGCTAATCAAATTCCGCAGAAACTTATTGCTACCCATTTAGGAATCTCTCAATTTACACTTAGCCGTATTCGAGCTAAAAAATAGCCACTTTCTCTCAAAAGCTTTTTTGCTTTTTAGCAACATCTTTCATTCTTCATTCATCTAGTTTTATTGAACATTACAAATCAATAAATACAAGAAAAATGAACTTATTAGAAAACAAGGTAGCTGTGGTAACTGGAGCATCTAAAGGAATTGGAGCTGCAATAGCGATTTCTTTAGCGTCACATGGAGCTAAGGTAGTGGTAAACTACAATAGTGATCATGATGGTGCTAAAAAAACAGTTCAAAAAATAGAGCAACAAGGAGGAATTGCTGTGATGATCCAGGGAAACATCACTAAATCTGACGATATAAAATCACTTTTAAAGGAAACTGTTAAGAATTTCGGGAAACTAGATATTCTAATAAATAATGCAGGGGTTTATAAATTCGAACCTTTAGAAACCATTACCGAAAAAGAATTTCATAGACATTTTGATACTAATGTACTTAGCGTCTTTCTAATGACACAGGAATCTATCAAATATTTTAATCAAAACGGAGGAAGTATTATAAATATCAGTTCGGTAGCTAGTGTAAAAGCAACACCAATGACATCTTTATACACTGCTTCTAAATGTGCTGTGGATGGAATCACTAGAGTCTTGTCTAAAGAATTAGGTGCAAAAAATATTCGCATAAACTCTATTTTACCGGGCCCTACACCCACTGAAGGAAATATCATGAACTCAGACATTGAAGCTTTTGTTATTGCAAATACATCTCTAGGGAAAATTGGAAGTTGTAATGATATTGCACAACTAACTAGTTTTCTTTCATCTGACAATGCAAAATGGATTACAGGACAAAAAATCGTCGTTTCTGGAGGGTTTGATTAAGAACACTTTTTCTTAGCTATTAATTATTTCATTCAATATTGTTCATAGTCAATTAACTGATGGTAAGCCATGGAGTATTATACTCTTTGGCTTTACTTGCTGAATATTTTTTTCATGAATATTCGCAATCATTAATAATTCTAAGCGCGCTATACTAAATTGTTCATGAATGAAATATTATTGACACCTAGTATTATAAATTACCAACACTATGAAAATCAAAATTTAACGCAGCTATAACATTAAAAAACACATCTATCAATTACTTTAACTTTAGCTAATCAACTACCTCGATACAAGTATACGAGATGTGTAGCTAAAATCTACTTTTGTTAAAATACGAGGCAAGCCTCAAGGAATTCAACTCACAATGTGAGATTAAAAAAGATAAAATGGGAAAGCGATATACTGAAATCAATGAAACACAAGCATCTTTTATAAAAAATCAAAAAATATTTTTCGTAGGCACTGCTGCAACTGATGGTCGAGTAAACATATCTCCCAAGGGCATGGATTCTTTTCGTGTAATTGGTGCTAATAAAATTGTTTGGTTAAACCTAACAGGAAGTGGCAATGAAACTGCTGCTCATCTACAATTGAATGATCGAATGACCATTATGTTTTGTGCTTTTGATGGAAAACCTTTGATTTTACGTTTGTATGGAAATGCCACCATTTACCACCCTAGAAATGAGGAATTCGATCAATTGAATACTCTTTTTAGCGAAATACCAGGTAAAAGACAAATCATTGAAATGTCAGTTGACCTTGTACAAGAGTCTTGTGGATTCGCAGTTCCTTTATTAGATTTTAAAGAAGAACGTGTAATACTAAAAAACTGGGCTGATAAACAAGGAAAAAATGGAATTAGTGAGTATTGGGCTGCTAAAAACACAAAAAGTATTGATAATTTTGACACTAAAATTTTTGGATGAAATTTATCACACTACTTCTTTTACCTTTAGTATTGACCAGTTGCTATACACCCGAACGCAAGTGCAAAAAATTTCAGAAAGGAACTTTTGAATATTCTGAAATCATCGGTGGCAAAATTGAAACTACAAAGTTTGTCCGAAATGATAGTATAGAAATTGATTATTTTCGATCTAAAGCTGATACTTCTAGCATTCGCTGGGTTAATGATTGTGAGTGTATTTTGAAAAACTTGAATCCCAAAAATCGAAGTGAAGAAAAACCTCTACATATAAAAATACTTACCACAGAAAAAAATAATTACACGTTTGAATACGGCCTTGTTGGCTCAGCTAAAAAGCAAAAAGGTAATGCTACTAAAATTGATTAGTTACATTTTGCAATCGTTTATTTATTCAATTCCTTATGTTTTCAAAATTTCAATAGTGAGTATCTTTAAAATCAGCATACTAAATTCTTCTATCAATCATTTATAATAATAGAATTATCAAGACAACAAAGAAGTCTCTAAATTTGTAGCAAAACGTTTTTTTGATATTCTATAAAATATACATTAGTAAATACATAATATAACTGAATCTAATTTTTATGAACCTAAATCAATTTTTAGAAAAACTAAATACCTCTCCTGAAACTGTAGATTTTAAAGAAACAATGTCTGTAGTAGAAAACGAATATATATTTACTGAAACTGCTTTCAAAAATGGTGATACTTATAACGAAGCGGGACAAAATTCTGGTTCTTGTAAACTCTTTGCTTTGGCACAACATAACAAACTCGATAAAGAAGCTACATTGGCATGTTTTGGGGACTACTATAGAAAAGATGTATTAGAAAACCCTAAAGCTACAGATCATGCAAATATTCGAAACTTCATGAAATATGGTTGGGAAGGAATTCAATTTGAAGGCACTCCTTTAACTGCTAAATAAGATTTTTTATGCTTTGAGTTACTAAGTCTTGATGTTTACAATAACTCTATTAACTTAGTAACTCAATCATAGATCTGTATTATGAAAATTAAAATCATCACATACCTCCTACTATTTGTATGTTTTTACAGTTATTCTCAGACTAACTTTAACAAAGGGATTTATACTTCTTGGGAAACATTGAGAGCTAATACTCCTGACCATGCATTACAGTCTGAAGTGGTGTATAAAAAAGTAACTACAGATCAACAAAAGGCAGAACCTCATCGAATTGCCGTCATAAAAAATGATGCTAAACAATCAATCCTAGCATTCAGTGACGGGAAAGAGTTATTTTTTAACGAACAAAAACCTGACTTAAAAAACAAACCCTTTTTTAATCACGTTACGATGTATGGTGATCGTTACGGAGTTTATAGCTCTTTATTTGTAATAGGAATCAACAAAAATTTAGGTGTTGGAAATTTCCCTATGCATTGCAATGTAAAGGGATTAGAGTTAATTGATTTTAAAAATGGAAATGTTACTAAAATTCTAAATAAAGGAGATTTAAAAAACCTGCTACAAAACGATCAAGAGCTTTTAAAACGCTTCAAAAAAGAAGCAAATAAGCACCGGAAAATTCGAGTTTATTTATTAGAATATCTAATTCGAAATTCTTAACTAATTTTAACCTTCATTAAAGCTTCTTATTCACTGCTATTTTAGTTTTATTTATAATTTTGTTTTTCAATAATTGTATTTACTTGAATAGTACTTCAAGTATTAAAACTGAACATCAAAATTATAGGTAGTCCTATTCATTATAAATGATTAAAATTTCTCCTAAAACCCTTAAAGACTTAGAGTTTTCAACAGTAGCTAAACAAGTCTCAGAATATTGTAATACAGATAAGGGAAAAGAAAAAGCTATACACATTGTACCATTTACAGATAAAGACATATTAATCGATGCTTTAAAAATGGTCAATGAATATAAATCATCTTATTTTCAAGATGCTCGTATTCCAAATCATGGTTATGATAGTATTGGTAATGAGTTGAAACTTTTAGGTATTGAAAACACTTTTTTAGAGGCTAATAATCTCAAAAAAATAGTTTCTTTAAATTTTACTGTAAATGATCTATTATATTTTTTCAATAAAAAAGTAGAGCTATATCCTACGCTTTCAAAGTTCTCTAGAGAAATTACTTTTACAACAGATATCATTAAAAGTATAGAGGTTATCATCGATAAATTTGGTGAAGTCAAAAATAGCGCCTCTCCCATTTTACAAAATGTTAGGCGAAGTATTACTAGTGTTCAAGGTCAATTGAACGGAAGTTTCGGCAGAGATCTTAGTCGATATTCAGCAGCAGGTGTCTTAGATGATATCCGTGAAACTGTTGTAGATAATCGCCGTGTACTTGCTGTAAAAGCCATGTACCGCCGAAAAGTAAAAGGTGCAATTTTAGGAAGTTCTAAAACAGGTAGTATTGTTTATATAGAACCTGAAGCTACTAGAAATTATAATAACGAGCTTTCGAATTTATTATACGAAGAACGAGAAGAGGTAATTCGTATTTTAAAAAAACTAACTAATGAGATTAGACCTTATCAAGAGATTTTAATTTCTTTTCAAGAGTATTTAAGTGATATTGATGTCATTGCTGCAAAAACAAAGTATGCAGAAAGTATGAACGCCTTGCTCCCTAAAATTTCAGAGAATCGCGATTTATACCTTAAGGATGCTTATCACCCTGTACTTCTTTTAAATAACAAATCAAAAGGAGATACCACTTACCCTCAAACTATCGGCTTGAGTAATGATAGCCGAATCATTGTAATATCAGGACCTAACGCTGGAGGTAAAAGTATCACACTTAAAACGGTAGGTTTATTACAAGTAATGTTACAAAGTGGAATGCTTGTCCCTGTACATGAATACAGCCGAATGTGTTTGTTTGATACAATTCTATCAGATATTGGAGATAATCAATCTATTGAAAATCATTTAAGCACCTATAGTTATCGTCTAAAAAACATGAATTACTTCTTACGAAAATGTAATGAGCGTACCTTGTTTTTGATTGATGAATTTGGAACTGGGTCTGATCCAGAATTAGGGGGTGCCTTAGCTGAAGCCTTTTTAGAAGTATTTTATGAGCGAGAAGCTTTCGGAATCATTACAACACATTACGCTAACCTAAAAATGTTAGCAAATGAGTTACCTGCTATTACGAATGCAAATATGCTTTTTGATACGCGTACATTAAAACCTTTGTTCAAACTGCATTTAGGTGAAGCAGGAAGTTCTTTCACTTTCGAAGTAGCTCAAAAAAATGGTATACCCTACAGTTTAATCAATAAAGCAAAAAAGAAAGTAGAACGTGGTAAAATTCGTTTCGATAAATCTATTGCAAACCTACAGAAAGAACGTAGCAAATTAGAAAAGACACGTACAAAACTCGATAGCGAAGCTAATAAAGCGGGATCCGAAAAAGAACGTTTAGAAAAAATAAATGATCGCGTACAAAAGAAGTTAGAAAGCTATCAAGAACTTTATGATGCCAACCAACGATTGATTTATCTTGGAAATAAAGTTAAAGGTCTAAGCGAATCTTATTTTAAAAATAAAAAGAAGAAGCCTGTTATTGATGAATTTATGAAAATTCTCGAAATCGAGAATGTAAAAATCAAACAACAAACAGCCAAGCAGCGTAAAGCCGAAAAAGCTAAACAAGAAAAAGCAAAGAAAGAAGTCGAACAAAAGGTTGAAGTCATTCGAAAAGAAAAGAAAAAGCAAAAAGAAAAAGAAGAAGCTAAACCCGTAAAACCTAAACCAGTACTAAAAGTAAATGACCGTGTACGCATGCACGATGGAAAAGCTATTGGAGTAATCGATAGCATAGAAAAAGGTAAAGCTACAATAGACTATGGTATGTTTACAACTAATGTAAGTATCGATTTGCTTGAACTTGTAGAAAGGAAACGATAATTTATTTACCATATAATTCAAAAAAGCATTGCACATTGAAAAAGGTAATTATTTCAGGGAGTTCTAGAAAAAACGGTGATACCAAAAAAGTTATTTCTGAATTGGTTAAAATCTCTAATTGGGATGTGATTGACTTATTAGATTATAACATCTCACATTTTGATTACGAACATGCCAACAAAAATGATGATTTCATAAGACTGATCAAGCACTTAACTGATTCTTATGATGTCTTTATTTTAGCGACTCCTGTATATTGGTATTCCATGAGTGGGATAATGAAAGTTTTTTTTGATCGTCTCACAGATTTGCTCACTATCGAAAAAAATATAGGCAGAAAATTACGCGGAAAATATATGGCGGTAATTAGTTGTTCTAATGGTGATAACTTAGAAGATAATTTTTGGCTTCCTTTTAAAAAATCAGCTATCTATTTAGGAATACATTATTTGACCGATTTACATACATTACAAAGCAACCTAAACAAAGACGCTTTACTTCAATTTAAAATGACTATTGATGAAAAAACGATGTCATAACATATGATTCAATCATATAAATTAAGCCTACAATTTCAGACTAAACTCAAGCTACTCAAAAGAAATTAATTTTAATGCTGACTCTAAAGTATTATACTCTTTTCTAAATCGTTAAATTTTGATCTAAATACAAAAAAAACTACTGGGTAATTGCTAACAGCGAATAGCTTTTATACCTTTGCACACATGGAAAAATTAAAACAACGTTGGGGTGTCGAAAATAACTGGCAAATCATTGTCATATTTATTGTTTTTGCCGTAACAGGATCAACTGCTGCTAAGCTTGCAGCTCCCATAACCGAATTTATCGGTATTCCTAAAGCAACGACTCCTGGGTATATCTTTTGGCCAATTCGTATAGTTTTAATGTTTGTGATGTATCAAATATTAATTGTTGCTTACGGTTGGTTATTTGGACAATTTAATTTCTTCTGGAATTTTGAAAAAAAGATGCTTAGAAGATTAGGTTTAGGACGTTTCTTAAACGACTAAAACACTACTAAATCTTTAATGTCATAATAAAAAGACTACAGAAAACATATTTAAAACCTCAGTATCCCTAAGTTTGATGTGGGGTGTTTCCTTTTCTACTTTTTTATTGTATGAATTACACTTAAAATTCATTTGTCTGTAGTTATCTGATTACTCCAGATGCTAAAATTTAAAAAAGCGAATATTTCTGTATCTATTCATTAGATTGGGGCAACCAGAAAATTTGTGGAGTATTAGAAATGACTTTATTTTGAAAATATAGAAATAATTTTCATGCTAACTTTTATCATCCCGCACCTGATGCAGGATCCTCCCATCAAGGATATTTATTTAACCTAATTGACATATTTGATGAGATTCCTTCCTGCGAAGGAATGACGATTGGTTTGTCCACAACTTTTCGGGTTATCCATTAGATTCTTAAATCCCATCCTTATTAAGCTTAATTAAACCGTTTACTACTAATAAAAATACAAACGATTGAAAAGCATTTACATAATTCCTACAATTTATATTTTTGTGTTTTTAAGCTTAGTTTCATTTCACTTCAACGAAAAACAGATAGTTTAACTTTTGTAATCATCTCATTGTGTTAATTTTATTCCTCTAACAACTAATCAAGGGACTATTCTTTTGTATTTATAATCTATTGATAATTCAACATCAGTGCTCAGTTGATGTTGATATCAAAAGTTCAAAAAGTATAAAAATCTTCTTGATTGTTGTTTTGAAACTATATGAATTAACAACTAATTTTTGGAAATAGCCATCTTAGGCTATTTGCTCAATAATAACAATTATGATAAACAAAATGCTTGTATCAGCATGCCTTAGTTCGGTGCTGATAAGTGCTTATGCACAAAATGATTGGAGCGGTATTGACATACCTGCTGATCCCCCTGCCGGAATGGTATGGGAAGAAAACCCTGTTTCGGACAGCTTTAATTATGAGTCCAACAGTAGAGACCTCCATCCAGAATTCACCAAACGTTGGAATGAACTCTACATCAATGGTTTCTCTGGCCCATCAGCTACTTCTTACCATGTGGACCACACTTGGATTACTGGAGGAACCTTAAATATTCATGGTGCATGGGATGCTACCCTACCAATTATTTATACTGGTTGTATTTCCTCTAAAGCGACTATGACCTATCCTATGTTTATGGAAGCTAGTGTAAAGCAAGCGAATTGTATGCTAGCCAACAATATCTGGATGATCAGTGAAGATGAAACTGAAGAATTGGATATGTTAGAATCTTACCCTAATAGTCAACCAGGAAGAGAATATTTTGACAAACGAATTCACTTAAGTCACCACACCTTTATTAGAGAACCTTTTACTGATTACCAACCTCGTGATGAAGAAGGTGTTTTTGGTACATGGTATATGGAAGAAGACCGAGAGACTTGGAGAGGTGATTACTTTACTATAGGAGTCTATTGGATAAATCCACATCATGCAGAATATTACATCAACGGTAAAAAAGTAAGGACTATAAAACAATTCGAGCACAGCTTTATTGCTCCTGATGGTAGCTTATCCGAGCATACTACCACTTTCGACGCAATAGATAAATATGGATATACTGGAGGAACAGGACTTAGTAAACCTCAACATATCATTATTAACATGGAACAACAATCTTGGTTAAGTGCTCAAAACATATTCCCTACTAGGGATGAATTAGATGACGCTAATGGTCAAAACTTATTTCAAATAGATTGGATTCGTGTTTATGATGGAGTCCCTGTAGGTGGACGAGTTGATGTTACCGGGATAGAAGTTACTCCTGTTAACGCAACGATAAGACCTGGAGAAAAAATTGATTTTGACGCTATGATTAGTCCTAGCAATGCAACGACACAAATCGTTACTTGGACTACTAGTAATACTACTATAGCAACTATCAATGGATTAGGAATTGCAACAGGTATTTCAACAGGTACTGTAACTGCTGATGCTGTAACACAAGATGGAGGCTTTTTAGGTAGAGCCACTTTACGTGTAGAAGGTGAGCCTATTGGACCTATTGATACAAACACTCCTGTAGAAGGAGTTAGTATTTCTCCTAGAAGCTTAAGTCTTACTGAAGGAGAAACAACGACAGTTACTGCGGGTATTATTCCTTTTGATGCAACCATTCAATCTGTAGTTTGGTCTTCTTCAAACTCAAATGTTGTAACGGTTAGCAATGTTGGTGATATCATTGCTGTTGCTGAAGGTACTGCTAGCATTACTGCAACAACATTAGATGGAGATAGAACAGATACTATACCCGTAACGATTACCGCTGGAGAAGGAGATGACGGAAACGATGGTGACAACGGAGATGATGGAGATGATAATAATACACCTGATGTAGATGGAGGTACTTTAACTGGAGGACCTTTTACTTTTACAGTAGGAGATGGTATTGCAGATAATGTTAGTGGAGTTTCTTTAAGTGGTAATGTGGGTGCAAACTCGCAATATGTAGTCACTGATGATCAAGGAAATATTCTTGGACTTCCTCCTACTCCAACAGCTGTAAATTTCGATGGTGCTGGTCGTGGAACATGCTTTATTTATCACTTAAGCTATGAAGATGGCCTTACAGGCTTAGCAGCAGAAGAAAACATCTCTGGATTCTCAGGTACTTTCGACCTTTCAAACCGTATTACTATAAACCGAATTCCTGTAGTTATTACTGACCCTGAAGGTGATGTTATTGAAATTGAAGCCGAAAGTTTTTCTAATACAGGAGGAACCTATGATGATTCTAGTGCTGGTGGACCAGGCTTAGGTGTTAACGCAACAACTAACAACATAAACTACGTAAATAGTGGAGATTATGTTGACTACACTATCAATGTTGGTAGTGCTGGTAGCTATGAGATTACATATCAAATTTCTTCTCCTTCAGATAATGCACAAATCCAATTATCAATTGGAGGTACTGTTTTAGCAACTGATAATGTTACTAACAATGGTTCTTGGGATGATTATTCTGAATTAAAATCAAATGATACAGTAAATTTATCAACTGGTAACCAAACGATTCGTTTAACTGCATCTGGAAGTAATGTATGGCAATGGAATTTAGAAAGTTTTACATTAAGAAAAATAAATGATAACAATACGAATATCGATTTAGAGGGTATTTCATTAAACTCTTCTAATACCACTTTAGATATTGGAGATACAGAGAGCTTAGATGTTACTTTCACTCCTGCAAACGCGACAAACCAATCGGTTAGTTTTTCATCTAGCGATACCAATATTGCCACTGTGAATACTTCTGGAGAAATAACTGCTGTTAGTGTAGGAAGTGCTATTATCACTGTGACATCTGAAGATGGAGGGCTAACAGATACTGTAAGTGTGACCGTTGAAGATAGTTCTATACTAGATATCCCTTCCAATATAATCATTGAAGCTGAAAGTTTTACTGAAACTGGAGGAACCTTTAATGACGGATTTGCTGGTGGACCTGGGATAGGTGTAAACGCTACTGCTACAAATATCAATTATGTAAACGCTGGAGACTTTACTGAATATACAATTAACGTAACTAGTCAAGGAACATATGATATCGATTACCTTATTTCTACTCCTTCTGATGGGGCTGAAATTCAATTATCAGTAGATGGCGCTCTTGCTATAACTACAACTGTTCCTAACAACGGAAGTTGGGATGATTATGGTATTGTATCTGGAGGATCTGTCTTCCTATCTTCTGGTAGTCATACAATCAGAATAGATGCTACAGGGAACAATGTATGGCAATGGAACTTAGATAATATTACACTGAACACTAACGGAAGTAGTGCAAAAAGTGTGGTGTCTATATCTAAACTTAGTGTTTATCCAAATCCTGTATCAGATATTTTATATATAGAAGGTTTAAACAATGAAAATACTAATGAAGCCTTATTATATGACTTAACAGGTACTGCGGTATTAAATACAAGTATTACATCTGATGAAATAGTAGTATCATCTCTTTCGTCTGGTGTATATTTCTTAGTGATTTCTTCTAATGGAAATAGTAGTACTCCTATCAAGATTATAAAAAATTAGTGTAATCAATATATTACGCTAAAATCCAATAATGGTTGGGTAATTAGTTTGTCAATACCCGCTACACTGTCATTTGTGTAGCGGGTATTTTTTATGTTTCAAATTTAAACAGCTGATTCTAAATTAGTCTTAAAAAATGATTGTGATAACCACATCTACGCAATATTGGATTTATAATCTAACAAACAAAAAACTAGGTAACAACATAAGCATACAAGCTACTAATTGCCAACGCTTGCTAACGTATACTTTACTTCTTTTTCTATCAATAGCATTCATGATTTGAGAAACCGCTTTATCTATAGGTGTTACCCAAAACAAGCCTTCTCCTTTTGCCATTTCTGTATCGACAAAACCTGGTCGAATATCCGTAATGTCAATAGCTAATTTTTCTGACTTTATTTTCTGCTTTAAGCCTTCTAGGTAATTAATCTGGTAAGATTTTGATGCGTTATAAGCAGGAGAGATTTTTCCTCCACGAAGACCCGCTACAGAACTCACAACAACTAACTGTCCACCATTTTGGTCTTTAAAATATTTAAAAGACCAATTAACCACCTCGGTAAACGCCTCTACATTTAGCTTATTTGTACTAAGCTCTTTTTCTAAATCTAAAGATTGATTTAAATAACCTATACCTGCACTTAAAATAAGTAGATCAACACCTCCTAAAGCTTTAGATAAATTGTCTAACTTTTCTTGATTATTAACTTTAGTACAGTCATATACTGATGTAACAACTGATGCTGAAAATTTTTCTTTTAATTCGTTTAGTAAGTACCCTCTACGTCCTACGATTCCTACGATGTAGCCTTTATTAACTAATTGCTTGACCAACCCTCTTCCAATACCTGAAGAAGCACCTATAATAATTGCTTTTTTCATTAGTTAAATTTAACCCCAAATTTGGTTTCCATTTTCGTCCACATAAAAAATCTGTTCATCATTTCCTTTAGTACGATCTCGTAACCAAAGAACACTATTTTTAGGCACTTCAAATTCTATAAAAGTATCTGTAGCTTTTTTAATTCCTTTTGACACCCATTTATCATTATCCCAATAGAACAACTCATAACTATCATTAGGCTCTACTGTATTAAATGAATTTCTGAATAGATAACGAATATGAGAAACTGAAGCAGGTTCTCCTAAGTCAAAGCCCATCCAACATCCAAAGTCGTAATTAAAATTAGTTCTAATATCTTCATCGAAAAGATTATTTACACTAGGGTCTCCTAATATACTATCCGATACCATCAATTTTCCTTTTAATTGGTTACCATCTTCTCCTAAAAAATTCAATTCAGCTAGATGAGTTCCCATATAGAACTCATTAATACGCTCTTTTTGATATCCTGATTTATATCTAATATATCTATACTTGTTTGCATTATTTACCTTAAACGTTTCCATTTTATTTGGTCGTTCTGTAATCGTGAATAAAGTATCTACTTTAGAAAAATCAGACGTATTTGAACCTTCAAAATGATTCCCTACAACAATAGCAGAAAAAGCATTTTCATCAAAATTCATTTCGTTTTTTCTGAATAGTCGAACGGTGTGTGTGTCTTCCTCTGATAGATTCACTTCTACCATTCTTCTATCTCTCGTAAGGTAAAATGGAGCACCTGCAGCAGTATACTCTCCATTTCCAAAGTACATTGGGTTATATATTTTCTGAAGTCCCATTTGTTTAAATGTAGCCTTTCCTTTTTGAATCTTTCCCCAATCTACAGCCTCCCAACCTTTGGAGAAATTACTGTATTCGCACAAATACACAAAACGATCTCCTTTTCTATTCTTTGAATCTATTGAAATTTCAACATCCATCGTATGGGTATGATTACTAGTAACATCTTTTAGACTAGTATTTTGAAAAAACTTAGGAACATTTTCTTTATCCTCTTCTAACAATTCAGGTGTTTGAATTCTATAACTCAATTCATATATTTTAGAATATCTTTCAGATCTTTTGTCAGTTATAAACGGAGCTTCATTGCTTGGAGGTGTTTTAAACTCCCAATCTAAAAAACGTTTTTGTTTATTAGGCACTCCAATCCAAGTCGTACGACCTTTCACAAAAATCTGTGAACATGGGATCCCTTGTGAACGTAATGCCGCAATTTTTAAACTCGAATGCTGCTTACAACTTCCATATTTTCCTTTAAAAACATCTGAGATAGGAATATTGTTAAACTCATAAAATGAAAGGTGCCATCTAAACCAAAAAATACTATCGTTTAACAAATTACTAGCTTTCAAGAATTCATCTCCTTTTATAGAATCCTTAAGCCATTTAAACTTTTCATGTACTTCTCCTCTCCATATCTCAGGAGTATCATTATGATTTCTATAAGGCAAAACGTATTCACAAAATTCATCAAATGAATACTTTTCAGACCAAGATACACCTTCCCAAACCTTGAAAGCATGATCTATATTATCTATCAATATTTCGGCTGTTATTGTCTCTAAATCTAAATGTGGTATACCACTATGATTACCATACCTTCGTTTTAAATATTCCCACTTTGATTTAACGATCGAGTCATTACGAAGGTTTATCACTTCTTGCCACTTTATTTCTCCTTTATTAGTAGGTTTCCTAAGCTCCTTCATCAATTCAGCTTGTGGAGTATTATACTCACGATAAAACTTATTCCTCATATTCCCAATTAAAAAATATGCTGCCTTTAGTTTTAGACTATCTTCAGGTTTCTGATAATGATTAATTACTTCTTCTAATTCAGACTTATTATCACCAGCTATCTTTAATGCTTTTTTGACATCCGAAGGATAATTACTACATGATGTAACAAGCAGCAATAAAAGACCTAAGCCCCATTTAAAAATTCTAATATTTCTCATTTTATAGCTTTTAATGGTTTCTTTTTATTAGTGATATTTCTTTTTAAAACAAATGAGGGTAAAAAAATCAAAATCCCAATTAGTGAAAACAATAGTCCTCCAATAGTTCCTGCTGCGAAAGCAAACCAAAATACTTCATGCTGACCACCCCACACAAAAGGAATTAACCCAAAAACTGTTGAAATTATAGTCAAAAAAATAGGCGCTATCTTTTGAATAAATGCCTTTATATATGACTTTAAATGATTTTGAAGGTAATTAGACTTTCTAAAGTTGTTATAATCGTTGATTAAATATAATGCCGCATTTACAGAGAGCCCTGTAAGCAAAATAAAAGCAGCATACCCACCTTGATCAAAATTTAAATCGAATATATAAAAGGTCAAAAAGACACCAATAAAGGAAATAGGTATCATACTAATAATAGCTATAGGCTGTCTTAAGGATTCTAATAAAATAGCACAGATAAAAAATATTAGTCCAATAGCCACAAAAATTAAGTAATACTGTGTTTCTTCCTTTTTATTCCAAAGATTATCAGGGGAAAACTTTTTTGCAGAAAAACCTAACGGTAATTTTTCATTAATGATTTTTAACTGTTCTTTCAAAAAATTATCTGACAATAACTGAGAGCCAACATAATCATATTCTAGTACTAATGTATATTGCTGATCTTCTTTCTCTACGGCATTTCCTGATTTTTGTTTTGTGATAGAAACATACTTATTCAATTTGACATGCTGATCTCCTATTGCTATGGGGGTGTTTTTTAGTTGCCAGATAGAAAATGTTTCCTTTTTTGAGGAAACCAAAGTAACATCCTCTAACTGCCCTTTACGATTTACTGGAGACAAATTAGAAGCATAGATTTGACTTTTAATTCCATCATAAATTAGAGGCGTAGACATATTGTCTATTGCCATTTTTTCTTCATCAAATTCTAAATAAAACTCAGTCAAAGGGTCTGGCTGATGTACACCTCCCTTTATTTGAGTATTTCTTACCCTTCCATCAGAGGCAATTGTTATCTCCTTCCCTAAATTTTCTGTAATCTCGTAAAGCTTATCATAATTATACCCTTTTAAAACAATTCTATTATTTCTAAATCTTTGTCGGATAGCATTTGAAAAACCTTGCCCTACTCCAGTTATAGACCATTCAGCACTTCCTAACTGAATGACATAAGATTCTAATTCTTCTTTCAATTGATATGGAAAAGAAGATAATTCGTGAATCTCCTTAAAAAAGACATTAATTGATGAATTTCTATAACTTGAGATATTACTTTCAAACAACTCAATTTGAGGGTAAACGCCAAGGTACAGTTCTAATCTTTCGATAACTTCATTTAATTGATGTACAGTAATGCCTTCAGGCATTGTAGCTCTTATACGTAGTGTTGTTCTTTCTGGATCTTCATAATATGAATTTTCAAATACATTATCTACAAATAATTTTAAAGTACCTCCAAATATTGTTTCAAGAGCTGGCCTTATGGTTTCGGAAATAAGATCTTGCTCAAAAAAATCATTATAACTTTCTGCCCATTCAGTCTCTTTCTCAATCTTATTAGGAATTAGATGTAATGGTAACCCAAAACCGAATAGCAATATTAAAATTAAACTCCATCTAAGTATTGGCTTTTGCAACCAACAAATTAATCTTTCATAGCGTCTTCCCCATCTGTTGAGGCGTTTTTTCCTTTTTAATTGAATTTTTTTCTGTTTTTCAAACTTCAATTTCTCTAACAGGGCAGGAACAAAAAAGTAAGATATAATCAGAGAAACAACAATATTAATTACCATTACTGCGGTAAAATCTAATAAATTATTTCGCTGTGATTCTTCTAAAAACAAAACAATTCCAACTGCAGCAATTGTAGTTAAGGCTGCTGCAATTAATGCTTTCATTATCCTCTTATCAGACTTATAGCGAATATGATCTATTAAAATAATAGCGTTATCTATAATAATACCAAAAGAAATTGTTACACCTGCTAAAGAATATAATTGTAATTCTACACCTATAAAGTAATAGCATAAAGCCGCTATCAAAAGACTGCTAATTATACTACAAAACAAAACTGTCAAATACTTCCAACTCCTGTAGGTAATTAAACTAAATAAGAATAAAATTATAAAGGAAAACAAACTTCTATTACTTATTTTTTTTAACTCTTTAGCAATATATTCACTGGCATCATAAGTCATATTGAAATGGTATTCTCCAGCATTTAATTGTTGTATTTCAAGTACTTTTTTTCTTACTTTTTCTGATAGTTTAATCGTATTAACACCTTCTTCAGGGTACACAATTAGATTAATCGTATTCTGTCCATTGACACGATAATAACGTTGTTTTATTTTTTCTGTATATTGAATTTTAGCAACTTCCGTAAGATAAATCACTCTTCCATTATCATTTTTTTTAATAGGAATTGATGACCAATCCAAATCTTTAGTCTGCTGTGGTGTTAACCGAACTGCTAGCAATGTCTTTTCATTAGCATCATTATAAACAATACTTTTACCTAAATCAGACTTTTGAAAATGGTTATTAATCGCTTTACTAATATCCCCAACTTGAACCCCTAGTTTCCATATATTTTCAGGATCATATTTTATTTGCCATTCATAGGAAGGCACCCCTCGTAAGGCAATACTTTTAACACCTGTTATTTCAGAAAGAACTGGTTCTACTTGTTCTTCTAGATAGGTCTTTATCTTAAATGCATTATGTTTAGAGTTGATACTATAGTTTAAAACAGGGCTATTACCTCCGTAATGTGCACCAATCGTGATTTCAGGATATGATACTTCATCTGGGAAACTTGGGTATATACGCCTTATTAAATTTGCTACTTCAAATCTAGCTTTATCTAAATCTATATTTTCCTTGAAAAAAACCTGAACATATCCATAATCTTGATCGGAACTTGAAGTTATTTTTTTGACTCCTTTAATCAAACCAAAAACGCCTTCTAGTCTAGAAGTTACCTTTTGTTCTAACAAACGACTCGAAGCATTCGGCCATGAAAAAGCAATATGTATAGCCTTTGAAGTTCGCGAACTCGTTAATCTTAAATTTAATTTAGGAATAGCCAATACACCTAATAACGATAGGCATATACACACAATGATAATACTAAAGGAAGGCAATTTAAATTTCATACTTAATCTACTTTTTTGAAAAGTCTATTCCAATGAAATGTATCTTGATATTTACTAAATATCACTCTTTCCACTTTACCTATCACTTTGTTTTTATCTATAAACCCTAAAAATCGAGAATCAAAAGATGCTTTACGATTATCCCCCATAAGAAATAAATAATCTTTAGTAAAAGTATAGTTGTCTGCTTTTGTACCATTGATAATTGCATTACCATGTTTATCTATCTTAAAATCAACAGGCTCATCAGCATCTAAAATAAATCTATAGATTGGAATCGTTTCTCGATTTAACGGAACCGTCATTCCTTTATGAGGTACAGTAATAGGTCCAAAATTATCTGGGTGCCAATCTTTATGATCATCACTTTTAAAAATTAATATACCGTCTACTAATGAAGTACCATCTTTATTTATAGAAACAATATTATCTAAGTTTTTAAAACTTGTATATTGCTGCTCCGTAAGTTCTAGTACTACAGTATCATCACTTCTAGTACTTAAATCTATTCTAGGTGCTATATCTAGTTCATCTAAATCTTCATATATCTGAGTATATGATTTAAATTGAATTCGAAAGCGCTCTCGAACTAAAGGTCTATTTTTTGCCCATAGGTTATTTACATATACTTCTCCATTCTTAAGCTCTACAGTATCCCCTCCTAATGCAATACACCTTTTTACTACCGAAAAACCTTCTCTTAATAAAAAAACTAAAACATCATTGTGTTTTACCTCTGTGACACCTTGAAGTCTTTTGTAAGGTTTTTTCTCTTTTTGCGTATTCTTTAAAAGTAAACTAGCTAAATTGATCCAGGGCACTTCTTTATAGCTCTGAGGCACTCTAGGTCCATATGCCAATTTATTTACTAAAATAATATCTTTAGGGAATAAAGTCTCCTCCATGGAATCACTAGGAATACGATATACATCAGCTATAAAAACCTTTAGAAAACCACTTACAATTAGCACTCCAAGAATTAACCCTGTGTTTTTCAGTATTCCTAAAAGTGTTGGTGATGTTGTTTTAGCTATTACAAGCTTCCAAATAATATAAAGTAGACCTAATATAAAAATATACAAAGCCAACCAAAACAGTTTAAATAGTAACGATAGGACTACCAAAACGATAAGTAATATTAAATACTTTTGTTTTTTCATAAAATATAGCATCCTTAATTATTTAAAATATTTTCAAAATCCTCTTTTAAGTGAATTCTATCAATAAAATTATACAACGTTACTCCCTGTAATTCGTAATAAAACTTCCAAAATTGTTGCAAACTCTGAATATATTGATCACTAGCGCTTTGCCAAGATGTTCTAGAATTCAAAAAACGTATTAAATCGATTTTTCCGGTGGCGAATCTTCCTTCGGCGATCTCATAAGAGGCTCTAGAGATATCTCTACTTTTTTGAGAAACGGTAACTAAATCTTCTTGTAAATTAAAGTTGTTTACTTTTTGAATTAAATCTTGTATGATTCCATTTTTGCTCTGTCTTACCTCAATATCAGAAAGTTCTTTATTCATTTTTGCTGTCTCAATATTCCCTTTACGCTCTCCCCAATCTAAAATAGGCATGCTAAACTGAACCGATACAATTTGCTGATCTAAAGGGTTTTTATAAGCTTCTGACAATTCACTAGCTTGCTGATTCAATCCATATTGTGCATTAATAGACAAATCGAATCGATTCTCTTTGATAGCTCTTTGTAAATCTCTTTTCGCTTCTATTTCACGTATAGTCAAACCTAAAGATTCAGGATTATTTTCTAACATTAATTCCTTAGCCTCTTCGGGGTTAATTTTTAAGTTAGGAATTAGCTCGGGAAGCATTGGTGTATAATCTGATAAATCTTTAACATCTAAGAAAATTTGTAATTCAGTTAAGACAGCTTGAAGCTCTTGCCCTGCTTGTGCTAATTTGGTATTCGTAGTGTATGTTTCTAATTCTAAATTCAATAAATCATCTTTAGCTATAGCTCCTAAATCGTAACGTTTTTGTCCAATATCATATAATCTAACAGCGTTTGTCTTATTTTCTTTAGCTATACGTAACTTATTATTAGCTAAGGCCCAATTAAAAAAAAGATCAATCGTTTTTACATGAATTTGTTGAACGCTAGAAATATATTCTTTCTTCGATTGCTCATATTCTAAGTCTAAGGTTTTCCTTCTCCACTTCAATTCATTAAATGCCATGATAGGCTGGTCAATACCTACACTAATAGGAGTCACATTATAATTCTCTATCCTATTTTCACCAAAATTGACCAATCTATTAAAACTAGAACTCACAAAAACACGCGCTCCTGTAATCAGCACATTTTGATTTAATGATAGTCTTGCTACATTGCTAAAATTTTGCTGTTGTCTAAATACGTCTACATTTCTAGCAGGATCAAATCGTTGTACCACAGCTCTATTAAATTCGATCGGCTGTAATTCTAAATTTAACTGAGGTAGCAATCGTGCTTTAAAAGCCCTTAATTGCCAAAAATTAGCTCCATACTGTCTTTTGGCTATAAAACCATCTAAAGAATTTGCTACAGCATATTCGAAAGCCTTCTCCAACGTAAGTTGAGTATCTTTCTGTTGTGCTGAGGTTGAATTGACTAAGCTGAATACTAAAATCAGCTTTAGCATTAAAAGATATTTATACATATAATTTCGTAGTATGTAATTTGTTTTTAACTAAAAAATAAAAGCACATCGGAACAAAATAAAGACTTACTAATGTTCCCACTAACATCCCTCCTATCATTGCTATAGCCAAAGGTGCCTGAAGTTCTGAACCTATACCAGAAACAAACATTACAGGAAGCAATGCTAAAATGGTTGTCAAACTAGTCATCAAAATAGGCTTCAAACGAATTTTCCCTGCTTCGACTATAGCGCGCCACAGTGTTTTTCCTTCACGTTGAAGTCTAAGTATCGTATCTATCTTTAAAATAGAATCATTTATGATAATTCCACTCATCACAATCATACCTATCATAGACATTAGGTTAACACTGGCTCCAAAAATCCACAACGCAAAAAGAGATCCCGCCATAGCTACTGGAAGTTCTAATAAAATAATAATAGGCAATGTGAGAGATTCGAACTGTGATGCTAAAATCAAATAAAGTAGTATCACTGTAATTAGGAAGATGTTTAATAACTGCTTCTGAAGTTTTTCTTGTTGAAAAATACTTCCTTCAAATTGAACATTAATATTTGAAAAAGTACTTGTCAACTGTTTTAATTTAGTTATTATACTTTCTTTTTCTTCTGATTCAATATGAAATGCAATTGGATAATAAGTTCCATTTTCATCAGCTAACACTTCCTTGAAAGTTGTTCCCTCAGAAAGAGTGACAAATTGATTTACGGCAAAATGATCTCCATCATTATTCGGTACAGTAAGTGACGATAATATGCGGCTAATACCCGCTTCTTCTCCTCCTAAAATAATTGGAATCTCCGTTCTGTTTTCCATAATTGACATTACATCTTTCTGATTAAATGCACTTTTAAGAGAAGTAACAATAGTACTTAATGAAATATCATAAGTAACTAATTTACCTCTATCAATGGTTAATACCTTTTGCTTAGAGGGTGATAATGGTTGGATATCGTAACTCGCAAACGCTTTTTTATAACTATTAAAAATATCATTGACCGCAGAAAATTCATCTGCACCAGATCGCTTAGACAAACGTAACCTCGCTTCTAATGGTGGAGTTTGGGAAGTAAATAACCTATTGAAAATATTATCTACAGCTTCGAACTCTATAGAGGCCTTATTGTATTTTTCACCTATCAATGCATATAAAATCTCTTTTATTTTCTTTAGATCTTTTGTAGAATTTGCATTCACATATATACTTGATTGTTCTAAGGTAGGTTGACTTTTAAGTGTAATTCCATATTGACTTTTTCCAATATTGGCAATGTATTGTGAAGTATGATTTTGTATTAATGATTGTAAGTTTCGTACCCTATTTTCATTTTCATTAAGATGTATTGGTTCTCCCCAATCTATAGTCGCTATAGTTTCAGTAGTAGTTAATCGAGGTAAAATTGACTTCTCACTAATACTTAATAATACGATTGTACTAATAATTAATAACAAAAATAATATGGGAAGTCTCCATCTACTCTTAGATAAAAATCGGAATCCTTTTTTGTACCACCCCACATAATATCCTTCTCTTTTAGCTTTCTTTATTATGTTGGTTAAGTCTCTTTTTCTATATAATAGGTGATAACAAACCGGTAAGATTAATAATGAAACTAGTAAGGATGAAAATAAGCCTATACTAACGGCCAATGCTTGATCATAAAATAACGCTCCAGAGATACCACTTATGAACACCAAAGGAAAAAAAACTGCACATGTAGTTAGTGCTGAACTCAATAATGGTTTAAATACTTCACTTGCACCTTTAGCACAAGAAACTATTACGGTATTACCCTTTTCTATAAAATGGGAAATATTATCAATAACAATAATCGCATTATCGATCATTAATCCTATTCCTAAAATGATGCCTGATAATGAAATGATATTAAAGGATAAATGTAATAACCTAAAAACTAAAAAGCTAAAAACTAAAGATATAGGTATACTAATTAAAATTAACACACTAGACCTAACGTCCTTAATGAAAACAAAGGTAATTATTAAGGCTAACAACCCTCCCCACAATAGACTTTGCAATAAATTTGATACTGTTACATCCAATAATTGTGTTTGATCTCTATTAATTTCGAAACCTACTTCTTTATATTTTGAACTTAAATCATCTAATAATAAAGCTATGGAAGATTTTAAATCTCCCATTCTAGCATCACTTTGTTTAATTACAGCTAGACTGATTGCTTCTTTTCCATTAGCGAGTACTAGACCTTGACGCTCTTGCGATCGCTCTATTACTTTAGCTAATTCTTTAATTTGAAATAATCGATCGTCTTGCTTTAAATAAATATTTTCAATTTGGGTAGCATTAGTAACAGTTCCATTTATCCGCAAGTTGTATTGGTATTGTTGATCCTTCACAGATATGCTTTCCAATTCAATCTTCTGGCCTTTAATAGCCGATTCTATATCAAACAAACTCAACCCTAAACCTTGTAGTTTCTCTAAATCTGGTTTTACTAATATTTCAGGAGAAACGTAACCATTAACATCTACTAAAGCAACTTCATCTAATTGCTCAATCCTATTCTTGACGATATGGTTGACAAATTTTCCGAAATCAACAGAGGTACTTCCGTCTCCCAAATCTTCTCTAGAACTGATATCAATATAAAAAGCTGGGATATCTGAAGCACTAGCTTTTAAAACTTTAGGCCTATCTACAAATTTCGGTAAATTCCCTGTTATCTGATCGATTTTCTCATTGACTTCTATAAAAGCTAAATCTGTATCTGTACCATGTTCAAATTGAAGGTCTACCACCAAACTACCATTAGAAGCCTTACTAGACATAGATTCTAAATGGTTCAATTGATTAAGTTTGTTTCTAACCGACCTCCCTAAATTACTTTCTATCTGCCCAGCAGACTTATTTTTCACCTTAACTTTAACTGTTATTCGAGGAATATCAATATCTGGCATTAATGAAATTGGAATCTTTAACATCGAGAGCACTCCCAAAATCAGACATAACAATGTAGCCATCAATACGGCTATAGGGCGTTGTACTAAAAATCTTATCATCTAAATATGAGAAACGTTTTCAATTATTTTACAATCACATCAACATTGTGCGCTAGGTGTAAATTTCCTGAAGTAATAATAGTATCTCCTATTTCTAACTTCGAAGAACGCTTTTCTGGATCTGCCACAATAGCTACTGACGAGCTATTTTCATATAATGTTTTCACATATGTCCAGTAAGCTTTTCCTTTTTTATATTTAAAAACGATTTCTTTATTATTTCGTCTAACAATAGCACTCTTTGCGACAATAAAGTCTTCTTTTCGTTCTTTTCGAATACTTACCTTTACATTCATCCCTTCGATAAATTTATCTGGATTTTTGACTCTAGCCTTTACTAATACAGTACCATTTTCTTCTACAATAGGGTTAATGCTTTTTATTTTTCCTTTAGATACTTCCAAATCTCCAAAAGCACTTATATCTACAATATCTCCTTTGACAACTTTATGTATATCTGTTTCTATTAAATAAAAGGACACATCAAAATAATGGTCATCTATCAAGGTTAAAAAGTCTTCTCCTGTACTTATCTGTTGAAATTCTTTTACTTGTAATGCCCCAACAGTTCCTGAAAATGGAGCTTTAACTTTTGTCTTTTTCAATTCGTTTTCTATATCCTGCAATGCATTTTTAGCATCTGCATAACCCGAACGAATTGCTGTCATTTCGTATACTTGTTCAGGAATATTTTTTCGATCATCAAAATCGTACCCCCTACCTACTAGCATGTCTTTAATTTCTAAAAGTGCTTTTTTCTCAGCAATAATGGCTTTTCTTTTTTCCTTCAACAATGCTTTATCATCTGTTTTGGCTAAAACTTGTCCTTTACTAACTTTTTGACCATTTTTTACATAGACGCGCTCTAATATACCAGACGCCTCAAATTTCAAATCATTCTTCTTGTTTGCTATTAGTTTGCCATTAGCAATTAGTTCATCTACAAAAGGTTTATATGCTAATGCTTCAACACTTACTGGATTTTCTTGCTTTGGTATGTCAGGAATATCATTATATGCTGCGGCTTCTTCTATTTTAGGTTTGCAGCTTTGGAAAAAGCTAAATACTCCTAATAATAGAATCATTATTTTAAGTTGATTGTATCGATACATTATTTCTTAAATATGTTTAAATTTTGTGAAGACTAGAACAGGGTTACCATATGGGTTCAAACTATCTAGTAGCTTTTTCTTTAAAAATTTATTACCAATTACACCATCTTCACTATCTTTTTTGATAATAGAAGGTTCTTTATGGGTAATGAAATATCCGTCGTGATAATATTTATATTCTGAAAATCTCAGAATCGAATTTTCAAAATCTTTAATCTTAAAAAGTGCTTTCCTCTTTAAATCATATAATTGACTTTCTGTCTTTTCTTTTTTAAAGTATTGGAACAATAAAAACTCTCTCCCAATATCATATGAAAAAAAGGCTGCTTGGTTTTCTTGATTGATTTTCTTCATGAAAACCTCTGGATCTAGATATTGTTTTTTTAATATTTTATTACTTAGCCACTCCCCTTCAAAATCAAAATAATATAAAGGCTTAAGATCTTCTTTAGTCCATTTATAAATCACTGGAGAATAAATAGGTCTTACATAAACATTTCCATCAACTGAAAACATCTTATTCGGAGATGAATAAAAAACATCTATATTCTTCCTTATTTTGAGATATTTACCTTCGACTTTACCACCATCTAAAACGACACATTCATATGGATAGTTGTAACTCCCCCCAATCTTAGCTCTCAATACACCTATAAAGCCATCCCCTAATTGAGCTATCTCTAAAGATGAAAAAAATGGAATTTTTGTGCTTTTTACAAATTCTCCTTTAAAACTATACCTATTAATTTGATTCAGAGTATTATCCAGTATATCTATATAATTACCTTTTTCATTTAAATAAAAATCATCAATCTGAGCATATTCACCAGGACCTGATCCTTGTAAATTAAATTCATATTTAAATTTTCCATTAAAATCAAATACGAAAATCCCTTGATGTCCTTGATCAAAAACAAAAATTAGATCTTTTGTGAATTTTATGTTCGTTATGTTATGTAATTGAACTTTTTCATTTGTTTCGAGAGGTAAGTAGTAATGATCATCAACTAGATCTAAAACAGAAACCTCTTTAGCATTAGATATTTGAATTTGATTTTCAATAGTTGAATAATCGATTTCATTGTGACCACAAGAGATGAAAATTAATACTATATAGAATAATCCTACTGTTCTTATCATTGATCTTTAAAAATTTATTAAATAGTTAATGGCTATAATGAAACCCAAATTAAATTTCATTTATTTAATTTGGGTTTCTTCATACCTGATATTATTAGATAGAAAGTGGATTACATCTTCTTGAACCTCCTGTACCACAAGTCTCACCAATTCTTTGTACATACCTACTACCATTCCAATATGTATGGTGAGTTAAATGGTAACCAATAAAAGTAAAATACTCTGATGGTACATTTTCCGCATTTGCGTCTTGAGATAAAGACACCTCTGTTATACTAGAATCTATATTTGAATTTGTTACTACTGGTGCTAAAGCAAATGCACCTACTAACCCCATTGCGATCAATAATTTTTTCATGATTGTATTTTATAAAATTTTAACTAATTGTTTAATTGTAAAATTTAAAGGAACTTCTTTACTATAAGCTGTCCATCCATTCCTAGAACACCTAGACCAATTGCAACTACAATACACCTCTTTTTAGTTTTAACTTTATTTCATCACTTTTCTAGATTTAATTAAACATTGTGATATATTTTGATAGAAATATTGATATTTCTATGAGCTTATATGTCTTTAAATTTGGTAAACATTAATACTGGGTTACCATAAGGGTTGAGGGAATCAACAAATTCTTTTTTTAAATACTGTGAACCATTAACCTTAGACTTAAAATCATCCTTAATTAAACTAGGTTCTTTAAGACTTACAAACTTGCCCTCATAATAGTAATCAAAATTAGAATACCTACTTATACACTCCTTATAATCAATAATTTCCATAGTTTTTTTAGTCTTTATATCATATAATAAATTATAGTCATTTTTATTTTTATAGAAACTAAAAGCTATTTTATCTTTACCTACATTAGTGCTTAAAAAAGCTGCTTTATTAATTTCATCCAATTTTTTTATAAAAATTGATGGCTGGCTAACTTCTGAATAAATCAATTTATCATTTAGCCAATCTCCTTTAAAATCAAAATAGTATTTAGGATAAATACTGTCCTTAAATACTTGATATAAAACTGTAGAGTATAATGGTCTAAAATATATTTCTCCATCTCTAGTCAGCATAGAATTTTTAGTCTTAAAAAATATATCTATTGGCTTTCTTATCTTCAAGTATTTATTCCTTATTTTGCTATTCGACATCACTACACACTCATAAGGTATTTTTTTTCCTCCTGTTGCTTTAGAATTTAAAAAAACTATATCTTCATTTAAGTAACTAAACTCTTTAGCCGTATTCATAGGGATTTTCACTTCTTTAATAAAATCTCCTTCAAAATTATAGCTGATTATTTTCTTTAACGTAGCATCTAGAATATCAATTTCTCTTTTACTTTCCCTAACATAAAAATCATCTATACGAGAATACTCTTCTGGCCCTGATCCTTGCATATTTATGTGCCTAATAAATTTCCCATTGTTTATATTAAAAATAAAAACACCCTCGTCACCTCGAGCAGCTACTAAAATTAATTCGTTAGTAAATCGAATTGTATTTATTTCATGTATTACAGATTCTTTTGTTGTTTCTAATGCAACAAAATGGCAGCTATCTAAAACATCTAAATATTTAGTTTTTATAGTTTGATCTATTTCAATTATATGTTCTACTTTACTTAAGTCGATTGAAGAGTTTTTACAACTTGTTAGTAGTAATATTAGAATTAGTGTAATAAAGTTTTTTTTTAACATTTTCAAATAACTCTTTTATAGTTTTTTTAAGAGGTGTTACTAAAAAGTAACACCTCTTAAAACTTTAGCTTACCATCTTAAATTTAATGAAGATTCATCTCTCCTATATAGAACCCTCCTATCAGAAGATGACAACCAACCAATATTTAAACAACTATCGCAGGTATAACATCCTCTAGCTCCTGAACTTGAACAAATACTTACCCAACCTTCTCGACCTGTTCCAAAATAATTATTTGAATAATTATACTCTATTGTACTACCAACACTGGATAATTTATTTAAACTACTTTCAGCATTAGCATCCTGAGATAAAACTACATCAGTTTCATTAGAGTCTATATTAGCGTTTGTTACTACTGGTGCTAAAGCAAATGCAAGGATTAAACCCATTGCTATAAATAACTTTTTCATGTTATATTTTTTTTAAATTTTATTAATTATTGATTGGTAAAACTTCTGGTGACCATTTTACTATTAGCCGTCTATCTATCCCTCGAATAGCTAAACCTGTTGCATTACAACCTACCTCTTTCTATTTTCAACTTTATTTCATTATTTTTCTAGATTTAATTAAACATTGTGATATATTTTGATAGAAATATTAATATTTCTATGAGCTTATATGTCTTTAAATTTGGTAAATATGAGGACGGGATTTCCGTAAGGGTTTAGATTATTTTTTATTTCTTCCGAAATATTTTCTGTGCCTAATAAATTTTCTTCTATTGCTTTAATTATAAACGGTTGTTCTTTCAGTGAAATAAAATATCCATTATTGAAAAAATTAAACCCTATACCATCATAAATAGTCTTTTTATAATTTTCTATCTCATATGACTCTTTTGAATTCAAATCATATAATCGAACATGTCTTTCTTGACTTTGAATGTAGTCATATGCTAAATATGACTCCCCCATTGTAACATTAAAAAAAATCACTAAGTTTTTTTTAATAACTTTTTCACTAAATAAACTAGGGTCTACTTTACTCTTTCTAATTGTTTTTTTATCTATCCAACTGTTCTCAAAATCAAAATAAAACTGGGGAATACTTAAATCATTTTCAATTTTGTATAGTAGTGGACTATAAATAGGTAGATAATAGATAGAATCTTTCGATTTAAAAAGATTATTTCGACTGGTAAATACCATATCCAGTGATTTTTTAACTTTAAAAAATTTATTTTTTAGCTTGTTATTTTTTAGAGTTACTAATTCAAAAGGAATATCATTTCTAGTACCTCTACCTCTCATAATCACTAATTCTTCTTTACTAATTCTGGTTACCTCTCTCCCTCCATTGAAAGGAATCTTAGTCATAGTAATAAAATTACCTTCGAAATCATATCTATTAACAATTTTTAAAGTTGAATCAAAAACATCTATACATTTATCTTTTTGATTAATAATAAAATCATCGATCCTTGAATATTCTCCAGGACCTGCTCCTTGTAGATTAATATGTCTTAAAAATTTTCCGCTATTAATAGCGAATACAAATATTCCTTGATGACCACTGTCATGCACAAAAATGAAATTATCTGAAAACTTTATGTCTTTTATCGAATTCATCTGAGACTCATTTGTCGTTTCTAGAGGAACTACAAAAGTTTCTTCAATAATATTTTCGCATATTATTTTTGTTGATTTAAATGGGTATATCTTATTTGGCACACTGGAATAATCAATTTTATCATTATTACAAGCAACTATGATAAATAACAGAAAAAAAGGTGTGATTTTTTTTTGATCATTAAATTTTATAATGTAATTAACAAAATTGTCTATCATTGTTTGTATATTAACTGCTTATGAAAATAATACTCGAGAGAGTATATACTCTCTCGAGTAAAAAATTAATTACCTGAATTTTGCCACCTTCCTTCTGTGAAGAATTGTCTTACAAGGCCAGGAACATTTTTAAAATAAACTTCATTTCTTCTGTAACAAACATCTATACCATCAGAGAAACAAAATGTCGTTATGCTTGATGTATCCCAATTTCCTAATGGATAATAATACCATACATCGTATATCCTCTGAGCATCTACTAATGTTTCAGCATTAGCATCTTGTGTTAAAGCCACATCAGTAGCATTAGAATCTACATTAGCATTTGTTACTACTGGTGCTAAAGCAAACGCACCTACTAATCCTATTGCGATCAATAATTTTTTCATGATTGTATTTTTTAAAATTTTATTTAATTGAATTTTTATTTTGCAAAAAGAGAAAGGTGACTACTTTTGCATCTAGTCGTCTAGGTTTTCATGAAAGCCTAGACCAATTGTAAAAAAATACAATCTACCTCTGGGTGTTTTTCTGTTTTGTTATTTCATTAATTATTCAGATTTAATTAGTTAGACATTGTGATATTTTTCTTCTAATAAACCCCAGAGGTTTTTTTTAGTATTAATTTTATTTCTTCTTTCATTTTATTTACGGCTTTCGATGATACTTTTACAGGCTTATTCATAATTTTTTTAGCTTCTTTTCTCGCTTCTGCTATATTGCCAGATTCGACATAACACTTAGTCAATAAATAGTGAGGGTAAAATCGTGATGGTATCATTGATAACGCATTTTTGTAATAATATTCGGCTTTACTGTATAAGCTTTTTTCCTTGTATAGATCAGCTATAGAAGTTTCTAAACCAGGTGATTTCATATACTTTCTTGCTTCTAATAAAATTTGAAGCCCATCATTATCTTTTCTAGTTGACTTTGCTACTGCTTTACCATAGGCTAATAAAAAATCTCCATTCTTCATAAAAGCATCTTTAGCTAACTCATAACTATCCACACTAGGTTTATTCTGCCTCAAATGATCCATTGTATTTGCTAACCCCCACTTCGCATATTTTTCCTTGTAATGTTGCGTTAACATATAAGACTTATATGAAGAAAAACTAAGGATACATATACCAACTACAAAACCTACTTTACTTAACCCTGAAAAAGTGTAGTGATTCTTTTTTAGGTTATTGACAACTAAAAAAGGAGATAACTGTATTGAAACATAAACCAAAAGAAATGTGAAAATGATTTTTATCTCTAATATTTGTGAGGGATATGAAAACAAACTAAATAAAAAACCACTAATAGCAGCTCCTAAAAACACTATATTCAATTTATTTATTTTAACTAAAAACTTAAATAAAATAAATAATACACAACAAAAAACAATAAAACCAACGAAACCGTTTTCGTAAAAAACTGACAAAAATTCATTAAAAGAAAACATAGAGTTACTTGCCAATAATTCTTCTTTCAAAGAATGAGATTGATGAAAATAATTAGCTTGATCTTGCATATAGAATACTTTGAATCGATCATAACCTACACCATATAAAGGGTTATTCTTAATTCTTTCTAACATAGATTTCCATATTAAAACTCTTCCGTTAGCTGAATCCTTTTTAAATACATAAAGAGCTATCCCACCAAATAAAAAAGTTGTTAAAAAAGCAAAAGATATTAAGGATTTTTTTTTCTTACTTAAAGATCTAAAATGAAACAACAAGCGGTATTTTGATACAAGAAGTAAACTACTCGAAAATACCATTCCTAAAAACGCTGCTCTAGAATTAGCCAATAGTATGGCAATTGACATTGTTATAATTGCTAAAAAATTAATAGTGTCAATTATTTTATATAATAAAGTATCTCTCTGAATTTTAATAACTGAATTTTGAGTTAATAGATCTTTAAATAAATAAAGCCCCAGTACAAAAGGAAATAATATGCTTAGGTAACCTGCGTAGGGCCCAGGATTAAAGAAAGAGCCTGTTAGCTTATAATTCAGATTCATCGAAGGAAATACACCTAAAATTTGAAAAACACCATAAATTGATTGTATCAGTCCAACTATAGGCATTAAAAAAATAATTACAGAGAAAGTTTTATTGAAATTATAGAACCTTAAAATAAAATATAGAACACCTAATAACAACAACTCGAAATAACGAATGGAATGCACAAAGTCATCTTGAATGAAATACCTATTTAAAGATATAAATCCTAAATATACTATCAATAATACGTCTAATACACTTACTCTTAATTTAATATCATTTGTGAAAATTCTCCACAAAAGATAGAAACAGGTAATTACTCCCATTAATTGAAGAACAATAGATAAAAAGTAAGCCTTACTAATCACTAAAGCATTAGGAACACTATCCAATCTAATAAAAGGTAGTATTATTAGAAGCAGAGAAATAAATAAAACCTGAACTGTCACTAATAAAAGTGAGTCTTTTTTAATCATTGATAGTTAAGTTCTTCTTTATTAAATCATCATAAAATGATAATGGGAGATCTTAATAAAGAAATAGTTAGTTGTTTTTGGTTACAATAAACTTAACTACTAATTAATGTATTTCAAACATATTAGGTTTATTCTCACAAATACTATTTTAATTAACACATATCATATCAGCTAAACGGACTTTTCAAACCAATAAAAGATATATTTCAAAATAAAATGCAAGCACCTGATTTTCAATAATGTTTCATAAACGTTTTAATAAAGAAATATTACAAAAAGATCAAAACTTAAAAATATAAAAAAATACTTTTTTTACTTTATTAAAAAAATCCTTAGCTAAAACATATCGTTGCGAAGAGTTTTAATTTTAATATTAGAGCATTAAATACTATCTATACACAATACCTAATAAGCAAAAAACAATAAAGCCCGAGTCTCTCAACTCAGGCTTTATAAAATTATATAATTTGAAATATATTAAGCAGTCACTAATTTCTTTTGTGATGGCTTAAACTTAGTCAATACAATACCATCTACAGCAGCTTCATATTCCTTCATTGTAGGAGTTCTTCCTAAAATAGACGATAATACTACTACTGGTGTAGATGACAATAAAGATTCTCCTTTTTTCTCTCCAGAATCTTTTACTACACGACCTTGGAATAAACGTGTTGAAGTCGCCATAACTGTATCTCCTGGCTCAGCTTTCTCTTGATTACCCATACATAAGTTACACCCTGGACGCTCTAGGTACAATAAGTTTTCATATTTAGTACGTGCTAACCCCTTAGGAGCGCTATCATCAAATACAAAACCTGAATACTTCTCTAATACTTCCCAGTCCCCTTCAGCTTTCAACTCATCAACAATATTATATGTCGGAGGAGCAACCACTAATGGAGCTTTAAATTCAACTTTACCTTGCTGTGCTTCAACATTCTTTAACATTTGGGCTAAGATTTTCATATCTCCCTTATGTACCATACAAGAACCTACAAATCCAAGATCTACCTTTTTAGTTCCACCATAAAAAGATAGTGGACGAATAGTATCATGTGTGTAACGCTTTGAAACATCATCATTATTTACATCTGGATCAGCAATCATAGGCTCAGCAATTTCATCTAAGTCAATAACTACATCAGCGTAATATTTAGCGTCAGCATCAGGGCGTAAAGCTGATTTTTCACCAGACTTCACTTCATTAATTCTATTGTTAGCTTTATCTACTAAACCTTGCAGCACTTGCTTCTTATTATCCATACCCTTATCAATCATGATTTGGATACGATCTCTAGCAATCTCTAAAGATTCTATTAATGTTTGATCCTCTGAAATACAAATAGAAGCCTTAGCTTTCATTTCAGCAGTCCAATCGGTAAATGTAAATGCTTGATCGGAAGTTAATGTACCGATATGTACTTCTATGATTCTACCTTGGAAAACATTTTCACCTGCAAACTGCTTTAACATCTGTTGCTGTGTAGCATGTACTACATCACGGAAGTCCATAAAACTTCTCATTTCACCTTTAAAAGTAACTTTAACAGACTGAGGAATTGGCATTGTAGCTTCTCCTGTAGCTAAAGCTAATGCTACAGTACCTGAATCAGCACCAAAAGCAACACCTTTAGACATACGTGTATGTGAATCTCCACCAATAATTACATCCCAATCATCAACAGCAAGATCGTTAAGTACTTTGTGAATTACATCCGTCATTGGGAAGTAAACTCCTTTAGGGTCACGTCCTGTAATTAATCCGAAGTCATTCATAAACTTCATTAATCTAGGGATATTTGCCTTAGACTTATCATCCCATACAGATGCTGTATGACAACCAGATTGGTATGCACCATCAACAATCGGAGAAATCACAGTTGCAGCCATCATTTCTAATTCTTGAGAAGTCATTAATCCTGTAGTATCCTGAGAACCTACAATATTAACTTCCACACGAACATCTGATCCTGCATGTAATGTTTTTCCTGGTGTATTACCTACTGCATTTTTATTGAAGATTTTTTCAACAGCTGTCAACCCTTGACCTTCAACAGAAATTTCTTTAGAAGTAGCATATACTTGAGGAACTTCAACTCCTAAAATTTTAGCAGCAAAAGTTTGCAGTTTTTTACCAAAAACAACAGCATACGATCCTCCTGCTTTTATAAACTCAACCTTTTGCGGAGTTAATGCTGCAGAAATATCTTTTAACTCTTGATCTCCTTTGTATAACTTCTTTGTTTTTGTATTTATCGTTAATACGGTACCTGTAGCTACAGAGTATTCTTGTTTTAAAACTGGTTCTCCATCTTCATCAACAATAGTATTTCCATCAGCATCTTTCTGCTTCACCCAGTTTTTAAGATCTATCCCTATTCCACCTGTTACTCCAACAGTAGTCAAGAAAATTGGCGAAATACCATTAGTACCAGCAATAACTGGAGCAATATTGATAAACGGCACGTATGGACTAGACTCTATACCTGTCCAAAGAGCTACGTTATTTACTCCTGACATTCTAGAAGACCCAACTCCCATGGTTCCTTTTTCTGCAATCAACATGATACGCTTATCTGGGTGTTGCTCTTTTAAAGCTAACACTTCCTTTTGCATTTCTTTGTTGTGCTCGAAGATCGACTGCCCATGTAATTCACGATCTGATCTTGAATGCGCATCAGCACCAGGTGACAATAAATCTGTAGAAATATCACCTACTCCAGCGATGTATGTAACTATTTCAATTTCTTCGTCTATTTCAGGTAATTCTGTGAAAAATTCTGCTTTAGCATAACTCTCGATAATACCTTTTGCAATATCACTTCCTGATTTATAAGCCGCTTCTAAACGATCTGTATCAGCTTCATAAAGGAATACTTGTGTCTTTAACACTTTAGCCGCAGCTTCAGCTATTTCCACATTACTTCCTAAAGCTAAATCTAGTAATACCTCGATAGAAGGCCCTCCCTTCATATGAGATAATAACTCAAAAGCAAATGTTGTAGAAATCTCCTCTACGATAGATTCACCAAGGATAATCTCCTTTAAAAACTTTGCTTTTACACCAGCTGCACTAGTAGTACCTGGTAAAACATTATAGATAAAAAAGTTAAGAGACTCTTTTCTGTGTGCATTGTTAGTATCCTTTATCTGTGTGATAATTTCACTTAACAATTCACCACCATCAATAGGTTTTGGATGAAGCCCTTGTCCTTTTCTGTCTTCTATTTCCTTTAGATAATCATTATATAATGCCATAGTTTGTATAGAAATTCTTACTTTTTACTCAATTTTGCTAAAATACTAAATTTATCCTCTCAGAAATTTGGAATCATTCTAAGTAAGCACTCTTAACTATTTTTTACGAAATCGATATTTTTAAATGTCTTGCTGAAGAAAATGAAAAAAAAAACTCCATTCTATTGTTAAGATAAAAACTTAAAGCCAAAAAACTATTTTTGTTCTAAGTAATCTACCTCTAAGCAAGCTCACAAGAAATTTTTGCGAAATAAAATTTTAATTTCAAAACTAACCTTAAAATATCATACCCTTTGGTGATGTTAATAAAGAAACAGAATGAATTAAATTCAACTATAAAAAATAGACCTAAATCACTTACTGAAACTTAATAGCCTTTACAGGGCTTATTTTATTAATTACAAGTGTAGGTAACCACAAAGCAAAAACACATAATAAAAAGGTAGTAAGATTTAAAATTAAAATATAATCCCAAGAAATATACATCGGGGCATATTTCACATAATACGTCTTAGGATTCATTGTGATAAATCTAAAATAGTGCTGTCCAAAAATTATAGACAACCCTATTAAATTACCCCAAAATAATCCTTTCCCAATAATGTAGCTCGCCTGATAAATAAATAATTTACGGATACTTTTATTATTACTTCCTAATGACTTCAATATACCTATCAATTGAGTACGTTCTAGAATAAGTACTAGTAAAGCAGTTATGATATTTATGGAAGCAACAATAATCATAATTCCGATTATACCATAAACATTATAATCGAACAACTGAAGCCATTGAAAAATTTCTCCGTACTTGTCTTTTATCGAAACGGCATCCAATTCAGAAGGAACCTCCTCATAGATTCTTGTGGTGTATAGATCAATTTTACTAAAATCATCTATAAAAAACTCTAAAGAACCCACTTCATTAGATTTCCATCTATTTAATTTCTGAATGTGACTAAGAGCTCCAATAACTAAACCTTTATCAAATTCTTCATAACCCGAATTATAAATACCAACAACCTTAAAGCTTCTAATATTATATTTTCCCGTGTCTTTTAAGAAATAAGTTATCGCTTTACTTCCTAGTTCAAAATTCAAACTATTGGCTAAACTTTTTGAAATTAAAACCTCATTAATATTCGAATTAAAATCTGGTAGTTTTCCTTTTATAAGGTAATCATCGAAAGACTTCCAACTATAATCATTTTCAACCCCTTTAAAGATTATACCTTCAAAATTTGTCTCCGTTCGAATAACACCATGCTTCTTCCCTACTTTTTGTACATCAGTAATCCATTCTTCCTTCAGTAAACTTTCTAAAAATGGACCTTCACTAGGTATTGGTGCTATAGAAATTTCACTTTGATTTCCATTAAAGCTTGTTACTTCTATATGTCCACTAAAAAGAGCTATCTTTTCTTGTATCTTGTTCTGCAAACCAAAACCTACAGCTACACTAACTAACATCATGATCAAACTCATGGCTATAGCTATAATTGCAATTCTAATGATTGGTGCTGAGGCTGTTTTTTTAGTTGTTTTTTCTTTAATTAGCCGCTGCGCAATAAATAATTCGTAATTCAATGCTTAGTTTTAATAGAAATCTTTTCAAAAATACATTTTTCATTTTGCTTATCACTCTATATGCTTGCGGAAATGCACAACAACAAAGAGAAAAGAATATAGAACAAAACGCATCCCAATTACCTATAATTACAGCAGCACAACAATTAGAACTATGGCTTCCTTTAATTGAAAACAAAAAAATAGGGTTTGTAGGAAATCATACAAGTATCGTTCATGACAAAAACGAAAATCAAATACACTCGATTGATACACTTATTTCAAGAGGAATACATATTATTCGTGTTTTTGCCCCAGAACATGGATTTAGAGGTAAAGTTGATGCTGGTGAGCATGTAAAAAATGGTATCGATACAAAAACGGGGTTATCTATTATTTCATTATATGGGAAAAACAAAAAACCTTTTCCTGAACAACTAAAAGATATTGAATATATGATATTTGATATTCAAGATGTTGGGGTACGTTTTTACACTTATATCTCAACATTACATTATATAATGGAAGCTTGTGCTGAAAGTAATATTCCATTATTAGTATTAGATCGCCCTAACCCTAATGCTCATTATGTAGACGGACCTATACTCGATAAAAAATTTAAAAGCTTTGTCGGAATGCACCCAGTTCCTATAGTGTATGGAATGACTATTGGTGAATATGCTAAGATGATTAACGGAGAGAAATGGTTAAAATCGGGTATTCAGTGTGATTTGAAAGTGATTCCTATAAAAAATTATAATCACAAAACACCTTATTCTTTACCTGTTAAGCCTTCTCCTAACTTACCAAATGATATAGCTATAAATCTATACCCAAGTCTTTGTTTTTTTGAAGGAACTAAAAATGTTAGCGTAGGAAGAGGTACGGATATGCAATTTCAAGTCTATGGTTTTCCCAAAACAGCAACTAACATTTATGATTTTTGTTTTACTCCTCAACCAAATGATGGGGCAAAACATCCTAAAAACAATAATTCACTTTGCTGTGGAGAAGACTTAAGGAATCAGCACACCCTCTCAGGAATTAATTTACAATGGATTAAAAATACTTACCAAAACTCAAGTAATAAAACTACTTTTTTCAATTCTTTCTTTGAAAAGTTAGTAGGAACATCTCTTTTAAGAAAACAAATCATAGAAGAAACTAGTATTGAGAATATAAAAATTAGTTGGAAACAAGGGCTAGACAATTTCAAAAAAACTAGACAGAAGTATTTACTTTATAAGTAATAATTAAATTCAAATTGGTTTTTGACTATCTCAAAAAAACTACTCTATTAAAAAAAACAACTTTTTACATTAGGAAAATTTAAGTTTAAAAACACAATCAAAACGTTAGATTTCTAACTAAAGAAACACTTTTTTGCTTTTTCTCTTTTCAAAAATGTAATATTTTTCTTACAAATAATCACTTCCCATCCTAAAAAACACACTTAAAATAATCGTAATAAATTAATAAGCAGAATTTTACAATTAAAAATAATCCCCCTAACAAAACACAAAAAGCCTTACCTCTATTCCAAGCAATTGACTTATTTTGGCACACATATTGCATTCTATATATAGAAAACAGGTTATTAACAAAACAAAAACTATGAAATCTACGTATAAAATATTATTAGGTGTTATGCTTTTCTTTGCTAGCCCTATTTTTTCTCAAGAATATGTTAAATACATCACAAAACCACCCACAGAAATTGCTCAAAAAACAAGCTTTATCAATAACATTGATGTAAAATATAATATACCAACAAGTGGGTATTTATATTTAACTCTTTTTAAAGATAACAAACCGGTAGGGAATTGTGTAAAAAAAGTAACTAGAGGAAAACGAATGGTAAAATGCGATATTTTCATCTGGGATGGAGGTAAGTCAATAACTAAAAAAGGAAAGTATTTCTATAAACTTGAAATTTACAAAGGAAGTCAAAATGATTTTAGTAATAAATTAACCAATGCTCCAATCATCTACAACATTAAAGTTGTTAAGAGAAAATAATTTTAATAAACATAAAACAGCTTTAAAACACTTTTTTAAGCTGTTCTAAAACTTTATTAACCGCTGGACAAATCATAGTATTTGCAGCGGTTATTTTGTTTATTTGATGAAATCTTTTTCTATTGGTATGCGGATACTCTGCGCAAGCTTTGGGTCGAACTTCATATATCAAGCAATAATTATCTGATGCCAAAAACTCACAGGGCTGGTTTAAAAAAACGCGGTCACCATCACTATCAACACGAGTATATTTTTTTTCAAAATCACCAATTTTCATTCTTAGATGCTTAGCTATTCGCTCTGTATCCTTATCCGTAATAATAGGTGATGTTGTTGAGCAGCAATTAGCACATTCTAAACAATCGACCTCATCAAATACTTCGTCATGAATTTTCTGTACGGTAACATCTAATCGCTTTGGTGGTTTTTGTTTTAGGCGATTTAGATACTTTGTGTTCTCTACTTTTAATTCTTTAGCTCTTTCGAGGACTTTTGCATATTCTTCTTGCATACGGCAAAGGTACAATATAACTTTGCTGTTATGACTAACGATGTTTTCGGAGAAGCAATAAAATCCTATTACTACGGTAATAAAAATGCAGAAATAACAGTAACCTCAGATACTTTTGATGACGATTCAATTCCTGTAGACTACCTATTTAGAGCGTTTAAAGAAATGCCTGTAATTGAACAAAAAGCGTTACAATTAACTAAAGGTAAAACTCTAGATATAGGAGCTGGAGCTGGAAGTCACAGTTTATATTTACAAAAAAACAACATTGTTATAACCGCTTTAGATACTTCTGAAGGCGCCATTGAAATATGTAAAAAAAGAGGTCTCTCTGATGTCGTTTGCCAAAATTTTTTCAGTCACAAAAGTAAATACGACACTCTACTAATGTTAATGAATGGCAGTGGAATCATTGGTTCAATAGCAAATATTGATTTCTTTTTCCAACACCTAAAAACATTACTCAATAAAAACGGACAAGTATTAATAGATTCTTCTGACCTAATTTACCTGTACGAAAATGAAAATGGTGAATTTTGGGTAGATCTTAATGAAGGCTATTATGGAGAAATGCAATACTCTATAAAATTCCAAAATATTAAGTCTGAACCTTTCGATTGGCTTTACATAGATTACAACACTTTACAAAACGCTGCTAATAACAACGGATTCAACTGCGAATTAATTGAAGAAGGAGAACACTACGAGTATTTAGCTAGATTAACGCTTTAAATTTACTCTAGAATATTCTTTGCTTCTACAAATAATAAATGGCTCCATTCTTGGCTAATATCACTAATTGTTTGCCCCAAAGCCTCAGCGTTACTTTGAATCTTCTGCCCTACTTCAGTCTCATAAAAAGAGGTTACTTGTTTTAGTTGCTTTTTAGATAACTGAGTTCTATCCTTTGCCATTTGCTTACCAGCATCCGTCTGATAGAAAGCATACATTTTATTGATATCACCCTCTGTAAAATAACTTTCATAAGCAGGTACTAAACGATTTTTTATATCCTTTAGAGCTTGTTTTTTCAATCCTTTTACCTGTATCCAAGTATCATCTGACACATTTCTTCCTTTATATTGTCCTTCTAAAAGGGTAAATAATTGTTCTAACGCGTTACTATATTGTTCGTGGGTACCATTTATCTCTATATACTTTGCCGTATTATCGTATTTTGATTGAGCGCTAACAATACTTTGTAAGCTTATCATAAAAAAAACCACTAAAAGTCTATAACTCATATTACCAATAATTGATTATGAAATTTATATTAAAATATATTACAATTATAGGGTTTTTATTTATTATTTCATGTTCAACTGATGATGATGGTAATCCTAACAGAATGGCTGGGGCTGACAATCAAACTCCTAACAATTTACCTCAAGGAAATAATAGACTTAATTTACGTATTACAGGAGATTCTGCTAACGAATTGTTAAGTGACCGTGTATACAAAAGCTTGACGATAGAGTTTGTTGGAGTAGAAGGAACAGAAGCATCGCAACAAGCCATAGATAATCTCAATACATTTATTCAAATAAGATGTCACAAACCTAATGGTATACGATTAATTAATAAAACGATCCCTAAACCTGAAGACGAAGATGATAAATACACCATTCAAGAAATTGCTCGCCTAGAAAACCTACATCGTACCGCTTTTAGCGAAGGGGACGATATTGCAGTGTATATTTTTTTTGCTGATAGAGAAAATGAAAATAGTACAGAAACGAATGTCGTACTAGGAACAGCATATCGAAATACTTCTATCGTAGTATATGATGCCACCTTAAGAAGACTTACACGTAGAGCTAATGATGCTTTTCCTAATGTAAAAGCAGCTACTTTAATTCATGAATTTTGCCATATCCTTGGATTAGTTAATATCGGAACTCCAATGGTAGAAAATCATGAGGCTTTTGAAGAAAATAATAACGGTGAAGAAGTCGGTGGTCATTGCAATGTAGAAGGCTGCTTAATGTCTGCTCAAGCAAATTTTAGAAGAAATATTTTTGGGCAGGTAGAAATAGCAGAACTAGACCCTCTTTGCATACAAGATCTTCAAGCCAATGGTGGTAAATAGTACTGTCTCCTTAATATTTTATTAGAATTAATTACTAGAATAGAATTTAAACCTTAAAGCAAAATATAATATTTGTTGATATCTAACATTTGTTGACCTTTCTTACAGTTTTCTTATTGTTTAAATTTGTTCAATTGATAAAGAGAAAACGCATTGGAAGAATATTTAAGTCAACTTAACGAAGCACAATTAGCCCCTACCCTACATGTAGATGGCCCTTTGATGGTTATTGCTGGAGCGGGTTCAGGGAAAACCCGAGTGCTTACTTACCGAATAGCTTACTTAATGAGTAAAGGCGTAGATGCCTTCAATATACTTTCATTGACCTTTACCAATAAAGCTGCTCGTGAGATGAAGCATCGAATTTCTCAAATTGTTGGAAGTACTGAAGCTAAAAATTTATGGATGGGAACTTTCCATTCTATTTTTGCTAAAATTTTACGAATCGAGGCAGATAAGTTAGGTTACCCTTCTAATTTTACTATTTACGACTCTCAAGATTCTCAACGCTTGATCTCTAGCATCATTAAAGAAATGAGCCTTGACAAAGATGTTTACAAATACAAACAAGTTGCTGGAAGAATTTCTTCTTTTAAAAATAACTTAATTACTGTAAAAGCTTATTTCAACAATCCTGAATTGATGGAAGCCGATGCGATGTCAAAACGCCCGCGTATTGGTGATATTTACAAAAATTACGTGGATCGCTGTTTCAAAGCTGGAGCTATGGACTTTGATGATCTGTTATTAAAAACCAATGAACTATTAAATCGATTTCCAGAAGTATTGGCAAAATATCAAAATCGTTTTAAATACATCTTGGTAGATGAGTACCAAGATACCAATCATTCTCAGTATTTAATTGTACGCGCCTTAGCTGATCGTTTTCACAATTTATGCGTTGTTGGAGATGATGCCCAAAGTATATATGCATTCCGTGGAGCCAATATTAATAACATTCTAAATTTCCAGAAAGACTATACAGACGCCGCCAGTTATAGATTAGAACAGAACTATAGATCAACAAAAAATATTGTAGAAGCTGCCAATTCTATCATAGAACACAATAAGACTAAACTCGACAAAGTAGTTTGGACTGCCAATGATGATGGAGGAAAAATTATTGTCAATCGTTTACCTACTGACGGAGATGAGGGTCGTTATGTGGCCAGTACTATTTTTGATACCCAAATGAACGAGCAATTAAGAGCTAGTGAATTTGCAGTATTGTATAGAACTAATGCGCAGTCACGAGCTATTGAAGACGCTTTACGTAAAAGAGGTATCAAATATCGTATTTTTGGAGGCTTATCTTTCTATCAACGTAAAGAAATTAAAGATGTATTAGCTTATTTACGTTTAGTAATTAACCCTAAGGATGAAGAAGCCCTTAAACGTGTAATTAATTATCCTGCACGCGGAATCGGAGCTACTACCGTAGACAAACTAGTATTAGCTGCAAATCACTACGGTCGTTCGATTTTTGAAGTTATGGAACATATATCCAAACTTCCTGATCTGAAAATAAATGCTGGAACCCGAGCTAAACTTGAAAACTTTGTCAATATGATTAAGAGTTTTCAAGTTTCTAATGAAACTACCGATGCTTTTGCCTTAACAGAAATGGTGAGCAAAAAAACGGGCTTAGTTTTAGAACTAAAAAAAGATGCTACTCCAGAAGGGATTACCAGAATAGAAAATATCGAAGAATTACTAAACGGTATTAAAGATTTTGTTGAAGGGCAAAAAGAAATTGATGGTGCCAAAGGAAATCTTTCTGAATTTTTGGAAGATGTTGCTTTAGCTACAGATATGGACAAAGATACTGATGACGAAGATCGTGTCGCATTAATGACGATTCACTTAGCAAAAGGGTTGGAATTTCCTCACGTTTTTATTGTCGGAATGGAAGAAGATCTCTTCCCTTCAGGAATGAGTATGAATACCAGAAGTGAACTTGAAGAAGAACGTCGCTTATTCTATGTTGCCTTAACACGTGCTGAAAAGCAAGCATACCTAACCTATACTATCTCAAGATATCGTTGGGGAAAACTAGTCGATGCTGAACCTAGTAGATTTATTGAAGAAATCGATGATCTGTACTTAGAATATATAACTCCAATAGACACATATCAATATAAACCATTGATTGACAGAGATATTTTTGGAGAAGTAGACAAATCTAAATTACGACAAAAAAAACCCATTGCAGGCTCTCCCCCTCCTTCCCACAAACCAACACAAGATCAATTAAGAAAATTACGCAAATTGAGACCTCAAGATACAAGTGGTACTAGTGTTGACAGTAATTTACTCAATCAAATTACATCAGGTGTTGCTGTCGAGCATGCTCGTTTTGGTAGAGGAATGGTATTAAATATAGAAGGTAATGGGCAAGACAAAAAAGCAGAAATTAATTTTGAACAGGGGGGTATAAAAAAATTACTGCTTCGATTTGCCAAATTAAAAATAATTGGGGGGTAACTAGGTCATTATTTTTGTACACTATAAAGGTTTGTTAACCTATTGAAATCATTTAACATTTTGTCTGTCGATTTTAAAATAGTTAATAACGGCATTTTATTATCGACAAACTTTGACTTATTATCTTCTATCGTTTGAAAAACATCTAGAATTTCTGAAGCTACTAAATCAATTTCTGAGTTATTTAATTCATTAACCAATAAATCATTGATTACCCTATTCATTTCATTATAAATACTCACATAATTATTACAAGCTACATTGGCTTTTTTCCCGTTTTTCAAAGACCTACAGGCAGCATAATAAAGACACATTTTTTGAGAAAGCATTCGTTGTCTACCCGCCTTATTCACAGTTTCAACTCTTAACTGATCAGTAGCTGCACTATACGATATTTGCTTATTATAATTAGAAGCTTCTTCTATAGACAATACTACCTCATGACACCTCTTTAACATAGTTTCTGCTTGACTTAAAAACAAATCAATATCATTTCTAGCAGTACCAAGAGCCAATTTGAAACGAGACCATTCCTTAGCTTCTGCTTGTATTTTCGCTTTTACTTTAGCACTTTGACCTACTGAATTATTTTTTAATATGGTAAGATTTCTATTAAATAAGGTCTTAGCCGATTTTAGCTCTCTCTCCATATTCTGCCCATTAGCCCCAATAGTTTTTAATACTATTATTTTAGCTATTTTTTGGGATAACATTCGTTGTTTCCCACTAAGGTTAACGGCTTTTTCAAATGATAATTTACCAAATTTCGCATCTTGTCCAAAAGTTGTCAATGAAAAAATAAACATTAAGACAACAAGTAGTTTCTTTCTCATAACTATTTTGTTTACAGCAATTTAAGTATTAAATGTCTGTAAATCAAATAATTAACACTATAAATGTTCTATTTTTAAAAAGTAAACCAACTCTGGTAAAGACCACCAGGCATTTATCTGAAATTTTAACTTAAAGACAAGCTTCTCTGCATCATACTCTTTTGCAGTACCGATAAAAATGATAAATACCCTTAATCATTAAGGACCAGCATCACGGCGCCTTTACTTATTTCAATACATACATTAAAAGTTTAAAAAACAGTTAGTATAAACAACCCACGTCTAAGCTTTACTCTTCATTAAATATATGTAACATCGCATACTGTAAAAGAGTAATCGATTTACCATCTATAATTTCACCCTTAGCAATCATATTATAGGCTTTTTCAAATGGAAATTCTAAAACTTCGATTTCTTCTTGCTCTTCAATTGCACCTCCTCCATTGTTTATTTTCATAATGTCATCATATGGCGCTATAAAATAAGATACCTTTTCTGTTACTGCTCCCGGTGTCATGTAAGCATCATAAAGATGTTTTGGATTTTGGATCTGATAACCTGTTTCCTCTAAGGTTTCTTTAATGATACATTCTTCCGGTTCCAAGCCATCTAATAAACCAGCGCAAACTTCTATAGACATTCCTTTTTTCAATCCTTCATTCAGATACATTGCTAAACGAAATTGCCTTGTCATAATAACACTTCGCTTCTTTAAATTATAAAGTAGTATAGCTGCACCACTACCTTTATCATAAATTTCTCTTTCCTGTTGTTCTACTTCCCCATTTATCTTTTCGTAGCCAATAGTATATTTATGAAGTATATAATGATTATCAGATAAAAGTTTTTTGGTACGAATATCTATTTTAGGATCGTGCATTAAAATTTATTTTTAGACTTTATGGTAAATATATGAAGTATAACATCTAGCAAAAAATGTAGATCCAGATACCTGAAGCTAGATAAGTGCTCAAGGCATTTATAGGATCAACCCAAAAGGTTGTGGGCAAATCAATCGTCATTCCTTCGTAGGAAGGAATCTCTTCAAATAGGTCAATTAGGTTAAGTAAATATCCTTGATGGTATCCCGTATCAGGTACATTGTTGTCCGGGAAAAAAAGAGCTAGTTAAAAAACTAGCCCCAAGTTGTTATATTTAAGTTATCACACAAAAAATATAATCAACATACCTAAAAGTATATATTTTACCAGACAGCCAGTATTCACACAACTATTGAAATTCATAAATCGGGGCGCTATTCAAAAAATAGCACAAAAAAAAGTTCTGACAAATACCATAAAACCTTTACAACTTATTCTCATTTAATCACAATGCTTTATTGTTGCTTCAATAAATGTAAAAGTAGTAGAGAAGTTGTAAGTGGAATGAAAGCTTGCTATCATAAATTAAATCATTTAGGACTTACAAAAGTACCAAGCAAGAGCACTTTATACGAAGGAAATCAAAAACCTGATAGTGCTGTTTTTGAAAAGATTTACATGCATATATACCACCAATACCGACACCTTTTACCGGACAGCCAAACAAGCTTCAAGTCTAAATTATACATTGCAGATGCTTCCGTGATTAGTTTACTCCAGCAAATTCTAAAAGCTACTAGTATGGGCAAGTAAAACGGTAAAAGAAAAGGAGGCATCAAGGTACACACCTTGATGAATGCTCATCAAGATGTAGCTTGTCAAATTGAATTCACCTCTGCTAGAGCTAATGATATAACCTTAATAAAGAAGATTCAGCTTGCAAAAGGTGCCTTTATTGTTTTTGATAAAGGATATGTTGACTATGGGTAATACAAAAGAATCCATGAAACAGGAGCTTACTTTGTAACTCGTCAAAAGAAAAGTCCTTATTATGACATTATACAAGAAAATAAAGTGTCTGAAAAAAGTTTTGATGAAGGAGTAAGAAAAGATCAAATTAGTAAGGGTATCAAATAATTCTCATTAGAAAATAATAAACTTGCTTTAGCCGGATTCAGAACTATAATTTTTTCTTTAATGAAAAGACTCTTTAATATTGATGAATTAATAACTGAAATAATTTTGAAGCGCAAATGTAATATTTCACATTGCTTTAAATGTTTTCAGAATATTAAATATCGTTTCTTGAAAAACGAATTATCTCATTATTCTTTATAGAAAAAGACCTTTTACCGCTATAACCTCTATCTTTTAGCATTTTCTGTAGTAGTAAAAACAAAAAACCATGACCAATAATCAGTATATTCTGATTTTCAGATTCTAGTTTATTTATAATTTTTTCAATTCTTTTAAAAGTTTCTTTCTTCGTCTCTGGTTGACTATTTCGGTTTATCAACCATTGTATTCTTGCTGCTAAAAACCAGATTACAGTAGGTATTTTAACCTTGGTTTTACAAAAAGCTTTTAAAGGTACTTCGTTCAGTAATGCTGTACTGACTGGCTTTACTTCTGCATCTACCAAAGAGGCAGTTTCTATACTTCTAGAAAGTTTACTCGTATAAATTTTAGTAGAACCAACTTTTATTTTTAAAGGTTTCTGAAGAATCGAACTACTGTCATACATTCTACAAGCTTTTTCAAATCCATAAGAATCATAAAAAAACTTCCATTTAAATTCAACTTTTGAATGTCGCATCAGATGAAACTCCATCTACTATTTAGTATTTAAAACATTCAATATGATTTCGCTCCCTTCTTTTATTTCATTCTTAGAAATCGTTAATGGTGGAGTGATACGGACAGCCCGTTTTTCAAATAATAAAAAAAATAGAATCAACCCTTTTTCTTGACATTTCATGACTAAGTCAGTCACTTCTTCAGGGCTTTCTAACATAATCACTAACATCAATCCAACACCTCTTACCTCTTTAATTTTAGGATGTACTAATAGCTGACGAAATAGCTGCTCTTTCTCTAATGCTTTTTGCATTAGGTTTTTCTTTATAATGGTCTTTAAGGTAGCATGACAAGAAGCAGCAATTACAGGATTTCCTCCGAAAGTAGTAATATGCCCCAACATTGGGTTTTCTTTCAATAAATCCATATGTACAGAAGAAGCTGTAAAAGCCCCAACAGGCAAACCTCCTCCTAATCCTTTCCCTGTTACTACAATATCCGGAACCACATCATAGTTCTGAAAGCCAAACATTTTCCCGGTTCGACCAATACCAGGTTGTATTTCATCTAAAATCAATAGGGCTCCAACCTCTTCACAACGTTTTTTAACTTTAGCTAGGTAATTATCTTTTGGCTGAATAAAACCAGCGCCTCCTTGAATGGTTTCTAAAATTACACCTGCAGTTTTAGTTGTAATCTTATGTATATCTACTTCGTTATTAAACGTTATAAATCGTACATCTGGAATCAAAGGCCGAAAAGCTTGTTTTCGCTCTTCGTATCCCATAACACTTAAAGACCCCATGGTATTACCATGATAAGCGTATTTAGCTGCTATAATTTCACTACGTCCTGTTACTCGTCTTGCTAGCTTTAAGCTACCTTCAATGGCTTCAGTTCCAGAATTTGTTAAATATGTTTTTTCTAATGGTGCAGGTAATAGGGATGAAATAAGCTTGGTAAGCTTAATTGCTGGTTTTTGGATATATTCTCCATAAACCATAACGTGCAAGTAAGTATCTAATTGCTTTTTTACAGCTTTCACAACAGCTGGATGCCTATGTCCCAAACTACAAGCCGAAACTCCTGCTACAAAATCTAAATACTTTTTCCCGTTAGTATCATAGATATAACTTCCTTTGGCTTTTTTGACTTCCATTGCCAATGGGAAAGGGGTTGTTTGTGCCTGATATTTAAAAAAATCTTCTTTCATGATCAGTTCTCCTTCTCTTCCCCTTCTTGGGTATCTTGAAGTTTTACATCCTTATACCTTGAATTATCAGATCTATAAGAAGCTATACGTTTCAAAGTTTCTTCATCAAAAAAGTCTTTTTCTTCCTCTGGCACAGGAATCCCTTTAATCTTAATCAATTCAAAAGGTTGCTCTCCTTTAAAAAGATCTTTTTTAGATTTAATTTGTTCTTCTCCTCTCCAGTGAAGCCCTTTCAGTTTCTGAGCATTCAATGGTAAATTCCCTTCCTTATATAGTGTTCCTTCTACATCTTGATAATAATATATATCAGTAATATCTTGTTCTTCAAATAAGATTTTTATTTTACTACAAATCACCTTATTAATTCCTACAAGATCTAATGTAGACTCATCTCTTTGAAAATAAATAGTCTCCGTATTCTTATCAATATCAACCTGTCTCAATTCATCATTCTCGAACAAACCATATAAAATCGCTCCTTTAACTTGATTGAAACCTTCTTTCAAGGTATCCTGTTGTACTAGAAAACTATTATTGAATACTTTTAGTGAGTCTAATTTATTTGTTTTCATATTAGATATCAACTGTATTGTATCACCTGTCATTTGATTGGCTCCAGACCACAAAATAGGCTTATTGAACATTTTAGTATATCCTGTTTTTTGAACAACACTAATAGAATCACATTTTCCGCTCATATCTTTTTTGTACATACGTACATCATAGAACCCTCTTAACAACCTATCTTGAGGTTTTCCTGTGACCATAATCGTATCACTATGTATAAATATGGAATCTTTTTGCTGTTTAGAGATCGCCAATGCATGCTTGGTAATAAATACCGAATCTTTAGCTTTAAATACTTCAGCATAATGTCCTTTTATCACACTTTGATTGGCAGTATCCAATACACGAATATTATTAGTTGCCGAAGCAAAGCTTTTATTACTATCATAGTAAATACTATCTCCAAATACTTGTCGATTATCATAATCGATTCTTGCATTTTTAATAGCATAACCTATAGCAGTCTTTGTATCGTAGTACCCTCTTTCACAATACAAAGTACTTCCCGGGCTTTTTACAGTAGATTTTCCATACAAATAAGCTTGACCAGTTTCAGTATAATAATCTAAACGTTCTGAATCGACTGTGTTTTCATGATTAACAATACTTACATCTTTAGAAAAAATGTACTTTTTTCGATCAATATAATAACGTCCTATTTTGCTTTTCAACGTATTGGTCGAATCTTTTACGATACCACCGCTTCTATAATAAGCTTGTTGACGTAATTTGTCATAAAACAAAGTATCTGTCGTCAATGTGTTTTCTGGGGTTTCTAAAAACACATTAGTACTTGCAAAGGCAAACTCAGTATTTCCATTATACTCTGCATAATTGCTTTTCATAATAATGGTATCTCCTTGATTCATCTTTACATTACCAAAAGCTTTCACAAAACGTTCATTTCCGTAATGCACTGCTTGATCACACCAAATTTCCATACCTTGATGTTTTAAGTACACTTGGTTATCGACTTTACTTAAAAGCGTAGCACCAGGAAAGTTTTCTTCATCAATTTCCAAACGATCGGAAACCACATCAATCACCCTACCTTCTTGGGCAAATCCGTTAAAACAAATTATCGTCCCTATCACTAAGAACTTTATATAACTGAATGTATTATTCTTTTTAATCATAGAATGTTGGGATGAGATTCCTTTTCTTGTAAGGAATGACAAATACATCTTCTAAATACTATAAAGAATTTTATTTTTTCAATAGCATTTACAAAGACAAATGTATTTATAAAACGCTTATTCTACTAGATGTTGCACCTATTTATTATTAACGTCTTCCCACTGACTTCTTACTAAACTATAGTATACATCATCCTGAATCAGTCCTTCTCTATCTACATAATGAGAATAGCGTATGCCTTCTTTTATTGCTCCTAGTTTTTCTATAGCCTTTTGAGAACGAATATTTCTAACATCTGCACCAAACTGAATTCTATTCAAGCTCAATTCTGAAAAACCATACGTAATTAACAATTCCCTTACAGAAGCATTTAGTCCTGTACCTTGAAACTTTGTCCCGTACCATGTCCATCCTATTTCTGCTCTTTTATTATTAACGTCTAGTTTTCCAAATCGGGTACATCCAGCTAAGGCACCTTGAACTTTATCGAATATTAAAAAAGGAATTGCCGTTTGATCTCCCTTAGCTTTTATTGTAGCAGCTATATATTCCTGTAAATCTTCTTCATTACGGATATAATGCCCCATATATTTCCAAATAGAATCATCATAGATAATTTCTCTTAATCCTTCCGCTTCTTTTTCTGTAAAAGGCAATAATCTAGCCCTTTCATTTTCTAAAATCATAGTATTATTAATTAGTATTCAATATTTACATTAAAGCAAGAAACCTCGTAGCCGAGCTACGAGGTTTCTTATTATTCAAATACAACAAGAAGGCGTAACTCATTCGAGAAATGCTGGTTTACTAATCTTCTTATTGCTTTTTTTCATTTGCATGTAACAAACATATTATTTTTAATCTAGATACTACAAAAGAGTTTCAAATTTGTTAAAAAAATGGACACTCTAAAAACAAATACCCTTTTAAAAACAAAAAACACGCTTAGGAACTAACCTAAGCGTGTTAAAGAATTATAAAAAAGTAGTTTCCTTAATTACTTTTTTCTGAATTTGTTCAAGATATCCTTCATATGTTCACCAGCAGCTTCACGCCCACCTAATCCGTAAGCTAATGCTATAGTAACTGCTATAGCACCAATAATCGCTGTAAAAGCAATTTCTACAATACTATTTGCTATACCCATTGTTCTTAAAGAAATAGCTAAAAATAATGCTATGATAGCTCCTTTAGCAATAGATGCTATGAATTTGTTATCGTCAGACTTAGAAAGAATGTTTCCAACAATATTTGCGATAAAGTTTCCTAAAACTAAAATGATCAATCCGAAGAAAATCTGACCTGATAAATCTAAAATTGTTTTTAAAATTTCATTTAGTTGTGGTAAATCTAACTTACCAACACCAATTGTAATTCCTGTAAAAGCTAAAAAGAAATAAGCTAAACCACTTAATATTTTAGATAATGATTGCTTTTCTCCAATCATTGAACCTATTTGTAATCTATCTGCTAATTCATCTGTTCCAACACTCTTTAACAAATCTGATAAGAAATTTGTTAAATACTTACCTCCTATTACAAAGATTGCGATAATTACTCCTGCAGCTAATACTTTAGGGATCATCCCCATTACAGTATTTAAAATACCATTTGCTGGTTCACTGATAGCATTGATATGTAAAGCATTTAAAGCTTGTATTACAAAAGGGATAAAAATAATTGCAAAAACTATCTTCTGAATAACAGCTACAAACTTCTCTGTGTCTTCGATTTTCAACTTACTAGCAATACTCTGTACAAATGTTGATCCTAATCCGATTAAATTAGAAACCACTTTTGCTAAGACATATCCTACAAAACCGATTAAACCTGCTGCTATTAAATTTGGTAAGAAACCTAAAAATTCATTTAGCATATTCTTTACTGGATCTAATACGCTTTCCATTCCAAGTGTACTTAATACCAATAAAAGCACAAAAAGCATAACAATAAAGTACACAAAACTTGAAATAAACCCTTCTGGATTCACTTTCGAATCGCTTCCTTTAAATAACTTATTATCTAAATCTGTTTTCTTTAATAGTTTTCTAACTAATTTTTTGATTCCTTTAGCAACAATACTACCGATAATTAAAATTCCGATAGCGGCTAAAAGTGTAGAAATTTTCCCATCTAAGCCTATAAGCTGGAAAATATCTTTAATTGAAGTAATAATTTTGTCCATTTCTATGTAATTGATTGATTATTAGATTTATAAATATCGTCATTTTTATTCTAATATTAAAATTACCCTCTTCTTTTCAAGAACATTAACCGATAAAAATCGTTTTTTAACGACAATGTGTTATGTAAATTTTACATCAATAAATTGTTAAACGAAAACGTTGGAATACGTTTTGATACTAAACTATAGAGATCTCGCAACAACTAAAAAAACAAGACTAACTGATTCTAATAGTATTAACTAAAAACCTATTATTATCATGAAAAAAGAAGTAAGTGTTAAAAAAAGCCGAGTAATTGATTTTCAAATTACATTAATAGCCATTCTTTGCTTTGGGTATTGGATGTATGAAGTGTATGCTGTACCTATTTCTAATCACAAAAAAATAGATCCTACTACAATATATACTTCAGATAGTCCCGATGTAGAAGACCCTTTTGGCCCTTTCGAAATAGAGCCTGAAGCAATAGAAGTACCAAAAAGTAAACCTAAAATTCAACCTATAGATATTGTCAAACCTGTTGCAGATGATACTGTAGATAAAACTAAAGTTGATGATAAAACCGAAGAGAATGAACCTGAAACTCAAATAGAGACTAAAACAAAATCTCCTACAAAAAAGATTACAAAAAAAGTAGGAAAAAAGACAGCACCTATTAATAGTACTAAATCTGGAATTACTGGAAGTAATCAACCTATATCATCGAATGTTGTTGACATGTTCCCTGTTCATCCTGACTGCAAGAAGTATAGTAATAACCGAGATATTTTAGAATGTTTTGAAAAGAAAATTCAAAGATTAGTACAGCGCAGATTCAACAACAGTATAGGAGTTGATCTTGGATTGAAAGGTAATCAACGTATCAATGTTTATTTTGAAATTGACAAGCAAGGAAATATTTCGAATATTAAAGCTCGATCAAAACACAAAGCTCTAGCTAAAGAAGCTAAAAGAGTAGCTAAATTTCTTCCTAAAATGCAACCTGCACAGAAAAAAGGTGAAAAAGTAACGATGTCATACATTCTACCTATTACACTAGATATAAGATAGTGATTAAAATAAAAACCGTATCAAATTCTTAGCTAAAGAATTTGATACGGTTTACTAAATATCCTCTATGAATTATTTTATTAATTGGCTAATTCAGATATAAACTTGATGCGGTACAAACGCAATTCTTCTTCTTCATAATCTCCATCAAACTCATCCATTGCTTCATCAATACTATCAGTTTCAGCTTCAAGAAAATAATCATGTATCTCTTCTTGCTGATCTTCATCTAAATGGTCTTCTAACCAATAATCTATATTTAATTTTGTACCACTATAAACAATTGCTTCCATTTCAGATATAAACTCATCCATAGATTTACCTTTTGCTTCAGCAATATCTATTAAAGGTAATTTTCTATCAATACTCTGTATGATATACAATTTAATAGCACTATTAGCCCCAGTGGTCTTAACAACAAAATCATCTGGACGCACAATATCATTTTCAGCTACATACTCTTTAATTAGCTTTATAAAATCTTTACCATATTTTTTAGCTTTACCTTCTCCTACACCATGAACATTAGATAATTCTTCTAAAGTCGTAGGGTATTTTAAAGTCATATCTTCTAACGAAGGATCTTGAAAAACAATAAAAGGAGGCACAGAAAGCTTTTTCCCTACTTTCTTCCTTAACCCTTTTAATAACTTTAAAAGCTTTTCATCCGTAGAGCCCGCACCAGCTTTAACAACAGCAGCTGTATCAGTCTCTTCATAGCTATGATCTTCAGTCATCATAAAACTTTCTGGATTATTCAAATAACCTTCACCTTCAGGTGTTAATCTAAGAATACCATAAGTTTCTATATCTTTTTTCAAGTAGCCCTTTACTAATACTTGACGGATAAGGGCCATCCAATATTTATCTTCTTTCTCTTTTCCTGATCCAAAAAATGGTTGGGCCTGAGTTTTATGCGAAATAATTAATGCATTTTCTTTTCCTGTTAGGGTATTAACTATCTCTTTAGATTTATATACTCCTGAAGTTTTCTGAACGACTTTTAGCAATTTTATCAATTCATCTTTTGCTTCAACCAAAGATTTCGGGTTTCTAACATTATCATCCATGTTAGCACCTTCGCCAGTAGATTCACAGAATTCTTCTCCGAAATAATGAAGGATAAATTTTCTACGAGAAATTGAAGTTTCAGCAAAAGCTACTACTTCTTGCAATAATGCCATTCCTATTTCCTGTTCGGCTACAGGCTTCCCACTCATAAATTTTTCTAGCTTCTCTATATCCTTATACGAATAATAGGCTAGACAATGACCTTCACCTCCATCACGACCAGCGCGACCAGTTTCTTGATAATAACTTTCTATGCTTTTCGGAATATCATAATGAATTACAAAACGCACATCTGGTTTATCGATACCCATACCAAAAGCAATAGTAGCCACTACTACATCTATTTCTTCCATTAGAAACATATCCTGATGCAAAGCTCTAGTCTTTGCATCCAAACCTGCATGATAAGGGACCGCTTTTATTCCATTTACTTGTAATGTCTGAGCTAATTCTTCTACACGTTTTCTACTCAAACAATACACAATACCACTCTTTTCAGCATTTTGCTTTACAAAACGAATAATATCTGTATCTACATTTGTTGTCTTAGGACGTACTTCGTAAAAAAGATTAGGTCTATTAAAAGATGCCTTAAAGGTTCTAGCACCTGTGATACCTAAATTTTTGATAATATCTTCCTGAACTTTAGGGGTAGCTGTGGCTGTCAGGGCTATAATAGGTATACTATCATCTATAGTCCCTACTATTTTTCTTAAGTTTCTGTAGTCTGGTCTAAAGTCATGACCCCACTCACTTATACAGTGCGCCTCATCTACAGCCAAGAAAGAAATCGTTTGCTGAGAGAGAAATTGGGCATACTCTTCTTTTGCTAAAGATTCTGGAGCGACATACAGTAATTTTGTAACTCCATTAGCAATATCTTCCTTAACACGAGTAATCTCTGTTTTGTTTAAAGATGAATTAAGTACATGCGCCACACCTTCTTCAGAAGAAATACTTCTAATAGCATCTACTTGATTTTTCATCAATGCTATTAATGGTGAAACCACAATTGCTGTACCCTCCTGCATCAATGCTGGTAGTTGATAACATAGTGATTTCCCTCCCCCTGTGGGCATGATTACAAAAGTATCATCCTTATGCAAAATACTCTTTACGACTTGCTCCTGCAAACCTCTAAACTGGCTAAAACCAAAATATTTTTTTAGCGCACCTTGTAGCTCTTTCTCGTTCACTTGCAAAAAAATTATAACATTGAAGTTAAGATTTATGAATCTATTCTCCTAATAAATTTATCTTAATCCCCTATACGCAAGTACATTTTAACATTTAAAAATGTACTTCAAAAATATGGTTAACCCAATTTTAACCAATAGATTTGTGTTTTGAAAGTGATGTAAAATTAACATTTTTTTATGGTTTCACAAATGATTCATTTTTGCCTTGAAGAGAATTATTAAAAAACTGTAAATCAACACTGAATCTTTAGTTGTTTCAATGAGTAAGAGTAAAAAAAGCCCTCAGCACATGTCGTTTCTAGATCATCTCGAAGACCTAAGATGGCACTTGATACGATCCACCCTTGCAGTCGTTATTGGTGGGATTATCGCTTTTATGTTAAAAGAATTCATTTTTGATACTATATTATTTGGCCCAAAACGTACCGACTTTTGGACTTATAGAATGTTATGCACAATTACTACTAAATTAGGTTTCGATCAAACCTTTTGTTTTGACGAACTCCCTTTTATTATACAAAGTAGAAAAGTTGCCGAACAATTCTCTGCTCACCTTTGGGCTTCTGTAACTGTTGGTTTTATTATTGCTTTTCCATACATATTATATCAATTTTGGAGTTTCATAAGACCTGCTCTATATGATAATGAACGTAAGAACGCTAAAGGTTTCATTCTAATTTCTTCATTACTTTTTTTCTTAGGTGTATTATTTGGGTATTATATCATTTCTCCCTTATCAATCAATTTCCTAGGGAGCTACAATATTAGTAATCAAGTTGTAAATGAATTCGATTTATCGAGCTATATCGGACTTGTACGCACCTCTGCCCTATCATGTGGTTTAGTTTTCGAATTACCTATTATCATGTACTTTTTAGCTAGAGTTGGATTGGTAACCCCAACACTTCTGAAAGACTATAGAAAATTTGCTATTGTAGGGGTATTAATTCTATCCGCAGTTATAACACCTCCTGACATAGCTAGTCAGGTTATTGTAAGTATACCTATTCTTATTTTATATGAGATTAGTATTGTCATTACAAGGATTGTTCAAAAACGTCCTCCTGCAACAAACACTGATAATTATCCGTTAGCTTAAAGTAGAACTATATTGTACATTTGATTTTATGAAGTTAAGAGCTGAAAATTTAGTTAAAACATACAAAGGTAAAAAAGCTGTTAAGGGGATCTCTATTGAAGTTAACCAAGGAGAGATTGTAGGTTTATTAGGCCCAAATGGTGCAGGAAAGACCACCTCTTTTTACATGATCGTTGGTTTTGTAAAGCCTACTGAAGGTGCAATTTTCCTTAATGATACTGAGATCACAAAATTCCCTATGTACAAAAGAGCTCAAAATGGTATTGGGTACTTGGCTCAAGAACAATCTATTTTTAGAAAACTAACTGTTGAAGAAAATATTCTTAGCGTACTTCAATTAACTAATCTTAGTAAACAAGAACAAAAAGATAAATTAGAATCACTTATTGAAGAATTTGGTTTAGAAGAACGCCGCAATCGAAAAGGTGATTTATTAAGTGGTGGAGAACGTAGAAGGACTGAAATTGCCCGTGCTTTAGCTACCAACCCTAATTTTATTTTATTAGATGAACCTTTTGCTGGTGTTGACCCTGTCGCCGTAGAAGATATTCAACGAATTATCGCTAGACTGAAACAAAAGAATATTGGTATTCTTATTACCGATCACAACGTACAGGAAACACTTGCCATTACTGACAAGACTTACTTAATGTTCGAAGGAAGCATATTAAAACATGGAATTCCTGAAGAATTAGCAGAAGATGAAATGGTACGTAAAGTATACCTTGGTCAAAATTTTGAATTACGAAAAAAGAAATTAGAATTTTAATCTCACCTTATAGATTTAATCCCATTGACCTACTTTGTCTTTAACAAAAATACATTTCAAACATATACTTTAGATACTGTAACGAAGTAATTGATTGCTGATCTACTTTTTTGCGACGATTCTATTTTCAATTATTGAAAATAAAATATACATCAAAATTAGATATAACAATCCTTCATATCTGAATCCTATTAATAGCAGTAAGCTTAATGTTAAAAAAACATATTTAAAAATATTTTCTTTCAAGTTAAAAGTTTTAAACTTCAACGCCATAAGAGGCAAGTTCATATTCATCAGAAAAACACTAAGAAAAGTAAAACCTACCAAAAACCAGCTATTCTTTGTAAGAGCTACCAACCAAGGTTGATCACCTTTAAGGTTTATCAATATTAAACTCATTATTAATAATGTATTTGCAGGAGTAGGCAATCCTATAAATGAAGTTGTTTGCCTAGTGTCAATATTAAATTTAGCTAAACGATATCCCGCACCCGCTGTAATAACAAAACCTAGTAAAGGAAGCCAATCGATAAGATCATAGGTTGGTAATGACGATGGTAAAAAAGGTGACACTTCAGTTGAATACCTTATTAAATAAAACATCAATGCCCCTGGAAACATACCGCTAGTAATTAAATCTGCCATCGAATCTAGCTGTAATCCAAATTCACTTTGTACTTTTAATATTCTAGCTGCAAAACCATCAAAAAAATCTAAAACAATACCAAAAACGGCAAATAAACAACCAATATAAATATGTTCTTGAAACACAAAATATACCGCTATGCAACCACTAAAAAGGTTTCCAAGGGTAATAATGTTAGGGATATGACGTTTAAATGACATGTTTTTATGTAGATTTCGTTTATTTAATGTATGATACTTTAGACCAACACCAATTAAAATTATATTTTAGCAAAGTTGTAATTTTTTATAAAATAGAAAAAACTTGAGAGCACCATTTATTTTCTTAATTGCCTTTTTTAGTCTCGGACAACTTATAGGACAGGTTCGAAACTATTCAAATGAATTTCTGGCTATCGGTGTCGATGCTGCTGCTTTTGGTAAAGGAAATTCGGTAGTAGCTTCTACAGGTAACATTAATTCTATATACTGGAATCCTGCTGGTTTAAATCAAATAGACAATAAGCAAGTAGCCTTAATGCATGCTTCTTATTTTGGAAATATAGCCAACTTCGATTATCTAGCTTTTGCTACTCCCCTTGACGATTATAGCAGTATAGGTATTGGGGCAATTCGCTTAGGAATTGATGATATTCTTGATACAAGGAATTTAGTAATTGATGATCAAAATTTAACTCCTTTTGATGAGTTAAAACGATTTTCAACGGCCGATTATGGTTTTTTAGTTTCTTATTCTCGAAAAGCATTTAATAACGATAATTTCTCATACGGAGTATCTGCTAAAGTGATCAGAAGAGTTATAGGTGATTTTGCTTCTTCTTGGGGGTTCGGACTAGATGTAGGAATTCAAGGGAATTCTAAAGACGGAAAATGGAAGTATGGAGCCATTGCTCGAGACATAACAACAACATACAACTCATGGCAAGTTGAAGACAACATTTTTGCTAATCAACCTGACACAGGTGTGCGTGAAAGACTTTTAGAAGAACAAGAAGCTGTAGAAGACACAGAAATTACGTTACCTAGCTTACAAGTAGGTCTTGCACGAGATATCGAATTTACAAGAGATTTTGTAATGAACTTAGAAACCAATGTCAATGTTCGTTTTGCACAAACTAATGATATTATTAGCAATGGAAACTTTAGTATATCTCCTTCGCTAGGTTTTGAATTAAATTATCAAAAAATCGCCTATTTGAGAGGTGGAGTCAACAATTTTCAAAACGAAAGACAATTTGACGACTCTGAACGTACTGCCTTTCAACCTAGCTTTGGTCTTGGTTTTTCTTACAGAGGTATCACAGTAGATTATGCCTTAACAGATATAGGAGATCAAAGTATTGCCTTAGCCTCTAATATCTTCTCTATTATTATCGATTGGAGTTTATTTGATGGCAAATCTACTGCTGCATATAGTCGTAGATAAATTTCTTCATAAGACCCTAATAGATTGAATTTATTTATCAATATATTTTGAGAAACTCTGTTTCAACCCTAAAAGAAATCAAAAAATATTTTACAACTATTTACTTATTTAAATATAGTTTATAGGAACTAATTAAATACTTAATTAGTTCCTATAAACTATAAGTTTTAAACAGACTGTTTGTTGTTTATCTTTTCTAATAAATAATCTGGGCACCTAATTGGCTTTTTTGTTTTCATATCAACGAACACTAAAGTGGTTTCTCCTGTTGTTAGTAATTCTTCTTTTTTGTTATGCACTTCGTATTCAAAAATTATCTTAACACCTGGTAATTGTTTTAATGTTGTAGTGATTGTTAATAAATCATCAAAATAAGCAGATTTCTTAAAATTTGTAAGTAATGATACTACAGGCAACATTACTCCTCTCTCTTCCATGCTTTTATAAGAAACACCTAAGGCTTCAAGCCATTCGATACGTGCTATTTCGAAATATTGAGCATAATTTCCATGATGAACCACTCCCATCTGATCGGTTTCGGCATACCTAACTTTAATAACACTTTTAAAAGGAATTTTTGACATTTTATCGATTTTGGGAATTTAAATTTTGTTGACAACTATTATTTACTAATTAGGTAAAAAAAAAATAGGATGCAATATGAAATCTTTTTTTTTATTGCCTTTTTTGTTCACATATTTGTGATGCTGATAAAAGGAGTTAAATCCGATTATTCTAGCCCTGAAATTTAACACTTTAAACCTTCAAATGCTCTCCAACACGATGAACATAACTGCTCAAGCGGCATGGAATAATTGTCTCTCATTCATAAAGGATAATATTTCACCTCAAGCATTCAAAACTTGGTTCGAACCTATACAACCAGTTAAATTAGTAGATGCAGCATTGAGTATACAAGTTCCTAGTAAATTCTTTTACGAATGGCTAGAAGAACACTATGTAGACTTACTAAAGATTGCCTTAATGCGTCAACTCGGTGAAACTGCAAAATTACTTTATGTGATTCGTATGGAAAACACGACTGACGATAGTGAAGGTTTTACAGAAAAGATACCTAGTGCGAACAGATCGGCTGTTGGTACTCAAAAAGTAAATGTTCCTGTTAGAACAAAAAGTCCTGAACTTAGAAATCCGTTTATCATTCCAGGAATAAGAGATGTTAAAATCGATTCGCAATTAAATGCGAATTATAATTTTGAAAATTTCTTAGAAGGTGATTCAAATCGATTAGCTAGATCGGCAAGTTATGCGGTAGCAAATAAACCAGGAGGTACTTCATTTAACCCTTTACTTATTTTTGGAGGAGTAGGTTTAGGGAAAACACATTTAGCGCATGCTATTGGAGTCGAGATTAAAGATAAATTTCCTGATAAGACTGTTCTGTATATTTCTGCTGAAAAATTTACACAGCAATACATAGAGTCTGTTAAGAATAATAACAGGAATGACTTTATACATTTCTACCAAATCATAGATGTATTAATTGTTGATGATATTCAATTATTATCAGGTAAAGCTGGTACTCAAGATGTCTTTTTCCACATATTTAATCATTTACATCAAAATGGAAAGCAGGTTATTTTGACAAGTGACAAAGCACCCGTAGACATGCAAGACATAGAGCAACGCTTATTGTCTCGTTTTAAATGGGGACTTTCTGCTGAATTGAATCAACCTGACTTTGAAACACGTATTTCTATTATAAACAATAAATTATATAGAGATGGTGTCGAGATGCCTGAAGAGATTATTGAATTTTTGGCACACAATATTCAAACTAATATTCGTGAATTAGAAGGAGCAATCATATCATTAATTGCACATTCCTCTTTTAACAAAAAAGAAATAACGCTTGATCTTGCTAAGACAATCGTAGAGAATTATGTTAAAAACACTAAGAAGGAAGTATCTATAGAATACATCCAAAGAGTTGTTAGTGACTATTTTCAAATGGATGTTGCAACACTTCAGTCTAAAACAAGAAAGCGACACATTGTACAAGCTCGTCAATTAGCGATGTACTTTGCTAAGAAATTAACTAAAGCTTCATTAGCTAGTATTGGTAGCCAAATAGGAAAAAGAGACCATGCAACAGTATTACACGCATGTAAAACGGTAGATAACCTAACAATGACTGATAAACAGTTTAAAAAATACGTTGAGGATCTTACCAAAAAACTAAGTATGTAATGCCTGAAAAGATTAAAATCTTAATGGTTTGCCTAGGGAATATTTGCAGATCTCCTCTGGCACATGGTATCTTAGAAAGTAAATTAGATCCTACTAAATATAAAATAGATTCGGCTGGAACAGGTGATTATCATATAGGTAAGTTACCTGATCCTCGCTCGATTGCTACTGCTCAAAAACATGGGCTTAATATCACTAATCAAAGAGCTCAGCAATTTAAAACGGCTCACTTCGATGAATTTGATCATATTTTTGTGATGGATCAAAGTAACTATCAAAATGTTATCAAGTTGGCTAACAATGAGCTTCATGAAAATAAAGTAAAACTTATTCTTAACGAAATAAGTCCCAATTCTGACTCAGAAGTCCCAGACCCTTATTATGGAGGCGATCAAGGTTTTGAAAATGTATATCAGATGCTAGATGAAGCTTGTAATAAAATTGCTGCTCGTATTTAACTTTTAATAAATAGTTAAGTACATAAAGTCTCTAACTTAAAAAGAAAGTATATTACCTTTTATCTTAATTAGTTAAGTTAAAAAACTTATATTTCATTTGTGTTTCATTAAGACTCCCTTAAACACCAAACACTTTCAAATATTAACACTTTTCTTATGGAACAAGAAATTGGCAAAGTATACCTGATACCTACTCGCTTAGGTGATGAAATCAAACTAGAAGTACTTCCTATTTCGATAAAAAAAATCATCGAACTTACTGATTATTATATTGCTGAAAATGAAAAAACAGCAAGACGTTTCATAAAGAAAGTTAGCCCAGGTAAATCACAACCTAGTCTTAAGTTTGAAACTATTAATAAATTCACTGATATTTCAGATATTCCTAGCTTTTTAACCCCTTGTCTTGAAGGACATAATGTTGGCGTACTTTCAGAAGCTGGTTGCCCGGGTATTGCTGATCCAGGTGCTGAAATTGTCCGTCTTGCACACCAAAAAAACATACCTGTTGTTCCACTAATAGGACCTTCTTCAATCCTTTTAGCTATGATGGCCAGTGGAATGAATGGCCAAGGTTTTACTTTTAATGGTTATTTACCAATAGATAAACAAGAACGCAAACAATCTATCAAACAAATGGAGCGCTTGTCGTTTGATAAAAATCAATCTCAGATTTTTATAGAAACTCCTTATCGTAATCAAAAGCTTTTAGAAGACTTTAAAGCTTTTTTACATAAAGACACTAGGCTTTGTATTGCTGTGGATATCACACTTCAAACCGAGTATATAAAAACAAAGACCATTGCTGAGTGGAATAAAACTACTGTAGATATTCAAAAACGCCCTTGTATATTTATTATTCATCAAGGATAAAACAATTATAGATTACATAATAGCGTTAAAAAAACAATAACAAAAATATTTGAAAATTAATAGAATTTATATCTAAGACAGGAATAGGAAAACAGTTTAAGCAACGTATTGAATAGCTAGCGTTATTAACCTAAATCTTTTTCTACATTTTTAAATACTCTAGATTAATATTACATCCATTAGCAACAACAAACAATGAAAACTAAAATCACGAAAAGAGCGTTACTTTTTATATTATCAATAAGCTTATTACATTCTTGTGGTTCCTGATGATACTCCTAAAGAGGATGTTTCTCTATGTAATTTTGATGCATTGTTATTAGGACAATGGAGATGGAATAACCATTTTCACTTATCAAGGCTTCATTTGGTATTTAAATATGATATTAAGTGGACTTATACACTATCTCCAAAACTTAGTGATTATTTGAATAAATATAAAGCTCATAAACATAATGAATATCTAATTCCTCCTAAAACACTTAAAAGAGGAAATATTACAACACCTTCATCAGCCAATAAATGAACCACTATGGACTTTAAGTCCATAGTTTCGGCTGGTGACTTAAAGTCACCCATACAGTCTCCTACTCCAATATAAAGTTAGAGCTTCTCCTATCGTCAGGTTTTCTATGATGTTCTAAATATTCATTAACCATTTCATCTGTTATATTGCCTGTACTCCAGCATCCATATCCAATAGCCCAAAAATGACGACCCCAATAACGTTGTTTCAATTCTGGAAATTCTTGTTGTAATTTCCTGGAACTTCTTCCTTTTAGCTTTTTGATCAGATCACTAAGGCTTAATGATGGTCTATATTGAACATGCATATGAACATGGTCTTTGGAAACAACTCCTTTCAAAATTTCAACATCCTCCGATTCGAAGATTTGAATAAGTAAACTGCGGCATCGAACTTGAAGGTCGCCTTTTAAAACGGAATACCTATATTTTGTGCTCCAAACTATGTGAGCCGTGAGTCTAGAAACTGAATGAACATGTGTTGATTGTAATGACATGACCCAAAAGTAAGGTTTTTAGAAGCTGAAAGCGAAATGCACTAAAGTGCATAGTTTGAACTATTCCTGAGACCAATCAAACAACGAAAAAGAATGCAAAGAGTTAATACAAAAGTGGGCGCTAGAGGTATATGATAAATGGAGTACGTACCATGATATAGCAGACAAAATTGCTAAAGAGTTTATCTACGCCATCAAGTACTAAATACTAAATTCAGTATTTCAAAAATAAGGCCAACTCAAAATAGTATATTTAACTAATTATGTGCGATTCCTAAAAAACAAAAAAACCTGGTTTGATAACAATAAAAAAAACACACTCTGGCAATTCAGATTTTAAAAAACTAGTATTAGAATTAGATGATGATTTAAAAACTTATTACAAAGAGGAAAAATCATTTTATGGAAAGTTAAATAGCATTGAGAATATAAAATATGTAGTTATCGCTTATGACAAAGACGCAAATGCTGTTGGATGCGGAGGAATCAAAGAATTTTCTCTAAATGAAATGGAAATTAAACGTATGTATGTTCCTCCTAATTATAGAGGGATTGGAATAGCTTCATTAATCCTGAATGAGTTAGAAAATTGGAGTCGTGACTTAAAATATAAAAAGTGTGTTTTAGAAACACTCAAAGAAAAACCATATGCCATCGCATTTTACAAGAAAAACGGTTATGGGGTAGTTCCTAATTTTGGAGAATATGTAAATGCTGAAAATAGTATTTGTTTTGAGAAAAAAATACTATAAACTATCTACAACAATTTTGTATTCAAGCAAAATCATTATTAAAATGACCTACTTCAAAAGGAAATGGAATTAAACCAGAGGTTACAAATTTAACCACTTGGACAATTCGTATTGGTTCTTTGAAACATAGAAAAATGGCGTGATCAAAAGACAAGTACAAGAATATGCCATTAGAATAAGATTAAGATACCATTCAAAAAAAACTTACGACAAGTATCGAATACTTAGCAATGTTGAATTAGACTTATCTGATTCTACATTTAAAGCAATTTCTGTCAAAGTTTACTACACTCTAATCAATCTATTGAATTTTAAACTACATTAGAACACTAACAAAAAATCCTTGTCCTAAAGATTTTACTTTCTAGGATAACCTTTTGTTTTTTGTTTCTTTTAAAAGTTAAAAATCTAATAATGGCACAAAATAAAACTGTTAAGCGTGATGCTAAAGAAGGATCTAAAGTATATAACAATAGAACTCTAGAAACTGATTACAGAACATTAAAATCTATTTTGACTAAAGGGATGAGAGTGCTAGATGTAGGTTGTGGGACTGGAGCCATTTCTAAAGATGTTGCCAAAATAGTGGGATTAGAAGGAAAGGTAATTGGAATTGATAAAGACCCTAATTTTATCGAGAATGGTATAGAAAATTATGGTGATGTAGAAAACTTAGAATTACTTACTTCTGACATTTCTGATTTTCAAACTGATGAAAAATTCGATTTAGTTATATCTGCTAGAATGCTTCAATGGCTTTCAAAACCCGAAGAGGCTCTAATAAAAATGAAGTCACTTCTTAAAAAGGGGGGTATCATTTCTATACTAGATTATAATCACAAAAAAATTGAATGGACTCCACAACCGCCTCAAAGTATGATTGAGTTTTATGCTGCGTTTCTAGCATGGAGAGAGAACGCAGGGATGAACAATGAAATTACTGACTTCCTCCCTTCTATTTTTAATGAAATTGGACTTAGTAACATTCAACAAATAAATTCTAATGAGCATTACACTAAAGACCGTGAAGATTTTATCTCTAAAGTAGGTATTTGGAGTAAAGTAGCAGGTCTTGAACAAGTTTCAAATGAAGGTTATATTTCTAATTCAAAAAGATTAGATGCTGCTTTAGAATATGAAACATGGGTTAATACTGAAGCTGTATCTATGACAATGCATCTTTCTGAAACCAGAGGTGAAGTAATTAGTGACTGATCCAGTATATAATCTTAGACTAAAGATTAAATTTTCTTTTAAGGAGTGTATTACCAAAACAAAAAATCAGGAGCCAATGTAGTTGGTTTAAAGTTACCACTACTTTGACTCCTATATAATCAATCCCTATAATTTAATAGGTTCATTACTTTTATAAAAACTCTATTAACGATTGTAAATCGCTTCATAAAGATTCTTGTATTTTTCTTTTATAATCTTTCTACGGAGTTTCATCGTTGGCGTCAAATGTCCATCATCGATGGTCCATTCTTCAGGGGTTAATTCAAACAATTTTACTTGCTCCCATTTTCCAAAACTAGCATTATGTAAATCGACATCTTCTTTTATACGAGCTATCACCTCTTCATTATTTGCTATTTCTGCAGTAGTTGTACCAACATCTACCCCCTTAATTTTCGCCCAATCTTTAATAAATGCAAAATTTGGTTGAATAAAAGCTGCAGGCATCTTCTCCCCTTCTCCTATAACCATTATTTGTTCTATAAATCGAGACTGTTTCATGGCATTTTCAATCAGTTGAGGAGCAACATATTTCCCTCCAGAAGTTTTAAACATCTCCTTTTTACGATCGGTGATTTTCAAAAAACCATCGCTATCGATTTCACCAATATCTCCAGTGTGAAATCTTCCATTTTGCAAAACTTCAGCTGTTTTTTCAGGATTCTTATAATACCCCATCATCACACTGGCACCTTCTACCAATATTTCGCCATCTTCTGCAATAATAACTTTGGTTTCAGGTAAAATACGACCTACACTACCCACTTTAAAACCATTGTTACGTATATCATTTACCGAAATTACAGGAGAAGTCTCCGTTAATCCATAACCTTCCATTACGTTAATTCCTGCGGCATTAAATACTCTAGCCAAGCGTGGTTGTAAAGCCGCACTTCCTGAAGCAATAATCTTAAGATTTCCACCTAAACCTGCTTGCCATTTACTGAAAATTAATTTTCGAGCAATACCTAATTGAAACTCATACCAAGCACCATTAGCTCCGTAAGGTTCAAATTTCAACCCTAGATCAATAGCCCAATAAAATAATTTCTTTTTAATACCTGATAGATCTGCTCCTTTAGCATAAATCTTATCATATACTTTTTCTAATAATCGCGGTACTGCCGTCATAACATCAGGCTTTACCTCTTTTAAGTTATCACTAATAGTCTCTATAGATTCAGCAAAATAAATACTAACACTTCTATATTGGTATAAATACAACAACATTCGTTCGTACACATGACATATGGGTAAAAAACTCAACGCTTTGGCATTGCCATCATCGATAGGAAATCGAGAAGAACTATTAATAGCATTCCTTACTATATTTCTATGACTAAGCATAACTCCTTTAGGTCTGCCTGTTGTTCCTGAAGTATATATTAATGTAGCCAAATCATTCTCGTTGATACCATCTTTTAAACGCTCTACATCCGCTTGATTATCTTCGTTCTTACCTTTCTCAAGAACTGATGTCCAACTAGCACAACCTGAAATATCCTCAAAAGAAAATACATCTAAAATAGAAGGTACTTGATCTTTAATAGCCATTACCTTATCATATACTTCTTTATCAGAAACAAAGACATATTTTGATTCAGAATGATTCAGAACATACGCATAATCTTCTTTTGAAATTGTAGGATAAACAGGTACATCTTGTGCCCCTACCTGAAGTATACCAATATCTACGATATTCCATTCTGTCCTATTATTCGTAGAAATAATAGCAATTTTATCATTGGGCTTAACACCCATTCGTAATAAACCTCGACTTATTTGATTTGCCTTATCAATGTACTCTTGTGTAGATGTAGCAACCCAACTACCATTTTGTTTAGTAACTAGGGAATCACTTAATCCTCCTTTAGATAATTGGTAATAAGGGAAATCAAAAAGTCTTTTTATCGTATTCATTCTTCTATCGTCTAATTAATACTTCACTTTACAATTTAAAACTTTTAACAAAAGATTCAAAAAAAACAACATATTAAAGTATCAAATTCTTAAAATATTATTTACAAAACTGATTTTTCATCAATAAAAAAGGCTCTCTTTTCCTCAAAAGAGAGCCTTTACAAATATCTTAAACTTTTAGGTATTCTACTTATATATTTTTAAAAGATATAAGTACTATCTCCTTTATTTACTATCTAATTTGTAAAAAATTAATTTTCAATTCAGTTTCTAAGCCTCTTAAAAACTTAACTTCTTTATGATTAACAAAAGCCAGTGAGATTCCAGAAGCGCCTCCTCTTGCTGTTCTTCCACTTCTATGCACATAATATTCTGACTGATCTGGTAATTGATAATGCAGTACAAATTCCAAATTAGCTACATCTATACCTCTAGCGGCAACATCTGTAGCCACTAATAGGTTTAATTTTTTATTTTTAAAGGCACGCATCACCTTATCACGCTCCTTTTGTTGCATATCCCCTTCTAATACATCTACATCAAAGTTGCGCTTCTTAAGTTGCTCATTCAATGTACGAGCTGCTAATTTGGTTCTTGTAAAAATAATACCTCGCTGTGCTTTATTCCCTTTTAAGAAATAAGCCATCGTATCAATCTTATTATCTTCTTCGGTCACTACAAACTGATGCTGAATATTTGTATTTACGGAATCATTTTTACTTACCGAAATAGTATAAGCGTTTGGAGAGACATACTTAGAAACAATTCCTTTTAAGGCTTGTGGCATCGTAGCTGAAAACAACCAAATGTTACTCTTACCACTAACAGTATTCAAGATAAAGTCGAGTTCCTTTTTAAAACCCATACTCAACATCTCATCTGCTTCATCTAGAATCACCGTATTGATGTAACGAATATCTACAGCTCTACGTTTTATAAGATCGACCAATCTACCAGGAGTTGCCACAACAATATGCGTAGTCCGTTGCAATTTTTTTATTTGAATATCAATTTTTTCTCCACCATAAACTGCTTCAGAAAAAATCTTGTCTGTGTATTTTGTGAATCTAAATAACTGTTTTTGAATTTGCTGAGCTAACTCTCGTGTTGGCGCTAAAACAATGGATTGAGTTAACTTCTTTTTAGCATCAGTTTGCATTAAGAGTGGTAATCCAAATGCTGCTGTTTTACCGGTTCCTGTTTGCGCATGACCAATAAAATCATTTTCTCCTTCAAGCAAAATAGGGATAGCTTGCTCCTGAATAGCAGTAGGCGTTTTAATTCCTAATTCTTTTAATCCTTTATTAAGATCTTCCGATATTCCTAATTGCGTAAACGACATCCTGTTTTTTTTTTGCAAAGGTACATGTATAATAGGTTTATTATCGAACAAATGATAACATATATAGATTTCATTAAACTTTTAATCTTAAATATCATTAGTGTCCGCTAAAAATTAGAATCGATCCTATTTTTCCTTTCAGGTATTGTCTTTACTAGCTTTTTATTGAATATTTCAATAGCATGGTCTATGTGAATAAATCAAGTTGTATTTCAGGAGGCTTTGTTGCCACTTCATTCCAACTTCGATTAGGGTCATTAAGGAATTTAAAAACATCTATGTAGCTCATAAGGTATAATCGAATCATTGATACCATGTTAGAGAATGCCCATTTCTTACTTATTCTTCTCTGGACAACAAGCATTAATAATTGAATAATTAGGCCACACCATATCTGAATTTCAATAGCATTTTGGCTGTCACCCAGAAAATATTTTAAAGGAAAGTTTTGTTTAAGTCGTTTAAACATAGTTTCTATTTGCCATCTGCGTTTATAAATATCACATATTTTGATTGGACTGATAAGAAAGTTGTTAGATAGAAATATATAGGTTGTCTTTTTCTCTTTATCCCAATAGGCTATGCGTCTCAAATTGATGATTTGCTCGTTTTTTTAAATTTCAATAACCTCGTCTCTTAGAATATTATCATTAATATGGTCTTCAATATCTAATTCATCTATATGTTCATAGTGAACATTATCTTTTTGCCTTGTTACAAAATAGATATCTTGTTCAATCCATTGTAGGTACTGTGTATAATCATTATAAGCCTTATCAAATACAACAAAAGAGCCTTTTTGTAAGTTTAACTCTTTCAAAAAAGTATGATCGTGTGTTGCTGCAATGCTAAATCTAATAAGACAAGGAACTTCTTGTAAAGTATTTATCATAGTATCCATTTTAATACCTCCTTTCTTTTTTCCATTCATAGGGTTACGGCCAACTCCTTTTAGAATATCACAGAAGAGGCTGATTGTTGATGAATCAACGATGTTTAGATGTTTAACAGGAGAACCTTTAATGTCGCTGTCCGATAAAAAAGAACCATATTGACTTAAAAGACCATAATAAATATCAGCAAATACATTACTACTACGCTTCATATTGGCTTTTGAAAGTGTACTTCGTTTTGGAAATGAAGACAGCCCTAAGTGACTTAATTTTCATTCGCATGCAAGCATTACTGTAGAAAGTTCTCTTAGTGAGCTTACTCCACTTAAAGTCGTATAAAGCATACAAACCATATGCTCGTAAGTTTTAAAACTCTTATAATAACGATTACTATCATGTGCTTCGGCTGTCCGACGAACTAATCCCTTAGGTATTAAATTTAGCAGTTGCTTAATAATTGGATGTCCGATAAAGTGTGTACTTTTATTAATGTCTTGTTTGTTGTGGTAAACTACAAGATAATGAAAGCGGGAAATACTTAATTGCAAATCCCGCTTCTAAAAAGTTTTATTGGACAGTAATGATTTTCAAAATAAAGTCATTCCTAACACTCCACTAATTTTTGTGGTTGATCCCATTTATATGAAATGAAAATATAATCTATAGGAAAATCTTAGCATATCTTGTCCTTTGAGGATGTCAACAAACAAGATTAATTGATATAGGCTCTTTTTAGTAAGTAGAAATAGTAGATGATTAAAAAGATCTAATCAAAAGTTTATACATTTCTAGTTTTTAAATAAGAATAGATTTTGAATACACCCCAAACTACTATTGCAACAGCCATAAATATCCTCCATTTAGACATAGGCATACCGCTTAGTATTTGATAAAATCGAAAACCTCCTAAAGCTATAAACAATAACCCCCAAAGTAAATCAGAAGAGCGGTGTATTGAAGTATTTGGTGTATCCGCAGCCATAACATAGAATTTTCTTAATACAAAGATAAACAATCTAAGCGTTAAAATATTTACTATCCCAAATTGCAGTATTGAAATTCTTCCCTTTAGCAAAAGCATAATAAATTACAATCGCGATAACTGATTTGAACATAAATAAGAATTCAATTACAAAACCAATACTAGGATTTTTTGCAGGAAAAAACATTCCTTCAGGAATAAGACTTGTCAATAATAAACTAACGATTAAACACACGGTTAAAAGATTTTCCATACTCTTAAAACACCATGCCCAAGCTTTTCTATACCATGCTAAGTCTTTACCCCATTTATGTACGAGATAATAATAATTATCATTTATAGGTATAAATAATAAAGGGTCATCAGCATTACTTAATTTGAATAATTTTGAAGGAGCCATTATTTTAAACCCCTCATAAGAAGTATCATGAAGACATTCTAATTCTTTGATTTTCAACAGAGCTTCATGGGGAATATCACCTTTAAAGTAATATGTACTTAAAAATCGTAAACGATAATCAATACAAATATTCTTTATTTCTTCTAAAAAAAATACATTTTCAGGGTTGATTTTTTTAGAATCGAAATAATTAACATTAGTATCCTCTCGAGGCTTTTCTTTTATTCTCATTAGAATTGAAACATTCGACAAATGTTGATCTAGCCATATTTCATCTAAAAACCCCCTTAACTCCTCTGAACTCGGAACTTCTTTACTTTCTCGTAATTTTTTTTCTATATCTAGGTCCCTCCAGCTCACATCGTATTGTTTACCATAAAGTTACATAAGGTTTTCTCATTATAAAAATTAAAAACTTGACTAAAGTAAAATATTTAAAAAAAACCTTTCAGAAAATGTTTCCGAAAGGCTTCTTATGATATATTTAAATATAATTGGGTAACCAAATATTTGCTATGAATAGATTCCTATCTTAATTCAGCCCCTAATTCACTTTCAAATGCTTTTTGAAACTTATCCATGACCTTATCTACAGGTTTATCTGTAAGCGTCTTATGTGCATCTTGAAAAGTAAAGCTTACTGCATAAGATTTTTTCCCTTCAGGTAATTTATCTCCTTCATAGACATCGAAAAGATTCACCTCTTTAAGCAATTTCTTTTCGTTTTTGAAAGCTAATTCATAAATCTGCTGATAACTTACTTTTGCATCTAATAACAAAGCAAAATCACGACGCACAGCTTGATGTTTAGGGATATCAGTTATTGAAATATTTTTCCCTTTCAACTGTTTGGAAATAGCTTCCCATTTAAAATCGGCAAACAAGACAGGTTGACCAATACCAAACGCTTTAGTTATTTTAGGATTTACAACTCCAAATTCTACAAATACCTTATTTCCTTGTTGCAATACTAATCCTTCAGAGAATACCGATGTATTCAATGGTGATTCTTTCAAGTTTTTAATTCCTAAACGAGCAAAAACTCCATTAATTACGGCCTTCAAATAAAAGAAGCTACTTGTAGAAGATGCTAAGGCCCAAGATTCTGGAGATTGATTACCTGTTATAAAGATACTAAGGTGTTTTTCTTCATTATTACCTTTCTCTCCTTTGTGATAGGTTTTTCCAAATTCAAATAATTTTAAATCTGCATTTTTCCTGTTGATATTATAATTAACAGCTTCTAAACCTGAAAAAAGTAATGATTGTCTCATTACTGATAAATCGGCACTCAATGGGTTTAGCATTGAAACATTTGCTTCTTCATCTAACTCATCAACTAATTCAATATATTTTGGAGTCGTCAATGAATTTGACATGATTTCATTAAATCCTTGCCCTACTAATTGATCTGCAATTTTATTTTGTAACTGATAATCTTCTACACGATTTACAGCAGCAATAGAGGCGTTTAATTTAGAAGTAAACCCTACATTGTTATATCCATATACACGCAATATTTCTTCTATCACATCTGCTTCCCGCTGTACATCATTACGATATGCAGGAATAGTTAACCCTAAACCTTTTTCTGTTACACTATTAATTTTAATTTCTAAAGAAGTTAAAATATTTTTAATAGTCTCACGTGGCAACTCTTCCCCTATCAATTTCGCCGTATTTTCAAAAGAAAGAAATACTTGAAAATCTTCAATTTTCTTAGGGTATAAGTCTAATATATCACTAGCCAAAGTTCCCCCTGCAATCTCTTGAATTAATAAGGCCGCTCGCTTCAAGGCATATTTCGTATGATTTGGATCAATTCCTCTTTCAAAACGAAATGAAGCATCTGTATTTAACCCATGACGTTTTGCCGTCTTTCTAATATTTACAGGATTAAAATAAGCGCTTTCTAAAAATATTTGATTCGTATGCTGTGTTACTCCTGATTCAGCACCACCTAATACTCCCGCTATACACATTGGTGTATCACCATCACATATTACGATATCATCTTCATGTAATTCGCGCTCTACATCGTCTAAGGTTGTAAACTTTGTCCCCGCAACAGCTTTTTTAATCTCTACCTTACCTGTTTTAATTACTGTAGCGTCAAAAGCGTGTAAAGGCTGTCCCAATTCGTGCATCACATAATTGGTAATATCAACTATGTTATTTTTAGGAGTAAGTCCTATTGCTTTTAATCTATTTTTTATCCATTCAGGAGATTCAGCTACTTTAACTCCAGCAAGTGTAACACCACAGTACCTAGGAATCAAATCATAATCAGCTACCTCAATATCTACTTTCAAGGTACGTGAATCTACGTGCCAGCTACTAACAGAAGGACTAATTAATTCTAAATTAACTCCTTGTTGCAATAACCCCGCCTTTAAATCTCTAGCCGTACCAAAATGACTCATTGCATCAGATCGATTAGGTGTTAAACCTATTTCAAAAACCAAATCATTTTCGACACTGAATACTTCAGCTAATGGAATACCTACTTCTAAGGAATCTTCTAAGACCATGATACCTTCATGACTCTGACCAAGACCTAATTCGTCTTCGGCACAAATCATCCCGAAACTTTCCTCTCCTCTTATTTTTCCTTTCTTAATCTTAAAAGAATCTCCTTCCGGGGTAAACAATTCAGTACCTATTGTTGCTACAGCTACTTTTTGTCCAGTAGCAACATTAGGAGCACCACATACAATTTGCACAGGAGTTTCTTGCCCTAAATCTACTTTAGTCACCCTTAGTTTATCTGCATTTTCGTGTTGCTTACACTCTAACACATGACCAACTACTATTCCTTTCAATCCTCCTTTTACACTTTCAAAAGCCTGAATTCCTTCTACTTCTAGCCCTAAGTCTGTCAGTAAATCACCTGCTTTCTCTGCTTCCCAATCTAGGTTTACAAATTGCTTTAACCAATTGTATGAAATCTTCACGTCTTGCTCTTTAAAATGGTAAAATTCTAATTGAATATCATCTACAGTGACAATTCAATCGACAAATCACTTCCTATAAAAGTGAACCGCAAATATAATAATACCTACATGAAAATAGATACTATCAATCTTTCAGTTTTTACATATTTTTTTTAAATTATTTTAAATAATTCTAAATAATTAATATCATATTTTCTTATAACAAATCAACTCGTTTAAATAGGTATTAGCTAATTTTGCATATAAATATAGCGGGGATGAATAAAGGATTATACATAGCTACTAGTGAACCTAATAGCGGTAAGTCGATTGTTGTTTTAGGATTGATGCGTACCTTTTTAGGTAAAAACCCTAGAGTAGGTTATTTCAGACCAATTATAGACGATTTCGATGAAGGGGAAGTTGACAACCATATCAACACTGTATTAACACACTTCGATCTAGATATTTCTTTCAAAGAAGCATATGGGTTTACACGCTCTGAAGTTTTAGAAAAATATAATACAGGTAAAGAGGGCGAAATGTTTGATGTCCTTATTCAAAAATTCAAAAAACTAGAAGAACGATTCGATTTCATAGTCGTAGAAGGAACTGATTTTTCTGACCAGCATAGTATTATCGAATTTGACATCAACGTGCTTATCTGTAAAAATTTTGGTATCCCAGCTATTATTGTTTCCAATGGGTACGATAAAAAGGTTAATGAAATTTCAGGAACTTTAAAATTAGCTTATGATACATTCAAGATAAAAGATGTTGAAGTATCTGCTGTGGTTGCTAATAAAATAAAAGAAAACAACACTAAGGCCGTTCAAGATAAGTTGGATTTTATTTTAGGTGAACAAGCTGAAACTATAGTGATTCCAGAAATAAACACTCTTAAAAGTCCAACAGTAAAAGAAATATGTACTTACCTAGATGGTAAAGTATTATTTGGTGATGAATACCTAAATAATCTTGCTGGTAATTTCGGTGTAGGCGCCATGCAATTACACAACTATTTAAACCATCTAAAAGACAATAGTCTTGTTATAACTCCTGGAGATCGCTCAGATATTATATTAGGTGCTTTACAGGCAAGCATATCCTCAAATTACTCAAAAATATCAGGAATCATTTTAACAGGAGGTATTATTCCTGAAGATTCAATAATGAAATTAATAGAAGGAGTTAAATTAAGTTTACCTATTATTTCTGTTGAAAAGGGCACTTTTGAAGTAACTAATAAAATTGGTAGAATTACTTCGAAAATATATGCTGATAATTCACAAAAAATCAACACCTCTATAGCGACTTTCGAAAAACATGTAAATACAGATCGATTAGCCGAGCGTTTAATAACATTCGAAAACACACTACTAACACCTCGCATGTTTCAATACAACTTATTGAAGCGAGCACAAACAACAAAAAAACACATTGTTTTACCTGAAGGGTATGACGAACGTATCCTACGCGCTGCTTCTCGCCTAATAGATGTAGATGTAGTCGATATTACCTTACTAGGAGATCCTGAAAAAATAACTCAAAAAGCATCTAAATTAGGTATACTCAATAATATTGAAAAAGCTACTATTATTGACCCTATAAAGTCAGAACATTTTGATGATTATGCGAATACTTTTTATGAATTACGTAAACATAAAAATGTAAATATGGATATGGCTCGTGATTTTATGAGCGATGTATCATATTTCGGAACCATGATGATTTACAAAGGTCATGTAGATGGTATGGTATCAGGTGCAGTAAATACAACACAACATACAATCCGTCCTGCTTTACAGTTTATAAAAACAAAACCTACTGCATCTGTAGTATCTTCTGTGTTCTTTATGTGTCTTGAAGACCGTGTTTCTGTGTTTGGAGATTGTGCTATCAACCCTAACCCTGACGCTAAACAATTAGCTGAAATCGCTATTGCTTCAGCTGATACTGCTACAAATTTTGGTATCGAACCTAAAGTAGCAATGCTATCTTATTCTTCTGGCTCTTCAGGAAAAGGTGCAGATGTAGATAAAGTAAGAGAAGCAACACAAATTGTCAAAGAGAAACGACCTGACCTGAAAATCGAAGGGCCTATACAGTATGATGCTGCAGTAGATAAGAAAATTGGGAAAAGCAAATTACCTGACTCGGAAGTTGCGGGACAAGCTAGTGTTTTAATTTTTCCAGACTTAAACACAGGAAATAACACATATAAAGCTGTTCAGCGTGAAACAGGCGCTTTAGCAATTGGCCCAATGTTACAAGGATTAAATAAACCTGTTAATGATTTAAGTAGAGGATGCACCATTGACGATGTATATAATACTGTAATCATTACAGCAATTCAAGCTCAAGAAATATAAATACTATTTTCCCTAAAAATGCAAATATTAGTTATCAACTCAGGTAGTTCTTCTATAAAATTTCAATTATTCAATATGCCTTCTCAAGAAGTATTGTGCTCAGGCTTAGTTGAGCGTATTGGATTAGAAGAAGCGCATATTACTTATAAAAAGTCAAGTGAGAAATTTAGTCAAACCACTAATATTCCTAATCATAAAATTGGTCTAAAACTTGTCGCTGAATATCTTTTAGATACAAAAATTGGAGTCATTAACTCTACCGATGACATCATAGCGGTAGGACATCGTGTTGTTCACGGAGGTAGCTCTTTTTCAGATACTGTAGAGATTACCTCAGAAGTGAAGAAGGAAATTGAAAATTTATTTAGTCTAGCCCCGTTACATAACCCAGCAAATTTACAAGGTATAGAAGTTGCTGAGGAAATATTTACAAAAGCAAAGCAAGTTGCTGTTTTTGATACTGCCTTTCATCAATCAATGCCTATAGAAGCTTATAAATACGCTATCAAATCAAAGTACTTAGAAGAGCATAATATCAGAGCTTATGGATTTCATGGAACTTCACATAAATACGTAAGTCAACAAGCTATCCAATATTTAGGGACTGAAAACAGCCAAAACATTATAAGTATTCACTTAGGGAATGGAGGTAGTATCACCGCGATTAAAAATGGAAAAAGCATAGATACATCTATGGGGTTAGCTCCTTTAAATGGTTTAATTATGGGAACCCGATCTGGCGACATAGACCCTTCTGCTATATTCTTCTTGCAAGAAAAGCTAGGCCTTGAAGGCCAAAAAACAAGTCAATTGTTAAATAAAGAGAGTGGTATGTTAGGCCTTACTGGCTTTAGCGATATGCGAGACATTACAGCAGCGGCTGAATCGGGCAACACTAGCTGTAAAGAAGCTTTAGAAATGGCAGCATACCGTATTAAAAAATACATCGGAAGTTATACCGCAGCACTTAATGGTCTCGACGCTATTATTTTTACTGCAGGAATCGGAGAAAATTCTACTGTTATGCGACAATTATCTTGTGCTAACATGAATACTTTTGGTATTGAATTAGATAACGAAAAAAACATAGAAAGATCTGGTGATATTAGAGAAATACAAGCTTCATCTTCTAAAGTTAAGATTTTAGTAATCCCTACAGATGAAGAAGCTGAAATTGCAAACCAAGCTTTTGAATTAGTCAAGTAATCAACCTCCTGGCAAGCTCAATGGATATTTATATGAAATAAAATTTTAATTTCAGAGTAAGCATTGTAATATTATACCCTTTAGCGACTCCAATAAAAGAAATAATTAACAAGAGACAAGAAAGTTATTTCGCCATCTTGTCTCTTGTTTACCACAAACAATCTAATTACTTTTTCTTTATAATCTTCTCGAAATAACTATACAGACCTCCTTTAGTAATTTGAGCTCCTTGCTGAATAACCTTAAATTTATCTAGATTCTTATCCTCATTATAATCTTTTGACGCGGAGAAAAATTCCACATCTTCACTCATTAAATTTTCTTGAAGCCATTTATAGCCTTCATTATTCAATAAATCAATTTCAGGATTTTTAACACGAATTGCAATAAGTTCCATCTTCTCTTCTACTAGATGAAATAAATGAATCTGATTAGATGAAAAATGCTCTAAATAATCTACTTTATCAAGAACACCCTCCCAAACTAAATCACTAAATACATCTAGTTCTTGCTCTGCCACTTCTGGCTTATTTTCTTTAATATCTGCCCACTCTTTGGCATCTATCGATTGCGTTGCTAGGAAACTCGCAAATTCTTTGTGCATTTCCTCTAACTGTTCTTTTGTAAGCCTTGTATATTTCATTGCTACAACAATTTAAAAACAAAAAAATCCGCTACAATGTAGCGGATCTAATTTAAAGTTTTTTGATGTTGATTAAGCCTTATCAGCTACCACATCAAATGCTACCTTACTAATCACTGTTCTATGAAAACGTACAGAAGCTTCATAGCTACCTAAACGTTTAATCGTACCACCAGGAACACTGATGAACTTTTTATCGATAGAAACACCTTCTTTTCCTAAAGCTTCAGCAACATCTACATTTGAGATAGAACCAAATAATTTGTTTCCAGCTCCAGATTTTGCTGTGATTTTAATTTCCAATGCAGCCACTTTTTCAGCTTGTGCATTAGCTTCGTTAACCACTTTTTGCTCTTTAAAAGCTCTTTGCTTTAAATTTTCAGCTAACACTTTCTTTGCAGAAACTGTCGCTAAAACAGCAAAACCTTGAGGAATAAGATAGTTACGACCGTAACCATTCTTCACTTCTACTATATCATCGATGAATCCTAGATTCTCAACGTCTTTCTTTAATATAAGTTCCATAATTACTGGTCAATATTATTTCATTAAATCCGCTACATATGGTAATAATGCCAAATGACGAGCTCTTTTTACTGCAACACTTACTTTACGTTGGAATTTCAAAGAAGTTCCTGTAAGGCGTCTTGGTAAAATTTTCCCTTGCTCATTCAAAAAACCTAATAACCAATCTGGATCCTTATAATCCACATACTTGATTCCAGATTTTTGGAAACGACAATATTTCTTTTCCTTTGAAGTCTCGATGTTTAACGGAGTTAAATATCTGATTTCTCCGTCTTTCTTTCCTTTAGCTTGTTGTTCTAAACCTGCCATAACTACTAAGCTTTTTGTTTAAGTTTATCTCTTCTTCTCTCAGCCCAAGACACAGCATGCTTGTCTAACTTCACAGACAAATAACGCATTACACGCTCATCACGACGGAAAGCTAATTCTAAAGCATCAATTGCTTCACCTTTTACTTGGTACTCAAATAAGTGGTAAAATCCACTTTTTTTGTGTTGGATTGTGTAAGCTAATTTTTTCAGCCCCCAATCTTCTTTCGAAATCATTTTGGCTCCGTTAGAAGTAAGGATACCCTCAAACTTGCTAACTGTCTCCTTTATCTGATCATCAGATAAAACGGGATTCAAAATGAAAACAGTTTCATAATGGTTCATAAAAACAAAATTTAATTCAGGCTGCAAAAATAAACAAATTATTTCAATTATTCTAAAGCTTTTATTTTATCGATCAAAGGATATTTTATTGGATGAAATTCGATTTTCTTCGACTAAGTTTCAAATTTATTTGTTTTTACCAATAAATATAAGTAAACTTGGAGGTAAATTACTGCTGATGTCACAAACTACTATTCTGAAATGTGCAATTGTAGATGATTCTCGTTTACAGCGCTTGGCTATTGTAAAGCTTATTGAGGGACATCCTGCCCTCGATTTAGTGGCAGAATGGAATAATGCCATAGAAACCAAAAACGGGCTATTAGATACTCCTGTAGACTTGCTATTCTTAGATATTGAAATGCCTATATTAACTGGTTTCGATCTACTAGATGACCTTGAACACAAGCCAAAAATTATTTTTGTTACCGGTAAAACCAAATATGCATTTAAAGCGTTTGATTACGATGCCATAGATTACCTTAGAAAGCCCTTAAAAAAAGAGCGCTTCTATGCTGCGGTTGATAAAGCTATTGCTAGTAACGGCACAGGTAGTTTATCATCTGGTCAAGTGATACCTGAAGAAGAATTTATTTTTGTAAAAAGTAATTTAAAGAAAAGAAAAATATATTTAAATAATTTAAAATATGTAGAAGCCTTAGGTGACTATGTAAAGTTAATAATGGATAATAGTGATCCTGTTATTGTTTTGGCCACCATGAAATCTTTTGAAGCACAATTACCCGAAGATCGTTTCTTAAGGGTACACAAGTCATATATTGTGAATTTACAAAAAGTAGAACGTTTTAATAGCAGGAATATAGAGATCGAAAGTGATCAAATTCCTGTAAGCAGACACAAAAAAGCTGCACTCAGCGAAGCTTTAGGCGCATAACATATAAAAGAATCTAAAAGCCATCTCTTGTAGATGGCTTTTTTTTGGTTAAAACTTAAAAACATACTCATACATAGATAGCATTTAACTTTAATAGGTCTATTAAACCTATATATTTAAAATAACACTAAATTTTAAGTTATATATCAGTAGTCTTAACTACCCCCACTTTAATTTAATTAATACAACTAAAACAAACAACTCATGTAAGAAAAAAACTTCTTACCAAAGACCAAAACCTTTTGCAGAAAATGTTAAACACTACAACTTATGTTACCGCATAGATTTTATTTGTTCGAGGGGATCTATAATCCCACTCACAAATAAATAGGTTCAATCAATATTCAAGCAAAGAACAGCTCGGTCAATTTACTACGGAAAGACTACGGCATAAAGCCGTTCCTTACGTCACTATTTATTCCGTTTCCTTCCCTTCGAAAATTTCCTCTTACGCTGATAAGACGCTTAAATAATTATTAATCCTAAAATTTAAGTTATGAGTAAGTCAAATAGATACGTACCTGAAGAAATGAAAAATTTTATCAAAATATTTGATTCAATTGCCTATAAACATAGTCATTACAAAGTCTTTGATGATTTTTTAGACTTATTTATCAATGGGTTTTCATTTAACCATCAAATAGATCTAGAACGTATAAGAAAAACATATAATCAAAATGAAAGAAACACATTTGGATTATTAATAAAAGAATCTATTATGATCCTTGATAAAATGATTCAAACAGATAATTGTTTTTACGATATATTTGGAACATTTTACGAATTAAACAGTTTAACCAATAAATATTTTGCTCAGTTCTTTACTCCAATTACTGTTTGCAAGTTTATGGCTCAAATATTAGAGCCACAATCAACTGAAAACTTTTCAGATCCTTGTTGTGGTTCTGCTAGATTTTCTCTTGCAGCAAATAGTGTAAATATTGGTATGTTTCACTCTCTTATTGACATCGATTATACTTGTGTAAAAATGAGTGCATTAAATTTAATGTTTCACGGTATTGATGGTATCGTAATTTGTGATAACGGATTATTACCAGGACAGAACTTTAAAGGTGCTTTTATAAGCAACAGATATTTAAAGTACGAAAAAGTTCCAAGAATTGAATATGTAGATAATATCAATGTAGCTTATAATTACGTTCGAAAAAGATTAGGTGTTGAAGAAAAATCTTCTAATACTGATCAGAAGGAAAATGATCTTACTGATATAAAAGATTTAATGATTAATTCTAAAACAGGTCAAATTAGCTTATTTTGAAAAGAGGATTATTCCTCTTTTTTGATTGAATAATCGCACATTATTTCCCTTGTTACCGCATAGATTTTATTTGTGAGTGGGGGTTCACCTCCACTCACAAATAAATAAGGTTCAATCAATTCTATGAGAGGCCCCCTTTATCTACTCGACTCTTATATTTAGTAAGACAATATTAATCCAAAATAGATAACATTGATTCAGTCCAGCCTGTAACCATATCTTCATTTACATCATTCTCGTCGTCTTTTATAATATAAATTATAATCTCTCCTGTATCATCAATGACCTCATATTTAGCTAAATCGATATACAGATTTCTATCAATGTCAAATTCAATAAAATTAGCAGGTTTATTGTCGAATTGAAATTTAAAAAATGCTTTACCATCACCTATTTTTTTAATCTCATTGAAATCTGGTTTCCATCTTTTATTATCAAAACCATTGTGTACGAATAGTAATCCTTTTGTTATTGTAGGTAATGTATAGCTATCAATTTCTACAAAATTTTTATCTGAATTAATTCCACCAATAATAACTTTAGCATTTTCATATTCAAAGTTTGTACTATTTGAGATTTTAAACTTGATTCCGTTTTGTGTAGGTTCTGTAATTTCGTTTGGTAAACCACAAGATTGTGCTAAGAAAAAAATTACTATTAAAGAACAAAAAATTACTTTTTTCATAGCTTAAAACATTTAACTTTTATAAGTCTGTGTTTAGCACAAAGTCTATGCTTGATAATTGGTATCACTATTTTTCCAGATTTAGGGTCATAATATTTCCTTAGATGTCGATGAATAGTTGCGATACCTCTAGGATATATTTTTATTGTTTCTTCAAACCAGGGTTGAGGGATGTTTTCACTTTCACATTTTGAAGTATTAACATGTACAAGGTTACTTGGTGTTAACTGGCCCAATTGGGTCTCATTTAAATTTAGGCTATTAGCAATAGGACCTTTTATATAAACTACTTTTTCATCACTTATTTGACGTATTTTTTCTCGAATTTGTGCTGCTGATTTTCTTGTATTCTTAGGAAGTTGATTTTCAGGGTACGTTTTATCTTTATGTGTTTTAACAATATAACAACTTTTATTATTTACTCTATCTAAAGCATCATTTACATAAGTTGCTGTAGAAGCTTCTTTAACAGCATATTTTATTCCGAAGGCTTCTTTGTGTCCCGTATTATCCCAATAAACATCTCTGCCAATTGCATTATTGTGATAGTCCATTTCTTTAGTGTCGATAGGGTTATTACCACATTCCTCATTGGCATCTGTTACTCGCCTAGCAAAGTCTGTTCTGTTGCTTCTTTTAGAGCTAAGTGTGAAATATCTTTTAGCTAAAAGAACATTCCACATAATATGTCTCATAGCGTCATTTCTAGTGTCTGATGTATCCATGTTTGGAAAGTGATCATTAGCAATTCTTCTAGCGTAATCTCCTGCATTTTTTATAGTTAAGGCATCCGCTAAATGTCCTGATCTGCGTAAAATACAAGCTTCATTACTATAATTACCTGTACTTATAGTTTTATTAGCTCTAGCGTATTGTGAAGTATGTGTTGATTTTGTTTCTTCTGAGGCTTTTAATAATTCATATTCTTTTTATAATATTCATCAATTATTTCAATATTATTTGCAATTTGTTCATCGGATAAACCTTCGA
>CANLOW010000003.1 GCA_947493035.1 uncultured Aquimarina sp.
TTTGAGCTAATGTGTGGTTTCTTTTTGTTAAGCCGTGCACATAATTTTGATTAGTCGCTGGTTTGAATTAAGTTAGCAAATAACAAAAAGATATGCACTCGTGCTATACCAGCAATTCCTTGAATTTCTGCTCGCACGAATGCATATATTCACCGTTACCCAACATTTAAAATAACCGAAATTGAAATTTAAAATTGGACTTTCATTATTCTTTATTTTTGGATTTTTCTTCTTTAGAAAAATCGGACCAATAATTACTAACAAATTAAAGGACTTTCATATTATAAATAACACAGGATTAATTGAAAAAGCACCAGGGGTTTTTAAATTCTTTAATCTATTTTTTAAGGTATTTGCAATTTTCTGTCTGGTTTATGTTGTTATGATTTGGTCTGGATTTGTTACAATACCGGATGAATAATGTTTTGGAAAAGGAAGAAAAGTAAAAAACCTCCGTTAGAAACGGAGGCTTTGATTTTCAGATTAGCCCCATAGGGGCAACACGTCAAAGACTATTGATGTGATTGATACTTGACATATCTTTTTATCATTTCTTCATCTAAACCTACAGTACTAACAAAATAACCTCGAGACCAAAAGTGATTTCCCCAATATGGCTTTTGCTTTAATTTAGGGTAAGTCTTGAATAATTTAATAGCTATTTTTCCTTTTAATGTACCCATGAATTCAGATACAGATAATTTTGGAGGAATCGAACAAACCAAATGAATGTGATCCAATTGAATATTGGCTTCCTGAATCTCAACATTTTTCCAACTACATATAGTTTGCATATCGTGTTCTACTAGAGATTTTATCATCCCTTCTAGAATACGAAATCGATACTTTGGCGTGAAAACAATGTGATAATCGCATTTGTAATAGACATGTGTCAATTTTCTATATTTACTCATCTTAAAAAGTTTTAAGAGGTAAACCTAAAAAATAGCAAAGCCTTTAAAACATGACCACCGTCAAAGACGGGGGTTTTATATACTCAAATAAAACATCTGAATTTAAATGCTCTGAATGTGGACAAGTCCATTCAAAATGGCCTGCGTTAGCCTTTAAATCGCCAGCGAATTATGATTTCCTTTCTGACCAAGAAAAATCCGAACTAGGAAAATTGGATTCTGACTTTTGTGAAATTCATTATGAAGACCAAATTGACCGATTTATAAGAGTAACACTGACTCAAAAAGTGAATGACACTTGTGAAAACTTAGATTACGGGCTTTGGGTTTCGTTAAGCGAGAAAAGCTATTCAGATTATAAAGCGAATTTTGACAATGAAAATCACGAAACTGGATATTTTGGTTGGCTATGTAGCAATATCCCTGAATATGGAGACACTATGTCAATTCCTTGTGATGTAGTAACTAAAACAGGTAATAGTAGACCTGAAATTTTTCCTCATCAGGATTTTGACCATCAACTCATTAAAGATTACTATGATGGAATCACAAAATCAGAAGCGGAAACAAGAATAAATGAAATGCTAAAAAACGTTGGGTAACAACACCTATACGATAATGCGGAGTTTGGGTTTAATGGAAAAGTAATTTCACATTTGGTTTGTCGCCAAAGTATTAAATTTAGTATTTTAGAAAAGATAAAAACAAAATATAAACTTTGGCTAAGTGCTGGATCGAAAGTCAGTGATTTTCTGCTTCCGCACTACGCATAGCTAAACGTTACCAACAAACTAAATGAAAAAAAACGAAATAACATTTATACCTGATTTAAACGACTACATCTTATCTGTTTCATTAAGAGAAAATAGTATTTTAAAGGAATTAAGAGATAGAACCGATAATCACCCAAACTCTATTTTACAAATACCACCTGAACAAGGCCAGTTTATGACTTTTCTATTGAAAATGTTAAATGCAAAAAAAGTAATAGATATTGGAACATATACTGGTTATAGTGCACTTTGTATGAGTCTTGCTCTTCCGAAAGACGGAAAGCTTGTAACTTGTGATTTAAATGAAGATTGGGCAGATATAGGGAAGCCTTATTGGGAAAAAGCAGGTGTGGAAAAGATTATTGATTTAAAGATAGCTCCTGCTCTTGAAACACTATCTGGATTAATCGAAAATAATGAAAGTAATACTTATGATTTTATATTCATTGATGCCGACAAAATAAATTATGATAATTATTACGAAAAAGCATTAGAACTAATAAGGCCTGAGGGAATAATAGCAATAGACAATGTTTTATTATTTGGTTCTGTATTAAATCCAAACTATTTAAGTTCTGATTTACAAAAAGTACTTTCAAAAGATGATATTGAATCTGTCAAAAAACTTAATTTAAAAATAAAAAATGACGAAAGAGTTGATATAAGTATGTTACAAATTGCAGATGGTTTGACATTAGTTCGAAAGAAGTCAGTTGGTAACAATGTATAAAAAACATAGGGAGGTTTAAGTATTTTGAACAAAGGTTGTTGGCTTTTTGCGAGGTCGCCAAATATAAAATTTGGCATATACGTTTGATAAGATAAATACAAAATATTTATATTTGGCTTAGTATCAAATCGAAGTGTATTCATTACCTCCTGCCCTACGATTTTTTATACTTAACGTTGTGCGGCATTAAATAAAAACTGTGAAATACAAGAAAATTAGAGGTTTAAAAAGAAAAGTTGCGAATATCCAAAATTGGGTTAATGGATATTTGGAATTGAATGTTGAACACCTGACTGAATACCAATATGAATACACAAAAGTATATGTTGACCCTTGGGATAATCTTACTTTAACGAATAGTCAAATTCCAGAGCCAAGAGGAAAGGCTAAAAAAGAAATTATAAACGGACTTGAAAAAATTTATGATAGTTGGAAAATTGAATTGGAAAAATTAAATGAGCCTTACTATTTGAAAATATGGCTTTATGAACCGAGGTTATCTAAATCTCAAGTAGTCTGTGCGATTGGTGAAAAAATTGAATACTATCAAAACTTATTTGAGAAGGCGGATTTTAAGCAAAATAACTCATCATTCTCAAATCAATTAGGTTCTGAATTTAAATGGCGATCGAAAGTAGATGAAGAGCCTTTTTGGGAAAGTGAATTGTTATGGCCGATTGACCAATATGAAAGAATTGAAGACAGTTATTCGGACAGAAGGCTTTTGAAAAAACTAAAAGAAGGAAATTATAAAAATCAAGAAATTGATAGCCCAAATGGATATAAGGACACTATTTACTTCTTACCAAAGGGTAAAATATGGGTTGGAGAAAAATAAAAACGACCGCACAACACTATATATAGCAAATAGGGAGGTTTAAGTCGGTTCGGAAAGGCTATGTTTATTTGCTGTATCGCCAAATCTTTTGATTTGGATTTACAATAAAAAAGATAAATCAAAATACAAAAGTTTGGCTTAGTGCTTAATCGAAAATAATCGCTTGTCCCCTGCCCTAAATGCTATATATTTAACGTTGTAGCACATTGACCAATAAGAAATGTTTTAATGAAAAAAACTAAAATTTATTCATTTATAAGTTCCTTTTTAATCTTAAGTATAATTCTATTTGTTACAATAACAAAAAATTTCTTCCCTAGACCTCAATTTGATCCAGATGGTACTTCAATAGTTGTTTTTGTATTATTTCCATTAATCATATTATCTACGATTTTAGCAATAATATCTATTATAAGGGTTAGAAAATATTCTAAGTTTTCAAATTCTAGAAAAGACGTTTTTTTAATATATATGATGTCTTGTCCGATAATTATTTTTTGGGTGATTTTAAGTTTATTCATAATTAAAGTTTTATAATTGTATATGAAGCTATACGGAATAAGTGGACTTGGTGCTGATAAAAGAGTTTTTGATTCTCTTATTCTTAACTATGAATTTATTCCTATTGATTGGATTACACCATATAAAAATGAATCCATAAAAGATTATTCAAAAAGATTAAGTAGCGCAATTGACACAAAAAAAGAATTTTGTTTAATTGGAGTTAGTTTTGGAGGATTAATAGCGACTGAAATAAACCAGATACTCTGTCCTAAAATAACCATTCTGATTTCTTCTGCACATACAAAAAGTGAATTGAGAACAATATTCAGATGGTTTGGAAAAACAAAATTGATAAAACTAATACCTTCCTTTTTATTTGACCCTCCGAGGTCAATCGCTAAATATTTATTCGGAGCTAAGAATAATAAGTTACTATACAATATTTTAGACGATACCGATCTAAATTTTGCAAAATGGGCGGTTACAGAATTAATTAACTGGAAAAATATAACTCAACAAGAAAATGTTTTTAAAATCAATGGTACAAGTGATAAGTTGATTCCTCCAAAAGGAAATACTGAAATGGAATTAGTTGACAAAGGAGAGCACTTTATGATTGTTGATAGAGCAAATGAAATAAGTAAAATAATAAATGATAAAATAAACGTGCTACAACACTATATATAGCAAATAGGGAGGTTTAAGTCGGTTCGAAAAGGCTTTGTTTGTTTGCTTTGTCGCCAAATCTTTTGATTTGGCTTTATAAATAAAAGATAAATCAAAATACAAAAGTTTGGCTTAGTGCTTAATCGAAAATAATCGCTTGTCCTCTGCCCTAAATGCCATATATTTAACGTTGTGCACTATTAAAACCAAAAAATGGAAAAAATCATTCTCATCACAGGAGGAAATAGAGGCATAGGAAGAGCCATTTCTCTAGAATTAGCAAAAAAAGATTACTTCATATGTATCAACTACAGAAATGATGAGAATTCAGCAATAGAAGTAATTAATGAAATACACTTAAATGGAGGAACAGGCTCTTTAATAAAAGCTGATATATCAAAAGAAGAAGATATAATTAAACTCTTCAAAGAAATTGATAAAATTGATGGGAAATTAGTTGGATTAATTAATAATGCTGGAGTATTAGAAGCTCAATCGGATTTAGCAAATATGTCTTTAGAAAGAATAAAAAAGACTTTTGACACAAATGTTTTCGGGACTTTTGCTTGTTCTAAAGAAGCTATTAATAGAATGTCAATAAATCAGAACGGATTAGGAGGTAGTATAATTAATATTTCTTCAGGAGCTTCCAAATCAGGTTCTCCTAATCAATATATTGATTATGCTTCTTCTAAAGGCGCTATTGATACATTTACAATTGGGTTAGCTAAAGAAGTTGCTTCTGTCGGGATAAGAGTAAACGCTATAAGACCCGGCTTTATAAAAACAGAAATACATAAAACACCTAATAGACTTGATGATGTTAAGAAACTAATTCCAATGCAACGAATTGGAGAACCAATTGAAATAGCAAAAGCTGTCGTTTGGTTAATATCAGAAGAAGCAAGTTATACGTCAGGAGCTTTAATTGATATTGCTGGAGGAAAATAGCACTATCTAAATAACATAATATGATGGATCAAACATTAAAAATTTATTTTGCTAAACGCAATGATTTCTCTGATCAAACAATCAATTCTATTTGCAATTTGATTAATAAAACATATGAAAAAGGGGAAGAAGGTCTATGGGCAGTAAATTCAAATAGAACCTCTGTTAAAGAATTAAAAAAGAACATAAGGAATAACCAATTGATTGTTGCTGAAGAGAAAGGGTTAATAATTGGAACTGTATTAGTGAAAAAAATGAAAGATGGTATAACAGGAGAATTCGGAATGCTCTCAGTAGATATCAACTATAAAAGAAAAGGAATTGGAAATAAATTAATTAAAAAAGTTGAAGAATGGGCTGTTTCTAATGAACTAAATATAATGAAACTTGAATTATTAACCCCTTCAAACTGGAAACATCACACAAAAGAATTTTTAAAAAAATGGTATTCTAAGCTAGGGTATGTTCCTCAAGAAAAAGAATCTATCAAGAAAAAATATCCAGAGCTATTTCTACTTTTAAAAACAGATTGTGATTTAACTATTTGGACCAAAAAATTAAAAGCCAATTAATACACACCTCGTCTAAATTGAAAACAGTGCACAACACTGTATAAAAAAACATAGGGCGGTATAAGATTATTCGAAAGGTTTTGGTTTATCCGCTATGTCGCCAAATATAAAATTTGGTGTTTCAATATTGAAGATAAACACAAAACATTATATTTGGCTTAGTTATAAACGTAAAGTTAGAGCTTACCCTCTGCCCTACGTTTCTTATACTTAACGTTACCCACAATATAAATGCTCTATAAAAAAATAATCTTAATATTATCTTGCCTTTTGATTTATACTAATTCAATATGTCAAATAAAAAAGAGAGATTTGATAGGTAAATGGCATATTAATAATTACAATAACAGATATTTCAAAAAAGACACCTTAACGTTAACTGCTAATAATAAAACTTGTAGAGAAATCAGATGGGAATTTTCGAAAAAAGAGTTTAGAATTTGGGATGTAAATACTTGTAAAGAACCTCCCATAAGCTCTTCTAGTATTTTTAAGGAAAACCTAAATTTAAAAAAGACAGATTTTGGACAAATAATAGAAATTTCAAGAAATTCAGAAGTAATAAATTCTTATAAGATTTTAGATGAATTTAATACATCAAGATTTAAAATATTAAAGTTTGATAAGTTAGAAGATGAAAAGTTATTTAAATACGTAGATTCTTTAATTTTTAAAGTATTAAAATATAAACCAACTAATGAAATAAAAATTTCTAACATAAAAATTAGAGATTCTTTTGACAGAAATTTTGAACCTCTAATTGTTGTAAACGGATATCCAATTGATCAAAAAAATATTCTCAAAGAGATATTATTAGTTGAAGCATATAAAATTACTTATATAACAAAAGAACAAGCATCAAGTATTTATGGTATGAGAGCTATTAATGGAGTAATAATTCTTAATATATCAGAGAAAAAATTCAAGAAAGCTCTAAAAAAATACAGTGGGTAACACTATATAAAAAACATAGGGAGTTCAGTGTTTTTTCAAAAGGTTTGGGCTAATCCGCTATGTCGCCAAATATAAAATTTGGTGTTTCAATATCGAAGATAAACACAAAACATTATATTTGGCTTAGTTATAAACCTAGAGTTAGTGCTAACCCTCTGCCCTACGTTTCTTATACTTAACGTTACCTGCAATATGATCAAAAAAATAAAAATTACTTTATTAGTACTTTTAGCTTTATCAAACAAAATATTTGCTTGCCAATGCATAGGTAAAACTTTAATCGATGAAATAAGTGATTCTAGTAATATTTTTATTGGAACTGTAATAGGTCTTGAACAAAATACATATAAAATAGAAATCAATGCTTTATATAAAGGATCCTTAGACTTAAATAAAATTTATGAAGTCATTCAGCCTAATGATTCTTGCCATATGGCTAAATATGATACTAATGAAACTTATATATTTTTTGAATCCAATGATGGATTTCATCAATGTGGTAGAACTAAAAATATTTACAAATCAAAAGCCATTAAAAAGTTAGAAAAGATTTATCCTAATAGGATACTAAATCAAAAGAATAAAATCAAAACGGCAGAGATGATTTACGATAATCTTTATACACTTAGATTATTCGATGGTAAAAAAATTGATACAAAGAATAATAAAATTTTATATTTTGATGGAAGAACAATTATAGAGAATCCAAAAAATGATTTTAATTCTAATTGGCTTGGTATACATTATTATGAGTTATTCGGAGCCATCAATATTGAAGAAAAAAAATATGATTACATAATTTATTACGAAATATCACACGAAGAGTTTTTTCTTAATGAGAAGAAAAAAGAAAAACTAAGAAAAAAATTCCTGAAGAAAAAAAGCAGGTAACACTATATATACATCATGCGGGTTAATCTTTTTGAGCTAATGTATGGTTTCTTTTTGCTAAGCCGTGCATATAATTTTGATTAGTCGCTGGTTTGAATTAAGTTAGCGAATAACAAAAAGATATGCACTCATGCTCTACCGAAATTCCCTGAATTTCCGCTCGCACGAATGCATATATTCAACGTTGGGCACAATATACTTATGAACGAAGGATACACCGAAATAAAAGAGAAACTTGATAATTCAAAAATTGAATATGAGATTATCAAACCTACACTTTCTTCTTTCTCCGAAAAGCTAAAGTTTAATATACCCGCAGGAAGAGAAAATAATGAATGTCTACTTGTATTAACAGAGAAACATATATCCAGAGCTTTAAATAGTGAATTTGAAAAATATAAATTCATCCAAGGTTATGAAGCAATTTGGTCCCAAGAAAAGAATATAGTTGAAGCAGAAATAAGTAGTCCTGATTCAAAATATGGAAATCGCTTTTTTGAAAAGTTATATGAATATATAATAAAACCAGATGAAGTTGATGATAATGAAGAAGACGAAGAAGGAATAAATGAATTTAACCTTCCTAGTTATGAAGGAATGGAAATTTCTATAGGCTATTCTAGTAATGAATTTGCCGTATTATTGGGTTGTAGAAATGGAGGTTTTATAAGATTTTTGAGTCGAAAAATCACAATAAAAATTAAAAACACCACAAAAAAAACTCATGATTCAATAAAGGAATTATTAGAAAAAATTTCTAATTCCCTATTCTTTCAAATAGACTTATCTTTTGAAATATCACTACGACTTCAAAGTCAGCGAGAAAATTTTAAAGAAAGAAATTTAAAGATAAAGAGAAGGCATATGCTCATAGATAGAGAAGCAACTATATCTGAGCCAAAATACGAATACGATAATGAACCCATTTCCATATACTGGTATGCTAAAGAATCTAAAAGTATGCCTATTTTTCAGTTTTTAGCATTTTATCAAACAATAGAATTTTATTTTCCTATTTATTCAAGTTTAGATGCAAAACTAAAAATTCAAAGTTTAATAAAAGACCCTAGATTTAACCCTAATAGGGATACTGATATAACTAAAATTATTTCGACAATTAAAACTTCATCTAGTGGGAAAAGTTTTGGTAATGAAAGAGAGCAACTTAAAGCTACAATAAAGGCATGTATTGATAAATCTGAAATGAAGAGCTTTTTTTATATTGATGATAATCGGTTTAAGTTTTTTAGCGAGAATAAAGGAAAAGATATATCCAAACAGAAGATTTCTTTAAAAAACGAAAATGCTGATTTGATTTCAGAGATTTCAGAAAGGATTTATCAAATTAGGTGTAGGATTGTGCATTCAAAAGCATCCGCAGATGAAATGGAAGTCCTTCTTCCATATTCAAATGCTATAAATAAATTGAATTTTGATATTGAATTAATAGAATTCATAAGTAGAAAAGTTTTAATTGCAAGTAGTAGACCAATTAGTATATAAATACAGTGCCCAACACTGTATAAAAAACATAGGGCGAGTTAAAGGTTTGTTCGAAAGGTTTGGGCTTATCCGCTATGTCGCCAAATATAAAATTTGGTGTTTCAATATTGAAGATAAACACAAAACATTATATTTGGCTTAGTTATAAACGTAAAGTTAGAGCTTACCATCTGCCCTACGTTTCTTATACTCACCGTTGTGTACAAGCAAAAAAATTTCTGTAGATACAAACACTACTAAATAAAGCATCTAATAACTAAACTTGATTTGATACAATAATAAATAGATAAGTTGAACCGGGAAACTGGATTCTAAGTTTTGGTTTTAATGTGTAGAGCAACAAAAACAAGTAGATATTTTAGATGTTAAAAACAACAGACAAACTGGATAAATATATTGCTGTGAATCATTGGGGTTACTGAGTAGAATTGACTGCACACAAGAGCTATATATAGGTCATGATTGTGTGCAAGCAAACACATTTTCTTAAATTTATTTGTTGTTAGTATCCTTAATATTTTTTTCTAAATCTTGAGTTACTCTACTAAAAGCTAAAACTTGTGGAGTTATAATAGTTTCTTTGTCATAAATATGAGACTTAATAGTAGCTACCGCCTGTAATGCCGTTGCAATAGATGAAGGAGATAAATCAGAAGTTGTAGGTATTAAATCATTAATTTTACGAGAGCCTATTCCACTTACTCTAACTTCTAAAGACCCTTCTAATTTATCTATGTTAGCTACTAACCCAAATGGGCTTGATAAATTAATTTTACCTTTAAAAGCAGTAAATTTAGCAACCATCCTTACACTAACACCAACTAAAAAAGTTTGATAATTTTCCCCATCAACTAATACTGTCTGAGTTTGAGAAAAATCATAAATAACTTGATAATTCTCTCCTTTTGCTGAAACCCCAACTCCAACAATAGATAGTTCTCCATCCCCTTTCATACTATATACTGTTACATTTGATACAAGATTAGTGAATGAATCTAATAAATTTTTATCATGAGGTAAGTCGTGAATATTCTTTTGTGTAACCATCTTACTAATGGAATCAACATGATATATTTTCCCATAATAATGATGTGGAACAGTCAAAGCTATATAATCTGATGTAAAATCTTGACTAAATAATGAGTTTGACAAGAAACAAAGAAAAAATACTGAAATTTGAAGTTTTATTAATTTCATTTTTATAAAAGTTGGTTAATTTTGATTACTAATATATACTTAATTTAGCTAATTAAAAAGCCTACACACAACATTATATAAAAAACATAGGGCAGTTAGGTTTTAAATCCAAAGGAAGGAATTTCCTTCCGAGGTCGCCAATTATAAAATTTGGCATTTACGTTGAGAAGATAAATTCAAAATATTTATATTTGGCTTAGTGTCAAACCGAAATCTAATGCAGATCTCCTGCCCTACGTTTCTTATACTCACCGTTGTAAGTAATTTAACAAGACAGTGTTCCATTCAAAAATATCATAAAAATAAATAAACATTATATGAATATTGACAACATCAAAAATGATGGTTTTTTTATCAAACAATATTATGAAAACACTGAAAATATAGGAGTCCTAACTTTAACTATTTCTTTAAAATCTTACTTTTCTACTTATAATAGTATAAAAAATAACTTTAGCTTTTTAAAAAATGATAATTCTGAAGAAAATCAACAACATATTTATAATGCTAACTACATAAAGAATGCTTCTGAAGCTATATTTCATATTCAACATTATTTAGAACTATACGTTAAAGAAATTTTAAAAAAAGAATCAAACATCCGTAAAATAGACAGATTGGGATTCTCTGTTGCATACAATAAACTATGTGAACTAATAAAAAAAAATGGACTGGTTAAATATAATTTTATATCTGATGCTAAAACCTGGGTTACTTATATAAATACTTATAGAAATAAGATAGCTCATAGCGGTGTATATGTGATTAGATATATAGCACTTGATTACCTTTTTGGAAAATATATTTTACCTTTCCTAGAAAAAGTATTTAAAGTGGAGTCTAAAGAAAGTAGGTTTTCTTATTTGAAATTCAAGTCAAATAGCGGAAACAAAAACATTCTTAATGAATTAATTAATCATTTCAAAAATGAACAGTATAATATTTCTAAAATAGCTTTATTGAAAGAATTTGGTAGAGCTGGTTTTGAGAACCCAAACTTTCATAAGTTATTTGATGATAAATATAAAGAAACAGAAAAGGCAAATGAATTAGCTAGAATAAACATTAACTCAAAAATAATTGATTGTCCAATATGTGAATATAAAACACTTATTCAAGAATTCGAGTACATTGAAGAATTCAATGAAAACGGAGCAACAGGTAATGACTTCCCTTCTGTATATAAAGTTAAATGTAATACTTGTTCCTTAGAGATATATCATAACTTAGACAATACTGAATCAATGAATTTAGATTTGAATAATTTATTTATGCTAAAAGAATAAAAACTACTTACAACAATGTATAAAAAACATAGGGAGTTTGTCCTAAACCGAAAGTTTTGTTAATATTAACAAAGTCCACTAAATATAAAATTTGGCATTTATAGAAGAAAAGATAAAAGCAAAATATTTATATTTAGCTAAGTAATAAACCGAAACGAAAGTGCTTATTTATTGCCCTACGTTTCTTATACTAAACGTTAACAACAAAAAAAATCAGGGTTTAGGCTTGATTACTTTTGCCTTCTTCTCTCCTATTCCTAGACAAAAAGCTCTACATTTTGAACTAACTTAACTTTTATCGTGGTACGCTTTTTTTGTTGTCTTCTTGCTACTATTTTTCAGCATATCATGGTTTGAGCTTCTAACAAAATATCAGTCAACTCAAAGGGCATAGCTTATTCGGCTTATATGCTAAGGTAGTTGCTTAATCGTATGCGATGGCTCTACAGGTTGAGTCATTCTCTTGATACTGATTTCAATGCTTTGTGTTTATCGTGGTACGCCATCGTTCGTCTGTTTGCAAAGGTTCGTTTTCCAGTATTTTTGTTCTTGTCGTTGCTTAATCGAAGAACACAAAGGCTAAATATAAAACATCTACTGTGTATCTCTTTGTTTTTATCGTGGTACGCCTTTGTGATTGGGCATACTTGTGGGGGTTGAAAAATCTCTTGGGCTGCCTAGTAGAATCTCTGTTGCTAACACTATGTATATGTCATACGCAAGGTTGGTATCCAATCGAAGGTTGATTTTTCAACGACTAAACCGCATATAACATTTTGATTAGTCACTACTTTGAGTTAAGTTAGTACTAACAAAAGTTATATGCTCGTACTCAATCGAAATTCCTTGAATTTCTACACATACGACCTATACACTTAACCGTTGCCACACATTGGAATGAAAAAAAATATTCTTTTAATATATCTTATAGTGCTGTTTTCTTGTAGTAAAACAACGAAACAAAAAATAATACCTCCAGAAATTAAGAGCGATCTAGAGACTATTGATTCTATAAAAAAAGAAGTAGTACTAAATAAAGAGGTAACTACTAAAAATATTGATTCCATAAAAACTGATACATCTAACAAAATTTCGGAGTGCGAACTTTATTGGAGCAATAGATATCCAAAAGACTCTATTCTTAATAAGATAATTGATAATATTATTAACGAAAATGATCTTACTAAAAACAACAAAGAACTACTAACAGAGTTAAAACTAAATTTTAATGATACTTTAGTTTTTGAAAAACCTTTATCTCCAATTTATAGACTATCACAAGAAGAAATAGGAATATTCTCTTTTCCTAGATACAAATATGAGAATAACAGTTTGATTAATGTTTCAAAGGAGCTAGATTTATTAAAGAGTTTTGACACAATAAAAAACAACACAATAGAGCACTTTGGAAAAGTAAAATTCTACCCATTCGTTTTGGATTCTTTGTTTCCTGACAGAGAAAATCCTTTTATTTATTACTACACTGACAAAGAATCTAAGTTATCTCAAATTATAAATTTTGGAACTTACGTTGATGAATGCTTAGAATATTTTGAGTTCTCATTAGACAATAAAAAAATTGATTTAAAAGAAAAATTACTTTTTAGTAGTCCACATAATATAGATGTGACTTTTAAAAATTATCCCAAAATAGATTCAATATTAAAAAATCAAGTAAAGAAGGATTGCCTTGACTGCCCAAATAGTGATCATTTTGAAAAAACCTTCGCTCTTTTGGATGGCACAAAAAATGTTTACTTTGTATATGCCGATACTTTCCCTATTAATGATAAACTTGATACTCCAAGTAGAGGACTTATATATCTTGATAAAAGCAACACTGTTAAATATATATGGCACGAAGCTTTAGACTTATTTGGATGTAGCTGCTTATAAAAACGTGTGGCAACACCATATAAAAAACATAGGGCGATCTATGATTGTTCGAAAGATTTGGGATTTTCTGCTACATCGCCAAATATAAAATTTGGTGTTTCAAAACTTAAGATAAACACAAAACATTATATTTGGCTTAGTTATAAGCGTAAAGTTAGAGCTTACCCTCTGCCCTACGTTTCTTATACTCACCGTTGGCACACATTTAATGCAACTTAAAAATTTTAAAAATAGGTTAATAATTTCTCAGGAAAAGAAACCAGAACTTAAATACTCTTTTCAACCTGGTATAACAGAATTAGAAATTGATAAAATAGAGCTACTGCTAGATAAAAAAATACCAAAACAAACTATTGAATTTTGGAAGAGTTTTAACGGTATAAAAATTGAAAATCCAGATTTAGAAATTCACAAAATACAAGACTGGATTCTAACAAATGATAACTTGATTCACTTTGCTACATTTGATAAAAACAATAAGATATATTTTAATACTAATGAAATTAATTCTGCAAATCAATGGTCTATAATTACTAAGATTAACAATTACACATTAACACTTTCTATGGGTAGTTTTTGGAGTAATAAAATTTGGCATTGGATAGATTACAAAACAGTTATTTGGAAAGATAAATATTGGGAATTGTAATTAAAACGTGTGCCAACACTATATATACATCATGCGGAGTGTGGTTGTCTAAGGGAAATGTCGTGCTTTCTTGCTAAGCTGCGTATACAATTTTGATTTATTACATAATAGTTTAAATTAGCAATAAACAAAAAAGTATACGCTCCTGTCCGAACGAAGTTCCTTGAACTTCTGCTCGCACGAATGCATATATTCACCGTTACAAAACATTTGCTGAATAAAATTATGAAAAAGGTAATATCTATAGTTTTATGTTTTTATACGCTTCATATTAATTCGCAAAATCAGACTAAAAAGATTGATGAAAAGCTAATCTTAGCCAAGAATTATTTTTACAATAATCAATTTCAACAAGTTTTAGATATAATTTCAGATATTGAAGAAATAACAGGAAAACCGTCAAGAATTGATGTGTTAGATTTAAAAATTAACACTCTAATTAAAGTCGGAGCCATATCATTTGCAAAAAGACAGATTAGCTTAACTAAAAAATTGAAAATTTCTGAATCAATAAATAAAAAGTTAGTTATATATCAAGACTCTATTAAATCACATTTAGAAAGAAAAAAACATATAAATAAACTTCTAAAGATAATTAATTATAATCTTAACAATCCCATTAGTCTGAGTCTAATAGATAGCTTAACTATTGATGAGAAAAATAAATTAAATTCTTTTATTGACTATGCGAGTTGTGGAACTGGTTGTTTGACCCATATCCCTGAATATGATTACAAAGTAGATAATTCACTTGAATTAATAAACAACTCTACAAATTTAGAAGCTCTTGTATTTCTAATAAATATTGATAATCAAAAAGAAAGAGTCTATCGCTTACAACATTTAAAGTTAGGCGAAGTATATGAACTTAGAAATATTCCATACGGGAAATATCGGTTAAATATAAGTACTGGGCTTGATTTAAAAGAAGTAAGTGATTGTTATACTGCGCCATTTTGCTACAAACAGTTTGATGAAAAAGCTTTTTATTATTCTTCTGACTATGTATTTACAATTTCTAATTCAAATATTAGTATTGATTTGGAGCAACTTAATTTATCAAAAATTACTGAGAAAGAATTTAATCTTGAAAAATAAAAACGTTTTGTAACACTATGTAATCGCAATGCTTTATAGTGTTTTGGGCAAAGGGAATTTTGTATTTGTGAGGTCGGCGTCACAAATTTTATTATTTTAATACCGAAAATTAAAAAACTAAAAAGTGTAACGCCTTATGCTTTGTCGAAATTCATTGCATTTCTACACGCACAGACGTTTACATTTAACGTTGTAAAGCATTAAAAAATACAAGCTGGAAAATTTTATTCAATACATATTAGATATTATAAGATTATACATATTTGATGGATTTGCTTATTATTCTCTTTTATATCTCGTCTGTTTACTTATTCTAAGAGACAAACAAAAGCTCAGAATATTCGATACAAATGCCATTCAAATAATAATTTTATCTGGTCTAATTATATCACCTATATGGATTTATTCCATTGTAATACCTTATTTTAAAATTGATAGTGACCTTGATAAAATTGGGTATATTCAGAAATATATAGGTAAATACTGGTATGCATATTTAGGACAAACTTTTTTTGTGATAATATTATCTCAATTATTAAGAGTTGATTATCTAAAAAACTCTATCATTTATAGGGTTTTTATGGTTTCTTTTATTCTATTAACAGTTGAGAAATTTGTTTCCTTTGTTACTCTATTTCATAGAGATTACCTTCCTAGTAGTTCAATAATTATTAATGATGTAGGTAATGCCTTTCTGCACTCTATTCAAAAACTATTCGTGTTTGTAATAGTTGTACTTGGGTTGATCTCCATCAAAAAAACAAAAAAGAAAACTTAATGAAACCTCTGATAAACTTGTTGGTAATTAGAACAAAAGAACCTAAGCTTTTAAAAACACAGTATGAGATTTTAGGTTTTAATTTTGAGTATCATCAACATGGTAATGGGCCTTTTCACTACGCCGCTGAATTTAATGGATTTGTTTTTGAAATATACCCACTAACTAAATCGATGGATAGAGCCGATAATTCTATTCGCCTAGGCTTCGATATCAATAATTTAGAATCTAAAATGGATATTATAAAAGATTCCAATTGGGTTGTAAAATCTGATTTACAACAAACTGAATGGGGTTTAATTTCTATTGTTTAAGATTTAGATGGACGAAAAATTGAGTTAAAAAACAATAGTTTATAAATGGAAAAAAGAGCTTTTACAACTATAATTGAATATTTGGAGAAAATTCCAAGTTTACAAAAACCTATTTCTTTCGGGGATACAAATGGCTTTTGGTGGGTCAAATTTTCAATAGACATCGAACATAAGCTTGCATGGAATGTAATCCAAGAATTGGGTTGTGTGATAAATTATATATCGATAGATGAAAGATTACCAACCACATTCTACCCTGTTTCTCCAGCACCATATTTAAATGGAGGCCCTTCTGATTACTTATCTTGGATTATTGAGACAAAAGACATTGACTTTAAACCAGGGACACTAATGAAATGGCTAGAAGGAAGGCTTCCTAATCCCGTAAATGATATAGAGCAATGGAATATTGAATAAACGCTTTACAACACTATATATGCATCATGCGAAGTAATTGTTTTTAGTTAATGTATGGTTTCTTTTTGCCAAGCCGTGCATATAATTTTGATTAGTCGCTGGTTTGAATTAAGTTAGCGTCAAACAAAAAGATATGCACTCGTGCTATACCCGAAATTCCTTGAATTTCTACGCGCACGAATGCATATATTCACCGTTACCATAAATTAAAGCAACATGTTCAAAAAGATTGATAAAGTTTTAGCAGCATTTGGAAATATAAAAGCAATGGAAAGATTGCATGTTGATACATTTACTGAAAATAAAATCACAAACATTAATGGTGATAAAATCGCTGAATCTTCAGAAGGGCAACTTTATGTAACATATGAAGAGTTAAATGGATATCTTTTTTTAGAAACTATCTTTTTAAGCCACACAAATATTAAAACTTTCAATGGAGCAACTTTGTGCTTTTCTGATGTCCAAACTAACTTTACTTTAGAATCTGACACAAAAGAAATTGGAACAGATTTCTCAAACGTATCTAATAGACATATGACTCAAATATCATTCAATATTAACGAAAGACAAATTGAGCTTATTAAAAATGGGGAATTTAAACAAGTGGAACTTCGTTATAAAAAGAAACTTCTAACCCTTTACAAAGTCTCCTAATGTTTAACTTATTTAGGAGAAATACTATCGAAAATCACTTTAAAAAAGTATCAATCACTGGTAGAGTCGCTTTTGGCACTAGATGTTTAGAGCAATATATTGTTGAGAGAAATATGAAACATAATTGCATTAGTAAAATTATTGATACTTTATGGGAATTCATGGATTGTGAAGATTTGACTGAATGGGATAATAAGATTTCAGACTTAGATCCAAGTAATATTTTAGATACTCATCCAGCCAATACATATGATGATTATCGCTCCTTGACAAAATTAGAATTTCAGGAGTTTCAAAAATTCTATTCTTCAATAAACAATGATTTCCTTCTGTTAATTCAATGGACAATTGATATTGGTGTATCTAATTTATATGGAGCTACAGGTCGTCATAGCAAAAGCACTTTGACACCAACTATGAAAGTATATAATTTTGCAAAAGACAACATAAAGGCCATACCCAATATTAATGTTTTTTTGGTAAGTAAATATTCTGAAAGATATGGATGGGGTAATAAAATTTCAAAAGAAGCCTTTAAATAAAACGTATGGTAACATTGTATAAAAAAACATAAGGCGGTCTATGATTGTTCAAAAGGTTTGGGCTTATCTGCTATGTCGCCAAATATAAAATTTGGTGTTTCAATATTGAAGATAAACACAAAACATTATATTTGGCTTAGTTATAAACGTGGAGTTAGTGATACCCCCCTGCCCTACGTTTCTTATACTTAACGTTCTCTTCAATTAAACATAACAGCTAAAAATCAAACTTAATCAATGAAGAATTATGACTTTCTAATACTTTCCTCTTATGAGTTTGAAATGTTATCTAGAGACTTAATACAATCACATTTAAATATTTACTTAGAATCATTTGGAGATGGAGCAGACCAAGGTATTGATTTACGCCATTCCAAAGGGGAATTATTAATTATACAAGCTAAAAGATACAAGTCTTATGATTCTCTTTTTCAAAATCTAAAAAAAGAAATTGAGAAAGTAAATAAACTAAACCCTGAAAGATATATTTTAACTACAAGTGTTTCATTATCTCCTCAGAATAAGGAAAAAATTATTGAACTTTTTAATCCATATATAAAATGTAGTGAAGATATTTATGGAAAAGAAGATTTCAATAATCTATTGACTAAGTTTCCATCGATTGAAAAAAATTTTCACAAATTATGGTTATCAAGCATTGATGTATTAAATACAATTATAAATAATCAAGTAGTAAACCATTCTAAATTTTATATTGAGGATATAAAAGAAAAAATTAAAGTTTATGTTCAAAATGACAGCTATAAAGAAGCCTTATCTATTCTTAAGGCTAATAAATATGTAATAATTTCTGGACCTCCAGGCATCGGAAAAACAACATTAGCTGAAATGCTTGTTTTTAATCTTCTTAGTAAATCAAATAATGAGTTTATTTTTTTATCGGACAGTATTGATGACGGATTTAAACTCTTTGAAGAGAATAAAAAACAAATTTTTCTATTCGATGACTTTTTAGGCAGAAACTTTTTACAAAACTCTTTAGCTACTAATGAAGAAAAAAAGATAATCCAGTTTATAAATAAAGTACAAAAATCATCCAACAAGATATTAATTTTTACAACTAGAGAATATATACTCAATCAAGCAAAGCAAAGATTTGATGTATTCGAACAAGACTTAACAAAATGTGTTTTAGATATTTCTAAGTATAGCACTTTAGTAAAAGCTAACATACTCTATAACCATCTGTCAGTTAACGAAATTCCTTTTGAATATATAGAAGAAATAATAAAACAAGATTACCTTTTCAAGATAATTAAACATAGAAACTATAATCCAAGGATTATAGAATCCTTTTCAAATTCGAAATTTTGGAATGAACACAAACCCTCAGAATTCCCTATATCGTTAATTCAATTGTTTGATTCCCCTTTCTTAATCTGGAAGCACGTCTATGAAAATCAAATTTCTGTTATATCACGTATTATACTAGATTGCTTATTAATATCTGGTTCCGAAATTTTTTACAATCAATTGTATAGTCAAGTTAAAACATATCAAGAAACAAATACTTCCGGATACAATGTTGCAATTAATGGTCATAATTTCAAATCTTCTTTAAAAGAATTAGAAAACTCTATGATAAAAATTAACAAGAGTTATCAAGGTGATTTGTCGATTAAATATCAAAATCCATCTATCCAAGATTTTCTTGTCAATTATATAAATAAGGATGCTATTACAAAAGAGCATTTATTCAAATCTATTCTTTATTTAAAGCCTGCATTTGCAATCATAATAAGAGGAGATTCTGATTTAAGGATAAAATTAGATTCTAGCGAAATGAAAGAACTCGAAGACATCGTTCTTTCTAAATTTAACATATTAAAAGTAGACCCAAGCGTTCCAAGGCATTCATTACCTAGCGAGGAAGATATAATCATACTAAAATTAAACCTAATAAATGATTTTTTTAAATCAGAGAATCCTAATCGTCTTGAGTTCATAAAAAAGATGTTTCTTGAAATCTGTTATTCAGAGAACATTACCAACAAATCAATTTCTGAATTTGCCTCTTTACTATGTTCCTTTGAAGGTGAAGTAGACTTTAATATTGAGAAAATTTTATTAAATATTTCTGGGTGTTTTTGGGATTTAGATGACCTGTATTCCTTATCTCAAATTGAAATGACATTTCCTGATGAATTTGAAAGTTTTAAAGAAAACAATGAGGATATACATTATGAAATTATAAATGAAATAGTATATGGGCTAAGTCATTCCGATGATGATGAGATTGAGACTATGAATAGTAAAATTGATGAATTAAAATCAATTGAAGATGATTTTGATTTTGATACATCTGAAGAAATACGTGAATTAAAAACAAAAATCGAGGAATTAGAACAACAACAATATGATGAGTTAAATAATTATGATGAGTTTCCTGATGCTTATTACCCTCAAAGAGTCAGTTATATAGATGGTAGCTTAAGTGATTATATAAATGAGCAAGATTCTAAAGAATTAAAAGAACAACATAAAACTGAAAAACCAATCAGTGAAAACGAACAAATCAACAATCTATTTAAATCCTTAAAATAACTGCAGAGAACAATGTATAAAAAACATAGGGCGTTTGTGCTTAACCGAAAGATCTGTGAATATTAACAAAGTACGCTAAATATAAAATTTGGCGTTTATAGTAAAAAAGATAAAAGCAAAATATTTATATTTAGCTAAGTAATAAACCGAAACGAAAGTGCTTATCACCTGCCCTACGTTTCTTATACTCACCGTTGTCTGTAATTCCCTAAAAAATGAAGCAAATTATTTTTATTATACTTTTTTGTTTAACTACAATAAATCTTCAAGGTCAATGTGAAGACATATCTAAAGAAATTTTAAGTATAGTAAAAAATGAGAACTATAAAGATTTTGATAAACTCTTAATGCCAATTGAGCAACAAAGAAGAATAATGCATTGGGAAAAGTCTGAAGAATCTGATAAAATGCTTTTGACTATAAAAGATTCATTAAAGGTAGGTTTAATTAATAGTGCAAAAAAATTAAGACTTGATTTATTAAATAAAAGGTTTGATTTGAATAAAACTGATTTAAAAAGCTGTCAATTAACAGAAAATAGACTTAACATATTTATTTCAAACAATGAAAAAGAGTTTGATTTTATGGTTGAGACATTAAAAACAGACAAAATATATTTAGTTCTTCCAATTAATCAATTAGCTCCTAAATTACCAACTTTTCAACCAACTGAGGAAGAACTAGCTAATTCAACTATTATCATTTCAGGAGAAAAATTTAAACCATTTGAGCCTTCTGAAAATGATAAAAAGAAAGGCTTAAAAATATTAGAGAAGTGTATTGACTTTGACAAAATAGATGTCAAAAATATGTTACTAACAGGAGGAATGAGAAATAAAAATGGCTTCTCCATATTGACTTTTCTATCAGTTGACGAATTTAATATGAATAGATATAAAGTTATTCTTGAGAAAGAAACTTGCGAAAAAGAATAAAACTACAGACAACACAATGTATGAAAACATAGCAGGTTTGAGATAAATCGAAAGGTTTGGTTTTTTTTGCTGTGACCGCCAAGTTTTAATTTGGCTATATTTATAAAAAACTAAACATAGAAATTAAAATTGGCTCTGTATAAAATATAAAAGCAAGTGAATACTTGTGCTACGTTTCATACACGCGCCCGTTGTAAATAATTTAACACATTGAAAAATCCGTTTTTAAATTTTCTAATACCCGAAGAAAGCTATTTAGAAAGAGATATTTCTGAATATAAGATTGTTGAAACGAGAATGAGAGGGCTTATTTTTTTACTTGATTATGGTTTTCTTATCTCTATAATTTATCTGACATTAGAATTCATAAAACTGTTTTCCCCCGAAATACCTAATCAGATTTATTTTATTGTTATTGGGTTTTACTCAATAATTTTTATTTTGATTGAACACTATTTTGATGCTACAATTTTTAAAATATTATTTAATGTTCGAAGTATTTCAGGTATTAATTGTAGTAAATTAGGATTACCTAGACATATAGCAAAATTTATTTTGAGACCAATTGCTGTATTATTAGTTCTCATTTATTTAAAATTTTGTTTGGCTTTGATTCTTTGGATTTTTGGTATTCAAAAACCATTAATTAGGTGTATAAATGGCAAAATGAATACTTTGTGGTATGATTTTTACCTAAATCAAATTGTAACTAAACTTCCTAATGCTAGAGATATCTAATTCTAATACGACGAAAAAACCGCTATCCTTTTTACGATGGATCTTGATAACTATAATAGTTTTTATTTTATCCATTAGTCTTGGTTCAGTTGCCCTGAGTAAAAAAATAGAATCTGACTTAGAACACAATACAGTTGTATTAAATAATTATTCTGGAGCTTATCATCTAAAAGGCTTGATAAACCATATAGAGACAGAGTTTATTCTTGATACAGGAGCAAGTGAATCAGTTATTTCAAAAAACGATTTAACTAAAATTCAAGAAGTATCAACTGCCAATATTATACATTTAGAAAAAGGCCTTTATACAATGGCAGATGGTTCTATTGTATTATGTGATAGAATCGAAATTGATTCTTTAAAAATTGGACAGGATTATATAGATAACATTGTATTTGGAGTTATGACAAAAGACACTGATAATTTATTAGGTAAAAATGTACTTGATAAGTTCAGAAGATGGTCAGTAAACAAGAGGCTTAATGAATTGACTCTAATAAAATAAAACTATTTACAACACTATATATACATCATACGGGGTAATCTTTTTTAACTAAAGTATGGTTTCTTTTTACTAAGCCGTGCATATAATTTTGATTAGTCGCTGGTTTGAATTAAGTTAGCGACGAACAAAAAGATATGCACTCGTGCCCTACCAGAAATTCCCTGAATTTCCGCTCGTACGAATGCATATATTCACCGTTGTACACAAGCGCCAGAAAAACTGGATATATATTCATAATACAATGCAAACTATTTAATTTCGACAATCTATATGATATTAAGACAAGAGCTTGAGCCGGATATTAAAATAGCTGAAGAACTATATCCGGAAATTTTAAAGCTAATACAAGAATTTGACGAATCTACTGGAGATATTCTTAACGAAACTGACACAAAAAAAATGAAATCCAGTATAGAAAGTATCAACCTTCTAACTGGTATGGAATTAGCTCCAGACGATTTATTTGAATATTGGGCTTCAACAAGTATCGAGGATTTTGCATTTGCAATTTCATTACCATCTCCTAAAAAAGTAGATAACATAAGTCATCAAGAAATAGAAGAAATTAAATTTCGAATAAGCCTTATTGAAAATGGAGAATATTTAAAACTAGAAAATGAATCACCATTTTTAGCAAACAAAGGAGTATTTATTTATACAGCACTACTAACTTATTATAATGAATTGCTGTATAGAAACGTTCCAACACCGCCTGAAGAAACAATTTATTTATAAGCCTATTTCTGATTTCCTTTATTCCAGAAATAATATTTCACTATGACCTGATACATTTTACCGATCTGTCATTAGGGGCATTTTAGGTATCGACAAAAGATGACGTGTCGGAGGCTTTTAGGTTTTGTAACGAACCAATACTAATTCAATGGTTTTTACATTTTTAAAATGTAGCCAGTTTGCTTCATATAACGGCAAATACTCAGGTGTGTTTATAGACGGCGAATAGTACAGTACTCTTTCATCGATTGGGCTAAAGAATCTTTGTGGTTACTGGATAGGATAGCCAGTGTACAACACTATATATACAACATGCTTTGTTTAGCTGTTTTGAATTAAGGGTTGGTTTGTATTTGGTTTCCCACGCATATTATTTTGATGTATCGAATTTTGAATTAAATTAGCGCTAAACAAAAAATATGCGCTCGTGCTCCACCAAAGTTCACCGAACTCCAGCACGCACGATTGTATATATTCACCGTTGTAAGTAATAGCACAAAATGAACGATTATAGCATAGAGAATTCTATTGAGCAAATTAATTCCGAAAAAACTAGAGCCTATTTTAGAGAAGTTTCTAGTTCTTATTTTAACGGTAACTATCGGGCTTCAATTGTCACCCTTTACTCAGTTGTTATAAACGATATTTTAATAAAGCTTGAAGTTCTGGATGAAATATATTCAGACTCTATTGCAAAAGATATTTTAAACGAAATTAGGACGTTTCAACAAGCACACCCGAATAGTCCTGACTGGGAAAAAGACATCATTGAGAAAATAAAAAATAGAACTAGTTTAATAGACAATGTAGATTACGCTCATATTCAGGCTTTAAAAAATGATAGGCATCTATGTGCTCACCCTGTTATTGATAAAGACGATAAACTTTATACTCCTAACAAGGAAACTGTTGCCTCTCATATTAGAAATATGTTAGAATCATTGTTTCTAAAACCACCAATTCTTTCAAAAAAAATTCTATCAACAATACTTATTGATATCGCAAATAAGAAAGAGTTATTAATTGACGACGAAAGTTTAGAAAAATATATAAAGTCTAAATATTTAAACAATTTAAACCCGACTGTAGAAGTAACTATTTTTAGGGATTTATGGAAATTTATTTATCGATTAGATAATGATGATGCGGAAAATAATCGCTTGATTAATTATAGAGTTTTATATTTCTTATACAAAAGAAATACATCACGGTGTATTCAAAAAATCAAGAATGAGCAAGAGTACTTTAGTAATATTCGTAATAATGAGCATACAATTAATTTTCTTGTGAGTTTCTTGTCTGAAAATGAATTTCTATATCAAGACTTTAGAGAAGATGTCCACTTATTGATTTCTAAACATATTGAGAAAAATATAAGTGCTAAGACTGTGGCTTGGTTCTTAAGTGAATCTTACCCACAACATTTAGAACAAGTGAAATTATGGATTAACAATAATTATCAACAGATTTATCCATGGGACGCAAGCGGCCAAGCTTACCAAAGATTATTCCAAGTTGGGTACACTAAAGGATATACCAGAGAAGTTACCGAATTTATAATTTGGAGGTATTCAGTTTCAAAAAATTATGATGATGCAGATACTATATTCTTTTATTTAGTAAAACCAAACCTAGAGAAATTCACAGAAGAACAAATTACAGAATTATGTAAACAAGCTAACTCTAATTCACAGGTTTATAGTAGAAAGCAAGCAGAGGAAGACCATAAAGACTTAAAAAAATATATAGAACTAAATATTAATCCAGCATTTGAATTTGATAAATTTAGTAGCATATTTAAATAAAACTACTTACAACACTATATATACATCATGCGAGGTGTGGTTGTCTAAGGGAAATGTGGTGCTTTCTTGCTAAGCCGCGTATACAATTTTGATTTATTACATAATAGTTTAAATTAGCAATAAACAAAAAGGTATACGCTCCTGCTCGACCGAAGTTCCTTGAACTTCTGCACGCACGAATGTATATATTCACCGTTAGCAGTAATCCAAAAAATGACAAAAAAAGAAGTTAGAGAAAAGGCTATTCAACAAATATTTTCTGAAACATCTCTAAATAATAAAGGATTTAAATGCACAAAGAAAAGTATTTACCTGAAGAAAGATGATTTCAAACTATCAATTATTTTTGGAAGTGCTATAAGTGCAAACAGATTAGACGAAGTAAATATTTTAGAAGTTAGATCCTATGTTTCTCATGAGGGATTGAGAAAATACGGAAAAACAAATTTAAGTAATGATAGATCCCATGTAGGAGGAGGTAGTGTTGCAAATTTATTTGTTTCTGGTCCACCTTGGACTAGTTTTGATTTGGGCATAACTACGGAAAAATACAATGAAGAACTAATTAGAATCAAAGACTTGATAGACAATGATGTTTCTATTTTCTTCAATGATTTTGTACAGCTAGATAAAATTATTGATTATTCAGATAAGCCCTGTTTTTCATTAGTTGATACAATAAGACTGTATATATTCCTAAATAAAAAGAACTTGATAGAACAACTTATTTTAAAAATTAGAGGTGAGTATTCTTTTAATGAGTTTTCGGATATTTCAAAAAACTTCTACGATAGATTTGTTAACGAGGAAGACTATATTTCGATTAGTGATGATTCTAGAGGTACTGCTGAAAAAAGATATGCATTTGAAGTTGCTGAAGCTTACCATGGAATGAAAGCTAAATTTGATCTTTAAAGAAAAAAACTGCTAACACTATATATGCATCATGCGAAGTTAGTGGTTTAAGTCTGAGGACGGGAATATCTACTTTAACGCACTGTTTGCATTGCGTGATTACGAGAAAGTGATATATTCGTAATAACGAATACAAACAGTGCTCGTGCTTGACCCGAAATTCCCTGAATTTCCGCTCGCACGAATGCATATATTCACCGTTAGCAAAAATTATAACCTAAGAAAATGAAATATTTAAGGCTTCTAACATTAATTACACTATTTGTTAATCTATCTTGGTCTCAAAGCAAAAAAATAGAGTTTAATACGGAAGGTAAATATCGTCCGTTCAATTTAGTTAATACTCAAAACGGAAATATAGTATTTAGTATGAATAACTTCCCTACAAATACTACCATTAGAAATAAAAAAAAGCATTTTGTAAAAAGCTTTTTAATAGACCCTAATGAATATAAAATACTATCTGAATACAAAGGAACATATAAATTTTACAGGTCATTTAATTCCTATGATGGAAGCGAAACTATATTTCATGATAATGGAAAAGATAATATTCATTTAGCAAACTCTCCTGAAAAAATTCCTGAAATAAATACAGGACAGTTTTTCAATATTTTAAATTCTCCTGTTTACAGAATAATGCTAAAAAATGGATTTGGCGGAATAAAATTAGGGCCTCAAGTTTTTAACAAAATAAACTATAATTTTTGGAAATGGGATGGACAAAAAACACAAATTAATCTTGATAAACCTGCAAAATTTGCATTACTCCCAAGACTTATTTCTTTCGATAAAAGTACTTTCACACTATCTGGAAAGATATTTGATAAAGACGCTAATGAATTAAATCAAAAAACTCTTGGTTTTTATACTTATAATGATGCTGGTCAATTGAATGATAAATTTGAAATACTTTTTAAAAGTCAAAGTGATTTCTCTTTTCCTTTAGCAAAACAAAACCCAATTGAAAATATTTTTAAAGGTAAAAACAAAAATGAATACTATTATTATGGTATTCAAAAATCAAATAGTTCAAAAAAATCTATCGTATTTATATATAAATTTGATAAGCAAGGCATTATTTGGAAAGAATTCTACGAGCTAGGGAATGAAAAAGATAAATACAACACGAACTCTGTTTGGACTAAAATAAAAGCGGGTCTATTAGGTGATAAGATCATTATCAGTGTTTACAATACAAAAGACGAATATTTAAAAGTATTTCTAGGAGATGATAAGGATGGTAAATTGATTAAACATAATACAGATTATTTTAAAAGCGAAAGTGGTTATAAAGCTTTCAGCATTGGCAATTCAGTATTAGATGGAGGAATCACACTAAAGAAAAAAGGTCAGAAAAAAGGACTTGATATACTAACTACATCATTAACTCTTCTAGATAACACTACTTTTTCTCTTGACTTTTTAGATACAAAGAAGTTTAAAGTATCATCCTTGTTATCAAAAGGAAAACTAATACTTGTTAAACATGATTTGAAAGAAGGTAATTGTGAAATGTATTTCTATGATACTATAAAATAACTTTTGCTAACATTGTATAAAAAACATAGGGCGGTCTAACATTATTCGAAAAGTTTGGGGATAATCCGCTATGTCCCCAAATATAAAATTTAGTGTTTCAACATTGAAGATAAACACAAAACATTATATTTGGCTTAGTTATAAACCCGGAGTTAGGGCTAACCCGCTGCCCTACGTTTCTTATACTCACCGTTGGCAACCATTAAAAAAATGACTGTAAAAGAAGGAGACATATTCATAACCGAACTGGAAAGAGCTTTTTTTGGAGCATTTAAAGTAATTAAAATTGGAAAGTCATTCTTCGAAGAAATAGATGGAGATTTAATGATGCTCGGTGTCCTAGATTATGTGGATAAGATAAAACCAGAATTAGATGATGAAAGACTAAATCAAGTTCTTTGTTGCGATAGGTTTTTCTTCTCAAATCAATATTCAATTGATTTTTATACCAATAATTCAAAATACAATGACTTAAGTAAGTTTGAATATCTTGGCAATAAGACAATGACAGCATTCGAAAAAAGTATTGACTTTAAATTAGGAGATGGAAGAAGTGGCTTAAAAGGAGGCTTTCCTTTGACTGGTGTAATGGAATCTGACTTTGGCAAGACAGCTTTTCTTGAATGGCGTTGGATTAATGAAAAAAAAGAGTTTCAAAAAGAAGTAGAAATAGACAATGAAAAAGCTCGTGTAGCCAGAGAGGAGTACAGAAAGCGGTCTATGAAACCTAAAAAAATGTTAGACGACAATCTATTTTGGGAAGTAATTGGAAAAATCGATTGGACAGAAGAAGACGACCAAGAAAGAATGAAACCCGCAATAGACTTTTTATCAAAGAAAAAAGTTAGTGATATAAAACAGTTTCAAGAAAATCTAAGCTACAAACTGTATCTATTGGATACCAAAAAAAACGCTCAAAATATTGGAGAAGACTCATATAAAGAAGATGATTCTTATTTCTCTGTCGATAACTTTCTTTATGTAAGATGTTGTGTTATTGCTAATGGCAAAGAATACTTTAAAAGTGTCTTGAAAAACCCAAAAGAAATGCCAAAAGATGGAGACTTTGAACCTTTATTATATATTGCTGAAGAAGCTTATGAAAAGCGAATGAATAGAGAGTTAGAATATGAAACAGGTTGTGATTATGAAACATTTTCAAACATCAAAGGTTGGGAATAAAAACGGTTGCCAACACTATATATAGCAAATTGGGCGATTAGTATTTAATCGAAAGATTGTTATCTATTTGCAAAGTCGCCAAATCTTTTGATTTGGTATTAAAAGAGAAAAATTAAAACAAAATACAAAAGATTTGGCTTATGGCTAGCTCGAAAATAATCGCTTGTTTTCTGCCCAACTTGCCATATATTTAACATTAACCACAATTCCGAAAAATGGATGGATTAATCAAAACAGGAAAGAGAAGAACTATACTTGTATCAATTAGTATTTTATTAATCTCAATAATTACAATATTCTTTTATCATTCGGTAAGGGCGGAAATTGATCCTAAAAAACTTGTCCAACAAATAATTAGATTTTCATTGACTGTGGGGCTTTTAGTTATGGTTTACAAAGGAAAGAAATGGGCTAGAACAATTTCTTTAATTCTATTTTCTTTAGCCATATTAGGCGTTCTTATAGCTTTAAGGATAGAAGTACCTTTTGTAAATAAAATACCACTAATAACACTTATTTTGATTTACTCTATTTCTATTTATCACTTTGGGTTTTCTAAAAGTTTTAAAGCTTTTTTCGAGTTTGAAAACAGAGACCTTAAAGACTTTTCGCTACTTGATGAAACTTTAGATGGGAGCAAGCAATAGTGTTATATCAATTTCAGAAATACAGGGTAATTCAGAAATAATAAATTATTTTGGAACTCTTGAGAATTATCAAATTCCTGATTCTAGCTATTTAGAGCATAGTGCAAGATATCCTACAATAAGAGAAGTTCTTATATCCTTAGCTAAACTTGATATAAAAATCAAAGGAGAGCATAAGAGCACTCTAAAGGAAAATAATCAAGAAATTGTAGTCCATAGTTTTGATATAAAAAATAACGAAACTGAATATTGTGAAGACCTAACATTAAGATATCTCAAGAGACATAATGATAATACTCCTGTTCTGAGTATTAGTGGAATAAAAACTGATTATAGAATATTGATTAAAATAGCTATAGAATTATCAAAGCATTGTGGATCATTCTTTGTTGTAAATCCTTATCAATGTTTTTTTATTCATAAGGAGGCTAACTATGATATGATATTGAGGCTAATCAAAGAAAAAAGTGGTTAACACTATATATACAACATGCTTTGTTTAGCTGTTTTGAAGTAAGGCTTGGTTTGTATTTGGTTTCCCACGCATATTATTTTGATGTATCGAATTTTGAATTAAATTAGCGCTAAACAAAAAATATGCGCTCGTGCTACACCAAAGTTCCCCGAACTCTAGCTCGCACGATTGTATATATTCACCGTTATATGCAATTAAGACAACTGTTGTTTTATGAATCCATTTATTTGGTTTGCTATTTCTAATAAGTGGTTTTCAGCTAAACTTTTTGCACTTTCTAAATCATATTCAGCACCTAACCATTCACCTTTTAGGTTTATGTCGTAGCTAGGTCTTTCTTTCCACCCTTTCCAATCAATCACATATTCACCTATTGGTGTATCAATTTTTATATGGTTATAGGGCACTTCGTTGTTTGGTTCACTTTCTTTAGTCCAATTCATTTTATTAAGTTTAAATTAAAAGCATATAACACCACCTATATGCAAAATTCCGTTTCACTCCATTCAGCACATAGTCTTGTTCATTGTGTTTCATTAGAAAATTATACTTAAAAGTTTTATCAAATGAATGAATTTAATCCTGATGAATTTCCTAAAAATTTAACAGAACTGGATGTGGAAAAATTGGCTATTTTGAATATTAAAAATCCAATATCGGACTTGTGGAAAAAAATAGCAAGAAAATTAACTTCAGAACAAAAGGTGAGGATTAATAAAAAAATAGAAAGCTTAAATTATCCTAAAACTGAAAAATTAGCTTCTTTTGTAAAAAAATCAATGGATGATGAAACTTGGAATAATATAATTGAACAAAAAGAAAGGTCTATTTTTTATGGAAATATGGGTACACCAGCTACTCCCTTAGAATTTAAATCTAAATACGGAGAATGGCCTCCTGGATATGATGAAAATGGAAATAAAAAATAACGAAAACACAACACTATATATAGCAAATAGGGCGATTAGTGCTTAACCGAAAGGTTATTGTCTATTTGCGAAGTCACCAAATCTTTTGATTTGGTATTAAAAGAGAAAAATTAAAACAAAATACAAAAGATTTGGCTTGTGGCTAAACTGAAAATAACCGCTTTTTTTTGCCCTAAATGCCATATATTTAACGTTAGGGCTAATTAAATAACAAATAAATGAGTAAATTACACGTAAATCATATAAAAGTAAGATTAAAAGAAATATACTCTGATTTAATTGACTTAAGTGACGTAGCAAATAAAGGAACCGAAGACAAAGAAAATCATTTTTTAACTAGAGCTTATACGGCTTATACTCTACAAATTCTTAGTGGTTTGCCTCCTGAAATATGTGCTAAAAATGTGGTAGATGGATATGATGATAATGGAATTGATTTAATTCATTTTGATAGTCAAAGTAAAAATTTGTGGATCATCCAATCTAAATTTATAAAAAGTGAAAATGGAGAACCTGAATCTGGAGAAATTCTAAAATTCACAAAAGGTATCAGAGATCTAATTGATTTGAAATTCGATAGATTTAATAAAAAAATTAAGGACAAAGAAAGTGATATTTTAAATGCTTTAGATGATCACCTTGTAAAATTCAAATTAGTATTAACATATACAGGAAAAGATCATATTAGTGAGAGTTCTAATAACATTATAAGTGATTTATTAAACGAACTTAATGATCCTTCTGAATTAGCTACTTTTCAAAAATTCCCCTTGAATTCTGCTCATAAATCTTTAGTTGGGGGACTAGAAGGTGATCCAATAGATGCAGAAATAGCTTTAAGTAATTGGGGATTTATGGAACACCCTTATAAAGCTTTTTATGGAATGATTAATGCTAGTAATTTAGCTTCTCTATGGGCTGAAAATAGAACTAGACTATTTTCTGAAAACATTAGAGATTTTGTTGGATTTTCTGATGTTAATGAAGATATCATTAATACTATTAAAAACGAACCTGAACATTTTTATTATTTCAATAACGGGATAACAGCTTTATGCAGTTCCATTGAAAAAAAAGCATTAAGTGGTAGAGATCGGAATTCTGGATATTTTGTTGCTAAAGATTTTAAAATAGTTAATGGAGCTCAAACTGTTGGAAGTATTGGTTCTTCTTTTGAACAAGGAATTGAAAATGTAGATAATACTAATGCGTTTATAAAGATAATCTCATTAGAGAATTGTCCAGATGGGTTCGGTACGAGAATTACAAAAGCTTCTAACACTCAAAATAAAATTGACAAAAAAGATTTTGTTTCTTTAGATCCACAGCAAGATAGAATAAAAACAGAATTAGCTTTAGAAGGAATAACATATCATTTTAAAAGAACAGATTTAAATGTGGTTTTGGATGATGAAAATTATACTATAGAAGAAGCTACAATTTCATTGGCTTGTTTTAATTCCGATGTTAGTCTTGCTGTTCAAGCAAAACGAGAAATAGGTAAACTATGGGATGATATATCTAAAAGACCGTATATTGACTTATTTAATAGTGAGACACGGTCTTTTGAGATAATTAGAACAATAAAAATATTCAGACTTGTAAATACAATTTTACTTGATCTTCAAAAAACTTCATCTGGAAGGGATAAAAGCCATTACATCCATTCTAATAGATTCATACTGCATATGGTTCTAAATTCTATTTCGAAAGAACAAATTTTAAATCCTGCTTTTGATTTTAATACGATTTTAAACGATAGTTTTAAAACAAATATTAAAGATATCATTCAAAAATCAAAAGATTTAGTAGAAAGCAAGTATCCTAATTCACTAATACACCAAGTATATCGAAATTTCAATAAATGTAGAGAACTGAAAACAGAACTAAATAGCTAACTAGCCCTAACATCATATATAGCAAATTGGGCAATTAATGTTTAACCGAAAGGTAGTTGTCTATTTGCAAAGTCGCCAAATCTTTTGATTTGGTATTAAAGAGAAAAATTAAAACAAAATAAAAAGATTTGGCTTGTGCTAAACCGAAAATAATTGCTTGTTTTCTGCCCTACTTGCCATATATTTAACGTTAGCTTTCAGTTAATTACCACTCAGTAAAATGAAAATTTCTAAATAATGCCACACTCTCTTTTAAATACTAGTCAAAAGTATATTGAAGAAAAATTTATAGACGTAAAAAAACGATATATTCTTTTCGGAAATGAACTATATGAAATTTTGGAAAAAACTGAACCAGAAATTTTTAAATACTTGAAATTCTATCAAGCTATTGAAGTAAATGAGAAAACAACTTGGGGAGAAGTACAAAGTGAAGATAGTTACGCAATATACGATAATGGAGAAAAGTCTTTTGGAATACAACTAGAACCTTTATGCGCTGTTATTTGTCTTTACAATGAGAAAACTGGAATCGAAATTGGAAATTGGGATGGTAATGATTATTATCAAGAATCTATAAAATTTATAAAAGAAGAATTATTGATATGAAAAATTTGAGTGATTTTACAAATGAAATAATACCTATCGAGAAGTTTTCAATGAAGTGGAGATTTACAGAAGAAAAGTATGATGTTTTACCAAATATTCATCTTAATCAGTTAAAACCACTGAGTGAGAAAGGAGCTAATTTTATTTGGAATCACGTTTCAAAAATACAATTACATAAAGATTATCCTTTTCAAAATGGACTTTTTAGATTTATAGAAACAATTGAATATTTTGAAGGAAAAGAGTCCTATATTAGAAAATGGCTATACAGAAGAGCTATTCCGTTCAATGAAAACTGCTTTCTGTCTTGGCAACCTAATACAGGAATGGTAGTTCCCTGGAAAATTTTTATTAAGTATTTTGATAGTTTCAATTATTACAACGATCAATTAACTTTGTTTAATGAAGACTTGAGTTGGTCAATAGTATTTGATAAAGACAAAATTTACTGGGGAACGAATAAAAACTATAGAGCATAAAACCGAAAAGCTAACAATGTATAAAAAACATAGGGCTTTTGTGCTAACTCCAAATTTTTGTATTTATTTACCATGTCCGCTAAATATAAAATTTGGCATTTATAATAGAAAAAATAAAAGCAAAATATTTATATTTAGCTAAGTAATAAACCGAAACGAAATTGCTTATCAACTGCCCTACGATTCTTATACTAACCGTTAGCAAAATTAAAAACCTAAAAATAATGAAAACTATAATCAAATTATTTGCAATTCTAAACTTCTTAATTTTACTAGGATGCAGTAAAGATGATGATGATAATAGTACTTCTAAAGACATGTCAAATGAAACTACTATTTCTAAAGATGATGATAAGGGTACTCCTATAAAAATGTCAAATGAAACTACTATTTCTATTGAAAATTCTGAAACCCAAACATTTCAATTAAAAGAAATTAAAATAGATAATGTAAATTTAAAAGACACTTATAATGCGACACTAGATAACTTAAATATTATTTTAACTAAAATTGATGATAATACCTTAGGGTTATTTATTCCTAACATAGCTGATGGTAAATACAATTTAGATTTTGAATTAGGCAACCTTGACCTTATTGTCTCCAAAACAAAATTGGTAAAGCCTAAAGAAGAAGTGATTGATGAATTCAAAACAATGGTTTCCAATAATTTTGTTCCAAATTCCTTAAACCAAGAATCTGAAGGTTTGAAAATTTTAAATGATATTATACAAAACTCTAATGAAGAAGAAAAACAAGCTATAGCTACTTTCTTAGATGCTAATAGATTAATTTTTCAAAAAATAATTAACAAAAATGAAGAAGTAATATCGAGTAAATTCATAGGTAATACCTCCTTTAAAACAACAAATAATTCAGACTTAAACACAAGAGTCGGAAGATATAGCACTAACGTTTTACAGTTAGGAATAGGTGCTGTTGCTGTAGTAGGCGCTTCTGCATTAGGACAAACAGGTATTGGAGCTATTTTAGCGGGTGTAGGATTAGGATTAATTTATGATGCAATACCAGCCGCACTTAATGAAGGTGAGGGCATGACTAACGAGAGCATTAAAGTTATTGACTATGAATATGTTTCAAATAATTTATCTCAGAAAATAATAAAATCTTCAAAAACTAATAATACATTGTTGGTTTTTGATAATAACTCTGCCAAAATACTAAATTCTACAATAGAAAGTAGAACTTTGGATCAAACTGATAGAGATTCAAAAGATATATTCTTCTTTAACAGTTTTTTTAAATCCTTTGATAAATTAAATGATATTATTAGTACAATAAATGAGGTAATAAATATTACCAATAAAATACCATTTCTAGATATCTCGCCAATAAGCAGTGGGTTTATTCCTAATGTAGGGAATTTCAAAAATGAAAATATCTCTCCAGAAGTATTTTCTAATTATTCTTTTTCTGTCAAAAACAAAAAGATAAGTATATATTCAGCGTTTAAAGAAAACGGTATAATTGAAATTACTTTAACAGCCGATGAATCTTTAGATTTATCACAACCCATAGAAACTAAATTAATAATTAATTACAATGATGAGTTAAATGATTTAAACAAAGAATTTGATATTATTCTAAATGCCACTTTGCCTAAGATAATAAATTTAAAATCCTTAGGTGTTGGGTTAGATGAGGTTTCTGTTGAAGCAAGTTTAATAGATAATGGTGTTGGCAATATTACAGAAAGAGGATTTGTTTATAGCCTATCTAGAAACCCAAATATAGAAACCGATAACAAAGTAGAAATCGCAGGAACAAACTTTGGTGATATTAGTAAAACTATTGATAACCTATTTCCAAATAGACAATATTATATTAGAGCTTATGCTATAAGTAATTTAGGCGTAGGGTATAGCCCAGAAATTACCATAACTACTGGTAATCCTTGCGATGATATTAACAATATTAAAGAACAAATAATTGGTAATTGGGTAGTGAGACCATCTGATCCTAATTCTGAATCTACTGATTTAGAAATGTTTTCTAATGGCACAGGAGTTTACACTTTTGACGGTGAGACATATAATATGACGTGGGAAGTAACCTGTGATAGGTTTAGTGGAATTTTTAAGTTTACAGATTGTGGATTTTGGCATCGAGGTGCTTTTTGTGATGAAATAAGTTTTCCTTTAGAAACACCTATAACAAAAATCACTATGGAAAGTAAATTTACATCTGGTCAAGAAAGTAGAATGTTCATAAAAAGATAACATTTGCTAACAATATGTAAACGCAATGCTTTTCTGTGTTTTGGATTGAGGAAGTTGTGTGTTTGCGAAGTCGGCGTTACAAATTTTATTATTTTAACTCATAATTTAAAAATACTAAAAATGTAACGCCTTGTGCTTTACAAGAGGTCGCTGACCTCCACCACGCACAGACGTTTACATTAATCGTTAGCGATCAGTGAAAAAAAATATTAATGGCGATTTATCAATTTAATTTAACGGCAATACCGAGAAAATCCATATTGGAAAAGTATGGAAAAATTCCTGATATGCTTAAAGTAGATTATGAGGAAAGGAAAGAGCATTATAATAAAAGTAAAGAAGGAACAATAAACGAATTGGACATATTTACTGATGCTTTAACTCAAGATTGGTGGAGCAAAATTGAAATTGATATATCAAAACTAGTAGCTAGAATTGATAATTATGTTAATCGAGCTGATTGGGGTAACGATGAATTTAGTTTCAATTGGAAAACATATTCTGATAAAGTTGACAATGATGCAAACCTTAGTTTGAACGAAGAAAATGGAAAAATAGAAGAACTGAATTTTCGAGCAGACCTGAGAGAAAATGAACTCACTTTTCTTAAAAATATGATTTTACTTGCTAGGGATAATGATTGGCTGTTAATGGACGTTAAAGGAAATCTTTCTGAACCACAAATAGAGGAAGTGAAAAAGATTATTAAAATTTCCAATTGTTACCGTTTTCTGACCAATCCCGAAAAATTCTTTGATGATTTAGAAAGTGGAAAAATTAAAATAGAATAACCGAATCGCTAACACTATATATAGCAAATAGGGCGATTAGTGTTTAACCGAAATGTTGTTGTCTATTTGCAAAGTCACCAAATCTTTTGATTTGGTATTAAAGAAGAAAAATTAAAACAAAATACAAAAGATTTGGCTTGTGGCTAAACCGAAAGTAATCGCTTATTTTCCGCCCAACTTGCCATATATTTAACGTTACCATTAATTTGAAAAAACATTGCGAATGGAAGGAAATCAAGTTTTAAAATCTCAGCTTGAGCCGTTACGAAACTTTTTAAAAAAGAATTCTATTGCGGAAAGAGAAGTTGAATTTATTAAAAGTTATCTTTCTAATATAACCCTGATCAGTGGACTTACCTACAAAACACGAATTCAAAAATTACAAAGAGTATCTATAAATAAACGCTTATTTGGTGGAGAAAATAAGCGGATTGAAGAAATATCATTTTTAAAATACCCGCCAAAAAAATTCGTGCAAAAATATGGTCGAGCTAATTCGCCAAATGAAAGTGTTTTATACGCAACGTTTGATCCATTAACAGCACTTTCGGAAATGAGACCAGATATTGGAGATTTAATTACAGTTTCAACTTGGAAATTAAAATCTAACCATCCAATTACAGTATCACCAATTTTTAAAAACTCGACAAAAGACGGCATAGTTCACAATGAAGTTTCAACAAAAGCGAAAATTCACTATAATCAACAACGACACCAATATGACGAGGAAATACAGAAACAATTAGATATAATTATTCAATTCGTCGCAGATTGTTTTAGCAAAGAAGTTGACGATGCAAATCATTTCGACTATTTTTTGAGTTCATATTATGCTAATCGAATTTTCTGGGAATTACAGGATGGAGAAATTGATGCAATATTATATCCAAGTGTTAGACAATCATTGGAAATGACCAATGTTGCTATGAAACCAGATATATTTGACCAGCATTATGAATTAGAATTGGTGGAAGAAAGTGTGGTAAAACAAAATAAAAACAAGGCTAGTACAGGTTGGCATATGCTGGGAACGGGTTATTCAAAAACATTTGAAAGCGAAAAAATTAAGTGGGATAACTAATGGTAACAGTGTATAAAAAACATAAGGCTTTTGGGTTTAATCAAAAGGTCTCTGCTTATTTCCAAAGTCGCCAAATATAAAATTTGGCGTTTAAAAAAAATGATAAAAGCAAAATATTTATATTTGGCTTAGTACCAAACCGAAACGTATCGCTTATCACCTGCCCTACGTTTCTTATACTGAACGTTGTACACAAGCTTAAAAAATGATACATAAACTAACACTCTTATTAGTTTTATTATTCTATCCTAACTTATTTTCTCAAAATATTTGTGATTTATTAAATAATTATGATTTATCACAAGATTGGATAAAAAGTGTTAAAAATCTTGAGTCTAAACAACGAAAGGATTCTATTTTAAGACTAATAAAATGTGACAGGAAATATCTTGATGTCAAAACTAAATTTAAGTTAACTACAATTTTTGATGGCTATTTTCTATCAAATTTTACTGCTAATAGGGATGACATTCTTGACAAAATAGATTCTAACAGTTTTGATATTACTAATTCAATGTGTGAAAATGATGGATTTTATCCTCAAAAGTGTGGTTTAGGTATCCTGTTAATAAAAACAGAGTCAAATGTAATAATTGATGAAATACCAACGATAGACTTAACTAAAACTAAGACTTCGAAAAAAGAATTTGAAGTATCTTTAAAATCGCTAAATAATCAAAAAATAGAAATCATTATTGAGAATTTTGATGATGGGAAAAATAAAACTTTAAAAGAATTATATCTTAAAAAAGGTAAAAATCGAATTGTAATACCTAGAGCTCAAAATATTTTAATGATTACTGTAATAAATGAGAAAAAAAGGATCGTGCTAGTAATATAGCCAGTGTACAACACTATATATACATCATTCGAAGTTAGTGGTTTAACTCTGAGGACGGGAATATCTACTTTAACGCACTGTTTGCATTGCGTGATTACGAGAAAGTGATATATTCGTAATAACGAATACAAACAGCGCTCGTGCTAAACCCGAAATTCCCTGAATTTCTTCTCGCACGAATGCATATATTCACCGTTGGCGGTAATTTAAAGAACAATGTACCAAGAAATAAAACCATCAAGAAGACTTGATAATGTAATTGACTCTTTCTGGACATTTTCATCTAATAAATCGAGGGATAAATTCAAAGTTTTACCTGATACTTGCACTGACTTGATTTTTGACCTTAAACGTAATAAAAGTTTTTTATCGGGAGTTATGTCGAGCTATCAACTTCTGGAAACTACCAATGAAACGGATTTAATCGGAATTCGTTTTAAAATCGAAAATTTTGGTTGTTTATCAAAGATACCGCTTGACCAAACCAAAAACTTACGGATTGAATTATCGCAAATATTTCCTGTAAAAGACTTAGATATTTTAAATCAACTGGGAGACTTAGAGACGATAATGAGTAAGGTTAACTTTCTCGAAAGTTTCATAGAAACATCTATTAAAGAAAATTACGAAAGACAAGACCAAATGATTTTATCAGTAGTACAAAACATAAGGTCATTTAATGGAGTTGTAAATGTTCGAGATTTAGCAAAATCGCATCATATAAGTTTAAGACAATTGGAAAGACGTTTCAAAAGTTATATTGGTTTAACAGTCAAGGAATTTTCAAATATTGTACGGTTCAAAAATGCAAAAAAATCAATAGCAACTTCAACAGAAACTAGCCTTTTAGAAATAGCATTCGATATGGGTTTTTTTGACCATTCTCATATGACTTATGAATTCAAACGTATTTCAGGCGAAAATCCCAGTTGTTTTAGGTAATGTCGTTTTTTTACAAAGCAGACTTTGTTTAGTCGATTAACTTTGTGAGAAAATCAACGATATGAAAATCTGGATTTTATCAATTAGTCTAATCTTACTAACTTCTTGTTAAAACAAAGATAAAAGCACAGAAAAAAAATCGCTAAAATTCAACAACCTAAAATATTAAAAATGGATATTCAATACGCATACACAATTCTTTACGTTTCGGACGTACCAAGAACAATGAAATTCTACAAAAAAGCATTTGAATTTGAGCAAAAGTTCTTGACGCCAGAAAACGATTATGGAGAAATAATTTCGGGAACTACTACAATCGCATTTGCTAATATTGAACTTGGTAATTCTAACTTTAAAAAAGGATTTACAGAGAGTAAATTAAATGAAAAACCATTTGGAATTGAATTAGCATTTACGACTTCAGAAGTTGAGAAAGTAATGGAAAGTGCAATTAAAAGTGGAGCTGAACTCTTGGAAGAAACAGTAACAAAACCTTGGGGACAAAAAGTGGGTTATCTACGAGATTTGAACGGATTTATAATAGAAATTTGCACACCAATTCAAAGTGCGGAATAAAAACTACCGCCAACAATATATAAAAAACATAGGGCTGTTTAAGTATTTTATCAAAGGTTTGGGTTTTCTTATGAGGTCGCCAAATATAAAATTTGGTGTTTCAATTATTGAAGATAAACACAAAACATTATATTTGACTTAGTTATAAACCTAGAGTTAGAGCTAACCCTCTGCCCTACGTTTCTTATACTCACCGTTGGCAGTAATTACAAAAAAAATGACAATAGAGGAAATTCAAAACAAAATATCAAAGCCTGTAACGAAATTTACTACTGGTGGATTTAGACCTGAAAATACGATTGAGGAGAGTTGGATTGGACGAGTTTTTGCTTTTTATGAAAACGAAGATATACCGACTGATAAAAATGGTGATTTAATGATTCCTCTTGGACAATTCTATATCCAAAACCTTCCTGTAATTCATGAAAATATAAATGACACAAAATTAATTACTGTATTTATATCTAAGGAATTTCCAGAATGCCTTGAAAAAATGGGAGATAATTGGTTAGTGAGAGAATATAAAACGCTAGATGGAATAAAAATTAAAGATTTAAAGAACCCTGAATCCTTCTTAAAACCATTTCCTTTAAAATCTGAACTTGTTGAAAAAGATTTCCCGATTTGGGATGGAGGCGGTCTATCAGGAGAAATGGAAGATGAAATAATTAAATTAGAAAATGAAGGGATTATTAATAGTTATTATGATATAACTGAACACACTTACGAACATAAAATAGGTGGTTATCCTTCTTTTTGCCAACCTGGAATAGGTGATTCTGATGGATTTGGCGAAGGTTTTGAATTTGTTTTTCAAATCTCATCAGACGGAAAAGCTAATTTAAATGTAGTAGATAGCGGAAGTTTAATGTTTGCAAAAAACAAAAAAACTGAAGAATGGAGTATATACTATGATTTTTATTAATGAAAAATAAAAAACTACTGCCAACAAGGTGTATAAAACATAGCTAATAAGTTCTAAGCTGAAAGGTTTGTGTATATTTAGAAAGTCCGCCAAATTTTTAATTTGGGTTTTAAATAATGAAAAGTTAAAAACAAAATATAAAAATTCGGCTCTATGTTTATCCGAAAAGTTAGTGTCTTATTGCACGCTACGTTTCATACACTAGACCGTTGTAGCCAATTAAATCGATGGCAAATTTTAACTTTCACTCTGATCTTAAAAACGAAATATTCGAAATTCTAGAAAACTCTGGAATTAAAATCTCAAATAAACAAAATGCATATAAGACGCTTATAGATTTTTTAAACCTAAAGTCAAAAATATTAGAATTAAAGAAAAGAAAAATTCTTATTGTTCCTCAATTCGAAAAAATAATTGATAACCATCATAAAAAGAAGGAAATACTCACAATTATAGACGATGCTAGGAGTGGTGAAAACATAAATTACTTTCAATCCAAAAGAATAATACAGTCTAAACAATTAGACCATCTAAGCAGTGAATGGAATATATTTCATTTTCATTTATCTATAAAACCTGATAAAGATTCTCATTTTGCCAAAAGAGGAGATTTATTAATGTTTGCTTATATCGAAGATGATATAATTGTTTTTCTCGGTCTTGATAAACATAAAGATTCATTTAGCAACTTAAAATGGCTAGAGATACTTGAAAGAAACTTCCCTTATTTACTTGAAAAATTTATTGCTCCTGATTTACCAGAAATTGAAGGAAATTTTAATACAAAAGATAGAGAATTATTATGGGATTCTGGCGTTTCTTCAGGGTTTATTAAACTTAATGGGAAAACATACTTAAGCCCAGGAATCGGCAAAGTTACAAGCGGATATAATATTCAAATTGTAATGCAGGCCAATCATATTATGAATTGGATAACTTTAATCGAAGAGAAAATACGACATAATAATTTAAATAACAACAAACTAAAGCTTCGAATAATGGAAAATACTATTGATATTATTGATTTAAATAAAGAAACTATTCTCTTCGTTTTCCCTTCTCTTACCATGAAAAAATAACTGGCTACAACACTATATATACATCATGCGAAGTGTGGTTGTCTAAGGGACAATGTGGTTTATTTTTTCTAAGCCGCGCATACAATTTTGATTTATTACATAATAGTTTAAATTAGCAATAAACAAAAAGGTATACACTCGTGCCAAACTGAAGTTCCTTGAACTCCTACACGTACGAATGTATATATTTACCGTTAGCCACAATACGAAACGACCATCATCTATGAACAGAACATTATTATTTGCAGTCATTATTATCATCTCATTTACTGCGTGCAAAACGGAAACAAAAAAAGAAGAACCAATCAAAATCGAGAAAGTCGAAAAGATTGACGAAACCGAAAAAATCGAAAAAGCATTTACGGAATTTAAAAGTTTGTACGGAGAATTAAGCGGATTTAAAAACGATGCGAACTTTAAAAAATTCGGATTTGGGAAAGGCGGAAAATATAGCGAATGGCTTGAGAAAGTTAGAGAATTTAAGCAAAATCCCGATTCAAAATTATTGCTAAAGAAAGGCGTTTTAATTGGAGAATTAGAACAATTGGGAATGGCTTATGTTAGCTCGAAAGGAAAAGAAACAGAAGTTACCAAAACTTTCAACAAAATTTTCAGCGATGCAATTTCGGACAAACCAATTGTGGATGAAAAGCCGACTTCTTCAGAGGTTTCAAGTTACAGCAAACTGAAAACCGATTATGAATTGTTCGGAAAATGGACAATCTCAAATTCTATAGTTAACGAAAGTTATCCTTACGAGATATATAAAAAAGGAAATGAATATATTGGAGTAATAATTAAAGATGACCTTGATAAAAAAATCGAAAATCTTATTAAAAAAGGTTCAGATTATTACGTGAAAGGAAGTAAAGACGGAGAATTTTATCGAATTGACAAAAACCTGAATATGGAACTATTCGATAAAGAAGGAGAATTAACAAGTGTAGGATATAAAGCGACAAAATCGAAATAAGTACTGTGGCTAACAACGTGTATAAAACATAGCTATTACAGGCTTTTTGATAGGTTTTTGCTTATTTATTAAGATCGCCAAATTTTTAAATTTGGCTTTTTGAGAATATTAAGATAAAAAGAAAAATTTAAAAATTCGGCTCTGTGTTTATCCGAAAAGTTAGCGTCTTTTTACACGCTACGTTTCATACACAAGACCGTTATCGGTAATTGAAAATTAAAAATGACAGAGAAAGAGTTATATCAAATAGCAAATGAATTTTATCACAAAGAAGGAGCTGAATTAGATGCAATTGCCAACTATAAAAAACTCTTAGATTCTTATCCTAACAATGTTGATGGTTGGGCAGACCTTTCAACTATGCAATACTCTATTTGTGACTATGACGCTTCGATACGCTCCTCATTCCGAATGATAGAATTAGATAAAACTAATTCGTGGAATATTAAAAACTTTGTAACTAAACTCAATTTACTCCAAAAACTAACATTTGCCGAACCGGATTTATACTTAGATGAATTAACAAAAGAAGCGTTCAAAATAAGTGAACTAACAGGGGAATCATCTCTATGTAACCTTATAGAGAAATACACATTAAAATTAATAGAACTTGAACCAAATAATTTAAAGAATAATTACAGGTATCATTTCTCTCTCGGAAGAATGCTAATTGTGAATAACAGATTTAATGACGCAATTAATCACCTTAATAAAGCCTTTAAACTAAAAGAACACAAAACAGGGAGAATTGACGATACACCAAATATTTATAATTGGATATCAACTGCATATGTAGGACTTAAAAATTTCTCTAAAGCTATTGAATACATTGACCTTGCCTTTGAAAGTGGATTAGATGAATTTCAAATGCTAAAGAAAGCCGACATTTATCTTGAAAAGGGAGATAAAAACCTGTACGAAAGTACAATAGAAGAATTTATCAAAATAGCAGAAGAAAAAATGTCAACTAATCCAGAAACCGCATATGTAAATCAAAAAATAACGGCATTAATTAAACTAAAGCAATATTCAAGGGCAGAAAATACGCTTCAAGATTTTGAAGTACTTAAGCCCTACGATGATTATACTAAGCAAAATCTCGAAAGAGTAAAAAAGCAAATTGAGGAAGAAAAAAACCGATAACAATGTGTAACAAATCATAGCACCCTACGGGATGCTACGCCTGTTACACGAGACGTTATGTACAAGCGCAAAAAATGTTAAAAAATATTATCTTATCCACTTTTACCTTAGCATTTCTATCTTGTAAAAAAGATATAAAGTCTGATATGAAATATATTTTGACGGAAAAGAAAGAAACAGGATTCAAACTATTATCATTTCAATCAAAATCCACTCTAGAAGCAGAAATAATTAATGATATAATTTATGTGTTAAGAAAAATACATAATGAACAGTTAATTAACGAAAATCAGCTCTTATTCTACATAGATGCAACTAATGGGAGTCTTTTTATATCTGGATATAATCATAACACTTTAAAAGTTTTTGACAATAACACTATTGCTATTGACTTTCCTGAATATTGGGAAGCCGTTAACAATGCTGGGGAATTTGATGAAACAATAATTGATTCAATAAATCAAGCTTTCAAATCTGATATTGGAAAAACAACCAGAAATAATTATACAGTTTATTATCAAACTGAAACTGACGTAGCAGAACCTTTAAATTAAGGACTTTAGACTTTAATGATTTTCTAAATACAATGCTTAAAATGACAAAAAAAATATTTAGTCTCAAAAATATTTTACTTGGAGTCGGATTTATTATAATTGATTTATCGGTTTATGTCTTTTTAGGACTTTTACTAATGAATTACGATGACTTCTACGATGAAAGTAAAGGACCTTATTGGAGTTTAGAAAGTATGACAACTTTTCAAAAGCTAAATTACTTAGGAGTTTATGTTTGGCATATTGTAAATATTTTGATTATTGGATATGTGATATATAGAGTAATAAAAGCATTGAGAAAATAACGTGCTACAACACTATATATGCATCATGCGAAGTAATCTTTTTGAGCTAATGTATGGTTTCTTTTTGCTAAGCCGTGCATATAATTTTGATTAGTCGCTGGTTTGAATTAAGTTAGCGTCTAACAAAAATATATGCACTCGTGCTACACCAGAAATTCCCTGAATTTCCGCTCGCACGAATGCATATATTCACCGTTATAGGCAATCATAAAATATGACTTTAGAAGAGTTAAAAGAAATATTAATAAATGGGTCAGATGAAGCCAAGCACAAGGCAATATCTAATGCAAAAGTAGAATTACTTAATGCAGAAATTTTCCATCTCTTATTTGACCTTTTAAAAGACAATAATTCTAATAATCGTTTTTTTGCGATATTTCATTTGATTGATAAGTTTTCTATTTCTCTTTCAAACATTAAAGGAGTTTTTATTGACGATATTTATCACTCATTATTTGACGAATTTGCACCTATTGCTGATAGAGCTACTTGGGCACTGAGCATTGTTGGAGATAAAGCACTTGATAAATTGATGGAGAAATATCACTCAGGAACAATTGATACTAAAATCCGAATTACACATGCAATTGGCAGAGGAGATTTTAGTAAACGAACTAAAGATCGAGTTCAAATCTTATTGGCTGGACTTAAATCAGAAAACCAAAATTTAAGATTTACAGCGATGTGCGAGATGATGTCCAATACACCGATCGGTCCGTGGAGTAAAAGTGAATGGAATTCAACTCAAGATAAGACTATAGATTTTGAAGATATTTATGATACAATTTTGCCTTTAGCAAGAGATTTTTCAAAATCAGAAAATGAAAACTATAAAGGTTTTTCTAATAGATACATTAATTGGATAGAAAAAAGAAAAAGCCTATAACTAAGGTATAAAAAACATAGGGAGGGTTAAGTGTCTTGAACAAAGACTATAGATTTTCTGCTAGGTCGCCAAATATAAATTTGGCGTTTCAATCTTGAAGATAAAAGCAAAATATTATATTTGGCTTAGTGTCAAATCGAAATGCAGTGCCAATCACCTACCCTACGATTTCTTATACTAACCGTTAGCTGTAATATAAACTGAATGAATAAAAATATAAACTTACTAAGATTAGCTTGTCTAATTCAAGACAGAGATAATCAAGATTTTAAAAGAGTTGTTCTTTCAATTATATTCGAAATATTATATGAAAATAGTAATGAAGACCTTAAAGCAAATGAACTTTTTAGTGCAACAATTACTAAAAGTAAAGAACCTATTGAAAGAGATTTTTTTGACGGACTTATAGCTAATTCACGTTCATTTATTTTGACTAATACAGACGATGAACCGTTAGTAAAACTTACTCCAGAAAAATTTATTGAAGTAGAAAAAAATATTTCAGAGTTTTCAATTGAGCCATCAATCGAAAGTTTTATAAACTCCAAAGGGTATGATATAGAATTAAAAGATGTCATCATAAAAATTCTATACCAGTCAATTTACGAAAATATCTATGCTTTCAATCCAACAAATATTGAAACTCTAGTACCTGATGTAATCAAAGAGAATTTTACACAAAATCAATTAAATATATTTAATGAGTTTCTTGAATTTGATGACCCTCAAAAAAACAGACGATTATATAACCAATTCGTAAAAGCAATAGAGTTTGCAATTTTGACCTCTGGAAAAGGAGTAAAACAATTTTCTGATAAACTATATACAGACAAAAGTTATATTCTTGACACAAACATAATATTCAGAATGCTTGGTGTTGGAGGTGTTGAAAGAAAAGAGACTATTTTAAAGTTAATTAATTCTTGCATAAAACAAGGCGTTAAGTTTGAATATACTTTAAGAACCTTTCAAGAACTCAATAATACATTAGAATCAAGTATTAATAAAATATCAAAGGCTGAACAAACAAAAAAAATTGAAATTATTCAGGAACTTGTAGCTGATGCACCACATTTTTTCAACGATGATTTTATAGTACAATACAGCAGACTGAAAAATTCTAAAATCGCAAATAGCCCCGAACAATATGGACTAGAAATGAAATCAAGATTCAAAAAACTATGTAAAGACCTTAATATAGAACAGGCTAATCATAGTATAAAACTAGAGCCATATGAAATTAATTTATATGCTAAAAAATTGATTTCTGAAAGAAAAAAAATAACATCATATCGATATTCTTCTAAACAAGCAGGAGTTGATTCGTATAACGTACTTTATGTAAATAAGAGACGTGGTAATAACAATTTTAATTATTCAGAGGTTAAATCATTTTACTTAACAACTGATAGAGGCTTAAATAAAATTTTATCTGACGACACTAGTATTGCTATACCAGCAACAATATTACCTTCACAATTATTCGCTATACATAACCCTTTATCTGACGAAAAAGATGATATTGATTACGAAAATTTTTTCAGTTTCATAAAGAGAAGAACGTCTGAATTTAAACATAGAGGAAGAGATGTTTTTAGCTTTATTAATCAAGCTCAATTGCATTCAACTGACAAAGAAGAAATTAAAAATTTGATTGTAACTTTTACTGACGAAAGGTATAATCACTCAAAAGTAGAATCTGCAAAGGAAAATGTAATTATAAAATTCAAGGATTTTAGCAAAACATATTTTGACAACAGATTGAATGAAATTGAAAGTGTAGAAAAGAAGTATGATGAAATAGAACAAAAAGGAAAGTCTGATTTACAATTGATTTTACCAAAAACAAAGAAAATTACTAAGTCCATCGATATTGTAACTACAGTAATTATTATTCCTATTATCTCTATTGCTTTGGGTCTATTGACAGACTGGAAAGTTTCAGTTTTATCATTATTAATTCTTGAAGGAGTTAAGTTTGGGCTATCAAAAAAGGAAAATTACAATAAGCAAGTTTGGGAGTATTTATTTAAAAAACAAATGAAAAAAACATCGTACTACAAGCTAACTAATAATGATGAATACATTAATTCAGGACTAAAAGAAATAGAAAATATTCAAGGAAATGTATGGAAATAAATACTACAGCTAACAAGGGCTATAATTAATACGGGTTTTAGTGCTTAACCCAAAGTTTATAACTTAAAACGAAGTCCGCCAAATCTTTTTGATTTGGCTTTATAAAGAAAAAGATAAAACAAAATAAAAAGTTTTGGCTCAGTGCTTAATCGAAAGTTCACTACTTTTAATTCCCGTACTAACCATAGCCTAGACGTTAGCCATTATTAAAAAAGACTAAATGAGACAGATATTAGTATTCACAATTTTGACATTATTGAGCATAAAGTCATTCGGACAAGGTTGTGGTCTCGTAAGTGGAACGAAAGACAAGAAAACAGGAATAGAGACAAAAGGTGGAGTGGTGAATTCGAAGGACTTTTACAGTCTACTTATTCAGAAAAAGCTTGACCATAACGACTCCCTTAATTATAGATTGTTTTTAAACGCGGCATCAAGAATTATGCTTTCTGATAGTTTAATTAACTCAAAAGGAACTTTTGAACTTTACTTGACAAATGGCGACAAAATTGTGATCGAAAATGCTAAATGTGAAAACGACCCTCTTGGATTTGGGGCATCAATTGGATTTACTGTTATGACGACCGAAGAAACTTTGGTGCAGATAATTGAAAGTCCAATTCAGAAAATTAAGGTCTTTGATATTTTAGAGACTGAATTCGCATCACGAAAACAGAAACAACAGCAAAAAATTATGACCTGTTTGATAAATTAAAAATAAAAAACAATGGCTAACACTATATATAGCAAATAGGGCGTTTTAAGTTGGTACGAAAAGGCTGTGTTTGTTTGCTATGTCGCCAAATCTTTTGATTTGGCTTTATAATGAAAAAGATAAATCAAAATGCAAAAGTTTGGCTTAGTGATTAATCGAAAATAATCGCTTGCCCTATGCCCTAAATACCATATATTTAACGTTGTAAAATATTTGAGCATTAGATGGAAAAACTAAGTTACAGTGATAATGAATTTACAGCCAATCTAATCAAAACAAATATGAGAATCCTCAAAGATTTTGATAAACGAGATGGGTATAAGTTTGGAGAAAACAACTATCACCTACTAAATGAGTTTGAAAGATATATTTCTGATATAAGTAAAATTAATTCAGAATTAAGAGGAGTTTTTGAGCAAATACAACATATAAAAATTTATTTGAGACGCTTCCCTTTAAGAAAATTCTACTACGAGAATGAGATTAGTGAGACCACATACTTCAAATATCATACAGAAGCTTTACTACATAAAGTTCATACTATATCTGAAATAATGAAATTAATGGTAAATAAAGTTTACTATTTAAGGATCCCTCCAAAAGATTGTAATTGGAAAAATTTAAATAAGAAACTTGATCACAAAACACCATGTCTTCAGGTAATAGAGAACTATTTCAATGTATTCAAAAATTTAATAGATCATAGACATCTTAATACCCATCGTGGAATTTATCTTGATAAAAAAATAGAGGATTTTGAAAAGTATTATGGTCATAATTTTTATGTTATGACGAGTGAAGTAGCTCGTGATTTATTTGATGATTTACCACCCAAAGTTCTCATTGATTTTGAGTTAAAAAACATTAAAAAAGATAGACTTAATATTGTAGACCAAACTATTAGAATTACAAATAATCAGCTTAAACTTTTTTTAGAATCTCTTAACCCTGAATTTGAGAATAGAAAAAACATTTTACAACACTATATAGGTTCATGCTGTTTAGTTGTTTTGAACTAATGCTTGGTTTCTTTTTGGCTTTCCACGTATATCATTTTGATTTACCGCTTTTTGAGTTATTTTAGCGCTAAACAAAAAGATATACGCTCGTGCTCCACCAGAAATTCTTTGAATTTCCGCGGCGCACGACCTATATATTCACCGTTGGCATTAATATGAAAAACGCAATTACCATTTTACTATTGATTTTGACCAATTACATTTTTGGACAACAAATTCAGTATGTTAATGCTGATAATGGATTAATTGTAAGAGAAAAACCCAATACAGGTTCTGAAAGAATTGGAAAACTGGAATATGGAACAAGAGTTGACATTTTAAAAGAAACCGAAATCGAATTAACAATCAAGGACGGAAATGAAAATATAAGCGGAAAATGGGTTGAAATTCAAGAAATCGATGGTAATCATAAAGGTTATGTTTTTAATGGTTTTTTGACATCAAATCGATTGAGTAAAAGAATCGAAATCAAATTTCAAGATTTTTCCTTACTAATGGAATTAGAGGTTTGGGACGAAAATGGAGAACTTAAAAAAACTCAAAATGATACTGCAAAGATTTATTTAGAACTTGGAGAAACCCCAGAAGGAAAAAAAATAAAAATCAAGCAATCAAAATTTAAAAAAAATGAGATTTTCCAACGCCACGAAAATAGTGTAACTATAATGAACGAAGGCCCACATTGTGACTTAACAGAATGGAAACACTATTATTCAGATTGGAATAAATTGAATTTTGATGTGAAAGAAAACACATTTGTTTCGGATTCATATAAACATGAAGATTGGGAAAAGTTCATAGAAGTAGACATAAATGAATTAAAAAAAGCTGTAGAAAAAGAATGTGGTGGATATTGGCCTAAACATATAAAAGATATAAAAAACGTTAATGAATATCCAAGTGGAGTTTCAATGAGTAGGATTTTTTTAAAAATATTATTGACTGACAAAAATGATTCAGTCATTGAAAAAATTATCGAGTTTGAAATTCCAATGGGCTGTTAAAAATACTAATGCCAACAATGGCTATAATTAATACGGGTTTCGGTGTTTAATCCAAAGTTTAGTGTATTTTTATAATGTCATCAAATCATTTTGATTTGACTTTTGAATAAGAAAAATAAAGCAAACAAAATGCTTCGCCTTAGTGCTTAATCGGAAAGCCTCCGCTTCCCTATTTCCGTACTAATCATAGCCGAAGCCGTTGTACAGCATTACAAAAAAACATCGAAATTTATTTCAAGGAATGATTTATACCTACTGAGTTCCTCTTTAATATTTGCATTTTTTTCAACATCGTGAAATTGTAAGGATTTAATTAGTTTCAACCCTAAATATCTGTTCATACCATGAAATCCTGACAGAACACTTTCATCAACACTTAATTGATTGAAAAATTCATTCGGCATTGTAAACGCTTCTTTAGGAGCATTCCAACTAGTAGTAAGAATATAACTCTTCCCTTTTAATAATCCGTCTGTTCCATAATTGATTTTTGGGTTATCAAAACTTCTACCATCACTATTCCAAAGCCCGTTATTATAACCTGCTGTTAACACTTCATCTAAATATTTTTTGAACTTAAAAGGTATTGAAAACCACCAAATTGGAGTGTGATAAATAATAATATCAGCCCATATAAATTTTTGAACTTCTTTATCTACTTCATAATCATTATTTATTTCAGTAATTCTAACTGTGTAACCTTTCTTATCTTTAAAAAACAATGCACTTATTGTAGATAAAGATTCATTAAACTCTCCTTTTGAAACAGCAAAAGCGTGCCAACCATTTATTATTAAAATATTTTTCATTTTATTTACTTTTTAGATTCTTCAAATATATTAGCAACAAATTCATTATCAAAATAATAGAAATCATACCTTTGTATCATAAAAATAATAGAAATGGTGAATTTAGAATGGTATAGAACTTTTAAAGCTGTTTATGAGGAAGGAAATCTAACAAAAGCTTCTAAAAAACTCTTTTCTTCACAACCAGGAGTCAGCTTACATATTAACTCTTTAGAATCATATGTAGGGTATAAACTTTTTGAAAGAACATCAAGAAATATGATTCCGACAGAGAGAGCTATAATATTATATGATTTCATTTTAGACTCATTACAAAAATTAGAAAAATCAGAACGTCATTTTAAGAAAACTGGATTAGGAAATAGGCAAACGATTAGTATAGGAATGTGTTCTGAAATTTTCGAAACTTTTTTTGAACCAAATATGAATCGTTTTAATTTTGATATTATAGCACATTTTGGAGAATATCCACAAATGCTAAAAGAATTAGATGAGGGTCTTTTAGACTTAGTTATTACTCCAAAAAAGAATAATAATAAAAACATTAATTACACTTCTTTTTTTAATCAGAAAATATGGCTTGTCGCTAACAATAAATTAGAAACTGAAAAAATTGAACAGGCAATTAAAAATAACAATTTAGACGTATTAGAAAATGAATTTAAAAATCAAATTTGGTATAGCTCTTCAAACGTAACTGGATTTATAAAACAATTTTGGCTTTTAAATTTCAATAAAAAACAATACAATAAGCCTAATTATATTGTTCCTAATATGAATTCAATTATTAGGTGCATAAAAAAAAGTAAAGGGATTGCTTTAATTCCTAGTTTTTTGTGTCAACAAGAATTAGATAATAAAAACATTAAGCTAATATGGAAAGGGAATAATGAGTTGAGAGACACCTTTTATTTTGCTAAGAAAAATAACTTAAGAATTAAAAGTGAAATATCTAAAATAGAAAAGATAATAATCTTTGAAACTTCAGAATATCTTGAAAAAGAAAACGCTGTACAACAATGGCTATAAGTAATGCGGGCGAAGTTGCAAACTTGAAGTTTTGTGCATTGTATTCCGCTCGCAATTTGTATATTTATTGAAGAAATTAAAAAATATAAAAAAGACTCGCTATGGTCAGTGCTAAACCGAAAGTTTCGGCTTTGAAAACCCGCACTACTCATAGCCTAATCGTTGTGTGGCATTTGAGAAAACCGAAATGAAATGAACGAAACAAGACGAGAATATCTCAAACGAATAAATAACGTCTTGAATTTCATTGAAAATAATCTTGACACTAACCTATCACTCGAATTTTTATCTAAGAAAGCCCATTATTCAGCTTACCATTTTCATAGAGTATTTTCGACTATCGTAAACGAAAGGCTAAATGAATACATTAATAGAAAGAGGATTGAACGCATTGCCTCAATTTTATTGGTTAAACCAAATCTTTCTTTAAAAGACTTAGCCTACAAATACGGTTTTAATAGTGATAATTCTTTTTCAAGAGCATTTAAGAAATACTACGGCATTAGTCCATCGAAATTTAAATCTGAGGGAAAAGAATTACTTAGCAAGATTGGTGTAGAATCTTTTTCATCAGAAAAATACATTTGTTCCATTGATAATATTAAACAATGGACTAAAATGAACGCACAAATAACGATAAAAGAACTTCCAGAATTAAAACTTGCTAGTATATCGAATATTGGACACTTTGAAGAAGCAGGTAGTATGTTTCAAAAATTGATGGAATGGGGACACCAAAAAAGAATATTAGATACTTCAAATTTTAAAGCAATAACAATTTATCACGACAACCCTAATATTACCCAAACTTCAAAAGTGAGATTTAGCACTTGTGTAACAATTTCTGAAAGTATAAATACAAACGGAGTAATTAAACAACATAATCTAAAGAAAGGTATTTATGGCATTGGGCATTTTGAAATTAAAGCAGAAGAAATTTCAAAAGCATGGAAAAGTATGTGTATTTGGGTAATTGAAAATGGTTATGAATTTAGAGATGGAGATTATTTTGAATTGTATCATAATGACCATAATATCCACCCTGAACAAAAATTCATAATGGACATTTGTATTCCACTCGAAAAAATAGAGAATATTAAGCTTGGAGAAATCAAGAATGTAAATCTGTCGAAAAACAACTCTCAAAACCAAGAATGCGAAAACAACTTAGATTATCATCAATTGATAAACTATATGAAAGAATTGAGACTCTTTTTTCAAAAAGAGTATGACACAATTTTTAAACTCGGAAAGGTTTATCAAGGCGATCCTAATTTCTCTTACTTTTCTCTAACGACAGATGAACTAAAAAAGCAAAAACTTAAATTCGTTATCATCTTAAATCATAAAGAGGTGTGTTTTTCGATTTGCTTATCGGGTCAAAACAAAAGCATTCGAAAAAAGTATTGGAAGATTTTTAAGGGTAGCGATTGGAACAAATACCATTTAGCAGAATCAATTGATGATAGCTTATCGATTATAGACCAAACAATAGTTGAAGAACCAAATTTTAATGCCAAAGGAAATTTAACCGAAAAGATTGAAAAGGAATCAATGAAGTTCATTAAAGAACTAAAAGATATACTTGATTAATAAAAAACGACCACACAACAAGGTATAAAAAACATAGCCACCCTTGGGGATGTCAACGTTTATTATACTGAACGTTAGCCACAAGCAGTAAAAAGCCGACAAAAATGGAAGAAAAACCAAGAATTTCGAGATTAACTGCAATCATTACACAACTACAATCAAAACGAATTGTAACAGCAAAGGAAATTTCGGAAAAACATAATGTTAGTATCAGAACAATTTACCGAGATATAAGAACTCTTGAAAAATCAGGAATCCCGATAGTTACAGAAGAAGGAAAAGGTTATTCTATTATGGATGGATATATAATCCCACCTGTAATGTTTACCCAAGAAGAAGCAAATGCACTTATTACGGCTGAACAATTAATTAAGAAGAACAAAGACCAATCGTTAACAGAGCATTACGAGAGTGCCATAACCAAAATAAAATCAGTTTTAAAATACAATCAAAAAGAAAAAACTGAATTACTAACTGATAGATTACAAGTCCGTAACAATCATAAAAATGAGAAAACAAGTAATTATCTCATTAAACTTCAATCTACAATTTCAAATTGCCAAGTAATAAAAATTGACTACTTATCATTAGAAAATAATAGAACAATAAGAGAAATAGAACCATTTGCTCTTTATACAACACAAGAAAACTGGATACTTATCGCTTTCTGCAAACTTAAAAATGATTTTAGAGCATTTAGACTTGACTGTATTGAGAAATTAGAAATTTTAAAACAACATTTTGAACCTCATAAAATGACTTTAGAAGAATACCTTGAAAAATGCAGAGAAAAATATAAAACCACCCCTGACATACCTTTGGCACAAGGCTAATTTACTTTTGCATTAAATCATAAAAAATTTAAAAATGCAAACAGTAAAAATTGAATCTTTTAACATCATCGGAATCTCGATAAGAACAACAAACGAAAACGGACAAGCCCCTAACGAAATTGCGGAACTATGGCAAAAATTTATTTCCGAAAACATAATATCTAAAATTCCTAACAAAATAAGTAATGACATTTATTCATTATACACAGAATACGAGAGTGACCACACAAAACCCTACACAACAATTTTGGGATGTAAAGTGGGAAATTTAGATAGTATTCCAAACGGAATGGTTGGTAACTCCTTTAAAGGAGGTAATTATATAAAAACTTCAACAAAAGGAGATTTAATGCAAGGTTTAATTGTAAACCATTGGGCAAAAATATTTGAAATGGATTTGGAAAGAGTTTATACGGCAGACTTTGAAATTTTTGGAGAGAAAGCTCAAAATCCATCAGATGCTGAAGTAGATTTTTATGTTTCCATTAAAAACTAACTAAAAATATGCAAATAAAAAAGTTTGAAATAAAAACAGACCCAAGAGTAGAAACAGTATTTGCTAATTATCCCGATTTTGTTCGGGATAAAATGCAATTTTTGAGAGATTTGGTTATAGAGACAGCAGAAGAAATAAAAGAGATTTCAAAATTAGAAGAAACTTTAAAATGGGGAGAGCCAAGTTTTTTAGCGAAAAACGGAAGTACTTTAAGAGTAAATTGGAAAGAAAAATCACCTGAGCAATATGCTATGTATTTTAAATGTACAAGCAGATTAGTTGATACTTTTAGATTGGTTTTCGATAACAAATTTAAGTTTGAAGGAAGCCGAGCAATTGTATTTCATTTAAATGAAAAAATTCCTGTTGAAGAATTAAAAGAATGTATAAAAGCAACTTTAACCTATCATAAAGTAAAACATTTGGAAACATTGGGAATATAAAAAAGCCAGTGGCTAACAATGTATAAAAAACATAGAGCAGTTTAGGCTAAATTTGAAAGTCTGTGCTTATTTACAAAGCCCGCTAAATATAAAATTTGGCATTTAGGATAAAATAAAAGCAAAATATTTATATTTAGCTAAGTAATAAACTGAAACGATAGTGCTTATAAATTCGCTACTTTTCATATACGAGACCGTTAGGCAACATATGAGAAAACCTATTCTAACATTATTACTTTTAACTACTTTAAGTGCTTTTACTCAAGAAAGGACTAAAATATTTTTTAATGATTTTGTTGAGTGTTTTTATTCAAATAAAGAGACTGAACCAATTGCTATTTACGACAATCCAAAAGGAAAAATTATAACAAAACTAGATGTCTTAACAGAACCTAATTGTTGGTATAAATTTGCAATATCTGATTCAAATAATGGATGGTTAAAAATAGAAAACATATTAGTTTTACCTGCCTGTCAGGAAAATGATTTGAATAATGATATTGGAGAATATAAAGGAAAGTGGATTTTAGCAAAAAATATGGAAATCGATCTTCCTGACATCACAAAAGAATCAGGAATTAAGATGAATTTATATGAAAAGCCTGATAAAAAATCAAATATTACATTTACTGCTCTTGAATATTTATCAACTGAATTGACTGAGGTAAACGGGACTTGGGCTAAAGTAAAATTCAAAAAGAATGGAAAACTTTACTCTGGATGGCTTGAAAGAAAATATCAATGTCCATACCCTTGGACGACTTGCCCTGTTTGGGATTAAAACGTTGCCTAACACGGTGTATAAAACATAGCTAATAAGTGCTTAACCGAAAGGTTTGTGTATATTTATAAAGTCCGTCAAATTTTTAATTTGGCTTTTAAAAAGAGAGAAGTTAAAAACAAAATATAAAAATTCGGCTCTGTGTTAATCCGAAAAGTTCGTGCCTTTTTGCAAGCTACGTTCCTTACACCAAACGTTGTACGTCAGCTATAAAACATAAAAAGAAATATGGGATTTGGATTTAACTTATTCTTCGTTTTCATTCTCTTACCTCTAACGGGAATATTACTAATTGCTTGGCTTATATTTCAAAAGAAATCGATAGGTAAACTAGTAGGTTTTATTTAGCTTGCTATTTTGAGTTTAGTATTATTCTCAACTTCTCTTAGATGGTTGACGGCAAAAACTGAATTAGAGAAAAAGGATTATCACGGAGAATATGTAATTAACCGTGAATATTTTAAAGGACAACAAACTGATTGGCAATACAATCATTTTAGATTTGAAATTAAGAAAAATGATTCTATATACTTCTACGAAACAGAAAACGATAATATTGTAAAAACATATAAAGGGAAAATAAATACGACTGATCCAAATATCTATAAATCTGTGAGACTTATTATTGATATGGAAAAACCAACAACTCATATTTTGACAAGTAATCCAACGACTTACAGAAGTGCTTGGAGTTTTTATTTAGTATTTAATTCTCCAAAATTTAACAATATGTTTTTCATAAAGGAAAAATGGAAACCACTAAAATAAAAAGCCGAACGCACAACACGGTGTAAAAAACATAAGGCAGGTTGTGTTAATTCGAAAGGATTGGGCTTGCTTGCGAGGTCGCCAAATATAAAATTGGGCATTTACAAAAAATGATAAAAGCAAAATATTTATATTTGGCTTAGTGTCAAATCGAAGTGCATCTCTTATTTTCTCCCCTACTTTTCATACACGCGGGCGTTGTGTGTCAGCTATCAAAACACCTAATAAAAATAAAATCTATTAAAAATTCACAGTTTGCTTTTTCTACTGTCTAATATAATGTAGCCAAAACTCATTGGTTATTTAAAATTTATTAAAATGTCAGTAATTAAAAATCACGATGTACAAAGTATTAACTTATCAACATCAACCGAAAAAGCATTTGATTACATTGCTAATCCTGTAAACTTAGAAAAATGGACTGGAGCTTTTAAAAATGCCGATGACAAATCTGCACTATTAGTTACTCCAAATGGAGAACTTAAAATTGGTTTAGTAACAAAAACTAATAAAGAATTAGGAACTATAGATTGGTATATGACAATGCCAGACAATAGCGTAGGTGTTGCATATTCAAGAGTAACTTCCGGACCTGATGGTAACGCTATTTATTCTTTTGTTTTAATAGCTCCACCCGTGCCTTTAGAAGAAATTGAAGGAACTTTAGCTGTTCAAATAGGTCAGCTTAAAGAAGAACTAATAAAATTACAAGAGATTTTAACAGCATAAAAAACTAAAAAAAGGCTAAATTTTATTTTAGCCTTTTTTAATATATTGCAAATATGGAAGAGCAACTGATAAAAGATAGTTTAGCAGGAAATAAAAAAAGTCTTGAAAAATTGATAAAATCTATTGAAGGTTTAGTGTACAATTTGTCACTTCGTTTTTTATGGAATAAAGCAGATGCTGAAGATGCCACCCAAGAAATTTTGATAAAAATAATAACCAATTTGAGTAAATTTAATGAAAAAAGTAAACTTGACACTTGGGTTTATAGAGTTTCTACTAATTATTTAATCAATCTAAAGAAAAGCACGTTTGAGAAACATCATATGTCGTTTAGTAGTTTTTCTGAAGAATTAAATATAATAAAAGAGCCTGTTAGTTATGATTTACCTGATAAATATTTATTAGAAAAGGAAATGAAAACAGGTTGTACCTTAGCAATGTTACAATGCCTGAGTAGAGATTTGAGAATTGTTTTTATACTTGGTAGTGTTCTGAAAATAAAAAGCAATATAGGTAGTAAAATTTTAGAAATTACACCAGATAATTTTAGAAAAAGACTGGAAAAGTCAAGAAAACTAATAGATTCTTTTATGAATTCTAATTGTGGTGCTTATAACCTTAAAAATTCTTGTAGGTGTAATAATAAAATAAACAAGGCTTTAGCTTTTAAAAGAATTGTAAAAAATGACCTGAGTTTTGTTTCTGATGTAGAAGTTTATAAGGAAGAAATGGAAGAATTAAATTCGATGACTGGTATTTATGAGAATCACGGAAAATTTAAAAGTAAATCAAACTTTTACAATGAGATAACAGAACTTGTAATGAATAAAAGAATAATAAATTTCTAGCAATAAATAAAGCCGAACACACAACAAAGTATATAATTTATTGCTAGTTCTAGCCTACTTACGAAAATCCTGGCGGATTTTCTATTCGGTTTGTATTTACTAAATTAGGTGCTTAAAACACGTAACAAACCATATACAATTACGTTAACAACAAAGAAGATCGAGGGTTTAGGCTTGGTTACTTTTGCCTTCTTCTCTCCTATTCCTAGACAAAAAGCTCTACATTTTGAATTAACTTAACTTTTATCGTGGTACGCTTTTTTTGTTGTCTTCTTGCTACTATTTTTCAGCATATCATGGTTTGGGCTTCTAACAAAATATCAGTCAACTCAAAGGGCATAGCTTATTCGGCTTATATGCTAATGTAGTTGCTTAATCATATGCGATGGCTCTAAAGGTTGAGTCATTCTCTAAACATCGACTTCAATACTTTGTGTTTATCGTGGTACTCCATCGTTCGCCTGCTTGCAAAGGTTCGTTTTCCTGTATTTTTACTCTTGTCGCTGCTTAATCGAAGGTCACAAAGGCTAATTATTAAACATCAACTGTGTATCATTGTGTTTTTATCGTGGTACGCCTTTGTGATTGGGCATATTTGTGAGGGTTGAAAAATCTCTTGGGATGCCTAGTAGAATCTCTGTTGCTAAAACTATGTATATGTCATACGCAAGGTTAGTGCCTAATCGAAGGTTGATTTTTCAACGACTTAACCGCATATAACATTTTGATTAGTCACTACTTTGAGTTAAGTTAGTACTAACAAAAGTTATATGCTCGTACTAGCTTGAAATTCCTTGAATTTCTGCACGTACAACCTATACACTTAACCGTTAGCAACAATTAAATGCAGCACCCTTTAAGACAACATATTGAAGAAATGATTAGCCTTACAGATGAGGAATTTAACTTTGTATTGAGCCATTTTAAGCAAATCAATAAGCGTAAACATCAATACATTGTTCAAGAAGGTGAAATAGTCAACAAAGAGTACTGGATTATAAAAGGTTGCTTAAAAAGCTACTTTCTTGACAATACAGGAAAAGAACATATACTCCAATTTGGAATGGAAAACTGGTGGATTACCGATTATGAATCTTTTGTAAAGCAAACCAAATCTAAAACCTCTATAGACTGTATAGAGGATAGTGAATTACTATATATATCTTTCGAAAATAGGGATAAGCTAACTGCTCAAATGCACAAAATGGAACGTTTTTGGGCTAAAAAAAGTAAAATCGGTCGAATTGCACTTCAAAACAGAATTCTATCATTATTAAAAAACTCAACTAAAGAAAGTTACGACTTACTTCTAGAGCAATATCCAAAACTTTTTCAACGTGTTCCAAAAAAAATGATTGCTTCTTACTTAGGTGTTTCTAGAGAAACACTTAGTAGATTAAATTCATAAATCTATTTTTTATTTTCATCACTCAATGTGATCTATATCACTCTAAAGAAGTGATAAACCTCCTTTCTGAAAAATTAGGTTCTTATCAACTTTGTATGACAAATAATTTAATAAAAAAGTTATGCCATACATTAACATTAGAATTACTGACGAACGAGTAACACAAGAACAAAAACGTCAATTAATAGAAGGCGCTACACAATTAGTAGTAGATATTCTTAACAAGGATCCCAAAACAACTCATGTGGTTATTGATGAAGTACCTATAGCAAATTGGGGAGTAAATGGAAAACAGTATTTAGGAACTAAAAAATAAATGAAATGAAAAACAAAACCGTAATCATTACAGGAGCATCTACAGGAATTGGTAAAGAAATTGCAAAATATTTTATAGCACGAGAGAGTAATGTTGTAATGAATTCTTCCAACGAAGATAACTTAAGAAAGACTTACAATGAATTTGGTTCACCTACCAATGCTATTTACTTAGCTGGAGACATTAGTAAACAAGAAACGGGTCAAAAACTCATCGCTTTGGCACTAAAACAATTTAACTCTGTAGATGTATTAATCAATAATGCAGGAATATTTGCTCCAAAACCTTTTTTAGACGTTGACGAAAAAGATTTAGACCTTTATTGGAACGTAAACCTAAAAGGAACATATTTCACCTCTCAAGCAGCTATTCCTCAAATGATAAAACAACAAAATGGTTCCATAATAAACATTGGAACTGTTTTAGTAGAACATGCTATAGATGGGTTTCCTGCAACAGCACCACTAACAAGTAAGGGCGCTATTCACTCTTTAACAAGGCAATTAGCCGCTGAATTTGGAAAGAATAATATTAAGGTGAATACAATAGCTCCAGGAATTATCCGAAGTCCACTGCAAGGCAAAATCGGAATTGAGGATGCTGACAGTTTAGCTGGATTGCACTTACTCAATAGAATTGGAGAAACAAATGAAATTGCAGAAGCAGCTTATTATTTGGCTACATCAAATTTTGTAACAGGAGAAACCATTAATGTCGCTGGCGGTCATACAGTCGGACATACAATCTAAAACGAAAAATTATGTATAAAGAAAATATAAAAGAAGTCGAAAGTGTAATTACTAATTACTTCGAAGGAATTTTTAATGGGAATGTAGCTAAGCTTAAAGCTTGTTTTCATGGAAATGTCTTCATATATGGAGACATTAAGGGAGCTGAGTACTTGAAAAGTGTAAAAGAATATTTAGATGGAGTTGAGAATAGACAAAGTCCTAAAGAGTTGAACGAATCCTTCCAAATGAAAATAATTGGAATAGACATTATTGGTAAAATTGCCATGGCTAAATTGCGTGTTCCAATGTTAGGGTACAATTATTATGACTATTTATCACTAGCTAAAATTGATAGTAATTGGAAAATTGTAAATAAAATATTCACTCATATAGAATAAATAAACAGTTGCTAACAATGTATAAAAGCAATAGCGGTTCGGGTGCAAAATCGAACCACTATTGTGTTTAATTTGGTATCTTATATTCGAAAAGCAAGTACATTTTAATCTGATACTACCCTTACACTGAGCATTAGCTGAAAGACAAAAAAATCGTAACCAAAAACAAAATGAGAAACTTATTTTTAATCATATTCGCATTTTTAACATTCAACGGATTTGCCCAAGATTATTTACTTGCCGACGAAAATTCGGATAAAAATATGATAGCAGATTTTATTGAGAAATCTATCGCAGAAAAAAAGTTGAAAAAAAATCCTGTTATTGTGGTCAATGAAAGAGTTTTGAAGGACGACCAATTAGACAAATTGAATTTCTATAAATCCGATATTTTAGAATTTAGTCTAATAGCAATGGACAATTCTCAAATAGCGGAATTTTATGGAAAACAAAGTTTAAACGGAGTTGTGCTAATTGAAACAAAACCATTCCAAGAAAGAGCTGCGAAAAGTATTTCGGATAGTAAAGTATTATATCTATTAAACGATAAACCAATAACTCAAGCGGAACTTGAAAAAATAAATCCTGATAAAATAAAGTCAGTCGATGTAATTAAAAACGAAAAGGAAATATTAAAATATACTTCCAAAAAAGTAAATGGAGTTGTAATTATTAAAATGAAGAAATCGGAATAAATCCTGCAGCTAACAATGTATAAGAAAACATAGGGCTTTTCTGCTTAATCAAAAGGTCTGTGTTTATTAGTTAAGTCGCCAAATATAAAATTTGACGTTTATGAGAAAAAGATAAAAGCAAAATATTTATATTTGGCTTAGTACCAAACCGAAACGTATCGCTTATCACCTGCCCTACGTTTCTTACACAAGACGTTGTGCTTCATTAAACATTGAATGCGCGAATTCTATAATAATTTGAAACCAAAAGAAAAAATAAGAGCTTTAATTAGCAAATTTCGCCCTCTCAACCCTGAAGAGGTTGATTTGATTGTAGAAAAAACAGTAGTTAAAAATTTTAAGAAAGGAGAAATTTTATTGCGAGAAGGTCAAATACCTAAAAACTGTTATATGGTGGTAGAGGGCTGTGTAAGAGAGTATTTAATAAAAGACGGAGAAGAAAAATCTATTGCATTCTATACCGAAAGTGAAACATTTACACCGCAATCAGAGCAAAGTAAACCTTCAAAATTTTATTGGGAATGTGCGGAAGATTCTATTTTGACAGTAAGCAGCAAAAATTACGAGGAGGAATTACAAGATATACTTCCACGATTAGAGTTGGTATTTCGTCAAATAGCTATTGATAAAATAAATTTAGCGAAAGCTCAATGGAGTGAATTTATATCTTCTTCTCCAGAAGAAAGGTATCTAAATTTACAAAAAACAAAACCATATCTTTTTGATCGGGTTCCTCATCATCAAATAGCCAGCTACCTTGGTATGAAACCTCAATCTCTTAGCAGGATTCGAAAGAGAATATCTGATGCGAAAAACTCATAGTAACGTTATCATCTTGCCCTACTAAACATTAACTTTAGTGAATGCATGAGGCAATTCTAACGCATAACTTTGCAAGTATAAATTAGAATACTTGACAGATGATTAGAGAATTGATTGCATTACTTCCTTTAATAATAATGAGTACCATACCACTCTCGGTGAACGCCCAACAAAAAATAGATTCATCTACAAATTACATTCACTCGGAAAAGACAAGTTTCAAGTCTAATTTTTTTCAAAAAGCCGCTTCCATATTCAATGCCAAAAAGCTCATTGAAAAAAAATAATTAAGGGAAAATACGATCAAAACGTTGCACCAATGCCAAAGTCTCTTCGGAATAATTTTAAAACAACCGTCGATACTATAAAAGGAAGGAAATTTTGGACATTGAAACCCAAACAAAATGCTTCAGAAAAAGTTATCCTTTATTTACATGGTGGGGCATACTATTGGAACATTTCAAAATATAATTGGGCATTTGCAGAAGGTTTGTTAAAGAAAACGAATGCAACTTTTATCATTCCTGACTATCCATTAGCGCCTCATTCAACGTTTGAACAGGCTTACGAATACCTCGATGAATTGTACGAAGAATTAATAGCTAAGCATAGTCCAGAAAATATTACCATTATGGGAGAATCTGCCGGTGGAGGTTTGGCTTTAGGTTTTACAATGTTCCTACGAAATGAAAACCGATCACAGCCAAATCAGCTTATCTTAATGGCTCCATGGTTGGACGTAACCATGAGTAATTCAGAAATTCTAGAAGTTGATAAAAAAGATAAAATCTTAGGAATCAAAGGACTTCAACTTGCAGGAAAAGGTTATGCTGGCGAAACTGAACTATCAAATTATAAGATAAGTCCCATTAATGGAGACCTAACTAATCTAACCAGAATAGCTCTTTTTGTTGGAACTCATGATCTGTTTGTAGCAGACTCAAGAAAATTAAGAGATAATGCTCGTAATCTAGGTGTTACCATGAAATATTATGAATACCCTAAAATGTTCCATGTTTGGATATTAGTTAACAAGCTAAAGGAAACAAAAGAAGCTAGAAAACAAATAGTTAATTTAATAACCAATTCGTGAGAAATTATCTAACAAAACAAGATACAACCGTATCTGTATTTAGAACTAATATTGAAGCTAAAGACATCATTACTATTTCTTCAATTTTCAACAAAATATCTTCAATTCAAAAATGGAATACAGATTTAGAGGATTTTGATAATATTCTTAGAATAGAAAGTTTCGAAGATATAACTGATATGATTATAAATATATTATCTCATCAGGGGTTTCAAATTGAAGAACTAGAAGATTGAATAAATTAACTGCAAAAAACTGAAAATGGATACATCGAAAAAATTCTGGGATAGCGCTTCAAAAAATTATGATAAAACAGAAGAACGCTTTGCATATATTCACAATAAGTCAAGGGAGAACACCAAAAAACATCTTCATCCTAGCAATATTGTTTTGGATTATGGATGCGGAACAGGCACAACAACATGTGAAATTGCTAATCTGGTGAAAAAGATTCATGCCATTGATATCTCACCAAAAATGATTGAAATTGCAAAAGGGAAGGAAGATACTCATCAAATTGAAAACGTAAATTTCCTAGCAACGGATATTTTTGATGCTAGACTTAAAAAAGATTCATATGATGCGATACTAGCTTTCAATGTACTGCACACCATACCTGATCCTCAATTAGTAGTAAAAAGAATAGGTGAACTATTGAAACCTAACGGGATATTTATTTCTGTAACGCCTTGCTTACGCGATAAAATGTCATTGTTAATAAACATTCAAATTCAATTCGTTCGTATTTTGTGTAAAATAGGAGTCATCCCTATACCAATTAGAAGACTAAAAAGTACAGAATTAGACACTTTAATAGCAAGTGGAAATTTTCAGCCCATTAATACTGAAAAGATCTATAAAGGAGCTTCAAGTTACTATGTGGTAGCCAAAAAGAAGAAGGTCTTGTGAGTTATGGGATATAACCAATTTCTTTTTAAAAAAAACCTTCACATAAATAACGAAAGTACAACAATGTATATAAAAAATAGGGCTTTTGTGTAAACTCGAAAGATAGTGCTTATCAATTGTCTTACTTTCTATACACTAAACGTTGGCAATAATTAGAAATGATCATTGCATACTCAAGAACTTAACGCAACAAATCTAAATTAATAGATTTGTTTATATGTTACGCAAAAAGAACACACGACTTACCCTTAAAGAAAGAGTCCAAATTGAGACCCTTTTAAACGAAAATAAGACCCAAGCTCACATAGCTAAAACTCTAAAAAGATCTCCCTCTACAATCTCTAGAGAAATCAATAAATGGATCCTAAGTAAAACAGATAAATACAATGCAGATTTAGCCCATTGGAACGCTAAAGATGATTATCTAAACAAAAGAAATACAGATAAAATATCGACTTACAAAAGTTTAAGAATTTACGTCTTTAGAGGTTTACTATCTGGTTGGACTCCTGAACAAATTGCTGGTAGACTAAAGCATGAATATCCCAATGACCCTATTATGTCAATTTCTCACGAATCAATATATAGATTCATTTATTTAGCCCCTCAAGCTCGTTTAAACAAAAAATTAATCAAACTATTAGTAAGACATAAATCGAGGCGCAGAAAACCTAAAAAAAGACGTGGAAATGGAAGTAAAATACTCAATCAAGTCAGCATTGACAATAGACCAAAGCATATTAACCTAAGACAAGAAATTGGACACTGGGAAGGTGATTTGGTAATTGGAAAGAATCACAAATCAGCTATTGGAACAATCGTAGAACGTAAATCAAGATATACTTTGATTATAAAATTAAAAGCTAAAAATGCTAATGAAGTAGCAAAAATGTTTTCCGAAAAACTAAACCAATTAAATCCCTTATTTAAAAAATCTATGACATACGACAACGGAACTGAAATGGCTAGACACGAAATTATAACTCAAAAAACAGGTATGAAAATTTACTTTGCTCACCCCTATTCTTCGTGGGAAAGAGGAACTAACGAAAATACAAATGGACTCATCAGAAGGTACTTGCCTAAAGGAACTAACTTCAATGAAATTGATGAAAATAAACTCCTTTTATTCAAGAAAAACTAAACAATAGACCACGAAAAATTATAGGCTATAAAACACCTAAAGAAATTATGGATTTTGAACTAAAATCTGTAGCTTAGACTAACTAAAAAAAAGCAACCTTTATTGCATTAGAACCTTGAATTCAACCTTTTACTGACTCAAGTGTTAATCTACATGAATCATTAACTATGTTAAATCTATACCTTGTTTTTTTACAATTGAACCCAGGAAGTATTACAGTTGAATCAATAGTATTAAATTCTACTATCTCATAATCTTTATCATCAATTTGATAAATCATATTTTTAGCTTCCATATTATTAACTACAAGCTTTCTATTTTTATTAATTATATTTAAAACGATCCGGTTTCAATCATCTTTCAAATTAATTATATCTGATTTACAAGAAATAAGTAGCAGAGAGAAAAACGGTATTAAGAACCTATTACTTTTCATTTTTTTAGCTTCGATTTTACTTTGTTCCAAAATGAGCTTTTCTCAATGTAGAGCTTAATTATTGATTCAGCTATTTTAGCGACTTCTCTTGTCTCATGATTCCAAAAATAAAGTTCATCAGTTAAATTTCCCGTTCCATTATGGGTCAATATTAATTGATTGCCAAAACCGTCAGCTCCTATTACAATAGCATTGTTTGGAAATCCACTCCACTCCTGAGCGTTTTTTGTTTTAACTCCAATGTGATTACAGGTACGACTTATTCTTTTTCTGTCAGACTTGTCAAAAAACGGATGTAATTCAAATACAAATTCGTCTGAAATATACAACTCTCCACCATTTAATTTAATCATTCTATTTTTAAACTCTGTAGGGAATTTTATATTCAATTGTGATTCGGTATCTATTATATATTTTTCATCAATTGGAAATGGCATTCTATTTTTGAGTTACATTATGCACAACAAGAGTATATCACAACTACACACCACTAACTCTGGTAATGAAGTAGTTGAATTTCAAAAACTACTTCATTCATTGAATACACTTATAAATGCTTTAAAATTCTAAATAAAGAATTTACCACTATAAGCTTTTCCTTTATACAAAGCTCTGTAGATATAAACTCCAGAATTAGCTTCACCTAATTCATTGGTCAAGTTAATTGTAAAAGAACCTGGGTTAGCTATTTCTTCTCTTAGCACCTTAATACGTGCTCCAGACATACTAAATATACTTATGTTAATATGAGATGTTTCTTTTGTTTGATAATGCAATAAAGTTTGCCCTAATTGATAGGTGGTAGAATGATCAAAATTAAAAGAAGATACAGCAAAATCTGTATTAATAATTCCTTTACAAGAAAAACCAAAGTTTCTTTCCTCAAAAGGTGTTTCTAGCTTTAATGCTTTATCTACTACTTCGGGATCTATACATAGCCACTCTTTCATCGCTACCCCATAAACTTCCCTAAAATCTACAGTATGCTTTAGGTTACCTCTCTTATCTAAATCATTTAAGTCAGGGTGATCTCCAACAAATCCATTGTCTTGTATCGCTGGTCCAAAAAACATAATTGGAGCAGCCTCACCATGCTCAGTTCCTTTAGAACCATTCTCTTCTGCACGACGACCAAATTCAGAAATAGTCATAGAGAGCACTTTTTGATCATGCTCAGTTTCAGCAAGATCTTCGTAGAATGTTTTAATGGCAATAGATATGTCTTTCCATAGTTTTGGATGATCTTCTAACTGATTGGCATGGGTATCAAATCCACCTAAGCTTACCATATAAACTTTAGTACCTAAATCTCCTTTAATAATTCTAGCAATCTCTTTTAGCTGTTGTGATAATTGACTTACATCTTTACTAGGGTATGCTACAGTGTTTTGACCTCTTTGATAAGCTTTACTTATAACTCCCGCATAGGTAAATGTATTATTGGTGACACCTCTTAAAAACTTCAATCGATCAGAATATTCGCAAGCCTCTTTTATGTCATTTATACTGTGTAATTGCCCTGACTCACCAATACTCTGTAGAGACCTTACATTTGAAACTGTTATTGCATAATTGTTGATCCCTTCATCTTCAAAAATAAGATTCCCAAAATTACCAATTTGTATGGCTGCCGGTATTTCAGGAGGGTTTACCAAATAATCGGGATATAGACCATTAAAATACCTTCCCATAAACCCCGAGCTTATAGAGTTATCATTTAATAAGGGATTATTTTCATCTACAATAGAATTAGCCCAAATATCTGCAGATTTAAAATGTGACAAAGTTTGATCTTGATAGCCTACTCCATGTACAACTTTCATAGCTCCCTCGCCCCACATTGCTTCTAAATCACTCATGTAATTAGGCATTCCAAAATCATCATCTAATTTGATTAAAGAATTTTGTTGATGTCTTAAATTTGGTCTAAGGTTAGCATACTTATCGTAGTCGTATACAGGAACTATAGTGTTTAAACCATCATTACCTCCTTTTAGCCGAATTAACACTAAAATGTTATCTGTTTCTGTATCATTGATAGCTTGTGAAAGCGGCGAATTTACAGAAGCTGAGATTTGATTAGCACCAAGTAACATACTTCCTCCTCCAACTAAACCTAAAGCTTGAAGAAAAGACCTTCTACTCCACTTTTCATGTTCTTGACTATGAATATCAGAACCTGGCTGTGCGTTATGCAAATTGTGATTAGTACACATAGTTAAAACTTAATTTAATTGAAATTCAGGAATTCGGATTAATTCTAGCAATAATTGATATACTTGATCGGGTATACCTATGTAGTCTAGTGACCAAGTTCCATCAGAATAATATTGAGGTTGAGTTTCTCCTGCTTCTTTAAAAATTGTAATCAAACCATCGTAATCAGATGATGTATTTAAACCTTGAGGAATAAAAGAATGAATAATATTTCTAGCTAATTGTTCTGCATAAACATCACCATCACTAATATTTATAGTTATAGAAGCTGTATTCTCGAATGCAAATCTTCTATATTCTTCAGGGATACCTGATCGTTTTTCGGCAAAAAGCTCCCAAAGTAAATTACTCAAAGATTCCCACCTTACTATAAGAGAGCTTGTGTTGATCCAATCATAATCTCCTTGCCAACCAGCTACATCAACAGGCTCAAAAAGTCTTTGCCCCATATTATTAGCCGTATTTACAATAAGCTTTCGTAAATCTCTTTCCGCGTGAAAATCGTAGGGAAAACCAGTTACATTTAAAAAATTACAATAATAATCTACAGGACTTTTTATAAGAGTTCCTATAGCTTTCTCATCAAAGAAATGCTCACTTTTAAATAACTTCTTTAGTGGTGGAATAATTTCAAAGTCTGCATCAACAAAATCTTGAGCTAGTTCATTAACCACTTCGTCATTAATCTCAGGACTAACGAAGAATCGGTATAATTTACCCATTATAAATTTGGCAATTAATAATGGTTTCTGTGCAAATAATATATCGATGACATCCGAATATTTCCATTTACCCGTTTGTCCAAAAATAGTTTTCGTAGAATCATCGAATTTTTCTGCATCAAAAATGATAGGTTGGCATATGCAATCATCATCTTCGCAGTCAGCACGATCATTATATCCAGTTAATGCCTTCGCTGTTTCCATGATATCCTGTAGCGTATAACCAATATCTTCTTGATCTTCTCCTAAGGTAAATAACTCGTATAATTCTCTAGCGTAATTTTCATTAGGTCTATCCTTGGTATTCTGAAAGCCATTTAGGTAAGAAAGCATAGCGCTTGTTAACCCAATATCATGTACAAAATCTTTGAAATTCCCTAGTGCAAAACGTTGAAGCATTTCATAATAGTCAACAAGATAAGATCCACAAAAATATACACTTTCTTCTGTAACAAAATGATTGGACCAGAATAACGTCAAACGCTCTCGTAGTTTATTGTTTTTTACATCATCAAAAAATTGTTGTCTCCACTCTCTCTTGTTATCTCCATTTTCCATTCCGAACTCCAGACCCTCATCATCATATTCCTTTTTGGTTTTTGTAGCCCAGTCAGGCAATGGAGTGGTTTCTAAAGCTATTGCTTCATCAAATAAGACATCGACAATATCACTAGGATTTTGTCCTAAAGCCGCATTAACGGTCATAGGCGAAATTCCTGTTGTCAACCTTTTGTATAGATGTGTTGCTTTTCTGTGATCCCAAGGATTTAAAGCAGATGGAACAAAAGGCGCAAGTGAACTTGTATTACAATTCATTGCAAGGTATGTTATTAGGTTATACTTAGGGCTTGTTATTCAGTAACGAATACATTACATAACTAACAACATACAATTTAGTTATTTATTATCTCTAAATGAAGAAAATAAACTTAATACTTTATGATCTCAAATTCACTTCTCCTATTGGTTTGATGTTGAGCTTCAGAGCAATTATTACAGTCTATAATTAATTGAGATTCTCCATATCCTCTAAAACGAAGTCTTCTTGCATTTATATAACCTACTAATGCTAAATAATTACGTGTCGATTCAGCCCTTTTTTCAGATAAGATCTGATTATAATCATTAGATCCTCTATTATCAGTATGAGAGTTAATTTGAATATGTACCGTCTTATACTTTTCTAGCTTTTCAGCCAATTGATCTAATACTAAACGAGAGTCTTTACGTATATTCCATTTATCGTAATCGAAATAAATAGGCGGTAACTCGAAATATAACTTTCCATTCTTTTCCACTACTGGAGGTCCAACTTTATCCGATAGTAACTGCTTTTTTAATGTTGATTGATCTTTAATCTCGGGACAATCATATCGAGAAGCTACTTCCTTTTCTATTTCCTTTTCTATTTTTTTTATCTTTTCGTAGCTTTCATTTTTTTCTAAATAAATAGTGTACGTCTCTCCTTCTCTTTCACGGATATAAATATTTTTCTCTTTATCGTTATAACCTATAGCTGAAGCATAAAAAGTGTAGCCTTCAGGCATTAAAGGTATTGCTATAGAAGAAGTTTTGTCTAATGTTTTAGCTAATAATACATTTTCAAGGTTGTCAGTGATACGGACAGTCGCTTCTGGAATAATATCTTGTGTTAAATAGTCTCTAACTTCGAAAATAGAATTATAAGGCTTTGGGAAAATTTCCCCTACTTGTTGAAACGAATAAATATCATCATTTACTCTTTTTCTATTAGATGTAAAGAAGCCTGAATTTTCATTATGATAATTCAATGAAAAATCATCAAAACTTGAATTTATTGGAGCTCCAAGGTTAATTGGGTCTTCATACTCACCATTAACTTTCTTCGATACAAATAAATCTAACATCCCTAGTCCTAAATGACCATCAGAAGCAAAAAACAAATCTCCTTTAGGTGAAACATATGGAAATTGCTCTCTGTGCTTTGTATTAATTTTAGCGCCAAGATTAATAGGTTCTCCGTAAATACTGTCTGACTTAATAGCTATAGCATATAAATCAAACCCTCCGTATCCTCCTTTTTTATTTGAAGCAAAAAACAAGGTGTCTTCCGTTTTATTTAATGCAGGATGTTCTATAGAATAATTAACATTATTAAAAGGCAACTTTTCTAATGCTCCCCAGGTACTGTCTTTTTTAACCGATTTATAAAGGTGGATAGCGTTGTTTCTTAAACTATCATATTTCTTCTTCCCTTTATCAATATTGTTTTTAGATATATAAACCGTCTTTCTATCTTTTGTAAAGCAAAAATTTCCTTCATGCCATTTAGAATTTAATGGAGATTGTAAGGCTGTTGCATCTTCTTCTTTTCTATAGGCTTTGTCAACAGGTACCTTAAAAATATCTAGATAAGGGCGGTGTGTCCACTTATAGTCTTTTTGCAAAATACCATTTGACGATCGATCCGAAGTAAAATATACCTCTCCATCAATAAAAGTTGCTCCAAAATCTGCTGCTTCAGAATTAAAGTCAGCTTCTTTGATTACATAATCATTGTCCTTCAGTTTAAATTTTTCTATGATACTTTTAGCTTCATCTATATTGATCGGTTCACCTTTAGAAAATTTTTGATATTTTTCTAAATAAGGTAACGCTTTTTCATAAGCACCAATAGCCGACAGTACTTGATATGTTTTAAAATAAAAATGCTGATCTTCTGTAGGTAAATCCCATTTGGAAATGGTTTTTAAAAAACGGAAAGCTTTTCTGTATTGAAAAGTATTGTAATAACATGTTGCTAATTGTTTTACTACATGCTTTCTACGTTTCTTATTTGTTTTCTCTGCTTTATAAGCATCGATAGCAGAAAGGTAGTCCCCTTGTTTGAAATAGCGATCTGCTCTTGTATTATAATTTTGACCTTGAATTAAAGCACATACAAGGAATAAAATCACACAAATGTATTTTTTCATATTCAAGTGTTTAGTAAAATCTTGGAGATGCATAATTCTTCTTAAGTCCTAATAAATCGAAATCATATAGTAATAAAAACTCATGACTTCCTTGAGAAGTTAAATTTAATTTACTTGTGGTTACATCATATGCATAGCCTATCTTTAAAAAAGGTGTAATATTAAAAGACGCTAAACCAACAATAGCATCCTGATTTCTATAAGATGCTCCTAATTCGAATTTATTAAATAATAAAGTATTTAATGAGATATCATAACTAAGAGGTGTTCCGGATGTATACCTAACTAATGCAGATGGTTTTAGTTTAAAATCATCTGAAAATTCAAACACATATCCAGCAATACCAAATAGATGAGCTTGAGACTTATTAACTTCAATACCATCATTTGAACGTAATGTGTTCGAAATAAAGTTAGGAGTTGACACTCCCAAATAAAATTGTTCAGAAAACAAAAACAAACCTGCACCCAGATTAAAATCAGTATTCTTCTTTTGATTATTAAAGAAAGGATCATTTAATGGGTCTGCGGTTCTCGTAGTTATATTAAAACCTGAAAGCCCTACTTTGACACCCATAGAAAGATGAATCTCTTTAGTCAAATCTACAATATAAGCATAGTCAATATTTGCTAATTGATTTACAACTCGAACCTCTTCCCCTATTTGATCATTAACATAATTTACACTTAATTCCATTTTCTTATTTAAAGGAATAGATGCAAACCCATTTGCTGTTCGTGGTGCACCCTCTACTCCTTGCCACTGTTGACGATACAATGCTCCTAAAGAGATAATATCTTGTTTGTTGGTTACATAACCTGGGTTAACCGTTGATAGATTATAGTAATATTGAGAATATTGTGGTAATTGCTGTGCAAAGCAAACAAGCCTTGCTAAGACGAGCACTAATATTATGGTAATCTGACGCATTTCTTGTTTATTTACTTAGGTAAAAACTTCCTTGAAAAGGTTCATTATCTTCAAAATTCGGGTTGAATACATAGAAGTACATCCCCGTAGCTAATGCCCCTGCTGAAGTATTTATATTTGAATTTCCATCAAACTCAGCTTTCTGTCTAGTTGCTTCATATACTAATACTCCATTACGATTAAAAATCTTCAATTCATAGTCAGGGAAAGCCTCAGGAATATTAAAATCTTTTCCTAAAATTCCATCTACCTGAATATCTAAAGTGAATGAGTCATTAATGCCATCTTGATTAGGAGTAACCACATCCTGGAAATCGATAACACAATCATCAATTCCTGATGCTTCATCAGTTTCTCCAATATTTAATATACGAAACACGACCTCCGTACGTTCAGAAACACAACCTCTTTCTTGTGTTTCTAAATAGAAAGTCATTTCATCTTTTAACACAGGATCTTCCGTAAATGAGCGATCTGAAGTTAAAGTTTCAAACCAAACATCATTATTTCCAATTTCTACATCGGATAAAACTAGAGCGTCTAAAATACAATACACATTATTTGGCACTTCTGGAGAAGGAATTTTTGTTATTTCTATAGTAGCTATTAAACTATTTTCTGCACAAAATTCAGTACTAGGTAATGTATAAGTAAATTCAAAAGTTCGGTCTTCTTGTACTGTAGAAAAATCAAATGTCCCATTATTCATCAAGAACGACTCATCTTCTATATTAACTACTTCGAAACGTCCTCCTCTATCTGTATTTCTATCTAACAAATCAAATAAATTCACACTATTCTCTTCTACACAAAAGCGCTCTGTAAAGTCTTCTTCTAAGAAAGGAGGATCTACAAAATCTACCGTTATTTGACTTTCAGATTGTTTGTCTCCACAACCACTCTTTCCAATAATGGTATAGGTATAGATACCTGGTTGCAAAACTTGTAGTGTTTCGTCTCCTTCTATAAATTCACCTAAATATGTATTAGAAATATATCCAAAAGGCCCAGACCATGTACCAGTAATTTCTGGTGTACCACCTAATACATCAAATAGGTTTAGTGTTTTGTTATTAGAACAAATTGTAATTTCATTATTAGAACCTGCATTCGGCACATCTTCTTCTCTAGAAAGGCGAACTGTTAATTGTACTTCTCCATCATCACAAGGTAAATTATCAGAAACTCTGTAGGTAAAAATGTAATCTCCAGAACTTAAAGTTGCTACATCTAATAACCCATCAGTACTTAATAACCCTGTACTACTATCATCTGAAAAAACACCCGATTTATTTGCTAATGGCCCTAAAGTATCAAACAAATTAATTGCTCCTAAAGAGCTACAAACTTCCTCAACATAATCGCTTCCCAAATTAGAACGTTTTTTTAATTCTAAATCTTCCGAGTCAAAAGTTCCTACACAAACTCCTTTCCCTTCTACCGTATATGTATATGTCCCTGCTAATAATTTTTCTTCATTTTCTATAACGCCAAAATGATCTGTAGAAACAAAACCATTAGGGCCTTCCCATATACCCGTATCATCTGGATCACCGGACAATAAATTAAAAAGAATAATTGGAAAAGTTTCTCCACAAATAACAGATGGATTAGCTATACCAGCGTTTGGAGCTTTCATAGCCGTCAGTTCTAATAGGCTTGAATCTTCACACCCTTGACTATTGATTGTAGAATATGTAAAATTGAAAATTTGATCTTCAGTTCTAGATAATGGAATCGTAAAACTCTCTGGAATAGTAGTATTACTTGCATCACGCCAAGTTCCTGTTCTACTTACAGGTCCTTCAGTAGCATTCGACACAATTAAATCTGTTAAATTTACAGTACCCTCAGAACTACATAAAGTAATATTTGTGTTTTCTCCTGCATAATCTTGTGCGATAATTTCAATTTCTACAGTAATAGTAACATTATCACAAGGGTGTGAGCAATTTAATAACCTTTCTTGGAGAGAACCAGATAGCAGACATCTATCGAATAAATCAGGGGCATTGATCCAAGGACTAACTGTATACTGAAATGTATATGTACCTACAGGAATAAAACCTTCAGGGTTAACAAAATTAAACTCTCCCAACGACGATACGTTGACTAGATTAGTCGCTAATGGCCCATTTACATAAGACCAAAAAGTATATTCGCTTTCATTTGGGTATACATAATTATCATTTCCAATTTCTGTGAAATTTAAATAATCGAATAATTGCACAGAAGTAATGTCACCTTCTCTACAAAAAGCTCGTGTATCATCATTTAAAGAAATAGGCCTTAAGGATTCGAAAATGGTTATAGGAATAATGGCTTCACTATTATCACAAACTCCTGACCTCTTAGTTATTTCATACTTAAATTCTTTGCTTATATAACCGAATCGATTAGTAGTGTTACTAGATATGGCTTCTTCGTAAATTTCTCTAATGTTAATAAAACTATCATTAGCATCACTAATTTGTAATTGATCTCCCGACCAACTACCACCATCTTCTTCATCAATTAAAAAAATATCGTCTCTTAAATTAACAAAATTATTAAAGTTTCCATTTAAAATTGATGTCTCACAAATTTCTTGACTTACGGGGTTCCCAGCAAATACCTGACGTACAATAGAAACTCTAATCTCTGTTACACTAGAATTAGTGGTACAATTTGACAAATCTGTATTAACAACATACCTGTAGTCTTTAAGTACATTATCAATTAACCTATCAGGAAAATCAGGTACTGAAACAACTTGGATAGAACTTTCTAATTCTTCTATAATATTTCCATTAATATCGATCTCAAACCAAGTACCATTTAAGTGAGGAGTTGGTGTTTTTTCATCTGCTATCAATGCTGAAAACAAGTCAAAACCAAGTCTGAAATTTCCAGAATCTTTGGGGATTTCAACTCCATGAGTTTCACAAACCTCATAATTTACATCATCGCTACCAAAGGGTGTTAATTCGATTCCTGAAAAAGGAGCCAACACTAACCTTATTACAACAACAGGGTCAACACCACAATTAGATGTATCAGCGAGTATAAACTCATACTCATTAATGTTATTAGAATCTGATGCATTAGCTAAATTCCAAACAGAAACGATTGCTGTATCTACATCTAAAACAAATCTCAAATTAGGATCTGTAGACCAAGTAGCCGATGGAGACACAGTATTACCTGTTTCATTAAAATACAATAAGTTTAAATCTAATTTGCCATCTGTATCGCCGTCGCCATCGATATCAAGCGTAGTTATATCACAAATAACATGCTCTATTAATGGTTGGTTACACTGCTGAGCTCTTAAAATTATAGAGCTAAATACCAATAGAAGTGGTAAAAAAATTGGTTTCAAAATATTTTTATTTTAAAATAAAAGCATAACACTTTACTTATGATAAAGCATTATTTACTAAGCTAATAATATGATCGAATTGTTGATTTCTAGACAATTTAGAATTATCTAATAAAATAGCATCATCTGCTTTAACTAATGGAGAATCTTTTCTGTTTTCATCTAAAAAATCTCGCTCTTCTATATTCTTAAGTACGTCATCAAAATCAACCTCTTCTCCTTTTCCTCTCAATTCATTGTATCTGCGTTGCGCTCTGACATCAGCACTTGCTGTCATAAAAACTTTTAGTTCTGCCTTAGGAAACACAACTGTACCAATATCTCTTCCATCCATTACTACCCCTTTTGCACTTCCTAAAAACTGTTGTTCAGCTACAAGCTTTCTTCTTACTTCAGGGATACTGGCAACTTTACTTACATTATTTGCGACTTCAAGACCACGTATCTCACGCTCTACATCTAAATCATTAACAATCGTATGATTTTCTCCAGATATGTTGGTGAAACTGATTGAAATTTCATCTAATCGAGAAATAAGTTGTACTCTTTTAATTCCTGAATCATCTATTAATCCTTGCTTTAAGGCGAACCAGGTAACAGCACGGTACATAGCACCAGTATCAACGTATATGTAATTAAGGTATTTTGCTAGAGACTTAGCGATAGTACTTTTTCCCGTAGAAGAATGCCCATCTATGGCGATGGTTATTTTTTTATTGGTATTTTCCAAAATTTAAATTTAATCCAAATGTACTTGAAGAACCTGTCAAATTATAGCGAGTCCACGCATAATTAAACTTTAACTTCTTTATTTTTAACCCAAAACCAGCTGATAAACCAGCAAAAGATCTTTGATTGATTATTTTTAATTCTTCAGCTCTTCTAAAATTAAATCCAAGCCTTATATTAATGGCTTTCTTAGGAAATAATTCTGCTCCAACATTAACATGTCTTAATAGATTATTGAAAAAACTTGGATCATCTATACGTGTACCTTCTCCAAAACCGCTTTGTTGGTTTCTGTTTTCATTTGTAAAAGCAAGTTGATATTGCTGTAAATTCTGGAAATTTAAAAACCAACGCAAAGGTGCTTTTTGAAGTGTCTGAGAAATTCCTAAGTTAATTTCTAAAGGTAAATCTTCTTCTGTATTAGCAAAAGTAGTTAGTTGTTTACCAATATTTCTAACCGAAAGACCAATATTTAAATCCCATTCTTCTTTCAAAAATAGTATACCTAGATCTCCTGCTATCCCTAACGACTTATATTGTTCTAAACTAGAGTTGATGAATTTTGCATTAGCCCCTATTCTAAAATTAGAATTTGGAATTTTATAACCATACCCTAAAGATATCGCTGCTTCATTAGCTCCAAATTGCCCTGTTGAATTTCCATCTAAATCAAAACCATCGAAATCTCCATAATCAGCATAAATAACTCCTAAGTGAAAAGTATGATAAGTCCTTGGTATACTGAATGCTGTCGCAAAAGCTCCATAGTTAATATCTGATAAGAAATTTGTGTAATTCAATGAGAAATTACTAGACATCGTTTCATTAATCGATGCCGGGTTGTATAAACCTGCAATAGGGTTGTTTCTATAATCAGTTACTAGCTTCCCTCCTAAAGCCGCATGACGAGGCGCAGTTTCTAGGTTTAAGAATTGATAAGTAGATCTACCTCCCAATTGAGCGAAAGAGATTCCTACTATAAAATAACCAATACAAAAGGATATAATTCTTTTCATACGAGACAAAAATAAACGAATAGTTTACTTTAACAGTACATTAATATAATTATTTTTAACGATGTTAAAATGAACATTATTATTACTTTAAAAAAGATTTACTCTTTACAAATGAAAAACAAATCCCAACTGCTTATTTTCTTACTTTTTCTATACTCTCTGTTTGGCTTCAGTCAAGAGGTAACTTTAAGCGGTGTCATAGAAGATTCGAAAAGCCAAGAAAAATTAATTGGCGTTAATATTTTTATAAAAGAACTAAACAAAGGAACCACTACTAACAATTACGGATATTACGCACTAACCGTTCCTTCTGGCGAATATGAAATTTCTTATTCCTATATAGGATATAATATATTGTCAAACAAAATAACCATCTCTAAAGACACGAATACAACTATAAAATTGTCACCTATTTCCGAATCATTGGAAGAAGTAATAATTTCAAAAAACAAGCAACAAATCACTATTGAAGGTACAGAGATGAGTACCAACACACTAACTGGAGCTACTATTAGGGATATCCCTGCTGTTCTTGGAGAAGCAGACGTTATAAAAGCAATTACAATGCTTCCTGGTGTAAGTACTGCTAGTGAAACAGCATCTGGGTTTAATGTTCGAGGCGGTGGAAGTGATCAAAATTTAATATTGATGGATGAAGCTACACTGTTTTCTTCTTCTCACTTATTTGGTTTTTTCTCGATTTTTAATCCTGATATTGTAAAGGATATTAAACTCTATAAAGGAGGAATACCTTCTAGGTATGGAGGTCGCCTTTCTTCTGTACTAGACATTAGACAACGAGAAGGAAATAAAAGTTCATTTCATGGAGAAGGCGGAATTGGTACAATTAGTAGTAGATTGTTACTAGAAGGACCCATAATAAAAAACAAAACTTCTTTTATTGTTGCTGGAAGAACCTCTTATATTCATTTATTTCTACCTCTATTTGATATTAGTAATACTGCTAGTTATTATGATTTCAATTTGAAAGTAAATCATAATATCAACGAGAAAAACAACTTTTACCTTTCTTCTTATTCTGGTGCTGATAATTTTGAACTCGACCAAGTGTTATCTAATAAATACGGTAATCGTTTTACCAATTTTCGATGGAATCATATTTTCTCTAATAATTTATTTTCTAACACTTCTCTTATATACGCTGATTATTTTTATGAATTAGATCTCGATGTAGTTGGTTTTAATTGGAAATCAGATGTTACCTATTTAAATTTTAAATATGATTTTGAACATTTCCTTAAAGATAATATCACTTTAAAATACGGAGTAAATCTTATTAATTACAATTTTAACCCTGGGAGAATCAAGAGTCTTGAAGGAAATAATCAATTTGTAACTCGACAATTCATCAACCAAAAAGCATTAGAAGGAGGGGTCTACGCAGAAGCTGATATCGAAATTACACCTAAATTGAAAATAAATACTGGATTACGATTCAGTAATTTTTCCAGATTTGGTCAACCTAATATTAGTATTTATGAAAATGATCAAGCTGTTGTGTTTGATGAAAATACTAGAGTTTACAGAGAAGCAGATCCTATTGGGCAAACTTCTATTTCAAGAAAAAAGGTTTGGAAAGACTTCTTTAATCTAGAACCACGTTTAGGGATAGCTTATGAAATAAACGATGATAACTCAATTAAAGGAAGTTATCAGCGAACTGTCCAATACATACATCTTATCTCTAATACCAATACTCCTTCTCCTTTAGATATATGGACCCCTAGTGGAGGGTTTATAAAACCTGAAAAAAGTGATTTATGGGCTGTTGGTTATTTCAAAGACATTTTTGATAATGAATTTACGTTATCTACTGAACTATATTACAAAGACATAAAAAACAAAATTAACTTCTTTGATGGTGCAGACATTATAGGAAATGAAAATATAGAGCGTACGTTGTTATTTGGTAATGGTCGTGCTTATGGATTAGAACTTTTACTACAAAAAAACAGAGGTAAGTTCCAGGGATGGTTAGCTTATACGCTTTCTCGTTCTGAAGAGCTGATTGAAGGAAGGACTACTACAGAAACAGGTATCAATAACAGTGAGTGGTTTCCTTCTAATTTTGATAAGACACACGACATATCAGTTACAGGAAATTATAGGTTTAATAAAAAATGGAAACTAAATGCAGCATTTAACTTTCAAACAGGGACCCCTTCTACTTACCCTGTAGGTGCATATGATATAAATAGCCTCGAGTTAAACGTTCCTGTTTTTGGTGAACGAAATTCTAATAGATTACCCAATTTTCATCGATTTGATATAGCTATGAATTACACTCCTAAACCTAATACTAAAAAAAGATGGAAAGGCGAATGGGTATTTAGTATATACAATCTATATAACCGTAAAAATGCAAATTCGATAGATTTCCCTAGGAATCTAGAAAAAAACCAAAATGAAGCTGTTCGATTATCGATTTTCGGAATTGTCCCTGCCGTTTCTTACAACTTTAAATTTTAATTGCCATGAAGAAAATATTTATATACCTAATCATATTATTTGCATTCACTGCTTGTGAAGATGTGATCGATTTAGATTTACCAACAGAAGCCCCCCGATTGGTTATTGATGCTGCTATTGAACGTATTAATACGCTAGAAGAAGATGGTAGTTTATCTATTAAGGATAGTTTATTTGTTCAATTAAGTCTTACACGTTCATTTTTTTCTGAAACTCCTCAATTTGTCGAAGATGCTGAAGTAAACATTACGGCAATTAATTTAAATGATAATATTGATCTAGAACATATAGGAAATGGTATTTACACCTTTGACAATCGTCCTCTTGGTATTCAAATTGACCCAACTGAGTCGTATCAACTAAAGGTTAACTATAAAGGTGAAACTTATGAAGCTACAGAAGAGTTTCAAACTGCTACACCATTAATTAATGTTCAACAAATACCATTACCTCAAGGTATCGGTAATGAAGGTTTTTTCACTAACATTAGTTTTTTAGATAAGCCCGGTAACTCTAATTTTTTAGTTTTTAATTTTGGAAAAGGTGATATTACTGTTATTGATGATGAACTTATAGAAGAAGGTACTATATTTTCTTTTCAAAACTTTTTTGATGAAGATGAAGTTAAATCTATAAACAGCATTGGTGAAGAAGAATTTTCATTAACCACTAAAATTATTGGCTCTGACAAACGTTTTGCTAATTATGCTGATGATTTATCTACCATTTCAGATAATGGTGGACCATTTGGCGTAACTCCTTTTAAAGTTAGAGGTAATATTGTGAACACTACCAATACAGACAATTTTGCTTTTGGTTATTTTCGCGCTAGTGAAATTTTTCAACAATCAATTTCATTAGAAAAAAGTAGTGAATTCAATAACCAATAAAAAAATTAATGGATAACTATAAAAGAACCAACAAAACTGTATTAGCAAGAGGTGTTAAGCATTTAGCTGCAGCCGTAGCAACGGCTACACTTGGGCCTGTTGTTGTATATAATGCTTTTATGAATAAAGATCATGATTGGTTCCTTTTCGTACTTATCATAGGGGTAATTATTATGCTATGCTCTATTTTTCTGATTTTTAGAGGAATAAAATTAATGTTAGATAGTTTTTTTAAAAATTAATATTCCGCTTGATTTATACTTTTAAGCCATATAGTTTCAATGTAATATGAAATATCAATCTCTAGAAGAAGAAAACAAAGCATTGCGAGAGCAATTAGCTAGCTACGAAAACAAAAAAAAGGAACGTTGGAATAAAGGTGTAAAAGCTTCCAAATTTGTTTCTACTAAATTACTGGGAGCTAGATTAAAAGATGCTATAACTAATTTCTTTACGGAATTAGAAGAGAAAAAAAATGTCTCTAAAGACACCTTATCTGAATTATTAACAGCTATTTTCTTACGTATTACAAGAATTGGCTTTTTCTTATTGATAACCTCTCTATTACCAACCTTACTTATTTTATTACAAGTATATTATTTAAGAAATCAAAATCAATTAATTCGAACACAGAATAATCGTTTGGATCAACAGACTTATCTTCAAGAGGCTTCCAGAAGGAGTTATATGATTGGAGTTCTTGATGGAATGATTAAAGATGTAACTTCTAGAGGTGAAAATGTATCTAAGTCTAATATTACACGGCTAATAGCTTTAAGTAAAAATTTAAAACCCTATAAATACCTAGAAAACGATCACTTAATACCTAGACAATTAAGCCCCGAACGTGGCTATCTCCTTTTATCACTTTTAGAAAGTGATTTAAATTTAAATAAGATAGTAGATCATAATACTAAAGAAACTATAGCATCGGCATTAGAGTTTTCATTTGCCGAATTAAGAAATACAGATCTTACACAATTAGATTTATCTTATATCGACTTAAATAATGCTGTACTTGACAACTCAAATTTCACAAAATCATCTTTTACAAAAAGTAATTTTGATAATGCAAGTTTATCGAATGTAAACTTCGGGAATTCAGACATTTTAACTGTAAACTTTCAAAATAGCGACCTTACCGCAATCAACTTTTCCAACTCATATATTTCTAAAAGTAATTTTGATGATACAAACCTAACCAACGCTAGTTTTTACCATGCTGATATACAAAAGTGTACTTTTAAAAACGCAACGATCTTAGGGGCTAAATTTGATAAAGCGGAAGTTGCTTCTGATTTTTTTAGTAAAATGGAAAGTGATCTTAATAATGAAAACTATGAATATTTAGAAGACAATTTTTCTATAGAACCAAAAGGTAAAAAAGCAATATTGATTCGAAAAAAATAGTATTTCTAATCTAGTTTTTTTTAGAAAAATTATTTTAATAATATTAAATAATCGAAATCGATCGTTATTTTATCTAATGAAATCTATTTAGTGAGCATTAATACCAACGTGGGTTTGATTACTGAAAAAAATCTGTCGCTAGCTAATACGATTTACTAACAAAAATTTCGCATATCTGCCGTTTCTTTTTCACTATTCTTGCGTTAAAAAAAAGCAATCGTAACTTAGGCTATACTTGATTTTTTTGCCTTAGACTAGTAAAAAATAATTCAGCATATTAATACGAAATTCTTATCAGTAAATCGTATAAATTCTTTATTTGTAGCTTTAAAATATATTTAATCAGAAAAAATGAAATTTTATCTTGCTATAATAGCGATCCTTTTGGCGTTTAAAAGCTACGCTACCCCTAGAACAATTCATGTATTTGTAGCATTATGTGATAATGAATTTCAAGGGATTGTTCCTGTTCCTGGTAAATTAGGTAACGGAAAAGATACTCGATCAAATTTATATTGGGGGGCGGCATATGGGGTTAAATCATTTCTTAAATACAAAACAACAGATTGGAAGTTGGTACGAAAAATTGAAACAACTGATCATAATATTCTTGAAAGAATACTCTTTAAACATGTTTCCAAAGATCTTTATTTACTTGCTGATGCATACGATGGAGAAAAAATCAAAAACTGTACAGTTGATTTTTTGAAAGCCTCAAACACACAAAATAAGATAGAGATTAAAGAAGAAGGTTTCATTTTAAACTTTGGTGGCTCCTCTAATTTAATTGCTTATATAGGACACGATGGGCTGATGGACTTTGATGTAAATATAGATTATATAGAAGCCAACAATAATTCGATTGATGTAATAATACTAGCTTGTTATAGTCGTGAATATTTTACTCCTCAAATAAAAAAGACGAAAGCCAATCCTATATTATGGACAACACATCTAATGGCTCCTGAGGCTTACACATTAAAAAAAGTAATTGATGGTTGGATAAATAATGAATCTGGAAAACAAATTGAAGAAAGGGCTGCTCAAGTGTATCATAAATATCAAAAATGTGGTATAAATGGTGCTCGAAATTTATTTACAACTGGATATAAAACAAATTAAACACCTTCATCGATAGACAAAGGTGTTTTATTCGCACATTGTGAGTCAAATTCCCCGAGGTTTACATCACACTTTAACAAAACTAATTTTCAGTTATACGATTTGCTAATAAGGTAATTGATTTTCAATTTTGATAAAATCATCATTAATATTCCTTAACTATATCAATCATAGCTTTGGCTGTATTATAAATATCTTCTAAGCTATTGTTTGCATCTAGCTTTACTAAACTACCTCCTACACCTACACCATCAATACCAGCTTCAAACCAATCTTTAATATTAGAAAGGTTAACGCCACCAACAGCCATTAATGGAATATTATCTAAAGGTCCTTTAATCCCTTTAAAATATTTGATACTATGACTACCTGTGTCCGCTGGAAACAGTTTAACAATATCGGCACCCGCTTCATAAGCTGTATAAACCTCTGTAGGGGTGTATGCACCCATTAGTACTGGAACATCATTCTGGTGTGCATATTTAATTACAGAAATATTAGTATTTGGCGTCACTAAAAACTGAGCACCTGCATCAATAGCCTTTTTTGCAATTTCTGGATTTGTGACGGTACCTGCGCCTACCAATATTTCAGGGAAACTATTTCTAGCTTTAGTAATCTCTTCAGTAAAGCCAACCGTATTGGAGGTAATTTCTAAAGCTTTAATTCCTACTTTTACCAATGTATCAATTACAGGTTGAACTGTAGATTGTTCTTTAGCACGTATGATTACGACTATTTTTTCTTGCTTTATAAAAGCTGCTTTATTTTGTCTATTCATTTTTGATAGCTTTAATCCCACATTTGGATTGAATTCCCGAGGCCAACCTCGTATTTTAACAAAAGTAATTTTTAGCTACATACTTCTTATACTTGTATGAAAGCAGTAGATTGATCATTAGAATATTACTCGTAGTTAACAGGAAGAAACCTAACTTACTACTGAATCTTATTTTCAACATAAATCAATAATGACTTTTACTAAATATTATCTAAAAATATCATGAAAGCTTAACGCATTCCAAATTACCTTTTTACATGACCTGAGGTCTCTCCGTTTACAACAGATAAAATTTCCTCCTCAGTACTGGTGTGCTGATCTCCATAGATCGTGTGTTTTAAGGCAAATGCTGCAGTTCCAAAATTAACTACATCTTGAGCTGATTTACCTTGACCTAAACTGTGTAAACAGCTTGCTGCAAAGGCATCACCAGTACCAAAACGATCAAGAATTTCTACTGTGTAAGCATTAGATATAAATGTGTCATTTTTATCAACATAAATACCTTCTACTTTATTTACTGACGCTGAATGATGATGTCTTACTGTAAATATATATTCTTCAATTCCGAACTTTTCTTTTGCTTGAGCTATAACATCAATCGAAGCCTCTACTTTATCTTCTTTATCCGAAGTTATTTCATAAACATCACTTAATACGCCAGCATTTCCGAAAAGGATATCTGTATTAGGGAGAATTTGATCAAAAATATATTGTGCATCTTTATGATTATCCCAAAGTGTCCTACGATAATTCATATCAAATGCCACTTTTACACCATGCTTTTTAGCTGATTCTACACACTTAATTAATTCTTTAGCACATTGTGGTGAAAGCGCGGCAGTAATACCTGAAACAAATAAATATTCTTTCCCTTTAAAGATATTCTTCCATATAAATTCATTCTCACTAATTTCACTAAATGCTCCATATTTACGATCGTAAACCACGCTTGAAGGACGTATCGACGCACCTATTTCTATAAAATAAGTACCTATGCGGTCTCCTCCTCTTACAATATCTTCAGTGCTTATTCCATATTTTCGAAGAGACCGTATTGCATTATCTCCGATAGCATTTTTAGGTAATTTAGTGACAAATGAAACGTTATTCCCTAAAACTCCTAAGGAACTAGCTACATTAGATTCTGAACCAGCGAAATTTACATCAAACTGACTGGTCGTTTGTAATTTTTCTCTGTGTAATGCAGGTGTCAATCGCAACATGATTTCACCGAAAGTAACAAAACTCATATGTTATTATTTACCAGTTTGTAAATGATCCGTCTTTTTTAAATAAATGAGGAACTTCTTTTATTTCAAAAGAATGTTCTAGAGCTAATTGTTCATTAAACTCTACCCCTAAACCTGGTGCTGTAGGTGTATTATAGTAATTCCCTTGAAGTTCTGGTTGAACCGGATACCACGTCTTACTATTGGTGCCACACCATTCTACAGGTGTATTAATTTCTTCCATAAATGCGACATTAGGCGAAGCAACTAATAAATGGATCGTTGCAGCTGTACATACGGGCCCTAATGGATTATGTGGCATCAAATCAATATAATTGGCCTCAGCTATAGCTGCTACTTTTTTAGCTTCGGTTAACCCTCCAACATTACACACATCAACACGTGCATATTGAGAAATAGAATCTTTCAAATAAGGCCAAAATTGCCATTTACTTGCAAATTCTTCTCCTAAAGCAAATGGAACATCAACCATTTTACGTAGTTCTTGATATACTTGAGGGTTTTCATCACGAATAGGCTCTTCTAGAAAATCTAAAGTTCCTGATGGCATACGATTAATAAAAGAAACTACTTCTGGAACCGTTAAACGGCTATGATAGTCCATTCCTATTGTCATTTCATTACCCATTTCTTTTCTTAAAACAGGTAACCATTCTGTTAGATTAGCCATTGATTTCCTAGCTACGTAAGGCTCTGGACCTTCACTAGCTTCATATAATCGGATGCAATTAAAACCTTCTTTTTTTAGTGTATGTGCTTTAGTAATCAACTCTTCTTTCGATTCGAATTTTAGTGAAGCAAAGCATTCTACACGATCACGTTGCTTTCCTCCTAGTAATTCGTATACAGGTACATTTAGTATTTTACCTTTGATATCATAAAGCGCAATATCGATAGCAGAAATTGCAGCCGTAAGTACTCTACCACCTTCAAAATATTGACTGCGATACATTTCTTGCCATAATGCTTCGATTTGCATTACATTCTTTCCTACCAAAAAATTCTCATAATGTTTTACTGCTCCTATCACAGCAAGTTCTCTTCCACTTAATCCTGAACATCCCCATCCATACAAACCGTTTTCACTAGTCTCTACTTTAACAACAAGTTGATTTCCATTTTCAACACGTACGGGGTACGTTTTAATTCCTGTTATCTTAATCATTGACAACTTATGATTTAATTTGAATTCGTTCTACTTTTCCTACAAGAAATACATATGCTAAGAAACCTAAAGCTGCTATAGCACCAATAAAAAATAATGCAGGTTCAAAATCTCCATCTTTTGCTAATATACCTACAACTAAAGGAACCACGACTGCGGAAAGTCCTCCCATTAAATTAAAGACTCCACCTATCATTCCGATATGCTCTTTTGGTGCAATCGCAGAAACAAATACCCATGCAATACTTGCAAAACCAGTTCCGAAGAATGCAAGCGTTAAAAAAGCAATTGTCCATTCAGAACTTGTGGTATAATTTGCCAATATAATAGACCCTGATAAAAATAAGCCAACCAAAACAGGAGCTTTCCTAGCAATCTCTTTTGAAACTCCTTTTTTAATTAATCGATCAGATAAGAGGCCTGAAATAATAACTCCTAGAAAAGCGCCTAAAAAGGGTATTGAACCCATAAAACCAGATTTCCCTAAGTCGATACCTTTTTGCTCTTCTAAATATGTAGGAAACCAAGTCAGGAAAAAAATAAATGTTGAACCTAAGCAAAATTGTCCTAGATATAGACCCCATAATTTTTTATAGATGAAAGCATGTTTTAAATCTTTCCATCTAAATGGTTTGCTTTCTTTTTTTTCTGGAGCTTCTCCTTTTCGGATATGCACTAATTCAGCACTATTTGCACCTTTATGATTCTCAGGATCTCGATAGAATATATACCATACTGCAGCCCAGATGATACCGACTACTCCAGAAAACACAAATAATCCTCTCCATCCTAATTCCCCTTGAATATATGCTAATAAAGGAGTTAAAAATGCTAAACCAATATATTGCCCAGAAGTATAAATAGCAATTGCCGAAGCTCTTTCTTCATCTGGAAACCATTTTGTAGCAATAGCATTATTTATTGGAAAAGCAGGAGCTTCGAAAACTCCAATACTTGCCCTCAAGCCAATCAAAACAGCAAACGAACTTACGATTCCTTGTAGCAAAGTAGCTACAGACCATAAAATTAATATAATGGTATATAAAAATCTTGCTTTTATTTTATCTACTAATATCCCCCCAGGAATTTGAAGACTGGCATAAGTCCAACCGAAAGCTGAAAAAATAAGTCCTAATTGTACTTTGTTTAGATCTAATTCTGACGAAAGTGCTTTAGCAGCTACAGAAATATTAGAACGATCGAGATAATTAATAACTACAGATATAAATACAAGTCCTAAGACCTGATAACGTTTTCGTGTAGCTTTATCCGATGTATTATTTATTTGTTGTTCCACGAGATGTTTTTTTGAAATCATCGCTAACTTACAATTTTTAAAAGCTTATATAATATTGAAGAGTAATATTCTTTCTGATAAAGAATTAACAAAAATTATAAATAAAAAAATGATTTTTGATGCAGGGTTTTAGAAAAATGCGATAAACAATCTTTTAATTTACAAATCAATATTTAACTTATAAACTCACTTAGGAGATAATATTAGCTTAACCAATAGGCATCTGTTCTCCTAAAAACTTTGGTTTTACACCTACTAATAAGTCAATTACCATTTTAACCCGTGCTAAATATTCTCGTAATTGAACTCTCATCCCATAACTATATGAAACTCCTTGAGCATTAAAACCTATAGCTTCATGTTGATAATGCTTTCCTAAAAAAACAGCTCTTTCGTTATGAAACTGTTGAGATATCACGGTATAGCCTGATAACAGAAATACTTCATTGGCTCTTACTACAGAGTCTAATGTTCTAAAGCCTGCATAATCTAAGACAATACGATCTTCAGGTATACCTTGACTTAATAAGTCTTTCTTCATTTTAGTAGGTTCGTCGTAATGCTTAGTACCATTATCACCGCTTACTAAAATATATTCTACCTTATTTGAATGAAATAATTTTGCCGCTGCTTCAATACGGTATTTATAATACAAATTTACCTTCCCACCTATAGCATATTTAGAAGTACCTAAAAGTAATCCTACTTTTCTATGAGGTATGGTATCTAAATGATCATACAATTGTTTTTCGGTCGAAGTTTTCACATGCCAATCAACAGCAAGCACGACTAAAATGAGCGAAAAAACAAATACATTACAATATAAAAACAGTCTTTTCATCAAGATGAAATTACTACTTTTTCTCTAGTAATGCCATATAAAATCCATCATAACCTGAAATATGAGAAAGCACTTTGTGATCTTTAACTTTAGTAAAATCTTGCCCTTCGTCACTAGCTAAAAACAGATCCACTTGTTGTTGATTTTCAGAAGGTAGCACAGAACAAGTAGCATATACTAACTTCCCTCCTGCTTTAACCATTTTAGAATATCGTTGTAAAATCTCTTGTTGGGTAGCTTTTATCTCATCAATAAATTCAGGCTGCAATTTCCATTTAGCGTCAGGGTTTCTTCGTAGAATACCTAATCCACTACAAGGAGCATCGATTAAAACACGATCAGCTTTTCCATATAGCTTTTTCACATCTTTGGTAGACTCTATAACACGAGTTTCAATATTATGTGCACCTGCCCTTCTTGCTCTACGTTTTAACTCAGATAACTTATTGCCATAGATATCCATTGCAATAATATTTCCTTTATTTTCTGTTAACGCAGCGATATGTAACGTTTTACCTCCTGCTCCAGCACAAGTATCTACAACACGCATGCCTGGTTTCACATCCAAATAATGAGCTACTAATTGACTAGAAGCATCTTGCACTTCAAAAAAACCATCTTTAAAGGCTTGTGAAGTAAAAACATTTGTACGCTCTGTTAATTGTAAAGCTTCTGGGTATTCTTTAACAATTTCAGTGTGAATATCTTGATCAGCTAAAACTTCTCGGCATTTTTTTACCGTAGTCTTTAGTGTATTAACTCTTAAAACTACCGGAGCCTGTATATTAAGCGCCGTTATTTCTTTGTCCCATTTTTCTTCTCCCAATTCACTAACCCCAAGTTCTTCTAACCAATTAGGAATAGATTGCTTGTATATACGTAGTTTCGATAATTCATCAAAACGTCCTTTGATACGCCTAACAGGAGTTCCTTCAAAATACCTCCAATCAGGTAATTCGATCCCTCTTAAAGTAGCCCAAACAGCAAATATTTTAAATAAATTATCTCTAGAGAAATGCTCTTTGGTCTCAGCTATACCATCATACATTTTTTTCCAACGAACGATTTCATAGGTAGTTTCTGCTATAAAACCTCTATCTCGTGACCCCCATCGCTTATCTCTTTTTAATGTTTTAGCTATCACTTTATCTGCATAGCCATTTTCATTAAAAATTTCTGATAACGCATCTATTACTGCAAAAACTAAATTTCTATGTAAACGCATGTCTAAAAAAATTAGGATGCAAAGGTAAGTAAAGTAGATAGTACAACGTATTAAGTGTTAAGATCTTTTTTCTGTTCACTATTATTTATATGAATACTATTGCCTTTATAGTTATTGCTTAAATTTGTAGAGCAATAATTATAAAACATGAAACAAAATATAGCAATTATAGGAGCTGGTGTTGCTGGTTTAACAGCTGCTCTAGCACTTGAAGAAAAAGGCTATCAAGCAACAATTTATGATCAAAATAGTTTTGTTGGAGGAAGAGTAACTTCTGAAAAAGTCGATGGTTATACTTTAGATGTTGGTTTCCAGGTTTTATTGACAGCTTACCCGCTTGCTAAAAAATATTTGGATTACGATAAATTAGATTTAATACACTTCGAAAGTGGTTCTAAAATAGTTGTTAACGGAAAAACATTTACTATCGGTGATGCTAGTAGAAATATTTCTTTTCTATGGTCTACGTTAATGGCACCCATAGGCACACTAAACGATAAAATTAAAATCTTTAAGCTTTCTAAATACCTAAAATCTAAAGCAATTGATAGTATTTTTGAAAATACAGAAAAAACAACCCTCCAATATCTAAAGGATTATGGTTTCTCAGAAAAGATAATATCCTCTTTTTTTAAGCCTTTCTTTGGAGGTATTTTCCTAGAAGTCGATTTAGACACTTCTTCTCGAATGTTTGAATTTATTTTTAAAATGTTTAGTGAAGGAACTGCTGCTATACCTAAAAAGGGAATCAAAGCTATTTCAGATCAATTAGCTTCAAAATTAACTTCTAGTACTATTGTTTTAAATGAACCTATTCATTCTATAAAAGGAAATAGTATTTCTTTAGAAAGTGGAGAACAAGCTTCTTTTGACTTCATTATAGTTACAAGTCATGCAGAACAATTAATTTCTAACCTAAAAGGAAATCATCAAGACTGGAAAGGTACTTCTACCCTATATTTTGAAATCCCTAAACAATCTGATACGGCAAAATTCATTTATTTATCTGCTAATGATGGTTTGATCAATTCTATTTCATTCCCTGAAGTGAATAATGAAATAAAAAAACAGCTGCTTTCTATATCGATTGTAAAGCCTTTTGATTTTGATGAGAATACACTTATTCAAAAAATAAAGACAGAATTGGAAAAAGATTTCGGTATAAAAAACGCTACATATATCCGTGGATACCACATTCCTAAATCGTTACCTGTTTTAAATAATGTTAAATATACTGTTGCTGCTTCTGAAACTCAATTAACAGAAATTATTTTTCTTGCCGGAGATTCTATCTTAAATGGTTCTTTGAATGCTGCTATGCTTTCTGGTGAACTTTCTGCAAATGCAATTGATGAAAAAATTACTGGTACTATAGTTGGTTAATACCTATCAGGTTTTTTATATTTGCTCTAAATTTATTATTTGACATGTTTGAATTCGATCAATATTTAGGATTTTTGGCATTCTTAACCATTTTAACTATCGGTTTTTGGTTAATGATTTTTTTACTAACGTTCGCTATCCCTTACTGGGTTGGAGGTGCTGTCATGGAAATGATTAAGTACAGAGGTAAAAAAATTGAGTATAAGCCTTAATTTTTTATACATACAGTTTACAAAAGCCATTTTACTAAGTAAAATGGCTTTTTTTATGAGTATATGATTTTACATATTCAATAATTTACCTCAAATTACATTTATATATAATTCATCAATATGTCTAAGATCAATACCAATCGACAATTAAAAGAAACTATACTTCTACTTCTTGATGAAACTATTACTAAAAAAGATGTAGAAAAACATATTAATGATATTCATAATTTCTTTGAATCCATTACATTAATATCTGGTTTTGATCACAAATTAGAGCATCTTGCTGCTGTGCCTCTTTCCAAAGGAAAAGCCTTGGGTCTTAATTATGCTGCACAATGTCTACTCGACTATCAACGCACCTTGAAATTTTTAAGATCAATGGTTAAAACCATTAATACTAAGAAAAAACAGCACTCAAATATTCCAATACAAATCTTTTACGCTGGCTGTGGTCCATATGCTCCATTTATTAGCTTAATAGCCCCTCTGTATTCTAGCGATGAAATTCAATTTTCTTTGTTAGAAGTTAATAAAGCTTCAATGGATGCTGCTAAAAGATTAATTACAGCTCTATTTTTAAATGATTTTGTCAATCATTATTATATTACTGATGCTGTGACTTTCAAAGTACCAGACCCCAAACAATATCACATTTTGTTTAGTGAAACATTAGATGCACTTCTTTACAGAGAGAGTTATGTGCCAATACTTAAAAACTTACTCCCTCAGTTTCATTCGGACATCACATTACTACCAAACAATGTTATCTTAAAGGCTACACTACTTGCCAAAGCTTCTCAATTGACAAAAAATAAAGATGTAACATTAGGTAGTGTTTTTAATGTAAAAGAAACTATATCACTTCTTAATGAGACTAGTGATTTAAAAAACATAATTCCCTGTAATAGTTTTTCTTTTGAAAATATTAATCTCAATAATTTTCAAAGTATTCTAATAGATACTATTGTAGATGTTGGTAATGAATATACGCTTGAAAGAAATGAATCTTCATTAACATTAGCTTCTGAAATATTACTAACAAGTCATCAGAATGCCAATAAAATTAAATTCACTTATCAATTAGAGCCTCAAATTGAATTAAAATATCACTTCGAATAATGTAAAAGTTTTATACATGATTTAAAAATCTGTAAATCAAAGTTGTATATTTAGGTAAACAGCTGCTCATTGTGCGATTTTCTATTATTTTTTTATCCCTTTCAATTCATTTTTTTTGGTACTCAACTATATTCTCTCAACAGTTTTATAAGTTTTCTAAAACTCATAAGAATAAAGTAACTCTTCGATTTGACCTCATTAATAATCTTATTGTAATGCCTGCTACATTAAATGGCATAACAATGAATTTCATTATAGACACAGGTGCTAACAATAATTTATTATTTAACGATACTGATATGTCTTCTTTAAATCTAGAAGGTGTACAAAGTATATCTTTAAAAGGTATAGGACTCGAAAAGCCTATTGAAGTTATTACATCAATACATAACACTTTAGAGATCGGAAATTTGATAGATGAAAATTCAACATTTAAAATTTTCCAGAATGCAGAAATCAATTTTTCCGAACGATTAGGAATTTCAGTTCATGGTATCATTGGTTCTAGTTTATTTTCAGATTACTTAACGACAGTTGATTATGAAAAAGAGAAAATAATGTTACATAAACGTCCAATAAAAAAAAAGAAACTACTTGATTACGATGTATTCAGCTTAGAGGTATATCAAAATCGCTTTTTTATAACCCCAACCGTTGAACTACAAAAGGATAAACCTTTTGCTGTGAAATTGTTGTTGGATACAGGTGCGACTGATTCAGTTTGGCTATTTGAAGACACAAAGAAAGAAATTAACATCCCTGATAAACATATAGAGGATTACTTAGGAAGTGCTATTGGAGGTGATATTCATGGAAAAATATCCCGATTGTATAATATAAATATGGGGAGCTATTCATTAAAAGATCATTTAGTCTCTTTTCCTGATAGTACAGCTGTTAGGCTTATTAAGGGTTTTAATGGAAGAAATGGTAGTATTGGTGCTGGTTTACTAAAGCGCTTTAATTATGTCATAGATATAAACAGGGGCAAATTATTATTCAAGAGAAATAAACTTTTTGAAGAGAAACAAGAATATAATATGAGTGGTATTGAATTGATACATGATGGCTCGAGAATTATATCAACTATTAACCCTCATTTGGAATTTGAAGTAAAGCCAGGTCAAGAAGAATCTACTTTAGCCAGTTTACAAGAAATACAGTTTTATAAATTTAAACTAGTTCCCATATTCAAAATAAATCAAATAAGAGCTAATTCACCTGCCGAAACAGCTGGTCTAAAAATAGGAGATCAATTACTATCTATTAATGGAAAAAAAACAAAACATCATACTATTCAAGAAATTACGCATTGGCTTTCCGAAGAAAATGGTAAAGAAATTATAATTACAGCTAAGCGTGATGGAAAACTCTTTAATTTTAATTTCAAATTAAAGCGATTAATCTGATACTTAAGTTAAAAGGAATTTATCATTAAAAAGCCTCTGAAAGATTCAAGTAAATATTACTTTTTTCATCACCAACACCCCAATCTGCTCTTAGATTAAGGTTTTCTTCTCTATCAAGCATAAAGCGTAATCCTATTCCTCCATTGGGTCTGAAGTTCTTAAGTCTAAAATTATTTACTTCATCCGCAACAACACCAGTTCCTAAAAAAGCAACAGCACCCCATCTAGAGCCTTTAAAGTTTTTTCTGTATTCTATTTGCGTAGCTAATAAATGATTCTCAAGATATCTTCCTTTTCTATATCCTCTAAGAATCTTATCTCCTCCAAACGAAGCCAATTCTGATACAGGAGTATCACCATTAGAGAAATGTCCTTTAAACTGAAAACCTAAAATATCTCCATAACCATTATTTTTTTCAGATAATGAAACAAAATATCTTAGATCGAATCTGGTCAAACCAAAGCTATTGGTACCACCGAGTACTTTTTCATAGAACCCCTGAGTAAATTCTAAAAACCAACCTTCTTTTGCATTTAAAATATTATTTCTACTATCATATAGGATAGCAAATTCAGCACCTGCAGAAGTTGATCCATCAAAACCTAAGGGTCTTTCTCTATCGATAAGACCATCTTCAACGAACTCGGTATTGAAGATATGATTATATCGGATACCAGCACCAACATAAAGATGTTTAACAACTTGCTTTAATAAAATAGGTTCGAATAGGGCTTGTACGAAATCATAGCGTTCTTCATTTTTCTTAGGAGTATCATGCCCTATACCATAATACAGCTGAGGGAAATTTTGAAATCTTATATTCCCAGCAATCACCCATTTTTCTTGATTAGTGAAAATTTCAAACCCAGAAAAAAGGATAAATTGATTATTTAGAGTATACCTAAGAGAAATAGGCATATTAGAGGTTCTAGTTTCATCTCCACTTCCTTTAAATTTAAACAAGTATTTTGCTCCTACACCTAGAGCTAAACTTGTTTCAGGAGAAAAACTAATTACGGGAGCTACAATAAATTTTGAAGCATATAAAGTAGAATCAGCTGCTGCTTTCTTTTTGTTTGGATGAAAAGTAAAAAGCTCTTTAAATTTATTAAAATCTTTAAATGATGATTGATGAGAATCATCCTCTTGACTAAAGACATGCAAAGGAAGGTAACATACAAATAAAAGTAGTAAAACACTTCTTTTATAATCACTCTTCAGGTTTCCTAAATACATCATACTATTTACTTCGTTAAGAATTTTCAAATATAATGTGATCCATTGTAACAAAAGCTATAAAACTGAGTCATCAAGGTTAATTTTGTGTTTTGATTTATCAATAACCGATAATTGCTAACGTTTGTTTCATCTAAACAAAAATTGATAAAACAAAAAAACCTTGTAAGCGAACAATACTTACAAGGTTTATATATTTCAATACTTAATTAAAGAATGCTATTCTTCTTCATTAGTATCAGTTTCTCCTTCAACGTCGTCGATATCGTCTTCATTTTGCATCACTTTAGCAACAGCAGCAATAGAATCTTTTCCTTTAAGATTAATTAATTTAACCCCTTGTGCTGCACGCCCCATGACACGCATTTCTTCTACAGACATACGGATTGCAATACCTGATTTATTAATGATCATTAAATCATCTGAATCCGTAACATTTTTAATCGCTACAAGCTCACCTGTTTTATCAGTTACAGATATTGTCTTAACACCTTTACCTCCACGGTTAGTTGTTCTGTAGGCATCTAAACTAGAACGCTTACCATAACCATTTTCAGAAACTACTAGAATGTTACTTTCTAAATCGTTTACGGCAACCATACCGATTACTTCGTCATTTTCATGTGCAAGTGTTATACCTCGAACCCCTGAAGCTGTACGCCCCATAGGTCTCGTTTTTGCTTCTTCAAAACGAATACATTTACCAGATTTCAGCGCCATCATCACTTCACTTTCTCCATTAGTCAGCTTAGCTTCTAATAACTCGTCACCTTCTTTAATAGTAATAGCATTTACACCATTAGCTCGAGGACGAGAATACTGCTCTAGAGAAGTCTTTTTAACTTGACCTTTCTTCGTTGCCATGATTACATAATGATTCTTAATGTAATCTTCCTCTTTCAAGTCTTGAGTACAAACAAAAGCCTTTACCTTGTCATTTTGCTCGATATTAATCAAGTTTTGAATAGCACGCCCTTTACTCGTTTTAGTACCTTCAGGAATTTCGAAAACTCTCATCCAGAAACACTTCCCTTTTTGCGTAAAGAACAACATATATTGATGATTCGTACCAACAAATAGGTGCTCTAAGAAATCTTGATTACGTGTAGTACTTCCTTTTTGTCCTACACCTCCTCTAGCCTGCTTTTTATATTCTATAAGTGGAGTACGTTTGATATAACCTGCGTGAGAAATTGTAATCACAACTTTCTCATTAGGAATCATATCCTCTATACTGAAATCTCCTCCTGCATATTCGATAACAGAACGTCTTCCGTCATCATATTTATCTTTTATGTGAGCAAGTTCGTCTTTGATGATTTGCATACGACGTTCCTTCTTCGCAAGGATGTCTTTCAAATCATCAATAGTCAATTTCAACTCATCATATTCTGCTCGAAGCTTATCTTGCTCTAGACCCGTTAACTGACGTAAACGCATCTCCACAATAGCTTTAGCTTGAATTTCAGAAAGCTCAAAACGCTTGATCAAATTATTACGTGCTTCTTCAGCATTTGATGAGGCTCTGATGATCGCAATAACTTCATCAATATTATCAGAAGCAATAATCAAACCTTCTAAGATATGAGCACGTTCTTCAGCCTTTCGAAGCTCATATTCTGTACGTCTTACTACTACTTCATGGCGATGTTCTACGAAATAATGAATCAATTCTTTCAGATTCAATAATCGAGGTCTACCGTTTACCAGTGCAATATTATTTACACTAAATGAAGTTTGTAATTGTGTGTACTTGTATAATGTATTCAATACAATATTAGGAATAGCATCACGCTTTAACACATAAACGATACGCATTCCTTTACGATCCGATTCATCTCTAATAGAAGAAATACCTTCTATTTTTTTATCATTGATTAAATCAGCTGTCTTCTTAATCATATCAGCCTTATTGACTTGATATGGAATCTCAGAAACAATAATACACTCACGACCTTTAACCTCTTCGATACGCGCTTTAGCACGCATTACAATACGACCACGACCAGTTTTAAATGCTTCACGAACACCGTCATAACCATAGATAGTACCACCAGTAGGGAAATCAGGAGCTTTAACATGTTCCATCAAGCCTTCAATCTCAATGTCATTATCTTCAATATAAGCCACAGTAGCATCTACAACTTCTCCAAGATTATGAGGAGGCATATTTGTTGCCATACCTACAGCAATACCACTAGCTCCGTTAACTAACAACCCTGGTATTCTTGTTGGTAAAACAGTAGGTTCTTTTAAAGTATCGTCAAAATTTAACGAGTGATCTACAGTTTCTTTGTCTATATCAGCTAACATATCCTCAGAAATCTTGCGCATACGTGCCTCCGTATAACGCATTGCTGCAGGGCTATCACCATCTACAGATCCAAAGTTACCTTGACCATCTACAAGCATATATCGCATACTCCACTCCTGTGCCATACGCACCATTGCATCATATACCGATGTATCTCCGTGAGGGTGATACTTACCTAGTACCTCTCCAACTATTCTTGCTGATTTCTTGTGTGCACTACTTGCTCTTACACCTAATTCGTACATTCCATAAAGTACCCTACGATGTACAGGTTTCAAACCATCTCGTACGTCTGGTAAAGCCCTAGAAACAATAACTGACATCGAATAATCGATGTAAGCTGACTTCATTTGGTCTTCAATATTAATAGGAATGAGCCTTTCTCCTTCTGCCATAATTATTAGTAATTAGTAGAAAATTCTACGTAGCAAAATAGGAAATAAACAGCGTATTTAGACTAGGGTCTACTTTTAATATTTACTATTTATTAACAATAGATACAGTTCTAAACGTTAATAAGTAATCACGAAAAACAGACAAAAATTCATGACAGTTTATAATATTTGGTAAAAGGGTATGACTATTGTATTGTAGTCTTGTACAAAAGCGTTATTTTTAACTTAACGTAAGGCTAAACCCTTAAGGGTTACCCATTTATTTTAAAATCAATTCAACAAAACATTCTATAATCAAACCTATAGAGTTGTTGATCAAAATACTAAGCGTATGGATGATAATTTTTCAGGAAGAGTAAAAGATGTTATTGCATATAGTAAAGAAGAAGCGTTACGCCTAGGTCATGACTTCATTGGTACTGAACACCTAATGTTAGGTCTTTTAAGAGATGGCGGCGGAAAAGCTATCGATATACTTTATGCATTAGATGTAGACTTAAGTCACTTACGCAGAAAAGTAGAAATTCTTACCCCTGCAAATTCTAATGTTGCAGTGGCATCTAATGAAAAAAAGAATTTACACTTAACACGTCAAGCTGAACGTGCTTTGAAAACTACCTTTTTAGAAGCGAAACTATTTCATAGTACAACAATTAACACAGCTCATTTGTTACTATGTATACTTCGTAATGATAATGACCCAACCACCAAATTATTGAATCGACTTAAAATTGATTACGATGCCGTAAAAGATCAATTTAAAGGAATGATACATGAAGATGACAATAGTTTCGATCTTCCATTAGCTGATTCTTCTTTCCCTGAAGGAAGTGACGATGGAGATGAAGGGGAAAGAGAAAATTTTGGAACCGGAGCTACTGGTAATAATCCTAGTGCTAAAGCCTCAAAAAAATCTACTACACCTGTATTAGATAATTTCGGTAGAGACTTAACCGCAATGGCCGAAGACGGAAAATTAGATCCTGTTGTCGGTCGTGAAAAAGAAATTGAACGTGTATCTCAAATTTTAAGTCGTAGAAAGAAAAATAATCCACTATTAATAGGTGAACCTGGTGTAGGTAAATCAGCTATTGCTGAAGGGTTAGCTTTACGTATTACACAGCGAAAGGTTTCTCGCATTTTATTTGGAAAAAGAGTAATTACACTAGATTTAGCTAGTCTAGTTGCAGGAACCAAATACCGTGGACAATTCGAAGAGCGAATGAAAGCGGTGATGAATGAGTTAGAAAAGAATGATGATATTATTCTTTTCATTGACGAAATTCACACTATAGTTGGTGCTGGTGGTGCTACAGGAAGCTTAGATGCATCTAATATGTTTAAGCCTGCTTTAGCTAGAGGTGAAATACAATGTATTGGCGCTACTACCCTAGATGAATATCGAAATTCTATAGAAAAAGATGGTGCTTTAGAAAGACGTTTCCAAAAAGTAATCGTCGAGCCTACTAACATTGAAGAAACAATAGAGATTCTGAATAATGTTAAAGGCAAATATGAAGAACATCATAATGTAATATATACACCTGAAGCTCTTGAAGCTTGTGTAAAATTAACGAATCGTTATATGACAGATCGTTTTTTACCAGACAAGGCTATTGATGCTTTAGATGAAGCTGGGTCTCGTGTACATATTACAAATATCGATGTCCCTAAGATGATTCTTGATCTTGAACGTAAATTAGAAGAAGTTCGAGAACTAAAAAATAGTGTCGTAAAAAAGCAGAAATACGAAGAAGCTGCCAAATTGCGAGATGATGAAAAAAATATTGAAAAGCAATTAAAAGCAGAACAAGAACGCTGGGAAGAAGAAGCTAAAGCGCATAAGGAAGTTGTAGACGAAAACAGTGTAGCTGATGTGGTATCTATGATGACAGGTATTCCCGTGAATCGTATTGCTCAGACGGAAATTGCAAAATTAGCTGACTTACCAAATCTTATTCAAGGAAAAGTAATAGGTCAAGACCAAGCTGTAGAAAAGGTTGTGAAGGCAATTCAACGTAACAGAGCTGGTTTAAAAGACCCAAACAAACCTATCGGATCATTTATCTTTTTAGGTCAAACTGGTGTTGGAAAAACCCAATTAGCAAAAGTTCTTGCCAAAGAACTTTTTGATAGCGAAGAAGCTTTGATCAGAGTTGATATGAGTGAATATATGGAGAAGTTTGCTATTTCTCGCTTAGTAGGTGCACCTCCTGGATATGTAGGTTACGAAGAAGGTGGTCAATTAACTGAAAAAGTCCGCAGAAAGCCATATGCAGTTGTTCTTTTAGATGAAATTGAAAAGGCGCATCCTGATGTATTTAATATGTTATTGCAAGTGCTAGATGATGGATACTTGACTGATAGCTTAGGACGCAAGATTGATTTTAGAAATGCTATCATTATTATGACTTCTAATATTGGAGCTCGTAAATTAAAAGAATTTGGAACTGGAGTTGGTTTTGGAACTGCTTCGCAAAAATCTCAAGCTGATGCAAATGCTAAAAGTGTCATCGAAGGTGCTTTAAAAAAAGCTTTTGCTCCTGAATTTTTAAATCGTATCGATGATGTTGTCGTATTTAACGCACTAGAGCGTGAAGATATTCACAAAATTATTGATATTGAACTTGAAAAATTATTTGTTCGTATTAAAGATCTTGGTTACAACCTTTCTTTAAGCGAAAAAGCTAAAGATTATATTGCTGATAAAGGCTTTGACAAACAATATGGCGCAAGACCATTAAAGAGAGCTATACAAAAGTATATTGAAGATACTCTAGCGGAAGAAATTGTACAATCCAAATTAAAAGAAGGTGATTCTATTTTTATGGATCTTGATCAGGAGAATAGTGAATTAACTATTAAGATAGATGCTGATAAAATAGCTAAGTAAAGACCTTATAGACAGACTCTAAAAAATAATTGACATATAATCACATTAAACCTTTGAAGCTTATTTCAAAGGTTTTTTTACATATAGAATGAAGGATCAGTTGAAAACTTATGAAACATTGTATTCATTTTGCATATCACTCCACTATCTTTTAAAAAATAATAATGAAGCCTACTCATTAGAAATCACAAATCATTCTTTTAAACTGAAAATAATATATAATTAAGAAGATTTCCACCTAGGTGGAAGAGACGGTAACTTTGCTTTCCCATATCTTTTTAGGCAATCATTATCTATTTTATTAGTGAAACTATCTCAACTTAAAGCATAAAGTAATTGAACTCTGTAAAATCATATATCTAAGTTTTACTGAATAGTCAATTTATTATCAGCTTATTTTAAGACGTTACAATACTAAAAGAGAAAAGCCACATCTTTCGATGTGGCTTTTGAAATATAAAAAATCTATTCTTAGAATTTCACAACCTTAGTTGTACCGTTTTCTGCAGCAATGATGTAAACACCATCAACTAAACCAGCTAAAGAAATAGTAGCAGAAGAACCTTCAGCAACTACACTACCAGCTAAGTTGTATACAGAATAATCTCCAGCTTTTGCTAAAGTAACCTCATCAGAATCTGAATCGTAAGAGAAGTCAGATAATTCAACTGATGAAAGGTCATCTACTGATAAAGATGATGTAATAGTAATAGGAACTATAGCAGAATTAGAAAAGATATCAGCACCCATTCCATCCAATTTATAAGTAACATATTGCAAAAACTCATAAGATTCCCCATCAGGTAAATCAGATGAAGCTACAATATCACTAGGCACTGTATATGTAATAGAACCTGAACCAGTCTGCGTTGTAACTAAATCAAATTCTTGTTGAGCACCAATATTATTTGTAACAACAGTACCTGATGCGTCTACTGTCCTTAGTAAAGCAAAAGAAAATCCCGTCGTGTTATTCTCACCAGAATCGAAGCTGTAATCAGCATCAATTGTACCTCCTAATTCAACCTCTGTAGGTAAGGTATTAGTAAATTCCATTGTTTGAGCAAAAGCCCCTAAAGATAAAAGAGCTGCAGCTAGAGCTAAAGTAATTTTTTTCATAATTAATTGTGTTAAATTTTTATTATTCTCAAAAATACTTTTTTTTTCAGCTAATTACAAACCCGTTAACTTTTTTTTATAAAAAAGCAGCATCCAAAGAAGAATGCTGCTTTTAATAATATAATTCTTTTATTTATTTACTGTCTAGTATTTTACAACCTTTGAAGTACCTTGCTTAGTAGCCACGATATAAACACCATCAACTAAACCAGCTAAAGAAATTACAGAAGAAGAACCTTCTGCAACAACACTACCTGCTAAGTTGTATACTGAATAATCAGATGAAACATCTAAAGTGATTTCGTCAGAATCTGCGTCGTAAGTAAAGCTAGATAATGCTCCCTTTGTTAAGCTATCAACACTTAATATTTGTTCAGAAATTCCAACAACATAATTTACAAAATTCTGATCATCTTGAGGATTCAATCCTGAAATTTGCAATATATAATTGTAACCTGCAACATAACCTTCAGTTTCAGCCACAGGAAGAGTTCCATCTGGAACTATAACATCAACTTTAGCAATACCATCTGTAAAATCATCCGCTGTTAACGTAGCCAATATAGTTTCATTGTCAGCATTCCAAGCCAAAGGTTCAGTACCAAAACCATTTCTAAAGAACTTAACTTCGATAGTTTCCCCAACAGCTGCGTTTGTAGGATCAAAATCTTCTATCTCTAAAGAAATAGCTTTATTTTCATTATCAAATATCACTGTAGGTACTCCATCCCAAGCATAATCACTAAAACTTCCTGCTGATGCTGCTAGATCTGGTCTAAATTGGAAAAAGTCACCTAAATTTAAACTAACAACTGGAAACACTCTATCTTCCTGCGAGAAACCTGTCATTGACAACAACAAAGCTGCTAATAATGTAATTTTTTTCATAATATTATAATTGATTAATTTTTTGATAAATATATAAACAAAACACATATAACAAAACAAAAAAATGAATTTTATATATTTTTTAATAAAAAAACATTGCGAAAACGATGTTTATTAATATCAAAATTCGTTATACATTTACAAACACAACGACTATAAATGCTTATAAAATCTAGGGTTTGGTTAGAAAGTGATGGAAATGTGGTTCTTGGAAACGGCAGAGTTACACTATTGAAAAAAATTATAGAAAAAGGTTCGTTAAGCAAAGCTGCTAAGGAAATGGGGATTTCTTATCGCAAGGCATGGAACCTTGTAGACTCTATTAATAAGTCAAGTAAACTACCATTTATCATTACTTCTAAAGGAGGAACTAATGGTGGTGGTACTGTCGTTACTGAATATGGTCAAAAAAAAATAGCCCAATTTGAAATGCTTAAAGAGCGTTATTATCAATTTTTAAAAGAACAAGAACATCTTTTCAATGAAGATTAATTGTAAGGCATACATACTAGCAGGTGGTAAGAGTTCAAGAATGGGGCAAGATAAAGCTACTATTATTTTATTTGGCAAACCATTCATTCAACATATTCATGAAACCCTGATATCATTAGGTATTTCTTGTTCTATAATTAGTTCAAATAAAAAACATGAATCTTTAGGTATACCCCTAATTAAAGATAGTGTTAAAGATATCGGTCCCTTGGGTGGTCTGAGTACTGTACTCGAAAACACCTCTTCTGAGTGGAGCTTTATTGTTAGTTGCGATATTCCACTGACTACTAAAAACAGTATTGATTGGTTAATACAACAAAACAGAGAAGGTTTTGATGCTATTATACCCATTGTAGACGGAAGGAAAAATCCGCTATTTGGTTTATATCATTCAAATTGCAAATTAAATTTAGAAAAGCAATTATCAATAAGAAATTTTAAAATGACTCATTTTTTAGATACGGTAAACACTAAATACATCATTGCCCCAAGTGCAATCGCTAAAGAACTTATCAATATAAATACTCCTAACGATTTAAAAGCTATTGTAAAATGAGAGTATTAATACGATATTTTGGAATGATTTCTGAAAAGATTGGTATCAATGACGAGTTAATAGTATCGGGGTTTCATGACAGTGATACGCTTAAAGATTTTTTATTTGAAAGATACCCCCCCCTAAAATCACTAGAATTCAATATTGCTATTAATCAAAAGTTAGTTACTAATAACACCCTAATTACTGAAGGAGCTGAAATTGCTTTACTCCCACCCTTTGCCGGAGGTTGATTTTAAAGAAATAAATTATGAAAAATTCATTTAGACAAGGTCCTATTGCTTCAGAATTTATAGGAGAAGCAATCAAAAAACACCAAAGTAAAACAACTATTGGCGCTCATGATATCTTTCTGGGACAAGTACGTGCTGATATTATAGATGAAAAAGAAGTAACAGCTATCGAATATTCTGCCTATGAAGAAATGGCGAATACTAAGTTTCACGAAATAAGAGAAGCTGCTTTTGAGAAATATGATTTAACTTGTTCACATATATATCACAGTCTAGGAAAAGTTAAAACTGGTGAAATTTGTCTCTTTGTATTTGTTTCTTCAGCACATCGAAGAGCAAGCTTTGAAGCACTAGAATATATGGTAGAACGTATTAAAAAGGAAGTTCCCGTTTTCGGTAAAGAAGTTTTTGAAGACGAAACTCATGTTTGGAAAGTTAATAAATAACAGCTATCACAAACACATATTGATATTTGAATATTAAACACAGCATACCAAAATGGTAGATATTACTCATAAAAATAACACCTTACGAACTGCCGTTGCTCAAGCAATTGTAGAAGTTAGCAAACTGGAAACCATTGAGGCTATCAAGAATCATAAAATTCCCAAAGGAAATGTATTCGAAATGGCGAAAACAGCTGGTTTGTTTGCTGCTAAGCGTACTAGTGATATGATTCCTGATTGTCACCCTCTTCCTATTGAATTCACTTCTGTAGAATATGCCATTGACGAATTATCAGTTAAAGTAATAGTTACTATTAAAACTATTTACAAAACAGGTATTGAAGTAGAAGCTATGCATGCCGCTTCTGTAGTTGCCTTGACTATGTATGACATGCTGAAACCTGTCGACAAGCAAGTACAAATTTCAAATATTAAACTATTAGAAAAAAAGGGAGGCAAAAGTCATTATAAAACTGAAGGGAAACATATTAATGCAGCTGTCATTGTATGCTCTGACACTATAAGTGCAGGACAAAAAGAAGATAAAGCAGGAAAAGCCATCATAAAGAAATTAGAAACCAAAGAGGTTGCTATTACTGAATATACTGTTATCCCTGATGAATTGGAAATGATTCAAGGAAAGGTTAGGGATTTATGTAAAACTAATCAACTAGTAATTTTCACAGGAGGGACTGGGTTATCTCCTAGAGATGTTACTCCCGAAGCGATTATTCCTTTATTAGACCAACGTATTCCTGGAGTAGAAGAAGCTATTAGAAATTATGGTCAAAATCGTATGCCCTATGCTATGTTGTCAAGAAGTGTTGCTGGAGTTATTGGTAATACCATTATTTTAGCATTACCGGGATCTACTAACGGTGCTAAAGAATCTATGGACGCTATTTTCCCTGCTGTTTTGCATGCTTTCAACGTTTTAAAAGGCTCTAGACATTGATTGACAAACAACAACATACCCTGACAGATTCTTTCAACAGAAAGCATACATACCTAAGACTATCGTTAACTGAAAAATGTAATCTTAGGTGTACCTATTGTATGCCTGCGGAAGGGATACCGTTACTTCCTAAATCTCATTTAATGAGTGCCGACGAAATTTTTGGACTTGCTAAATTATTTGTGGGTCTTGGGGTAACCAAAATTAGACTGACTGGTGGAGAACCTCTCGTTAGAAAAGATTTTGAAGAAATCATAAAAAAACTATCGCTATTACCTGTCGAAATAGCTATTACTACTAATGGTATTCTTTTAGATAAATACCTACCTCTTTTAAAAGAGTTAAATATCACAAACATCACTATTAGTCTCGATTCACTTGATGCAAAGAAAAATACTTTAATCACAAGGCGTGATTATTTTAATACAGTCCGAAAAAACATAGACCTTTTAAAATTACAGGTTCCTTTTGTTAAATTGAATGTTGTCCTCTTAAAAAACAAAAACGACAATGAAATCAATGATTTTATAAAATTGACTGAACAAGAAAATTTTATTATACGTTTTATTGAATTTATGCCTTTTGATGGCAATGCTTGGGACAAAGATAAATTGGTATCGAAATCCTATATACTAGAAGAAGCCACTGAATTCTTTGGCAAGAACAATCTTCAAAGGCTTACTGATGCACCAAATGACACCTCTAGGAATTATAAAATTAAAAATTTCAAAGGGAGCTTTGCTATTATAAGCTCTGTCACTAATCCATTTTGCGACACTTGTAATCGCATTAGATTGACAGCAGATGGAAAAATTAAAAACTGTTTATTTTCTTCTTCTGAAACTGATATTTTGACACCTTATCGTAATAAAGAAAATATTATTCCATTACTAGCCACTGTAATTCACAAAAAGTATGAAATAAGGGGAGGTATGGATGATTGGGACAAACTAAGTAATCCCGATATGCATTCGCAGAATAGAAGTATGATTACTATAGGAGGCTAATACTTACTACTACTCTTCTTGATCTTGTTTGTCCTTCTTTGCTCTAACAAACACTTTTCTCAACAACTCTTTAAAAGTATCGAAATCATACGAATATGAGATTCCTACACCTTGGGTAAAACCAATAGTTTCACCTATGAACTGAAGATCATTTTCTTTATTAAAAATAGTAGCCCTGAGACTTCCTTCTTCATTTAGTAAAAAATCAATTTGAACATCTCCAACAACAACAGATTCAGAAATACCTCCCACGGGAACACCTACTTTACCATTGATTAAGATACGATCATTAATTTGTGTAGAAAGAGAAACACCTACTTGATCAGCAATATCTTGATCTGGGTTTCGTTCTCCTGCAACATAATTTAGTCCTACCTTAAACTTATCTTCTTCACTAGCAAATAAACTATTGACAATACTAGATGCTCTTTCTACAATTAAATTTTCTACAAATAAATTATTACCATTAATCAAAGCATCATTGTAGAACTGTCCTTGAGTTACTAATGAAAAGGCTTGACGCTCTTTAATTGTTTGGTCAGCTAATATAAAATCCAATTCACTTCGCAATACCGAGCTTGCTCTAGGAAATTTAACATCAAAATTTAAATCAGGTTTCAATAATTCTCCTTGAAGACTAGTGACTACTTGCACTGGTATCTTCCTATTTACTGTCGAATTCTCTAATAAAATTGCTGGATTAGCATTGGTGTTGTATACTGCTGAAAGATTTAAAAAGGCACCAGTAGGACTTCCATTCCAATTGATACTTCCCCCCGACTCTACTTCAAAACTTTTAGACAATACTCCACCATATTTAAAATCATAGGTTCCTTTGTAGGCTACAAAATCTCCCCAAATATTGAATTTACCATTCGTATTAATTTCAATCAATAAAGTTCCTGCACCATAACCGCGTAAAGCACTTCCTGATTCTTGATCAACTACAATCTCTACTTCCGCATTCTGATTAAGATCTAATTCAAATTGCAATTCAACCCCATTTATATCTTCAAAATTATATTTACCCCCCAATTCAGCAGCTAGTTTTTCTTTTGGAGTAATAAAATGGATAAATGAATTATCTCCTATGGATTCTGTATCCGAAATAGGAATTTTAAACGTTGTCCCTTCACCACTACTTGCCACTACATTTACTATAGGTTTTGCTGTAGATCCTTTTAAAGTTGCATATCCATCAATAAATGCTGTACCATAATAAAGATCATTGTCAGCAGCAGTAGTGTTTAATACTAATATTCTTGGACTTTTAATAGATAAATCTAATTCCCAGTCAGAGAAATTTTGATGAGCAATATTTCCTTCGAAAGCTGCTTCTGTATTAAAAGCAGTATCTGTTACCGTTTGCTTTTCAAATTCAATATTATTTTTTGTTATAGCTACGATACTATTTTCTTCTAAAGCCAAATCTACATTTAAGTAAGGAATTTTGACTCCAGCTTTATTAAGGCGTATTTTTCCTTTATAATCTGGATCGACTACATCCCCCTTAATCTTTAATTTACCGGAGGCTTTACCTCTAATATTTGTGATCACTTCCCCACCTAGAGGGCTAAATGGACTTACATCAAAATTACCTAAAAGTACATCTGCATCAACCGTAGCTTTTTTATCTTTTACTTCTATTTTTCCATTAAGATTAACCCCTTCATAGTTGCTGTTTTCTAAAGCTCCTTGTAGTATATAAGTTGTTAATTGTTCATTTCCCTTCATAAACAAAGACAAATCTCCCATCAACTGCTCGTTAATTGTAAAATCATCAACTTTCAATTTAATTTCTGGTAAAAACAAATTCCCTTTTTGTTTTAACAACAACCTTCCATTAAGATTCCCATAGTAATTTAAACTATCTATAGATGGAGATATTTTTTCTAGATCTACATCTTTAAAAGATAAATTAAAGTCCTTGTAAGTACTATCCTTTGATTTCCCTGTAAATAAAATTTCTTCTTCTTTGTGAGTTAGTTTTATAGGCAATACATTTATTGAGTCAGATACTTTATCAAAGTAAATCTTATTTGAAAGTCTAGAAGATTTAGTTATATCCCAATTATTATTTTTAAAATTTACATAACCCTTTGATATTCCTAATTCGGCAAGCACATTTGATGGAATAAAATATGTTCTAAAATCAAATTGATCTTTAAGCTTTTTACCTGCCTTAAATTGAGTTTTTGTAATTACAGAATCTCCTACTTGTTGATTCCTCATTTCAAAATTACTTAATGGATACCACTTATTTCTAAACTCCTCCATTTTAAAGACTGTTTGCTCAGATTTAGATTTATCTACAAATAGATTCAGCCCTTTAATTATTTTATCTTCAAAAGTCACCTCTGGTGAATTGAAATTTAATTTAGTTTTAGTTAAATTATCAGACAAATACCCTTTTAAAAAAGTATTAGATGCTACATTTAGTTCTGGATAAAAGACTCCAAGTATTTTATTATAAATTTTGAGATCAAAATCTAAATTCTTTACCTCTGTATTATCATCTATCCCTTTAAATTGTCCTAAATAAAGCCCTTCTACATTTTTGCGAACCAGTCGTTCTATGTCTTTAACTAAAAAATTCCCTTTTAAATAACCTGTAATGATCTCGGGGCTGTTTAATGTGATTTTGCGATTTCCATTCTTCAAGAAACTACTCTCCATATTGAAATCTTTAAATGAATAAGTATCATTTTGATTTTTATAAATAGTCTTCTTAAAATCGATAGTCCCAACTACATTATCGATAGAAGTTCCTTTTAATTTAGCACGTACTTGCCCTTTAAAGGTTGCTATGCTATCTCTTCTGGTTAAGTTTGTTTTATTTAAATCTATAAAATTTACATTTGCCTTAAAATCATAGTCATTTTGACCTTCATCTAAATTTATTTTACCATCAAAAAACAAATCAAAATTAGGGTCTTTAGCTACAATTTTCCCATCAAAAACAGGGTCATCCAACACCCCAAAAACATTTATATTCTTGTATTGATATTTATTATAAGTCAACTTAGAAAAATTACCTTCTATTACAGTAGACAAATTCTCTTTTACAAACCCTTTCCCGTTAACATTTAAATCGAAGGAGGTTAGTCCTAGTTTAGGGTTATTAAAATAAGAACCTAATTCAAAATCTATAACATTAAGATGTCCATTGTAGAGGGTTTTAGTAGGCACTGTAACATTCTCTAAACGCATATCTGCAGACACCTTCCCTAATTCAGACTCAAAATCACCTTTAAAATCAACATCTTCTGTAGTTCCTAGTACCTTACCTTCAAATCTTACAACTCCAAAATCATCAAGTTCTTTCGGTAATTTCCCTTTTATCAATGAAGGTAATAAACGTTCTAAATCTGTCTTGTTGGTTCTTAATAACTTTAAATCTCCTTTATATTTAAAATCATTATAAAGATCTTTTGACCTTAGTCCTAAAAAAGACATTTCCCCATTAAGTCTAGAAGTCCCTAAACCATATACACGAAGTTTATGAAGATTAAAATCGTTAAGAACTCCATAAAAATTTGTGCTGACTGAAAAAAGCTCATTCGAACCTAATTTATCATAAAACAATTTTATATCATTAGTAGCTATCTTACTTCTTTTAACTTTTGCATCTAACACCACACAATCATCAAAACTTCCAAAATCTCCAGATTCATAATAGAATTTTAGATCCCCTTTAATATCACTTCTAGCTTTCGTTTTTAATTCAATGGCATCAAACGTTAGTTGATCACTAACAAATGTAAAATCTGTTGAAAACTGTGTTACTGATATATGATCGTTATACAAAAGTTGAGATTCAGTAGCTGTAATATGGAATTGTTTATCTCTATAATGTAGATCCTCCCCTTTTAGGTTTATATCTTTTATATCTACAATTGGTGTTTCTTTAATTTTATGATAAAAAAAAGCGTATCGGCTACGGTGCAACTTCACTTGGTCAATATGTAATTGAAATGGAGTTGTCTTATTTCTTTTCTTTTTATTGAAAGATGCTAAAAATACCCGCATATTATCCTTGTCATCCTCTGGATATATACTCATTTTAACATAAGCCCCTTTAATATCTACATATTGAAGTTGTGTGTCTCCTTTCAGTAATTGCTGTGCACTTTTTAAAGAAGTCCTAACCTCTTCTGCTAATACTAAAGTATCATTATGATGATCCCTTACAAAAAGATCCTTTAAAACTACATCTCCTGTTACTCCTAATCTAACTCCTTTGAGTTCTATATCGGTACCATACTGCTCCTTTAAATAACTCGTCGTTTTTTTAGCAAAATATGTTTGTACCCTAGGGATAGAAAATAAAATAAGTATTAACACCAATATCATGACCAAAACGGCCAATGTTCTAAACAGTATGTTGATTAGTTTTCGGATCACCTATTTTAACGTTAACTTTGCAACAATATTAACAATTTCTATGCCTATATAAGAGGTATGAGTCCAGAAAAAATCTACATTCTTGCCATAGAATCGAGTTGCGATGATACAGCTGCTGCTGTTTTAGAGAATGACTATGTATTATCTAATGTTGTTGCAACCCAAAAAATACATGAGGAATACGGTGGCGTGGTCCCAGAATTAGCTTCGAGAGCACACCAACAAAACATTGTACCTGTAATTGATAATGCTATCAAAAAAGCAGGAATAACAAAAGAACAACTGCATGCCATAGCTTTTACCAAAGGGCCAGGTCTTATGGGATCATTACTTGTAGGTGTCTCTTTTGCCAAGTCTTTAGCGCTTGGGTTGAATATTCCACTAATTGATGTAAATCATATGCAAGGGCATCTTTTAGCACATTTTATAAAAAACGATCAAGAAAAGGAATTAACGTTTCCTTTCCTTGGTATTACTATTAGTGGTGGGCACACACAAATTGTCAAGGTTACCAATCATTTTGAAATGGAAATCATAGGGGAAACTATTGATGATGCCATTGGTGAAGCTTTTGATAAAAGTGCAAAAACACTTGGACTTCCTTATCCTGGTGGACCTTTGATTGACAAATACGCAAAAAAAGGGAACCCGAAAGCTTTTCCTTTTTCTAAACCTAATGTAAAGGGGTTAAACTTTAGTTTTAGTGGTTTCAAAACAGCTGTTTTATATTTCATTCAAAGGCAAACTAAAGAAAACCCTAATTTCATTGAAGAGAATTTACATGATATTTGTGCTTCAATTCAATATACATTAATAAACATCTTAAAAGACAAAATCAGAAAAGCAGTAAAGGAAACAGGAATCAAAACTGTTGCTATTGGTGGAGGAGTTTCTGCAAATTCTGGTATTAGAGAAATGCTCTTAGACTGTCAAAAGAGATATCAATGGAATGTTTTTATTCCAAAATTTGAATATACTACCGATAATGCCGCTATGATTGGTATTACCGCTTATTTCAAATATCTAAATAAGGATTTTGCAGATTTAAGTGTTACGGCAGCTGCCAGAACTCATTTTTAAATTTCACTTTTAGTTTATTAGCACGTTACTATGCAACTTTTCTACGATTCTAATATTAATACCGAAATAACTTCTCATACATTTTCTAGAGAAGAAAGTAAGCATATTGTAAAAGTTTTACGAAAGAAAGAAAATGACATACTTCACATAACAAACGGAAAAGGTTGGTTATTTGATGTCCAAATTACATTAGCAACACCTAATAAATGTATTGCTATGGTTAAAGAAAGTAATTATTTCGAACCTTCGAGTTTAAAAATACACTTAGCCGTAGCTCCAACAAAAATGAATGATCGTTACGAGTGGTTTTTAGAAAAAGCTACAGAAATAGGTATTACACAAATCACTCCTATTTTTTGTGATCACAGTGAACGTAAGACGATCAAAAAAGAGCGTTTCGAAAAAATAATACAAAGTGCCGCTAAACAGTCCTTACAATATCACTTCCCTGTTATCAACGAAGCCATATCATTCAAAGATTTTATTACATCATCCTTTTCTAGCGAAACCTATATTGCACACTGTGATGATCTAGAAAAGATTTCATTAAAAAAACGATTATCAAACACAACTAGCAGTGATTTTTTATTGCTAATTGGACCTGAAGGAGACTTTTCTTCTCAAGAAATTGAATTAGCGATTAGTAAGAATTTTCTTCCTATATCACTTGGAGAAACCCGTCTACGTACAGAAACAGCGGCAATAGTAGCTGTTCATAGTATTGTTTTTAACAAAAATCCATAACACTTTTTTGGATACATTTCAAGTTGTTTATCCGCTGTTCTTGTGCTAATTTAGCTACCAGATTTACTTAAAATTAAATATGGGATTTAGAATAGAAAAAGACACTATGGGTGAGGTACAAGTACCTGCCGATAAGTTATGGGGGGCACAAACACAACGTTCTATTAATAATTTTAAAATAGGTCCTTCGGCATCTATGCCATTAGAGATCGTTTATGGGTTTGCATACTTAAAAAAGGCTGCTGCTTATACTAATAGTGAATTAGGTGTATTGGATGTAGAAAAAAGAAACCTTATCGCTGCTGCATGTGATGAGATTTTAGAAGGTAAGCATGATGATCAATTTCCATTAGTCGTATGGCAAACAGGTTCGGGAACCCAAAGCAATATGAATGTTAATGAAGTTGTTGCAAACAGAGCACATCAAATAGCAGGTAATGTAATTGGTGAAGGAGACAAAACTATTCAACCTAATGATGATGTTAACAAGTCTCAATCATCAAATGATACTTTCCCTACGGGAATGCATATTGCTTGTTATAAAAAAATATTAGAAGTAACTATTCCTGGTGTAAAGAAGCTTAGAAATACGCTTCACCAAAAATCTATCGATTTTAAAGATGTAGTTAAAATTGGACGTACCCATTTTATGGATGCTACTCCTTTAACTATTGGTCAAGAACTATCAGGTTATGTTTCTCAATTAGATCACGGTTTAATAGCATTAGAAAACACCTTGCCTCATTTGGCTGAATTAGCATTAGGTGGTACAGCTGTAGGAACAGGTTTAAATACTCCTCAAGGATATGCGAAACGTGTAGCTGAATATATTGCTGAATTTACAAAATTACCTTTTGTAACAGCTAAAAATAAATTTGAAGCCTTAGCTGCTCATGATGCACTTGTAGAAACTCACGGTGCATTAAAACAACTAGCGGTTTCTTTAAATAAAATAGGAAACGATATTCGTATGTTGGCTTCAGGTCCTCGTAGTGGACTAGGAGAATTAATTATACCTGCTAATGAGCCAGGAAGCTCTATAATGCCTGGAAAAGTAAACCCTACCCAATGTGAAGCTTTAACAATGGTGTGTGCTCAAGTGATGGGTAATGACGTTGCTGTTAATGTTGGTGGTATGCAAGGACATTTCGAATTGAATGTATTCAAACCTTTAATGGCATATAATGTTTTACAAAGTGCCGAACTTATAGGTGATGCATGTGTATCGTTTAATGATAACTGTGCTGCTGGTATAGAGCCTAATCAAGCTCGTATTGATGAATTATTGAATAAATCATTAATGTTAGTAACTGCTTTAAATACTAAAATTGGATATTACAAAGCTGCTGAAATTGCAAACACAGCTCATCAAAATGGCACTACTCTTAAAGTAGAAGCTGTAAGATTAGGTTATGTTACTGAAGCAGAATTTGATGAATGGGTAAAACCAGAAGATATGATTGGAAGTTTGAAATAAGCTTCATTCATAATAGAAAACATATATTTTTCACAAAAAACGCCTTAATTGGCGTTTTTTTTGGTTTACACTAAAATATTTTACTTAATTGAAAATAAATATAAAATAGTAACAACTATCTATTTTAGAATTAAAGCTAAAAAACAATGCAAATAAACGATAAGTCTAATTATAAATCTTACTCCCCCAATGAACAACGTTATGATAAAATGCTATACAAGCGTTGTGGCAATAGTGGTGTTTTATTACCTAGACTAGCTATTGGACTATGGCATAATTTTGGAGATTTTGATAGCTTTAACAATGCTGAAAACATATTACGCACAGCTTTTGATAACGGAATTACTCATTTTGATTTAGCTAATAATTATGGTCCTCCCTACGGTAGTGCTGAAGAAAATTTTGGTCGAATTTTTAAGAAAAACTTCATTTCGCATAGAGACGAACTATTTTTAGCAACTAAGGCAGGCTACGATATGTGGCCAGGCCCTTATGGTAACAACGGATCTAGAAAGTACCTTATCAGTAGTTTAGATCAGAGCTTAAAACGTATGCAAATAGACTATGTAGACATCTTTTATCATCATAGACCCGATACCGAGACTCCGATGGAAGAAACAGCTTTAGCCCTATACGATATTATAAGACAAGGAAAAGCATTATATATAGGAGTATCTAATTATAATGCCGAACAAACTGAAGAAATGAGCTTGCTATTGAGAGACTTAAAAGTCCCTTTTGTCGTTCATCAAGCTAAACATTCGATGTTTGAACGTAAAATTGAAGCTGATTTGTTACCTATGTTGACCAAACATCAATTAGGATGTATTGCTTTTTCTCCTCTTGCACAAGGGCTGTTAACTAACAAATATCTACTTGGAATCCCTGAAAACTCTCGAGCAAATAAAGACAAAACCTACCTAACTAAAGAGATTGTAAATTCAAAAAAAACAACCATTAACAAACTGAATAACATCGCTTTAGAAAGACAAGAAACGTTGTCAGAAATGGCCATTGGATGGCTACTTCAGAAGGAAGAAATCACTACAGTTTTATTAGGTGCTAGCTCTCCTGAACAATTACAGAAAAATCTGAATTCCATCAACAAAAAACCTTTTAGCGAAAAAAACCTCCTTAACATCGATATATTGACAAAAATTTGATATATTTATTATCAAATTATCAATAGATAAATTAGTTTATTGATTAAATATATCGTATATGATGATAAAACTACTATTCAGAGTAACAATGATGCTTTTATTCATTGCACCTATGCAAGTAGGTTTTGCAAAAAATAAAAAGCGTGTCGTTACAAAAAAATTAGAGTCTTTTAAGACTGTAAGAGGACCTTTATTGACCACAAAGTGGAATCAAAAATATGAAGTTGTTGCTTGGCCTGAATACAAAGGAGAAAAGTTAATTATGCATTTCTCCATGTATGAAAATGGAGTTGCACTAAACGATAAAAGTATTTTTGCTCCTGAAAACAGAGGGTTGAAAAATGCTTTTCCTTACCCAAATCAGCGAATCAATGGGTGGAATAGATATTATTCTCTAAATGGAGATAAAATAATGGGACGTTCTTATGAAATTACTGATCCCCGAAAAGGAGCTGCTATTATTACATGGACACTGAAACATGGTAATGACAAGCAAACTTTTTCTATGGTAATCCGCACTACTAATTTTGCCGGACGAATGATAGGGGATGTAACTTTTAAGAAAAATAAAATCAAACAAAAAAACGTATTGTTATTACGTGAAAAGTTGATGAAAGATTTCAATTTAACAAACCCTAAAATTTGGAATAAACCTCACATTCAAATCGTTCCTAGTAACTATGACCAAATTAAAAATGTGTCGTACAAATCTTTAATAAGAATGACAGGGTCTCCTCTACCAAATAATTACCATTTTAGAAAAGGAGAAACTATTTATATTTCAGACAGTAATCATTTACATGTGTTTGATATACCCTTTAAATATTAAATGACCCATAAATTGTGAATTATATCAATTATGAGAACGAAAAAGAAAAGCTATCTTCATGAAATATTTGCTTTATTTAGTAAATTTTTTCTAAGATATTTAGAAACTATTCATTCATAATACAAATTCTTACTAATCATAAAACTAGGCTGATATTATTTACAATATCAGCCTAGTTTGTTTATCTTCGAATTTAATTGAATTTGGAAACGCTATTTCTATGCTATTTAGACATCCTAAGTTACTTTATGCACTCTTTGCATTACTAATTCCTATAATAATACACCTATTCAAACTTAGAAAATTTAAAAAAGTAGCTTTTACCAATGTAGCTTTCCTAGAAAAAGTAAAATTACAATCTAGAAAAAGTGCTTTATTAAAAAAATGGTTAGTATTATTATCTAGACTAGCATTATTAGGTTGCATTATTTTTGCCTTTGCCAAACCATATTTTCCTGCTTCAAGCAATGAAACTAGACCGGATCATTATATATTCTATTTAGATAATTCTCATAGTATGCAAGCCGAAGGTAACAAAGGTGAACTTCTTCAACGGGCAATACAAGATTTAATTCCTGTGCTACAAGAAGAAAAGTCTTTTAGCCTATTTACCAATAATAATACTTGGGAAAACACCAATTTAGCAGATATTCAAAATGAAATACTACAAATTGAATATACCAATGAACAATTACATCCTAATCAAATTGTTCTAAAAGCAAAAAAAATAGCAAAATCATTTAAAAACGCTCACATCATTTGTATTTCTGATTTTCAAGATAAAAACAAAAAATACAATACTCTTTTAAATGCTTCTAATGGTGTTATACAACTTAAAGCAATTGATAGGAATAATATTGCTATCGATAGTATTTGGTTAACTACAGATAAACGCGAAGAACTTAACATAGCTATTAGCAATCGAGGAAATCAAACGCAGACTACACTATCGGTATTTAATGATGATGAATTATTGGGTAGAAGCACTATTAATTTTGAATCGAACAACGTTATTAAGACCATTACACTACCTAAAAACAAAGCAATTATTGGTAAAGCAAGTATCATTGACAAAGGTCTGTCTTATGATAACCATTTCTTTTTTAGTATTAACCCCTCTTCACTAAGTAAAATTGTGAGTATCGGTACTAAAAATCAAACATTTTTAAATAAGATATACACCCCTGATCGTTTTCTATTTTCTACAATGCTTCCTTCTGCGATCAATTATGCTGAATTAACAAAAGCTAATACAATTATCCTAAATGAAGTTGAACGAGTTGACAAATCATTAGAAAATTTACTTGTTCAATTCATTAAAAATAAAGGAACTCTTGTTGTAATTCCTTCAACAAATAGCCCTACTGAATTCGTTAAAACAATTAAAAATATCTCTGGTATTTCTATTGCTAAAACCGATAAAAATATAAAAAAGATAACGAATATCAATTTTAGTCATCCTTCTTATAAAGGCGTTTTCACAAAAAGTATTGATAATTTTCAATATCCTGAAACAAAAAATTCAAGAGTTATCAATACTCCAAATGTGTTACTTCGTTATGAGGACAATCAAGTATTCTTAGGAAATAATGATCGAGTATTCATATTTGCTTCTTCATTACAACTAAAAAATTCTAATTTCTTGAACTCTCCGCTTGTAGTACCTACTTTCTATAAAATGGGATTGAAAGAATCAGAAAATCAATCGCTTAGTTATATTATTAATCAACCTAACGAATTTGTACTACCATTGACACTAGATCAAGATCAAGTGATTCAATTCAGTAGTATCAATGAAACCTTTATCCCTCTACAACAAGCATACACAGAACATTTAAAAATTAGCACAACCGAACTTCCAAAAAAATCAGGAAACTATGTTCTAAAAGATATGCAACAAAATACTATAAAGGGCTATAGTGTTAGCTACAACTATGATACAAGTGAAAGTAACCTGACTTACACCACTATACCTGAAAGCAATCTTGTTTTTGATAATATACCTGACTATTTTTCTAGAGTAAAAGCTGGTTTCCAAACTACGGACTTATGGAAATGGTTTATTATTTTTGCGTTAATTTTTCTTTTAATTGAAATACTCTTATTAAAGTTTTTAAAATGAATATCCTTATAAAATCCGCTTGTATTATCGATAGTAATTCATCTTTTCATAAACAAACGGTAGATATTTTGATTAAAGATGGTTTTATCTCAAAAATCGATACTAATATCACTGATACAACAGCCAAAGAAATCTCTTTTGAAAATCTTCATGTATCTTCTGGATGGTTTGACCCTAGTATTGCCTTTGGTGAACCTGGATATGAAGAACGGGAAACACTATTAAATGGATTAAAAACAGCTGCTCTAAGTGGATTTACACATATTGGCTTACAACCGAACACCAATCCAACAGTAGATAATTCAAGTACTGTTCATTATTTAAAAAACTACCCTCATACTTATGCTACTCAAATCGAACCTATTGGAACTTTAACCACAAAGGGAGAAGGTGTTGATTTGGCTGAGCTTTTCGACATGAAACAATATGGAGCTATTAGTTTCGGCGATTATAAAAAACCAATCAAGAACCCTAACCTTCTAAAGTTAGCATTGCAGTATACACAAAGTTTTAATGGATTAGTACAGTCGTTCCCGTTAGACATTAATGTAGCAGGGACAGCTTTCGTTAATGAAAGCCTAAACACTACTCAGTTAGGTTTTAAAGGAATTCCTAGCTTAGCTGAAGAACTTCAAATTGCACGGGATCTTTATATTTTAGAATACACTAGCGGAAAACTACACATACCAACAATTTCAACTAAAAAAGCGGTTGCTTTAATAAAGGATGCTAAAGTCAAGGGCTTAAATATTTCTTGTAGTGTAGCTATACATCAATTATTATTTAGTGACAAGGATCTTGAAGCTTTTGATGCGAACTTCAAAGTAATGCCTCCTTTACGAAGTGAAGAGGATAGACTAGCACTAATTGAAGGGGTAAAAGATGGTACTATTGACATTATCACTTCTGATCATTGCCCAATAGATATCGAACACAAGAAAGTAGTAATGCATCAAGCAAAATTTGGAACCATTGGTTTAGAAAGTGCTTTTGGTGTTTTAAGAACACTTTTTGATACTGAATTAATTATTGAAAAGCTAAATGCTGGAAAATCAATTTTTGACATAGAAAACCCTCCAATTTCTGAGGGAAGCACTGCAAATATTACATTATTTAACCCTGAAGGGAATCATACTTTTTCATTATCAGATATCATTTCCACTTCTAAAAACTCCGTCTTTTTAGGTAATACACTAAAAGGAAATGTGTACGGAACAGTCTCCAAATCAAATATGACATTAAAATCTATTTAAAATTATGTCCACACTTTCAAAAGATGCTAAAATAAGTGCCATCGCATGTTATTTCACCTTCATTGGTTGGATCATTGCATTTTTCATTAATCTAGATGAAAAAAATAAATTTGCTAATTTCCATTTACGTCAGTCGTTAGGCATACAAACATTATTTTACGCCACTGGAGCGCTTTTAGGACTAACAACGTCTCAATATGCTGGATATGGTTTTCTTCTTTGCTTTTTAATACTTTGGGGATTTGCTGTAGGTACAGCTGTTCAAAATCAAATGAAACCAGTACCTCTTGTAGGAAACCTATTTCAAAAAATATTCAAATTCATCAAATAATATGATCGATTTATCATTATACCATATTTTACAAAAACCTAAAACAAGTACTAATGATAAAGCTCCTGCCCTATTTCTATTTCATGGGTATGGAAGTGATGAAAATGATTTATTCAGCTTTGCTAGTGAATTACCTGAGGAATTATTTATTATTTCAGTAAGAGCACCACGTCCTATGCAACCATATGGAAATGCATGGTACACTATCCATTGGGATAATGCCACCAGTGGAAAATTTAACGATATCCCTGAAGCTATAGAATCACGTGATTTAATAGCCAAATTTATATTAGAAGCTACCGAAACCTATCAACTTGACCCTAACAATATTTCATTATTAGGATTTTCACAAGGTTGTATTTTAAGTTTAGCTGTTGCACTATCATACTCCAATTTAGCCAAAAACATCATTGGACTTAGCGGATATCTAGATCCAGAAATGTTACAAGCCGGTTACGAACAACTAGATTTATCTTCCCTGAACGTATTTTTATCCCATGGAACTGTAGATCAGGTTATCCCTATAGAATGGGCACAAAAAACAGCCCCTTTTCTATCAAAGTTAGGTATTGATACAAAATTAAATGAATATCCTGTTGGACATGGTGTAGCTCCTCAAAATTTTTATGATTTAAAAAACTGGTTAATCGAACATATCTAATATGAATTGGCTCTATATTCTAGATTTAATAGGAACTTTCGTTTTCGCCATAAGTGGTGTGCTAACAGCTATTCAAAAAAAATTTGATGTAGTGGGTTCTATTATAATCGGCTTAGTTACAGCCGTAGGAGGTGGAACTCTGAGGGATGTCCTTATTGGCAAAACCCCTGTTGGTTGGATGCAAGATCTCAACTATTTTTATGCTATCCTTATGGCCGTTATACTTTCTTATTTATTCGAAAAAAATATAATTAAGTGGACTAAAGGTATGTTCATATTTGACACTATTGGTATTGGTGTTTTTACTATACTTGGAATTCAAAAAACGTTAACAACAGATCTAGGTCTACCAATTGTCTTATTTATGGGAGTTGTTTCTGCAGTTTTTGGCGGAGTAACCCGTGATGTATTAACCAATAAAGTTCCGTTAATATTTAGAAAAGAAATTTATGCATCTGCTTGCCTTTTAGGAGGTATTGTATTTGTGTCATTAGAATATTTCAACTTGCCGACAAATTTCAATGCTATATGTTGCATGGCAATCATTAGTATTATCCGCTACGAAGCAGTAAAACGCCAGTGGTCATTACATTTCTAAATTTACTCTTCAAAATCAACACTTTACATAATTAGTATCTAATTAATGCTTATCTTCAAAGAGCAATAAACATACTTCAATATTAATCTTAAAATTTTATAATAATTTTAAAGATTAATTACTATGCATGCATAATATTTTTGTTATTTTTATAAAAATAATTTTTTAATGAACGATGTTACGATTGACTATTGGTTAAGGTCAACATGGATGGCAGTCTCTAAAATGTATAATGAAGAGGCACAAAAGAAAGGCAGTACTATGGCTACTGGATTTGCTTTAATTAGTATAGATCCTGAAGCTGGCACACCATCTACAGCTTTGGGTCCTAAAATGGGTATGGAAGCTACTAGCTTATCCAGAACCTTAAAGAATATGGAAGAAAAAGGCTTAATAGTACGTAAGCCTAACCCTGAAGATGGTAGAAGTGTACTAATTTGTCTTACAGATTTTGGTGTTGAAATGCGAGAATATTCGAAAGAAGTCGTTTTTAAGTTCGATGAAGCCATTCGTAATACTATAGCACCTGAAAAATTAGAAGTCTTTATTGAGGTTTTTCAAATCATTAATGATCTTGTTTCCAATAAAAAGATATATAAACAACAAAAAAATAGCTTAATTTAAAATCAATCATGCCAATGAAACGAGTCATAAAGAAAGTTGCAGTCATCGGTTCAGGAATCATGGGTTCTGGAATCGCTTGCCATTTTGCAAATATTGGTGTTGAGGTTTTACTGCTCGATATTGTTCCTAGGGAACTCAACGAGAAAGAGCAAGCCAAAGGCCTTACGCTAAAAGATAAAGTGGTTAGAAATCGTTTAGTCAATGGGGCTTTGCAAAAAGCACTAAAGAGTAAACCCTCCCCTATTTACAATCAAGAATTTGCTTCTAGGATTACGACAGGTAATTTAGAAGACGATATATCTAAGATTGGTGAAGCAGAATGGATTATCGAAGTTGTTGTAGAACGGTTGGATATCAAGAAAAAAGTATTCGAAAATCTTGAAAAATATAGAACCCCTGGCACGCTAATTACTAGTAATACATCAGGTATTCCTATAAAATTTATGAGTGAAGGACGAAGTGATGATTTTCAAAAACACTTTTGCGGAACACACTTCTTTAACCCTGCTCGATATTTAAAATTATTTGAAATCATTCCTGGTCCAAAAACAGACCAAACAGTTTTAGATTTTTTAAATAATTATGGCGATCAGTATCTTGGAAAAACTTCTGTTATAGCCAAAGACACACCTGCGTTTATTGGGAATCGTATTGGAATCTTTAGCATTCAAAGTTTATTTCATACCGTAAAAGATATGAATTTGACTGTAGAAGAAGTAGATAAATTGACAGGACCTGTTATTGGACGTCCTAAATCTGCCACTTTTAGAACGGTAGATGTAGTTGGCTTAGATACCTTAGTACATGTTGCCAATGGTATTTCAGAAAACTGTCCTAATGATGAACGTCACGAATTGTTTGCTTTACCCGATTTCGTCAATACATTGATGGAAAACAAGTGGCTGGGAAGTAAAACTGGTCAAGGATTCTATAAGAAGACCAAAAATGCCGAAGGGAAAACAGAAATTCTATCATTAGATCTTAATACACTTGAGTATCGTTCTAAGAAACGTGCATCATTTGCAACTTTAGAACTTACGAAAACGATTGATAAAGTAGTTAACCGTTTTAAAGTATTGGTTGGAGGAAAAGATAAAGCTGGTGAATTCTACCGTAAAAGCTTTGCTGACTTATTTTCATATGTTTCTTTTCGTATTCCTGAAATTACAGATTCCCTTTACAAAATTGATGATGCAATGAAGGCCGGTTTTGGTTGGGAGCACGGCCCTTTCCAAATTTGGGATGCCATTGGTGTTGAAAAAGGATTAAAATTGATCGAAGATGCTAATTTAAAAGTAGCCGATTGGGTTACTGAAATGATTGCGTCTGGTAGTGAAAGTTTTTATACCGTAAAAGAAGGTGCCACATTTGTATATGATATTCCTTCTAAAACGCAACTAAAAAAGCCTGGACAGGATGCTTTTATTATCCTAGACAATATCCGCAAGACTAATGAAGTTTTCAAAAATTCTGGAGTTGTCGTTGAAGATATTGGAGATGGAATTCTTAATGTAGAATTTCAATCTAAAATGAATACTATTGGTGGTGATGTCCTCGCAGGTATTAATAAAGCGATTGATTTAGCTGAAAAAGAACATCAAGGTATTGTTGTTGGAAATCAAGCGTCAAATTTCTCTGTTGGTGCTAACCTTGCCATGATTTTCATGATGGCAGTTGAGCAAGAATATGATGAATTAAACATGGCTATCAAGTACTTCCAAGATACGATGATGCGCTTACGTTATTCTTCGATTCCGACCATAGCTGCTCCTCATGGAATGACCTTTGGTGGAGGATGCGAACTGTCATTACATGCAGACAAAGTAGTCGCAGCAGCAGAAACTTATATAGGCTTAGTTGAATTTGGTGTTGGTGTCATCCCTGGTGGTGGTGGTTCTAAAGAAATGGCATTACGTGCTAGTGATAGTTTCCGAAAAGGAGATGTAGAATTAAATATTCTCCAAGAAAATTTCTTAACCATTGGTATGGCCAAAGTATCCACTTCTGCTTATGAAGCTTTTGATACTGGAATTTTCCAAAAACACAAAGATGTAGTTGTTGTAAATAAAGACCGTCAAATCCATGTGGCAAAAGCTCATGCTAAATTATTGGCTGAACAAGGATATACACAACCTGCAAAACGTAAAGATGTAAGGGTACTTGGTAAGCAAGCTTTAGGTATGTTCTTGGTAGGAACCGACTCTATGCAAGCCAGTAACTACATCAGTGAACACGATCAAAAAATTGCTAACAAACTTGCTTACGTAATGGCTGGTGGAGACTTATCCGAACCTACTAATGTAAGTGAACAGTATCTATTAGATCTTGAACGTGAGGCTTTCCTTAGCTTATGTACCGAGCGTAAAACGCTAGAACGTATCGAACATATGTTGAAGAAAGGGAAACCATTGCGTAATTAATAACTAAGACAAAAGAATATAGATTATAGAAAATAGACATTATGGCTCGACATAATTTCAGGAATTTAAAAATTTGGCAAGAAGGACTTATTCTTGTAGAAGAAAGTTCAAAATTGACTAAAACATTTCCAAAAGATGAAAGATTCGATTTAACAAGCCAAATGAATAGGAGTATAATTTCAATTCCTTCTAATATTGCTGAAGGAACAGCTAAATCGTCTGATAAACACTTTAAAGTATTTCTTGAGAATAGTCTAGGTTCAGCTTTTGAATGGGAAACACAACTCGAAATAGCGAAAATCAAGCAATATGTTAATGAATCTGATTATAATTTATTAAAAGATAGAGTCAATCAAATCCAAAGGATGATTGGGTCTTTTATAGATCGATTGAATTAAGTCTATATTCTAATTTCTATAATCTAAAATCCTTAAGAATCATGAGTAAAACAGCATATATAGTAAAAGCATACCGAACAGCAGTGGGGAAAGCACCTCGTGGAGTGTTCCGGTTTAAAAGATCGGATGAGCTAGCTGCGGAAACTATTCAGCATATGATGAAAGAAGTTCCTCAACTAGATAAAAACCGTATCGATGACGTAATTGTAGGGAATGCCATGCCCGAAGGTGCTCAAGGCCTAAACATGGCACGCCTAATCTCTTTAATGGGGTTAGATAGTATCGAAGTTCCTGGAGTAACAGTGAATCGTTTTTGCTCATCAGGTATTGAAACTATAGGAATGGCTTCGGCTAAAATTCAAGCTGGAATGGCTGACTGTATTATAGCAGGAGGTGCTGAAAGTATGAGTGCCGTACCTATGACTGGTTTTAAAACTGAATTAAATTATGATCTAGCTAAGGCAGGTCATGAAGATTATTATTGGGGAATGGGTAATACAGCCGAGGCTGTAGCTCAAGAATTTAATGTTTCTCGAGAAGATCAGGACGCTTTTGCTTACCAATCACACCAAAAAGCATTGAAAGCTCAAGCTGAAAACCGTTTTCAAGATCAAATTGTTCCTATTGAAGTTGAGCAAACATTTATCGATGAAAACGGTAAAAAGGCTACTAAAAAGTACACCGTTACCAAAGACGAAGGCCCTCGTGCAGATACTAGCATTGAAAAACTTGCTAAACTAAGAGCTGTTTTTGCTCAAGGAGGAAGTGTTACTGCGGGTAATTCTTCGCAAACTAGTGATGGTGCTGCCTTTGTTCTAATCATGAGTGAGGAAATGGTGAAAGAATTAAACCTTGAACCTATTGCACGTTTAGTAAACTATGCTGCAGCAGGAGTTCCTCCTCGAATTATGGGGATTGGTCCTATAAAAGCAGTTCCGAAAGCATTAAAACAAGCTGGTTTAAAGCAAAATGATTTAGATCTTATCGAATTAAACGAAGCTTTTGCTTCTCAATCTTTAGCAGTTATTCGTGAATTAGGTCTTAATCCTGAAATTGTTAATCCAAATGGAGGTGCAATTGCTTTAGGACATCCATTAGGTTGTACAGGCGCAAAATTATCCGTTCAATTATTCGATGAAATGCGTAAACGTAACATGCAAGGTAAGTATGGTGCTGTTACCATGTGCGTCGGTACTGGACAAGGAGCCTGTGGAATATTTGAGTTTCTTTCCTAAGAAAGAATTTAGAGTATAGATGATAGAATATAGAAAACACAAAATGATTAATCAATCTAGAAAATAGAAACTATAGAAAGACACAATTTAAGTCTATTCTCCATAGTCTATTTTCTATAATCTATTTAAAGACATGAGTACACAACAAGATATCCTCCGCGGAGGGCAATTTATAGTAAAAGAAACATTAGCTGAAAACGTATTTACTCCTGAAGATTTTTCGGAGGAACAATTAATGATGAAAGAAGCGGTTACAGAATTTGTAGACCGTGAAGTTTGGCCACACAAAGAACGCTTTGAAAAGAAAGATTACAAATTTACCGAAGAGGTAATGCGTAAAGCTGGTGAATTAGGTTTCTTAGGAATCGCTGTCCCTGAAAAATATGATGGCCTTGGTATGGGCTTTGTCTCTACAATGTTGGTCTGCGATTATATTTCTGGTGCCACAGGTTCATTAGGAACGGCATTCGGAGCACATACTGGAATCGGAACTATGCCAATTACCTTATATGGTACTGAAGAGCAAAAACAGAAGTATGTTCCTAAATTGGCTACTGGGGAATGGTTTGGAGCTTATTGTTTAACCGAGCCAGGTGCTGGGTCAGATGCCAATAGTGGAAAAACGAAAGCGGTTTTGAGTGACGATGGAAAACATTATAATATCTCAGGACAAAAAATGTGGATTTCTAATGCTGGATTCTGTAATGTATTTATTGTTTTTGCTCGTATTGAAGATGATAAAAACATTACTGGATTTATTGTAGAAAACGATCCAAGCAATGGAATTACACTTGGCGAAGAAGAGCATAAATTAGGAATTCATGCGTCCTCTACTCGACAAGTATTCTTTAGTGATACTAAAGTCCCTGTAGAAAACATGCTTTCTGAGCGTGGCAATGGATTTAAAATAGCAATGAATGCGTTGAATATTGGGCGAATTAAATTAGCTGCAGCTTGTCTAGACGCTCAACGTCGAGTAATTACTAGCGCCACTAAATATGCTGCTGAGCGTGTTCAATTTAAGACTCCTATAATTAAATTTGGAGCTATACGACAGAAGTTAGCTGACATGGCAATGAACTGTTATGTTGGTGAATCTGCTTCTTACCGTGCTGCAAAAGATATTGAAAACCGAATTGAGATTCGAACAGCAGGAGGCAATACGCATCAAGAAGCCGAATTAAAAGGTGTTGAAGAATTCGCTATCGAATGTTCCATCTTAAAAGTTGCTGTATCAGAAGATGTACAAAATTGTGCTGATGAAGGTATTCAGATTTATGGAGGAATGGGATTCTCTGCTGACACTCCAATGGAATCGGCTTGGCGTGATGCTCGTATTTCTCGAATCTATGAAGGAACCAACGAAATCAATCGTATGCTTTCTGTAGGTATGTTAATGAAAAAAGCCTTTAAAGGACATGTAGATTTAATGGGGCCCGCAATGGCTGTTGCTGATGAACTAACAGGGATTCCGTCATTTGACACTCCAGATTATTCGGCTCCTCTTTCTCAAGAAAAAGCTCTATTGAAAGGAATGAAGAAAGTATTCCTTATGGTAGCTGGTAGTGCTGCTCAAAAATTTGGAACAGAGTTAGAAGAGCATCAACAACTATTGATGGCAGCCTCAGATATATTGATCGAAATCTATATGGCTGAATCTGCTATCCTAAGGACTGAAAAGAATATTGCAAGATCAGGAGTTGAATCTCAAAAAGCTCAAATCGCAATGACTGAGCTTTATGTATTTAATGCTATTGAACATATTACTACGAAAGCTAAAGAAGGTATTGCTAGTTTTGCTGAAGGAGACGAGCAACGTATGATGTTAATGGGATTAAAAAGATTTACCAAATACCAACAAATGCCAAACATTGTAGGGCTAAGAAATATTATTACTGATCAAATTGATTCAGAAAATGAATACTGTTTTTAATGATATTTACTCGTTTTAAACGAGTTTCTTTAGAAGAGTATATTCAAGAATCAATGTAGTTTTAAAATATAATAATCCAAGATTTGAATGATTCATTTCTTGGTTTTTTTGTTTTCGTATTGTTGTAATATATTTTTATTTGCCTCATTAATCCATGTAGTTAATATATTAAATAGAAAACTACATTAATTATTAAACTAAAAATCATATTGAGGCAATACTCATATTCACCCCAATAAACTAATATTATATAAAGACATAAGGTATTATAGCAAATCACCCTGTACTAAAAATAATACAGGGTGATTTGCTATAATAAATTATTAGAAACAAGAGTCTTCTCTAATTCAGTGATTATTATTTCTTATTAAAAGTTTGAAGAGAAAGACTACTAATAAATCCTCCTTCATCGACAAACTTAATCTCTACTATATTATTTTTTCTTATCAAATCATACGGAACAGGTATTTCTAAAATCCCAAAGAAAGTTTCTCTATCTTCTTGTTGTCCACCACGGTAATCAAATGGTATAATAATTTGTTTTCCATTGAATGTAACTATTGGAGTACGATTTTTTAATAATGGTCGCCCTATACCAACTCGTAACAATGCAGTCCCACCAGATTTAGAAGTAACAATATCGTTAATATCAAAGAAACTAGTCTTCTTAGCCTTTATTTCTTGCTTGTATTGTTTTGCATATGTTTTCTTTTCTTCAATAATATTAGGAATTACAATACTTTTATTTAACACATATTCGACAACTACAGTTGCATCTTGTTCTAAATTAATCTCATCAATAATACCACTATACTTTTTTTCAAATAATACTGGCCTACTTCCGCTTAAATATAATTTCTTATAGTTAGCACTAACTACATTACTATCATTAATCCCTATAGATTTTAAGCTTACTTTGACATCTTTATGATTCATATTGTGTAATATGACAAAAGCTTTGTTTTTTTCTGCGTATGCATCAACTCTGATATCAATATCATTAGAGCTAGTAAAAGCTCGTTTTCCATTAACATTTTGCCAAAGTTCATAAAACTTGATAACATCTGTCCAAACCCAATCTCCCTTAGCACCTGAAGGTTCACCCGTTTGGCGCAATAACCTCCAATAGTAAGGCACATCTACTCCATTTCTTCCCCATTCACCTTTAACAACTGAAAAAGGAATTGCCTTAATGATATGGTTTGGTCGTTCCATTAATTGTAACATCATGGCATTAAAAGATCGAATGAATAACCAATCTCTATAAGGGCTCCATGGTTGGTTATACCAATCATGGCATTGTGCACCATATTCAGAAATAAGCCAAGGTTTTATTTTCCCATGCTTTAAAGTACTATAATGCTCAATCATATCCATAGTCGCTTCCATATGACTTCCTTTTCTAAAGAATTTCTTTCCATTAGAAATACCAGGAAAATCATATAAATGAATAGAATAAAAGTCCATTTTATCTCCTACTTCATCAATAAAGCGTTTCCAACGATCGTCCCATTGCTTGAAATTATTTTTTTCTAAATCTGGAAAAGCAGTTGTGTACCCTCCTACATTAACTTCTGGGTTTAAACGATGAATTTCGTCAGCTACTGTTCTATGCAGTTTGAAAATTCCATTTAACGTTGCTCCTCCATGTAACTGTTCTTCTACTAATGGCCACACAGGTTCATTCATGATCTCGACATACTTTGGCTTTACGCGTCCTGTAGATCCTCCATTACCATAATAATGCTTAAGAAAATTCCCCATAAAATGTCCTACTGAAGTCCCAAAAGGTTCTGATGAAGTGTCTTTTTGAGAAAATAACCATTCATCATTTCCTATTCCATTTTCTCCATTAGGATAATAAGGATTATCTTGAGCAGCAGTAGTCACTATACCTTTCTCATACTTATGTCTATCTCTTTTGTGATTTGCATAGTTCCGTTTAGCTATTTCACCTAATTCTTTCATTTCAGAAACATCAGCAAACCCTTTTCGATAAGGATCTTCTGGAACACGACTTAATTGATATCTCATTGCTCCTGTTTCTCTTCCAAAGTAGACATCTAAATCATTAATTAGATAATCTAATTCCTCTTCATTATCATTCCAATCATTTTCTTCTGGTGAAGAATGTACGGTAATAAATTTCTCTCTTTCAAAAGTAGAAACGTCACCAATAATATGGTTCGTGGAAAAATCTACTTTTACTTCGACTTGTGCATAACTACCCAATGTTGAAATAGTAATCGAGCTAATAAAAACAAATAATTTTTTCATAATCAATAAGTTACAAAAAAAATACAGGATTGAAAAAACAATCCTGCATTTTAAAATTTAATATACTTTAAGATAAATTATATTTTACTTATTCAGTGTTAAGCTAATATCATCCACCCAGTAAGTCCCTTTACGCTTATCAAATCCAATGATTAAGTCTAACTTTCTATAATCAATTTTCTTACCGATAGTACCAGTTGCTTCGAAAGTATGTTCTACTTTAACCCATTCTCCTGATGACTTAAAAGATAAATCTTTGATAAAGATAGCTCCCCAAGGATATTTTCCTCCAGTGTCAGCAGCTGAATAAAGAGATGCATAGATTTCATCATTAATAAATCTAGACTTTACCCAAAAACTTAGTGTATATGATTTTCCTTTTTTAAGACGAATCCCTTTTCTTCTTAATACAGCTTTATTACCAGCTCCATTCTTTGAATTGCTTTTTACTTTTGCACGAAAAGAATTAGAATCTGTTCTTCCTTCTTTTTTATCATAGTTAAAAATTACAACTGGTTTCCCTCCATCAGCAGGAGCTCCCCAAACACCACTATACCAATCTTGGTAAGGCACTTTGAAAGAACGATTAGTCTTAATAAGTTCTTGTGCATTGGCAGTTAGTCCAATAAGGGCACATAACATCGTGAATACAATTTTTTTCATAGTAATTACATTTTTATTTACACTCGTTTGGTTAAGTTACAATATGTATGCCAAATATCTGAAAAATATCTTAATCACGACCAAAAAACCTTAAAAAAGATAGTTTTGTCGATAAAATAGCTAACTTTAGCGATAGTTACATATATCATGAATACATCTAAACAACATCAGCCAAGTTTTGAATATCTAGCTCCGGACATGGGACAATCTCTCATTTATAATCGTTTTGATGCTTCTCATAAAAACACCAAACCAATTTGGCATTATCACCCTGAAATAGAAATTGTTTATGTGAATGAAGGTGCTGGTAAGCGACAAATTGGGAGTCATGTATCTTATTATAATGACGGAGACTTAATTCTAATTGGTTCAAATTTGCCTCATTGTGGATTTACAGATGCTTTTTCTGCTAAAAGAAATGAAACAGTAATACAAATGTTACCCGAATTTTTGGGGACTTCTTTTTTTGAAGTTCCTGAAATGTCATCTATCAAAGATTTACTTAAAAGAGCTAAGCAAGGTCTATCATTTCATGGCACAACAAAAGAAGAGGTAGGTAATATCATTGAAAATATGATTAGAAAATCTCCTTTCGAGCGCATTTTAGATATTTTAAAAGTCCTAAAAAAATTAGAAGAAAGTTCAGAGTACAATTTATTGAATGCGGATGGTTTCATTTTAAAAGCCGAAGCACAAGATAATAATAGAATCAACACTGTTTTCAATTACGTACAAAGCAATTTTAAAGAAGCTATACCTGTTGATGATATCTCTTCTTTTGTAAATATGACTACACCTGCTTTTTGTAGATTCTTTAAAAAAGTTACACACAAAACATTTACACAATTTGTCAATGAATATAGATTAGTACATGCGACTAAGCTACTCAGTGAGCAAAATGAAACTATCCGAAATATTTGTTTCGAATGTGGCTTCAATAACTTTTCGCATTTCAACAAACAGTTTAAACAGTATACAGGAAAGACGCCTAGAGAATATCGTAAATCTTTAAATTTTGAAGTTATTGAAGAATACTAATTAAACTTGAAATATAAATTAACTTATAAACTCATAATATTTTTGAAATATGATACGGAACCAAGGTGTGTATTGTTCTGGGTTTAGCTCAATATCAATTTTAACATCTTCAAGTGATATCCATTTCCAATCTGCTGCTTCTTCTTGGTTCAATTTTGGGACTTCGTTATAATGCCCCACCAGTACATGATCAAATTCATGCTCTGTTAAGCCATTATCAAAAGCTGCTTTATAAATAAAAGCAAATTTTTCTTCAAGATCTGTATCAAATCCCATTTCTTCAACAAGTCTTCTATGTGCAGCATCAATTGTCTCCTCTCCTTCTCGCTGATGACTACAACAGGTATTTGTCCATAACCCTGGAGAATGATATTTTTCGAATGCTCTTTGTTGCAACATTAATTCTCCTTGATCATTAAAAATAAAAATAGAGAAAGCACGATGTAATAGCGCTTTTTCATGCGCTTCAATCTTCTCCATAGTACCGATCTGACGGTTTTGTTCATCCACTAAGATGACATATTCTTTAGACATACTTAAATTGTATCTTTATTTTAAAGGACGAACTAAATCTTCTAAACCATTTAGTTTTATTTCGTACATACTCTGCATTTGTATTCCTAATTTCCCTTTTGGAAAACCTTTAGTTCTATACCAAACGTAATAATATTCAGGAATATCGACGAGATAATAACCTTTATATTTTCCAAACGGCATCTTAGCTTTTGCCAATTCTAGAAGAAATTCTTTTTGGTTTAAAATGATATTTAAGATTTAAATTGAGAATATTTTTCAAGTAATAAAGCAACTTTTTCTACCCACAGAGATTGTTGCTCCGTTAAAATTCCATGATTAGTTTCTTTATCATATTCTTTTTCCATTGACTTCCAAGTGATTTTCACTTGTTCATACATCCTGTTTACCTGCCTCCTTAAATTTCGCGTATTTATATAATCAAATTCAGATAATCTCTTTCTTAATATTCGCGCATGTAATTCTGTTATATCAAAATGTAACTGCTCATGAGCTAGTACATCATCTCGTTTATGTCTAGGATCTACCCAAGAAGCAAACGGATTTTGTAGAGCGTATACCTCATATAAAAATTGAATTTCAATACCCTCAGTTTGATACCCCCATTTAAAATCTAAATTCATATCCACTTCAGCAGCAGAACTATCAGGGTATAATTCGGGCTTATTTCCTATAAAATCTTTCCATGTCAGTTGGGAATGTGTTTTATAATCATTCCAACCTGGGCTTATGTCTTGAGAAAATACAGCGTACGATAACACCATACTAATTATAAAACAAAAAGAATTGAGGTTCATTAATTTAAAACATCAAAGGTTAAATTGTCACCATATTTTATAATGTATGCAGCATTATTTTGCAAGCTTCCCCCTTTTAATTCGTAGTTAAACTTATTTTCCAAATATTCGGTAGTATTTCCTGAAAGTGTCAATGTACTATTTCCTTTAGAATATGCTAAACGCAAGATAACATCCAACGTCAAATCGTATGCTCTTACAGCATACTGATTAGGAATAGCTCCAAATTTAGACTTGTAAGTTGAATAAAACCACCCTTCACCTCCTTCTATCAGCTTATTTGCTGATGGATAATGAAAATGTAAATTCGATAACTGCATATTAGGAACAGCTTCATTGTCAAATTCTTTATTTTTATGAGTTGTAAACAAAGTTACTTTATGCGTTTGTACACGTGCATTAAATAAAGAAACAGCATTACTTAATAGTACTACGTTAGAAGATTCTAAAAATATCCAATATGGTATCTTAGATTCTTTTTCTCCCATTACCTTATCTAAGTCTTCTACCTTAATGAAGGTATCATCTTTAGGATCTATGACTTTTGCCTTAGGAAAACTAGCCAACAATTTAGTTTTCGTTGTTTTGTTTTTACTATCCGCAACTATTAGAATATGCTTGGGCAAAGTATCTGCCTTAACAAATGCTATCATTTTATCTCTTAATACATCACTAGAAGGAAATGTTTGATATAAATTACCTTGAGCACCAACATTTTTCTTCGAAATAGGTGAGAAAACAGGTACATTACCAACACTTTTAGCAAGTTTAACTACATTTTTATGAAGCAAAGGACCAATTATAGCATCTTTTGTATGTAAGTTATGTGATGAAATAAGCTTACTAGTAATTGACTCGCTTTTTTGAGAATCTAAAACTACTACATCAGTTTCAATACCCATTGAAGCTGCTTTATCTATAGCAAGTTTTGCTCCGGAATAAATGTCTGCAGAAAATTGGGTTATTTTATTTTTTGAAAGCTGAGACTTTAGTTCTGTTATATTTTTTAAATTAAATTTGTTAGCACAAAAAGGCAACACTAAAGCAATAGAAGCTTTATCGCCTTTCATTATGTAAGTAGATAAGTCTATTCTATTTTCATCTAAATCTGATGGTAAAGCATTAATTCGCGGAAGCTTTAATACCATACCCACTTTTAAACCTTCTTTAACCGTTGGATTTAAAGTTATAATCGAATCTTGTGGTATGTTATATGTTTTACTTAAACTGTACATAGTCTGTTTTGCAGGTACCTCGTATAGTTCAAAATCCTCCTTTACAATTGGAATTTCATTCTTAATTTCTTTAGGAACTAATATTTTCATTCCAACTGGAAAATTCTCTCCTAAATTAGGATTCATATTTTCAAGTTCAGGAATTGTAATTCCAAATTTTCGTGCTATACCATAACGTGTCTCTTTAGGCAAGACCGTATAGATTTGAGTCTCTGGATGTTTCTTTTTCCCTAAAGTCCTTACTACAGGAATGTATTTAGGCTTAGGTAAAGGAATACGAAGAATGTCACCTTTTCGCAAAGGTTCTTCATTCAGAAACGTATTATATTTCTTAATATCTGCAATTGCTACATCGTACTTTTTAGCAATACTATACAAAGTGTGCTTCTTTTTAGTCTTATGCTTTTTAAATATAAGACCCTCTGGAGGAATATCCGGAGTATCCAAAGAATGAGGAATCACCAAAAACATGTCTGGGTATATTCCGTTAACAGCCGATGGGTTCAAATTTATAATAGCCTCGGATGTTGTATTATACTCCTTTGCTATAGAATAAACATCCTCTCCAATACGTACTTTGTGCTTCTTAAAATTAAATTGCGCACTAGCTGTTTGAATAAAGGCTAGTGCGACAATGAAAAATGCAGCAATTCTTATCATAAGTTTTTTTTATTCCCACTCGATAGTTGCAGGTGGTTTTGAACTAATATCATATACTACTCTATTAACGCCTTTTACTTTATTTATTATGGCATTAGAGGTTTTTTGTAAAAATTCATACGGTAGATTTACCCAATCAGCAGTCATACCATCTGTACTTTCTACGGCACGTAAAGCTACACATTTTTCATAAGTACGCTCATCCCCCATAACACCAACACTATTAACAGGTAATAATATTGCTCCTGCTTGCCATACTTTATCATACAATCCAGCGTCTCGTAACCCTTCTATAAAAATAGCATCTACTTCTTGAAGTATAGATACTTTTTCTGCAGTAATATCACCTAAAATTCGAATAGCTAAACCTGGACCCGGGAAAGGATGCCTTCCTAACAATTGAGGGTCAATACCCATCGAAGCTCCTACTCTACGCACTTCATCTTTAAAAAGTGCTCTAAGTGGCTCGACAACTTTCAATTTCATATAGTCAGGTAACCCTCCTACATTATGATGTGATTTAATAGTCGCCGAAGGACCTCCTGTAGCAGAAACAGACTCGATAACATCCGGGTATATTGTACCTTGAGCTAACCACTTCGCTCCTTCTACTAATTTAGATTCATCATCAAAAACATCGACAAAAACTTTACCTATAATTTTACGCTTACGCTCAGGATCACTTTCTCCTGCCAATTCACCTAAAAAACGATCAGCAGCATCTACTCCTTTCACATTAAGTCCCATCCCTTTGTATTGATCTAATACACTAGAGAATTCATTTTTACGTAACAATCCATTGTTAACGAAAATACAATGTAGATTTTCACCAATAGCTTTGTGTAACAATACCGCAGCCACTGTAGAATCTACACCACCACTTAATCCTAAAATAACACGTTCATCACCAATTTTTTCTTTTAATTCGGCAACAGTTGTTTCTACAAATGAATTAGGTGTCCATTCTTGTGCAACATCAGCTATTTTAACTAAAAAGTTTTCTAGTAATTGTTTACCATCTGTTGAGTGGTACACTTCTGGGTGAAACTGAATAGCATAGGTAGACTCACCTTCAATTTTATAAGCCGCATTCTCTACATCATGCGTACTTGCTAATTTCACTCCATTCTTTGGCAGTTCTTTAATAGTATCACTATGACTCATCCACACCTGAGAACCAGCTTCAACATCTTCGAAAAACAATTCATCATTTTTAACAAAAGATAAATTTGCTCTACCATATTCACGAATATTAGAAGGGGCTACTTTTCCGCCGTTGAAATGTGCTAAGTATTGAGCTCCATAACAAACTCCTAATAAAGGTTTCTTCCCTCTAATCTCTGATAAGTCAATATGAGGAGGGTTTTCACTTCTAACTGAAGAAGGAGAACCTGAAAGAATGATGGCTTTAAAATCAGCCAAATTAGGCACCTTGTTAAATGGGTGTATTTCACAATAAATATTAAGTTCTCGCACTCTTCGCGCTATCAGCTGCGTGTATTGCGATCCAAAATCAAGAATAAGGACGTTATTTTGCATGCGCAAAAATACCAATTCTTTGATACTTAAAAAATGGATGTTATCTTTTTCTTAAAATCAGTTTTCTAATCGTTTATTATTAATTTATTGTAAATCATTAAAGTTCATTATTATGAGAAAAAAGATAAGTTCGGGTTCGCCTTTTGAAGCAAAAATTGGATATTCGAGAGCCATTGTAGATGGAAATTGGGTTTTTGTATCAGGGACAACAGGCTATGATTATAAAACAATGACCATATCAAAAGATATTGAAATACAAACAGAGCAATGTTTATTAAATATTCAAACTGCTTTAGAAGAGGCTAAATCTAAACTTGAAGATATTGTCCGAATAACCTATATCCTTCCTATTGCTTCTGATTTTGAAAAATGTTGGCCTATCTTACGAAAATACTTAGGTGATATTAGACCTGCAGCGACTATGTTTTCTGCTGGTTTAGCCGACCCTAATATGAAAATAGAAATACAAGTCACCGCACTTAAACAAAACTAATGTCATTAGAACAATTATTAGATCATATCTTTTCTAGTTTAAATAAAGGAAAGACAGTACCTAAGCACCCTTTCCGTTATATTACTTTGGCCACTGAAAGCAATGGAACCCCTTTTCAACGAATGGTTGTATTTAGAAAGATTAACAAAAATACAATCACATTATACACTGATAGGAGAACCCCTAAAGTGAATCATCTAAAAAATAACCCAAATGCATCTTTACTTTTTTTTGATTACAAAAAGATGACACAAATTCAATTACAAGGATTGATTAAAATTGATGATAGTTTAGACAAATCGTTATGGAATAATTTATCAGAAAAAGCTAAAGAAGATTATACTGGTATTAAAACTCCAGGTGAATCTATAAATGATTTTGAAGAAATTGTATTTGATACAGATAACAACAATTTCTGCAAACTGAATTTTCATTTCACTAAAATTGATTATTTACAAATTGGGAAACCCCACCACACTAGAGCTAAATTTACATTAGAAAACAATAAATGGAAAGGGAATTATGTAGTTCCATAACTCCCTTTCCATTTATAAATTGAATGTAGACTATTAAAACCTATATTAATAGATTAAAACAAGTTATTACACATAATTAAACCTGTTCTAGCTTATTTTTAATTTCTTTAAGACACAAATTATTTATACTACCTACATGGGTATGCTTTACATTCTTGACTGGTTTGTATTTACCTTCTTCTATATCTAAACCTATTTTCACATAAGCATCTCTAAATGTCATACCTTCTTGAACTAAACCATTTAAAGTGTCGACACTAAACAAGTAATCATATTTATCATCTTCTAAAATACCAGTATTAACTTCTACATTTTTCAATGCATAAATTGCTAATTCAAGACAAGCTTTTAAATCTTGAATCGCAGGTACTATACCTTCTTTTAATAACTGTAAATCTCTATGATAACCACTCGGTAAATTATTGGTTAACAACGATAATTCGTAGGGTAAGGATTGTATACGATTACATTTACCTCTAATTAACTCAAAAACATCTGGATTCTTTTTATGAGGCATTATACTTGATCCCGTGGTAAACTCAGAGGGAATACTCATAAAATTAAAGTTTTGACTCATATACAAACACACATCCATTGCCAATTTAGATAAAGTACTTGCCACAGTACTCATTGCAAAAGATGTAGACTTTTCAGACTTCCCTCTACTCATTTGCGCAGCAACAACATTATATTTTAATGTATCAAATTCTAACAATTCAGTGGTATATTCTCTATCTATAGGAAATGAACTTCCATACCCTGCTGCACTCCCTAATGGATTTTGATCTACAACTTTTAATGCTGCATTTACAAAATACAAATCATCTATAAAACTCTCTGCATAGGCAGAAAACCACAATCCAAATGAACTTGGCATAGCTATTTGCAAGTGTGTATATCCTGGTAATAAATGCTCTTTATGAGTTTCTGCTGCCTGAAGAAGTACTTCACAAAGCTCTTTTGTACTCGATTTAATATGATTTAACTCATCTTTCAAATACAAATGCATAGCGGTAAGCACTTGATCATTTCTCGAACGAGCAGTATGAATACGCTTTCCCGCATCACCAACACGTTTCGTTAGCTCAAACTCTATTTTAGAATGTACGTCTTCAAATTCATCTCCAATAGAAAAAGTACCTGCTTCAATTTCTTTTGCTAACTCATCTAACCCTTTTTCTATTCCATCAATATCATCTTTAGATAGTAAGCCAACTTTATAAAGCATTTTACCGTGTGCTAATGTCGCTTTTACGTCATATTTAGCTATAACCATGTCTAAAACACGGTCATTACCAACGGTAAAAATATCTATCTTTTTGTCTGTAGGTAAACCTTTACTCCAAAGTTTCATTGTCGATTTTTTAAAGTTATAGTAAGAATACTTATTCTTATTGAAGCCCTAAAGGGAAATTTATTGAATGTGAATTATCTTTAAAATTAATCCATAAGCGCATTAATTCGCTGACGTAACTTACGCATATATTCTTCTTCTAACCAAGAACGATAATTTTTTGTACTATTACTAATACAATAAGAATACATACGAATACGATATTCTACATCTTCAACTAATAATTTTGATAAAATACGTGCATCAAAAACGTCTTCACTATTCTCTACACACATTTGAGCATGTTGTTCGATAGATCTTTCCAAAAGTAACTTAGACTTTTCTCCGTTATTAACTATATCATCGTATTCCTTTTTAACGTCGTAAGTAATATTTTCTGAATTCTTGAATTGCTCTCTAACCTCAGGAGGCATTACATATTTAAACTGACGTTCAATTTCCTCGTCAGTAACAAGATTTTCTAAATAATAATCAGGAGATCTAAAAATACGTTGCCAATCTACATCGGAATTCCAAAGCCCTAATCTTGCAGCATTGTTTCCTAAATCAATAACATTAAAATATTTTTTTCCAGGTAATGAACGAGAACCTCGACCAATCATCTGAAAATATAAGGTTAATGATTTTGTAGCTCTATTAAGAATAATAACTTCAATAGTAGGTTCATCAAACCCTGTAGTTAAAATACCTACAGATGACAAAATTGCATCTGGCGTTTCTTTAAACCACTGCAATATAGCCTGACGTTCTTGTTTACTATTGGTATTATCTAAGTGACGAACTGGCAAACCTGCAGCTCTAAAGGTTTCATAAACTTGCAGTGAAGTATTGATACCATTATTAAATATTAATGTCTTTTTTCCTTTAGCTTTTTGATCATATGCAAAAAGTAATTTTTCTTGCATAAAAGCATTCGAATACAATTCTTCAGAAGATTTCACAGTATAATCACCATTGATACCAACTTTAAGAGTACTCAACCCTACATCAAAACTATAAGTAATTGCATTTGCCAAAAACCCCATTTCAATTAAATTTGAAATAGGTTGTCCACATATCAATTCGCGATAACTATCTTTCATCGGCATTTTGATATTTGAACTTAAAGGTGTTGCTGTTACACCAAGAATAAAGCAGTTTTCAAAATATCCAAATAACTTTCTGAACGAATTATAGTGAGCCTCATCAATAATAACTAATCCGAGATTCGTAAAGTCTACTTTTTCTTCGTTTAAACGATTATTTAAAGTTTCCACCATAGCAACGAAACAGTGATATTCGTCTTCGTTTGGTATCTCTTTTACCTTACTATTAATAACCAAACTGGTAACACCAAAGCCTTCTAGCATTCTAGATGTTTGATTACAAAGCTCAATACGATGCGTAAGTACTAATACTTTCTTTTTGTGTTCTTTTATATAACGGCGAACAATCTCTGAAAACACAACTGTTTTACCTCCTCCTGTTGGTAATTGATAACAAAAGTTATACCCCTCAGGTTTATTATTTATCCTATTAAATATTTTATTTATGTCTTCCTTTTGATAAGGGTATAGTTCTAATGTCTTTGGTGCGTCCTGCGTCATTCGATTTTAAATACTTTCAAAAATTCAGGCTACAAAAATAAGACTTTATTTTAGGTTATTTGACTGTGAATTTGATTGATTTAGGATTATATTCCCCTGATATATTTTGTCTTTTTCTACTAACTGTATCAAATTACGCAAACATCTTAATGCAAAAAATAATTTTTGAATCACTAATAGAACAACTCTTAACCCTATTGCTTAGTAACAGTACGGATTTTATCCTGGAGGTAAAGTCGAAGGCAAATTTCATCAGATCCCCGCAGATTTTCTAATTAATAACAAAAATATCATTGAAATTGCTCACTACGGAAATAGTGTTATAGACCATATTTCTATTGAAACGATTTTAAAAATGAATACAGTAAAAGAAACAGACTAAACCTATGAGATACAAAAGTATGGAAAATGAAAAAGGGTAACCATTTCTGGCTACCCTTCACTATTTTATACTAAACTGTTTATTATCCTAAAATATACTTATCATGGTACCCTAATAAATATAATACACCGTCTAAACCAATACTAGAAATAGAACTTTGCGCATTGTCTTTTACTTTTGGCTTAGCATGAAAAGCGATCCCCAAACCAGCTAAATTCAACATAGGTAAATCATTAGCCCCATCACCAACAGCAATAGTTTGTTCTATAGCAATACCTTCTTTTGCCGCTATTTCTTTTAAAAATTCTGCTTTCTTTTGACCATCAACAATCTCACCTATGTAACCACCTGTAAGCGCTCCATCTTTAATCTCCAATTCATTAGCATGTACATAGTCAATTCCTAATTCTTTTTGTAGATAATTTCCAAAATACGTGAACCCCCCTGAAAGGATTGCTGTCTTGTATCCATAGCTCTTTAAAGTGTCAATTAACCTTCTTGCTCCTTTAGTAATAGGCAAATTAATAGCTACATTTTGTAGTACTTCTTCACTTAAACCTTTCAGTAAAGACATTCGCTTTTTGAAACTTTCATTAAAATCAATCTCACCACGCATAGCCGACTCTGTAATTTCAGATACCTGCTCTCCTACTCCAGCTAATTCAGCCAATTCATTAATTACCTCAGTTTGAATTAAGGTCGAATCCATATCAAAACAAACCAATCGACGGTTTCTTCTATAAATATTATCTTCTTGGAAAGCTATGTCTACATCAAGTTCTCTTGAAATCTCCATAAATTTCTCTGTAAACTCAGCCTTGTTTGCTATTTCCCCTCTTACAGATAACTCAATCGATGATCTAGGATAATCATCTTTTTCGATAAGAGATAATCTACCTGTTAATCTTTTGATCGAATCTATATTTAATTTCTTTTCAGAAACTACTTTAGTTACTGCTGATATCTGTTCCGCAGAAAGCTTCTCTCCTAAAAGGGTAATTATATATCTATCTTTCCCTTGTAAACCAACCCAACCTTCGTAGTCCTCAGAAGAAATTGGTTGAAATTTCGCCTTTATATCCAATTCATAAGCTCTAAAAAGTAAATCTTTTAGAACTGCTGCCGACTTCTCTCCTGACTCTATTTCAAACAAAATACCTAAGGATAAGGTATCATGAATATTTGCTTGACCGATATCTAAAACTTTGGCATCGTATTGAGCCAATACATCTGTCAAAGCAGAGGTTAATCCAGGTTTATCTTGTCCTGAAATATTTAAAAGGAAAATTTCTTTACTCATAGCTATATGTTGCTCAATAAAGGTGTAAAAATGATTATTCTATTTGACTTATGAAAATAAATCGTTTAGGAGTTTGCTATTAATTCTGCTATATCAAGTACAGCAATTTCAGCTTCTTTCTCTTTGTTTTTAACGCCATCGGTAAGCATCGTATTGCAGTAGGGACAACCTGTAGCAATAATATTTGGTTTAGTCGCCAAAGCATCTTCTGTTCTTAAGATATTAATATCCTTATCCCCTTTTTCAGGTTCTTTAAACATCTGAGCACCACCTGCTCCACAACACAATGCTGTTTGCTTGTTTCGTTTCATCTCTACAAGATCTGCATTTGTATTTGCTAGCACATTTCTAGGAGCATTATATTCATTATTTGATCTTCCTAAATAGCAAGGGTCATGAAAAGTGATACGTTTTCCTTTATAGGTATCTCCTTCTACTTTTAGTCTCCCTGACTTTATAAGTTCATCTATAAATTGTGTATGATGCAATACTTCGTAAGTACCTCCAAGATTAGGGTATTCGTTCTTTAGGCAATTAAATGAATGAGGGTCACAGGTTACAATACGTTTCACTTCGTAAGCATTTAATATCTCAATATTAGTAACCGCTTGCATTTGAAATAAAAATTCATTTCCAGCTCGTTTAGCGATATCACCAGTACAACTTTCTTCCGTACCTAATACAGCAAAATCTACATTTGCTTTATTTAAAATTTTAACGAATGCTCTAGATATTTTTTTAGCTCTATCATCAAAACTTCCTGCAGAACCTACCCAAAATAAAATTTCAGGTTGTTTGCCTTGTGCAAAACAATCTGCCATTACCGGTACTTTTATTTGTTCACTCATAATTGTAGATAGTTAATTGACTTCCTCATCAAAAATATAAAGAGGTATTCAAAAAATTAGTAAACTACCTCGGGGCTGGCCCTCGAAGCATTTATAAGAATTTTAATTTGAAGGCAATTCTTTAAGAATTATACCCTTTAGTTGTGTCAATAAAATGAATATCTTTTATCAAAAAGATATTTCTAACTATACTAAATTGACTATTCGTCAACCCAATTTAGTCGATCCATTTGATTGTAAGGCCAAGGTGCTCCATTATTCTCGATATTAGACATCATACCATTTAGTTCGGTTGGCGCTGCACTTTCTTCCATTACTAAATAACGTCTCATATCCATAATTATAGATAAGGGACTGATACTTATCGGACATTCCTCTACACAAGCATTACATGTTGTACACGCCCACAATTCTTCTTTACTTATATAATCGCCTAATAGTTGTTTTCCATCATCTTTAAATTCTCCTTTATTGGCATCTATATTTTTACCAACCTCTTCCAAGCGATCTCTGGTATCCATCATGATCTTTCTTGGAGATAATTTTTTACCGGTGAGATTAGCTGGACAAGATGAAGTACATCTACCGCATTCAGTACAGCTATAGGCATTCATCAATTGTACCCAATTGAGATCTTGAACATCACTAGCTCCAAATTTTGCCGGAGAAATATCATCTGCATTTTCCGCAGGTGCAGCATAAGGGTCTGCCTCAGGGTCCATCATTAACTGAACTTCCTTGGTCACAGCTTCCAAATTATTCAAATGACCTTTAGGCTTTAAATCTGCATAGTACACATTTGGAAATGCTAAAAGTATATGTAAATGCTTTGAAAAATATAAGTAATTTAAAAAAGTAAGAATACCAAAAATGTGTAACCACCAGGCTGTTCTTTCCACAATAATTAAAGTTCCTTCGGAAAGACCTTCTAATAATGGATGAATCAACCAACTACTTATAGGAAAAGCTCCTGCTATACCACCAGGTTTTGCATAATGGTGAGCACCTAAAATCTGTAATTGATAATCAGCTGCATTCATTGTCAAAAACAACAACATCAATACCACTTCGAAATATAAAATGTTGTTACCATCCTGCTTAGACCAACCTTGTAACGTTACAAAACGTTTTATATTTAATGCATTTCTTCTTATCCAAAAAATGATTACCGTGGCTAATACTAAAAATGCTAAGGTTTCAAAAACACCTATTAGATAATTATAAAGTCCCCCTAGAGGAAAAAACACTCGATGGGTACCCAAAATTCCATCAACAATAATCTCTAGTAATTCTATATTAATCAGTATAAAACCTACATATACTATTATATGAAGAATTCCTGCTATGGGACGCGTAACCATTTTACTTTGTCCTAAAGCTATTCGAATCATATTGGAAAGACGAAGCTTTTTTTGATCAGAACGATCAACGTCTATTCCTAATTTTATATTTCTAATTAATTTCTTTACGTTAGAAGCAAAAAACGATACGCCTCCTATTAATAAGAGTGTAAAAATAATGTTAGGGATGTACTTCATAAATCAAATTACTTTAAAGAATCCTTAGGCTTAGCATAATCTTTATTCTTTTTCCCAAATACAGAAAAATGAACATAACGCTTAGGATTCAATTTCATATCCTGTAATAATTGGTCTAACTGTTTAGTAGCTCTATCTATATTATCATAGACTTTAGGGTCATTGATAAATTTACCTGCTGTACCTTGACCATTGTTTACTTTATTAGTTATAGCTGCTACATCAGCAGACACTTTATTCAAACGATCTGTAATCTCTTTAACCTCAGCTTCAGCTAATTCTTTCGAAAACTGATCCATATTTGCTGAAGCATTCTTGAAATTAATTAAAGTAGTATTCAAATTATCTTCATTATATGCTATCATGTTATTCATTCTAGCAGAAGTAGATTTAAAAGAATTTAAAGTCACTGATAAATCAGCTAAAGATTTTGAGATTAAATTAGTGTTTTCAGTATTCAACAAACGATTAATCCCTGTTAAAGTCGTATCCACTTTGGTCAATACACGCTCTAATTTAGAAGAAATCGGATCAATCTTACTAGTCAAATCACCTATCATTCCTTCATCTACATCTGATAGAAGTGTTGCTCCACTTTCAGCAAATGCTGTCGGGTTTTTCTCTGGTATAATTGCTAGTGCTTTTCCTCCGATAAGACTGGCACTATAGATTTGTGCTTTACTTTTAGTTCCAAATTTAAAATCGGAATCAATATTAAATGTCACTTTTAGCTTTCCACTGGCATCTGCAAATTCAACATCCTGAATTTTACCTACATGAAAACCATTAATGGTAACCACGGAAGCATTGTCCAAACCTGCTACATTATCGTAATAAGCATAGAATACTTTATCGTTAGTTAATAGGTTATTTCCTTTTAAAAAGTGGTACCCAAATATTAATAATGCAATTGCAGACAAAATAATTAATGCTGCCTTGACTTCTTTCGTAATTCTCAAAATATAGGCTTATGTATTTCAATCAAAAATAGCAAATATTATACGCTTTCCTACATGACACCCCGTACTTTTTAGTCTATCTAAATTAGAGAAACTAGTATATGAATCATTATTTGATTAATTTGCAGTGAAGTCTACCTACTACTTATGAAAAACTTATTTCTTTATTTCTTTTTACTATCTACTATAATCTTAGCTCAACGCCCTGATTTATCCGAAGATTTTAACGTTAGTGTCGGAGAACCATACAAGCGAGTAAAAACACTTAATGAATATCATTTTCATTATGGGTCGAGAATGCTATCATTAAAAAAAGTAAACAAAAACTTCATACTTGAAAGGCACTCTACCGCTACTCTTAATAGAACTCCAAAAAATAAAAGTCTTCCTGAAATAGGTGAATTGATAGGTGTCGAACAATTTGAAGACACTGTAGTGATCTTTGCTAGAAAGAAAAATCGATTATTAGCACAAAAACTTTTAGTAACTCAACCCAAAGTAAGTCGACCTTTTGTATTTATCAGTGAAAATGAAAATATCGATAATGATTTTGGATTTAGTACTAGGTACGGATATGATATTGGAGAACGTATTAATGCATTTGGAATCAAAAAATCTGTTAACGCTTCTAAATTTGTAGTTGTTAGTAGACAAAAACACAAAACGAATGAAGAATTAGGACTTAGTAGTAACTTGAATATTCATGTTTATCATTCTGACTTTACATTAGACTGGGAAAAAAATATAGCTCTTCCATTCAATAATCGTGAGTTATTGACCGAAGATTTCATGGTAGATGAAAATGGAGATTTCTACATTTTAGCTTCTAAATTTGATGATATTTCTCTATTAAATAGTCCAAAAAAATTGAACGACGATTATAGTAGCTATGTATTTAAAATAGGAAAAGATGATAGTCAATGGCAAATAGGGAAACTTGATACAAATAAAGCCTTAGGCGAATCTGTTTTATTCCAGAACACTAAAAAAGAAGCTGTTGTAGTTGGTTTTTTCTTCGAAAAAGAAGCTAAAGGATATGCGAGCGGTATATATTCATCAAAAATTAAAAACATTACCTCAAATATCCCTACCACACATCATAATATCCCAATAGATACTATAATTAGTTATGAGAAAAGAAAAGCTTCTCAGATCGACAAAGGCCAACGCTTTATTGATGACAAAGAAGACCTAGAAGATTTAAGGATCAACAAGGTAATTAGTAATCCTGACGGAAGTTTCAATCTATTTGCAGAACAACGCTATGCCGAGCAAAACAGCACCTATCGTAATGGAGTTACCAACGTTTATTATCAACTTTACTACCGAAATGCATATGCTGCTAAAATAGATGGAGAAGGGAATTTACTTTGGTTTAACCAATTACCTAAAAATCAATTCAGCAATAGAGGAAAGCGCGCTATGTCTTATGTACACCAACAATTTGGGGGGCATCATTACTTATTATATTGGGATATGTACCGAAATATCTACAAAAACGTAGGTGACTTTGCCGAATTACTAGAAATGAAAAGACAAGAATATTTATTCATTACTTCATTTAAAATTGATGATATAACTGGAGCGGTGACCAAAGATCCTGTGATCAATTCTTTGGACGTTGAAAAACAACGAATTTCTAGTTTTCAAATGGATAAAATAATGACGCTTAGTGATAAAAAAATAATTCTCGAAGCACATAATGGTAGAGGCAAAAATTACCTGATAAAAATTGAAGGTGCTCGTTAATCGAACACCTCAAATTCTTTCACTACTTGTATAATTTCACCTTTACTAGTAATTCCTTCTACAGATATCTGAAAAACACCTGTTTCATCACTCGTATAAAATGCTTGGGTATTATCTTTACTCTTGGCGATTTTCCAATTCGGATTCCAATGGATTACGCTTCTATAATCTGGTTTTAAAAGATCACCTTTACTTTTCAAGTAATCTACATCAAAAAACTCTTTAGCATTATAAAAAGGTGTCATCAAGATATTTGCTACTCCTTTAATATCAACATCTGTAGATACTATATTGCCTGAACTTCCTCTTTTTAAATAAATAGCAATTACTCCATCACCACCTAAACCACCATATACGGCTGCATCACCTCCTGATAACACATCAATAAATGAAACATCACTAGCCTGTATATTATTTACAAAATTGATATCACTAATCGCACCATCTAACAAAAATAAAGGACCACTATTTGAAAATGGGTTACCTTGAGAAGATTGATCTGGCTCTGCTGAAAAACCAGATGATGCAGAATCCCCTCCCCTAATGCTTACTTGATAATTAGGAAAAGAGCCATTTACCCTAACCCCTGCTATACGCCTTAACATATCAATTGCTGTTTGCCCCCCAACACCAGGTAAAGAATCTAGGACTAGACGATGTGTAGGAAATGAATAAGATGCTGGACTATTTTTTAAAATTTCATTGTAAACATCATTGGTTGTTTTCTTTTTAACTGTTAGTAAGGTTTCAGATAATAAATTTTCTCCATTAAATGTAAAATCAATATCGTCAAAAAATGCTTTCTTCTTTTGATAACGTTCTAAAAAGGGATTCCCTTCTAAAGTTTGATACTCCGATATCTTAACAATCTTTGGTCTCGGTAATCCTTTATCAAAAAGTAACACGATATTTTTTTCTTCATTCTTTTTAACCTCTAATAACTTCCCTACTAATAACGTCTCTAAAGTATCCTTCACATTAAAAGGTCCGAAGTGAAATTTCTCTTTTTGCGATATTGTTTTGACCTCTATTTGTGATGAATTGCCTAAAAAAAACAAATTCGCTTCAATCTTACGATTACTAAACTCTTTGTTTTTTGCGAAAATTTGTCCAGAAATATTAACTCCTTTCTCTGGAGTAATCTTTTCTTGTTGTTTGTACGAATCTGCCAACAAGCTATCCCAATTAAATCTTCGCCAACCATGCGTCAACATTAAAGCATCTAATAGGTAACTTCTTTGATATTCTGATTTTGAAGGATCAAAAAATGCGGCTGCATTTGGTATTTCACCTCTAAGATCAGAGTTTAATAATAACCAACTTTTAATATTATCTCCTTGACCTAAAGGGATTGTTTCCTTAGAGGTTACGGACACGGATGCATCGGCTAAATCAAATTCTTCACCAAGGTATTCAAAACCGTATTCGACTCTAGACCTTTTTCCTAAGCTCTCTGAATTCAAGTTGAATTTTAACTGACTCTTATTCTCTACAAAAACAAGACGTTCACTTAATGGCTTACCTGCTGGGTCGAAAAGTGTAAAGTGTACTACTCCACTTGGCATATCATTAGTTACCAACTTCACCCCTTGTTTCAATCCATCAGCACCAATAGTCTTGGAAAAAATAACGTTTCCACGTTGGTGACCTACAACAAAATGATTAAAAGTAGATTGGTCACTTACCACATTAAGCGTAATATCCTTTAGGGTCTTAACCAAAGAAAGCTTTTTAACTAATTGCTTTGATAATGGAAGGTCTACTACTTTTTTAGATTTAGCATCTTCAATAATAGCTTCATACTCTTTACCCTTTTCATATTTTAAATCGACTCTACCTAGACCAAAATCAAAGGTTCTAAAATAAGTGACAATTTTTTGTGATGATTTTTCCCGTATTGCCCCCTTTACCTTAATACCATTACCAGATTTATCTAACACTTTTATTCCTAAAGCATTATTTTCTCCTTCTAAAATTGCTCCACCTTCAGGGTAAAAATTAATATCCACTCCCTCTAAATTCATTAAAGATAATTTAGCCTTTTCAGTTAAGTTTTTAAACCTTGGTACTGAATTAACGTCTATGACTGCTGATTTAGTTTTCGGATTAGATTGTTGAATATAAATTGACTTTCTAAAAATATAAGCTTCATCTTCATTGCGCATGTAATTGGTGTAAGCTCTCAATTGATAATTACCACTATCCCATTCTTTAGGTATTTTTATATCTCCAGCAGCACCAATTTCATTATTAGTAATAAATAATTTAGTATCAAAAACAATACTATCCTTCGAGTTTATAAGATCAACATATAACACATTGCTCTTTTGTGAAGCTTTATGATTAATTGCATTTACCAAATAGCTTTTATACCAAATTGTTTCATCTGTATTATAAAAAGGTTTATCCGTATGTAAATATGCCTTCTCAGTATACTCACTTTTTAACTTCTCTAATACATTATTAAAAAGCTCTAACGGTCCATTTTGCGCAGAAAGTTTTGCAAAGATTAACCAAAAGAGTGAAATCCATTTTATGCTATTCATAAATTTACTTTTAAGTGCTGTTCTTCTAGTAAAAAACCATTAATGTACTATCTTTTCTACAATTGAAAATCATTTATTTGCCTTAAGCCTTCACCTATTGCAAAACTCACTGCATTAGCTATATTAAAGCTTCTAATCTTGTCAGTAGTAGGGATGCTTATATGCTCACTAAACTGATCTAAAATATGATCAGGAAGCCCCTTAGATTCTTGACCAAAAACCAACCAATCACCTTCCTCATAGTTCGGTTTCAAAAAACTTTGTTTAGCGCGTGCACTAAATAAAAAAACACGATTAACATCAGGAACTACAGCTTTCCACTCTTCAAAATCAGCATATTCTTTCACCTTTAACTGAGGCCAATAATCTAAGCCAGATCGTTTCAACTGCTTATCCGTAATTTCAAACCCTAAAGGATGTATTAGATGTAATCTACAATTCGTCCCTAAACACAATCGCCCTATATTCCCTGTATTATTAGGGATTTCGGGGTATACTAATACTATATTCAACATATTATAATCTCTTTTTGATATCTTCCTTAGCACTATCTGGCACTAATTCGCAATTCAATATTTTATTTATCTTGGATGTGAAAATTTCCTTTTGATATAAGGTTTCAAAAATATCTAAAATCGTTGGGGATGTAGACGCTTCACTTATCAATATTAATTCATCACCTTTTTTGACTAAACCACTTTCTATCACCCTTACATAACTACCAGAATAAGTTGTATTGATAAATTGTTTCAAAATAGCTTGTGTTCCCATTCTGACCCCTAATTTAAAACAGGGTTGTCTAGGTTGAGAAATCTCTATAATAGCTTCTCCTACCTTATAGCGATCTCCCACTTTTAACGCTTTTTCATTCAAGCCATCAATAGTTAGATTCTCTCCAAACATTCCATATTCCCACACCAAGTCTGGATACAAAGGCCTCCAGTATTCATAAGCCTCGCTACTGTACAAATAACAAGCCTTATCAATACCTCCATGAAATCGGCGATCTACAACATCATCATGTTTTACATCTTCTTGTTCTAAATATATGCCTTCGTCTATATGAGATTTATAAATCCCTGTCTCTATATTCTTCCCTCTATATTTAATAATCCGTTTACTTCCAATGTTTGTTGCTAGTACTTTCATATTCGCATGTTATTATTTTGAAGTTTGTTACACAATCAAGTAATGGTAATGTTTTGTTAATTACTCTAAAATACTACCCTATCTGGTTTATAAGCTTCAAAAATCTAAAAAAATGAACATTCGACCATCACGAATAGTAGTATATTTGAATACCTAAAAATAGAAATAAGTGTGTATGATTTCCATAGAAGAAATTCATCATAAAAAAGATTTTTTACAGTTCATAAAATTCCCCAACGAGCTTTATAAGGACAATCCTTATTATGTCCCTGCCATCATAAAAGAGGAATTAACTGCTTTGATAAAAGAAGAGAATCCTGTTTACAACAATGCTAAAGCTGCTTTCTATCTTGCTAAAAAAGATAATAAAGTAGTAGGTCGAGTAGCTGCGATTATCAATCATATCGAAGTCGAAGAACAACAAAAACCTAAAGTGCGTTTTGGTTGGCTAGATATGATTGATGATATTGAAGTCACTAAAAGCCTTCTAAATACGGTAATTGAATTCGGAAAAAAGCATCAACTAGAATACATAGAAGGACCTGTTGGATTTTCTCAGATGGACAAGGCTGGTATGCTTACAAAAGGATTTGAAGAATTAAATACGATGATCACTTGGTACAATGCTCCTTATTATGCGGAGCATCTAAAAACCTTAGGTTATGAAGATGGAGCTACTTGGGTCGAATATAAAATTCAAATCCCTGAAAGTATACGTCCTAAAGTTGTAAAGGTTAGTGAAATTATCAAAAAGCGTTATGGATTACGTTTGTTACGATTCAAAAACAGCAAAGAAATTATTCCCCATGTGAATAAAATGTTTGAATTAATTAACAAAACGTACAGCAGTTTACAAACCTACGTCCCTATACAACAATATCAAATAGATCATTACAAAAAGAAATACATTCCTTTCATAAACCCTAAATACATTACATGTGTAACGAATAGTGAAGGAAAAATTGTTGCTTTTTCTATAATAATGCCTTCATTTTCTAAAGCACTACAAAAAGCAAACGGTAAGCTTTTTCCTTTCGGGTTTTATCATATTCTAAAAGCACAACGCAAGAATGATACTGCCGCTTTTTACCTAATAGGAGTTGACCCTGAATATCAAAACAAGGGAGTTGTAGCGCTTATTTTTAAAGAAATGAATGTCGTCTTTTTAGCTAACGGAATTACCAAAGTAGAAACTAACCCTGAATTAATTGAAAATAAAGCAATACAAGCTTTATGGAAAGATTACGACTCAATACAACACAAGCAAAGACAAACTTTTAAAAAATACTTTTAAAATACTAATATGAATTTAAGAAATTACATTGCCGAATGCTTAGGGACTTTTATTCTCGTCTTTTGTGGAACTGCATCTATGGCTATCAATGAAGTTACTGGTGGTGCCGTAACCCATGTTGGTATTGGAATTACTTGGGGGTTTATAGTCATTGCTTTAATTTATGCTTTTGGAGAAATCTCTGGAGCTCATTTTAACCCAGCAGTAACTATAGCTTTTGCTTATGCCAAAAAATTCCCTTGGAAAGAAGTACCTAAATACATCTTATTCCAAATTATCGGAGGTATTTTAGCCAGCCTAATGGTTGTATATTTATTTCCCGAAAGTGAAACTTTAGGTGGTACGCGAACTATACTCAGTCCTGAAAAAGCTTTTATATTAGAATTACTATTAACCTTTTTCTTAATGCTCGTTATCATCAATGTATCAACAGGCTCTAAAGAAACCGGAATGATGGCAGGTATTGCTATTGGTGGTGTAGTAATGTTAGAAGCACTTTTCGCAGGACCTATGACTAATGCTTCTATGAATCCCGTTCGTTCACTAGCACCTGCTTTGGTATCTGGCTATTGGACGAATTTATGGTTATATTTAGTAGCTCCAGTAATTGGTGCAATTCTTGCGGTACTTTCTTGTAAATTAATAAAAGCTGACAATTGCTGCGATCACTGCTAATCTTTTTTTGCTCATGAAAAAATATTTTTTTTTAATTTCCTTGCTATTATACTTAAATGGAATAGCACAAGATATTTGGAAGCCTCGCCGAACTCAACATTCTTTTATTCTAGATAAAGCAATGTTAGAGCATCAATTAGACATGTTAATTGATGAGAAAAGCGAATTTGAGCTAATTCCATTTCCAACACAAAATGGCGCCTTAAAAGATTTTAAAATATATTTACATGAAGCAATGTCTAAAGAACTACGAAAGAAGTTCCCTTATATTCATTCTTTTGCTGGACAATCTTTAGATGGCAGTATTCATATTACGATTAGTTGCACTAAAGATCATTTTAGCATTAGGCTTATAGATAAAGGAAAACCCTTTAGTCTTATTCATAAAAAGAATATGACTTATATTTTAAAAGCCGATAACAAAGAGCAACTTCGAGGATTTAAATGTAATACCGCTCACAAGCAAACTAATACTTCAAAAAAAGATTTACAATCTCAACGATTTTATGTTCCTGATTACTTACCTGATGGACAATTAAGAACCTTGCGTTTTGCCGTAGCTGTTACGGGAGAAACTTCTGATTATTTTATCAATAAAGCTCAGTTGCAAAATGCAAGTATTACAGAAAAAAAAGCAGCAGTACTTCAAGGAATCCAAACTAGCGTAAACAATATTAATATTGCTTTAGAAAGAGACTTGGGCGTTAGATTAATTTTAATTGACCGAAGTGAAGATTTAATTTTTTTAGATCGAGATACTGATCCTTTTCAAGATGTTAACACAACAAGTACTGGACAAATAAGTAGTCGAGCCAATGACTATATAATCAATACGATAGGATCTGATAATTTTGACATTGGCCATATCATAACTTCTCCTAGAAATGGTGCTGGTGGTGAGGCTGTAGTAGCGAGTCTTTGTAGTCCATTTAAAGCAGAAGCTATAACAGCATCAAGTGAGCCTGAAGGTTTTTCTTTTGAATTTACCTTATTTGCTCATGAAATTGGACACCAACTTGGTGGAAACCACACTCAAAATGCCAACTGTCAACGAAATTCAAGTACAGCAGTTGAAGTAAGTAGCGGAACTACCATTATGGGATATTCAGGAGCTTGTGGCGCCTTGGATGTACAAGAATCTAGTGATCCATTTTTTCACAATGTTAGTATTGATCAAATCATAGACACCTTAGCAGCAAAAGAAGTATTTGATACTTCTTGTGTTTTTGAAAAAACAACTATCGACAATAATCTTCCACAAGTCTCGATTTTACCTAATGATCACTTTATCCCTGTAGGGACTCCTTTTTACCTTGATATAACAGCTACTGACCTTGATGGAGATAACTTAACGTATAGCTGGGAGCAATTAGATATTGACGTAGGATCTAGTCCTCCTGTAGCAGATCAATTAGTAGGTCCTCAATTTAGAGTTCTTAACCCAACAACTAATTCTCGAAGAGATTTCCCTTCTAACATCGTAAGTTCTGAATTTGAAGTATTACCTACTCGAGAACGATCTATGTCATTCAATGTTATCGTTAGAGATGGTAAACCTCTAGGTATCGGATATTCAAACATTACCCTAGTTAATACAGTTGGGGACACTCCTTTTACAGTAAAAATTCCTTCAATAGAAGATAATCTTGAGACCGCTGAATTTACACAAAGAGATACCGTAGAACTTACTTGGGCTGTTGGTATTACTGACCAAAATGTCATAAATACAACGGATGTCAGTATTTCTCTTGTTAACCTTGAAACTAGTGAAGAAAAGCTTATCATCGAATCTACACCTAATGATGGTACTGAAAATGTTGTTTTACCGCTTGATTTTGAAGGTGAAGGATTTAGATTAAAAGTTAGTGCTATTGACAACATTTTTTACAATGTAAGTAATCCCTTCAAAATAAACCCCACAAACAATAGAGATATAGAAGTATTCAATCACCAAAACAAAACATCTAATCATCTGATTTTTAACATAAAAAAGTCATCAACAATTGTTAATACAAGTCAAATAATTCTTACTTTTACAGAAGAGATATCAGATGAAGTGTTAAATTTATCGACAATAAGCCCTGAGATTTCGTTTAATGGTATTAATTACGAAGCTTTAACTACTAATACAATTGAAGCTTCTAGTTTTGAAAATGATTTTCAAATACGAGTACCATTCAACTTAACCAACGGTAATCGAAATATTGAAAAACTAACACTCGGTGTAGAAATTACAAGTGATACTACAAGTTCTAAAGTAAACAGTACCGGTAGTACTGTACCTTTAGAATTGTCTTTTAAAGACAGTATATCACTATTTCCTATACCTACAACTGCTGACGATTTTGTTACTATACGATCGTCGTTTACCTTAATAAATGGCGATTTAATCGAAATTTCATTTATTGACATACATGGGCAACTTGTAAAAAAATTAATGATATCTGAAACTGAGGAACAGATAAGTGTTTCGAGCTTAGCTTCAGGTGTATATTTTCTTCAGTTAGTGAAGAATGGTAAAGACACTGCTAATTTCAAAATTCTTATCCAATGATAAGAGTATATGAGCATATCGGTAAAGGTTTGGGTGATATTATATTACTTTATTGCAGGGAGTATATCTCTAACTGCTAACACCACTAGTACTCATTTTTTTTTACCCTACACCAAAACTCAACTATCTAAAAATCAGTTGTTTAAAAAAAATACTGATTTTAACCATCTAGATTCATTAGGTTTTAAATGCAACCAAATACCATCTCCAAGAGCTAGCAAGTCACTGTTAAACAAAAAGGTTTTAAATACTAATGAACCTATTATTATTCGGATAGCTATTATTGCTTCTCCTAAGTATTCAAATTACTTCATTGAAAAGTATAACGCGCAGCAGGAAACTATTGCTAACCAGAAGTTAATTATTAAAAAAGAACTTCAAAGATCTATTGAAGAAGTAAATAAAGTAGCTTTAAGGGATCTTAATATTCAACTTCAACTCATCGATGAAATCGAAAAACTAATATTTGTAAATCCAGATATATTATTCTCACATATCAAGAATCATTTTGACGCTCTGGAAGTTGCTCGCGAATTGATCCCTAAAACTATCGCTTCCGAAGACTATGACATAGGACATATTTTCACTACTCATCTAGGCGGTGCTTCTGGTAGAAATACAGCTTTCACAGAAAAAAAGTGGCAAGGAAGTACAGGAGCTAGTATTCCCGAAGGAGCAAAATTTAATATTGATTTTTTTGCTCATGAAATTGGACATCAACTAGGAGCCTCTCATACTCAAAATGCTGACTGTGCAAGAAATGATGAATCATCTGTAGAATTAAATAGTGGTATTAGCATTATGAGTTATGCTGGTATATGCTCTTTAAAAAATTCTAATGTCAGTCACCGTAGTGCTCCTTTTTTCCATGCTTTAAGCATCAATCAAGTGAATGAACATTTGAATTTGTATTTTGATAAGTCACAACAAGAACAACAACTCAACATTAGTAATATTCCTAATTACAGTATTCCTGTGGATACCCCTTTTGAAATTGAAATTTTAACCGATTTTATACAAAAAAACATTTATTACAATTGCGAACAAATAGATATTAAAAAGAAAGATCAAGATGAAATTAAAGATTCGCAAACAGGCCCAGCATTTATATCACCCGAACTTTCATTAAAGAATACTATATATTTCCCTCCAGTTGTAGATGTAATAAACAACAACTTTTATCAAGAATTTAATAGTTTATCTAAACTTCCTAGAGATTATTCATTTAAGGCTACCATAAGAAAAGTCCAGAAAAATATTCAACTGTATGATGACACTGAATTTCAAGTTACTACACATGGAAATAAACCATTTAAAGTAACCTCTCAACAAACTGAAAATATCATATGGAAATCAAATGAAACCTATGAAATCACCTGGAATGCAGATAGTGTTAAAAAATCTCCCATTAATTGTCAATTTGTAGATATAAGTTTATCACTGGATGGATTGCATTTTGATGTTGATATTGCAAAAAAAATTCCAAATACTGGGTCTTTTTTATTTACTGTCCCAAGTAATATTGAAGGGGTCAACTGTCGTATTAAAGTAAAATCGTACGACAATATTTTTTATGCTTTAAATAAAAATACTTTTTCAATAAACAATAAAATTACTACTACCTATGACTCGAAAAACAATGGCTCAATAATCGATAATTACAATAATATGTTTATTGATAAAGAGTTTGAAGACGATGGTATTGAAATCTCATTGTTGCTTACTAGTGGAAATTACGAAAACCTAGATATCCAGCTCATCACTCCTAATGAAAAGGTATTTCAATTATTCAATTTAAAATGCGAAACATATCTCGAAACTTTCGATGCCACTTTTTTAAGTGATTGGTTTAAAAATAACACAAAGGCTTTCGAATACGATTTATGCTCTGATAATATCATCGGCTCCTACCCTTTTCTAACGAAAGTTGAAAACATTAGCACCTATGGAAATTGGCAACTTTTAGTGAGAAACCGTGAAGAATTTACTCCTGAAATTGTAGAGTCCTGGAATATTCGTTTTCGAGGTAATGCTAAAAAAATTAAACCTTCACTCACAGAAGGCAATCAAACAACAATCTATCCAAATCCTTCTGATGGGAAGATTCGTGTTGGCAATCAAACATTCAGTAAGTATATCACAAAAGGTATTGTGCTTAATACTTTCGGTGATATCACACATCGATTCACTTTAAACCTACAAAATGAACAAGAAGTAAATTTGAATCAACTAAATTCGGGTGTATATTTTATAAAACTTTCCAATTCAGCTTATACAGAGGTCAAAAAAATAATTATTGATTAAATTAACCACCTCTGAGCAAACCTTAAGGTATTATGTCTTTTGGAGATACCAATAAACAAGTATAAAAAAGATACATATCATTCATAATAGCGTCGCTTCAGATAAGTCTTTAGACAATTTCTATTTTGAAGCTACTGATATAGCTATAAAACTTAAATGTTCAAAAGTTGTTAAATTCTCTTTTAATTAATTTCAAAACAACCTCAGTTTTCTTACTGCTTACATCTATATTTGTAAGTAGCAAAAGATGTAAAATATGAGATTTATTGTTTCGAGTAATTATTTATTAAAACAATTACAATTTTTAGGAGGAGTTATCAATAACAATAATGCGTTACCAATACTCGATAATTTTTTATTTGAGTTAGATGGTACTAGTCTTCAGCTTTCTGCTTCTGATTTAGAAACTACAATTATCTCTAAATTAGATGTAGAGTCTTCTGATAACGGTACCGTAGCTATTCCTGCTAAATTATTATTAGAAACATTAAAAACGTTTCCCGAGCAGCCTCTAACTTTTACAATTAATGATAACAATACAATTGAAATTAGCTCTGAGCAAGGAAAATACTCTTTAGCTTATAGTAATGGTGAAGAATTTCCTAAAGCTATACAACTAGAGGATGCTAGTAGTACTGTAGTAAATTCTAGTATTTTATCTAGTGCAATTAGCAAAACTATTTTCGCTAGTGGAAATGATGAGCTTAGACCTGTAATGAGCGGTGTCTTTTTTCAGTTTTCACCACAAGAATTAACTTTTGTAGCTACTGATGCCCATAAATTAGTAAAATACTCTCGTACGGATGTAACTGCTGATAAAGTTGCTGAATTCATCATGCCTAAAAAGCCTTTAAATCTTTTAAAAGGTGTTTTAGCTACATTAGATGCTGATGTTACTATCGATTATAACGATTCTAACGCTAAGTTTACTTTTGACGGTGTCGAATTAATTTGCCGCTTAATTGATGGTAAATACCCCAATTACGAAGCTGTAATCCCTAAAGAAAACCCAAATATACTTACAATGGATCGTAACCAGTTCCTTAGTTCTGTGAGAAGGGTTTCAATTTTTTCTAATAAAACAACACATCAAATCAGACTGAAAGTTTCAGGAGCAGAATTAAATATATCTGCTGAAGATATTGACTATTCAAATAAAGCTGAAGAGAGATTAACCTGTCAATTTGAAGGAGACGATATGCAAATCGGATTCAACTCTAGGTTTTTTGTTGAAATGCTAAATAATCTTGAATCTTCTGATGTGCAATTAGCTATGTCTTTACCAAATAGAGCGGGTATCTTGACTCCTTTAGATGGTTTAGAAGATGGTGAAAATGTAACTATGCTTGTTATGCCTGTAATGTTGAACAACTAATGAAAGGGATTGTATTAGCAGGAGGAAGTGGAACTCGTTTATACCCTATAACAAAAGGGGTATCTAAACAGTTAACACCTGTTTATAACAAACCAATGATCTACTACCCTATTTCTGCACTTATGCTTGCAGGAATAAAAGAGATTCTCATTATTTCAACACCACAAGATCTACCAGCCTTCAAACGTTTATTGGGTGATGGTACAGATCTAGGTATTTCATTTGAATATGCTGAACAGGCACACCCTAATGGACTTGCAGAGGCTTTCATTATCGGTGAAGACTTTATTGGTGATGATGGGGTATGTTTAATTCTTGGGGATAATATTTTCTATGGTCATGGACTACCCAATATGTTACACAGGGCTGTAGAAAATGTTTTAAAAAGTAATCAAGCTACAGTTTTTGGCTACTATGTTAATGACCCTGAGCGCTATGGAGTTGTAGAATTCAATAAAAAAGGGGAAGTACTTAGCATAGAAGAAAAACCTGAAAACCCAAAAAGCAATTATGCAGTAGTAGGAGTATATTTTTACCCTAACGAAGTCATAAAAGTCGCTAAAAACATAAAACCCAGTAAAAGAGGTGAACTAGAAATCACATCGATTAATCAACACTTCTTAACTACTAAAAAACTTGCTGTAGAATTAATGGGGAGAGGGTTTGCTTGGTTTGACACTGGCACACACGATTCTCTACTGGAAGCAGCAAATTTTATTCAAACTATAGAAAAACGCCAAGGCTTAAAAATTGCTTGTATAGAAGAAATTGCTTTTGAAAAAAAGTATATTGATCAACAACAATTACTACTATTAGCAGAGCCTTTATCTAAAAACGAGTACGGTTCTTATTTACAGCGTTTAGTACGAAAAAGAAATTCATGAAAATAACCCCTACAAATATTCCCGATGTACTACTCATCGAACCTCAAGTATTCGGAGATCATCGAGGGTATTTTTTAGAGTCTTATAACAAAAGTAAATTACCTAAGGATATTCAAAATATTGATTTTGTACAAGACAACGAGTCTAAATCACAATATGGAGTATTAAGAGGTTTACATTTCCAAATACCGCCTTATTGCCAAAGTAAATTGGTTCGTGTAATAGAAGGAATTGTTTTAGATATTGTTGTAGATATTCGTAAAGGATCTCCTACTTTTGGAAAGCATGTTAGTATAGAACTTTCTGCTGAAAATAAAAAACAACTTTTTATTCCTCGTGGTTTCGCTCATGGGTTTGTTGTGTTAAGTGAAACAGCAATATTTTCATATAAATGTGATAATTACTACAGTCCTGATCATGATAGAGGTATCTCATTCAATGATCCTTCACTGAATATTGATTGGAAAGTAATCTTACAAGAATGCATTTTATCTGAAAAAGATAAAAATCTTCCTTTATTAAAAGACTGTACTGATGTATTCGATATAAATACGAATCTATATGAATAATATTTTAGTGACTGGTGCCAACGGCCAATTAGGTTCTGAATTAAAGGCTATACAAGAAAACTATAAACAGTTTAATATATATTTTGCTGACAGAAATACTATTGACATAACCAAAAGTAATGAAGTCTCTCAATTTGCAATAGATAATAACATCAATGCAATAATCAATTGTGCCGCTTATACTGCTGTCGATAAAGCTGAAGACGAATCCTCCATCGCTGACGAAATCAATCATAAAGCTGTAGATAATTTAGCTAAAGTTGCTAAAAAATTGAATATAAAATTAGTACACATTTCTACTGACTATGTTTTTGATGGGAAATTATCAACGCCATACGAAGAGAACGCTAATACTGCTCCTTTGAACATCTATGGAAAAACCAAACTAAATGGTGAACTTTCCCTAATCAATGTAGCCCCTAAAAACAGTGTTATAATTAGAACCTCTTGGGTGTACTCTAGTTTTGGAAGTAATTTTGTAAAAACGATGCTTCGATTATCAGAAACTAAAGATCAATTGAACATTATTTTTGATCAGATAGGAAGTCCAACCTACGCAAGAGATCTAGCAAGACATATTTTGGATATCCTTCCTAAAATCAACAATCAGCAAATAGAAATTTACCATTATACTAATGAAGGCGTTTGTAGCTGGTATGACTTTGCTACTGCTATATTCGATATCAAGAACAGAAAGACAAAGACATCCCCTATTTCTACATCTGAATATCCTACCAAAGCTATACGCCCAAATTACAGCGTATTAAATAAGAAGAAAATTAAATCTACTTTCGATATAGAAATTAGACATTGGCAAAAAGCACTTAAAGAGTGCTTATCTTATATCCATTCTTAAAATGAAACATATATTAATAACAGGTGGTGCTGGCTTTATTGGGGCCAATTTTGTAAATTATTTTTCAGAAAAATATTCTGAATATCATATCATCAATTTAGATGCACTTACCTATGCTGCCAATCAAGAACATATAAAGCTCGATGAAGAAGCATTAGATCGTTACACATTTATTGAAGGAAATATCTGTGATCGTAAATTACTAGAGTCTTTATTTAAAACTTATAACATAAAAGGTGTTTTACATTTTGCTGCCGAATCGCATGTAGATAATTCCATTAAAAAACCTGATGTATTTATTGAAACTAATGTAAAGGGAACATTTAACCTTATTGATGTTGCATACAAGTATTGGATGGAAAAACCTTTTACATTTAAAGAAGGTTATCATGATTGTAAATTCCTTCATGTTTCTACAGACGAAGTTTATGGAACCTTAGGGGAAACTGGTTTATTTACAGAAGAAACCCCATACGCACCTAACTCACCATATAGTGCCTCAAAAGCTTCTAGCGATATGATTATCAGAAGTTATCACCACACTTACGGAATGAATACGGTGATAACAAATTGTTCTAACAATTATGGTCCTTTCCAACATAACGAAAAGTTAATTCCTACAATCATTAGAAAAGCACTTACTGGAGAAGCTATTCCTATCTATGGTGATGGTCTTAATGTCCGAGATTGGTTATATGTTAAGGATCATTGCACAGGTATAGATCTCGCCTACCATACAGGGAAATTAGGTGAAGTTTATAATATCGGAGGAAGAAACGAACAAACTAATCTTTATATAGTAAATAAAATTTGTGAAATACTAGACCAAAAAATACCAGCTAATGAATCTTACAAAAAACTTATTTCATTTGTAGAAGATCGAGCAGGTCATGATAAACGATACGCTATCGATGCTACTAAAATTGAAACGGAATTAGGTTGGCAAGCATCTGAAAATTTTGACTCTGGAATCATTAAAACTGTTAATTGGTATTTAAAAAAATGAATTAAAAGTTAAATTTAACTATGTATTTTAACGAATAATTTTAAATTTACATCGATATAATTGATGATTCATTTAGAATACCTCATTTACTTTAAAAAAAATTGAACAGATCTTTTCAAAATATAGCTCAGGAAGTTATTCAAAATGAATACAATGGCTTAAAAAGCTTATCCAAAGCTATAGACACATCTTTTGATGAGGCTGTAGATCTATTATTTAATTGTAAGGGTAAAGTAATCATTACGGGTATAGGCAAATCTGGTATTATTGGACGAAAAATTGCTTCGTCTTTTTCTAGTACAGGTACACAAAGCTTTTTCTTACATCCTTCCGAGGCTATCCACGGAGATTTAGGAATGATTAATACTGACGATGTTATTGTGGCAATTACAAATTCAGGAGAAACTGTAGAGATTTTAAATCTACTACCCCATATTAAACAAAGGGATTTAAAGATAATTTCAATTACAAGTAAACCTTCTTCTACACTATCAAAAAACAGTGATATACATCTTTACACAGGTGAGTTTGAAGAAGCATGTCCTTTGAATCTTGCCCCTACTACTTCAAGTACTATTACACTTTGCTTGGGAGATGCGCTAATGGTTGCATTAATGCACAAAAGGGGATTTAATGAAGAAAACTATGCTCAATTCCACCCAGGAGGTATGCTTGGGCAACGATTAAAAAATTTAGTTGAAGAATATATCACCCCAGACAATCTCCCCTTTTTAAAAACCCAAACCCCTATTATTGAAGCTATCGAAATCATTAATAAAGGTAGATTTGGCTTAGGTATTGTAGGAAACTCAAAAGATGTTAAAGGTATAATTACTGATGGAGATTTACGCCGTGCGATGCTTCAGTTCAAAGAAAATTTCTTTTCTTTAACTTTAGAACAAATAATGACCAAAAAACCTCACTTTATAGCTGCTCATACTAAAATAAGTGAGGCCAAAAAAATAATGCAACACCATAAAATAACATGCTTATTAGTTGGTGACAAAACTGATTTAAGAGGAATTATTCAATTACATCAGATAAAATTTTAATATGTATAATAACGTTGTAGTCATACCTGCTAGACAAGCATCTACAAGACTCCCTAACAAATTAATGTTAGATTTAGGAGGCAAAAGTATTGTACAAAGAGTTTTCGAGCAATGCAAAAAAACAAGTCACGTCGACTTAATTGTTATTGCAGTAGATACACAAGAGTTATATAGCCACTGCAAAACATTTTGTGATACCGTTATATTAACTAGTGACCAACACCAATCCGGAACAGATAGAATTGCTGAAGCCGTAGCTAAAATTGATTGCAGCAATATTATTAATGTTCAAGGCGATGAACCCTTTATCGATCCAAATCTTATCAACAATATTGCCCTAACAATTTCTAATGAACACTATATGGTTAGTGCAATGCACCTAATCACAGATCAAAACGAAATTAAAGACCCTAACAATGTAAAAGTTGTTACTGACGATTTTAATTCTGCACTATATTTCTCAAGAGCAGTAATTCCCTTAAATCGAGATAATTCGGAAACAAATATTAAATACTACAAACATTTAGGAATTTACGGTTACACTAAAAAATTCTTAAATACCATTACACAAATTCCCCCATCTTACTTAGAAATAACTGAAAAACTAGAACAATTAAGAGTACTACAGCATGGCTATAAAATAAAAATGATTGAAACCAATCACGAACCTATAGGCATAGACACACTGCAAGACTACAACAACGCAAAAGCACTATTTGATGAACATTTTTAAAAGAAAAACACTACTTAAAGATTTGTTGGTAGGTGCAACTGACATTCATAATCACGTTTTACCGGGGATAGATGATGGAGCACAAGATTTAGAGCAATCTATATCTTTATTAACAAAATATGAAGAAATCGGTTTTAAAAGAGTAATAGGCACTCCCCATACAATGAGTGATTATTACCCTAATACTGCTGATACTATAAATAATGCTTGCGATAAACTAAAGGAAGCATTAAAAAATTCAAATATCAATATTGAACTGACATGCTCTAGTGAATATATGATTGATTATGATTTTGAAGAAAAAACAGATAAACCTTCAGAATTAATACCACTGGCAGACAACCACATCCTTGTAGAAATGTCATACTTGAGATCTTCTGACAACTTTGACAAGACCATCTACAAGTTACAATTGAATGGCTACACACCTGTTCTTGCACATCCTGAAAGATATGGATATTACCATGATAGTTACGAAGCTTTTCCTATCATGAAATCTAAAGGAGTAAAATTGCAACTTAATGCTTTGTCTTTAAGTGATTATTATGGTGATAAAATAAATAAAACCGCAATAAGACTTCTACAAGATGGCATGTATGATTATTTTGGAACTGACACTCACAAATTAAGACATCTCAATCATCTTGAAAAAATAAAAATCAAGAATAAACACGCTGAGACTTTGAAACAAATCATTGATCACAACGAACATTTATTCGATGCAAAAAAAAAATATGAAGCTGTAGTTTAATCTATTTTCATAAAAAAAGAAAGAGCTTATCATTAAAATGATAAGCTCTTTCTTTTTTTTTAATATATGTTTGTTTTCTATAATAAATTCTAAAGAAGGTTTAACTCTATTCAACCTTATTAAGCTCAATCAGAAAAAACATATTTTTTATAAAATACCTATAGATTAAATATTTTAAAAAATACAATAAGTAAATAAGTAGAAATCTATATCATAAAACTACTTCGCTACATTTAATAATGACATTAAACCTTCTTGGTCTGAAGAAAACTTTTCGTCATTTAAATAACTAAACAACATAGAAACAGTATCTTCTTTCTTTCTGAGAAGGCTTTTCATTTCTGTATGAGCTAAAATCACTTCTTTGACTCTATCAATTTCTATATTAAGAAAATCAATATCTGGATTTTCAGATTCAATATCATATTGATTTTTAAAAGAAAGTGTTCTATCCTTTAAGCCTTTTAATTGCTCTAATAAATGTGATTTTTTCTTATTCATCGCTACAGATTAAATATGATTATTTTTCGTGTATATCAACACACTATTGTTGGTTCTTTCAAAAGTACATAAACAACATAATTCTGAATGAGCAAAAGTCACACCAAAATTATCAATACTGATTAAATAAATCAAAAAAGTTTATTTAAATGTAATTTCCTATCAAAAACTGCGTTTTTTAAATTCACAATTAACTGATCTTCAGTTGTAAATATATCATAAAAGTAAGCAAAATTAGTACTAGAAAAAAGAAAAACCAATCTTTAGAACCATTAAATTTAAAATTCTAAAAAAAATGATTTATGCACAAAACAATGATTTAAAACACATTAAACACTTATGAATCATTAAATAAACAATTTTGATCATTTTGATCAACAAAGGTTTCCTATTTTTGTAATCTCTTAAAATAAGATTAACCATAAAGCATTGTATGAATACCATTACAGCTACCGAATACAAATTCCAAGGACAAAAGTCAGTTTATAAAGGAAAAGTCAGAGAAGTATACAGTTTAAAAAACGATTTACTAGTAATGATTGCAACAGATCGTCTATCTGCTTTTGATGTTGTTATGCCAAAAGGAATCCCTTACAAAGGTCAAATCTTAAATCAAATTGCTACGAAAATGATGGAGGCCACTAAAGATATTGTTCCTAACTGGCTTATCGACACTCCTGACCCTAACGTCGCTGTAGGACATCTTTGCGAACCTTTTAAAGTTGAAATGGTAATTAGAGGCTACTTATCTGGTCATGCAGCGAGAGAATACAAGGCCGGAAGACGCTTAATCTGTGGAATGCCGATGTTAGAGGGCATGAAAGAGAATGATAAATTTCCCGACCCACTGATTACACCATCTACTAAAGCCGAAAATGGCGAACATGACGAAGATATTTCTCGTGAAGAAATTTTGGCTCAAGGTATTGTAAGTGAAGCAGACTATATTCAATTAGAAAAATACACACATGCTCTTTTTCAAAGAGGAACTGAAATAGCTGCCAAACAAGGCTTAATCTTAGTAGATACCAAATATGAATTTGGAAAAACAAAAGATGGCAAAATTGTACTAATTGATGAAATTCACACTCCCGATTCTTCTAGGTACTTCTACGCTGATGGATACGAAGAACTTCAAGAAAAAGGAGAGCCTCAACGTCAATTATCTAAAGAATTTGTCCGCCAATGGTTAATTACCAATGGTTTCCAAGGAAAAGAAGGTCAAGCAATTCCTGAAATGAATGACACCTACATTAATTCTGTATCTGAACGCTATATAGAATTATATGAAAAAATTACTGGAGAAACTTTTATAAAGGCCGATGTAGATAACATAGAAAATCGTATTCAAGAAAATGTTTCTAACTACTTGAATCAAAAATAGAATACTTCAATTAAATGTCTGGTTATATTAAATATGCCAGACATTTTCTTTAAAACTCTTTATTTGTTTCTTATTTGAAACTAAATAATGAATAACACTAAAACATTTTCCCTAATAGCCAGTAGAGTACTATAAATATTATTACAGTTGAAAAACACCCTCCTCCAAGTTTCTTAGAACCAAAAGCTGCTATTAATGTTCGTATAATTGTATTCATTTCTTTTTTACAACATATAAATCAAATTCCATTCCAAATCCAAATAAAACTACCTGATAGTAAACACAAAAGGCTTTTACAATAAACTAAAATCTTTACTTCATGTTAAGCTTTGATAAATTATATCTTTTTAAAGGTGTCTATAAATAAGCACTCACAATTTGATATAAACAAATTCCTCATAAAAATGTAGATAATTTAAGTAGCGTTTTATCAACTTCTTGTTGATTATCGTTAATTTTGCACATCTTAAAATTATAAAACGTTATTTATGCAACGCGACGAAAAGATTTTTGAATTAATTGCTCAAGAAAAAGAACGTCAAATCAATGGTTTGGAACTTATTGCTTCAGAAAACTTTGTAAGTGATCAAGTAATGGAGGCCCAAGGTTCTGTTCTAACTAACAAGTATGCAGAAGGGTACCCTGGCAAAAGATATTATGGTGGATGTGAAATTGTTGATGTTGTAGAACAAATCGCTATTGATCGCGCCAAAGAACTTTTTGGAGCTGCATATGCTAACGTACAACCTCATTCAGGATCACAAGCAAATACAGCTGTATTTGCTGCTTGTATTAAGCCTGGTGATAAAATATTAGGTTTTGATTTATCTCATGGAGGTCACTTGACACATGGGTCACCTGTTAATTTTTCAGGAAAATTATACAAGCCTTCTTTCTATGGTGTAGAAGAAGCTACTGGTCAATTAGATTACGACAAGATTGAAGCTATTGCTATAGCAGAACAACCAAAATTAATTATTGCTGGTGCTTCTGCTTATTCAAGAGAAATTGATTACAAACGTTTCCGTGAAATTGCTGATAAAGTAAATGCTATTTTATTAGCTGATATGGCTCACCCTGCTGGATTAATTGCAACAGGTTTATTACAAAGCCCTATCGAGCATTGCCATATTGTCACGACTACAACCCACAAAACATTACGTGGACCAAGAGGAGGACTTATATTAATGGGACAAGATTTTGATAACCCTCAAGGTTTGAAATTAAAAAGCGGAAAATTACGTAAAATGTCTGCTTTATTAAACAGCGCTGTATTCCCAGGAAACCAAGGTGGACCTTTGGAGCATGTTATTGCTGCTAAAGCCATAGCTTTTGGTGAAGCATTAGATCCTAAATTCAAAGAATACTGTATTCAATTACAAAAGAACGCTAAAATCGCTGCTGACGCTTTAGTTGAAAAAGGATATAAAGTAATCTCTAATGGAACAGATAATCATATGATGTTAGTAGATTTACGCAGTAAAGGAGTTACAGGAAAAGAAGCTGAAGAAGCATTAGGAGTTGCTGATATTACAGTAAACAAAAATATGGTTCCTTTTGACACAGAGTCTCCTTTTGTTACTTCTGGAATTCGTATTGGTGTGGCCGCAGCTACAACTCGTGGATTAAAAGAAGATGACTTTAAAAAAGTAATCGACCTTATCGACGAAGTGATCAGCAATGTTGGTAATGATGATGTATTGAAAAATATCGGTAAGCAAGTACACGAATTAATGAGTCATAGACCTCTATTCGTAGCATAAGAAACTTACTTTTAAAAATAATTTTATACAAAGCGAGAAGTAATCAACTTCTCGCTTTTGTTTTTTATCTAAATATTACGACTTTAGTATATAGATACATTTTAACTTTCTTAACCTGTGCCAAAAAGAGTTCTTTTATGTGGAGCACCAAGCTCTGGAAAGACGACCATCGTCAATGCTTTAATACAAAAAGAATATTATTGCAAACCCGAAATATCTCGTGAGCTTATAAAAGAATCTCAAAAAAATGGAATAGAGCAGCCATTTCTTAAAGATCCTGAAGCCTTTGATACTCTTTTATTAACAAAACGTATACAGCAATTTGAAAATTTACCGATAAAACCTAAAGCTAATCTTGTGTTTTATGATAGAGGTATTATAGACAATGTAGCTTATATGAATTATGGTTTAAAACGAGTTCCTCTAATTTTTGATCAAGCTATTAGAAAATATACCTATGATTATATATTCCTATTTGAACCTTGGAAAGATATTCATAGTTTAGATTCTGAACGATATGAAACTTTTGATATCGCCAAAGAAATTAATAATTCTTTTAAAGAAGTCTTAAAAAATTATCAATTAGATTACACCTCTATACCTTTTGAATCAATTACGCATAGAACTTCTTTTATACTAGATAATATCTCCTCTTAGTCATGAATCCCAATATAGAAATAGCGAAGAAAGTCTTAAAAAAATATTGGGGATACGACACTTTTCGTTCACAACAAGAGCAAATTATTAATTCCTTAATAACACATAAAAAAGATACTCTTGTTTTAATGCCTACAGGTGGAGGAAAATCTTTGTGCTATCAAATACCTGGAATTATTAACGAAGGCTTGTGTATCGTAGTTTCACCTTTAGTCGCACTCATCGAAGATCAAGTAGAACACCTAAAGGAAAAAGGAATAAAAGCTAAAGGATTAACCGGTCATATTCCTTTTAGTGAATTAATTGATATACTAGATGCCTGTGAATACGGAAAATATACATTTCTATATTTGTCTCCCGAGCGCTTATTGCAAGATGTTGTCTTGGATCGCCTTCAAAAAATGAAAATTGGTTTAATTGCAATCGATGAAGCACATTGTATTTCTGAATGGGGGAATGATTTTCGCCCAAAATACCTAGAACTACAATGTTTAAAAGAACATTTCCCTAACACTCCATTTGTAGCACTAACTGCTACCGCTCCTTCTAAGGTTAAAAATGATATTATTTCAATTTTAAAGTTGAAAGAATTTAATTCTTATCAATCTTCATATTTAAGAAAAAATCTTAGTTACGGAATTTATACTACAGAGGACATCCATTACTTATTAAAAAAAATATTAACCAAGCAACAAGGCTGCTCTATCATCTACGTCCCAACTAGAGCACAAACACTAGCTTGGACCACATACCTAAACGAAGAAGGTTTTTCCGCACTACCCTATCATGGCGGTATGGATGGGACTACAAAGAAAAAAAACTTTGACGCTTGGAAAGACAACAAGGTTAGAATTATAATTGCCACTAATGCTTTTGGTATGGGTATTGACAAAGCTGATGTTCGCACTGTAATACATACATATATTCCACTTAGTATTGAAAGTTATTTTCAAGAAGCTGGTCGAGCAGGAAGAGATGGAAAACAGGCTTATGCCCTACTCTTACAAACACCTAACGCCATACACAACTTAAAGGACAAAAAAAATAATACAACTCCTGATATAGATTATATTAAAAAAGTCTATCGCAAGTTATCTACATATTTGCAAATTGCTTATGGCGAGGGACAAGAACAATATTTCCCTATTGATTTTGTTGTTTTTTGTGAACGTTATCAGCTTTCTAAAGCTAAAACATATAAGACTTTAAAAATGTTGAATAATCATGGCATTCTTTCTTTAATTGAAAAACACAACATTCAATGGTCCATAACAATGGAAGTAGGATCAAATCATTTTTCACATCAAATAAGTTCTAATAGTACATCACAAAAGATTGGGCAACAATTATTAAGAGACTATACAGGTATTTTTTCTTCTAAAACAAAAATTGACCTTAGTAAAATTGCTTCTAAAACAGCAGTATCACAAAATATTGTAAAAAATCAATTTGATCAATGGGCCCATAAAGGGCTTATAATTTTTGAAGAACAAAATTGTGACCTCGAAATTGAATTTTTAGTACCTCGTGAAGATGATATTACAATTAACAGTGTCAGCAAACACATTAAATCTTCTATACAACACCAAAAAAGACGTATTGAAGCTACAATACAATATATTACAAACACCATTGATTGCAGGCAACAACAACTTCTAAAATATTTTGGAGAAACGTTAGAGAAACCTTGTAATAACTGCTCTAACTGTATCAAGCAACAAAAAAAGAGAACTTCTAAAAACCAAGAAATTACTGTAAAAATGATCTCAATACTTGAGAAAACGTCATTAACTTCTAGAGTACTATTTGAACATTTTACAGAATCTGAAGAGCAGTTAATTGCTATCTTGCAACAATTATTGGCACAAAAGAAAATCGCCATTCAACCAGACAATACATATCAGCTGGTTTTTCAAAACGATTAAAACAAAACATATGCGCATTGTTTTTATGGGAACCCCTGAGTTCGCCGTAACCACGTTAAAATATTTAGTAGAAAACAACTATAATGTTGTTGGAGTAATCACTGCACCTGATCGACCTGCAGGTAGAGGCCAACAGTTACGACAATCTGCCGTAAAGCAGTATGCAATAGCAAATCAATTAGAGGTATTACAACCAACTAATTTAAAAAATGAAGATTTTATTATTGGTTTACAAAAATGGCAAGCTGATGTACAAATTGTAGTTGCCTTTCGTATGTTACCTAAAATAGTATGGAATATGCCTAAGCATGGCACTTTTAATCTTCATGCCTCTCTTCTACCACAATATAGAGGTGCTGCCCCTATAAATTGGGCAATCATTAATGGTGAAAAAACTACTGGAAATACAACCTTCTTTATTGATGATAAAATTGATACAGGAAACATTATACTTCAAGAAACTTTAGAAATTGGTAATGATGAAATTGCTGGCTCTTTACATGATCGACTAATGTTTTCTGGTGCAGAACTAGTAGCAAAAACTATCGATCTTATAAATGAGGGAAATATCTCAACTATAGAGCAGCCCGATTTTGAACCTAAGACAGCCTATAAGTTAAATAAAAATAACACAAAGATTGATTGGCAATCAGCCCCTCAAGAAATTCATAATTTAATAAGAGGTTTAAGCCCATATCCTTCTTCTTGGTGCTACTTAACCAATAACGGGAAACGGGTAAATGTAAAGATCCTTGAAGCCGAATTGATTAACGAGGACCTAAAAAAAGACTCAGGTATTGCTATAATCATTGATAAAAAATTAAAAGTTAGTGCTTCTAAGCAGACTATTTTGATTAAAAAAATGCAATTACCCAACAAAAAAGCCATGCTTGTTAAAGATTTATTAAACGGTTATACCTTTGAAGAAGGTGCTTTTTTCGATTAAAGTTAAATTATTAAGGCTTAAATGTTAAGCCTTAAGCTCACTTATCAACAAATTCATTAAATTATCAACAAAACCGCCCGAATGCATTGATTTTACTTGCACGGGTGAGAAAAGGGTCTAAATTTGTTAATGTAATCAACACCGATTATTTGGATTAAACTAATTAAAAAAAAACATTATGAACAAAACAGAATTAATCGAGAGCATCGCAGAAAAAGCAGGAATTACTAAAGCTGCAGCTAAAGTTGCATTAGAAACTTTTTTAGGTGATATCGAAGGAACTTTAAAAGACGGAGGACGTGTATCTTTAGTTGGATTTGGTTCTTGGTCTGTATCTGAAAGAGCTGCTCGTGAAGGTCGTAACCCACAAACTGGGCAAACAATCCAAATTGCTGCTAAGAAAGTTGTAAAGTTTAAAGCTGGTTCAGAATTAACATCTGCTATCAACTAATACTTATTTCTCTTTGTAAATTACCTTATGAAAAATTCAATAGGTATTATTTACAAAAAAATCAAAATTTCAATTTTGAAGCTGAACCTTATGGACTATAGCCCATTATAGGAATGCTAATAAAGTTTTATATTAATCCTTGATTCTACGTATTGAATCAAGGATTTTTTTTATTACGATTTTAATATAGGTATTTATACTTAAGTATATTTTAAGGAATTAGTTATTTTAACTAACTTTTGTTATTAATTTAACAAAATATTCAATTATTTTTTTATATTTGATTAGGGTAATTAGATAAAAATTCACAAAATGATACTTGCTAATCTAAAAAATGGTGTTGTTTTGGTAGCGGAGCCATCTTTGATAGGAGACATGTCTTTTCAAAAATCGGTTATTTTAGTAGCTAACCATTGCAATACAGGAACTATTGGATTCATAATGAACAAACCAACAGCATCGACAATATCAGATTTCATTCCTGATGTCACTGAAGAATACCGAATATATAATGGAGGACCTGTCGAACAAGATAATTTATATTTCGTTCATAGTATTCCTGAACTCATTCCTAATAGCGTGAAAATAGCTGAAAACTTATACTGGGGAGGATCTTTCGAAGTTGTTAGTGAGTTAATGATAGATCGGATTATAGAACCTGATGATATCAAATTCTTTTTAGGATATTCAGGTTGGTCATTCAACCAATTAGAAACAGAGATTAGCGGAAATTCATGGATTGTATCTGCTGAAGAGAACCTTAGAACATTGATCAATGATCGTATTGATTGCTATTGGAAAGACCAAATGTTAACTCTTGGTGATCGCTATTCTATCTGGGCAAACGCACCTGAAAATCCTGAATACAATTAATTTATGACAATATTTTTACTTTATAAAAAACACTCTAATAATATTTAAATATTATTAGAGTGTTTTTTATTTAACTCTCTACTCAAAATAAGCAACCAATTGCCTGGCTACTGATTGAGAAAAGCTCTTTTTTCTATATTTTGAAACTGATTGAATACCGCTAATAGCATTTGTAATAAAGATTTCATCTGATTTTTGTAATTCAAACGGAGAAATTGATTTCTCTTCTAAAGTAAAATCTGTTTGTTTCTCTATAATTCTCATTAACTGTTTTCTGAATACACCATTAATACAGCCATCCGTAAGAGGTGGTGTGATAATACTACTTCCTTTCACTAAAAATATATTACCATTGATAGCCTCAATAACTTTTTTGTCTTGATTCAATAATAATAAATTTTGAAAATCATTTTCTTTTGCAAAGATTCCTGCTAAAGTATTAACAATTCTATTAGTAGATTTTAGATTAGAAAGTAATCCTGAGTTCACGTAGTGATCTTTAAATAAATCTACTATTAATGGGAATTCTTTAATGTCATTCAATATAAAATTAGGACTATCCAATCTTTTCACTTGAATAAAATAACCAATGTCGTTGGTTTTAGGAGTATATAGTCCTTCACTGTCTCTATAAACGGTCAGCTTTACTCGAACAGAAACATTTTCTTTAAGCCCGTTACTTTTTATTGTTGTTAGAATCTCATTTTCTAAAAATTCTAAGGTGAAATTCATAGGGATCTCCATACGAAGTATTCTCATCGAAGACATTAATCTAAAATAATGATCTTCCCAAAAAAGTAATTCTCCTTTTACAACACGTATAGTTTCAAATAGGGCATCACCATAAGCTACTGCCCTATTTGTAATATTAAGATTTGCTTGCTTGTTACTTACAAACTCACTATTAAAATTTATCATATAATTACACTAATCGCATACAAATATACTACAACAGTGTAACATTTATGAATAACTTCTAGCCAATTGATTTATACAGAACCTAAAATATGTTTAAGGTTAGATATCGTATTTTCCCAAAGCATTTTATTTTCTTCTAATTCATCCTCTTCAGAATGATCAGTGATAATTAAAGACACATCTTTAGTAATTTCATCCACTTGAATACGAATTTCAAAATAATAATCTTCGTCTTCATCCTCTACCCATTGAAATCTTACTTTTTCATTGGTTTTCTTACTTAAAAGTAAAGCCTCCTCTTCGCTATCGTCCCAGATAAATGTAAATTTTTCTCCTCTAGAGTTTACATTATCTGCAAACCATTCAGATAATCCAGATGGTGTAGAGATATAATTATAAAGCATTTGCTGTGAAGCATGTATTACAAATTCTATTTCGAATTTTATTTTTTCTGACATAATCTACAAGTTCTTCGGACAATATATCATTTTATTATAGATAAAACAAAATCGTATTTCCTATTTGTTAACCGAGGTATTAACAAATACTAGAAAGGAAAACTATTAAATTTGAAGTGCTAATAGATTCCGGTAATCTAAATTCATCCATTTAATGACGCGTCACTTTCCTACAAAAAAGAAAAAAAAACCTTGGCCTACTAAAGATGCTATGACACAAGTATATAATATGAAATTATGGGGAGGTAATGATTTCGACTTTTACTCTGGAGAAGGTTCACATGACAAGAAGATTATTACACCATATTTAAAGGCTGTTATAACTTTTCTTAATTCTTTTACTTCTAAACTTATTGTTTGTGATATAGGATGTGGTGATTTCAATATCGGAAAAGAATTATTCATTCACACAGAAAAATATATTGCTATTGACATTGTAGAAGATTTAATTATTCGAAATAAAAAACAATTTAAAGCTAATAACCTAGAGTTTGAATGCTTGAATATCGTTGCAGATACACTACCAAAAGGAGATTGCGTTATACTTCGACAAGTATTACAACACTTATCAAATAAAGAGGTGAAACAAATCGTTGATAAATTAGACCATTTCAAATATCTTATTCTCACGGAACATATTCCTTCTACTGAATTTGAAGCCAATAAGGATATCATCTCTGGACAAGGAATCCGCTTAAAAAAGCATAGTGGGATAGATCTCTTAAAAGATCCGTTTAATTTAAACATAAAAGAGAAAAAGAAACTGTGCGAACATACACTTGATAACAATAAAGGAATTATTGTTACCCACTTGTTCCATTTACGATAAATGTACTTTATTCAATTTCAGAACTAGATAAATGTTGTGACGCCATGAATAACCATTACAAAAATTAATATACCGTTAAGGTAGTAATTTTAAGTTGCTACCTTACTTTTTTTATAGCTTTTCCTAATATACAAAATATCATTACCAAGATTCATTTACTTAAAAATACATGACACACGACAACAACACCTAGACACGTAATCAATTTGCTTTTTTATTCAGCATAAAATGAACAATAAAACTTAAAAAATTATAGGGTTTAAAACGGGTAAAGAAAATAGATGCTAAACTAAAACTAGTAGCTTAGAATAAACTTAAAAAAACGTAACGCTTTTTTGTGTTAGAATTTTAAATGCAGCATTTATCACTAAAAATAGAGTAAATGAACCACTATGGACTGGAAATGCTATAGTTTCAACTATTCCCGAGACCTATAAAACAACCTTATTTCTTCCATATCTTAACATTATCAACTGTAGCTGTTTTAGGAACCAAAATTCTTAATAAATCTTTAGAATCGTGAGCAAATCCCTCTGATACAAAAGTACCAATCTCAATGTCGTCAATATTTAACCATATAGTATCTATATTTATTTTAACTGTTACTTTATGCCATCTGTTTATTTTAAGATCGTTTTTAAACTTCTTCTTCTTTCTTTTCAGAAGTTCTTTTTGTTCTACAGTTAATAGTTCTCCCTCTCTAGCTTTCTTAATTTTCAAATCAAATACTCCTGTTTTTAAATCTATTAACTCAACCTCATTAGATTTAATAACTACACTAATAAGATGTCCTGCATGAACAGATTTACAAGCAGGATCAGCTATGTTCAAATTCAAAACATCATCATCTGTATCTAATTTAAAATCTAAAGTAATTACACCGTTTTTAAACCCCATTTTATGTCTTACAGAGGTTGCATGATTTGCTTCTTTATGAGTGTAAATGTATAAGGTGCCATTTCTTAAATCAACTTGTTTGTTTCCTTTTGCAGTTTTATTACTACTCGTAGTCCACCTATTACCTACTTCATCTTTCAGTTCTTGTGATTCGTTTCTTTCAAAATTGTCATAAAAAATAAGTTCTCCTTCAGGTATTTCACTCCTATCTTGAGAGAAAGATAAAACACATCTTAGTAGAAATATTAATCTTATAATTCTTCTTAAATGGATATTAAATCCAAAACAATTTAACTCCATACAAAAGTTGTTTTTATCTCCTAAATTACGGAATTTAAATCATTTACTTTTTTAAAACAAAATACTGTGATCACACCTACATCGAGATACTTTAAATTTATATGATTAAATGGAATAGGTCGTAAAACCTCATGTACCTCCAGAGTAACACATTAAACTTTAAGTCTTGAAAACTTATTAATCATATTTTACCAAAGTCCATTATTCTATCTGGACTTACATTGTTCTCATTTATAAAATTAGCAGTTTTATGGTATTCATTTTTCAAAATCAATTATTGAGATAATGAAGAATTGAAAAAAACCATAAGTAGATTAATAAAGTATATATTATTGGATTGAAAATTTTTGCAAGGATTATTGCTAAATATTTCCTGTTTTCATTATTTCTTAAATTCCACTCTTTTAAAATCCATTTAGATAAAAAGTAGACAGGAATCATAAGAATCAGAATTATTAATAGAACTCATTTATCATTAAGTTTTTCTATTGACTTAAAATGACTAACAAGGGTTATGGGTTTATAAATTTGAGCAGCAAATTTTATTGTTTTAACACTATGTACTATTTTACAAAACTCAATTAAATAAAGGTTCTGATAGGAATTACTGATTAAAAAAACAACTCTTTAGACCCCAAAAGCATTAAATTTAATTGGTACTTATACCATTTTGATCATAATCCAAATAAGAAAAAGTCTTCTCTTATAAATTAATATTTAATGTAACTAGCAATTTCTAAACCATATCCTTGCATCCCAACTCTTTTCGTATACTGAGAATTAGAAATAAGACTCACCTTTTTAATTTTTAAATCATGTAATATTTGGGCACCAATACCATAATCTTTAACATCCATAGGTAGTTTTGGAGCTTGAGCTACTTCTTCTTTAGATTGGTTTTCTCTTAATTTCTTAAGTCTTCCAAGTACATTTACAGCTTCTTGTTCTTGATTAATAAAAATCATTGCTCCTTTCCCCTGTTGATTAATAACTTCAAACATACGCTCCAAACGCTCATCTACTTCTGCTGTTAAAGCACTGAGTATATCATTACTAAACAATGTAGAATTGATTCGAGTAGGTACTTCTTGATCTTCAGACCATGTTCCTTTAGTTAAAGCAATATGTACCTGATCATTCGTTGTTTGTTTGTAAGCTCTTAGTCGAAAAGTACCAAAACGTGTATTGATATTAAAATCTTCCTCTTTATCAATTAACGAATCAAATTGCATGCGATACGCAACTAATGCTTCTATAGAAACCAATTTTAAATCAAATTTCTTTGCTATTTCAACCAACTGAGGAAGCCTAGCCATAGTACCATCTTCATTCATGATCTCAACTATAACCCCAGCTGGATCATAACCTGCTAGCCTTGCAAAATCAATAGCTGCTTCAGTATGACCTGTACGTCTAAGCACTCCTCCTTCTTTAGCTCTCAAAGGAAAAATATGCCCTGGACGTGAAAGTTCGTGTGGTTTTATTTTTGGATTTACTAGCGCACTAATTGTTTTAGCACGATCACTAGCTGAGATACCTGTAGTAACTCCATATCCATGTAAATCGACTGACACTGTAAAAGCTGTTTTCATTGGGTCAGTATTGGTATTCACCATCATACTTAAATCCAATTCATCACAACGTTGCTCAGTTAAAGGAGCACAGATCAACCCTTTCCCATGAGTAGCCATAAAATTGATCATATCTGGTGTAACTGTTTCCGCAGCCGCTAAAAAGTCACCTTCATTCTCTCTATTAGCATCATCTACTACAATGATTACCTTTCCTTTTTTGATGTCTTCAATAGCTGATTCTATAGAATCTAGTGGATATGTTTTAGTGTCCAATGCAATAATATTTTTGTATCACACAAAGTATAAATACTCTATAATGACACTTGTAAAATTTAATATAAAGATACTGGTAAATGAGAAAGCTTCCTAAAGCCCTTTCTTTTTTTGATGTTTCTTTTTAGAAAACAACTTTGCAAACCAAATAAAAACAGGTTCAAAGTTGATTAGCTTTTTATCAGTTGTTGCCTGATAGGTAAAAATAATACCCAGTGGAGCAAATATGAGAGTTGATAACCAGGTAGCTAAAAATGGACTAATACTACCATCTTCGGCAGTATTCTTAGCAAAAATCCCTGAGAAATAGTAAATTAAAAACAATCCTATTGCATATAAAAAAGGTAATCCTAGCCCTCCTTTTCTAATGATCGCTCCTATAGGTGCCCCTAGAAAAAACAATACTATACAACCGAAAGCTAAAGCAAACTTTTCATGTAAAGCAATCTCAAACTTATTGATCGTAGAAGTACTTTTACGTAATCCATTAATCTCCGAGTCTATACGAGTTATAGTGCTCTGAACATCTCTTTTAGCTTCGCTTAAAATAGAGACTCTTTGAGTATAATCCGCTATATCTAATATGTGATCTGGATATTGTTCTGTTACACAAAAAGGTTCTTTTTTATCTTTTTTAACTTTCTCCTTTTTCAATAAAATACCAGTAGATCTCGTAAACATTCTTTTCTTAAAATACTTTCTACTTTTATTAATCCCTGTTGAAAAAGTATCAATATCTTTAGCTAAAGTTTCTACATTTAGCATCTTACGATTCTTTGCATAATCACTCTCCGACACCTCTACATCGTCGAAAGTGGTGAAATCCCGGTTAATTTCATACTCTTTAAAATCACTCTTTACAAAAGGAAGCTTTTTCTTTTCTTTATATTTTTTAGGAATAATATTATTGTAATAATGCCCATTATATAACGCTATCGTAAGAATATTACTATTGATAGCACTTTTTAGCTCTCCTGACTCCGCTTTTATAACCGTATAATTTCCTTTATGTTTTGGATTTTCTTTGTGAATAATAACATCTTCTAGGAATTGATCGTTATCTCCATACTTACGAGCTACTTTGATACTAATATCTCCTAATTGATTGAATTGATTTTCAACAATAGCGCGTGCTGGCTTCTGCTTTACAACTCCCCTTCTAAGGTTTATAAACTGTCGGTATGAATAAGGTATAACTGTATCGGCAAAAAAGAAAGTTGCTATTCCTAAACCTACAATAAATAGGCTAAGTGAACGCATTGCTCTACTTAATGAAATCCCAGATGATTTCATTGCCGCAAATTCATAATGAGCAGAGAAATCACCAAACACCATAATAGATGCTAACAAAATAGATAATGGAAAAGTTAAGGGAACAGTGATAGGAATACTATACACTATAAACTTTAAAAAAACAGAGAGTTCTAAATCTTTTCCAGCAAATTCGGAAATATACAGCCATACTGTTTGCAGTACCATCAAAAAAGTCCAAATGACTAAAAGCACCAAAAACCTTTGTAAAAAGGTTTTGAATATGTAGCGATCAATAAGTTTCACTCACTATGATTTGAAATATTATATGAATATACCATAGAATAGATACTATGTTACAAATTCACAAAACAAATGTAAAACTAATACTTCGAAACAAACGATTATTCATCTAGATTGTTGATGTAATATCCATCATATTTCGATTTATCAAATTGAAATAAAGTCGAAGATAATGGTTGATTTGTCTTAAAGTTAGCTACTGTTATAGTAATTTCAGAACCATTTGACTGAGAAATAATTTGGTTATAGATATGTTTCGTCTGCTTATCTACACCCAACAAAATAAACTTAAATTCTTCAGTGTTTTTCGTAGGAGTTAATTTTACATACTGAATCTTTCTCCCTTGAATATTTTGTTCAACATCCATCGTAGCATTATATCCTTCTTCAAAAAAAGTAAGCATATTTGAAGGTGTCAATGTTTCTTCTTGTGAAGGTGAAGAAATAGTAATTTCCTCATCCTCTGTACTTATCTGGTAAATCTTAGTTCCGTCGAATAACACTTTTCCTCCAAAAAGGTTAAGCACATATTTATCTCCTTGTAACTTTACGCTTCCGCGAGTTTCTTCCTTAGAATTGGTATCGCTATTCTTAAGCTCGTATTTAAAATCAATACTTATATTATCATAAGATTTCACTTTATCAGCTACCTCTGTTAACAATGTTTTAGCCGTTTGAGCTTGTATTGCATTCCCAACTACGAATAAAAAAATAAAACTACTTAATAAGGTCTTCAACATTTTCATATATCTATTATTCACTTTCTAATAATCGTTCTAATTCTACTAAATCAGGTACTAATACCTGTCTAGCTTTACTCCCTTCAAATGGACCTACTATACCAGCCGCTTCCAATTGATCGATAATTCTTCCTGCTCTGTTATACCCTAACTTCAATTTACGCTGAATTAAAGAGGCAGATCCTTGTTGCGCTGTCACAATAACTTCAGCAGCATCACGGAATAATTTATCTCTATCCGCTTTATCTATATCAAGATTTGTGCCACCACCTTCTTCTCCGACATATTCTGGCAACAAATGTGCACTAGCATAGGCTTTTTGTGCTCCAATATAATTCGTTATTTTTTCTACTTCAGGGGTATCGACAAAGGCACACTGAATACGCACCAAGTTATTTCCGTTTGTATATAACATATCACCTCGCCCTATTAACTGATCAGCACCACCAGCATCTAAGATTGTTCGAGAATCTATTTTAGACATTACTCTAAAAGCTACCCTTGCAGGGAAATTAGCCTTTATCATACCCGTAATTACATTAACAGATGGTCTTTGTGTTGCTATAATAAGATGAATACCTATTGCACGGGCTAATTGAGCTAAACGAGCAATTGGTGTTTCCACTTCTTTACCAGCTGTCATAATTAAATCTGCAAACTCATCTACTACTAGTACAATATAAGGTAAAAAGCGATGTCCATTCTCTGGATTTAACTGACGCTTTTTAAACTTTTCATTGTATTCTTTAATATTCCTTACGTATGCATTCTTCAATAGCTCATAACGTGCATCCATTTCTATACAAAGTGAATTCAACGTATTGATTACCTTACTATTATCAGTAATAATAGCTTCTTCAGAATCTGGAAGCTTTGCTAAAAAGTGACGCTCTATCTTATTATAAAGTGTAAGCTCTACTTTTTTCGGATCGACCAATACAAATTTCACTTCAGCAGGGTGTTTTTTGTAAAGAATCGATGTCAATATTGCATTTAATCCAACCGATTTACCTTGACCTGTTGCACCTGCCATCAATAAGTGAGGCATTTTAGCTAAATCTACTACGAAAGTTTCATTAGAAATCGTCTTTCCGAATGATATCGGTAATTCCATTTCTGCATTCTGAAATTTAGCAGCTTTAATAGCCGAGTGCATACTTACTATTGTAGATTTTTTATTCGGAACTTCAATACCAATAGTTCCTTTTCCTGGCATTGGAGCAATGATACGAATTCCCAAAGCTGCAAGTGACAAAGCAATATCGTCTTCTAAATTTTTGATTTTAGAAATACGAACTCCTGCTTCTGGAACAATTTCATACAAGGTTACTGTAGGCCCTATTGTTGCTTTGATGTGAGCAATCTCTATTTTATAATTCTTTAGTGTCTCTACAATTCTATTCTTATTCCCCTCTAGCTCTTCTTGATCTATGGTTATGTTATTTTGGCCATTGGTATAATCCTTTAATAAATCTATTGTAGGAAATTGATACTGACCTAATTCTAATTTAGGATCAAACTCTCCAAAATCCTCAACCAATTGATCACTCAATTTATTTACTTCGTCAACGGCTACAGTTTTCACTTCCATTTCAAGTTCTGGCTCATCTTCTTCTTGAGCTACTTCTATTTCTAACCCACTGTCTAGTGTCGTTACTGGCTCATTGTTTGAAGTATTAACTGGTTCTAATTCTAGATCTTTTTCCTGAACAAGAATATTCTCTTTAGGCAATACTACTTTGTCCTCTTCTTTATCTTGTATTACTTCTTTTTCCTCAAATAAAGGTTTCTTAACAGGTACAAAATCATTAATACCCACAGGGTTTTCTACAGGAGCTTCTTTAACTGCATTAACTGGAGGTTCTTGTTCTACAGCAGCATTAGCTTTGATATCTACTTTAGCACTATCACTCCATGATTTAAATCTTTTTTCTAAACCTTCTGGAGTAAAATTGAGGCGCAAAACAATATAAAGTATACCAAAAAATAGAATAACCAAAAGAGTTCCTAATTTCCCTAAGTAGCTTTGAAGAAAATCATTAATCTCGAAACCAATCGTCCCTGATAATAATCCATAAAAATGAGTGAAATACCCCATAATTACAGAACCTACAATCATTAAATAAATTCCCCAAAACCATCTTGATTTTAATGAGCTTTTCCCTTTTCCAAAGAAATAACTAACACCTGTCAATAATAAAAGTACAGGGATACTAAAAGCCATTATCCCAATACCTTTAAACACTAAGAAATCTCCTATATTAGCTCCGACTACGTTTATTAAATTATCTGTTTTTACTTCACGAGAAAAATCACCAAGTTCACTTTGATCTGTTTTCCATGTAAAAAAATAAGACGTAATTGAGAACAACACTAACAACCCTGTCATCAAAAAAGCTCCTCCTACAATCAAACGTTGTTTCGGAGTAAGTTTCAAAGATTTTTTAGGTGTAGGCTTTTTGTCTAATTTAGGTGGAGTTCCTGGCTTTTTACTAGACTTCTTTCGAGGCATTTTTATTATGGCTTTATGCTATAAAATTTAAGCAATATTCTAATTGACCAAATATATAGTTTTGATGATTAATAGTAAAACTATATCCTTAAATCATAATCATTCTTCCTACATAATCAATTATAGAAGAATTGTAATCCTAAAGACTGATCAAGTTTTCTGAGGTTTCTTTTTTGCCGCAGGAAATAACAAATTATTTAATATCAATCGATAGCCAGGTGAATTAGGGTGAAGTTCTAACTCTGTTTTAGGATCTCCTACTCGATGTTGATAATCTTCTGGGTCATGCCCTCCGTAAAAAGTAAAAAAACCTTTCCCTTTAATACCATGAATATACCTTGCTTCTTTATTCAATTTATTTTGACCTAAAATCAGCACATTAGATTTCACCATAGAATGATCAAAAGCTGTAGTCTGCCCCATAAACCCTTTAACTAAACTGGTATGGTTTTGACACAACATTGTTGGTATAGGATCCCATTTTGCAGAATAATCTTTTAATGTAAAATAATCTAACTCTCTAGGAACGTCTTTACTTCTCTTTGAAGTCATATCTATATCTGAAAACTCATATCGAAGAGTGCGTTCTAACAAAAAGTCTTTAAAAGCGAAAGTACGTTTATAGTTAATCCTATTTTGATAATTAGGCTCGGTAGGGTCTCCATCGAACATCGCTTTACATATATCGACTCCTTCAGCACTCAATGCAATATCAAAACTATCTGTGGCACTACACATAGCAAACATAAACCCTCCACCGATCACATAATCTCTTATTTTTTTAGCTACTGCTAGTTTTGATTGAGAAACCTTTTCGAAACCCAAGGAAGTAGCTAAATTTTCTTGTCTTTTCTTTTCTGCGATATACCATGCAGCAGCACTATAATTTTTATGAAACTTACCATACTGCCCTGTAAAATCTTCATGATGCAAGTGTAACCAATCATAGACAATCAATTCATCATTTAATACTTGAGTATCGTATATAACTTCATATGGAATTTCGGCAAAACTTAATACCATTGTAACAGCATCATCCCATGGTTGCTTCCCATCAGGTGAGTATACTGCTATTTTAGGAGCTTTTTCTAAAACGACTGCTTCCATATTTTTGGACGGACTGCTGATATTTTTTAAGATGCTTGCAGTATCGCCATCTGATAATATTTCATATGAAACACCTCGTATTTTACATTCTTTTTCAGTCTCTGGCGTAAAAGGCAATAAGAAAGAACCTCCTCGATAATTAAGTAACCATTTTGCTTTTTGTTGTTTTTGAATTACCCAATACGTAATCCCGTATGCTTTCAAATGGTTATGCTGACTTTCTTCATCCATCGGCAATAGGATGTAGTTCGCCTTTATTGTTGATGATATTAGAAATAAAATTAAAATTAACCTGCTCAACATAAATTATCTATTGTTACCATGTGAAGGTAGCTAAAAGCCTGGAAAACAAAAAAGAGTTATTAAAAAGTTATTTCATTTGTTATTACAAATTTAGCTACGGAGATTCATCATCTTTACCATCTTTGACCTATATCACTCCATGATTAAATAAAAAAACTACTCAATAATTATTACAAAAAAACACTTCTTAAAATGACCAGTTATTTAGCTCGCAACACTTTACAATTATCGTTATATTTATAATCGGCACTTAAAAATCATGAGATGTATAAAGAAAATCTAATGCCTGTTTATTACAACGCTTTAAAAAATGCTTTTCCTGATTTTAGTAAAGATGAAATGAGTTTCATTATAACTAAAATTAACATAAGTACATTAAACACTAAAAAGATGTATTTAATGGCTGGAGAAATTCAACAAAATCTAATTTTTGTATACCAAGGATTACTACGAATTTTCAGCATCAATGACAAAGGAGAAGAAATAACAATTGCATTTGCCAGAGAAAATAGTCTAGCTGCTGATTATGATTCATTCATCAAACAAAACCCTTCAAAATATTACATTGAAACCTTAGAAGATAGTCTATTAATAAATATCCCTTTCAGTTTAATACAAGAATGCTATTCTAAATATAAAAATTTTGAAAAAACCAGTAGGTTAAACGCTGAAGCTCATTTATCAAAAAGACAAAGAAGGATTGAAAGCTTTCTGTTTAATAATGCTGAACAACGATACCTTAATTTTGTTTCTGAAAACAAAGATCTTTTACACCGTATATCTATTACACATCTTGCTTCTTTTTTAGGTATTAAAAGACAAACATTGACTAGGATAAGAAAAGCTCTCAATTTATAACAATATCTATTATGGCACATATGTGTCATAATAGATCAATAAAATGATAGAATTTTATATGGTATTCCAATTAATACCTGTAAAAATGGATTTCAAAAAAACATTTAATTCACTACAAAAGATTTCTCCCTCTCTTGGAGCTCTTATCGCTTTTAACTTCATCTCAAAACCACAAAAGAGAAAGATAAGGCCATTTGAAAAATCAATTCTTGAAATAGCTAAACATTCTACTATTAATTTTAACAAGTTTAAAATTAAGTCTTATCAATGGGGAAATGGCAAAAAAAAAGCACTCTTAGTACATGGTTGGGGAGGTCGAGCTTCAAATTTCGGAGCCATTATACCTATTTTAATAGAAAATGGATTTCAGGTTATCAGTTTTGACGGTCCTAGTCACGGGGAAAGTAGCAAAAGAAAAACTAGCTTCTTTGAAATGGCTGATCTAGTAAAATTATATTTACAAAATAACAACTACGATCTCATTATGACACATTCAATGGGTTCTGTACTTGCATTTACCGCTATGAATTCACTGAAGTATAAAGCAAAAAAAATGATTGTCTTAACTACTCCCAGTAAATTTTCAGAATTCATTGATTTAGCTATTCTAAAATTTGGTTTAACAAAGGAGACAACAAAACTATTAATTAACAAACTGAAAAAAACTAGTACTGAATACAATCCTATTTCTCATAAAGTGAAAGATGTCATTAACAATATTGAAATTAAAGATATCACTTTCATACATGATATATCTGATAAGGTGATTCCTCTAAAAAGATCTAAACTGGTTAGCTCTTATTTCTCAAATTCAAAATTCATAGAAATCGAAGGAACAGGACATTTCAAAATGCTTTGGTCTAAAAAAGTTATAAAAATAGTAGAAAGCTTAATTAACAACTAAAGACAACCTAATTTTCAATCTAACCAACATAGCATAAAGAATAACTATGTATTTTTTAAAATAATATCCGAGACTTGAAATATCAAATCTCGGATACATTTATATCTAAACACTAAAAGTGTCGTTTTTTAAAATATGTTTTAAATATTAAAACGGCACATCATCATCAGGACTTGGTGGTGGAGTATTGAAACTGCTACCAAAAGCTTGACTTGGATCTGCGGTTGGTGTTGAAGGATCTGTTTCAAAAGGGTTTTCATTCATCTTGGACTGAAACTCTACAGGCACATTAAATTCTTCAAGGTTATCAAACTTACCTAACTCACCTACGAACTTTAATCGGATATTTTCCAAACCACCATTACGGTGTTTAGCTACAATAAACTCTCCTTGACCCTTTGTTGGTGCAGCATCATCATCATCCCATTCATCTATCTTATAATATTCAGGACGGTAAATAAACGATACGATATCTGCATCTTGCTCAATCGCTCCTGATTCACGAAGATCTGACAGTAGTGGCCTTTTTGAACCACCACGACTTTCTACCGCACGAGACAACTGTGATAATGCTATTACAGGAACATCTAATTCTTTAGCTAAAGCCTTAAGGTTTCTAGAAATCAAAGATATCTCTTGTTCACGATTTCCGTTTTTACCTGCTCCTCCAGCTGTCATTAACTGTAAATAATCAATCATGATCATTCTAATTCCATGCTGCGAAGATAGTCGTCGTGCTTTTGCTCTTAAATCAAAAATAGAAAGAGAAGGCGTATCATCAATAAACAAGGGTGCTTTTTCAAGATCTTTCACTTTTACATTTAACTGCTCCCACTCGTGCTTTTCTAATTTACCTGTACGTAACTTTTCTGACGATAGTCCCGTTTCAGAAGAAATCAAACGAGTAATTAGCTGTACAGATGCCATCTCTAATGAAAAGAAGGCTACAGGGATATTTTGTCCTACGGCAATATTTCGTGCCATAGACAATGTTAATGCTGTTTTCCCCATACCTGGACGCGCAGCAATAATAATTAAATCTGTAGGCTGCCAACCTGAAGTAAGGTCATCTAACTTTGTAAAACCTGAAGGAATACCACTCATCCCTTCTTGGTTAGCAATTTCTTCTATCTTTTTCTTAGCTTGACTTACTAAACTTTGAGCCGTCTCAGAAGATCTTTTAATATTTCCCTGCGTTACTTCGTATAATTTTGCTTCGGCAGTATCTAAAAGGTCGAAAACATCAGTTCCTTCATCATAAGCTTCTTCAATAACTTCATTAGAAAGTTTAATTAAACTTCTCTGAATATATTTTTGAAGAATAATACGTGCATGAAATTCAATATGTGCAGACGAAGCTACTTTTTGGGTCAATTGAATTAAATAAAACTCTCCCCCTACTTGCTCTAAACGCTTATCCGTTTTTAATTGATTAGCCACCGTTAGTAAATCGATAGCACTAGAGTCTTCGAAAAGCTTTACTATAGCTTCAAAAATATATTGATGTCCTGTTTTATAAAAAACATCCGGATTCAAAATATCAATTACTTCATCAATACCTTTCTTATCGATCATCATAGCTCCCAACACCACTTCTTCCAGATCAACTGCCTGAGGTGGTATTTTCCCTTTTTGCAAGGTAACTATGTCACTTTTTGAAGGATTTACATTTTCAATCGGTCGCGCATTTTCCATACTTCGAATGTAAAAAATTGTTAATTAGACAGCTCTTTTTAAGATACGATAATATCCACTTAAGAATGTCAAAAAGCCTGTTAAAAACTTTTTTATTTTGTTAATAACGAAAAAATCCAAAGCCTAATCGGCTCTGGATTTTCTTGGTAAATTATTTTAGCCGAAATTTAGTCTTGATAAACTCCCATATCGGCATATTTATCAATTCTTCTCGAAATCAATTCGCTTTCAGTTACATTTTTCAATTGCTCGTATTCTTTAACAATCTTATTTTTTATAATCTCAAAAGTAGCTTCAGGGTCTCTATGAGCACCTCCTAAAGGTTCTTTTATAATCTCATCAATAAGACTTTGCTCCATCATATCGGTTGCCGTCAATTTTAAAGCAGCAGCAGCTTGCTCTTTATATTCCCAGCTTCTCCATAAAATAGAAGAACATGACTCGGGAGAAATAACAGAATACCAAGTATTTTCTAACATAAATACTTTATCACCAACACCTATACCTAAGGCTCCACCACTGGCTCCTTCACCAATAATAAAAACCAATACAGGAACCGTTAACTGAGCCATTTCGAAAATATTACGTGCAATCGCTTCTCCTTGCCCTCTTTCTTCTGCTTCAAGCCCTGGATAAGCTCCTGGAGTATCTACAAACGATATTACAGGCACACCAAACTTCTCTGCACTCTTCATCAAACGCAAAGCTTTTCGGTAACCTTCAGGATTAGCCATACCAAAATTACGATACTGACGTGTTTTAGTATTATTCCCTTTTTGATGACCTATAAACATATAGGTTTGATCACCTATTTTACCAAAACCTCCAACGATCGCTTTATCATCTTTGACATTACGATCTCCGTGAAGCTCAATAAAAGTATCTCCACAAATTGCTTTGATATAATCTAATGTATATGGTCTGTTAGGGTGGCGTGATAACTGTACTCTTTGCCAAGGAGATAAATTTTTATATATATCTTCTTTCGTTTTCTTTAATACTTCATCAATCTGCTTGCAAGTATCAGAAACGTCTATATTGCTTTCTTCTCCTATTGTACAAGCTTTAGAAAACTGTTCTTCTAATTCTTTTATAGGAAGTTCAAAATCTAAATATTCCATAGAATGTTGAATCTAGGTTTAGTTTGTTGTTGGCTACAAATATAAAGAAACTTACTCCTTTGTTATATAATCATCTTCTTTTTTAACTGTTAATCGAATTATTTGAGAGCTTAACGTGGTATATCAAATATTAAGAAACATTACTGAGAAGAAATGAAGCTAATAACATTCAACCAATTACGCCAATATTAAATATTATTTCAGAATTCATGCTAGCTATAAGAAAGGTTGAAAAATTCACCCATTGCACCTCTAAAATTTTATATCCTTAAAAGGTTTATCGCCTTGCCCTTGCCAATAAATACAATGCTAATCCTGCAAAAAAGATGTTCGGTAGCCATACCGCTAATAATGGAGAAAAGTCTGATTGAATAGCTAGTGTACTAAAAATTCTATCTATGAATACAAAACCAAAAGCTACTGAAAAACCTAAGGCTAGATTAACTCCCATTCCTCCTCTGCGTTTCATTGACGAAACTGCTACGGCGATAATAGTTAAAATGTAAGCCGCAAAAGGAATGCTCCATCGTTTATAGGCGATTACTTTGTAACGACTCATGTTTGGAGAACCTCTTAACTCTTCCTCTTTCATGAATTTTTTCAACTCGAAATAATCCAATGTTTCTGCAACGTATTCTACAGGAGTTAGACGATCTATATCAATATCTAGTATAGTATCTAGTCTACTTTTCTTAATAATTTCATCATTATTAACCCCTACTTTACGCATCACAAATTTCTTCAGACTATGCGTACTATCTTTTTCTCGATAGATCAATTCATCTGCACTAATTTTGTAAACTAGTTTATTATCCTCAAAATGTTCTAATGTAAATTTGCTTGCTTTTCTTTTAGAAGGATAAAAAGCATATGCATATATATAATCGTTCTCGTTTAGTTGTCGATACAAATTATAGGTATTCTTCTGCTTTTTCCGACCTTTTAATTTTACTTCATCGAATTCTCGATAATTTTTACTTGCTTTAGGAATCGTGAACATTCCAGCCAATAATGCCAATATTGAAATCACTGTAGCTCCTACTACATAAGGACGTAAAAAACGATTAAAAGAAACTCCTGAACTCAAAATGGCAATAATCTCGGTATTATTAGCCAATTTTGAAGTGAAAAATATAACCGAAATGAATAGTAAAAACGGAAATAAGATGTACAAAAAATGTAGCGAAAAATCTTTATAAAAAATAAACACTTCCCAAAAGGAAAGGTTATTTTCGAAAATGTTATCAATTTTTTCTGCCAAGTTTGCCAATATGGCAATTGGTATAAACAGTAAAACGAATAACAATAACGTTACTAAATAACGTTTCAATATGTACCAATCTAATATCCTTATCATAGATCTATTACAAACGTTTATCCATTTGCTTTACCATCATATCTTTCCATTGACGAAAATCTCCAGCTAATATATGCTTTCTTGCTTCTCGAACCAACCACAAATAGAAGCCTAAATTATGAATAGTAGCGATTTGTTTCCCTAACATTTCATTTACCTTAAATAAATGTTTTAAGTACGCTTTTGAATATTCGGTATCTACCCAAGTAATCCCCATTTCATCTATAGGAGACAAATCATCTTCCCATTTTTTGTTTTTCATGTTGATTGTTCCATGTGCCGTAAATAACATTCCATTACGCGCATTTCGTGTTGGCATCACACAATCGAACATATCTATACCCAAAGCAATATTTTCCAATATATTAATTGGTGTACCAACTCCCATTAAGTAACGTGGTTTTTCTTTAGGCAAAATCGCTGTAACCACATCTGTCATAGCATACATTTCTTCGGCAGGCTCTCCAACTGACAAACCACCAATAGCATTCCCTACAGCATCAGCATTTGCTATATATTCGGCCGATTGCTTGCGTAAGTCTTTGTATACACTTCCTTGCACTATAGGAAAAAAAGCTTGTGAATAATCATATTTAAAAGGAACTTTATCCAAGTGAGAAATACACCTATTCAACCACCTATGGGTCATATGCATACTGCGTTTTGCATAATTATAATCGCAAGGGTAAGGTGTACATTCATCGAATGCCATTATGATATCAGCCCCAATAGTACGCTGAATTTCCATTACATTTTCAGGAGTAAATAAATGTGTAGAGCCATCGATGTGAGATTTAAACTTCACTCCTTCTTCCTTAATCTTTCTTCTACCTGATAATGAATATACTTGATACCCTCCACTATCTGTAAGAATATTTCGATCCCAATTCATAAATTTATGAAGCCCTCCTGCTTTTTCTAGAATTGGTGTCTGAGGTCTCAAATACAAATGATAAGTATTCCCTAGAATAATATCTGGATTAATTTCATCTCTCAATTCGCGCTGATGTACTCCTTTTACAGTTGCAGCAGTACCTACAGGCATAAAAATTGGCGTTTCTATAACTCCGTGATCTGTGGTTATTTTACCTGCTCTTGCACTAGATTGCGCATCTGTTTTCAGTAAATCAAACTTCATAAATATATAGAATATAAGTTTGCAAAGATAAGGCTTTAGTTTTTCTGAATCACTTTATGTTACACATCTAAAAGTAAAGTCAATTTCACCTTTTTTCTTATTATAATTTATATATTGACTTCATAAGAAACTAAAAATTACATAATGAAACGTATTTTAATTGTTATTGGTATTTTATCCACTGTATTAACGCATGCTCAAATTAAAAAGGCTGCGATTATTTCTATTTATGGTGACAAAAACCTATCCGACAACCCGCTTGAAACAAAGCTTTACGAAGCTCTATTAGAAGATGATAGTTTTGACCTAACCCCAACAGTGGTTGAGTTTGAAAAGATGATTGAAGAAAATGTAGTACCAAAATTCAGCTTTCCTTTTTTATCTAAAGATGAAGTTATTTCTAATCAAGAGTACATAGACATGGATTCTAGATATATGGAAAATGTTGATGAAGACTCTTCTAAGCTACAAAAGTTTTTCCAATCATTAGTTCCTGCCGAAGGGTATAAAAGCTTAGCTTCTTTCGGAATTGTAAATGACAAGAAAGCTATTTTAAAAGCTTTTGAAATTTTCCCTGATGTAGATGCTGTTCTTATTGCTTTTATAGATTACAGATTATATGAAGGTGTTGGTGCTTTTGGAATGAGTAAAATGAAAGTAAACGCAAATGCTAACATTAAGCTTTTTAACAAAGAAGGTAAAAGAATATTTAAACTAAAGGAATCAGAATCTTCTAAAAAAGGAGTTTTAGGAGTTGCAGGAATCATCCCTGAACCAGAAAAACTGAAACCTGTAATTGCAGATGCTACAAAACAACTTTTCGCTAACCTTGAAAAGAAAATTGCTAAGTCTATGAAAAAAATGGCCAAGAAACTTAAATAATACCAAAAACACACAACCTTTCTAGTAAAAGTTGTTTGCTATTTCCAGTTAGATTTATGCATAACAATAAGCATAAATCTAACTGGATTAATTATTAAAATTATCAACCTTCAACCTTTCGTTATATTAGTCTATCATCTAATATATATATATAAATCAATTATTTGTGATTAGATAAAATTCTAAAATTATAATCCAATTTATCTAATTAGTAACTCTTAGCACAGCTATTTTAATACTAAAACTATACAAAAGCACTAAAAACCGCATGTTTTGCTACTTTTTTGATGCTCCTATCTTCTACCTTTTATATCTTGCAAACTCTAAAATATTTAAAAGTTTATAATTAATGGCCGATTGGATAAATACAGCTTTTTACTTTATTTCGGTTTTACTCTTAGTACCTCTTTGGATATTAATTTATGTTACTAGAATAGACTTACGATATAAATTAATTAGAACAGGTTTCATTTTCGGAATTGCTTCTGTAATATTAGGCTTGCTTTTTACCCACGACTACTGGAACCCTTCCTATTTAATAAGTCCATTTTTCCCATTTGAAGACTTTCTTTATGGTATTGTTTTCGGAGGCTTGACAACTGTCATTTACCAATATATTTTCAATGTTAAATTTTTAAATAAAACCACTCCTTCTTCAAGAAAAATGACACTTACTTTAGGGCTCATCTGCATTTTAATTATGTTTATTAGCGTTAGCCTATTGAATGTAAATTCAATATATGGACAAATTGCTTGTTTATTATTTGTAGGAATCTATACTCTAATCAAACGCAAGGATCTTTTAAAACATATGCTTTTGAGTGGTGTAGTCGTCACTCTTTTTACTTTCATTTGGCAAAAAATAATACTACTTATCTACCCTAATGCTGTAACTGATTTTTGGGAAACAGAATCTTTATTGAATATTTTTTATTGGGGAGTACCCTTGGAAGAATTGTTGTTTGCTTTCTTTATAGGATTAAGTGGTTCTTTGTATTTTGAATTTTCTAGGGGTTTTAAGACTAAAAAATGATAACTACACACTAAATACAGATTACGACAACAGAAAATTAGTTACTTAACCTCTCTCTTTCCTTTGTTATTCAGTTTTTAAATCGATTCCTTTCGATATATTTAACTTAAATAACTCTCTAAACACAATCATGGCTATAGTTGTAAACGGAAAAGAACTCGAGATAGATATAATCATTTCATTTCTCAATAATAACGAAGTAATAAATGCAGTAAAATGGACTAGAGACCAAACAGGTATAGGTTTAAAAAAAGCTTATGAAATCGTATCTAACATAGCCGAAAACAAGAATTATTATGATTCTATAGACTATACTATAACGAATGATAATCTAGAAAATAATTCTGAAGTCTCTTATCATTCAGAAAAGGTAATTCAAAATGAAATAACTATTAACGGATATACTTTTGACGCTTCTATTTTGATTCCTCTCATTAATGAAAACAAAAACTTACAAGCCATAAAGCATGTAAAAGAGGTGACTAATTTAAGCCTTAAAGAGTCAAAAGAATTGGTTGCTCAAATTTCTGAAAGTCTTATTTTTCAGAGTAAACTAATGAACCAAAAACTTGACAAAAGAAATATTCCTTTTGGTTCAAAAAAAATACTAAAAGACTTTTTTAGTCCTAAAGAAATAGATACAAACTCTCTTATTTCTTCTTTTAAGGGTCGAGATATTAATGAAATTAAGGAGTTTTTTCAAAAAGAAGAAAACAATAAAAAAGCAAATCATTCACAAAAAGGGAGCCATTTCATAAAAAAAACTTCTTCTTCTAAAAAGCATATCATTAAAGGTCTAGTTATTGTCCTTTTAGCTTACATCTATTTTTATTACATGAAATCTTCTACTTAAGATACTTTTTTTTAGATTATTTCATTATAAATATGAAGTAATACTCTTTTATACCTTCTCCAATTTAACCAAATAAGTAAACAAAAAAGTTATAAATAGCTTATCCTAATAAATACTTCTTAATTTTCAACATAAACAGTATTCAAACATGCTGAATACAACAAAACAAAAATTACTTAAGTATCCTACTTAGTTTTAACGCCAACTTATTTTGTTGAACCCACCAAAACCCTTATTTTTGGGCGTTTAAAATTTGAACCTTATTACAATGGCAGACATAAATCAATTAAAAGACTTTGCTACTCAGGTACGTAGAGATATTTTGCGTCAGGTACATGCAGTAAATTCGGGACACCCAGGTGGATCTTTAGGATGTACAGAATTTTTAGTAGCGCTATACCAAGAGATCATGAACCGCAAAGAAGGTTTTGATATGGATGGTATCGGAGAAGATGTATTTTATTTATCAAATGGACATATCTCGCCTGTAATATATAGTGTTTTAGCTCGTAGTGGATATTTCCCTGTTGAAGAACTAGCTACATTTAGAAAATTAGGAACACGTTTACAAGGTCACCCTTCTACACATGATGGGCTTCCTGGTATTCGTATTGCTTCTGGATCTTTAGGACAAGGGTTATCTGTAGCTTTAGGTACAGCACAAGCAAAAAAATTAAATAACGATGACAATTTAGTATTCACATTACATGGTGATGGTGAATTACAAGAAGGTCAAATTTGGGAAGCTGTAATGTATGCTGCTGCCAATAAAGTAGACAATGTAATCGCTACAGTTGATTACAATGGTCAACAAATTGATGGATCTACAGAAGAAGTATGTTCTTTAGGTGACTTGAAAGCTAAGTTTGAAGCTTTTGACTGGGATGTTGTTGAAGTAAAAGAAGGTAATGACCTAGAAGCAATCATCGCTGGTTTAAACGAAGCTAAGTCTAAGACAGGAAAAGGAAAACCTGTTTGTATCTTGTTACACACAATGATGGGTAATGGTGTAGACTTTATGATGCATACACATGCATGGCATGGTAAGGCTCCTAGTGACGAGCAATTAGAAAACGCTTTATCACAGAACCCAGCAACTTTAGGAGATTACTAAGATTTTCCACTTTTTAACATTTAGAACATCATGAAAAAATATATAGATTCAGGTAAAAAAGATACTCGTTCTGGTTTTGGAGCGGGATTAACAGAATTAGGAAGAACTAACCCTAAAGTCGTAGCACTTTGTGCTGACCTTATTGGTTCTTTAAAAATGCAAGATTTTATCGATGAAAACCCTAAGCGTTTTTTCCAAACAGGTATCGCTGAAGCGAACATGATTGGTATGGCTGCTGGTTTGACTATCGGTGGAAAAATTCCTTTCGCAGGAACATTTGCTAACTTCGCTACAGGTCGTGTATATGATCAAATTCGTCAATCTGTTGCTTACTCTGAAAAGAATGTGAAAATCGCTGCATCGCATGCTGGTTTAACACTTGGAGAAGATGGTGCTACGCATCAAATCTTAGAAGATATCGGGTTAATGAAAATGTTACCTGGTATGACGGTTATTAATCCTTGTGATTACAACCAAACTAAAGCAGCTACTATGGCTAGTGCTGAAATCGACGGACCTGTTTACTTACGTTTTGGTCGCCCGAAAGTAGCTAACTTTACTTCTGAAAATGTAGAAGATTTTGTTATAGGTAAAGGTATTCAATTACAAGAAGGTACTGATGTATCAATCATTGCGACAGGACACTGTGTATGGGAAGCTTTAATCGCTGCTGAAAAATTAAGCGAACAAGGAATCAGTGCTGATGTAATTAATATTCACACCATCAAACCTCTTGATGAAGAAATCATCTTAAAATCTGTTGCTAAAACAGGTTGTGTGGTTACTTGTGAAGAACACAACTACCTTGGTGGTCTTGGAGAATCTGTTGCTCGTGTATTATCATTGAACAACCCTACTCCTCAAGAATACATTGCTACTAAAGATACTTTCGGTGAAAGTGGTACTGCAACTGAATTAATGGCAAAATACGAGCTTGATGCTCCTGCTATTGAAAAAGCAGCTAAAGCTGTTATTGCCAGAAAATAATTACACTCGTAATTTTTAAAATACAAAATCCCGATTCGGTTTTAACTGAATCGGGATTTTCATTATTTATAAGAAAAACGCAAAATTATCAGAAAACTAATTCTTTTACTTTCTCTTGAATCTTTTCACTAATATTCGTTGGGAAAGTTCTATCTCCCATAAAAATATCTGCCATAGCATCACTAAAGCGTTGTCCATATTTCTTTAACAGAAGGTTTCTTACCGTTTTTTGCTTGTAAAACCATTTTGATAACTTTAATGAAGTCATTAACTCAGGAACTAATTTCTCATTAATCTTATCATTATACAAAGCTTCAACTCTATCTAATGTTAATTCTCCCTCGATAATAGCTTCTGCGAGTAAATTACCACTGTAAATCGCATTGGAAATCCCTTCTGCCGTAATTGGGTCTGCAAAACCTGCCGCATCTCCTATCAAAAACACGTTATTCTTTACAAAACCATCTGTTCTTGGGGAAACTGGAATTTGAAACCCGTGTTTACTAATACTTTTGATATCCTTTATACCCAGCTTATCAATATACTCTTGACATAATTGATGTAAGTTTAGCTTTTTCTTCTTAAAAACCCCTACACCAATAGACAAATGATTTTTTTTAGGAAAATTCCATGCATAACCTGCTGGTACTGCATCTATATCAAAACGAACTTCATTAGAAAACTTAGCGTACTCTTCATCTCCTACCTCTACCTCATATTCTAATGCAGGTATCAATGTACGAGTATCTTCTTTCCATCCAGCCATTTTTGCTATAGGGCTATATGCACCATCTGCAGCAATGACAAATTTCGCTATAACATCTTCACCTGTAGTCTGCAATACTGTAGTAGTGTCTTCTTGAGGAATTAACGCCTTAACTTCTACTCCTTCTAATAGTGTTATACCATGCTCCTTTGCTTTTTCGATAATTAAATTATCGAAAGAATCGCGCATGATCATACTAATGATTGGTTTTTCTCGTTCTGTGCGAAAATGTAATTTTTTACCTAAATAAATATCGACTGTATGAAATTCCTTCTCTACTACTTCCGAAATATCAAAAGACATATTCTTCCTTCCACGGTATACAAAGCCTCCTCCACACACTTTATAACGTGGTAATGTTGCCTTTTCTATCACAACTGTCGAAAGCCCTGCTTTTGCTAATTTTAAAGCTGCAGAAGCTCCTGAAGGTCCACTTCCTACTATAGCTACATCAAACTTCAGCATATTTCATTTTTTGGGAAAATTAAGTAATTTATGCTTTTTAAAAGCCCTATTGGCTTATTAATTTTACAAATAGTATCTACACCTTTATTGTCAAGATTTCCTTAATCCGTGTTGTATATCGAGGTGACAAGCGCTCTTGACGCATTTTCCAAGTACGCTCTAAATCTTGACTTGCTAATTTCAGCTTTGTATTTCCTATTTTTTTATTGAGACTATCTATAACTTTCATTAATGGCTTATGTCTCGCATCAGAGTTTTGAAATAGGTTAACCTGTGTATTTTCTTCTGGTGTTAGCTCCATTACCATTACCCCTGCTTTCTTGTAGCTATATCCTTCTTTAAAAATACGTCGCAATCCTTGCTCTGCAAACTTCGCCAATTCGATATCTGAATTTGTTGGATAAGGAAATGTCACTACTGTACTCCCATGATAAGGCAATTCGCCTTTTTTATGCCTATTGGTTCTTATAAAAACTAACATAGCCTGACAGCAAGATTGTTGATTTCTTAGCTTATAACCACATGTCGCAGCAAATGTGATAACCCTTTCTTTAATGTATTCGTAATCTTTATAATTATAATCGAAAGAACGTGTTGTGGCAATATGTTTTTTTACTGACTCATCATCTTCTAGTCTTAGACTCGATTTTCCTTCAAGATCTCTTTTCAGACGTAGTCCTACAATAGACATATTTTTACGTGTCCATTGATCTGATAACTTTGTGAAATCTAGTGCTTTTTTTACACCTACAACTTGTAGACGCTTTTGATTTCCCTTACCAATTCCCCATACTTTTTCAATTGGCATCCATTTTAAGGCTTTCAATCTTTTCTCTTCAGAATCTATAATATGTACACCTTCTGTCCTCTCTTTGAATTTTTTTGCAATAGCATTCGCTACTTTAGACAATGCTTTTGTCGGAGCTAAACCAATACTGATAGGAATACCTGTTGCTTGAGTTACTTCTTTTTGTATTTTAAATAAATATGATTCAACATCAAAACTTTTATCAAATCCTTCAAATTTTAAAAAGGCTTCATCAATACTATACACTTCAACTTCTGGTGTAAATGTCTTTAACAACCCCATCACCCTATTACTCATATCACCATATAGAGCATAATTAGACGAAAAAACATAAATATTCTTTTCTTTAAATTGCCTATCATACTTGAAGGCTGGCGCTCCCATTGGAATTCCTAACGCTTTTGCTTCGTCACTTCTTGCTATTACACAACCATCATTGTTAGAAAGCACGACAATAGGTTTACCTACAAGATCTGGTCGAAAGACGCGCTCGCATGAAGCATAAAAATTATTACAATCGACTAAGGCAAACATTTTATATTCTTTATAATTCTATCTGTAGATTATTATTTATATAATTAGGAATTGCGTCATCCCAAACTTGTTCCAGCATCCCATTAAGAATATAAAAATCAGCAGAATGGGATTCATTGTCTAGTAAGGAATGACGAAAACGGATATTCAATATATAATATTACTAAAATTGAATATCAGTGATGTACCAATAGGAATTCTTATTTACTTGACAAAAATCACTCCTTTTATTAAGTGCAATAACTCTTAACAAGACGCTAAATAAATTCAAAATAACACGATTCTAATTTTTATGAACAGATATCATTTTTCTAAATGATATCTTAATCTTAAGATAGTACAACCATCAAAAAGACTTTATAGCGTGCTTTACAATACCCCAAACGATAAACTCATTCTCTTCGGTGACTTTTATCGGTTTGTAATTTTCATTAGCAGGAATCAGCCAACAACAATCTTTTTCTATTTCAATCTTCTTTAACGTAAATTCTCCATCAATATAACATACAGCAATGCTACCATTTTTAGGAGATTCACTTTTATCAATAACCAATAAATCGCCATCATAAATCCCTATATCTTTCATCGAATCTCCACTTACACGACAAAAGAATGTAGATAATGGGTGTTTTATTAATTCTTTATTTAAATCGATCGTACTTTCTTCAAAATCACCCGCTGGTGAAGGAAAGCCTGCTTTTACACTTATATGAATCAACGAAGATTCTTGCTCCTTTGTATCTACAGAAGCTTTCTTCAGATTCGATATGCTTACTTCCTCTAATTTCAAAATTTAATACATCTTATAAGTTACTCAAATACTTCTAATCATTTTACAAAAGTAAATAATATTGGAGCAAGCCCACGAAGCACTCTATCGAAATAAACTATTTACTTTGAGGCCACCTCTGAGTATTCCACCCTTTATCGGTGCTAATAAAAAAGCTATGGGGTTCTCCCCATAGCTATATTTACTAATTAATCTTATTCCTTAAATATTATAATACTGCCAATGCTGCCTTATAATTAGGTTCATCTGCAATTTCTGAAACTTGCTCTGTATAAAGCACCTTTCCTGTCTCATCTAAAACGACAACAGCTCTTGAGTGCAACCCTTCTAAAGGACCATCTGTTATCATTAAACCGTAATCATTACCAAAGCTTCCTGTTCTAAAATCGGAAAGAACTTCTACATTCTCTACACCTTCTGCTCCACAAAAACGTCCCATTGCAAATGGTAAATCTCTAGACACACACAAAACTTTAGTGTTCTCTAATGAAGCTGCACTTTTATTAAATGTACGTACTGATGTTGCACAGGTACCTGTATCAATAGATGGAAATATATTTAACACCACTCTGTTACCTGAATAATCTTTTAATGATTTAACTGCTAAATCTCCACTAACTAATTTAAAATCTTTTGCTTGACCACCAATCTCAGGTAATGAAGCTACTGTATTTACTGGATTTCCTTTTAATGTTATTTGTGCCATAATATTGTTTTTCTGAAGTATTAAAGATGGAATAAAAAAGCCGTAAAACAAAAGTTTTACGGCACATAGTACGTTTAAATAAAAGATGGGGGACTTTTATCATAAATCATACTTTGTTTATAAGTAGGTTAACTTATAAGGTGTGCAAATATATCATATCTTCAAAAAAAAACTAATAAAAAAGCATATTTACTATACATGAATAATAAATTCAGTAAAAAAACTATAATTCACTAACTAATTTTCACTTATTAAACATTGAAAAAATCTTTTCCAAACCCTATTAAAAAGGCTTTTTCTTGAGCTCTTGTTAAGGCTGTGTACAACCATCTAAAGTATTCAGGAGAAGTGCCATCAGGCAAATAAGGCTGTTCTATATATACATGAGGCCATTGTCCACCTTGGGATTTATGGCAAGTTACTGCATAGGAGAATTTGACCTGTAATGCATTAAAATATTCATTTTCTTTCACCTTTGTAAACTTCTTATATTTTGACGATTCACTAGCGTAATCTTTTATTACTTCTTGGTATAATCGATTACTATCTTCATAAGTCAATGATGGAGTTTCCATGGATATGGTGTCTAACAACAATACCGTATCGAAAGGTTTCATATTAGGATAATCTACCATTCTAACAGAAACTTTTGCAAACCGAAAAGTATATAATTCAATAAATGAATATATCGAAAGTACTTCTACAATATCGCCATTGGCAATAAACCCTGCTTCACTATTCGTATCTAACCAATAGTAATTATTCTTTACAACCATTAAATAATCGCCAACACTCAATTCATGTTCATTGAATAGAATTCGTTGTCGAATTTGTTGGTTGTATAGATTGGCTCTTTTATTCGAACGCACTACAATCACAGTACCTTCATGTCCGTGATCACTATACGAATCTTGTAATGCATCTATAATTTCATTTCCTTCTTGTAATCGTATAAGATCAGGAAAACCATCTATTTCAAACTGAAAATCACCAAAACTAGTTTCTTTAACGAAACCTCTGATTTCTGTTGCATTAAATAGAATTCCACTATCGCTTGCTTGTCGTACTACCTCTGTTAATTGAATCTCTGTTACTTCTTTATTAAAATCAAATTCTAAAACTCTTTGATCCAAAGCAGGGCTAATAGCCGATTTTACAGGTGGCAACTGTGCTGTATCACCAACAAATAAAATTTTACAATTGATACCCGCATCTACATAAGCAAGTAAATCATTTAACAATGAACCATTTTCGAATAATTTAGAGTCCGCAGGGATATCTGGCACCATCGATGCCTCATCAATAATAAAAACAGTATTCTTAAATTTATTTTTCTTTAGCGTAAATGAGACTCCTCCCCCTGAAGTTTTCTTGGGGTAATATATGTGTCTATGAATCGTTTGCGCTTGCTTACCTGAATAATTACCTATTACTTTTGCTGCTCTACCCGTTGGAGCTAAAAGCACATATTTAAATTGCAAATTCCATAATTGAGAAACAAAAGCACCTACCAAAGTTGTCTTCCCTGTACCTGCATACCCTTTCAACAAGAAAACTTGATGCTCTTTTTTATCTACTACAAACTGAGCAAGTGCCTGTAAGCAAATATCTTGCTCTGCCGTTGGAGGGTGCTTAAATTTCTTAACAAGTAAGTCTTTAAATTCGGTGGGTTTCAACGTAAAAAAATTTAAAGCAATATTACAGCTTATAAAAAACTACTGAGCTCTTTTACGATTAAAAAAAAATTGTAGATTTGTTTTCGTCTAAAAAAATTAACACTGACTAGAATGAGGTATGTAATTCAGCTTTTATTATGGGTAGTTATTGCTTTCTTGGGATATAAAGTATATGACTCTGTGTATAGCTCTGTAGAATTTCAAAAAACTAAAAAAGAGCGTTTTACATTAGCTATTAGTAAGCTTAAAGAAATAAGAACCGCACAAATTGCGCACAAGACAGTTACCGGTAAATACGCTAATTCTTACGAAAATTTAGCTAGATTTATCGATACAGCTAAGTTTACAATCACGCAGCAACGTGATTCTAGTTTTACTCGTTTTGATAAACAATTACGCATTGACAAGTCTGTTGACACTGTTGTTGTTGATATTTTGGGGTATGAATCTATCAAAGATTCTTTATTCAGAAATACTGATTACAGAAAATTGAACAAAATCGCTATCGGTGATAAAGAAGTAAAAATTGATATGCGAACAAGTGCTATCGAGAGAAATGAAATTCTTTACCCTGTTTTCGAAGCTAAAGTGACTAAACAAGCGCTTCTTTTTGATCAAGACAATAACTATGTTGAGCAAGAAGATAAAGTAGAGTCTTTAGGAGAAATTAATGGTAAGCTGATTTCAGTAGGATCCTTAGATGAGATCAATACTAATGGTAACTGGCCAGTATCGTATGATAACTAATAGTTTCAAAGATTTACCAAAAATAAATACAAGTTTATCCATTCAATTAGGTTTGAATGGATTTTCTTTTTTCATTTCTTCTCAACAGCTTAGTAGTGATGCTTTAACACATAAACTAGCGGAAAGAAGCACTGAAAAGGAAGTCATTGAAGCTTTATCTAATTTCATTTTAAAAAATGAAATCTTACAGCAAAATTTTGCAAAAGTTACTATTACTTACACTGATTATATCTTTACGCTAATTCCTAAAGAACTTTTTCAAGAAAAAAGAAAAGAAGATTATTTAAAATATAATGTCCACCCCCTTCCATCTGATATTATTCTTCATGAAGAAGTGGAAGACACTACTATTGCTTTTGCAATCCCTGACCTTTTAAAGGAGAAACTAGAAGAATATTATCACATTGATGCTTATAATCATCTAAGCACTACTCTTCTTCGCTATTTACTGAAGGAATACAGGCAAAATATTGGTCCTAGGATTTTCGTTTATACCTATCAAGACTTCTTTTATTTATTTGTTTTAAATGGCTCAGAATTACTTTTCTGTAATACATTTCCATACAAAAGTGATGGTGATTTTCTATATTATTTACTTTTTACGTTAGAACAATTAAACTTAGACCCCGCAAAAGAAACACTACATTTGCTAAATCATATCGACAATGAAACATTAGCAAGTATAGAACCTTTTATTTACGATATAAAAGTTCCTACAAAGGCTTTTAAAAACTTAGTTCACCTAAGCAACCTACAAGCATGAGAATTATTTCTGGCACATCAAAGGGAAAGCGCATAACGGCTCCTAAAAAACTTCCTGTTAGACCAACTACAGATATTGCTAAAGAAGGTTTATTTAATGTATTAAATAACCATTATTACTTTAGTGAAATATCTATTCTGGACTTGTTTAGTGGAACAGGTAATATTAGCTATGAATTTGCTTCTAGAGGTACTAAAGAGATTACTAGTGTCGATGGCAATTATGGTTGTGCCAAATTCATTGAAAAGATATCAAAAGAACTTGACTTCCCTATTAACACTATAAAAAGTGATGTGTATACTTATTTAGAAAAAGTAAAGCAGTCTCATGATATTATTTTCGCTGACCCTCCATATGCATTCGAAAAGGAGAACTTCGAAAAGATTGCCGAACTGGTTTTTTCTAATGAATTATTAAAAGAAGATGGTCTTTTAATCATTGAGCATTCTAAGCACACTTCCTTAAAAGACCATCCTAGGTTTAGTTATTCTAAAAAGTATGGCGGTAGTGTATTTAGTTTTTTTGAAAGCTTAACTAGTGAAGAAGAACTTTAATTATAGCTTTTTATCAAGTACTGGCGATTCTTCAGGAGTTTCTTCTTTAGATTGATTTGTTTTATTTCCTCCAAATATCATTTGTGTACTAGAAAAAGTTGTTCCAAAGTTTATAGCTGCATTGACCACTTGATCAACAGCACTATCTACCTCTATATCACTTAATTCTTTTAAAGGATGAATAAAAGCTGACCATATTATCCCGTTAGATTCTGCATAACGGACATCTAAAGCTGCATGAAAATTTGCTGTAAGCGCGTCTAGCAATAATTCTTCATTTAACATTTCTGTTTTTACTATAGGACTTATAATACGCATACGATTATGTTTTTCATCAGTAATACATACTAATTGACGCTCTTTATATATCATTTCCCAATAACCCGTATATCCGTTAATGCTATCTACTTTTTTAGTAAGTAGCTTCTCTAATTTATTGTTTGTCATATTTTGACCTAAAGCAGGTAAAAAAACAGCCATACTTAACAAAATCGCACATAAAATAGATCTATACATAGAAATGAATTTAAATATTTGTCGTTATCAATAGGTTACCTTACGGCAATTGCAGATATTTCTACATTTACATTTTTTGGTAAGCCTTTTACTGCTACTGTCTCTCTTGCTGGGGCTATATTTGGATCAAAATATTGACTGTAAATTTCATTTATCTCCCCGAAAAGGCTCATATCTGATATAAAAATTGATGTCTTTACCACATTATCTAAACTCATTTCAGCAGCTGTTAATACAGCCTTTAAATTCTCTAAAACTTGTCTAGTCTCTGCTTCTAAAGAATCTAAAACTAAAATTTGAGTTTTTGGATGTATAGCTATTTGCCCTGAAATATATAATGTATCTCCTGCTAAAACAGATTGATTATATGGCCCTATAGGAGACGGAGCATTCTCGGTATTAATAATTTTTTTCATAATTATTTTTTAAGCAAATTACTTTAATTAAAGTCTATATTAATTTTAAGTAACAATATTTAATTCGGTATACTAAACATAAGTTAGTACACTTAATGTTTATATGAAACAAAAGCTAAACTTTAGGCATTATACCATGGTAAATGCTAATAAAAAAGGTTTCTAAGTAATTACTTAGAAACCTAAATTAGTAATATATTTTTTAAATTATGCTTCTAACTTTCCTGCTGCAGATTTATCCATAAACCAAGTTAACTTCTCAGTATGTGGAGCAACCAAAGCTGCTGGATATTTTTCAAAACCACTCAATTCATTAATGATAATTTCTACCTTTTCTGCTTTTCCTTCACCTGTAACTAAAAAAGCAACTTCTTCTGCATTATTAATCACTTTACCTGTTAAAGAAACACGTACTTGACCTGAATCTGGATGTTTAGCCGTTACACAGTTTTCTGGACTGTCCCATAACTCTATATTATAAGGAAAAATAGAAGCCGTATGTCCATCATCACCCATTCCTAAAATTACGATATCAAAGATTGGCCCATCCTCATCTGTTGGCAGCCAATCATTTAATACTTCTCCATAACGTTTAGCTTCTCCTTCTGGCTCATTTTCACCTAATATTCTATGAATATTTTCTTTAGGGAAATCAATCTTAGATAATAAATGGTCAACTGTCATTTTATAATTACTCTCGGCATCGGTTGGAGCTACACAACGCTCGTCTCCCCAATATAAATGCAACTTATTCCATTGAATTGTTGTTCCATAATTTTCTGCCATATAATCAAATATCGCTTTAGGTGTACTTCCTCCTGATAAAGCTACGTGCAATTTATCTTCCGTATCTTCAATACGTTGTTTTAAATACTCTGAGAATGCTTTAGCTACTGCTGATTTGTTTTCGTGTATGCTTAGTTTCATTTTTACTTAGATGATAGTTTTCAGTTATTAGATAATAGATTAACAAAAAAACCGCTTCTATTACTAGAAGCGGTCGCAAGATAATTAAATCTTAAGTTTTATTTCTTAAAAGAAAAGATTGAAACCTACAGCTAATCCAAATCCATTAGCCTCAAGGTCTCTTGCTCCCTCAACATCTGGAGAAATTTTTGTTCTAGCATAACCTAAAGCAGCATCAATAGAAATATTATCATTCAAAAAGATAGCTACACCTGCATCAAAACCAAAAGCAAAAGCATCGCTTTTAAATTCGTTTGAACCTGCTTCTGTTTTATTTTTACCAAACGCAACTGAACCTTGAGCAAATGGTCTGATTTTGTCTTCTAAAAAATAATATCTAGCAAATGGGCCTACTAAGAATGTTGTAGATTTCTCCTCTTCAAACCCTGGTTCCTCTTCTTTACCAAAAGCAAGATCTACTCCTAAACCGACAGCTAAGTTATCGATAACAAAGTATCCTCCATCTACAGAAAATTCAAATTCCGATGAATCTCCTGCATCATTTCCATCAACTTCACTACTAGTAGATATAAATGATAAATCACTTGAACCTCCAATTACAAATTTCCCTTGTTCTGTTTGTGCTAATGCTACAGCTGAAACTAATAATGCTGCTACACTTAATAATAATTTTTTCATGATAAATAATTTAGTCTATAGTTTGCGAATATATAACAGTTGGCTTATACCTAATGTTAATTAATTGTAAACAAAAAGAGGCTACATAATGTAACCTCTTTTAAAATATTAATAAATCTAATTATAATGCTAAGACAAGGTATTTGAATATGCAATGATAATAATACCAACTACCATACATGTAAGACCTAAATACAATGAATTCTTAGCTTTAGAAGAGGATTTTGCCCATTCCTTGGTAATCAACCCACTTACTATAGCTGTTACTACACAAGCAGTATTAAAAATAGCATAACCAACACTTCCACCTAATTCTTTACCTAATTTAAAAGCTGCGTAAGCAAAAGTTACGGAAGCCGCAAAGTTAAAAACCCCCATAATGGTAGTCATCAAAAGGTTATTACTTAAGTGTGGCGTTTTAAATTTACCCCAGAGCTTCTTCGCAGTCAATTGTTGTGCAAAATAAAGTGCAATAGCTACACCTCCAGCCATATAAATTACATACATAACAGCAATGGCACTTTTCCAAGAAGCATTCCCTTGCGCTTGAGAAGCTTTATCTATAATTTCAGCTCCATATGAATTCGCAAAACTGAATCCGGTTGCCAAAAGACCTCCGACAATAGCAATTAATATCCCTGTTACTACTGAACCTCCTTTGTTGTCATCAGAATCTGCACTATTCGCTTCATCTTTTTGACGAATAATACCTGCTTTACCGTTAGCCATTACACCAACTAAAACAACAGCTAGACCACCTAAAATAGTTACAAAAACATTATTAGCTGGTAACCCATTTACAAAAAACGGAATTAATGAACCTACTAAAATAATAGTACCTATAAAGATTGAAAAACCAAGTGATAAACCAATGTAATTAATCGCTTTACCCCACATCATAGCTCCGATACCCCAAGCAATACTCGAGATTACCATAGCAATTAACACATTACTAGGAATCGCTCCTAAAACATCTGCAAAACCATCTATTAACAAAAAAGCTGCAATATTTGGAACTATAAAAGTATTAATGAAAAAGAACATACTCCATGTGTTCTCAAATTCATAATCTTTAGTAAATTTTTCTGGCAAGGCATACAAACCAAGCATTAAACCAGCTAATATGGCAAATAAAACTCCTGTAATCATATATTTAGTTATTAGTTTTTAAACATTACATGTTACCTCTTTAAGGCTAACATCATTATTTCTGAAAATTTACTACCAGTTCAGTTTGAAAATAGTAGTACTTTCGAATTTCTCTCCTCCTTTAGTGATTGATTTAGGTGAATCGACAATATTTGGTCCATTAGGATATCTATGTGTTTCAATACAAAACCCTCTATATTTTCCATATTGCAGCCCATCTTCTCTCTTCAAATCATCTGAAGTATATTTACCTGTATATAATAATGTCCCAGGCTCATTAGAAGATACTGTTAATGAACGTCCACTGACAGGACATGCAACTTTAGCTACTTCTTGCAATTGGAATGATTGATCATCAAACACATAAAAATGTTCGAAACCATCACCCATAGCTTTATGAACATCTCCTATCTTTTTTGCTTCTCTTAAATCATCAGCTTCACCAGCGACACTAATAATTTCACCTGTAGCAGCACCTGTATTATCCCAAACTTGCTTTTTGCTTGCATTAAGCTGTACCGTATGACACTCAACGTTAGAATTGAAACTATTCAAGTTGAAATATGTATGATTAGTCAGTGCTAAAGGAGTATCCTCATCAGGTAAGGCAGAATATTCGATTTTCAATTCATTATCTTCAGTCAAAGTATAAGTAACTGTGACTTCAACATTACCAGGAAAACCTTCTTCCATACTTTTGCTATACAAAGAAAATTGAATTCCTTGGTCAACAACTGTAGCATTCCAAATACGTTTATCAAAACCAACTACACCTCCGTGTAAATTATTAGGACCACAGTTTTCAGCTAAGTTGAAAATATCACCATCTAAAGTAAACTTAGCATCTTTTATTTGTGAACAATATCGACCAACTGTACCGCCAAAATATGGTGAATTCTCTTTATAAGCTTCACCAAAATATCCTTCTAACGTATTAAATCCGCAAACGATTTCGGAAATATTACCATTTTTATCAGGACATGTAATAGAAGTTATAGTAGCACCGTAACTTGTTATTTTAATTGTAACACCATTGGCATTAGACAAGGTAAATAATTCTATATCAGAACCTTCTAACTCACCAAACTTGGAAATTGTTGGCTTCATGAATCATTTTATTTTAGTTAAACATAAAAAAGAATAGCCATAGCCATTCTTTTACCAATATATAAAAAAAAATCAGGCTAAGAGAATTCTTAGCCTGACACTTTATACTTTAAAAGTATAATTTATTTATTGCTTATAAGGTGCTAATTTACCCCAATCAAACTCAACCCCTGTTCCTGGTGTATCAGGAGCTACTGCTCTATGATTTTCAACTACTAATGGTCTCTTTGTATATTCGTCTATAGGAAAACTATGCACTTCTAACCAACCAGAGTTTGGCTGTGAAGACACTAAACTAACGTGTAACTCTTGCATACCATGTGAACAAGCAGGTATACCATGCTCATTAGCTAGACGAGCTGCTTTTAACCATCCTGTTACTCCACCACAATTTGATGCATCAGGCTGAACAAAAGATAATTTTGCTTGATCAAAAGCATATTCAAATTCATGAATTGTGTGCAAATTTTCTCCCATTGCTAAAGGAAAACCTGTACGATCTGCTATTTCTCCAAATCCTTTATAGTTGTCTGGAATGATTGGCTCTTCGAACCAAGTTATATTTTGATCCTTCATGCCTTCAATACATCTGATTGCTTTTTCTACATCCATAGAATAGTTTGCATCTACCATAAATGTTACGTCTGGACCGATAAACTCACGTACAGCTTTAATTCTCTCTAGATCTTCATCTAAATTATCTCTACCGATTTTAATTTTAACAGCATTAAAACCTTTCTCCAAATACCCCTTCATGTTATCTAATAACTTAGGTATTGGGAATTGTAGGTCAATACCACCGCAATAAGCTTTACATGTATTATTTCCTCCACCAGCTAACTTCCAAAGTGGTTGTCCTGCTTTTTTACATTTAATATCCCATAAAGCAATATCAATCGATGAAATTGCAAAAGATGCAATACCACCACGACCTACATAGTGTATATGCCACTCCATAAAATCATAAAGTCCATCTACATCAGTTCCATCTTGACCAACAAGTGCAGGAGCAAAATCATGATCTACCATTGCTTTTATAGACCAACCTCCTTTACCACCTGTGTAAGTATAACCAGTACCTTCACTACCATCTTCTAAAGTAATAGTAGTAGTTATCAACTCAAAATGTGTGTGATCACCATGCTTAGCATCACTTAATACTTCTGCCAAAGGCACTTTAAATAGGTTACATTCAACCTTTTTTATTTTTGTACTCATAATATATATGCTTGTTGAATAATAAAATGCCTAAAAGCATTTTGATCGTATTGCAAAAATCTGAAATAATTTATAAAATATAGAACTTGAATATATTTTTTTATTCTTTTAAAAAAGAAAAAGGCCAGAATAGTTAAACTACTCTAGCCTTTAAAAGATCTTATTATATAATTAGGCTACTTTAGAACCTATAATCTTATGATACCATTTTTTCTTAGTCTCACCATACCCATAACTATAACCATAACCAATACGACCTTCCTTAACATCATTAAGTACTAAAGCCATACCTTTTATTTTACCCTCATCTTTAAGTTGCTTTGCATATGTAAGTAATTTTCTATCTGTATAATCAGCTCTAACTACATATATAGTTACATCAGCAGATTCACATATAATAAGCGTATCAGTTACCAACATTGTTGGTGCTGTATCGACTATTATATAATCGTAATCATGATTTTCATCTAAATAGTCTAATAAATGCTCTAACCTATCATTCATTAATAGCTCTGACGGATTTGGAGGAATTCTTCCTGAAGTTACATAATCAATATTATGATTATTAAAGTTTACTGTGTTTACAATTTCTTCAAATTCTAAAGTATTGTCATATAAGTAATCTGATAAACCTCTAGCATTTTTATCATTTCTTAAATACCTGTGAAGCTGAGGGTTCCTAACATCTGCTCCTATTACTAGGATTTTTTTATTAGAATCCGCTAAAGCTAGAACGGTATTAAATGAAACAAATGTTTTACCTTCTCCTTTAACACTTGAAGTAATAAAGACTCTCAACGCTTTCCCATCCTTTTTCTTGGATTTACCTAGATAATTCAAGTTTGTTCTTAATATTCTAAATGACTCCCCCAAAACTGATCTGTCATTAATTTTAAGCACATCAGATGTTCCTTTTTTAACCCTAGCTACTTCTACAAGTAAAGGTGTGTTTTTCAATACATTTTCAACATCTATTCTATCTTTAACTTTTGTATCAAATAAATCCTTTATATATATAGCAGCAAAAGGTATAATAAATCCTAAAATTAATGCTAGACCTAAAATGAACATTCCTCGAGGTGCTGATGGAATACCTGTACTATAAGCTCTATCTATAATTTTTGCAGGAGGTGCTGTAACCGTCATAGAAATAGATAAATCTTCTTTCTTCTTTAATAAAAATAAGTATAAATTCTCTTTAATATTTTGCTGACGAGAAATGACCCTTATATCTTGCTCAATTTTTGGAACACCCTTTATTTTAGAATTAATCTTTCCTTTTTGTTTGCTAAATTGTTTTTTCGTTATTTCAAAATTCTTTTTTTGATTACCTAAAGTTTTTAATAAATTTTCTTTTTGAACTTTTATGTTATAGGTCAAATCTTTAACTATAGGGTTTAACTCTGTAGAACTTTCCAACATACGCTTTCTCTCTAAAACGTTTTTGTTATATGAAGTTATGGCTATATTTACTGATTGACTTTCTATACCGATATTGGCTGGTAATAATTCAAAATCATCTGATTGACTCCCCAAATAGTTTAGCATGTAATTAACTAAACTTAATTGAGTTTCGACTTGTAAAATATTTTTTTGAGAATCCCCTATCTGCTCTACAAACAACTCACTTTCAGCAGTTATACTAGTTATACCGTTATCCTCTTTAAATTGAGTTTTAAAATTTTCTATATCTTTTAACTCTTTAGAAATTATTTCTAACCTCTTATTTACAAATTCTACAGTATTAAGAGAAACTAAATTTTTATCTTCAATTGCTTCATCATTATATGTATCAACCAAAGTATTGATAAAGTCATACGCTTTTGTTAAGTTTTGCGATTTCAAACTCAAATCTAATAGACTACTTCTCTTACTCTTTGCTGCAGCAGAAAGGTTTGATTGATATGATAAAGCTACCTTTTCTAATAAATTTATATTAATGTAAATTTCTCTTAACGATTCTTCACTATTAAGATTCTCATTAAAAAAACTTGTTTTCTTAATTAAAATATCACCGAATTTATGGTTGAATACTTTATCAAATTCGATTTCAAAAGTTTCGCCTAACCCCTCATCTATGAGACTATATGTTTCCCCATCACTTAAATGAATGACAAATGAACCAAAACCATCTTTATCAGACGATTTTAAAAAGTTATCATTAAACTCAAAAAAAACTTCTATTGGAGTCTCTCCATAAATATCTTTATATTTAAGACCATCTTTTTTATATTGCTCTACAGATATATTAAGTTTTTTAATGACTTTTTCTAATAAGGTTTTAGAACGAATAATATCAACTTCATCGTCAATATCATTACTTCCTTCAGACATACCTGTCAAATCTTGAAAAGCAGCTAATTCAGACAAGCCTCTACCTTCTCCTTCATCTTTTATCAAAATTGTAGAAATTGCTTCGTAGGTAAACGGAGTTTTCTTTAAATACAATAGTGCGAGTATTGCACAAATAAATATCGACAAAAGAAACCATTTCCATGATCTTGAATATTTTTTTATTTCATTTTGAAGAGAAAACCCTTCAAAATCATTCAATTCTGTAATATTGTTCATTGAATTTATGGATTACCTAGTTAAAAGTGTAATTACTGAAATTAATACTCCTGCTATTGAGACAAGTGCAGATGTATTACGTCCAAATGCTGATGACTGTACCTGTGTTTTATTTGGAGAAACGATTACCACATCATTTTGTTGTAAATAATAATATGGAGATTTTATAAATTCAGATGATGTAAAATCTACTTTAAAATACTTTTTACCACTTACATCTTCTCTTATCACCATTACATCTTTTCGTTTACCAAATACTGTCATATCACCCGCATTACTTAAGGCTTCCAAGATTGTAATTCTCTGATCTGCTACACTTATAACACCGGGATTTCTAACTTCTCCCAGAACAGAAACCTTGAAGTTATTTATCCTTAAATTCACAATGGGTTCATTCAAATATTTCTTTAGCCCTTCTTTTATAAATAAAATCGCCTCTTCAGTTGTTTTTTCTGACAATTTTAATCTCCCTAATACAGGAAAATCTATATTACCTTTATTATCAACTAAATAAGTCTGAAGTCTTTGCTGTGCGTTAACTAAAGTTATATCTGAATTTAAATCAGCTATAGCTGGCAAATTAAAAGGAACAGCTGACTTCCTATCAGCTGATGAAACTATAATCGATAACTGATCATTTGGTTTTATTCTGACAATATTCTGAGAACCTCCTTCATTAATATCTACATTTTCTATGTCTTGGAAATAGAGTATATCTTTTTTACTAGCACAACTAATTATTAGTAAAGACAATAAATAAAATAGAGGTTTAAAGTACTTATTTAAATAAAGCATTAATTTAAAAGTTTTGTTTTTTTTCAATCATTCCTAATTTCATTGGCTTTTTACTCTTTGTAAATGTGCTAATTTTTCTGTGAAGAATAAAATTTAACAAAATACAATAAGTCGATATTATCAAAAAAGTAAGCGATTCGTTAATTCCTATAAAATTTAACATAAAGAAAATCGCTATTAGTAGAAAACTCAAAAAACCAATTAATATTGTTATTTGATAATGTTCCAAACCAATTCTTCTTAGTAGTAAATGTATATGTAATTTATCTGGAGAAAAAGGAGACTTTTTCCTTTTCATTCGTAAATAAAATACTCTGGTGATATCATAAATTGGATATGCGAATAATACGGCAATAAAAGCTACAGAATTGTCTATCGAATAATCTGCTTCTTTGTTAAGGTTAAGAAATACGATAAGCATTGACGAACAAAAAAAACCTATAATCAATGAACCGGTATCTCCCATAAAAATCTTAGCCGGACACCAATTATAATATAAAAAACCTAATATACTACCTCCCATTATACCACATAAGAATGCATATTCCCAAAACCCATTAATAGAAAACCAAATCGTCAGCACTGTAACCAATATAGTTGCTATTATACCTGCCAAGCCATCTATTCCATCAATCAAATTAAAAGCATTAGTCATAGCAACAATAAAGAAAAGTGTGAAGGCAAATGATAACCATTCTGGCCACTTTTCATTGTATAAAAAATCTAACGAATACAAAGAGTCTATCCTGATTTCACAAAAGCCTGCAATTACTAGTGCAGCTAAAAATTGCAGAAGAAATTTATGTAATGATCTCACAGGTAACAAATCATCTCTTAATCCTGTAAAAAACAATAAAATCAAAGAAAAATAGTAATACTGCCCCATGAATCTTTCAGATTCATGTATTGTAAACATAGCTATTAGTATAAAACTAAAAAAGATACCTATTCCACCCATGGATGGTGTAATATTCTTATGAATTTTTCTACCTCCTGGTTTATCAAAAATCTTTTTACCTAATACAATTTTTAATATTTGTGGAATAACTGCTATTGACAAAACAAAAGCAATAAAAGACAGTAGGAATAAATACACTAACTGATTATCCATTTTTTAGATTTAATTAAATTAGCAGCAAATATATTACTCTGCTTGATATAAAAAAACACATTTAAACTAATTCATAAATCTTCGAAAGATTTTTTGAATAAAAATTACAAAAAATAGCGCTATTAAAAAGCTTATACCTAATTTAAAACTACTATACAAATCCCCTCTTAATAAATAAAACTCAAAACCTAGGAAAAATAAAAATAAAACTTTAAGCCAATGAAAGTTATTATGATATTCTTTACTACTTATATCATCTAAAAGACAATTAATGAAGACTAAAATTACAACACTTATAAAAACACCTAAAAGTCCAAAATTAGCATAACCCTCTCCTAAAAACGGGAAAGCAATATTTGTATAATTAAAATTCATTTTTTCTGCAATCATTTGACCTGTTCCAACAGGTCTGTTAGGCCATAAAGTTTCTGGTATAAAGAAAAGAGAGCTGCCTAAAAATTGTTTTCCATATGTTATTACTTTTTCACTATATAACACTCCAAAGTTATAAAAAGCATCCATGTGAGGAGACACAAACAAATCAACACCTAATTCAATTGTGTTTTTTCCATTTCTAAAAAAATTAAGAATCGGAAAAAGGACAAAAAAACTTAACAAGAAACCAATCAAATAATAATATTCTTTCCGAAATAAAGAAAAATTCAAAAAAATAATAGGCAAATAGTAAGATCCTAACATACTCCTAGTAATAGAAGACGGAAAATTTGTTAATACAAGCATTAATAACAAAAATATTTTTATCAAAACATTTTTGTTAGACTTATTAGACAATTCAAAATGCCAATATAAAATTACAGGGATGTGTCTTACAACTAAAAATAATGAATAACCCAAAAGGTCATATTTAACACTATTCTTTCTCCATCCATAAAGAGGTGAATATAAAACTCTTAAAAGATCAAAATCTATTAACCAAAAAAAGACCAAAAAGGATAAAAAAGATAAAACAAGAAATAAACTATTCTTATTTTTGAAATGATGTGATGTATTTGATATTGATGTTAATTTTGAATTAGTCAGCTTTTTTGCCAAATACAAATAACCAAATATGTAAAAAACTTGAGATATTAATATAATAAAACCTAATTTCAAAAAAACAGAAACATCTAATTCTTTATATCCGTGAAAAGAAACTCTATTCTGAAATTGTATTAGAGGAGCTATCCCCAAAAAAAAGTAATTAAATAAATGAAAAGTTTTGTTTACTGAAATTGAATATTTGTCTGTAAAAAGCATTCCATATATAGATACACAACAAATGGCTAAATAAAGTACATAAATAAATATATCGAATATTTTAACATTTAACAGTGTTATTATCAATGTAAAGACTACAATTACAATAAACAAATAATTCTTATTATTTATATAAAGTGATAAATTCATTATTGTATATCTAGAATTTCTTCAAATATTTTAGTGTATCTATCTACTATTATATTTTGATCAAATTTCTCTTCGGCTAATCCCCTTGAGGCTTTCCCAAATTCACTTCTTAATTCTTTTGACAAAACTAATTTCTCTATAGCATCTGCTAACTCTTTTATTGATTTAACAGGGACCTTAAAACCATTACCTCCTTCTACAACACATTCTTTACAACCAACAGAATTAGCTGTAACTATTGGTTTCCCCATAGCACAAGCCTCTGCCAAAACTGTTGGCAAGCCCTCTCTATAAGATGGCAAAACAACTATATCTGAGTTCGCGTATTGTTCTACCATTTCACTTTTAAAACCTTCCCATTCTATATAATCTGATATTTTTATTTTTTCAAAATACGATTCAGGGATAGCTTCTGGGTTACCCCCATCAAGCATTCCAATAATTTTAAAGTATACTTTACCAAAAAGCTTTTTTCTAAGCAAATAAGCTGCACTAACGAATTCATCTACTCCTTTATCCCATAAAAGTCTTGTAGCTAACAATACTATTATCTTATCCTTATGGTCAACTCTATTACTCTCTATTGGGAAATATTTTAATATATTAACCCCAACACCATTAACAACATCATATTTATTTAGCTTATTCAAGATACCAAACTCTTTAAAAACCTCTAAATCATCTTTATTTTCGAAAAAAGTAAATGTATTCTTTTTTTTATGCGCTAAACGATACAAGTAAGTGACAAAAGCTCTCAAAAATTTATTCTTAGAGAACGAATAACCCAGACCACAAACTGTATTAACTGTTGGTATATTTAAAAATCTAGCTACTATAGAACCATAAATAATTGGCTTAATTGTAACTTGATAGATTGCATCTGGCTTAATATCCTTGTAAAACTTTCTAATCTTATGAATAGTTAAGATCTCTTTGATAAAAGAAGTACTTTTTCTATCTATATTTAAGTCATAAAAAGAAAAACCTAAACTTTCTATTTCTTTTTTCTTTCCAGTGTCACGAGCTAATATAATAACTTCACAATCCTTATTAGCTAAAGACTGAGCAATCGTGAGTCTGTGCATTAAAAAAAACCAGTCAGTATTGATTAAAAATAATACCTTTTTTTTTTGCATTTATTTATTCGTTAATGACAATATTATTCTGAATAGAAAACTACATCATCATTTTGCTTATTAACAAATTCATGCTTTAAAGTTCTATCTAAACCTTCTTGTAATGTATATGGCGAGTTAAATTCACTACTAACTTTAGATGCATTAAATTGAGTTCTTGCACAAAACTTCTTGACTCTAACAGAAGAAATAGTCATTTTCTTACCTGTTATTTTTGAAATCAAATCAAAAACATAACCAATTGCCATAGCAAAACTGTATGGTAATCTGATTGGTAATACTTTCATACCAATACTTTCTTCAACCTGACTAACTAACTCATTCATCGTCAAATCAGGTGTATCAACGTAATTATAAACCTCATACCCCCTCTTAGAATCACTTATCGCTTGTTTAATAAATGCAACTACATTTCCAACATAAGCCATTGATTTTTTATTATTTCCTTTACCAATATTAGCGAATTTCCCAGAAGAAATTTGTCTAAGCAAATTATAAACATTACCTCTATTCCTTTCTCCAAAGATTACTGTTGGCCTTAAAATTGTTACTGATTTACTATCAGGCTCTTTGTCAAACCACTCTTTAATCACTTCTTCAGCTTGATATTTTGATTTCCCATAATGATTAAAAGGGTCTATCGCATGATTTTCATCTGGATTATCTTTATTTAACCCATAAACTGCAACAGAGCTAGTAAAAAATAATGTTTTCACACCATATTTGTCCATAGCCTGAAGAACGTTTCTTGTTCCATCAACATTTACATCATAATATAACGAAGTGGGAGAAACATCATCACGATGTTCTGCTGCTAGTAATACGACAGAACTAACGTCATTAAATACTGTTTCTAAATCAGAAATATTTCTTATATCACCAATTATTGTAATATCTTTATAAAAAGGGCTTATATTTTTATCTAGGTTTAAAAAATTAGTTCTATCTACTTCTGAAAGCAACCTTGAACCTACAAACCCACTACCTCCAATTATTAGTGTTTTCATTAACTATTGTTTTATTTATTTTATAATGAAGACTGTTAATTATAACAGAAAACATCTATTTATTATTATTTTGTATTAATCCTTTTTTCTTGGGTCAACCAAATTCATTAATTTATGAAAACGTTTTGATAAAAAATCTGGAAGTAAACTTCTAAATAATGGTACTACAACACCAATGTAACTCATTACTGAAATACTCTTAATAGAAAGTAACCCTTTAAAGCCTACTTTTGTATGAGCCCATGCGACTTTAGAAGAATTTTTCTCATAATAATTATCGGTAAACCTATAATTCAATAAAGGCTCTGGCACATTATAAAATTTCAAACCATATTTAACGGCTCTAAACCAAAGCTCATAATCTTGCCTTTTTCTTAATGTTTGATCATAAGAACCTATTCTAACAATTGATGACTTTCTAAAAGATACTCCTGGGTGAATTATTGGATTAGCCCATATCAATTTTTTAATTCTATCATCTTCAACAGGAACTTTTCTAATCTTCAAAAAGCCTCCTAAATGATCAATATCATTAGCCCAACAACCAACTATATCTAAATCTTTGTTTTTTTCAAAAACTTCAATTTGTTTTTGAAATCTTTGAGGTTCACAAATATCGTCAGTATCCATTCTAAAAATAACATCTCCAATACTATTCTCTAAACCAACATTTAGCGCACCTGCCAAACCTATATTCTTATTAAGTTTTATCCTTTTCAAAGGAATCTTATTTTTAAAAGAATCCAAAACATTATACAATTCTTGAGTTAAAGGGCCATCTTCAACTAAAATTATTTCATCTACTTTATAAGTTTGTTTTTGAATACTTTCTAAAGATTGCTTTAAGAAAAGTGAATTTTCATTCTTGTAACAAGATAATAGACAAGAAGTTTTCATATGTTATTTAGATTGCTGTATTTAATAGAATATTTTTTAACTATTTCTTTTATTTATATATAATTTTCTAGTTTCATTATTGTGAACAGAATCAATAAAGATATAGTTCCCTTTAGGACTCCATCTTGGGTGTAAATCACACCTAGTCTCTCCTTTAAATTTAAAGGATTCAAATAAAGATGCAACTTTAGAAATTTCGCTAGTTTCAAGATTCACGACATATAAATTCTTCATTCTAGCCCTATCTGGATAGGTATCTATAAGCATCTCTTTTTTATTAAAAACATTTGGATGTCCATCACCTAAAGAATTACTACCTTCAAACTCTAATTCTTTTACGATTACAGAATCATTAGAAAAATCAATCTCATAATAGCGATCTCCTAACTTTTTTGTTGTTGCAAATGCTACTAAGGAGTTATTATCTTTCCAAAAGCAATGGCTAACCATCTCATCATCTAATAACACTCTAATTTCTCTTGTCAATAAATCATAAACTAACAATCGATCAAATTTTCTTTCATCCTCAAACCATCTATGCAGAAATATAAATTTATCACACTCAGGTGATAACATTATATGATTAACTTTATGCTTTGCTTTAGCCATTGAATCTTTTGAATCAATTTTACACAATTCTTCAATAGAAATGATTAATTCTAATTTGTTTTCATTTTCTAAGTCTATCTTAAAAATACCATCCTTAGCATACCCCAAATCAACAAACCTTGAATCAACTTCTCTATATCCATAATCAGGTCTAAGCTTATTAAGTGTATCGAAATTTAATGTCAATGCAAATTGGGCAGTAGCATCATAATTAGGGTAACCAATTAATTTCACCTGTTTAGTAGACAAGTTTACTATTTTTGATTTATAAACCCCTTCATCAATATCATAAAAATTGTAAATTATTTCATTGTCGCTTAACCACATTGGTTTAGCCCCCTGTTGCCAATTGTAAGCTCTTGTTAAATCTTCGTAAACAATTAAACCTGTTTCATTACATTTAACTACAATAGCTATCGGTTCGTTTGGATTAGGTAGCTTTGTAGTAGGGTATTTTGTTGCTTGAAAAAGGATTTTATCTTCAGACCTATTCATTGGAGATTTATCATAGTAACCAAAAAAAGTCTCGTAACCTTCTTTATACTCAACTTCAATAAAATTAGAATCTGAGATTATTCTATCTTTTGATCGATAGAACAAGTAATTCAAATATTGATACTTAGATTTTATTTTTTTCTTAAGAGTCGGAAATCTTCTAAAAAAAGCAGCTAATTTTCTCTCTACAATTGAATAATTTTTTGACATTATTTAAATATATCCTATTTTAATTAATTATTAGAAGTTGTTTAATTACTGATTCAAAATTATAAATAAACAAACCATAAAACATATATGCTAGATATAGAATTGTAATTCTTTTGTTTATTTTAAAAGATTTAAGAGGTGTTATAAAAATATGAGTCATCAAAAGAGGAATCAAACCATTTAAAAAGTAAATAAATCTAGATGAAATTATTAAATATTTAAAAGTAAAAAGACAAATCATTAAGATCAAACAATAATTAAAAAAAATAAATTTAAATCTATCATTCTTAAATAAACTTTGTTTGGTACCGTACCTCATAGATAAAATACTAAAAACATAACTTAAAATAATTTTAAAAATAACTAACTTATTTTCATATTCATACCCACTTAAAAACTGCAATTTTTCAATAGCCCCTCCTAAGACTTTCACTACTACTGGTACGATAGTCAAACCTATTATTGGAGAAATAAGAGTTAGCAAAAAAACCTTTCTTGGATCGATTCTTTTTTTGATTAAAAAAACCGACAAAAAAAAGATAGGTACTAAAACAAACATTGATGAATGCGCAAATATCGCCATGATCAATATCAAATAGGGTATTTTTTTATTTTTCAAATACACTCCTATAGATAAAATATATAGGGACAAAGCCAATCCTTGTCTAATAACATTTAAATAGAGTAAAATAAAAGTTGTCGACAGCACAAAAAGTGTCATTGTTAACAAAGTATAATCTAGTCTATTAAAAATATATTTAACTCCAAAAAAATAGAAAGTAAAATAGAGAAAAGGAAGAATATAAAAAAAAGTTTCAGGAGTCAATTGTACTAATCTTCCTAAGTACATTAATATTGAAAAAGTATAATTTTCATGATATACAGATAGTGCATCTTTTAATGTATTTGTTTGATTATACATATGAAGATAATTAGCGAAATCTGTAGGAGCAGATAGCTCTCTTTTTAAAAGTAAAAAAAGAATAAAAAAAGATATTATCATAATTGACATCACATCTTTATCTCTTTTACTAAAAAAAGGAAGAAAACCTGCTAATAAAAAAACAGGTATTAAATAATGTATAATAGTTAAATACATATTATCACTTATCAAATTAACTCTTCATGAATTTTTTCTTTAAAATTAACAAACTTGATTTATAATATAGAATGAGAAAAAGTAGATATATTATATATATAAAATACAATTCATTAAAGAAATAGTTAATTACAAATAAAAACACAGGAAAACTAAGTATAATAAAATCCATCCTATCCTTCTTTTTTAGACTTACGTAGAATACTCCAACATCCCCCAATCTTACTATCAAATATGTCAAAGCTGCACCATAAAATGAATAGTTCTTCACTAAAGGATAAACAAAAATACATCCTAACAATAATGATGCACCATAAAAATATACATAAGTCTTAAAATCACCCCTAGCCCTTAAAAATGAATAAGAAATAATACCAAAACAATTTATATATAGACCTATCATTACAATCTTTAACAAATCATTCCATTCTACATAATCTTTTCCCAGATAAATAAAAATTATATCTTTTGAAAAATATGATACTAAAGCAGTAATAACAAAAAACATTATCAATGAAAAAGTTAAAATTTGTTTCCACGTATTATATTCTTTATTACCTACTCTGCCTTTTGCTAAAAAAGGCAATAAGATATGACCTATATTGTTTGCAAATAAATTAGCTCTAGTAGCTAATTCGTATTGAGAAGAATATGTTGCTAGCTTTGCTGGTCCTTCTAACCTAGACAACACACTTCTATCTAATACATACATTACAGACATAATCATATTAAACGCTAAATTCTCTTTAGATGTTTTAAACACTTCTCTAATTTTATTTGAATTAAACGAAAAGCTATTATACAAGGATTTTGGTGTCAAATACAAAAAAACTAGCAGTAGAAGCAGTAAGTAAAAGAATACCGCAAAAGAAAAATAAGTAACTCCTAAGCCCAAATAAACTAATAAAAGCATAGTTAGATACATTGCTGAATATATACCACCTCTAATCATTTTTGCAATACCTACTTTATTAATTCCATCTAAAGCTCCCCAAAAAAAAGAATTCAAAATATTAAATATAACAGCTGCTACCATCAAAGAAGTATCTAATAGACTAATATCATCTGTAACATAATCAATATAAAAAAGAGCCAACACACCACCTACTAATGATAATAAAACAGATAACACAAACAAGGTGTTACTCGTATCATACTTCTCTTTACTTACATAAAATGTAACTATAGGTTTAAAACCATCTAATAATAGAGTTAATGATAAAATTAGAAAAAGAGTAGAAAAATACCCAAAATCATCTGAACTTAGATTTCTTGAAAGAAAAGAATTCACTAAAATTCCTGTTATAGAAACCATAGCAATAGAAAAGAGACTTAAAAAAAGATTCTTTTTCATAAATTGTTTTTAATTATATATTTTTTTTAAAATAATTGAATAGTAAATACTTCATAACTGACCATAAAACAATTCAACTAGTAAATAAAACAATGATCTTTTGAAATTTTTATCTACTCTATTAATCTGGAATTAACTCTATCTAGACTCTTATAAATTTTTTTCACATCTTGTGCTTTTTCTTTTTGAAGTATTAAGTTTGCATCTTTTGTATGTATAAAAATAGTATTTTTCAAGCCTATGAATGCTGTATATATTTCTGCACCAATAATCATATTTCCATTTTCATCTACCTCATGACCTATAGATTTCAAATAATCATAAATAGATTCAAAAGATCCTAAATCAGACCATTCAAAAGTTCCAGGAACTACCTTAATCTTTTTACTTCTTTCCATTACAGCATAATCAATACTTATCGATGGAATCTTTTTTGAATCTTCAACACTCAATTTCCCATCAACAGCATTATCCCATGCTCTCTTTGATGCAGAAAAAACCTCTGGCTCAAATGCTTCTAATTCTTCTAGTAAAACAGATGCTCTAAAACAAAACATACCGCTATTCCATAAAAAATTACCCTTTTCTATGAAAAATTCAGCAGTATCCTTATTGGGCTTTTCCCTAAAAGACAACACATCATTTCCGTCAAATTCAATATACCCATAACCCGTTTCTGGTTTTGTTGGACTAATACCAAATGTGACAATATTACCTTCATTAGCTAATTTTATAGCATCCTTCATCGCTAATTCATATAATTCATCATTTTGAATAATATGATCTGAGGGAGTTACTACTAAAATATCATCAGCATTTGCTGCAAATGCTGCAAATGCAATAGCAGCAGCTGTATTTCTTGGAGTAGCTTCAATAATATTTAAAGGACTAATACCTACAGAACTTACTGCTTCATTACTAAGATGGTAATTATCTACATTACCAACCACAATAACTTCATTAGTAACTTGCAAGTTCCTTTTGATGGTCATTTCAAACAAAGATCTTCCCTTAAACAGTTTAATATATTGTTTAGGGTTACTTTTTCTAGAAAGTGGCCATAACCTACTACCAACTCCTCCTGTTAGTATTACATGTTGAACATTAGGCATATCTAATTTCCTTTACCTATACTATAAGTCACAAAACCTATTTTTGACAATTCTTCTAAATCTAATAAAGCTCTACCATCAAATATAAATGCTGGCTTTTTCATACCTTCATAAATCATTCTCCAATCAAAACTTTTAAACTCATCCCATTCTGTCAAAACAGCAATTGCATGAGCCCCTTTACAAGCCTCGTAAGGGTCACCTATTATATTAACAAGCTCTGTATTTTCTTCTTTAGATCTAGATTCTAAATAATTTAAATCAGCAAATACTCTTTCTTTATTTACTTTTGGATCATAAACCTTTAAGCTAGCTCTTTCATTTAGCAATTCATCTGCAACATAAATAGCTGCTGATTCACGAGTATCGTTTGTATCTTTCTTAAATGCCCAACCAAGTATCGCGATTTCTTTACCAGATACTGTATTAAACAGTGTTTTCACAATATTAGATGCAAAACGTCTTTTTTGATGATCATTTAAAATAATTACCTGTTCCCAATAGTCGGCAACTTCATCAAGCCCATATGATTTAGCTATATAGACAAGATTCAAAATATCTTTTTGAAAACAAGAACCTCCAAACCCAACAGAAGCTTTTAAAAATTTAGGACCAATTCTAGAATCTGTTCCAATAGCTTTTGCTACTTCTCCGACATCTGCGCCAGTAACTTCACATAATTCAGACATAGCATTTATTGAAGAAACTCTTTGAGCTAGGAAAGCATTTGCTGTCAATTTTGACAGTTCAGAAGACCAAACATTAGTAGTTAAAATATTAGCTTCAGGCACCCAATTTTTATATACATCAACTAGCTGTTGAGCAGCTTTTTTACCATTTTCTGTTTGCTCTCCACCTATTAACACCCTATCTGGGTTCATTAAATCAGCAACTGCTGTTCCTTCCGCTAAAAACTCAGGATTTGAAAGTATCTGAAAATCTACCCCATTTCCTGTGTTTTTCAAAATATTAACAATAGCTTCAGCAGTTCTAACTGGTAATGTTGACTTCTCTATTACAATTTTATCAGAAGTAGCTACTCTTGCTATTTGCCTAGCACATAATTCAATATATTTCAAATCTGCTGCCATTCCCTTTCCTACTCCATAGGTTTTTGTAGGAGTATTTACAGATATAAAAATAGCATCTGCTTCATCAATTGCTTTATCTACATCTGTTGAAAAGAATAAATTCCTCCCTCTACATTTTTCTACTACCTCTGCTAAACCCGGTTCATAAATAGGAAGCTTTTCAAAATCTTCTCCATTCCAAGCATCAATTCTCTCTTGATTTAAATCTACTACTGTAACTTTTATGTGTGGACTTTTTAGTGCAATCACTGCCATGGTTGGACCTCCAACATAACCCGCACCAATACAACAAATATTTTTTATCATCTAATTATCTAGTTAGGTCTATTTATAATATGTTTTATACCACTCAACAAATTTCTGAACCCCTTCCTTTACAGATGTAGTACTCTGATAACCTTTATTTTTCAAATGAGAAGTATCCGCCCAAGTTCTAGGAACATCACCCGGTTGAATATCCATAAAATTCTTTTCCGCTTCAACCCCTAAACTATCTTCCATTGCTGTAATAAAATCCATTAAAGATACGGGGCTACCATTTCCTATATTATTTATTTCAAAAGGAGGGGTATTATTTTTTTCTGAAGGGATATTAGCTATAACTATTTCTATACCTGAAATTATATCATCTATATATGTAAAATCACGTTGCATATCGCCATGATTAAAAACCTTGATTGGTCTATTTTCACTAATAGCGCTTGCAAATAATATTGGAGCCATATCTGGCCTACCCCAAGGGCCATAAACAGTAAAGAATCTTAATCCTGTTGTTGGTATTTTATATAAATGGCTATATGTATGCGCCATTAACTCGTTACTCTTTTTCGTTGCAGCATACAGGCTTACAGGGTGATCCACTCTATCTTCCTCTGAAAATGGAACTTTCGCATTTGCACCATATACTGATGAACTTGATGCGTAAACTAAATGTTTAATAGAATGATGTCTACAGCATTCTAAAATATTAACAAAACCTACAAGATTAGATTGCACATATGAATGTGGATTCTCTAATGAATATCTAACACCTGCTTGAGCTGCAAGATTTACAACAAAATCAAAATTTTCATTTTTAAAAAGATCATCTAACCCTTTGTAGTCTACTAAATCTAACTTTTGGAATTTAAAATTGGATTTACTAACACTAGCATTTAACATTTCTAAATCCCCTTGATTACTAACACCTAATTCTTTAAGCCTATCAAGTTTTAAGTTAACATCGTAATAATCATTCAAATTATCTATACCAACAACTTCATGATTATTTTTTAATAACTTAATTACTAAATGATAACCAATAAATCCTGCTGCTCCTGTTACTAATATTTTCATTTACACTACAATATTAAACCATATATAATCGACGCCAAATATAGCTCTTTAAATGTTATAGACAAACCTTAACATGCATATGTTGTTACTCTATTATCTATTTAATTAACCTAAATATAAAGACACTAAACTCAAGAAAAAGTAAATAATCCTAGAAGTATTAGACTCTTCTAGAATAAAAAAAGTCACTATAAAAGTGACCCCTTGATTATTAAAAATGTAAAGCTTACATTCTATATGACAAAGATAATTGCAAGTAATGGTTTACAGCAGTCGCTGTAAAGTTATTCCCCTCAATTCTACTTGCATCTAGTGCATCTGTTAATCCATAAGCAGCTCTTAGGTTAACTCCAATATTATCTGTGATATCATATCCAACACCTCCTGTTACTGAAAACTGAAATGTTTCATAATTATCTTGTCTTTCCCATTCCCATATGCGAATACCTACCTGAGGTCCAACAGAAAGATTTAATTTCCTTAGATGCAAATTCAAAAAAACTGGCAGTTGCAACATATTCATTTTCAAACGATCTTCAGAATCGCTTCCTACTGCACCAGTATTTACACCTTTCACTTTAGTACGTTCTCCTTGAGCTGAATATTGCAACTCTGGTTGGATGGACCATTTTTCTGACAAAAAGTATTGTGCAAAAAAACCTGCCACAAAACCTATTCTGGCATCATTATCTCCTCCTAAAACTCCTGAGGCCCCATCATCAAAGTCTAATTCACTATAATTTGCTCCTAATCGAAATCCATATCTATGCTCTTCTTGAGCTTGTAAAGATTGCCCTAAAAAAAATAGGCTTACTAAAACAAAAAGTATTTTTCTTACCATCATTAAATATTTTGCGTTGTGCAATTTTACTACATTTCTTACAAAAAGGTTCTAAATCAAACCTTTACAAGTTAAAATTACTTATTTTTTGCGATATAACATACTGAAATACAGATAAATATAGGCAACCTACAATTTATCTAAACGATAAAGCGACTTGATAATACCATCTGCTAATCCTATTTTTGGTACATAAATATTCTGAGCCTGACTCCACTTCATTGCAAAAAGGAAAATTTCCGCAGCAGGTACAATTACATCTGCTCTATCAAAGTTCAAATTTAATTGCCAAATCCTTTCCTCGTAAGTTAACGACCTTAATTTCTTGTAATATTCGACCAAATACATATATGTTAGAGGTTTGCCACTAGAGGTACCACTTGTCTTGAAAATATTATTAATATTTCCTCCTGACCCTATCAAAGCAATACTATCAAAATCTGAGGTATGTTTTTGTATCCAAGACTTAACTTCCTCCCATCGTGAATCAGGTACCAAATTATTTAACAACCTTACTGTTCCTAACTGAAAAGACTTGGAGGCCACTTTAGCACCTTCATGATAAACCGTAAATTCAGTACTTCCTCCACCCACATCTACATAAAGATAATCTTGATCTCTACTGGTAAGCTCATGCAAATCTGTCATTGCAATAATTGAAGCCTCATCATTACCATCAATAATTTCAATATCAATACCTGACTCTTCAGCTACTTTTTTCACTATTGAAATTCCATTTTCGGCATTACGCATAGCTGATGTAGCACAAGCTCTATAACTTTTAACTCCATGTGTTTTCATCAACAACGCATAAGATTTCATCGTATCTACTAAACGTTTTGCGTTTTTCTCAGAAACTTTATTTTCTAAAAAAACATCTGCTCCTAAACGTATAGGTACTCGAACTAAGCTTGTCTTCTTAAATCTAGGCTTCTCTCCTTCTTTAGATGTTACTGAACCAATCAGAAGCCTTACCGCATTCGAACCTATGTCTATAGCTCCGTACTTTCTAATATCTATCAAAATACACTCTAACTTAAATTCTTGTAATATTCATATAATGAAACTTGAGATCGATTATAAACCTCATCGTTAGAAACATAATTATTAGCCTGATCTTCATCCAAAACTCTAGCTTTAACATTATCCTTCCAACAAATTTCAAAAGTATCTATCAATTGCTTTTTTACATTATTATCAAAAATAGGACAACCTACCTCAACACGTCGATCTAAATTCCTTGTCATCCAATCTGCTGAAGAAATGAATATTTTCGGATCTCCATTATTGCTAAAGATAAACAACCTAGGATGCTCTAAAAACTTATCTATAATACTGATTACTTTAATATTTTCACTCATCCCTTTCACTCCAGGAATCAAGCAACACATGCCTCGAATAATTAAATCTATCCTTACCCCTGCATTACTTGCTTCGTAAAGTTTATCGATCATATCGTAATCAGTAAGGCTGTTCAATTTAATTCGAATATAAGCATCACGTCCTGCTAATTTATTCTCAACTTCTTTATCAATTAATTTAAAGAAACTTTTTCTTGAATAATGAGGAGAAATAACAAGATGCTTATAACTACTTACCTTATAATTTATTTCAAAAAAATTAAATACTTTATTTAAATCCTTCAAAATCGCTGTGTTACTCGTAAACAACGTATAATCTGTATAAACCTTTGCTGTAGATTCATTAAAATTTCCGGTACTTATAAATCCATAACGCTTAACCTTTCCATTTTCATTACGTTCGACCATACATATTTTCGAATGCACTTTTAATCCTGGTACTCCAAACACAAGCTTGATCCCTTCTTCTTGCATTATCTCAGCATATTTGATGTTATTCTCTTCATCAAAACGAGCTCTCAATTCAATCTGTACGGTAACTTTTTTCCCATTCTTCGCTGCATTGATTAAAGCATTTGCCACTTGAGAAATACTCGAAAGCCTATATATAGTAATCTTTATAGTTCTAACTTTAGGATCTATTGCTGCTTCTCTAAGAAAATTAATTAAATACGAGAAACTTTGGTAAGGTGTATAAATCAAATAATCCTTATGAGCAATTGTTTTAAAAATACTACCCGAAGTCTCTAACCCTTTTACAGATAATGGTCTTAATCTTGGATAGGTAAGTTCTTCATGACCCAAAGTTGGGAAATTCATGTAATCCCTCCTATTATGATACCTTCCCCCAGGGATTATACTATCCGTTTCATCAATTTCTAACTTGTGTAATAAAAATTGTAACGTTTCTTCATCTATATTCTGATCATAAACAAAACGAACAGGGTTTCCATCTCTTCTTAAGTGAACACTTTTAGATATTTTCTCTATAAAACTTTTCTTAAAATCATTATCAATATCTAATTCAGCATCCCTTGTGATCTTGACCATATGTGCGGTACAATCTACGTATTCGAAAATATTGAAGATTTCTTCCATACAGTAACGAATTAGATCATCAATCAAAATCACTGACTGACTGCCATCTTCTTCTTTCGGAAGCACTACAAATCTATTGATCGTAGTAGGAATCTCTATTAAAGCAAATATTTTATTATTAACTTCTTTATCTTCAATATCTAAAGTATCTTCATCTAAAGTTAATTTAACCGCTAAATAAGCAGCTTTATCTTTTAAATGAGGGAATTTATCAAATTCATCTAGCATAAACGTCATCAACAAGGGCCGCACCTTTTCTTTAAAAAATGCCTTTAAATAATCATGTTGACTTGACTTTACTTGATGTTCTTTTATAATATGTATACCATGCTTTTCTAATTCCTCTTGAATATGGCGAATGATTTGCTGACTTTTAGATTGCTGCTCAATCACAATATTTGTAATCTCTTCAAGTAATAGACGAGCCTCTTTACCATACAAAGCTCTTTTTCCTGTTTTACCTGCAATTACAATTCGTTGCACTGCAGCATATCTAACTCTAAAAAATTCATCTAGATTATTTGAAAATATACCTATAAAACGTAACCGTTCTAACAATGGTACTGATTCATCCGCTGCTTCTTGTAAGACACGTGCATTAAACTGCAGCCAGCTAAGATCTCTATTAATATATTGATATGGGTTTTTAGGCATAATTTTTAGACACTATTTAAAGTCTTTGGGAACTAATTTAAGAATGGTTTTCCCTTGAGCAAAATCTAACCATGAATTTATATTGAATGTAATCCCAATCACTCCACATGTTGGTATGTTTTGAACAATCTGATCTCCGAAAGCATTTACTAATCCCGTAAATGCAGGGTTATGACCAAACAGCATGATGGTATCAAGATCATTTGATATTTTTTTAATGTACTCTAAAATATCTCTTCCATCAAAACTATATAAATCGTCATCATATTTTATATCTCGGTTATCAAAACCTAAAGCATATGAAATTATAGAACACGTAATTTCAGCACGTTTGGCTGTACTACAAAAAATCTTATCTAATTTCAATGATTCTTTTTGAAAAGCCTCAGCAATTAGTTTAGCATCAGAATAACCTCTTTCATTCAAACCTCGCTCTTTATCATTGACTGATTCATTCCACGAAGACTTTGCATGTCTCACAAAATATATGGTTTTCATATAAACATTTTAGATTTCCGAATATTTTAAAGATTTATCTTATGATTTCAAGGACTTAACCTGTCTATTTTCCAACTCTGGTCATTCTTTGAAAATAATATTCTATCATGTAGTCTATTTGGTCTTCCTTGCCAAAATTCTATCGAGGTAGGTATAACCACAAAGCCTCCCCAATGTGGTGGCTTAGGAATAATAGATTCATCTTTATATTTTTCTTCTAAATCTTTTAATTGAACCTCTAAAATAGATCTACCACCAATAACTTCACTTTGAAAAGAAGCCCAAGCCCCTAATTGACTACCTCTAGGACGAGAATGAAAATATCGAGTACTAAGCTCTTCGCTTTCTTTAATTGCTTCTCCTTTTATAATTACTTGACGCTCCAGATTTGGCCAAAAAAAAGACAAACATACTTTAGGGTTTTGAAGTATCGCTTTCCCTTTTTCTGAATAATAATTTGTGTAAAACACAAAACCTTCTTCGCTATATTTTTTTAAAAGAACCACTCTCGATTTAGGGAAACCATCCAATCCAATTGAAGATATAGTCATTGCATTAGCCTCTTCTACCCCTCCTGCTGCTTCAACTTGCCGAAACCACTCTCTAAATATTTCTAAAGGATCTTTTTTTAGATTAGATTCCTCTAAAACATATTTATCATATGATTTTCTATAATCGGTTAAATTATTTTTCATCACCTAAAATTACAAACATTTTAACTGAAACCCTATGGTTTTACAAGGCTTTTAGAAAAGATTTATGTACATCCGCAATTAGTAATATAATATAAAGTTCCGTAATTCCTTTCTTGACAAGGAATCTCACCCTACTGATTTTTACACCCTTAATAAGATCTTGAAACGAGTTAAGGATGACGTAATTCTTTTTATTAGTGATTACGGATATTCAAAAAAAATATCTTAAAATTGCTGTGTATAATTTTCTTCTCACAATTTATCTACTTCCAGATAAAAAGACCTCAAATCGAAAGAAACACTGTTATTTAGCTTTAAGCATTAATTACAAAACATACCTCTAAAACTCAAACACTTTACCATCTTTAGCCAAGTGTGTATTCTCAAAAATAGTCTTTGCTTCTTCTTTAAAAACTGTGGGATCGGCATACCTTGTACTATAATGCCCTAGAATTAACTGCTTAACTTCTGCTTTTTTAGCTATCATTGCCGCTTGTTTAGCCGTAGAATGACCAGTAAAATCACAAAGATGTTCATGACTGTCTAAAAAAGTAGATTCATGATACAAAGCAGTTACCTTTTTTATTTGTATTACTTTTTCTTCATCATACTTCGTATCACTACAAAAAGCATAACTCTTTGATGGGTCTGGCTCAAAAGTTAAAACTTCATTTGGTATTATCGTTCCATCGTCTCTTTTATAATCTTTACCCTTCTTTATACTATTGAAATATGCTTTCGGCACATCCATATTTAGTGCAGCCCCTAGATTTAACTTCCTATCTTTTGGTGCCTCTTCAAATAAAAAGCCGTTGCAATAAATACGATGTTGTAATGGTATGGTTGTTACTCGAGCCTTTTCATCTTCAAATATAACTTCAGGCTCTTTACTAGTTAATTCATGAAAATGCAATGGATAATCAGTCCAAGAATTAGATAATTTCAATTGAACTGTAATAAAATCTTTGATTCCTTTAGGCCCATAAATATGTAAAGGAGCCTCCCTTTTCAACATTTTAAAACTCGATACCAATCCTATAAGACCATAGACATGATCTCCATGAAGGTGTGAAATGAAAATATGTTTTATTCTAAAGAATTTTATCTTATGCCTACGCAATTCTACTTGTGTGCCTTCTCCACAATCAATCAAAAAAAGGTGATTATTTACATCTAGTACTTGAGATGTGGGATTGATTAGTATTCTTGGCGTAGCCGAATAACATCCTAGAATATGTAATTTCATAGGTTCTTTACTAAAATCCTAAGTCTCTCTCTATTTCTTCCATCTCAATTAAATCATGAGCTTCTTGAAGTGTCGGTGCTACATCCAAACCTGGTGGTATTTCATCAAAATTCAATTTCCCATTTACAATTACAAAAGAATGGTATGTAGTTTTATGCGAATCTGAAATAGATCTAAAAGGCAAAATATCATCTACTTTCAATCCGTCTAAAGAAAATAGATTCACAATAATATTGTTTTGCTCAAACTTAGGATACTCTAATTTAAAAGCTTCTACAAACTCTTTAATTGTTTTCTTTTCTTGAGTGGCTACCGTAGTAGACCCTACTTGATTGATGACCATAGTTTATTTTATTTTAGAAGCTAATAAATAAATCACTGCCATTCGAACAGCTACTCCATTTTCTACTTGATCTAATATTATAGCTTGATTTGAATCGGCAACCTCACTTGTAATTTCCACCCCTCTATTAATAGGTCCTGGGTGCATAATCACTATTTCTTTATCAAGACGCTCTAATAATGTTTTTGTGACACCGTATTGCTGAGCATATTCTCTTGTACTCGGAAAATACGATATATCCATACGTTCGTTTTGAACCCTTAACATATTTGCTACATCACACCAATTTAAGGCTTCTTTAAGATTATGAGAAACTTTAACTCCTAGCTCATTGATATGCTTAGGTATTAATGTCTTGGGACCACAAACCATTACTTCAGCACCTTGTAGCTTTAATGCATAAATATTAGATAAAGCTACACGCGAATGTAGTATATCCCCAACTATCACGACTTTTTTTCCTGCTACATCTCCCAAACGTTCTCTAATCGAATACGAATCTAACAAAGCTTGTGTCGGATGCTCATGTGTACCATCACCTGCATTTACTATCGCAGCATTGATATGTTTTGACAAAAACACACCTGCCCCAGGATTGGGATGACGCATGACTACCATATCTACCTTCATTGCAAGGATGTTATTTACAGTATCTATAAGCGTTTCTCCTTTTTTAACTGAAGAGGATGCCGCAGAAAAGTTGACCACATCTGCCGATAAACGTTTCTCCGCTAGTTCGAAAGATAATCTTGTACGCGTACTATTTTCAAAAAAAAGATTTGCAATCGTTATATCTCTTAAAGAAGGTACTTTTTTAATTGGACGCTGAATAACTTCTTTAAAATGATCGGCCGTCTCAAAGATCAACTGAATATCTTTTTCTGTAATATATTTTATTCCTAAAAGATGAGAAACACTTAATTCACTCATTGGATTTCACTCTTATTTATTTATTAAATACACTGCATCTTCTGCATCATTCTCTTCCCAATGCACCACTACTCGTTCTTCATTAATGGCATCTACTTGTCTTCCTCTATAATTTGGTTGTATAGGCAAATGTCTGCTAAAACGACGATCAATTAACGTCAATAATTCTACATTTGCAGGCCTTCCAAAAGACTGTATTGCTGTGAGTGCTGCCCGTATACTTCTTCCTGTATACAAGACATCATCAATAAACACAACATTTTTATCTTCTACAATAAAATCGATAGAAGTCTTATTTGCTTCTAATGGATTTACTGTTCGTCTAAAATCATCTCGAAAGAAAGTTATATCTAACAATCCTAATTTTAAGTTTTGCACACCATAATCTTCTTTCAAAATTTTTGAAAGTCGCTCAGCTACAAAAGCACCTCTTGGTTGTAACCCAATTAACACTGTATTTTCAAAAAATCCGTGATTTTCAATTAACTGACAAGCTAATCGATGTAGTATGATATGAACTTCATTTGAAGCTAGAAGTACCCTTTGACTCATAGTAATTATGGAATAAGTCCCGTATTACTTACAAATGTAGTTAAAACTTAAAAGCTATCTTAAGGGATTACTAAAGATTTATTAACGTATTCTCGTGTAGTCTTTGCAAGTTTTTAGTTCGATGTACTTTACCCGTTGGTGTTTCTATAAAGGTCTTCAACAAAAATATCTGCTTAGGAATTTCATATTTATGAATTCCTTCTAATACTTTTATTTTATTCATCAACACAGCTGTATTTACTATATCTGTGTAATTTTCTACTATTAAAATTAATTGTTGCCCTAAAGATTCATGTGGAATTGAAGCCACAAAGAAACGTTCTCTGATTACTAATTGTAGTTTTCTTTCTAATTCTTCTGGATGTATTTTAATTCCTCCTGAATTAATTACATTATCGATTCTGCCTTTCCAATTAAACTTTTTATAGGACATTAAATCAACAATATCGTTAGTTACAATACTTCCTTCAACAACCATTGGTGCCTTGATCACTAAACAATTTCTATCGTCTGTTGACAGCACAACCTGAGGCAAAGCCTTAAAATACGTTTGATCAGCTGATCTCTTTTTAGAATTTACGCGTCTAGCAGCTACATGAGTAACAGTCTCTGTCATCCCATAGGTCTCATAAATTTTAGTTTCTATTCCTTGTACCATTGCCACAAGGTGCCCAGGTATTTGACCTCCTCCAACGATTAATTTCTTAATAAGATGTAATCTGTTAATCGAATTATCTAACTGAAAAGGTACCATTGCACAAAAATCATATTGTTTAAACAATTCATCTAAGGGATTAGATTTTGGTGCTATAAAATCTAATCTCCACCCTAATACCATAGCTCGAACCAACATCATCTTTCCTGCAATATATTTTGCAGATAAACAAAGTAAAGCACTTGTATCTTGTGGTAATTTAAAGAATGTACCAGTAGCTTTAGCACTATTGATCATATACTCTTTACTAAGATCCATAGATTTAGGAGCACCTGTAGAACCTGAAGTACTGGCTTCTATAGTATCTTCTTCGTCTAACCAGTCTAATAAAAAATCACCTATTTCTACTTCATGAATCTCTCCTGACCTAACTAAAGAATGTGCATACTTCTCTAAAGTATCTATTGTATAGCTTTTATTATTTAATCGAAAAGAAGAATGCAATCGTACGAACATATACTGAGCTTTGACTGCAAAATTAACATATTCATATTACTAGTATTTAATGCTTTTCCTAAATAACCATTAAAAATATGTTAACAAAAAAACCTTTCTCGATGCGAATACCGCAAAATCGAGAAAGGTTTTAACCTATAAGGTTTATTTTATTTAGTGCTTAGATAAGTACTCAGCAGTTCCTTTTGCATTAGGAGACATTGCATCTTTACCTTCTTCCCAGTTTGCAGGACAAACCTCACCATGTTTTTGTACGTGAGCATAAGCATCGATCAAACGTAAAAACTCTCCTACATTACGACCAACAGGCATATGATTAATTCCTTCATGGAATACTGTTCCTTCTTCATCGATCAAGTAAGTCGCACGGTAAGTTACGTTATCTCCTTCTACCAATACAACACCTGTAGCTTCGTCATAAGACTCATTAGTAATATCTAAGATCCCTAATTGGCTAGATAAGTTACGGTTACTATCTGCTAAAATTGGGTATGTAACACCTTCGATTCCACCGTTATCTTTTGATGTACTTAACCATGCAAAGTGAACTTCTGGAGTATCACAAGATGCACCAATTACAATAGTATTTCTCTTTTCGAATTCAGCTACAGCTTCTTGAAAAGCATGTAATTCAGTAGGACAAACAAATGTAAAATCCTTAGGGTACCAAAATAATACCACTTTCTTATTATTCTTTTGAGCTTCTTCTAAAACATTAATTTTAAAAGTATCTCCTAAGTCGTTCATTGCATCAACGCTTAAGTTTGGGAATTTTTTTCCTACAAATGCCATGATTTTAAATTTTAGATTATTAAATATAGGTGCAAATATAAGCGTAAGTTCTGTCTATTAATTACTGCGAGAATCTTTAATTATTATTTAGCGATAAGTTAAAGTTATAGTCCATTGGCTTCAATATTAAATATTAAACCCAATGTTATGTATCGTAATTTATTACATTTGAAAACGTCTACTTCTAAACCTAAAATTTAAGATTTGTACACATATAGATTTTAAATCTTTAATACTGAATGAAACATATGAAACTAGATATACTTGCTTTTGGGGCACATCCTGATGATGTAGAATTATCTTGTGCAGGAACAATAGCTAAAGAGATTGCTAACGGAAAGAAAGTTGGAATCATAGATTTAACTCGTGGTGAGTTAGGCTCTCGCGGTTCTGCTGAAATTAGAGATATAGAAGCCGCTAATGCCGCTAAAATACTTGGTGTAAGTGTTAGGGAAAATTTAAAATTTAGAGATGGCTTTTTTATCAATGATGAAAATCACCAACTAGAAATCATTAAAAAAATAAGACAATACCAACCTGAAATCGTATTATGTAATGCTATTGACGATCGACATATTGACCATGGAAAAGGAAGCAAACTAGTTTCCGATGCTTGTTTTCTTAGTGGATTACTTCGTATTGAAACGAAAATAGACGGGAAATCACAAAAACAATGGAGGCCTAAACAGGTATATCATTATATTCAATGGAAAGATTTACAGCCAGATTTTGTTGTAGATATTTCTGGCTACATGGAAATCAAAGAAAAATCAGTTTTGGCATACACCACTCAGTTTTTTCAAGATGAACATTCTAATTTACCAAAAACCCCAATTTCTAATCTCAACTTCCTAGAAAGTGTCACTTATCGTGCTAAAGACCTTGGAAGATTAATCGGTGTTGATCATGCGGAAGGCTTTAATGTAGAACGCTACCCTGCTGTTGATTCTTTATTTGACTTAAAATAAACTCATTAAAAAATAAATGTATTTTTTTTGCGTTTTTATTTGGCAATTACACTAGTTTAATATATTTTTGCCGTCCAATTAAATGGTGGTTGTAGCTCAGCTGGTTAGAGCGTCGGTTTGTGGTACCGAAAGTCGCCGGTTCGAACCCGGTCTTCCACCCCTAAGAAGCGAAAGATTATATAATCTTTCGCTTTTTTATTTTTGTCTGTATTTATTATCGAATTGCTGGGCAATAACAACTAAATCTTCCTTTCTTTTTACGCACCTTACAGTTAAAATTAGCCCCCAAGGTTATTTGATGGAATCCTTGATTTACGAAAACCTCACTATTACTCTGTGCTGTGTATGTATAAGCTACCATAAACTTCTGAAAATTAAGCCCCACAAACGGACTCCATTGCTTTAGCCCATCTAAACTCACCAAGCGATTACTTTGAGAAGAAACAAACTCTTGTTTATCTAAGGCTACCCTATACGAAACTCCTCCCCATAATTTCCCTAAAGGAAGATCATAATATAATTTAGCATTAAGATCAACAAAAGATTGATCTATCCCTAATCTATTACTATAAAGGAAAGAAGGTTCAATCGCAAATGGTTTATTTCTTACTTTATAGGTGTACCCTGCACTAATTAATATATTTCGAATATTTACAGTTCTATCAATATCGGTATTAAATCCTTGATTTTTAAGAGCATTTTTAAGAGTTCCTATAAAATATAAATTATTAATATGGTAAGACATCCCTAAATCCATATTAAACTCTAATTGATTATTCCTACTATCATTTATAATAGGATCATTGACATTATTAAAAGAGCTTCGATCTAAACTATACTGCAAAACACCTGGACTTATACCAAAAGACAAACGCTTCAATCTATTATCAGGTGATAAATTAATATGATAGGCATAAGTTAAGTATACTCCATTTTGAGAAGTGAACCCATTTCTATCAGTAAAACCATTTGCTCCAAAAGCAGAATTCACACTAAGCTTTGTATTATAAGCAGCTGTAAATAAACCAGGAGCATCTTCTACGCCCCCCCAATTTTGCCTACCCGTTATTCTTACTTGACTACAATCCTTTGCTCCGGCCATGGAAGGGTGTATCAAATAATAGTTATCTGTAAGGTAATCTGTATATATAGGTAATCCTTCTTGGCTAAATATTTGACTAGAATAGAATATTACAAAAAAGAATACGCTTAGTTTTATTTTTATTGTAGTTATCATAAAAATTATCTTCTTAAAGTGAAATGACTTCTAAATTCTCCTCCATTAGAGTTCTCTTTTACCAAAAACCAATAATCATTAGCAGGCAAAAGCTTCCCTCTATACTTACCATCAAACCCTTCACTATTTTTAGGATCAAACTGCTGAAGTATTCTTCCATATCTATCAAAAACAAAAACTTCAAGTTCCATATCTTGTAATCTTGTATCCTCTATAATCAAATTCCAAGTATCATTAATACCATCACCATTAGGGGTGAAAAATGGATTAAACCCAACTAAGAAAAAACTAATTTCATCTTGCAAACCACAAGTATTGTCTGTTACCGTTACTGTATAACCTCCAGGTTTTAAATCGACAAACACATCATCCATTTGATTTAATGTCTCTCCTGTTACACTATTTACTAATTCATAACTCAAAATACCGTCTCCAGTAGTATTCACTGTAACAGTAAAATTATCAGACAATAATACATCACCTGTATCTACTGTTATATCACCTAAACCTAAGGTAGTATCTATCGTTATAGAAGCCTCTCTAGGACACTTGAAAGGAACTCCCGACTCTATATATGTTAATGTATATGTACCGGGCTCAGTCGCCGTAATATTTGGAGTCGTAAAAGGTAGCGCACTACCATTAGCACTCCAGTTAAAGCTAAAATCAGTAGCTGGAAGTCCTGATAAAATCTGTACTTCACTACCTGAGATAGGAATACCATTATTATCTATACACAATGATCCGTTTGTTATTAAATCAACGGGAGTAGAACTAGGGGCAACAAAACTTTCACTATCCGAGCACCCACCTCTATTCTCATAAGTAACTGTTAATCCTTGATCTATCGGTATACCTGAAATTATTTGTAACACATTATCAATTACTGGTGCCGAAGGCACAACTGATATAGAACCTGTACCCGTAGTTGTATAACCTACACTATAAGTACCTGCTGTAAGGTCACAAACAAAAGAACCTGGTATTAAATCTATTGTAGGCGTAGGGACAATAGTTATTTGTACGGTAGAGACACTACTACATGTAGTAATCACCCCTAAAGACGAAGTGGCTGTTTCTGTAATCGTATAAGTATATACACCAGAGGCAGCTATACTCGGGTTGATGGCAGCAGCATCTCCTACTCCAATTCCAAAACCATTCGGGTCCTCCCAATTCCCTGTATTATCAGGTGTCCCTCCTAATAAATTTAGAAGTATTACCGGATTTGTCTCTATTATACAAAATTCTTGATCTACACCATTACTACCTGCATCAGGCGCTATTTGATTTATAATTATAGTTGCTTCATCTGCACAATTTCCAGCACCCACCCTGTAAGTATAAATACCAAAGGGATTTGTTGTAATAGAAGCTGGATCAAACATTACATCTTCATCGGTACTAAAAGTGGTATCATCTGGACCTATCCAAACACCGCCTGCAGTAGGACGTGTCGAAAAATTCGATATTATAGCAAAAGGAGTCGTATCGTCAGCACAAATATTGACAGTTTCATTTGATACTCCAAGTGCTGGTGCTGCGGTTTTATCAAGAACAATAGTCCCTATTCTATCTGAGCAACCTAGTATATTTGGCCTTAGAGTGTAAGTATAAGTAACAGGGTAAGCATTAAAGGTAGCAGGAGGATCGAAAGTTCCTAGATCTCCTCCACTAAGCGCAGGTGCACCTGTAGAACCTGTCCAAATACCCCCATTAATATTAATTCCAAAAAAGGAACTTGTACTAGTAGTCACATCAAAACTTGATAATAAATCTATTGGAGTAGTTTCTCCACAAATATCAATTTCAACCATATCATTTACCATTTTCAGCTCTTCTCTGAAATCAGGTTCGTCATTAGCACTTCCATCTGTATCGTATATATTCGGAAAATTTCTAGCTAATACCCCCCTATTGGTAGGGTTTGTAATATATGCATCGATAGGAGGCAGACTACTAATACTTAAAGGATTATCCCTAAACGTATCGAAAGCATCATCTAATCCATCTTGATCTACATCAGTAAGAGCTGGAGCAATATCTGAAATACCATCACCATCTATATCGAATGCTTCAATCATATCTGACAAACAATCACCATCTATGTTTCCTGTTAAATAATCTGGATTAGTACCATTTGTCATAATAGGCGTAAGCCCCTTAACCCCATTACCCAAAGGATCTTCATAAGCATCATCTAAACCATCACCATCCGAATCGACCCCACTAGGTGCTATATAATTAAAGGTACCTTGTGCTTCTATATTATCTGGTATTCCATCATTATCACTATCAATATCAAGAAAATTTGGTAAACCATCAGTATCTGAATTTAAAACACCTCCTTCAACTTCATCTAAAATACCATCGTTATCACTATCAATATCCATAAAATTAGGAATACCATCTCTATCAAAATCACAACTTAATGGAGAAACACGTATATTATCAATACCAATATCATTTCCTCCATCTTTTAAGCTTTGTGAATTTGTTAATACCACACTAACAGTCCCTGTTGCTGGAGGGACGAACTCTAATTCTATAGGCACCCATATATCATTATTTAAAACCCCTTGAGACTGAGAGTTTATTGGCGTAACTATAGGAATGCCTCCCTGAAGTATATCTAATCTTAATCTAGGAATATTATTTCGATCACAACCCTGGTTTAAATCTTCACACAAGCCTACCATATCAATACGAAATACATATCGAACACCAGCCATTACATTGACATTATCCAGTCTGTAAACTTCATCTCCGTTGGCAGGCTCTATATTGATAGCTAAGTATCTACCATCAGTGGTATTATCACCATCCCAGTCATTATTGGCATTAGTAGCTATAAATGAAGTAATAAAAGGCCTTCCTGTATTAAAAAAGGTAGATGTTGCTACAGCGTACTCACCATCAAGTGGAGGTAGATTAACAAAATTATAGTTAGAATTTACGTTTGGATCACTTAATGCTGTCATTTCAGGTAAAGGTCCCATTACAGTTCCAAAATCAATATCGGTTATTGGGGTAGATTCTGTTTGGTTAATTCCAAAAAGAGCACAGGTACCTGCCTCATCAGCATCTGAAATACCATCACCATCAAAATCGGGGGGAGTTTGAGCATTACTCGCCAAACAAATAAACAAGAGTAATTTAAATGTGAATTTTGAGCGTTTTATCACGATCTAGTAAGTTATAGTTAGTAAGAGTTTTTTAAACATAACTAAGAAAATAGCAAAACAGTATACTCACATACCACTTTTAGCCTAAAAACACATATAACTAACAAATGACACAAAAAAAACATAATACACTGATTTTAAGAGATTTTTCCTACATACTATTTTTAATAATTTCTAACTGTTTTTTGATTTAACTAAACCTTAGCTTTTTGATATCTTTGTACTCTAGACATTTTCTAAAATTATGAGTCAAGAAGTAAGTAAGAGATATGCACAAAGAGGTGTTTCTGCCTCCAAAGGAGAGGTACACGCTGCCATAAAGAATATAGACAAAGGATTATTTCCTAAGGCTTTTTGTAAGATAGTACCTGATTACCTCACTGGTAGTGAAGACCATTGCTTAGTAATGCATGCGGATGGTGCTGGAACAAAATCTTCTTTGGCTTATATGTACTGGAAAGAGACTGGAGATATTTCTGTTTGGAAAGGGATAGCACAAGACGCTTTAATCATGAATATTGATGATTTGCTATGCGTAGGAGCCACTGATAACATCACACTTTCGTCGACTATTGGTCGAAATAAAAATTTGATTCCTGGTGAAGTTATCGCTGCTTTAATCAATGGTACGGAAGAATTATTAGAGGATTTAAAATCTCATGGAGTAACTATTCACTCTACAGGTGGCGAAACCGCTGATGTAGGTGATTTAGTTAGAACTATCATTGTAGATTCGACTGTAACTGCTCGTATGAAACTATCTCAGGTAATCGATAATGCTAATATCAAAGCTGGAGATGTTATTGTTGGATTAGCATCTTTTGGACAAGCTAGCTATGAAAAAGAATATAATGGCGGAATGGGAAGTAATGGTCTAACTTCTGCTCGCCATGATGTTTTTGATAAATACTTAGCAGAAAAGTACCCTGAAAGCTTTGATCCTTCTGTTCCTGAAGATCTCGTATACTCTGGAAAAACAAAACTTACTGATACTATTGAAGGCTCTCCTATTGATGCAGGGAAACTAGTCTTATCCCCTACTCGTACTTACGCCCCAATTATCAAAAAGATTTTAGAAAAATACAATAGTGACACTATTCATGGTATGGTACATTGTAGTGGTGGAGCACAAACTAAAATTTTACATTTTATTAGTGAAAATCATATTATCAAGGATAATTTATTCCCTATCCCTCCCTTGTTTAAATTAATACAGGAAAATTCGGGCACCGACTGGAAGGAAATGTATCAAGTTTTCAATATGGGACATCGTATGGAATTATATGTTTCTCCTGAAATCGCTGAAGAAATCATTGAAATTTCTAAATCCTTTAATGTCGATGCTCAGATAGTAGGTCGTGTTGAAGCTGCAAAAGATAAAAAACTAACTATATCTAGTGACAAAGGTACTTTCGAGTATAACTAGTCATATCATAGTTAAGGACATAAAATAATAAAAGCTATTCTCCTCAGAATAGCTTTTATTATTTTGTAATGTTATTAGAACTTATAACAAACTATTGACTAACAACAACCTCCTCCAGGGGTACAACTATTTTGTTGTTCTTGCTGTTGTTTTCTCAATTCAGCAGCTTCTTCAGGATTTTTCCAGTCAAAATAAGCCGTCGCCAAGGCTTGAGAAAAATAAGTTTCGCTTTGAGCGCCTGAAACAGCAAATTTTCTATTCAACACAAAAAATGGTACTCCTGAAACCCCTATTTGTCTAGCTTCTTGAATATCAAAATTAATAGCTGGTGTAAATCTATCATTAGACAGCGCTAACTTGATTGTTTCTTTTTCTATACCAACTTCTGCCCCTAAACGAAATAATGTCTCTAAGTCATCTACATTTTCTCCTTCTTCAAAGTAAGCCTTAAATAAGCGTTCTTTCATTTCATTTTGAAGCCCTTTTTTTTCTGCTAAATGTATCAATTCATGAGATTTCTTTGTGTTAGCTACAACAACCTTCTCCCATTCAAAGTTTAATTTAGCATCTGACGCTAAACTAGCAGCACTAGTCATCAGTTGTTCTGCTTGAGCCTCGGTGATTCCTTTATTATCGATTAAGAAATCTTTAATATCAATATTTTTATTAGTTTCAAGATTTGGGTAAAGATCAAAGCTTTTCCATAAAACCTCTATATCACCTTTATTCTCAAATTGATTTAAAGCATTTTCAAATCGTCTTTTCCCTATGTAGCAAAATGGGCACATTACATCACTCCAAATTTCTACTTTCAATTTTTCCGTGGTCATTAACTTGTTTTTATTACAATCTGTTTTCGAGAGAAATCTAATAAATTATCTTGTTTTAATTCATTCATCAAGATATTTAAAGTGGGTCTCGAAGTAGCAATCAAGGTAGCAATATCTTTTTGCGTATAAGGGTGCTTTATGATTTTATTTCCCGTATCAGGACAACAATAACCATAATCTTCATTTAACTCATCCAAAAACTCTAACAACCTAGTTTTAGTATCCTTAAATAAAAGCACCTTCAAATGGCGTTCTAGTTTTTTTATCCTACCTCCTAAAATTTTATACACCTTTAGACTAAAGGTTTTATTCTTACGCATTAAATCATGAAGTGTATCGCACTCCACTGGACAAACCGAAGTATTATTTTCAATTACCTGAGCAAATTCTGTACGTTCTTCAATACCATAAATGGCCTTCTCTCCAAATAACTCCCCTTTAGTTAAAATTGCTTTAACTACTTCATCTCCTTCTTCATTATAGTAGCCTATTTTTACTTTTCCATTAGCAATCAAATAGACTTTTCGAGCAGTGTCTTTTTCAAAGTAAACGTAATCTTTACTTTTGTATTGATCATAGTTGTGTTCGTCCTTCATATACCCTTTAAATTTATGAGGACAAAGCAGTGAAAATAGGTTTGTCTTTTCGCTATACCATATAGATTCCATATTTACACTATTTAAGCTTGTATGTATAGGTCGTACAACGTAACTAAACATTACATTATTATATTAAATATTAAAACAGTAACTACTGTAGATTCAACAATTAAATGATATTTTTGTTTGACAACGAAAATGATCGAATTTGAACTTATGAAGTTGAAATATATTCCATTCCTTATAATAGTTACTGTTTTATCTACGTGGATTTACACTACATCATTCACACAAGTACCTGAAGTACAACCCAAAACAGATTACAATGTTTATGCACTTGAAACCCCTCAATATCTAGACTTTGCAGGAGAAGCACTTCCCTTAAACCAACAAGATATAAGAGAACGTATTGACAGAGAATTACTGGTTAACACTTATTGGCAATCTAATGGACTCTTGATGATCAAACGATCACATAAATTTTTTCCTATTATAGAACCTATTTTAGAGAAATATGGAATTCCTAACGATTTTAAATATCTTGCTCTTATCGAAAGTGGTCTTACAAACGTTACATCGAGAGCTGGTGCGACTGGTTTTTGGCAAATCTTGAAGCAAACAGGTAAAGAACTTGGGTTGGAAGTGAATGAAAATGTAGATGAGCGTTATCATGTTGAAAAATCTACTGAGGCTGCTTGTCGATATTTATTACAATCTAAAAAAAGGTTTGGTAGTTGGACTTTAGCTGCTGCTGCATACAATGCAGGAAATGGGCGTATTTCTCAAAGATTAGAAGAACAACAAGCTTCTAATTATTATGATTTACTATTAAATCAAGAAACTGGTCGATATGTTTTCCGTATTGTAGCTGTAAAACATATTCTAAGTAATTCCTATGCTTTTGGTTTTAATTTTGAAGACAAACATCTTTACAACTTAAAAGAAACCTATAAAATACCTATAGATACAGCAATTACAGACATTGTAAGCTTTGCAAAACACTATAATCTATCTTATAAAGAGTTTAAAATTTACAATCCTTGGTTAAGAGAAAGACATCTTAATAATAAATCTCGAAAGCAATATATTATCCAAATTCCAAAGAATTAATTCATTAGATATAACTCTAATTGAATCAACCCTTACAACAGCTTAGTTTATTATTATAATTGAAATAACTAAAAACTAAGGTATACTTGAATTGAGATTATAATCTACCACCTCAATGCTAGCATATGAGTTATTAGCTAAAAATTACTTTCATTAAAATGCGAGGCAAACCTTAGGGAATTCGCCTCATAATATGGGATTAAAACACCTTCGAAGCTATGGCTTTGATATTATCTGATTTCCCCATAGAGTAGTAATGCACACAAGGAGCTCCAAACTCAATTAACTCTTTAGACTGTTGAATTGCAAACTCTACTCCTATTTGGCGTACAGCTTTATTATTTTCAGCATTTTCTATTTCTTTAATCAGAGTCGAAGGCATGTCTAACCAAAAAACTTGAGGAAGCATTTGTAAATGACGCTTTACAGCTACTGGTTTTATTCCTGGTATGATAGGCACTGTTATACCAATAGCTCTTGCTGCTTCTACGAAATTAAAATAACGCTGATTATCGAAAAACATTTGAGTTACCACATAATCCGCACCCGCATCTACCTTTTCTTTCAAACGCCTTAAATCTTCATCTAAACTTGGAGCTTCAATATGCTTTTCTGGGTAACCTGCTACACCTATACAAAAATCAGGCTTATGTTTCATTTCTACATTTCCATGTAAAAAATTACCTTCATTCATTTTCTTAATTTGTTTTACCAAATCTATCGCATAGTTATGCCCCCCTTTTGCAGCTACAAAGTATTTCTCTCCTTTCATAGGATCCCCTCGTAAAGCCACAAGGTTGTCAATACCTAAATAATGACAATCTATTAATAAATATTCTGTTTCTTCTTTTGTAAACCCTCCGCATAATACATGAGGAATTGCATCCACATTATACTTGTATTGTAAAGAAGCACAAATACCAACCGTACCAGGTCTCATTCGAGTAATTTTTCTATCAAAAAGACCATCTTTTTCGATATAAACATATTCTTCCCTTGAAGTTGTTACATCTATAAATGGAGGATTAAACTCCATTAATGGATCAATATTAGCATATAAATCATTGATATTACTCCCTTTTTGAGGTGGTACTATTTCAAAAGAAAACAATGCTTTCCCTTTTGATTTCTCTATGTGCTCTGTTACTTTCATTTACAAAAATTCTGATAGACAAAAATAAGACATAGCCTAATAGTTTGCTATTATTAAGAAAGGTTTTTGAAACTATAGCCTAAGTTTTAAAAATCATTAAACACCTTGAAGTAAACCTTCGATGGTTCACAAGTAAGAAGGTTTAATTTCTAAATAGACTTCCGTCTTTATATCTTAAAAATCAATACTAAAGTTGTGTTTTTTTTAATTAATTGATTGCTGATAATTCAAAATTTGTAATTTTAACTAGAACTAAACTAACGAACTATGATTATTATTTACTCAATTATTGCTTTAATAGCTTTACCTCTTCTTATTGCTTTATTTATAAAAAAGGAGTATCACGTCCAACGACAAATAATACTAAACAAGAACAAAAGTGATGTATTTCATTACCTAAAATTTCTAAAAAACCACGAAGCTTTTTCTCCTTGGTCTGAATTAGATCCTAAAATGGAACGATCTTTTACAGGTACCGATGGACAACGAGGTTTTATATTACGATGGGAAAGCAACCAGAAACAAGTAGGTATTGGAGAACAAGAAATTGCTAATGTAATCCCTGAAAACCGTCTTGAATATAAATTTAGATTCTACAAGCCCTTTAAAGCTCTAAAAGACACAGGATACTTACAACTATCCGAAATTGAACAGGGAACAACTAAAGTAGTATGGGGTTTTGATGGAAAGTTAAACTACCCTGGAAATATTGTGAGTTTATTTATGAATTTTGATAATATGATTGGAGACTCTTTTGAGAAAGGATTAAGTAATTTAAAAGAAATTTTCGAAAAATAATTTAGAATCATGAAAAAAATTATTCTTGTAATACTGGCCCTCATAGCTTTACCACTTGTAATAGCTTTATTTTTGAAAAAATCGTATCATGTAGAACGATCAATAACAATCGACAAAAGTCAATCTGAGATTTACAATTTCATAAAATATGTAAAGAATCAGAAAAAGTTTGCTGTTTGGTCTCAATATGACCCTAACCAAAAAGATAGCTATATTGGAACAGATGGTGAAGTTGGCTTCATTAATAAATGGGAAAGTGATCATGAAAAAGTAGGCGTTGGAGAAATGAAAGTATTTAAAATGACTCCTTATTCGCGAATTGATTACAAGTTCAAATTCTATGAACCTTTCGAGGCTCTTGATGACTCTGGTTATTTTCAGTTAGAAAAATTAAACGCTAATAAAACTAAAGTAATCTGGGGTTACGATGGTAAAATGGAATATCCATCTAATATTTTATTACTTTTTCTGAATTTTGAAGAAATGATTGGTGAAGATTTCAGTAAAGGATTAAAAAATTTAAAAGAAATCTTATGACTTTTAATGAATATCCGTAGTTAATAATATTACATGCTTATTTGTCATTCCTAACTTGATAAGCAATTTCACCCTATTGATTTTGTACATTTAATAAGAACTGCGTCATCTTAAAATTGCTCAAAATGACGCAGTTCTTGTTATTATTTATTACAGATATTCAAATAATTTTTTCTTAATATTAATATACTAATAAATGATCTAAAAGCTACAGCTTAAATTATTACTAGACAAATTGTTATATTAATTAAAATAACTGATACCTTTTTAAATCTAGCTTAAATACCTCTTATATAATTCCCAATAACATCTCTAAATTCAAAGCCTTTATCTAATTTTTGCTTACTCAGTTTTTTGAATTCAACTAACCCCCAAAGCAAAAATTCTTTCATAAAGTAGGTATCTTCTTTGATTAAATCTGATTGATACTCTTTCAATATTTTATTTAAGGGTTCAACCAAATCTAATTGTTCTTCATAAGCGTCAGTTTCCATAGTATTAGGTAACTCGAAACCTTGACCGTCATAAAACCATTTCATTATTTCATCATAAGGAGTTTGTTGATTTTGTCGCTCTAATTTCTCTATTTTAGGGAAATATTGAGGGAATAATGTAGTAATGGCTTCTTGTATTAAAATCATAGCCACCGAAGCCGCACCTTCTTGTTCTCCTTCATACACCAATTCTATCTTTCCATTGATGGCAGGAATCACTGACATGAAATCACTTAATCTCACGGAAGTACGATCTTCATCATTTTGAAGCATTCGTAACTCAGCTGCACTTAACAAATTTTCATAAGCAGTGATACTCATTCGAGCACTCACTCCACTTTTAGTATCTACATATTCACTTTTTCGAGCTTCAAAACCAATTTGTTCTAGTAGATCTTTAGCCAATTCAGGTACATAGACTCCTTGAGATTGCCTTGCATCAGATTTAGCTTCCTGTTGTGTAATGGTTTTTGCAATTTCTATCGTTTCAGGATAATGAGTTAAAATTTGTGAACCAATACGATCTTTTAGCGGTGTGATAATGCTTCCTCTATTGGTATAATCTTCTGGGTTAGCTGTAAAAATAAATTGCATATCTAAATTTAGACGCAACTTAAAACCTCTAATTTGCACATCACCTTCCTGTAAAATATTGAATAAAGCTACTTGTATTCTTGCCTGTAAATCTGGTAATTCATTAATTACAAAAATACAACGATTAGCACGGGGAATCATTCCGTAGTGGATTACACGATCATCTGCATAAGACAACTTTAAATTGGCTGCTTTTATTGGGTCTACATCTCCTATAATATCCGCAACAGTTACATCTGGTGTTGCTAACTTTTCTGCAAAACGATCTTCTCTATGTAACCAACTAATTGGTGTTAGATCCCCTTTTTCTTCAATCAGCTCAATTGCATATCGTGATATCGGTTGCAATGGATCATCATTGATTTCAGAACCTTCTACAACTGGTATATACTCATCTAAAAGAGTAATCATCTGGCGAGCAATTCTTGTTTTCGCTTGACCTCGAAGCCCTAATAAATTAATATTATGCTTTGATAAAATAGCTCTTTGTAATTCTGGAATCACCGAATTTTCGTATCCGTGTATTCCTTTAAAACAAGATTCATTTTGTTTTAACTTACTAATTAAATTATCTCGTAATTCATCTTTTATACTTTTACTTTTATAACCTACTTGCTTTAATTCGCCTAGTGTTTTCAATTGTATAAAATCCATAAAGTAGTTTTATCCTTTTATTCTTTTTTTTCTATTTTGTTCGTAATCTTCAAAAATCATTTCTCCAAGACCTTTTAAACCTGTGTAAAACGCTTTTCCTTGATTGGCTTTAGTGAATGCTTCAACGAATTCCATTAAGTAACTATCATGAGCTATCATAAAAGTGGTTATTGGAATATGTAATTTCCTAGCCTGTTGTGCCATTGCATAACACTTATTTACAATGTATTTATCTAAACCATTACTATTTTTATAAAACCTACCATCTGGTAAGCGCATACAACTAGGCTTCCCATCGGTTATCACAAAAATTTGCTTGTTGGTATTTCGTTTTCTTCTCAGCAAATCCATAGCTAATTGTAATCCTGCTACAGTATTTGTGTGATAGGGCCCAACATTTAAGTAAGGTATATCGGCAATATCAATACGCCAAGATTCATTTCCAAAAACTATTATATCGAGAGTGTCTTTAGGGTATCGAGTAGTAATTAATTCGGCTAATGCCATGGCTACTTTTTTTGCCGGAGTAATTCGATCTTCTCCATACAAAATCATACTATGACTAATATCAATCATCAACACAGTACTCATCTGTGATTTGTGATTCGTTTCATGTACGACTAAATCATCTTCTGTTAATTGAAATCCATTTTGTAACCCGTGATTAACCTGTGCATTTCTGAGGCTTTCCGTAATAGAAACCTGCTCTATACCGTCTCCGAAACGATAATTGCGAAACTCACCTGTTCGCTCATCACCTGCTCCTATTTTCTGCGTATTATGATTTCCTGATCCTGACTTTCTTAATTTTCCAAAAATTTGATTTAAAGCACGTTGACGTATTTCCCTTTCTGTCTTAGCTGTGATCGATTTTTGACCATTTCCATCTGGCTGTATTTCTTCTCGGATATAGCCTTTTTTCTTTAAATCTTCTTCAAAATCTTCTAAGGTATATTCAGAAGTAGTTAAGCCATACTCATTGTCCAATTCTCTTAACCAATCCAATGCTTCATCGACATCTCCTGAAGTATGAGTGATAAGTTCTTTAAAAATATCTAGTAATTTATCAAAAATACTCTGCTCATCGGCCTCGTACTTTTTAAAAACAAAACCTCTATTTCTATAATCCTTTCCTGTCATAATTCTCAATTTACGTAATTGAAAAACTATAGACTAATATTACAACCTCTACTTAGACTAAAATTTTGTTAAATCAAGCCGAATCTTGATGCTATAAGCAGTTAGCTTTAGGCTATAAGCAACCAACCCCTTGAAAACTTAAAGTTTTCAAGGGGTTGGTTTTAATAATACATTACGATTTCTTAATAAGCCTAAAGCCTATATCGCCTAAAGCTTTATACATGTAATGCTCTATCTTCTGTCGCAGCTAAAGCTGCCTCTTTTATAGCTTCTGTAAAAGTTGGGTGCGCATGACTCATACGAGCAATATCTTCAGCACTTGCTCTGTATTCCATAGCCACTACAGCTTCAGCAATTAAATCAGCACAACGTGCTCCAACCATATGCACTCCTAATATTTCATCAGTTGTAGCATCGGCTAGAATTTTCACAAAACCATCTAAATCTGCACTAGCACGAGAACGCCCTAAAGCACGAAATGGAAATTTACCTTCTTTATATTTTACACCATTTGCCTTTAATTGCTCTTCTGTTTGTCCTACTCCAGCAACTTCTGGCCAAGTATACACAACACCTGGAATTAAATTATAATCTATATGAGGTTTTTGTCCTGCTAATGTTTCAGCTACTAATACTCCTTCTTCCTCAGCTTTATGAGCAAGCATTGCACCAGCTACTACATCACCAATAGCATAAATATTAGAAACCGAAGTTTGTAAATGTCCATTCGTAGGTATTTGTCCTTTTTCATTTGTAGTAATACCTACATTTTCTAGACCTAGGCCATCAGTATAAGGCTTTCTTCCTATAGCTACTAAACAATAATCTCCTTTAAATTCTACTTCTTGTTCTTTCTTATCTGTAACTTTCAATACAACTTCATCTCCTGTATTGGTTACATCTTTTACACAATGCTTTAAAAAGAATTTTACTCCTTGTTTTTTCATTGCTTTTGTTAATTCTTTAGAGCAAGCGCTATCCATATTAGGAATAATACGATCTGCATATTCTATCACAGAAACTTCCGATCCTAATCTTTTATATACTTGACCAAGCTCTAAACCGATAACTCCTCCCCCAATTACCATTAGGTGCTTCGGAATCTCTTTTAACTCTAAAGCTTCAGTAGAAGTAATTACCCTAGTACCATCAATTTCTGCAAAAGGCAAAGATGAAGCACTAGAACCAGTAGCAATAATAGTTTGCTTAGCTTCTATTTCTGAAGTAGTCCCATCTTCAGCAGTAACTACGATATGTGTAGCATCTTTAAAACTACCTATACCATTGATGACTTCAATATTGTTTTTCTTCATCAAAAATTGAACCCCATCACAAGTTTGATCTACTACAGATTGCTTACGAGCGATCATTTTTTCTAGATTCGCCTTAATATCTCCAGAAATCTCTATTCCATGATCAGCAAAATGTTTCGTTGCATGTTCATAATGGTGAGAAGAATCTAATAAGGCTTTACTTGGAATACACCCTACATTCAAACAAGTACCCCCTAAGGTTTTTCGTTTTTCAATAATAGCAGTTTTCATTCCTAATTGCGCACAACGAATGGCAGCAACGTATCCTCCAGGTCCAGAACCTATAACAGCAACATCAAAAGAGCTCATAATAAACTTTACTTTTTAATTCAATTTTTTCAATACGAACAAATGTACAAATGTTTTGTTCGTAAACTGTTTAATTCCTTTCAAAAAATAAGTAGTAATACGTAGACATATAATTTCTTAGTATCTTAATTTTTCGACAATACTTATCTTCAATTTTAGATCGAATGTAAAAATCTACGACTGACTAAGAAATAAACAATGTTTCCTATATTGCGATTATAATCATTACCATATTATGAAGTATTTACTTTTTGTAATCTCTATATTATCTTTATTATCGATCGGTGCTTGTAGAAATGATTTTGATGACGTATCAATCAATAATGGTCAGTTGAGTTTTTCTAAAGACTCTATTCACTTAGACACTTTATTTACACGTGTAAGGTCTAGTACTAAACGATTTTCAATAAAAAACACTTCCGGAAATGATATCATTATACCAAAAATAATGTTAGAAAGAGGCACAAATTCTTTTTATACTTTAAACATAAATGGACTTCCCGGCCCAGATTCACCACTTACTCCTGATTCTGGTAAAGTATTCGAGAACATCGAAATTTTAGCTAATGATAGTATTTTCGGTTTTATTGAAACTACACTTGACTTTGAAAAGGTGAAAGATGATTTAAATGAAAATGGAGAATATGCTGATAAACTTCTTTTTGAATCACCTAATGGAGATCAAGATATTAAACTATTTACGAAAATTAATGATGCTAATTTTGTCTTTAATGATTCAGATAACCCAGAGAGAACAATTAGAAATATAATGACTGATCAGACGGATGAATTAGGAGAACCTATTATACTTGAAGCTTATAATCTTTCTTCTGATGAATTAACAATTAATAATGATAAAGCTTTTGTAATCTACGGGTATGCAATAGTACCCAGTGGAGAAACTTTGTTAATTAATGCAGGAAGTCGTGTTCATTTTCATGAAAATTCAGGATTAATTGTAGAAGAAGGTGCACGTGTAGAAATTAAGGGAACATTAAGCACGAATCCTGAAAACATTGAAGAAAGTCTAGTTATTATAGAAGGAGATCGTATTGATGAAGATTTCGATATTCTTCCTGGACAATGGGATTTTATTTGGTTACAAAAAGGAGCTACAGCTGACATTTCAAATTGTATCATCAAAAATGCTATTACTCCTTTACTTATTGAAGGTAATGGAGATGAAACTACAGCTTCTTTAACTCTAAATAACGTCCAAATATATAATGCGCAAACAGCAGGTATACAAGCAAGGGCTACGAATATTGATGCATTTAACTTAGTGATTGATCAAAGTGGAAAAAACAGTTTAAACATTGAAGAAGGTGGTACTTACCAATTTAACCATTGTACTATTGCTAACTATTTCGACTTTGGGTTTTCGGGTGTTGCTGTTGGATTAAACAATACTAAAAGAAATGAGAGTACCGTTGTAGATTCTGATTTAGACATTCAATTTTTGAATTGTATCATTGATGGACCTGGTGCTTCGGAAATTAGAATCAATAATAGCAATGAAGCTAGTTTAGATATCTCATTTGAAAACTGCTTAATAAAAACTAGAAGATCTAATATTTCTGAACCTTTATTAGATATTAATAATACTGAAATATTTATGAACTGTATTTTTAATAAAGAAACTGACTTTAAAAACAATTCATTAAATAAACTGAACATCGGAGAAGATTCTGCTGCTAACGGAAAAGCCAAAATAGAAAATAACGGAATAGATATTATTGGAACTTCCCGAAACTTATCTGCACCAGATATTGGAGCTTATGAAAGTGTTGTATTTGAAGACCCAGAAGAAGAGATGACTGAATAGATAATAGATTAATAACAGAATTCTATATCAACAAATTATCTACATCAATAGTAGTCGTAATCGAGGTAGATAGCTGTAAAGTAATCTCTATTAATTAGAAAGAAGTATGAATATAGGTCCTCTAAACATTAAGCATTTGATGACTTTCTAAAGTATATACTAGGTATTAACTACATTTCTAAATAGTAAGATAATAGGTTATATGTTAACTTTGCATGTACAACTCCTATCATATCCAATCTCAAAATTAAGTTACAAAACTGTTACAATAAACTAACACCAAACCTCTGGTTTTAGAATATTTGATAAAAATATAAAACCCAACTAATGACAGTATCCTACGATCTTTCCGGACTAGATGAAATCGCTAAACTAATTGTTACTAAAGCAAAACATAAAATTTTACTTTTTAACGGCGAAATGGGAGCTGGAAAAACAACATTAATTAAAGCTATCTGTGAATATCTTGGAGTCAATGACACCGTATCTAGCCCCACTTTTTCACTAGTTAATGAATATGAAGGTGATGATAAAATTATATATCATTTCGATTTTTACCGTATCCAACACGAAGACGAAGCCTACGCTATCGGTTTTGAAGAATATGAATATAATGGAGACTTTCTCTTAATTGAATGGGGCGAAAAAATCTCTAATTTACTTCCTAAAGAAGTACACCATATAAATATTTTGATTGAAGAAAATGAACTACGAACATTAACTATATCATAATTCTTACATCTAAATAGACGAAATAACATAAATATCCACTTAAAGAGTAACTCAAATAACTAAACCGATTATAGACAAAATATAGACAATTCAATATTTTCAGTGTCTAACATATCTTTTTCTTTATAAAATCATAGACAAAACCAAAACTACAACGTTTTAGTTTCATTGTTGTAGTATGTTTGCGACGACAACAATTAATCGACTGATTTATGAAGAAATTAAACCTTATAGCATTTTTTGTATTAGGTATTGTAGCGAGCACTTTTTCTCAACACAATTTTAACAACGCCCCCAGTTTACCTAGTGCACGTAATGGTTTTAAATGGGATCTTAACGAAGACTTATCTACAGACTTTTCTAGTTTTTCTGACATGGACAAAGGATGGGTAAGAGAATATCCTAGGTGCGGAGGTGGGAATCCATGGTCTGGACCAGGACAAACAAACTTCACCACTGAAAATGCCGGTATCAAATCTGGTATTCTAGAATTAGTAGCTACTAATGGAGGTTTTATGAAATCGGATGCCGCTGGACCCGACCCAAGTGTTAAAGCTCCTGCAATTAACACAGGAATTATCAGTAGTAGAAAAACGGTAAAATACCCTGTTTACATGGAAGCTCGCATACAAGCAGCTAATATGTTAGCATCTTCAAATTTTTGGGGAATTAGCGATGATCAAACTAAAGAAATTGATGTATTAGAAGTATATGGTGGCGGAGAGGCTACCGATGAATACATTGATTGGTTTACATACAGGGCAGCTTCTAACTTTCATATTTTTACAAGAAGTGGAACTGGATGCGGAGCTGGAATCGCTTTAGATTTCCATGATCAAAAACGAAAAGCTATAACTGGCGAACGTTGGAGAGAAAAATATCACACCTTTGGCGTATTATGGAGAAGTCCTACTGATGTGCAGTTTTTTTATGATGGCGTAGTATCTAACGATCAATCTCTTGCAAACAGTAATCCATTTATTCACAATCCTGATGGAAGTCCTGGAAGAATAATTGGTACTCAAGGAGGTGACCCAAATAAAGCTATCGACCAACCTATCCGATTAATTATCGATTTAGAAATTCATGATTGGTTATCGTTCGGAAGAAATTCAGATGGACGAAATATTAGACCTGACCTTAATAGTTACGAATTTGGTGGAGGAAATAATATTATGAAGGTTGATTGGGTTCGAGTTTATAATGAAGTGAATTCTGGAGGTAATAACAATAGCGGATCAACTTCAAACAATAGCTCAAACTCAGGAAATACTTCTAATTCAGGAAGTGATTTAGCAGCTGGTAAAAACGCTTTTCAATCAAGCACTTATCAAAATAACACTAATAGATTTGGTGCTGGTAAAGTTGTAGATAATAACGGTAGTACTTTTAACCATACTAATAGCCAAAACAACCCTTGGTGGGAAGTTGATTTAGGTTCAAGTAAAAATATAGGACAAGTAAAAATATGGAATAGAGGTGATTGCTGCCAAAACCGCTTAAACAATTTTGATATTAAAATATACGACCGTAGAGGTGGTAATCAAATTAAAAGCACATATGTATCTGGGCAACCATCAAATAATGGTAGCTCTTATAACATAAATGCAACAGGAAGAGTTGTTCGAGTACAATTAAGAGGAAACAATAGAATCCTACATATGGATCAACTTCAAGTATTAGCAGGATCTAATACTACCAATACAAATAACAATACAGCATCAAATAATAATGATACACCTATTGGAAAAGTAATTTCATTAAGAAAGTCAGGCGGTGATCGCAAGTATATTTCTGCGGTAACAGAATTGAACAATGATTTATATGCTAACCAAAATAGCGTTCAAGGGGATAGACAAAAATTCCGTATTGATGCACATCCTAATGGAGGAGTCGCATTATACTCTTTAAGTGCCAGAAAATACGTACAGGTAAATAATAAAAATCAAAACATAATTGCAAGAGCTAGAGGAAATGCAGCTAATGCATGGGAACGTTTCGAATGGAAAAACAAAGGAAGCAATAAAGTTGCTTTAAAAAGTTTACATTCTGGAAAATGGCTACAAGCATCGCATAGCCAAGCTAATGCAGCAATTTTCCCTAAAGGAGCAGCCGATAGAAACTGGGAAACTTTCGAATGGAAAGTAGAAGCTAATAAATCAATATCAAACATAAACCAAAAGAAAGAAGCTATCGTATACCCTAACCCTGTAAACAACGGTGATGATTTCACTATATCAGGTATTAATTTAGGAGATACAATACGAGTTATAAGCAGTAATGGTCAAATAATAAAAGAAATATTTGCGACTAACAAAAGTGAAATATTAAACAGCTCTAACCTTACTACAGGTCTTTATTTTGTACAAATAAATAATGATCAATCAATAAAGCTTATTGTTAAATAATAACAATTTAGTTTTACGAGTAAATGATTTTATCATTACTCGATATTAGACCGCCTCTTCCGCCGAGGCGGTTTTTATACACTTAAAAGTTAGGATTCTAACACATAAATCAAGTATATCAGTAAAAAACTAGACAAAAACTAAACTACATCGTTTTAGTAAGTTTATTGGTATATTTTTGACTAAACAACAATTAATCAATAATTATGAAGAAAATTAACATGTTAGTTTCGTTAATTATTTGCAGTAATCTATTGTTCTCTCAGAGAAACGATAGAGGTTTGAATTTTCAAAACACTCCTTTACCTGCAAATTTAGAAAGCCAAGCATCCTGGGACTTAATCACAGGAATGTCTGATGATTTTAACCACAATACAAAAGGTTCAAAATATAATGATGTCTGGGCTGAAAGATATTTACCTGATGATGGTTTTAGAGGACCAGGATCAACACAATGGGTGATAAGAAATCCTGGGCAAGAAGATTTTGGTGTTGTTCAAATAGCCAATGGGAAAGCAGAAATTAGAGCTTACCCTGGATCTGGTGGTCTTGTTAATTGTGGAATTATTACTTCACGTAGAACTGTGAAATTTCCAGTTTTTATGGAAGCAAGAATAAAAGTTTCTGCCATAAGGAATTCATCAAATTTTTGGATGCTTAATAAATGTGATAATGAAGAAATCGATGTACTAGAGTGCTACGGAGGTGATCCTGATCCTTTTTATGCAAAACAAATGTCAACAAACTTTCATATCTGGCATAGACGAGGTGGACAATCGCATCAAGATGCTCAAACAAGCACTAATTGTGGTGGACAAGACATCACTGACTTCACTTACCAAACATTCTTTACTACAGATCCAAATAGCACTAATTTAAGTAATACTGATTTCTGGAGAGAAGAATTCCACAACTTCGGTGTTTATTGGAAGAGTCCTACAGAAATTTTCTTTTATTTAGATGGCGTTGCAAGGGACAATGGACAACATTTTGTTGGTGGAAGAAATGCAAGTAGTCTAGATGGAAGTTTTGAAGATGCTAGAATGCAATGTCCTAACGCTAGTGTATTAAGATGTGCAACTGAAAGCCTACTAAGAAATGTTCAAGGACAAAGCGGAGGCGGTGTAGCTTACCCTAATCGTCAATTTAATGACCCAACACATATTATTATAGATACAGAAGCACATGCAGGAAGACCTGTAGAAACAGCTGACAACCTAAATGACAACTCGAAAAATGTAATGTTAGTTGATTGGGTACGTGTTTATAGACCATCTGGTGGAGGATCTACTGGAGGTAACAATAACGGAGGAGATACTGGAAATAATGACAATAATGGAGGAAATAATAATGGAGGCTCAAACTCTGGTGCTAATTTAGCTGCAGGAAGATCTGCCTTCCAATCTAGTACTTTCCAAAACAATAATAATTTTGCAGCTAGTAGGGCTGTTGATACTAACGGCTCTAGCTTCAACCACACTAATAGCCAGAATAATCCTTGGTGGGAAGTTGATTTAGGGTCATCACAAAATATAAGCAGTGTAAGAATTACTAACAGAGGTGACTGCTGTGCTAACAGGTTGAATAATTTTGATATTAGAATATTTGACCGAAGAGGAGGCAATCAAATTCAAAGTGTATTTGTTAGTGGACAGCCTTCAGCTAATGGAACATCATATGATGTTAATGCAACAGGTAGAGTTGTTCGTATACAGTTAAGAGGAAATAATAGAATCTTACATATGGACAATGTAGAAGTATTCGGTGGCGGAACTTCTACTGGAGGAAATAATAGTGGAAACACAGGTGGTAATAATTCAGGACAATTAATAGCAAATGGCCTATATAGAATTACTAACCCTAGGCTAAATCAGAGTCTATTAACTAGAGCTCTCGAAAATCATGATGCAAGAGTTGTTGATACTGGGAATTTTGCTGATCAACAATGGAGATTTGCTCATCTAGGTGACAATATATATACAATCAAAAATAATGGTACTGGACGTTATTTAGAAGTTCAGAGCGCTCAATGTTTTAATGGTGGTAATGTAAAAACTTGGACAAACTCTGATGGAGATCATAAAAAATGGAGAGTCGAAAGAAATGGTAATGTGTATACATTAAAACCAACACACTGTCTTTCTAGAGCTATGGATGTGGCAGGTGGCCAACGAAATGGAGAAATACATATATGGGCCGCTAATCCAAATAATGATAACCAAAAATGGGATATTGTTAGGCTAGGGAATAAAGAAATTACTCCAAAAGAAACAGCTATATCTGTTTACCCTAATCCAGCAATAGCTTATAGTACTATTACTATTGATGGATTAACTGTTGGTAATTCAATTGCAATATTTAATAGCCTTGGACAACAGGTAAAACAATTATATGCTGGTAATGAATCTGAGATCATTAGCACAAACAATATGACCTCAGGTGTATACTTTATTCAAATAGACACTAATGAGACCTTAAAGCTTATTATACAATAAGGTAATTAGCATAAAAAATAAATTTTTAAAATAAAGAAAAAGCCATTATTGCATAGACAATAATGGCTTTTTTAATTACAAAAACTAGACTAAATATATTATAAAACACGCTATATCAACATTAATTGACTAGACAAGAACTGAACTTTTGATTCAAAACAACTTAATTCACTTAAATTTGATATCAGATAATAGTTAACAACAATTTTCTTGAAAAGAATGTAAAATATTAATTGGTTCCCCCACCAATTTAATAAAATACTGTAGGAGATATAATACAAAAACTATTATCCTACTTTTGAAGCCACCTCTTTCCGCCGAGGTGGTTTCTATTTTAAAAACACTTGACTATATTTTGCGTTTATTTGAAGTTCTTTGGGCGTATTTCTATCTACAGCATATCCATGAAGCATATGACTTTGAAAGTCTCCTAAAGAAGTAAGTCTCAGCTTTTCTTTAGGGAATTCAATAAGACTTAAGCTACCTGAATATGCAAAATTGTATGAAGTACTTGGCAATTGTAATATCAAGTCACTTTGAGTTAATAAGAATACAAGATTATTAAAATCTGTAGATGTCTTTATTATATTTAATTTACTGAACGCACTATTAAAAATTCCTGTACCGACTAGCTCTCCTATCTGTACTTTACTCGAATTAATATGAAGATCTATTTGGTTAGCCTGTACTATTTTTGCGTTTTTACTATAGCCTATACTAAGCTTACCTTCCTTCCACCTATCAATTTTAACTGCAGCAAAATCAATAACTAAATCAGAATCCCCGCTAATTTCTCTTGCTTCGAAAGGAGTATATTTTAAAGTTCCTTTTACATTTTTCAATGCACTTTTGGCTATAAAGCTTCCATGCCTAGTATTTAATCGAATAGACACGTTTTCAGGTACTCCTATTTCTATAGTATACTCATTTGAGTTTAATATTTCAGGACTACTGGTTATTGATTTAGATATATAAACCTGATACCCTTTATTCAAATTAGACAATTCAGCATTGTTACGCGAAATATTCTGATCATTTTGCTTAGAAACACGAATTAAATTAGGCACAGTTTCTTGAGACCATTGTTTAACTTGCTTACTTCCTTTTTCGTCTAAATGATCTACAAATGCTTGCTCCCATATTTTCAAGTATGCTTCTCCTATTTTATTGTAAGCCTCAAAATCAAAATTTAATTGATTAAGCTCTGTTTGTAATACATCTGGTATAGGATTATCTTGTAAATCTTGTAAGATCGGAGTCAAGCTTTGTTTCAAGATATCTACAAATTGAGCATTGGAAACATCTCCTGATATAAAAACTTGTGAAGTAATTTGTTGTTTAGGGCGAATAGCAGACAGGAGTTTTATGTAATTGGCATCTTGCTCTAATCGCAAATCCCATTCGGATGAATTATCTTGGGTTACACCTTCATGATACGCTTTGATCTCTAACTGAGAACTCGTTGAAGGTTGAAATATAAAATTGGTATTAATAGCTTCTATTGCTAAGGTACTCTTGTCATTTGTTGACATAGATCTCTCTAAAACAGACGTTTTGACAACTTGAGCAATAAAAAGGAAAGGAATAAAGAAAACGACCAGAAGAACGGTAAACGAATTAGGCTTGCTGATTGGTGTATGTCGTGTTTCTCTCAAATTCTTTAATTTTTCTAAGCTTGTTTTTAAGTTCTTCTAACAACTCTAAACGCAACTTTAAATTTTCTATTAACATATTTACAGAACGGAATGAAGATCCCATTGCCAATTCCTTTTGCAAAGCTTTGTATTCCTTCTCTAAATTAGACATTTGTTGAAAATAAGAATCAACAATCACCTTATTGCCATTCGTAACACTTACTTCTGATAACCCTACATTTAAAGAAGTTAAATAATAATCTTCTACTTTTTTAAATTCAGGAGAAATATTTGCTAAAGAGGGTTCATTACCTTGCTTTTTAGTAATTACGATTGGTAATTGTTCTTGTTGCAACTGTTTGTAAGATAAAAAACCACCAAATCCAACAACAAGACCTATAGAAGCTGCTACCATCCATTTTTGAGGTTCAAAACGAGGTATTCTACTCTTTTTCTCAGGGGCTACCTCTTCTAGACGTTGTAAAAAACGTAGTTCGTGACCTTGAGGTACTTCTTGGTCTAGCCTGGACACAAATTTGTCTCCTTTAAGCAATTCTCTAATATCCTGTCCCATTCTTCAAATGCTTTAATTGCTCTTGCAAACGCTTTTTACCTCTATGTACTAGAGTTCTTGAAGATACTGCTGTAATATTAAGTACTTCAGAAATTTCGTTATGATCAAATCCTTCAACTAAAAACAAATGCACTGGGTAACGATATTTTTCAGGCAAAGCATCAATCGCCTTTTTAACTTCATCTACCGTCGTGGTGTCTTCTACTTCCCAATTATCAAACTCATCAGCTGTACCCATCACTTGTTCATTAAGAGCTGTAGTCTCTAGCTTTCTTGCTTTTAACATATCAATACTCTTATTTATGACGATACGCTTTAACCAAGCACCAAAAGTAACATCTCCGGTAAATTGATCTAATCGTGTAAATGCCTTAATAAAAGACTCTTGCATTGCTTCTTCTGCCAAAAACTCATTATTAAAGAAACGATACGCAACAAAATACATCCCACGAGAGTATTTGTTATAAAGCTCCATTTGAGCTTTTCTATCGTTCTTCCTACATTTTGCAATTAATTCCTTATGATTCACGATGGTTGTGTTTAGTATTATTTATAAACGAACTAAAAAAAAGGGTGTTACAAACACCCTTTCAATATAACAACAATTTTGCCAAAAAATTATTCGTCTAATAATAAATTGAGTGTAACATCAATATTATCTTCTGTTGCACGAGAATATGGACATACTTCATGTGCTTCATTAATTAATTCTTCACCTAATGAAACTTCTATTCCTGGTATATAAGTATCTAAAATAACCGCTAATTGAAAATCCCCTTCATCATTTTTACCCAAAGAAACTTCAGCCGTAACGGTAAAATCACCTAAATCTACTTTTTTTTGCTGTGCAACATGTTGTAATGCACTTCCATAACATGCTGAATATCCCATGGCAAACAACTTTTCTGGATCTAGCCCTTCTCCTCCTTTTCCTCCTAGCTCTTTAGCTAGTGACAATTCGAAACGGTGCATTCCATCTGAAGTAGCTGTTTCTCCTGTTCTACCTCCTGCTGAGGTGGCTGACGTTGTATAAAGCGTTTTCATTTCAAAAATTTATTTTAGTTTTTTTGAAATTACAAAATTTAATCGTCGTATCGTTCTATTTCTCTATCATAAAACGTTGAAGCCGCTTCCACTATAATTTGTGTCTCTTGTAGTAATTCTTTTTCATCATTAGTATCAAACTCTTCTAACCATTCTACTTGGTCATCTTTCAAATTGATAATACATCTAGGGAACTCTGTATGTACTACAAAAATATCGTCTGGGTAATCTGTATTATCACCTAACAAAAACTTAGGGTATTCCATCTTTTAAAATATGTAAAATTACTACTCCTATAAACTAAACATGATATTGAAACTATTATCTAAGATTAAAAAAATCATGCTTAAAATTTAATGCAATTTAAAAAAGAAAAATGCCATTAACACAAAATAAACCCCCATTAAAGATCATTGATGAGAATTGAGGTTAAGTTAAGGCGAAATGACAATAATATATTTTAATACAATTATGAAGTTAAAATTCATAATTTTTATACTATGATCGAATAGTATAAACAAATATCTCTTCTAAAATAATAGACTAAATATTCATTTTCAACCATTCAGTATCTTCTAAAATTTGTTGTTTAATTTTACTTTGATCTAAAGGCTCAGCAGAGTGATTCATCACTTTTGCAAATAATATCAAATAGGTAGAAACATATAATTTCATTTGTTTTGGATCTACACAACTCTTTCCTTCTGTCGATATGAAATGTATCAAACTCCTTACCATCTTTGTAAGCTCGATTACGTGATCACTTACTTCATTATTCTTTAATTCCATAAAATAAATGATTACATTTTAGTTATAATAAATTCGGATCTTCTATTCAATTGATGTTCAGCTTCTGAACATGATACACCATCTGAGCATCCATTAATCAACTGTTTTTCTCCATATCCAATAGCACTCTCGATACGTTCTGCTTTTATTCCTTGAGATATCAAATATTCTCTGGTGTTTTTTGCCCTTCTGTCAGATAAATCTTCATTATATTCATATGGCATTCTCGAATCTGTATGCGATTCTATTTTTATATGCATCCTTGGATATTGAGACATCACTAACACAATCTTATTCAACTCAATAGCAGAGCAGCATCATTCCTTATAAAATCTTTATCAAGATTAAAGTAAATGATTCCTATTTTTAATTTTAAAATACCTTTTTCTTCTACAATTAACTCATCTAGTGTTTCTATAGCCAATGGCAAATGGGTTGTCCCTGTTACAGCTTCAGTTAGTATTGGCTTAACAACTGATTTAAAACCTTGTTTTTCTACTTTTACTTCATAACGCGAATTACAGTCTAGCATTGTCTTAAAATCGTATTGTCCAATATCATTTGAGATAGTAGTTGCAATCTTTTTACCCACTTCATTATATAATTCTAAATTTGCATTAGGCACACGTTCTTGAGTAACCAAATTAGTTACAACACCATTAACACCTTGCTGACATATAGGTTTACTATCTACTGAAACTACTGTATAAATATCATCATCTCCCTTCCCTCCTTTTCTATTCGAAGAAAGAAATCCACTATTATTAGTTTCATCAAATACAAATGCAAAATCATCTTTGGGACTATTGATGGGCTTCCCCATGTTTGTTGGGTTAAGAAATACACCATCGACATTATTACTTTTAAATAAATCTAAACCTCCAAAGCCTAAATGTCCGTCGGAAGCAAAATACAATGTTTCATTCATGATAAATGGAAACATTTCTCTACCTGAGGTATTGACTTCTCTTCCTAAATTTCGAGGTTCCGAGTAATTATTATTTTCTAAAATATCTACTACAAAAATATCTGTTCCTCCTATAGATCCTGTCATATCCGAAGTGAAGTATAATTGCTTTTCGTCATTACTTAATGTAGGGTGACCAACAGAGTATTTATCACTATTGAAAGGCAGTTCTTCAACATTTGTCCAATGTAATCTATTGGTATCATCTTCCACATCTGCTCTATATAATTTTAAATGATTAACCCCTTCTCCATCATCTCCTAATCGTTTTTTATAATTATTTCTGGTAAAATAAACACGTTTTAAATCTTTAGTAAAAATGGCATTTGACTCATGATATTCTGTATTCAAATCTTTTGAAAACAATTGAGCTGATTCAATATCAGAAAAATCATCATCCGTAAGCCCTTCATATAAATCTAAATATGGTTGATCATTCCAATAATAAGTTTCTACATTTTTTGCTTCTGTAGTAGATGAAGCAAATACAACGTTATCTCCGTAATAACCTACTCCAAAATCTGAAAACTTTGTATTGGTAGAAACATTATGCACTTCATAATTCGAATTTAGTTGAAGTATGTTATCCAACTCATTTTTTGCTTCTAGATAATTGTTCTTCCTAAGATCTTCTTTATCTGTAGTTTTAGAGAATTTTTTCATCCACTTTTTAGCTTCTCTATTTTTCCCTATCCCTTGTAAAGTATGCGCATATTTAAAATAGTATTCAGGCATTGTAAAACAAAAAACCCTCACTAACTAAATAGTGAGGATTTAAAATGAACCTAATCGAAAAAAGTTCAAACTTTATAAAAAAGATATAGAATTACTTATACACAATTCAAATCTTTAAGTTTCTTGATGCTATCCTTTTAATTAAAAAAACATGTGTTATTCTTTCTTTTTCTCAAAATATCTAACATAGTCTACTTTCATACTCTTACCATCAATAGCATCTGTAACTTCTCCTCCTATCCCAGCTTTTAAAATCGCTAAACTTAATAAGATGTTTGTTTTCGCATGACAAAGCTCATTATCTTCTTCTCTAATCAATTCTCCATCAAAATAGAATTTAAACTCAGTAGGAGTCCATAAAAATCCATAGGTATGGTAGTCTTTTGAAAAATCATCTCCTTCTTCCGTATCAAAATGGGCTAGCTCTACCCATTCTTTGTCTTTCAAATATTCAATTTTATAATTTGTAATCAAGTTATACCAAGTTTCAGTATCTTTTGTCCAGGCATTTGTAAATTGAATACATCCTATATCTACTGCTTTTTTAAATTTTAACGTAATCCATTTTTCTCCTTTAATCTGAGAGATCCATTCATTATCAATACCTCTGACTACTCCATCAACTACATTTTTTGCATCAGTATTTCGCTTTCCTTTAAACATATATTTTCCACTAGCGTCTACTTTAACATTCTTCTTTGCAGCATGATTTATAAGCTCGCTATAGTTATCTGCATCTTGTGGACGCCTAGGGTTTTTGGGGTATCCATTTTCTGTTGGTGCATACACAAAGATTTCTCCTATATTTATCTTTTTTCCATGCCTAGAAGAAATTCTTACTTTCTTTGTTTGTATTGGGTTTTCCAAAATATGAGAATAACTGTCTTTAGGAATCTTACTTCCAAAGAAAAAAGGTCCTGGAGCATCTTCATGATGTCCATGCTCATCTTTATCCGTCCAATTATGAATATTCGTATTTACCTTATTCGGGTAATGCCCTTCATTAACATCTAGCTCAAAAGCTTTTTCTCCTTCTGGCACACCATTTTTAGGCCACATCCAAAAAGAATTGTTTGTTCCTGTAGCTCCTGCATATTTATACTTAGCCTCGAAATAACCATACCCAAAATCTTCTTTCGTCCAAATATTCCCACAGGTCCAATCTTGCCCTCCTCTACTTTCTTTCTTCGCTTTTAGTTCTAAAATACCATCATGTACTTCGGCATTTTCTCTCCAGCGACTACATAAAACGTATGCTCCTCCTGATTTAGAGTTTTGAGAATTCCAACGTTGGTCTAAATCAGCATCAGTTCCATTAAACTCTTCACTCCAACTTAATTCATAATTTTCTTTTATTTCTTTTGGTAATTGTGCCCAACTAGAAATAATACCGAACATAGATATTAGGATTATAGCCTTTTTCATAAGAAATTATTTTGAACTTAAAATTTTAGCATTATCAGTATGAATTCTTTCAATTTGATCTTTACTTAAAGGTTTTGAAAAGAATACCTCTTTTTTGAACTTGGTTTGTGTCTGCTTTAACTTAAGGTCTTTAACATCTAAACTTAAATCACAATCAAACCTTCCAAGGATAGTATGATCCTTACTCCAATCATCAGCGGCATTATCAAAATGCGATAGCCCCCAAGTAATTCCTCTACCATTTTCATTACTATCGAATGCGTCTGGCACACAAGGGCCTGCTGCAATAGGCAATAAAGCTGTTACGGAAGCAACACTAAAATTAACACCATCTGGAGCATACTGAATGGTATTAGCTTCATTACCATTTCGAGTAGCTATGGTTGCAATCCCTTCTTCGAAAGGAAAATATGCAGTTTCATGACTAGAATTTAATATTGGATTTAATGGGTGTTTTTCAAAAGGTCCCAAAGGATTGTCTGCTATAGCTAAACCATTTACACATAAATAATCTGGTCGATCTCCAAAGGCCGCTTTGTAATACAAATAGATTTTCCCTTTATATACCAATGGATAAGGATCGTGAATTGAAAATTGATCCCACGTTCCTGGTTTTCCATTTTCAACTACAATTTTATTTAATGGTGTCCAAGGTCCATCTGGAGAATCGGCATAGGAAACCGTTACTGGGCAGTGATCACCTTTTTTTCCACTAGCTTCCATAAATCCCTGATAGTACAGATAATACTTCCCCTTAAACTTTAAAATATCCGGAGTAGCTACTGAGCGCCATCCTACAATGGGTTTTGATGGTCGTGTTACCGCCACACCTTGCTCTTCCCAAGTAAATCCATCTTTACTGGTAGCATACCATATTTCACATAAATCCCAATCTGCTGAAGGAATTTCATCTGTAGATAAATGTGCATTCCCGTAACCTACTGGTGGGTATTTTGTGTGTCTTTTGGTATACCAAACGTAGTATTTCCCATTTTCAATAATAACCTTAGAAGGGTCTCTACGAGAGATTGTTCCATCTCCACCATGATAATCAAATCCTTTCAACTGCGTATATGCAAAACTTGTAAACAGTTCGTTATCTTCAGGACGAGGTGTTTTATAATCTGTATATAAGCGTTCCATAGCTTTACTTAATGGACGATCAGGCTTCGTTTGGGGAATATCCCAAGGAAAACCACCATAATCTTTTTTCTGCTCTAAAGAAGATGTCTCTTGCTCTGTTGATTTACTCTTTTCGCTTTTTCCTTTTGCTCCGGAATAACATGAAATCAATTGAATTGACACGATCAAAGCAAATATGATTTTAACTACCTTCATTATTTTGATTTTAGTTTACTACTATTTATCCAATATATTTTCTTAACCAAAAATTTAAGATTAAGGTTTTATAGACTCTAGTTTCCAATTTTTATTTATTTCTTGAATTTGATAATATGCTTTTTTCTTTTCTCTATTTTCGTTTACCACTCCCCATTCTCTAAAACCAGATTCTGGTGTTCCCTTATAGTTACTTCGGTAATCATTATATGACCAAAGAGATACCCCTACTAGATAAGGAAACTCCTTCAATTTTTTCAAATCTGCTATCAACTCTTCTGAGAATTCAGAATCTGGAGCAGGGCCTATTTGAGATCTCCCTATTTCGGACATAAAAATAGGTTTCCCTGGAAACTTTTTATGTGTTTTAGTTACTGCCTTAACTGCATCTCCGTATGAATTGATACAAATAAAATCCAGTTTTTCAAATGGTTCATTTGTTAAGTTAACATTATCACCATAGGCCGTAAGACTTACATAAGTCTTTAAACGTGTTTGATCTAACTCTTCAACATAATCCAACATCGAATCGATATATTCATATTGATCCTTAGTAAGTGTTTTATCGGCCCACTCACCTTCTGGATCCCTTAGTTCGTTACCTACACTCCAACCTACTACAGAAGGATGATTAAAATCTCTTTCGATCATTTCTTTCATCCATTTTTTGGCAAGAGGACTATCCTTAAAAGTTTGTGGATCATCATCACCCCATACAGGTATTTCTTGAATTAAAAGATACCCTTCTCTATCACAAAAATCCAAAAGGGTCTTGGATAGTGGAGCATGCATTAATCTCGAAAATCGTCCCCCTAAAGCTTTAATATCTTTCATATCGGCTTCTACAATATGTTTAGGTTCTGTATTTCCATATTTTGGATGATCATGAACTCTATTTAGTCCATTTTCGCGTAGTGGTTTATTATTTAAAAAAAGCTGCTCTCCTCTAGCTTCAATTTTTCGAATTCCAAAATTATCTGTAAGTGTGTGGACTATTTTTCCATTAACTTTTAGTTTTGAAGTTAATTTATACAAATTAGGATGGTCTAAATCCCATAGCTTATAAAGGCTTAAATCTGCAGGGTAACTCATTTTAGTTTCTATAGTACCCAATGAAGAAATCGTAATAGGCACCTCACCCAGTAATGTTCCATCTATATAGGACATCACTTTCACTTCATTATTCTTATTACTAAGGTTTTCTATAGCATGTTTAATTACAAAAGAAACTTGTCCCTTCTCAAAATCTGGTGTTGCATCTATGTGCTGATATTTCATTCTAGCTTTATCAAATGCTTCCAATGAAACAGTACGACTAATACCACCCCAAGCCCACCAAGCTCCACGTTTGTAGGAGTTATCAGCCATCACAACTAATTCATTAGGCTGACCTGGTAATAATTCTTGATTAATATTGAATTCAAATGGGGTATAACCACCAACATGTTTTCCTAATAATTTTCCATTCAACCAAACTTTTGCCGTTTGATATACCGCTCCAAAGTGGATTTGAATATGTCTATCCGACCAAGAGCTAGGCACTTCAAAAGTACGTTTGTAAAATGCTTTTCCGCTATACGTACTGTACTTTTCTTTAGAATCCCAATTCCCAGGAACTACAATAGAATCCCATTCTTTTATTGCTTTTTGTTGTTCATAGGTTTCAACACCTTCTGAAGCTAAAAATTGCCAAGTACCATCTAAAGATATTTTAGTATCTATGGGCTCACTAGCACATGATAATAAGCTAGTAAAGATGAAGAAAAAGCTTAAAAATAACTTATAAAAATAATCCATTTTAATATTAAATTATGCTACAAAAACCTCAAATAATGCAGCCGGAACTGATTTTGAAGGGTGTTCTAGCTTTATACGTAATCCTTTGGTATTAATTGATTCTTCCAATACTATAGTATTAATAGTTTGGTAATTCCCTTGCTTTTCGAAAAGTAAATCACCCTCTGCACTATATATTTTATAGGTATTGATACAAAAAGGGATGATATCCTCTGGGTGACCATATTGTACGGTTTCCATCGCATGGTCATAATCTGTATCAAAAAACAACTTAATTTGTTCTATGTTTTGCGCTTCTTCCCAATTAATAATTACCTCTGGAGTAGTATCATTAAAATCTGCTACCCAAGCATTCGTTCCTTTCCATGGTCTTACATAACCATTACCTAAATTAGAGGTTTCATAGATCTCTAAAGCCGGCTCTATATTTAATGCAATATTTTTCCCTTCTGGTCTTCTATTAGGAATCCAAAATTCAAAAGCATCAACACCAATACCATCAGGAGGTGTTTGTTTCCCTGTATTAGATACCTTTTTATTTACTCCATTAAAGGCAGTCATTATACCCGTAATTAATTGGTCACTTTCTTGCAACTCTAGCTTTTCATTCGCCATAAAAGTGACAAAAGCATAGGTGCTTTCTGATAAAGTAGCTTCAAAACTAAATTCTATGGTTTGTTCTCCCTTTTCAATGGAAATTATTTTTTGTTCTAAAATAACTTCGGGAGTATAATTATAGGCTAACTCTGAGGTACGTAATTGCACTTCTAATTGAGTCGCTTCTTTTGCTTTTATAGTTACTTTAAAACTATACTTTGTATTTATTTTTAAAGGCAATAGTTGCGCTACAGAAACATCAAGTGGTAACCAATTACCATTAGTTTCTATTTGAGAAAGCTTTAATGTAGAACTTGCTTCAACAGTAGCCTTATTTAATAAATTACTTTTGGATTGTATAGGAACATTACAAATACTTTGCCCATCAATATTCAACTGATTTTGAAGTGTTTTTATTCTTCCATCTTCCAGGATTTGTGCTGGCAGTACCTTTTCTGAAGTACACATAGCCGCTGCTGTACCAACTGCTTGAGCTCCAAATCCACAAGTTAACATAACTCGAGTAGATCCAAAAGCAACATGCGAAGCACTGATAATTCTACCTGCTAAGAATAGGTTATTAATATTCTTGCTTACAAAGCTTCTGTAAGGGATATCATATACTCCTTTAGAATGCCATTGAGTACAACCAGAAAGCTCGCTATAAATTCCATCAGCAGGATGCAAATCTAATGCCCACCCTCCAAATGCGATGGCATCATCAAAGGCTTCCTGACCTAAAACATCTTGTTGCTTCATCATATAAAGACCATCAAAACGACGACTTTCACGCTTTCCAGGAACGTTAGCAACCCACTCTAAGTCTAAGTTTTCTACATCTTCAAATTCACCAGAGTTTTTAATGTAATTCCATACCCCATAGATTACTTTCCAAAGTTCCCATTTGATTTCTTCAGTTTCATGAATGGTATCCTTTCTTCCTCCAAATTCGAACCACCAAAAATTACATCCTTTATGATTCTTTCGAATCAATTTATGACGTGGTATATCGTTAATATCTTGTAATGCATATGAAGGTGCTACATATTTTACAGACTTATCCGATTCTTTACTATAGAAAAACATGGAATGTCCTAATAACTGACCATAGGATTCATCTGGGGCGAAAAGCTCTCCGAATTCTTCTTTCGACTCTGCTCCAATTCTAAAACTTGCTCCCGATTTGAAACCTACAATTCCATCTCCCGAAGCATCACAAAATAGTGGAGCTTCTATATCATATTCTGTAGAATTTTGGCTATTAAAGGCTTTAACAGATTTAATAGTGTAATCATCTGATTTTTCAACATCACTAACCGCTGTATTTAATAGTAATGTAATATTAGGTTCGTTTATTACTTTTTCTAATAAAACAGTATCGAAAATAATAGGATTTCCTTCTTTATTACGGTATAAATTTTCTACCATAATCTCATCGATAAGCCCTCCTTCACGAGACCATCGATTGTTATTACCCATATGTGAAGTTGCTCCTAAAGCCCACAATCTAACTTCTGAAGAAGCGTTACCCCCTAATACTGGTCGATCTTGAATTAAAACAGTTTTTGTTCCTTTTCTTGCAGCGGATATAGCAGCACATACACCAGCTAAACCTCCACCTACTACTACAAAATCAGTACTGTACTTTTCAATTTTGTTTTCTCTTCCTTTTTGACTAAATGCTTCTGTAATCATTTTTTAGCTTTCTTCTCTATTTTTATAAATAACAAAAAGTCCTAGTAATAATACAATACTTCCTATTATTGCAATCGTGATTTTTTCTGCATCAGCAAAAAATGTAAGTATTGAAATAAGCAATCCTATTCCGCTAATTCCTAATCCTATAACACGACCTCCTCTTTTATTTCCTTCACCTGAACTTTCCGATTCTTCATCAGTAGAAGAATCATTAATCATTTTGTCTGTAACAGGAGCTACAAATCCTTTAAAATAATTTATTAATTCTATAATTATCAGCAATACCATTGGGATTCCTACTCCCATTGACATTTCTGTAGTTCTGTCTAATGAAATTCCTAAAATTGATGGAGCTAAAAACTTAAAAAAAGCATTTATCAAAAGAGAAATAACAGTAACTAACACCGTAGTCTTCCCCGTTGATCTTTTAGAAAACAACGCCCATAGTGGTGGTAAAAACATGGCTGCTCCAGTCAAAGCTGCAATACTCATAACTACTTCTACTATTCCTCCCATTAAAGGAACCAATAATGCTACAAAAATGGTTAATAAACCAAGTATTACTGTAGCTAACCTTCCTACTTTAACAAGTTTTTCGTTAGAAGAATTAGGAAACAATAGCCTATAAATATCATTTGTTATAACTCCTGCAGATATATTTAAGGTTGTATTTACGGAACTTGAAGTTGCGAATACCATACCCCCTAACATTAATCCTAACATTCCTACAGGCATTACTTCTTTACACATTAATAAATAAGCGCCTTCATCTGCCAAATTTGTTAAATCGGGATTTAACACTCTATAAATCATTGGCGGTAGCATCCAAATTAGCGGACTTATGGTATATAAACCTCCAAAAAGCCATCCTACTTTTTTGGCATCTTTAGGAGTAGCTACACTAGTATAGCGTTGAACATACGCCCAATTTCCTGCAATAAAAAACAAATTATACAATCCAAATGCTATCAAAAAAGGCACTGAATATTCTTCATTTACTAGATTAAAAAAGTTTTCTGGAGCCTTTTCTATAAACATATCAATTCCTCCTACCTTTTTAAATGACAGAGGTAATACTATAAACACTGCTGCGGTCAATACTACAAATTGAAGAACGTCTGTTACAATTACCGCCCAAAGCCCTCCTATAGCAGTATATATTAAGATCAAAACACCTAGTACGATAATGCTTGTGGTAATAGGAATACCTGTAGAGACCTCAACAATTTTTGCTACGGGATATAAAAATGCCCCTGTAGTAAATAAGGATACGAATAAAAATAAATAGGTATACACTTTTTGTGTTTGTAACCCCAAACGTTTCGTAATAAATGAAGCTACTGTAATCTCTTTAGTTTTTTGCCATTTGGGAGCTATAAAAAAGCCAATAATGATTCCTGCTATTGCCATAGTCCACTGAATAGAAATGGCTACCCAACCACTAGAATAAGCTATAGATCCCCACACAACAAAAGTACCTGCTGAGAAAAAGCTCATAAAGAGAGACAATCCACTCATCCACCACGGTAAAGCACCTCCCGCTGCAAAAAATGAACTAACATCTTTTCCCGATTTTGAAAAACTAATTCCGCACACAAAAATGAGTACAGTAAAAAGTAGAATAACAATAATATCAATAGAATTCATGTATACATATTTATGACAATTTAATAAGTTTAAAAATGAACTTATATCGTTTTCGTGATTAAAGTTACCGGAAACGTTTCTGAAAACGTTATTTTTTTTCGGAAACGTTTTTATTTTTCTAACTTTGAAATCAAAGTTAGTTTCCTTTTTCATGAAATATGTTACTATAAAAGATATTGCTAAAGAGTTAAATGTTGCTGTATCTACAGTTTCACGGGCCTTTAATGATAAATATGATATTAAACCCGAAACAAGAGAGCGTATTCTAAAAAAGGCAAGTGAAATGGGATATCGTCCAAACCCTATTGCAAGAAAACTGGTACAGCAACGTAGCTACAACATAGGCATTATTATTCCTGAGTTTGAAAATTCTTTCTTTCCACAAGTAATTATGGGAGCACAAGAAATCTTGTACCAACACAACTACCAAGTTCTTATTATGCAGTCTAACGAATCGATTGATTTGGAAATTAGAAATGCAAAAACGTTAGTTGATAATATGGTGGACGGACTTATTATTTCTCTATCAGGTGTGGGTAATAATTTACCCTATTATGAAGAGTTAACGGAAAAGAAAATGCCTCTAGTCTTTTTTAATCGTGTTCCCGAAAATATAGAAGCTTCAAAAGTTGTATTTGATGATTACAAATGGGCTTTTTTTGCCACTGAACATTTAATTCATCAAGGATTTAAGGATATTCTTTTTATATCTGGTGCTGACGACCTTATTCTTTCAAAAAACAGACGAAGAGGCTATGATGACGCGCATAAAAAACATCGAATTCCAACTGGTAAAAAAATTAATTGTGGCTTTTCAATGAAAGATGGTGTTCAAATAGCAGAGAATTTAATTTCCCAAAATAACATCCCTAAAGCGGTACTTGCGGCTAATGATGCTTGCGCCATTGGAATGATACGTGTTTTTAAAGATTCTGGCTTTAAAATTCCTGAAGATATTGCTATAGTAGGCTTTTCTGAAACCAAAATGGCAGCTCATATTTCCCCTACATTAACCTCTGTTGAACAACCCACATATGAAATGGGTAAAGCAGCGGCCCAATTGCTTTTAGAACAGCTTCAAAATAAAGGAATTCATATCCCTCAAACTATTGTATTAAATGGTCGATTGAATGTAAGAGAGTCATCTGTTGTTTTAAGTTGATTAACTTACATCGTATTAAACGAAGATTTACTTTGATTTCCTACTTTTAATTAATTTTGATTAATCTATATTAACTAAATTATATGCATAATTTTTACTAGTCCCCAAGAATAATACTTGATCCCTAAACCCCTATAAACACAAGATTATATAAAACAAAAAATCCCCACTAACTAAACAGTGAGGATTTAAAGTGAACCAAACGAGACAAAGTTCGAACTTTTTGAAAAAAGATATTGAACTAATCCTTTCTAAATCAATGCTGATTTAAAGTCTTAAAAGAACACAAACCAACACTGTGCCTATAGTTAATAATATTAATCAGAGTCACACCCTTGACCACAATAGAATAATCAATTCTCCAAGGCTTACATTTAAACTGTAAACAGAATCTAGGTTTTATATTACAAGAATTCAAACATATACCATCATAAATCATTGAATTACATCTAAAAATAGTTGTTGTAAAATATTCCACATATCAGAGTTCGGTTAATTCTTCATGCTAACGAAGTTCAAAAATTAACTTAAATGTTCATGAAAATCAATAAATTCCACAAAACATAATTAACTGAATATCAATAACTAAATTTGATATTTGTAGAGATTAAAAATTTATTAAGAACATAAAATTTATTTTTCACATCATATTGATTGCTTTACTAATTTCTTCTTGTAATGATGACAAAAATATAATTCAAACGACAGCAATGATTCCATTACGCCTTTTGGGATAAGGAATGATGTGTCATTCGCTAACTACGAAGATGTAGCAGTAAACATGGCTCCCTATAATACATCAGAGTATCTTGATTTAGCCCCGTAGTAAACTTTTCATATAGTTTGGACGGAAGTGATAAATATGAATTTGTAGCTACGGGAGTTTTAGTTGCACTTACAGTGTCCTAACACAAGAAAGTTCGACTTTTTGAAGCAGGCTCGCTTTGAGTCCAAAAAAAAAAACTTGAATCGTAATAATAATAGGTTTTTTAGTTTTCTTATAAATTATAAAGGCTATCAATAACCCTGTATCCTATTTTACTTGGTATTAAAATAACGATTTGATATCATCGGGAATAGGAATACATTTTAGTGGAGGTACATTTGCTCCACCCGTATTACCAATAGGAACATAATTAATAAACGATTTCCAGCCACCAATAGCTAATCGTAATAACTGACCTAATACCTCTTTGGTATTCTTTTGCGTTAAACCAAGCTTAAGCATTAGCCAATGGGAGTAGGTATGTTCTATGGGGAAAGATTGTCCTATAATATGACTCCTTTCCAAGTGACGCCATGCCTTACGATATTGCTTATTATCTAAATATAAGCGGTAATACTTTAATTCTTTGTTGTATGCGGTTTTAAGATGTTTGGGTATTTTTATATTGAACCTCATATTCATTAGTTTTAGATAAAAATAGTTTCATATGGTGTGCAATGGAAGTGCATTTATTTACCACTACACTTATCGCAAATACCTTTTACAACTAAATTTACATTTTCTGAAATAAAACCATCAGGGACTTTTATTTGAGGGATTTTATGTTCTGTTAAGCAAATAGTTTCATAGCAATTATTACAATGAAAATGCAAATGCAAATCATTTTTTATATCGCAGCTACACCCTTTTTCACAAAGTGCATATTTAGTAATTCCTGTACCATCATCAATTTGATGCACAATATCATTTTCTTCAAAGGTTTTTATTGTTCTGTATAATGTTGTTCTATCTGCTTTTTCAAAAGCATTTTCAATATCACTTAAGGTTACTGCTATTTGTTTTTCTGCGAGAAATTTATAGATCAATAATCGCATTGCTGTAACACGAATACCTTTTGACTCTAATAGTTGTTCTATTGTTTCCATAATTAATCGTGGTCTTCGTTACCAAAAGGTTTTATGATGCAACCTACACTAAAGACAAAACCGTCTGTAGGTGCATAAATTTCTGGAAAAACTGGATTTTCATGAGGAGGTAATACTAAAGGTGAAAATCGACTTTGTCTTCTATCTGTAAAGTTCTCAAAATTCATAAATACACTAGCTAACTTAAAATTACGCATTAACAGTAAACCCATAGTAATGAAATCTGTAGTTTCTGCACCGTTTGATAAAAATTGTTTTCCAGTATAATAGGTTTCGTAACCTATTCGCCACTTTTTAGACTCGTACATCAGGACACTGCCTGCGTTATGCTTTGCTGTTAATGGTTTTTGAGGGTTACCAACTAAGTAGTTTAATTTAGTGTCAATTAAGGCGTAATTTAAAAACCATCTAAAGTCTTTATAGGAGAATTTGATATTTGTTTCAGCTCCTTTACTAAAAATTTCATCAGTAGCATTGTCAAATTGAAATAAGCCGTTATCTGTTGTGTTTAAAAGTAGCGCATCATTTATTGCGGTTCCATAAAATAATTGGTTAATAGAAAGACCTATCTCATCAGTTAACCTTGTTTTGTAATTTACATCAAAATTAACTCCGTATGAACGTTCTGCATCTACAGTTGATTTATTTATTGCAAGTACGTTTTCAAAGTTGATATACTCAGCTTCTTCTGTGAAAATATCTGGAATCTTATAGCCCAAACCACCACCAATTCTGCTTGAAAAGCCACTATTGTTTTTATAGAGTAGTGAAATTCTTGGAAGTGGAAAGAAACCGAAATCAGTATTGTAATCTATCCTTAATCCTGTTTCTAAAATCCAATTTTCGGATATGTCGTAGATATTATTTGTAAACCCTCCAAAGGTTATATCTTTTTGATCTCGCTGTAATGGAGCATTATCATTTTCATCAAAGTTTGAGGTGTATAGATTAGCACCAATTATCCAATCAGTTTTTTTTGATGCTTTGTTATATGTGATTTCAGTAAAAGTATTTGTTTGTTGACCATTAAAATTGAAATCAGGAATAGTTAAGTCCCTATCGAAAAAAGAGATACTATTTTTTAACTCTAATGAACTGAATGAATCCAATTTTGTTTGATATACAAATTGACTACTTAATCGCTTAGAATTATTTTCTTCTGTATATTGATGAATACCATTTTCACCACTTTCAATTTTAATAATGTCTCCACCAACTCGATCATCATAGGTACCATTTAATCCGAACCAAACTGTTGTTTTCTCTGATGGATAATAAAATAGTTTAGGGTTGAACGAAATTGATCTTGTTTTAGGTAAATTACTAAATTCATCATCTTCTGGGTCGTATGCTTTTTGGTAATGACCAGAACCGTAAAGTGAAAAACCAAATTTTTCATTCCGTTTACTATAAAAAATATTAGCTGTGCTTCCTCTTGCTTGGGTTTGTGTAAGCATAATATCTAAAGCAGGTTCTTCATCTGGTGTTTTAGAAATCATATTCACTAAACCAGCGATTGCACCGCCTCCATATAAAGTAGATGAACTTCCTTTGATAATTTCAAACTGTTTGAGGTCTAAAGGAGGAATTTGCAATATACTTAACCCACTTGAAAATCCGCTATAAAGGGGGAAACCATCTCTTAAAAGTTGTGTATAACGCCCGTCAAGACCCTGAATTCTAATGTTTGTACTCCCGCTACTTAATGAGGTTTGCTGCATTTGTATTCCTGTACTTTCACGTAGTACCATAGAAATATTTGTAGGATTCATAATAGCTTTCTCCCCTAATTCTTCTGAACCTATAAATTCAATACGTGTGGGTGTTTTTTTTATTGTTCTTGTGCTGCGGGTAGATTTAATGATAATTTCTTCTAATGTACTATCGCTTTCTTCTAGTCTAAAAATTAACTCTTTTTCACTTGGAATTTGAATTACCTCTTCAAAAGTTTTAAAACCCAGAAAAGAAACCGTTATTTGATACTGCCCATAAGGTATATCTGAAAATTTAGTAATGCCGTCAAAGTTGGTTATAGCTCCTTTATCTAATGACTGAAAATAAACTGTAGCTCCCATTAAAGGTTCGCTTTCTGTCTTTGTAATAACTTTTATTTGTACATCTGATATTTGTGCCTGTAGTGATAGGCAAAATATCAGCATGAGCATAGCGCTCAATAAGTATTTATTCATTGAAATATAATTGTGATTAACTAATAAAGATTTAAAAAAATCGCCTTGTTTTAGCTAATTACCTTTGGCGGTTGCCAAATATTAGATTGAAAGTTAAAATTGTAAATAGTCTGATATGTGTTTACTATGTCTTTAGTAATTTTAGTGTAAACTATTGTAAGTTCAAAAGAAACTAATGGTGTACAAGTAATTGACATACCGCAACAATTACAAATACAAGTTATAGGGCAAGAATCATCACTATCTTCTCGGTGATTATGTTCAATATCTGATACCCGATCATGCAGGTCTTCTAAATTTTGACCATCTGAACATGGTTTTGCTGTTAAAGCAAAAATTATAAAAGCTAGTATAGTGCTTAAAAATCTCATTAACTCAAAGATATTGATTTATTCATGCAATGGTTGTGCATTATTAGATGTGGAATTGGGTTTATTTATAGGATCTCCACCTTATGACATTAGGTCGAATCAAAATCCAGTATTTTACAGGTATTCCACAGACTATCAATCCCTTTATTAGCTCAAAACATTTTGGTTTTGGTAATTTTTATCGAAAATCAGACAACTATATTTTAAAGTTTAACTTTTATTGAAATGGAAACATTTACTTCTTTTAACGTTATTCGATTCGAACTCACGTTTTAACTAAATGGCTAATAACGGATATAATACTTACCATACTTATGTAAAAACTTCTTATGCTTTAGGAATTTAAGAACAGGTATTACCGCTAGAATTCATCAATTCTGAACCTCAATCTACATCGAAAGGTTGGGAAGATAAAAAACCAGAAGACTATGTTGGTTGCGAATTTGCTGCTCAAGTGGAAGCTGATCTTAATAAAGTAAAACGTTACTAGACGAACGATTAAGACAAATGAGCAATGCTTTCTTTGCTTTTGCTCGATTATATCTTACTATTTTAGAATTCATAGACAAAGACAATTTCAAAAAAATCATATTACAGAATCGTGAAACCGTAATCGATCTCGTTTAGAACCTCCCGATTGATTTTGATAAAGACATCATTTGTAAATTACTACAAGTTTCTCCTCATCAATTTAAGATTTGGAAGAACAATCGCCTTTACGCTTGTTTTAAATCATTAGTGGGATATTATACTAAACGATTCCCAAATCAAATTTCTCAGAGAGAAATCAATACTTTAAAAAGTATGATGTCTCGTAAAGCATTTGAATCTTGGAGTATTGCTTCAATATGGGGATTTAGTTTTAAGAAAAACTTCATATCGATGTCTCGCTCTTCTTTTTATAGATACTGTCTTAAACTGGGTATTTCTCCTAAACGGAAGAAATTCAAGAAAAAGCGTAAAAGAATCTGTAAAAGCCTCTCAGCCAAATGAAATTGGCATATGGATATTACCGAGTTTAAAACTATAAACAACAAGGTTTTCTACATCCATTCTGTACTAGATAATTTTTCAAGAAAGATTGTCGGCTATACTATCGAGCGAACTAAAAAGGCTAGATGTAGAATATAAAGCCTTAGACAAGACATACAAAATGAATTCGAAGTAGATTTTACTACTGATAAAAATCGACCCGATCTTGATCTTATTACTGATGGAGGAACAGAAAATAACAATATCCATGTTAGAAATTTTATCCAAAATTCTCATGTGAATATCCATAAGAAAATTGCACTCAAAGAAGTACATTTTTCAAACTCTATAATCGAAGGGAATTTTAAAATGCTTAAAAAGTTTCTTCGCAGTAGAGGAGAAATTCATTCTTCCAAAACTCAGAAAGCAGTAAATGACTTCGTAAGAATTCACAATGAAAAGAAACCTACTTATCAGCATCAAATTCATACTCCTAACGAAGTACATCAAAACCCAGAACTCGCTAATGTAAAACCTGTTTTACAAAAAGTAAATCAAGAAAGACTGATAGCCAATCGTGCGTCTTGTTGTAAGGTTTAAAGAACAAAACAGCGTAATTCTCTTCTTTTTTCTTTTTATTCAATTTCAATATCTCAATGAACGTTTATTTCATCTAAAATGATGAACGAATATATTGTAAATTTCATTTTTTAGAGACCTTGAGAAAAATAATCCTTTATAAAGGTTGCTGACGAATTTCCGTTATAACTGATAACAAACAACTTATACTCTAAGCCCCTTGTTTTCAATAGCTAACCAATAATAAGCTGTTTAACCCTATTTTCTTTCTCATCACTATGTCCATGAGATGGAGCCCTTGAATAGACGCTATAAATAAGACTATCAAAAACGTATCACTCCTGCCATACCAAATGCTTTTCCATCGTATGTGGGGGCAATCGTAAGGTTATCTGTTTTCTTAAACGGATACCAAGCAAATAGGTAGTCAAAATGATATACCAATTTTGTTATAGTAATACCAACTGCCGCCCCCATAAGTACGTCAGAAAACCAGTGTGCATCTTTTGATATACGTATATACGCTATCGCTATAGCAAAACCATAACCACTATAGGCCAATATGGGACTTGTATCTTTAAATTCTTCATACAATACAGTAGCAGTAGTAAATGAGTAGGACGTATGTGCTGAAGGAAAAGCTGTATTACTTTGACCACTTGGGCGTCTCTTAGAAAAACTTTGCTTTAGCTCTGTGGTCAAAAGATCGTTAAGAAATAATGAGATTGTAGCGTTTTTTGTCTGGTCAAACCAATGGTTTTTGGATTTTATTCCTATGATATCTGCTGTATACATCTGTGCTAGAGGAATAAAGCGCATATAATCATCTATAATTGTGTTATATCCTTGAGCAGTTCTATCTCTAACACCAATTTGCACACGGTTTTCAAAATCAGAATTTGTAATGAGAAGCGCTGACCTAGCTAACACAGAGGGAACAATAACTTACTTCAAAAGACACCTAAAATTTATACTTATACCCGTATCGGATCACTTGTGTTTCATAATAGTCATTTGAGGTGTAATTAAAAGTTTCTCCATTCACTTCTTTTTTAATAACCAATGTATTAAACAAGTCTGTAGCATTCAGAAATAACTCCCCCCTATTTTTCTGAATAGATTTTTTAATTCCAAAATCAATTGAAAAGCGTGATTTGATTTCTCCTTGTGGTATAATATCTGGTGCTAGGTATATCGAGGTAATTTGTAAATCAACATTTTTGGGCAAACTGGCAGATATATTCAATTTTATATTACCAGAATATACGGTTTGCTCTTCTGCTGAAAATATATTTTCAATAGGATACTTATTAACTACTGAAAACGCATCAATTTTGTTATAATAACCATTCAGATTTAAGTTTGCAGACCACACCTCTGATATTTCTTTATTGATAACCATTTCTAAACCTGTATTGAAACTTTTACCTGCATTTTGAGAAGTGTTATATATCAAATTTGAATCCCCTAATGTAGTTGCTATACGTGTAATTGTGCCATCTGAAATTCTGTGGTATAAAGCTGTATATAAATAGCCCTTCTCCCATTGATTTTTATAGCCTAATTCAAATGAATTTGTAAATTGTGGGTTTAGCTCTGGATTACCTACTTTTATAATTTCAGCGTCATCATATTTTGGGAAAATACGAATATCCACCTCATCGGGTCTATCTACCCTTCTATTATAAAAGGCAGATATTTTATCTCTATTATTAATCTTATAAGTAATTCTTGCGTTTGGAAATGGTTGGAAGTAGTTATAACCATCACTTTGGTAAGTATTATGATTAGGGTCTACATCATATTGCAGATCTACATACTCTACTCTTAAACCTAATTCTGCTTCAAGTCTTTCGGTTTCATAAGTATAATTGGAATATACAGCAGGAATTATTTCTTTATAGGTCGCTTGACCATCCGCACCTGTGTCTAATACCGAATTTTCGTCAGATGGATTGAACTGCATATCCGTTGGAATAATTCTATTACGAAATTTTAACCCTGTCTCTAAAAGACCGTGTTTTAAAGGTTTTGCGTAATCAAATGTAACATCAACTACCTTTTGATCTGCTATTAAGAAAAAGGACTCTTGAGTTGTAAAAGAGGGTGTTGTATTTGTAAAAAAATATTTTTCATCTTCTCTGTCAAATGCATAGTTAAAAGAAGCAGTGAGTTTATGACCTGGCTGTGAAAATTTGTGTTCGAAATTTACCGAAAACATCGCAGCAGTTAGAACTTCGTCTTCCAAAAACTGCCACAACCTTAATTGTTCAGTAGTTTGTTCGTTATAAAAAGGCTGGTCTCCATAATCCATGATGCTTTCTTGACTGAATAGTCCAGAAACCGTTAGTGTGTTAGTATCATTTAAGAACCAATCTACACCTGCCTTCGAAGTGAAAAAATTAGTGTTTCTATTTCTCTTTAGTTGTTGATTAATAACTTCTCCATCGTCATAAACACGGGTAACAAATTCGTTTTTGTTTAAAGTCTCTGTGTAAAGATTATCTGCTTGAAAGAATAAATTTATCTTTTCTTTTCTGTAATTAAGACTTACCGACGGGTTAACCTTTGGCGTAAAAGTATACTGTGGTCTTATTCCGGGTAAATTTTCTTTTCGTTCCCACAACGCTCCTAAACCTCCAGTAATACCTATAGTACCATTAAACCCCTCCTGTTTCTCTTTTTTCAAAATTATATTAATAATACCAGCATTACCGTTAGCATCATATTTTGCCGACGGATTATTAATTATTTCGATTTTTTCTATTGCAGATGCAGGAATATTATCCAAACCATTTTGATTACCAAATCCTGTTATTGCAGATTGCTTTCCATCAATAAGTATGAGAACCTTATTACTACCTCTTAATTGCACTTCGCCTTCTTGGGTGGTAATACCTGGTAGGTTTTTTAAAGATTGTAGAATTGTACCACCGCTTTGAGAAATATTAGCACTAACAGCATATGTTTTTTTATCCATTTTACTACTAACAGCATCTTTTTTAGCTACGATTACAACGTCTTCCAACTGTGAAGCATCCTCTATGAGCTGTAAGGTACCTAAATCAAGGAATTGTGAGTTTGCTCCAATGAATATGGTATCATTATAGGTCATAAAACCAACAAACGACACCTCAATAATGTAATTATTTGAACTAATATTTTCTATTTGAAATTGTCCATTTTCATCAGTTATTACACCTGAGACAAAATCTTTATTATCGTTATTATTTTTAAGAACAACATTAACGTAGGCTAACGGCACTTTTAAATCTGCGTCTATTACCTTACCTGATAAGGTTACTTTATTTGTTTGACCCCAAGAACATAGAGTAAATAGGGCAATTATTAAATTAATACTACTATTTTTTTTCATTTTTTTTCTTTTCTAAATAATTTACTTTAACTACCTACAAACCTGAGTTCGATTAAAAAATAGCGAGCTGACTAGTATGTTCAGTTTTGAATTTTAAGGATGGTTTTTTAGGTAAGAAACTATATGCGATAAGCCCTGATATCATATTTGTAATGAAATTCTCGAAGCTTCTATGTCTAGAATGTTCGACCTGACAAATATTTTTTAACTCATCGTTAACCGTTTCAATCAATGATCTTTTTCTTAAAAGAATCTTATCATTTATACTCATTAAAGAGTTTTTCATGTTACTTCTAATGTGTGTAAATAGCTGAATCCCATCAATAAATAGGTTTTTCATAAGCTCTTGACCTACATATCCCTTATCTCCAAACAGTTTGCCAAATATTTTTTGAATGAAGTTTTGATTTTTTAAAGGATCTCGATCATCAGTATTGGCTTGAGAAATAGTAAAGTTTAGAATTTCTCCTTTGTCATTGATAATAATATGAAGCTTAAATCCATAAAACCATCCCATTGAAGACCTTCCGGTGGTTGCAATTCCCTTAAAGACTTTATTACGTTTGATTCTCTTATTTTTACAAACACGTATTGGTGTTGAATCTATAAACGAGATACCTGTACAATCACCTAGAGCGTATGTTTTTAAAAACAATGTCATCGCCATTACTGATTGTTGCATTAACTCTGTAAACCGATTATAGGATACAGTTTGTGGAAATTCAGTATTCATATGCTTTTGTACATAAAAAATGTAAAAATGCTTGAATGTCCTAAAACCACTAAGATGAAAAATTACTGAAATCGTAATAACTTCACTCATACTCATTTTGGAAGGGCGTTTTGCTTTGTTTCCAAGGAGTTGAGCATCAACAATTTCTGAATATTCAAGACAAAATTCATCGATTAAACAGAAAATATCTGTAATTTTAGACTGATCGATCATAAGTAGATTTATTGGTTAATGATTAAAATTCAACACTTTAATTTACCAAAAATCTACTTTTTTTATACCATAAAATCAGCTAAATATTAATCGAACTCAGGTTACAACTTTCTCTTATGCTATCGCAAAAGAAGGTGAAAGAATAGTATAAATAAAGTAATATTACTTGTAAGCAAACATGTTTTTATTTAATAATTCAAAAGTGCAATATGTTTCTAAAGAAAATTTAAAGATTTTGATTTATTCATTAAAGTCTATTTGGAAACTATGGAGTTGTTCGCTTTCGAGAAAACGATAAGAAGGTGTAAAACTGTAATACTTACAAATTTTGTTCACTATAGAAAGACCCAGCCCTGTTGCCTTTTTAGTTGCTCCCTCTTTGTAAAAACGTTCAAATATCTTTTCTGGGTTATCTATTAACGTAGCTCCAATATTGGATACCCGAAACATCAAAGTGTTTGCTTTTATATGAATTTCACTTTCGGGCTGACTGTATTTAATAGCGTTTCCGAGTAAATTATTGAATAGAACCTCGGCTAGATAAGGGTCCATTTTTACGTGAGCATCTTCAGTTACCTCGATTTGAAATGTGTTTTTAGATATCCCCTGAAAGTCTTTCACTCGCCCACTTATAAACTGATTTAAGTTTATGGCTTTGGGATTTGCAAATTGGTCGTTATCAATTTTCGCAAGTAATATGAGGCGTTGATTAAGTTGTGTTAAACGTTTTATATCTTCCTGTATCGAGCTTAATTCTTCATATTGCTTATCAGAAATATCATTTTCATTAATGATGTTTTCAATCTTGGCTTGTATTATTGCAAGTGGTGTTTGCGCCTCATGCGATACATCTTCCGTAAATTGTTTTAAGTTATTATAGTCACTTCTAATTTTTGTTACAAGCTCGTTTAGTCCATTATTAAGGTCATTAAACTCTTGTATTTTTGAAAGTTCAAAAACTATAGGCTCTTTGGTGTCAAATGAAAAGTTTTTCAACTTGTTAAGGCTACTAAAAAAAGGGTACCACAATTTTTCATTTCTAGACTTATTTATAAAAAATAGAATTAGGAATGCTATTGCCAAAATGGATAAAAATGAAATGGCAATACCCATAAAAATATCTTCAGACTCAACAACTAAAACTCGGACTTTAATCTCATAAACTCCGTTTACAGTCTTGGTAGATTTAGATAATTCCCTAAACAATTCGACTTCGTCCTGCCTGGGGTCATATATCATAGTATCCCTAACTTGAGTAGGACGTATATCCGTTATTTGCTTAATGGATAGAATGGGTTGAATAGTTTTAGGCGCTTTGCCCTGTTCAATATTTTGCTCAATAAAAGCTACCTGTGAATAAAGTTCTTCTTCAATCGCGTTATCAAGGAGATTTTTGGTGTAAATAAATAAAGCTGCAGCTGTAAGCAATAGCAAAGCCGAACTCATTAAAAGAAAATTTATAGATGCACTACGTAGTAACCTTTTTGTTATTTTTCGTGCCATCTACTCTGCTATAAATTTATAACCACTTCCGTAAGCTGTTTTAATATATCTTGCCCCTGCCCCTTTAAGTTTCTTTCGGAGGTTGTTGATATGCACGTATATAAAATCAAAATTATCTAGCAAGTCGCTATTATCTCCCCAAAGGTGTTCGGCAATTATCCCTTTGGAAAGTACCCGTCCTTGATTTGAGATAAAAAACAAAAGCAAGTCATATTCTTTCCGAGTAAGTGTGATAGCTTTATCTTCAACATAAACAGTTCTGGAACTTGTATTTACTCGTATTTCATGAAATTCTATAGTGTCACTACCACCAAACTTACCACGCCTCAACACAGCTTTTATACGAGAGTTAAGCTCTGCAAGGTGAAAGGGTTTTGTAATATAGTCATCTGCACCCAAGTCAAGACCTTCTAACTTATCTTCTAACGAACTGTTTGCTGATATAATAACTACACCTACTTTCTTTTGCTCCTTTTTTATTATTCTCAATATCTCAAGACCACTTCCTGTATCTAAATTAACATCTAGTACAATGATGTCATAGTCGTAAAGTGCTATTTTTTGTTGCGCCTCGTAAAAGTCTGAAGCGACCTCACATACATTACCATCTCTATCCAAATAGGTTTGGATAGAGCTTTGTAATGCTTTTTCATCTTCAGCAATAAGTATTTTCATTTATACAAAGTTAATTGAATAAATATAGTTGTAGATTCTAAAGATAATTTAAAGATTTTAAATGTGACAAAATATCAATCCTATTTCATTTTTTGTAACCGTTCCTGTTTTGTCCTTTGTTAAAGTATTTATATTGGTCATTACATCTAAAAATGAATCACCTTTGAATAATATTCCATGTTTTGAAACTGCTCCCAATCCACCGATTTTATAAAAAAGAGCCTACATAAATAGACTCTTTCATTATTGACTTAATGGTCGTGATTTGAATGGTCATCGCTTTTTGTTTCACCTGATTGATTCATTGCCATTTCGTGGTCGTATTTACAACACCCTGGTAAACCATTATATGCTTCTTCATCGCCAGCCACTTTTTCGGTATCGTAACCTGAAGCTGCAATTGCTTTGTGAATTGCCATTGCATCGGTTTTGGTATCATCAAAAGAAACATCTATTTTCTTTTTATCGACATCCCAATTGGCACTTGCAACACCTTCAACACCGTTAGCTGCCTTTTCGATAGTGCTTTTACACATACCGCAATTACCTCTTACTCCAAAAGACAGGTCTGTCATAGCCATATCTTTAGCTATTTCAGTTTTGGTTGCTCCATTTTCTTTTTTGTTTTGGCTATTACAGCTTGTTAAATACATTACTGCTATTACTGTTGCACTTAAAATTACTTTTTTCATTTATTTAAAATTTAAATATTAATAATTATTTTTGATTTATTCTATTACTTGTTTTACTTCCCCACAGGTTAGCATTGCTTCACCAAAATATGGATTGGTTACTTTTTCTTCTTTGCTTAACCAATAGGCACCTTTATTGTTATCTGCCATTGGGCAAAATTCTACATAGACTTTTTCATTAACTCCAAACAGTTGTACAGCATTGATTAGATGCGAGGATAAATACTTGAAATGGTCTCTTTGTGCTTTTATATCGGACGCTTTAGAAATAGAAGTTGTAGAAGATTTAATTTCCTTTTCTAATGACATCCATTGGTTATGTGCCTTATTATCTGATAACAATTTCATATTTACTTTGGTTAAATTGTTTAGTAAAGTAGATGCGCTTGTTGAAGTACTTTTTGAATCTTCTTTTACTAAAGCATCTTTTAAATTGATATACTCATTGTAAACACTATTTAACTGTTGTAGAAATTTCTCTGATACTTCCAAACGTTCATTCGTATTGGTGTGGTCGGTTTCTCTTTTGGATGAATTGTTATCCATACCTAAATGACCCTCGTGACCAGTCATTACTTTACCACCATCTTTATTCATCATTGATTTCTTGCCCTGTAATTGTGCTGCTGCATCAACCGTAAAGGTTCCATTAGTTACTATTTTATTTCCAGCAAACAAGCCTTCTAAAACTTCATATTTATTACCAATTTGATTACCCAATGTAACTTCGCGCATTTCAAAAACTGGTTGGTCTGGATTTGTTTTTAAATACACCACAGAACGCTCACCTGTCCATAACACAGCAGATGATGGGATAGATAAGGATTCTTTATTTTCATTCTTAACACCTTCAATATTTGCGGTTACAAACATTCCTGGTTTAAATACATCATCCTTGTTGTTTAGAACCACACGCAAGGTTACTGTTCTTGTTTTTGTGTTTAATACCGGGTCTATAAAATCCACTTTACCTTTAAATTCTTTATTAGAATAGGCATTGGTTGTAATCATTACTTCCTGTCCTTTTTTGAATAGGTTAATTTGATTTTCATATACATCAAAGTTTGCCCAAACTGAATTTAAATTTGCAACCTTCAATAAAGGTTGACCTTGTTTAATGTAATCACCTTGTTCAACTAACTTTTTCGTTACTGTTCCAGACACTGTTGCATATACAGGAAAATTTTCTTTTATTTTTCCTGTTTCTTCAATCTGATTGATTTGATTTTCAGAGAGCTTCCATAATTTGAGTTTATTACGGACTGCTTTGTATAAAGCAGGTTGTGGTTCTTTTAAAGATGCTGCTGTAATTAATTCTTGTTGTGCTGCATAGAGTTCTGGCGAATAAATGGTTGCCAATAATTGACCTTTACGAACTTCTTCGCCTGTAAAACTCACATTCAAGCGTTCAATTCTTCCAGCGAAATAACTTACCTGTACTGCATTGGCTTCTTCGTTTTCAGCAATTTTACCAGATAGTTTTATGGTATTGCCTTCTACATTACCTTTACCAACAATAGTTGTTTGAATATTGGCTAAAGCCATAGCATTTTCGGTTAATTTAAATTGATCTGCTAATAAACCATCTGCACTACTTTCCGCAGGAATTAAATCCATACCACAAATTGGGCAATCTCCTGCTTCTGGTTGCATAATTTGTGGATGCATAGAACACGTCCACATTTGATTGGTTGCTGCAACCGCATCGTGATTATGGTCTGTTTCCTTATTTGAGGTACCACCAAATAGTATCCATCCTAATAGCAGACACGCTACTAATATTCCGATATATATTATATACTTTTTCATTTTAAAAGATGTTTAATAACATTAATATTGCCATTACAATCATAATTGCATTCTCTATAAAAGTGGCTTCAGTCATAGGTAATTTTAAAGCTGTACCTAAACATGCACATCGTATTGACTTTTTATCCAAAAGTGTTTTTGTCACTCCGATGGTTGTAATCCCCAAAACAACAAGTGTTATTATTAAAGCAATGTCAATTTCAAATCGTATTAAAAACATCAGTCCTAATGCTATTTCAATAAATGGATAAACTTTCCCATAAAAAGGAACACGTTTAGCTAAAGGGTCGTACATACGGAAGGATTCAGGAAAACCTTTTAAATCTAACATCTTGAAAAAACTAAAAACTATGTAGAATAAGCCCATAAAGTCGAGCATAAACGCACTCCAACTCCAATTTTTATAATGTAATAATATACTTGCTGTTGCTATATAAAAGATGATTAGCAATAGTGGTTTGAGTTGTTGTAATTTGCTTTTTTCTTCTTCAATTTCAAAAGTTGAAGATTGTGTAGAAGTAAAAACATTTTTTACCTCTTTTTGAGTTATGGTATATTTTGATGCTAAAGATTTTTGAAGTTCTACAATATCAATATGTTTATCCATAGTTATTGATGCTTCTTGATTTTCAAGATTAACTTCGACATCGGAAACATCATCTATATCTCTTAAACTGTCTTCTACAGATGCTTTACAACTGCCACAGGTCATTCCTGTAATTTTATATGTATGTTTCATTTTTTATTGAATTAAATAATTAATAATTGTACTTTGAACATAGTAAGTCTTCACTGATTTTATTTGGTTCATTTGAAACTTTAGTTGCAACTCTTGAATATCCAAAACATCATTAAAATCAATCGTTCCTGTTTCATAGCTTTTGATTAAAATGTCTTCTGCATCTTTAGCTTGCTTTAAGTTTTTGGTTTGGGCAGAATAACTTATTCTTGCAGAAATACGGTCATTAATCGCCTTGTCTAAAAACGTTTCCAATGAATTTAATCGTTCCTGTTTTTGAGCAGTAATTTCCTGTTGTTGCAACTCATTTTGTATAGTTTGGGATTTATATTTCTTATTGAAAATTGGGATAGATACCGAAACCATTGGCATTACAATATCCTTTCCGTTATCGCTGAAATCCATATTTGGTCTTTCAGCAACATTGATATAATCTAATCCAAAACCAATCATAGGACTGCTTTCTTTTTGATTCAACAATTCGGATTGTTCTATGGATTGATAGAGTTTATCATACTTTAGTAATTCAGGATGTAATGCTAAATTTTCAGTAGTGATTTCAAAATCTTCTGAAGGTATCATTAAACTATCTACCACATTCACAGTAAAATCATTATCTCTATTCAATAAATTATTGAAGTTAGTTTGTTCTGCTAAAAATTGTTGTTGCAATACATCTTTTAATTGTTGCATTTCGTTTTGACGCATTTGCAGTCGTAATACATCTACTGCTGATGCCTTACCAACTTCAACAGATGTCAATGCCAATGTCTCGTAGGTTTCTAATAGTTTGATATTTTCGATTAAAACTTCTTGTTTCGCCTTGTTTGCATACAAATTGTAATAGGATTGTGATACCGAAGCCATTAACTTACGCTTTGCGATAACTATGTCTTCGTATTTAGCATCTGCCAAAGCACTCACATAGTTTTCTCGTGAAGTAATCGTACCAAACCACGGTAACATTTGTTTAGCTGATATTTTAAAACGTTGTGCGCCTGTTCTTGTTTCTGGTTCACTTACAAAGTAACCGACACCAAATTCTGTGTTGGGAATGGTATTCACTTCGTTTACTTTTTCAGAAGCAATGCTATACTGCAATTCAAACTTTCGAATTTTAGGATTGTTATTTAATGCTTCGTTAATAAGTATTTCTAATTGTTGTGCATTAGAAACACTAAAAGTTAATAAGCCTATGAGTGTATAAATTATTCTTTTCATTTGTTTACTCTTTTCAATTTAAACTCTTCTCGCCAGCTGTATAAAACTGGTACAATAAAGTAAGAGGTAATGTCTATAACCATGCCGCCAAATATGGGAATTGCCATAGGTATCATAATATCACTTCCTTTTCCTGTGGATGTCAATACCGGTAACAGCGCCAAAATGGTAGTTACAGTAGTCATTAAACACGGACGAATACGTTTTTCTGCTGCTTGCAAAGCGGAAGTTCTAATACTCTTTTTATCGGTAGGTTTTTCACGCTCAAAAGTTTGCGTGAGGTATGTTGCCATAACAACTCCATCATCTGTAGCAATTCCAAATAAAGCTATGAAACCTACCCAAACCGCTACACTTAGATTGATGGTTTTCATATTAAAAAGGTTTCGCATATTCTCTCCAAACAAACTGAAATTTAAAAACCAATCTTCACCGTACAGCCATAGCATAATAAAACCACCTGCAAATGCAACTGTAATTCCTGTAAACACCATTAGTGAAGTGGTAACAGATTTGAACTGGAAATACAAAATCAAGAAAATAATAGCAAGCGCTAATGGAACGACAACTGATAGGGTTTTTTCTGCTCGTAACTGATTTTCATAAGTTCCAGTAAATTTATAGCTGATGCCCTTTGGAACACTTAATTCTCCTGAATCTATTTTTTGCTGAAACAAAGCTTGAGCATTTTCAACAACATCAACTTCTGCATATCCATCCATTTTATCGAATAGCACATAACCAACTAAAAAGGTATCTTCACTTTTAATGACTTGTGGACCTTGTTCGTATCGAATGGTTGCCAATTCACTTAAAGGCACAGGACTCCCTTTTTCAACAGGCACGTAAATTTGTTGTAAATCGGTAGGATTTGCTCGTAACTCTCTTGGATAACGTACGCGCACACCATAACGCTCTCGACCTTCAACAGTTTGGGTTAAAACCATTCCGCCAACTGCAACTTTTAGTACGTTTTGTACATCATCAATAGATATACCATAACGTGCTATTTTCTCTCTGTCAATATCAATGAGTAAATAAGGCTTCCCTACAATTCGGTCTGCAAAAACAGCTTGCTCTTTTACACCTTCAGCTTGTTTTAAAAGACTTTCTAATTGTACCCCAAACGCTTCAATTTGTTTTAAGTCTTGTCCTTTTACTTTTATTCCCATTGGTGCACGCATTCCTGTTTGAAGCATTACCAATCTGGTTTCTATCGGTTGTAATTTTGGTGCAGAAGTAACGCCTGGTAATTTAGTAACGCTAACTATTTCATTCCAAATATCATCAGGACTATTAATTTCTGGTCGCCAATTACGATAAAATTCACCATCATCATCTTCGATAAGTTGTGTATGTTCGACGTTTGTAAAAACAACATTTTCCGAATTATTAGGGTTGGCGATAAATGTTCCATCTTTCAACTCAAAAGTACCATCGTCGTCCACTTTGTAACGTTGTATTTTCCCTTTTGAATTACGCATGTATTCAGGTTTATACTGAATTATGTTTTCGTACATAGATAAAGGCGCAGGGTCTAATGCAGATTCTGTTCTACCAGACTTTCCAACTACGGTTTCAATTTCTGGAATGGTAGCTACAGCCATATCTAATTGCTGAAGCACACGTTTATTTTCGGCAACACCTGAATGTGGTAATGAGGTTGGCATTAATAGAAAAGAGCCTTCGTTTAATGATGGCATAAATTCTTTTCCTATATTTTTCATTATCCATCCTCCAGAAACAAGCACAGTTGCTGGAATAATTAAAAACAACAACTTATTAGCTAAAGCCCAATTTAAAATTTGGCCATAATACCTTCTAAAAATTGAAAATATTCCTAAAATTCCGAAGCAAATAATAGCCACAAAAATTAAGTTTATTAGAATACTTCTGTCAAAGCCTAATGGTCGCCAATATTCGGCAAGTAAAAATATAATGGCAGTACATGAAATAATAATACTTATAAGGTTGCTGTTTTTCTTATTTAGTTTACCTAAAACTCCAAGTAAACCATTAATACCTAAAGCAATTAAGATAATCCCTAACCAATATCCAATTAACATAATTGCGATTCCAGCAATTATTAAAGCACCATTTATGATATGTTTAAATGAGCTTTTAAGTGATATTTTTCTGAACAAGTAAGCTGCGAATGGTGGAATTAGAAATAAGGCAATAACCAAAGACGCTGATAACGCCATGGTTTTGGTAAATGCTAAAGGTCTAAACAACTTCCCTTCTGCACCAATCATTGTAAATACAGGCACAAAGCTGATGATTGTAGTTAATACAGCAGTTAAAATTGCTCCTGAAACTTCAGCAGTCGCATTATAAACTACTTCATTTGTAGTTAAATCTATACCATCTTCTCGTAGTCGTAACTTTTCATCATCGAAATGGCGAATCATATTCTCTGCGAGAATGACGCCTACATCTACCATAGTTCCAATGGCAATAGCAATACCAGAAAGTGCTACAATATTTGCATCTACGTTAAACAGTTTCATAGTAACAAATACCATTAACACTGCAACAGGTAACAATCCAGAAATTAAAATAGAAGCTCTTAAATTGAAAACCATAACAATAATAACCAAAATGGTAATTAATATTTCTAGTGTTAACGCTTCGCTCAGTGTGTCTAATGTTTCTTGAATAAGTTCTGTACGATCATAGAAAGGAACGACTGTTAATTGAGATGTTCTACCGTCTGCCAATATTTTTGAAGGTAATCCACCTTTCAGTTCCTCAATTTGAGCTTTTACATTGTTAATGACTTCCATTGGATTAGCACCATATCGCGCTACGACAACACCACCAACGACTTCAGCACCTTCTTTATCTAATAAACCTCTTCGTGTTGCTGGACCTAATGATACTTTAGCTATGTCTTTAATCTTAATTGAAGTAAAATCTTTTGAAGTAACTACAGCATTTTCAATATCTTCAATAGATTTCACATAACCTAAACCACGCACTAAATACTCAGCTTGATTGATTTCTAAAGTCTGTGCACCAATGTCTTTATTGCTTTCCTTAACTGCTTTTACAACGTGATGTAATCCAATATTATATTGACGCATTAATTCTGGGTTAACATCTACTTGATATTCCTGAACATAACCACCGATAGATGCTACTTCCGAAACACCACTTGCAGCCGATAAGGCATATTTTACATAGTAATCTTGTATGCTACGTAATTCTTGTAAGTCCCAACCACCAGTTACGTTTCCGTTTTCGTCACGACCTTCAAGAGTGTACCAAAATATTTGTCCTAAACCTGTGGCATCTGGACCCAAAGCAGGATTAACACCTTCGGGTAATAAACCACTTGGTAAGGAATTGAGTTTTTCGAGGATACGACTTCTACTCCAATAAAATTCTATGTCTTCTTCAAAAATTATATAGATAATGGAAAAACCAAACATCGAAGAACTACGTATGGTTTTAACTCCCGGAATTCCCAAAAGTGATGTGGTTAGCGGGTAGGTAATTTGGTCTTCTATATCTTGTGGCGAACGACCATCCCACTTGGTAAATACAATTTGTTGGTTTTCACCAATATCTGGTATGGCATCAACGGCCACAGGATTACTTGGTAAAAAACCTATATCCCAATTAAAAGGTGCGTTTACAGTACCCCATCCTACAAAGAGAATAAGTAGTAATACTGCAACGAGTTTATTGTCTATAAGAAACTTGATTGCCTTATTTAGCATAATAATTTGATTATAAGATAATTAAAGTTAAATGTCACAAAAAAATGACAGATAAGGGTTTTAGCCCAAGACAGCGTAGCTGTTGGGCTTAACTCGAAAGATCTAATAAATCAAATTAAGAAAGTTTGGTGCAGCACTTGCACATCTCGTATGACAAAGGGTCGATGATAATTCTCAAAAGGAGCTTCTTCAGATTTTACTCCTTCAAATAAGTTTATGTAAGAATATAAAAAAGCAACTAATAACTTTTGTTGTTTCAATGAAAATGTGTCAAAAGAAATCTTAAGATTATCCATACCCTCTTTAATTACTTGCTTATTTGAACAACAAGACTTTTTAGTAATTTCTGGGTTATCACAGCTTTTAATTGATTGCTTTTTTACTAGTCCACATCCATTGGCTTTATTAAACAAACTAAAATCAACCAAGTTATTACCACAATAATGCATATCAACAGTAAATGACATGGTGGTAAATATAACCACGACAGCCATTGATATAGATAAAATTTTATGTAATACTTGCTTCATTTACAAACAAAGTTAATATTTTTTAATTAAAAATATAGTTCTTCTATGGTTTGTTTCGCTCGTGCAAAACGAATAAAAATTATAATGAATACTTAAGTAAAATTACTTGGCTAAATACATCCATTAAAATAATGCTAAAAAAGGAACATTTCATTTTCCTATGATCTAACTAAAAAATTAACCTAAAACTAATCTTTATCTACTACACTTTCAAAATATTTTACACTGGTAATAAAAACATCTGGAGTATTAACCGCATTCCAGTAGGGAATCAATAATTCGGAGTCCGAAGGGTTTTCTACAATCGTATATGTCCCTAACATCTCTAAATTAGTATCAAAATCATCTTTACTTACTCTATAAATCGCAAATTTAGAATCCACTTTTCCTGATCTCTCAAAAGTAACTTTATAAAATACATTATCCTCAAACTTAATATTTGCACCTGTATCTTGTGCCCAATTACGAATACCACTTCCTCCAAAAAATCGATTAAAACGACCATTATCGTAAAACAACTGAATCTCTCCAGCAAATAATGCTTGACTACCTAAATTATTCACATCTATATCTGGACTCCCAATCCCAAATAAGAATGAAGGGTTTTTTCCTCTTACTGTAAATACAAAACTAAACGGAAGTTCATCGTCTCTTTTCCACTGATACTTAGTGAATTTTACTCCTCGACCAAAAAACGGTCCTGTACCTCTAGCCCACAATCCTCTCTCTAAATCTTGTTTAATTTCTACTCCATTTGTAAACTCAAGTTCTAAATCTTGCAAAGGTATCTTGCAGAAATCAATCCATTCTCCAGTATGTGTTTGTGTTGAGTCATTTGTATCATTCCCTGTATTAGGATTTCCTTCGTTACCATTTCCTGTTTCAGAGGTATCTCCATTTGTATTGTCTTTATCGCTTGTATTATTACTACTATTGATAATTCCAAAACACCCTCCCCTAGTAATTGAATTATGCATTCCTATGATTGTTTGAATTTGAATTGGTTGGTTTCGTAATACTGAATTCTAGCGATGTGAATACAATCGCTTTCAACGCCTATGACTCTAAAGTTTTCTAAATTGTGTTTCCCTATAATGCTATACACATCATGATCCCCTAGCGCAAAACCTGATATAGCTGTAGGCGATGTTTTGTTTTCTTTAAATCGTACTGCTCTATGTGGCATTTTACACTTAGAATCTACCTCGAGTATCAAAACTGCAGAAACAGCTTTTTCTGGAACTTGTAAAACCACAGCGACATCTGCACTAATTTCTAGGTCCTGGTACCCTCCGTATTCTTCGCTAATAGGAAAATAGCCTTCTTCTTTCGATTGAATAAGAATAAGTTCTTCTAAATAGTTCAGTATATCAGCAGTATTTCCTCTAGGAAAAGGGCTTTTCTGTAATCTTTCCATAAGTTCAAACAAAAGGATTAATCGCTGGAGGATTTCCTGAAGGATACCCCCAAGCAATATTCTGACGTTTTGAAGGGTCTACATCTAAATGAACAAAAGTATTTCCCACTCCAATTCTTCTAAATCCAATTTCTTTGGCTACCATAACAAGTGTATCCCTTACTTCAATAGTATTCGCTTTAATATCAACTGCAGTACAATTAGGAACTTTGTGTGATGAATTGGATACCCCTCCTACTTTTTGATTCCAATATGGCGTTCTAACTCCTGAATTAATCCAATTAAATATGGGATACCCTGTTCGAGCTTCCAATAGTTTCAATTTATAAACTAAGCGATGCGATATACAGTTTCCCGACCCTTTAACATCAGGACTATCGAAAATGGAGTAGTCAACTTTACTCATTGTATTAGCTTCTTTTTTGATTAGCTTTCGAATAATAAAGAATACGCTAACAACACCAAGAGTAGTACCCATAGTCCAATAAAAGGATTTGTTTTTTAAGAATATCAAAGGCTACATTTTTTACATGCACAAGGTTTGTTCATATTAACCTTTCTATAACGGGCATATAGATCACAACCTACTTTCACTGTATTCAAAAGAATAAAGACTCCAAACAAATAATTAAGTGTACGACTTCCTTTATTTACATTCATTTATTTTGGTTTTTGTATTGATAAATTTCTTCTTCTAACTCGTTAATACGCTCCTTTTGTTTGATAATTGTTAGGTTCATTTGTTCGTTTTCATTTTCTAATTTCTCAATACGTTTTTCCATTTTTTCTGACCACTGCACCCAGTTTTCAAGAATAATATCGTTTGCTTGCACATTAAGGTTTCGTATTTCGGCCTTTTTGTATTGCTTCTGAATTTTATATTGAAATAAGATTTCTAAAGCTTTCCAAAACCCTGTCGCACCAAATACAACACCAACTAATTTTAGAATATCTATTTTCATTAAAAATCTACAAATCGTATGGGTTGTTCGACGATATAAGGAGTAATATTGAAATAGATTTCTTCTCCAAGTGACGTAATTTCTCCAGTCACATTAACATGTCCATTAACATCAATATGATACTGAAACGTATTTCCAAAATTGGAAAATAGATTCCCCGTATAGGTCTTTTCTCTATTGAATTGCTCACTAACGGGTAACCTTAAAATACGTTCGTTATTAAAACTCCCTATTCCTGCAGTTCTTTTAAAAACTATATCCCCTGTTAGCAAAACATTATTTGCAGTCACCACATATTTATCTCTAGAAGCAGCAAAAAAAATAGTGTTATTATCAAGATCATCTACTTCTACAGTAAAGACTTCATTTCCTATTTCACTATTTCTAGCGCTCGAGGTAGCATCACTTGTATATCCAAAAAAGCTCATAGTAGTGGTTTAAAATTTTTCTAATCGTATTGGGGTTTCTATTTCATAGCTAGGAAATTGAAACAGTATTTCTTCTAGCGGATCGGTAACTGTTCCTTCTATCCAGACATGCCCTTTGGGATTGATAAAAAATTGAAAACGATTCCCAACCGTTGAAAAAACATGATTTAAAAAAATAACGGACTCATTACCAAACCCTTTAGGTACGGGCAAACGAAATATAGGCCCATTGAATTCAAAATTTCCAATGCCTTCAGTTCTTTTAAATTGTAAATTCCCTCCTAAAAGAATATTGTCATTCGTAATGGCACAGGAGTTCCTATCGGTAACAAAAAACACATTATCTCTAAATATATCTTTGGCACTTATGATAAATAAACTGGCATCTCCTGAAGGAAGATTAGGTTTTAAATCGTTTTGATATCCAGACATACTCAATTACTAATAACTATACCTGTTAATACTATCGATACAACTCCCATAGTTTTAAGCCAAAAACTTTGTCGTTTACGTTGCTTTTTTACCCTATTTAAAGCTTTATCTTTTAGCCTAATGATTTCCTCAGATGTAGTGTTTTGATCTTTTAAAAGAGATAGCTTTCGCTCAAGAAAAATAATAGATGTATCTCTATTTTTTATGATATCAATTAGATTTTGATTAAGTGTTTTTAGTGTTGTATTGATAGAATCGTTGAATATTTTTGACTCTAAGTTTTGAGCAATTATTCTAGACTGCTTTATAGTAAAACAAAAATGCTTTTCCTTAGTTAGAGATACTATCTTGGGAGTTAAAGTTTGCGAAAAACTCATACAGCCCCATATCAGTAGTACTATACATGTGTAGTATTTTTTCATCTTTTCTTGTTTCTATTTCTTCTACGTATTTTTTAATCTGCTCTGATGATTGATAAAGACTGTCGGATCGTTGCTGATTTTGTAAAAGTTGCTGATCAATTTCTTTTACTTCTTCCAAAATACTATCATTACTCTTTTCTAAATATTCTATTTCAGAAGAAACAATAGGTGTCTTAGATTGTAATCCAATACCTATTACGGCAACTATTGCTATAAAAATGGATAGACTTAGTACAACTTCTTTCCAATTAAACATCTTGCTTATTTTTTTGATGAAACACCATTCCCACCAAGCGATCAATCAAAAGCTTGTGAAATACCAATGCAAACACAAAAGTCTGTAATAGTACTTCTATTTTTGAAGTATCGTATCCTCGAATAAAAAACAATATTATTCCATAAATGACACCGATTAATAAGACTAAGTAGCGCTGAGATAATTTTTTATTAGATCGCCATTGTTTGATTAGTTTTAAATTAGAAATCGCATACACCAGTAAAATAAACGTGAGCATATACCCCCAATCTAATTGGGTAATATAATTTGATATTTGATGAATAATAGTTTGCATTGTATTTATGATTTTAAAGTGGTTTGTATATGACGTAGTTGTTTTTGGATTTCCCCTACTTGTCGATTTGGAATCGTATTCTTTAGTAAATGATGTAATAAAATAACGCCTGTTCCTACACCTACGATCGTCCAAGTTACCTTACGTAATGTATCATCGGGGATCACTAAAGTAACTTCGGTCTTAATGCCATCTTTATCTACTAGATTATTGATCCAATCATTTAAATTTTTACGTTGCTTCATTTGAGTTTAATAGGGTTTTTAATATGTTTTTGGTACACTGACTTGGTGATCTGATCTACTTTCCAAAAGCGTTTTACACGTGCTGCTGTAATGCTATCGTAGATTCCCATATTAACCTCTGCCCATCCATGATGCTTTAATAAATGTGCTTGCACTTGGGTAATATGCTCTCCCTGATCTCCTATTTGAATAGGAAACTTACTTACTGTTTTTTTCTCTACAGGCTGCAAATCAGCTGTAGTATTAGGCACTTTCATTTCTACAGGCTTTATTGGTTTTAAAAGATCCTCTAGAACTTCCGAAGAAACCTTTAGACTTTCATCTTGCTTTTTTAACCAATAGTGTCCTGCAATTCCTACAACAGCGGCTACACCTACAAATGCTCCTACTTTTATCCAATCTCCTTTTTTCATGCGATACCATTTTTTTGTAAAGTGGCTTTCATACCATTGATATCCATTCTAGAAAACTGTGCCTTCTTCAGGTACTTTTTTGATGCTTTTAATGTTTTTGGTCCAAAAATCCCATCGATGCCATCTCTACCTTTGCCCGTAGCTCCTATATCTGCTTTTTTAAACTTTAAATAGCGTTGCAATATTTTTACATCAGGATGCCTTGATCCATATTTAATGTATGGCAACACATACCTCGACCTTAATCCTTTAGGTCTTGGTTTTGAGTAATTTTTAATTACTTTTTTCTTCGTCCTAATAGCTGCATTAGAGGATACTAATAGGTTAGGGCTACCTTGTTCGGGGTTAGAGCTATTTTTTTGTTTTTGATATATCCAATACCCAACTCCTCCTAAAGCTATTACGGCAACTCCTGAGACTATATAAGGTACATATGAGTTTTCTGCTGTTTGTTTTATTGCGTTTTCTTTCATTATTTTATGGTGTAATTAGGTAATCTTTTAACGGGCATAGTCACATAACTATGAAGCTCCTTTTTAGACAAAAAGCTATTGAGGTACTCCCATAAATCTTTCTTGTAGAGTTTCCAAAAAGCTTTTGACAAAGAGGCGACTTGAGCTTTATCTTTCAATTCCTTTTTAAAAATGAGTGCTACTTCTTCTTCTTCATCATTAAACACTCCTTTTGACTGCTTGAGTTTCTTAGCAAGTTCTTCGGCTTTAGTAGCATCTATGATTTCTATAGATTTAGGAGCGACCCATTTTGCAACATCATCCAAGTAGCCCATATCAAAAGGGTTTTCCCAATTAGGAACTTGTCGCGTACTAGATGCTTCACTAGAACTCTCTTTAGAAAAATTCGGAGTTCGAGAAACCATTCTTTTTTCTTGCGCTTTATTTTTTTGATACTTATTAAACCACAAGTAACCACCAATACCTAAAACAGCGACACTAGCACCTCCTATAATCCACCATGTAGTGGGCGTAATTTCTATTTCTTTATCCATAACTACTGTTGGGTTTACTCTTTATAATTTGTAAAAGCATTTTGATTTCATCTTGTGAAAAGCGCTGCTTTATAACTTCAATAAGGTGCTTGCCATAAGTACCTTGATAAGCTTTAGAGACCTGTGAAATTTGAACTTTATCTGTTAAGCTTCTAAAAACACCATATACTTTAGCTTCATCATCCCCACCTTGATACCAACTCCCCCAAGCACTATGAATCTTATTGGCATAGCGCAGGGCGACCTGTGGTTTTAACACCAATAGACTTTGGTTCGATCTTTTTGGTAATGTTCTTGGGTAGCCTACATCAAAAGCTTTTTCCCACTGCAATTGACCACTTGCATCATCGAGTAATTGTTGTAGCCGAGTGAATATGGTTGAAGCTTTTTGGTCACGTTGCGCATTGCGCCATTTCCATAATCCCAAACCACCTAGTACAACCACTGTAGTACCTAATGCTATTTTGGCTGTCCTTTCATTCATTACTTCAATAGTTTTAATCCTCGTCCAACAGGAGAAAGCATGGCTAAATCTTCTACATCTACTTTATCGGCACTGTTACGAATCATCCAAATAATGCCTATGATTAAAGACACTAACACAGCTGGAACTCCAATAGCTAATACCTTAGTCATTTGTTTGCTAAGTCCTAAAAAATTACCGCTAATCTCACTGAGATCAGCTAGGGTTCGGGTAGCAAGATTCGATACATTTAAGTCATTTCGTTTTAACCAATTCGAAAAATTCGGATCTGTTAAACAGCGAATACTTGCATTGGATTTCCATGTAATGAGCCATAATGCTTTAGCATGATCCTTACCTACTTCACTTTTCAGGCGATCATAATAACTAATCCAAAGTGGACAAGGGTCTGCACTTTCAGGCACTAGTAAGGTGTTTCCTTGTACGGTAATTGATTGTGCCATATTTATTTGAAAATGCGTTCTACTTCTTTTTGAATACCTTTTCCTTTTACACGGTACTTTTTCAAGACTTCATGAAGTTGCTTTTTTACCGCAGCTTCTTTTTCCATAGCCTGTTTTTTGCTATGATTTAGGTAGACTTGCCTTCCAATCCAAAAACCAACTGCGAGTGTCAAAACTGTTTTCATTATTTACTTTTATACCGCAGTTTAAAATGAAATACATTAATATCTAGGGAGCGTTTAGGTGCTTTGGTGCAAGGGTTACTCACATAAATCCTGTAACGTTCGAAACCCTAACAAGCGAAAAGTTGGATAAGGTTTTATATTTACTTGATTGTTTTGATTCCCTCCTAAACAATAGATATATTTTCGATCTTCGGAATACCCCATAAAAAAACCAACATGCCCTTTCCAACTTTTTTTCGATTCACGCCAAAAAATGACAACATCTCCAATCGTAGGTTCATGGGTAGGGATTCCTACATCAAGCCATGACCTAGCTATAAGTGCTCCGCTGTAGGATTTATTAGACGTTTTAGCTACCCAATTAGCAAAGGCAGAACACCAAGCTGTCTCATCATTTGTGATCCATGTTTTTCCTATGCTATAAAAGTATTTTAGGATTTCAGGATTTTGTGCATCGAAATGCTCTTTAACTCCATACTGAGATAATGCATTATGTATTACTGTTGTGTTCATCGTATTTTTTGATTTAAAAGCCCTTTACTCATAGTTACTCCAATAGATTTTCGGGCGGTTTCGGGAAGTAAATTATAGGTGTCGTATTGCAGGTGATACAATAGGAAGGTGACTCTTGCATTTGGAGGCAAAGTAAATTCCCATCGATTTCTACCATCCATAGCAATCCCTTCTACATCCATAATTTCAGAAACTTTAGAGAAATGTTGAGGGCTATCGTAGTTACGGATAGACAACATCTTTATAGATTCCTTTCCGGTAACTGATTTTGAAATAAACTTTACGGTATTAAGATGTAAGTCTCCTTGGTTAATAATTTTTAAATGTCTTAGAATAGCAGGGTTATGCTGAAAATCTTTTAGAGTGGCTTCATAACCACTGTTAAAAGTAACCGCAGGGGTAGATTGAGAAATTTGCACTATTCCATTTGACAATTGGTTGTCAATCTCTAAAAGAACATTCCCATCGTTTGAAATAGAAAACAAGTTCGCTCCCTGACTTTTGGGAAATGTACCCTTGGGTTCTAGTACTTCATCATAAACTTCAAAAAAAGAAGCTTCTTTACTAGCTAATAGCAACTGTTTTTCTGTGGGTTGATATATCGCAAATTCAAAGTCATAGTTCGCTGTAAACGTTTGTGCAATATGCGATACAGCATCAAATCGTATCATTAGCTTGGTGCTTGGATTTAAGAAAAGCACCTCTTCTAATGGAGGGAAATAGATAAAAAAACCTTGCTCTGAGGCATTATTGAATGTATGCAGCTCATCTCCTGAAGAAGAAAATATACTTACAGCTCCTAGCGCTTTAGTAAAGGCATATACTTCGTCCGTAATAGGGTGTACTATCAGTGTTCTTGGAGCACCTATTGAAGCAAACTCACTGACTAGTGAATCTTCTAAATCTATGGAAGAAATTGTATGCTCTTGTAAGTTAGCGACTAGTAAACGTTGTAAACGCTTATCAAAACCAATACTTACAGGTCGTCTTCCAACGGTAAATATGCGACCTATTTCAAATTGTGGAGTAAGTTCGTAAACATGGTTAGAAATAGAACCAACTACATAAGCATACCCATAATAAGGGCTATTAATATCATCAATTATCGTAATAGCTACAGGAGAAATACCCCCTATAAAATCCCCTGGTAACCTTAATTCAAATAAATGTATTTCTCGACCCTTACTATCAACAACTTGAACCGTTTCCGAGAGTTGATTGACAATATAAAAATGACTATTAAAAGGATTATAGTTTACTACTACTGGAGCTATTCCTACGGAAATATCTTGCTCGCTATCCTCTAAAATAGATGCTTGTAAAGAAGGACGGTTTCCTCCCCATAGACTTGTTATTTGAGGACTATTGGTAGTATTGGTTACCGTAACTTGTGTGATCTCAAAATCCGATAACGCAGCATTTAATTTTGGAAATTCTTGTAGCTTATCTTTTTGTGTTTGGGCTAAAGCTAAAGCAGTTGCTTCAATATGATTTAGCTTCTTATCTTGTAAACGCTTGCGCTCTTTTTTTGTCTTTCCTTCACCATACTTTACATCAATAACTTCTTCTGGCGTACCCCATTTTTGAAGTAGTTTTTGATAAGCTGGTGTCGCTTTTTCATCCGCTGTCCATTCCTTATTAAAATTATCATAATCAGATAAAAGCTCATCGGAAGTCTCCGATGAGCTTTGGGCTTTTCTCAATTTTAGCCAAGTACCTACTGCCACTCCTGTAGCTATAAACCATCCCCATTTACTCACTTGTTCTAGCTTTATATTGGTTGATAAATTGGATTATATCCTCGGTACGCTTTACATGATTTGCGCCTACCTGTTCTGGGTTCTTAGCAAAGACTTTCGTTACTGCATATACCGCTTCAATAGTAGGAAACCCATAATCCAAGTATTGTTTCATTCCGCACAAATCGGCTGTAGTTTGACTCCGTGTATTTAAAAACCAATGACAACCTTCATGAGCAAGTATGGCTACTCTAACAGGAATGGTATACCCTTTAAACAAACGCTGTGAAATTTGTACTCTAGGCATTTTTCTATGGATTCTTGCTGGAGTCACTAATTCTTTACCCAAAGGATCTGTAATTTTGGGTAAGTACTGAAATAGAAATTCTTGGTTAGTACTATCATAAAATCCTGTATTCACATATCCTGCCTTTTGAGCAAAACCTACAGTAAACTCCATAAAACGATGTTGCTCTACACTTGCCCATATAGGTTTTAAGGGTAAATCTTCTACCTTAAATTCTTCCACAGTAAATGCATAATCTTCAGGATTATTTTTATCAAATAATTCCATTTCTAATACTTCAGGCGATACTGGTAAGGCGATAATAAACTCGCGTGTATTAGGCATTTTAAAATTAGCTTTACGTTTGAAATAAAAGGAATACGTATACCTCGGATCATAGACACGAATGCCTAATTCAAAAGGCATATGTGCTGTAATGGTAAGTCGAATACGAAAACGTCGCTCTGCCGAAGGAATAGGAATTATCATAAATGAAATAGGTTTAAAACTGAGGTTGAGCTACTTGCGTATTTCTTGTACTTACCACTATGGCACCCACAATTCCCAATAGAGCTAACCCTCCAACGATATACACCACTTTAGGAATGTTATTTTCCTTTGAAGGGTCTTTTTGAGTGGTTTTTAATCCTGTTATTGGAGTATTGCTACTACTCATATTACTATCTGCTGTACTTGTAAAAGGAGGTGTGCTTATCGAAGAAATCGTAGACCCACTAACTAAAGGAAGAACCGTAGGGGCAAGACGCTTTACTTGTGAAACAATACGCCTCGTTCGGGCTTTACGTTGTATCACCTTGGGAGAATTTCTCCTTACAATACGCTTGTTAATTCGATTCGTTCTTCTAAGGTTTCGGGTTCTACGACGTTGACCTCTAAGAACACCTCGCTGAGACTTTCTCGCAATACTTGAACTTCTTCTTCTTCTTATTTTTCGTCTTCTCCCAAAAAGAAAAGCATCATAAGCATCCGAATCTAAATAGTCCGCGACTATATTTTCTGTTTCTCCTGTAATCATAATTAATTGATTTCCATGATTTGTAATGTGCTACCTTGTGGGTCGTATGAAATGGGTTCATATCCTTTACCCACAAAAGGATAGCCTTTTGCTTCACCTACGCCAAGAGATACCCCATTGACTAAAGCTACTTGCGTGCCGACATTTTTAATGGAAGCCGAAAGAAAGCCTTGTGACAGGCTTCCTTCTTGAGTGACTTCCGTTTCGGTAACGGTACTAAATATTGACATAAGCTTATGGCATTGTTGGCATTGGTGGTCTCATCGGTGGATATGCTGGGTACTGCATACCTTTAGGGCGCGTCATTAGAAAAGCACCTATACCTAATACTAAAATACCACCTCCAATCATAAGCATATTTTGATTTTTGCGTTTTTGATCTGCCTCTCGCTTGGTGGCTTCTTCTTTTCTTCTGCGCTCTTCTGCTTCTCGTCTACGCCTTTCTTCTTCGGCTCTTTGACGTTGAGCTGCCTGTTGTTGCTGAATACGTTGTTGTAAAGCTCTTTGTGCTTTTAAAGCTTCGGATCTTTCATAAGCGCGATCTTGACTAGCCGCAGCTCTTGATGCGCGCCTTTGTCTTCGTCTCGCTTTTTTCTTTCGAATTAATCCTCCTACAAGACCTACAGCTCCTTTTATTAATCCCCCTAGAAATTGGTCTTCTTCACTAGGGTTTAATTGCTTGATCAGCACCTCTAAAGCACTTTCAAAGGCTTGATCTCCTTCTTTTAATTTAGAGACTATTGCCTCACTGTAATCTTTACTTGTAGGAACTCCTGTGAACGAAATACCATAATCGTACAGTAATTTCTTTAACGCATCGGGATATTCTACCACTAAATAAGCAATGTGGTTTAATACCTCATGATACTGTTGTTTCATAGCATTATTTGCCATACATCATATTTTTTTTTAATCCATGCCCCACCAGTATTCCTGCGATAAATACCATACCAAGCAGTATCATATCGTCTTTAGAAATGCCTTTAGACACTTTAGTTATCTTTTCTTGTTGCTCCTGTTGTTTACGCTGACGTAGTTCATTCCAAATAAGTTGTACTTCTTGCGCTAAGTTTTTATTCTCAGGAGTTTTATTGCTCTTGGTTACAATCCCTCGATAGTACTTTTCCAATTCACTATCGTTATAGCTATCAAATTGCCCCAAAAAACTATACTCGTCTCCTGACCCTATGTACCCTGAATGCCCACAACTTTCACAATTGTCACTATCATTATTGTAGGTCTTGTTATTACAGGCACTACAGTTTGATTTTTTAGTGCTTTTGATGGCCAAAATGGCTTTAGTATCGGGATGTAACTCTAATAATGCTTCGGTCACTTTGCGACCTTCTTTACGAATCAATGCCTTTATGCTTCCAGTAAGAGCTTTTGGTTCTTTAGGTATTTCATAACCATAATCATACAATAATTGCCCTGCTTCTTTAGGGCGATGAAAGACGATATAGTCAATCTTATTCTGTGCGAGTTTTTGGGTTGTCATAAGCGGTTATAAAAACAGCCAAAGCAAGGGTTTTGGAACTTCCTCGACTCTGGCTGTAAATGAGTAAAACTTATCTAGATATTTTTAGCGTCTTCTACGGCGTAGTCTAGATGAAATACGACGCGATGGTCGTCTAACATACCTACGGCTCGAAACTCTTCGACGTCTTCTACGCCTTGGACGTAAGCCTAATGCTCTTGGACGTTTACGTCTTACCAAATCTAATTGTGGTAAACCTGTAGTACGCGGTGCTCTAGACAATTCGGCTACATTAGAACCCTTAAGTAAGTTTCCTAAGTTTGCACGCGCTTTAATAGTAAAGGTAAATACGGCGGTAACACCTGCTTCTACCGTTACATTCATTGCATCCTGACCCGTAACATCCATCTCGAAGTTATCATCATCGATTAAGGATTGCGTAAAGTTTTGTGGAGACGTAGCATTACGAGGTTGATACACCCTAGTAGTCTTAGAACCCGCTGCTGTTCTACGCTCGATACGTAGTACATTATCGAACTGCAAGGGAGAACTCACCGAGTATTTCATACCCGCAATCTTAAAGGGGTTTGATTTACTTTCCTCTCGAACTTCCTTGTGTGAAGATTCTTCAATTTCAACACTAACTCCTGCGGGTTGGGCACGCTCTGCATTTCCTCCGAAAATTACCGCTTCGGCTGCTACGTCAGAGGTATTGGTAACCACTACCGTTAAGGTACGGTCATTAGGATCGATCTTTCCTATAGATGATTTTGTATAGTCGTCATAACCATCATCATCGTATGCTCCCTCGTCGTCATAGTCGTCGTAATCATCGTAATCGTCCTCGAAGTCATCATCGTAACCATCTTCATCCAACCCATCAAAGCCTGTATCAAAATCGTCCTCATCTTCGTAGCCATCATAATCATCGAATTGATCTTCTGCGGCGTCTTCGTAATGTGCTAATTCATCATTATAATCTGTCATAATTTCTTTTGGTGTTTGTCCTTGAATCTAATCAAGGGTGATACTTTATTTTTTTGTACTTGTAACTGCTTTTTTCTTTTCAGCCTCTTTCTTAGCTTTTACTTTTTGAATCATTGGAGCAATTAAAAATGTTCCTAATGCCAAACCTGCTACACCAGCTCCTACACAATAGAGAATCGGTGTCCAAGCAATGTCGTTGTCTTGTGTCATGTCGTGAGATTAATAGAGAATAATTATTTCTTTTATAAGCACGAAGTTGAAGGATACAAGGCTGTATTCCACTGAAAGAATTTGAACTATGGGACGGTAATTGTTTCATTTATTCAAGTAAAACATATAATTAACTTGACATTTTTTGATTTATTACTACCTTTGTAAAAAATGAATACGACTACTTACATATCGCAAAAACTCAGTAAATTCCCACAAGGAAGGATCTTTAGTTATGAAGATTTATCTATTGATAATGAGCAACTATTGGCTGCCTCTAAAGCACTCAGCAGATTGGTTGCCCAGGGAACTATTATGCGTTTTCAAAAAGGAAAGTATTATGTACCTAAACAAAGCATGTTTGGTATTTTAAAACCTAGTGATACGGCGATCTTAGACAGCTATCTATTCGAAAACAAAAAACAGGTAGCCTATATCACAGGGATGAAATTATACAACTCTTTAGGATTGACCACTCAAGTACCCACTACAGTAACCATTGCCAGCTGGAATAAACAAATCAATATCAATACTGGAAGTTTTCGATTAAAATCAAAACGAAGTTACCTGACTGTAACTCGGAAAAATGTTCCTTATCTACAACTCTTAGACGTTATCAAAGACTTTAAACGCATTGTAGATAGTAATAACGAAGAGGTTCTATTTTTTTTGAAAGAAAAACTAAATGGGTATTCTATAGCTGAATTAAAACGTTTAGTAGGTTATGCTAAAAATTACCCTCCAAAGGTAAATGCTTTACTTGGAGCACTTTTAGAAGCAATTGGAATAAATGAATTCACTTCTCTATTAAAACAAAAAATCAATACCTTGAGCCGCTATTCTTTTGGGATAAATAAGCAACAACTACCAACTATTGAAAACTGGAATATCGTTTAATGATTTTACACGAAAACAAAACTACTTTCGAAGCTGCCATACAAGTAACTGCAACACATTTTGGAATTCCAGATGTAATGATAGAAAAGGATTATTGGGTGACTTATGCATTGAAACAAATTTTCACAAATCCTAATACTAAAGACGTTGCTGTATTTAAAGGAGGAACTGCTCTTTCCAAGTGTTATCGACTCATCGAGCGCTTTTCTGAAGATATTGATATTGTTCTGATTACTGATGATACTATGAGTGGTAATGTGATCAAGAATAAACTAAAATCAATCACAGAAATTATTCCTGCTCCTCTAATTCCAATTAAAAAACATCCGTTAGAAAATAAGAAAGGTAAGTTAAGAAAAGTGGTATTTCAATATGACAAAGCTTCTACGGAAGGGCGACTAGGGCAAGTTAGAGATGCTATTGTACTGGAAGTTTCAGCACTAGGAAGTCCGTACCCAAGCGAACCTTTCGATGTATATTCTTTGATTGCTAGATATATGGGATATTCGGGGAATTTAGAAGTCATAAATCAATTTGAATTAGCTCCTTTTAAGGCTAAGGTGCTAGGGCTAACTCGCACCTTTTGCGAAAAAATCATTAGTCTTGTTCGTTTTTCTTATACAGAGAATCCTATTCAAAGTTTATCTGATAAGGTACGTCATATCTATGATTTACATTTTTTAATACAACAGCCTTCTATTCAAGATTTTTTAAACAGTAGTGAATTTGAAACGATGTTATCACAAGTGGGTATAGATGATGATAAGGCTATACCCAATGATAAAGCTTGGCTTTACAAGCATCCTTCAGAAGCATTGATCTTCTCTAAATTAGAAGATACTTGGAAAGCACTAAATACGACTTATAATGGTATTTTTAAAGAATTGACTTTTGGTGAAATACCTTCTTCTGAGGTTATTCTAAATTCGTTACTACAAATCAAAAAACATCTATTACAAATAGATTGGAAAATCAAAGAGCAGTAGTATTTCCACTATGATACTTTAGTTTATCTGAAATCATTTTAATAATAGCCTCGTTCTTTGTTTTATATATCGAATTACCTTCAAAATCGGTTTCATTGAGTAACATTTTTACTTTTCGGGATTCCTCTTGATCAATATATTTTTTTGAAGCACGAATAAAAGCAGCCCTGCTACATCCCATTATACGCTGCTCTCGCATGTTGACGTAGACAAAAAAGCTTTTCTGTTTTCTGTATTCTTGCTCACTAATACCTCCTGAAGCAAAAGCATTGGAACACAACTCATATTGTTCATCTACGATGAGTTGAGCGATGCGTACCATTTCATATTTTGGGATACGCTCCCTGTATCTCGTCACATCATCTACTTGATGATGCAAGCGAAGCCATGTACAGTTTTGCCACTCGGAAGTAGTTACTTTTGCAACAGATTGATGCGTTAATAAAATATCAATTCCTTTATGACGAACGGTACATAAAGCTCCAATCATTGACTGGCCTTTAGCTCCCGTCATATAATGATCTATATCATCTAGAACAACCAACCCATTTTTATAATGCTTCATAATTTTGGTAATCACCTCTTTTTTATCCGCATTATCCATGGGCGAACCATCCGAATTAAAAGGACGAATACGTCTTGCAGACACTTTAGTAAGTGCTTTTAGATGATTTGGGCTTACAGTGCGAAAACTAGGGTAATCATCGTCATTAGTATCAAAAGCCAACACTTTTCTCCCTTTTTTACCCACTGCTAAATGATCCATCATATAACGCTGTATTTCTAGTTTGTTGCGATAGGTTTTTCCAACACCTGTTTCACCACATACTAGCATAATCATGGGCTGACGCTCTAAATCTTCTTTTAAGTAGGTAATTGGCTTCCTTCCTCTAGTAGACTTCTTATGCTGCATCTTCGGATTGGTTTTCTTCTTTACTTACTTCTACTACAGGAATTTCTTCGATGATTTCACCATGGTTATCATCGACTTCTTCTTGTGTAACGGCAGTACCTTTTTCCTCTTTGATAATCTGCAGAATACGAGATTCCAAGAGACTATTTTCAGCTCGCACTTCCATAACTACTTGAGCTTTTTTAACCAATATGGAAATGATAGCTCCCATAAGTTGTTGTTCAGGAGTAAGCTTTTTAGCCTTTTTTTGAAGTACCTGTGCTAATAGTGGACGCAGTAACGCTTGATCTTCTTGATCCAGCTTGATACGCTCGACATTGGAGCTATTTTGTTCATCAATTAGCTGAATAATCTCTTCGAACTCAAAAAAAGCTTCATGCTTATTAATCTTAACAAAATAGCCTCCTCCAACTTCTAATAAGTTGTTGGTCATGCCCAGTAACGCATCCGCCGCTTGGGTAGCTTGAGTAGTAGAAATTAAAGCCACTTCCTTTTCTTCTTCTATACCAATTTCTGAAGAAACACTCGTTTCTATTTCTTGTTCAGGAGCATCTAGTGGTGCTTTTGCTTTTTCCTGGGCAATAGCTTCTTCTGTAGCTTCTCTGAAATCTAGTGGAGTTTCTCTTTCATTATCTTCTTGTGCTCCTTGAGGTTTCCAAACATTCCAGTTTGGGTTGGTTTCTATCTGTTTTTCACCCCCAATATCTTTTTCAATAACCGGTTGATTTAATGGACTGGTATCTTCGGTTTGGATATTTTCCAATGTAATTTGATCTGGAGCTTCAGTAAGTACTTGTTGTACTTCTTCTGTAATATTCTCTTGCATAATGCTTAGTTTAATTTGGCGATAAAATTGATGACATGATCTTCTAGAACACTGAATTTAGAAACGAAGTCTTTGTAGTATTGAGGGATAGAAAGCATTTCATCACACTTATGGTAGTTGTATAATATAGCACGTTTAGATTGTCCAAAATGCTCTCCAATAATAGCGTAACTGCTATCTGTATATTTTTTGAGTAAGTAATAGCATGACATACGAGCCTCTTTATATTCTTGCACGACACTTGTATAAAAAGTAGCTTCTTGAAGTTGAAAGACTTCAATACTTTTTGCTTTTAAGAACACCAAAAGAAGCTTTGCTTTTTCGTCTTCTCTTGTTTTCAACTGTGTATTACTGGCTAGACTATGAATAATCTCTAGCGTTTTGGAGAGACCAAACTTTCCCAATAACTGATCGATACCAGTCTGTAAATCGTGATAATTAGGTAGTGATTTTTCCATCGTTTGCTACTCAAATATTAAGATACCAAACTAGGGAATGTTGTTTTTTGTCTGTTTATCAATTGACTTCAATTGATTTTACAGTTTTTTAAAATTCAAATTGAATAGACTTAACTCAATTTTGAAATTCCAAATTAAGATTCTTTATTTTGACTAAGTTCAATGTAAAACTGTAACGCTAGTTCATTCGTAGATTCAATGGACTCTAGCTCTACTTTTTCGGTGTATTTCGCTAATATTTTACAGAATAGATCTTGAATTGATTCGGTAATTTCAAAACCCATTAGCGCCAATATAACATTAGCTAAATTTGGGTCATACCTAAACCTATCAAACCCTACACTTGCTAAGTCATCCATAAACTTAGTGCCTTCCAATTCTTTTCGAATCAAAAAAAGAGTAACCTCTTTTTGACTAGATAATTGAAAAAATGAATCGCTGACTTTTTGCATTTCTATTTTCATTAACCTTTGCTTTTATGGATTCAATAATTGGATTGTATATTATTTTTAAGATTTTTTGTCACAATCATTTCTCCTACTTTTTGTATCGCAGGTTTTAGATACAACTCAATAAAAGTAGGTTCCTCTTGTTGGTCATAATTAATATTGAAACCCTCTATAGTAGCTTCCATAAATTCAATATTGTATAGAATTTTCCCTGGCTTCAAAATTCCATAAACACTAATTTTTCCGCTAATAGTATTTTCTTTTGAGGTAAGTGAATTTAAAAAAAGACAGCTGTTGGCATTTACTTTTAAGAATAAGTGTAAATCACCAAACAAAGGAGCACACATGGTATCTGCTAACGATTTAGATTTGGAAACTACAAAACTCTGAGGGTTAAGGACAGGGAATTCAACACCATTGATAAAAAGACTTGCTTTTGACATACATAAATCGTTTAATGAAAAAGGATGGAACTTCAACTTATTGTCCGAGAGGTACGACCAAGTACCTTGTAACAAATAAGAGAAGCCCACCCCATAAAACGAAGTGGGCGTTCAACTTATAATTCTTGTTACAATAATTTTTTGGTCGTTTTCTCGAACAGAATTATAGCGAAACGCTACAGTATTATATTATATGTTAAGGTTATCCTTCTTTTCTTATATATTTTATTTGAAGCTAAATGTAGTTTTTTCTAGCAAAGAATCAAAAGTTTTAAAACTACAAAACGGAAGTGAGCTTAAATAATATCGTATCTATACCTAAAAACTTCGGTACGAATAATACGGTATTTACCGATAGTAGTATCCCAGCCTAGTGGAGTTTGTAATCCCCGCTTTTTAAATTCAGAACGAGAAATATTGGTGGTTGTCCCTTTTTCTAAAAGCTCTTTGAGTATGATTTCGTCTGGAGATAATTTTTTCGTCTTTGGTACTAATATCTTATTTTTTGGTGAATCTACCTTTTCTTCAATTACTTCAGACTTAGTAATTTCTTCTTCGATTTCATTAAAAGTTAGCTTATCAGCATATTCTTCTTCTATATCTTCTAAAATTTCTAAGTCTAATGCTTCAAGCTCTGTTAGTAGATTTCCTTTTTCACAATCAGATACCGTATCTAATAATTGTTGCATTCGATTGAAAATTTCGATTTTCTCCTGAATGGGCTGTAAAAGTAAAGGTATTTCTAATTGATTTCGTTTTAAAAATAGTAGGTGTTCAATTCGTTTCATAGGATTGGGATTAAGCAGTGACTAATGAGGTAGTGTTGGTTTCTAAGGAACTTTCAATAATATTAGAAAGTGCAGCAGTTGCTACTGAAGTTAGTAGTACAATTCCTGCTGTTTTCACAAGCTCATTGCCTTTAGGAACTTGAAATTTGAACTTCTCGCTTTTAGAATTCTTCCCTAAATTATAATAGATAAGTGCTTCTGCTAGTCCGATAGCGAGTCCTGCACCTGTAATAATCATTACTTTCTTGTTCATCATTATTTCTTTTCGATTACTTTTTCGTATTTGCCTTTAATATCTTCTTGGCCTTGTTCCGTTTTTAGATCACTCATGCGAAATACATTCATAATTCCTCGATGTGCTCTCAATAATATTTTGCGTGCTTCTTTTTGCACTTCCTTATTTTCTTTAAGCGAAGGTGGAACTAGATTAGAAATAGAAATGAAATGACCTTTTATTTTGGAATGCCTAGTAGGCTTTTTCTTTTTTGGTTGTCCTTTTCGCTTCTCTTCGTTATACGCTTTGATTTTAGCACGACAGACTTTAATATCTTTATCCAAAGCTTTTAAGTCAGCATCAATAGATTTAATCGTCGGCTTGTCGTCTGTTGCTTTTTCAGTTATAGGTTTCTTTTCAGAAGTCGCATTATTTATCGCTTCTGGTGCGCTCTTTTGTACTAAAGCATATACTTTTTCAATATTTTCTTTCGCAATTTCTTCAAAAGCTTTTTTATCCGAAGTTTTCTGGTAGTCTTCTAAAATAGATTTAACGGCAGCTTGTAGTAAAGTAGGTTGTACTTTTTCTACATCCAAGGCTAGTAATTGTTGTATCGTCATAATTTAAGCAGCAATTTGTAGTTCTAATTCTAATAAGGCTAAGGAACGAGCACGTTCTTGTTCTTGAATACGCAGCAATTCTTTAGAGGTTGTTTTCGGTTTTTTGTTTTTTGTTCCATTTTGATAAATCTCGTAAAGCAGCTTATCAGCTTCTAGAGCTTTTTCGTCTGCTTTTTCAAAATGACTAGAATTATTACGAATAACCTCCCATGCTTTTACTAAATTCAAAGGGCTCCCCGTTAGCTCTTTAATTTCTTTTTGATTGGTAATGCCAATCTGCTTTAGTTGTTCTTTTGGTAAATCTTTGGTCTTGTACATAATTTATAAGGTATGATCGATGGCAAATTTTTGATGGTATAAAGGTTCTAAAGACCATAAAAAATCATTTGCTTCTTCTTGATTGCTATAATGAATAGAACATTTTTGTGAGATCCCGTCTACATCAAAACATTCGTATCGATAGCATTGCATAGGCTTTTCAAAATCTGTAAGATCAATGCAGGTCCAACGTAAAATCAAGCTATTAGGACGCATACTAGAAACCATAATTTGAAAGTCTCTACAAGTTGTTGGAGTTTCTTTGTTTAAGATCATTGCTCGATCCATAATCTTTGAAATCACGGATTGTTGTAGCAGAATTTCACTCATAGCGCTTGGGTATAATTTTCAATAATTTTTGATACTTCTTTAACTGCTGCATCTATAGAGTAACTCTGCTCGAAGACCATTCCTTTTAATCCCGTAGCAGATAAAAAGTCTTTTCCCATATTAGCGTGTATTTGACCTAAACTATTAGGGATATTCAGCTTAAAGACATTAGCCGTACAAATGAGACTTTTGAATCCTTGGTATCGAAAAAACATAGGATCGGAAGCTAAAAGCAGTAATTGATTGGTATTTAAAACATCTTGAAATCGCTTTACTTTTATCACTTGCATTAGGGTGTGCTTCATAAATTTAGTCCCGAACATCACATTTACTTCTACGGGTATGTTACGTTCTTCTAAAAACTGTACAAGCTCGTTACACGCTAAACCGACATACAAAAGTTCCCTACCCTTTCGTTGTGCATTAGCTCCTGCCAAAATATATAACTGCAACGCAGGCAAATGGCTTTGTTGTTTTTCATGAAAAGCATATACCTTTTTTACTGATGTTCGTGCTCTTTTATAACCTAGCTCAATATTCATTTGACTTATATTTTGCTGAACAGGAGTTTCCATATTAACACTAAACATTTTGAACATACCCATGGCAGCCTTATCAAAAGAGAAAACACCCAAGCCTTTATCATTGTAACTCAATTGAGGTTTGGGTAGTTTTTCTTGAGAAAGTCTATTGAGATAAGGAGTCAGTTTACCTTTAAGCTTGGGACGAATTTCTTCAAGAAGATGCATTGCTGTAAAAGTTTTATGATCTTCTAAAACATCTATAGTTTCAGGAATTTCGCTACCAAACCAATCTCTTTTATCACGAATAACTTGTTGTGCATAAGAAACTATCTGCTTCCAAACATTTTGATTATTAGTATTAAATTGCTGTGATTCTAAATCACAAAAGGCACGAAAATCACTTACACTATTAAAGTTTAGATAGTGGTAATTTTCTTGTCCTTTTCGGATAGTATGTTTTTGATAAGCCCTCACTTTTATTAAAAGTAAGTGAGATTATATAGTTATAATAAAGTCAAATATGTAGTTCGGAACGTAAATAACTTAATACTGTAAAAATGTTTTTTTTATTGATGGAATATCAATTGTATTAGTCATTATTTTTTTAATAATCAATTCGAAAATAGTTGTATGATAAATCGTGTTAGGATTTGAATCAGGAAATTCTTTTAGTCCTAACTCAAATATTTCTATCCCACAATAAAAGAAACGCCCATTTTGAATATGGCACGAAATAGTTTGTTCAAAATTTCTTTCATTTACCTTTGAATTATTAAATAATTTTTCGTGTTTCACAAAAAGAAATAAAACTATCACAGAATCTACTTCTGTAAGATTAATAAAATATTTAAGCACTTCACTCGAAATGAAATGATGCTTTATTACTTCAATTATTATCTTTGGGCGGTTTTTTGTAAACCCTAACTCTAAAGGTATACCTACAATATCATTTCTTGTATAAGTTCTTTCTGTAATTTGATTTACTACTTCAGTATTCCATAAATACTGTCTGGCATCAATTACTGGCAATGGTTTTTTTCTTTGTTCACTAGAAAAATCCCATTGATTAAATTCAATCGTATTGTTAGTGAATAGTAGTTTTTTTGTTTCAGTCCTATTATCTTTTTCTAGACAAATCTTTTTAAGGAAACGCTCAATGAATAGGTCATGCTCTTCATCTTCCCTAGTTAGGAAAAGATTCGAAGAATTATTAGGTTCATAAAAATGCCTTAAACCGTTCGGTGTTAGTCTTTCCCTAACCTTTAGGTCAAAGATTTCGGAAGTGTCAAGAAAATCTTTTTTATTCTTAGCAAATGTGAAACCTTTGTCGTCTTGAATATCATGAACTGTTATTTCTTTTCTATTACCATACGAATCAAAATAAATAGCACTTTTCCATTTAACATCCATATTTATAGAATTATTTCATTCTAATATATTGAAAATTCAACTAATACGCCTTTTAAACTCTGTAATAAACTCCTGCTTCATAGTACTCCCTTTATAAGAATTTAAAAAAGCTTCTAAGTTTATTTCTTCTCTGATTTGAATTCCCTTTTCTTGATTCATGGCTAGGAAATAGCTTTCTAAGGCATCTTTCAACGTTTTACCATTGGGTACTTTTTTATAGGTTTTTCCAAACTCATCTTTCATACCCGTTTCTCGTTTCATTTCGAGCTCGTAGATACGCTCGATATTGAGCATAGTTCGAAGGGTCATAATATCTTCGGTATCATCGTTATTCAGAGATTTCCCTTCATAATTCAAAATAGCTTTTCTAATCTTATGACAGATTCCATAGACATTTGGATACACAATCGAACGTTCTAAGGTTTCGTTAAAACCAATGCGGTAAATGCAGCCACTAAATCGATCTAACAAAGAAGCATCTTGTTTATTATTTCCAACATAGTTGGCGCTAATACCTTTACCTATAACATTACCTGTAGCAATGCATCCAAAGTCACGATGCTTTTTTACTGGATCATTTTTTCCATTGAAAATAATTGCGCCTTCCTTGGCACTTTTAGCTAAAGCATCGTTCAATAGTCCAGCGGTATTGGCATCTAGCTTAGGCATTTCATCTAAAATGAGGATTCTACCATCTCTCCAAGCTTCAATAAGTGCCCCTTCTTTGTAACCTTCCATAGTCTGACCTCCCTTTATATCTATTGGTGAAGTCCATTGGTTACAATTAATCGTAACAAATGGCGGTTCTTTTCCATCGGTTTCACTTCTACCATGGAGTGCATATGCAACTTTTTCTCCCAAGGTGGTTTTTCCTGTTCCTGCGCTTCCTACTAAATAAGGGTTATTACCCACACTTAGATCGTCGAGTATTTTCATAAACTGTGGAATTTGTTCCACTTCAGGAATATCTAATTTTCTTTGATTCATCGTAAGGCTAATTGTAATTGATTTAATATTTCATCGATATCAGCTATCGGACTTATGACATCTTCAAAAAAAATACGTCCTAATTCTAAAGGCGTATATCTTCCAAAAACAAACTCTGCATTCCCATCTTCATGAGGATGATTCCAAATAAAATAACCTAATATTTCAATGGCTTCATGTAAGGATTTCCGAGAAGCTTCTTTAATAATTGCATTAAAATCACTCTTTAAACCGCTATTTACTGTAACTTTTTTCCATGCTCGATATGGAATTTCTGGAGTTTTAAATACAGGAATTAATGAATAGTTGTAACGTTCTTTGTCGGATAAAAAGCGATTGAATTGTACTAGTCCAAAAGGATATATTTCATTCGGTTCCTGGTAATTCACAAAACCAGCAGATGGATTACTTCCTTGACCATAAGCTCTTCCCAATTCATACAAGAACTTCCCTTTCTTATCTGATGTAGTGGCTTCCCAATCCGTTTCATTTTCGATTTCCCAATCTTCTAGCTCTTTAGCAGCTCCCATATATTTTACACCATAAAAATTTAGACGCTTTAAAAAAGCTTCAATTTTTTCTTGGTGTATTGGTGCTGTCATTTCACCTGCATTTTGAACAAAATCAGCTAGTTCATCTTTATCTTGATCTGATTCTTTTTTTATCAATCTTCTAAGGAAGGGATCTATAGCTGCTTTATACAAACTAGACTTATTCAAATACACCTGAAAATATTGGCTACTGATGCGCTTGATAGTAAAAACAAGTTCGTGATCTTTAAAGAAGTCGTCTACAGCAAGTGCTTGTATTGTAGATAAGGCATCACTAATGGGTAATAAAGCTGTTTTGGTTTCACCATCTTTTCCATATTCCCGTGACATTAATATGCCATTCTTAATAATTCCCTCCTTGGTATTGAACTTAATGAGTTTATTCTGCGTGCCTATTTGGTTAGAAGCTCCAACAATATTTTCTGTTAAAATATGTCGTCGCTCTCTTTTAGAAGAAGCACTTTTTATAATAGCATTCCATTCTAATTGTACATATTGAATTTCTTCCTCCGAAATATCTTTACTAGTAGTATAGATTTGACTTAAAAAGGCTTGTTCTGCAGGTTGTAGTGTGTAAGTCAATAATTTCCGAGCATCAGCAACTGCAAATTTGAATTGGATATTACTATAGGTGTAAGGGTTCTTGGTACGTTTTCCAATAGACACTCCTAAAAAAATTCCCCAAGAAGGTTTTAAGGTAGATCCTATAAAAGGTATTTTTACAACATCGCCAATTAACCAAAAGTTTAAAAAGCGCTGAATCGTTCGCTGAATGTTTTCCAAACCTGCGATATAGATAGCTAATTCTGTTGTTTTTTCATGAATTAGAGCTTCTAATTTATTTCGATCTGATTTTAATTTTTCGTTAACTTCAAGCGTATTATTTGCAGACTGATTGGGAAGTTGATCTCGATCTCTCTTCAATCGCTCTATTGCGTTTAGCTTGGTTGCTTTTCTCTTTTCAATCAATTTTGGAAATGATTGCTGTAACTCATCTTCCTGCTTTAATCGAATTTGTATCGGCTTTTCTCCATTTAGAATTTCCTGCAATCGCTCATCGACTTGTTGTTTGGTAAAAGGACGTTTTAAATTATTGATGATCGTTACATCTCGTACCGTGTCTTTTCCAAAAGGAGTATTCCCTTCATTTCCTTTTTGAAATAGATAACGCTTTTTAACTTCAGCATCTAAGGGTAGAAATTCCGTTTCTAAATCATAAGTGCCTTGTTGTTTTTCTAAGGTAACCTGATGTTGGTAGCGTTCTAATAAATCATCATAAAGAGCATCTTGTTCCTCAACATTTAATAGCCCTGCTCTTCCTGTCAATTGTCGAATAGCTCCTTGTTTGGTTTCACTACGCTCAAAATACACATTTCCGTACTTATCTCTTTTCTTATTATAAGTAGGATGTCCTAATTGCTCTAATAAATGTGAATGTTCATCAATCCAATTCCAAGCAGCAATATCTCCATACTTATTTAAGAAATCGGCACTTTTTAAGGTTTCGTCATTGGTTTTTTGTGATCCTGTGGTATTTGCATCTAATGACTTTAATTTAGACTTGAGCATAGTCATTAGTCGCTTTTCTGTTGGTATATCACTCGTGATATAATAGTATTCAGGCATTACCACTTGCCCTGTACGATTGATACGTCCTCTCTTTTGAATCTCTGTATTGATATCCAATTCAAATTGATGTACGATCATAGCACGTTGACGTTGATCTAGAAAATCTTTACTTGCATGTGCCGATGATCCTGTACTACCACTCTGATTAATAAGTAATACATCAAAATCACCTTTATTGAATAGTCGAAAAGAACGTTCTGTATTACTTCGAAATGCAGTAACTCTCGGAATTTCTTCAGAAAGATCTACACGTTGGTTTCTTCCTGTAACTTCCGCTACTTTAAAATAAGTGTCTTTATGTCCACCTAAATGTTTAGGCTTTTTAGCCTGCTCAAGCAAATGAATCAATTCATCAATTGGAGAAATACTTAAGCCCGAAGCTTCGAGCAACATTCGTTTTTTAAGATCATGATACACTTTTTGTCCTGTTTGAGGAAGTGCTTCTAAGGCAATTTTCTCTTTGGTCTTCGTACCATCAATTTGGGTATAGTTGTAATAAAAAATACCATCTAATCCTTTGACAAGTGTTCTTACAAAATCTAGTTCTTCTCTTGGGATTTCATCACCACTCACTAAATTCAAATCCTTTAAAAACGAACCCATAGTAGATTTAAAAGCGATCACTACTTTTTTATCTTCCTTTAGAAGTTTTATCGTAAAATATGCTACTTCTTGTACTTTTAATGCAAATAGCATTTGATCTACGATATTGAATACTCTGGAGAAATAAGGCGATTGTTTTACACCGAGACCTCTTGGCTTGCTTTTCAAATGTTCCCCTTGCGCTTTTGCATCACTATGAATTTCCGATAAAATAGGAGCTACATATTCTTGTTCAAATTGAACCACTTCGTTCATTAGTGCAATAATGCGATTCACACTTTGTCGATTTTTACTGCGCTCAGGTTCTTTGTCTAAAGTAATGTAGTCGACTTTGATCCCTTCGTTGGAGCGTTGCCTACGAATCAATTGCCCACTTTCAGCCAAATTAGCGGCAACTATTTCTTGTAAAGCCAAACCTCCCGAAGTCATAGAGCGTACAAAAGCACCGTCACTTAAACCTGTTTCTGCAATAGCCGTTTTCTTAGCATAAAAAGGCATTACCTCTGGATATTTAGCAAAAGTGGCACTTAGGAAACAGCAAGCTTTGGTTTGAGGTAATACCTTTCGCATCCAAGTTCCAATATTAGATTCAAAGCCACCAGCCATGTGCGATTCATCTAAAATGAATATAACACGTTTGTATTTATTGCTCCCCTCTACGCCATTATTTACCATCTCTTCTAACCACAATCGTTTATAAGGGTGAGCAGCTTGTATTTGCGAATAGGTTGCAAATATCATATCATACTCTTTTGGTAGATAATCAATTGGCTCTGCTATTTTGACTGTTGGTACTTCTATTGGGTTAGGTAAGTTTTTTCCAACTTTTTGATGCCAATCAATAGATGCTTGACTTTCCGCAGGAAACTCTTGTTCGTTAGCCAAAAGTTCATATTGCTCTTTAGAGGTTAGAGGGCTAAACATTACCTGACCTTCAGCATCTTTGATACGTGCTGAACTATCGGTATTTAAAATGAATGGATGAATATCTTCAAAACCTATAGCCTTTAGATCACGATACATATCCGTAAACAAATCAGGCTTTTTAGTAAAAAACACAGGCAAATATCCTTGCATTACTACATGACGAATTACTGCAGCAGCTTGTCTTCCTTTTCCAATCCCTGTTTGGTCGGCGATAATGATTCCTTGCTCATTTTCAAATTGTTTTAAATACATAGCAACCGCATCTACTTGTTCTGCGCTTAAAGCATTCCAAAGTGATTTGGTACTAGAGTATTTAAGTTGATTACGAACATAATGGTCAATATTTCCCTTTTCCTGAACTAGCCTATTGATAGACTTTTGTACTTCGTAAGCCATATTCCTTGGAATAAGGGTATCCATTCGAAACGTGGCTTGCGATTTTGGGATATAAGTAACTAAAGCACTTTCTTCTGCTATTATGGTTTCAGCAACATCTATTGCTACTTCGGGTTGATCTACTATAGCTAATTCTTTCATCGTTATCGGTTAAAAGTGCTTAAAGTTTCTAAATAGCTACGAAGGGTAATTTTAGAATAACGCTCTAGGATTTCATTTTGAGCAATACCTTGTCCAAATAGCAAACCTTCATCAGGTAAATCAGTTGACTTTTGATGCCAATTTTCTTTAAGATTCCCTAAAGCAGATTGCATTACATCACTTTGTAGTAAGAAATCTGATATTTCATGAGGATTACTACCATCTGTATAACTGATATCTAAATAATCTTCAACAAGCGCTACAGGAGATTCTCCCGAAGCAATTGCCTGTTCTACTAGTTGATGAATATGAAAATGAATCGCGGCTTCGTGATCTTCAAAGCGTTCAAAAAGGACACTATTGTTTACCATAAATAAGATTGCTGATGCATCATCGCTCATCAGTTGTGCATTATAATATATCATTCGTATTGGCTGTTTTTAATTGAGTAATTAAGGTGGACACATTCGGGCGAATATGTAATTGCACTTCTTCCCATAAATCTTGAAAGTTTTCAATCACTTGATCTAAATGTGGAGCATCGGGCTGATGTGGAGATATACCTTCGGGTATAGCTTTTCTACCTTGAATGAGAATGAGCATAGTCTGGGTAACTGCTCCTTGTTTGTTATACAGCTTAAAGCCATTCATATTGATGATATCATCCACATAATAATGACGATACAACCAATTGAAAAAAGGGCGGTATTTAGCAATCAGTCCATGATTATCGAAGTACACATGCCCCATAAGAACCAAGGCGGCACGTCCATTGTCCTTCATACTATGAAGTGCAATAGCAGACATCAAATGTTCTAATCGTAAATGTCTAGGGAGAATATGATGCTTACCAAAATATTTATGAATCAATCGCATCTTTTCAAATTCACTTGCTTCCCATTTGGCAAAAGGTGGATTGGTTACTACCACATCGTAAGCCTTAGTCATCGAAGGAATAAAAGGCTCGGCAGCATTGAGCATAGTGACTTCTTGAAACCCCTGATACTTGAGAGACTTTCTACGACTTTTATCAATTTCGTTGACATGAGTTTTCTTGGGTTCTGCACCCATAACCAAAAGACCATTGCCAGCACTAGGCTCAAAAATTAAATCAGCATAGGACATTCCTGTATATTCCGAAATGATAGCTCCTATAATACAAGGCGTTGAATATTGTTTATAGAGCTCCTTACTGCTATCAGAATACGCATAAGTAGGTTGTACCTGTTCCCAGAATTGAATCATTTTTCGAAGGCGACTCTCAAAAGGAATAGGCTCTTTATACAATTGTTTATACCACAATAGCCAACTGAGTTCTACAGCTTCCCATAAAGCTCCGAGACTAGGTGAACCTGTTTTTTCTTTAAGTTTTTCAATCTTCTTTTTAGTAACTCGTTCCCCCTTAGTGTAGTGCTCATGCATAATAGCAATCACACGATCCAAATAATCGTCTTTAATAACTTCCGCATTGGTTGTTTCTTTAGTAATCTCTTCTTTTTTAGAAGAAGTGCTACTATTTTGAGTAATTGATTGATACGTTAATAGTACTTGTTTAGAAGCTTCGAAGCGTTCAACATCCCACTGAATATCATTGAACTTTTCTTTAGCTTCTTTACTAGTTTTAACTTTTCCTGTTTTAGGGTTGAAATATTCTTGTTGCAAAGTGATCAATTCTTCCTGTTTCTTTTCAATAAGTCCTAGCCCTTTATCAATATCAGCTACGGGCCTCCAATTATCAGCAACACCCCACCATCTAGGATCTTTATAAAACTTATGAAGTACTTTTTCTAAAGACTCTACACTTTTGTATCCCGTATGAAGATTAACATAAGGGTAATTCATATCCGTTGGAAATCCAATAGCCTTAAAAATACTTTGCCCTCGATTTTCCCATTCTTGTAATAACGATCCTCTATGCACTTGCATTCCGAAATCAGTAGGGTGTGCCATCTGTAGCAATTGAAATAATTGCAAGGAAGTCGCTTCTTGAAGTGTATCATCTTCAATTTGGTACAATTCAGGAAACTTGAATTTCAGAAACTGTGCATCTCCAATAGTGATATTTCCTGATTGAAAAGGTTCTTTAGCAGCATTAGGAACCAAGACATTTCGAATTTGTTTCCCGTACCTAAAAAGATCTTTTGCTATTACTAAATCTTCTTTGGAGCTGGAAGGAGATTCTTTTTTTATTAAAGAAGTGTTTTCCTCAAGAATTTGTTTTTCTTCTTTAGGAACTTCTTTTACTACTTCTGTTTTTATTGGAATTATTTTTCCTTCAGCAAACAAAGCACGTGCCTGTTTTTTGTAGTTTCTAGGAAAGACTTTTACTTCTGTGACTTTTGAACCATAGGTGCTTTCTCCAAATTTTGTTGCGATTTGAGTAGCTACTTTTTTGTAAGAATCAAATAATACATAGCTCTCTTTTTTAAGCACTCCTGTAGCATTTAAAACAAAAGTGATTAGGCTAAATTTATTATCGTCTATACTTTTATTGGATGCATCAAAAGAAGGTGCTAAGGAGAGTTGTTTCCAATCTTCATTATTAGCTAGTGATGCTAATTTCTTCGCATATGCTAAATAAGCAGGATGTCTATCTGCATACCATGCTTTGGTGTCGCTAAACGATTCTTTAAATCCTATTTCCTTCAAATAATCTGATTGTTTTTTGGAAGGAGCTGTAGTGAATTTTAACTCTAAGCGATCTTTTTCTAAATTTTCTTGTACCGTTACACTCATAAATGATATGCTTATGAGCGAAAAATACCTCCCTAGAGAGGTATTTTATAAGGGCAGTATAGTACCAAAGTACCTTCTTAAGGAATACTTTTTCTAATCAAGGCTTCACGCTTTAGATTCTCTTGTTCGAAATTTCCATAACGAGTATCATCCCATTCTCCCATTTTCTTATGTGTTGAAATATGTCCATTCAATTGTTTAGAAGTAGCAAAGGCTTCATTGCATTCAGGGCATTTAAAGGGTTTAAACTCGATATCAATATCAGCTTCCAAAAGAGCATCAAGTCGCTTTGCTTTTTGCGAAGTTTCGCTTTCGTTTTCAGTGTTTGCGTTACTTCCCAATTTATCACCTGCATAAAATAGATGTGAAAAGCTAAAGATCGTAGCCGATAACATCACACAAATAAGTAGTGCACTCCACACACTTTCGGGATAGAATTGATACACTAAATTATGTGCTAGTGTACCAAAGAAATAAGCATACGCTACTTTTTTCCATCCTTTGACGGTAAAAATTAGAATGGCCAAATCTACTCCCAACACATACGACCAGCTCCACCAAGGAGCACTATACTGGCTGTTAATTTTAAAAACATAAACAGTATGCGCTACCTGTGGAATTAACAGTAAACTCAATGCAAAAATCCCAAAGGCTTCATTAAGAATTAGTTTTTTCATAAAACTGCTTCTTTAGAGACCTCATTTTTAGTTACAGGTTTTCTTTCTCCTTGATAGTACTTCTCTAGGAGTTCTCCTGTCGCTTTATCATAAACTGCAATCGTTCCTGCGAGGATACCATATTTCTTTACCAGTTTTCTAAAACGTTCTAACCCTAGCGTTGGATCTTTCTGCTTAGAGAACTTATGTTTCCAATCAATCGAATACATAGTACGTACATTTCCGTCTTTAAACCAAACGATCATTTTCATAGATGAATCGTCACCTAATTTCCAGCCTTTCTTTGGAGTCATTTTTTAAAATATTTAATTAACTGCTTTAATGGAATAGTTTCAATGTGAGTGTCGTAGCTCAAAGCATTCACTCGAATTTGTTCTTTTTTGATTTCAATACGAATACGCAAATATTCTACAGGGATATGCTGTTCCCTAGCAAAGTCTTTTAAGTACGATGATACTCCTTGGCTTACTTTCTCTGGAATAGAATGGTCCAAAACGACTAAAGATCCATCCATAAAAAAAGCGGCTAGCTCCTTAGGAGTTAGCACTAACAAAGCACGTTGGTTGTTATAGAGAAAAGCACGAATAATCCCACGACTTAGAAAAATCTTTAGATGCATTTGTTCTTTAGGAATTCTAAGCTTTTCAGCATAAGTATCTGTGTGACTAATGATATTTTTAGTCACTGTTTTTTCATAACCGAAAAGATCAATGGATAGATCGGTTACGGCTTCCTTTAGCTTTTCGCTAAGAGAAGACTTCCTTCTTAGTAAGGTCATATATAAGATTTAATGAAAAAATTTATAGCTCTGAGATTGCATTACTGCAGCATGAAAAGCCTGAACTAACTCTGGTTTTCCAAGCTTTCCTAACCGAGTTTCACATTGACGAAACACCTCTAAAGAAGATGTTTTTTGGTGATCAGGTTTTTGTTCGTTCTGCTCGAATTTTCGAATCTGACGCTTGAGAATCAGTTGTAATTGAACCTCTTTTTCGCGTTCTTTTTGTTTAAAATACCAGCTTCGAGTCCCTTTAAAACCATTAGGGTTGTTTAAATCAAAGTAGGTATTCGGTAAGGGCACATACCTATTTTCCTTGTCCTTAGCGATATATTTTTGAACAAGCCCTAAACGATCAACATACACCTGATGAATTTTCAAAAGTGCAGCTTCTGTTTTGAAAGGCGCATACCACTGCAAAAGATGCTCCTTAGCACGCTCTTTTTGATATTCAGTTAAATGATAATCGCTGTAAAGTATATTTTCAGCGTACTGCCATAACCCTTGAGAGAATTGCTTTCGGGAAGCAGAAAGAGTCACATCTTCTGATGAAATTTCGCCGTCAGTTTGTAATGTGACTCGTTTTTTCTGCGCATTTCCCTCTGCTTCTTTGGGAGCTACATCTATTTTTTTTGATGAACCCGTATTTTTTTTGTCGCCTGTGTTGTAGGATATTTCGCTCTTTTTGGGGCATTTTTCCTCTGTGTATCCTGAAAAGTTGTTGCTAGTAGCGTTGCGTGACTTTTGAGTACCCGTGAGTGAGAACGAACTCATTTTTGTATTCAACTTATCTACTGCTATTAATATATTAGTAGTGTAACTATTGTTACTAGTAACATCTGTATGTAGACAAGTTGTTTCTTCCCTTTTTGTAAGATACTGATTTTTAGTATTTAAGTTTTCTTGCTCCTTAGAGTTCAATTTTGAGTTATCTACTCCCTTTTTAACACTTTTCCCTAATACTTTAGGGTTTATCAACAATTCGTAACTCGAATTACTTCCATGCCATATTTTATGAGTAATGATACCTGCTTCACAAAGACGCTTGATATGTCGTTGAATAGTCCTCGGACTGCAATTCCCCATTTTCCCTAATTGAACGTTATTCGTAAAAAGCGGAATTTGTTTATCTTGTGAGGTAGCTGTAATAGACTGAGCTTTAATTACGCTCAATCCATATAACTTGATCATATTTTGAGCTGTAAAGACAATAGCTTGCCGAATCTGCTCTTTTAAAGGGTGTACTTCGTTGTAATTTTTAACAAAGCGATCTAGTGATTTAAAAGCACTAGAATAATGAATAGGTTTCATAAATAACGTCTAAAACCATACCTCAGAAAGTTTTTGTCTGTCAGTATTGGTAAAGCGTAATTGGTGCACTGTAGGCATCCTTTTTTCTTAAGAGTTCTTTTTTAATGCAGTAACTCCTTACTACGAGCAATGAGTGCTTTTCGTTTGGCTTCTTTTTCTTGAATCAAATCCAAGCAAAGTTCATAAATAGCTTCTTCACTGCTAGGACGTACTTTTTCAAGATTAAAAAACTTAGCAACTGTTGGTCTTGATAATTCAGTGCGCTCTATAATTTCTTTTACAGGACTATCATAAAGCAAATGCATTCGATGAACCAATTTTTTCATCTCTTCGTACAAAGTCATAAATTAAATGATTTTTATTTGACATAATATTTACAATTTGTTTTCAAAAAAATACATTTTTGTATTTTAATAATGCCAAATATATGTATTTTTGTTTTTTATAAAACATATTTATTGTGTTTTAACCCATAATTATTAAACCTACTTAACTATTATAAATTTTAATGAAAAGCACTCCCGAATATGATCATATAGATCACCAGTTTATTAAAGCTATAGATGAAATCATTCTTATCAATAAAGAATTAGGATTAAAACCAAGTAATGATAGTGCACTTGGTAATGAAATTTACCCTACGAATAGAAGTATAATTTCTGCTGTTAGGAATCGACAGAAACATATCCCTCATATGGCGCTTATTAATCTAGCAAAGCGTTTTAGTATTGACATGAATTTTTTCTATACTGCAGAAGAAAAACCTTTACAATATCAGCCCAAGACCTTAAATGACGTATATATCACTAAGAATGGGATTAATAGCGCAGGAGCAAACGCAGTAAATATTCATGCTGGTAAAGGCAAAATAAAACGTATTAATACGGCGGAAGCTGGATCTACCAATACACTTGTAGAAACTGTAGAGGTAAATACGATGATTAATAACTTTATATCACAAATAGATAAAGATCATGTACAGAAATTCTTAGGTATTGTTTCATCGATTCAGCATGAACATAAAGCAACTGCTAACAAAATGGAAGTATTACTAGAACAGAAGTCTATTGAGATTAAAGAAGTACGAGATACTTTCAAAGAAGAAATGAAAGCCGTTCGAGAAGAGCTCAAAGAAACAAGAACGAAATTAGATGATGCTTTAAAAAGAGAAGTAGACCTACTACGAGAACTATTAAACTCGAAATAATATGCACGAAAAATTACAATTGTCGAAAGAAGAAGTTCGAGTGGTTAAAATGCTACGCAATGAAAATTTTGAAAGTCTAAAAGTGCTTAAAAGAAACGGAAAGATTGATATTATCGAAGGCATTGAAAAAATAAAAGATGCCAAGAAGATTATTGACCTTTTAAAACAATACGAGTTTCAAAACTTAGAAATCAAACAAAATAATGGTCGTATTGTACATATCAATCGAACTGTTAGAGAAAAACAATAAATTTAAGAAGACCTATAGCGTCAAGAGTACCGTTTCAAAAATGACCATCTTTAAAGAGTGGAGTTTTTGATAACCTGTCTCAAAAGTGTCTAAACTTATAACAACATTAAATGCCAAAGAAATGAGTAGCTTTAACGCTACTTGGCTAAAACAATTTAAAGGATTTGAAAATTATAGTGACGAGCAAGCTGAAGCTGTAGTAGCGACGCTGAAAGAACTAGCAACTATAGCATGCCGTCATATTCAAAATACAAGTTAATATGCAAGATTTATCTATATTCAATCAATTTGCTAAAAAATCTAAAGCTCCACAATTAAAAACAGATGGTAAAGCTGTTATATATACTAGAGTTTCGACAAAAGAACAAGCTGAAAATAATGCCAGCCTTGAAACCCAACTCAAGTATTGTAAAGAATGTGCTAACCGAAAAGGTCTTGAAGTAATTGAATACTTTGGAGGTACCTACGAATCTGCTAAAAGTGATGAACGTAAAGAATTCCAAAAGATGCTTACTTATGTTAAGCGTAAAAAGAACATAGGTTATATCATTGTCTACTCATACGACCGATTCTCTCGTACTGGTGCTAATGGAGCTTACATTAGTGATCAACTTAAGAAACAAGGAATTGTTACTATTTCTGCTACACAAGAAGTCGATACTACTACTAGTGCAGGGTCATTTCAACAAAATTTATACTATATGTTTTCTCAATTTGATAATGAATTGAGGAGAGACAAGTCTGTATCTGGTATGAAAGAAAAATTACGAAAAGGATACTGGGTAGGCGGCTATCCATTTGGATACGACAATATGAACCCTGGGAAAGGAAAAACTCCAAACATGGTAGTGAACGAAAAGGGTAAACTACTAAAAAAAGCATTTCAATGGAAAGCAGAAATGAATATGTCGCATGTGGAAATTGTAAATAAGCTTGAAAAAAAAGGCCTAAAAGTATCTGATAAAAGATTAAGTGAAATGTTTAGGAACCCTTTTTACTGTGGCTTAATCGTAAACTCATTAGTTCCTGGAGAAGTCATAGAAGGAAAACATCCTTCAATTATAAGCAAGCAAACATTTTTAAAAATAAATAATTTATTGAATTCAGGAAATCAACCCACATCCTACTCTGCTGATGATGATAACCTACCTCTTAAAATATTTCTAAGATCAACAACCTGTGACACACCTCTAACTGGTTACATAGTGAAAAATAAAAATCTGTACTATTATAAAAATCGAAGAAAAGGAAGTCGTGAAAATAGAAGCGCAAAAAAGCTCCACTTAGAATTTGAAAGTTTACTAAAACAATTTACCATTAATGATAAAATATATATAGCTCCTCTTAAAGAAATTATTTTCTCAACTTTTGTTGAAATGAATAAGGAAAAAATATCTGAAAGTAAACTAGCCGAAAAAGAGGTTTTAGAGATAGATAAAAAACTTGATCGATTAGAAGAAAGGTTTGTTTTTGAAGAAATAAACGCTGTTCAATACGAAAAGTTTAAAACTCGATTACAAATAGAAAAAACTAAAAAAGAAAATTTGCTAGTCAAATCAGAGTTTAATAGTTCGAACCTTAAGAAAGCTATAAATAAGGCTTTAAATATTTCTATTAACCTCCCTGAACTTTGGCGTTTAGGAGATATAGAAACAAAAAGAAAGATTCAATATATGGTGTTTCCTGAAGGTTTGGGGTATGACTTTAAAAACATGCAAGTTCGAACTTTTAGAATCAACTCTATTTTTGATGTAATTAGTAGTGTTTCAGCAGAAAAGGATTCAAAAAAAAAGCGGAACCAACACTTAAAATGTGAAGATTCCGCTTTGGTGAGCCCTGAAGGATTCGAACCTTCGACCGCCTCCTTAGAAGGGAGGTGCTCTATCCAGCTGAGCTAAGAGCCCGTAGTTTTTTAGTTTCTACGAAAACCATGCAGCTAATTACTACACTGCAATAATACATTTTTTATGCAAATTTAAAAACAAATTTCTAAATTTCACAAAACAAAATTTAACCTTATTTCAGATTAAATTTATCTAGTCGGGGTAGCAGGATTCGAACCTGCGACCTCCTGCTCCCAAAGCAGGCGCGATAACCGGGCTACGCTATACCCCGAAAAGAGCGGAGAGACCGGGACTCGAACCCGGGCATCCCGAAGGATGACAGCTTAGCAGGCTGCTGCATTACCACTCTGCCACCTCTCCAATCATTAAATTTAATGAACTTTCGCTTTTTTGAAGCGGTTGCAAATTTAAGCCTTTTATTTAGATTTCAAGTGATATTTATGAAATTTATTTCAATAAATATAAAAACGCCTGACTATAAAGAAATTACATCAGTGATTTTATTCCCAACTTCTTTATATTTCTCAATTACTATGTCTGGACTTTTCAATTTAACCTTAATAGAATAGCTTTTATACTTTCCTGTTTTGGATAAATTTGTCTTTATTACAGCTCCTAATCCATCAAAAATAGAAACTAAATCTTTTTCTTGTGAGCTAGTAGTAGGCAAAATAAACTTGTACAAATACAAACTAGGCCATTTAGTATCTGCTTCTAGTTGCTCTTTTAATTTTTTATAAAACTCTTCAGGTTTTTGGGTACTACTCATATTTCTAATTCTAGCTAACAAAAATAAATCCAGAATTTAGACTACACAATTCTGGATTTAAATATTATAATTTTCTACTTATCTATCGAGCCTAATACTCGTTGCATAAATGTATTTAAAGCTTCTTTTTGAGGTTTCCCTTCTTTGATCAACTTCTGCACCTCTATAGCGCCATACATATTCGATATTAACTCTCCGATAACATCTAACTCTTCGTCTTTTAATGAAGAGACTTCCGTTAAAGCTTCTAGGGTTTCTATAGTCTCTAACACAAAATCTTCATCGTTCTCTTCTATAAAACCTGTTAGGTGTTTAATTATTGGTAGCTTCATGAACTAATTCTTTTAATGAGTCAAATTTATTTGTTTGCACCTGATTTAATAAAGCCCCTCCTTTAAATGCAGCAAAAGTAGGTAGGTTATCTACATTAGCTAATTGTCTTGAGTCTGGAAATTTCTCTGCATCGACAATTACAAAAGGTAATCCTCCATTTTCATTAGCTAGCTTTTTAAATTTAGGTTTCATTATTCGACAATTACCGCACCAGGTTGCCGAATATTGAACTAATACCGTTTCATTTGAATTTATTATTTCTTGAAGATTATCTGATTCTAATTCTTGTAACATGATTCTTGTATTTTTATTAGACACTTCAAAGATACCATCAAGGCATCTATCGTTAATGTATTTTCAATTGTTTTTACTTATAGTGCATTCATAACAAACTATAATTAATAAATTTAGTTCAATATTTCAACTAAAAGTGATTTTAAGATATCTTGTTGTGCAAATGGACTAGCTCCAACCCCTTTTACCTTAAGGTCTGCATCTTTTATACTAGATATTATACTACTGACCTTTCTCATCGGATAATATTTAGCCGCTTGAGCATAATCTTTCACAAAGAAACGATTTACTTTTAATGCCTTAGATACAGCATCTTCTGATTTTGAAGGTAAACCATGGTACAACAATACTTTTGAAAAATAATTATACAACAGCGCTATGATAGGTATAATTGGATGTTGTTTAGGGTTCGCAGAAAAATAATTACTGATAGCAAAGCACTTTTTTACGTTACGTTCTCCTAAAGCTTTATTCAATTCAAAAGCGTTAAAATCTTTTGAGATTCCTATATTCTCTTCTATATGATGACTAGTTATAGAAGTCCCTTTAGGTAGGATTAATTGTAATTTTTGTAATTCATTATTGATTTTAGCTAGATCACTACCTAGAAACTCTACCAACATATAGGTTGCTTTTGGTTCTATAAGGTACCCTTTGCTCTTCATAACACTTTCGATCCACCCTCCTACTTGATTCTCATATAGCTTCTTACTTTCGAAAAGCACACCGATTTTAGCTGCTACTTTCGCTACCTTTTTTCTCTTGTCTACTTTTTTATATTTATAACAAATCACCAAAAGAGTACTTTCCATTGGGTTCGAAAAATAGTTTTCTAATTTATCTAATTCACGACCTAAATTTTGAGCTTCTTTTACAATAACTACTTGCCTTTCTGCCATCATAGGAAAGCGCTTGGCAGCTGCTATTATTTGACCTGCATCAGTTTCTTTCCCATATAATATGGTTTGATTAAAATCCTTTTCGTGCTCTTCTAACACATTTTTTTGAACATAATCACTAATCGTATCGATAAAATAAGACTCTTCTCCATGCAGTAAATACACTGGTTTATAATTACCTGCCCGAATATCTTTCAAAATAGCCTTCGCTTCTGTCATCAGTTATTCTATATTCCTATTGAAAATTAGTAATATTGGAACATGGTAAAGTTAGACTTCCCAAATTATCCAATACAACTCAAAAGTAGTGAAAATCGAACCACTGTTTTAGATCTAATTCGCAAAAAGCATTTAGTCCTTACTCCAGAAGAATGGGTAAGACAGCATGTACTTCATTATTTGATTACAGATATGTCTTATCCCAAAAGTTTGATAAATGTGGAAAAACAAATAGCACTGAATGGCACAAAAAAAAGATATGATATCGTCGTGTATCGAAATGATGGAAGTATATTTCTAATTGTAGAATGCAAAGCTCCTAAAATAAAAATCACTCAAGATACATTCGACCAAATCGCACGTTATAACTTGGAATTAAAAAGTCAATTTCTAATGGTTACTAATGGCTTAAATCATTATTACTCTATTATTGATTACCCTAATCAATGCTATCACTTCCTTAGAGAACTACCTGCTTACCAATAATATTATGAAACAAGAATTAGCTATAGTTATCCTAAACTGGAATGGAAAATTGTTGTTAGAACAATTTTTACCAACTGTTATTTTACACAGCCCCAAGGATAGTGTATATGTTATTGATAATGCTTCTACGGATGAATCTTTAACTTGGTTAAATCAAAAATATCCTGAAGTAGAAACCATTGAACTTCACAAAAATTTAGGTTATGCTGGAGGATATCAAGAAGGGTTAAAAAAAATTAATACAGAATACTACTGTTTATTAAATAGTGACATACAAGTGACTGAAGGCTGGATTATGCCTATTTTAAATTTATTTAAAAGTGACACTACTATTGCCGCTATACAGCCTAAGATATTGGATCATAAGAAACCATCTCATTTCGAATATGCTGGTGCAGGAGGAGGTCTAATTGATAATCTTGGTTACCCTTTTTGCCGAGGGAGGATCTTTGAATCTATAGAAGAAGACAAAGGGCAATACGATGATGTTACCTCTATTTTTTGGGCATCTGGAGCTTGTATATTTCTTAGAAGTGATGATTATTGGACAGTAGAAGGCCTAGATACTGAATACTTTGCACATCAAGAAGAAATAGATCTTTGCTGGAGACTACAAAATATCAATAAAAAAATAATGTATTGTGGTACTAGTACTGTATTACATGTAGGCGGTGCTTCTTTAGCTTACGAAAATCCTAAAAAAATATTTCTAAATTTCAGAAACTCCTTAATTTCAATACTAAAAAACGAACCATCACCTTCCGTTTATTACAAAGTATTTTTTAGATTAGTTTTAGATGGTATCGCTGGTTTAAAATTTATTACTGACGGGAAATGGAAATCTCTATATGCTATTCTTAACGCTCATTTTTCTTTTTATAAAATGATTCCAAGCACTTTAAATAAGAGAAGAAAACTACCTAAAATTAAAGTACCTGTACAAACCTCAAGTATTATTTTTGATTATTACATCCGAAAAATAAAAACCTATCAATCAAAGAAATAAACCTATTACTGTTATACTATTTGATAGATAGATTTTTCATTATGTTCAATATAAAAAAAGAAATTATATCGTTACCTCTAATAGCTTACCTCCCCCTGAAATCTCGAAATAATTAATAGCTGCAGGAATAAGTATAGTGCTTCCTTTAGTAAGCTCATAGGTTTCATTTTCGTAAGCAAAGCTAGATACCCCTTCTACACACATATAAATGATAAAAGAATCTATATTACTAGCATCTTTACGAATACTCCCCTCTAAAGCTATAACATTTGTTTTAAAATAAGGGGTATGTACTAAAGTATTACTTTGATTCTCGGTTAATTGATATGCTGTTTTGTAATTTTCTTCAACAGAAAAATCAATTGCATCTATGGCTAATTCAGTATGTAACTCTCTTTCTTTACCTGTTTTAGCATCTACTCGTTTGTAATCATAAATACGATAAGTGACATCTGAAGTTTGTTGAATTTCAGCTAACAAAACACCTGCTCCAATAGCGTGAACCCTACCTGTAGGTATATTAAAAACATCTCCAGATACTACTTTTTCACTGTGCAATACATCTAAAATAGTACCTTCTTCCAACGATTTTTTATATATTTCTTTTGAAACTTTCTTATCAAAACCTACAATTAATTCTGCACCTTCATCGGCTTGCATAACATACCACATTTCATTTTTACCAAATGAATTATGTCTTTCTCTTGCTAATTCGTCACTAGGATGCACTTGTATTGACAAGGGCGTCTTTGCATCAATAAACTTTATAAGTAAAGGGAACTCTTCGCCAAATCGTTCTAAAACACTTTCACCTACAAATTCAGCACCATATAACGATATTAACTCTCTAATCGTTTTACCCTTTAAAGCTCCTGAAGCAACTACAGTTTCACTTTCTGTAACGTCAGAAATCTCCCAAGATTCACCAATATTTTTTTCAGAATACTCTTTATTTAATGCTGATTTTAATTTTTCTCCACCCCACATTCTATACTTAAAAAGCGGTGTAAAAATCAACGGATAAAGTGTTTTCAAAGTTTCTTATTTTAATTTAATAATCTTTCAATTTTGTATAACGATAAATAGGACCTTCAGCTTGACATGAATCTGTAGTTATTACTCTAAAGTCATATTTACCATTAGGTATATCTTTAAAAACAGGAGATTTTTGATAATCGTACCCCCTATTTATTGAATATTCAAATTCTCCTTTTTCAAAAGGAACTACCCTAAGGCTATTATCTTCTTTATTATGCTTTACTTGCATTATTGTTGGACCAGATAAATTATTCACTGTAAAATACTTAATCGATTTACAATATGAATTATTCTTAGGGTGCATACTAACCCAATATTTTCCTGCTTTATCTACTTCTATAGTTTTTGTAGAGTCTCTAGTACTCCATGTATAAATCACTTCATCCAACCCTGCATCTAAAGTAACGTAACTATAATCACACTTTAAAAAAGTTTCGTCTTCACCTACTTTAGGCAGTACATCATTTACCTTAAAACTCACTTCCACTAATTGACTACTACACTTGGTTTGACGATTATGACTACTGACATAGTAAGTGTAATTACCCGGATCCAAATTCTCTACTAAAAAGTTTTTCGAAACACTAAGTAATACTCCATTTTCCGATTTATCAAACCATTGTAATTGCGACTCTACTTCATTTTTCTCAGCACTTAACACTACTGTTTCACCATAACAAAAATCTTTTCCGTTTAACACTTTTGGAGGTAGTGGTTCTTCTAACAATTCTACTTTAAAATATGGAGAATACAAATTACAAGTATTATCATTCAAACTTGATAAATCATTACCCACTTTTGCTCTAAAAAAATGCCTTCCAGTACCTAAAGTGTCACTGTGTATTAAAGAAGTGTTTGCTTTACCAATTTTTCTAAAATTAACACTATCACTACTTTCCTCCCACTGATACTGTATGTTTTTTGCATTAGGATTGGTCTTATAATAATCAAAGTCTAATTGAAAATCACTTGGAAGAGATGCACAAAATTTAGAACCACTGGGGTATTTTTTACTATTTACCAAGGTTTCTACACCACAAGGCGTAAAGGATATATCATCTAATACAAAATCATTTCCACAACCACCTTCTCCGTAATTCTTAATTCTAAGTACTACAGATTCTTGAGAGTCCCCTAAATTAAAAACCAAACCAAAGCGTTTCCACTTAGGAATAGCTTCACTAAAAATTTGACCTGTAGATCCTGATTTCAAAAGGTTTGTTTCATTAGCATCCCATATTTCAAAAATCAGATTTACAGGAACTCCCCCTTTAGCAGCAACTTGTTCAGAACAAGGAGAATCTTCACTTGAAGCTATATTTAAAACCCAAATTGCAAACTCATAAGTTCCACTATTACAAAAGCCTTCTATTTTTCTTTTAAAAAAAGGAGTAGTCATAAAATTTTCACTAGCATTAACAATTAATGCTTGACCTCTTTTTTTAGGGTTTGTGTGATCTTTAGTGTCAAACCAATAGGGATAAAAATTAAATTTAGAAGAAACTGTATACTCCCCTTCTCTAGGCACTTTATTACCTGAAAATTTATAGTCCGTATCTCCAATAAGCCTAGCATTTTGTTTTGAAGTAGTTTTACCAAAATCCTCTATAAAAACAGGATTACCCTTTACACCTTTACAGAACTCTAACTGCGCATTGATGGTAATATGTGTACTGAATACTAGTAGAAAAAAAAGGATTTTATATTTCAAAACGTTTTACATGTGAATTTAAAAGGCAAAATAAAAATTAATTTTAGAATCTATAAGATTTATGGTGTTTTATGACACAAAAAAAGTACGAAAACGTTATTTAAACAAGTAACACGTTTTTTAAACGGTTAAAATGAACTAATTTTCTACTTTCGCATACACATTTTATATACTATGAGATCATTTATATCAACTTTCATTTGCTTATCATTTCTTTGTACAGGATGTGACGATGGAGATATCGTTGTCACTTCATTTAATTTTGATCCTGATGATGCTTCTTTTGATTTATGTAGTATAGATTCTCAAACTGATAGTGCTACTATTTTCTTCAAAGAAAGTAATGATAATGAGGTGATTTTTTTCGAGAATACAAACGTATATGATAACAGAATTGCCCAAAACAATAGAGTTATTTCATTAAGTGATGGTGAAGTAACTTACCGAAAATACAATTCTTCAATAAACGCTTCCGATCTTTTTTGTCAAGCCATTGCCCCGACAGAATTTAAATTCGATACTGAATTAAAAAGCGATCGTGGTCAAGCCATTTTATTTACAAATTGGGAAATAGACCCCGACGCAGATGATGATGGAGATGGTTTATTAAACAGGCAAGAAGGTATAGATCCTAATATAGAATATAAAACAAAGGAAAGTACTGATGCTCTATTAGAAGAATGGGATACTGATGGTGACAATATACCCAACTTCAGAGATGATGACGATGATAATGATAATATAAAAACTATTGACGAATTATCATATGTTCTTAATGATGAAGGTGTCAGCGTGCTTGAGAAAACAGAAAATGATGAAGGTGTTTTTGAATATACATTAACATCTAATCGAGAAGCTAATTTACCTGATCATTTAAACGATGATGATGATGGAGATGGTGTAAAAACCTATAATGAAGTGTTAGAAAGTGGTTCTAGCCCTAAAAGCCCTTTAAGAAATATTCCCAAAGGAGAAGGTATTGAAAACCCTGACGATTTACCTGCCTCTAGGTTACCTAGTATTACTAAAAGTGTAGAAAATGATATTATCCTTAGACAAACTTACAGTGTTAATACAAGGACTTTTTTAAGAATGGAACCTCTAGGGCTTACAGATGGTAATAGCACAACCTCTTTCGAAGTTTTTGACTTTGGCGAACAAACAGAGCGATATACTGAAACTATAGAAAACTTAAGAAGAAGTGAGATCACTACTACTAGTACTCCATAAGCTGCAGATAGACAAACCTATAAAATATTCTCAGAAAACAAATCTTTGGTATCAAAAAGTAATCCTTATCCTTGAGGTGTATTCCTTTAGGCTGTACTAAAAACTACATGGCTTTCTGTGTGATATAAATTTCCATAGCACCTACACCATATTTTTTATAATCGGCATCGCTAATCTGAATATTATCATACTTTTGAAAAAAATACTGCAGTTCAGATTTTAATACTCCTGCACCTACTCCATGAATAAATATTACTCGAGAGATACGTTTTGAAACAGCAAAATCAAATTGTCTCTTAGCTGTATCCATCTGAATATTTAGCATATCGAAATTCGATAATCCTTTTTGATTTTTTATCAATTTATGTATATGAAGATCAACTTCCATTGGTGGTTGTTCTTTCCTTTTTTTCAAAGGAATGTTCACCTTCTTTTTTCTTTTAAAATCTTTAGAATTTTCTCCTAAAAAAGTATTAAAATTTCTTGAAAAATCTAATCGCTCACTACCGCTAGTATCTTTAACCAACTCAGCACTACTATAAGCAACCTCAAAACCATCTTCAGATAATAGAAAGCAAGTATCTTTATCTATTTTGATGATTTCGCCTTTTAAATCATCATCTACTGCAAATACAAAATCACCAACTTTTAAGCTCATTTAAAATCTTAAATTATCTGAATCCGAATTTTTATCCTTACTAGTTAAACCTGAGGAAATACGATACAGCGTAAACATCAATAGAGCGATACCTATAATTTTTAAATATGCTGCAAAACCTCCTAGTACATTTCCAAAGAAAAGTAATAAAACACCTAGAGGTAATGTGATGTATTTCCTTTTTTTCATAAAAACAAAAATAGTACAAATCGTACTAAAAAGGCTATTTTTGCGCTATGGGAAGAAAGAAATCAAAACCTGTATTTGAAAACGTAGAGGTAACAGGAGCTGGAGCTAAAGGAAAAAGTATCGCTAAAGCCCCTGACGGAAAAGTTATTTTCCTCACAGGTGCTGTACCTGGAGATATCGTAGACATCCAAGCCTACAAAAAAAGAAAAGCATATTACGAGGGTAAAGTACTCGCTATAAAATCATATTCTGACAAAAGAACCGAACCAAAATGCAAACATTTTGGAGTTTGTGGAGGATGTAAATGGCAAGCAATGGGCTATGAACATCAACTCAATTTTAAAGAGCAAGAAGTTTTAAACAACTTACAACGCATAGGTAAAGTAGACATAGAGGAAATCGTACCTATTTCTGGTTCTAATGAACAGTACTTTTATCGCAATAAAATGGAATTTTCTTTTAGTGATAGCCGTTGGTTATCTTTAGATGAAATTCAAAGTGAAAAAGAAATTGAAGACCGTAATGCATTAGGATTTCATATTCCTGGAATGTGGGATAAAATTTTAGATCTTGATGAATGCCATTTACAAGCCGAGCCGAGTAATACCATTCGTTTAGCTGTACGTGAGTTTGCTGTTAAAAACAACCTTCCTTTTTTTAACACTAGAAATCAAGAAGGCTTATTAAGAACATTAATGCTTCGTACTTCTTCGAATGGGCAATTCATGATTTTAGTGCAATTTTTCCGAAACGATAAAGCCGAAATTGAATTACTGATGGAATTTCTTAAAACAGAATTCCCTGAAGTTACTTCGCTTCAATATGTAGTTAACTCTAAAGGAAATGATACCATCTACGATCAAGAAGTGATTTGTTATCATGGACAAGACTATATTGAAGAAGAAATGGAAGGACTAAGATTCAAAATAAATGCTAAATCTTTCTATCAAACCAATGCTTCTCAGGCTTACGAATTGTATAAAATTACTAGGAATTTTGCCGGACTTACAGGAGAAGAATTAGTTTACGATTTGTATACAGGAACTGGAACTATTGCTCAATTTGTAGCTAAAAATGCAAAAAAAGTGATTGGTGTTGAATCTGTGCCTGAAGCAATTGCTGATGCAAAAGTGAATGCTTTAAATAACAATATCGATAATGTTGAATTCTATGTTGGGGACATGAAAAAAGTCTTCACCTCTGGTTTCGTCAACGAACATGGTGTACCTGATATTGTAATTACAGACCCTCCGAGAGATGGAATGCACAAAGATGTTGTAGCACAATTATTAGCTATACAAGCTAAAAGAATTGTATACGTTAGTTGTAATAGTGCCACACAAGCAAGAGATTTAGCGTTATTAGATGAAACCTATAAGGTGATTAAATCACAAGCTGTAGATATGTTTCCTCAAACACATCATGTAGAAAATGTTGTACTTTTAGAGTTACGTTAATTTCATTATGAAGAGATTTTTTCAAAGTTATCTTATTCCAATAAGTATTTTTTTTGCACTACTTTTAAGTGTGAATTGTCAAAGAGATGATATTTGTGATGTACCAGAAATAACACCTCGATTGATTATTGAATTCATTGATGATGATATTAACAATAGAGATACGTTACCTAAAAGTGTGAATTCTTTAGCTGTAAAATTAGTTGGTGATGCACTAACTAATTCTACTAAAGAAGATGGTTTTTTCACTGATTTTATAGAAACATTGGGCGAGGCAGAAACGATAATTAGAATCGCTCCTAATACAACTAGCATTTCTCTTCCTTTAAGCACACTCGATGATGAACTTACTTTTGAGTTTATAGAGAATTTTAGTGATCCAGAAAATGAATTGACTGACACTGAAATCTTAACTTTTAAATACAATAGAAAAGAAAACTTTATCAATAGAGCTTGTGGTTTTCAGACAACTTTCGAAGAATTAACTGTTGAAAAAACTACAAATACTTGGATTTCCCGAATCGAACTTTTAAAAACAACAATTACCGATGAAGAAGATCGTCATCTATTGTTATATCATTAGTCTGACTATACTGAGTACTACTATAAATGCTCAAGTTCAAGACACTATTGTAAACAATAAACGCCTTAATAACACTTACGGATTAAGAGTTGGGTTAGATTTAAACAAACTAGTCACAACGGCTACGAATTCTAACTATAAAGGTTTTGAAATCAATGGAGATTATCGTTTAACAAAAAAATGGTACTTAGCCGGCGAATTAGGTGCTGAAAACAGAACCCTAAACGAAGATGCCATAAACAGTAATACCAAAGGTAGCTTTATACGAGTGGGAGCTGATTTTAATGCCTACAAAAACCTTATTGGTATGCGTAATCTTATTTTCACTGGTTTCCGCTATGGTTTTTCGACCTTCGATCAACGCTTAAATAGTTTTACTATAATACAGCAGGATGACTTCTTTAAAAACCCTGAACGACCAAGTTCTTTCAATAGTAATGGATTGACTAGTCATTGGATAGAATTTGTTTCAGGAATAAAAGCAGAAGTATTGAATAACGTATTTGTTGGTTTTTCCGTATCCGTTCGCCGTACCATTACAGATCAAAAGCCTAATGGTTTCGATAATTTTTTCATACCTGGTTTTGGAAAAACAAATGATGCTTCCGAATTTGCTGCTGGGTTTAGTTATTTTGTTAGCTATTACTTACCGCTCTACAAAAAGAGACAGAAAGATAAAAAGGTAAAAGCAGAAGAGACTAAATCTTAACGTTAATAGTTTAATTTTTATTAGATATTTACCTTTCTAAAATGCAAAGGAACAAAATGCAATGGCATATTTCGTAGACGTACTCCTACCCCTTCCTCTAAAAAACACTTTTACTTACAGTATCAATGAAACTGAGTCTCGTTTTTTAACGTTAGGAATGCGTATATCTGTTCCTTTTGGAAAAAATAAGCTTGTTACAGGAATTGTTTTAAAAATTCATGAAACCGCTCCTTTAATTTATGAAGCCAAAGAAATTGATACAATTATAGATGATCATCCTTTGGTGTTACAATCACAACTAAAATTTTGGCATTGGGTAGCAACTTATTATATGTGCCATTTAGGAGATGTATTTAAAGCTTCATTACCCTCTATATTACTTCTGCAGGGAGAAACTATTATAAAAAAAAGAAACAACGACGAAAATCTTAACCCTGATGTTACAGATGATGAATTTTTACTATTAGAAGCCTTACAATTTAAAAGTAGCTTAAAAATTGAAGAGGTCAGTAAAATTCTTAACAAAAAGAATGTTTTACCAATTATTAAAAGTCTCTTTGAAAAACAACTCATTACTGTTGATGAGTATGTGGAGGAAAAATACACCCCTAAGATTGAAAAAAATGTAATTCTTAACCCTAACATAGAAGAAACACAATTACCTGAAATTCTTGACAGTTTAAAAAACGCTCCTAAACAACGAGATGTTTTACTTCAGTTTTTCAATTTAAAAGCACGTCTAAATCATATAAAAAGTAATACTTTATTAAAAGAAGCAAAGGCCACTAGCCCTAGTCTTAAAGCCTTAGTTAAAAAAGAGATTCTTTCTTTAGAAAACAATCAAGTAGATCGAGTTTTGTTTTCCAGTACTGAAAGTTCAGAAATTATCACTTTAAGCCCTGCTCAAGAAAATGCTTTTAATGAAATTAACACTAATTTCAACAGCAAAGAAGTTTGCTTACTACATGGCATTACAGCATCTGGAAAAACTGAAATCTACATAAAGCTTATTGAAAAACAATTAGCAGAAAAAAAACAAGTACTTTTCTTAGTTCCTGAGATAGCGCTATCAACACAACTAATCAATCGTCTTCAAGTATATTTCGGAGACCACTTAGTAGTATATCATTCTAAGTATTCTGCTAATGAACGTGTAGAAGCATATAATGCTATTTTAAAAAACAAGGACAAAGCTCAACTTATTATTGGTGTAAGATCTTCTTTATTTCTTCCTTTCTCTCATTTAGGACTCATTATAATTGACGAATCACATGAAAGCAGTTATAAACAACATGATCCTGCCCCAAGATATCATGGAAGAGATACAGCTATTGCACTAGGCAGCTTATCTAATGCAAAAGTATTATTAGGTTCTGCTACTCCATCTATAGAGACTTATCACAATGCCACTTCTGGAAAATATGGTTTAGTTCAATTAAATAAAAGATATAAAGGCTATTTACTTCCTGAAATTAATTTAATTGACTTAAAAATCAAACAAAAGAAGCGTTTGATGAAAGGGCATTTTAGTGACACTTTAAGAGAAGCTATTGAAGAGTGCCTATTACTAAAAGAACAAATAATTATTTTTCAAAACAAAAGAGGGTTCTCATCTATTCAAGATTGCACCACTTGTGGATACATTCCTCAATGCGTGCATTGTGATGTTAGCCTTACTTACCATAAATATACAAAACAACTACGTTGCCACTATTGTGGATATCAAATTGCAGAACAAACAATTTGTCGTTCTTGCGGTAGTGATAAGCTTTCTACTAAAGGCTTTGGTACCGAACAAATCGAAGAAGAACTTAAAGGCTTGTTCCCTAAAGCCAGTATTTCTAGAATGGATAAAGACACTACTAGAGGGAAGTATGGTGTTCAAAAAATCATAAATCAGTTTAAAGAAAAAGAAATTGACATCCTTGTAGGTACACAAATGATTGCTAAAGGTTTTGACTTTGAAAATGTAACACTAGTAGGTGTTATGAATGCTGACTCGCAATTATTCTTTCCTGATTATAGAGCACAAGAAAGAACATATCAATTATTGTCTCAAGTCTCAGGAAGAGCAGGTAGATCTAATAAAAAAGGATTGGTATTAATTCAAACCTACAATACACTTCATCAAATATTACAACAAGTTACAGTAAGTGACTACAAAACGATGTACAAAGAGCAATTGATGGAACGCAAACAACATCATTATGCACCTTTTGTAAGAATGATACGATTTACATTAAAGCATAGGGACTTCAATAAAGTAAATGAAGCCAGTGATTGGTTTGCTAAAGCATTAAGACAAGGGTTTCAAGAAAATGTTTTAGGACCAGAATATCCTTCAATAGCCAGAGTACGAAATCAATACAACAAGAACATCTTATTGAAGATCCCTAGATCATATGACCTTAAAAAGGTAAAGACATTTATCCGAAAACAACAGACTTCCTTTGAAAGTATTAAGCTGTATTCAGGTGTTAGGATAATAATTCATGTAGACCACATTTAACAACTAAGATCTTATCTTTATTTTAGCCATATAACTTATTTTTTGCTCTACAGTTCCCTTTTCAAATATTCTAATTATTTTAAAGATTAGTGAAATAAAAAAACCTGGTGATGTTATTAGTTTTGAAATACCCATCACTTTTTTATCTCTTTCTGCAATTTTGGCTGGCCATAATTCTTTAGGCGTTTGAGAAAGTTCTTGAGCAAACTCCCATGCACCATCTCTAGCCGATTTCATACTAAAATCTATCAAAAAATCGTCTACTTTCTTTGTCCACTTTAGTATTCGTTTCAATCCAGGCCAAATTTCAGTCAAGTCTTTTTCTACTTCACCAACCAAAGAAGATAATATTTCATTAACCTTGTTAAAATCATCATGTAGGTCTTCAAGATTCCTGCCATGCATTATTTCAGCAGCTGCTATACCTAAATCTAAATTAATATGAGTATTGATCCCTAGTAAAAGATGTTGTAATGCTATAGGCCAATATTCCCTTGCATATACAAAAGGAAACCTCCAGGATGTTGAAATTTTTTCTTTTTGTTTAAAACCATAAAATGCACTTATATAGCGATCCGCAAAAACAATATCTAACTGCTCCATTCTTGAGCTATCTTGAAATATTTGCTTCTCAACATCAGTTTCATCAACCCCTTTTTTAATCTCTAAAGTAACTCTCCTGTAAAGTGCCGCAAAATAACCTCTAGGACTTTTTCTTAATTCAGAATTTGTGATAATCATCTCGAGTTCACGAACAACATCATCTATACTTTTGACTACTGGTTTCATTAATTAGTTTTAGCAAGCTCAATTTAAAATAAAAAATTAAATTTTAACACTTAATCACAATAAATACTAAAAAACTGATAATCAGATACTAAAACTTTAATGAAAAACTATTCTAATAACCGTCAGAGAAAAAAAACTTAAAATACAGCACAAAAAAAACCGCCTAATATAGACGGTTATAATTATTCTTTATTATGAATTACAAGACTTACTTTGCAATATTTACTGCTCTCGTTTCTCTGATAACAGTTACTTTTACTTGTCCTGGATAGGTCATATCTGTTTGTATCTTTTGTGAAATTTCAAAAGATAACGCAGCTGCATTATCATCTGTTACTTTCTCACTTTCTACAATAACACGTAATTCTCTACCTGCTTGTATTGCGTAGGCTTTTTTAACACCATTAAATCCAAGAGCAATAGCTTCTAAATCTTTCAATCGCTGGATATAAGAATCTAATACTTGACGACGTGCGCCTGGTCTTGCTCCACTAATAGCATCACATACCTGCACAATTGGAGAAAGTAATGATGTCATTTCAATCTCATCATGGTGAGCTCCAATAGCATTACAAACTTCTGGTTTTTCTCCATATTTTTCAGCCCACTGCATACCTAAAATTGCGTGAGGCACTTCTGTTTCCGTCTCTGGCACTTTACCAATATCATGCAATAATCCAGCTCTTTTAGCTAATTTTGCATTCAAACCAAGTTCCGCAGCCATTACCCCACACATACGCGCTACCTCACGAGAGTGATGTAATAGGTTTTGCCCATAAGAAGAACGGTATTTCATACGTCCTATTTGCTTAATTAATTCAGGATGTAATCCATGAATTCCTAAATCAATAACAGTACGTTTACCTACTTCTATGATCTCTTGCTCTATTTGCTTTTTGGTCTTCGAAACCACTTCTTCTATTCTCCCTGGGTGAATTCGCCCATCGGTAACTAGTTTATGCAAAGACAATCTAGCGATCTCTCTACGTACGGCATCAAAACAAGATAGTATAATTGCTTCAGGAGTATCATCAACTATGATCTCTACACCTGTAGCTGCTTCAATAGCACGAATATTACGTCCTTCTCGACCAATAATTCGCCCTTTCACATCATCATTTTCTATATTAAAAACAGATACACAATTCTCTATAGCTTCTTCTGTTCCTATACGTTGTATAGTACTAACAACTATCTTCTTTGCTTCTTGTTGTGCTGTTAATTTTGCTTCTTCAATGGTCTCTTGAATATGAGACATTGCATCTGATTTTGCTTTATCTTTTAAAGATTCAACCAATTGTGCTTTTGCATCTTCGGCTGAAAGATTAGAAATTACTTCTAACTCTTTTACTTTTTTCTCTAAGACTGTATCTAACTTTTCACTCTTCTTTGATAATTTTTCTTGAAGATCATTATTGTTCTTAACCTTAGATTCTAAGCTTTGATTTAATTTTTTATTCTTAGATAATTCACTTGAAATTTGCGATTCCTTATCTCTAGTTCTCTTTTCAGCCTCAGCCATTTTCTTGTCTCTAGACAAGATTACCTTTTCATGTTCTGCTTTTAATTCTATAAACTTTTCTTTGGCTTGAAGAATCTTATCTTTTTTGATTGACTCAGCCTCTTTTTGAGCTTCTTTTACAATTCTCTTAGCAGTTTTATCTGCTTCAGAAATCTTATTTTTTCCCTTATTTTTCTCTAAAATCTTATTGATAACAAAACCTATTATCAAACCTACTAGCAAAGCAGGGACGACCATCATTATTTCCATTGTTTAGTTTGGTATTTATATATAAAAAAACCCGTACTAGTAAGGTTTGTATAAACTCTGTTAAAACAGGTTTAGGGCTAACAGATTGCTCGAAAATCCATGACACTAAATAAATAGGATGGCACGCTCTTACAACCTCAACTTACCCTTTATAAAAAATTTAATGTTGAGTTTATCAAAATGTAACTAGTACAGGCAGTAACTTTATGTCTTATGTTATGAACTTTCTGATAACGCTTCATCCATTTGAGTTATCAAGTGATTGATTTTCTCTAACGCTTCAGCACCATCCCTACTATTATTAATCGACTTTTGTTCTATTCTCGAAGCAAAATGAATGGCACACATTGCCATAACATCTTGTTTATCTCTTACCGCAAAATTCTGCTCGTAATATAAAATTAACTCATTGATATCTTTCGCGGCTTTTCTAAGCCCCTCCTCTTCATCTGGACGCACAGTCATTGGATAAACCCTGTCCCCTATATTTACTTTGATACGTTGTACTTTTTCCATAGTCACAGCGCTACATCAATTCTGAAATACACAAATCAATATCTTTAATGAGCTTATTTATTTTGAACTTTGTCGCTCTTCTAAATTCGTCACCACCAAGTAAGGCATTTGCTTGTTCCAAACTATTACATCGCTCTTGAGTTTTAAGCAACTCTTTTTTTAATGTAAGTATTTGTAACTCTTTTTGGTATAAAACAGCTTCCTTTTCCATTATTTTGTCTTCCAAACTCAAGTGTTTCTCGACATATTGTCGCATCTTAAGTTCCAGAAGTTCAATAGCATCGGTAAGTGGTTTCTCCATAAAGCAAACAACATTACTTAGTTCACAAAGTTAACATACCACAACTTTCCTGCAAGTATTGCCCTTTTAATTTTAATAAAAAGAGTGATTTATTCGTATTATTACACTTAAAATAAGCTAGAAACACATCAAATTTGTCTTTTCGAACGTATGAAACACCTATATATTTTATTTATTATATGTATCTCAAACATTACTCAAGCACAATTTGTTCAAGATTACTTTATCAACCCTGTTAAAATTCCATTAGTATTATCTGGGACTTTTGGCGAATTGCGAAGTAACCATTTCCACTCGGGATTAGATATTAAAACTCAGCAAAAAGAAGGTCTTCCAACTCATGCTGCTGCTAAAGGATATATTTCTCGAATTAAAATATCAAATTATGGATATGGTAAAGCTCTTTACATACAACACCCTAATGGATACACCACAGTATACGCTCATTTACAAAAATTTGCTCCAAAAATAGAAGAATACGTAAAAAAGCAACAATACAAAAAGGAAAGCTATACCATCGAATTATTTCCTTCTTCAGAATCTTTACAAGTAACACAAGATGAAATTGTGGCTTATACAGGAAATTCTGGAGGAAGCAGTGGCCCTCACCTTCATTTCGAAATTAGAAACGGAAAACAAGAGCCAATGAATCCTATGCTTTTTGGAATCGATATTAAAGACACTCGAAAACCTTCCGTTAACAATGTATGGCTATACCCTTTAGATGATGATAGTCATATAAATGGACAAAACACACCTTACCGTTTACAGTTATTAAACAACAATGGTTTGATCACTAAAAAGGTAAAAGCTTGTGGACGAATTGGTATTGGGATCAACACTTATGACCAACAAGATGCTGCTTATAATAAAAATGGATATTACGCAGTCAGTACAAGCTTAAATGGTACTCCCAACTTTAAAATTACTATGGATCGTTTTTCATTTTCAGAAACGAGATACATTAACCAATTGATAGATTTCGAATATTTTAAAATCAATAGCTCTAGAATTACAAAATTATTTGTTAACCATAACAACCCACTGACTGTACATCATCTAAAAACTGACGGTAATGGAATTCTTGAAATCAATGATGGATTTAATTATAACGCAACAGTAAATATTGAAGACGCAAAAGGAAATAAAACGATTATCGAAATCCCAATGGAAGGTAAATTGATGCCTATTACTTTTAAAGACAAACAAATCACTAACAGTCATTATTACGCTTCGCATGATATTCCTTTTAACTTTTCTAATAAATATGCTGACATTAGTTTCCCTAAAGGAAGTCTTTATGAGCCTGAATATTTATGTATTGAAGAATTAGGGAATAGAAGTTTAAGTATTCATGAAAATACGACACCGTTACACAAATACATGCATCTTAGTTTTAGTTTAGATAGTATTGCTAATCCTAAAAAATCTTACATCGGACGATTCTACGAAAAGCAACCTAAAAAAGGAATTTTTACAGGAAATAAAATAGCCGACGGTCGAATAATAGCTAAAACAAGAACATTTGGTAATTATGGTATTTTCGAAGACTTAGATAAACCTAAAGTAACCCCTATCAACTTTTCTAATGAAAAATGGATTTCAAGTAATAAAACTTTAAAAGTAAAAGTTACTGATACTACCACAGGAATAAAATATTATCGAGCAACTATCAATGGAAAATTTGCTTTAATGTCATTTTCTCCTAAAACAGGATTATTGGTTTATGATTTTAAAGATAGCATCAGCCAATCTGGAAAAAATGAATTTAAATTAGTCGTTCAAGACCATGTCGGAAATAATACTATTTTTGAATGCGTTTTTTATCGAAAAGAAAAGACTATCTAAATACCACTATAACTTGAAACAACTACTCACGTCAATATATTTTTACTTTTTTGCCGCAGCTATTATTGGTCAAACAAGCCAACTAAAAGGTATTGTATTAAACGAACAAAAACAACCTGTTGAGTTAGCCGAAGTAACCTATGGTACCAAAGGTACCCAAACAGATAAAGATGGTTTCTACTTATTAGAAATCCCTTCGAATACGGAGACTACAGTTCAATTTCAACATTTAGGTCTTAAATCTGTTACCATTAAAGTAAACCTTAAACCTAATCAACAATTAGAGTTTAACCCGATTTTAAAAGCTGATATTGAACAAATTCAAGAAGTTGTCATTACGGCTGCAAATAAAAATGATATAGAAGGCATTGTAAATCTTGATCCTAAAACGATTAGAAACACACCTTCTGCAAACGCAGGTGTCGAAAGCTTACTAAAAACACTTCCAGGTGTTAGTAGTAATAATGAATTAAGTACACAGTACAATGTACGTGGGGGTAACTTTGATGAAAACCTTGTTTATGTCAATGAAATAGAAGTATACAGACCATTCTTAGTACGCTCGGGACAACAAGAAGGCTTAAGTTTTGTAAATACACAATTAGTAGATAATGTAGCTTTTTCTGCAGGGGGATTTCAAGCAAAATATGGAGATAAATTATCTTCTGTTTTAGATATTACATACCGTAGGCCTAAAAAAATAGGGGCAACATTAGAAGCTAGCCTTCTTGGAGGAGCTTTATCTTTAGAAGGCATTTCAAAAGATGCTAACACTTCTGGGATTCTTGGCATGCGTTATCGCGATAATAAATTATTGGTCGATGCGCGGGATACCGAAAGTAACTTCCGCCCTATTTTTGCAGATATACAAGGGTATTTCGCTCACAATTTTTCTTCCAAATTCGAATTGAGTTTTTTAGGAAATGTAGCTATTAATGATTACCGATTTGAACCTTTAACAAGAAGAACTAATTTCGGAACTTTCGATAGTCCTCGCGAGTTATCAGTTGTCTTCAATGGAAAAGAAGAAACTAACTATCAAACATTATTTGGTGCTTTAAAAGGTACTTACAAACCAAACAAGGATTTAAGTCTTCGTTTTATTGGTTCGCTTTTCCACACCCAAGAAGAAGAGTTTTTCGATATCCTAGGTCAATATCTAGTTGGACAAACAAATAACGCTATTGGAAGTGATGATTTTGGCGAAATACAAACTATTGAAGGAGTTGGCGGCCAATTATTAAGTGGGCGTAATACGTTAGATGCTTTAATATTTAATCTTCAACACAAAGGGACTTGGAAACAAAATAATAATCAATTTGACTGGGGAATAAAATATACTCTAGAAGACTTTAGGGATCGTGTACGAGAATTTGAATTTGCAGATAATGCAGGTCGATTCGTTAACCCTATCGGGTTTGATGATTTTATCGATCCTTCACCTAACAATCCTACTGACGACCGAACAGATCAACGTATTGTTCCTTTATACAATGTAAATGCTAAAAACGAAACACAGATTAATCGTATTTCAGGGTTTGGACAATGGAGCAAAAAGACCTTCATAGGAGATCATCAAGTATGGTTAAACGCTGGATTACGTTTCCATAACTGGACTGTTTCAGGCAAAAACACCAATCAAAATTTTGATAATGTTTCTAAAATAGTATTTAGTCCTCGTGCACAATTCGCCATAAAGCCGAACTGGAAAAACAAAGACATGTTATTCCGTTTTTCTACTGGTTTGTATTATCAACCTCCTTTTTATCGTGAATTAAGAAACTTTAATAATACTACGGTTTCTAATACAGCCAATTTTGTTCCTAATGGTCAAGTGGTTCCTACGGTAGATGCACAACGCTCTTTTCATATTTCTTTAGGAAATGAATACAGTTTAAAGATTTGGGATCGTCCATTTAAAATGACTTCCGAAATTTATTACAAAAAACTAAACGATGTAAACACCTACTCTCTTGAAAATGTTCGTATACGCTACAGAGCGAACAATAATGCCGAAGCTTTTGCCTACGGATTAGATTTCCGATTAAATGGTGAATTCGTTCCTGGTATTGAATCTTGGCTAAGTGTTGGTTATTTAAACACTCAAGAAAATCAAGACAATCGTGGTTATATAAGCCGTCCTACAGATCAACGATTTAAATTTGCTATGCTATTTCAGGATTACGTAAAGAAAATACCTAATCTACGTGCTTATTTGAACTTGGTATATCAAACAGGTTTACCAGGTGGATCTCCTAGTTTTTCTGATCCTTATGATTTCCAAACTAGATTACCCGATTTTAAACGTGTCGATCTTGGTACTTTTTACACGATCGTAGATCGAAATAAAAACAAGAAAGCAAAAACATTGAAGTTTTTAAATAGTTTTGAAAGTTTTGATATTGGTTTTGAAATCTATAATATCTTCAATTTCAGAAATGCTATTTCTAATACATTCATTCGTGACGCTAATAGCTTAGGACAATTTGCAATTCCTAATTTCCTTACTCAACGTGTATTGAATGTTAAATTGAGAATGAGTCTTTAATACATCTTAATTATCTATAATTCCTATGAAACTCTCTATTAAAACAATTTTCTTTTTTTTGATCTTGAGCTCTTCAATATTAGCGCAAGACAAGAAAGTTAATTTTGAATTTTCTATTGGACCAACAATATCTTTACCAAAAACACAAGAAAACTCCGCTAATTTTAATACCTCAACTGATACTAAAACAAACATTGGTTTCTTTGGGCAAGCTGGAATTCGTTTGTTTTTAAATGAAAAAACCTCAATGAATACTGGTATAGGGTATTATTTAGATCGGTTTTCTGTAGAATTTAGCAATCCTGACTCTCCAGTAAAGAACTGGAGAAGAAATATCCATCAATTTCAAATACCAATTGGATTCGATTATCATTTCGGGATAAACAAAAGCTTTTCAGTAGGACTCGGCGGATTTGTAAATTTCACCTTATCTGCAAATGAAAAAGGAGAAATTGATTTCCCATCAAATGAAGATCGCAACTTTCTAACGAATGCTGATTTTGATAACGAAATTAAAGATCGCTACAATACAATAAACTTCGGAGCATTCCTTATTTTAAGAAAAGAATTTCAATTAACACAAAATCTAGATGGGTTTGTATTATTAAAAGTCAACCAATATATTAACTCTATTCAATCCATTGACATTAGAGACATGTCTGGTACAAGTATTGGTAATCAACAACCTAAAGACCCTACGGTTGTAAATATTGGTTTTGGAATACAACTTTAACACCCCTTAACAATTGCCTTTTTTATCAAGCTGTACTTTTGTTAAAAACCTACATTTATGCCGAAAAAACCTGACAATGTCAAGTTTAATGAAGAATTGCAAAGCTACGATGCCAGTATAACACCCTACCCTACTAATTTAGGAGCACCACGCATTGAAATTGATGATATTTCTAATTGGAAAAACAAAACACTTAGTAAAGTGAATCATCAACTAGAAGCTAATTTTGAAGCTCTAAAAAAGGAGTATCAGTCTTTGATGAATCAATACGAAGACAATAAACTTATTTTTGAAGCCAAGTTTAGCTTTGAACCTATCGTTGGTAAAGATTACTACTTATACAAGAAAGAAGACAATAGTACATTTCTATCAATTCTTAAACCAGAAGAATGTCGCTTTGAATTCTTAGGAGCTTTCCTTTTGAATGCTAGTCAAGTTTGGGAAAGGGTTAATTTGGTTGATGGTTGATGGTTGATGGTTGGCAAAATTATTTTTTTTGTATTAAAATCAAAAAACAAGTCTTTTATTATGAAGATTAGAATAAAATTACTGATAACAGATAACTAACTAAAAGGCTACCTCTTCGAATACAATACCGAGGTAATCACATCCAAACTCAGTGTTTTATTTTCACTAAAGTTATACGAGTACAATACTTGCCCCCAGTATACACCATCTGTAATATCAGCAATAGCCCATTTATGATTTAACAGTTTTACACGATCTACTTTCATAGTACCTTCCATACCAACAAAAGGCACTAAAGGGTTATCTTCTTCTGCGTTATTAGATTCAATTAACGTATCCATCACTAGAGATTCTATTTGCGCTACGGTATATCCTTGATCTTCCCAATATTCTTTAGCATAATCATCGAAGCGGATATCGAAATAGCTCAATTCTAAAGCTTCGTTTTCAAGAGAATCTTTTTCTACTTTTAACACTTCAACTTTGGACTTTAGCTTTTCCATTTTTAATTCATCGGTAGCAAATTTTTTCTTTGCATTTACTTGCTGAAAAATGATATATAAAATCGCTAATGCGAAAAAATAAATAAATAGTTTACTGAAATTCTTCATCTCTTTATAATTCTAATGCTAAACCATCATATGCTAAGTGTACATTATCTGGTAATTGGGCTTCCACTTCATCATGAAAACCTAATAAATGACTGACATGTGTTAAATATGCCTTCTTTGGATTTACTTTCTTTATAAAATCTAGCGCTTCCTTTAGGGTAAAATGTGTATAATGCTGCTCAATTCGCAGTGCATTAATTACCAACACATCTAAATTTTCAAAATACTTCAAAGAAGCTTCTGGTACCGTTTTTACATCTGTGCAGTACATTAAATTTTCAACCTTAAACCCCACAATAGGTAACCGACCATGCATCACACGAATAGGAATAATTTCCTTTCCTCCTAAATGTATCTTTTCTGCTTCTTTAATAACATTTCTAACTACGTTTGGAGTACCTGGGTACAGACTATCTGATTCTAATATATACTGAAAACGCTTAACAAGTGCCTCTAACACTCTCTCTTCAGCATAAATAGGGATATCTACTCGATCTCTATAAAAAAAAGGACGAATATCATCTAGACCTATAATGTGATCGGTGTGCTCGTGGGTATACAAAACGCCAGACAGCGTAGATACATTTTCACGTAACATTTGTTGTCTAAAATCGGGGCCTGTATCAATCACAAAATTGAAATCTCCCCAAGATAACATAACTGAACAACGTAATCTTTTATCTTTTGGGTTCTTACTTAAACACACTGGGTGATCGCTTCCGATAATAGGAACACCTTGCGAAGTACCTGTTCCTAAAAATGTTAATTTCAGTCTTGCCATCTTTTACAAATAAACGGAATTTGTAATGAAACTATCGTTAAAAAATAACATATGTAAAAAAGAATGAAAATTTCAGTTTCCGCATATGGATGCTTAACTTTACTCTCGAACTAAAAAGAAAATTATGGCGATTACTTTAGTTGGGGATACCGAATTCGATCCCGTACCATCTACGAAAAGCAAGTGTTTGCGTTTAAATTTAAATAAGAACATCTATGGAACATTTGCAGAAATCGGTGCTGGACAAGAAACGGTACGAAATTTCTTTAGAGCTGGAGGCGCTTCAGGAACTATAGCTAAAGCCATGAGTGCTTATGACAAAGCGTTTAGTGATGCTATTTATGGGATTGAAAATGATGGACGCTATGTAACCGAAGCACGTCTTCGTACTATGTTAACTAAAGAAATGGGGCACATGGAAGAGCGTATCCCAAGAGATAAAAACCCAGACAAGCTCTTTTTTAGTTATGCTAATACAGTTACTACCATTGATTTTGCCAAGAAATACAAAGGACACGGTTGGGTAGGTATTCGTTATCAAATAGAACCTAATCAAACAGAATATAATGAAATTGTACTGCATGTTCGATTTAATGAAAATGATGCAAGACATCAGCAAAACACCTTAGGAACTTTAGGCGTTAACTTAATTTATGGAGCTTATTATAAATACGATAGCCCCAAAAAACTATTAAAATACCTTTACGATCATATTGACAAGGATAAGTTAGAAATTGATACGATCAACTTTTCTGGCCCTGCTTTCAAAGAAGTAGACAATCGTTTAATGAGTTTACAGTTGGTTAAAAATGGCTTTACTGAAGCCATAATGTTTAACCCTAAAGGAAATAATGTATTACCTGCCCGTATTCTTTATAAAAAGAATATCCTAGCGATTAGAGGAAGTTTTCGTCCTGTAACGCGTGTTAATATGGATATATACGAGACTGCTCTACAAATGTTTAAGAAAGAGAAGAATGTAAACCCTGATAAAATTCAGGTGATTTTTGAAATTACCCTTTCGAACTTGATGGCTGAAGGTGAAATTGATGAAAAAGACTTTTTGGATAGAGCTCGTTTATTATGCAATCTAGGGCAAACTGTGTTGATTTCGAACTTCAAAGAATACTACAAACTTGTCGAATACTTTTCTAACTACACCAAAGAACAAATGGTGCTAGCGATGGGAGTTAATAATTTGGTAGAGATTTTTAATGAAAAATATTACCGACATTTAAGTGGAGGTATACTTGAAGCTTTTGGTAAATTATTCTTTAAAGAATTAAAAGTATATATGTATCCATTAAAGGATGCAGAAACTGGTGATATTACCTACAGTGCCAATCTACGCGTTCACCCTCGAGTTAAAGAACTATATCATTTCTTCATTAATAATGGGAAATTGAAAGATATTTTAAACTTTAACCCAGATTTCATGTATATTTCTTCTCGAGAAGTTTTAGATAAAATAAAAAATAATGAAGAAGGTTGGGAAGAAGATGTACCTGATGGAATAGCTGAAATCATCAAGAAAAAAGCCTTGTTTAAATATTCGCCTGCGGCCATAGAAAAATAATTAGCTTTACTTATTATTTACATAGATTTTAAAACTAAAGAAACACAAAACTCGTCTAACTAAAAAAATAAAATGCTAAAAGCAGGAGTATTAGGTGCTGGTCACCTTGGTAAAATACATTTACGTTTATTACAACAATCTGAAAAATATGAATTGGTCGGTTTTTATGATGCTAACCCTGAACAAGCTCATAAAATTGTAGATGAATTTGGATATACGTACTTCAATGACATAGATGCTCTTATTGATGCCGTTGATGTTATCGATATCGTCACTCCTACTTTTGCCCACTTTGAAACCGCTAAAAAAGCGATTCAAAAAGGGAAACATGTATTTATCGAAAAACCCATCACCAATACTGTTGAAGAAGCAGAAGCTTTAATTGCTCTCTCAAACGAAAATAATGTAAAAGGGCAAGTTGGACATGTCGAACGTTTCAATCCTGCCTTTACCGCGGTTAGAGATAACATCAACAACCCAATGTTTATTGAAACACATCGTTTAGCAGAATTCAACCCTAGAGGTACGGATGTTCCTGTAGTGCTAGATTTAATGATTCATGATATTGATGTGATTCTTAGTGTTGTGAATTCTGAAGTAAAATCAATTCGTTCTAGTGGTGTTTCTGTGATTAGTGAAACGCCAGATATTGCTAATGCACGTATTGAATTTGAAAATGGCTGTGTAGCAAACCTTACTTCCAGTCGTATTTCCTTAAAGAACATGCGTAAGTCTCGTTTCTTTCAAAAAGACGCTTATATCTCTATAGATTTCTTAGAGAAGAAGTGCGAAGTTGTAAAAATGAAAGACGCCCCTGAAAGTCCTGGAGATTTCGATATGATTCTTCAAAATGCTGAAGGGATAAAAAAACAAATCTATTTCGATAATCCCTCAATAGAAGGCAACAATGCTATTTTGGATGAATTGGATACTTTTGCCGATGCGATCCAAAACAATACTACTCCGATCGTGAGCCTTCATGACGGTACTAAAGCACTAAAAGTAGCTTTAAGTATTATTGAAAATTTCTAGAGCATGTCTATCCAAACCAATTTAGAGACTTTAAAAAACAAGTTAACTGAGGAAGTAACCCTTGTCGCTGTTTCTAAAACCAAACCAATAGCTGACTTACAGGAAGCTTACCAAGCTGGTCAACGGATTTTTGGAGAAAATAAAATCCAAGAAATGACCAACAAATGGGAAGCACTACCCAAAGATATTGAATGGCATATGATTGGGCATATACAAACCAATAAGGTAAAGTATATGGCTCCATATGTTAATTTGATTCATGCTGTAGATAGTTTAAAACTATTGAAAGAAATCAATAAACAAGCGGCAAAAAATGACAGAATTATCCATTGCCTCTTGCAACTTAAAATAGCTAAAGAGGAAAGTAAATTTGGACTGAGCAAAGAAGATTTAGAAGAAATTATTGCTTTAGAGGCATTTAAAAATTTTGAAAATATTAAAGTCGTTGGGTTAATGGGCATGGCATCATTTACCGATGACGAGAAACAAGTAAGAGAAGAGTTTTCAACGCTAAAAAATCTTTTCGATCAATTAAAAAATATACAAACTTTTAATTTCGAACTTCAAACATTGTCTATGGGCATGAGTGGTGACTACCCTATCGCTATCGAATGTGGAAGCAATATGATTCGAGTAGGAAGCGCTATTTTTGGAGCAAGAAATTATATATAATAGTTATGAGTTACCAGTTATCAGTTGTGAGCAATATGCCCTATCAACTAACAATTCGTAACTCATAGCTGACAACTCACAACTAAGAAAAGAATTGTACGCAATATTAGACATAGAAAGCACCGGAGGGAAATTTAATGAAGAAGGAATTACTGAAATTGCTATTTACAAATTTGATGGTGAAAAAGTTGTAGATCAGTTTATCAGTTTAGTGAATCCAGAACGCCCAATACAGGAATTTGTCGTTAAACTTACAGGGATTACTAATAAAATGTTACGTACTGCTCCTAAGTTTTACGAAGTCGCTAAACGTATTGTAGAAATTACCGAAGGATGTATTGTTGTAGCCCATAATGCAAGTTTTGATTACCGTATTTTAGGCACTGAATTTAATCGACTAGGATATAAATTCGAACGAAAAACGATTTGTACTGTAGAGCTTTCTCAAAAATTATTACCTAAACAACCTTCTCATAGCTTAGGTAAATTAGTACGTTCACTTGGTATTCCTGTAGCAGATAGACATAGAGCTAATGGGGATGCTATGGCTACAGTAGCACTTTTTAAAGTATTATTAGCCAAGGATCTTCAAAAAGAAATCGTTTCTACTTTTGTAAAGGATCTCAACATCAAACTGAACACCAAGCTACATCAGATTGTAAGTGATTTACCCACTAAAACAGGAGTCTATTATTTTTATAATGAAGCTGGAGATATCATATATATTGGAAAAAGCAATAATATCAAAAAGAGAGTAAATCAACATTTTACTAGTAATGCTAATAAAGCCAAAGCTATCCAAAAAGATATTGATCGAGTAACTTTTGAAATTACAGGATCGGAAATGATCGCATTGTTACTTGAAAATGAAGAAATAAAGCGTCATAAACCTAAATACAACAAAGCATTAAAACGTAATATTTTCACTCATGCCCTCTACCCTATCACAGATGATTATGGCTATATTCACTTGAAACTATTAAAAGCTGATGGTCGCAAAAAACACATCACAACATTTAGTAGTAAAGATTCAGGCAAGAATTTTTTAAGACGTATTAGTGAACAACATGGACTTTGCGAAAAATATACTGGGATATACACAGGGAAAGGAAATTGTTTTAAATACGATCTAAAAGATTGTGCTGGCGCTTGTAAAGGTGAAGAATCTTACGAAGAATACAACACTCGAATTAGAGAAATCATCGACAAATACTCGCTAAGAGAAAAAAATACGCTAATCATTGATCGCGGAAGAACCGTAGATGAAAAGAGCCTCGTATTGATTGAGAATAGTATTTTTAAAGGATATGCCTTTTTTAAATTAAATCATCAAATATCTAGCCGTTCTATTCTTGATGCCATTCTAGTTCCTATGCACGACAATAGAGACGCACAACATATCATTCAGACTCAGTTACGAAAAAATCGTAAATTGAAATTCAGAGAAATTCCAAACTAAGAAGTGTGAAACAAAAGATTCATGATATCATTTTTAAGACCAATACTAAAGAAAGTTTAATCTTCGATTTAGTATTATTAATACTTATCATTATTAGTGTTGCTCTTGTAATGCTAGAAAGTGTTGAATCATTAAATGACAAATATGAACAGCTTTTTGATATTGCTGAATGGGTAATAACTTCATTATTTTTAACAGAATATATTTTACGGATATGGACATCTAACAAGCCCATCAAATATATATTTAGCACTCTAGGTATTATTGACTTTCTTTCTGTAATACCCATGTTTGTTTCTTTCTTTTTTGTTGGAACCAATGCACTACTCACTCTTAGGGCATTGCGTTTACTACGCGTATTTAGACTCCTTAAGCTTGCTAGATACATTAACGAATCCAATAAATTAGTGGCTTCGCTAAAAGCTAGTAAAGCCAAGATTTCCGTTTTTTTATTAGCTGTTATCGTACTATGTATTGTACTCGGAACCATCATGTATCTGATTGAAGGTGCCGAAAATGGTTTTACAAGTATTCCTAGAAGCGTTTACTGGTGCATCGTAACGCTTACTACGGTTGGCTTTGGTGATATCGCTCCAGGTACTCCTCTGGGACAATTTATTGCCGCTTTAATCATGATCCTAGGTTATGGAATCATAGCGGTGCCTACTGGCATTGTAAGTGCTGAATATGTGCAACAATCCAAAACAGAGGCAGCAAGTCACTGTTGTGATGAATGTGGCGCGCATAAGATTACAAAACACGCTGCTTATTGTTATGTTTGCGGAGAAGCTTTTGAAGAAGATGAAGAATAAGCAATTAATTGTTGTTGTAGGCCCTACTGCTATAGGTAAAACTGCTTTAGGAATTAAATTAGCACAACACTACCACACCGAAATTATTTCAGCAGATAGCCGTCAATTTTTTAAAGAAATGGCAATTGGTACTGCCGTACCCGATCAGGATGAATTAGCTGCTGCCAAACATCATTTTATTCAACATATATCTGTAGAGGAGCATTATAGCATTGGAGATTTTGAAAAAGAAGCTATTTATAAAATTGAAGAGCTGTTCAAAAAGCATGATACTTTAATTATGGTAGGTGGCTCTGGAATGTATGTAGATGCTGTTTGCAATGGTATTGACGAATTCCCTGAAGTTCCTGTTAACATTAAGCAAGAAGTTCAAGATATTTTTGACAATCAAGGTTTGGATAGTCTTTGTGATATATTGAAAGAAAAAGATCCTATTCATTATAATAATGTAGCATTACAAAATCCTCAGCGAGTAATGCGTGCTGTAGCTGTCTGTTTGGCTAGCGGACAACCTTACTCCTCCTTCCTAAAGAAGCATAATACTCAAAGATCTTTTGATATTATAAAAATAGGTATCCAAGCAGATCGAGAAATCATCTACGATCGTATCAATCAACGTGTAGACATCATGATCGATAATGGGTTATTAACAGAAGTAAAATCATTAATTCCATTTAAGGATCTTAATGCTCTGAATACTGTTGGTTATAAAGAACTATTCAATTATTTCGATGGTGAATGGGATTTGGAGTTTGCTATTTCAGAAATTAAGAAAAATACTCGAAGATTTGCTAAACGACAACTTACTTGGTATAGAAAAGATGATAGTATCAAATGGATTCCATTTGATTACACTTTAGAAATGGTTCTTCAAAAATTATAGAAATAATTGACTCTCTACTAAGAGTAAGGAAGCTATATCATCAACACTGTTTATACAGAAACCCATACAGGATTAAGTTCTATTTTTAAACAATAAATGTTTAGCAAAATTAGTTATACATTAATAATTAAATCTTAAATCATGATAAATCAAATATCAAAAGTGTTCTTTATATTTTTTGCATCAATAATTTGCCTCACTTCTTGTTCTAGTGATGACGACAATAAAAAAAATAACGACAACAATTCTAGTAGCAATACTATTGTTGAACTTCCCGAAAATGATTTAGGTACTTATAAGGGTGTTTTGTTTTCCGATACCATAAATAACGGAGATGCCATTGTTACTCTTTCTAAATCAGGAGATAAATCTTATACCGCAGATTTTAATGACGATATAGCTTCTATTGCAGATGTTCAATTTATTGCTGCTCCTGATTCTGTTCCTAATAATATATTCTCAACTACAGTTGATGCCTTAAATAATAGAGGCATTGCGTTTACACTGATAGATGATAATGAAGGAAATCGATCACTAACAATTACCCAAGAAATTGGAAACAACACCATTACATTTACTGGAAGGTTACAATAATGACAATACTTTTTGTTCACAATTTATTACACTCCAAACCCTCATTAAATACAAACGATACTGTAAAATAATAGTCGACTCATTTTTAGTTTACTATTTTATAGTGAATTGCTACTTGTTTTATTACAATGACAATTCATGTCACATAGAGCTACAAGACCTAAAACCCATAACCACAAAACACTCAACTACAGTGACTTAAATTACACACAATAAATTCTTAAAATTCCTACAAAATTGCATTTTATCGCAATTATTTGTTTTTTAACCTATAAAAACATATTTTTGTATTCAACAATTATCAGCCCCCAATATGAATACGAAAAGGTTTTCGGATAAATCGATTAACATAACAAATCATTTATTCATTTTCACTACACTATTTTTTTTATTTACCTACTCATATTCAAAGACGTGGTATATCAATAAAAATCAAAATGCTTATCACTTACAATCACTAATCAACAATGCTACTGATGGTGATGTTATTTATTTTGTTGACGGAACAGAATATTTTATGGGAGACACAACGATCCTAGTTGATAAAGGCATTACATTCTTAGGATATACACCTAAAGGACATAATGAAAAAATTAGAGGAGCCTCAGGTATTCAAACTAATTTAACCAATGTTATCTCTTTCCTTATTCGCTCAGATAATGTAAAATTTAATAACATTAAAATAAGTGCTGTAAACAATGATGTTGTATTAATAGACGCTCGTTCACAACGTTATATAGACAATTTCACTACACCTGGATACACAGCAGATGACCAATACACTGGTATTTCATTCAACAACGTAGAATTGAATGGTGGTTTTTACAGCTGTTTTGCAGGAAATGGTATGCAAGTAGACTTTAAAAATGTTTCATTCTTAGATTTTGGTAGAATAGGGTATATTAATGACAGAAGAACTCGTGTAAACGGTACGAAAATGGCTACTTTTTTCCGTTGTCATTTCGAACCTAAAAAACCTACAGGTACATTTGGTTTTGATTCTAGAGGAATTTCTTTTGATGCTGGAAACACCTCTTACCCTGTTGTATGGAGCGGAGAAGGAAGCTACATTATAGAATGTGATTTTATAAATACTGGTGTTGCTTTTTCTCGTATCAAAAATATCAATATTAGCGCTAATACTTTTACAGACAATACTGCTTTTGTAGATATGATTCATATTGAAGAATTTTCAAACGATATGCTAATCTCCTGGAATCAATTTAATTGTAATGCCGCTTCTACTAGAGAAAAGGGTGATTTTGAAAGAAGTAGAATTATTACTTTAGATAGCGAATTACAAGCGGTTACTGATATTACTATTAAGAATAATACAGCTACTGGAGAATACAATTTTTTCGTTAATGGATATGCACCCACCAATGTAACGATTACTGAAAATAATTTCACAAAGGCTTTTCCTTTCAATGCTAGTATTATTGATTTCAGATATTATGAAAATTATAAAAAAGTAGGAGAAACTATTGATGAAAATCAAGAATTCATTTCTAGAAATGTAACCATCACTGGAAATACTGGATTTAAAAATTGGGATAAAGAAATAAGAATTAATATCCCTAAAAATGGGAAAGGTAATACCATCGACAGTAACCAATTTTCAACAGGAAAAGTAAAACTTAATTCTGTACCAAATCCTACCCCATTAAGAGGTACAGCTATATATGAAATCGTAAACGCTGGAAATACTTCAAAAAAATTAGCTAGTGATGGATCTGCTTTCGGTATTGAAACAAATAGTAATACTGGAAATGCTACAAAATGGGAAATTACATGGGTACCTCCCTATTATTACACTATTAAAAACTTGAGTAACAATAAATATTTAGAAACTCATAAAGGCTATACTGAAAAAGAAATTTTAGATGGAGCTGAAGAAAATGTTCGCCCATTTGTAGCGTATCAAGCTGAAGATCTACCTAAATGGATTTTAAGAAAAACGGATTACGACGGTTTATTTAAAATTTTACCAGCAGGAAACGAAAAACAATCTGTATTGTCAATGAATGGAAGTGATGTTAAATTAATTATGCATAAAAAATTCAATGACGATGATACTAGATCGATCAAAGAGCCTAATAATTTTGGAAAGTGGTGGGTTAATCCTTCTAATGCAGCGAAAGCAATCTCAGTACAAGAAAACTCTTTAGATGGATTACGTATAACTCCAAATGTAATTGATGATATAGCTACACTTTATTTTGAAGATGAAACTACCCCTGTAATTACAGTTAATATATATAACACCCTTGGAGCCTTAGTTAAACAAGAACGTATTAATGCATATACTAATAATGCTATTGATGTTTCTAAGTTGGCTAGCGGAGTCTATATAGTACAAACATCAAATGATTTAGTTGAAAAAATCATTATTAACTAATAATATTCAATTAACTAAACTTTTGCTCAAAATACAAGCTCGACAATTGTCGGGCTTTTTTTATGTATACATTATCTTTGTAGTATGATTACAAAAAGGATAGAAAGTCCACAAAACCCACACATAAAAAAGATATCTCAACTACAAGAGAAATCTAGAAGTCGAAAAAAAGAGGGAATATTTGTTATAGAAGGTATTCAAGAAGTTGAATTAGCCTTATCTAATAACTATAATATCTTAGAGGTATTAATTTGTGAAGAAATTACAGCATTCGATCAGCTACCTTCATCAATTAACGAACTTTCAGTTCGATTTACATCGATCAATAAAGCCGTTTATGAAAAAGTAGCTTACAGGACATCTACAGAAGGTATCATAGCTATTGCAGAATCTAAAGAACATCATCTTACTTCTTTAGGCTTAACATCTACACAGCCTTTGGTACTAGTGGCTGAAGCCCCTGAAAAACCAGGTAATATTGGAGCACTTCTGCGAACCGCTGATGCAGCTAATGTAGATGCTGTTATTATAGCAAACCCTAAAACTGATCTTTATAATCCTAATATTATTCGTTCGAGTGTTGGTTGTTTATTCACCACCAACATCGCTACAGGCACTACTGAAGAAATCATTACTTTTCTTAAAGAAAAAAACATCAATATATACAGTGCCATACTCCAAGAGGCACTACCCTATCAAACTCAAGATTACACATCGGCTTCCGCTATCATTGTTGGTACTGAACATGATGGATTGAGTGAAGCTTGGCGTAATGCTAGCAAACAAAACATTATTATACCTATGTCTGGTGCGGTTGACTCATTAAATGTTTCTGTAGCGGCAGGAATACTAATTTTTGAGGCCAAAAGACAACGTGGGTTTTAATGCAATTTGTATTTTCGTCAAAATTATTTAACAGAGATCTATTGATGTTATTTTTAGAGTTTTTCTCTTTAATAAATCTTTGTTTCTCTCAAGCGCTAACTTTTACATATGAATCCTCACACTATATTTTATATACTTATTGGTATCATCTTAGTCAATTTCATTATTGATCAAGTTTTAGATAATCTAAATGCTAAAAACTTCGATGCCAAACTGCCTGAAGAATTAAAAGATGTTTATCCCGAAGACGAGTATCGAAAGTCTATGGAGTATAAAAAAACAAATCATCATTTTAGTACAATTACTTCTTTCTTTTCATTAAGTGTTACCTTATTATTTTTCTTTTTAGGAGGATTTAAATGGGTTAATGACATAGCGACAAGTATAAGTGATAATCCGATTATCATTGGACTTATCTTTTTTGGAATCATTATGCTGGGTAGTGATATCATCAATACTCCTTTTGGATTCTATAAAAACTTTGTTATCGAAGAAAAATTCGGATTCAATAAGATGACAAAAGCTACTTTCTTTTTAGATAAAATAAAAGGCTTGTTAATGATGGCTATTGTAGGTGGTGGAATTCTAGCTTTAATTATTTGGTTTTATGGCATCGCTGGACCAGGGTTTTGGCTTTACGCATGGGCTTTAGTTGCTGTATTTTCACTATTGATGAATATGTTTTATGCTAAATTGATAGTTCCCCTATTTAATAAACAAACTCCTTTAGAAGAAGGTAGTTTAAGAAATAAAATAGAAGCCTACGGTAATAAAGTAGGCTTCAAACTTGACAAAATATTTGTTATCGATGGATCAAAACGAAGCACAAAAGCAAATGCTTATTTTTCTGGTTTTGGAAGTGAAAAGCGTGTTACACTATTCGATACCTTAATCAATGACCTAGATGAAGATGAAATTGTAGCTGTTTTTGCACACGAGGTTGGACATTACAAACGAAAGCATATCATTTCTAATCTTGTATTATCAACTTTACTAACAGGGTTTACATTATGGCTCCTTTCATTCTTTGTTTCTAGTCCTGCACTTTCTGCAGCACTAGGTGTTGAAGTTCCTACATTTCATATCGGACTTATTGCTTTTGGAATTTTGTATACTCCGATTTCTGAAATTACAGGATTATTGATGAATTTATTATCTCGAAAATTCGAATACCAAGCTGATAATTATGCAAAAGAAACGTTCGCAGCTGAACCTTTAGTAACAAGTCTAAAGAAGCTTTCTAAAAATAGCTTGAGTAATTTGACACCTCACCCAGCTTATGAATTTTATCATTACTCACATCCTTCATTAGTAAAACGTATACGCAACCTTAGAAATTAAATTTCGATAAAAAGTAGCTATTTGTTCACTTGCTGATAGATTAATATCAATAAACTTGATTTGAACCTAGCAGGCATTTAGAAAAAATGAAACCTTAATTTCTAAACAAACCTTAACGGTATTATATAGTCTTTGACGCTCATCAATAATTTACCCTAACTTTTATGTAAGAAAATTCGCTGTTCTTCATTCCAAATTTGTAAATTTAAGTTTATGACAGAAGTACAGATCGAAGAAGAAAATAAGCAAATTGCTAAAGCATACAAAGAGCTTTTACAAATCAGTTACCGTAGTCTTAGTGATGATGATAAAAAACTGATTAGAACGGCTTTTGATACTGCTGTAGATGCACATAAAGAGCAACGAAGAAAAAGTGGTGAAGCTTATATTTTTCATCCTATTGCTGTAGCTAAGATTGTAGCTAGCGAGATCGGGTTAGATGCGACCTCTATTGCTGCTGCGTTACTTCATGATGTCGTAGAGGATACCGATTACACCCTAAATGATCTTGAAAGATTATGTGGTGAGACGGTCGCTAAAATTGTCGATGGACTCACCAAAATTTCCATGCTCGATAAGGATGAAGAAAAACCTATTTCTCTTCAAGCTGAAAATTATCGAAAATTATTACTGACAATGAACGATGATATCCGTGTGATCATCATCAAAATTGCAGATCGTTTGCACAACATGCAAACCATGGGATCAATGCGTCCAGACAAACAAGTCAAAATTGCCTCCGAAACTCTATACATCTATGCCCCTCTTGCACATCGAATAGGTTTATATAACATCAAAAATGAATTAGAAGATCTTGGGTTAAAATATACGGAACCTGAAGTCTTTAACGACATTGAGCAAAAGATCGCCGAAACAAAAGAGGAACAACAAGAATACATTCAAAAATTCTCTAATAAAATAGAGTCTGGCTTAGAGAAAGAAGGCTTACATTTTCAAATTAAGGGAAGGCATAAATCCATTTATTCTATCCGAAAAAAAATGGTCAAACAAAATGTTAGCTTCGAAGAAGTCTATGACAAGTTTGCCATTCGTATTATATATAAGTCTGACCCAGCAAATGAAAAATTATTAGCTTGGAAAATTTATAGCATTGTCACTGATTATTTTCGCCCAAACCCATTGCGAATGCGCGATTGGATTTCTTTTCCTAAAAGTAATGGATACGAATCATTACACATTACAGTAATAGGTCCTGAAAATAAATGGGTAGAAGTTCAAATTCGTAGTGATCGTATGCATGAAATTGCTGAAAAAGGATATGCTGCACACTATAAATACAAGAACACTACAGATAAAGGAGATCATTCTTTAGATTCTTGGTTAGATAAACTTAAGGAAGCTCTTGAAAATAATGAAACCAATGCGGTTGATTTTGTTGAAGAATTTAAACTAAACTTACATGCCAAGGAAATATTTGTATTTACCCCAAAAGGAGATATCAAATCGCTACCTAAAGGCGCAACTGTACTCGATTTTAGTTTTAGCATACATACGGAGATTGGAGCCAGAACACGAGGTGCAAAAATAAATGGTAAACTAGTCCCTCTTAATCACGAATTAATTAGTGGTGACCAAGTAGAAATCATGACCTCAAGTACCGCTAAACCTACTCAACATTGGTTAAACTACGTTACTACAGGAAGAGCTCGAACAAAGATCAAAGCTTCTTTAAATGAAGAACGTAAGTTGATTGCACAAGAAGGTAAAGTAATGTTAAGGCGTAAGCTTAAAACACTTAAAATTGTACTTAACGAAAAAACTATCAATGAACTTGTACGTTTCTGTGATTTAAAAACTAGTCAAGACCTATTCTATCGTGTAGGGCTTGGTACTATCGATAACAAAACTATCAAAGACTTCGTTGCTTCCAGAAGTAATACTTTTGTCAATTTCTTTAAAAACAAATTAAGAAAAAGTAGTTCAGAGCAGGCTGAAATAGATAACACTGAAATCACAGATCAGTATGACCTTATTGTCTTTGGAAAAGAAGAAAATAAATTAAATTATAAATTAGCCCAATGTTGTAATCCTATTGCAGGCGATAGTGTTTTTGGTTTTTTAACAATAAATGAAGGTATAAAAATACACAAGCATACTTGCCCAAATTCTTTGCAATTACAAAGCAATTTTGCTTATCGCGTACTTTCTGCCAAATGGATAGATTCTACCCAAATAGAATATAAAACGGAATTACGTCTTTCCGGAATTGATAACATGGGATTAGTCAACGAAGTCACTAAAGTTATTTCTAATGAAATGCATGTAAATATTTATAGCCTTGCTTTTAATAGTAATAGTGGCGTTTTTGAAGGGAAAATAACCGTTGGTGTAAAAAACAAAGCGCTTTTAAAACAATTAACTACAAAACTTAATAAAATTCAAGGTATTGAAAAAATTAGTAGAGTATAAACTGTAATGATTTACTTATTTACGCCACTATTAACAAATCGTGGTGTAACTATACTAATAACTTTCTAAATTTTAGTTCCACAATCGTTTTCACTCCTAAATAAAATGCTAAATTTGCATCTTTTAGTTCGCTATGCATTCAGAAAAAAGCAAATTAAGTGACCAAGATGTAGTCAAAGAAGTGTTTACTAGTTTTTTAGAAGACCACAAACACCGAAAAACTCCTGAAAGGTATGCTATTCTTCAAGAGATTTACGAGAATGACGATCATTTCGACATTGAATCGTTATATATCAATATGAAGAACAAAAATTATCGTGTTAGTCGTGCTACACTTTACAATACTATCGAATTATTGATGGAATGTAAATTAGTACGTAAACATCAATTTGGTCAAAATCTTGCTCAATATGAGAAATCTTATTTTGACCGTCAACACGATCATTTGATCTTGACTGATTCTGGAGAAGTATTAGAATTCTGTGATCCTAGAATTCAGCAAATTAAAAAGACAATAGAAGAAATTTTCGATGTTACCATAAGCAATCATTCATTGTATTTTTATGGTACCAAAAACAAAACAAACGAGTAACGGATGGCTGTAAATCTGCTATTAGGTCTTCAATGGGGAGACGAGGGAAAAGGTAAAATTGTTGATGTTTTAACAAACGACTACGATATTATTGCACGCTTTCAAGGTGGGCCAAATGCTGGACACACACTTGAATTTGATGGTTTTAAACATGTGTTACATACCATTCCGAGTGGGATTTTTCACAACGACACTATCAATATTATTGGTAATGGTGTTGTTATCGATCCTGTTATTTTAGTTAAAGAATTAAAAAACCTAGACAAGCATAGTGTTGATTATAAATCAAAATTATTAATCTCTAGAAAAGCACATTTAATTCTTCCTACGCACCGCTTATTAGACCAAGCGAGTGAACTTTCTAAAGGAAAAGCTAAAATTGGTTCTACCTTAAAAGGTATTGGACCAACGTATATGGACAAAACAGGTAGAAATGGAATCCGTATAGGAGAATTAGAATTAACTACTTGGAAAGAGCGTTACCGTAATCTTGCTAATAAGCACGAAGCTATGATCGAATTTCACGGTGTGGAATTAGAATATGACTTGACTGCATTAGAAGAAGATTTCTTTGAAGCTATTGAAACTTTAAAAGACTTAACTTTCATTGACAGTGAAGAATATTTATTCGATGCTCAACGTAAGGGAAAGAAAATTTTAGCTGAAGGTGCTCAAGGATCTTTATTAGATGTAGATTTTGGCACATACCCATTTGTAACTTCTTCTAATACTACTGCTGCTGGTGCTTGTACTGGTTTAGGAATTGCTCCTAATCGTATCAAAGAAGTCTTTGGAATTTTCAAAGCTTACACAACTCGTGTTGGTAGTGGACCTTTCCCTACTGAATTATTTAACGAAGAAGGTGCTACCATGGCTAAGGTAGGACATGAATTTGGTTCTACTACAGGTCGAGCTAGACGTTGTGGATGGTTAGATTTAGTAGCTTTAAAATATGCTGTCGAAATCAATGGAGTAACTCAATTGATGATGATGAAAGGTGATGTATTAAGTGGTTTCGAAACATTGAATGTTTGTACTGCCTATAAATACAAAGGAGAAATCATAAAACATTTCCCTTACAATATCGAGCCTGAAAATGTAGAGCCTATCTATACTGAAGTAAAAGGTTGGAAAGAAGACTTAACTGGAATGACTGACAAGTCTCAATTTCCTAAAGAATTAAACGATTATATCTCATTCTTAGAAAAAGAGTTAGAAACTCCAATCACAATTGTTTCTGTAGGTCCTGACCGCAAGCAAACAATCAATATGTAAGATTGATATTTTCTGTACAATACAAACCACTCTATTTATAGGGTGGTTTTTTTTGCGTTATGCAAAAAATAATTCAACATACTTACACGAAATTCCTATTAGCAAATCGTATAAACCCTATGCACTAATATTCTTTTAAAAATCAGGAATATTTTTAAGATCTACTCCAAGCACCCCTTTAGCTATTTTATTTAAATTATTAAAATCTCCTTCAAAATGAAATGTAGTTTGATAATGTGATAAAGATTCACCATTTTTCAAAGCTTTCGCTTCCGAAGAAGATTCAAATTCAAAAAAGGGCCAATTATGATTTTCAGCAGGTATCACTTCTCCATTAAAAATATTAATCACATCACCTTTATAAGGATCGGTGATCCCTATAGGATCGGAACTCATATAACGGGCTCCTTTAGTAAACTTAAACACTACAATACTTAATAATTGCTTGGATAGAGAATAACTTCCCATTACATTTTTCGAATGCGAAGGAGGAATTCCTATTTTATTTAAGTATGACGCATCTGATTTAAAATAAACTACATCTTCCTTAATTTGCACTCTATCCAATGTCAAATCGCCGAAATATGGAGTTACTTTTCCTTTCCCTCCACTTAATGGTATAATAACTTTATTATCAACACTAGTCAAATTACACCCTAGTTCCCAAATACCGATTAATCCTTTATCAGTCTCCCAATCTGCTCCTTTATTTGTTATAACTGAGTAAGCATTAAATCCGACATAATCAGTAGTTTCATCTATCACAATATCTAACTGATGCTGTATATCTTCTTTAGAAAGCAATCGAATATGCCTATCTACTGATAACTGAAAATTGAATCCTTGATAATTAGAAATTTCTACATCTCCCTTTACTGTTATAGAAGTACTATCTTTTTCAACTAACTGAAATAATGTTTCCTCTAAACCTTTAGGTGGTCTCATTGCCTTAGGTGTTAATGAATCCCCAGGTTTATGAAAAATAGAAAACTTTCCAAATTCGGGAGCAAACCATAGGCGGCTTTCCCCACCGAGGTAAGTCATCGTTTTGTCTGAGTTCCCTTCCTCTAATAATTTCCAATTGATCCAGCCTCTACTTTCTCCATCCCAACCATTAGTTGAGCTTGTAAAAACACGACCTTGATAAGATGGGGAAACAGAAATTTTACTATTCCCAGAAGATAATACCACCAAATCTGAGACTTCTGCTTTTATATGATCTACAACCTCTTTAAAACTATTTTTTTGCGCACTTACACTTTCGAGACAAAACAATGTAATTAGCACTACAAATCGATTGATAGATAAATTATTTCTCATAAAAAAACATGACTTTTTATTAGTCATGTTTAAATATATAGATAATGAAATTAGTGAGTACTAATCTATGTCATAAAATACTCATAACCATATTTAATTTAATCCCTTATTTACAAACGTTATTAATTTTAAAAATACCTCTCTCTAAATCTAACCAATTCCACTTTTTATCAACCTTATATTCATCGATACAATAATTATTTAAAATAGTATAAAACTTAGAATTTTCTTTATGACCTACTAAAATCAATTCTTTATTTTCTGCTTTAAAATAATACGATAACGGGTAACCTTCCTCTATCGGTGGCACCGACATACTAGTTCGTGTCTTCGGATTATGAAATACTTTTACAGCATTACACGCCCCTGGATTTGCTAACTGCAAGACCACAGACTCCTTTCTCCCTTTGACATCTACAAGTGTTGTCTTTTCGAAATATGCATATCCTTCTTTAATTTTTGCCTTATCAAAATTCAACGAATCAAAAACCCCACCTTCTCCAAGGTATTCTTTCAAATCAACATTTTTCGAATATCTTTTTTGAGGAATGTATCCACTTTTAAAATTATCTAAAGGAATTCGATATTCTTGTTTACTATCATTCTTCAATAATACTTCTTTAAAAAAACCTGACTTACGTTTAAAAATCAATGGGCGACCTATTAAAGTATCTCCTGATTCAGTAATAACAACAGCTTCTTCTTGCCTATCGACATGAGAAAATGCTCTTAAGAACTCTTGACCAAAACTTGAAAAAGTTATTAGAGTTAAAAATAAAAGTATTATGTTTTTAAAAAAACACATATTCAAATATTAGTAAAAGTTATTTTAAATCTTCGTGGTAGCGTTTAATAATTTTTTGATGACTCTTTAAAATTTTACAGACCCAATCGAAGCGTTTCTGCATTTTTTGCTCTTCTGATAACGACCAATGAATAGCGCTAGACTTTAATTTATCTACTAATTGCTGTAAAATAATTGCTGCTGAAACAGAAATATTAAGGCTTTCGGTAAAACCATACATTGGGATATGCAATTGAACATCCGATTGTTCTAACACATAATCACTAAGACCTTCCCCTTCTGCACCAAAAAATAATGCGGAAGGCTTTGAAATATCAAAATCTGAAAGTGAAATACAATTTTTTCCATGAGGAGTTGTAGCTATAATCTGATATCCTTTAGCCCTTAGCTGATCAACTGTATCCTTAGCGGTATTATACCTATGTACATCTACCCATTTTTGAGCTCCCATAGCGATCTCTCTATCTATGGTTCTCAAGTTTTTTTCTTCTATTATATGCACATCTTGTATACCAAAAACATCACAACTACGCATTACGGCAGCAGCATTATGCAATTGATATAAATCTTCAACAGCTACAGTCAAGTGATAAGTACGATCTTGTAATACACGATGATTATTAGACCTTCTATTTTCTGTTAAAAAAGACTCTAAATAAGTGACTAATGATTCATCAATCATAGTCCAAGTCTTAAACCTGTAGTTAAATCTACTTTTACGAAATCTTTTAAACGGACAGGAAAAGCATCTTTGAATTTCGTCGTATTACGAACTTCATACATATAAACCCTTGCTTCTGATAACGACAAAAACCTACTAGAAAAATATCTATACCAACCATCAGAACCATAGATCTCTACATAACTATGATAATCTAAATATTCTTGACTTAATGGTTCTCTACATGCTGCTACTTGTACCGTATAATAAGAACCATCATTAAGGGTAGATTCTAGTCTTGATAAAATTACTTTTTTAGGCGCTTCTTCTACAATCTCTTGTTGAATCTCTTCACGAATTTCTTCTTCAACAGGCTCAGAGCTCACAATAGTATCTACGGCTTTTTGATTGGGTGTTTCGTAAATATCAAAATCGTTGATTCTACGGGCTATTCTACTTACTTCATTAGTATTTGTAGTCTGTGCTATACTTAATAATGTCCCTGTAAAAAACAAGGTGATCGCAACTAAAGTTATTTTCATAAATCTGGGATTGAAGGCACAAATATATAAAAGTGAAATGTGTTCTCTAGCAAGACATTTGGATATCTAGTAGGCTATTTTCTATTCTAAAAACCTGATCACATAAATCTTCTAAAACTTCATGATCATGACTAGCAATAAAAATTACAGAAGAGCTCTCTTTAAAAACCTTTTTAATAAGCTTCAAAACGCTGTCTTTTGAGGTTTCATCTAATGCCACAAAAGGTTCGTCTAATAATATTACTTTGGCTTTATTGACCAAATTTACAAGTAGTGCTGCCCGTTTTCTTTGTCCTCCAGAAAGAGCTGAGGGATAATGGTCTTTTAATTTTAAAATATCCATTGTTATTAACCAATCACTGATATCCGCATCTGTTAATGTAGTATTAGAAAAACGAATATTTTCGAACAATGTCATATGACTAAACAAAGTCGCGTCTTGAAACAAGTAACTACACGATCGTTCTGTTACTTTCTTATCTAACTTTTGGTCACTATCAAACCAATGATCGTCTCCTACATTTATATAGCCATTATCTGGCATGGTTAGCCCTGATAACATTCTAAAAAAAGTAGTTTTCCCTACTCCTGAATCTCCAGTAATACCAATAATTTTAGGTTTATCGACTGCTACGTTTACCTTCAACTCAAAATCATGATATTTTGTCTTTATTTTTTTTAGTAACCCTATTCGAATCATCTTCTTTTCTCTTTTTTCATACTTAGAGCTTGAACTGTAACCAAGATTAAAAAACTAATTCCTAATAAAATCAGTGCATAACGATGGGCTGATTGATAATTTAGTGTTTCAACATATTCAAAGATAGCAATAGAAGCCACTTTAGTCTCTTTTGGAATACTTCCTCCTATCATCAATACAACACCAAACTCTCCCAAAGTATGTGCAAAAGTTAATATTGCACCTGTTATTATCGATTTAATACTATTGGGTAGTATTACTTTACGAAAAGTTATCCATTTTGACTTCCCTAACACCTCAGCTAATTCTAACATAGAATGATCTACAGTTTCAAAACCATTTTTCAGTGGTTGAATCATAAAAGGCAAACTATAAATCATAGAAGCAATTACTAATCCTAAAAAGGAAAATACTAATGATATCCCTGTTAGGTTTTGTAACCAAAGTCCTAAAGGCGATGATGTGCTAAAAGCTAATAACAGATAAAAGCCTAATACTGTTGGCGGAAGTATGATAGGAAGCCCTAAAATAGCTTCTAATAAAAAACGAATCTTAAATTTGGTATACGCTAAAAAATAAGCTATCGGAATACCTACGACAAGTAATAAAATAGTAGTCGTCGCTGCTAATTTTAGCGATAGTATTAGCGGTATCCAATCCATAGCTTACAAAGGTACGTATCCATATTTATTTAAAATAGCACTACCCTTTTCTCCTTCCACAAATGCTATAAATTGACGGATTCCAATATCATCGTTTATGAGTAAATAAGTATGTACTATATCTTGTAAGTCTGTAGTATTTATATCTTCAACTATAAATAAAGCAGAATCTAACTGTGCAGCTATAACATTAGCTTTAGATAAAAATGCCACTGAAATATTTTCAGTCAAAAGATATTGTAGTATTTGATTTACATTTTGTCCGTAAACTAGTTTTTGTTTTATAAGATCATAATTAGGTAGTGATTCTAAAAATTGTGCTGACAGTTTTCCATATGGAGCTACTTTCGGGTTAGCAATCCCTATACGATAGCCATCATCCCATTTTTTTTGTTGTAACAACTTTCGATTAGATACTTTGACTAAATTCCCTTTAGCCAACAGTATGCTTTCTTCTGACAAGGATAATTTTCCTTTTATAAATTGACAATAAGAATCGTCTGCTGAAAAGAAAACATCATAAGGAGCTCCATGCACTAATTGGCTCGATAATTTTCCTGAAGATGAATGAATTAAATGAATCTCAATATTATTTTCTAACTCATATTGACTTACAAGATCCTCAAAAACAGGAAATAAACTAGAGGTTACCGCTAATTTAATTTTAGGTTCTTGCTTTTTACACGACAAAAAGTGCAGAAGAACGAAAAAAAGGAGTACAATTTTTTTCATTATTGCAAAAATAGACTGTTGCTATATATTTTTGGCACAGTTTTAGTAATTTTAAATAAAGTGTTTAATTAAAATGTTGATGCTATGAAGTATTTAACACCTTACATTGAAAAACTTGCAAAGAAAGCAAGTGAAAAAAGTTTAGCCAAACAAGGCGTATCATGTGGAATTTTTCAAGACCTAGACGTAAACTTAGGTACTAAAAAATCACGACAGAATTATCATGTAATTTCTAAATAATGAAAAATCATATCAAAATATAAATCCTATTTCCTCTTTATTGAAGAAATAGGATTTTTTATTTGTATTAATCTTACAATCCTGCTATACCCTCAATCTCCTTGATTGTTTTTAGGGCTAGGTTGTCAGCCTCTTGTTGAGACTTTGCTTCTGTATAAATTCTAATAATAGGTTCGGTATTACTTTTTCTAAGGTGAAACCAATTCTCAGCAAAATCTACTTTTACCCCGTCAGTAGTCGTTACATCCTCATTGGCATATTTTGAAGCCATTTGTGCTAAAATGTTATCGACATCTAACTCTGGAGTTAATGTAATTTTATTCTTGCTCATAAAATACTGAGGGAATGAAGCCTTCAACTCACTAACCTTCATTTTCTTCTCCGCTAAATGAGTTAAAAATAATCCAATACCTACTAAAGCATCACGGCCATAGTGAGAAGCTGGGTAAATGATACCTCCGTTTCCTTCTCCTCCAATAACCGTATTGGTTGCTTTCATGGTAGTAACCACATTCACTTCTCCAACATTAGCTGCTGTATAAGAACCTCCATGTTTTTCTGTTACATCTCTCAAAGCACGGCTAGAAGAAAGGTTAGATACCGTATTTCCCGGTGTTTTACCTAACACATAATCAGCACAAGCCACAAGCGTATACTCTTCCCCAAACATCTCTCCATCCTCACTCATAAAAGCCAAACGGTCAACGTCTGGATCTACCGTAATACCTAGATCTGCTTTTTCTTCTACAACTTTAGCTGCTAAATCTCCCAAATGTTCCTTTAAAGGTTCTGGATTGTGTGGAAAGTGTCCCGTAGGTTCACAGTAAAGTTCTACAACTTCTACACCTAGTTTTTCTAATAACGGTGGTAAACAAATTCCTCCTGTAGAATTTACTGCATCAACTACTACTTTGAATCCTGCTTCCTTTATTTTTTCTGGCTCCACTAATTCTAAATCTAACACAGCATCGATATGCTTATCAATATATGTATCATTAGTTTCTATGATTCCTAAATCATCAACTTCAGCAAAACTGTATGCGTCCGCTTCGGCTATTTGAAGGATTTTCTTCCCTTCTTCTCCATTTAAAAATTCACCTTTGTTATTCAACAACTTTAATGCATTCCATTGTTTTGGATTATGACTAGCCGTTAAAATAATACCTCCATCAGCAGCTTCTAAAGGAACAGCAATCTCTACTGTTGGAGTTGTTGATAATCCTAAATCCACTACATGAATTCCTAAACCTACCAAACTATTCATTACCAATTCCTGAATCATACTTCCCGAAAGACGGGCATCACGACCGACTACTACTTTCGGTGCAGCCTTTCCTGTAGTATCTTTAATAAAAGTTCCGTAAGCTGAGGCGAATTTTACAGCATCAATCGGAGTTAAATTATCTCCTACAGAACCTCCTATCGTCCCGCGAATCCCTGAAATTGATTTTATTAGTGTCATTGTATTTCTCTAATTTTTTGAAAGTAAATATAACTTTATTCAACTTAAAATCTGAACAGAAAACCTATCCTTATAAATTCACTTCTTCAAAGTATTCTACGGCTTCTAAAATGGCCTCTAAAGATGAATATTTCGGTCGAAAATGTATTTGTTTTTTTGCTTTTTCGATACTTCCCATTGTTGAGTGCTCTAAATGTCCCAAAGTAGCTTCAGCGTCCTCTTTAGAAAGGGTCTCTTTAAAATTATCCCAAGGTAAAAAGCGTAAATTAGGTTCCTTTTGATAATGTTTACTGATAACTGTAGCAAACCCCTTAAAGGTCATTGCTTGTTCTGCTACAATATTAAAACTCTCCCCAACTGCATTTCCTTTATATTTAATTGCGTTGGCAAAAGCACTAGCAACATCATCTGCGTGTACATGATGTAAGGTTTCTAAACCCCAATTAGGCATATTTACTTCTCGTCCTTCCCTCAAATCTTTAAATACATTTGGATTGAAATTCCCTTGTGGATTCACAGGCCACCATCCTTTACCTACAATATGTCCAGGGTGAATCAATGTACACGGAAAACCATTCTCTTTATACTGATCTAGTAAAAAGCTTTCAATGGCTACTTTTTTCTTTCCGTATTCACTGAGAGGTTTTCTTGGTTGAGTTTCTACAGTTGGTATAAACTCATTAAAACCATGCACCCACAGACTTCCACAGTGTAAAAAATGATTAACATTTCCTTTTAAAGCAAATACCAATTGCTTAGCACTTTCTACATCAAAACAAATCAAATCGATCACAACGGAAGGATTAAGTGCTAAAATGGCTTGTCCGAATTGTGCTTTCTTTTCCAATTCGAAACGATCTAATGCAACCATTTGAACAGCATCCCATATTGAGTCTTTAAAATATGGCTTGGCTACACTTCTGCTAACACACACAACTTCAAAACCATCTTCTACCAATCGTGGAATTAGATACGTACCTATATGCCCTGTTCCTCCAATAACTACAATTCTTTCCATATTATTCAAAACTATTCTTTATCACTAATTTTATAAAAATAGGCCTATATATTCAATTAGTCTCATGCTTTATAGTACATTTAGCTACTATGAATTTTCTAGCCCATATATATTTATCGAATAATGATCCTGATATTCAGCTAGGAAATTTTATTGCTGATGCAATCAAAGGAAAGAAATATCTTGATTATTCAGAAAAAATCCAACAAGGTATCTTACTACATCGAGGTATTGACTCTTTTACTGATAAGCATAGCAAGGTAAAAGAAACCAAACGCTTCTTTAGTGCTTATGGGCATTACTCAGGAGTAATAACCGATATTATTTTTGACCACTTCTTAGCAAAGCATTGGTTACAATTCCATACTACACCTTTAGATGAATTTACAGAATTTTTTTACGTTCTTCTTCATGATCGATTTGAAATACTTCCTGATAGAATTAAAGTTTTTTACCCTGAAATGCGAAAGCAGAATTGGTTATTAAAATATGCTACTTTAGAAGGGATTAGTGATATTCTATTTCAAATGAATCATCGTACTAGAAACATCTCTAAAATGAATTATGCTATCATTGAGCTTAGAGAACATTATGATGCTATTGAACAACTGTTCTTTGAGTTTTTTGAAGATTTGGAAGGTTATGCTTTTTTGAAACAAATGGCTTTGGAAGCTTAGTGAATCATTTCTTCCCTTTTGGTATATAAACAAACGCATGAAGTTTTATCTAGCTCATGATAATCGATTAAATCATCTTTTTCTATAAAAAGCATAAGAATCTTAATAAATTTGTAGTACAAATACACCTTATGAACCACATTCCTAGTCTAGATTTAAACGAATTCCTATCTGATGATGTCAATATTAAAAATGATTTTGTAAAAAAGTTAGGAACTGCCTTTGAAGAAATTGGTTTTATTTCTTTAAAAAATCATTTCTTAGACGAAGATCTCATGAAACAACTTTATATGGTTGTGAAAGATTTTTTTGATTTACCTAAATCAACTAAAGAAAATTATGAAATTGAAGGCTTACATGGGCAAAGAGGATATACTTCATTTGGAAAAGAACAAGCTGTAGGTCATAAAAAAGCAGACCTTAAAGAGTTTTGGCATTTTGGACAAGAACCAGTAGAAGACATTGAGTTTACAAAAAAATACCACACAAACATACAAGTAAATGAAGTGAAAAACTTCAACAAAATAGGCTTACAAGCTTTCAAAATGCTTGAGAAAACAGGAGTCTATCTTCTAAAAGCTATTGCTTTACACTTAGGATTAAAAGAAAATTATTTTGATCAATGGGCCAATTTAGGTAATAGTATTTTAAGACCAATTCACTACCCTCCTATTACTTCTGCTCCCGAAGATGCTATTAGGGCTGGGGCACATGGAGACATCAACTTGATTACATTATTAATGGGAGCCTCTACAGGTGGACTGCAAGTTAAAAACAAACAGGAGCAATGGATTGATGCTGCTCCTAGTGAAAACGAATTAGTCATTAATGTTGGAGATATGTTAGAACGTTTGACCAATAACAAACTTCGTTCTACGATACATCGTGTGATCAATCCTCCTAAAGAAAGCTGGCATATCCCCAGATATTCAATTCCTTTCTTTATGCATCCTAGAATGGATATGCCATTAAACTGTTTACCCGAATGTATTGATATTGAACATCCAAAAGTTTATGAGGACATTACAGCTGGTGATTTTCTTTTCGAAAGACTTAAAGCTATTGGCTTAATCAAATAATATTTTTAAAATAGCTAAGCTATTAAAGAAGCTTGAAATTTTCTGGTTAATCAGAAAATTTCAAGCTTCTTCATTTTATCACTATCCCAAAGTAGGTTCTCCAGATACATTTGAATCAAATCACAACTTTGAATCAAATGAAACATTTATTTTTTTTCATATTAGTAGTTAGTTTCGTAGCCAGCTATGCTCAGGAGAAATACACCCTGAGTGGCTACGTTTCTGAAAAAAAAACCGGAGAAAAACTTTTAGGCGTCAATATCACCGTTGGCACTAAAGGAGCTATTACCAACGAATATGGGTACTACTCCATTACACTCCCCAAAGGAGTACAAACAGTTTTGATAAGCTATATTGGCTTTCAAAATATTTCAAAAGAGATTGATTTACAAAAAAGCACAACACTCAATTTTGAATTAGACGATAACCCTGATCAACTTGATGAAGTGGTTATTTCTGGAAATTCTGCTAGTAAAAAAGTGACCTCTACAGAGATGAGTGTTTCTACAATCTCTGCAAAAACCATTCAAAAACTTCCGATGGCTCTTGGAGAACCAGATTTACTAAAGTCCATTCAGTTATTGCCTGGGGTAAGTAGTGTCAATGAAGCTTCTTCTGGATTTAATGTTCGTGGAGGATCGGCAGATCAAAACCTTATACTTCTCGATGAAGCTACCATTTACAATGCATCACATCTATTTGGTTTTTTCTCAGTCTTTAATACCAATGCCATTAAAGACTTAAAGTTATATAAAGGAGGAATCCCTTCTATTTATGGAGGAAGGCTTTCTTCGGTACTCGATATCAAACAAAAAGAAGGAAACACCAAAAAATTTGGTGGCGAAATCGGTATTGGTTTAATTTCTAGTAAAGCCCTAATAGAAGGGCCTTTATTTAAAGGAAATAAAGATGAAGCCAAGGGAAGTTACATGGTTGCAGGAAGAAGATCTTATATTGATCTATTTTCTTTTTTAAATGATGAATTTAAGGATACTACACTGTTTTTTTATGATCTTAATTTAAAAGCCAATTACGGAATCAATGATAAAAACACTTTATTTCTTTCCGGTTATTTTGGTCGTGATCATTTTGAATTGAATAATTTCATCGGTACTGTTTGGGGTAATGCATCTGGGACACTACGTTGGACAAGCATCTTAAATGATAAGCTATTTTTGAGTACTTCTGCAATCTTCAGTAACTATGATTACACGATTGATAACTTTAGAAGTGGCTCTGATTTTCGATGGAAATCGAATATCAGCAATTACAATATAAAACCAAGATTAACTTGGTATTTAAATGCAAATAACACGCTAAAGACAGGGATAGATTATATATTTTATAATTTTAAACCAGGTGAAATATCACCTCTTAATGGTTCGGTCATTCAAGCGGAAAAGTTTCAAGAAAAATTCAGTGCCGAGACGGGTTTTTATATTGATTTAAAGCAAAACCTATCTGATAAAATCAGTCTTCAATATGGAGCCAGAATCTCCAATTTCAATAGAAAAGGTAAAGCTACTATTCCTGTTTATGATAATGGAGTTCCATTAAGTTATGATGATACTCAAAACATTTTTATAGAAAACGAGATAATCAATGAAACAGAATATAAAAGCGGGGATAACATCAAAACCTTTTGGGGATTCGAACCTCGATTCAGTCTACGATATTTAGTAGATGATCAAAAGTCTATAAAGTTTAGTTACAACAAAATGTATCAATACTTACATTTAATTTCTAATACTTCTTCCCCTACGCCATTAGATATTTGGGCGCCGAGTGGGCCATTCTTAAAGCCTCAAAGTGCCGATCAATTTGCTCTAGGGTATTTTCAAACTTTAAAAGATGACAAGTACGATTTCAATATTGAAGTCTATCATAAAAGTCTAAAAAACACTACCGACTTTATTGACGGTGCTGACCTTCTTTTTACAGAGAATATAGAAACTCAAATCGCACAAGGTGACGGACGCGCTTATGGCCTCGAGTTACAGCTAAATAAAAATCAAGGCCGATTAACTGGTTGGCTTAGCTATACATTATCCCGAAGTGAACGAAAAATACAGAGCATCAATAATAGTGAATACTACCCTACTAATAACGATCAATTACACGAACTCAATCTCGTAGGTCTTTATAAACTGAATGAACGCTGGGAATTTGGTGCCAACTTTATTTTTGGATCTGGTAGACCTGTCACCTACCCTACAGGGAAATACAAGCAGAATGGCTTAGTCATCACTGATTTTGAAAATCGAAATGGAGATCGACTACCGACTTACCACCGATTAGATATCTCGGCAACATTACATCCGAAACCTAAGAAAAGAGGAACATGGGTGTTCAGTATAGCGAATGTATACAATAGACAAAATGCTGCTTCCATCTATTTTCGAGAGATTAGTGAGGTCAATGATAAAGAAGTTACCACTGGAAGGACAGAGGCTACTAAGCTTTCTTTCTTCGGAATTGTCCCAACTGCAACCTACCGTATTAACTTTTAACTTCATCGAGTCATGAAATATTTATTCATATTTAGTATTCTATTCTTTTTAATTAGTTGTGAAACAAACGTAACTAACGACATTACTTTAAATGGTGCTCCTCCTAAATTAGTAATCAACGGAGGTATCGAACGTAATCCAACAAATCCAAGATCAAACCAATTCATAGAACTCAGTACTACCATTGACTTTTTAGATCAAAGTGAACCGACAGCTGTTGAAAATGCAATTGTTATGGTCAATAACGGTATAGAAGATTTTGAATTTATACATCAAACAAATGGTATGTATACAAATTCTGAAATTACGGCCACATTAGGAACTACCTATACAATCACTATCGAATGGAATAATGATACTTATCAAGCTAGTGACACACTTATTGAAGCGCCTAGCTTTGATAATGTTTATTCGGTATTTGAAGAAGAAACCTTATTTACTGACGAAGGTTATTTTGTCAACTTCGATGCTACAGATCCTCTGGATATTGATAACTACTACTACTACCGTGTGTTTTTAAATGATGTGTTCACTATAGTACCTGATAGAGGGAATAGTGCCACTTTAATTGAAAATGACCAGTTCTTTGATGGGCAAGCCCGAACGGGAGTAAATCCTAACGAAGAAGTAGTTTTCGAGTTAGGAGATAAAGCCACTGTCCAGTTGCTTGGAATCACTGAAAATTATTATGACTTCTTATTCCAAATTTTTGAACAAACAGGAAGCTCTGGTTTTTCTCCAGTAGGAAATCCCCCACCAGCTTCTATTGGAGGGAATTTATTAAATATAACTAACCCTAAAGTTCGTGGTTTAGGTTATTTTTATGCGAGTGATGTTACCGAAGCATCTATAATTATTTCGGAATAGAAGAAATATTGTTAAAAAAAAGAAATCAATTAAATACATGTGGAAATAGGAATTAAATATTCTCGTCCATTTAAAGTAATTGACTAAAAGTTATTTATTTGTCACCTCTGGCTTAGACCAGAGGTCTCATCTAACTGATCTATGACCACAATAAATCATATAGATCGCCTTTATGTGATTCTTTATCAAACAAGAAAGACATTATTTTTTGTGAATAAATGCCTAAGTTTAAACTGAACTCGTATTAATAAATATTAAAAAAAACATATCAAATAATAAACTGTGTTTAAAAAAGGTAGAATATATATTTACATATTAATTACACTCCTTCTAGTGTTTTATAACTTCTTATACGAGATCACCACAGAATCTTGGGATGAAGCTATTTTCGAAACATTAATACTATTTCCTTGTATTTTCCTTTTTGTAACCTTCATTTACCAATTAAGACTAGTTGCTTTAAGGAATAAAACAATTTATAACCTCCTTACGCAACACCAGTACAGTAAACTATATCTTATTGTAATTATTTTTATCAAATCTACTTTCATTACCATGTTAGCTAGAGCTGTTGCAAATTGGGCTTTTAATGATGATGAAGTAGTTACTTTTTTTGATCTCGTTTTTGGAGCGATATTTATCGCTACAACAGTAATCGTAGCCTTTGTATACTTCTTCGAACATTTCATTAATGTTGAAGAAAACAAACATCGAATTGAGCTTCAATTGTCACGACATGAAAGTGAAAAATTTATAGCGAAATACTTGTCTCTAAAAAAACAGTTAAACCCACATTTCCTATTTAATAGCTTTAATAGCTTAATTAGTCTCATCTCATTAGATGCTAAAAAAGCAGAAGATTTCGTAGAAGAGTTGTCAAGCATTTACCGGTATAATTTATTGCAAAGTGACGAAGTTGTAGTCCCACTTTATAAAGAATTAAATATGATTACTTCATATATCCATTTGCAAAAGATTAGATTTGGTTCAGCTCTTAATTATCATGAACTCGTATCACCTACAAAGCATAAATTATTGCTTCCTCCTATGACACTTCAGCTATTAGTTGAAAATGCCATTAAGCACAATATTGTTTCCACTCAAAAACCATTGAACGTAACGATTAAAATAGATCAAGATTATATTATCGTTGAAAATAATTTGCAACTCAAAGACAAACAAAAGCACTCTGTAGATTCTTTAGGTATTGGAATACAAAATTTAGAAAATCAAATCGCACTGATTTCTGATGAAAAACTACAAGTAGAAGTTACCAATAGCCATTACAAAGTATATGTTCCACTTATTAAAGGCGATTTAGATGATTAAAGTATTAATAGTAGAAGATGAAGATTTGGCAGCGCAACGTCTCGAAAATTCAATTCTAGAGATCGAAACCGAACTTCTTGTCATCGGAAGAACAACTGGTATAGAAGAGACAAAGGCTTTTTTAAATGTCCATAATGTTGATTTAATTTTTTTAGATATTAATTTATCGGATGGGTATTCTTTTGAGATTTTCAAGGGTCAAAAAGAAAATTTAACCCCTATTATTTTTACAACAGCTTATTCCGAGTTTGCAATTAAATCCTTTGAACTCAATAGTATTTCATATCTATTAAAACCTATTAGCAAAAAGGATTTAACTGTTGCTATTCATAAATTCAAACAACTACACGAAAAAGGCAAGCAGCACACAAATGTCCAGCAATTGATAGAAAAGCTATCATTTCAACCTAAGCAACGTTTTTTAGTTAAGATGAATACTGAATTAAAAGCAATTGCTATAAATGATATTGCGTATTTCTATACAGAAGACAAACTCTGCTTTATAAAACTATGGGATGGAAAATCATTTCCTATAGATAAATCGTTAAAAACTATTGAAAATGAATTAGGGAATCTCGCTTTCTTTAGAATAAACAAGCAATATCTTATACATCTCGATAGTATTCACCAAATGTACTATGCCTCAAAATCAAAAATAAAAGTGGAACTAAAACCTAATAATGCTAATGATACCAATCCTATATTTGTAGCTATTGAAAAGATTGGGAAGTTTAAGAAATGGTTGTCTGCTTAATAGAGTATAGACTTACTTCAGATAGGAATAATGTCCAATAATCTTATAATCAAAGAGACAATCTTGTAGTACTTGCCCCGCACCAATATTATGTGCTATCTGATAACGTTTACCATCATTTGATTTTATAGCAGAAACTATTCCGATATGTGTAATAGCTCCCCCTAAATTCCAACATACAATATCACCAGGAATGTAATCGTCTGACTTTTGTCTAATTGGTTTTTCTTTGCCAAACCTTCCAAAAAAGGTCATTAAATTAGGAACTCTCCTGTGGTCAATATTAGTATCTGTTCTTTTCAACCCCCATATTTTAGGATATAGACTAAAATTTTTGACCATATCTTCATGGACTTCCTTTTGAAGGTCTACCCCTAATTTTCTATAAGTTCTAATGATAACATCTGTACACACTCCTTTACTTTTTGGCACATCTCCATTCGGATATGGGATACTAAAATAACTAGGATCATAATTAACAGCTGAACCTGTCAATTTCAATGCTTCATCAGCTATATTTCTAGAATCAAAAGACTGCCCATACACACATACAACTGTTAATAGTATGGTACATATCGTAACTATAACTTTCTTCATCATAATTTATAAACGTTTGAATTATAGATATATTTAAATAAACCTCATTCAAACTTAGGTTACATAATTTACAGATCATATAAAAAACATTCTATTTCTCTGCTGTGATAATATAATACCCAAAACTATTCATTTGAATCCCAGAAAGAAGTGCATAAAATGAACCTTTCAAGTTATTTAAGCTCTGTGGCTTTAGTGGTTTACCTTTTAAAAAATTTCGCACGACAAAACCTAAGATTGCAAAAGGAACATGTAGCACTGAAGGCGCTACTCTAAAAGAAACATCTTCCACCTTGACATGCTTAAAACCGATAGTTTCCATATCCTTTACAACTTCTTTTATATTCCCTAAACCTTTCAAATCCCAACCTTCACATAACTTCTTGTAAGTGAATTTGCCTCCTTGACATAATTTACTTTCTTTTTTTTTCAAAAAAGCATCAGTCATCACAAACTTCCCTTCTGGCTTAAGTATACGATAAGCTTCTTTCAATGAAGCTATACTATGCCCGCAATGACACAAGCTCTCGATAGCATAAACTCCATCTGCTACACCTGATACAAAACTAGTATTGGTATAATCTTCTTTCACAATAAGAGGGTTGTAGTCTTTTAATCTATGATTCCCTTCTTTTACTTGGAAATCGGATAAAGTCACTCCAATTGCTTTTATACTTTCATACTTTTTTGCTGCATACAACATCGTACCTCCCATTCCGCACCCTAAATCTACAAGGAGGTCTTTAGCTTTAACTTCCAGACGTTTCAACACTTGGTTATTCATTTCATTAAGCATTGTATCTCTACGAAATAATTTTGTTCTGAAAGGAGTATAATACCCAAAATGCATATTGTAATCCTTACTCCAAAATTCATAGTCCTCGGTAGCTTCATTATATAAATCAATAAAACTATGATTGTTTTTCACTGTTTTTTTAGTCGCTTTAATCTCAACTGTTAATTCCATGATTTTATTTTTTCAATAATTACTGAAAATTAAATAACAAAATGATTATAGATTTTATTATCCCTATTATATTTCAAATATACACACAAATTAAAACTTTCAATAATTATTGAAAGTTTTAATAGTACAAATCAGAAGAATACAAATTTCAAATACCTGAGACTATTAACACCTTAAGAAAAAATAACTCTTAGAAAGAGAAACTATTGTAGTACATCAATCATTTCATGTAAAACAGGTGTAATTACATCTGGTCGAGACCAAGATATCTCATGCCCAGTATTTGGAATTGTAAAAATTTTATGTTGTTGGAATACTTTTTCTGTATAGTGTATATTTTCATAGGGCACCAAATCATCTGCATCACCATGAACGTGATACACAGGAATACTGATGCTAGGCCATTTATTTTCAATTTCTGATAATTCGCTTGCATGAATTACCTTTTCATCTCCTGCAACACGATATGCCGTTGGCACTAACCATCTAGTCAACCACCATTGAGTAAATCGGGCTCCCCAAATATCTTTTTCAATCGTTGGGTCGATAGCAGGTGAAATCATAATAACTCCTCTTACACGATTACTGTAACTGGCTTGAAGAGCAGCAATAGCACCTCCATATGAAGCGCCTATTACAATTCTATTTTCAAGAGCTAGTTTAGCTAATACTTCATTAATAATTTTTGCTTGCTTATCAATTTCTGGGATTTCTTTTCCAAAATTAGAATACCCATATCCTGGCCTATCAATTAAAACAATATTAGCCCGATGAAGTAGTGTTGAATCTTTCACATAATTAAACCACGCTGAAGATGAAGCTGGAGAACCATGTAAGAAAACAAGATTTAGAGGTTTTTCTTTTCCTAGAAATATATTTTGAACTCTAATAGTTGCATGTAAGCTATCTATAGTATGATAACTGATTTCATTTTGAATATTGGTATTTTCGAAATTATTAAAGATTTCTTCGTCATTTTCTCGCCACTGCAATACAGTACAACTAGAAACCAAAATTCCGATCAAAACGATTCGTATAGTATTTGCAAAGTACTTGCTCTGCTTGGTTTTGCTTTTCTCCATTCTATTAATCCTCTTACTGATCTTCCATAAAAGCAATACTACTTCCCCCTATCACTTTCCATTGATCTTTAAACAATTTCCAAACTCTTATTATTTTAAAAGTACTATCAAAATGATCTCCACAATACTGACCTTTCATCTTAATTAGAGCAGTGACAATAGCACTATCCTCTATCAAATTTATTTGGTGATTAGAAGCATTAATAACATCAATAATCATTTTACCCGAACGATATGCTTCCATATCTTGTTCTTTGTTTATTGTATGTCCTGTAGGAAGGTTAAATAACAGATCTTCATGTAACAATACATCTAGCTGAGACAAGTCTCCTTTCTCTAGTGCTTTTAAAAGTTGTTGTTCTGCTATCAAAATTGCTTCCTGACTAACCATGCTGTTCGATTTAAATTTATTTATAAGCAATAGTATAGACTCCTTTAACCGTTAACGGCTTACCATCAAAATCTAAAGCAGGTTCATCCAATACTTTAGTCGAAATATTTTTAAAACCAGATTTTTCAAAAACCTCCTCTACTTCTGATATCTCATATTTATTGAATCCATATTTAGTAAATTCAATTTTATCTAAAAGTTCTTTGTTTCGATATGCTACTAATAATCTTCCGCCTGGCTTTAATACTCTCAATAATTCTTTAGCATTTTCAACTACATTAGGCCAAAAATAAATCGTATTTGCCGTTACAATAGCATCAAAAAAATGATCTTCAAAAGGTACTTTTTCAACTGATCCTTCTATAAATTTTATACGACGCTGTTTTTTTAGTTCATTGTTTAACTTTTCTGCTTCCGATACCATCAAAGGTGAATAATCTAAACCCGTATAATCTACATCTGCTAGTTTCATGAGATAAGGCACAAAAAATCCATTCCCCATGCCTATTTCAAGTACCTTTTCATTTCCAATCGGCTTCAATTGTTCATAGGAATATTTAGAAATATACTCATTTCCCTTATTCATTTGCTTTCCTACTTCAACACCATTATCGCCTTCTGGTTTTCTAAGGTTTCCAGCTAATTCTTTCTTAGATAAATCACTAGTATTAAATTTTTCTGCCATTATAAATTCTATTAATATCAATACGATTCTAATACCTTAGACAAGTAAAATTTCACAGGTCTATCATTTGTTTTCGCAACACAATATGAAGTATTAAGATAGGCACTTCAGGTAAAAGTGAAGTAATTTTATTCAAAAAATAACATTACACTTTATTAAGATAAATTCACTTTTCAAAAAACTACCTCAACGCTAATAGTTGAAATACCTATCTAAAAATTACTCTTGTTAAAATGCGAGACAAGCCTTAGGGAATTTATCAACCTACAATGTGGATTAAATCCGTATTATGTATTAGAACTTCGTTATGAGTATTGAAAGCTCAATAAAATGAAGTATTTTCTTAATTTTAGCATAGCATTGTTATTGTTAAATCAAAAAATACAGCGAAGCGTTTGATTTTGCAGCGATTTCGATACGGAATAGATTTTCTAATGCATAATACGGGTTAAATATCTAACCATTCTTTGAATTTTGTTACTCTTTCCCTTGACACAATAACTTCTTCTTTAGGTGTTGGTAACATTTTTAATAATAATCTACTATTAAAATAAGTATGTATTTCCTTGACTGCATCTACTGTCACCAAATATTTCCTATTAATTCTAAAAAAAATAAACGGATCTAAAATCTCTTCTAACTGATCTAAAGAATATTCTACTGGAAATTTTTTATTCATTGAATTTACCAATATAATACCTCCTTCTTCTGATTTGAAATAAGCAATTTCCTCGACCTTAATAGCCTTAAATTGATTCCCTATTTTAATCATAAAACGCTTCTTGTATTCTTTCTCTAATAAATTCTTGAAATTTTGTAATGCCGAAATTTCAGAAAACCCTTCTTTGTTTACTATACTTTTCTTGAATTTTGCTAGTGTAGTATTTAACTCTCTTTTGTCTATTGGTTTTAATAGATAATCAATCCCATTATATTTGAATCCACGAATAGCATATTCATTATAGGCGGTGGTAAAAATTACAGGGCAATACTCTTCTAATTGGTCTAAGACATCAAAACCATAACCATCATTCAATTGAATATCTAAAAAAATGAGATCAGGCATTGTATTTACTTGAAACCAACTCATAGCGCTTTTTACAGAAGATACATGCCCCACCAACTCTATTTCAGGGGCTAACTCATTTACTAAATTCTGAAGTCTTTTAGCAGCAATTAGCTCATCTTCTACTATTAAGGCTTTCATAGTTATTCTTTTGCGATTTGTTCGAATATCCTTTTTCTCTAATAACAATCTTTCATTCTAATAAAAATCATGATCTCATTAAATGACTAAAACCTGTGACATGAGATTCCTCACCAATCAAGGAATGTAGTTACTTTCTGTAATATTAATAATTCTGGATATTCATTAATTTATTAGTAATAATACATGTCCATGTAATTAACATCTCTAATATAAATTAATAAAGCATTATTTTATTGGTATTGCCAAAGGGTTTAACACCTTAAAGCTTGCCTTAAAATTTTAATGATATTTTCTTTAAATGCCTTTTGAGCTTGCTCTGGGGGAATTTACCTACGATACCAATAAAGGCAAACTTACCGAAAACGTTTCGGCCGTTTCTGATACTTCTACAAACCTTTCTGTATAAAATGCATATCTCTTTCTAATATTATCTAAACCAACACCTGTGGTATTATCTTCTTTAAGCCTTTTATTAAGTGTGTTTCTAACTTCTAATACATTGTCTTTTGTTTGAATTTGTATTACCAAAGGTTTTTCTAACGAATAGTAGTTATGTTTCAATGCATTTTCTACTAACATTTGTAAGGCCAGCACCGGAATCTTATGTTGTTTTTTAGCCTCTTCAATATCAGTGTTGATCTGCAAGGCCTCTCTATGTCTTACATTCATCATAAAAATAAAAGCATCCATAAATTGCATTTCTTTTTGCAATTCGACCAAATCATTTTCATTCTGATCTAAAATATAGCGATAACAAGAAGCTAAACGACTTACAAAATCTGATGCCATGTCTCTATCTTCATACATTAAAGAAGTTAATGTATTGAGACTATTAAATAAAAAATGTGGACTAATTTGATCTTTTAAAGATTTGAATTTAGAGGTTGCCAATTCTTGTTGTAATTGTAACAGCTTATATTCTGTGGCTTCTTTTTGTTTGAACACCTGATACAACAAATTAGATACTACTACTGTAATCCCTAAAAGACATGCTCGTAAAAAGTCTATTCTAAATCGTAACCAAAGGGGTTTTTCGGGAATCGTACCACAAGGAATTTTTATAACAAAAATTCCTAAATAATATACCAAAGCCGCTACAGGAATACATACGAGCAAGGATAATAAAACAATCTTAGTTCCTAAGGTGTAATTCAATGAAGGTTGCCCTAATTTAAATGCATATTTTTCAATAAACCAATCATTGATTCCCCATGTAAAAAAAATGAGAAAGAAAGCACTTATATAATAAAAAACGCTTGTACTATTAAATTTTAATAGCTCACCTTCATAATCTATAGTTAATTTTACTAAAAAGTAAATAATATTTACAACTAGAAACCGAAAAGCATATTTTTTTAGCGCTTGTTTCGTAAACATATACTTGAATATCGAATTATACGGGTTAAAATTGATAAACCATTCTGTGTTATACCAATAATATAAAGACATGGTATCAAAACTAATATTCCATTTTAATATTTACATAAAAACTACCTTCAATTGTCAAATTAATACTTGAATTGTCAGAATCTCTTTTAAAGTGTGAAAGAAGTGAAAATGATAACTTATTAAACTTCTAGACAATTGGAACATGAAATATTACAATTCATGATATTTAACTTACAAAACAACTATGCTACCTTTATCAAAAGGCCATTTATCAGCACATTTGAAGCAAACAAAACACTATGAAATCAATTTTTATTGTTCTATTACTTTTAACTTCTTTTAGCTGGGCTCAAACAGGTATTTTGCAAGGAACCGTCATAGATAAACACTCTCAATTACCTTTAATGGGAGCAACAGTAGCGCTTTTAAATAGTAATGAACCCAAAGGAGCAATCACAGATATCGATGGTTTTTTTCAAATTACACAAATTGCTGTTGGAAGACAGGCTTTAAAAATTAGCTATATAGGCTACGATACAGAATATACAAGCAATATTATAATTGATACAGGGAAAACAGCTGTGGTGACTATTGCAATGGTAGAATCTTTTGATAACCTTTCTGAAGTTATCATTTCTACCGCTAATACTAAATCAAAATCGATCAACAAACTAGCAACCGTATCTGCTCGACAATTCGGACTAGAAGAGGTAACACGATATTCTGGAGGACGAAGTGATGTCGGTAGATTGGCAGCAAACTATGCTGGTGTCTCTGCTCCCGATGATAGCCGTAATGATATTGTTGTCCGAGGAAATGCACCTACGGGATTGTTATGGCGATTAGAAGGAATTGCGATACCTAACCCTAATCATTATTCAACACTCGGTACTACTGGAGGCCCTGTATCAGCTTTAAATCCAAACATGTTACGAAATTCTGATTTTTTCACTTCTGCATTTCCGGCAGAATACGGGAACGCACTTGGGGGTGTTTTTGACCTTGGGTTTAGAAAAGGAAATACAAAAGACTATGAATTTAGCTTTCAAACTGGTGCCTTTACAGGTCTTGAAGCTAATGCCGAAGGTCCTCTAGGTAATAACAATGGATCATTTTTAGTTACTGGACGATATTCACTTGTTGGGTTACTAGGTATTGGTGCTGGAGGAACTTCTGCTACGCCTAATTACAAGGATATTTCTTTTAATATTGATTTTGGAAATTATGATTTCGGCACACTATCTCTCTTCGGAATTTTAGCTACAAGTGACATTGAGTTTTTAGGTGATGATATTGATGCTGATGATCTTTTTGCTGTTGAAGATGAAAACTCATTTGTAGATTCGGGAGTAGGTGTTATTGGACTAAAACATAAACTAACTATTGGAAAAAATAGCTTTTTACAAAATGTAATAGGATACTCTTACAACAAAAATAATTTTAGATCTGATCGATTTATTGAAAAAGGCACTCCTAATGAACGTATTATTAACTTTTGGGATATTGACAATATGGAAAGTAGAATTTCCTTTTCCGCTGTTTTCAATACAAAACTGAATAAAAAAAGTATCCTGCGTATTGGTAACTTACTAGAACAATTCAGTATTGATTCATTTCAAGAGACAAGATCTAGGCAATTAGATAATGATGGAGATGGCGATCCGGACCTATTCACCCTTTTAAATCTTGATGAAAAAACATATCTAGCTCAACCCTATATCCTAGGGCAATATAGAATAAACAAAAAGATTAGTTTCAATGGAGGGGTACATGGACAATATTCTTCTATTAATGATCAATTTGTTTTAGAACCAAGAGCTGGTATTACTTATAAATTCAATAAAAAACATCAACTTAACGTGGGTTATGGTTTACATCATCAATCTGTCGCATTACCTATTTTATTTTTAAATGAGAATGTAAATGGGCAATTAATACAAACTAATAAAAATTTAGATTTTATAAAAAGCAATCATTTTGTACTTGGTTATGATTACAATTTTGCAAGTGATTGGCGTGCTAAGCTTGAAGTTTATTATCAAGATATATCTAACGCCGCTGTAGAATCATTTCCTTCTAGTTATTCTACCTTAACCGAAGGAGCTAACTTCGGATTCGAAATCGACAAAGTCTCTTTAGTCAATGAGGGCACTGGTTTCAATCAAGGAGTCGAACTTACCATCGAAAAGTTTTTTAGTAAAGGGTTTTATGGTCTATTAACTACCTCTTTATTTGAAAGTAAATATAAAGGGAGTGATCGTATCGAAAGGAATACCCCTTTTAATAATGAGTATGTTGTTAATGCATTAGGCGGAAAAGAATTTAAAGCAGGTAAAAACAAAAAGAATATCTTCTCTATAGATTCTAAAATAACCTATGCGGGAGGCCGCTTTGTAACTCCTGTCGATCTTGAAGCTTCAAGAAATGCTGGCTTTGAAGAATTACAAGACAATCTTGCTTTTAGTCAAAAAAATGATTCTTACTTGAGGTGGGATTTAAAATTTGGTTATAAAATCAACCACTCTAGTAAAAAGCAATCTCATCAATTTTATGTAGACATTCAGAATGTTACTAACAACGATAATTTATTTATTAGACGTTATAACAGAAAAACAAACAATGTAGATGAAGTTAATCAAATTGGTTTCTTTCCTGATTTTGGTTATCGTTTTCAATTTTAACCAAAAGGCAATAAACGAAGAGACTAAGTATATACTTCTATCAAAAAGCAAAAAAGCAGTAAGGTTTACTATTAATAAATAGCTATATTTTAAAAACCTATTTTGTACAACACTTATCTGTTGCACAAGTACAATACCTTCTATTATACTCGTGTAAAAAAATTAAACTTAGTGTAGGTAACAATATACTAACCTCTGGTAAAGGTAGTAATTCTAACTTCTCATTTAGTATTACAAATGTCAAAACAAACCAACTACCCCAAAATAACACTTTCATAAAAGCTTTTGAAGTTGTTTGAGTTGACCTGTAAACCGCCAAAAAAGACAACAAGAGAAAAATATAATCTAATCCCTTCCACCATGAAGGTACATAAGTCAGACTTCCCTTAAATATTAATAACAAAGGCATAAACAAGCAGTGTATTAAACATAAGCTACTTATAAGAATACCAAAGGTGTCGGACTTTTTTAGATTTGCAATCATTGAATTGGCTAATAATATTTGAAAAGCAATATTAACAAAACAGATCATTAAATGCAACAATGTTGCATTTAATGATCTGTTTTGCGATAAATACTCAAAATCTATGCTATGTTATCCAGAAAAACCTCCAATGAATCCTCCGAAGTAAGGTTTAATTTCTTTTTCAAACGCGATCTAGCAATTTTCACAGCATGAACCGTCGTTCCTCTAAGTTCTGCAATTTCCTTTCTGGTAAGTTTCATCTTTGAAAACGTAGCGATTTCAATATCTGTTTTTGATAAAATGGGAAATTTCGAAGTAAGTTGAAAAATAAAACTCGCATTATAATCTGCAATTTGCTGTTTGATCACTAATACTTTTTCATCTTCCAATTTGCTAGATCGAATATCTGCCAAAATAGAATTAGTATCTATTTTAGTATCCATAGCAACAATTTTCTTTAGATCATCTGCAATTTTCAATTTTGATTTTAACTGTTTTACACTTTCCATTTGCAAGGACATGATTTCTTTAGTCTTTAAGGAAATATCCTTTTCTTTAGAGATGAGTTCTGTGACTAAATCTAACTTTTCTCTTTCTAAGGTTTTATAACGATCTACTACAGCAAGCGATAGCAAAATCGCTTCTAATACAGAACCGATCATATAAGCGTTTAATGTAAATACATTTTCAGGTAACACAACAAAGACTGTAAGAGTGTAAATGATTACAGTGGTACAATAACACACCCAAGCGATAACCAAATATTTGGCAAAAGAGTTTCCTCCTAAATAAGTTCTAATTCCTGAATACAAGGCTAATAAGCTACAAAGCATCAACCCCATAGCTACTGGACTGTTATTCGGTGGATGCCCAAAGAATTCTTGTCGAATCATTATATACCCTAAAGCGATAAGTTCGTAATAGAAAATTCCGTTCAATAACCAATGAGATGACTTACTATACTTCTTAGTCTCTAAAAAACGAATACAGAACTGTGCTGTGATTACCGTTCCAAATGTTAAGAATATAGGGGTGCACCATTCTTGAAAGAAAGGCGTTTCATCTATCAAGTATTTCTTCATAAAACCACGAACGGTGACCTGCACTAAAAGCCCTCCTAAAATAGTACCTGCATACAAAAAATAGACGCTATCTCTTAAACCTACACTTAACAAAAGGTTGTAAAAGATAATGATGACTAAAGCACCTATGAGTAATGCCATAGCCAGTAATTCATTTTGCTCACTTTCCAAATATTCCGATTCTTTTACGGTGGTTATAGAATACGATTTTCCGTATTGGCTATACGTTTTCATATAAAAAGTTTCGGTCTCCCCTACTTCAAATTCTAGCGGAAAATATAAGGACGTAGCTTTTATAAGCTTGTCTTTTTGATTAACCATAACACCCGTATGATATACATTCCAATCATTACCCTTTTTGAAATAGAGACTAACAGAATCCAATAGCGGCTTTCTCACTCGCAACAATCGTTTTATAGATGCTACTCCTTCATTCTTTATTTTAAATTTCAGCCAAATATTGGTATTTGTAAACCCGAGATTAACAATATCTTTTTCTGATTTTTTATAATCAATAGTCTCGGCTTCTTCGATGCCTATTTTTAATGTAGGGTCTTCCGCAACGTATACATATTTACCCAGAACATCTTTGGAAGATACTTTATCTATAGGAATTACATCATAGGCTACATTTTGAGATATACACGTTATCGAAATGTAAAAAAGGGATATAAATAAAAAGTGGCAATAGGTTTTCAAAAGTCGGTTGAGTTGGTAGTGTTACAAAAGTAAGGAAGAAGCTTCTTTTTCCCTAAAAACAACACAAACAAGATATTATATATAGGGCACAAATACGGGTACATACTACGAAACCCTATAAACACAAGGGTTTTAACTACCCAGATAAAGCAGAGATTAGACCTATTCCCCTCATCCATTCTTTAACTTTGTAGCGCTATCATAAATCCAGCCCAAACTATGAAACAGCTATACCTTTTTACATTTTTTTTATTCTTATTTTCTTCGATTCAAGCGCAATTTGAATTTCACGTTAGAACTACGGAACCCAACGAAAATTTTACGATTCCTACTAAGCCAGGGGAAAGCTATAACTATCAAGTAAGGTATTTAAGACACAATGATCCTTTTACGCCTGTTACAACCTCAAACAATAGAACAGGAAATGTTCAAGTTACTTTTAGGGATCCTGGAATACATAAAATTACAATCTTAAGAAGTATAGGAGACTTCTCAAATGACCCTTATTTTCCTGCTATATATTTTAATAATTCTGGAGATAAGCACAAGATTGTTTCCATTGATAAATGGGGAAATAACCGATGGTTAATCATGGAAAATGCTTTCTATGGATGTGAAAATTTAGAAGTCAATGCAACAGATGCTCCTAATCTATCACAAGCCACTTCTCTAGAAAATATGTTTCGAGATTGTCCTTTAGTAGACTTTAGTTTGGCCAATTGGGGAGTAAACAACGTTACCAATATGAGTGGTATGTTTACAGGAGGAAGACTATCTACAGATAATTACGACGCTACTTTAAACGCTTGGGCTGCTCTAAATTTAGCATCAAATGTAACCTTCGATGCAGGAGCGAGTGCCTATTGTATGGCAACGGCAGCTCATAATACTTTGACTAATAATTCAGGTAATAACTGGACTATAAATGATGGAGGAAAAGTATGCGAAGATGACAAGTTTATCACCACTTGGGAAACGACCTCAGCAAATGAAATCATTGAGCTTCCCTTTCCCAGAAGAAGAAGTACTGTTGTTTACAATTATACCATAGAATGGGGAGATGGAACGGTGACTTATAGCCCCTCAAGTAATGCTTTACATGTATATGAGAACGCAGGAATGCACAAGATAAAAATTTCTGGTACTTTTCCTCCGTTTCATTTTGCTCGTTCAAGTATGAATGAAAAAATAAAGGCTATTGATCAATGGGGGTCTTTAGCTTGGGAAACTTTGGAAAGTGCTTTTACAAACTGTTTCTATTTAGATATACTGGCTACAGATACTCCAAATATTTCCAATGTAGATAGTATGTATGAAGCCTTTACAAATTGTAGGACCTTAGGGACCGCTAACAGTTTAGATTTTTCAGGTTGGAATACCAGTAATGTTACAGATATGGAGGGTACCTTTTCTGGAGCCTCTAAATTTAATACTGCAACCATTCAAAATTGGAACCTTTCTAGTCTTACTACTGCTAAAAAAATGTTGAATAACACAGGTCTTTCTATAGAAAATTATGATAAAATTTTACAAGGTTGGGCAACATTATCAGGTAGAGAAAGTAGAATTCCTAGAAATATAACATTAGGGGCTTTAAATGTGGGTTATGGAAACCCTACTTATCGCGATATTTTAAGAAACACCTATGCCTGGACTTTTCAAAGGGATATTTACCAAGGTATAGAAGAAGATAAATTCATCACCAGATGGACCGTAACCACCGATGATTTAAGTATTCCGATCTACATGTTGGACACCGATAATAATTATACCGTAGATTGGGGAGACAAGACTATTGAATCTGGATTTACAGGCAGTACATCACATTCCTACGATGCTCCAGGCACCTATACCGTAAAAATTTATGGGGATTTTTCTCAGATGTCTTTCTTTAACAGAGACGGAAAAGATAAAATCATCGCTATAGACCAATGGGGAACCAACAAATGGGAAGGTTTAATAGCTGCTTTTTCAGGATGTTCTAATGTAAAGCTTTATGCTACAGATGTTCCAGATTTATCCGAGGCTACAAGCATAGTACAAGCATTCCAAAATGCAACAGCCTTTGAAGATGTAAACAATTCATTAAAAGATTGGGATGTACGTACTATTACTAATTTTTCTAATTCTTTTGAAGGAACTAACATGAATAGCGACATCAGTGGTTGGAATATGGAGGCTGCCACAGAAATCATTAATATGTTTGCCAATAACTCAGTTTTTAACCAACCTATTGGCAATTGGACCTTTAACAACTTAGAGTTTTCTTTAGGCGTATTTAGGAATGCTACAAGTTTTAATCAAGACCTTTCTAACTGGGATGTGAGTAAAGTAAGAAACTTTGAATCCATGTTTAACGGAGCAACAGCGTTTGACCAGAGTTTAGGAGACTGGGATATTAGCTCTGCACAAACAGGAGATTTTAGGGGTATGGATAATATGTTTGAAAATGCAGGGTTAAGCACTGCCAATTATGACGCTACCTTGTTAGGTTGGGCAAGCTTAGATCCTGGAGAAACAAAAATTCCTACCGATATAATTTTAGATGCTGGAAATAGTACCTATTGTATAGGGGAAACATCTCGTCAAAATTTAACAACTAATCAAAACTGGGCGATTACAGATGCAGGTAGCGAATGTGATACGGTTGCCTTTACGACCACATGGGAAACCACTTCTCCCGATGAAAGTATCACTATTCCAACTACAGGTACTGGCTACAATTACTCCATTGACTGGGGTGATGGTACTATTGGAAATAACCAAACCTCCGATGCGGTGCATCAGTATGATGAACCAAAACAATATCAAATAAAGATATGGGGCGATTTTCCTAGAATACTTTTTAATAATAGTGGAGACAAAGAAAAAATTAAATCTATAGATCAATGGGGCTCCAATAAATGGAGTTCAATGGCTTTTGCTTTTTGGGGATGTAGTAATTTACAAATAAACGCTACAGACCACCCAGATTTTACGCAAACAACCAGTCTACGTAGTATGTTTAGAAATTGCTCATCAATCACCATACCAGATTTTTCATCTTGGAATGTATCGACCATTACAGCTATGGAAGCAATGTTTAGTGGGGCTTCTAATTTTAATGGAAATATTACCACTTGGGATGTGGGTTCAGTAATTGATTTTTCATCAACATTTGCATTTACAAATGTTTTTAATCAAGATATCAGTTCTTGGAATGTAGGTGAACATGTTTCTAATAGTGATTTTATTAATATGGACAGTATGTTTAGACGTGCTAGAGCATTTAATAGAGACCTAAGTAATTGGGATGTAAGTAAAGCAAATACATTTTCTGATATGTTTAGAGATACCGAAGCTTTCGACCAACCTTTAGCTGATTGGGATATTTCGGGTCTATTTTCTAGTAATGCGCTGAATGATATGTTTAGAAATACGGTGATTTCTAGAGAAAACTACGATGCAACACTTATAGGCTGGGCAACTCTAGACACAGGAGAAACACAGATTCCTAGGAGTATGACACTAGGGGCTTACGAGCTATCTTACTGCCTGGCTGAAGATGCTAGAAACATCTTGAAAAACAGCCCCTACTTTTGGAATATAAACGATGCTGGAATTGATTGTGACGAGATCGCCTTTATCACCACTTGGGAAACCACCTCTCCCGATGAAAGTATCACTATTCCAACTACAGGTTCTGGATACAATTACTCCATTGACTGGGGTGATGGTACGATTGAAAATAACAAAACGAACAATGCAACACACCAATATGATACCCCTAAACAATATCAAATAAAGATATGGGGAGATTTTCCTAGAATTTATTTTAGCAACTTGGCAGCTGATAAAGACAAAATTCTATCTATAGATCAATGGGGAACGATAAAATGGACCAGCATGCAAAATGCATTTTTTGGATGTTCTAAGCTAACGATTGCTGATGGTGCTGGAGCACCAGATTTATCTAAGGTGACGGTCTTAAATAATATGTTTGCCGATTCTGGAATCAACACTACAGGAAATTTAAATAGTTGGGATGTAAGTAACGTTAGAAGTTTCTACAGAATGTTCATTTCGTGTCCTAACTTCAATCAACCGCTAGATCAATGGGATGTTTCTAATGCGGATAGTTTAAGAGGAATATTTCATCATGCCATCAATTTTAACCAAGATATTACTAGTTGGAATGTTGGAAAATGCAGAAACTTTTCAGAAATGTTTTTGACTGCAGATGATCGCACACACCTTTTCAATCAGGATATCAGCGGTTGGAATGTGGGTGAATTTGTAACCGATACGCAGAACATTGAAATGTATCGAATGTTTAAAAATGCTAAAAACTTTGATGCCGACCTTAGTGGTTGGGACGTAAGTCGTGTGACCAGCTTCTTTGAAATGTTTTACAACACTCTTAGTTTCGATTACAACCTTGGAAATTGGGACATCAGTAATGCCAGTGATATGGGGAAAATGTTCCAAGGGGTTACACTTTCCAAAGAAAATTACGATAATACCTTAATCGGTTGGGCTACTTTGAGTCCATCGGAAACAGCAATCCCTAGCGATCTTACATTCGATGGAGGAAATAGCACCTATTGTTTTGGTGTAACTGCTAAAGAATTATTGACTTCGGATACGTATAAATGGAATATCACAGATCAAGGAACCACTTGTAATAGTGCTGATTTTTTTAACACAACCTGGCAAACTACTTCACCTAACGAAAGTATTACCATACCCACCATAGAGGGGGGATACAATTATGATGTAGATTGGGGAGATGGAACTACAGGAGGTACATATACGGGAAACGCTATTCATGAATACGCTACTGCTGGTATTTATGAAGTAAGAATAACAGGAGATTTTCCAAGAATTCACTTTGATAGTGCAAGAGACAAAGATAAAATTCAAAGTATAGATCAATGGGGTAGTATTGTTTGGCAGTCGTTCGAAAGTGCTTTCCGAGGATGTACTAAATTAACTTACAATGCGACTGATGCACCAAATTTGAGTCAAGTAAAATCATTAGATAGAATGTTCAATGATTGCAATAGTTTTGATGCTGCTAATCTTAATGATTGGGAGGTAAGTACTGTTGAAAGTATGGAATTTTTGTTTTCTGGTGCAACAGTTTTCAATGGAATGATTGATCAATGGGACGTTAGTAAGGTTGAACAATTTGTGAATATGTTTAGTGATGCTTTAGCATTCAATCAAGATATTTCTAACTGGACTATTAATAATAATAAAAATGTTATAATGGCAGGAATGTTTGCCAGTACAGAAGTTTTTAATCAACCTATTGGAAAATGGGATGTAAGCCGTGTTACTTCTGTTAAGGATATGTTTTTAAAATCAGAAGCTTTTGATTACTCATTAGCTTCTTGGGATATTTCTAATATGATTGATATGGGAAGCATGTTGGATCGTTCAGAATTCTCACAAGCAAATTATGACGCTACCTTAATCGGTTGGGCAACATTAGAAGATGGAGAGAGTAAAATACCAACAGGCATAACTTTAGATGTCGATGCTACCTATTGTCTAGCAGAAGAAGTTAGAGCCCTACTTACAGGTGATACTTATAAGTGGACCATTAATGATGAAGGAAAATTGTGTGAATCAGATGCATTTATCACTACGTGGCAAATTAATAGCAGTAACGAAGAAATAGTGATTCCTGTTCCGGGTACTGGGTTGGATTTCGATGTCGATTGGGGCGATGGTATGATCACCAACGAATCTGAAGAAGCCTATCATACGTATGTATCACCAGGTACGTACACTATCCGTGTTTTGGGAGACTTTCAGCAGATTCGTTTCAATGGAAATGCGGATCGCAGAAAAATCCTGACCATAGAACAATGGGGAAGTAATCAATGGACTTCCATGGAAAGTGCTTTTAAAGGATGTTCCTTGTTAGAAATAAACGCTAGAGACGTTCCTGATCTTAGCATTGCCACTTCTATGGAAAGTATGTTTGAAAATGGAGCTTGTATTGATAATGGCGGCAGTTTAGGGAATTGGGATGTGAGCCATATTACCATCATGGATAGCATGTTCAGAAGTGCTTATATGGTAGAAAATATAAACTCATGGGATGTAAGTTCAGTACGAAGTATTGATTATATATTTTCGGGTAACGAAGACTTTAATGAACCCTTGGATCAATGGGATACGCGTAATATAGAATCTGCTGTAGGCGCTTTTTCTAATATGAAAAATTTCGATCAGAGTTTAGGTGATTGGGATATTAGTAAGGCCTCTGACTTCACCGATATTTTTACAGGATCTGGAAATTTTTCTACTACGCATTATGATGCTACTTTAAAAGGTTGGGCAACATTAGATGAAGGAGAAACTGCAATACCTACTAATGTTATGTATTCAGATGCCGGATTAACCTATTGTGCAGCTGCTTATGAAAGAAATGAGCTAGATACTACCTATCAATGGAATATAGTGGATAATGCAGAAAGCGCCTGCGAAAACGAATCTGCTTTTATAACCACATGGTCTGTGGCAGATGGGAATTTAAGTATTGAAATTCCAACAACAGGAGACGGTTATTTTTATACGGTAGATTGGGGGGATAGTACTTCAGATACTGCTCAAACCGCGAATGCTCCACACACCTATACCGCATCAGGAACCTATACCGTAACGATTACAGGGTCTTTCCCTAGAATATATTTCAACAATTCAGGAGATAAAGATAAAATTATAGAAGTTAATCAATGGGGTACACAACAATGGACTTCTATGGAAAGTGCATTTTATGGCTGTACCAATTTAATTATTGATGCAAGTGATACTCCTGATTTAGCCAACGTGACAAGTCTAAGAGCGATGTTTAGAGATAATACAAACTTAATAGATGTACAAGGAACTATTGCTAACTGGGATGTAAAAACAATTGTTGATCTTGGGCAAATGTTTATGAATACAGACAAGTTTAATACAACTTTAAAGTCTTGGTTTTTCAGGGCTGCAGAAGATCTCTCAGAAATGTTTCGTGGAGCCAAGATGTTCAATCAACTTATTGGTTTTCCATATTTTGCAAAAACCTTCGAAGGAATGTTTAGAGATGCTATTGCATTTAATCAACCCATATATTGGACCACACCCGAGGTAATTACGTTGAAAGATATGTTCAACGGTGCTACCAGTTTCGATCAGAATTTAAGACTCTTTAAAATACAATCTGTAACAGATATGACAGGAATGTTTAGTAATGCAGGATTATCTACGCAGAATTATGACCAAACACTTTCGGGTTGGTTTTTAAGTGATTTACGTCCAAGTGATGTCACCTTTGATGCTGGAAATAGCAAGTATTGTTTGGCTGGTGACATTAAAGAACAATTAACCAATACATATGGGTGGCAAATTACAGATGGTGGTTCAGATTGCGATGAGAATGACGTATTTGTAATGACATGGGATCTTAGTACGGAGAGAAGCTTTAATATGCCAACTTCTGGAGATGGATACGATTATACCGTTCACTTATCAACTGGGGATATTTATCATATAACCAGTGATGGATTTGGCATAGGCCGTAGCGAAAATCTCGGAATGTTAACAGTTCGCATTTACGGAGATTTCCCAAGATTTGACTTTGATAAACGATTAGTTGATAAAGAAAAATTAGCCACTATCGAACATTGGGGAAGCCTTCAACTTTTAGAAGCTGATGGCGCTTTTGATGGTTGTACGAACTTAGTATTGAATGCTGATGATGTTCCAGATTTATCTCAATTATCTAGCACTGCAGCGATGTTTAGAGGCTGTACAAGTTTAGTAGATTCAAAAGATACAATGAAGGACTGGGATGTGAGTACGATTCAAAATACAAGTTCAATGTTTGAAAACTGTACTGCATTTAATGAGCCTATTGGAAATTGGGCGATGGATAGTGTAGAAGATATGGAAGGCATGTTTCAATTAGCAATCGCATTTAACCAAGACATTAGTAATTGGGATGTAAGTAATGTGACTAATTTTGAAGACTTGTTTTTAGGAGCTACTGACTTTAATCAATCCTTAGCCAACTGGGATATCAGTGCCGCTAACGACATGGATGATATGCTGGTAAATTCAGGAATGACTCAAGAAAACTATGATGCTACCCTAATCGGTTGGGCAACGTTGGATACTGCTTCAGGTGAAACACAAATTCCAGAAAACCTAACTTTAGACGTAGATGCTACTTATTGTTTGGCGGAAGACGCAAGAGCTTTACTTACAAGTGATACTTATAAGTGGACCATTAACGATGGAGGTTTACATTGTACCGAAGAAGCAAATATTAATGTGTATCTACTAGGAGCAGCACTAAACCCGAAAACTGGAGAAGAACAGCTAATGCGTGACGATCTTCGTCGTACGGCGGTAATGCCAACTACTTCTCCATATGCAGACGCTATACGTACTAGGGAATCTATTTTAGACAACACCAGCAATACTGAGGATACTATCGTAGATTGGGTATGGGTAGAATTACGTGATCCCAACGATAGTACTATCCTTATCGAAGGCCGCTCTGCCCTACTCCAACGTGATGGCCATGTGGTTGATATTGAAGGGAATTCTCCTATTGATTTTGTAGTTGATCCAGGTGCTTACTATGTAGTCGTAAATCACAGAAATCACTTGGCAATTCGTTCTAAAGATCCTATAATTTTTGATGGGGTGCCTGTTCCAATTGACTTCTCTTCTAGCCCATCCACTATTGAAGGAGGATTAAATGCGGTTACACAATTACCCAACGGAAAATATGCCATGTATGCAGGTGATGTAGATGGTAATGGTCAAACACAGAATAGTGATATTACTAATGCCAGAAATCAAATGGGAACTAGTGGTTATAACAATAGCGATGCCGACATGAATGGGCAAATACAAAATACGGATATCAATAGCATTATTCGCCCATGTGTAGGGAAAGCGCAACAATTTTAAACCCACATTGTGGGTCGAATATAATGGATTAAATTTTCAACTATATCTAGCAAATGCATTGAGGTAGTTGATTAATAAAAATATTAAACTAAGAAATCATATAAAATGAAACTTATTTATAACAACATCACCATCATACTGGTTTTGATCACCAATTCACTACTTGGACAAAATATTCAGTTTACTATTGAAAACGCCAACAATACTTTTGACGGACAAGATTGGTGGTATAATGCCGATGTATTTATACAAGCGATTGATGGACAAGCTGACTTCAAATTAGGATCTGGTCAATTATACCTCAATTACAATACCGCTGCTTTTGGCGAAAATGTATTTGATGGGCAAAATCAATCGACCGATAATTTTGACTTTTTACAACCTACAGGTTCCGTTTTAAATCAAAACAATACTTCTGGAAATCCTATTTATAGCTTTTTTATTCCTCAAAATAACACCCCTTCTAGAGTTTCCTTATTTTTTGAACAAATCACCAGCAGTGGGTCATTTGCAGAAAATGTAACGAGTACGGCACAGCACTTGCTTAGTTTTAGGTTTCGTTATGTAGACTCTAACAAGCCTTCTAATATTTCTTTTGAAACCAATATTAGCCAAGCCAGAGATCAGTTTTATACAGCTTGTGGACCAGATAACCAAACATCCTCTCCTGATTGTACTAATCTCCCAGGAACACAATTTGTAGGAGCTTCGTTTGATAGTTCAAATGCAGCTGATACCATGGTACCTGTTATAACTTTAACAGGTGATAACCCTCAAGAAATAATTATAAACGATCCATACAATGAGCTGGGGGCAACTTCTGACGATGGAGGCAATGTGGTAATTGATGCGAGTCAATTGGATACCAGTATTCCCGGAATATATGAAGTTTTATACGATATTACTGATTTTGCAGGGAATATGGCAAACCAAATAATCAGAACTGTAAATGTGGTAGATCAAACATTAAGTATTGAAGGCCAATTCGACTCTGAACTTACTGTTGCTGTATATCCTAATCCTGTTGTTGATATCTTACATATCGATGTTGAATTTGATACAGCTGTTTTATATGACATTACGGGAACACTTATAGCAACTACAAATTCTAAAGAAATGAATGTTTCTAAAATTTCAGGGGGAGTTTATCTTTTAAAAGTAACTGCTGCAAATAGAACAAAAATGGTAAAAGTAATTAAGAAATAAACTAAAGCTCCTAATAGTACACATAATGACTGTTATCTAAAAACACTCATCATATAAAGTAAATGAACCACTACGGATCTTCCTATCCAAAATGGTTCGTTTACTTTATTTATCACAAAATTCATTAATTTTTAATAATCTTAAACGTATTTATCACTTTACCATTTTCTTGAAGTTGTAGCAGATAAACACCTTCACTAAATGCTCTAATATCAATTATCTCATCATTTACATTGATTCCTTTTTTAGAAAAAACAGTTTGTCCTATGTAATTGAACATTTTAACATCAATGTTATGTTTTCCTTCCTTAATGTGTATGTTTATATAATCTGTAGTGGGATTTGGTGACACATAAATCCTTTCTTCCTTTATATTAAAATCCGAAGACGATAATGTTTTACTATTTACAGTACCCATAAATAGTGTTTCTACTATTTGCTTATTGTTTTCTATTTCACTCCCTTTATAACCGAAATAATGTATTATTCCATCATTTGCTATAATTACATCTGATACTGAAGAAAACGATGTCTCCTTTATTTTACCTACTGTCCCCCAGTTTCCATCAGTATCGATAACAGCTATAAAAGGATTGGTGACAGTCGAATTTAGCACCGCATCACCTATATTTATTGTTCCTTTAAATTCTCCTCCTAAAACTATCTTATCATTTTTGATGGCCATGTCTCTTACTCTGGAGAAGCTTCCTCCTCCTATAGTTTTTACCCAATGTAAACTTCCATCTAAAGCATTATATTTTGCGATAAAAGCAACATCTCCTGAAGATGCATTTACAATATCTGTTGTCAAGTTTTTATGTATATCAAAATCAACTGATGAACCATTTATATAACCTGAAACATATACATTTTCATTTTTATCTATCATTATTTCTTGTACACGATTTCCCGAGACAGAACTAATCGTATTAACCCATAAAATTTCATTAAGATCATTATTATATTTTGCAATAAAAATGTCATTGTTTTGAGCTGGAAGATTGAAATCACCCTTGCTAAAAATATGAGTTGGGTTTTTACTGTTTTTAAATAGAGCTAAACCATCAAAAAAATCTGATTTATTTGCACTGAACGTACCTGAAGCATAAGTATTATTCAATGAATGTTTAACATTCAACTCATCTACCGTTCCATTACCATCAATTCCGGTGGCGTTTATATAATTACCATTCTTATCATATTCAGCAATAAAACTAAGTCTGAGATATCTATTTTGAATAATATCCCTATCATCTAAATATTCTTTTGAGGTATCAAAATCAATATAATTACCTGTTATTCCATCTAGATACCCTGTAAAGAAAACATGATCATTAGCATCCACTATTAACTTTAAAGAAACTCCATCATATCCATCAAAAATTTCCTTATGCCATAGCAGTTTTCCAGTAGGAGAATACTTTATCAAAAAAACATTTAGATTTCGGGTAGTAAACGGGTCATTTCGATTTGTATCAATTATTGAATTTGTTGTTTCGTGTTCTGGGTCTAGATCGACCAACTCTGTTGTCGCTACATCAATAGTAGCTAATGTATAAATGTTATTTTCGCTATCTATTGCTACATCAGTAGCAAAATCATAAGTGATAACATCTTTTGATACTTCTGATAAATCATAAATAGATCCTCCTAAGTTTTTCAGCCATAATAGTTCATTATTTTTATCATATTTAGCGATATAAGCATTTGCATTTCCTTCTGCTGAAATGAAATTTGCATTTCCAAAATCTACATCACTCCCATCATATCCCCCAACGATGATCTTATTATCTTCATGATCTAAAGCAAATCCTGATTTTAAATATTTTCTGATAAAGAAATCACTCTCTCTGTTTAGAGTAATAGTTTTGTCTTCATTAAAATTCATCTCTTGTGAAAAGACATGAAATGACAATAGAAGTAGTATAATGTTTGTAATTTTTCTCATGATATTTTAGTTTAAATATTTGTTTATATTCATCATAATAGAAACGAATACCAACTAATAAACCCTACCTTAAAAAAGGAAAAATCGACAAACAAAAAACTAATTTAGGTACTATTTAAAATTTTATCTAAATATTTCTACAAATCAGAATATAAAACCCTTAAAAAGATATCTTGTAGCTTAGATTAGGAATAATCAAAGCTTCCTTATGTTCATCAACAGAATTGGCACTAATGTTATACCTATGCCCCATAAATTCTCTATAACCTGACGCATTTAATATTTTCAAGGACAATTTCTGTGTGGTTTTACTTCTATACCATTCATAATTTATTGTAAAATGTGTAATCAATGAACTCTTTGTTTGTTCTGTAAAAGGCGTACTTTTATCATATACCACTTCCTTTTCGAGGATTGAATTAGTTGTGTCTATTTTAGAATACCGATCACCTCCTTGTACATTAACTCTAACATTTAACCCCAATAAACTCTGATTTTTTCTACCTATTTTAAATTCTTTCCCTACTAAAAAATTTAAAAGAAAGTTTTTATTAAATCGTGTATCATACCAAACATCAGTATCTGTTTTGTATTTAGAATTAAACAAAGAAGCAGAAATTAAATAATAAAAACCTTTGTTTATATATTGCTCTAAAGTCAAATCGACACCATAGTTTTGTCCTTTCCCTAAATTGACATAAGTATCATTAATAAACCAATCATTTTGTAAATTCAAAAGAGAAGAGGTGCTATTTCTAATAATTGGAATACTAAATAGGTATTGAAAATAAGGTTCAATTTTCAAATGTGTTTTCGACGAAATATTCCAGTCATATGCAAACACAAAATGATGAGCTTTAGAAAAATCTAATTTCTGATTAGCTCTAGGAAATTGGGAATTAATGGTATTTGCTAAATAAATATTTAAAGCTTCAATCCTACTATGTAACCCATACCCAAAACTAACCTTGTGGGTATTATCCATTTTATAACTTACCCCCACACGAGGTTCTATAGTTATTTGTTCATTTAATGTAAAGAATTGTGTATTGATTCCAATATTCAATTTTACCTTCTTGAATGAAAAAGATGAATTAGAATATGTAGAAAATAAAGTACTATATCCACGCTCTGAAACTAAATTTTTTAAATCACTTGTTAAGCCATTTGCCTCTTTTAAATTTAGGCTATAGTACATACCTCTTATTGTAATCCCTGTACGATTAGTATGCTTTGAACTAAATTTCTCATTGTAAAAAGTTTTAAATGTAACATTGGTATTTGTGTTATCAATCTTATTTTGGGGCTGTAATATTGATAAAGAAGTGAGTCTATTTGTTTTTAAATCTATGCCATTAGTAGAAGCTGTTATTGTTGAATTTAAATAAGCTGAATTATTAAAAACCAACCTATGGTTTACACCTAATGCACCCATAAATTGTTTTACATCTTGTTTTTCGATATCTGTGTAATAATTACGATTCTCTGTATCGTCTTTAGGGGTACTACCAGACCTATCGATTAAACCAATTCCCCAAAGAGAAAACACTCCTGCATTTTGGGTGGGAATTTTTATCTTAAAAGATAGATCTTGGTAGTTTATACCTTGTGATTCTTCGGGTAATAGAGAAGAAATAAGACCTAATGTTGAATATCTATAATTTATTAAATATGATGCCTTTCCTTTTTTTCCAATAGGGCCTTCAGAAGCCAAATCAATACCAAGAGTACCTACTTCAAACGTATGTTCATATTCAGAATCGTTCCCCTCTCTCATTCTGATGTCGAAGACACCCGAAAGCGCGTTATTATACTCTGCAGGGAAAGCTCCTGTAAAAAAATCTGAGCTTGCTAATAGGTTACTACTTAACGCTGTTAAGCCTCCTCCTCCAAAAACTCCTAAATTGGCAAAGTGATTAGGATTTGGAATCTCTACATCTTCAATTTTCCATTGTAAAAACTTAGGTGCGTTTCCCCTAATCACTATAGCATTACTTCCAATACTACTAGAAACCCCCGGAAAAGATGCCGCTAAACGTGCTGGGTCATCGAAACCACCAGCATACCGATTAGCTTCTTCAATACTTAACTTTCTTGCACTAACGGTGGCCATTCGATTAATAGGCATGTTTTTAGTACTTCGAGGACTAATTATAGTCTCTTCTAAAGAATTAATATTTTCTACTAAAGAAATATTAAGTATTACTTTTTTAGATGAGGTTACTACTACCTCTGGTTTAATCACTGTTTCATATCCAACAAAATCAATTTTTAAATCATACCTCCCTACTGGAACATCCTCTATGATAAAATTACCTTCGAAATTTGATATCGCACCAATAAGAGGGTCTGAGCCTATAATAACAATAGAGGCATTAGTTAAAGGTTGTTTAGAATCGTGATCTAAAATTCTGCCTGTGACAGTTTGAGTGATTTCTTGTGAATGGCTTAAAAAAGCTATCAAAAGAAAACAAATACAGAACACTTTTTTAACCAACATTCACCTAGTTTAGTTTATAATTAGATTACATAACAAAACTATAGTTGGTTATAACAATTTACTATACTGATTTATCAGTATTTTTCACACTAAGTTTAGGTGCTTAGCAAATTTAATAGCTTCTAAGGAACTATTAGCCCCTAGTTTTTTTAGTATATTCTGCCTATGAGTATTTACGGTATGTATACTAATAGATAATTCATTTGAAATCTCTTTACTAAGCATCCCATCATTTACAAAATGTAGAATTTGATTTTCTCGATGAGATAATTTCATTTTCTTTTCATCAATCAAATTTATAACACTAATTTCTCCAGTATTTACATTTATCAGTTGGCTTCTAATACCATCATATTTTTTTTGATTAGGAGAAATATCCATAGTACTTAATGCTAACCATACATTCCCTTTAGCATCTAATTCGAGTACTTGAAATTGTTCTATTACCCTTATATATTCATTATTAGAATTCAAAATTCTATATTCATTTTGCAATTTATAGTCTTTCTTTTCTTTCTCAGAAAAGCTATTAAATTTTTTAAGCATATAAACTCCAATATTCATTAACGATATAAAATCTGAAGGGTGAATTTTAGAGTTGTAATAATTAGTATCAATATCATTTAGATCGTAGCCAAAAAGATTGGTCAAGTTAAAAGAGTTATAAACATGTTCTTTCTTACATAAATCAAAAACTGTTAATCCACTGTTTTTAACATTAGCCATTTGATCTAAAAACGGAATTTGATTCTCTAAAATAGTGTAATCTAGTTCAGATTTATTAAAAACTTGTTTGCTCAATTCTGTAAAATATTCTTGCTCAATTTTTCGTAAACTATCTATCATTGACTTTATAATTTAATTATTTTAAAGATGAATATTTATGTATAATACACCTAATCATTATGATAACTTTAAGGTGTTAATTTCTTAGTAAGTTTAATACTAAAACTATAAAAAAATACATAATTGAATGCTTGCATATATTACTAACAAGAATTGTATTACCCTAAACTTGTTTCGATATCTCATCAAGAATTTAAAATAAATAGATGAGGTTAACTATCAGACTAGGAGCAACAAATTTTTTACGACATTATTGACTGCAAATTTTCATATTTTAAGATCTGTAATATAAATTCAAAATATAAGACTAATAGTCTGTACAAATATCTCTAATGAAAACACTACACCTTTACAAAGACAAAGAACTTCATGGTAGTTACAAACAAGAAAAGTTAAATCTATTACTCACTTTCCAAGTAAATTGTCCTGGATGTTTTCTCTATGCCTTACCAATATTTAATCAACTATATAAAAAATACAACTCTAATGTAGGCTTTATTGCTTTATCTACTGCCTTTGAAAACTTTGATTTAAATACAACTAACAATACCTCAGAACTGATTAAAAATGGAACTTTAGTCGGTCATACTAAACACGCTTTAGCCGAACATGGTTTTGATTCTTTCCCTATAACTCCATTATTCCCCATTGCAATGGACAAAATAATGACTGAAAAGGAAAAGCCTGAGCTAGTAACTCAAATTTGTCTTTTAAACCCAAACTTTTTGACTTGGAATACTAATGATCGTGAATTATTAGCATCTAGAGTTATAGCATACCTAAATGCTCAAGAAAAAGTATCTATGACATTTACTGTAAATCAATTTAAAGGTACTCCAACTATTGTTCTATTTAACGATAAGAATGAGATCTTACAATCTTGGTTTGGACATACAGCAAAGTCCGAAATTGAAGAGGAAATTGAAAAGTTTCTTTAAGCAAATAATCCTCGAGGCAAGCTTCGGAATATTATACCTTTAGCGGTGCTAATAAAATGAATTAACATTTCAATCATAAAAAATATGGATTCATTATAAGTTAGTTACTTTAACTTACAAATACACAACTAACTTTAATTGAGCGATTTACCTAAAATGTTAAATTTATCGACAAAACACATAAAAACAAAGATTAAGTGTGTTTATTTCATATATTTGTACAGTAACCCCTTCAACACCAACCTATATGAAAACCTTTGTAAATTTCTTTTTGATACTGATTGGGATAGTATTTAGCAGCAAAGCGCAGGAAATACAACATGTTTTCAAATGGGAAGCATCAACTATTTCGGGAGGGGTATTCATTGGTATTACCAATAAGCGAATGGAAGCTCTGTTAATAATAGAGCATTTAATGTCAGAAAAAAATGGCGATCAAGACATACTTGATTTCGATATTCGCTTTTCTCCTGTTAAAACATCCAACAATAATGACGTATTCGATGAGTTTTTAACTTTAACTCCAGAAAACAATAACTATGCCTATTTAACTAGAGAAGATTTTGAAGCCATTAGAGTGAATAAACAATGGGGAAAGGCTAATTGTATTTCCTATTACGAAAACAATAATACCTTTAAAAACAAAAAAAGTATGTTGCAGCACTTAAATAATCAAGTCCTAACATATGAAAAGTTTTTATTCTTAAGTAAGAATGATAGATCTAGAGAGATTTACACCCTTACCACTAATCAGAAAGCTAGAGAATAATTTTTTAATTTTCTAACTATCAATTATCCATTCCACTTTATTTTGCTCAATACCAATTTAGTTATTATACGAATGCTTTTTTAAAAAAATAGCATCATTAATTAAAAAGATACTACTTCTAATAATTCTAGATAAGTATCTGATCTATACATTCCTTTCACATTAAATATTGCTGTAAAATATATTTTATCATCAAGAAGTTTTGTAAACTTCTTGATTTTTTTTTCTGTTGTAAAATATTTTATACAAGCACCTATTCCCATATCATGATTTGAAAAAAACAAAATTTGATCTGAATTATTAGGCCCTTTAATCTTCGACACAATGGCTAGCTCATCATTCAAGACGCGATAGGGGAATCGATATACAGTATCTTTTAATCTAGGGTGATGCTCTCTTAATAATAAACTGTCCTTTAAAGTAAAATATGGATTTGCTTCATTAAAAAAATCTACAAATACCGTCTTGGTTTTAATGGGACCAATATAAATCGTATTGTTTTCTTTTAATTCATCAATAGAAGTGCGACTAGTATATCGAACTTGTATACCTTTTTTATACGTTGAAAAAAAACTAGCCAATTGTAATGTTCCCTCTACAGCCATTTGATTTACGTAACTATAGGGTGACGGCACAAACGAATCTTTCAATTTTGGATATTGCTCTATTAATGCATAGTAATCTTTTACCGAATTAATAGAGTAATCTCTTGTCCAACCATAGTTACCTGTAGCTGTATTTCCTAACATTCCAAATACATCACCAATTACTAATGAAGTAGCGTTTATGTTAGATAAAAAAGGCCTCCAAATTTCAGGCTTCTTCTTGGGAATTAAAGTCAATAAAAAACCGATAATAAGAACGCTTATGATTCCCCAATATACACGCTTGTTAAAAGATTTAGAAGGTAATTTTTGAGATATAGGATTTTTATATTTTTTAAAAGTGACTTTATACTGCCCCTTTTCAATAACTACTCTTATTTGATCATCTTTACCTTCGTTTTCATAATACTTATCTAGTTTTTTTCTAAGGTTGTAGACATTTACACGAACCTTAGCTCCTACTTCTTTCTTACCAAAGAAATCTATTGCAATTAAGCTTTCATTAAGATCTATATCATTTATTGTTGCTTCTGTCAAAAATTGCAGCAGAGCAATACTTGTAGGAGCATTAACAAAAGTCTCACTTTTACAAATTTCGTTTATTATTAATTTTTGTTCCTTTAAAGTCATTTTCCAGTAAAATCAATGATTTAGACGTCTACTTTAACCGTTATAGATACCGTTAAAGCTAGGTTAAAAGTACTTAAATCAAAAAAAATACAGTTAATTGCTCTTGTTATTTTTAAAATCTATTCTGATTTTACGAAAACGTTGTACCAATACATCATCTAAAATTTACACCATGCTAAAAAAGCTTTCCATTGCTTTCATATTGTCCTTTATTTTTTCATGTAATAGTGATAAAAACGTGCACGTATCTAATAAAGAAGAAAACACTAAAAAAGCATTCCCTCTTTACTTAAAAGATTTAGACCCAAACAAACCTTTAAGTAGTGCAATTAAAAGAAGTTTTGAAAATTACGAAGCTCCTAGACTTTTGGATAATGAATTGTACACAAATTTTAAGTACTCAGAATTAAAAGGATTTGATTATCACAATGGGGATGGAACCATATCTAGAAGAGATCCTTCTAAAATTATTAAAGAAAACGGAAAATATTATGTGTGGTATACCCATCGAGAGACTCCTACTGAACCAAAAGGTTTTAAAGGCGCTACGGATGTAATCCCTTCTCAGGACTGGGATTTAGCAGAGATTTGGTATGCAACTAGTACAGATGGATTTACTTGGAAAGAACAAGGAGTTGCAATTCCCAGGCCTCCAGAACCAAAACCTGGGTGGCGTTCTGTTGCTACTGCTGATATCCTAAAATTCAAAAATAAATACTACCTCTATTATCAAGCTTTTGATGCTCCAAGTGGTAAATACAACAAGAAAAGGGATGCCTATGATATTTGTCCTGTAGCCATGTCTTGGGCTGATTCTCCTGAAGGCCCATGGACTCCTTTAGATAATGTAGTTATTCCTTTCGGGAGTGAAGATGAATGGGATTATAGAGTCATCCATGATCCAAACCCTCTAGTTCATAATGGGAAAATTTATATCTATTATAAATCTGGAATGGATAAACGAGATGAAAATCGTAAATTTTGGGATACTTGGGGAGTTGCTGTAGCTGACAAACCTGAAGGGCCATTTGTAAAACATGAGTTAAACCCAATCATGAATTCAGGACATGAAACTATTATTTTCCCTTTTAAAGAAGGTGTTGCCGCTATTGTAAATACAGATGGGATCGAGCACTATACTATTCAATACGCAAAAGATTGGGTTAATTTTGAAATTGCTTCTGTAACACAATTATTACCTACTGCAGCTGGTGTATACTCTCCCGATGCATTTGATGATGATCATGATGGTGATGGCATTACCTGGGGATTATCACATTTTATTAACGCCGGAAATAATTGGAATAAAATGTATACAAAACTTGGAAGATTCGATTGTGACTTAAGTCAAAAAGTACATGATCCTAGTTTAAAACAATCTAATATTTTATTACCCAATGATTGGTATTTCAGACAAGGCCTTAGCGCTGAACAACGAAAGAGAATCGAAGAAAGAAATCAGTAGACTAATTCGAGGCAAGTCCACGAAGTATATATAAAAATAAGATTTTAATTTAATGGCAAATCTTGGAGTATTACTCCCTTTGATAATGACAATAAATTGAAACTTAATTACTCTAGAAAACAAAAGATAATTTGATGAGCTTAAAAGATAAAGTTATTGTAATCACTGGTGGATCGGGTGTTTTGTGTAGCGAAATGGCAATTCACCTTAGTAAACTAGGTGCAAAAATAGCTTTGCTAGGGAGAACACTTAGCAAGCTAAAAACTATCGAAAGAAGAATTAAAACAGAAGGAGGGATTGCTCTTAGCTTTTCTGTTGATGTATTAGACAAAGAAGGTTTACTAAAAGTAAATGGTGAAATAACTAAACAATTTGGGACTTGTGATATTTTGATTAATGGAGCCGGAGGAAATCATCCTGATGCGACAACACCAAATACTCGTTTTGGTGAAAATGAAGTTCCTAATAAAGGGTTCTTCGATCTTGATCACAATGCTGTTGGGAAAGTTTTTAACATCAATTTTCTAGGCTCTTTTCTCCCTTCTCAGATTTTCGGGAAAGATATGAATGGTAAAAAAGGCTGTACTATTATTAACATTTCATCAATGAGTGCCTATTCTCCTATGACCAAGGTAATGGCATATAGTGCCGCCAAAGCAGCAATTTCTAATTTTACAGAATGGATGGCTGTTCATTTTGCTTCTGCTGATATTCGCGTAAATGCAATTGCTCCAGGTTTTTTCTTAAGTGAACAAAATAGAACATTACTGACCAAAGATGACGGAAGTTTAACAGATCGAGGAAATACAATAATAAGTCAAACCCCTATGAGACGCTTTGGAAAGCCTGAAGATTTATTAGGAACATTGGAGTGGTTATGTGGAGATGCTTCTCAATTCGTAACGGGTATTATAGTACCTGTTGATGGTGGGTTTAACGCTTTTAGTGGAGTTTAAAAAATGGATAAATTCGAACAAACTTGGAGGTGGTATGGGCCTACAGATCCCGTTACTCTTTTAGATATAAAACAAGCAGGAGCAACAGGTATTGTTTCTGCACTACACCACATCCCAAATGGAGCTATTTGGCCTATTGAAGAAATTTTAAAAAGGAAACAAACCATTGAAGAATTTGGTCTTACATGGAGTGTCGTTGAAAGTGTACCTGTACACGAAGATATAAAGAGACAAACAGGTGATTTTAAAATTTATATTGAAAATTACAAGCAAACACTAATTAACTTAGGAAAGTGCGGTATAGACACGGTTTGTTACAATTTCATGCCCGTAGTAGACTGGACTAGAACTAATCTAGACTATCCTTCTGAAGATGGATCTACTTGCCTAAGCTATAGTAAATGGGATATGGCAGCCTTTGAATTATTCATCCTTAAACGCCCTGGAGCCTTTAAAACCTACTCTAAAAGTGAAATCGAAAAGGCAAAAACACATTATGAAAGCTTGAGCGATAAACAGCTAAAACAAATTACTGATAGTATAATTGCAGGTTTACCTGGCTCATCAAAAGGATATGAGGTCGATGAAAATTATGCATTAGAGAATTTCCAAAAGCTTTTAAATACCTATGAAGGCATTGATGTCGATAAAATGAAAACTCATCTTTTTTATTTTCTATCGGAAATTACTCCTACTGCTGCTGAAGCTGGTATTAGACTATGCATACACCCAGACGACCCTCCTTTCATTATATTAGGATTACCGAGAGTTCTAAGTACTACTAAAGATATTAGAGACTTATTTCAAGAAGTAGATCATCCAAATAATGGACTCACATTTTGTACGGGCTCTTTTGGAGTTCGCGAGGATAATGATCTAATTGAAATGATTAAAGAGTTTGGTTATAGAATTCATTTCGTACACTTACGCGCTACTAAACGAAATCATGAAGGTAGTTTTTATGAAGCTGACCATTTAGATGGTGATGTGGACATGTTTGAAGTAATGAAAGCCCTAATTGAAGAGCAACAGCGTCGCAAATTAAATGGAAGAAATGATCTTCGCATGCCTTTTAGACCTGATCACGGACATCGAATGTTACATGATTTGAAAAATGAAGGAAACCCAGGATATATGGCGATTGGTCGATTAAGAGGATTAGCAGAATTAAGAGGGTTAGAACTAGGAATTAGAAAATCAATACAATCATGAAAACATTTTTAGGTGCTGATTTTTTATTAACAAATAGTATTGCTGAAAAGCTATACCATGAAGTTGCTGCCAATTTACCTATTATTGATTACCACAATCACCTACCCCCTAATGAAATCGCAGAAAACAGGCAATATGATAATATTTCACAAGCTTGGTTGAACGAGGATCATTATAAATGGCGTGCTATGCGTGCCAATGGAATCAATGAACATTATATCACTGGAAATGCTTCTGATAAAGAGAAATTTTTAAAGTGGGGAGCAACGGTTCCATTTACCTTACGTAATCCTTTATATCACTGGACTCATCTAGAGCTAAAAACCTATTTTGGAATTGATAACTTATTAAATCAGCATAGTGCAGAAAGTATCTATGAGGCAACCTCTATAATGCTTCAAAATCCTGAAATGAGTTGTCAAGGGTTATTAAAATTTAAAAATGTTGAAGCACTATGTACTACTGATGATCCCATAGATAACCTTGAACATCATAAATCAATAAAAGACTCCAACTGCAAGACTAAAGTTTTCCCAACATTTAGACCAGAAAAAGCGATAAGTGTTAATGACCTATCTTACCTAAATAAGTTATCAGAAGTCGTCAAAATAGAAATTAAAACGACAGATGATTTACTAGAAGCACTGAAACAAAGAATCGATTATTTCCACAAACATGGATGCAGACTATCTGATATAAGCTTTGAAAAATTCCCAGAACTTTTAAATGAAAAAGAAGCTATAGAAGATTTCAAAAAATTCTTAGCGGGAAAACCCTTATTACCATATAAGCGCGAAAATGTTCAGGCATATTTACTTGTAGAAGTTTGCAAATTATACCATGCTAAAGGATGGACACAACAATTTCATGTTGGAGTTCTACGAAATAACAATACACGAGCTAAAAATCTATTAGGAGCTGATACTGGTTTTGATTCTATGAGTGATGTCTTACAAGGCAGTGCTTTACTTCGATTCTTAGACCATCTAGATATAACGGATCAGCTTACTAAAACTATTATTTATAATCTAAATCCTAGAGATAATGATTTGTTTGCCAATGCAATTGGAAATTTTCAAGGCGGTGGTATCGCTGGAAAAATTCAATTTGGATCAGGTTGGTGGTTTCTAGATCAAAAGTCTGGAATCGAAAATCAATTGAACACCTTATCCTATATGGGATTATTAAGTCGATTTATCGGTATGTTAACGGATTCAAGAAGTTTCCTTTCCTTTTCTAGACATGAATATTTTCGTCGCATTTTATGTAACCTTATTGGTACTGATGTTGTCAATGGTGAATTACCTAATGATATGAATCTTTTAAAAGAATTGATAGAAAACATCTGTTATTACAATGCTAAATCTTATCTAAAACTAGACTACTAAAGATTCCACAAAACATGAGACATACAACATCTATATTTTATTCCAAATCACACTTCCTTATTAAGGTTATATTGATTTGCTTTGTTATGTTGTTAGAATCATGTACTTCAAAACAATCTGTCAAAACTTTAAAATTAGCACACGCTCTTAATGAGGAACACCCCGTACATATTGGGATTTTAGAAATGGCTAGGCTGCTCAATGAATATTCTGAAGGAAAAATGCAGCTAAAGATTTTCAGCAATGGTCAATTAGGACAAGAGCGAGATTTATTAGAATTAATTCAAATAGGGAGTTTAGATATTACTAAAGTATCTGCTAATACATTAGAGAATTTCGTCCCAGAATACAAAGTATTCATTACTCCCTATATTTTTAAAAATAAGATACATACTTGGAATGTTCTTGAAGGATCTATTGGTAAAAAAATACTACAACAAGGAGAACCCTATAAACTGAGAGGGCTTTGTTATTTCGATGCGGGAAATCGAAGCTTTTACAGTACTAAAAAACCCGTCAATAGTCCAATTGACTTAAAAGGCTTAAAGATTAGGGTTATGAATAGCCAATCTTCATTTGACATGGTCAATGCTTTAGGAGGCTCTCCTACCCCTCTTTCTTTTGGAGAACTCTATACAGCCTTACAACAAGGTGTCGTTGATGCTGCTGAAAATAACCCTCCTAGTTTCTATACTTCCAAACATTATGAAGTATGCAAATACTATACTATTGATGAACATCTGACTGTCCCTGATGTCATTATTGTAGGCACCTACCTATGGAATAGTCTAAATGATCAAGAAAAACAATGGCTACAAAAAGCCGCTGACGATGCTTCTACTTATCAACAAAAAATTTGGGCTCAATCGGTCACTGAAAGTTTAGAGAAAATCAAAGAAGCTGGTGTTCAGATAATATACCCTGACAAACTGCCTTTTCAACAAAAAGTAGAATCGCTATATAAAACTTATGACAAGCAACCTTCGCTAAAAAAGCTCATAAAAAAAATACAAGCTACTTCCTCAAAAAATAATATTCATGATACGAACTAATTTAGATCGCATATTAGAAAAAGGGTTGACCATACTTTTAATAATTATGGTAACCAATGTATTATGGCAAGTAGCCTCTAGATATATCTTGGGTAACCCTAGCGTTTTTACAGATGAATTAGCTCGATATTTATTGATATGGATTGGTCTCATTGGCGCTGCCTATGGATCTGGAAAGAACACACATGTAGCCATCGATTTATTGAAGAAAAATCTAAATCCAAAACAACAATATATTCAAACCATTATTATCAATATCATTGTAGCCTTTTTCTCTGTACTAGTATTAATTGTTGGAGGCATACGCCTAGTACTCCTTTCTTTTGAATTAGGACAAACCTCTTCTGCAATACAATTACCTATTGGATATGTGTATTTAGCATTACCCATCAGCGGTAGCTTGATTACTTTTTATGCTATTGATAACCTAATACAACACAAAAAGTAATGGAATATATAAATGTTTTAATATTAGCAATTAGTTTCATAGGATTATTAATCATAGGAGTACCTGTAGCATACAGTGTAGGAATTGCTTCCTTATGTACTTTATTATTTAGTCTTGATACTTTACCAGCATTAACGACAATTGCCCAACGAATGGCGACAGGTTTAGATAGCTTTTCATTATTAGCCATTCCGTTCTTTGTGATTGCCGGGCAGATTATGAATGAAGGAGGAATCGCTAAACGGTTAATTGCCTTTACAAAAGTACTTGTTGGTAGACTTCCTGGAGGGCTTGCCTATGTTAACATCATAGGAGCAATGCTTTTTGGGGCAATATCTGGTTCGGCTATGGCTGCAGTATCTGCCATTGGAGGTACGGTAGGCTCTCAAATGGAAAAGGAAGGCTATGATAAAGCGTTTAGTGCTGCCGTCAATATTACCTCGTCTACTACAGGATTAATCATTCCTCCATCAAATATTTTAATTGTTTACTCATTAGCTAGTGGAGGAGTTTCCATTGCTGCACTATTCTTGGCAGGTTATCTCCCTGGAGCTCTTATGGGATTGGCTTTAATGTTGGTGGCTGCTATTTATGCTAAAAGAAAAAAATACCCTAGAGGAGATAAGTCTACATTAAAAGACCTACTAAGTACTTTTATCTATGCACTCCCTAGTTTATTATTACTTGTTATTGTCATTGGAGGTATTGTAATGGGAATTTTTACAGCCACTGAAGCTTCTGGAATTGCGGTACTTTATGCTTTATTGTTATCCTTTATATACAAAGAATTGAATTCGGAAAAATTACAACGAATTGCTTTAAATTCAATAAAAACAACAACTGTAGTAACCTTACTAATTGCATGCTCAATGAGTATGTCATGGGTAATGGCATTCGAAAATATTCCTCAAGCTATTACAGAGGCACTATTACACTTTTCATCAAATAAAATAATACTCCTATTATTGATCAATATTCTTTTATTAATCGTTGGAGTTTTTATGGATATGACTCCTGCTGTACTTATTTTCACTCCTATCTTTTTGCCAATAGTTACTAGTATAGGGATTGATCCTATTCACTTCGGAATCATTATGGTAATGAATCTTTGCATTGGTCTTTGTACTCCTCCTGTAGGTTCTGTACTTTTTGTAGGAATGGGCATTGCAGATGTATCTTTATCTAAAATTTTAAAGCCCCTTACCCCTCTTTTTGCTATTATGATTTTAGTACTACTTCTAGTGAGTTTTATCCCCGAGATCAGTTTATGGCTACCAAGACTATTTAATAATTAAAAACACTCTTTTCAAATGCAATTTGATTTTATCAATACTCCTGCAGTGAAATACTGCTTATTATTTTTCTTATCATTTACCATAATAAGTCATGCTCAGCACCCTATTCTAAGACATCGTAAGTCAATAGATTTACAACAATGGAAATTCAAAAAAGGAATTATCTACAATGCGCAGAATAGTACATTCAATGACTCTAATTGGGAATCAGTAAGCATACCGCACACTTATTCTATGGATGCCATTAATGATGTTGGATATTACCGAGGGGTAGCCTGGTATCGTACTACTCAAAAAATTTCTGAATCCATGAAAGGGAAACGAATCTATCTAAGATTTGAAGGGGTTGGACAGGAAGCTGAGATTTACGTAAATAACAAACGTGTAGAAAAACATATGGGTGGATATGCCGCTTTTTGTGTTGAAATCACTGAACATACAAAAATAGGGTTAGAAAATAATATTGTCGTAAAAGTTACTAACGAACCTAACTTTAAACGTATTCCTGTTAATGATAAATTATTCAATCACTATGGAGGTATCTATAGACCTGTACAATTATTTGCAACAGAAAATACCAATATAAAACCTGATTATTTTGGATCATCTGGTGCTTTTATCACTTTAAAAGAACAGCACAAAGAAAAAGCAACTATTGAAATCAAAACTCATATTTCTTCCATAGCGACTTCTAATACCTACAAGCTATTATTTAAAATAAAAGATAGTCAAGGAAAAGTGATTGCTACAAAAGAAAAACAGCCTGTACTTGATCAGAAAAACAATATAATTGTCTCACAAATAGACATTAATGCCCCTCAGTATTGGCAAGCAAGATCAAATCCTTATTTATATACTGCAGAAATTAGTATATCCAATGGAAACTCGACAGACCTTATAGAACAATCTTTTGGGTTAAAGTCATTTACCGTTGACCCAAATAATGGATTTGTCTTAAATAATGAACCTTATAGACTTTACGGTATTTGTATGCACCAAGAATGGAAACAAGTTGGCCCCTCTTTAACTGCTCAGCATCATCAAAAAGACATGAACATGGTAGAAGAAATTGGAGCCACAGCAGTTAGACTTTCTCATTATCAACACTCAGATTTAACTTATCAATTAGCCGATGAAAAAGGATTATTGGTTTGGGCTGAAATTCCATTTGTCCATGATTATAGTGGTCGAGAAGGGGAAAATGCAAAACAACAGTTGAAAGAATTGATTTTACAAAATTATAATCATCCTAGTATTTATGTTTGGGGACTATGGAATGAAGTTAGAGCATATGATAGCCCAGAGGAAGCTTGTGTGATACTTACTAAAGAATTAAACGATTTAGCACATCAATTAGACCCAACACGCTTAACAACTTCTGCAAGTGACCGTGGCATGGAATCGAATATGGGAAACATTTCAGACCTTCAAGCTTGGAACAAATACTATGGCTGGTATTATGGGGAATATCCTGATATGGGGAAATGGTTAGACGATTATCACCAAAAATACCCCGAACGCCCTGTAGGCATTAGTGAGTATGGTATTGGGGGGAATATTTTTCAACAAGACATCACAAAACTAGAGAAACCAAGTGGTAATTATTTCCCAGAACCAGAGCAAACCAAATACCATGAAATCACTTGGAATATTTTAAAAGATCGCCCTTTTATATGGAGTTCATTTATATGGAATATGTTCGACTTTTCTGTTGCAGGATGGAATCGAGGGGGAACTCCAAATCTTAATCATAAAGGGTTAGTAACCTTTGACCGATCTACAAAAAAAGATGCTTTCTATTTCTATAAGGCTAATTGGTCTAAAGATCCTATGATTCATATTGTTGATAAAAGAATTGATCAACGAGAAAAAATTATTCAAAAAATAAAAGTGTATTCTAATATCTCTGATTTGATCTTGTGGGCTAATGGTCAAAAAATCATTTGTAACAATTGTACTTCTGAAAATAATAGAATTGCTGAGTTTGAAGGAGTATTACTAAAACGAGGAAAGAATGAGATTAGAGTAACTAATTTAGATGAAACGGTAAATGATACATTTATCCTAACAGTTAAAAATTAACAATCTATTCTATTCCAAAAGGAAAAACCTATAAATCGATTCTAATCAATAATCAAAAACCTCATTTTCATTATGCGTTAAGTATGTTTTTTTAACAAAATCAAAACCTGTTTCTAGAATTTCTCCCATGGTTTTACACCTTTTAAACTTGGTATTGTAAGAAAAATTAAATAAATCATTTTTTAAATGTTCTATTTTCTCTAGACTAGAGATTTCATCTTTCTTCATACAATCAATCAAACGTTCTGTTCTTTTGTGAGTGTTTAATATACGTCTTGCTAAAATGGAACGTTCTTCTTTTTGATATTGATGTACAGAAGATAAATCTAATCGATCCTGAACTAATTGCACCATTTCGATATTATCTTTAAAAAACTGAGGCTGATATACCTTCAATTTTCCTTCATAAGACTGCTGATCAAAATCTATTGCTCTTATCTTATATTCTACATGGTCGAAATCATGTGTAGGAATGATAACATAATTGTACGCGCGCATATCCCCTAACAAACGTAATTGACATCGCTCATTAAATTTCACAAACTCCTTTGCTATTTGAGCCTTAGATGGACTATCTAATGAAGGAAGATATTTTTCAATAAACAAATCTCCTGGAATTCCTGCAATATGTGCTTCAATCAACGTGTTGCCACAAATTAAAAAATTGATACGATGCGGAGAAAAAATATGTTCCAATTCTAATCCATAAACACGAGATGCATCTGTTTTTTTAACATAGAAATAAGTGAAGTTATCATTTAAGATATTCCTTATTTTAACTCTAAAAGGTTTAGAATTTCCAAATGTGCAAAAATCAATAGCATCTATACTCAAAAAATCGGAAGTATCTGAATTACCATCGGAATGTAGAATCGTATATACATGCTTCAAATTTTCATCAATCTCACGACGTTCGTGTTCTTCATAATACACGCTTACCCATAAGGTATCATTTTCATCTTTATCTAAAACAGGTATACAACCAGAGAAACGAAGTAAATCATCATAAAACACAGGAATCTTTAAAGCACGATTGTACTTTTTCAAATATTTATTCAGCTTTTCATTAATTGGAAATGCAGGTTTTTTCTTAGATAATAGGCGTTCCTTCTCCATAACTACAAATATAAGGGGTTAAAACGTCTTCATATACCAACTATGCATTAATCCTGCTCCTCTAATTGAAATATTTCGTTTACACTTTTTTCAAATACTTCAGCTATTTTTAAGGCTAAAACTGTTGAAGGTACATACCTGTTTTTTTCGATAGAATTGATTGTCTGCCTAGAAACCCCTATTTCTTTTGCCAAAGCTTCTTGCGTTAAACCTTTAATAGCTCTTTGTATTTTAATTGTATTGGTCACTATCTTTTATATAACATGAAACGAAAAGTGATAAAGTACCAAAAAAACATGTTAAATAACATACTAAATGCTTTGTTAGTAATATGTAAAACTTCACTATCTAAGAGGTTAAAAACTGAAGAAATAATAAAACATATTATACTGAAAATAAAAGAAGATGCAAATGCTTGTAACCTTATTTTTGAAATTAATTCATCTTCAACTTTATTCTTGGTTATCATTAACAAAAGTAACCCTGTTAAAATACCTATTTCTAGAATCTTCGTTGATATACTCCAATCAATAGATAGGTTATAACTTATTGCAACTTTTTGAAAAATAAAACTAGAAATAATAATTCCCCAAGCAATTTTTTTAAAGTAATTGGGCAGTAAACGTAATTCATATTGATCTTTAGACATTTTATTGATTTTGAATTGTAAAACAACCTGTACTATTTGTCAAAAATACTTTACATTTTGAAATAAACCAAATGTGATTAGAATATTTCTTTTTAACATGAATTTAAAGCACATTGATAGCAGATCTTAGATAAGCGACTTTTTCTTTTCTATTTTTGCGATATGGAATTTCAACTTGTTTCTGAATACACGCCGACTGGAGATCAACCTCAAGCTATATCCGAAATCGTATCGGGTATCGAAAATGGAACACGCTACCAAACATTACTAGGGGTAACAGGTTCTGGTAAAACCTTTACAGCAGCAAATGTTGTGGATTCTGTACAGCGCCCTACTTTGGTATTAGCACATAACAAAACCCTTGCAGCGCAACTATACCAAGAATTCAAGCAATTTTTCCCTAATAATGCTGTCGAATATTTTGTTTCTTATTATGATTATTACCAACCTGAAGCTTTCATTCCGACGACTGGTACTTACATCGAAAAAGATTTATCTATTAATGATGAATTAGAAAAGTTACGTTTAAGTACTACCTCTTCCCTACTTTCTGGAAGAAGAGATATATTAGTGGTAGCATCTGTATCTTGCCTATATGGTATTGGAAACCCTGTTGAATTTCAAAAAAATGTTATTCAATTAGAACAAGATCAAGTTATCTCTAGAACACAATTGTTACAACAATTAGTTCAAGCCTTATATTCTCGGACTGAAGCAGATTTTTTACATGGTAATTTTAGAATCAAAGGTGATATTGTAGATGTATTTCCTAGCTATGCTGATCATGCTTTTAGGATACATTTTTTTGGAGACGAAATAGAACTTATAGAATCTTTTGACCCTCAGACTAAGGCCATACTCGAAGAATATGAAAAACTAACTATTTACCCAGCAAATATGTTCGTTACTTCTAGAGATGTCTTGAATAACGCTATAGATCAGATTGCTTTAGACCTTGGTAAACAGGTTGAATATTTTAAAGATGTTGGTAAACCGCTAGAGGCAAAACGCCTAGAAGAACGTACTAATTTTGATTTAGAGATGATTAAAGAACTTGGTTATTGTTCTGGTATTGAAAATTATTCTCGATATCTGGACGGACGTGCTCCTGGCACAAGGCCTTTCTGTTTACTAGATTATTTTCCTGATGACTTTTTAATGATCATTGATGAAAGTCATGTTACAATTCCTCAAACACATGCAATGTATGGAGGCGATCGTTCTAGAAAAGAAAATTTAGTTGAATTTGGTTTCCGCCTTCCTGCTGCTATGGATAATCGTCCCTTAAAATTTGAGGAATTTGAAAATCTTCAAAATCAAGTACTATACATTAGTGCTACTCCTGCCGATTATGAATTACAAAAATGTGAAGGAGTTTATACAGAGCAAATTATACGCCCAACTGGGTTACTCGATCCAATCATTGAAGTAAAACCTAGTCAAAATCAAATCGATGACTTAGTAGAGGAAATGCAATTACGCATTGATAAAGATGAGCGTATTTTGGTTACCACTCTTACCAAACGAATGGCTGAGGAATTGGCTAAATACTTAACAAAAATTAATGTTCGTTGCCGTTACATTCACAGTGATATTGATACTCTAGAACGAGTAGAAATTATGCAAGATCTTCGTAGAGGGCTTTTTGATGTTTTAATAGGAGTAAATCTTCTGCGTGAAGGATTAGATTTACCCGAAGTGTCCCTCGTAGCTATATTAGATGCTGATAAGGAAGGTTTCTTAAGAAATGTACGTTCACTAACACAAACTATTGGCCGAGCTGCAAGAAATGTAAATGGAAAAGCTATTATGTATGCTGATAAAATAACCAATAGTATGCAGAAGACAATTGATGAAACAGAATATCGTCGTGCCAAACAAATAGCTTACAACACTAAACATAATCTAACACCACAGGCACTAAACAAACCAATCGATGATAGTTTAAAATCAAACAAATCTGAGCCTTATGAGTATGAAGCTGCAGCAACACTAAAAGCAGCCGAAGATGAAGTTGCTTATTTTACAAAAGATCAGATTCAGACTAAAATAAAACACTTAAAAAAGAATATGGAAAAAGCAGCTAAAGATCTAGATTTTATGCATGCTGCCAAGTTGAGAGATGAAATTAAAATGTTACAAGAAAAAGTAAAGAAAGACTAAATTACTACAGTAATATGGTTATGAAGCTATGGAAATATGTGTTTTGAATATTTTAGCACAAAAAGCATATAGATGCCTATTTTCAATCAGGAGAAAACTGAGACGATTCTCCAATTATTGCCAATAGAGCTTCTGACTTATTCTTCTCTGAACAACAAGCATTAATAATTGGATAATTAGGCCACACCATATCTGAATTTCAATAACATTTTGGCTGTCTCCAAGAAAATATTTTAAAGGGAAGTTTTGTTTAAGTCGTTTAAACATAGTTTCTATTTGCCATCTGCGTTTATAAATATCACATATTTTGATAGGACTGATAAGAAAATTGTTAAATAGAAATCATTGGTGTCCGGTTAAAATTTTTTAAAATTCTGAAAAGGCTTTTAAACATTGGTCTTATGGTGTTTTTTGAAATTTAAAGCATGCTTTCGGCTTGTATCACAGAAATTAAGTTTGTTATTAGAATGAAAAATAGCAATCCTTTATTTTCAGTGTATTATCAGTGTAATCTTGACTACTGTATAATGAAGAGAAGTGATCTTGAATCTTTATCGGACAGTAATGATTTCAAATAATAAATACTCTTATCTCATAATTTTTCATTCTCATTTACTTTTACTATCAGCAGTTCAACTAAAAGTATACTATTGTTAGCTTTTAGCCTATTGATTAAGTTTTAAAACTAGGTGTAAAATCAATACAATTCTATATGTGTAATTCATTGGCTCATCTTTAAAACAATCAAACTAGATATATATCTTTTTTCCAGCAAAAAAGAAAGCAACCTAAAAATTAGGTTGCTTTACTTTTGAAAAAACTTAAAAAAATCAGCGCGTGTTATAAAACAAACAATCCTCGCAAGCCACAACACTAAACTCTTTTATTATGAAATAAGGATATCAAAAATGGCTGCGAGGATATGCCTTTATAATACATGACTATTCTTAATGTTCTAAGAAATTAATCAAGTGTTCTCTATACTTGTAATAATCTGGGTGCTCTATGAGTTCCGCTCTATTTCTAGGACGCTCAAAATCGATCTCTAAAATATCTCCCACTTTAGCTCTCGGTCCAGATGTCATCATAATCACACGATCTGCAAGCAAGATAGATTCATCAACATCATGCGTAATCATAACGGCAGTAATCTTTTCTTGATTCCATACCTCTACCAATACATCTTGTAATTCTCCTCTTGTTAGCGAATCTAGCATTCCAAAAGGTTCATCTAATAGTAATACTTTAGGTTTCAACGCAAATGCTCGTGCAATACCAACACGTTGTTGCATTCCTTGCGAAAGGTCTCTAGCACTTTTGTGCATAGAATCTTCTAAGCCTACTTTAGCTAAATAATATTTTACAATATCATCACGATCTTTCTTTGTTCCGTGAGCAAAAACTTGCTTCACGCCTAACATTACATTGTCGTAAGCAGAAAGCCAAGGCAATAAACTTGGTGATTGAAATATTACCGCTCTATCAGGCCCCGCACCTCTAACCGTTTGGTTATCGGCTATAATAGTACCTCTAGAAATTTCGTTTAATCCTGCAATCATAGTCAATAGCGTAGATTTACCACAACCTGAATGACCGATAATTGATATAAATTCTTCTCTTTTTACTTTTAAATCTAAGTCATCTAAAACTACGTAATCTCCTTTAGGAGTAGGGTAAATTTTAGTAACCTTATTAAGGTCTAACATCACGTCATCACTGAACAATCCGTTATCCACACTTTTATTTAGGGTAGTGTCCATAGGTTTCATTTTATTTCAGCAGCATTATTCATTACCTACTGAATGTTAATGGAAAATAAATTCATCCACTAAGTGGAATTACACTTGTGTTCCTTGGAACAATTTAGATTTCAAAACAGGTTTTAATTCTGGTAAATGATATTCCTTCGTCAAGCCCTTTGCTCTTTCCGCTCCAATTTGGATTAGATAAGCTGTAATCGAATTTCTCAATTTCTTGAAATTGTCATCACTATTTAATTCTGTTTTTATTCTTGGGCGGTCAATATTCACTTCGAAAGTAGGACCCAAAGTCGCTTTTGGCCCTGGACGTAAAGGAATAATACGATCGGCCATATAGATACCTTCATCTACATCATTTGTAATTAACAAAGCTGTTCTTTTATCTTTACTCCAAATACTCAAGATTTCATCTTGAAGATCTCCACGCGTTAAAGCATCCAATGCACTCAATGGCTCGTCCATTAAAATTACATCTGGACTCATTGAAAGAGCTCTTGTAACAGATACACGTTGTCTCATTCCACCAGAAAGTGCTTTAGGAAGTTTGTTAATTGCATGAGATAATTTCACCATACCAACATAATCCTCTACCCTCTTTCTAAGTTTATCTTTTGACCAATCTTTAAAACGTTCTTTAACTGCCATACCAACATTATTTCTAACATTTAACCATGGTAATAATGAATAGTTCTGAAAAATTAGTCCTCTTTCATGACTAGGACCTGTAACTGGTTCTCCTTTATATAATACTTCTCCTTCATCAGGAAATTCTAAACCTGCAAGCATTTTGATAAGTGTTGTTTTTCCACTTCCTGAAAATCCTACAATAGCTACAAATTCTCCTTCTTCTATTTTTAAATTTATATTCTTAAGTATTTCGACACGGTCTTTACCCGTCCCATAAGACTTTGATACGTTTTTTAATTCAATATGTGCCATAATTCTTTAGTTTATGGTTGTGAGTTGTGAGTTATAAGCTGACAGAAAAAGTGATATTATAACTAATATTTAATACTGACAACTGACAACATGAAACCGACAACTAATTATTACTGCTCTGTGAATGTTACTAATTTCTGTACAGAAAACATGATACGATCTAACATGAAACCGATAATACCAATCACAAACATGGCAGCGATTATCTTAGCATTAGAATCATTTGCTCCATTCTGGAATTCTTCCCATACAAACGTTCCTAATCCTGGACTTTGCGATAATAATTCAATCGCAATCAATACCATCCATGCTACAGACACAGTGATTCTTAAACCTGTAAATATTAATGGGAAAGCTGATGGCAATACAATTTTAAATACTTTTTGACCAACACTTAAATTCAATACTTTAGCCACATTAATAAAGTCATTATCTACAGACGAAACTCCTAAAGTTGTATTTACTAAAGTTGCCCACATAGCACATAATCCTACTGCAATAAATGATATGATAAAAGACACATCTCCATCATATGTTAATGTTAATGTCTTTACAATCATGTATACTAAAAGAAACCAAACAACTGGCGATACTGGTTTAAATATTTGAATTAACCAGTTTACCGAAGACCTAAGTGTTTCACTTAGTCCTAAAAGCATACCAATAGGTACTGCTAAAAATAATGCTAAAATAAACCCACAGAATACTGTCCAAAGACTTGTTTTAATTTGATCTACAAATGACGGACGACCTGTGTATGTAATTTCTTTTAACCCTTGTGCCTTACGCTTTTCATTTGTTTTAGCTACACGTTCTTTAAATTCCTTTTTCTTAACACTAATAGCTTTATGATCGGCAAGTAAGTTTTTAAATGCACTCCATACCGCAGCTGGTGCTGGTAATGAGTTAACGGTACTTTCACCTGATTCTATTCTTGCTAATTCGGCTGTTACTCCTGCCTCACCACCTGAAGCTTTAGCCGTTTCTATTTTGAAATCTTTTTCTACGTTATATAATTTCTTTGCTCCTACATTCCAAAGAATCATGAACAAAAAGATAGAGATTATAGGAAAAAATACTTTTTGAAATAAGGCTGTTAAATTTTTCTTGACATCCTCTCCTGCAGCTAAACGTACAGCAGGCTCAAAAAAACCTAGACCAATAAATCTTAAAACATTAATAATTTTATCCTTCATAACTATAATATTTTTTTAGGGATTGTATAGTGTTGATTTTAACAACTATTAAATAAATGAGTAATAAAAAAGTAAGTAGTAATTTGTAATCTTTAAATAAGTTAAGTCGTGAGAATTTTGAAGAAGTAAAGAAATGGGGAGCATCTGACCTCTCCCCAATTTCCCGTGTTAAAAAAATTCAACACTCCCTAAATTACTTGTCTTTGTTTCCAATCTTGAAACTATTGATATATCCGATTGGATCTTTACCATCATATTTTGTTCCATCAATAAAGTCAGCAGTAGCAGGCTTGTATCCATCTGTTGAAGGAATATCGCTAGCTGGTATCTTACCTTCTTTCACTAGCAATTCAGCAGCTTTCTTCCAAATACCTGGCTTATAGATATCTTTTGCTTTTGAAGCATACCAATCAGCAGGCTTTGCATCAGGAATTTGTCCCCAACGACGCATTTGAGTTAAGAACCATACAGCATCTGAGTAGAATGGGTATGTTGCATTGTAGCGATAGAATACGTTAAAGTCTGGCATAGCACGCTTGTCACCTTTTTCGAACTCAAAAGTACCTGTCATTGAATTTGCTAATACATTTACTGGAGCACCTACATACTCAGGACGAGATAAAATCTCTACAGCTTCTTTTCTGTTTCCTGGAGCATCTAACCATTGTCCAGCACGGATTAATGCTTTAGTAATAGCGATTGTTGTATTTGGGTACTTCTTAGTAAACTCATCAGTTAATACAAATACTTTTTCAGGATTATTTTTCCAAATATCATAGTTAGTAGTTACTGGAACACCGATCCCCTTAAATACAGCTTGTTGATTCCAAGGCTCTCCCACACAATATCCGTAAATAGTACCCGCTTCTAAAGTAGCTGGCATCTGTGGCGGAGGAGTTACAGATAATAATACATCTGCATCTACTTGACCTTGAATATTCTGCTTAGTATACATCCCAGGGTGAATTCCTGAAGCAGCTAACCAATAACGAATCTCGTAATTATGTGTAGATACAGGAAATACCATACCCATTTTGAATGCTTTACCATTCTTTTTATAATCATCAATCACCGGCTTTAAAGATTCCGAAGAAATTGGATGAACTGGCTTCCCATCAGCACCTTTCTTAACATTTGGCTTCATTTTCGCCCAAACATCATTAGAAACAGTAATACCATTACCATTTAAATCCATTGAATATGGAGTTACTAATTTAGCCTGACGACCGAAACCTGCCTGAGCAGCAATTGGCTGACCTGCCAACATATGCGAACCATCTAATTGACCATCAATTACACGATCTAATATATTTTTCCAGTTAGACTGTGCTTCTACAGAAACAAATAAGCCCTCATCTTCAAAAAACCCTTTTTCTTTAGCAATCGCTAAAGGAGCCATATCTGTTAATTTAATGAAACCAAATTTTAATTGTGGTTTCTCTATTTCTAATATTGGAGTTGCCGGAGCAGCAGCTGCCTCAACAGGAACTTCCTTTTTCTTACCTCCTCCACAAGAAACTAAGATCGCTGCAGTAGCAGCTGTAGCTAGTTGTAAAAACTTATTTTTCATAAAACAAAAGTTTAGTTATTCAATCTTACATGGCAAATATAAGTATTATCTACGTATCAATACTTAGTTTTAGAATAAATTTCTAAGTATTTCACTAAGCACTCATCTAAAACCTTAAAAAACAAGTACTTAATTCTGTTTTTTTTATTTAAAAAATAAAATAGAATGAATAACCTATATGTAATGAGACACAACTACGTAGTCGAAAGAAGTGATTTAGTAGACCTATAACATTTTCGGTAATTATTTTATCTTTTTTTAAGTATTAATACTTAGTTAATTTGAAATAATACTTACATTTGTAAGACGAAATACATAGAATAATAGACAAAAAGAGGTTTTTGTCACAACACGTAAGACTTATGAGAACATTTATTTCAACTCTGGTTATTTTTTTAATATCTATTAACCTACACGCAAAGAATTTTACATTTGGCAATATTAGCTACGGGAAGGCTACTAATATATCAGGAAAGCAAAGAATGTTATCACAACGTATTACTAAATTATACCTACTTAAGTTAGCAGGGTCACATGGTCCTGAATTAACAAAGGAATTTAACTCTAGCATTCAGCTATTCGAAAGAAACTTAGCCATCCTAGAATCTAATAGCAAAGAAACTTCTATTAAAGTCAAAACAACATTAAAAAAAGAGAAGGTTCAATGGGAAGTTTTCAAAAAAACACTTAGAGAGCATTCGCTACATAAAGTAGCAGCAGTTATGGACAACGCATCTCAACTACTTACAAAATGTCATCAAGTAGTATTAGCTATAGAAGAGGAATCTAAGTATACACATGAATACGAAAACCACAATCCTCAAGAACAATTAAAGGTTGAAACTGTTAACATTGCAGGAAAACAAAGAATGCTATCTCAAAAACTATGTCTTTACTATACCGCTTGCCGTCTTTATAGAAAAGAAAATTTAGATTCAAAACCTATATGCCACAATGTAGAAGACATATATAAAGAAATGAATGAATCGTTAAACTGGTTGCTAATAAACGATTTAAACACTTTCGCTATTGAAGAAAATATAGGTAAAATACTTGGGTTGTTTCAACAAATTGAAGAAGACAAAAAGGCTTTCTTAAACAACAAACTCCCACTAGTTAAAATAATGGGACTAGCAAACAGCATTACCAGTTTATACAATGTTATTACTGGTCAATACACTGCCTTATAAACTAACTTAGCTAATTTAAAACTACCTTCCGATAAAACCATACAAGGAATGTAGCTGAAAATTATTTTTTAAATGCTAGGTAAGACACAGAGAATTTACCTCACAATATGGGATTAAAAAAGGTTCATTTGATATCAAATGAACCTTTTTTAATTTCAATTTTATGATATAAATTATATTAAACCATACTTACGAGCCTTATTACTTAGGTCTAAAATATTTTTTACATTTAATTTCTTCATCAAATTAAAACGGTGCACCTCGGTTGTTCTTTTACTAATACCTAAAGCTTCTGCAATCTCTTTATTACTGTAACCTGCTACAGCTTTTTCTAATATTTGACGCTCTCTTTTGGTCAAATTGAAATTCACATTTACAGGAGGCTCATCAGTAAAAACTACTTCTTCTTCTTTCGTTGGGGTATCTAAAATATTATTAGAAGGGGTTGATCCTCCCATAAGGCTATTCACAAGTATAGAAGAAACATCTCCACTATAATACTTACCTCCTTCTTTAACTGTTTGTATTGCTTTTAAAAATTCCTCTTTACCAGCATCCTTTAACAAATATCCATGCGCGCCTGCTTGCACGGACTGCAGTATGTACTCTTCCGAATCATGCATCGACAACATAATAAACTTTGTAGCCAAAAACTCTTTTGACAACTTTGATACCGCCTCTATTCCTGTCATGTTAGGCATTCTAATATCACATATCAATAAATCAGGGTTCAATTCAGCAGTAAACTGTATCGCCTCTTCCCCATCAGAAGCTTCACCAATAACTTCCAAGCCCACTTGATCTGCTAATAATGACTTTATACCGTCTCTTACAAGAGAATGATCGTCAACAAGAAGTATTTTAAATTTATCCATATATCTTTACACTTACATTACAAAAATAACTAAGTACATTAATTTAACAAAAAACTTTTACTTAAGTCTTCATAACTAATGATTTATTTATTTTTTTAAAAAACTAAGTAATACTTAAGTATTAATACTTATATTTGTCATGTAATCATTAGATAACTACAACTATTTAATATGAAAAAATCACATTTACTTACTGGAGCCTTAGCTGTATTAGGATTATACAGTGTAGGTGCACAAGAATTATCGATTGACGCTGAAATCAGACCTCGTGCTGAAATCTTAAACGGGTTTGGAGCTCCTATTGCTTCAAGTGCAGAGCCAGGTGCTTTTATCTCTCAAAGATCTGCTATTAAATTCAAATACAAAACTGAAAAAATCACAACCTATTTATCTATTCAAGATGTAAGTGTATGGGGAGACAGACAACAAATTAGCCCTGTCGGTGGTGAATCTACACGTATCCAAGAAGCTTGGGCACAATTAGACTTAGGAAAAGGGTTTTCTGCCAAAATTGGTCGCCAACCTTTATCTTACGATGATCAACGAATCTTAGGTGGTTTAGGATGGGCACAACAGGCAAGAACTCATGATGTTGGTGTATTGAAATTTGTTGATAACGGACTAAAAATAGACGCAGGTTTCGGATGGAATCAAAATAGAGCCTCAAATGTAGGTAATCAATTTACTCCAGTAGGTGGAGGATCTCCTGTATTTAGATATAAAGGCTTAGGTTTTTTACACATAAATAATAAATTTTCTGACTCATTCACTGGAAGCTTTTTATTTTTAGGTAATAGCTTTCAAGACACATCGGGACCTACAGGTGGAGACTCATTCCCAGGGACTACAAGAAGATACACTTCTGGAACACATTTAAAATATAAAAAAGGTGCATTTGGCGCAAGTGCTAATGCCTACTACCAATTTGGTACTATTGGTAATGACAATACAGATGTTTCTGGTTTCTTAGGAGGAATAGATTTAACATATAAACCAGGTAAAACTTTATTTGGCCTAGGGTACGAATATATTAGTGGAAACGACCCTTCTACAGGAGACGAAAACGAAGCCTTTTTCCCTTTATTTGGAACAAACCACAAGTTTAATGGATTTATGGATTATTTTTATGTAGGTAATCACGCAAATCAAAATGGATTACAGGATATAAATGCTAAAGTAGTATTTAAAACTGGAGCAAAATCTACCCTATTGGTTAAAGCTCACCAATTCTTAGCTGCAGAAGACAACGATTCTCTTGCTGACACTTTCGGTACTGAAATTGATTTAGTATTTAAAACACCTATCGTAAAAGGAGCAACATTATTGGTTGGTTACTCTCAAGCATTCTTAGATGATGACTTTATCAATGACAGAGGTATTGCGAATGCAGATTTAGCAAGCGATTTCCAAGCTTGGGCATGGACTATGTTAGTGATCAAACCAAACTTATTCAAGTGGAAAAAAGAAGCTAAATAGTAAATATTATTAATTAGTTCGATCATAAATAATTGTTAGAGTTAAAAGCCTCAGTCTTCGGATTGAGGCTTTTTTTTATTAAAATAAGTATTAATACGTATGTATACGTAGATTTTTATATATTCGCACCCTCGTAATACGTACAAATACTTATTTAATACTCCCTAATTATGAATTCACTAAGTACTAGTAAGGCTACTAAAATTAACCTTACCGATTTTAAAAGCGTCCAAATGCGAACTTTTCATTTGAGCTGGATTGCTTTCTTTTTATGTTTTTTCGGATGGTTTGCACATGCACCATTAATGAAATCTACTATTGCTCCTGATTTAGGACTAACTAAAGAACAAACTACAATAGCTTTTATAGCTTCTGTTGGTGTAACTATTTTTGCTCGTCTAATTATCGGATCTCTTTGTGATAAAATTGGCCCTAGAAAAAGTTACGTTTACTTATTAATTTTTGGAGCCATAGCTGTTGCTGGTTCTTCTTTTGCAACAACTTGGGAAACTTATTTAATTTCTAGATTAGCTATAGGTGTTATCGGTGCTTCTTTCGTGATCACTCAATACCACACTTCTGTAATGTTTGCACCAAATGTTATTGGTATCGCAAATGCAACAACAGCTGGTTGGGGTAACCTGGGTGGAGGTGTTACTAACGCCGTTATGCCAATGATTGCTTCTGGTGTATTAGCATTTGGTTTAGCCGAAGCTAATTCTCACTGGAGAATAGCAATGTACGTCCCTGCAATCATTATGTTAGTCGTTGCATTCTTATACTGGAAATACACTACCGATTCACCAAAAGGAAATTATACTGACTTACCAGAAGAAAGACCACAAGTTAAAAAAGGAGAAAAAGGCCTATTCTTAACTGCTGCATCTGACAAAAGAGTATGGATATTATTCTTTATGTATGCTGGATGTTTCGGTATGGAGTTATTCGTAACAGGTAAAGCTTCTACTTATTATCAAGAAAAATTTAGTTTAAGTCAAGAGGCTGCGGGTCTTGTAGTACTTTTCTTCGGAGCTATGAACCTATTTGCGAGGTCTACCGGCGGATGGATTGCTGATAAATTTGGTAAAAACTCAGGACTAAATGGACGTGTTAAAATTTTGGTTTACGTAGTTGTAGCTGAGGGTATTGCCTTATTATTATTCTCTCAAATGAATGTACTTGGCTTAGCCATTGCATCTATGGTATTTTTCTCTCTATTTGTACAAATGGCAGAAGGAGCTACATACTCTGTAGTACCATTTATCAACCGAAAAGCTTTAGGTGCCGTATCTGGTATTGTAGGTGCTGGTGGTAATGTAGGTGCTGTATTATACGCACAATACTTGCTAAGAAGTGGATCAAGTCTACAAGAGGCTTTCTTCGCCTTTGGTTTCATCGTAGCGTCAGTAGGTTTCTTAGGGTTACTTGTAAAATTCACACCTGAAGAAGAACAAGCTGCTAAAGATGAACAACAGAAATTAGAAGACTTACAAAAACAAATCGATGCAACTGAAGCCGCTTAGATATTTTTGATTAGATATTACCAATAATAAATATTTTTACAGTTATCTGTTAACTGTAAAAACCAAAACCCGGAGAATAATCGTTCTCAGGGTTTTGTCTTTAATAACTAATTCATAAGTGAATTCAATAATTCATAAAATAATTAAATAAAAGATAACTCAAACGCTTAAAAAATAGCAACTACTTAATAATTATTCTAAATACGTATAACTAGTTACACACCTAAGTATTTATACGTATTTTTGTTCCGAATAAATACATCCCTATGAAGCATATAATCGTTATTGGTAATGGAATGGTGGGATACAAATTTTGCGAAAAATTAGTAGCCCTTCCTAACTATTCAGATTTTAAACTAACTGTTTTTGGTGAAGAACCACGTAGAGCTTACGACCGTGTTCACTTAAGTGAATTTTATGACGGTAAAACAGCTGAGGATTTGAGTATGTCCACTGCCTCTTGGTACGAAGAAAATAATATTGATCTTCATGTATCTGAAATGATCACTGAAGTTGATCGCGAAAATAAAACCGTAGCAAATCATAGAGGTGATAAATACAATTACGACACATTAGTATTCGCATCTGGCTCTTCGGCTTTTGTTCCTCCAATACAAGGGATTGAAAAAGAAGGTGTATTCGTGTATCGTACTATAGAGGATTTAGAAGCTACTGAAACTTATGCTAAAAAGTTAAAAGCTGAAGGTAAAACTGAGGCTGCTGTATTAGGTGGAGGTCTTTTAGGACTTGAAGCTGCTAATGCTGTTAAAAACTTAGGATTAAATGCTCATGTAGTAGAGTTTGCTCCTAGATTGATGCCAAGACAATTGGATCAAGGAGGTAGTGATATGCTACAATCTAAAATTGAAGATCTTGGTTTAAAAGTTCACCTATCTAAACAAACTCAATTTTTACAAGGTGATAAAGCTATCGAAGGATTACAATATGTTGATGACACTGAACTAAAAGTTGATATGCTAGTGGTATCTGCTGGTATTCGTCCTCGTGATGAAGTTGCTAAGGAATGTGGATTAGAAATTGGGACACGTGGTGGTATTGTAGTTAACAATAAAATGGAAACTAGTGATCCCAACATTTATGCTATTGGAGAGTGTGCTTTGTTAAACAGTATGATTTACGGTCTTGTAGCTCCTGGTTACGATATGGCTGAAGTTGTCGTGCAACAAATCAATGGAAATGCTGAAGCAGAAATGCCTTCTGCTATAGATATGTCTACAGTACTTAAACTGATAGGTACAGATGTAGCAAGTTTTGGAGACGCCTTAAATTTTGCTAAAGAAGAGGTTGACGAAATTACTTTCGAAAACAAACGTACTGGAATTTATAAAAAAATTAATGTAACTAAAGATGGCTCTAAGCTTTTAGGAGGAATCTTAGTTGGAGACTCATCTGATTACAACTCTTTATATCAAATTTACATTAACGGAATGAAACTTCCTGAAAACCCTGAAGACCTTATTTTAGGATCTCGTGGAGGTGAAGATGGAGGTTTATTAGGTGATGTTATGGATCTTCCTGACGATGCCCAAATCTGTTCTTGTGAAAGTGTTACCAAAGGTCAAATTTGTGGCGCTATCGAAAGTGGTGAAGCTAATGATCTTGCCGATGTTGTTTCTTGCACAAAAGCTGGTACTGGTTGTGGTGGTTGTAAACCAATGGTTAAAGACCTTGTTGATGCAACATTGAAATCTTTAGGACGTGAAGTTAAAGATTCTGTTTGCGAGCATTTTGATCAAAATCGTCAAGAATTGTATAGCCTTATTCAGGTTAAAGGTTACACAGCTTTTGATGAAGTATTAGATAATCATGGAAATGGTGGACATGGTTGTGAATTATGTAAGCCTTTAGTTGCTTCGTTAATGGCAACAATACATGCTGATACAGCCAATAAAGAAGATACTATCCAAGATTCTAATGATAGATTTCTTGCTAACATTCAACGTAATGGAACTTATTCAGTAGTACCTCGTATTCCGGGAGGAGAAATTACCCCGGATAAGTTAATTGCACTTGGTGAAATTGCTAAAAAGTACGACTTATATACTAAAGTTACTGGTGGTGTTCGTATAGATATGTTCGGTGCTACATTAAATCAATTACCACTAATTTGGAAAGAATTAGTAGAACACGGTTTTGAAAGTGGTCATGCTTATGGTAAATCATTACGTACTGTAAAGACTTGTGTAGGTTCTACATGGTGTCGCTACGGAATGGACGAAAGTGTTAGTTTTGGTATTGAACTAGAAAACAGATATAGAGGAATGCGTTCACCTCATAAGATTAAGGGAGGAGTTTCTGGATGTATCCGCGAATGTGCTGAGGCACGTGGTAAAGATTTCGGATTAATTGCTGTTGATGGTGGTTGGAACCTTTATGTTGGTGGTAATGGTGGTGCTACTCCAAGACATGCTGAATTATTAGCAGAACAAATCGATAACGAAACTGTAATAAAATATTTAGACCGTTATTTAATGTTCTATATGCGTACTGCAAAACCTTTACAACGTACCGCTGCTTGGCAAGATCGTTTAGAAGGAGGTATAGAATACTTGAAACAAGTAATTATTGAAGATTCTTTAGGAATCGCCGATGATTTAGATAAAGAAATGCAAACTCTTGTTAATAAGTTTGAGTGTGAGTGGACTCAAGCAATTAATGACCCTGAGATGATGAAGCGTTTCAATCATTTTGTAAACTCAGAAGACGATGATGATAATTTAGTTTTCGTTCCTCTAAGGGATCAAAAAATGCCAGAACCTTGGAAGTAAACCGATAGCTATCGGAACGAGGTATAGTTAGTAGTACCTTGTAGTGTTGCACTTTACTGATTTCAGCGTATATAAAACAGCAACAGTGTAGCACTACTTTTCCAAGATTATTGTTCATTATATTAGTACTCAAAAAACATGGAAAACATTTTAGATAATTATAAGACAGTAGATACCAATGACGTAAAAGTATGGTTTGAAGCTGCAAAAGCATCAAATTTCCCTAAAGATGGAGGGGCTTGTATCAAATACAAAAACAAACAAATTGCTGTTTTTAACTTTGCTCGTGAAGGTAAATGGTATGCTTGTCAAAACCTTTGCCCACACAAAATGGAAATGGTATTAAGTAGAGGTATGATCGGAGACGATAAAGGGATTCCTAAAGTTGCTTGTCCTTTACATAAAAAAACATTCTCTTTAGAAAATGGAGAAAACTTAAATGGTGATATGGATGCCATTGCTACATATCCTGTAAAGATAGAAAACGACGTTGTTTATGTAGGTTTTACTGAGTAAGTAAAATAATCAATAACACTGTTACCAACTATTTATTTACATAAATATTGATATCTAAAAGGTTGCCTTACGGCAGCCTTTTTACTTTCCACTTAACAAGGTTTTCTCTAAAATAAAACAAAGCTTTACCGCTAAAAGCCTTTAAACAAAAGATTCTTAAATTTGTATTATGGATATGGAATTACTTAAAAAGACTTTTGTAGCTATAGATGCAGCAAATAGTAAAGACCCTAATAAAGAGATTATAGATAATAAAGAATTACCAAAAGAACTTATCTATGGTCAACGCATGAGTGAAATGCTAGATATGTTCAAACCAAATGCAACCGATATTTTAAAAATTGCTGTAAGAGCTCAACATATTTGCCGATGGGAAAGCCCTCGCTCTAATTACCCAATGAATCGAAAAGGCTACCTTTTATGGCGTTCCGAATTAAAGAAGTTTCACGCAGTAAAAACAGGAGAAATCATGACCGAACTCGGTTATGACCATAAGTCGATAGAAGCTGTTAGTTTTTTACTTCAAAAAAAACAGTTAAAGCGTAATGAGGAAACTCAGTGCCTGGAAGATGTTGTATGCCTTGTTTTTTTAAAACATTACTATGAAGCTTTCCGTATTAAACATACGGATGAAAAAGTAATCGATATTGTACAAAAAACTTGGAAAAAAATGTCTAAAAAAGGTCATGCCGCAGCATTACAAATACAATATACAGAAAAAGGTCTTTCTTTAATTCAACAAGCACTCGCTTAAACCATGACAGAAACTTTAGATAAAAAGACATTTAACTCCATAAGAAAGATCTATATGATCGCTTTGGGATTAATTGCTTTCTTAGTACTTCTTAGCCAAATATTCATACAAGGCGCATTGTCTAGAAATGATTATGATGCAACTATCATCAATATTGCAGGTAGGCAACGTATGCTAAGTCAAAAAATTAGCAAAACTATTTTACTTTGGAATTCTCCTTTAGAAATCACACGTGACAACAACAAAGAACTGGAAGAAGATACTAATCAATGGAAACAAGCTCACTTTTTACTAAAAAATAACCTTAAAAGTTTAGATCATTCACCAGGAAAAAGACAACTACAAGAGAAGTTCGAAAAAGTCGATATTCAAATCAATCGACTAGTAGATCTTTCTCAAAAGATTCAAGATAAGATTGGTTCAGACGAAGTCGAAACGAAGAAAAACATTAAAGAATTCTTACTTGCTGAACCTGAGTTTCTAAAAAACATGAACGATTATGTTAATATTTATGAAACTTATGCTGAGGATAAAGTAGGCCAAATAAAAACTCTAGAGCTAACTACATTTGCTTTAGTCCTTTTTATATTAATAGCTGAAATATTCCTTCTCTTCAAACCTGCAGCTAGAAAAATGCAAAATACCTTGAAGCAGCTTATCAATAGTAATGAAAAGGCAGTTACTATGGCTAATCGAGCTAATTTAGCGGTAAAACAAAAGAACGAAACCTTAGAAGAATTACAACTACTTCAAAAAGCAATCAACCAAACGCTATTATTTGCACGTATTGATAAAAAAGGGGGTATTATCTCTGCAGGAAAACGCATGAATGATATGATTGCCAAACAGCCCAATCAAAATCATGTGATTTATGAAAACCTAGGACTATCAGAAAGTAACTTAAGAGAGCTTCAAGGGCTTATTGATTCAAAAAAAGGAAATATACTGAATCATGAATATGCTGTTTCCATAAAGAACAGTGATATAAAGTGGTTAGATATATCTGTTTTCCCGATAATCAAAAATGAAGGTGTTACTGAATACCTTATGGTATGTTTAGATATCTCGAAACGAAGAAAGGCTCAAGAAAATATTGAAGCTCTTAGAGAAGAAAAATTGAAAAACGAAACTGCTTTACAAAAATCTAAAGCAAGCCTTATCGTCGAAGCACAAGAAGAAGAAAGAAAGCGTATTGCTAAAGATATCCATGATAGTATTGGTCAAATGTTAACTGCTTTAAAATTCAATATAGAATCTTTAAACCTCAACAATACAGAATCGTTACCTGATAAAATAAATATTTTAAAAGAACAGACTCGAAATATAATCTTAGGAGTGCGTATGGCTACTTTTAACCTTACTCCTCCCGAATTATTAGATTATGGAATTGTAACTGCTATCAATAAAATGGTAACTCAACTAAATAAATTCAGCAAAGCTGAAATTATATTTTCTAATGATGCTTCGAAAGAGCTACGCTTTGACACATTAGTTGAAACAAATCTATATAGAGTTACTCAAGAAAGTATAAATAACGCCATAAAGTATTCTAAAGCTCCATATATCATAGTATCTATGAAGACTAGTGAAGAAATGTTGAGTATTACTGTTACTGACAATGGTAAGGGCTTTGACAAAAATAAAATAGCCAAAAAACCTAAAGGTGGTTCTGAAGGCGGTATGGGACTATTCTTTATGAAAGAACGTATGGAATATATTAACGGCCGTATTTTTATTAATTCGCAACCTGGTAATGGTACCCGAGTAGTTATCAATATGCCTTTAATTAATATTTAAATTACTAAAACAAGATAACCTCAACGGAGTCATTTTTCTTTAGCTCCTCACTAAATTCAGGAAGATAGATATATGCATTCGCATCTATAAATGCTGAAATCATAGCAGAACTTTGCTGATGCATTACTGTCACCTCTTTACCTTCAACAACTGCTTTTAAAAATTGAGCTCTAATTCCTTTTACCATATAATCATGAGAAATAGATAGATGCTTTCTGTTTAAATGAATATCGCTATATCCTATATACTTCTTAAGTAATGGAAGAACATACATGTAATAGCAAGTTAATGCCGAAGCTGGATTACCCGGTAATCCAAAAACAAAACTGTTATTGTTTTTACCAAAAAATAAGGGTTTACCTGGCTTTTGCTTGATTTTGTAGAATAATTCTTTTGTACCTAGAGATTTCAAAGCTTTCCCAACAAAATCGTAATCACCAACAGAAATACCTCCACTAACTAAAACTACATCATTAACACTTAAAGCATTTTGTAAAGTTTTCTTAGTAGCTTCATAATTATCTTCTACCTTTAAAACAGTAATGTCTTTAATACCAAGTTTAAGAAGCTCTGATTTTAATAAAATAGAATTACTCTCATATATTTTCCCATCTTGATAAGGAGTATTTATATCTATCAGTTCACTGCCTGTTACGACTATAGCAACCTTTGGTTTACTATATACCTTCACCTCATTTACCCCTACACTAACTAAATAACTTAAGGCAGCTGGATTAAGATATGTCTTAGGCAATACTACTTCTTGTCCCACGGTACACTGTTCTCCTTTGGGTCTTATGTTTTGTTCTATAATTGGCGATTCTTGTAAAGAAATTTTAGCATCATCAAGGCGATTGACTTTTTCTTGCATAACCACAGCATTAGCTGTTTTAGGGACTGAAGCCCCTGTAAAAATACGAATAGCCTCTCCTGGTTTCAATTCGTAACTATGCGAATCACCTGCTTTTATTTCTCCTTTAAGTATATACTTATCAATATTCGGCAAGATATTTATAGCATATCCATCCATTGCAGATTGACGAAATGGCGGCATGTTTATCTTCGAAATAGCCGTTTCTGCTAAAACGTAACCTAAAGCTTCTGTAATTGGTATCGATATAACATCACCACACACAGCATTACCTTCAATAATTTGTAATGCCTCTCCTACTGATATCATCGGTTTATATCTTTATTGTTTTGATAAACAGTCTGCAAACTTTAACGCAAACTTCTCTGCTATTTCATTTACACGATCCACATAAAATGTTTTAGTATCAGATAAATTTTCACTGTTAATATCTTCAATTTCTCGATAAAAATTAACGCGTAACTCATTCAAGTTTACATCGCAACCTATAGAGTGTAAAAGCTTTTCGTAGTTCTTCTTTATATTATTAATTGCCGTTTCAGCATTAATCTTTACTTTTTTCTGACGTAACAATTCAGTTTCTCTTTCTCTTCTCAGCTTTTCTTCTAACAACTTCTGTTTAGCAAGTTGTTGTTGAATACGTCGTTGTTCTTCTAATAACGTTTTTTGTTTATTTAATAGATCTTGTTTTTGTTGTTCTATCTCATTATTCTGAATTTGTCGCTCTCCGTAAGTGGAATAGTTATCATTGCTAGAAGAACGATTAGATGCTTCATAATCGTTATCATATTGATTGGATCTAGCGGCGGCTCTACTTTCCCCCTTAAAGTTCATTATATCGTCTACCGACATATTACTACATAGAGACAATGCATTCATCATTTGTTTAGCACTTTCCATAGCTCGTTTTGAATAAAATCTTGCTTCTTCCCATGAACTTTGATCTAAACATTTTTCTGCTGCTGAATACCCTTTATAAGCATAATCTGCTGCTTCGTTACATTCACAATCGATAGTTATAGATTCTACTTCAGAGAAAGTTTCTAACGCTTTTTCCGACCATTCTTGAACGTGCTCCATATTGGTAGACTCGTATGCATTTTCAGTATGAGCTATACTATAACTTGCAGGACTGAAAGCATCATCACATGAAACTTGCGCTTGGACTTTTACGATTAAAATAAGGCTACTAAGTAGTAAAAATTGCTTGTACATAGGGGATTTTTAAGTTTAGAGCACTCCAAATATAGAAGTATTACTTCACAAAAGCAATTCCTAGATTAGACAAACGACTCAAAAATATCGATATAAATCATGAAAGTATCCTAGGATGCTAACGACATTAATGTATATTTAATGATATGAATAAAGAAATAATCGCTGCCGTTAACTATAACTTAAACCAAGCTAACGAACTTTTAACACAAATCGATGTAGAAACGTATGTCAACGAATCTGTTGGTCCTTTCTTTTCTAGTATAGGATCTCACCTTAGACATACTTTGGATTTCTTTAATTGCTTGATCGACGGATTGGATGGAAATAAAATCGATTTAACCGCAAGAAAAAGAGATAATACCATTGCTACTAATATTGATGCAGCAAAAGACTTAATTCAAAACATACAAGAAACACTTTTTCGTTTTAAAGACATCAATACAAACTATCTTGTTCATGTCACAGATAATCTTGGACAAGGTAATACAGAGATTAACTATACATTAGAAAGTGTATTATCTCATGCTAATAGCCATATGATTCATCATTTCGCTATGATAGGATACATCCTTCATAGTTTAAACATTAATGTAAATATTGAAGGTTTTGGGTACAACGCCTCTACTCCTGAAGAACAAAGAAAAAGTAAGTAAGCTTTATCTAAAACACACCTTATTAAACATTATTTAGGCGATAAACTAATTTTCATAAAAGGTCACATTTCACTATAACCTAAGGTCTGTTTAATATCATATTATAGCCTACCTTTGTATTCAAATTTTTTCTAGTGAATTTTTCTGATTTAAATTTAAATACACCTCTTCTAAACGCTTTAGATGATTTAGGGTTTAAAACTCCTACACCTATCCAAAAGGATTCATTTCCTGTGATCATGTCTGGGAAAGATGTAGTAGGTATCGCCCAAACAGGTACTGGTAAAACATTAGCCTATTCGTTACCCATCTTACGTATGTTACCCTATAGTGATAAACGCTTACCTCGTGTTTTGATCATGGTCCCTACAAGAGAACTTGTAAATCAAGTAGTAGATGAAGTAGAAAAACTAGCTAAATACCAAAATCACAAAACCCTAGGTATTTATGGAGGAACCAATATCAACACACAGAAAAAAGCCTTAGTAGAAGGTTGTGATATAATTGTTGCTACTCCTGGTCGATTATATGATTTAGCATTAGCAAAAGCTGTTAATTTAAAAACGATTCAAAAACTTATCATTGATGAAGTAGATGTAATGCTTGATCTAGGCTTTAAGTTTCAAATAGAAAATATTATTGAATTACTGCCTGTAAAAAGGCAAAGTATCTTATTCTCTGCTACAATGACTGAAAAAGTTGAGAATATCATTAAAGATTCGTTTGTTAGTCCTATTACCATTTCGGTAGCCTTAAGCGGAACTCCACTTGCAAATATTACTCAGGAAGGATACCAGGTTCAAAATTTTTATACCAAATTAAATTTATTACAGCACCTACTGGAAGATAAAGAAACTTTTCATAAGGTTATTGTTTTTGGAAGTTATAAACGCATGGTCGATCGTATTTTCGAAGGAATCCAAATGCATTTCCATGAACAAATTGCTGTAATACATTCTAATAAAACACAAAACTATAGAGAACGAAGTATTAAACAATTTGAAGCAGGTGAAAAACGTATTCTTGTAGCCACTGACGTGATGGCACGTGGTATTGATATAGAAAGTGTCAGTCACGTTATCAATATTGATACACCTACTTACCCCGAGAATTATATCCACAGGATTGGACGTACAGGGCGTGCCGAAAAAAAAGGGCATGCCATTGTTATGACTACGACGAAAGAAAGTTTGTTCCTGGAAGATATTGAAAAACTAATGCAAATGAAGGTAACTCAATTACCTTTCCCTACAGATGTTGAAATATCTACAGAACTAACTCCTGAAGAACGTCCTAAAATAAAGGAAATTGATACGACCCGTCGTAGAAAAGGAAGTAAAGGACCTGAAAAAGGAGCTTCTTTTCATGAAAAGAAAGACAAAAATAAAAAAGAAAATCTGGGAGGTAGTTACCGAAGAGAGATTGCGAAAAAATATAAAAAACCAAAAACTAAAGGAGATAAAAATTTTAACAAACGATTTAAGAAGTAAATTATCCCAGGATAGGCTCTTAAAACAATTGTAATAATAAACTACTTTGAAGCAAACTATAGGTATAATACCCTTTTGTAATACCATTAAAAGTCTCTTCTAAATCCTAATACTTTATTTTCATGACAACAATAGAAAACACTTTTCTAAAAGTAACCATCAAAAATTTAGGAGGGGAAATGATAAGCCTTTTCAATAAAGAAACCAATACTGAGATGTTATGGCAAGGAGACCCTACATTTTGGAACGGCCAAGCCCCTATCCTATTTCCTACTGTCGGTAATTTAAAAAATAATGCCTATATCCATAACGGAAAAAAGTATAAATTAGGAAGACATGGTTTTGCTCGACGCAGTAATGAGTGGTTTATTGAAAAAGTAAGTGATTCTCAAATAACGGCTACCCTAGCGGCTACAAAAACTTCCTTAAAGGTTTACCCATTTCAGTTTGTATTAGAAGTAACTTATACTTTAGAAGGGAAAAGTCTAATTATTAATCATAAAGTTACCAATGTAAGTAATGAACCTCTTCCATTTTCTATAGGAGGACACACAGCCTATAATATTCTTGAAGCAGGAACAAATCATGAAGATTACTTTTTATCATTTTCTGAAAACGAAACGGATAAACGCTATTTTTTAAATAATGATGGTTTAATTACTGGGGAAACCAAAACGGTATTAGAAAATTCAGACAAACTACAAGTTACTGAAGATTTATTTGAAGAAGATGCATTAGTTTTTAAACATTTAAAATCTAAAACAATAGGTTTAAATGGTCCTGAAGGCAAACTTTTAGAAGTCTCATTTAACGACTTTCCATTTATAGGTATTTGGGCAGCCCCTAAGGCTCCTTTTATTTGTATCGAACCTTGGATTGGTCATGCCGACACAGTAGAAAGCACACAAAATTTATTTGATAAAGAAGGAAGTATTTCCTTAGCACCTTCTAATGAGTTTGAAGCTAGTTATCAAATTAATATTTTTTAAGCATTAATAGCTATTTAACTATTATTAGAATCATTATTGCAAAAACTGGTTAAAACTTAGTTAATAGCTGATAGTACTCTTTATTTAATTCGTCATTTTGTAAATAGAATTTTTCATTATTGTGAACTGTGAGTAAAAACATCAATAAAAAATACAACCTAAGCAAAGCTTTTAAAGAAATCATTTGGCCTAGAAAAAAACTAGTTTTCATAGGTCTATTTTTGATCATCATTAGCAGACTATCCGGTTTGGTTTTACCAATGGCTAGTAAATATTTGATTGATGATGTCATTGTTAAAAAAGACATCGAGATGCTTTGGTGGCTTATTGGTGGTGTTATTTTGGCTATTATTTTACAAGCAAGTACCTCTTTCTTATTAACACGAATATTGAGTGTACAAGCGCAATACCTCATCCGTGAATTAAGAGTAAAAGTTCAAGAAAAAGTATTATCCCTACCTATTTCCTTTTTTGATAATCAAAAATCCGGGGCTCTGGTATCTCGAATTATGAGCGATGTTGAAGGGGTTAGAAATTTAATAGGAACTGGATTGGTACAATTAATCGGAGGGTCCTTTGCCTCTATTGTCTCATTAATTTTATTGCTTCGTATCAGTGTTTCTATGACACTATTTGTTTTGATACCTGTTTCTATTTTTGGAATTATCGCATTAAAAGCATTTAAAAAGATTCGTCCTATTTTTAAGAAGCGAACCGTCATTAATGCTCAAGTTAAAGGGCGTTTGACAGAAACCTTAGCTGGTGTAAGAGTGATCAAAGGATTCAATGCTGAAAAACAAGAACAAAAAACATTCGAAAAAGGAACGCTAGATATCTTTGAAAACGTAAAAAAGAGTTTAACTGCAACGGCTTTAATGAGTAGTTCTTCTACCTTTCTCTTGGGTGTGGCAACTGCTGGCATTATGGGAATTGGCGGTTATTACATGATGAATGACATAATCTCTAGAGGAGATTTCCTATCATTTATTATGTTACTTGGTTTTATGGTAGCACCGATTTTACAAATGAGTAATATTGGAAGCCAAATTACTGAAGCATTTGCTGGGTTAGAGCGTACTGAAGAATTAATGAATATTACTTCTGAAGATGATTTACCTGAACGTGCTACAGAATTAAATAAGATTGACGGTAATATAAAGTTCAAAAATGTGCGATTTGCATACGAAGAAGGTAAAGAAGTAATTCATAATATCAATCTAGAAGCTAAAAAAGGTACTGTAACCGCTTTAGTTGGTTCTTCTGGTTCAGGAAAATCGACTATTGCTAGTTTAGCTGCTTCTTTCTTAAAACCTACCGAAGGTATTGTAAGTATCGATGAGCATGATATTAGTACACTAAAATTAAGTTCTTATCGAAAAAATTTAGGTGTGGTTCTTCAAGATGAATTCCTCTTTGAAGGAACTATACTTGAAAATATTATTTTCGGAAAACCTAATGCTTCTAAAGTAGCTATTGAAAAGGCGATAAAAGCAGCTTATGTTAGTGAGTTTACCGATCGCTTCGAAGATGGCCTAGAAACCTTAATCGGAGAACGTGGTGTAAAACTTTCCGGAGGACAACGTCAACGTTTGGCTATTGCCCGAGCTATTTTAGCTGACCCTAAAATTCTAATCTTAGACGAGGCAACGTCTAACCTTGATACTGAAAGTGAATTAATGATTCAAAAAAGTTTAGAGCATTTAATGGAAGGGCGTACTACCATTGTAATTGCACATAGACTTAGTACAATTCGCAAAGCAGATCAAATTTTGGTCATCGAAGAAGGAAATATAGTCGAACAAGGAAGTCATGATTCACTCCTTGATGCCAAAGGTCGCTACTTTGATTTGTATACATATCAGTCAAAAATATAAGTAGTTTTTAGAGTCTAAAGCATTAAGTCTTTTCTATAGAATCTTTGTACTTTGTAGTCTCACTCAATACTTTTACGATTGAAGAAACTAGCACTACACTGGCAAATACTTATCGGAATGCTCTTAGGGGTATTATTTGGCTATACGATGACTCTAACTCCCTGGGGTAAAGAATTCACAAAAGACTGGATTGCCCCAATTGGTACTATTTTCATCAATCTATTAAAACTGATCGCTGTACCCCTTATTCTAGCCTCTTTAATTAAAGGAATTTCTGACCTTAAAGACATCTCAAAATTCAAACGTATTGGAGGTAGAACTATTTTAATATATATAACTACCACCATTATTGCCATCATTATAGGACTAACATTGGTTAATGTTTTACAACCTGGCGCTAATATAACGGAAGCTACCGTCGAAAAATTAACCGAAACATATGCTTCTAATTCTAAAATTAGTGCTCGAATTTCGGAAGCCAGTAAACAACAACGACAAGGCCCCTTACAGTTTTTAGTAGACATGGTACCTCAAAATGTGGTGGCTGCTATGTCAAACAATAAGCTAATGTTGCAAGTAATATTCTTTGCTATTTTTATGGGAATCGCTATGCTTTTAGTTCCTGAAAAAGAAAGTAAAACCTTAAAACAGTTTTTTGACAGCCTTAATAGTGTTGTATTAAAAATGGTTGACTTAATTATGCTAGCAGCACCATTTGCTGTATTTGCACTACTTGCTAATGTTATCGTTACGGCAGATGACCCTGATATTCTATTAGCATTATTACGATATGCTGGTACAGTAATACTAGGGTTAGTATTGATGGTTTTAGTTTATATTTCAGCAATTTCTTTATATACCAAAAAATCTCCTATTTGGTTTTTAAAACAATTAAGCCCTGCTCAATTATTAGCTTTCTCGACAAGCTCTAGTGCCGCTACCCTTCCTGTAACTATGGAACGTGTAGAAGAACATATTGGAGTCGATCAAGAAGTTTCTAGTTTTGTACTACCTGTCGGCGCTACCATAAACATGGATGGAACCAGTCTATACCAAGCCGTAGCTGCTGTTTTCATTATGCAAGTTCTATGGCCTGAAGGGCTTACTTTTTCTAATCAGCTAAATATTATTTTGACTGCCTTACTTGCTTCTATTGGTTCGGCTGCTGTACCTGGGGCTGGTATGGTAATGTTAGTTATCGTTTTGGAAAGTGTTGGGTTTCCTTCCGAACGCTTAGCGGTAGGTTTAGCCTTAATCTTTGCCATTGACCGACCGTTAGACATGCTTCGCACTACTATTAATGTTACTGGTGACGCTACAGTAGCAACATTAGTCGCTAAAAGTGTTGGCAAACTTGGAAAACCAAATGTTAAAGATTGGGATGATCATCTATAATTAATGTGCCTATATGGAAACATCATACAATCAAAATTATAGATTATCCAATCCTACTGAAACAGCCATTTTCAATAGAACAAAAAAAGTGTACTACTCATTGTATCGTGAGGCTTTTATTGTTTTTATAAGTATGGCTTTAATTATCTTGCCTTTATGTTTTATTGCCTTTCGCAAAAACTTTTTCGCAGGCTCATTAATGCTTTTTCTTTTAATAGTCACTATTTCCTTTAGCATATTAATAGGTCGAATTCTCAAAAAAAATGCAGCAGAGAAATCTTATAAAATATATGCTGATAAAGGTGAATGGATTTACCAATTAGAAGGGCATGGTAAAACAGCACAATACGTATCCAGAATAAATGGATATAAAACAGCAATGATTTTATCGCAATTTCATGAAACACCTACCATCAAAAAGTCAGAATATATAGAATATGAATACGTTACTATATTCGACCCTCCTCCCACATTTGGTTATGGAAGATTCTTTGTATCTATTGGCGATCACAAACTAACGGAAAGACATAAAGAAGTTTTTTTTAAAACAACCCCAACAAGCATTATTTCTATTATACTAAGTGCTGCTTTTGTAGTATCATTAATTTTTAATGTTGGAATTAAATTTGAATCTATTGAAGTAATCGGTGTTAGCATTTTTACTTTGTATTTCTTTTATAGAACTGTTAGAGGGTTTGTCAACAATAAAACATTAGGTAAAACCATTACTAAGAAAAAATTTGACAACTAATGTCTTTAAAAACATATTTCAACTGGAGTTCCGGTAAAGATGCTTCATTGGCTTTATTTTACCTTTTACAAAATAATGCCTTTTCTATAGAGAAATTACTCACAACTGTAAATGGTCATTTTAACAGAGTTTCAATGCACGGCTTGAGGAAAGAATTATTGATAGAACAGGCAAATGCTATAGGAATTCCTCTTAAAGTCATTGAACTTCCTAAGGAACCCTCTATGGAGGAATACAATAAGTTAATGAATCAAGTTATTGTTGATTTAACCTCAGAAGGTTATTCAAATTGTGCTTTTGGGGATATTTTCTTAGAAGATTTAAGAATTTATAGAGAAAAACAATTGCAGATACATAACATCAAATGCCATTTCCCTTTATGGAAAAAGGACACGAAAGTTATTATTTCTGAATTTATTCGTTTAGGATTCAAAGCCATTGTCGTTTGTACAAAAGCTAATTTACTGGATGAATCTTTTGTTGGCAGGGAAATCGATGATAATTTCATCAACGATTTACCTGAAAACGTTGACCCTTGTGGAGAAAATGGAGAATTTCATACGTTTTGTTACGATGGACCTATTTTTCAACATCCTATAAAATTCACCATTGGAGAAAAAGTATATCGTGAATACAATAACCCTGACAAAGACGCTAACAAAGCTGCTTTAGGCTTCTGGTTTTGTGATTTATTACCTCTGTAAGTTCTTCTTCTCGTTTTTATTTAAAGTCAAAATTGTAACGAACGCCAATTAATCCCTGAGCTGTTTGCACATTATAATTTAGCCAACGTTCATAAGGTTGATTGGTAATATTTTTCCCTTTCACAAAAGCAGACCATTGTTTATTTATCTGATAATCGAGCTGAACGTTCAAATCAACATAACTATCTAGTGTTTGCGAACTCTGCGTGATGGTATCAAATGCTTCTCGCTCACCAGTAAAAAACAACTTACTACTTGCTTTCCATTGAGGAGTAAAAACATAATATCCTTTTAAGGCTCCTTGCAATTCTGGCAAATACCAAGCCTCTTGCTGTCCAGATACCGAATAGTTAGAATAATCTACTTCTAAAGCAATACCATATTTTTTATCAATATCAAATTGAAGTGCTCCATGAAAAGTTGTTGTTTTCAAATCTCCATAGTCATACAAAAAAGCATTTCCATACTCATACCCTTTTTGACTCGTTGTAACTCCTGTTAAATTTGCATTTGGCACAAAAAAAGCAAAATCCTCCTCATTTTTAGCATTTACATAAAACTCGAAACCTAATGCATTTAATAAACTGCCATTTATTCCCGCTTTAGCATCATAAACCCTACTCGTCGGAGAAGTTGCTAATGCCGGTGCTACAAAAACATTTTGCTCACTTGCTGATCTATAGCTGTTTTGATCTAAACCACCTGTAACACTTGCAAACATATTGAAGTCATATTTAAACAACTTGTAGGTTGCCAAAAAGTTAGGATACACATACAACTTGCTATCGTCTTTCAATTTGTCACTCCCAAAAAAAGCTCCCAAACCTGCTTCTATATCTACACCTGCAAGGTTTAATCTTATTTTAGGTGATACTCCTCCAATAAAAACACTTTGTTCAATATCCTGAAGATCTGTTTTAAAAGTATTCTGTAAAAACTCTATCCGAACCGGAACTTGAATTTCATAATCCTGTCTTCTAGGCTTTGATATAAACACAGGGTTTATTAAAATGTGGTTTTCGGTACTTTCAAAATCATCACGAAAATGACGTAATAAAAGCTTACCACCTTCAACATATTCTGAATCTAAAAGTAAATTCCCTTTAAAATTAGCATCAATAAAACTATGTGATGGATCTATCTGATTAATTTGATCTTGTGTCAGATTATTCCCTTCTGCTAAACCATACCAATTATACAATTGATGTTTTACCTCTAGTTGTCCATTAAATTGTTTATGTTTTTCAAAACGATCAAATCCTAACTTTAATGAAGTATCAAAGAAAGCATCATCTAATCTTACCTCATCAATACCTCCTTGACTAGATTGATGATTCAAGTGTGCTGTAAATTGACTTTTTTTATCTGTTGGTACTACTATAAAAGCTTCGGCTTCTACATTGGTAAAGTTACCAGCTCCCAATCTTGCATAATTAGCCGTTCCTCTTTCTTGTTCAGACTTTTTAACTTCAATAGCTTTGGCTTTTTTGGGGACAAATGTACTTGCTACTGGAACTGAATGTATACGATAATTGGTCTTTTGCTTAGCTTCTTTATTAGGATCTTCAAAACTTGGTGAGCCTTCTATTTTGAAAGCATCATTAATTGTAGGGTTGTAAGACTTTACAATAATTACACTTTCAGCTTTCAAAGTATCGTTAACAATATTACGCTCTTGAGACCACCCCAATAGAGTAACAAAAAAACTAAAAAAAATGATATATCTAGATGATGGTATTAACTTCATTCGACTATTATTGTGCTTTGATAGATGAATTTACTTTTGCTTCCTTTTCTTTTATCTCTTGCAATAAAGTACTCGCTTCTTGTACAACATTGGGGAAGTCCTTAAAATTTGTAGTTACTGATTCTAAAATATAAGTCGCTTGATACACATCGTTCAACCCATAAAAATTTTGAGCCATAACTACTAGACCTTTTGCTCCATAAGTCCTGTAAGCAGAAAAATCTTTTGCTAATTGTTGCACTAATACATTAGATGCTTCATAATGCTTAGCTTCATTTTCAAATAATGCTAAATGATACACCGCTTCAGCCCCTATTTTACCTTGCGATGATTTCGCTACTTCTTTATAAGCGTTCTTTGCAACATCCTTTTTACCTGTTATTAAAGATGCTCTAGCCTCATATATTTTAGCATCTCGCTTTACCTCTGCATTAACATTTGGTCTTGACAACACCTTATTTACATATTGTAATGTTTTAGAATAATCTTCTTTCTCATAGAAGCTTTTCATCAAATTCATTTCAGCAAAACGCTTATTCTCATCAAAATCTGCTTCTACTTCCAACCTTTTCAAATAAGGAATAGCAGCTTGATAATCATTTTTCTTTAGATAAATTTCTGCTAATGTAGACATCGAGGTTTCTGAAAATTCACTTTTAGGAGCATCTGCTACATAAGCATAATGAGAAATTGCTTTTTCTCCTTGTTGTGTTTTGTAGTAACTCTGTGCTAAATAAAAATGACTTTGAAGACTACTTAAGCCTTGAGGGAATTGTTTTAAATATTTTTCGAAACCAGTAATTGCATCTCTTAACTGATTATTAAGATAAGGCTTCTCGGCAGCAGCATAAGTCGTTATATCTAACTCTTCATTCGTTATTTCTACAAAATCTAAAGTATTAACCCAAGTAGCATATTCATCTGGTTTTCCCATGTCGATATAGACCAATCTAGCTGACTGTACTGCTTGTAAAGCTTCAGCAGTTTTTGGGAACTGAGCTACTACTTTCTTAAAACGATCAATCGCCTTATCATTTTCGTCTTGATTATAATAAATCAAACCTTCTTTCAAAATACTTTTAGATACTAATGGGCTCTTAGGCAATTCAGTTTGAATTTTTTTATAATTAGCAATGCCTTTTACAGTATTACCTTCAGCGATATAAACATTTGCAAGTGCATAATACACATCATCTAAATAAGTAGAAGCCCTATACTTTGTGACAAAAGATTCTAACCCTTCAATTTTCTCGTCATTTCTTCTTATGAACCCATAACATAGAGATTTTTGATACAATGCATATGGAGCCCCTTTAGGAAATTGTTTAATTACATTATTATAAACATCTAATGCTTTCCAATAATCTGCATTTACAAAGTAACTATCTCCCAATCTAACCGTAGCATCATTTACGTAAGACGAATTTTCATTAGTACTTAGAAATAATTTAAAATGCTCTATGGCATTTCCGTAGTCTTTCAATTTAAAATAGCTGTACCCTAAATGGTATTCTTTCAATTTTAAACGTTTCCACTTGTACGGTAAGGTAATTCCTTGAAAAGCATCAGCAGCAATCTCATACTTACCTATTCGGTAATTACTTTCTCCTAGCCAGTAGTATGCACGTTTTGTGATCTCATCATCCCCATTAATACCTGTAGCTTTTCCTAACAAAAAATTAGCATCTTCATACTTTCCTTGATCAAAGAGCTCTTGCCCTCTAAACAAAAGTACTTTCTGATAAATTGGTTGATTTTTAGCTAACTGTATTGGGTCACTTTCTAACTGTTCTAATGCTTCTTTATAGTTTTTTGAACTTAAATACGAATCTACTAGTAATTCGGACATTTCTACACTATGAATTGAATTAGGATAAGCATTCAAGAAGTATTTCAATACTGAAGAAACAGGTTCAAATGAATTCCCTAATTCATAACTTAATTTAGCATAATTGTAATAAGCATCTTCTTTAATTTCAAGTTCAAACTGCATTTCAGAAGCATTTTTAAATGCAGCAAAGGCTTCTTGCTTTTTATTCAACTTTAGATAAGTATCCCCTAAATGATAATATGCATTTTGTGCTACTTTATCCTTTCCTGCAACGATCTTATTGAATTGTGTTAATGCTTTTTCGTAATCTTTTTCTTTGTAATAGGAATATCCTAATAAATAATAATCAGTGTTACTCCATTTTCCTTTATTTCCTTTATAATCTTCTAAATAAGGAATAGCCTTCTTATATTTTTTTTGATTGAAATAACTCTCTCCTATAATTTTATTAAGCTGAGATTTCTCCTTTGAGTCAGCTTTTGGCAATTGCTTTTCCGCATTTTCTATGGCTTTTTGAAATTTCCCTTTTTTAAAATTTCGATCTGCCTTGTAATATGCCAATCCCTTATCTGTCGAAAGACTATCAGATACTTCTTCAAAAAATTTATCGGCAGTGTCATAATCATCATTTTGATAAGCTATATATCCTAAGTAGTATTTTGCTTGCTCCCCGTAATTTTTAGAATCTTTGGCTAAATCAAAATATTTCTTAGCTTCTTTAAAACGCTCTACTTTATAAAAACTATATGCTTTATTAAAATTAAACTGTTCTCCTTCTAATTTAGTTAATCGAACTTCATCTACTTTATCATACCATTTTCTTGCTCTAGCATAATTTCCTATCGAATAAAAATAATTTCCTACATCGAAAAAAGCATTGTTACGCTTAGGGTGAGAAGGATGCTTTTCTACAAAATGTAACATTTTCTTTTCAGCTCCTTTTTGTTTTAAGCGTATAGCACATTGAGCATCATAATATTTTATATAACTTTTCTTCGTGAAATCGAGATCAGAGACCTCTATATCATTGAATATTTTTTGTGAAGCTTCAAATTGTTTTCCAACATAAAGCCTCAATGCTTTTTGAAATTTTTTATCTTGATCGAAATCTACATTGGAAACTTGCGAAAAAACCCCTGAAATAGAAGTGATTGTAATTATAATATATAAATAGATACTCTTCATTAATACTAAACTTGGACTTCAAATGTTAAAAATACTATATTAATAACGTAAAAAAGAAAGCTTTAATACAACAAATAAAGTTTCGAATAGAAATATTATAGTTTTTACTTTTACCTAAAATTCATTTTCATGAGCCAAACGGTTTTACAACTTCAAAATGCGACAATATCTCAACGTGAAACAGATATCTTAAATGATATCTCACTTACTGTAAATAAAGGAGAGTTTGTATACTTAATTGGGAAAACAGGTTCAGGTAAAAGTAGTTTCCTAAAAACACTTTATGCCGATCTTCCCCTTGAAAAAGGAAATGGAACTATTGTAAATATTGACCTGAATGGTTTAAAAGAAAAAGAGATTCCTTTTTTAAGAAGAAAACTAGGAATTGTTTTTCAAGATTTTAAACTATTGAATGATCGTACGATATATAACAATTTGCTATTTGTTTTAAAAGCTACAGGTTGGAAGGACGCAAATGAAATCAAAGAAAAAATAGACGAAGTACTGACTAAAGTCGGAATGATTTCTAAAAAAGAAAAATACCCTTATCAGCTTTCTGGGGGAGAACAACAACGTATCGCCATTGCTAGAGCATTATTAAATGATCCCGAATTAATACTTGCTGACGAGCCAACAGGTAATCTAGACCCTCAAACTTCTTTAGAGGTAATGGCTTTATTAAAAGAGATAAATGCGCAAGGAAATACAATCCTTATGGCGACTCATGATTACGCTTTATTATTGAAGTACCCTTCGAAAACATTAAAATGCGATCAAGGAAAAATATTTGAAGTAGTACAACGAAAAAAGTAATTAATACTTCGTCGAAGTCGTTTTATAAAAAGGACTTAATAATAATAAAGGTATTATAGTATAAATCGTTTGGAAGAAACCTATATGCATTACCCACATGATACCGGTGTGCAATAATATAAGTATGATTCCTGCAATTGGGTGAGCTTTTGCTCGAAAGAAGAAAAATATCGGAGTCAATTCTATCAAAACACCCATCCATAAAAAACCAAAACCTAATGGTTCATGTTGCACAAAATACTCGGCTATTGGAGTTATTTCTTTATGTCTAAATTCAAATAACAAATGATTTGTCATACTTGACATATCAAAAATGCTTATTTCACCAGAAATTGCTTGTTTAATTCCACGAGCAACTTTCCAAAAGCCTGTTAAAAAATATAAAGACAATTGTGCGAAAATAGCACTAGCAAACCATAACTGATTTTGATTTACCCCTTCTTTTTTGAAATCAAAAAATATAAAAAAGAAACTAGGAATCAATAATCCATGATAACTGTGATTAATCTTCCCATTTGAGTTTAAAAGAGCTATTAAAAAAAATAAACAACCAAATACACCAATCCTTAACCAGCGCTTATGGTAAGAAAACAATACCGTAAAAAGTAATATAAATAATACTATTATACATAAGGGAATGATTGGGAAATCAGGAAAATAATTCACCCATTTTACTGGCCACAATGGAAGAGCCAACGATTCTTTTACAAAAGGACTAAAGTCAAGTAATAACGAATAAGATAACACTAACAAAAGCACGTAAAACGTGCGCATTGAAAAAACGATAGCAGTGTTGGTTTTTTCTAAATCTAAATTGTCGAATAAACGATTTTTTCGAAAAGCATATTTCCAAAAAAAATGATCTCTTAGATTATTCATTGGTATAACTTTTAAAAAAATGATTATTGATTTCTCCTAGTATTTCAACTTTGTCTTTTGATATCTTCTTTATTAAAACCATTTGGTTTGATGGTATATGCTTTAGAAGTTGAAATAAATACTCAGATTCTTTCTCTGTACCGATGTGTCTAACAAAACCATCCAACATATTATAGAATACAACCCTTGATACCTTTTTTTCAATAGTTGTGAATAATCGATATTCATTTTGATTTTTGTCGACTATAAATACATCATTCTTACTGATATCTTGTGGAACTTCAGAATACAATCCCCAATGAAAAAACGGAAAAACCTCTCCTTTAATAGTCACCTTAGGACCAACAATAGCAATCATTACATATACTAAAGGAACTAACCAAACCGCATTAACAGCTAACTTTTTCATTTCTTTTTATACACATGCGGATTGTCTATGATCCCTTTTTTAAAAAACTTTCTTGCCTGATTTCTTAAAAAAGCATCTGCTTGTAATACTCTATCTTTTAACTTTTCCTCTGGCCTTCCTCTAAAAGTCGTCACATGAAATTTAGAATTATCTAGCCATGGTGTTTTAGAAAAATAGTAATTAGAAACACAACACCTTGTTTTAGGCACATTCACTTTACTAACAGAGTGCCAAGAATGATTATGTGTTGCCATCATCACCAATCTATTAAATTTAGAGACTATGGTGATATGTTCTCCTTTAGGACCTTCAGGCCACAATTCTAAATTCCCTCCATTCTCTAGCTTCCAATCAGGACTCACGTAATATAATAGGTTTAAAACCCTCCATTGCTTTCGCTCTTTATCATGAGAATTATCTAAGTGCGGATTTAAAAAATGCCCTTCACTCATCATCGATAGTCCCCCAGCATATAAGTTACTATCTGGCTGAAACCCTTTACTTCTACATATATCTTCTATAAAAGATACCACTTCCTCATCTTGAAAGGCATATATCACTTCTTCTAACAAAGGATTATAAATATCCATTTGAACAGCAATATGCTTATATTCTTTCAAGCTTTTCTTTAAAACTGTTTCCGAATGACTTGGGTAAACACTGTATACTTGTGTTGCAAGATCTTCAGGAAGTAAATCGTCAATAAAAAAGTAACCTATATGAGATTTGCTATCATTAAATTGTTGCTTTAATGTAGCTTGTTCTTTTTTTAAACGTTCTAAGATTAAACTAGAAATTTGTTTTCTATTCAACAGGAATGTATTTAATTTACGTTAACCTAAATCTATGATCCTAAATTCGTAATGATTTCGATACTTATTCCTACTTACAATTACCAAATCAATACACTAGTACAAGAAATACATAGGCAAAGTAAGGATTTAAATATTGATTTTGAAATTATTTGCTTGGATGATTGTTCTACAATACCACAAAAGGATGATAGTTTCAAAGACCTAAAAAATACCGAACTATCTTATAATCAATTAAATATAGGAAGAACTGAAACCCGACAATTACTAGCAAAAAAAGCATCTTTTGATTGGATTTTATTTTTAGATGCCGATGTACAACCGTTGAATAAGAATTTCATCTCTTCATATGTAAAAGCAATACAACATTCAGCTTTCGATGTTTGTTTTGGAGGCTTCTATTATTCAGATCAATTAGAGTCTAACAAATTTTCATTACGTTGGAAATATGGACGTAAAAAAGAAATGATTAATGCCAAAGAAAGGGCTAAGGACCCTTACAAGATTATTATTTCTGCAAATATTTTATTGAAAAAAGCACTTTTTATTGACATCAACAGTCAGTTAAAAGGAAATTTCTATGGTTTTGACCCTATTTTTGGATTACATCTCAAAAAACGAAATGCTACTATACATCATATTGAAAACCCTGTATTGCACCTTGGTTTAGAAGACAATGAAACTTATTTGAGAAAAAAAGAGAAAGCTGCTGAAGTTGTTTATCATCAACTGATCAAAGCCAAGTCTTTTAATGTTGAAGGACATGATTTAATTCAAGCTTATTCAACATTAAAAACATTCAACCTTTTAAAAGTTAGTGCCAGCCTCTTTCAATTTTTCAAACCTATTTTAAAGAAGAATTTACTTAGTCCTTCTCCTTCTATCTTTTTATTAAACTTATACCGACTAGGATATTTAACTTCTATTAAAAAGTAAAAATATGAATAACGATATTCCTTTTTTTTCTGTTGTTATTCCTCTATTTAATAAAGAAGCATTTATTGAAGAAACGTTAACATCTGTTTTAAATCAAGATTTTAACAACTTCGAAATTATCATTGTTGATGATGGAAGTTCAGACAACAGTGTCGAAATTGTCTCTGTAATCTGCAAAAATGATAGTAGAATATCATTACATAGACAGCAAAACAAGGGAGTATCATCTGCTCGTAATAAAGGTATTGAAATAGCTAAAGGAGAGTATATAGCCTTTTTAGACGCCGATGATTACTGGTACCCTAACCATTTATTAAATTTCAAACTAAGTATAGACAAATTTAGCAACCATGCTGTATTTTGTAATAATTATAAAATTGAAATAGCTGTAGGTGCTTTTAAAGAACCCCAATACACACACCTTCCAAAAATTTTAAAATCCGATATTGTTGTAATTGACAATTATTTTAAGTGTAGTCTAAAAAATAGTATTGCCTGGACATCAGCAGTATGCCTAAAAAGAAAAGTAGCTAAAGCTTTTTTATTTGATGAAACAATGAAATCTGGGCAAGACACTGATTTATGGATTCGATTAGGAATTAAACTTGCTTTCATTTTTAACAATAACGCAAGTGCTATTCATAAAAAATATATTGAAAATAGTTTATCAAAATCAAAGTCTATAACTGATCGATTAGCAATCACTGAAAAATATATCGAACAAGAAAAAAATGATCCTTTCTTAAAAAAATTTATTGATCATAATCGTTTCAGTTTAATCATAACTTTCAAAAGGCTTAATAACAAAAAAATAGTCTTACAGTTAAAAGAAAGCTTAAACTCGGATAACATTAATAAAATTCAAAGAGTTTTAATTAATTCCCCTAAATGGGTATTAGAATGCCTATTATCTATCAAAGAAATTAGCAAAAAGTATTATAAGAACTTGACTATTTTTTCTGCTTAAATGCTAAAAAACCTTCATAATTTCTTAAATAATCTGACTCATCATAATAATCTGATGCTAAAACTAAGCACACAGCATCTTTAGAAAAATTTTCCAGTTCACTCCAAATACCAGGTTTTATAAGTAACCCTTCATTTGGTTTGGACAATGATAAAGTAGTTTGGCTTTGACCATCCTTAATAATAACCTCAAAAGACCCTGTGATAGGAATCAGGAATTGAAAAAGTTCTTTATGCGCATGAACTCCCCTTTTTGCCTTATCAGGAATGTTGTATAAGTAAAAAACACGCTTAATTTCAAATGGCACAATATCTTTTTCTACTACTGACAAACTACTATCATTCTCAGCATCAATTTTAGGTATATCGATAATGTAACAATCAGAAATTAATGTATCTCTCATATTTCTTTCAAAAATTTAATCCATTTTTCACTTACATTGGTAAAACTAAACTTTTCAACACTAAGTTTGCTTCCTTCTACACATTTTTGATAAAAAATTTCATCTTCACACATTTTGTTCATCGCAGAAGAAAAATTTTGAATACTTTTCTCTTCAATCAAAATTCCATTTTGTCCAGGTATTACAATTTCTGATGGCCCTGAAATAAAATTTGTAGTGATTACAGGACAGCCTACAGATAAAGACTCTATCAATGACATTGGCATTCCTTCGTAAAAACTAGCCATTACAGAAAATCTAGCTTGTTTGATATAATGTAATGGGTTTACGACAAAAGGAATAAATATCACTTGATCTTTGATATCTAATTCTTGTACTAATTGCTTTAGTTTTTCTTCGTCTTTACCTGAGCCTAATATCAAGAACTTATAGCCTTTTTTATAAATTAATGACTCTTTATAAGACCTAATTAAAAAACTAATATCCTTTACATCATCTACAAGCCTTCCAAAAAACAAAATATAATCACTCTTCAACTCGTCTTGGTCACATGATATCAAATCATTTCTTTGTGGTAAAGCATTTGGTATGAAGGTCACTTTTGAAAAACCATAATAATCTGAAACCTTTTCTTTTATATCTTTAGATACCGTAACTAATAATTGATTGCTATACAAATAACGGCTTAACAATCGGTTACTTAGTAAGTAATTCTTCGTATTACTACTATGAATGAGAAATACTTTTTTAAAATTTCTATATACTATTTTCTGAAGTATCAATTCTTTTAAAAATACTCCGCGCGTTCTACCATCTATTACTATATCATAATCAGTTTTATTTAATTTATCTAATAATATCTTAGGCTTAAAAATTTTCTTGTAGAATAGTGACCCCTTGCCTTCATCTAAATAAACAATTGGCAGCTCCTTTGTTAGTATTTCTTTGTTTACAGAACTTAAAAAACAAAATGTGTCTACTTCATGACCTATAGACCTTAGCATTCTAATAATAGTTAAATTAGATTTCTCGGCCCCTCCTCCATATAAGCGAATAGTAATAAAAGCTATCTTCAAAATGTTTCTTTTCAATATGTCTCTAAGTAAACATATAGTTTGTCAACTGAATAAAAAAATATAATTTAGTCAAAATAATAAGAACCTTTCGAATCAATGTCTTTAATCAATAGCCAAACTTGCCAATTAGAAATAGATAACAAACCTTTTTCATTTGCTGTTGATGGTGTTTTTTTTACAGAAGATTCGGGTATTTTATTTGAAGCCAAAGATAACATCATAGAGCATACAGATTGGTTCGAACAAGGATATTCTATTATTGATACTTTTTCTAACGAAGCATTTGAAAAACTTAATTTATCAATAAAAAAGCAAGTAATTATTGGCCTACAAAAAGCTGGTGTACATATTAATGATATTGATAATTTCGACTTAGATAAATACCACTTATATGCTACTGATGATAATATTCATTTAAAAGTCATTGACCATACTCGAAACTTATCAAACAATGATTTTGATTTAGATTTCGATAATCTAGAACAACAATTTTCTGAAGCTGTCGGTAAACAATTATCTTCAGAAATTTCAGAATTAGGAAAATCACATATTCAAATTAGAATCAATAGACCTAACTCACTAGATATCAACCCCCCTCATAGAGATAGCTACTTAAGTTATTACAAGGATATTCTAAACATTTGGATACCAATTTCAGGATGTAATAAAAACTCATCACTACCTGTTGTTCCTAAAAGTCATTTGATTGCCGAAAAAGATATTACCCGAACTAAAGCTAAAGGAGCTACTATTAACGGCAACACTTACTATGTACCTTGTATATCAAAAACATCTGAAGGTGAATTGAAAATGATAAGACCAAATCCAAATTATGGGCAATCACTCATTTTCACCCCTTTTTTAATACACGGTGCTGCTTTCAATGGAAATAAAAACAGTACTAGAATTGCCTTAGAACTTAGATTCGAAAAAAAATAACAAAACCTACGCCTCACTTGATCTCAAATCAGCAACCACTTGTAAGCGTTATTTGCTTATGTTATAATCATGTAGAATTTATTGAACAGACACTAAATTCTGTCTTAAATCAAACCTATCCTAACATTGAACTTATCATAGTTGATGATTATAGTACTGATCATTCTCGAGATGTTATTAAAAAATGGTGTTCAAACAATAATGCACAATCTATAATCTTTAATGATGTAAATTTAGGAATGACAAAAGCCTTTAATAAAGGGTTAAATGTTAGTACAGGAAAATATATTATAGATTTAGCAGCTGATGATTTATTACCTATAAAAGCAATAGAAAATCACATAGAAAACTTTAGGAAAAATGATTTTCAAATAGGTGTATCATATGGGAACGCTGAAAATATAGATAAAAACAATAATCATTTAAATTATCGTTATCCTATCGATAATAATAAAAAAGTATTAAAGCATCCCGGAGAAGGAGATTTATACGCAAAAATACTGGAGCGCTTTTTTATAAGTTCACCAACAATGATGGCCGATAAAAAAGTTTTTGAAACTTTAAATGGATATGACCCTAACTTATTCTTTGAAGATTTTGATTTTTTAGTAAGAGCATCTAGACAATATCCTTTCTTCTTTTCTGATAATATCACGATACAAAAAAGGGTTTTGAATACATCTATGAGTTCTAAAATATATGAACGAAATAGAGGTGCTTATTTACATCGAAAATCATTCTTCAAAATATTTCTTAAGGCAAATAAATTAAATAAAACCAAAAGGGAAAATTTTGCTTTAATAAAACGACTTCATAGAGAATTAAAAATATGTTTTAAATTGAAATACTTCAATTATCTCTTTCTATCAGGTATGCTTATAACTTTCTGTTTACTAAAGTATCCATTCCTAAAAAAGACTAATGTTTAAATAGTTTATTTTTAATAAAAGCTACAACATCCATACTCTTATTTAACTCTCTTATCGAATAGGTTATTGATATTAAAAACAATATGGTTAGAAAAACACGACCTATAGTGCCCTTAAAATAAATAGAAACCGTAACTGCGAACAAGCTTAAAATTAGAGATAGAATAATTACTTTTTTAGAATTTTTAAAAAAGGTAAACTGGTAGGCCCGGTGAACATAGAAAAATACAAAACCTGTAAAGAAAATAAATTCTAAAGTCATACCTAACCCAATACCTATCAATCCTATAATTTTAAATAAGATAATTATGAAAAGAACATTTAAGCTGTCAGCTAAAATCTCTTGTTTTAAATACTGTTTACGATCTCCTTTGGCTAAAATAATGTAAGACATCGGCCAAGAAATAGCTTTGAAAATAGTACACAGCAGACCAAATTTAAAAATAGCCATAACAGGTAAAAACTCTTTAGTGTATAACAAAGAGATTATAGTATTATCAAATAAATAAAAGCCTAATACCATAGGTGTTACAATCAATAAAGACATTTTAACCTGTTTATTAACCATATCGCTAACTTTCAGATTATCTTCATGAAAACTTGTTAGTTTGGGGTAAAAATCAACAGCCATAACACTAAATATAGTACCTGCATATGTTGCAATGATAGTTAGTCCAGCTTCATAAAAACCTAATATAGAACCCTCAGTATAATTTTTAAAAAACGAACGTAAAAAAAAATGACATACATGGTTAAATATCATATTTAAAGACAAAACAACTCCCATTTTTAGCATTGGCTTTGCTTTCTCATAAAACATTTCAAAATCTCCTTGAAATGAAGGTATATTTGAATTCTTTGTGATATATATATTTACACATAATATCACAATACTACTTACAATAATAGCAGGGATAATTCCATTTTCTCTTAAAAAATAATAAATTGGTATAGTAAGTATTACTGTTATAAATGAAGACAATGTACCAGATATAGCAATCCATCTAATTTTACGATTACCTTGCAAATAAGCTGCATAAAAAGCATTTCTAGCAAGAAAAATAAAATTAAATGATAATAGAAGAAACCAATAAAACTTATTTTTTGAACCAAAAACCCAATCACTAAGAAAAAAACTTAAGGGCAACGTCAATAAAAAACCTAACAGACCTATATAAATGCTCAATTTTTTAACAAGCCCTATAGATTGTATATGTTGAATATCATTTTCAACTTCTAACTTAGAAGCGATCTCTTTAACACTAATTATTGAATAACCAAAACTTGTAAAAGATTGAATCAAACTAATGGCACTTTTTATCAAACCTAAACTTCCAACTCCATTAGGCCCTATAAATAAAGCTATAAATTTAGCCCCTATAAGTCCTGAAAGAAGCTGTAAAAACTTCATAGAACCTAAAACACTAATAGCTTTAAAAATAGATCTGTTATCAGATGTATCGTTATGATATTCTTTCTGTACCATTAATATTTTGAAACTATATTATTATGATTAAAATGTGTTAATAGCACTAATAATATAATCTACTTGATCATTAGTCATTATAGGACTTATTGGTAAACTTAACAATGTATTTGAATGCTCTTCTGCTATTGGGTAATCCTTACCTACAAAAAAACTCTTTAACGCTTTCTGCTTGTGAGGAGGAATAGGATAATGTATTAATGTTCCAATACCTTTTTCTGATAAATATACCTGTAGTTGATCACGAAATTTTGTTCTTATTACAAATAAATGAAATACATGGTTATCACTACCATCCCATTTAGGTAAAACAATTTTATCATTATTGATTAAACTCAAATATCGCTTTGCTATAGTTCGACGCCTTTCATTATCATTATCTAATTGAGGCAATTTTTGCAATAGAATAGCAGCTTGAATTTCATCTAATCTAGAGTTAACCCCAATAAAATCATTAACATACTTAGACTTTGCTCCATAATTTCTCAATTGACTTACAATATTAGACAAATTCATATCATTAGTTACAATGGCTCCTCCATCTCCTACACCTCCTAGGTTTTTGGTAGGATAAAAACTAAAACCACTAGCATCAGCTAAGTTACCAGATTTTTTACTTTTTCCATTTTTTGCACCATGCGCCTGTGCAGAATCTGATATTAATAATAGACCTTTATCATCGCAAATAGAACTTAATAAATTCATGTCTGCTAACTGTCCGTAAAGGTGTGTTACTAAAATTCCTTTAGTTTTTGTCGTAATTGATTCTTTAACCTTTGAAGAATCTAAATTATAGGTTTCATTATCAGGCTCAACTAATACAGGTATCAAATCTGCATTGATTATTGCTAAAATCGTAGCTATATATGTATTCGAAGAAACTAATATTTCATCTCCCTTACTTAATTTACCTAATTCTAAGTAGCCTTTAAAAATTAAATATAAAGCATCATAGCCATTTCCTACACCTATACAATATTTAACTCCGCAGTATTCGGCGAATTCCTTTTCAAATTTCCGTGTGTCATTGCCTAGTATATAGTAACCAGAATTAAAAAAATCATTTAGAGCTAAATTATATTTAGTCTCAAAACGATCATTAAGTCCTTTTAAATCTAGAAATGGTATTTTCATTAATATTAATTTTATAAAAATCTTGAAGATATTGATTAGCTCCTAATTCTTCCTTTTGTTTTAATAAACTGTAATTGCCCGATACAATTCCCATATCAAAAAATTCATATCCTTCCTGTTTAAATTGTTGAATCAATGAAATAAAAAGATAATCTAAAGCTCTATACTTTTCTCCTAATTGAGAAGTTGCTCCGTATTGCGATTTAACAACATTGTGCGTTTTGAAACATGTAATCCCAGCTAATAAATTTTCATCTAAATATAAATCATACTGAACTATATTCTCTGGAAATCTTTCGTTTAATAACTGAATCTCATCTAAAGTATGTACAGGTGAAGCTGAATGTTTTTCGCTTAATCTAGGAATTAAAATCTCATTCCAAAAAGGTTCAAAATTATTAGAAATTTTAATTTCAAAACCAATAGAAGATTGCTTTCTATAGTGCTTAAGTTTAGTTTTATGAAAATTTATTGGATACCTATAATCAATACCAAAATTTTGCTCTCTTCTGTAAATAGAACCCAGTTCTAAAAAAATACTATCTAATTCAAAACAAGCTGTTTTATGATAAAAAACAGGAATTGACTTAATTGTTAGTAGCTTTATGCCTTTGTTATAATAAAAGACTAATACAGATTTCAGTATATCTTCTAACTTAGATACACCAATGCTATCTTTAAGAATAAACCCTCCATAAGTTAAGCCTTGATGTGAATATATTGAATCCTCTAATTGATTTGCTATAAAAAGTGACACTAATCTATTTTTATAAAATATCATCAATGAAGCATCTAGAAATCGATCACTATGATACTCCATAAAGTTTCTATAGAATAAAAAAGTTCCATTTTTTGAAAGCTTAACAAAATTATTCCATTCTTCCTGTTTACTCTTATTATAACTGACTATTTGTATATTATCCAAAATTATTTTTTCCTACTACTAAAAGTAAATGTTCAATTTTTAACTATATCTCAAAATCTTTGTAAGACAAATTTGTTTTAAAAGCTTAGAGTATATATCAACATAAAAATGAATTAGTTGATAATGGTAAAAATAACATTTTGATTAATAAAACAATAGTATAGAGTAACTGTATTTTAGTTCGGGGCAGTATTAAAAACGAAAAAACCCTTCACTATAGTATAGTGAAGGGTTTCAAAAAAGGCGGCGACTTACTCTCCCACAAATGCA
>CANLOW010000004.1 GCA_947493035.1 uncultured Aquimarina sp.
TTTTATTGTCATGTTGTTATTATTTACATAATATGTAACAACATGACAATAAAAGATACAGCGTATAGCCCGACCTCTAGGAGAGGGCACGCCCAACAAAACAATAAACTTAATCAACCCCTATCACTAAACTTCTACGTTCTAAAAAAACTACATCATACCAGTCATTACCTCTTTTAGCTATTTTCTCGCACACACCTACTTCTTTAAACCCAACTTTCTTGTGTAAGTTGATTGCTATTTTATTTTCCTTGAATATGGATACTTGAAGTGTCCAATAACCTAAACTTTCACTTATTCGGATTGTTTGCTCTAGTAGCTTTGTACCAATACTTATTCCTCTGTAAGCTGCCGAAACATAAATTCTCATTTCTGCAACACCAGAAAATTGAGGTCTATTGGACACTTTACGTAATGCTGAATAAGCAATAATCTGACCATTTAGTGTTACCACTAAACGACATTGGTCATCATGTGCTTTATCCCACTGCCTCCAAGACGGGATTCCTGTTTCAAAACTAGCGATACCTGTACTAAGCCCTTCCTTATATATTTGTGAAATATCTTCCCAATCAAGATGTGTTAACTTCCTAAATTCTATACCCGTAGCACTCATGTTTTACAATTTCATATGCAATTTAAGAAATCAAGTCGACTCTTATGTATCTCACCATAGTCATCCTTGATTCATTTATCAACCAAAAGACACAACATTATACTTCCGAAAGCATTTATAAAAAACAAAACCTCCTGAATGACTTCAAGAGGTTAGCTATAGTAAATATTTTTATTTTAAATCATCATATTAAATATTCCATAAAGCCAGTAATAACTTACTAAGTTTTATGTGACCCTGAAGGGAGTCGAACCCCCAACCGCTGGAGCCGAAATCCAGTGCTCTATCCAATTGAGCTACAGGGCCCAAATTCTAGACATACAATCAAGACCTAAGAAAAGAAGTACCAATCTCTCTTCTTTTTAATTAGCTAGAAAGTTTTGCTTTTACAATAGCAGAAATAGTTTTTCCATCAGCCTGCCCTGCCAACTTTGCAGAAACTTGTCCCATCACTTTACCCATATCTTTCATACTTTCTGCACCTACTGCCGAAATTACTTCCTCTACAACTTTAGCCACTTCATCTTCACTCAACTGGGCTGGCAAAAATTTAGAAATCACTTCTGCTTGTACAATTTCAGGGTCAGCCAAATCATCTCTACCCTGTTCTTTAAAAATAACGGCGCTATCTTTACGTTGCTTTACTAATTTTTGAAGCAATTTAACTTCTTGCTCTTCCGTTAACTCTTCTTTTGCTCCTGACTCCGTTTGCGCTAAAAGAATTGCTGATTTTACTGCTCGAAGTGCTGCTAAAGCATCTTGATCTTTAGCTTTCATTGCTATTTTCATAGCAGTCATTATATCTTTTGATAAACTCATATCTTTTTTAAGTATTAAGTACAAAGTAAAGAGTGAAAAGACTTAGCTTATTTTAACTTTAAAATCTTAGCTATCTCTTTATTGTCTGTTTTAAGGTTATTAATCTACATTGTCATGTAAAAATGAATTGTTTTTTCTAAATTTCAATTCATCATTACCATCAGTACTTAATGTTGTACGCGACATTTTCGATTCGAAATCACCTTCTTCAAAATTCAACCCTTGACGCTTATAAGCTGGTTCTTTTTCCATTTCGTCAATATTCGCAGCCGTACCATTTCTGAATTTATAATTAAATTCTTTCATATTCATTTTACGCTTTTCAGCTCTTGCCTTTAACAACTCAGAAATCGGACTTGACAAAGGCACACCTTCTACAGGTTTTTCTTTAATTTCTGCCGCAGGAGCTTCCACTTCAGTTTGCACTCTAGTCTGGAAACCTATTAATTCATCTTGCGCAATACTTTCTTGCTCAAATGCCCCCCCTAAACGTTCATCACTCTCATCATCCTCTAAAGTATATCTCACTACATCATCACTCTCATATACAGGAGCAGAGGAAGCAACTACCACTTCTTCTTCATTAACTTCTTTATTCCTTAAAGCTTCATTCATTGGAAAATCGAAAGTCAAAGCCATTTGTTCTTCTGAATTTTCAGCAACAACAACTTCTTCATCCACTACATCTATATCCTTTATTGATTCTACGTCAATAATTACGAAATCTTCTTCAGCAGGTATTTCTTCTTTTTTAACCTCAATATTAACCTCCTCGACAGGCGGCACAACATATTCAGCATCTATAACTTCTATATTTTTTATATCTACAACAGGCTCTTCAATAACTTCTGATTCTTCCTCTAGAGTCAATACAATACGTTCTTCCGTTTCAACGGAAGTTTCTGACTGTGGAGATAAATCAATTTTAGGAATATTTACATGCCCTGTGTTTTTTACAGAAAGATCTTGCTCTGCCTTTTGATCGTCGTTTAAGTTATGTATAATTTTTTTTGTCTCACCCGAAACAAATTCTTCTTGTTGATCTATATTAAAACCCGTAGCAATTACAGTTACTGAAATAGCATCATCTAGACTTTCATCGTCTCCGACACCCATAATGATATTAGCTCCAAAACCAGCTTCTTGCTGTATATAATCATTAATCTCTCCAATTTCATCAATCGTTATTTCATCCTTACCTGAAACAATTAATAATAAAACATTTTTAGCACCTTTGATTTTATTATCATTTAATAATGGAGAATCTAATGCTTTAGATATTGCTAAACTTGCTCTTTCATCACCTGCTGCTGTAGCTGAACCCATAATCGCAGTACCACTATTACTCAATACAGTCTTTGCATCTCGTAAATCGATATTTTGAGTATAATGATGTGTTATTACTTCAGCGATACCACGAGAAGCTGTCGCTAACACTTCATCTGCTTTAGCAAAACCTGCTTTAAAGCCTAGGTTTCCATATACATCACGAAGTTTATTATTATTAATTACTATAAGAGAATCTACATTGGCACGTAACTTTTCTACTCCGATTTGAGCTTGCTCATTACGCATTTTTCCTTCGAACCCAAAAGGAATAGTAACGATACCTACAGTTAGGATATCTAATTCACGAGCCATTTTTGCAATTACTGGAGCTGCACCTGTCCCTGTACCCCCACCCATACCTGCAGTGATAAACACCATTTTGGTGGTAGTCTCAAGCATAGATGTGATTTCTTCGTAACTCTCGATAGCTGCTTTTTCACCCACTTCTGGATTGGCTCCTGCTCCTAATCCTTCTGTTAATGAAACCCCTAATTGTATCTTATTAGGTATAGGACTGTTTTCTAAAGCTTGAGAATCTGTATTACAAATCACAAAATCCACTCCATTAATTCCTTGCTGGAACATGTAATTGATAGCATTGCTACCTCCTCCTCCTACACCGATTACTTTGATCACGTTGGATCTATTTTTTGGCATATCGAATGCAATTCCTGAAAAATTATTCTCCATGATTTGTGTTGTGTTATATTCTGGGTTACTTCTCTTATTCTACATTATCTAAAAACTCTTTGAACTTGTCGCCCCAACGTTCAAAAAAGCTTTTTTTATCAGTCATTACTTTCGCACGATCTTGATGCATTTTGTGTTCTGACTCTACTTCAATATTGTTTTCAATATTGTCTTCAATTCCCTCTATTATTTCCTCTTCTTTTTGAGGTTTCACAGAAGCCATTTCTTTTTGCTTGTCTAACAATTCGTTTTCACTTGAAATCTGTTCTTTGATTTCATCTTCGTTCGTTTTTTGATTTGCTTCCAAACCTTCCATCACTAAACCAACAGCAGTTGCATACATTGGACAGGTAATTTCTTTTTTACTAGTCCCTGAAAGATGTTCGTTTGGATAACCAATACGAGTATCCATACCCGTTACCAATTCAACCAACTGTTTCAAGTTTTTCAATTGAGCTCCGCCTCCTGTCAATACAATACCTGCAATTAGTTTTCGACTATTGTATTCATGACCATAATTTTTAATTTCTTGATATACCATCTCTACGATTTCTACTACACGAGCATAAATCATTTTAGATAAATTCAATTTAGAAATTTCTTTAGGCTCACGTCCTCTTAGTCCAGGAATACTAATAAATTCTTTCTTTTGACTATCAAATGGTACCGCTGAACCAAATTTCACTTTTAGCATTTCTGCTTGTCGCTCAATGATAGCACAACCTTCTTTAATATCTTCTGTAATTACGTTTCCTCCGAAAGGAATAACAGCTGTATGTCTGATAATACCATCTTTAAAAATAGCTAAATCAGTAGTACCGCCCCCTATGTCTATCAACGCTACACCAGCTTCTTTTTCTTCTGAACTTAATACAGCTTTAGAAGATGCAATAGGCTCTAAAGTAATATTAGATAAATCTAATCCTGCACTTTTTACACAACGTCCTATATTTTTAATAGAAGCTATCTGACCTACAACCACATGAAAATTAGCTTCTAGTCGACCTCCATACATACCTACTGGCTCAGTAATTTCAGATTGACCATCTACTTTATATTCTTGAGGTAACACATGCAAAATCTCTTCACCAGGCAATACTGCAAGCTTATGCATTTGACCACATAACTGCTCTATATCAACAGTATCAATAACACGTTCGGCATCTTGACGTATGATATAATCGCTTTCTTGTGTACTTCTGATATGTTGCCCTGCTATACCGACAGTAACTTCATTAATCTCTATACCAGAAGCTGTTTGCGCTTCAAAAATGGCCTTTTGTATAGATTCTATCGTTTTGGTAATATTATTTACTACACCACGATGTACGCCTAAACTTTTTGATTTCCCTACTCCAAGCACCTCTACTTTTCCATAATCATTGTAACGCCCAATCATAGCTACAATCTTCGTGGTACCTATATCTAACCCAACAGCGTACTCTGCACGACCTTTAATCGATTGCAAATTTGTTGTGTTATCTACCCCTTGATTTGATGTTACTTTTTCGTACATATCACTTGGTTTTTTACTTTCAAGCTAAGTTGTTTATATTCTTTTAACAACCCATCTTTCTTTGCTTTAACAAAAAATATTTTTAAATTTTTCACCTTAGTTCCCATATCACTAAGTCCTCCTAACACTACATTAGCCTCTACATCTCTGAGATCTAACGAAAAATCCTTATCCTTCAAACACGTTATGCCCACTACATTTTGTTTCAGAAAAGCATCTTTATTGATTACTTCAATAAGTGATACTATTTCGTCCTTGTATATTTCTTTAAAGCCATAAACTATTGGTACCCTCACAGAAATATCTGAAGCTAAAGGCATCAAATCTCCTGTTGTACTAATATATTTAGGCTTACTCGAAAACAAACGAGCAATAGGCACATGCTCTTCAACCAGCACACCAACTTTATGGTTTACTGAATGGTAAACCTCGACCGCTTTTACATGTGCTAATGATTGTACTTCTTGTTCAGCTTGTTTCAAAGCTAAAATTTCTTTCTTCTCATCAACCCCTACCTGTTCATTTTGTATCAACAATTTATTAACGGTAGCTTTACTCAGGAATCTATTCTGCTGATCGACAAAGCGCACATTTCTTTGTTCAAATTCTCTTTTTTCATTTCGCTTATTTGCAAACGCATATAAAGCTGTTAGACAGACAAATGCAACCAATATCCCTATATTATATTTATACCGTCGCACTTTCTAATTCTTTTTTTATTTTTTTTACTTCTGCTCCAATATCACCAGCGCCAATAGTCACAATTACTTCTGCATCCACCAATGATATTTCTTTTAACATATCTTCTTTAGAGACCAATCTTTTATTATCATTATCTATCATAGATAACAACCATTCTGAATCGACTCCTTTAATTGGTAATTCTCTTGCTGGATATATATCCAACAACCATATTTCATCGAATTGCGATAAACTTTCAGCAAAATCTTCCGCAAAATCTTGAGTTCTACTAAATAAATGTGGCTGAAAAACACCTAACACTTTTTTACCTTCATGCATTTGTCTTATCGCCTGATGCAAAGCATTAATCTCTGTTGGATGATGTGCATAGTCATCTATAAAAACTAAATCATCTGTTTTTATTTGATAACTAAATCGTCTTTGTATTCCTTTAAAAGTTTTTAACGCAGCCAATAATTTATTAGCTTCTACTCCGTACTCTAAAGCTATAGCCATAGCCGTGATCACATTCTTCAAATTATGATGACCAGGCATTGATGCTTCCACATTTTCAATAACTCCTTCAGGTGTTCTAAAATTGAAAAAATAGCTACCATTAACTACTCTTATATCCTGAGCTAAATATTTTGAATCATCATTTAATCCTACTGTAATACCTTTAATAGGCAAACCATTAATGACTAATAGTTGATTTTTGTTTAGTGTTGCAAAATCTTCAAAAGATTGAACTAAAGCATCTGCATCTCCATAAATATCTAAATGATCAGCATCCATCGAGGTAATCGCAGAAATATTTGGATGCAAATTCAAAAACGACCTATCAAATTCATCTGCTTCAACGACTATAACATCATTACCACTACTGAGGTAGTTACTATTATAATTTTCACTTATTCCTCCTAGGAAAGCAGTTACTTTTACTCCCGATTCATATAACAAATGTGCTAAAATAGTTGACGTTGTGGTCTTCCCATGTGTCCCAGCTACTGCTAATGTAAATACATCTCGAGTAATTAACCCTAGTACTTGAGAGCGTTTTAGTACTTGAAAACTATTCTCCTGAAAATAACATAATTGCTCGTGTAATTTAGGAACAGCTGGAGTGTAAACTATTAGAGTTGTTTCTTTTGACAAATATGTATCTGGAACATTTTCTAAAGTTGTTTCAAAAGTAATTTCAATACCTAATTCAATTAAAGCATCTGTAATTTCAGAAGATGTTTTATCATACCCTGCTACAGAAACTCCTATACTTACATAATAACGAGCTAAGGCACTCATACCGATGCCTCCAATGCCTATAAAATATACACGTTCTATGTTTTGTAATCCTTGCATTATGCCTTTATCAATTCTTTAATTTGTTCTACGATCTCTTTAGTTGCATTTGGTTTGGCTAAAGCGTTGAAATTCTTTCCCATCTCAACACACAACCCTGGGTTCTCTAAAAATATCTTGAACTGTCTTTCAAAATCTGTTGAAATATATTTCTCTTTAACTAAGACTGCTGCCTTTTTTGAAACAATAGCTTCTGCATTTTTAGTCTGATGATCTTCCGCTACATTAGGTGATGGAATAAACATTGTAGGCTTACCTACCAATGCCAACTCAGAAACAGAACTCGCTCCTGCCCTAGAAATAATAAAATCTGCTGCACCGTAAGCCATATCCATTCTATCGACATACGCTAACACTTTCACCGAATGACTATCATATGACTTATAATTATCATAATAATACTTTCCACACTGCCACAATACTGTAATATTTTCTTTTTCAAAATATTCTAGCCTATCGACAATAGTTTCATTGATCTTTTTTGCCCCTAGACTACCACCTATTACTAAAAGTACTTTCTTATTTTTCTCTAATCCAAAATAGTCTTTTGCCTTTCCTTGATCAATAGGATTTGCATGCATTTCCAAAATACTATCCCGAATAGGATTCCCTGTTACTAGAATCTTTTTTACGGGAAAATACTTATCTAAACCAGCATATGCCACACAGATTTTCTTTGCTGTTTTCGATAATATTTTGTTAGTAATTCCTGGGTATGAATTCTGTTCTTGAATCAATGTTGGAATTCCGATATTACCAGCTACTTTCAATAGTGCTGCACTTGCATAGCCACCTGTACCAATAGCTACTTCTGGTTTATATTTTTTTAATATTTTATAAGATCTCCAAAGACTACTTAACACCTTAAATGGCAATAAGAGATTTTTAGGATCTAGCTTTCGTTGTAACCCACTAATCCATAACCCTTCAATTGGATATCCAGCCTGGGGTACTTTTTGCATCTCCATACGGTCTTTCGCTCCAACAAAAACAATGTTGACATCTGGGTATTGAGATTTTAATTCATCTGCAATAGCTATTGCAGGATAAATATGCCCTCCTGTACCTCCTCCAGATATTATAAATGTTTTACTCATATGGTTTCACTTAATATATCTAATGGATTTAAATCCTCTTCTTCTTTCTCTTTTGGTTCTTGTTTTGCACTCACACTAATAATAATTCCCAACGCTAAACACGTCATCCAAATAGACGAACCTCCACTACTGATTAGAGGTAATGTTTGTCCCGTTACAGGAAATAATTCTACTGCTACTGCCATATTAATAAAGGCCTGAAATATTATGGGCAATCCCACACCTATTACTAATAATTTCCCATAAACATCTGTAGCATTATGAGAAATGATCAAAATTCTTCCTAACATCATTAAATATGCGAAGAGAATTAAAAACGCCCCTACCAAACCAAATTCTTCAACAACTATCGCATAGATAAAATCGGAAGAAGACTGCGGCAACAAATTACGCTGTTCGCTTTTACCAGGTCCTTTCCCTATGATTCCTCCTGTAGCGATAGCTATTTTCGCACGCTCGATTTGATACTTCTCGGATTTACTTCCCTCTGTATCTTTATCCATAAAACTCTCAATACGACTGATCCATGTATCTATTCGATTAGGCATCAAATCAGGAAAAGCTTTATTTACCAAAACAAATAGTACTAATGCTACAATACCTGACAGAATGATAACTGTTAAATATTTCAATGGATACCCTCCTACGAACACCAATGTAGCCACCATTACAAAGATGATAGCCGCTGTCGAAAAATTGGCTGGCAAAATTAACATTAATACTATTGCCACAGGCATCCATAATGGTAAAATTGAATCTTTAAAACTGTATTTTTTTCCCAACACGCGTGCTAAATATCCAGCTACAAATGTCAATAACATTACAGACGCAAGTGCTGAAGTCTGAAAAGTCATCCCTACTACAGGTATTCGTATCCAACGACTAGCATTCGCACCACCTATAGTATTGCCTTGAAGCAACGTAACTAACAACAGTACTACAACGATAGGCAAACCTATGTAAGACAACCCCTTGAAATAACGATATGGTATTCTATGCACCCCATAAAGAATAGAAAAGCCTAATAATAGGTGTACCCCATGCTTCACTAGAAATTTTAATGTATTTCCACTTCCTCCTGTATAAGCTAAATTGCTACTTGCACTATACACAGGCATAAATGAAAATAATGCCAGAACAGCTATAATTGCCCACAGCACCTTATCTCCCTTTATGTTATTTAATAGTGATTTCATATTATTCAGTACAGAATACACCGTTTTTAGTATTAAAACTTATTCTTGTTATACTAAAAACCGTATTTCTAATTTCAGCTTTAGTTCTTGATACTCTTTACTTAATGCTTTAATTATAAATTACGAACCGCTTCTTTAAATTGATCTCCTCTATCTTCATAGTTTTTAAACAAATCAAAACTTGCACAACATGGTGATAACAAAACACTATCTCCTTTTTCTGAAACTCGATATGCCATTTGAACGGCTTCATTCATTGATTGTGTTTCTGTAATATACTCTACAGAACCTTGAAATGCTTCAACAATTTTTGAATTATCAACACCTAGGCAGATGATTGCTTTTACTTTTTCATTTACTAAACCTAATAATTCAGAGTAATCATTTCCTTTATCTACTCCTCCTACAATCCAAACGATAGGTTTTTTAACAGCTTCCAAAGCATAATAAGTTGCATTTATATTTGTAGCCTTGGAATCATTAATGTAGTGCACATTTTTAATCTTTAATACATCTTCTAAACGATGAGCTACATTCTTGAATGAAGATAAACTTTCACGAATCACTTGCTTACGTATCCCAACAAGCTTTGCTACAGTTGCAGCAGCCATAGCGTTTTTTGTATTATGCTTACCCGAAACAGCTAAGTCTGACACTTGAGCTATTTTCTCTTCATTTTCGTTAAATCTCATCATAATTGTATTATTTTTTAAATATACCCCTTGCTCCAATTCTTGCTCTATGGAAAAAGGAATACACTGTGCTTTTATTTTACTATTCTCTATATATTCTTTAATGACCTTATCATCTGCATCATATATGAAATAATCATTTTCAGATTGATTCATCGCAATGCGGAATTTAGAAGCCACATAATTTTCAAATTTGTAATCGTATCGATCTAAATGATCAGGTGTAATATTGGTTAGCACAGCAATATGTGGTGTAAATTGAAACACTCCATCTAACTGAAAGCTACTCAACTCTAACACATAATGCGAGCATTCTTGTTCTAATACTGATTTAGCAAAACTGTCTCCTATATTACCTGCAATACCTACTTTTGAAAGTTCACTCTTTAATAAATGTCCTGTCAATAACGTAGTAGTTGTTTTCCCATTACTACCTGTAATACCAATAATAGTTGCACCAGTATACTTTGAAGCAAATTCTATTTCAGAGATTACAGGAATATTATTTACTAATAGCTCTTGAACTATTGAAACCCTATCAGGAATCCCAGGACTTTTCACTACCACAGTAGCATTTAATATTTCTTCTTTAGTATGCTTTCCACTTTCAAAAGGAATTTCTGCTTGCTCCAATTGCTTTGCGTATTCCTCTTTAATCATTCCAAAATCAGACACAAAGACATCATACCCTCTATCTTTCCCCAAAAGTGCTGTACCTACACCACTCTCTCCTGCCCCAAGGATTACTAGTTTTTCTGTATTTGACTTTTTTTCAATCATTAATATTCACTTATCTACTCTACTTCAATTTCACTCTAAGCAATCTTATTTTCTTTTTTGTTCTTTCGTATTCCTATCTCAACTTCAAAGTCACTATCGTTACTACCGCTAACAAGATTCCCACAATCCAAAATCTTGCTACAATTTTACTTTCATGAAATCCTTTTTTCTGATAATGATGGTGCAATGGAGACATCAAGAAAATACGTCTTCCCTCACCGTATTTTTTCTTGGTATACTTGAAGTAAGCCACCTGCATTACAACAGAAGCGTTTTCGGCTACAAAAATTCCACATAACAATGGCAGTAATAATTCTTTTCGTGCCATAACAGCAATCACTGCTATGATTCCACCAATTGTTAAACTCCCAGTATCTCCCATAAACACCTGCGCAGGGTATGTGTTATACCACAAGAATCCTATTAGACCACCTGCAAAAGCCGCTATAAAAATTGTTACCTCTCCAAAATTTGGAATGTACATGACATTTAAGTAATCTGAGAAAATAATATTACCTGACACCCAAGCGAAAACAGCTAATGCGAATACCATAATAGCCGAAGATCCTGCTGCTAAACCATCAATACCATCAGTTAGATTAGCACCATTAGATATTGCCGTAACTATAAAAATGACTACTGGAATAAAAATGAGCCAAGTAAACTTTTTCCACTCTGGATTGATCCAGGTCAATACCTGAGAATAATCCAATTCGTTATTCTTAAAAAAAGGAATTGTCGTCTTTGTAGACTTTACTGGTTTTGTAAAAACCCTCTTTTCTGTTTGCGTTTCACTTTTAATCTCTTCTTTTATTGTTACACCAGGATGAAAATACATTACAACTCCAACAATAATACCTAGACCTACTTGACCAACTACTTTAAATTTCCCTGCTAAGCCTGCTTTATTTTTCTTTTTAACTTTTAAATAGTCATCTGTAAAACCAATTAACCCCATCCATACTGTAGTCACAATAAGCATTAAAATGTAGATGTTTTCTAATTTGGCAAACAACAAAACAGGTACTAGCGTAGCTAGAATGATAATGATTCCCCCCATAGTCGGAGTCCCTGCCTTTTCTAATTGACCAGCAAGTCCTAAATCACGAATGCTTTCTCCCATTTGATTACGTTGTAACCTTCGAATGATCGACTTACCAAATACTATAGAAATTAACAACGAAACCAAAATAGCTAAGCCTGCACGAAATGATAAGAACCCAAAAGCACTTGCCCCAGGTAACTGATATTTTTTTTCTAAAAATTCAAATAAATAATAGAGCATTAGCTTAGTTTTTTAAATAGTTCTAGAATAACTTCCATATCATTGAATGGAAACTTCTCTCCTTTTATCTCTTGGTAACTTTCATGTCCTTTCCCTGCTACTAAAATGATATCGTTTGGTTGCGCCATTTTAATAGCTGTTTTTATAGCTTGTTTACGATCTATAATCACTAATGTTCTCTTGTAATTCTCTGCACTTACTCCAGATTCCATTTGATTGATAATTTTATCTGGATCTTCTGATCTCGGATTATCACTAGTGAAAATCACTTGATCACTCATTTGAGAAGCAATATGACCCATTTTTGATCGCTTTTCTTGATCTCGATCTCCTCCACAACCAATGACTGTAATCAAACTTTCATTATGTGTTCTGATTCCATTAATAGTTTCTAATACATTTTTCAATGCATCCGGTGTATGAGCAAAATCAATAATTGCATTGACTTTATTTTCTGACACAACATATTCGAAACGCCCATCGACACTCTCTAAAGCACTAATCATTCGAAGCACCTCTTCTTTCTCTAAACCTAACTCAATAGCTACGGCATAGACTGCTAATAGATTTGAGGCATTGAATTGACCTAAAAGCTTAGTCCATATCTCATTATCATTCAACCGAAGTAACATTCCTTGAAAACTGCTTTCTAAAATATTTACTCGATAATCTGCATATGATTTTAAAGCATAACTAAGCTTTCTTGCATTAGAATTTTGAAGCATAATGCTTCCATTTTTATCATCTCCATTTATCAATGCAAATGCTCTTTTTGACAAATTATCGAAGAAACTTTTCTTAACATCTCGATATTCAACAAAGGTCTTATGGTAATCTAAATGATCGTGAGTAAGGTTTGTAAAAACACCTCCTTCGAATACTAATCCTTCTATCCTTTTTTGATGAATTCCATGAGAACTCACTTCCATAAAACAATAATCCACTCCCGCATCTACCATATGAGCTAAATGAGATTGAAGAGCTAAAGGATTTGGAGTCGTATGTGTAGCTGGTATTATTTTTTCTCCAACACATACCTTAACCGTAGAAATTAGACCTGTTTGATAACCTGCCTTTTTAAACAATTGATACAGCAGCGAAGTAACTGTTGTTTTTCCATTTGTCCCTGTAACTCCTATAAGCTTTAATTTCTCTGAAGGGTTATCATAATAATTAGCTGCCATGATAGCTAATGCTTGTTGTGAATTTTTCACTTTTACATAAGTCACTCCATTGACCATATGCTCAGGAAGTATTTCACACACTATTGCAATAGCTCCTTGATCGACTGCCTTTTTGATATATTCATGTCCATCAACTTGAACACCTCGAATTGCGACAAAAACATCATTCAATGCTATTTTTCTTGAATCGAAATGCAAATCAGTGATCGCAACTGCAGGATTCCCATTTACAGCCTCGATACTCACTCTATATAATATGTCGTTTAATACTATCAAGATAATTCTACAGTTATTTGGGTTCTTTTCCCGATTTTTTCTCCAGGACTTATAGATTGATTAACAACCTGACCACTTCCTGAAACCTTCACTTTTAAACCTAAATTTTCTAATAATGGTAACACATCCATCAATTCCATACCTTTTATATTAGGCATAATGGTCTTATACTTATCACTCATTTTACCGAACTCCTCATACTGAGGCAATCCTATATATTTCGATTCTTCTAAAGGGATATATTTAGCCTTATGATCTGTCACATGAATTTTTGACGCTATTTCCTTAAACACCGGTGCCGCCACCGTACTACCGTAATACCCTTTCTTCTTATTAGGCTCATGAATAACTACAACACAAGAGTATTTTGGTTTTTCTACAGGAAAGAAACCTGCAAAAGATGCTATATATTGAAGCGGTTTTCCTTTTACATAATAATATTTTTGACAAGTCCCTGTTTTTCCTGCCATAGAAAGTTGTTTACTATAAATATTAGTAGCCGTCCCTCTTTCTACCGTTTTATGCATCAAAAACTTCATTTTATTCGCATTCTCTTTCGAACAGATTTTAACAATAGTTTCTTTTTTCTCTTTCTCTTGTTCAACCGTATTCCAATTCTGAAATTCCTTTACAAATTGTGGTTTCACTAAAACACCTTCATTAGCAACTGCATTGTAATACGCTAAAGTTTGTAGCGGAGTCATAGAAACTCCATAACCAAATGCCATCCAAGGTAAGCTAGTCCCAGACCATAGCTTAGTCCCTGGTCTTGGCAACAATGGAGCTCTTTCCCCACTAATACTGACACCTAACTTTTCATTTAATTTTATATCATCGTAATAGTCTAATAAATCTTCAGGATCTTTTTTAAAAGCTTCATTAATCAATTTTGCAAAAGCCGTATTTGACGAAACTTCAAATGCTTTCCCGAGGGATATTTTTCCATATCCTCCTCTATGAGAATCAGGCACCACTCTATCATAGAATTTCACACGACCTTTCTCTGTATCTACTATATCAGTGGTATCGGCTTTACCGTTTTCTAATAATGCTAAAGTCGACATCAACTTAAAAGTAGAACCAGGTTCGTGAGATTCTCCAACAGCATAATTATAATCTTCCAAGTATCTTCCACTTTCTTGCTTTGTGAGATTAGCAATAGCTTTCACTTCACCAGTCTCAACTTCCATCACAATAGCACATCCGTGGTGCGCTTCAAATTTTTTTAACTGTCTCATTAATGCATGATGGGCTACATCTTGCATATTAACATCGATAGTAGATACTAAATCAAATCCATCTCTAGGTTCTTCTTCATTATTACTCCTAACAGGCTTCCATTTTCCTTTCCCTATACTCTGAACTAATCTTTTCCCATTATGACCGCGCAAAAAAGAACCATATGCACTTTCTAAACCTACTCCTTTATAATTACCCAAAGTATCTTGACGCTCATATCCCACAGTTCGTTTGGCTATTTGCCCCATTGGGTATTCACGAACAGTCCTCTGTTCTACTATTAGCCCTCCTCTAAATGCACCTTTCTTTAAAATCGGAAACTCCTTTACCTTTTTGTAAGTATCATAATCTATATTCTTACATAACAAAAGGTATCTATTATTTCTCCTCCTAGCCATTTCGATCTTAGACAAATAATAACTAGTAGACTTCCCAAAAGTCGTAGCTAAAGATTTAGCTAATGCATTCACTTCCTTATTAAACAGCTCCTTTTTAGGAACTTTAGTATCCATACGGATATCATACTTTGTAACTGATATGGCTAACAAATTATGATTCACATCATACAAACTACCCCTATTCGCTGGAACCACCTCTGTTTTGAAAACCATCTTTTGTGCTTTCTCTCGATACTGGTCTCCCTTAAACAATTGTATATCCACAAGTTTAAAAGCCAAAAAACCTGAAAATATCACCATAAGGATGACAATCAGGTAAAATCTGTAAGCGATATTTTTCAAATGTATACTCAACTTATTTTTTGACTACTAATTTTATTGGTGGTTCGGATGGTGGTACAATTTTCATTCCTGACACCTGCGTTTCGACATACGACTCCATTTTCAATTTCATGAGATGAGATCTTCCCATCGCAAACTCTGAACGGTATTTTTTTAATTCTTGTTTTTTAGAAGCCAACTCATACACTTTTCTTTCAGCACTATGAGACGTCCCTATCATTACTAATGCTAGAAAAGAAAGAAAAAGTAACATTACCCAGTTCTTTTCAGCTCCTTCATCTAGTAATACTTTACCTTTTAATATGTCATATACCTGCTGCTTCACTACTTTAACCTTTCTGCTACTCTAAGCTTTGCACTTCTTGCCCTACTATTTCGTATAATTTCTTCCTCATCAGGAATGACCAAACCTCCTACTTTCTTAAAAGGCACTTCTACATTACCAAACATGTCTTTTTCTGGTTCTCCTTCGAACATCCCATTACGAATGTATCTTTTCACCAATCTATCTTCTAAAGAATGATATGAAATCAAACTTAAACGACCTCCTTCTTCTAAAACCTCCTCAGTCTGCTCTAAAAACTCTTTTAGCACCTGAATCTCTTGGTTAACTTCAATTCGAATCGCTTGATAGACTTGTGCTAAAATTTTATGTTCTTTTCTACGCTCTAAACATGGAGCAATAACTTCTTTTAATCTTCCAGTTGTTTCAATCGGAGCATCTACACGAGCTGCAACAATTAAACGAGCCATCTTTGGTGCACTCCTTAGCTCTCCATATTGAGATAACATTCTTCTCAAATCGATCTCTTCATAAGTATTTACTACTTCTTTAGCAGACAACACCGCCGACTGATCCATTCTCATATCTAAATCAGCATCAAATCGTGTCGAAAATCCTCTTTCTGCAACATCAAATTGATGAGACGACACCCCAAAGTCACCTAATATTCCATCTACTTTTTTCACATTATAAAAACGCAAATAACGTTTCAGGAAACGAAAATTATACGGAAGCAACTGAAACCTAGGATCATCTAAAGCATTCTCATGTGCATCTTTATCTTGATCGAATGCAAATAGCTTTCCACCAGCACCAAGCCTAGACAAAATCTCTCGCGAATGCCCTCCTCCTCCAAAAGTTACATCTACATAAACACCATCAGGCTGAATATTTAAACCATCAACCGTTTCCTTTAATAGTACCGGAATATGATATACTTCTTCACTCATCGTCAAAATTCATTACCTCCTCAGCTAATGTTGCAAAATCATCTACAGATTCTTCAACTACAGATTCGTATTTATTTTTATCCCAAATCTCCACAATATTGATTGCAGAAGACAACACCAATTCTTTCTCTATCCCAGCAAAAGCAATCAAATCTTTTGAAATCAACAGCCTTCCATTGCTATCAACCTCGACCATCTTTACCCCTGCTGTAAAACGTCGTATAAAATCATTGTTTCGCTTATTAAAGCGATTAAGCTTATTCATTTTTTGCATAAGCTTATTCCATTCATCCATAGGATACAATTCTAAACACGGCTGAAACACCGAACGCTTCAAAACGAAACCTTCTTGCAACACATTCTCCAACTGCTTTTTACAAGCTGAAGGCAACGCCAGTCGACCCTTAGCGTCAACTTTACATTCATATGTACCGATTAGATGTATCACTTTCAAATAGAATTAATCAAAGATAGTACATTTAAAACCACATTTTACCACTTTACCCCACATTGTGAATAACTTCATTAACCCCCTGTTTTTTCACTTGCTTCAGCATGTTTTTTAAAACTAGAAATGAAAAATTTATTAAAAAAAAGAGCTCTTCTAATTCCATTTTCTTCTTGGTTTACCTTTTAAAGCTGAATTACTGTAATTCAAAAAAATTAGGATTACTGTTTGTTAAAATCTATATTTGCCGCTGTTACTTGAAAGTCTTAATGAGTAAAGAATTGACAAAAGAAGGAAAGTTTAATTACATAAGTGCAGGAGAAGGAACTACCTTAGTAGTACTGCACGGTTTAATGGGAGGACTCAGCAATTTCGAAGCTTTGTTTAATTACTTTCCTACACATGGATACAAAGTAGTTATCCCTGAACTACCTATCTACGAATTACCCTTAATCAAAACCAATGTAGGTAATCTTGCAAAGTTTTTGAAGGAATTTATAGATCACCTTGGCGAAGAAGAAGTTATTCTTGCTGGTAATTCTCTGGGGGGACATATAGGTTTGGTATTTACTAAAATGTTTCCTGAACATGTTAAAGCTCTTGTACTGACTGGTAGTTCTGGTTTGTATGAAAGCGGAATGGGAGAAAGCTACCCTAAAAGAGGTGATTACGAATATATCAAGAAGAAAGCCGAAGGTGTTTTCTATGACCCTAAAGTAGCTACCAAAGAAATGGTAGATGAAGTTTACAATACTGTAAACGACAGAAACAAACTTATTAGAACTTTAGCTATAGCAAAAAGTGCTATTAGGCACAATATGGCAAAAGACATTACAAATATCACTGTACCTTCATGTATTATATGGGGTAAAGATGATATCGTAACACCACCTGATGTAGCTGAAGATTTTCATAGACTGCTACCTAATTCTAGTCTTTATTGGATAGAAAAATGCGGACATGCAGCTATGATGGAGCACCCAGATACTTTCAATCAGCTACTACACGAATGGATGAAGCAAGAAGAGCTTTAATATAATTTTCCGACATAAAACACTACTAACCATTGTCTTTATTTCTTGACAATTAAACACCTCTACAATGAAAATAAAGAGTGCTAATTTCGTGATGAGCAATAGTGACATTTCCAAATGCCCTAAAGGAAATATCCCTGAGTATGCATTTATTGGACGGTCTAATGTTGGAAAATCATCTCTTATAAATGCACTTACCAACAAAAAAAGTCTTGCAAAAACATCCGGAAAGCCAGGTAAAACACAACTAATTAATCATTTCAAGATTAACGAAAGATGGCATCTTGTCGATTTACCGGGATACGGATACGCAAGGGTATCAAAAACAAGTAAAAAGACTTTTCAAAAATTCATAACGGATTACTTTGCACTTAGAGAGCAATTAATTTGTGCTTTTGTACTTGTAGATAGTAGACACGATCCGCAAAAGATTGATTTAGAATTCATGGAATGGTTAGGCACAAATGGAATTCCTTTCAACATCATTTTTACTAAAAGTGATAAACTAACAAAACACACACTTCCAACTCACATCGAAAATTACAAATTAAAGATGTTGGAGATCTGGGAAGAAATGCCTCCATACCTCATCACTTCATCTACTAATAAAAATGGCTGCCAAGAATTACTAGACTGTATAGAAGAAATGAATATCAAATACGGAGGTTTTTAGCCTATAATCACATGTTCCTCAAACGAGCTTCTACAAGTTTAACAAATTCCCCTGTAGACTTTATCTCGTTAAAATCTCTAGCAGTTATAAATTCTATTACCGGCTCCGAAACGCACTCAAAAAGAACTAAAGGCAGTTCAATATTATTCATATCGGGGTATTTATCATAAAATTCTTCTTTATAACAAAACTCCATTTCCACTACTGCAGTTTCACGAAAAGTTCTCCATTCCTCATTCTCAACAAAATTCCCATGTGTCAACTTACACAAACCACAGGCATAAGTTGAAGGCTTAATTATTTTATGAGCAAAATCTAGTGTTTTACTCCAAAATCCCTCATTCGCATCATACACAAATATCAATTTCATACTTTGATAGTCGCAATAAAAACCCGAACTTATCCAACTAGTCTAAACTAAATCATTTAACACAGAAATGTCTCTGTAAAAAATGATTTTAAATTTAACAATAAAGTATTTGCGTAACGGTAAAAAAATACGTTAATTTGCACCCCTGTTATAGAAATAAAACAAAAGAACCATGTCAAGAGTTTGTGAGTTAACTGGAAAAAAAGCGATGGTGGGAAACAATGTTTCTCATGCGATGAATAAAACCAAGCGTAAATTTAATGCTAACTTAATTAAGAAGCGCTTTTATATTCCTGAAGAAGATCAATGGATCACTTTAAAAATATCTACTTCTGCACTGAAGACTATCAATAAAATTGGTATAGCTGCTGCATTGAAAGAAGCTAGAGAAAAAGGTATCTACAAAAAATAATTCCTTAAATAAGTAAATCGAGTCACCATGGCAAAGAAAGGAAACAGAATACAAGTAATTTTGGAATGTACTGAGCACAAAGCTACAGGACAACCAGGAACATCTAGATATATAACTACTAAGAACAAAAAGAATACGCCTGATAGAATTGAATTGAAGAAATTCAACCCTATCTTGAAGCGTATGACAGTTCACAAAGAGATAAAATAATAAGACATGGCAAAGAAATCAGTAGCAACATTACAAACAGGTTCGAAGAGATTAACAAAGGCCATCAAGATGGTTAAATCTCCAAAATCAGGTGCATATACTTTCGTAGAAGCTATTATGGCACCAGACGCAGTTAACGACTTCTTGAAAAAATAATTTTCAATATACGATCAGAAGGCCATTCTACTTTTAGTTGAATGGCTTTTTTTATATTTGCAAGTCTCAACTAAACAAGATCACTTCATGAGCTTTTTTAAAAGAATATTTTCATCAGAAAAAAAAGAAACTCTAGACAAAGGTTTGGAGAAATCTAAAAGTAGCTTCTTTTCTAAACTAAGCAAAGCCGTTGCTGGAAAATCGAAAGTAGACGATGATGTTCTTGATGAATTAGAAGAGGTTTTAGTAAGTAGTGACGTTGGTATAAAAACTACCGTAAAAATTATTGAACGTATTGAAGATCGTGTTTCAAAAGACAAGTACTTAGGTACCGATGAGTTGAATACTATCTTAAGAGAAGAAATAGCTTCTTTACTTTCCGAATCAGATCATGGTATAGCCAGTGATTTTGAGATCCCTAAAAAAGATGTTCCTCATGTCATTATGGTTGTTGGTGTTAACGGAGCTGGAAAAACAACTACTATTGGTAAATTAAGTCATCAACTAAAGCAAAAAGGATTAAATGTCGTACTTGGTGCCGCAGATACTTTTAGAGCTGCTGCAATTGACCAATTACAAGTTTGGGCTGATCGAGTTGATGTCCCAATTGTAAGACAAGAAATGGGTAGTGATCCGGCCTCAGTTGCCTACGACTCACTACAATCAGGTCTTTCAAAAAATGCAGATATTGTTATTATAGATACTGCTGGACGTTTACACAATAAAGTAAACTTAATGAATGAGCTTACTAAAGTGAAAAAGGTAATGCAAAAAGTGATTCCTGATGCTCCTCATGAAGTATTGCTAGTTTTAGATGGCTCTACAGGACAAAATGCTTTTGAACAAGCTAAACAGTTCACTGCTGCAACAGACGTAACAGCACTTGCAATTACAAAACTAGATGGCACAGCTAAAGGTGGTGTAGTTATCGGAATCAGTGACCAATTTCAAATTCCAGTAAAATACATTGGTGTAGGTGAAGGCATCGAAGACTTACAAGTATTTAATAAGTTCGAGTTTGTAGATTCTTTTTTCAAGTAAATCTTTAAAAAGGCAACTACATAAAATAAACCATTAACGGAGTAGAAAACCCATAATTTCTATTGCGATTGAAAGTCATTTTCTATTTCCAAGCTTATTACTACAAACTTATAGGCTTTACCTTATAAGCTAAAAATATACATAAACCCTACAGCTTAATCTCCATAAATACTACAATAGATAAAATTCCAGAAGCTTAAAAGTGAAATGTACTAAAGCAATAGCTTTAACTATTGAGACCAATAAATTTTCTACCCAAAATCAAACCCTAGGATATTACATCCTTCGGCGACATCATTAAACACTTCGTTGCATTTCTAAATTCAACTACATCTATACTAAAACATAAAAAACAATTGTTTTTATTACGGATTACAAAACTCATTATAAAGTACTATTGAAAAAGTTAACTACTTTTAAAATAGACTCAACCATAAAAAAGGTCGCAATTAAAATTGCGACCTTTTCTTCTCCTAAAGATATATTACTAAATCAGTAATGAATTACATTATAAAATTAACCCACAACCAACTTAAGAACCTCATTTTTGTCAATTTGAATAAAATAGACACCAGGTGCCATATCAGAAATTTCAACCTCTATAGATTCTCCTCCTGCATATATTTGCTTCACTTGTTGTCCAGCACTATTGAATATTGTTACAGAACTTCCTTCCTTAAGCCCTTCGATATTTAATGTACTACCTGATAACACAGGATTAGGGTAAATACTAATTTCAGACTCAAGATCTGTAAGCTCCTTATTCCCAAGTCTTACAATATTCCATTTCTGATTATTATTGTTTGTATTAGCCGCCCATATATGGATTTGTCCATCACGTTGACCAGCTGCAACATCTAATGCTCTAGATAAACAATGTGTTGGCTTTAACATATAAACAGATCCATTTTTTTCAACTTTCCACTTCTTATGATCTCCAGAGAAATTTGTCCATGTTTTTACATTTCCTCCATTAAAACATTGCGCACTTTGAACTTCTAAATAACGTCCAGTACCATTATTTTTAATTGTATAAACATTGTTACCTAAGTGATTAAATCTCCATTGTTGATCAGCGAAATTACCCGTATTTACAAGTCTTGCATCATGATTCTCCAATGCACGAGCCAATAAACTTTGATTTAGCCTTGGATTGGTAAGTCTGTATAAACCATTAGCGATTAATTGTCCAGAGTTGTTGTTACCACCTCCAGAATTATCTCCACCAGTGTTACCTCCACCAGATCCATTAACTGGCTTATAAACACGCATCCAATCTACCCAAAAAATATTACCACTTTCTAATTCAGCATCTGTTGGATCTGGTCTCCAATCTGTTTGATTTTCTGCATCGATGATAATATCCATTTCCTTATTAAGACCTGTTCCGTTTGTATACCCAAGTGGATCAATCTTATCTCTTCCAGAAACTGTTCTAACCAATTTCCCATCTATGTAGTATTCCAATGTCCAAGGATCTTTCCAATAACATCCATATCTATGAAAAGCTGCTCTCCACACAGTTCCCGCTGGTTGTCGTCGATGCCAAGAACCATCATCTTTTGGCTGGTAATCCTGAAAAGGACTTCTTATAAAAACATGATGACTAATATGCATTCTTTCTGCAAACCACTGCTGTCCTTCTCCGCCACCATATCCTTCCATGGCATCTATCTCCTGAGTATCATCTGGACTTAATAACCAAAAAGCATTTGCTAGTTTTTGGTTCATAATCTTCGCACTAATTTCAAAATAAACTGGGTACTTAATACGCTTCTTATTAGTTATAATACCACAATACACTTGATCAGTACCAGGAACTCTTACAGCCTGTATAGCTAATTTATCTCCATCTGACCAAGCCTGAGGCGAATTCCAAAGTGTTTTTCCTGGACCTGTCCAATTGTTATGATACCTTGGATACCACTTATCTGTAAAAGCTGTTGGTCTATCTCCTTCTGACATTCTATAATTAAAATCATCAGAAATATTTGATTGTAGCTGCCATTCTTTTCCTTGCCCAGCATTCGCAGGAACAGGAAATGAGCTCCATTCTTGAGCCGTTGTATTTATTGCAAAAAACATTAGCAATAAAACTGTCATTAAATTTTTCATAAATTTGTTAGGGATTTAGTTGTTGTTATTTAAAAAACTATTGTGAGCGACTAGTAAAGCCTATTCCAGTCGTAAAGTTCATTGCTAAATTACCTGTTCATTTAGTGCTTTTAATAATTAACATATCAAAAAGTAAACTTTTCTCCCCCTTAAAAACAACCAAAACGCACATTTTAAAGGGTTTACAAAATACACATACTACAAAAAAAGTAGAAAAAAAGTAGAAAAAAGAGACTTTTGAGACCTAAACTATAACGTTTGAAATTAGCTTTAACCACACTATTATTACTATTAACATTTGCAACTAATGTTTTTGGGAAAAAACCTCAACTTGATTCGCTATTCGGTGTATTAGAAGACGCTATACAAAATCGAAAAACATTTGAAGACGCAAAAAAAAATGATATCACAAGTTTCAAAAAATTATTACAGAAAGAACTTTCGCTAGAAAGCAGATACGAAATACAGAATAAAATAATATCAGAATACTTAGATTATAATTTTGATTCAATTCAAAAATATTTGTCTGCCAATCTTAAAATAGCTTTAGAGATAGGGAATCCTATTTACATTAAAGAAATAGAACTAAAAACAGCTAAAATATTTACTTTTTCAGGAAGGGAAGCTGATGCTTTTCAGAAAATTAAAGAGATTGAAAAACAACGAGATTCAACCCCTAAGGAACTATTATATAAATACTACAGGCTACATTATGACTTTCTTACTTATATGACATTCCAAAGTTATTCAAGTAAGAATCGAAATTATTATTACTCTTTATCAAAACATTACCATGATTCGATAACAAATATTCTTCCAAAAAACTCCGGTATTTACCTAGAACTTTTAGAATTAGGCCACTTTTATGATGAGGATTATAGGCAGAGCATCGAAATTAACAAACTACGCCTTAATGATCTAGATCCTAAGTCACAACATTTCCCTGTAATCTCATTTTATCGAGCTTTTGCTCACTTAAAATTAAATGAGATTGATAAAGCAAAAAAGTTTTTTATCCTTTCAGCAATTCGAGACATTGAGTTATCAAGAAAAAACAACCCCTATTTAGTTGAACTAGCCGCTTTACTTTACAAGGAAAACAAAATTGAATTGGCTAATAAATATATTAATATAGCAATGGAAGATGCTCGTTCTTACAACTCCAATTTCCGCTTTTTACACCTCTCTTCTGCCCTACCTATTATTAACAAATCATATTTACAAAACATCACCAAACAAAAGGCCAAGTTGCATAAAAGGAATATTTTATTAATGTCTTTCGCTATACTACTCTTCTTTATAACCATAATATGTTTTACTCTAATTCGAAAAATATCTTTTGCTCGAAATGAACTTAAAAAACTAAACGCTGATCTTCATAATTTAAATAATGAATTAAAAATCTCTGTTTTTTCATATAAAGAATCTAATCGGACTAAAGAATTACATTTAGGGCATTTTCTTGAAATATGTTCGCAATACATCGACAAACTTGACAATTACAGAAAAATGGTAAATAAAGAAGTTTCTAATCGTAATTACTCTGAATTATTTCAAACTTCTAAATCAAAGAAACTTATTGAATTAGAGCAAAATGAATTTCATAAAAATTTTGACAAAATGTTCCTTTCTATTTATCCTAATTTTGTTGATCAAGTTAATGGGTTACTAAGACTTGAAGAAAGAATAATTTTAGACAAAGGAGAATTTCTAAATACTGAATTAAGGATATTAGCACTAATCAAACTCGGTATAAAAGATAGCCGAAAAATTGCTAAACTACTTAGATATTCTGTAAGTACTATATACAACTACAGAACACAAATGAAAAACAAAACTAAGGGAAATCGAGAATCACTTGATGATGATATACTAAACCTAACCTTCTAAACCCCTATATTTTAATATAAAAAACTAAGTAATAAAAAGCTCTTCTTTCCGTATGATACATTCAGAAAAAATGGGTGCTAAACATACTGTCCTGTTAGCGCTTTTTCTAATTTTAAAAAAAACTCATCTGTCTTATATGGCTTAGGAATAACATCTGTCATTCCACAAGCATAAAACTCTTTAAGGTTATCCTTTAAAGTAACAGCTGTTAGCGCAATAATAGGCGTCCTCATATCAAATTTCCTAATCTCACGTGTCGCTTCAAGACCAGTTATACCAGGCATATGAATATCCATTAGAATTAAGTCAAACTCAAAATTTTTAGCCTTATCTACTGCTATTTCGCCATTATCGGCGATACTACACACAACCCCTTGCTTTTGAAGAATCTTCTTGGTAATTAATTGATTGATCTTATTATCTTCTACAATCAACACTTTAGCTCCTTTCATAATTTCAAAGTTAATTTGACTAAGCAAATCTACTTGAGTATTTGACATTTCCTCCTCATACACCTCAAAAGATAATTCGAAAAAGAATTTAGAGCCTTTGCCTAATTCACTTTTTACTGAGATTTCAGCATCCATAAGCCCTAATAAACGTTTTACAATAGATAGCCCCAATCCACTACCACCATACTTGGTATTAATCTGTAAACTTTCACTACTAAAACCTTTGAATAAATTTTCTTGTTTAGATTTCGAAATCCCTAAACCTTCATCTGAAACTTCAAAATAAAGCAAAACACTATTATCCTTTAAATCTCTTACCTTATTTACATAAATATCAATAGATCCATTTTCTGTAAATTTGATAGCATTGCCCACCAAGTTGATGATAATTTGAGAAATCTTCAAAGCATCACCTTTAACTTTTTCTGGTACTTTTGGTCCCACAATAAGGTTCAATTGATTACCACGCTCGTGCGCTCTAGACTTTAAAGCTTCAACTACATCTGTTAAACGACGTAAGGGACTAAAAATCTCACTCCCTACTTCTACACCACCTTTCTCAAGCTTATTGAAGTCTAAAATATTATTTACTAATGACAAAAGATATTCTCCTGAGAACTTAAGAGAGTCCAAATGCTCTAATTGTGAATCTGTGGGATTCTCCTCTATAAGTAAATGTGTCAAACCAGTAACGGCATAAAGAGGCGTTCTTAATTCATGTGTAATTGTAGAAAGGAATTCAGCCTTAGCCCTATTGGCTTTTTCCGCATTCTCCTTTTCTAAGATAAGCTCTATGTTTTTCTGCTGAAGAAGCTTATTTGCTTTGGTTCTCAATCTATTATTAGCATATAATACCGAAGATAAAAGGCATAATATGAGTACCATCGCCACTGTTAAGACAGAAGCAATCTTACTTAATTTAAAATATCTTTCTTGATCCCCTGTATCATCAACAGGCGTTTCTATTGTTTCTATATTTTGAACGTGCTGAACCTCCTGTCCTTTAACACCTCCATAACTTGTGGTATATAGCACTCCTAAAAGAGAAAACACAAATAAGCAAAGTAATTTTTTGCACCCCATTTCCCAGTAATTACTAGGAATAAATATAGTAATTAAATACTACACACAAATGTACCCTACTGAATTTCAGTTATACTGCAATAATTTATAACAAAAACACATCAAAACAACACACAAGAAAAAGACTATGTCAGATGTTTTTGAGCTTTATAAGAAGAACGCACTAAAGCGCTACTCTCTACATGACGGAATCCCATTTCGTAACCAATTTTTTCAAATTTCTGAAACTGATCCGGCGTAATGAACTGCTTTACAGGTAAATGCTTTTTTGTTGGCGCTAAATACTGACCAATAGTAAGTACATCTAGGTTAACAGATTTAAGATCCTCCATTGTCTTTAAGACCTCCTCTTCTGTTTCACCTAACCCTAACATGATACCGCTCTTTGTTCTATTAATTCCCTCTGACTTTAAATACCTAAGCACTTCTAAACTTTGATCATATTTTGCTTGAATACGCACTTCTCTAGTCAAACGTCTTACGGTTTCCATATTATGAGAGACCACCTCTGGACCTACCTCTATAATACGATCTATGTTATGCTTTTTTCCCATAAAATCAGGAATCAATGTTTCCAAAGTCGTTTCAGGATTCATACGACGAATTGCTTTAATCGTCTCTGCCCAAATAATAGAACCCCCATCGGCTAAATCATCTCTATCTACTGAAGTAATCACTGCGTGCTTGATTTTCATCAACTTTATAGAACGAGCTACCTTTTCCGGTTCTGCCCAATCTACAGTTTCAGGGCGTCCTGTTTTTACTCCACAAAATCCACATGAACGTGTACAAATATTACCTAAAATCATAAAGGTTGCAGTACCCTCACTCCAACATTCGCCCATATTAGGGCAACTACCTGAAGTACAAATGGTATGCAAGTCGTATTTATCTACTAAACCTCTAAGTTCTGTATATTTTTTACCAGTTGGCAATTTAACACGTAGCCATTTAGGTTTTTTCACTCTATCATTTTCCTTCTCTACTGCTATTGCATCCATAACTTCAAAAAATTCTTTTTTTTAGGTTGATGATCGAGTGTTAAGTAAAGCGGCAAACGCCTTCTATATTCTATCTTCTACCTATTTAGTAAAATTACACTATACTGCCCTGTTAATATCCCAAGATTCTAACAACTCCTTAACACGCTGCACAAACATTCCCCCTAAAGCACCATTAACCACTCTATGATCATAAGAATGTGATAAAAACATTCTTTTACGGATTCCAATAAAATCACCTTCAGGTGTTTCTATTACCGCCGGTACTTTTCGAATAGCTCCTAGTGCTAATATCCCTACTTGAGGCTGATTAATAATAGGGGTCCCCATAATCGTACCAAAACTACCTATATTAGTTACTGTATAGGTTCCATCTTTAATATCATCAGGCTTCAAATTATTATTTCTAGCCCTGTTAGCTAAATCATTTACTTTTTGAGCTAAGCCCACTAAATTTAATTGATCTGCATTCTTTATTACAGGTACAATCAAATTTCCATCAGGTAAGGCCGTTGCCATCCCCAAATTGATATCTTTCTTTTTGATTATCTTATTTCCATCAACAGAAATATTCATTAAAGGATATTCGCGTAAAGCTTGAGCAATTACTTCCATAAAGATTGGAGTGAAAGTCAATTTTTCGCCTTGACGCTTCAGAAAATCTTTTTTTGCATTTTCTCTCCAATTCCAGATATTAGTTACATCTGCCTCAATAAAAGATTGTACATGAGCTGAAGTAGATAAAGAAGCAGTCATATGGTCTGAAATCAATTTTCCCATACGAGACATTTCAATAACCTCATCTTCACCTGAAACAATTGGCGCAACCATTTTCGAACTTGGTGTAGCCACATTCGTTTCCGAAATTTTTATTTTAGCAACAGACTCTACCTGTTTTTTTAGATGTGAAATACCTGAATCACTAGGAGTAACAGGCTTCTTTTTAGCTATAAATTGTAAAATATCATTCTTCGTTACTCTTTCTCCAGCTCCTGTTCCTTTTATAGAGTCTAACTCTAAACTCGAAACTCCTTCCGCTTGCGCTATATTTCTAACTAAAGGTGAATAAAAACGTCCTGCAGTATTGACTGAGGGAGTTAAAATTTGATTCTCCGCTGCTACTCGTTCTATTTCTTCTTCTATAGCCAAAGCACTTTCCTTGATTTTCGGCTCTTCTTCTTTAGCTTCAGGGTCATTATTCGCTTCACCTTCTACATCGATAATAGCGATAACTTCACCAACCTTTACAACTTCTCCTTCTTCAAAGCATTGTTCTCTAAGAATCCCTGAAACCTCACTAGGAACATCTGAGTCTACTTTATCTGTAGCAATCTCCAACAACACATCGTCAGCTTCAATAAAGTCTCCTACATTCTTTAACCAAGTAGTTATCGTAGCCTCTGCCACACTTTCTCCCATTTTCGGAAGCTTTAGCTCGTACTTTGTCATAAAAGATATTTTCTATTGCAAACTTACTAAAAAGATACCACCTCTCCTCGACCTGAACTGGTATCACTTCCCACGGCACAATTAGCATGAGGCAATATAAACCTAAAGAATTGCCTATCAACACCTTTCAAGCACTCTAACAATTCCTTATAGGTATAATTACGTGTGTCTAAAAAAATCAAACTGTCATCCTTTTCTTTCAACTCAGAACATTTAACAGTTTCCAGAAGATCATACTTCTGTTTTAACAAATGCATAAGCTCATCCGATTCTCCAAAAAGTTTATATTTTTCAAAAGAGATATCTGTATTCGTTTTTTTCAAACCTCCTAAAAAAGAAGAAACATGTATTCCTCCTGAAATAATAAGATCTGTTACCCAGGTATACTTAAAATATTTTTTATAAAATAATTTCATTGCCCCATAAAAACGCTCGCGATACACTTTATCTTTTGTAGTGCTTTCCCCCTTAAAATGAACCACTTTTTCAGAACCTAGATAATAATTTTCATAACCTAACTGCTGTACTGAATATGAAAAATCAATATCCTCTCCGTACATAAAATAACGTTCATCAAAACCTCTAGCTTCTTGATAAACTGATTTTTTAACCAACATAAAAGCACCTACTAAAATTTCTACTTGCCCCTCTCCATCTCTTTTCAAATGATCTGCATAATAAGGTGCTATTTTCGAGAGTTTCTTCCCAAAAACTTTAAAAAACGAAACCCAAGTTGTTGGTAAATTCCTCTTACTCTCTGGTAAAAACACACCTCGTCCATCAATCAATTGCAAACCCATAATTCCCAAATTAGGCAATCTATCAGCTTTTTGAATACAGTTAACAAAAGTATCTTCTTGCACTATAGTGTCAGGATTCAATACACATATATATTCCCCATTAGCTATTTCTACCGCTTGATTATAAGCTTTAGAAAAACCTAAATTTTCTTTATTTTCCACTAAGTGTATTTCTGGGAAATACTTCTTCACCATAGCTACACTATTATCTGGAGAGTTATTATCTGCAACAATAATCTCAGCATCTAACCCTTCTACAGCTCTTTGAACACTATGTAAACACAATTCTAAAAAGTGCATGACGTTATAGTTAAGTACTATAACACTCAGTTTTATATTCATATTATAATTTCAAGGCTTTTTCAAATGGAATTCTATTCATAATACTGCGACCTAATGTAATTTCATCTGCGAATTCGATTTCATCATTGACGCCAATACCTCTTGCAATCGTAGAAGTAGCTACTTCTTGCCCCTTAATTTGCTTGTATATGTAAAAATTAGTGGTATCCCCTTCCATGGTAGCACTCAATGCAAAAATCAATTCTTTTATTTCTCCTTTTCTCACACGATCTACTAATTGCTCTATTGTCAAATCATGTGGTCCAATTCCTTCTATTGGGCTTATTTTCCCTCCTAACACATGGTACAAACCTCTAAATTGACTTGTACTTTCGATAGCCATTACATCGCGAATATCTTCTACTACACATACTATTGATCGATCTCTATTATGACTAGCGCATATTTCACAAACTTCTACATCACTAATATTATAACACTCTTTACATTTCTTAATTTCTAAACGACAATCCTTAAGAGCTTCCGTTAAATATTCTGTTTGTTGAGATGGCTGACGTAGTAAATGCAATACTAGCCGTAAAGCTGTACGTTTTCCAATACCTGGTAACTGTGAAACTTCTGCTACCGCGCGCTCCAATAATTTTGAAGAAAATTCCATGACATCAAAAATAGATATTAGTATTGAGATATGAGAAGTAGTATATAAAACTTATACAGTTTTAGTCTAACGGCGAAGCGATCTAATATCTAAATACTCCCATCTGTGCTAGAAATGTTAAAGTTATCATAGAAATGTAACCTAAGGGATAAAATTACGTCTATTATATTGTAATAATAGTTTAGTTAGTTGGTTAGTGTTGTTGATTTTACATAATTAGTTTTTTTGTGATTAATGTTTATGTTTCCCTTGTAAAATCAACGAAAAAAGCCGCAGTCCTATCATGAACTGCGGCTTATTTTTTAACTTCTTTATTCACTAATCTCTAGAAAGTATATTAAGGATATACCAAAACAATAACATTAATGAAGCGAACAGACCTAAACTAGCACCTACATATTGATCTTCTGTATAACTATTAGCCATATTAGATGTTTGATATAAGATAGAACCTGATGCCAAAACAACCATTCCTACACTAAACCATAATCCAAGATTAAAGCCAAATAACATCCCAGCTACGATCAACCCTAAAGCAATAAACCCTCCAATGGTTAATGCGGAACGTAAATAAGAAAAGTCTTTCTTAGTCAATAATACAACTGCTGAAATTCCTGTAAATAATGACAATGATAGAATTGCAGCTTGGTTGATAATATTTCCACCTCCTTGAGCTGCTATACTCGTAGCAATAAAAATTAACGGAATAAAAATAAAAGCTTGTGCGACTACATATAAAAGCAAGCCTGCATATTGTTGTCCCCTTTCATGATTTGTATGCACTACCTTATCTGCATAATTTGTGGCTAACATAAATCCTCCTAACATCAACAACCATTTCCAACCTTGAGTTAAAGACAATGCAAATTTCACAATAGGTTCACTTTGAAAAAACACCCATTCTACAATTATAAAAAGCAGTACCGCTAAAGCAACGTGAGTATATGTTTTCTTATAAAAAGCAAGTCGTTTTTCTGGCGTTAATGCACTTACTGGTAAATATTGTATTTCTTCCATTCTGATAATTTTTAATAAATATAGCAACTCTTAACTTAAAAATATTACTCTATTGAAATCACTTTAAATTTCATCTTTAAAGGATCTAAATTTTCTTTTACCACATCGAAGAATAACTTCCCATATTCTAAATAAAATTCGGCAAAATTTGATTTTCGCTCTTGTAGACTCTGTTGAGGGAATAATTCATTTTGAAGCATTACAACACGTGCTACTTCATCTTTTAGTTTTATTCTCTGCGCTTTCAACAGACGCTTCTCTAAATTTTTTAAGCCTTTCAATTGTTTTACTTCTTGGGCTTTTACAGCTCCTACAAAACTCTTATCCGTTTGTTGGGCTAACTCCTTTAATTTTTCAAACTGAAGCTCCAATACTTCTCTTTGTTCTGAAAAATCAATAGCTATATTGGATATTTTTCGCACCCTCCAATTGATTAAATCATTTTGTTTCTTGAAAAGTTTCGATATGGGAACATCTAATCGCTCTAACTTTTTTCTTGATTTAGCACCTACCAACACAACAGAATCTCGAAGCATCAATATTGGAAAGACTACCTTATGTCCCTCAAACATTTCTTTTAACTGAAACCAATATGCTAATTCACCTCCACCTCCTACGTAAGCGATATTGGGCAAAATAACCTCTTGATATAACGGTCTTAAAAGTACATTAGGACTAAATCGTTCAGGATATTTTAAAACTTCTTCTTTTAAAGATTCAATACTATCCCAAACAATATCTTTATCTACTACTCCAAATTTCCCTTCAGCCAACTGCTCTATCCGACTTCTAACTCCCTTTACTCCATAAAATAAATTGACCGCTCTCGGATTCACTTGAATTTTATATCCTTTGCCAGAAATTTCCTGAGCTGTTTTGGTTACCGCTGTAAATGAAATTTGTTCTTCTAGCTCTCTCAACATATTTGGCACATATAGTTGCTTAAGCGCTCTATCATTACCATCAACGATGATTAAACCATATTCTTTGAATAACTCATTCACAAAGTATCGAGTAGCATCTGCTAAGTTTTCGTGCTCTAAATATGCTTTAGAAAACAAGTCTTTTAATGCTTTTGCATTATCTCCAATCCCTAATTCTTTTTCAAAAGAATCGAATACCTCAGACAGACCTTCAGTTGGATATTCTCCCACATAGCCATTATCATTTTCTAACCCAGCTTTATAATTCCATTGTATTTTTTTCCCTTTGAAATTAAAATGATTAATCTCTAAAAAATCATGATCTTCAGTAGCCATCCAGTATACAGGAACATAATGAAAGCTTCCTTCCTTTTTATTTAGTTTTTCACAAAGATTAATTACCGAGAATATCTTGTACACAAAATACAATGGGCCCGAAAATAAGTTCAACTGATGCCCCGTAGTAATCGTTAATGTATTTGGCTTACTTAATAAATCTAGATTATGGGTAACCTCCTGCGATATTTCAGTATTTGCATATTGACCTTTCAATGCCTTTACCAAAACTTCACGATGCCCTTTAGAATATTGACTTGATTTTTCTTCTGCTTGAATCTTCAGGTTTTCTTCCGATGGAAACCTATTATAAAAACGCTCGGTCTTAGGTTGTTGGTCTATGTAATCACAGATTAATTGAGAAAAGTAACCTGTCTTTTTAAATTCGATCGATGATGTCATGTACCGTTTGTCCAATTGCGTTGAGTAAAATTACAAAATCAACTCCCCTGGTGCAAGAATACTAAGTATGTAACTAAAAACTATTTTCATTAAATACAACCCTAGTATTAGGAAATACACCCCACAGTATAGAATTAAATATGCTTTAAGCAATACCTTTTTAAGTTTGCTATCGGTGGCTTGGTTTTTGTAATTTCGTTTCCTAAAGAATAAAGAGTGCGTATAGCTAAAGAATTTCCTATTGAGGATTTACATTTTCTTAAAAATCAATTACTAGATTGGAGTCAACAATACGAGCATGTAGTTTGGTTAGACTCTAACCTCTACCCTCAACGACATTCTAATGCCGAAATCATACTTGCTGTAGATGCTATAGACATTATGAAGACAAATCATCATAATGCATTCGATCAACTAGAGCACTTTCAAAAAAAACAAAATGATTGGCTTTTCGGATATTTAGGATATGACCTAAAAAATGATACCGAATCTTTGACCTCCGAAAACCAAGATGGACTTGACTTTTCAGATCTCTATTTCTTTAGACCTAGAAAAGTAATTACACTCTCAAAAAAGGCAATCACATTTCATTACTTGAATGAAAACAATAATGAAATTGAATCTGATTTTAATACAATTAAGTTAAGTAATTCAAGTAGTCCAGAGAAATCTACAAAACCATTAAAAATACAAAGCCGCCTTACCAAAAGTGAATATTTACAAAGGGGGCAACAGTTCCTAGATCATATTCACAAGGGAGATATTTACGAAGCTAATTTTTGTCAAGAATTTTATGCTAAAGACGCATCTATAGTACCTTTATCTATATATAAAGCACTTAACAATATCTCTAAACCTCCTTTTGCTGCATATTTAAAATTAGAAAATTTATTTGCGTGTTGTGCCTCACCAGAGCGCTACTTAAAGAAAGAAGAGAACGTATTGATTTCTCAACCTATTAAAGGAACTGCAAAAAGGCATCAACACAGTTGTAAAGATTCGGATGCTGCGAGTAACTTATTACTTAGCGAAAAGGAACGCGCAGAAAATGTGATGATTGTAGACTTGGTGAGAAATGATCTTTCTAAAACCGCTACTAAAGGAAGCGTAAAAGTGACCGAATTATACCAATTATACACTTTTAAACAAGTACATCAACTGATTTCTACGATTACTAGTGAATTGAAAGAAAGCATATCGCCTGTAGCTGCTATAAAAAGCACTTTTCCTATGGGAAGTATGACAGGAGCTCCTAAAATTAGTGCTATGGAAATCATTGAAGAAAATGAAGCTTCTAAACGAGGCTTATATAGTGGTGCTATTGGTTATTTCACTCCTGAAGGTGATTTTGACTTTAATGTGGTCATTCGTTCTATACTTTATAATGCTACTAAAAAGTTTGTTTCTTTCTCCGTAGGAAGTGCTATTACTTCACAATCTGACTTAAATGCCGAGTATGAAGAGTGCTTAGTTAAAGCAGCTGCGATGCGAAAAGTACTTTCTAGTTGGTAGCTGGTAAAATCCCAAAAACGCTTTTGCCTTACGTTTAATAACATTTTTTTTACATACGATTTATTAACTTTGAATGAAACTGGATCGTGACTCTGAGTCACCAGTAAAGTGACCTTAATTCTATTAGAAATGATTTTATCAGAAATAAAAAAACACCTAGAATCACTAGATCAAATTGCTTTTCAATTACCTAATAGTGAATTAGTCCCGAGACATTTTCATGTCACTGAAGTTGGAAAAATCACTAAGGATTTTATTGATTGTGGTGGCGTTTTAAGAAAAGAAGAAGTAGTCAACTTTCAATTATGGGAAGCTGATGACTACGATCACAGACTGCACCCTCAAAAGTTATTAGGAATAATAGAGCTATCCGAAAAAGTCTTAAATCTAAAAGATGCTGATATTGAAGTTGAATATCAAGGCGAAACTATTGGAAAATATGGATTAGGTTTTGACGGCACTAATTTCCTATTAACCAACACCAAAACGGATTGTTTGGCTAAAGACAAATGTGGCGTTCCAGAACCTCAACAACAGGTTACGAATGCTTGTACTCCTGGATCTGGTTGTTGTTAAGCGAAAAATCGCTGCTTCGAGCCTCCAGCTACCAGCTTCAAGCATTTGCTCGTAGCTGGTAGCTCGCTGCTTGTAGCTTAAACGTCGCTAGACGTTAAATAAGAAATGCATTACATCTCCGTCATTTACGACATATCCTTTACCTTCTACTTTTAATTTTCCTGTTTCTCTAGCTTTTGCTTCACTTCCTAATTCTTCGTAATCTGCATAAGAAATCACCTCAGCTCTAATAAATCCTTTTTCGAAATCGGTATGAATTACACCTGCTGCTTGTGGCGCTGTTGATCCAACATTGATCGTCCAAGCACGTACTTCTTTTTCTCCTGCTGTAAAATATGTTTGTTGATTCAACAACTTGTAAGCGGCACGAATTAATACTGCTGCACCAGGCTCATCTAATCCCATATCAGCTAAAAACATTTGTCTTTCTTCGTAATCATCCAACTCGTTGATATCTGCTTCCATACCAACAGCCAAAACAATTACTTCTGCTTTTTCATCAGCTACTTCAGCTTTCACCTTAGTTACATAATCATTTCCTGAAGCTGCAGAAGCTTCATCTACATTACAAACATATAATACACGCTTATCCGTAATTAATTGTAATGGTTTTACGAACTCAGCATCAACATCTTCTTCGAACTCTAATGCTCGAACCGATTTACCAGCCTCTAAATGTTCTTTTAATTGAATAAGTATCGCTTCTTCTGCCTGCGCTTCTTTATTCCCAGTACGAGAAGCACGCTTTACCTTATCTAATTTCTTTTCTACCGTCTCCAAATCTTTCAATTGAAGTTCGATATCAATCGTTTCTTTATCCCGAATTGGATCTACAGAACCATCTACATGTACAATGTTATCATTATCAAAACAACGTAATACATGGATAATAGCATCCGTCTCACGGATATTCCCTAAAAACTGATTTCCTAATCCTTCTCCTTTACTCGCACCACGTACTAAACCAGCAATATCAACGATTTCAACTGTAGCAGGAACAACACGCTCTGGATTGACCAAAGATTCCAATTTCTCTAATCTTGGATCTGGTACATTTACCACTCCGATATTAGGTTCAATAGTACAGAACGGGAAATTGGCACTCTGTGCTTTTGCATTAGACAAACAATTGAAAAGAGTTGATTTCCCTACATTAGGTAATCCTACAATACCTGCTTTCATTATCGATTTGAATTAATTCGTAAAACGAGTGCAAATATACGCTTTAGACCGTTTCGCTGTTACATAAAAGAATAAGAGAATAAAAGAAGGTAAAACAATGGCTTAATTAGACCCAACTCCCATCAAGAATCTTAAGAGGAATAAAGGAAAATCCAATACCCTCTCTTTAACAATTCACATGAAATATTAACTAAAAAGTAAGTTTCAAAATGCTCATACTACAATTTTTGATGTCTTCACTTTTCTAATTAGAATGAAATCTGTAAAAATATTTTACAGAGTGTTAAACTATTTTCTGTCTTCACTAATTCTATTAAAACCCTCAAAAACTCCAATAAAACCAATATATAGAGCAGATTATCTTTCATCTTCATCACTTAAATTTAATTCAAAAAATGTTAAAATTTAGTACTATGTATTGCATAATACCTTTTTAAGAATATATATTTGCATAGATAAACATCTCAAATGAGAACAATTGTGACTATGAGCCTTTATAAATATTCTAAAAAAGCAGCCAATGAAAATTGAAAACACTAAAGCTCAAATGCGAAAAGGCGTACTCGAATATTGCATCCTTTCTATTTTAAAGCAAGGAGATGCTTATGTCGCAGAAATCTTATCTACGCTAAAAGAATCTAAAATGTTAGTCGTAGAAGGGACTGTTTATCCTTTAATGACTAGACTAAAGAATGCTGAATTACTGAGTTACCGCTGGGAAGAATCAACCTCTGGGCCTCCAAGAAAATATTATTCGATCACACCTAAAGGAGATCAATTTCTAGAAGAACTACACACTACATGGTCTGATTTATCTAACGCTGTACAACACATTACCAACTTAAACAAAAACTAAAAAATCATGAATAAAACTGTAGATATAAATTTAGCTGGATTTCTCTTCCATATTGATGAAGAAGCCTATTCAAGACTGAAACAGTATTTACATGCTGTTGAAGCCTCTCTTAATAATGACCCTGGCAAAAGTGAAATCATGTCTGATATTGAAGCACGTATTGCCGAGTTATTTTTTGACAAGCAAGCTTTTCAAAATCAAGTAATCAATGTTGGGATGGTTGAGGAAGTAATCACTATCATGGGAGCTCCTGAAGATTATGAAATTGATGATACTGAAACAGAAAAGAGTAGTTCTGAAACCAAATCAACAACATCTGAAAAAGAAATTCCTAAAAAACTTTATCGAGATGCTAACGATGCTTATGCTGGTGGAGTTTCTTCGGGACTTGGTCATTACTTTAATATTGAACCCTTTTGGATCAGGTTATCTTGGGTATTACTTACTATTTTCACTAGTGGGAGTTTTATTTTAATCTATCTCGGATTCTGGTTTTTTGTACCTAGAGCAAATACAACCGCTGAACAACTCGAAATGAAAGGACAAGCTGTTAACCTTAATAGTATTGGAGAATCAGTACGTTCGTCTGGAGAAAATATTAGCAGAAAGTCGGCTACTTTTTTTGAAAATGCTGGAGAAATCCTAAAAAAGCTTGTTTCATTTTTAGTAAAATTCTTCGGCGCATATCTAGTCTTTATTGCTTCAATTGTTATTATAGGAAGTTTAATCGCGGTTACAAGTGTTTTTATCTTTAAGGCTGGAGAAAATCACTTTTACGATTTCATTAATGCTGCTAATATTGGCATTCCATACCAATTAATCGGATTACCAATTTTCCTACTTGTTGCTATACCAATGTTTTTCCTAGGTTTTTTAGGAATGCGTTTATTGTTAAAAAGAACAAAAACAATCAATAAACCTATTGTATTTAGTCTTATTGGAGTATGGTTTTTAAGTGGAATTATTATTGGCGTATTTATTTACAAAGAAGCGAATGAGCGTAGCCAACAAGCATTTATTCACGATACTACCGAACTTCCTTTTACTGCAAATGACACCTTAAATATATCTGCTCTTACTAAGCTTTCCGATACACAGGAAACTAATTTATCAAGAAGTGGCTTTGAAAATAATAGTTTTTCAGTAAACTATGATACTGGAGAAAAAAGAATACTACTTCACAAAACACATCTTTATGTAAAGCCTTCATCGGATGAGAAAGCGTACATAAAAATTAGTAAGCTAGGAAAAGGGAAAAACTTTGACAGTGCTAAAGCGAATGCCGAAGCCATATCTTATGATTATAAAATAGAAGGCAATAAACTGATCTTATCAAAAGATGCAATGACTGATTTTCAAAATGAATGGAAAAATCAACAATTATACATCAATCTATTTATCCCAGAGGGCATGACTGTAATTGGAAATCAAAGTACAACACAAATGAATCGTAATGCATGGGATGAATCTACTTCTTTAAACCATAAGGAGGGAAAATATGTAACCATGCAAAATCAAAAGCTAATTTGTACTTCTTGTAATACTTCCGAAACTATGCATCATGATCATAATGAAAATTACATCAATGATAATGGTATTAATCTAAACTTTACAGGAGACAATAATGAAAAGTTTCATTTGAAGATTGATGAAAATGGAATCCGTATAGAAGGAAAAGATAATAGCGAGGATTTTAAATTAAAAATTGATGAAAACGGGGTGCAAATTGATGGAAATACTGATTAGATCTCTTTACCGAAATAAGCCTCTACTTTTTTCATAGTTCACAATTAAGTTTCCTACGAGCAGGCTCCTATTTGGGGCAAGGAGCCTAGCTCGTTTTTTCTTTTAAAATGACAAACCACTAACCAATAAATTTTATATGCAAACTAACTCAACACTTAAGCAAACATCAAATACCTTAAGGGTACTGTACCTTTTATGGATGGGCATTGGTATTTTTTCTATCATGTACGTCCCCAATAAACTGATCAATTGGGAAGATATTAACGCGACAACAAATAACTTAGTTAATAATGAATTTCTATATAGAGCAGGGATACTCGGCAGATTTATTACTCAATTATTATTTATCCCTGTTGTTTTACAGTTAAATAAACTTTTAAAATCTATAAATCAAGAAGTTTCCCTTTATATGGTAGTCCTGTCTTTAATTGCAGTGCCTATAGCGATGGTAAATACTTTCAATGATACCGCTGCACTTTTAAGTGTAAGTGACCCAGATCAAATGATGCTTTATCTTAAACTAAGTAGTCAAGGAATCTGGATTGCAGAAATCTTTTGGGGATTATGGTTATATCCTTTAGGGTATTTAGTTTATAAATCTGAACTGTTTCCAAAATTCGTAGGAATAGCACTTATTATTGGAGGAATTGGCTATACGATTTATGGTACAGGAAACATTCTTTCTCCGGATCATTATTCACTTTGGTCTAAATTTGAAACGTTAAATCTTGGAGAAATGGTATTTGTACTATGGCTCATTTTCGTTGGAGCTAAAGTACCAGAAGAAGAAACCCGTCTAAAAAACTGGTAAGCCATATAAATATCTTGATTCTCTACTAGAGGCCTCTACTCTTTTCAAATTTCACAATTAAAGTTCTCTATGGGCAGACTCCTTTCTATTTGTGGCAAGGGGTCTAGCTCATTTTTAAAAATCAACTAATTATATTTAGGTAAAATATAGAGTGTAACATTTTTTAATAAGTAAATAAATTATAAGAATTCTTAATTTTTTCTACAACGCTGCTACTCTTTTCTTTTTGATTGATTTGTTATTAAACTTTCCATTAATCAAGAAAGCAAATCGGTCTAGAAAATTCATTTCAGAAATAAATACTGCTTTACTTTCTTTATTCTTAAATAACAGCTGAGGAGAACTTACTAAACTAGCATCAGGCAGCCCACTATTTCTATAATCTTTAGAGCTTATTATCTCTCCTTTCTTATATGTATTCTTAAAATCCTTTTTCACTATATAATACACACCTATAGGCACAAAATCTCCTTTCAATTTCTTCACTGAAGGAACTTTACTTCCTATCAATAATGCTGATCTTGTTGTGGTTTTAGCTGCTAATTGAACTGTACTATATTTCTTCATCTCAGAAAGCTGAGTTTCTAATTCTGTTAATTTAATTGCATTAGAATCAATTTCTATATCAGCTGTTGATGTTGCATCAAAATCCATCTCTTCCATCTCTTCATAATCCCAAAGAATCCTCTTTAAATGAATTTTCAAATCAAAATCATTCATTGCAAGTAATTTAAATTTTGCTTGACTCGACGAATTAATATCTGAATCTGCATAAATCAAACCTTTTACATTGTAGTTATTTGCGATAAGCTGTGCTTCTCTTAATAAATCTTTCTTATCGTTAAATTCACTTTCCGAAGCTAAAAAATCATTAATCAAAGTTCCAATAGATTTAACCTCTTCCTCTTTCTGGCGTTGTAAATCTTGCTCACCTTCATTACTAATCTCAACTTCTCTTAATTCTTCTATTTGCTTTTCTAAAGCTAGGTAATCTTTATTGATTATTTTTTTATTACCACCTCCACTTGTAAAATCTATTTCTCTAAATCCTACGGAATATAACGAAGGAGAAGCCTTAGATTCTTTTAATTTCCTACCTGTATGCACAGGGTCTAATTCGTATACAGTCGTTTGGGCAAACAATGTAAATCCAATAAAAATTAAAAAGTAGGTTAAATTATTCTTCATACTAATTGCTATTAAAATGGGGATTAACAAAAAGGGTATTATTTTCTAATTAAATAATTGTACGCATTTAACACGTTTCTGAAAGCTAATTTTTGCTCTTCAGACATTATGCTTTTTTCATATTTTTTATCACCGATAAGTACTTCTATGACTTCCTTACCTGAAGCTACTTTTTCCATAACGTCTAGCATATTTTCTTTTAATGGAATTTCTAGAAGCTCTATTTTATATACTTTTTTACCTTTTGTTTCTGACTTAATTACATCTCCTTTAAAAGAGTAATCCTTATTATCAACTGTTAGTAAAACATTCTCTGTATTTAACCATTCATCTGCTACATACCTTATTCTTAATAATATTTGATATGTACCGTTAGATTTTTTGATATATGGATAAAAACATTTTTTGGTACTAAATTTAGGACTGCTATGATCGAAATAATATTCTATTCCATTGATCACCTTTAATCTCATATTATCTATAGGGCTATCTACCTTATTATTTCCTAATACGATCCCTTTTTGATTTTCATCATACTTACTTTCACCTGTTACTTTGCTGTGAACAGAATTTGAAGCTACTGAAGGTGCTGATCCTGTTTTTTTACAACTAATGCACAAACAAATAGTTATACCAATTAATATTTTTGTAAATGTTTTTGTCATTATATCTTGCTTCATTACTAATCTATACTTCTTCAGTATTATTTTTCTCTTCTCCTTGATCAATTTGATCAATCTCTTCTGATTTCTCTTCTTCGAAATCTATATTATGCTCCATGTTATCTAGCCCCATCATTTCATACTTTAATGGTACTCGTATTCCCACAGTGTACTTCAGCAAAACAACTACTACAAAAGTTATAATAATAGACCATACAGCTACAGCGACACCTCCAATTGTTTGAACTTTTAATTGCTCAAAATCACCACTGTATACAAGACCTGTCTCCGATGCAAAAAGACCTACCAAAATCGTACCAAAAAATCCTCCAACACCATGTACTGAGAATGCCGATACTGCATCATCTATTTTTAATTTTTTCTCTACAAAATCTGTACTTAAAGTTACTAGGACCCCTGCTACTGCACCAATAGCTAAAGCTCCTACAGGAGTTACAACAGAACAACCTGCGGTGATACTAACCAAACCTCCTAGAGTTCCATTTAATGTCTTTGTTATACTCGCCTTTTTAAACAAAATCCAACTAATCACTAAAGAGAAAATACCTGCTGAAGCAGCAGCCAAATTAGTATTCAAAATAATTAATGGCACTAATTTTCCGCTTTCACCTGTTATTGATAATGTTGACCCTGCATTTAAACCAAACCATCCCATCCATAGAATAAATACTCCTAAAACAGCAAAAAGGGTATTGTGTCCTGGCTTTGAATAAACTTCACCATTCTCTCCATACTTCCCTGCTCTAGGTCCTAATAATGCTGCATATACAAGTGCTGCAAAACCTCCCATTAAATGAACTGCTGTAGCTCCTGAAAAATCAATAAATCCTAATTGTGTTAACCATCCATCTGTTTGCCATATCCAATGACCTGCTATGGGGTATATAAAAGTAGTAAACAAGAACGTAAATATGATATATGTGGGAAACATCGCACGCTCGGCAATTGAACCTGAAATTATCGTTGCTGCTGTTGCACAAAATACTGTTTGGAACAAAAGATTATGCATATCACTTGGCTCAACATAAAACATGGAAAGCTCTCCCACTAAACCAAAGACTGAATCTCCATACATAAGAGAGTATCCAACAGCCCAAAATGCTATGATACCAACAAAAATATCCATGATATTCTTCATAGCAATGTTAGCAATATTCTTTTCACTAGTTAGCCCAGCTTCAAACAATGTAAAACCAGCTTGCATGAAAAAAACTAAAATCCCCATCATTACTACCCAAAAGAGATCTAGTGTTGCATTAACGTCCATAAACTTATTTTTTTTGCAAAATTACTTTAATGTTAAAGTTTTTTAAAATATCATGAGTATCAATTACTTAAATTCTACGTAATACACATTTAATCGATAAAATACATTATTTAATGAATCAAGCATGAAACAGATGTTAATTTCTGTTTATCTAAAAAACCAAAAAAATAAACAAAATAAGTACAACTACTTATATATACGACAATACTTAAGTATCCCAAATTAAAGCTATTTACAAGAGTTAATTTGATTATTATCTACAAATGGGCAGTCTTATGCTTATCAAGAATACAAATGACTTACCAATTGACATCGAAACTAATATCAGTTATTGATCATTAGGTTGTTTTTTCTTTATAGTCTATTTGTTATTGATTAAGCTAAGAGGCTGGATTCAACCCGAAAAAATTGTGGAGTGTTAGAAATGAATTTATTTTAAAATATAGAAAAAAATTTCATACTAACTTTTGTCACTCAGCACATGATGAGGGATCCTATCTAGGATATTTAGTTAACCTAATTGATATGTTTGATGAGATTCCTTCCTGCAAAGGAATGACGATTGGTGTGTCCACAACTTTTTGGTTTGATTAAAGAGACTCTAAAAAAAGCTTTTTTCAAGAGCAAAACATCTAGCTGAAATGTAGTTTAACAAGTTTGACATAAGCCTAAAAGGCTTCTCTCATTACCCTATAAAACAAAAGGACATAACGACACATTACATCTTTAGTAGTTATATTATATACTTGAAATTAAGCACAAAAAAAAGCTCTAACCTAAAAGGTGAGAGCTTAAACTATAATATACTTTATATTAAAATTAATCCATTGAAAAGAAAAACTTATCAAAAAGCCTTTTTTTCTTCTTCTTGGTGCTGACGACATTGTCACTTGCACTAGATATATCAGTATTAGAAGAAGACGATCCGTATATAGACATGTACTGTTGTTCATATTTTTTTATAAACAACACAAAATCCTTTTCTAACCCTAAGTTGGATAATTCTAACTTATTATAAGGCATTATTTAATTCTTTTCTATACTTGTTAAGTAACGTTTTAGTTATTGCAATATTCGCCTTTGAAGAATCTATTGCTAAATAAATAAAATAACCACCACTAGGTGCTACGTTAATAATATGAATTTGAGTATCTAAAGTAATAGAAATATCTTTTATTTCATCTTTTAAACCTAATGCTTCCTTTGCTCTTAACTTAGCATTAACTACTTCTAAGTTGTAAGCAGAAGCTAATACAGGGTCGAAACTTGATACAGCAGTATCAGAGACCATAGATTCTCCTGTGCTTAATTCAGTTACACTAATTGCGATGTAACCAGGAATATTTTCACTTACGTTTTTTACTAAATCATCTAAAATGTCTTGCATGCTTATTGGTTTTAGGGTGTTTATAAATGTTATATTTTCTTCAATGTTAATCCTATCAATGCCGTATTGATACTCTTCTCCGAAAAGAAGCATAAAAAGCTCTTATCGTCATACTTATATAAAAACATCGACTTGCTTCCTGTCCTTAAAGTGATATCACTAATATTAGATTCAAAAAAGTTTTCAAAAAAATCTTCAGACATATTAAATAAAACATTGGCAAAAACACCAATCTTTTTAAAGTCTGAATTCAGATCATTTTCTTCTTTTGAATAAGTATCTACTATTTCTCCTTTCTCATTCACTAAAAGAATGATAGCTGATTTCGTTTTATCTGCTATAGCTTCTAAATTCATAATGGTAGTTCATACACTCGGAATTTGAAATGACAAATATATATCAAACAATAACATTAGGCTTTTATTAACAATCAATCAATTAAAGAATCTGCCGAAATGCACAATTAATCGTTAATATACCAAAAAAACCTTTTTATTAAGATTTTCCACACTATGTAATAGTTGAAAATACCCAAATCCCTAATGGAATTAAAAATTCTATTTGTTTAAAGAATCAAAAATAAGCTATTATTAAATAATTGAGTTGTTTTAAGAGTATTATTTACACAATCATAACTATTTTAAAACTAACACCTCATAAAACAATAAAAGCCAATAATTTACCTTAATACAACAAGTGAACAAGACATTATAACTTCTAGTAGGATCTATTAAGTAATAAATTTAATACCTTGCTTAGAAATAAATTTTCAATGAAAAAGTCGTTTTACATCTTTACTATATGTTTTATTATGTTTTTTGGAATGAATGCTCAAAAGACTTACTTGTTCACTAGTGGATATACTAAAAACAAGAAAGGAGAAGGTGTACAAGTATTCGAATTTAATCTAGAAAACGGCTTAACAACGAAAGTTGCTTCGATAAAAGACATTATCAATGCAAGTTATTTTGAATTAAATTCTACAGGAAACAACTTATACACCTGTAATGATTTAGGGCGGGAGCAAGAAGGAAAAGTTAGTGTTTATGATTTCAACCCAAAAAAACTAACTTTCAATTTATTACAACAAGCTTCTAGTAAAGGATACAATCCTTGCCATATCACTTTATCTTCTAAAGATGATTTAGTAGCTGTATCTAACTATACTCAATCTAGTGCTGCTGTTTTCAATATTAAATCTGATCGTCGCTTAGACAACAATCCTTCTGTTTTCAAATTTAAGGGAAATAGTACTATGAAAAGTAGGCAAGAAGCTTCGCACCTCCACTCTGCTAAATTTAGTCCAGACGACAAATACATATATCTCCCAGATTTAGGAACTGATCAAATTCATACCTTAAAAATTAAAAAGGACTCTCCTTTATCGTGTAAAAATCTTACTACAAACACAGCTAAATCAGCAGGACCAAGACATTTCACCTTCCACCCTAATGGTAATTTTGCATACGTTATAAACGAATTAAGTGGAACAGTTGTAGGTTATCGATTCAAGGAAGGGAAACTCATTGAGCTTGGAAGTTATTTTTCTTATTCAAAGAAACAAAATGATTACGGGTCAGCTGACATACATATTTCTCCTGATGGTAAATTTCTGTACGCATCAAACCGATGGACAGAAGAAAACACCATTTCCATTTTCAAATTGAATCAAGAAAACGGTAGTCTAGAACTCAAAGGGCATCAATCTACTTATGGAGATCACCCAAGAAATTTTGTTATTGATCCTTCTGGTAATTTTTTATTAGTAGCTAATCGAAACACAAACAATATTGTGTTTTTCAAACGTGATCAAGAAACAGGTTTATTAAGTAAATTGGATCATGAAATCACAATGAATGAACCTACTTGTTTAAAATTTCGCACCTATAATTAAGAACTTCAATAACCAGAATCCCTTAAGAAAAGTTTTCTTGCTAATCTGATTATAGATTAAAATAACATTACCAATAGTAAAATAGAATTTTATTTTATTAAGTATACCTATCCTCTTATCTGTATATTAAAAAATATATCCTCAAGAAAACCATCTCCTGATACAAAGACAATTTTCACCAAAACCAATCTCAGGCAAAATGTTATATTTTTACTAAAAAAAATATTCTGCACAATAATAGGTATTACGTTCAGTTACAAAGTAACTGACAAACCTAATCATGCTTAATCACAAAGGCTTTCGTTTCAATACTATTTTTTTAGTAATGATAATGTGTTTATTTTCTTGCTCTGATGTTGAAAATTCGGATATAAAACCAAACGACGACATTGTCTCAGATATTCCTGATGACAGCGCTCCTCCATCAGAAGAACCTATTGAAGAAACTACTCAGAAAATTTATTGTGATTTTGATTTATCAAAAGTAAATGAAGGGGAAAATGTTGTTATTAATTGCAAATTAGATTTAGAAGGAAAAACAATCTCATTACCTGATAACATTACTCTTTCATACAATAACGGAAGTATTGTAAACGGGACACTTCTTTTCACTGCCACGGGCAAGATTGATGGACGTTTATTAAATTTATCCTTAAAATTAGAAGGAAATGCACAATTAATAAATAATGAATTCGAATTCATACCTAGCCTATGGGAAATTACAGAGGGTGAAGTTGACCAAACTAAAGCTTTAGACAATAAAAACAATATACAAACTGCATTAAATACGGTAAAAAAACTTCAAGGGAATACATTCAAAATTGATAAAATGAATGCTTTTTTTGAGGTAGGAAATTATCAAAATCTTGATGTATTCAGATCTGTAGACCATGCTATCAAAATACCTTCTGATTTTAATGTAATAATGTCAAAAGAAAATACATTCTTAAAAGTTTTTCCTAATGATTCTCCCAACTACGCATTGATGGCAATATTTGACTCAAAAAATGTGACCATAGATGGTGGTAATCTTTTAGGTGACAGAGACAAACACGCATATACAGATAGCAGCCCACATGAACATGGACATTGCTTACAAATACGCTCAGGAGTTAATGTATTGATAAAAAATTGCTATTTCGGATACGGAAGTGGAGACGGAATCGATATTAATAGTATCGGTTTCACTTTTCAACCGACTTATAAACCTTCTAATGACATTAAAATATTATCAAACACTTTTGATACAAACAGAAGAAATAACATTTCTATTACAGATGGAAATAACATCTTTATTGAAAATAACCTCTTATTGAATGCAGGAATCCATACGGTTGACTCTAGAGGTATTGACCCAGGGTTTGGTATCGACTTAGAATCCGTAAGAGATCGTGACTCTAATGGAGAACTCATCTTTTTTCAACGTTCTGAAGACATTTTTATAAGAAACAATACTGAACGAGGAAGTCGAGTTGGAGCAATTACTGCTGCAATATCTTATGATGTTTTGATTGAAAATAATATTACTGAAGGAGCTATTGGATACAGCTTTGGTAATGGAATTACCATTACAGAAAATAAAATAACTGCTAAAGAAAATAACGGAGATGGAAAATCAGGGATTTTTGCTGGAAAAATAGGAGGTGATGCTACCGTGTACAATAATATTGTCTCTAATAATGAAATTAATGGGTACAGTGTTGGTATTACCGTTCACAATAGAGATACTGAAATTACAGGGAATACTATTTCTAACTTTACTACAGGTCTATTTCTTAAAAAACTAAAAAATGTTCAGTTTAATGATAACATACTAAATAGCGATCAGCCTTCTAGTAAAGGGATTTTTGTTAATCTAACATCTTTAGATGATGTCTCCTTTTCAAACAACAAAATAAATGTTAAGGGAAATTCTCTTGTTTTATCTAGTGTTAATAGTTCCTCTAGCTACAAATTTACCTTCGATTTAAATGAATTTAAATCTGTTGCTCCAATATTAATTAGTAAAACAACAGGGTTATTATTCAAAGAAAATACCTTGAATAATGGGATTCAGTTATTTGATTCTAATGACATTACATTTTCCAATAACGACATTACATCAAATAACAACCATGGGATCTATTTAAGAAATAAGAATAAAGATGTTGCTATTAAATCAAACAAAATTCAAGTAGCCACATCAAACTTCAACTGTATTGAAATACAAAATAGCACAAATAAAATCGACCTATCTATCGTCGAAAATGAATGCAAAATCTAAAAAAATGAAAAACACCGCTTCTTATATTAAACATTCTATAAGCATAGTTTTAGTTTTATTGTTAACTGTTTTTTCTTCATGCTCTGATGTTGAAAATTCGGATATAAAATCAAACGACGACATTGTCTCAGATACTCCTGATGACAGCGCTCCTCCATCAGAAGAACCCATTGAAGAAACCCCAGAAGTAACAGAAAAAAACTGCGATATCGATTGGAATACATTAATGGTAAAAGATGTTCTAATTGTCGATTGTCTTTACGATTTGAACAATGAAACAATCCGAATTCCCAGAGGAGTATTGATTAAACATGAAGAAGGTGGTGAAATAATAAATGGTACTTTCGAATTTGAAGGTATAAACGGAATCGCTGGAGCATTACTTCATCATACATTAACCTTATCAGGAGAAGTCACTTTACTAAATAACATATTTGAATTTATTCCCGAAAAATGGAATATCACTGAAGGTGTTGTTGATGACCTTGTTGCTCGAGAGAATCGTGATATTTTAGAAAATGCTATGATTTTCACTCAAAATATGGGAGCTGAAAGGTTTATCATTGACAGAATGGATGCTTTCTTTAATGTCGATGAGCCTGAAACTTTACGTCCATCCACTGCAGCCATCAATGTACCTTCTAATTTCACCTTACAAATGAGTGATAATACACATCTAAGAATGCAACCTAATGCTGCTATTAGACCAACTCTTTTAGCAACACATTTAGGTGAAAATATTCTTATTGATGGAGGAATACTTCATGGAGATAGAGATCAACATGATTATTCAAGCGGAGGAACTCATGAATGGGGACATTTGCTTAGAATTTCAGGAACCAAAAATTCAGTATTCAGAAACATGACGTTCATGGATGCCACGGGAGACGGTGTCGATGTTCACGCAATTGGACATTCTTTCGATCCTTTTTATGCTTATTGTGACAATGTAGTGATAGAAAAAAATACTTTCATAAGAAATAGAAGAAATCAAATTTCTATTACTGATGGAAGGAATATCATCGTAGATAAAAATGAATTTATAGATGCGAGTATACATACTGAAAAATCTAGAGGTATTGCCCCAGGATTTGGAATCGATGTAGAAGCCGTTAGATTTGGAAATCCTAGAGGGATTTCGGAAATAGCTGAAGATATCACCATAAAAAACAATACTGAAAGAGGAAGCCGCGTGGGCGCAGTAACAGTTCATACTGGTGACCGAGTGACTATTGAAAATAATACTTTCGAAAACAGCATCTCTTATTCAACTTCTATAGGAACTATTATTAGAAATAATGAAATCACTGGAAAAACACCCAAAAATACAGACCGTGGTATCGCTATTGTAGCTGGACGAAGTGACGTATATGACAAAAATTATGATGGAAGAGTATATGGCAATACCATAAACAACTACAGTATTGGTATGGTTTTAACCAATAAAGACTTAGAAGCTTATGACAATCAAATTATTGATTGTAAAGTAGGTATTAACATTGCAACTATTAGAAATTCAAAAATCTACAATAATACTGTAAAAAGTAGTCGTGAAAATAGTGATGGTATTGTTAGTCATCCAACTATAGAATATATGGATAATGTATACGTTGGATTAGAAAATAAAGGTAATATCGTCGATGTTACAAGAACTCCTTTAAAATTTGTTAATGTAAATACAGGTACCGACCAAACTGATTTTAAGTTAATGATTAATTACAATACGATCAACTCTACCTCAACTTGTACGTTTGCAAATTCTCATGGATTTGACGCTTCTAACAATACAATACGAGAAGGTGGATTCCGATTATCAGAAGTTGAAAGAGCGAATTTTACAGAAAACAAGATCACTTCGACTGTAGCTAATGGTATTCGTATAGATGCTGGTTGTAGTAACCTGTTAATTTCTAAAAACACCATCAAAGTAACAGGAAGAAATCTTGAGTGTATAAAAGAAAACACTAGTGATGGTATCAATATCACTATAACTGATAATTCATGCAATTAATAAAAGTTAAATAAAATAACATGAAAAATAGCGTATACTCGTTAGAATATATCATCTGTATTATTTTCTCATTAGCTGTGTTTTCATGCGCTGATGTAGAAAAATCAGATATCAAACCGAATGATGATATCGTTGTTGAATCCCCATCAACATCAGATTCTCCGGAAGAAACTCCCTCTGAGGAAACTCCTGAAATCACAGAATGTATACTAGATTTATCAACGGTAAAAGAAGGTGAGACTATAGCTATTAATTGCCTTTTAGATTTAGAAGAGAAAACGATAATGCTTCCTAAAAACGTAACACTTTCATACGACGGAGGTGATATCATCAATGGAACTTTAAACTTTTCTAATACAGGGCTAATTGATGGTCGCTTACTAAATTCATCATTAAAAATTGATGGAGACACGCAATTAATCAATACTGAATTTGAATTTACACCTAGCCGTTGGGCTATTACCGAAGGTAAAGTAAACGATGATGTAGCCAGAAGAAATCGAGATATTTTAGAAGAGAACATGGTTCTTATAAAAGAATTAGGAGCTTCTAAATTCTTAATTGAGAATATGGATGCTTATTTTAATGTCGTAGAAATTAAATCTAATTTCAGACCCTCTCAAGGAGCAATTAGTATTCCTGCTGACTTTTATTTAAAAATGAGTGACAATACTCATATCCGAATGCAACCTAACAATTTCAAACAACCGTCTCTTTTAGGCATTTTCACAGCAAACAATGTTACCATTGAAGGAGGAAATCTATATGGTGATAGAGATGAACATGATTATTCAAGCGGAGGAACTCATGAATGGGGACATTGTGTTAATATTGATGGTTCAAAAAATGTAATTATTAAAAACATAACAATAACAGATGCTGCTGGTGATGGTGTTAACATTCATGATTTTGGACATACATTTGACCCACACTACACGTTTTCTGAAGATGTATTAGTTACAGGAAATAAAATTATAAGGGCTAGAAGAAATGGAATTAGTATTACAGGAGGCAAAGAACTTATCATTGAAGAAAATGAGTTAATCGACTCTGGAACATCTACCGACAAATCTATTGGAACAGCTCCCCAATGGGCTATTGACATAGAGCCCGTTTGGTCAAATGGAACCAAATTTGAAATCGTAGAAAATGTAATTATTCGTAACAATACAGAACGAGGATCAGAAAAAGGAGGCTTCATAAATGCTAGAGGCCATTACATAACTTATGAGGGTAATCTAATGGAGAGTACTATTGCCATAGGAGAAACTATAGGCTCTATCGTTAGAAACAATACATTCAAAAACCCTACAAAAAATTCCAAGACAGCTATTTTAGCTGGAATGAATGATCCTAGAGGGCATGGAAATGAACGTAATTCAGATAATCAGGTATATGGAAACACGATAATTGGTTTCGATAAAGGGATCTTTTTACAAGATCCTGAGATTGATCTTCACAGCAATACAATCACAAATTGCAAAAGTGGAATACAAATATTAAACTCAAGAGATTCTAAAATACGAAACAACACTATCACAAGTAATCGAGAGAGAAGTGAAGGCATAGCCAATAAAGTAAGTGAATATATCGATAACGTAACGATAACTGAAAACACTATTAAGGTAGTTGGGTCTCCTTTTAGGTTTACTAGTGTAAATTTAGAGGACCCTCAAAAGGATTTCCGTATTACTATTGAAAATAATGACGCAACTTCTACAGGCAATAATATTTCAAGCTTTAATAAAATAAGAGGTTTTTTCTTTAAAAATAATTTGTGTCATAATTCTGGAATTCGAACAGTAAGGGCATCATCAGGGTATATCTCAAATAACACCTTTGAAAATGGAATTATTATAATTAGCGAAGGTTCTACTGACATTAGTTTTACAGATAACATCGTTACTGGTGGTAAGTGCTTTAATGAAAATAGCACTGATGTTAGTAATATTATTAAAAGCAATAACACTTGTGATATTTAAACTTTTCAACTCATGAGAAAAATTCTAAGCTATAGCAATCACATTCTTTATACTATTCTTTTAGCATCCATATTTTCATGCGCTGATGTCGAAAAATCAGATATCAAACCGAATGATGATATCGTTGTGGAAACCCCTTCAACATCAGATTCTCCGGAAGAAACTCCCCCTGAGGAAACTCCTGAAATCACAGAATGTATACTAGGTTTATCAAATGTAGAAGAAGGTGAGACCATCTCTATTAATTGCCTTTTAGATTTAGAAGAAAAAACGATAATGCTTCCTAAAAACGTAACACTTTCGTACGACGGAGGTGATATAATCAATGGAACTTTAAACTTTTCAAATACAGGACAAATTGATGGACGACTACTAAATTCATCATTAAAAATTGATGGAGACGCGCAATTAATAAATACTGAATTTGAATTTACACCTAGCCGATGGGGAATTATTGAAGGAAAAGTAAACGATGATGTAGCCAGAAGAAATCGAGATATTTTAGAAGAAAGCATGTTTTTGATAAAAGAACTTGGCGGACAAAAGTTTAGTATCGATAAGATGGATGCCTATTTTAAAGTGGACGAACCCTCAGGAAAACCTGTACCATCACTGGCAGCTATCAATGTTCCTTCTGACTATCATTTATTGATGTCCGACAATACTCATTTACGCATGCAACCTAATGCATATAAACGCCCTGACTTGATCGGATTGCATAGAATTACTAATACCATTATAGAAGGAGGTTTTTTACATGGTGATAGAGATGAACATGATTATTCTAGTGGAGGAACTCATGAATGGGGGCATACAATTACCATTTTAGGCTCAACCAATATTACTATACAAGGCGTGACATCTATGGATGCTACTGGAGACGGTATGACAATATCATCTTTTGGCCATGCTTTTGATCCTCATTATACGCCTTGCGATAATATCTTGATTACTGATTGCAAAATTATTCGATCTAGAAGAAATGGTATAGGTTCTGGTGATGGTAGAAATGTTCTAATAGAAAAAAATGAATTTATAGACGTAGGGCAAGACACTGACAAATCTACTGGTACCCCACCGAGAATGGCTATAGATATTGAAGCACATAATAGAGACGGTAAAATATTTCAAATTGCAAAAGATTTTACAATTCGCAATAATAAAGAAAGAGGAAGTGTTGTAATGTCTTTTTACATTGCTTCTGGATACAATATAGTTATAGAAGACAATATTACGGAAAGCCCTATCTCTTATTTTGGTACTCACAATTCAATTATTCGTAACAATGAAATTACTGCCGCTACAGATAGACAACGTAATAATGTTATTGGTATTTGGGCAGGAGCTAGCATAACTGAATTTACTAATTACAATAATAAGATTTACAATAATACTGTAAATGGATATGCTGTTGGTATAGATATCTTAAATTTTGATAATGAGGTATATAATAATACTATAAAAAACTGTAGAACTGGAATTGTTTTAAATACATTAAAAGATTCTAAAATATATAACAATACAATTATTAGTAACAGAGAAAGAAGCGCTGGAATAGCTTCAAAACCTCATACGGAAACCATAAATAATGTAATTGTTGAAGACAACAATATAGAGGTAGTACTACAAGCATTTAACTTTGTAGAAGTGAATGATAAAGATGGGGATACTAATACCTTTGAAATAAAAAACAACAAAGCCAAAGCTGAAAAAACATCTTCTTTTAACTTTTTAAGTGGTATCACTTTTAGTAAAAATGAATTAGGAGGCGGAATGCGTTTAGTTGGAGCAAAAAATTCAGAGTTTTCTAACAATACAATAACAACAACTGGCGATATACATGGTATTGATTTTTCTAGCTTGAATGATAATATTAAAGCTATCGACAATACTATTGCTATCAAAAAAGGAAGAGCACAATGTATCCGAGACAAGGAGAATAATAACAATTTAACTATCGAAAACAATAATTGCTCGCAATTATAAAAAACTATTTCACATGTTTAGAAAAATTATCTGCTTAGTATTTTTTTTAACTGTACTCTCATGTGCTGATGTCGAAAAATTAGATATCAAACCGAATGATGATATCGTTGTGGAAGCCCCGACAACATCAAATTCTCCAGAAGAAACTCCTGAAACCACAGAATGTATATTAGATTTATCAACAGTAAAAGAAGGTGAAACTATCACTATTAATTGCCTTTTAGATTTAGAAGGAAAAACGATAATGCTTCCTAAAAACGTAACACTTTCTTACGACGGTGGTGAAATAACCAATGGAACTTTAAACTTTTCTAATACAGGACAAATCGACGGACGACTACTAAATTCATCATTAAAAATTGATGGAGATACGAAGCTAATAAATGATAACTTCTTATTTCTTGCTAATAAATGGAGAATTATAGAAGGCAAAACAATACAATCCATAGCTTTCAATAATCATTTAACTATACAAAAGGTTATTGATTTAGTTAAAAGTATGGGAGCTAAAACTTTTAGTATTGATAAGCTAGATGCCTATTTTGAAACGAGTAATGGTAAAGAAGCTAATACTGCTGCAATACATTTACCTTCAGATTTCCATTTAAAAATGTCTAAAAACACTCGCCTTCGTGTTTTTCCTGTAGATGAAATATACAGTAGCAGATTAATTAGAATTGAAGCAAACAGTAACATTAAAGTTTCTGGAGGTTTTTTAATTGGAGACAGAGTAGATCATGGGCCTACTAAAGGAGGTAATGTCTTGTTTGTTGTAAAAGGAGGACAAGATATTGTTATTGATAATGTAAATATGAGTTTTGGGTCTTCTACAGGTTTAACAGTTAACAGTGTATTGTTTCCTGGAGATAATAGATATGTTCCTAGTAAAAATATCTTAATTAATAATTGTGTCTTTGACTCAAATAGAGCAAATAACTTATCCATTACCGATGGGCTAGATGTTCGAGTAGAGAATTGTAAGTTATACAGAGCAGGTAACGAGGTTAAAGGTAAATTTGGCCCTTCACTTGGTATTGCCCCTCGAATAGGAATCGTAATAGAACCTGTGCAAGGCCAGGTGGTAGATCGTGTTACTATTAAAAATAATACGATTGAAGAAAGCCAGACCAATTCAATTTTGGCTGCAGGAGGCTTCAATATTGTCATTACAGGAAACTCTGCTGATGCTTCTGTAGGTTGGACTACAGCAACGAATGTTAAAATAATCGACAATCCTAATTTAAACGGGGGCATTATTGGAGGGCTTGACTTACCATTTGCTTTAAGCGTGAGTTCGAATAATATAATTTCAGGAAATACGGTTAAAAATGCTAATACTGGTGTTTTCCTTACCAATGATGATATAAAAATGTTTAACAATCAATTGATCGATTGTCGCATAGGAATTATGATAAGAAACTTAAAGGACTCTGAAATATATGACAATATCATTACTAGTGACAAAGAAGCTTCTTTTGGTATTAATGGGCAGATTTCAGCAAATAAAGTCATCATTAGAGACAATATTGTAAAACTTTCAGATGGTAGATCTATGAATATGGTAGGTATTAATAAAGAAGAAGAGTTTATTGATCATAAACTTACCATAAAAGGTAACACTTTTGAATGTGCTAAATCTGGCATTATAACTTTCAGCAATGGTTTTGAAATAACCAAAAATGATTTTTCATTAGCAGGTTTTGGGTTAACGAATTCAAAAAACATCTTAATTAATGATAATAAAATAATAAGCAAAAGTGATAATGCTTTTAGCATTAATAAAACGGAATCTTCAAAAAACATTACAGTAACGGATAATACTTTTCAAAATACAAGTTCTACTAGACTCGGTGCATACGGTGTTCGAGTGAATACTGTAGGTACTTCAGCTTTATCTGAAAATAGTAATATAGTCTTCAGTAATAATAATATTAAAGTAATTGGTACTAATTATGCCTTGCACGTTACAAATTTTGATGATGTTACTATCACAGGAAATAATATCGAAAACGAAGAGTTAGCTTCAATTTATTTTAGGGGAAATAATTCTGAAATTTCAAACAACACAGCTTCTAGCACAGACATAGAAGGTGTCAATAATATAGTTAATTAACTCTTTTTGTTTATAAAAGTAAGACATACTATTTCTCAAAATATTGATATGAAGAAATGAAAGTAAACTGCTTTAACCTGTATTATGCATTAGAACTTTGTTATGAGTATTGAAAGCTCAATGAAATCTAGTATTTTCTTGATTTTAGCATAGCACCGTTATGGTTAAATCAAAAAATGCAATGAAGCGTTTGATTTTGCAGAGATTTCGATACGGAATAGATTTTCTAATGCATAATGCGGGTTTAATTTCTTCTATAAAACAATTACAGCAAGTCAATCATATCAAGTGTACAAGTGATATAAAAAACATCTTGAAACCTTTTCAAAATAAGTTTATCATACATGCTTCTGTTTTGCTATTTTTGCCATTCATAAATTTAGAAGAGTGGCCGAGTGGTTTATGGCGCACGCCTGGAAAGCGTGTTTACGGAAACGTATCGAGGGTTCGAATCCCTTCTCTTCTGCAATACAAAAGAGCTTTACATTATTTTTGTTAAGCTCTTTTTTTATGAAAAATCCGGACTTCAGTAGAATAAAAATCATTAAACCTATTTGTAATACCCTAAGCACCAAACAAGAAACACCAAACAATATTTCATATTGATAATAAATCAGTTAGCACACTAAAACGTTCATATTTTATGAGTGGGATATTCTTTCAAAATTTTAAATACAGGGCGAAATGACAAACTCTTAACCCCACTCATTAACAAATGTCTAATCTTTTTTAGTTGAGATTATGAGTATACAAAGAGATCTGATTCTCTATATAATTGAATTTTGGAACACATATCTTAAATCTCACATTCATATTTTGTTCTAAAAATCTCATGATTTTCACAATCTCAATATCTTTATATAGCAAACAACGCTCTTCTTTTTGTATTGTATTAATCACCGATTTTAGCATTTTTAAGAGCTCTTCTTTACTAAATTCTTTGGTTTCATCTAAAGCAGCCTTAATTACATGGTTAGGATAGCTTTGATCAACTAAGGCCTTTAACCTATCATCACACAACCTCCAAGTGAATAATAATTTATTCAAAATTTCATTTACTTCATTTTTATTTGACAGATCCATTTGATGACTTCATTTGAGCTCAACCGTTTAGATAGTTTAAACAGTTTATAAAAATAGCTGATTTACAAAACTTTGATTTCACTTTTGTTTCAAGTTGTATTTAATAATAATATATTTGATTTAGTTTTAAATACATTACTTGTTCAGTAAATATACATAACTAAATACGCATTAAACCTAACTAGTTGTGTATATTAGCATTTTTACGTATTCCCCAAAAATATGAGGTCTTTAGAGGAAATAATTCAAATTTTGAAAGAAAATGAAGTTACAGGTTACAAAATTTGCAAAGATACTAAAGGCGCTATCTCTGAAAACGGAGCAAATAAAATATTAGACGGTAAGTCTCCCAACCCCAGAAGGATAACTTTAGAGTTATTGAACTCATATATCAACGATCAACAACTTGATGATATTCCTAAAACATCCATTTTTAATATAAATGAAGTTTTAAAAAATGAAGTTTCTGATGATGATTTAAAAACCTGCATTGAAGTAGTTTTGAATAATCTAGAACGATCCCAAAAAGTAACTATTTTCAAGACCTATACTAACTTGATACAAAATGAAATAGAAGTACAAGTAAGAAGGGAATACACTGAAATGATTAGTAAATTGATTCAATCTAAAGAACCAAGTAAGCTAGTTAGCAATGAATAGTTTTACATCTTCATAGTCTAATTGACTTAGCAGAGAAAGCATCTCATTTTTTAAGATGCTATTTTTTTTTAGTAGCTCATTGTTTCTAGCGATCAATCTTAACTCAAGATCCTTCATTCTGATCTCGTAGTCTTTCTTATCAACCTCTACTTTTTTTAACGTAGCAATTTCTTTAAGGCTTCTCTCTAATACAAAAAATTGAGCATCGGTGATATATGCAAACTGAGCATTCCTCGTCTTATCCTCTAACAACCATTTGTCTAAAGTAGCACGTATTTTGAAATAAATTTTTCTTACCATCACCTTACGCTTTTATGAAACAATTGATCTTTTAGAATTATCAGCACTATCCTGAATACTATTTTCTGCCTTCCTCTCGTTTTCTGTTAATTTATTCAGTATATCTCTAGACACTTTACTTTCTAATATTCTAGATGCACTTAACATTTGCCAAGATTTTACAACTAAAAATGTAATAATAACAGCTACAACATGATTGATTATAATTAATGTTGAATTTTTTTCAATAATAAAAAACTCAATCAAACTATATATTACTACAAAAAGTATTGGTACAGTAGATATTAAATAAGCTTGTAGAGGAATAGTAATAAGAACAACCAATAAGCTAATATACACTTCGAAATAAGCAATAAATGAATATAGATTGTACCAACCCAAGAATAAATCTGTTGATTCTTTATCTACTAATAGATGAAAGTAAAGTGGTAAAAATGATAAAGCCCTAAGAATTGAAGCAAAAGTCCTTACTCTACCATTAAAAATAATCGTATTTTTTGTATTGACTTTTACTCCTTCTTTTACCATACTATTATCTACGTCTTATATTATATCTAGAAAGGTACGCCGGCGAAAAACCATCTACTTCCGATACATTTTCATTATTATTTTCTTGTATATCAGCTGTGTCTGGAGAACAACTCATTGCACATAGTGATACTAAAACGGTTGCTAAAAGAAATTTAAACGTTTTCATAATTTTTGTATTTATAAGGTTTGTTATTGCCTCCCAAATTATTTATGAAAACGATTGTATTTTAAATTTTTAGCATCTAATTATCAACTATTTACTGATGATAAATATACAAGTAAATAGTATTACAACAAATTTTTTATATCTAATTTTCAGGGTTTTAGATATACCGAAAGACCAATAAAATCAAGTAATTCGAATTATTTACGGCTCATTTTTGATTCATTTTTGATTCAAATGTATTTTGGTAATTAATTAGTCATTTTATAGATTAAAACAACAACTCTAAATTCAATATAATTTAGAACTGTTTTTACACCCAAAAACACATTTAAACAAAATTTTAAAAGTCAAAAGAATTAAGTTGATAGTGTTTTTTTAAAATATTAAACTCTTATTTCTGCATTTAGAATCATATCCATTGCATACTACAAACTAATTTCTATAAGATAACTGTTCTCGTAATAGATTTGTAAAAATGCCAAAAGAATACAGGTTTGGTTTTATATAAGTTATGTGTTCCTTTTAATAATCAACTGCATCGGTGCAAGCCTCAGAGAATTCAACACACGTTGTGGGATTAAAAACAAATCTATTGATAGTAGCATTCGTTTTATGCATTCAACAACATGCAATTAACGAAATTGTCAAAAAATTTTACAGTGGTAAAAAATTGATTCTTGCATCAATACATCTACGTATCTATTGAAAACACTACATTCTTAATATAAAACACTGCCCGAAAAGTCATTTTTAAGAAGAAAATTACACTAACCTCTTGTTTTTAAAGCTAAAAAGTATTTACATTTGCAGTGTACTAGATAACTAATACACTAAAATTATGATAACACTAGATAACTTTAGTTTTCATTACAAAAAGAATAAACCCATTATATCTAATTTAAATCTAAACTTAGCAAAAGGAAAGATTTACGGTTTATTTGGTATCAATGGATGTGGAAAGACTACTCTACTTCATGCACTATCAGGGATGAATTTTCCTAAAGAAGGGACAATAGACCTCAATGGTTTTCAACCTAAAGACAGGAAGCTTGACTTTTTACAACAATTATTCTTTGTACCTGATGCGGTAGAGTTACCCAAGATGAAGATTGCAACTTATATAAAAATTTACTCGGTATTTTATCCGAAATTTTCTGAGAAGCAATTAAAAGAATACCTAACCATCTTTAAAATTGATCCTTTTGAAAGCCTAAATAATATGTCGTTTGGTCAGCAGAAAAAATTTCACTTGGCCTTTGCTATGGCGACAAACGTATCTGTACTATTGTTAGATGAACCAACTAATGGTTTGGATATCCCTTCTAAAGATCAATTTAGAAAACTAATGATGCAGCAAATGGATGATGAAAGAATTGTAATTATTTCTACACATCAAGCCAGAGATTTAGATCAAATTATCGATCATGTATTACTAATTAACGATGGACAAATGTTAGTTAACAACAGTATTTACGAGCTTTCTAAAAGGGTAAAACTTAGTTCATACAATAGCGTCGATGATCTTAAAGAGAAAAAGGTATTGAACTACAAAACAGGAATTCGAGGTATAGAGGCTTTAGAAATAAATATAGATGATGATTTTAGCGACCTCCCCATAGAATTCTTTATACAAACTTGTATAGAAAAACCTGCTTCTTTAAAAAACATACTTAATTAATTCTTTTATCATGAAATTTAGTTTAAAACGATTTGGAAGCTTGATTAGGTTATTCTTCCAACAACATTGGAAATCTATAGCTGTATATTTTACCATTTACACTTTGGCTTTGTTGGCCATGAGTAGCTTTACATGGATTATAACAAAAGGAGATGCCATTGGAAATACTAACAAAGGAGATCACAATATTTTCTTTTTATTGATGGACTTTTTCACATTTTCGATGTCATGTTTTGGAGCATTTATTATACTTCAATATATTTTTAAAAAGCAATTTCACACCACCAATAGCACCATTCACTATTTTCAAATACCTGCTAGTACTTTTGAAAAATGGTTATTTGATACCTTAGTTATTGGTATTGGTTTTACCGCTATCAGTGTCTCTCTTTTATACGTAGCACAACAAGTCTTATTCAATAATATTTTATTAACCAATGACAACCCCATTGAGGTTAAAGGAATTTTCAAAAATGTTGATTTTCTGAAGTTCATGATATTATTTATGATACTGAGTATCGCTACCATTTGCACTGATTATTTAAAAAATGATTCTAAAAAATGGAATTGGAGAAGTGTCGGCCTGCTGATAATGATAATTATGTTTCCTGTAAATTGGTTTTTCGATTGGATATTTTTTAAAAGTGACCCTATTACTGGTGACACTTGGACAAGAATTCCATTTCAAGGGGTATCAATTAATAACCCTTTAGAGAAATACGAAAATTATAGTGTAGAACATGTATGGACATTAGACCAAATGTTTTGGTATATCGGTCTACCAACATTATTGATTGTTTGGGGTATTCACTATTTCAAATTAAAAGAATATGAAATATGAGTGGAGGATTTAAAAAACAACAAGCGATCTATGAGCAAATTGCAGATTCATTATGCGACCTCATTTTAAAAGGAGAGCTTGCTGAAGAAGAAAAAATAGCTAGTATTCGAGAATCGGCCATTACTATGGAGGTAAATCCGAATACGGTGCAACGTGCTTACGAATGGTTACAACAACAAGAGATCATATACACGAAACGTGGTCGAGGTTATTTTGTGTCCGAGGGAGCTTCTAAAAAAGTAATGGAGGCCAAAAAACAACAATTTTTAAAAGAAACATTACCTGAATTCTTCAAATCGATGCAACTTTTAGACATCAATGCGGATGAATTAATGATTTTATATCAAGAATTTATAAAAGAAAACACCAATGAAAACATATAAAATATTGACTTTCATTTTAATTAGTTTCCTGTTAGGAGCAGTTATTTTCGAAAAAATAGCTTTAAAAGATGAAGTGGAAAAAATAGATCGAACAGATCGCTTCGGTGCATATTATAACAAGCAAGAATTACCTCCTTTTCGACATGTTGTATTAGAAGGGAACAACGTAGGGATCACAAAATTTGTTCAAGGAATGGGAACAAGGTCGATACGTTATGGTAATTTAATGAAAAAGAAGATGAAAGCTCATGTGAACAATGATACGCTGTATATCAAGTATGACGGGTCACTTCAAAAAAATGATTTTTCGGCTTTATGGGGTAAGAACACAACAAGCTTAAGAAATGTCCTGATACACTATGACACCATTACTTCAATAAAAACGACTAAAAGTCATAGCTATATTTTAGCCAACAAACTCCCAAAATTAGATGTTAACATACAACAAAAAAGTTGGTTCTGTTTACACGGAAATCAAGTGAATCAATTGTCTATCGATACTGAAAATAGTTTAACGACTTTTTACCATGGACCATCAACTCATACAGACAGCTTAAGCATCAAAGCTTATAATAATTCAGAAGTATCACTTAGAAATATCTTTGCAAAAACAGATCATTTTGAAATTTCGGATGACACCAAACTGGACCGTAATGGCTATAATGAATCTCATATACCTGAATAACAACATATAATATTTAGTAATAAGTATTAAGATATATAATTGCCTTTCGCTATGCGATAAGTGCCAGGATTCTGATTGCCTAAACTCAAGGTAAAGTATATAATTGAATACGCTTTTAAAACAAAAAATATAAATCTCTGGACTCAGTACTTAATACTGTGTACTAAAAACATAAAATCATGAAAAAATTAATCATTTCGTTATTAGCAACCTTAAGCTTAGGAGCTTCAACCTACGCACAAGAAAACACTTCTAAAGGACATGTTTGGAAAGTAAGCAAAAATGGGAAAACGAATTACCTTGGAGGTAGTGTCCATGCACTTAGAAAATCAGACTCCCCTTTACCATTAGCATATGATATGGCTTTAAAGAATGCTGACAAAATCATTTTTGAAACCGATATAGATGTCTTTAAAGATCCCGAAATTGCTCAAAAAATGATGTTAGAAGGAAGAATCCCTGATGGAAAAACGTTGAAAGACTACATATCCGAAGATAGCTATCAATTGGTTGACAAAGTTTGTAAAGCAAATGCTATTCCTACAGAACAAATAATAATGATGAAACCTATGCTAGGAAGTATGATGATTAGCATGAATAAATTGATGAAGTTAGGCTATGATATGACCAGCGGAGTAGACATTATCTTAGGACAACAAGCAAAAAAATTAGGTAAATCAATCGGACAGCTTGAAACGCCTGAACAACAATTAAGCTTTATGCTATTCTTTGAAACAGATCATGTTGATGAACTTGTCCAAAAACAATATAAAGACTTTGATAAGTTAGAAGATTATATGAATAGAATCGTTACTGCTTTTAAATCTGGCAACAGCGAACAAATGAATACCCTATTTAATTTTTGGAAAAATGACTACCCAAAATTATACGATATACTATTAACACAACGTAATCGAAATTGGATGAAAAAGATTCCAACTATATATGAAGAAGGTAACGCTTCCTTTATTGTTGTTGGTGCAGCACATCTTTATGGAGAAGTCGGTCTAATTAATCAACTAAAGAAACAAGGATACCAATTAGAACAACTTTAAATCTCTATCAAAAATCATATTAATTTAAAATTTAACACTCATGAAATATTCAATCTTAAACATAAAAGCTCGAGGATGGTCTACTAAACAATTTGCAGAACACGTAGAAAATATTGTAAACGAAAAAGCACAAGAAGGTTTCGAAATAATTAATGTTTCCTTTGGAAATGACTTTGGAGATTTCCCATCAGCTTTTGTTACTGTTAGAAAATAACACCATGATAGAAATAGAAAATTTAACTAAAACATTCCGTATTCCTAAAAAGAAACGAGGAGCTAAAGAATCTTCGGTTATCAATGCAGTAAACAAAGTTTCTTTTCACTGCGAACCTGGTCGTATCTTTTCATTATTAGGGCCTAATGGAGCAGGAAAAACAACTACACTTAGAATGATTGCAGGTATTGTTAAACCAACTTCTGGCAAGGCAACTGTTTCTAATTTAGATGTTAGCACCAATCATTTTGAAGTTCAAAAGAAGATCGGATATCTAACAGGTTCTACTGGTTTATACGAACGTTTGAACTCTATTGAAACTATGCAGTTCTTTGGAAAAATCTATGACATACAATCTAATCAAATAGAGCAGCGCATGGATTATTTATTTGACACACTAGGCATTCATGAATTCAAGAAAAAACTAATAGGTCAATTAAGTACTGGGATGAAACAAAAAGTATCTATTGCAAGGACTTTATTACATGATCCTGATGTACTCATCTTTGATGAACCCACTTCTGGTTTAGACGTAATAACAGCTGCTAGTATTATTGATTTGATTCGAAGTGCTAAAGAAAATAATAAGACCGTTATTTTCTCTTCACATACCATGAGTGAAGTCGATTTATTATGTGATGACTTGGCCATCATAAATAAAGGGAAGATTATATACAACGGGGCTTATACTGACTTCAAACAAGAAATGAAAGCAGACAGTTTAACTCAAGAATTTATTAACCGTGTAAAAGAAGCATCGTTATGAACATCATATTCACCATCGTCAAAAAAGAGCTTACCGAGTTATTCCGAGAACGTAAAACTATTATTAACTCTTTTTTACTTCCCACACTTATTGCACCAATACTTATCATCGTAATGATTAAAGTAGGGCAATTCATGGAACAGAAACAACAAGAACAGCAAATATCAATTGGCTTGGTTAATGCTCCTAAAGATTTTATATCTATTACAGAAAAAGGGACCAATACTTTTATTCCATTAAAAGAACCTCAAGACTTTAGTATACTTATAGAAGAAGGCACTATACAGGCCGCAGTGGTGTTTCCAAAGCAATGGAATGAACATTTAGCAAATCTCAAAATCAATGAAATTAGCATTCACAGAAACAGCGCCAATTATTTAGTTAACAATAGATTAGAAGAATTAATACAAAAATATGAACAAAAACTATCTAACGAGCGTTTAAAACAATTAGGAATTTCTTTAGAAAAAATTACTCCTTTTACAACGCATTATATCGAAACAGGAGAACAACGAGAAATTTTCGGAAAACAGTTCGGTGGTTTCATTCCCTATATATTCATTCTAAGCATGTGGGGTGGTTGTCTACTAGCTGCTGTGGACTTAGTTACTGGTGAAAAAGAACGAAAAACCATTGAAACAACACTATTATTACCTATATCAAAATTTAAAATATTAATGGGTAAAACTATCGTTGCGGCATTATTAGGTTTTTTCCCTGCAGTATTAAGTTTATTAGGATTACTATTGAGTATTCAATTTATTCCTGATATTCCTATTTTTCTAAAAGATGCTATTGGTAGTATTCTGAATTTCAAATCGATTTCATTAACCTTTCTGTTACTCATTCCTTTTTCTATTTTCTTAGCAGGAAGTATTATTTCTTTAATTACATCGGCTACTTCTTTTAAAGAAGCGCAAAGTAAAGCTGCGCCTATTATTATGCTTATTATCATTCCATTGGCATTGGCTATGACTCCTGATTTCATATTAACGTGGTCTACCGCTTTAATTCCCATTTTAAATATTGGGCTTAGTATTAAAGAAATCATGGCTGGTACGATACACATGGGGATGTATAGTGTTATTCTAATTTCATTGATTAGTCTTGCCGCTGCTGCAATCTACCTAAGTCATAAAAAGTTTTCTGATGAAAAAGCCATTTTAATGTAAAAATTTTGGACACGAAGTACAAACAATAACATCAACTCTTAACTTAAAGACAATATATATATCACAATGAAAAAAAGTATTTTAACTCTGCTTATTACAGCAACTGCTCAGGGGCTTTGGGCACAAGAAGCCCCAAAAGAACTACCTGGGAAAACAGAATTGGTTTCATCAACAGCAACATTGCTTGATCTAGCTAAAGAAGAAACTGGGTCATACGATTATACTGTTGAAGATTTCTTTAAAAAACCAAAGCAACAAAGCTTTATCTTATCTCCCGACGGCACTTATATGTCATACCGTGAGCGTGATAATAATGGAAAAAACCATGTATACGTAAAGCATACAGAAACTGGAAAAATTATCCAAGCCATTAAAGAAACGGAAAGCCTTATCGCTGGTTATTTTTGGATTAACGAAAATCGCCTAGCATACTTTAAGGATAACCATGGAAATGAAAATTATCATGTATTTTCCGTTGACCTCGATGGCAGCAATGATATTGAGCTGACTCCATACCCTGGAGTTCGTGCTATGATCTTAAATGATCTTAAAGATCAAAAAGACTTTGCTATAGTACTGATGAATAAAGCAAACCCTTCGATTTTTGAACCTTACAAATTGAATGTTAATACAGGGGAAATAGAGTTAATCTACGAAAACAAAGACTTTAAAAATCCAATTGTTTCTTTCAACTTTGATAAAGATGGTGTGCTAAGGGCATACACTAAACAAGAAGGAACAGATACTCAATTATTTTACAGAACATCTACCAATAATCCTTTTGAAAAAGTAATTCAATTAAATTGGAAAAAGAATTTTGAGTTAATTGACTTTGACTATTCTGGTAAATATCCTCATGCTGCTTATTTTATTTCTACTTTAGAATCGAATACAAATGCTGTAGTACTTTATGATTTAGTAGAGAAAAAAGTAATTAAACAATTATACAATCACCCAACTTTTGACATCACTTACATTTCTAGATCTAGAAAAAGAAACTACGAAATTGACTATTATAACTATGCTGATGACAAAATAAGAAAGGTTCCTATTAGTGAGACTTACAAAAAATTTCATGAACGTGTTATTTCTGCCTTTCCTAATTATGAGTACAATGTGGCTAGTATAACCGATAATGAAGATAGGCTTTTAATACACCTCAACAGTGATAAGCAGTATGGAAAGTATTATATGTATGATGTTACTACTGACACCTTCAATGAGTTAATTGACCTTAATCCAGAACTTAAGGAAAAGGATATGGCCGAAATGCGCCCTATTAAATTCAAAAGTCGAGATGGATTAGATTTATATGGGTATATCACTGTTCCTAAAAATATAAAAGGAAAAAAAGTTCCCTTAATTGTGAATCCGCATGGAGGGCCTTACGGACCAAGAGATCATTGGGGTTTCAATCCTGAGACACAATTGTTTGCTAGTCGCGGTTATGCTACATTACAAGTTAACTTTAGAGGTTCTGGTGGATATGGTAAAGAATTCTGGAGCGCTGGTTTCAAACAAATCGGTCGCAAAATGCTTGATGACTTAGAAGATGGTGTTGCTTATGCTAAAACACTTGGTTTTGTCGATGAAAAAAGAGTTGCTATATACGGTGCCAGTTATGGTGGTTGGGCAACGCTTGGCGGTCTTGTAAAAACTCCCGATCTGTACACTTGTGGTGTTGATTATGTGGGGGTATCTAATGCATTTACCATTCTGGCTTCTATCCCTGCTTACTGGAAACCTTATTTAGACATGATGAAAGAGCAAATTTATGATGATTCGATTCCCGAAGAAAAGGAAATTATGACTCAAATTTCTCCTGCTCTAAATGCAGATAAAATCAAGAAACCTGTTTTTGTCGTACAAGGAGCTAATGACCCTAGAGTAAATATCAATGAAGCAGATCAAATTGTTGAAAATCTACGCCAACGTGGTTTTGATGTTCCTTATATGGTAAAGTATAATGAAGGTCATGGCTTTAGACATGAAGAAAACCAAATTGAGTTTTATAAAACAATGATGGGGTTTTGGGCGAAACACTTAAAATAATCTAAAAACAATCATTTCTCCACTTTTTGGAAAGTGGAGAAATGTATTAAAAGCAACATGAGAAAATATTTAACTGCTTTCCTCGGATTTATGATTTCAATTTGTTCTAGAGGACAAGTCAAAATAGCTAAAAACGAAATTCAACATTCGAAAGCAAAAATCACACAAGAACAATCTGAATTGATTTTTAGTAATATAAAATCATTTCCAAATAATACCGAACTATCTATTGCATTTATTGAAAATGGTAACGTCAATTTTATTGGAGTAAAAAGATCAAATGATGCTTTCGAGATTCATAAAAATCATTATAGTATCTTTGAGATTGGTTCGTTAAGTAAAGTATTTACGGCTACCTTATTATCGAATTTTGTGGTTAATGATAAAATAGGCTTAGAAGACAATATTCAAGATTATCTTGACTTTAAGATTAAAGTTGATAATCCAATCACCTTTAAAGAACTTGCGAATCACACCTCGGGACTTCCTAGGTTACCTACTAACCTAAATCTTTTATTAGTTGACCCTAATAATCCTTACAAGGATTATGATGAAGAAAAGTTAACAGAGTATCTTACTAAAAAAGCTACATTAAATAAAAAGGCAAAAACGAAATATGAGTATTCAAACCTTGGCGCTGGTCTTTTAGGTTTTGGGTTATCCAAAATAGCTCATCAGACATACGAGGAGTTATTACAAGAAAACATTTTCGAAAAATATGGAATGTTAAACTCCACTTGTAATCCAATGAATATTGAGTGTGTAAAAGGGCGAAAACCTAATGGAGAAATAGCTTCAAATTGGGACTTCAATGTTTTAGCTGGTGCTGGTGCTATCTTGTCAACAGTTGATGATTTATCAAAGTTTGCCTTAGCTCAATTCAATAAAAAGAATGAAGAATTGACACTTACTCAAAAGCCAACATTCAAAGTAAATGAAAATATAAGTATTGGACTAGGGTGGCATATTTTAAAAAGAAAAAATGATAAAGAACTCATTTGGCATAACGGAGGAACAGGGGGTTACACCTCCTCTATGGCATTAGATCTCAATAAAAATATTGGAATAATTATTTCATCTAACGTTTCTGCTTTCAATCCAAAAATGGGAAATATTGACAAACTCTGCTTTGGACTTATTGACATGTTGAATGAAAAATAATTTAAGCTATAGATTAAATCAATTTATTATTAGTAGCACAGAAAATTGCTTCTGAAATATTAGCGACTTCTAGCTTATCAAATAATTTTTTCCTGTGAAACTTAACGGTATCAGGAGACACAAAAATATGCTTGGCAATATCATTTATGGTATAGCCACGTGTTGAAAATCGAAGAATTTCTTTTTCACGATCTGTAAGACTAATTTTTTCTTCTGTTTTCCAGAAATCACCTTCAAGATCAAATTTATAGATAGTATTTCCACCTTTTTTATGAATCTCGATATTACCCGAGCTTCGCTCGCTAGACAATGAAATGATACAAAGCGCTTTCCATATTTTGCCTTCTTTAGTTAAAAATAATGGGGTTAGCTTTTGATTGATTAAGATGGTATTTCCGCCTTCGGCGTTCAATCGAAAATCATAAGAGATCACATGATCTTTACGCTCCTCTGTAGGAATGTTTTCATAGAAATCGAATCCTACAGTATTGATTTTTAATAGCAACTCTAAGTCTTCTGCTGGGACATGTTTTGCATAAAAATCATATCCCATTTGTTGTACCTCTTCGGCGGTATTACCACATAAGAACAACGGGTTATCCGATACATAATCGAAACCCTGCTTAAAGTAATCGATCACATAAATACTATTATATGTCGCTCTAGAAATAGCAATGATAGGCTCTAAATAGCTTGTCGCTTGTGAAATTTCGTAATGAGAAATACCCTTTACTGTATTTCTATTATCAAAAAATTCATCCATAGAATTCATAAGCATACGTCAAAATATATTTTCTGAAATCGTTTTCTTAAACCAATCTCTAAATAAAAAAAAAAAACCAAATACTACACAAAAGGGTAGTCTAAATTTAAGCAAAACTTAAATCTATTACAAATTACACAAAAGGGTAGTTTTAACTAACGACAACTAAGACTACACTTTTAGGTAATACAAAAACGGCTACACAGATATACTTTTGACGTATCATAAAGAAACCATCCTCAATGAAAAAAATCATTCTATCTATTACTCTTCTATTTATATCAATGCCTTTCTTTTCTCAAACGAGCAACAAGTCTGAGCTAGAAACATTCCTAAAAGAAAATAACATACCTGCTTTAGGTTTGGGTATCATTACTAACGGGGAACTGAGCAAAATAGAAGTCTATGGACAATTAGACTCTGGGCAAAAAGCACCTTACAATACTATCTTCAATGTAGCTTCTGTGACAAAGCCTGTTACCGCCATGGTAGCCTTAAAATTAGCAAGTCAAGGTAAGTGGAATTTGGATGAACCCTTATATAAATTTTGGATAGATAAAGATATTGAAAACGATAAAAGAGCTAAACTCATCACCACTAGATACCTAATCAGTCATCAATCAGGTTTTCCTAATTGGCGAGAAGGCAAGCTAAAATTCTTTTTCGAACCAGGAACCCAATATCAATATTCTGGTGAAGGTTTTGAATACTTGCGTAAAGCTTTAGAAAACAAATTTAATAAAACTCTAAATCAACTCGCAAAAGAACTCATTTTTGATCCTTTAAAAATGGAAGACACCCAATACATATGGGATGAAAACACAGATACCTCTAGAGTAGCTAAAAGTTATGATAAGGGAGGGAATAGTTATCCTACACATCAAAGAAAAATAAATAATGGTGCAGACGATCTATTAACAACTATAAAAGATTACAGTACTTTTCTAATTAGTGCTATCAATAGCGAAGGTCTATCAAAAGAAGTTTTCAATGATATGATTACTGACCAAACAGCATCCCTGAATGGCAAATATTATGGATTAGGATTCGAAAAATATCATTTTAAAGATGGTAACTATGCATTAACACATGGAGGTGCTGACTATGGTGCACATGCTATGACTATTATATTTCCTGAAACAAAACAAGGGTTATTGATCTTTACTAACGCTGATAACGGGTACAAAACATATTTCGATTTGCTCCCCAAATATTTAGGAAAATATGGTAAAGAAATCCTTGAAATAGAAACAGGAAAAAAAATAACGATTCCTGAAAAGATAATCCCATATACCCCATCCAATCAAAAACTACATGACGAAATACTTTCTTTAGACAAGCAGTTTTTCGAAGCTTACAATACCTGCGATCTAGAGAAACAAGAAGACTTTTATAACAATGACATCGAGTTTTTTCATGATAAATCAGGGCTAATGACTTCTAAAAAAGCAATCATAGCATCTACCAAAAAATACATCTGTGGCAAAGTAACACGAGAGCTTCTAGAAGAAACAGTCGAAGTATACCCTATTGCTCATTATGGAGCTATTGAAATGGGTTATCACAAATTCCACAATAGCTCAGAAACTAATAATAAATCCAACCCTAGCAAATTTATAATCATCTGGAATAAAACTGACAAAGACTGGAAAATAAGTAAAGTAATTAGTATTCATTAAAACTAACGCACTATGACATTTCGCATCATCTCTTCTGCTTTTTTATTGACTATACTTTTAATACAAGCAAGTATAAGTCTCAAATCTAATAACCAAAACGAAAAATTCTTGTCTGTACATAAAACAGAATCATCTAATACAAATACTAGTATTAGAAAAAAAACATCTATTACTATATGCTATAATCTAAATCTGGGCCGCCATTCTAGTACTTTTTAGAGACTTCATTCGAGGGAATTAAAGAGCTTTTGGTGTACAAAATAAACTGTCTAGTTTTTTTACACTGACTATCGATAACTATAAATTCCCATTATCTTTTGATTATAAATCATAAAGAAATGAAAAGATATACAAACATCTTATTATTATTGATCTCCACCATTGGATTTTCGCAAAATGCAGATCTATCCATTTTAGAAAAATCGGTAGAAAAGATGAATGCACTGAAGTATTTTACTATGACAACTGAAATAGATTTATACGACCCTTTTGCTGACGAAAACCATCATATACTTAGCCAATTATACTGTGATTTCACAAGCAAAGACACACTCATTGGCACTAAATTCGTAGATAATGTAAAAATTGAAGGAAACAATAAATTTGGTAAGTCAACAAAGGTTTTTAATGGTAAAAGCTCTTTTACAATAGAATATGATAAAAAAATCATTCTTACTGGTCAAGAGAATAACATAAATACTCTTAGTAATTCATGGGGAATGGTTAATTCTTTCTTAAGCTTTAAACAGGCTATCCCCGAAATGATGAGCAATTCTAATCACTCCATAATACAACAAAAAGATACTATTGTAAATAAAATCGATTCTTACACCTTCGATTTGATCATAAAAGATGGTTACATTGCAAGCACTGGTATTAAGTATATACATAAAGAATATAGAGACGGAAGTTTAAAAAAAATAAAGTTATTCATTGACAAAAAAAGCTTGTTACCTTCAGGGTATATTGATTATTGAAAAGGTCCTAAAGAGAATATAATAACTAGTCTAGTTAGCCACTTTAAAAACATCAAAGAAGTAGACCCAATAGATGAAAAGAAATTAAGTATAGCGTATTATCCTACAGAATTTAAAAGATATGATGCAAAAGAATACTTCACCAAAAACCTATATAAATTCGACAATCTTCTCAACAACAACATGGACGAATGGTCTCTGACTTCTATTGAAAACAAAGAAGTATCTCAAAATGACCTGAAAGGGAAATTCACTTTAATAGAATTTATGTTTGTAGGTTGTGGAGTTTGTGTTCAAGCGATTCCTGAATTAAATACATTACAAGAAACCTATAAAAATCAATTGGAGGTACTAAGTATCGATTTTCAAAATTCGAAATTGGAAACCTTGAAAAAGTATCATTCGAAAACAAATGCCAAATTTCAAACGCTTAGTGGAGGGAAAGATTTAGCTGATAAGTATGGCATCAATATGGGGCCTACTTTTCTATTACTGGACAAAGACTCTAAAGTTGTTTGGTTACAACGAGGGCTTGTTGAAGGTGGGATTACTAAAGAGATTAAAAAATTCTTATAAAGTAAACTAACTAAAATTAATTCTTAGTTACGTTACACAAAACCAACATATAATTCTAAAAACCTTGCTATTAAGCATAGACAATACTAGTATGAATTATTTTCGTCAAAAATATTTACACTTAAAAAAACAACAAACCTTAAGTTGTATTTTTATATAAAATTTAGTTAGTTGTTACAAATAAAAAGCCGATGTCATCTAAAGATAACATCGGCTTTTGAATTTTCAACTAATACGTCTTACTTAATATTTATCGTCACAGATTGATCTGCTAACCCATCTATTTTAGCAATTACTTTTACGGAGCCTGCCACTTTCTTCGATTGAATGATCGCTAAAGCATGCCCTCTGGCTGTCATTAAATTATCTGATTGAAAATCCTGAACATTGTCATCCTCTCCTGTATCAACACCCAATAATTTTGCGTCACCTTCGATTAAAAAAGTAACCTTCTTATTTTCTGTCCTAACAAACCTTCCTTCTTTATCAACAAGTTGTACGACTAAATGTGCTACATCATAAGCATCTGCTTTTAAAGATATCTTATCTGCAGTCAAGCTAAATCCTACAACCTCTGAGGACGTCTCTAATTTTTCCATAATCTCTTTACCCTTAGAGGTACCTTTAGCGATCAAGGTACCAGCTTCAAATGGTACCGTCCATCGTAAAATACGATCAGGAGTATCTTTAAGAAATCTAAATCCTAGTGATTTATCATTCAAAAATAATTCAACTTTATCCAAATTAGTCGCTAGCTCTACCACTACATCTTCTCCTTTTTTATAATTCCAATGCATATTAGAATTTCTCCAATTGTAAGCACTAGCACTTTCTGGAAGTTCTTGAGCAGAAGGCCCTTTCTTGAAGCCTGAATCTTTTAAAGAAATCGTACCGAAAGAAAGATGTGGTTCATCTACCCAGATACTTTTAAAATAATTCCAACCTTGTACTTTAAAACCAGCAAAATTTAACATATCAGACCAACCTCCTTTAACAGGCCAATCACCACTTTTCTCTCCAAGATATCCAATACCCGTCCACATATACATGCTATAAACTCCAGGATTATTGATTACAGCTTCCCAATCACTATAATTTCCTGAACATTCTGTTATGGTCACTTGTTTTTCAGGGAAATTTTTCTGTGCCCAATCGATATCGGCATTACGATAACTAAATCCTGCAATATCTACAATATCAGCAAAACCACTAACCATACTTACTTGAGGAATAATAAAATTGGCAGAAGTTGTTCTTGTTGGGTCTAATTCTTTTACCACATCGTTGATTTTTTTTGCCGTTTCCACTAAAATATATTCTCCTTTTTTAGAAGCATCGTAACGTGCTTTCATTTCTTTCGGAGAAAATTTTGGTGCACCTCCCCAATATCCATCATGATCTTGTGGGTCGTCTGGGTTATTCCAGAAACCAGTAACATAGCGATAGTGTAAATATGTCCATTCGATTTCATTCCCTATACTCCATTGCATCACTGAAGGATGATTACGATCTCTCAATATCGATCTTGTTAAATCACTCTTCCACCATTTCTGAAAATGTTTTACATACCCACTAGTAACATACTCGGGTTTTCTTTCATGGAAATTTAAACGCTTGTCTTTTGCATAATCCCATTCGTCAAAGATTTCGTCTTGCACTAAGAACCCCATTTCATCACATAAATCTAAAAACTCTTGTGAAAAAGGATTATGTGACGGGCGAATACCATTGACCCCTGCATCTCTTAATTTTTGTAATCTTCTTCTCCAAACACCTTCAGGAACTGCTGCTCCTACTAGACCACCATCATGATGGATACACACACCTTTGATTAAAGTGTTTTCTCCATTTAAGAAAAACCCTTCACCTGCCTTAAATTCTAATTTACGAATCCCAAATGGCGTAATATATTCATCTACCGTTTCTCCCCCTATAGAAATTGTTGTTATTGCCTTATACATATTTGGCTCTTCAACACCCCAAAGTTTTGGTTTTTCTACAGTAAACCCTTGATTAAATTCCTGCATTTCTCCTGCAGGTAAGTTTACTTCTTTTGACTGAGAGGCTACTTGGCTTCCATTCGCATCTAAAATATAAGTATCTATAATAAATGTATTCGCTTCTTTGGTTTGATTGACTACACTAACATCTAAATCAACTGTCGCTTTTTCCTTAGACACTTCTGGTGTTTTAATAAATGTTCCCCAAATAGGTATATGAAGCTTATCTAAGGTAACTAATTTCACCTTTCTGTAAATTCCGCTTCCAGGATACCATCTTCCATCTACATATCTTGTTCTATCTACATGTACTGTTAATACATTTTCTTGTCCTTTAGGTTTTAAAATTTTCGTTAAATCGAAATATACTGGCGAGTATCCATAAGGATTCTCTCCCAACAACTGTCCATTTAACCAAAAAGTAGCATTATTATAAACCCCATCAAATAAAACAAAAGTGCTTTTTTCTGAAGCCTCGTTTTCTGTAACAAAATGCTTTTGGTATACACCTACACCTCCTGGTAAATATCCTGTAGCACCATCTAATTTTTCATCAAAAGAATGTTCTACGCTCCAGTCATGTGGTAAACGAATATCCCTCCAAGTATCGTCCTTTAATGGAACAATAGTTGGTTTCAATGAATCTTTAACTTCTGTAAATTTCCAATCGAAGTTAAAATCGGCTTCTCTTTCGATAGCGGAAGCCACATAAGTTGATTGCACCTCTTTTTTCTGTTTCTGACAGGAGATAAAACCAATTAAGATAGAACAAACAAGAATTATTTTTTTCATAGGTAACATCTATATAAATATTCAAACGTTTTCGACAAACGTAAAGATTGAATGCGAAAATATAAAAAGCCAACGTTTTTTTTGTTAAAAAACGTTGGCTTTAATTTAATTATAGCATCAAAAAAGAAAACTATATTGTTGTTTTAGTTAAGAACGTACTTTTTTCTCCCATTTCCAAGCAGTGTCCATTGCTTCATCCAAAGAAGAAGTAGCTTTCCAACCTAGCTCATTATTAGCACGATTAGTATCTGCGTATGCTGCTGTAACATCACCTTCACGACGCTCAGCCATTTTATAGTTCAATTTTTCTCCTGAAACTTTTTCAAATGAATTGATGACTTCTAATACAGAACTCCCTGTACCTGTTCCGATATTGAAAACTTCGTAATTCTCTTTGTTCTTATTTCCCATCAAACGACTTAAAGCTATAACATGAGCTTTAGCTAAATCAACTACATGGATATAATCACGAACACAAGTTCCATCTTCTGTAGGGTAATCTGCTCCAAAAACTGATAATTCTTTACGCAAACCTACAGCTGTTTGAGTAATAAAAGGCACTAAATTTTGAGGAACGCCTAAAGGTAACTCTCCTATCTCAGTACTTTCGTGAGCCCCAATAGGGTTAAAATAACGTAAAGCAATTGCCTTTAATTGCGGAACCACTTTACAAGTATCTCTTATAATTTCTTCTCCTATTTGTTTTGTGTTACCGTATGGAGATTCTGCTGGTTTTACTGGTGCGCTTTCTGTAATTGGCAATTCATCAGCTTGCCCATATACCGTACATGAAGAGCTAAATATGAAACTAGCATCATCTTTCTTTTGTAGTTCTTGTAACAAATACACTAAAGTACCTATGTTATTTTCATAATACGTTAGAGGGATTTGCACACTTTCACCCACAGCCTTAGAAGCTGCAAAATGGATTACTCCTTTTACATCTTGATGTCTTTCGAAAAAGTCAATCACTTTAGGCTTATCTCTTAAATCAATCTTCTCGAAAATTGGTGTTTTTCCTGTGATCTTAGTAATTCCATCTAACACATCTTCCGATGAATTAGAACAATTATCAATAATCACTACCTCATATCCTTCATTCTGAAGTTCTACCACCGTATGTGATCCGATAAAACCAAGTCCTCCTGTTACTAGTACTTTCATGCTTTCAAATAGTTACTGCAATCTGCGAAGACTGCCAAAGTATTGTTGTTATTCTTGGACAAATTTATAAATTAATTGATGTTTATAAGCCTCATTTTCCTTCAAAATAGTGCTAGGGAAATGATTATTCTTAGTTGCATCAGGAAAATGCTGTGTTTCTAAACATAAACCAGCATAAGGACCATACATAACACTCCGCTTACCTTTTAGTCCTTCAACATAAGCAGCTGTATACAATTGCACCCCTGGTTGTGTCGTTTCTATTTCCAAAACCTTATTCTTAAAACTAGCTTTTGCTGCAAAAGCTAATTGATTTAACGGTTTTTTAATTAAAAAATTATGATCGTACCCCATTGGTAATTCTCCATCAAAAGCATTCAACTGTTTCCCTATCTCTTCTTCTTTAGAAAAATCTAGAATTCCATCTTTAATTTGCTTTATTTCTCCGGTAGGTATATTCGTATCATCATTAACGGTATAGAAATCCGCATTAATTTCGACCTTGTGCTGCTTTATATCTTTAGATTCATAACCTGATAAATTGAAATAATCGTGCCTAGTCAGGTTAACCACTGTATCTTTATCAGAAGTTGCTTTGTATTCCATTATTAAGCGGTTATCTTCTGTCATTTCAAAAGAACAAAGCACCTTCAATGTTCCTGGATAACCTTCTTCTCCATCGATACTTATATAGGTAAAGGCCAATATATCTTCAAACAATTCTCCTTTCCAGTTCTTCTTATTAAAACCCTCGAAACCACCATGTAATTGTTTTGGCGGTTCATTTTCAGAAAGTTTCACCTCTTTCCCTTCAATAATAACTGAAGCGTTAGATAAACGATTTGCATTTCGCCCTACAATACACCCCAAATAATACTCATCTGATAGGTATTCATCCAAAGTATCATACCCTAGTACAATATCTGTACCATCGGGGTATATTATTTTTTGGATGTACAAACCGTAACCTAAGATATGTGCTTCAAAACCATTTTCATTTCTCAATACAAATTTCTGTACTGAATCTCCATTAGGAAGTTTCCCAAATTCACTAGACGTCACCTTCATTTAATAAGCAAGATATTAAAAATCAATTTTTTAGAAATAAACTAAACCAACAACAAAAGTATAATAGATTATTTTAGGATTATTAAATTATCTATACGAATATCCATAATCACTAATAATAGAAATTTTCGTCATCCTGAAATTGTTTCAGGATCTCATTAGGGATAAAAAATCAATAGGATGAGATTCCTTGTCAAGTAAGAAATAACGAAAATGGATGTAATATTACTCATTACCGATATTCAATATTATCTATTATGCTTGTTTTGTTTATTGTATTCTGGAGGGTAAAAGTAAGATTTTTCTACTGTCTTTTTTTAAGGCAATAAAAATCCAGGCAGTCACCTGCCTGGAATAACAACTAATCAAAAAACTAAACTCTATAATGTGATTGCTTGCTCAAGGCAGTCACAAAGCTTAATTAATGCCCCTAAAGGCATTTCAAAAATAAATAAATCCAATGGTTTGTTTGTTCGTTTTTTTTCAACGAAAGTCATTATTTACAACAACGCAACTTTTTATCTATTTTTTAGACAAAATGACAAAAAACACCACAAACCAACTACGAATACGTAATAGTCCTTATTTACCTTAATAACGTTAAAATTTAACATTCATTTCATTTTATATTTACATTTTTCATAATGAGGCACTTAAATCTAATATATTCTTTCTTAAAATATCCACTTGTCAGCTATCGTAAACGATAAGTCTTGTATACAATTATTATATTTGCCCACTAATATCACGATAACAAGTCTCGAATATGACAGCGATAAAAAGTGGAAACTACAGTGATTTTGTAGCAAATTTTAAACCTACTTTAAAAATAAATTCACCTGGAAGAATAAATCTTATTGGTGAACATGTTGATTACAATAACGGGTTTGTACTACCTACAGCCATTGATAAACACATCGTATTTCAATTTCAAAAAACGGAAGGTGAGATATGTAACGTCTACAGTGCTACCTTCGACACTATGCTTACTTTCAACATAAATGAAGTTAGCCCTAGTGAAAAAGAATGGGAAAACTATGTTTTAGGAGTAATCAATCAAATCCAAGAAAGAGGTAAAGTAGTTGGTGGTTTTGACTGTATTATTGAGAGCTACCTACCTATGGGATCTGGAATTAGTTCTTCAGCTGCTTTGGAATGTGGATTAGCCTACGGTCTTAATGAGTTATTCGACTTAGGCTTAGAAAAGCTTGATATTGTTAAAATAGGACAAAAGGCCGAACATACTTATGTTGGTACTCAATGTGGTATCATGGATCAATATGCTTCGGTGATGAGCAAAGATGGGCATGTAATACAATTAGATTGTCAATCTATCGAGCATCAATATATCCCTGCTGATTTTGGTGAATACAAAGTATTATTAATGAATACTAATGTTTCTCATAATTTAGCTGATAGTGCTTACAATACACGTGTTGCCGAATGTGGTTCAGTTGTCAAAACTATTGCTGCAGACCATAACAATGTTGCTTCATTAAGAGATGTTTCTTTAGAATTATTAAATTCTTATAAAGAAAAATTAGAAGCTGTAGCATACCAAAGAGCTTCATATGTGATAGAAGAAAATATCCGTGTTGAAAAAGCAGTAGCTGCTCTAAAAGCTAATGATTTAGTAACATTTGGTGAAATGATGTATGGCTCTCACGATGGACTTCAAAATAAATATGAGGTAAGCTGTGATGAACTTGACTTCCTTGTAGCATTCTCTAAAGACTACGATAGCATACTTGGTTCTCGTATGATGGGAGGTGGTTTTGGAGGCTGTACAATAAACCTTATTCATCAAGACGCTATTGATGAATTTGTTGAAGCTGCTTCTAAAGCATACAAAGAGAAATTCAATATAGATTTAACTTCTTTCTTTGCAAAACCGAGTGAAGGGACTGCAATTGTAACTATCTAAAAAAAACACTATGAGCAATATTGATTTTAACGAAAACCCACACAGAAGGTACAATATCCTTACTGGTGAATGGGTATTAGTTTCTCCACACCGAACAAAACGCCCTTGGCAAGGTAAAGAAGAAGAGCCTGCACCTCTTTCAAAGATTACTTATGACGAAAATTGTTATTTATGTCCTGGTAATGAAAGAGCTGGTGGAGCTGTAAATGAAAAATACACAGAACCTTGGGCTTTTACCAATGATTTTGCTGCGCTACTACAAGGTGTTCCTGATGAAAAGTTTGAAAAAGGTTTATTAAAAGCTGAAACAGAAACTGGTATTTGCCGTGTAGTATGTTTCTCTCCTGATCACAGCTTGACACTTCCTTTAATGGAGGTTGCCGAAATCAAAAAAGTAATTGAATTATGGCAAAAGGAATTCAATGAATTAGGGGCTAAAGAAGACATCAATTACGTTCAAATTTTTGAAAATAAAGGTGGTATTATGGGATGTAGTAACCCGCACCCTCATGGACAAATTTGGTCTCAACGTTCGATTCCTGAAGAAATTAAAAAGAAAAGTGCTAAACTTTCAGAATACTGGAACGCAAACCAAAAGTCACTTTTAGAGGCTTACTTGGAACAAGAACTAGAAGAAAAAGAGCGTATTTTAGTAGAAAACGAGTACTTCGTTGCTTTAGTTCCTTACTGGGCGGTTTGGCCATATGAAACGATGATTATTCCTCGTAAAAAGCACGCGAACATATCTACTTTTTCTGATGAAGAGAAATTAGCTTATGCTGAAATATTAAAAGCTTTGACGATTAAGATGGATAATGTTTTCAAAACATCATTCCCTTATTCAGCAGGTATTCACCAAGCCCCAACCGACGGTAAAGATCATCCTGAATGGCATATGCATATGAGTTTCTACCCTCCATTATTACGTTCTGCAACGGTTAAGAAGTTTATGGTAGGTTACGAAATGTTTGCTAATCCTCAACGTGATATTACAGCTGAACAAGCTGCAGATAAAATTCGTTCTCAGAGTAGTGTACATTATAGCACTGAACTTTAAACAAACGAAATTAAATTATATAAACCGAAAGGCATCTTTAACAAAAGGATGCCTTTTTTATTTTTAAAAACTTAACAATCTTTAACTATTCGATTTGTAAAACACTTCATTGAAACACGACTACTAATAAAGTTTTTTAAAACCAATTACTATGTCACTTACAACACAATTAAAGGAAAAACTAGAAGCAAATCTTAAAGCAATCCCTGCAGATATTACTGAAATTATGAATAATGCTACTGAAGCATTAAAAGCAGAAAGCTTAGCTAAAAAAGCCTTTAAAGAAGGTGATTCTATTCTTAATGCTAAACTATTAAACGCACAAAATAAAGAAATAGAAATCGCTTCTCTAAACTCTAATGGACCTTTGATCATTTCATTTTATAGAGGAGGATGGTGTCCCTATTGTAATCTCGAGTTAAAAGCCCTTCAAAATGCACTACCAAAATTTAAAGCATTAGGGGCTCAACTGATTGCTATTACTCCTGAAACTCCAGATAACTCATTATCTACTGCTGAAAAAAACGAATTATCATTTGAGGTCTTAAGTGATTTAGGGAATGTATATGCAAAAAAACTAGGGTTAGTTTTCGAAATGCCTGAAGACCTTAGGGCGATTTACCATCAATTTGGTTTAGATGTACCTAAACACAATGGAGACAATAGTTACGAACTTCCTATGCCTGCTACTTTTGTTATAGACCCTGACGGGAAAATTATTTTGTCATTTGTTGCAGAAGACTACACTAAACGATTAGATCCTGAAGTAATTATTTCTGCACTAGAAAAATTGTAGTACCATTTCACGCTATGCCAATTTTTCATTTTTTAAATTTAAAGCACTCTTATATCGAGTGCTTTATTTGTTTATATTCAATTACAAAATATTTGTTATGAAAACATACCTTATCATATTATCGATCTTCAGCTTATTCTTTACTACATCTATTGTAAACGCTCAAAATTTCACATTAAAGAGTGCTGAGCTTAAAGGGCAATTAACCGAAAAGCAAGTTTTTAATGGATTTGGCTGTAGTGGCGAGAATATATCCCCTCAACTTTCTTGGAAAAATGCTCCTGAAGGCACTAAAAGTTTTGCTGTAACCGTTTATGATCCAGATGCCCCTACGGGAAGTGGATGGTGGCATTGGGTTATTTTAAATATCCCCTATAATGTAAATGAACTTAAATCAAATGCAGGTGATCCAACAAGTGGTATTGCTCCTAAAGGAACTATTCAAACACGAACGGATTTTGGAAAAGCTGGTTTTGGAGGTGCTTGTCCCCCAAGAGGGCATGGATATCATAAATATGAATTTACAGTTTATGCCTTAAAGAAAGAAAAATTGAATTTCACTTCAAATATCCCTGCGGCTCAAGTAAATTATATGATTAAAGCAAACTCTTTAGCTCAAGCTACGTTGGTTGCTTATTACAAGAGAGATCGTAGTTCTAAATAAATCACTATAACTAGAAATCTATAGCTTCAGTTAAGACAGAAAGTCATTTTCTATTTCCAGCTTAGTGCTGTAAGTTATAGGCTTTAAGCCATTAGCTAACATGAATCTACATAAGGCCTACTGCCTATAGCTGTAGATTTTCAGAAACTAAAAGCGAGGTGTACTAAAGCACATAGTTTTAACTATTATTGAGACCAATAAAATTGTAAGGTTTTAATAATCGCAAACAAGTCTTTAAAAAGTTAAGGAAATCCTAGCTAGCAACCTAAATCTACAGAAAATAGATACTCTAAATTAGGTGATTACGAGGCCTAACCTTTTATAAATAGAGAATTCCTCAGAAATTTATCTTTTTTAATTTATAGCTAACTCAAGTTTATATTATAAAATGGAAAGATGCTTAATTTATACTTTTCGTTTTTATAACCAACAACTTTAAGAAAGAACTTTCGGATAGTTATGACTCTTTTAAAGCAAACAGCAAAAAAAGACCACTCCTCATGGAATGGCCTTTAAAAGTATTTATCTAGCTTAGTGTTTTATAATTTTAGTATTACCTATTTCAGTAGCAATAAAATAGATTCCGTCCACTAAAGTTTCTAAAGAAATTTTATCTCCCTCACCATGAAGAATAAGACTTCCTGACAAATCATAAACAGAATAGTCTACAACTTCGGGTAACCCTACCTCATCACTTAGTGAATCATATGTGTAGCTTATTACATTTTCGTTTCTTAAATCGTTTAAAGATAAAGTAGGCTCTACTTCAATAGTCCCAATATCGCCCCAAACAGGAGCTGCTTCGTATGCTGCTACAGCACCATCTGGCACTTGAAGTGTTAAATTAGGTAATGAAACATTTCGAAAAATAGAAGCATCAATACTCACTGGTGTAGGGTTTTCAACTATTAAAGTAGATAAATTATTCATTTGCTCGAATAGTCTATTACCAATAGTTGTCACCGTAGACGGCAAAGTAACACTACTCAATGGTAAATTAAAAAAAGCTAACTCTCCAATTGATTCTAAGCCTTCATTTAATGTTAGCGAGGCAACACTTGTATTTCTAATAAAGGCTCTAACACCAATGCTAGTTACACTTGATGGAACAACAATACTAGTAATATTACTATTCTCTTCAAAAGCCCTATCTGCAATAGAAGTTACATCATACGTGGTTCCATTGTCCATAACTGTTGCTGGGATATTTAAATCTCCTGTAAAATCCCCTGCAACCCCATTTCCAGCTCCTTGTGGAGAAACCTCTACTGTAAATGGTGCTGCTGAAGATGTAACTGTATAATTAATATTATCAACAGTAAAACTTTGAGCGAAAGAAGTTATTGTTATAAACAATAACGGAATTAAAGAAATCTTGTACATGACATATGTTTTATTATTACTAAGTAAACCTATCAATAAACACAACCACTGATCTATAAATATAGATTATCCGCAATTAAAATAGCTAAACAACTATGAAAACGTTTTCTTTTTTGAAAAAATATAGAGATACGTTATACTTATAATCCACATCTCGTAAATATCTGATTAAAATATCTCTTCTCTTTCAGCAAAACAGTCTATTTTATATATTTTCAGATACTTGTGAATAAATCTAAAATATTCAATCAATTTTTACCCTGAAGGAACTACTCAAACACGAACGAATTTTCAAAAAGCTGGTTACGGAGATGCGCGCCCAAGAGAACATGAATATTATAAATATGAATTTACTGTTTATGCCTTAAATAAAGAGAAACTTAACTTCTAATATTCCTGCTGCTCAAGTAAACCATATGATTAAAGCAAATTCTTTAGGCTAAGATACCTTAGTCGTTTACTGCAAAAAGGAATCGCGGTTTTTAAAAACACATGAACAAGGTTTAAAAGTTGTAAGCAATGATTTTTTAGACCTTATTTATTTGAAAACAAAAATGTGAATTACAACCATTTCTAGGATTCCAAATAAACTCATATAAAGAAAAGCCTTGCTCACTTTAAATATCTTCTTTATTAAATTCCAACAATACAAATACAGAAATAAAGGAAGTATCAACAATACCCCTAAAGAAATATCCCAATAAAAAATTAAACCTACATATAAAGAATATATTCCTTGCAAAGGAAGCAATACGATATAAAACATAGATACTACAGTACACGATGCATACAAAAACCACTTTTGCACGCTTTTTTTTCTTATTAAATTTGCACTTCTCATCCATATAGAAGTCGTTATACAAAACGAAAGTCCAAAACTTAACGTTACTATAAAAATGCTTGAATACCCATTTGTATACCAATCAAAAAAACAACCATTAGTTGCTAGATAAAATGGAATCTCTAAAAAAAGTTTGAATAAGAATGATAAAATAACAGCATACCCTACCCCTAAACCAATTCCTCCCCAAAAACAAAAATACTCTATAGCTTTAGGGTTAAAATCTAATTTTTCCCATCTAGATGTCTTCATCTTTCTCAACTAAAATCTGGAGAATAGATTTCATATTTCAAGCCTACCTGAGTAACCAAAAACTCCAACAACTCTTTGGTATCATCTTCCTAAAACTCACTTAAAATGATATTTTTCTCAGTATGCTTTTCATTAAGAAGTGCCACTTCAAACATTTTAAAATATGTTTTTGACCCTGAATCTTCATCTGTGGTTGACTTATTAGTTTTTAACAATGTCACCTTATTAAATAAATCAAGATCAATCTCTTTTTTATAAAGGCGGTATTTAAAAATCCTAATTCCTTTATAAAGCTTTCCTCCATTATCTATTTGAAAACCATTTTGCAAAAAACCTAATATCACAAAAAGAGCTAAACCAATTACACCGATACTCCATCCCCCATACGAAATTGAATCTTTAAATATCATTAAAGGAACAATAACACACATTACAAAACATTATCAATTGGCCTATTTCTATGATGTAATTTGTCCTAAATTGCTTCATAAGGACTATTTAAAAATTGATTTATTACCTATATCGGCAATAAAAACAACTATATCTCCTTTTTCAAACAGAAAAGACTCTTTAGGGTTTTTAATTAAAACACCTCCTCTATTAACACCTAACAATGTGATATTGTTGTTTTTCTTTTGTTCTACAAAAGCATCTATATAAGCTACATTCAAAAGGCTTGAGTCTTCTTTTAGTTCAGTTTCACAAATGTCGAAATCTCCTGTTTTGGTAGATGTACTAATTAAATCTTCTGTCAATGAAGCCACATTAGGCTCAAAAATATAGCTTGCAATAAATTTAGAAACAATCTCCTTTTTAGGAATGATATATTGTATCCCTATATATTTAAATGAATCTCTTAATTCGGTATTATCAATAGCTACTACACAATTCAAATTATTGTATCTCTTTTTTAAACCAATGGCATATACTAGTGTTTCTGTATCTGTATCAAAATTGATATACACTCTTTTCGAATTATTGATATTGACCACATTTAAACTTTCATGATCTTCAAATTCGGTTTGCAATACAAAACATTCTTTGTTTTTATAAAATTGTTTTATCTGCTTTAAGTCTTTTTCATTATTGACTATTACAGCTAGTGGCTCTTTTGCACGAATGATTTGCTCTACTACTTCTTTCGAAAAAGAATTCCATCCAATTATTATGTAATGATTAGTGATTTTTGTCCCTAAAAGCCCCATCTCTTTTTTATTTAAGTAGTCCTTTATTTTATAATTCAATTCTGTTAAAATGTAACCTAAAATACCTAAGCTTCCCAACACAAAAAGAAAACCTATGAAACGTCCCCAAAAAGTGACTGGATAAAAATCCCCATAACCGACTGTTGTCAAGGTCACCAATGAATACCAATAAGCATCTGCTAAGTTTGTTATGTTCGAGTCTGGAAAATCAGATTCAACAACATAAAGGGAATACACCAAACAGTTATAAATAATTATTGCTATAACCGAAATTGTTATTTTGTAGTATTTAGACATCTGATATAAGCTCTTTAAACTTATTTAATTTAGAAGCACTACAACTACTCAATTCAATGTATGTTTTGTTGTTTTCGGGAAAAGTGTGTATTGCTAAATGGCTTTCTGCTAACAACCAAAAACAGGTATAGCCTTGTTCTTTAAAATAGTGTTCTGAAAAAGAAATAATTGTGAATTCACTTTTCTTTAGGTAGTTTTCATAAATAGATTTCAACAACTCAGGATTAGTCTCTTCTACCCAAGTTTTATGATTAAAAATTTCTGCTTCCGTTTTTTTATAATCTACTTCCATACTTGACACCTAGTATAAATCCCAATTCCCTTTCAAATAATATTTATGCAACACAGGATCATGAATTTTATTCACTTTAACACTATCTAACTTTTTAGTAAAAAAAGTATCCTTCCCGAAAGAAACTAATAATTTCATGGCTTCATTATTGATCCACTTGGTTTTATTTTCTTCAAAATTCAACCCTAATAAATCTTTCTTCAACGTCTCTGAACTACTATTTTTTGCACCTAAAATCCAACCCCATTCGCCCATAGAAATCACTTGATTATGCATTAAGACTGTATTAAAATTAGCTGATTTTAATGTTTTATTAATACAATTGAATGCTTTGGTTGCAAAATATGGGCTTCCTGCTTGTGTTATTATAAATCCATTTGGCCTTAATTTACGATAACAATGCGTATAGAATTCATGAGAATACAATCTCCCTAACTCTATACTTCTTGGATCTGGCAAGTCTACAATAATGACATCATAGAAACTATTTCTATCCTTTTCTAAGTAATTATAAGCATCTTCATTGTAAATATTCAATTTCGAAGTACTCATAGACCCATTATTGATATTTATTAATATCGGGTTCTCCTTACCTAAAGTAGTCATTGCGTCATCCAAATCGACCATATCTATTTTTTGTACGCTTGGATATTTTAACATTTCACGAACGGCACATCCATCTCCTCCTCCTAAAATCAAAATATCTTTTGGTGCTTTCGCTAATTTCATAATGGGATGCACTAAAGGCTCATGATACATCTCTTCATCTATCGAACAAAATTGTAAGTTCCCATTCAAATACAACCAATGTTCATCTTTCCACTCAGTTAACACAATTCGTTGATACTTTGTTTGTTTGGAAAACACCACCTTGTCTTTATATTTCTTTTGTTCGCCCCACTGTATAATTGGCTCTGTATAGGAAATTCCAATAATTAAAAAGGAAAAAACAACTACCAAACTAGCCACTAACTTATTGAATCTAGGTACTTCTATCTTCGATTTAAAACGAAAAAGCACCACCACAGCGACCAAAAAATTAATAATCCCTAATACGAAAGGAGTATACGACAATCCTAAAATGGGCAAGCCGACAAAAGCAAAAAACACTCCCCCCAACAAACTTCCATAATAGTCCTTTTCTAGAATAGACGAAATATTTGTTTTTAAATCTTCGTACTCTCGATTTATTCTTACTACTAAAGGTATTTCTAGCCCTATTAGCAAACCTACAAGCATACTTAAAAAGTAAATAAGCAACTCATAATAACTAGAAAATGCAGCCACCATATATACAATAACTGATGAAAACGCCACCACTAGAGATAATGACAGCTCTAGAAACAGAAAGTTTTGTATCAGATTACTAGTAATACCTTTACTTAATCGGCTTCCTAAACCCATGCAAAAAAGCATCAAGGAAACGATAATAGTCCATTGAAAAATAGAATTTCCAATAAAATAAGTAGCTAACGTAGATAAAACATATTCAGCTACAATTCCTGCAAAACCAGTTGCAAAAATTGCCGCTTTTAAAACAAAAGAATTGTTGTTGTATTTCACTCTAAAAAATCCAGACTATTAATATTGCCCCTGAGATATAAGCAAATGCTTCTAGCAACCCTGCTCCTAAATTAGGTTTTTCTTGATGCACTATCTCTTCTGTCAAATTACGATTTGGAAGAATAATCTTGTCAATCACTAAACGCATAATAGGCAAAAGAACAATCCCTAAAACACTAAACATCAAAATATCAATACATGAGGTTAACCAATCGACAAATGGATCGAGAGATGCATTCATAACTACCAAACTTGTGGCGATAATAGTCCCTGAAAAAGCGATACCTGCTGCAATATTATCTTTCTCTATTTCTGCATGAATATCATATTTAAGCCATGCCGTAAAGACTTTTGTACTTAATACTAAAATTAAATTACCTACCAACCAATAGGCAATAAATGTAATAATCCCTTCTAACAAACTACTAGATTCTCCTATTAGGGCACCATACATTAAAAAACCATTCCCAATAAATACAGCTGCTTCTATAACCCCTGCTCCCTCATTTTGATCTTCTAAGATTTCTTTTTTTATAGAAAAAGTGGGCAAAATTAATGCATTTGTAACGCGGATTGCTACATGTAATAATAGCATACCTAAAATCCCATAAATAGAAATCAGCTTTAAGTCTTCTATAAAACCATAACTTTTTCCTGAAAGAACACTCAATAAAATTATGATTAGTGCAGAAAAATATCCCACATAAGAAATAATGAAGGCAAAATTATCTTTCTCTACAAGCTCTCTTCCTATATTTATTTTAGGATTCAATAAGCTATAAAATAATTTCCCCAACAAAAACAAGGCAAACGTAACTACTAAATATCCTAAGCCCTCTAGTAGTACTCCTAAATCTATATAATTGATTACTTTTTCCATAATATATTATTTACCAAAACCTCCACTTCGAGATCTTGATGTAGATGAACTACTGAAGCGATTAGAATTACGCGTTGTTTTTGAATAACTTTTGCTTGAAGTATACCCTCGTGACTTAAGACTATTAGAACTTCGACTTACTTTACTGCTTACTTTATCTTTAAAACTACTTGATTTTTTATTCCAAGAAGATGAAGTATTTCTTGTTTTCGAACGTGTCCCATGCTGACCATTCTTTCCATAATAATTATCTGTACCCTTGTAATTTCTACTATAATTACCCCAATCATTTCGAGAATACCCATAATAACCCCCGTAGCCATAACTTGGACCAAAAAATAAACGTGATAAAAAATAATAGCGACCATAAAAAGACCAAAAAGAGCTTCCATTGCTATGCGTTTCCCATTCACCATATCTAGGATTCCCTACATAGCTACTTCCCCCTGCAGGAGCCGAATGCTTATCAAGTACACCATTTTCTTTATTTAAAATGGTCATCCCAAGATCGTTTTGATAATCTTCGAAGATAATTGGAGAAACTTCCTCCCAGTCAGTGTCTACAACTTTTATATCATTTGCTGTAACTGTAGAATCTAACAATTGGTTTTTAGTTAGTTCTGGCTTTTCTTCTTGTATTATAATTTGATATTTGTGATAGTACTTATCTTCTGATTCTTTATAATCCATATCAGATAGTATTACCGTGTAATCACTTTTATCAATATATTTTGTTATTAATTTATCAATGGGTGATTTAACAAATTTCGGTTTAGCATTTGATGTATTATTTGAATCATCGTTACAACCCAAACAGGACTTCAATACCAGCATAACAATTATTACCCCGAAAAAGTATTTTATAATTTTCATAATACTATAATTAGCTAACTGGTAAAATATTTGAAATATCCGAAGGTTTTATTCTTACACCAATACTGGCTTCAAAATCATTCTCGTCCCATTGTTCGATCGAAAGATATCGATCTTCGTCATCATTAACAAAATCAAAAGCCATTACTTCTTCCCAATGATCAGTATCTACATCTCTGTAAAATCCCGCAGATTCTTCATCTAAGAAATAGGTGATGTTGTTGTAGACTATTTTATCTGGGAACTTATCATGTTCTTTCTGATAGTCGACAACATCTTCGCCTAGTTTTCTATACTTAATTTTATCGAATAGTGAAATTTTCAACCCCTCATCTTCTTCAATAGTCAAATATTTCTCTTTACCTCTAGATTCGATGATATATTCTCTTGTAAAAAAATTATCTCCCCAATCATATTCGGCCATTTTCTTTACAGTCCATGTTTCAAATTCATAGTCCAACAAATACCCTTTTTCTAAATCACCTACCTTAATATCAGTTGGATCATAGTGCCTTTCTTCTGGCTTCTTTTTAAATCTATCAAAAAATCCCATTATACTACTTTATAAAAAATGATCCCTAATACCAAAATACAATTTAAGGGTAAATACCATAAGAGCCACTTCCTATTATTATCTTCAAAAAGTGATTCAGTAATTATTTCATCAATTTCTGTAAATAGCTTACCTGAAGCTGTTTCTTTATCGCCCGAAATAATTTCATTTTTCAACCCCCAAATAAATTCAACCATAGGGATTTTATAGATTATCCTCGTAAGTCCTTTAACTATAAACCTTGGCAATTTATCAAACTTATCTCGTGTTATCTTTTGAATATTAACAACTTGTTTTAATTCTTTTTTAGTAACATTAGCATTCTTTTTAAAAACGCCATCTACCTTATTAATTATTACAGAACATAACTTTTTAATTGAGCCTTCCATTTTCTTGTAAGCTATACTTAATGCACTAATCAAAGCATAACGGTATGACTTAGAAATACCAAAAGCAAAAAAGATGACACAGACTAATACTGCTAAAATTAAATAAGTTGCTTTAGATCTAACTTCTTCAATTGCAACGAACTGATACAATATAAAAATTAATAAAAAAGCGTTAGTCAAAGTAATTAATGCTATTGCAGAAAATGTTTTTCGAATGATACTTATACCTTCTTTTCCATTTTCCTTTAGAAATTTTATTGGACTTCTTAAGTTTTTAAACTGATCTTCGGCTATATCTACTTCTATCGTTTTAGTTTCCATTAGTATATTTAGTCATATTATTTCAATCCCTTTTTTAGTACTTCTTGAATTCCTTGTAAATGATCACTAAAAGCCATCATTTGAGCGAGTATTTGAGCCATTTCGTTTTGATTACCGAATCCTTTTAATTTATTATTTTTTGAAAAAGTGATCTTTATTTCAGCCCAACGCTTTAGGTCATCCTCATCCAATTGTTCTACGAGTTCTTTATATTTTAACAAATTCGCTTCGGCTGCACTTGTTAAGGTTTGGGATTCATTTTCGTAATGAGACAACAACAATGTATCTAACTCATCATCATTCATAATCGGCACTACCTTTGCCACTAACTTATTCATGTCCCTATAGGAACCCTGTAATTTGAATGAAGGCTCGGTACGATAATCATCTTCCATTGCTGCTGATTTTATATAGGTTTCATTCACCTTCAACACCGTATTCCTTATTCTTAACACTTTCTCTAAGACTGCTTTATATTCTGAAATCTCTTGATTTGTATGATTCCCTTTTAAAGTTAAACCTTCTACACTTTCATTTTCTATCGCATCCACAAGTGTATATAAATCATCAAAGTTTTTGCTACTTAATTGCTGTAATACAGGATTAGAGGTCAATGAATTTTCTACCAAACTCATTTTAAAAAGATCGGCTGTATCACCAATGATATCACCTAAGTTATAAATATCTGCACGATTCGCTAACATATCTGGAATCTGAAACTTATCTCCACTCTCAGTATACGGGTTTCCTGCCATGATTACACAAAACTTACTACTCCGTAAATCATACGTTTTTGGCTTACCATCAAACACTCCCTCAATCTTACGAGTACCATCTGCCAAGGAAATAAATTTTTGCAAAAATTCAGGATTGCAATGCTGTATATCATCCAAATACAACATAACATTATTCCCCATTTCAAAAGCTAAGTTTAACTTTTTTAATTCTTCCCTTGCTGCAGAATTATTGGCTGTCATAGGATCTACTGAAGTCACTTCATGCCCAATCGCTGGACCATTGATCTTCATAAAAATTAATCCTAAGCGATTTGCCATGTATTCCATCAAGGTTGTTTTCCCATAACCAGGAGGAGAAATTAGTAACAACATCCCCATACGATCTGTTCGCTTTTGATCTCCTACAGCACCTAACTGCTTAGCTAAGTTATCCCCAAATAGCGGTAAATAGACTTGATCGATTAATCTATTTCTTACGAAAGAAGAAAGTACTCTTGGTTTAAATTCATTTAGCTTTAAATCTTCTTTTAATGTTTCCGTAACAGTATGTTTTGCATCTCCATAAGCTCGAAAAGCCACTACATCTTCGGCAACAAATTGTTCTAATTGACTTATAAAATTATGATAGTTGAAACTATAAATTCCATCTTTTATAACAGAATGTGACCCTTTTATATTATGAATTTGCTGCCCAGAAGCCACATGTACGATTTCAGTATTCGTAGAAGCAAACAATAGCTGATATACAACCACTAACGTATAATTTAATTGATCTGGATATTCTTGACTTAAAAAGGCAGAAACCCATTGTATGGTTATATTTACTTTGTGTTGATTTTCTTTCTTTTTTAAAGAATCTTCAAAAGAAGTAACAGCCTTTTCTTTTTTCAAATATGCTTCGAAAGCGCTTTTTAATTCATTCGTAGCCTGGCTTACCTTAAACCCCGCTCCTTTTCTGAACACATGGTATATGTACTGAACACTTTCATGCACAAAAGCAGCTGTTTTCTCACCTAATATAGGGAACACAACATGTAGCTCTTCAGATAATTCGTCTAAAGTTTCTTTAGAAAGAACTTCATTCGGAAATAAATCATGAATAGCCCCTAATTGTTGCAACTGTTCTTCCCAATGCTTTTGCCTATCTCCTAACAATTGTTGCCAAGCTAATTGCCCCCACCCTCTTGCTTCAGGAGAAAAACGCAATACACCTAAATCTCTATATTTAGTTAGTAATACTTCTAAAATTGATATAGCATCAGCATCATGAACCCCTTTCACATAACCTGAGGCATAATCTTTACTACATCTGTCTTTAACTTTAGCCGTAAATTCTTCTTTGGAAATAGTTGCTTTATCTGCTATTTCTGTAAACACCGTATAAGCCAAGTAAGCAGCCCGATATACTTCATTATTTTCAGAAATCAATTCTTGATCCCAATATTTCTTTGAATTTGCAAGAATCTCGTTCTGAATAGGTTTATAAAAACTTGTTCCTGTCAAATGATATTGCAATACATCATCTTTAAAAAGGATAGTTAAATCTAAATTTTGTTGATTAACCGCAAATTTATGCTTCCCTAACTTAATAACATTTTCTCCATCTTCATATAGGTCTTGCTTGTCTTTTAATTTACGAATAGCATCTTCTTTAGCTACTTTAATCGCTGTTTCAATAACCTCAGCTTTACCTACATCATCTAAAGATTTTAGCTGATCTACAATATCACGTAGTTTATTCAGCATTAAGTCTCCCGCAAAATACCCATTGATATCATTAAGCTCAGAAAAACTTAATGCTTTTTTCGCGACTCCTTTTAAAATTCTTTTTGCTGCATTCTCTAAGGCTAAGGCCTTTTTATTTCGAGCTTCAACTAAGCTATTTTTACGCGCTTCAAAAGCATTATAAACTTCCTCTCTCTTTTCAATGATCTGTACTATAAACGTATCAAAATCTGCAAATCGAGCTTCTAAATCTTCTAACTGAACAGCTACTTTGTTCAGTAATTCGTCAGTTTTTTCAGGGGTATTAGCAATATCCAAGTAATTTATAATACTCTGATCTACCAATTTTACCTGTGCCACAAAATCTGCTTGGGCTTCATCTTTACCTAAACTAGAAATAGCATTTTTAACACCTGCTTTTAATTCATTTAAGGAAGAAAATATAAGAGAAATTCGATCAATAATCTGAGTAGAATGAGAAGTGTCTTCAATCTCTAAATTTGAAACAATATCGATTAGCATTTCTAAATCTTGAGCAATTTTAGAGATTTCTTCTTCTAGCTTTTTACCTTCAATTACTTTTTCAATCCCTAAAAGCGCTTCCTTCTTTTCAGCTACTCTTTCATGAAAAGGTTCTAACGCTTTTTCATCTAATAAAAACTGAACGCAGCGATTAGAAATTTTATCACTGTACTCAACTATTTCTTTTTCTAAATTTTCAATAAAAGCGGCATCTACATATCTTATCTCATTTAGTCCAATTACCTCTCCTCTTAGCGTACGCAACTGAGACAACACCTCTACAAAATCATTGATAGAACGAAATGAACTACTCTTTATTTTACCGAAAATAATAGTCGCCTTTTCATCAGTCTCTTTAGTAATACGCTGTGCATTTTTGCGTAACTGTACTACTTTTTCGAACTCATCAATGGCTGCATTTGCGGCATTATTTATCTCTTGTAGGGGTTCATCTAAACGATGAGTATCAGGTTCTTTTATCCAATAGTAACTATTGATAATATCATTCGAAAACTTAGACAAATCGTCGTATAAACCATCGTAACTATCTTCTTTATTAAGAAGTGTAATCAGCCCTTGACATTCTGCCATGGCTTTTACAATCGATTTATTCCCTATCTTATAAATTAAGGTATCTGTGTGTTCAGAAGGAATGGTTTCTCCTTTTACAAAAGGAGTTTGCCATACTTGTATCACGTGATGTTTTGTTTGCTCGTCTTCTGTAGAAAAGTAGCATAGTGAACCATCTGTAAAAATGGTATACCCATTACAAATTATTGGGGTTTGTACTTCTTGAGCGATAACATTGTACCCCATCAAAATGAAAAGCCCCTGCTTGCTTTCATAGAAAACATATAGATAATCTTCTCCATTAGGAGATATTACCGTTTTCTTAAACTTAACATCTGTAAGGGATTGATCATATTGTTTGAAGGCTCCTGACTGCAAGTAATACCCATCTGCAAAAATAATCCCCTGCTCATCTGGCAATTGTACACAAGCACTACCGATACTATCAATTTTCTTTACATCTTGAATTTTATGATTGTAAACAAAATAGCGACTCGATTCTTGAAAAGGTTTAATTTCAATGGCTATTAAGTTTCCTAAAGAGGCATATCGATATTGTCCATCATCTAATGTCTGGTCCTTATGCTCTACTGGTTCATTATAAATTCCTTTACCATCATCAGTATTGTCTTCTACTTTTATTGTTAAATCTCCACCAATAGTTTCAACAAATACCTTATCCAATATAGAGATATGCGCATGCTCTCCATAACGGTGCTGATCTCGCCCTACTTCAGTCCATTGAAAATCGTGCTGATCAGGAAACTTAAACTCGTGTTCGCTTCGATTATCCACATAACGCAAACCTTCGTCAGTAATCAACCATTTAAAGGTTTTTATATCTGTAACACTTTCACTTAATTGAAAAACCAAGTGCAAGTAGTTACCCATTATGGCAAACTTCGCGAATATAGTATTACGGTAATATTTATAAAGATTCGTGAAATCGGAAAAGAAAACAGCATCATCAAAAATATCAAGTGATTGAGAAACAAATTGTCCATCTTCGAATGCATATACACTGAATACATCCTGTAATTTCACCTCTGTACGTAAACCAAAATGCACATTGTATCCGAAAACACATCGATCTCCAATAGTAACAATATCCCTTGCAATACAACTATTTTCTGTATTGATACGATTATTAGCAATCAGCTTTGTTTCTACACTACCAAATACTTCTTTTCGAGAAGCATTTAATTCAGATAAACGATCTAATAATTCTGATTTATGTTTCTGTAAGCGGTTTTGTATAATCTCATACGTTCCACTTTCTAGTTTATTAGTGTTAGTTTGTTCCATTATTCTATAATTTGAAATGGAGTTTTTAGGCAGTTTACTTTACCTATTAGTCTTTTCCTGAAATAAGCATTTTGAATATCATCAAACAATGTGAATACAGCACTTGAAACAAAGACTTTATTTCTTATCAATACGTCTCAGAGCAAACCTTAGTTAATTTATATTAAACCTAATCTATTTTAAATTCCTTCAAAAAGAATAGCCACTAATACTTCACAAAATATCCAACTAAAAAAATCTAGCAATAAATCAAGAGTCTTAATGCTTGTTCGCTTAGACTTTCTTCCTTTAACACTTGAGTCTTTCTGTTTCTTCAAAACGTATTCATTTCACATTTCTAAAAAATTACCATTTTAGAAGAGGTACGCTATCCCAGTCTTTTAAAACAGAAACAACAACCCTTAAGGCAATTCCTAAAACCAAAATTGAAATAATAAAAAGCTGAATGATTTCTTTCTTTCGTTGAGCTTTTACTTTTTCTAGAATCTTTCATCTATCGTAATTGGGTTCGAAGAGCATTTATTTTTAGAAAATTCCCCCCAAAACCTTTTAAAAATATTTCGAGACACCTTGCTATCATCATTTTTTAATGATGATAGCGTTCTCAACAATGCTCTTCTTAATCCCATTACACAGCTACTAAACAGCTATTTTATACTAAATGAACTATACTATATTGAATAATTTATCAATCTGGTTTGCTTTGAAATTTTTTACTTCAATTTCTGTTTATCGATACCTAAACCTTTTGCTAAACTGGCAAGGTTCGTGAATAAATTACCATCATCACTATTGGTTGCTTTCGATTTTAAATCTATCAACACATTCGCAATAGTTAGATTCTTAAGATCTTCGGACGAAACTCCGTATTTATCAGCAAAACCTTTTACTCTTTCAAGTAAATTCCCTTTTACATCATCACTACCTAAAATCGCATCTTTAACCTCTTGAATATTCTCTGAGTGGTTTACTAAACGATCTATTCCTTTTGATTTAGTAATCTGACCTACAATTTGATCGAAGAACATAGTCTCTCCACCAACTATATCAATATTAGCCGCCTTCAATGCTTCAGCAATTACTAAAGCTTGAGATTCAGCAATATCTTTATGAATGTTGATTTCAGCCAATTCAACTTGCATTTCTTTATCTAAACGCAATTTAAATTCTTCATGCTCTTTACCAACACCATCAAGTTTCTTCATCGCTTCAGCTTTTTCTTCAATACCTGCAGCTTCAGCTAATGCTATTTCTTTATCACCAGCTGCTTTAGCCAATGCAATTTCTTTATCTCCTACTGCCTTCGCAAGTGCTTTTTCTTTGATAACCTCAGCTTCAGCAATCCCTTGCTCTTTTAACGCTTGCGCTTTAGCCAAAATACCGGCTGCCTCAGCTTTAGAAGTTTCTTCAATAATCTTAGCTTCAACCATTCCTTCTCTTTCATTAGCTTCTGCCTTAGCATGCATTACTTGTGCTTCAGACATTCCGATAGTAGCCTCTTCTTTAGCCGTAGCTTCAGCTAATGTTTTACGAGCTTCTGCTTCTTTCTCACTAGCTTCTTTTTGAGCTTGAGCTTCTATATTGATTTCCTCTGCTTTCTGCTTCGCTGCCTGCTTTTGTGCCTCAGCTTCCTTCACTGTTTTAATTAACTGCTCTTCTGCATTTGCTTCGGCAATCGTAATCTTCACTTGTTTTTCTCGATCAGCTGTTTTGAAAGCTTCAATATCCTTGGTATTCTCTTGCTCTTCGACTACTCCTTTTTCTAACATTACTCGATCACGAATAACATCTTGAATATTTTTCTTTTCTACCTCGACTACTTTCTCTTTTTCGATTTGAGCTAAGGTTACAATACGCTCTCTTTCTGTAGCCTCTAACATACGATCCTTCTCTACTCTTTCTGTTTCTACAGCATCGGTACGCTCTTTATTCTTGGCTGCCACAATGATCTGGCGCTCCATATTTTCCTCAGCAACTTTCACCTTTTCTTCTGTAACAATACGAGCTGTCTCTGATTTCAATTTTTCTTCTTCCGAAACTTTTAAAATCTCTGCCTCTTCTCTAGCTTTTATATTCGCTATTTCTCTCTTTTGTTGCTCTTCCTTTTCTGCTAACTGCTTATCTAATTCTAGTATAGCTTCGCGTGCTTCTACATCTTGCTTACGGATTACTTTTTCTTCATCACGCTTAATTAAATTGGCTTTCATATTCTGAGCTGCAGTTAACTCGGTAATCTTTTTGATTCCTTCTGCATCCAGAATATTATCTTGTTTTAAATAGGTAACAGGTGTTTGTTCTAGATAATCAATTGCACAATCCTCTAACGTATATCCATTTAAATCAGTACCTATAATATCGACGATTTCATCACGAAACTCTCTTCTCGCTTCATACAATTCTGTGAATTGAAATTTCTTTCCGACAGTTTTTAAAGCCTCAGAAAATTTAGCTTCAAATAAATCTTCTAATGTAGAAATATCAGAAGCTCTTTCACAACCTATTGTTTGCGCTACTTTCTTAATAAAATCTACTTCATTATTAACTCTAACAAAAAATGCTACTTTAATATCAGCACGCATATTGTCTTTACATACCAATCCGTCATTCCCTAAACGTTCAATCTGTATTTTCTTTACAGAGATATCCATGATCTCCACTTTATGAAATACAGGAACGACATACATACCTCTATCTGTAGCTACTTTAGTTCCTTTAAAACCTGTCCTCACTAAAGCTTTCCCTTGAGGAATTTTTTTATAAAACAACGCGATGATTGCGAAGTAAACAATTACTAAGAATAGAATTAGACCAAGCCCTATCCCTATTAGCGGTAATACATTTTCCATAAAATTATTATTTAAGTTTAGTAGTTATTATTATCCACAGTTTGTGGGTGTACGAATTAGAATCTCCTACTCGACATATGCTTCGACTAGGTAATAATTTTTATCATCTGACTGTTTAATAATCAGTATATCGTCTTTGTATTTTAAAGGTGTACCATTTAACGACTTTACATAAATTGACATTGGCGTCCCCTCAGCTAAAACTTCTGCAGACCCCATTTTATCATTAGATATAGAGGAGTACATTACACCTTTTCTTCCAATAAGATCAATCGGTTCATCTCCGTCTTTATTTAAATTATCAAAAAAGCCTTTAAAAGGTGTTGTAAAAATTTTAGTTAAAAACAATGATGGAATGATGGCAGCAAGAAATAATACAAAACCAAACACATTACTATAGCTATGCGTTAAAGATGTAGCAATAACTACACAAATCCACCATATAAACACCCATGCTGTAAATGTGAACATAAATGGCAAGCCCACGAAATTGAAAAAGACCAAAACAATTTGCCACCATTTTAGTTTTTTCTTTCTATTGGGCGCTACATGTTCTTTTCGTAGTTCTGTGTTAGCTATTTCAGAAAATTCAATTTCGCTACCACTAATATCGGCATCTGCATCAACATCTATATCCGCATCAATATCTATGTCTACATCGAAATCGACATCAAAATCTAGACCCGAAAAAATTGTGAATAACCAGTACGCTATCAATAATAAGACTAGGATAGTCAAAGTGATATTTACCTGCGAAAAAGCAATTTCTATAATTTTCTCCAAGATGTGGTTTTTAGTTTAGTTAAATCAATTACTTCGATGCAAGCATACGAACTATGCAGCTTAAATCTATTTTTATTAAAATCGCTAGGCAGCTCTCTGAAAATTAAACTCAATACAGAATCATATCTTTCGAATATAAACCTTGTTGTTATACTTCTTCTGAAGCTACCTATACCTAGAAATATTTACACTTTCAGAATACTAAGCTTGTGTGTCTCCTGATTTCAATTGCTCTTTTAATCTTGCAAGAGCATCATCTGCAGAAGCAGCATTAGTATTTACCACACTATCAATTTCTTCATCTATGGTTTTACTAACATTGGCTATATCGCCATAAGCCTCCGCTAAAGCCTCATCCTGAGCTACTTTTTCCTTCATACGCTCTAACATACTTACCGTACTAGAACTATCGATCTCTGCTAACTGCTTGTTTAAGTTTTTAGTTGCATCCGAAACTTTTACTCGTGCCTTTAATGTTTTTAGCTCATTCTCCCACTTGCTAATATTCTGCTTAATCTCTTGGACATTTTTTTCTAGATTAGAAACTGATGCATCAAAACGTGTCGATTCGGCTTTAGAACGTTCCAAGTGTTTTGTATTATCTTCCTTCTTTATCAAAGCTTCCTTAGCCAATCGATCAGCTTCTTCAACGGCTAACTCTCCGTTTTGGGCTTTCTTTAAAATAAGCATTGCTTTTTTTTCGTAATCTTGAGCCTTAGCCGCATAGCTTTCTGTGTCATTTTTAGCTCTGATCGCTAAAGCTTTCACTTGAGCTAAAGATTCTAAGCCTTTACTTAGATCTTCTTTCATATCTCGTATTCCTTGCTCAGTTAATTTTATAGGATCCTCAATTCTATCTAAAGCAGCATTAGCTTCTGCTTCTCCTATTTTAAATAATCTTTTTAAAAAATTCATATCTCTATATTTTATTTTGAATAATTAATAATTTGTTCTGAGTACTCACTCAGTAATAAACCCAATGAATTTAAACTTGCTTCAAATTCATTTAAATCTAGATTCTCTATTTGTAACGTATCTCTAAATATTACTTTTTCACCACTTTCATCTAACACAAAAGCTCCGTGTACGATATCTCTATTTTTCTTTAAGAGATTTTTATACAATTCTAATGTTGGTGTCTTGATATCAAAAATATGTTGTTCGATGATCAATATCGGAGAAGCTATACCTAGTATTAGGTTATTAATACCTTCACTCTCTCGATCGATAACAATAATATTATCTTTTTCGTTTTCATATGAAATCGTAATATTAAGTTCCATAATATAGGTCTTCACCAAATCAAAATGATTATTCATTTTTATAATAATTAAGTTAGAAATTTCAAAAAAAGGGGTGATTCAATTTTAGCAAAAGATTCTAAAATAAAAATCATACTAAAGACTGAAATTTACAATATAATTAGGTCACATATATTCCTATTTATGTCGAAAAAAAGTTATTCATTAATAAACAACCTCATTAAACACCTTCTTACTGATAATTAATTTAGCAACTATAAATTATTTTGCTAAATTTGTTAGCATAAAGATACAACTCATTTTGAGTTTTGCAAATAATTTTAGCAAAAATGTCGTCAATAGGAAAAAATATAAAAAAAATAAGAAGCGTTAAAGGCCTTAGCCAGCAAGCATTTGCCGAGATATTTAACTTAAAAAGAGCTACTTTAGGTGCATATGAAGAAGAACGAAGTGAACCTAAAATCGAAACTGTTATTAAAATAGCTAATTATTTTAGCATTTCCATTGACCACCTTTTAACTAAAGAGCTAACTGTCAATTCTTTAGTTCAATTTAAAGATGAATTTACAACAGCTACTTTAAGCAAAACAAAAAACATATTCCCGAATATTCCTTGTATCACGACCAACTACACCGAGCAATATCCTGAAAAAGCAAAAGATTCTAAATTTATCCAGACACTTCCACAATTGTCTTTACCTATTAATCCTGATAAAAAATTTAGAGGCTTTGAGGTTAATAATTTAGAAATGACAAATCACGACAAAGGCTTTTACCCTAAGGATGTAGTCGTTGGTGAATTTGTACCCAAAGCTGTAATTCCTAAACTAAATAATGGAACATTGATTTTTTGTGTATACGAACGTCAAATTATTTTCAGAAGATTATATATTATTAAAGACACTTTGGTTTTAAGAGCTGACCATAAAAATATTAAAGACATAGAGATCAATCTTTCTAAAATTAGTGAACTATGGCGGGTACGCTACGTTTTTTGTAGAAGAATTCCTGAATTTTCAAATCAATTAGAAGATCAACTAGTACTGATTCAGCACGAAATCTCTCAATTAAAAAATCAATTAAGAAAATAACTTTTCTAATTTATCAAAAAATAAACCTGGATATTTTTTCCAAAAAGAATAATGCAAGGGGAAACTTAAAATTCCTATTCTAGCAAATGTCTTATAACGCTCTAAGCTAAAATGGTCTGAAAAATCTCCTTTATCTCCAATCAAATCCACAAAAACTTTCTTTCCTTTATGAATCACTAAAAGATCTAATATCTGACCTCCTAATGGAAAGCTGACAAGTACCTCTTCATAACCTTTTTCCAACAACTTATCATATACTGCTTTTTGAAATGTATCTTCAGCTATGTTTTCTCGGTGATCATTAGCATATTTATTCCAAAAATTCAAAAATTTATACAACAACGAATCTCCATCTAACTTGTTAATCTCTAAAGATGAAAAAACATACTGCAATTGCCTTGCCCTTGTTATTGCAACATTAAGAACATCTGGTTTGTTGATATGCCTAAAAGCACTGTGATGTGAGTCATTATCTAAGGCCAGTGAAATAAGCATTACATCTCTTTCATTACCTTGAAACTCATACGGTGTTGCACATAAAATATCAAATTTCTTTAATGTCGTTAATTCATAACGAAGCTTTAGCAACTTTTTCAAATAAGTAACTTGATCTGAAAACAATGAGAGCACACCTATTGTAATAGGTCTTTCTTTATGCTGCTGGATAATTTCATCCAATTTAGCCAACAATACATCTGCTTCTGCTTCATTAATTCCACTTTTATCCCTCTCTCCTTTCTCTATTGGAATTAAAATCTGCTTTGCATATTTAGAGACATCTGGTGTCACCTTTAACACTTCTAGTTGACTATCATAAAAAGTTTTATTACTAAACTCTATAATATCTACAGGTGATCTAAAGTGCTCTCGAAGAAATGAAACTTGATCTTGACTTTCTATATTTTCCATATAAATATCAAGGATACTTTTATCTCGATAGTTAAAGAAAGATGCATCTGGCAACTCTAGTTCTTTTCGTAATTGCTGTTGTTTGCTTCTAGAAAGAAACGAATAATGCCTTAACTGCTTGGGATCTCCAACAATTACAGATCTTTTAGCTCTATATATCGCTGGTAATGCTGAAGCAATATCACACTGTGTCGCTTCATCGATAATTACCACATCAAATAAACCCTTTTGGGTTGGTAAAACTGCATTCAATTCAGGAAGATGAGCTAGCCAAATTGGAAATGCTTTAAACACATGTTCGAAAATAATAGTATCGACTTTGCGTTTATATTGTGAAAAGCTATTACTCTTTAATGCATCGTAATAAGCCACCAAGCTGAACCGATGTTCTTGAACAGCTTTCTTTACATTATCATCTATTTTTTCTAATATATATTTTTTAAGACTACTCCTTAAAACAGGGGTCATTCTTTCTATATCAAAAAACAAATCCCATAGGGTTTCATCTAAATCAGTAAAAGATTTTATATATAACTTCTTGAAGAAATCGACAAAATGCTTTTTTGTTTTATTATTAAGCTCTCCTAATTCTACCTCAGCAGTAACTCGCTTCAAGAAGTCTTCCTCTAATTCTTTTAAATAATTTTCATCTCTTTTAAATTCATCATATTTTTCACCCAAATAGTTAGCTCCATAAATACCTCCTAATAACCTAGAAAGCTTAGCTTCTAAACTTCTTTTGTAACTATGACCAGAAGTGTGGACTAAATATTTATCTAAACGATATTCCTTTATTAACATCGAACGTAGTACTTCTACGGCTGATTTTGTTTTGGAAACAATTAAAACAGATTCTCCACGAAGAATACAATCTACTGCCATCGCACAAATCGTATACGACTTCCCTGTCCCTGGAGGCCCTATAACAACACTATTATGATATTTCTGTACGTGCTGTAATGCAGCAAACTGATCCTTATTTAATTGATGTTGCAAAACACTACTCACATCATTAACCAAAACAGAAGCTTTCCTATCTATCAAATCAGTTATTGGTTTACCAAAATATGATTGCTCACCTATTTTTTTAAGGTCAGTAATTACTTTTAAAGCATTATTAACTTTGGGGACCAAACTAACCACTGCTGCTGGGACAACTTTAAAAACGCCTTCCTCCTTATTTTTAAGGTATTTAGAAATTTGATATTGAGACCAAACTTCTGGATAATACATTAACTCTTCCGTATTTACATTACAGAAGTGTTTATCTAAATAACGCTTCAATAAAAAAGCGTCTGGCATATTGTCATAGAAAACACCTTCTATATCCTTAAAGAAATCTTCTACACTCGAACTTTCCGAAACAGGTGTTAATTTATTCAACACCGCCCTATTAATAATACCTTCTTGTTTATTAATTTGTAAATAAGCTGTCTCATCTTCCTGAACTTCAATAGAAGCTGGAAACAACACCAATGGTGCAAATAAATTCTTGTTTTTAGACAAAGTACCTTCGTTATTCCCTAGTATAAAGAATGTAGCATAATACAGCTGTTTTTCTAATTTGTATAAAGCAATATCAGTCAACAATTCATCTTGCTTTTTATGAAATAAAGGGATCAAAGGATACTTCCCTGTCATCAACTCTTCCTGACCTTTTAAAAAATGTTTATATTGATATTTGGCTTGCCCAATATTCTCTACAGTAAAGCGATTGTTATCTGCTTCATAACACTTTTCGAAGTATTTAAAGAAATTAGATTTGGGTATTCTCTCTTGATTGATCTGCACGTAATAAAATTTCGACTAATAGTACTGGTGAAATATAATTCATTATACTCTAGAAATTAGTAAATCCTATAATTTCTCTAAAAAATTCACCCTCCGTGTAAAATTAGTATATTGTAAAGAAAAAATGATTGAGTATTTAAGAAACTTGTTGGGCATGGGACCTTCTAAACCTAATAATGTTATTGAACGAAGTAATACTATTGAACGAAAAATTGACACTTCTAAATACCAAAAGAAAGAAAGTGAAAAAGTAGCACAAGAAGATACATTAATCTACCCTATACTTACTTCTAGCAAAAACACTAATTATGACTTGTACGATCAAATGGTTGCAATCATTCATGAACGAGATAATGCATACTCAAAGCTAATAAGTATCCAATTATTATTAGAGCCTGTAAATGAAGAAGAATACGAATTATCTCAAGTAAAAACAGATAATATGTCAGATGAAACATATTTTTCTTTTCGTAAACAAGCTGAAAAACAATTTGAAAGTTTTGATCAATCTTTCATTTTTTGGGATTTGGAAGATGCCAAACTAGAATTTAAAGTATTATCATCAAAGTTATCCATATTTAGCCCCACAAAATTAATTAGTCCAAAACATATGAAAGAAGCTCATCAGCTTCTGGATGCTGAAGAAATTGTTGTTTCCATACCAAAGGATGAATTGATTTTGGTATGTGACTATAATATATCAGAAGAGCACCTTGATCAATTTGTTAAAATGCATGCCGGTATTTTCTTACAGGCAGTAGAAAATGGTGATGCTTTATGTGAAGATTTATTTTTATTGAAAGAGGGTGAAATATCAGCCGTAAAAAGCTATGAGCAATTGTCGGAAATAGCACTTAAGAAATAAATTTACACCTTAAATATGCATCATAAAAGCTATAAAAATCACTTTATATATTCTTTGTAGTAATCTACCAACTCCTCAGTACTAGCTCCAAACCAATTTTTAAAGTACATATTCCAATAATGATACTGTAATTTCGCGACACCATTATCTTCATAGCGCCTTGCTGATGTCGAAATCCATTGCTGAATTACCGTAAAATGTTTATGCTTATAAATTTTTCTAATGAAATGAACATCTTCAAAAATCGGATGCTTTTCTTCAAAGCCTCCCAATTCTTTAAACCATTCTTTTGAGATAAATAAGGACTGATCTCCTCCTCTAAAAAACTTTATATTAAACTGTGTAAACCAACCTGCTAACCACAACCAATAATGCTTGCTTCTAAATTTCATTTTAAAACAACCAGCATAATTATTTTTTTCAACTTCTTTTAAAATTAATTCATCAAAATCTTTCGGAGGATAAGAGTCTGCATGTAAAAAATACAATACTTTTCCGTTTGCATTTGCTACCCCTACATTCATTTGCTTCCCTCTACCCTTTGAAGCTTTAATCAATTTAATACCCTTATGGTTTTCTAATACAGAAATAGTACCATCTGTACTTCCTCCATCAACCAAAATCAATTCACACTGATTAGGATATTTGAGATGTTCATAAATATAAAAAAGCAACTCATTTATATGAGCTGCTTCGTTGTATACCGGTATAATGATAGATAACTCCAATATAATACTTTGATACAATGTTAACTATTTAGCATTAATTGACCAATCATAAGCCTTATAACCTTTTTCTTTTTGATTTGAAATTGGAGTCTTACTGTATTTATTGATAAAATTAACAACTGAACCATCTGTGGCTTTGAAATCCTTCTTATACCAATCAAACAATTTTGAAACGTTTACCGCATATCCTGAAATCGTGTTATAAAAAGGGTCATTAATAAACTCTTCCGTTTGCCTTTCCAATAAACGATCTAAGTTTTCTGCAGTATAAGGAATTTGAATTAACCTAGGACAAGAAGCTGATGCACAATTTATTGCGAAATGAATACGCGGATCTCCAAAATTTCTTAAAATTTTATGCTCTACATCTCCTAGACTCATTTGCTTGCCGTCAATTGTAAAGAATTTTTTAGCCCAAGGACTATTTAACTGTTTAATACTTTCTAAAGGAAAGTTGTCTACTACTAATTTTACAGTATACGCATTATAGACATTGATCCAAAATGCCATTTTATCCTTTTTAGACCATTGAGGGTTAATTTGTGTTTGAGACAAACCCCTTAAAAATGAATTCAAATCTTTGATATCTCTTCTAAAACCTGCATAATCTACTTTACCTTTAGTAGTTACATTTTTCTGAAGTAAATCTTTCCACCCTCTATAATTAACTTTCTCTTGGTAATAATTTTTCTTGATTTTTTTCGCAGGATCTACAGCATATATTTTGACTGCAGAATTTGAATCACTATACGCTATTTGTGCATAAGCTTCATTCTTTTTTAAACTTCCTATAAAGGCTACTCCGGCAAGTGCATATGTTAAAAATTTCATGATCCCTTTTTTATTTGTTATACATTTATAGTCGAACAATTTTAGAATTCATTACTCTAAAAGATGCAACAGCATACAATAATTATTGTAATAAAACAAAAAACCTCCATGAAGGAGGTTTGAAAATCAAAATGTTACAATAAGCCGTATCAAAAAAACTATTTTTCATTCAAATCCCAATTATATCTAATATATCCCGCATTTGATTGTTTACCTATTTTCACTGTACTGTAGTTATTAATAAATTGTTTTACTGACCCAGCATGTACTACAAAGTCTTTTTTAAACCATTTAAAAAGTTGCGACAACTTATATTCTTTATTAGTGATTTTATTATTTACAGAATTATTAATATACTTTCTGGTTTGTTTCTCTAATAGTTTATCTAAATTTCTACTCGTATATGGAACTTTCGCTATTGGTGGACAAGACATAGAAGCACAATTGATTGCAAAATGGATGCGAGCATCTCCAAAATCTCTCAAAATTTCGTGTTCAACCATTCCTAAACTCATCTCTCTCCCTCCAATTGTAAAAAATTTAGTATCCCAGGGCTTAGAAACTTCTTTTATAGAATTCAACGGGTAATTATCTAACACTAACTTTATAGCAAATACATTATACACATTAATCCAAAACGCCATAATTTCTTGCTGTTCTAATCCATTCACCAAAGGCCAATTTTGTATTTTCTTGACAAATGCATTAAATTCTTTTGGATTTCGTTTTAACCCTGCATAATCTACTCGGCCATTGACATCTACAAACTTATCTAACACTTGTTTCCAAAGCATATAGTTCATTCTAGGAGCTTCTTCGGACACTTTGTCTTCAAAAGCATTACTTTCAGAGGCGTTACACAAAAGACTAAATAGTACTAAAACTTGCAGTAATAATGTTTTCATTTTTTTCATTTTAAAAAAATCGGTTGGTATAAAACATAAATCGAGCCAAATTGATTAGTTGAAATAAAAAAACTTTAAGAAATTCAGCTCAATATTAAACTAAATCTCTTAAAGCATCTAAACTTTTAGGTATTTTCTTATTATACCTTTTCTAAAACATCGATAAAACTAACAACAGCCTCCACCATCGTAATGGAAAGTAGATTCGCTAATATATATATCATCACGCCCTAAATCTTTTAAAGCTTGTGCTGTTTTATCACAAACTGCTAAAGGTTGATTTTTTAACAAAATATGCCCCTTTTTATCATCTAAATAATCTTCATCGCCAAAATAAATCGCTGCTTTACCTGTAAAAACACAAGGACCATCTTCGGGCATTGGATCTTTAATTGCTGCTACTTCGATAGATTCAATATAAATCAATTCGTCAGTAGGGTAATTTTTAGGATCTAATATACGATAAGGTTTTCTCGCTCTGATCTCAATCGTCCCAAAACCTACATCAGTCAATGCTTTAACATATTCCGCAATTGGTAGACTGCCACTAAGACAAAGCGCTCTTAAACGTTCGTCGTTACGCAAAGTATCATTCATAGGTTGCTCGCAAGTAGGGTCACTCATTACCAAACGTCCATGTGGTTTTAACACACGATACATTTCTTCGATAGCACGTTTAAGATCTTCTTCTTTAAAAATATTAAACAAACAATTTTGAGCAGCTACATCAATGGTATTATCATCAACCGGTAAGTTTAAAGCGTCACCTTTCTTCAGATCTACAAAATCACTTTTGAACCATGGATTATCTTGTTCTGCCTCTATAAAATTTTTACGCGATGCTTCTAACATTTCATCGACTACGTCAACACCTACTACACCACCTTTTTGACGGTTGAAGTAAGAGAATTGCAATAATTCCATTCCTCCTCCAACACCAACGTACAACATCTTAGGGTTGTTCGATAAATCACGCGCATGTACAGTACTTCCGCAACCGTAATTCATTTCTTGCATGATTTTAGGAATCTTTAATCCTGGAAGCTCCCATATTGGATTTGTCGTACAGCACAAACCAACATCTGGTGTAATAGCTGCTTCTTTATATACATCGTAAGTGGTATCTAAATAACTCATTCTTCTCTATCAATATTTCGAGTTAGGGATTGAGGCTTTGTCGGAGCTCACCCGATAGGGTAGCGACTGCCGAAAGCTCGACCCGTTAGGGGAACTTCCTCAAAATTATATTTCTTTTATCAATTCTTTAAATAATGTGATCATATTAGGCTCTGCTTTATTAGCCATGGCTATGATCTCAGATATATCAACTTTAGCTAGGTTATCTGGATCACATTCGTCGGTTAATACCGAAACGGCTCCTACTCTTAACCCAAGATGATTACCAACAATAACTTCAGGCACTGTACTCATCCCAACAGCATCTGCACCAATAGTTTTTAAAAATCGATACTCTGCTCTAGTCTCCAACTGAGGTCCTACTACAGACACATACACTCCTTCATGAAGTTTAATATCTTTTTGTTGAGCAATATTGGTCAACTTTTTATTGAGTTCCTTACTGTAAGGCTCACTCATATCTACAAATCGTTCACCTAGCTGCTCTACTCCTTTAAATGCTAACGGAGAGCCTCCTTGTAAATTAATATGATCATCGATCAACATAATCTCTCCTTTTTTAAAGGCTAAATTTATCGCTCCGGAAGCATTAGATATTAGTAATGTATGAATACCCAAGGCTTTCATAATGCGTACAGGGTAAGTTACATCTTGAAGGTTATATCCTTCATATAAATGAAAACGCCCTTGCATTACTACTACTTTTTTTCCCTCTATAGTTCCATAAATTAATTTCCCTTTATGAAATTCGACGGTAGCCGTTGGAAAATGAGGTATATGATTATAACTAATCTCTATTGGATTTTCGATATGCTCGACCAATTGACCAAGACCTGTACCTAAAATGATCCCTACTTCTGGAGTATCGAATCCTTTAGATTGAAGGTATTCTGCCGTTTCATTGATAAATTTGATCATACGCTTTTTTGTTGTTTTAAAACTTCCTGAAAAATAGGGATATCTTCTATATCACTCCAATAGTCTACATCATTTTTCTCTTCTAATAATTCATAAGAGTAATTTTGAAGAGTTTGAAGTGTTTTCTGAAGTACGACATCTGTCCCCCAAGGCTTTTCTTCAAACAACTCAGGTATCATTTCAGTTAGTCCCAACAGATAATACCCTCCGTCTTCCGCTGGACCTATAATAGTGCCATGCTTTTCTAACTTTACAAAAGCTTCGTCTATATCTTTACTATCTATATCATACAAATCACTTCCTATGATTATGATATTTTGGTATCCCGCTTGAAATCCTTTCTGAAAAGCTAATTGCATTCTAGCACCTAAATCTTTTCCTACTTGCAAATGCTTTTGAAAATCACCAGAACTCCACAAATCTTCATTTTGAATATTTTCAGAATACCAAACTTGTTTTATCGCATCAACTGGTTTTGTTATTTTAAATGTATGATCTAATAGCATTTTATAAATTATTAATGCATTTTGATCACCAACATCTTGTGCTAATCTTGTTTTTACTTTCCCTAATTCTGGGTTTCTAGTAAATATAAGGAGGAGGTTTTTCATATAATAGACCGCTTCGCTGTTAGAAAAGAGAACATAGATAATAGACTTTTTAAATACTGTCTATACTCTTTTTTCTACACTCTCTTATCTTTATATAGATAAAATTAAACTACTGTTCCTTGACAGCTACTTCCTGCACCTGCGGTACATCCATAACAATGCTGAGAGATTACTATATTTCTATTATTAAGAATTTCTTCATTATAATCGCTAATGTGCTTAATTTTTGAAGCTACACCTAAGCCTAGCATTTGATTAAAATCACAATCGTATAAATACCCATCCCAACTAATTGACAACGTGTTTTTACACATCACATTAGATACTGCCATTGGGTTATAAGCTTCTACTAAAGCATACATATAGTCTTCATAATTACCTGATGCTATCAGATAATCTAAAAACCTAGAAATTGGAAGGTTTGTAATCGCAAATAGATTATGGAATTGAATTCCAAAATCTTCTAATAAAGCATTTTTAAAATCCCGTTCCATCCCTTCTTGATCGCTTGGCAAAAATGCTCCTGAAGGATTATACACTAAATCTAACTTCAATGGACTATCTGGCATTCCATATCCTACAGCATTCAAGTCTTTTAATGCCTGAATCGATTGATCAAATACACCACTACCACGTTGTTTATCTGTCTTTCCTCTTGTCCAATGTGGCATTGAAGAAACAACATGAATATTGTGTTTTTTGAAAAAATCAGGTAAGTCGTGATATTTAGGGTTTGCACGAATAATCGTCAGATTAGAACGTACAATAAAGTCTTTAACTCCTGCATTTGCAGCTTCTTCTACAAACCATCGAAAATCAGGATTCATTTCAGGCGCTCCTCCTGTTAAATCTAATGTATGAGCTCCTGTTTTTTTGATTACCTCTAAACATTGGCGCATTGTCTCGCGTGTCATAATCTCTTTTCGATCAGGACCCGCATCGACATGGCAGTGCTCACATACTTGGTTACACATATACCCTACATTGATTTGTAAAATCTCTAGGGTACTAGGACGCAAAGGAAATTCACCTATCTCCTCTATTTTATCTTTAAAAGTGGGCAATTCTCCATTAGCAAAAATACCATTTCCTAATATCTCTAATTGCTTTTCAGCTTTCGCTAATTCGCTTTCTCTTCGTAATAACGATTTTTGCATTCCTTGTCTCGTTAATCAGCAGTTTTCATCCATTTGAAAAAAGCCAAATGAAATCATCTACTTTTCAAACTTTATTTCCTCTGTAAAGGAAAAACTACATTGATAATTTATCGTACTTTTTCATCATTTGTACACCATGTACTAAAGACGCACCGGCCTCTATCGCCGCTCCTGTATGTACAGCTTCCATCATTTCTTCTTTGGTTATACCTCTTTGCAAACCGTCTTTTGTATATGCATCTATACAATATGGACATTTAACTACATGGGATACAGCCAGGGCTATCAATGATTTTTCTCTAGCAGTTAGCGCTCCTTCTTGAAAAACACTTCCATAATAATCAAAAAACTTTTTCCCTAAGTCTTCACTCCAATCGGTAATCTTACCAAATTTTCTTAAATCAGCTGGATCGTAATAATCACTCAAAATTTCCTTTTTTAATGGTTCGTAAAAATGTTAGCTTCCTTACAAAAGTTAGAATCTTTATATAGTGCCTCAGCTCCTAGTATATAAAATATTCATCTTCAAAACAAAATTAACTACACCGTAAAATCAATCGGCTAACAATTCAGTAATAATATTATAAACTTTTTTACTATTCCACTGAACTGACCCTGTCTTTTTAACTTTTATTTCTCCTTTACGATTTGCAATATATGTTGTAGGAATACTTTGTGGATTTAAATTTGAAAATGCCGTCCCATTATCTGAATAAACTGGAAGTGAATATTGATGCTTTCTCAAAAAATCACTTACCTTTTGAATATTGTCATCCGTTAAAAACAAAAAAACAACTTCATCATTATTCTTATACGCCTCGTACAATTCTTGAAAGCTTGGCATTTCAGCCACACAAGGTGGACACCATGTTGCCCAATAATTGATAATAACAACTTTCCCTCTTAATCTAGAAAAACTAATATCTGCTGTATTGATACCATGCACACCTCCTCTGTACATGATATTGGCATTTGTAATTTCTTCTATACGGGGTTGATTAAAATACCCTATTACTTTTTGAACTTGTGTTTGTAAAAGCATTCTAGTTTTAGGAATAAGCATCAATATTATGAATATGATAAAAAATAAATTGTCTTTAAGTCTTTTTTTCATGGCCAATTATAAAAAAAGCTGTGCGTTTTAGTTCGCACAGCTTCATATTCCTTTCAAAATATTAGATTAATTCTCTTTAGCTACTTTAATAGCTGTAATTATTTTCTCTTCTAATTCTTCCATAAGATCAGGATTATCTAAAAGTAAACGCTTTACAGCGTCTCGACCTTGACCTAGTTTTGAATCCATATAACTAAACCATGAACCACTCTTTTTTACGATTTCATAATCCACTCCGATATCAATAATCTCTCCTACTTTAGAGATTCCTTCTCCATACATTATATCAAACTCAGCAGTACGAAATGGTGGCGCTACTTTATTCTTTACTACTTTAACACGTGTTTTATTTCCTGAAACCTCTCCATCATTATTTTTTATTTGAGTAGAACGACGAATATCTAAACGTACAGAAGCATAGAATTTCAATGCATTTCCTCCTGTTGTTGTTTCTGGGTTCCCAAACATAACACCAATCTTTTCACGCAATTGATTAATAAAAATTACAGTACAATTTGTTTTATTAATCGTTGACGTTAATTTCCGAAGCGCTTGCGACATCAACCGAGCGTGAAGTCCCATTTTAGAATCCCCCATTTCTCCTTCTATTTCACTTTTAGGAGTCAATGCTGCAACCGAATCGACTACAACGATATCAATTGCTCCAGATCTAATTAGGTTATCTGCAATTTCTAATGCTTGCTCTCCATTATCTGGTTGAGAAATCACTAAATTTTCAATATCCACACCTAACTTCTCAGCATAAAAACGATCAAAAGCATGTTCTGCATCTATAAATGCAGCAATACCACCTGCCTTTTGAGCTTCAGCTATTGCATGTAATGTTAATGTTGTTTTACCTGATGATTCTGGCCCAAAAATTTCCACCACTCTACCACGAGGCAATCCTCCTACTCCCAATGCCAAGTCCAAACCTAAAGAACCCGTAGAAATCACTTCTACTTCTTCTACCGCTTGGTCACTCATCTTCATTACAGCCCCCTTACCGTAGGCTTTATCCAACTTTGCTAGTGTTAATTCTAACGCTTTTAATTTGGCATCTTTCTCTTTATCAGCACTCATAGTATCTCTTTGAAATAATTTATTTGAACTAGGCTAAAATACAAATTTAGACCCATACCTTTTACTCTAAAAAACAATTATCATTCTTAATCATTGACTATATGCATATTACACAAAAGTTAAAATAAAACACTTTTTCAGGGGTGGGGAAGGTAATGATAGCCGCGTTAAACTTGTGAACTAAACATTCTAAAACAAAAAACATGAAAAACGTTATGAAACTTATTAACCTACTTTTTTTTACTGCATTTGCTTTATTGTCTTGCGAAAAAGAAGAACCTAAGGTCGATGATTGTAGTTTAATCTCGCAAATGCAAGTAGTAGCTACTGAAGGTGAAAATCAAAACAAAGAAAAAGCTGTATCCTTCACCTTTAGCCCTAACAATGCTGAATTTGCAGATCTAGAATATAAATGGACTATAAACGAAGATCTTATTGATGATGAAAAAGCTCCTTCATCTCAACTAAACATGACATTTACTGAAAATGGTATTTTTGAAATTTGCATGACTCCTATTTTAAACGAAGGTTCTAATTGTTCTTTAGAAGCTATTTGTACAACAATAGAAATTTCTTCTATTATAAACGAAAAAGAAGATTGCGAACCAATTCAGTTAATTGAATCACTAATAAGTGATTTTTTAGACCAGAAACCTACCGAAATCGACAATGATTTCTTGAATAAACTATTACTAAACGTTTCTGATATAGAGCAAGTATCATTATCCCTTAATGAATCTGAAATAACAACAGAAGCACTAAAAGACATTATAGCAACTGCAAACAACCAAAATACTGCTGAATTACTATCTATAGCAAAAGGTGAAAGAAACGAATTAAAAGCTGTAATAAACCCTGACGTTTGTCCTAATAGTGATGGGTTTTATGTTCTTGTAACAATTGACCCAAACTTTGCCGTGACACTAGAAATTGATTTCTTATCAAAATCTGATGACATCGACGATAACGAAAATGATGAAGAAATAATAAAAGAGGAAGTTATAGTAACGAACCCTGACACTTCAGATAACACTGACAATAATGATAATAATGAGCCTGAAACTGATGAAGAAATAACAAAAGATGAAGTCATAGTAGCAGACCCAGCTTCTAATGACACTACTAAAGAAGAAGTATTTAATAATGAACCCATTAAACAATTAAACTGTGACGACATCACTATTAGAGGAGATGTTTTACAAGACGATATTAATGGAAATATCTTTAATAGAGGAAGAGCATTTTTTAAAGTAACAAAGATTGACGATGCTAACTACACCTGGACTGTAAACGGACAAACACTTACAGCTCAAGAAAGACAAGACTTAACTGACGGGGGAGTACTTTTTACTGGTATAGATTCTGGAGACTTCAATTCTTCAAACTTTAGACTAGGAAGTGGAACACATACTATAGAGGTATTTGTTATTTCTCCTACTGTATGCCCTAATGGAAAAACAGTGACTAGTACTTTAAGCATACCTTCAGTACAGTAACACTATCACAATATTGAATATCCCCCAATTCAAATTACTATATTAATGCCGAAAGAGGTTACTTGAAAGTGACCTCTTTTTTTATGCCATAAAAATTGTAATTTTGCAGTTCATTTAACCTTAATAAATTAGTATAGCATGCAACTGTACAATAAATTAAGCGCTAAAGAACGTGCTACTTTAATTGAGGAAGCTGGCACAGAGCGCATCACTATTTCTTTTTACCAATATCATAATATTGGCAACCCTCAAGTATTAAGAGATCACCTTTTCCTTAGTTGGGATGAACTGGATGTCCTTGGTCGTATTTACGTAGCCAAAGAAGGCATCAATGCTCAGCTCTCAGTTCCTGCCCCTAACTTCCTGAAGTTCAAAGAGCATCTAGATAGCATTGAATTCTTAAAAGATATTAGACTAAATATTGCTCGAGAACAAGACAATATGTCTTTTTTAAAATTAAAAGTAAAAGTGCGCGATAAAATCGTAGCTGATGGCTTGAATGATGACACTTTTGATGTAACCAGTAAAGGAGTACATGTAGATGCTAAAACTTTTAATGATTTAATTGAAGACCCTGATACTGTTTTAGTCGATATGCGTAATCATTATGAAAGTGAAATAGGTCATTTTAAAAATGCAATTACTCCTGATGTTGACACTTTTCGAGATTCTTTAGATATCATCGAAGAAGATTTACGAGAACAAAAAGAAGACAAAAAACTAGTTATGTATTGTACAGGGGGTATTCGCTGTGAAAAAGCAAGTGCTTACTACAAACACAAAGGTTTTAAAAATGTTTTTCAGCTTGAAGGTGGAATTATTGAATATGACCGTCAAGTAAAAGCACAAGGCTTAGAAAATAAATTTTTAGGAAAAAACTTTGTTTTTGACCATAGACGAGGCGAACGCATATCTGAAGATGTAATTGCCAATTGTCACCAATGTGGAGCTGCTTGTGACACGCATACCAACTGTGCAAATGAGGCTTGTCATCTTTTGTTTATTCAATGTAACAACTGCAAAACCTCTATGGATAATTGCTGCTCTGATGATTGTAAAGAAATAAATGCTTTACCCTTCGAAGAACAAAAAGCATTACGTAAAGGAAAAGCTAACAGCAATAAGATTTTTAAGAAAGGAAGATCTGAAGTATTAAAGTTTAAGAAATAAGATTTACTTTCTAGATAAAAGAAAATAGAGAATAGAGAATAGATCATAGACAAAAATTAAGAGTCTATATTCTATTCTCTATTTTCTCAACTTCAAGAATAAAAAATTAGTATCTATAATATTCAGGCTTGTATGGACCTTCTACTGTAACTCCAATATATTCTGCTTGATCTTGACGTAATTCTTCAAGTTCTACCCCTAATTTAGCCAAATGTAAACGTGCTACTTTTTCATCTAAATGCTTAGGTAACATGTATACCTCATTTTTATAACTATCTGAATTTTTCCATAGCTCGATTTGTGCTAATGTTTGATTTGTAAATGAATTACTCATCACAAAACTTGGATGTCCTGTAGCACAACCAAGATTCACTAATCTTCCTTCGGCTAACACAATAATATCATTTCCTTCTACCGTATACTTATCTACTTGAGGCTTAATCTCTACCTTAGTAGATCCATACGTATCGTTTAACCAAGCCATATCGATTTCATTATCAAAATGTCCTATATTACAAACGATCGTTTTATCTTTCATTGCACGGAAATGCTTTTCTTGTACAATATCTTTATTACCTGTAGTAGTGATAATAATATCAGCATTTTTTATTGCTGTATCCATTTTCTTCACCTCATAACCATCCATAGCTGCTTGAAGTGCACAAATTGGATCAATCTCTGTAACAGTAACAATTGCACCAGCACCACTAAATGAAGCTGCCGAACCTTTACCTACATCTCCGTAACCTGCTACTACTACACGTTTCCCTGCTAACATTACATCTGTCGCACGGCGTACAGCATCAACAGCACTTTCTCTACATCCGTATTTGTTATCGAATTTAGATTTTGTTACAGAATCATTTACATTAATCGCTGGCATTGGAAGTGTTCCATTTTTAACTCGCTCGTATAAACGATGAACACCAGTGGTAGTTTCTTCAGACAATCCTTTAATCGCTTCAACTAATTCAGGAAAACGATCTAATACCATATTTGTTAAATCTCCTCCATCATCAAGAATCATATTTAATGGCTGGCGATCTTCTCCAAAGAAAAGAGTCTGTTCAATACACCAATCAAACTCCTCTTCATTCATACCTTTCCAGGCATATACAGGAATACCAGCAGCAGCTATAGCAGCAGCAGCATGATCTTGTGTAGAGAATATATTACAACTACTCCAAGTAACTTCAGCCCCTAAAGCAACTAATGTTTCAATTAACACTGCTGTTTGGATTGTCATATGTAAACAACCTGCAATTCGAGCTCCTTTCAAAGGTTGCTCTTCTTTATATTCTTCACGAAGGGACATTAATCCTGGCATTTCAGCCTCTGCCAATTCGATTTCTTTTCTACCCCAATCAGCTAAAGTGATATCCTTTACTTTATAGGCAACGTAAGGAACTGTTGTACTCATAAGATCTATTTTCTATTATCGGTTTAATGCTAACACAAAAATCAGTTATTTTGCATTAAGCAAATAAATAATTCTAGTATCAATTTCAAGCTGCAAAGTTACAAATAAGCTTCTTAAACTATTCTTAATATATGCCTCTATACAAAAGTATTGCTGTAAACGATGAAACTCATGTCTTAATATGGCATATTACAGAAAGTGAAAAAGACTTAAAAAAATCTTTGAAACTAGAAAAATATTCTAAAAAACGTTTATCTAATATGAAGTCGGAAATTCATCGTAGAGCTTACTTAAGTGTACGACACTTACTAGCTATTGCACAATATACCGATGCCGATTTAAATTATAACGAAAATGGAAAGCCTAACTTAAGTGATGGAGTCTATATCTCAATTACCCATTCTTATGAGTATTCAGCTATAATACTGGGTGCCCAACCTGTCGGTATAGACATAGAAAAACAGCGAGAAAAAATCACTAGAATTGCTTCAAAATTTGTTTCTGAAAAAGAATTTGAATACCTATCAGAAGAAGCCCCTATGTACATCAAAAACCTTACTATAATATGGGGAGCAAAAGAAGCTGTCTACAAATTACATGGACAGCCAGGAATTAGTTTTAAACAACACATTATTGTAGCTCCTTTTGAACTCGAAAAAGGGATTACTAAAAGTCTTTTATCCGATGGTGAAACTCAAAAAACCTATGATACAGACTTTATAGAATTTAATAATTTCACATGTGTATACACATTTTAAAGCGTTTCGAAACGTTTCAAAATCCTATTTATTGCCAACAATGATCTATTTAATCGAATTAATAGGTCATTTGTATAAAAAATGCTGATGCTAAGTAGCATTTTTGATATATTGTCATCATCAAACAAGATCTAAACGTGCATATTTCAGATAAGGATATCAAACAGATTAAAGCTAAAGGCTTAACTGTTGAACAAGTAATGCAACAAATCGAAATCTTTAAAAAAGATATTCCTTTTGTTAATCTTAGAGAGGCTGCAACTTTAAATAACGGTATTGTTGACCTAGAAACTTCAGAGCTTATGGAGTTAGCTAAGATCTATGACGAAAAGCTAGAAAAAATAGATGCCGTAAAGTTTGTCCCTGCTTCAGGAGCCGCAACTCGTATGTTCAAAGAATTATTTCGATTTTTAGAAAATTATGATTTTTCTAAAGAAAGTATCAATTCTTATTTAAATTATGAAAAAGCCACAGCAATCCGACTATTTTTAATTGGCTTGGAAAAACTTCCATTTTACGACATTGTCTTAGAAGCTACGAAAAAGAAGTATCCTCGTTTTGACGATTTTTCCGAAGGAGAACAATTATATGCTTTCGTAAAAAGTATGTTAAAAAATGGTGCTGGATTAAACTATGGAGCTTTTCCTAAGGGCTTACTTCCTTTTCATAAATATACTGATGGAGTAAATACCGCTTTTGAAGAACATCTACATGAAGCATCTAGATATAGTACCAAGAATGGAAAAGCTAAACTTCACTTTACTGTCTCCAAAGAACACTTAAAAGGTTTTAAAGACGAATTTGAACGTGTTAAAAAAATTGTTGAAGAGAAAACAAATACTACGTTTGACATCTCTTATTCATTTCAAAAAGAAAGTACTGACACTATAGCTGTCACCCTAAAAAACGAACCTTTCAAAAAAGAGGATGGTTCTATTCTTTTTAGACCTGGTGGACATGGTGCTTTAATTGAAAATTTAAATGACATAGAAGCAGATGTCGTTTTCATTAAAAACATCGACAACGTAGTCGTCCGTAAATACCAAGATGAATTAACCATCTATAAAAAAGCATTAGCAGGAAAATTGATTATGGTTCAAAACAGAGTATTCTCAATACTTGAAAGTTTGGACACTAACATGCCTGACGATGAAGAATTGGCTGAAATTCGCAAGTTTTTGACGGGTGAACTCAACATCATCATGCCTGTCGATTTTGAGAAATTTTCAGACTATTATAAACGAGAATATTTACAAGAAGCTCTCAATAGACCTATCCGAGTTTGCGGAATGGTATTGAACGAAGGTGAGCCAGGTGGAGGGCCTTTTTGGATAAAAAATGAAAGAGGTAATGTCGAACTACAAATTATAGAAAGTGCTCAAATTGACATCAAAAATCCTCGCCAGTTTGACAAAATGAAAGGGGCTACCCACTTTAATCCAGTAGATATTGTTTGCACGATGAAAAACTACAAAGGAGTTAAATTTAATTTACTTGACTATGTAGATCCTAAGTTAAGCTTTATTACTAAAAAATCAATTAATGGCAGTAGTGTTAAAGCACTTGAACTACCTGGTTTATGGAATGGTGGAATGGCTAAATGGATTAGTATTTTTATAGAAGTCCCTTTAACTACTTTTAACCCTGTTAAAACAGTTAATGACCTTTTAAAATCTGCACATCAAAACACAATTTTTTAGTGTTTCTTTTGTTAATGATCGCATAAGAACTACTTTCGCCATACTAAATGATATTCATTTAACGTTTGGATAGTAGCTTTTATGCGTCCATTATATTTTCTAGTTATATTTTTCTTTTGTTTTCAATTTGGTTTTCCTCAATCCGAAGACACATCTCTCTTCACCTCTTCTAGAGTTGCCGCCAAGGATACCATACATTTAAATTTTGATAATATTCAAAAACAAAGTGTTGTTTTAAAAGAAACGAATGGAAAAACTGTTGATACTTCTTTTTTTTCATTTGAATTTAAAAAAAATCTAATATTAATAGAAACCTCCAAATTAAATTCAGATTCTATTACAGTTGAATATTTAAAGTACCCCAATTTCCTTACAAAAGAATATAGCTACTTAGACGAAAAACTAATTTTTAACTCTCGAAAAAACAAACGTTACCAACTACAAACTGAAAAAATTAGTCGTGTAAATCAAATTTTCGATGGACTTAACACAAACGGTAGTATCTCTCGAGGAATCACTATTGGAAATAATCAAAACTCCGTAGTTAATTCTGAACTTGATCTTCAAATCTCAGGGAAGTTATCCGACAAAGTAACGATTCGAGCTTCCATGCAAGATTCGAATGTTCCTATTCAATCAGATGGGTTTTCCCAATCTTTAGATGAATTTGATCAAATCTTCGTTGAACTCGAAGCCCCTTCTTGGAAAGTTAGAGCTGGAGATATTCAAATTTCCGAACAAGAGAGTGTATTTGGGGCATTTACAAAAAAACTACAAGGACTAAATATCAATACCCAATTCGGGAAAGAACGTAATAAAACTGAAGCTTTTCTTTCAGCGGCTTTAGTTCGAGGTATTTTCAATCAAAGTAATTTTACTGGCCAAGAAGGAAATCAAGGCCCCTACAAATTGATAGGCCAAAATGGAGAATTATTTGTACTAATTGTCTCTGGAAGTGAGCGAGTCTATGTAAATGGTTTACTACTAAAAAGAGGTGAAAGCAATGACTATGTGATAGATTACAATGCAGGTGAAATTCGATTTACCCCTACTTTTCCGATAACTGCAGATATGCGTATTGCTGTAGAATATCAAGTTTCGCAACGAAATTTTTCGAGAGTACTTGCTAATGGTGGAGTAACTGTAAATAAAAATAAATTCAAAATAAGCTCATTTGTTTACACTGAAAATGATCTACGAAACCAAACATTACAACAAGAACTTTCAAACGCTCAAAAAGAAACTTTATCTAATGCAGGTGATAACCCTAGTGAAATGATTACCTCTTCAGCTATTGAAGAAACGTTTTCCGAAAACAGTATTCTTTATACTAATGAAGGTACTTCTACAAACCCTAAATATGTAGTTATAAATTCGAATGAAGATCCGGGAAAGCCGGTATTTCAAGTTAACTTTTCAAATGTTGGCCCAAATCAGGGTAGTTATCAATTAGCAACTCGAAATACCAACAATGATAATTTAGTTATCCGAAATACAGTCAGCAGAATATTTGAATATGTTGGACCTGGGTTAGGCGATTTTGAACCACTTGTGCAACTTGAAGCCCCTACCAAACTACAATTAGGAGTCTTACAAGCTTCTTATTCTCCTAAGAAAAACAGTGTTTTTAGTATTGAATTAGCCGCTAGTAACAGTGACCTTAACTTATTCTCTTCTATTGACGATAATGATAATATTGGCGCAGCCATTCAACTAAAAGCAAATCACCCGATAAAAAAAGTGAAAGCAAAATCTTGGAATTTTTTCTTAAATAATAACCTCGACTATATTCAACGTCAATTCCGAAATATAGAAGGACTATATAATGTTGAATTTAATCGAGACTGGAACATAGGCACCAACACAACACAAATCATTCAAGTTCAAGAAAATCAAACACTCGCTAATTCTGAGGTTTTAATCCAAAAAGACAGTATAGGAGCTATTTCTTTTTCAAATGATTATCTAAACCTCTCTAACACATACAAAGGAACTCGTCAAGGAATTTCAGCTTACTTTAACTTAAAGAATTGGAAAATACAGCAACAAACTAGTTTTTTAAACTCTAATGCCACCGAAGTAGAAAGTCAATTTTTACGCAATCAAAGCACTTTAGCATATTTCAAAAAGAAATATTGGACTTCCATAAAATACACTTCTGAAAACAATAAAATCAGAAATAAAAATACAAGAGAATTAAATCCTGCCAGTCAGTCTTTCAACAACTACGAATGGCAAGGAGGAATCGGCGATAGCACTAAGGTATTTATTAAACTAGGTGCTCGCTATAGAGAGAATGACAGTATTCAAAACAACCAATTAAGTAAAGTTGCAAAATCCCAAACATTCACTTTACACACACGTCCTTTAAATACACAAAAACAACAGCTCTCTTTATTTGCAACTTATAGAATATTAAATCGTATTAATCTCGACACTAAAGAAAATACCTTAACTAGTAGAATTAACTACCAACGAAGGTTTTGGAAAGGAAGTATTGACTCTAGCACCTTAATTGAAATCCAAAATGGATCTGTACCACAACAAGATTTCACTTACGTAGAGGTTGATGCAGGGAGAGGACAGTACGCATGGATTGATTATAATGAAAATGGCCAACAAGAATTTGAGGAGTTTGAATTAAGCCCTTTTCCTGATCAGGCTAAATTTGTACGCTTGCTTTTACCTAGGCAAACCTTTAGAAAAACAACACAAAACAAAATATCTCAACAACTAAATATAAATTTTACCCGCTGGAAGAAAGATGAGTCCAAAATCAAAAAATGGCTATCTCATTTTGGCAACCAGACGAACCTATTATTAGATCGCAGTATTTTATCAGAAGAAAACAATCAAATTTTTCATTTATTCAACAATGAAAATCAAAATGCCATTGCAATAAATACCTCGTTTAGAAATTCTCTTTTTTTTAATAGAGGAAAACAACATTATTCAAACACCTACACGTATAATCAATCAGAGACAAGTAACTCTTTTATTACAGGTCAGCAGGCAAACAGTCTAAAAAGTCACCAACATAACTTTTCTCACAAGATTAAAGAAAGCTGGCTATTACAACTGGAGAGTGAGTATGCTAAAAACGGAAGTAATTTCGAAAGCTTTTCTGACCGAAATTTTAATATTTCTAAAAAAAGAACCGCTCCAAAAATTTCTTATTTATTCTCTAAACAAACTAGTTTAGGACTTACATATTCTATCGAAGATAAAAACAATACTTCTGGTAATGAAAAATTAGAAAGTCAAACATTGAATTTAGAATTAAAAATTGCACAAAAACAAAAAAGTGCTATTAACCTATCTATCAGCTATATTGACAATAAATTTGAAGGTAATGCATTTACTCCCGTTGGATTTCAATTATTAGAAGGACTACAATCTGGAAAAAACTATACTTGGACGGCTTTAGCTCAGAAGAAAATAACAAAATTTTTAGAACTTAATTTAGATTATCGAGGAAGAAAATCGGATACTTCAAAGACAATACACACAGGAAGTCTTCAAATCCGCGCTTTTTTCTAACACTATTCCTAATCAAATTAAATTTAACAATCTATAACGATTGAAATCTATTTTTAAAAGTTATATTTAAGGCTTGAAATCAACAAATATGAAGAAATCAATAGCTTATTTACTTTTGTTTCTCTGTCCAGCAGCTTTCTATGCACAAGTATATAGTGGTACTGTAACAGACAAATCTACAAACCAACCTATCCAAGGAGCAACAGTAACTTTGGTAGAGACTAATCAAACAATCACAACCCCTACAAATGGTACGTTTTCCATAAACGTATCTTCTAATGTTGCTCGCACTTTACAAATCAACAAAGAAGGCTACATGTTTGAAGATTTAAGGAATTTAACACCTACCGATAACCAAACTATCGCACTAAGACCTAAAATCAAAAGTGCTGCAACACTACGTTGGGAAAATTATTTAGAGAATTGTTCTAATTATAATGATGTTAAAATCCCAGATGACAAACCTGAATGGAATATGTCTTGGACAGAGCAAAATCTTACAGGGGATTTAGTACAGGACAACACACTTGTCAGAAGAGATCCAACAGCTGTGATTGAACATGATGGGAAATTTCACGTTTGGTACACCTATAAAGTAGCACAAGAAACAATTTTCCCATGGTTCATCATACCAAATTTGGACGGTAGTCGTGATGCTTTCCCTTGGGATAATGCAGACTTAATGTATGCCACATCTACTGATGGATATGAATGGAAAGAAGAAGGTATTGCTGTTGCTCGTGGACCGAGAGGTAGCTATGATGACCAATCAGTTTTTACTCCTGAAATTCTGGAACATGAGGGGAAATTCTATTTAGTGTACCAGACAGTTCAATTTCCTTATATAGAAAGAGTAAAGAACACTATTGGTATTGCAGTAGCCGATTCACCTGCTGGACCTTGGACGAAATCAACAGAACCTATATTGAGACCTACCGATAACGGAAAATGGACTAGCGGATCTACAAGTCGTAAAGATGCTGATGTTCAAGGTGATTTTGATAGCCACAAAGTACACGATCCTTGCTTGCGCTTTTACAAAGATAAATTCTACTTGTATTATAAAGGAGAACGCATGGGTGAACGTGAAATATGCGGACAACGTGAAATTCGTTGGGGAGTTGCTATAGCCGATAACCCTCTTGGGCCTTACGTAAAATCGGTCTACAATCCAATCACCACTAGTGGTCATGAAGTTGCTGTATGGAACTATAACGGAGGTATTGCTATCATTCAAAAACTGGATGGTCCTGAACGAAAAACAATACAATTTGCTGAAGACGGCATCAACTTTGAAATAATGGGAAGTGCTACCAATACTCCTGAAGCTCTTGGAATGTTTCGCCCTAAAGAAGAAGGTGACTCACCAAGAGATGGTGTTACTTGGGGATTGTCTCATCATTATAATTGGGATAGAGCTAGAACAACTAACTACTTAGCACGTTTTGACATAGAAGCTATCGTTTTACCTCCTACCCCTGTAGATCCACCTTCAGACAATGCCTTAATTATTGAAGCAGAAAGCTTTAACAGTACCGGTGCTACACCTAGAAACGAACAACCCGGAGGATACGATGGCGTAAATACTTCAAGCAGAGGAGTAAATTTTGTAAACAGTGGTGACTGGATTGAATACTCTTTAGATGTTCCTGAAACCGGTGAGTATAGATTGTTATACGATATTAGCACCCCTAGTGATAATGCTCAAATACAATTTTGGGTTGATGGTACGATGCTAGACCAAACAAACATACCTAACAATGGTCAGTGGGATGACTATGATTTAACTCAAAGTGAGAACAATATCACGCTAACTGCTGGTCAAGATTATACAGTAAGAATTGTTGCAAGTGGCTCTAATGAATGGCAATGGAATCTTGATAAAGTTTATTTAGATCTTGCTTCTTCATTGTCGACACCTGATTTTCTAGAAGAAAGTGCCGTTATAGAAATTTACCCAAACCCTGCTAAAGAACAATTAAATATAAGTAATTTAACAAAGTTTGTAAATTACAAAATCGCTAGCTTAAATGGAAGTGTTATTGAATCTGGGGCTATATCACCTAAAGAGTCTATAATTACTGATAAATTAACTACTGGAGCATATATTATAATATTAAATGACGGGAATCAAGAGTCCTCAACTTTATTCATAAAAGAGTAAAAGTTTATTACTTATAAACAAAAAAGGTTCTCAGTGTACACTGAGAACCTTTTTTGTTTTATTTACTGAAATAACTATATGAATAAATTACTTCTTTTTATTTATTAAAGATTCATAATCTTCAAACGGAATCTTCCCTCCGAAAATAGCTGTAGATTTCTTAATAATTTCAGCAGCTTCTTCTGTATCATACCCCAAACCAATAGCATACTTTTTAACTAGCTTCTCTTCCGTTTCGTCCATTATATGATCTGAATATATAATTCTGAATAAATCATATAAACGCTCTAAACGCTCAAATTTATTGTTTGGAGGATTTATAGGATAATGACCCGGTGTTGCTAAAATTTCTTCAAATTCAGAGTTGTCAACATCCAATTTTCTAGCAAAACGTTTTAGCAATGCTAATTCATTTTCGCTAACTGCCCCATCAACTGCAGCTAATGTAACAATAGACGCAAAATGCCCTAAATTTTTTTTATGCTTCCCGCTATCGAATAAATCGTTAAATGACATATGTTTATTTTTTGATAAGACAAATATACCATAATTGTATTCTTACCCCCAAGGGGTAAAAACAATTTTTAACCTAGAAATAGCATCTCTGAACGTAAAACATATTATTTTTTATTGACCATATAATGTTAGTACAACCCTTCTACCACCTCCATAATCTCGGTGCTCACACAAATAAACCCCTTGCCAAGTCCCTAAATTTAATCGCCCATTGGTAATAGGTATTTGTACAGAAGCCCCCATCAGTGATGCCTTAATATGAGCTGGCATATCATCCGGACCCTCGTAAGTATGAATATAATATAGAGCATTTTCGGGCACCATAACATTCATATGGCTTTCAAAATCTGTACGCACTGTAGGATCTGCATTTTCGTTGATGGTTAAACTAGCTGATGTGTGTTTAATAAAAACTTGTAATTGCCCTACTCTAATTTCCTTTAATTCACTTAAAGCACTTTCTATTTCAGAAGTAATTAAATGAAACCCTCTATTACGTGACTTTAATTGAATTTCTTTTTGATAAAATTTCATAGTATAATGACCTGCTTTTAGCTATTAACTACCAGCTATTGTTATAGGTTTTTAAAACTAAGCAGCCCTTATAAATAAGCTAAGAACTACTACCATAATAGTAACACTAATTTAAATTAAACTAGAACCTTAAATTAAATGATTATGTTAGTTTTGTAAGCTACTAAAATAATCAAAATGGATTTGTCAAAAGTAAAAATGGTAGTTACTGATATGGATGGAACTCTACTAAATTCCAAACATGAGGTAAGCGACTTATTTTTCAAACAATTTGAACAATTGAAAGCTAACAATATTCAATTTGTTGCTGCTAGTGGACGACAGTACCACAGTATCCTTGACAAATTAAAATCTATTGAAAAAGATATCACAATAGTCGCAGAAAATGGGGCATATATCGTAAAAAATGGAGAAGAATTACTCGTAAATGCTATACCAACTAATGCATTAGCACAGCTTATAAATTCTTGCACAAACATACCCGATACGCACATTGTACTTTGCGGAAAAAACAAAGCTTATATCTTACCTAGCCCAGACATTTTTGAAAATACTATTGCAGAATATTACACCGAATATAAAGTAGTCGAAAATTTTAATAAAATCCCCAAAGATGAATTCTTTAAAGTCGCATTATGCCACTATAAAGGGTCAGAGGAAAACATCTTACCTCACCTTTCAGATATTGATGATCAATGGCAATTGAAAGTTTCTGGAAAAATGTGGATTGACATCTCACTCCCTTCCTCTCACAAAGGTAATGCTATTGGGCAATTGCAAGAAAAATATAATATTTCCCCTGAAGAAACCATGGCATTTGGCGATTACAACAATGATTTAGAAATGTTGAAAAAAGCAAAGTTTAGTTTTGCCATGGCAAATGCACACCCTGATGTAAAACACATTGCTAAGTTTGAAACGATTTCTAATGATGATAATGGTGTTGAACATATTTTAAAAAAGCTTTTAAACAACAAAATAATCTAATTATAATCTTATCCTTCATTTTTAAAAACTAAAATTATTTAAAAGAGAGGCTTAGTCAATTGTATGTGTATTTCTGAGAAAAAAATCGAATCGCTTAGACAAATAATACATCATATATTACCTATAAATGACTATGATTGGAATGACATCACTCCACACCTTAGTCAGATAACGTTTAAAAAAAATGACTTGCTATTATCACCTCCTAACAGTTGTCATTTTATAGCATTTATTCTTTCTGGCAGTTGCAGGTCATATTTTATTGATGATGAGTTAAATGAAAACAACCTCCTATTAAGGTCTCAATTCGAATTTATAACTGACTACGAAAGTTTTATTACTCAAGATGGATCAAAACTTCACATAGAAGCACTAGAAGATGGGGAAGCAATTCTATTAGAGCAAAAAGCATTAAATAAATTATATGAAAGTTCTTTTTATTGGAATAAGTTTGGACGTATTATGTCTGAACAAATTTTCATCAATAGTAAAAGACGTAATGAAGAGCTACTCTTTTTAACTCCAACAGAACGATACATTAAGCTTACAGAAAACAACCCTGATTTTTTTCAAAAGTATGCCTTGAAACACATCGCTTCCTACTTAGGTATTTCTGCACCATCCTTAAGTCATATACGAAAACAAATATTTAATCACTTAAATTAAGTTAAGTGCTCATTTAGATGAAAATTTGAGAAATACAAATTTAACTTCTATGAGACTTAAACCTACTCCATTAATCCTTGGAAGCATTTTCACAAGTTTAGCTAGTATTCATTTTTATTGGTCAAATGGGGGTACATGGGCTATCAACAATGTATTTCCCACAAAATTAAATGGTGATTTAGTACTCTCGCCTTCTTCAACAGACACAGCAATTGTTGGGATTGAATTGTTAATTATTGCTATTCATTATTTTTCTAGAGCTAACTTAAAGTTTAAAATTCCTTATTTAAGTTCAAAATTTATAGGATAGCTAATCCCAGGAATCTTTTTTGCAAGATCAATAGGCGACTTCAAATATGTAGGGCTATTTAAAAGTATAACAACTACTAATTTTACCTATCATGATATATACTATTTTACACCCTTATGTATTTTAATATTTTTATTAGGCCTCCTTACTATGATAAAAAGAAAAAGTTAAAGCAAAAAAAATCCCAATTCTAAATAGAATTGGGATTGAATATTTAATTTATCTAAGAAACTTATTTTAAAGTTTTCTTTACAGCAACCTCTTGGAAGGCTTCTATAACATCACCTTCTTTAATATCATTGTAGTTCTTGATTTGCATACCACAATCGTATCCTTTAGCTACTTCCTTAACATCATCTTTGAAACGTTTTAATGCAGCTAATTCACCAGTATATATTACTACACTTTCTCTTATTAGGCGGATTTGATTATTTCTAAAGATCTTACCTGTAAGTACCATACAACCTGCAATTGTACCAATTTTTGAAATCTTGAACGTTTGACGAATTTCTGCTGTACCAGTAATTTCTTCCTTCATCTCTGGCGACAACATACCTTCCATCGCATCTTTCAAGTCATTGATAGCATCATAGATAATTGAATAAGTACGGATATCGATTTCTTCCTTATCAGCTACCGCTCTAGCATTTCCAGCAGGCCTTACATTAAATCCGATAATAATGGCATCAGAAGCAGAAGCTAACAATACATCGCTTTCGGTAATTGCACCAACTGCTTTATGAATGATATTTACATGAATCTCATCAGTAGACAATTTCTGGAATGAATCTGTTAATGCTTCAACCGAACCATCCACATCTCCTTTCAGGATGATGTTTAATTCTTTAAAGTCTCCAAGTGCAATACGACGACCAATTTCATCTAATGTAATATGGCGTTGTGTACGTACAGATTGCTCTCTATGCAATTGAGAACGCTTCGAAGCAATATCCTTAGCCTCTCTTTCATCTTCCATTACATTGAACTTATCACCTGCTTGCGGAGCTCCATCTAGACCAAGTACTGACACTGGTGTCGAAGGCCCTGCCTCCTCAATACGATTACCACGTTCATCATGCATTGCTTTTACTTTACCACTGTTCTTACCAGCTAGTAAGTAATCTCCAACCTTTAATGTCCCTGATTGAACTAATACTGTAGATACATAACCACGTCCCTTATCCAAGAAAGCTTCTACTACAGTACCTGTCGCAGAACGATCTGGATTAGCTTTCAATTCTAAGATTTCAGCTTCAAGCAATACTTTTTCAAGTAACTCATTTACCCCTAGACCTGTTTTAGCAGATATATCGTGAGATTGAATACTTCCACCCCACTCTTCAACTAGCAAGTTCATTGCTGCTAATTTGGTTTTAATATTATCTGGGTTAGCCGTAGGCTTATCTACTTTGTTAATCGCAAATATAATTGGCACACCTGCTGCTTGAGCATGGCTTATTGCTTCTTTGGTTTGTGGCATGATATCATCATCTGCCGCAATTACGATAATAGCAATATCAGTAACCTGAGCACCACGTGCACGCATCGCTGTAAAGGCCTCGTGACCAGGTGTATCTAAGAAAGCAATTTTTTGACCACTATCTAACTGTACCCCGTATGCACCAATATGTTGTGTAATACCACCACTTTCACCAGCAATTACATTTTCTTGACGAATATAATCTAACAATGAAGTCTTACCATGATCTACGTGACCCATTACGGTAACGATTGGAGCTCGAGCTGATAAATCTTCTGGAGCATCTACGATTTCTTCAATCGCCTGCTCTAAATCAGCAGTTACAAAGTCAACTGTATATCCAAATTCTTCTGCAACAATACTTAATGTTTCAGCATCTAAACGCTGATTCATAGTCACCATCATACCTAATGACATACATGCAGAAATTACTTGTGTAACTCCAACATCCATCATCGTAGCAACTTCACTAACAGTAACAAATTCTGTTACCTTCAATACTTTGCTTTCCGCTTCTTGTGCAGCTAAATCGCTTTCTGATTTTTGACGGTGTTGATCCCTCTTATCACGACGATATTTAGCTCCTTTTTTACCTTTAGAAGATTTACCCTGTAATTTTTCTAAAGTTTCACGTACTTGTCTTTGTACTTCTTCCTCAGTTGGTTCTTCTTTTACGACAGGAGTTCTACCTCTACCGCCTCGATTACCACCTCGGTTATTATTATTTCTGTTTCCACCTCGGTTATTACCTCCTCTGTTACCTGGATTAGTACCTCCTTGGTTTCCACCTGGCTTACTTATTCTCTTACGCTTCTTCTTGTCACCAGAATTACTATTCTTATCGTCTTTTTTCTTTTCTGGTTTTTTAAATTTACTTAAGTCAATTTTTTGACCTGTGAAATTTGGACCATCAAGCTTCTTGTATTGCGTCTTTACCTTTTCAGATTCAACTACACCATCAGCAGTTTCTGTTTTTTGAACATTAACCTTTTCTTCTACTTTTTCTGATATGGTTTCAGCAACTGGAGTACTCTCCTTAGAATTTTGCTTAGCTTTTTCAGCCTTTGGACCAGAAGCTTCTTTCTTCTCAGTCTCTTGCTGGATAGACGCTTTTCCTTTAATCTTTAACTCTTGACGTTTAGGGCGATTTGAAATCACCACTGGCTCTGTAGGCTCCTGGGCAGCTGGAGTCTCCTGAACTGATACTGGCTTAACTTCCTTTACCTCCTCTTTAGGTACCGAAATCTCTTCCTTTACTTCTTCCTTTTTAGCTTCTGGAGCAGGTTTTGCTTTATCTAAATCGATCTTACCTACTTGTTTTGGACCAGACAATTTAGTTCTTCCACGAAGTACTTCCTGTTGATGCTCCTTCTTTCTTTTCTCAGCTTGCTCTGTTTCAATTTGTTTACGAATAGCTTCTTTCTCTTTTCGAGTTTCTTCTCTTCGTTCTTTTGAAGCAACAAGTTTTGACTTATCTGTCTGAAATTCTCCAGTCAATAAGCTATAAATTTCCTGAGAAATTTTTGTTGTTGGTCTTGCTTCTATCTCGTGTCCTTTGGAATTCAAGAATTCCACTGCCCTATCCAGCGAGATATTAAATTCGCGCAATACCTTGTTTAATCTTATGTTGTTTGTTCCAGCCATAAACGCCTTGTAGTATTCTACTTATATTCTCGACGAGCTTAATTGCTCTATTTCGCTATACTATACTCTTTTAACTAACCGCTCGTTAGTCTTCAAACTCCGCTCGTAATACACGAAGTACATCTTCTACAGTTTCAGCCTCTAGATCAGTACGCTTTACTAAGTCATTTGCATCATGCTCTAAAACACTTTTTGCCGTATCTAAACCTATTTTACTAAACTCTGCTATAATCCAACTTTCTATTTCGTCAGAAAACTCTGTTAACTCTACATCTTCTTCAACACCTTCTCTAAAAACGTCAATTTCATAACCTGTTAACATTCCTGCTAAACGGATATTATGCCCTCCACGTCCTATCGCTTTTGAAACTTCTTCTGGCTTCAGCATCACTTCAGCTCGTTTAGTCTCGTCGTCAATCTTCACCGAAGTAACTCTCGCAGGACTTAGTGCTCTAGTTACATAAAGCTGTAAGTTATTTGTGAAATTGATTACATCAATATTTTCATTCCCTAACTCACGAACAATCCCATGAATACGTGAACCTTTCACTCCTACACAAGCCCCTACAGGATCTATACGATCATCATAAGAATCTACAGCAACTTTAGCTTTATCTCCAGGCACTCTGACTACATTTTTAATAGTAATTAAACCATCAAAAACTTCTGGTATTTCTTGCTCAAATAATTTTTCCAAGAACAACGGTGCTGTTCTTGACATTATTATCGTAGGCTTTGTACCTTTTAGCTCTACACTTTCAATAACACCTCTTACATTTTCCCCTTTTCTGAAAAAATCAGAAGGTATCTGCTTATCCTTAGGCAAAATAACTTCATTACCATCATCATCTAACAAAATAACTGCTCTATGACGAATATGATGTACTTCAGCTGTATAAATCTCACCTTCTAGCTCTTTGAACTGTTTGTAGAGATTTGTATTATCATGCTCATGAATTTTAGCTATCAAATTTTGACGCAATGCTAAAATAGAACGTCGTCCAAGATCAATTAACTTCACTTCTTCAGACACATCTTCACCTACTTCAAAATCAGGTTCAATCTGCCTAGCTTCCGTTAATCCTATTTCCTGATTCTCGTCTTCTACCTCTCCATCATCTACCACTACTCGATTACGCCATATCTCTAAATCTCCTTTATCAGGGTTTACAATAATATCAAAGTTATCGTCAGATCCGTATTTTTTCTTCAATGCACTTCTAAATGTCTCTTCCAAAATAGACATCAACGTTACACGGTCTATAGACTTATCATCCTTGAACTCCGAAAACGAATCAATCAGCGCTAGATTTTCCATACTAAGTGTTAATTAAATTTTATTACCACATTGGCTTTTTTCACCTCCCCAAATGGTATTGATTGTATTTTCTCAACTGTTACTTTGCCTTTACCAATAGGTTTAGGCTCTCTTGCTTTCCATTTTAGAGTAAATGCATCATCTGTAACTTCAACTAACTCTCCTTCATACGTATCGTTAGCCACTGTCTTAACAGCTATACTTCTCCCTAAATTCTTACTATATTGTCTGTAATGCACTAAACCTTCAGTAACACCAGCAGACATCACCTGCAATGAAAAGTCTTGTTCTTCTCGATCTAAATTATGTTCTATAGCACGACTGATTGCGATACAATCTTCCACCTTAACCCCATGATCACCATCGATAATAACTTCTATTATATTACCCTGTTTAATCTCAAAGTTAATTAAAAAAAAATCTGACTTCTCTTGCAAAGCCTGATCTAACAGCTCTTGTACTCTTTTTTCGAACATAATAACCTATAAAAAGAGGGGACTTTTCGTCCCCTCGTCTAATGTCATCTATTAAAACAGTGCAAATGTAGTCATTTTATGAGAAACTTAAAAATTGTTTTTCACAGGCTTACATCTTCAAAAAAAGAACTACTTATTTGCAGAAACAAGTGAAGATTTATCAGTAAACAATTTTGATTTTTTAATCTCAATATTCTCTATATGATCTAAACTTACAAATTGATTTGAGTCATCTTTATAGTCCGCCAGAAAAACTTCCGTACGCTTAAAATCACCAAAAGTTATTATATGTTGCTCTTTTACTGATTTAACAACAAAAACACCATCAACTACGACCTCTAGTTTCCAATTAAAATTCTCAGCAAGACCAACCTCTTTTCTTAACACAGAAACCCCTCTATTTTCATATGCATCAACTGACAAATACCTATTATCAGCTATATTTCTAATCATATACACTTCTTCATCTACTTTTTCAAAAAGCCAGAATTGCTTTTTCCATCTTGCTGTGTAAAACCCATCTTTCACCGCCCCACTATTATCTCCATCCGAGAATAACGCCCTACTTGGTCGTTCCATTAACTTCACCGCAAAAACCTTCCCATCTAAATCTAATTGACTAGAATCAAAATCTTGAGCCTGAAGACCAACATTAAAAACTAGAAAAAAACAAAAAAACAAACCTTTTACTAGATTTTTCATAACACATGCATTTTATATATCATGCAAATTATTTAAAATATACAGAACCATTACCAAACACTCTTTCAACTACATAAAAACTAGATGTATTTAAAAGTCTGTAAGAAAATTACAGTAAGCCAACCCTAAACCTCTAAAACAGAATTTTAACACCTAAACCCTGCACAAATACTTAAAACATTCAATAGGAAAGAAAATATTAATTGCGAGAGAAACTTAAACACAACTCATTTACACGAAGCAACAAATCAATATTAAAAAAGAAAAAAAACACAAATCTCCAGAGTAATTTTTTTTGGATAACTATGTAGAGAAGATGTGACCATATCACAAACAAAACCAATTAAAAAAAGAAAAAGGAGTAACTCTAAAGTTACTCCTTTTGTTGGCCTACTAGGGCTCGAACCTAGACTCTTCTGGACCAAAACCAGACGTGTTGCCAGTTACACCATAGGCCAGTGCTCAATGCGGGTGCAAATTTAAATTAAAAATCCAATTGCACAAAATTTTTATTCTACTTTTTTAAAAAAAGTATTTTTTCAATGCTTCCGCAACACATTATTATAATATTAGTACTTTCGTTTGCGACACATTAATATTACTATATGGACTTCAAAAAGTGGAATATTATATTAGGCTGGATTGTTTTTACCATTGCACTAACCACCTATTCACTTACTGTAGAACCTACTGCGAGTTTCTGGGATGCAGGAGAATATATCGCTACCTCTGCCAAACTACAAGTTGGACATCCGCCTGGAGCACCTTTATACCAAATGCTAGGAGCATTCTTTTCTACTTTTAGCCCTAGCAAACTACATATTGCATTAATGGTAAATATGATGTCAGTATTTTCATCCGCTTTCACCATCCTTTTTATGTTTTGGTCAGTCACATACTTAATAAAAAGCTTAGTACTAAAAAAGCAAAAAGAATCTACCCTTAGTCATCACCAAAAAATAATGGTTTTATCTGGCGCAGCAATAGCCGCTTTAACCTTCACTTTTACTGATAGCTTTTGGTTTAATGCCGTAGAAGCTGAAGTATACGCCATGGCTTCATTTATAATGTCACTATTATTCTATTTAGGGATTCGCTGGCAGGACGAAATTCATCAACCTAGAGGCAATCGATGGCTTATACTAATCTCTTTTGTGATAGGACTTTCTTTCGGTGTTCACTTCATGGGACTTTTAACAATACCAGCTATTGTGTTTTTATATTATTTCAAAGTATATAAAAATGTAACCTTAAAAGGCTTTTTAGCAACCAACATTATTGCTATTGCGATATTGATGTTCATTTTTAAATTATTATTACCCTACACATTAACATTTTTTAGTTCTTCAGAATTAATCTTTGTAAACAACCTAGGGTTACCATTCAACTCAGGAACTATTTTCGCTGGTCTTTTATTTATTATACTATTTTATTTAGGACTAAATTTCACTCGAAAGAAAGATTACATTCAAGCCAATACATTATTATTATGTATACTTTTCATATTCATAGGATTCTCTAGTTGGCTAATGCTGCCTATACGAGCTAATGCAGGAACAGTAATTAACGAAAACAACCCCAATAACGCTAGAGAATTACTAGCTTATTATAATAGAGAACAATACCCTGAAACCCATCTTTTTTATGGACCCCAATTCACAGAAATGTATGGAGGACTAGACCCACTCAACCCTTACGAAGATGACAAGCCGAAGTACGAAAAAGACTTAGAAAAGGAAAAATATGTTATTGTAAATCAATACAAGAACGCTAAGCAAAACCTAGAAGATCGCCATAAAGCTTTTCTTCCTAGAATGTGGAGCAGTGAACATGCTACGAATTACATGCGTTTCACAGGCCCTCTTGACTTTAGTATAAAACCTGATTACGCCGAAGATCCTGATCTTCAAAGAGTAGTCAAAAACTTTTTAACTGAATTCCACCAAGGCAAACTAGGAATAGAAGAGTATGCCAAATTCTTAACTTCTTTTGGCGAATATATTAATGTCAATAAGCCCGGCACTCTAGATAATCTAACTTATATGTTTCGTTATCAATTCGGATACATGTTTGGACGTTATTTCATGTGGAATTTTGTTGGTAAACAAAACGATGTACAAGGACGACTTACAGATACAGAAGGAAATTGGATTAGCGGCATTAAACCAATTGACACCTTTTTCCTTGGAAATCAAAGTCAATTGACCAATGACGATCTTAAAAACAAAGCAAGAAACACCTATTTCTTCTTACCTATGATTCTTGGACTTATTGGAATTCTATTCCAATACAGTAAAGATCAAAAAAACTTCTGGGTACTTCTTTTATTCTTCATGTTCACAGGTATAGCTCTTAAAGTATACCTAAACGAAAGACCTTTCGAACCAAGAGAAAGAGATTATGCTTTAGTCGGGGCATTTTATGTTTTTTCAATATGGATTGGATTTGGAGCATATGCTTTATACGAGGGAATCAAAAAATTCTTAACTCCTAAAATCAGTATTCCATTAGTGGTTTCCATTTCACTATTAGCCTCCCCTGTTTTACTTGCTTCTCAAAACTGGGATGACCATGATAGATCAGGAAAATACACCATGCAATCTATGGCACACATGTACCTAGATGCTTGCGATGAAAATGCTATACTTTTTACCATCGGAGACAACGACACATTTGCATTGTGGTACGCTCAAGATATTGAAGAACACCGCACTGATATCCGAACTGTAAATACCAGTCTGTTTGCTACCGATTGGTATATAGACCAAATGAAGCGAAAAGCATATAAAAGCGACCCTATACCATCACAACTAACTCACGACTTTTACAAATGGGGCAATAACGATGCTATATACTTTAAACCTGTTACCAATGACACCCTTGACATAAAAACATGGATGGACTGGATTGAAAGCAAAGACAAAAGAACTCAAGCCGAATTACAAAGCGGATCTTTCACTAACACCTTCCCTACTCAATATATAAAAATACCCGTAAACAAAGAAAAGGTATTAGCTAATGGAATTGTAGCACAAAAAGATGCCCACCTTATTGTTGATGAAATCACCCTTAAAGTTGACACAGACTTACTGTATAAGAACCGACTGATGATGCTTGACATCATTGCAAACAATGATTGGGATCGCCCTATCTATTTTTCTGGAGGTTCTTTCGGTGATGATGATTACTTATGGATGAAAGACTACCTACAAGTAACAGGACTAACCTACCAACTTGTACCTATAAAATCGAAAGTAGACCAAGACAACCCTTTTGACATGGGTAGAATCGATACCGAACAACTATACGAAAATGTTAAAAAGTGGAAATGGGGTAATGGAGATTCTCCTGATATTTACCATGACACCGAAACAAGACGAAATGCTATTTCTTACAGAGGTATCTTGGCTCGACTTTTCGAAAATTTAATAAAAGAAAAGAAACTAGATAAAGCCGAAGAGATTATTGACCTAGGAGTTAATAAGATGCCTATAGAATACTACGAATACTATACACTCGTAGAACCTTTTGTTGACGGATACTACAAAGTGAATCAAATTGAAAAAGGCCAAGAATTATGGTTAAAACTAGCGAAAAAATACCAGGAAAAGCTATTATACTTCGCTAGTCTTGATCTAGAAAGACAATACAGAGCTGCAGAAGAAATCATAACACAAGTGGAGCGCTATCGCAATATTATAAACATTCCGCTAATTAATGGCGATATAAATTTCGCCAGAGAAAAAGCCATAGAATTCAATGAATACCTTAACGATTTCTCTAATTTTTATAGCGAAGAAGAAAAATATAATACAAAAGATATTGAGCAGTTAATTTCCGAAGACTCTATATCTACTAATTAATACAACCTGACACACCACTTAATCCATCAAAGATGCTCAATCTAAAACCATATTGGATAAAAAGCCCTAGATGGATTAAGTGGATATTCCCATCATACATTTGGCACATATCCACACCAACCAAAACATTATTTTTAACATTTGATGATGGCCCTGACCCAAATGCAACACCCTTTGTTTTAGATCAATTAAAAAAACACAATGCTAAAGCCACTTTCTTTTGCATCGGAGATTGCGCAATAAAACACCCCAAACTACTTCAACGCATAAAAAACGAAGGACATCAAATAGGCAACCACACCCAACACCATCTAAATGGATGGGACACTGATTTTCAAACTTATTGTTCTGATATTATCGAAGCAGAGCAATCTCTTTACGATAACACTTTCAAAGACCCAAAACTATTTAGACCTCCATATGGTAAATCCACAAAAAAACAACGTCGATTTTTAACAAAAAAAGGATATAAATCAATTATGTGGTCAACATTAAGTGCAGATTTCGACCACAGCCTTAGCAATGAAAAAGTATTAAACAATGTAATCAAAAACACCAAAGCAGGAGGAAGTATCATTATATTTCATGATAGTCTCAAAATGAAGAGCAAAGTAGAATACTGTTTACCTAAAGTATTAGAATACTACAAAAAAGAAGGCTACATTTTTAGCCGTATTGATGCATCAATGCTATAAGAGTATTAGCATCTTGAATACCACTTTTCCTCCACACTACCTCACCGTTCTTATAAATAATTAACGTCGGAAGACCATTAACCTTCAATGCATTTACAAGCTTACTATTCTTATCTGCATTAATTTTTATAACCTTACCCCTATCACCTATAGCTGCAGCCACATCACGTAACACAGGGTTCATTTGCACACAAGAATCACTCCAGTCCACAAAAAAATCTAACAATACAGGCGCAGAAATATCCACTAAATCACCAAATCTTGACATATTACATAAAATTAAACAAGATGTTAGTAAATATAAACATATTATTAAATATAGCTATTTGACATATTATTTTCTAACAAAATGATAATATTGATTAAAAAAATACATTTAGAAAAGGGTTTGTTTAATAAAAACAAAAATCATACTTTTACAAAACTTATAAAAAATAAGAAAATATTATAACAATATAGAAAGAATTGATAGCTCTTTGTTATCAATTTTATTTTGGGGCGAAATGCTGTCGAAGGACAGCATTTCTTTATTTTTACACCTTTCATAATTCACTTCACAAAATAAACTAGATGCCTACAGCTAAAAGACTTTTTTTACTAGACGCATATGCTTTAATATTTAGAGGCTATTACGCCTTAATCAAGAATCCTCGTATTACAAGTACAGGCATGGATGTTTCTGCAATTATGGGCTTCACCAATTCTTTACTCGATGTAATGAAACGAGAAAAGCCCGAATATATCGCTGTAGCTTTTGATAAAGGAGGGAGTGCTGATCGTACAGCCATATTTCCTGAATACAAGGCAAATCGCGATGAAACTCCCGAAGCTATTCGTATTGCAGTGCCATATATTCAAGAAATCTTAAAGGCTATGCATATTCCTATTATAGAACAAATGGGAGTAGAAGCTGATGATTTAATAGGAACATTAGCAAAACAAGCAGAAAAAGAAGATTTCACTGTATACATGGTAACCCCAGATAAGGATTATGCTCAATTAGTTTCCGAGAATATCTTTATGTATCGCCCTGCTCGAATGGGGAATGGCATCGAAATCTGGGGAGTTGAGGAAGTGAAGAAGAAATTCGAAATAGAACATCCCTTACAGGTTATTGACTACTTAGGAATGATGGGAGATTCTGTTGATAACATCCCTGGACTTCCAGGTGTTGGAGACAAAACAGCTAAAAAATTTATTGCTGCCTATGGTAGCATGGAAGGCCTTTTAGAAAACACTGATCAACTAAAAGGGAAAATGAAAGAAAAAGTAATCGCTAATGCCGAATTAGGGCTACTATCTAAAAAACTTGCTACCATTGATCTTAATTGTGATGTTCAGTTTGATGTTGATGCCTATATTCTTTCTGAACCTGATGAAAAAACAGTTGTAGAGATTTTCGAAAAACTGGAATTCCGAAGAATGAAAGATCAGTTTTTCAAAGCTTATCAAAAAGAAACTACAGACACCAAGGATACTCAACCTGCTAAACAAGCTAACAAAGTAGCAGGAGCAGGACAATATTCATTGTTTGATGCACCAGCTAGCTCAGCAAGCAATCAAGCAAGCGAATCTAGCGGCAGAGCTACTATCAAAAATACATCTCATCACTATCAAACGATAACTGGAGATTTAGGCATAAAGTTATTTTTAGAAAAACTAAACGAACAAACTTCTGTTTGTTTTGATACAGAAACCACAGGACTTGATCCATTAACTGCAGAGTTGGTTGGTATAGCCTTCAGTTGGGAATCTAAAAAAGGCTTTTACCTTCCATTTCCTGAAGATTTTGAAGAAGCTAAGACACTTTCTAAACTCTTAGCTCCTTTTTTTGAAAATGAGAATATTGAAAAAATCGGTCAAAATTTAAAGTATGACTTAAAAGTATTATTCAAATACGGAATCGAAGTTAAAGGTGCATTATTTGACACCATGATAGCTCATTATCTAATTAACCCAGATATGAGACACAATATGGATGTGCTTTCCGAAACCTATTTAAACTACACCCCTGTTAGTATTACGGAATTGATTGGAAAAAAAGGAAAAAACCAGCTTTCAATGCGACAAGTTCCTTTAGATCAACAAACCGAATACGCCGTAGAGGACACTGACATAACTTGGCAATTAGCAACACACTTTAGAAAAGAACTAAAAGAAGCCGAAGCATTAAAGCTATTCAATGATATTGAAATTCCATTATTAAAAGTACTGGCTTCAATGGAAGCTTCAGGGATCAATCTAAATACCGACTACTTAGGAAAACTTTCCGAAGAAGCAGCAGTACAAATTACAGCATTAGAAAAATCTATTTACGAACAAGCTGGAGAAGAATTCAACATTGCATCTCCTAAACAATTAGGAATCGTATTATTTGAAAAACTGAAATTAGTTGACAAACCCAAAAAGACCAAATCAGGTCAATATTCTACCGCAGAAGATGTACTTTCCTACCTAGCTAAAGATCATAAAATCATATCTGATGTACTAGAATATCGTGGACTTGCTAAACTAAAAAGCACCTATATTGATGCTTTACCCAACCAAACCAACGAAACAACAAAACGTGTACATACAGATTACATGCAAGCTGTAGCCGCTACTGGACGTTTGAGTTCGAACAACCCGAACCTTCAAAATATTCCTATACGTACAGAACAAGGTAGAAAGATTAGAAAAGCATTTGTTCCTAAAGATGAAAATCATGTATTAGTTGCTGCCGATTATTCTCAAATAGAATTAAGAATCATTGCTGCACTTAGCAAAGAAACTGCTATGATGGAGGCTTTCCAAAGAGGAGAAGACATTCACACTACTACCGCAGCGAAGGTATTTAATATCTCCCCTGAAGAGGTAACTCGAGAACAACGAAGCAATGCAAAAACAGTAAACTTCGGAATCATTTATGGGGTTTCTGCTTTCGGATTGAGTAATCAAACTTCTTTAAGCAGATCCGAGGCAAAAGAATTAATAGATACTTATTACAAAACCTACCCTAAACTAAAAGCATACATGAGCGAACAAGTAGATTTTGCTCGCGAAAATGGTTATGTTCAAACAGTGTTGGGAAGACGCCGTTATTTAAAAGACATCAATTCTGCTAATGGTATGGTACGAAGTGGTGCTGAACGAAATGCTGTCAATGCACCAATCCAAGGAAGTGCCGCCGATATCATCAAAATTGCGATGATCAATATTCAGAATATATTAGAAAAAAGCGATTTCAAAACTAAAATGTTACTTCAAGTACATGATGAATTGGTTTTTGATGTTCCTAAATCTGAACTAGATGAAGTTTCCGAAATAATCAAAAATGAAATGGAAAATGCATTTAAACTTTCTGTTCCTTTAGATGTAGAAGTTGGTGTTGGAGATAATTGGTTAGAGGCACATTAATTTAGTTGAGAGTTACTGATTGAGGGCTGATAGTTTTCATACGCGATAGTTGTAGGCTCCAGACGATAGATTACCTGTATTTTATTTCTATATAACTGTCGAAGATCGTTCAGTGCTCGTGATAATATTATTTAAGTTTTTATACTAAGAATGCTATCTACTTCACTGAGTTAAAACAAGACAAATTAGGCATCGTAAAAGTTAATAAATAAGATTTCATGAAAAATTACGCTCCTGAAAATGCGATTTTTAAACTCCCATTTTCTTTTGACTCAAATTTACTTTCAAAGGATCTTAAAATTGCTGAAGATTTTTTGTTTATCAATCATTATGTTACCTCCAATTTCTCTCGAAACTATAAACTATTGCCGCTCCGATCTATAAATGGATCTATAGAAAGTGGTTTTGCAACGGAAACAACTAATTACGAAGACACCATTGTCTTAGACAAATGTTTGTATTTTAAAGAGGTTATTTCAAAATTTAAATGCCCGAAGAATTCTATACGCTTAATGTCTCTACCAGCAGGAGATATTGTTAATCCGCACACTGATTTTGAATGCGGATATGAAGATGGACTTTTTCGAATTCATATCCCCATCAAAACAAACCAAAAAGTAGAATTCAATTTAGATAACAAAAAGATTAACATGCAATGCGGAGAAGCTTGGTATGCAAACTTCAACTTAACCCATAGCGTTAAAAACAAAGGAAACAATACTCGTATTCATCTAGTAATTGATTGTATCCGTAATACATGGAGTGACACACTCTTTACATCTATGGGATATAATTTTGAACTTGAAACCAAAGAAGAGCAATTCGATAGAGCAACAACTTTAAATATAATCGATGAATTGAAACGTCAAGACACTACTACTGCTAGAGATCTAATTCAAAAAATGAAAGCAAAATTATAACCTTTTCAATTTACTGATATATAGAAAGAAGCACCCTTTAAAAACCTTAAGACTTTTTATATTCATCATCTCAAAAAAATGTTATACATTTGCACCCCTGTTTATACAGGAAAAGGAATGTTTAATAATCAGTAAAATTAATTAGTGTGGACACATTAAGTTACAAAACAGTATCTGCCAACAAAGCAACTGCTAACAAAGAGTGGTTATTGGTAGACGCTGAAGGACAAACTTTGGGTCGCCTTTCTTCTAAAGTTGCAAAACTTTTAAGAGGTAAGCACAAGCCTTGTTTTACCCCTCACGCTGACTGTGGTGACAACGTAATTGTTATCAATGCAGACAAAGTGACATTATCAGGTAAAAAATGGAGTGAGAAATCTTACATCCGTCACACAGGCTACCCAGGAGGACAAAGAAGTCTTTCGGCACAAGAAATGTTTGACAAAGGACCTGAGCGCCTTGTTGAAAGAGCAGTAAAAGGAATGTTACCTAAGAACAAATTAGGAGCAGAACTTTTCCGCAATTTAAAAGTGGTAAATGGTGCAGAGCATAAGTATGCAGCACAACAGCCTAAAACTATTAACTTAAACGAATTTAAGTAATGGAAGTAGTACACAAAATTGGTCGTAGAAAAACATCGGTTGCTCGTGTTTATCTTTCTCAAGGTGAAGGAAATGTTACCGTAAACAAGAAAGAATTAAAGGATTACCTTCCGACAGCAACATTACAATACAAGGTGAACCAACCATTTTTATTAACTGAAACAGAAGGTCAATACGATGTTAAAGTTAATGTATATGGTGGTGGTACTACTGGACAAGCTGAGGCTATCCGTTTAGCTATTTCAAGAGCTTTATGTGAGATAGACAGTGAACACAGAGGTGCCTTAAAACCTGAAGGTTTACTTACACGTGACCCAAGAATGGTGGAACGTAAGAAGTTTGGTCAAAAGAAAGCGCGTAAGAAATTCCAGTTCTCTAAGCGTTAATCGTATTTCCATTTATTTGGAATTAAATTTAAAAATTTTGTTGCCGTTGTCTCGACTTGTCGAGAGATTAGTTTAGCATCTAAACCTTATGAACTAAGGTTGCTAACATAAAATAACGGAACGTAAACTATTACGAAAATGGCAAACAACATAGAAGTTAAAGAATTATTAGAAGCAGGTGTGCATTTTGGACACTTGACAAGAAGATGGGATCCTAACATGGCACCGTATATTTATATGGAGCGCAATGGTATTCACATCATCAACCTATATAAAACAGCAGCCAAAATGGAAGAGTCTGCTGAAGCATTGAAAAAAATCGCTGCTTCAGGAAGAAAAATCCTTTTTGTAGCTACTAAAAAACAAGCTAAAGAAATTGTAGCTGATAAAGCAGCAAAAGCTAACCAACCATACATTACTGAAAGATGGCCTGGGGGTATGCTTACGAACTTTGTTACTATCCGTAAAGCAATCAAAAAGATGGCTACTATCGATAGAATGAAGAAAGACGGAACTTTCAATACTTTATCTAAAAAAGAACGTTTACAAGTAGATCGTTTACGTGCTAAATTAGAAAAGAATTTAGGTTCTATCGTAGACATGACTCGTTTACCTGGTGCTTTATTTATTGTTGATATCAAGAGAGAGCATATCGCAGTTAAAGAAGCCCAAAAATTAAACATTCCTATTTTCGCAATGGTAGATACAAACTCTGACCCACGTCAAGTTGATTATCTTATCCCTGCAAACGACGATGCTTCTAAGTCTATCGAAAAAGTCGTAGGTTATGTTAGTGATGCAATTATCGAAGGATTGAATGAGCGTAAAGCTGCGAAAGAAAGTAAAGCTGAAGCTCCTAAGAAAGAAGCTCCTAAAGCTGAAGTAGCTGCTCCTGTAAAAGAAGCCCCTGCTGCAACAGAACCAGTAGCTTCTAACGAAGAAGAGTAATTCTTTTATAACTCAATACTAATACAATTGGTTTCATGTTAACCAAACGTTATTAATATATATCGATAAGTCGTTTAGTGGTTTCCAACGAAGCTCTAAGCGACTTATTTATTTAATTTTGAATACTAAACATTAAAAATAAAAACGTTATGTCAAAAATAAGTGCTGCAGACGTAAAGAAATTAAGAGAAACTACCGGAGCTGGTATGATGGACTGTAAAAAGGCATTAGTAGAAGCTGAAGGTAACTTCGATAAAGCAATTGAAGTCCTACGTAAAAAAGGACAAAAAGTTGCTGCTAAGCGCGCTGACCGCGAATCTACTGAAGGTGCTGCTATCTCTAAAGTTAATGCAGATAACACTTCTGGTGTTTCTATCGTATTAGGTTGTGAAACTGACTTCGTAGGTAAAAATGACACTTTCGTAGCCTTAGCTAATGAATTGGCTGAGACTGCATTAAGCTACAACTCTAAAGAGGATTTCTTATCTGCTGAATTTCAAGGAGTGACTGTTGCTGAAAAATTAGTTGAGCAAACAGGTGTAGTTGGAGAAAAATTAGAAATCAAAGCTTTCGAGAAGGTTGAAGCTCCTTTCGTAGGTTCTTATATCCATGCAGGTAACAAGATCGCTACTTTAGTAGGTCTTTCTGCTTCTACTGATGGTGCTGATGTTGTTGCTAAAGATGTTGCTATGCAAGCTGCAGCAATGAATCCAATTGCTTTAAACCAAGAAGGTGTTGACCAGTCAATTATCGACAAAGAAATCGAAATCGCTAAAGAGCAATTACGTAAAGAAGGTAAGCCAGAAGCTATGTTAGACAATATCGCTAAAGGTAAATTAAACCGTTTCTTTAAAGATAATACTTTAATTAACCAAGCATTTATCAAAGATAACAAGCAAACTATCGCTCAATACGTTAAGACTATTGGTGAGGTAGAAGTTACTGCTTTTACAAGAGTTGCTTTAGGATAATCCTAGATACACTTACTTATTTAGCGTTCGCCTCAAGCGATCAGCTTTAATAATATTAAACCATCGCAAATTTGCGATGGTTTTTGTTTTATACTATTTCAGTAAATCATCTCGAGAAAAGCCCAAGAGACATTTGTATGAAATAAAATTTTAATCCCAAGACAAGCTATGGGACATTATACCCTTTGGCGGTATCAATAAACAAGATCATACAGTCCAAAAAAATCGCTCTTTAGTTTTTGATAGAGCGCCAATACGATTATAAAAACGAATAGCATCCGTATTAAAATCGGGAGTTTGCCACTGTATTTCATTACAATTGGCTTCTTTAGCATAACCATTTACCCATTTCATCAACAAACTTCCAATTTTTCTTCCTCGATATACTTCTTTAATAAATAAGCAATCTAGATATAAATAGTGTTCTGCACCCCACGTTGAAAACTGTTTTACCAAACTACAATACCCCACCAACTGCTGATCTATTTCAACTACGAAAGCTTGCCAATTAGATTTACTCTCTAATAAATCTTTGAATTTTTCTTCTTTACCTTCTTTTGAAAAAGAAGCTTTTTCATACACCGCATGCTGCGCACACATTTCTATGAAATCATCTAAATCTTTTATTTCTAATGCTCTTATTTTCATTTTACTGATCTAACTACACTTCAGCTAATCTGAGTGCCCCAAACAATTTAAAGAATTACACTTAATGAAACTCGGTATGAATTAACCCATAAAACAAATTACTTCGACACAAGCTTAGCATAAAAGATAATCTAAGTTTAACAATTACAACGAATATCTAACCCCATTGTTTTATTACTACCTTCTGTTGAATATCCATCACGCTTCCACCAATCTAGACCTCCTATTAATTCCTTTACTTTAAATCCATATTTAGCTAGCTTTAAAGCTCCTTTTGTTGAAGCGTTACAACCTATACCATCACAGTAAGTAGTATACAATGTGTTTTTATCTAATTTAGAAACACTTTGTTCATTCATTTCTCTATGAGGAAAAGAAATAGCATTAGGAATGTGCTCTTCAAAAAAAGCGACCTCTTTTCGCGCATCGATCACCTTAATCGATTCATTATTTTCGAAAGCTTCAAAAAGATCTGCCGAATCCATTTCATAATTTAACTTCTGCTGGTAATACTTTAATTGCTCATTCATAATCTAGTTTTTTTCAAATCTAAAACCTACACACACTCTTTTAATAAATTATCAATGAAAAGAAATCAAGTCAGCTTGAAAATTTTTCAACGAACATTTTTAAATGATATGCTATATTTAAAAAATGGAACTTAAACATCTAAAACTTATAAAAGCAATTGTAGAGCATGGAAGTATCAGCGAGGCTAGCAAAACACTTTTTGTTACAAGTTCTGCTTTAAGTCATCAATTAAGCTCTTTAGAAAACGAGCTTGGCTGCACTGTATTTACTCGCTCGAAAAAAAAATGGTCATTAACATTAGAAGGAAAGGAAATATATCAACTAGCTATAAAAACACTTAATGAAATCGACAAAACATTAAGTCGCGTACAGCAACACAAGGAAGGTAGTGCTGGTAAAATTAGATTAAGTACAGAATGCTATTCTTTCTATCTTGGGGTACCTTCTTTTATAGAAGACATGAAACTACAATTTCCCAATATTGATATCCATCTACAATTGGAAGCTACACACAGCCCCATAGAACTTTTACTAGAGAAAAAACTGGACATCGCATTAACTTCTAAAAAACCAACTGATAAGAGCCTTTTAGGAACACCTATTTTTGAAGATGAAATTTTTGCTTTAATCCACAAAGAGAATACACTTTCAAATAAAAATCACATATCCCATACGGATATTGAGACAAGTCACCTTATCATTCACTCATATCCACTCGATAGTGTATCTGTATACAATTACTTTCTAAAGCCAAATAATGTTAAACCGCAAAAAATTTCTGCCATACCATTAACAGAGGTAGCCTTAGAGATGATAGAATCTAATATCGGTATTACTTGTTTCCCTAAATGGGCCTTATCAAAATTAAAATTGCCAGAAAATATAGTTTTTAAACCACTAGGAAAATCAGGCTTACGCAGAACACACTATATCGTTACAAGAAAAGAAGATACAAACAAAAAATACATAAATGATTTCCTTAATCAGTTTATAAACAAAATCAACCATTCTGATTTTAATACATAAGCTATCTAATTGAAATTCCATTAAAAACCTACTATAAACCTTTAAAATTAAGCATACTATACATAGTTAATACAAAAAGAAAGGTTGCCCTACGACAACCTTTCGAAAAAACCTCAAATACAACGTATCTGATTCCATCTATAATAAACCCGAGGTTAGTTCTTCAATCAAAATATAACATAACTATTAAACCTTGACTAAAGAGGTTCCGCTTCGAAAAGCGACAACAACACTAATTCACTATTCTTTTACAAATTTAGCTACACTATTCCCTATATGTAAAAAGTACAAACCAGTTTCTAAATTCGAAACATTAACTGCGTTTTCATTATCTAATGACTGATTAAATACTTTTTTCCCATTAACATCATATATAACAGCTGATTCCACAGCATAATCTTTATTTAGATATAATTTATCTTTCACTGGGTTAGGGTAAAAACTGATACTACCTTCTATATTGAAACTAGATACACTAAGCGCATCATCTAAATCGACAATTTGATTTACTTGTTGATTAAGAGAAGTAACTACCTCTCCATTTCTCCACCTTACTTCTATTTTCTCTACAATTTCATCAGATCCTAATCCAAAATGAACAATATTTAACAGACTCTGAGAATGTGAAGCTCCTGCTGAGCCAACTCTTTTAAAATAAGTTCCAGATGCTGTTGTCAATGTAACTTCCGCAGAATATTGATCCACATTATCTAAAGGAGAGTATCCGACTTTTACTTCGATATAATTATTTGCATTAGACGAAGTATTTTTATACAAATGCCACAATCCATACTCATCATCTCCTACTAAAACATCTATATTACCATCTAAATTGAAATCAAAAGCTTGACTACCATCCCCATGGTTGCGTGTCCCAAGATTAGTTGCTGTATGAGAAGTGGTACTCATAAAAGTATTCCCTCCATCATTTAACAACAAGAAGTCGGCTTGCCTATTTTTCAAAAAGTCAAAACGCTGTATCATCAGATCATCGAAGCTATCATTATTAAAATCACCGCGAGTTACTCCCCAATTATTTCCTCCTTTAGGTATGTTCCACTCTTCAGAAACTTCAACAAAAGTCCCGCCATCATTTCTCAATAAAATATCTTGTTGATTTATGTTTCCTGATGTCCATCCATTTTGAATAAAATCATTTACACCATCTAGTGTAAAATGAATTGACCAGAATACGTCTTGATTTCTTACAACCTCCATATTCCATACTCCACCACCAATATGTCCAATATACATCCCATTCTCGCTTCTATCAGCAGGAAAACCATCAGCCATCTCTGGAGTAATTTCGAAAGTCTCCGTTCTAATATCCAATTCTTTTGGTGTTTTAGCATTACCCATAAATAAAGGGTATGTCCCATCATAAACACTTCTAAACACAGCATCATAGTCAGAAATAACAATAGCTCCTTCTGCTTTCAATTCAAAATTAATTGGATCACCAACACTACCTGAAAGACGAGCATCTAAGCGCTCTTCTTCTGCATAAAAATCTGCAGCATTTCCTTCAGAAATAAAGAAATATCCCACACCCCGTGCTAGATAAAGATCCAAATCTCCATCGTTCTCTAAATCAATATCAGAAGCAGCTATTATATTTCCTGTATTTCTCGCCGATATTGGTAGTACAGAATTAGTAACATTAGTAAAGGTAAAATCACCATTACCTTTCCATAATGTCAAAGGAGAAAATAATAAAACATCATCTATGTGATCTCCATCATAATCCGTAACAAGAATACGTTCAGCAATAGCATCTTCAATACCTTCAATTCTTTTTTCCTCAAAAGTACCATCACCTAAATTTTCGTAGAAAATTTGTTGTGGCTGACTAGTTTCTCTGGTAGCTTTTGCATTTATAAGGATTAAATCTAAGTCTTTATCCATATCTAAATCAACCCAACGAGGAGAACGCCCTCTCGCATTTACTGTAATACCTGCATCAGAATCTACACGAATAAGATCTCCATCATCATTTCTATACAATATATTTGATGAGGGGTTAGTTCCATTTCCACCTCCAATAGACATTAGTAAATCTAAATCTCCATCATTATCATAATCACCAGGTGCTGACCCATGTAAATCCATCATTTTACCAAGTGACAAATCTCTATCATTTTCATTTCTCGATCTTACATTCTCATATTTTGTAAATGTTTCATCTCCATCATTCCAATACAATTTATTCGGCGAATCATTATGATTATTTAATATTACATCATAATAACCGTCTTGATTCATATCTGCGATACTTGGACCTCCATATTTCAAACTAGGTACGTCTACCACTTGTGCTGACTGGGTTACATTCTCAAATTCAGGATAAACCATATTCGTAACATCAGAAAAACTATAGCTCACTAAGGTGATATCATTCTTAAAAGCTATCATTTTTAGAGTTACATTTCCTGTAGTAGGGAAATTTACTAATTCATTAAATTCAAAAGTACCTGGATTTGTTAAGTTCAGCGTGTGCACTAAAAGTTTATCGTTTGCATATAAAGAGAAATTTGCCAGAGCCTCAGCTGTAAATAATTCTACTTTGAAATTCTTCAACAAACTACCAGATACATTATAGTCTAACTCTAATTGAGTTAGCACTTCTATTTTCTGCCCCTCAACTTCCTCTACAACACTAGGAGTAGATGACGTCGAATATTCATCAACGTAATAAGTATCTCCCTGACCCGGAGTCCCCTCATCAAAATGTATACGAATATTAGAAATCCATCCATTAGCATTATTAATAATAGATGAATCATCATTTCCTGTGAAATCAAATTCAACTTCTGTCCAAGTATTTAATTCTACAGAGATAGACTTTTCACCTTCGAAATGAGCTGAACCTCCATTACCTAATTCTATTCTAATATTGAAATCTGTTCTATCCTTGGAATACACTAAAAATTTAACAAATTTATCCGATGTTAAATTATGACCTGTTCTAGCTGTCTCCCCATTAAAGGCTAACTGAAGTGAATTCCCTTGATTGGAATTTACAGTTTCCACATATTTTACAACATTTTCACTAGTATTAACTCCTGAAACATCAGGATTAGATTCTACAGTAACTATAGGAACATTGGGATCAGTAGTCCACTCTGCAGTTACTACAGCATCTAGCTTACCATCACCATTGTCTTCAAAATCTACTATGCTTGTTTGTGCTGAGATTACACCACAAAAACACAGTATAAGCATTAAAAATCTATACATGTATTAAATTTTAAAATTAATCTTGAAGCAAAAATATCTTAAACTAAATATTTCTACTACCACATATGTTTCAAACGTTATAGCTTAAGGCCTAAACCGGCATATTATCTACAACTCGAGACAATAAAACATTACAGGTGTGTTATTAATCAAATAGAAAATTTACTATTGAAACAGGTATAATATCATCGAAATACTACGACCATTAAGAGGAAATATCATCAAATACAACTAGTCGTATACTAAAATTTGTAATCACCTAAAGAATGATAATTCATGATCAAAACGGCAATCATGTTGCTTACAGTTATGTACAAATTTTTCTGAATTTTTAATAAATAAGTTGATCTATTTTCAACTTATTTCGGGAATAGACATAAAAAAAGCCTTACTTCTGTAGAGAAATAAGGCTTTTTATTAGCGTATTGAAACACTATATATCGTCACTGTGCTCGCGAATGTATCTCGCTTTGTGCTGAGCTTTTTTAATCTGCTCACGCATTTTCACAGATTTTTTCACATATTGTTTACGCCCTCTGATCTCTTGTACCAGTTTTACGTTTTTGCACTTTCTTTTATATCTCTTAAGTGCTCTATCGATATTCTCTCCCTCTTTAATAAGTATTCTTAACATAAACGCTGCTTTATTTTATTAATTTATACATTATGTGATCTCGTATTTATTGATCACTTATGCATCAATTAAAACAAGTCTGACTTTCTTTACAATATAACTCAAATTAAAAATACTTAAGACCATATTAGCCTTCTAGTATTTTTGATTAGCAAAACATAAAAAAAGCCTTACAAAAGTAAGGCTTTAAGTTTAGTAGCGGGAACAGGACTCGAACCTGTGACCTTCGGGTTATGAGCCCGACGAGCTACCTACTGCTCTATCCCGCGATGTTTGTGCTGCAAATATACAATGCTTTTCGAGTTCTAACAAAATAAGCTGAGATAAATTTAGTGTTAAGCCAGTTTTAAGCTTGTGAAAAATGATTGTTTTACTTCGTTTTTATCAACTAATCGCAACACCAAATCACATTATTACCCAATACCGCAAGCTTGACAACTCATAAGCTCATAATCCTCAAAAATCACTTTTATTTGAATAGGATTACAACAAACCTCACAATCCTCCACATAAGCTTGATTTCTAATTGAACTATCAAATAGCATTGAAATTTCCTCCCAACAATATGGACATTGAAAAAAATGTTCTACCATTCTAAATTAAATTTAAATCAGAAAACTTATATACGCAATTACTAGAACAAACCTTGTTCTTCAGCTATCTCAGCCATTCTTGCTTTCACTTTTTTTAATGCTGTAATCAAAATTTCCCTCTCTTCAACACTTAAGCTTTCTTGAACCTCAGGAATTAACTGATACATAATTGGCAAAACCTTTTCAGTTACCTCTTTTCCATATGCCGTTAAAAAGATTCGGTTTACACGTTTATCTTGCCCATCCGACCTACGAATAATAAATCCTTTTTTAACCATAGAATTTACAACTCGCATCATTGATACTTTATCACGATGGGTAATAAAAGCCATATCATTCATACGTTGCCCATCATTTACATTTAATCGCTTTAATACAGACCATTCTTCTTTAGTAAGATCTAATCCATTTTTCTTAAAAGCACTCTGGGTTATAAAACCAAAATCATAATGAATTTTGCCTACCCAAGATAAGGCATGTGAATTCACGTCAATTTCTTCAAATTTCATACTCATAGTAGTAATTTTAACTTAATATTTCTATTTCTTCTTGAAGCTTCTCCCAAAGCTCCATTTGTTCTTGAAGTTGTTTTTTCTTTTTTTCATAAGTTACAAAAAAATCAGAGTCAGCCATAGTTGCCTCGTAATCAGCGGCAAGTTTTTTATCTAATTTTTCTACTTCTGACTCAAGCTTTGCAATTTTAGACTCTGCATTACTCACTTTATTATTAAGCGACTTTATTTTTTTCTCATTTTCATAAGAAACAGGCTTCTCTTTAGGTTTTGAATTTCCTTTTTTGTGTGTAGGTATTTCAATTTGACGCATATCCTGAGCTTTTCGCTCTTCTAGATAATAGTCTATATCTCCTAAATACTCTTTTATTTTTTGATCCTTAAACTCGTATACTGTATCTGTTAAACCTTGTAAAAAGTCACGATCATGAGAGACTAACAATAAGGTTCCTTCAAAGTTTTTCAATGCAGCCTTTAATACATTTTTAGATTTTATATCTAAATGATTCGTAGGCTCATCCATTACCAATACATTAAAGGGTTGCAGTAGTAATTTCGCTAAAGCCAAACGATTTCTCTCGCCTCCTGAAAGCACTTTCACTTTCTTTTCTACATCATCTCCCCTAAACAAAAAAGAGCCCAATACATCTCTTACTTTACTTCTAGTCTCTTCATTAGCCGCATTAATCATCGTCTCTTGAATAGAAATTTCTCCATCAAGATATTCTGCTTGATTTTGAGCAAAATAACCTAACTGCACGTTATGGCCTAACTTCATCGACCCTGAATGGTCTAATTCATTAACTATTATCTTAGCTAATGTAGATTTCCCTTGGCCATTTTGCCCAACAAAAGCTGTTTTTGCCCCTCGCTCTATCAGTAAGTCAATTCCTTGTAATATCTTTTTTTCACCATAAGATTTCCCAACATCTTCCGCTTCTATGACTACTTTACCTGGTTGCATACTTACAGGGAATTTAATACTCATCACAGCATTATCATCCTCATCTACCTCTATTCGATCAATCTTATCTAATTTCTTAATTAAAGACTGTGCCATAGAAGCTTTGTTTGCCTTAGCACGGAATTTTTCAATTAACTTCTCTGTATGAGCTATTTGTTTTTCTTGATTCTTTTGTGTGGCTATTTGCTGATCTCTAAGCTCCTTCCTAAGGGTAAGATATTTAGAATAAGGCTTACTGAAATCATAAATCTTACCTAACGATATTTCAATAGTGCGATTCGTCACATTATCTAAAAACATTCTATCGTGAGAGACGATTACAACAGCACCCGTATATGAAGTTAAAAATTGCTCTAACCAAATTATAGATTCGATATCTAAATGGTTTGTCGGCTCATCTAACAAAAGAATATCATTATTTTGAAGTAACAATTTGGCTAATTCGATACGCATACGCCAACCTCCTGAAAAAGTATCGGTAAGTTTATCAAAGTCTTCTGATTTAAAACCTAAACCTTGAAGTACTCTCTCTGTATTTCCTTGATAATTATAGCCTCCTAAAATTTCATAACGCTCATTAAAATCACTGACATCTTCTATTAATTTAGCATAACTATCACTTTCATAATCGGTACGCTCTGTTAATTGCTGATTGATCGCTGCTATTTCTTTTTCCAGCTTCATTATTTCTTCAAAAGCTTGATACGATTCTTCTAAAACCGTCCTACCTTCAACAAAGTCAATATCTTGCCTTAAAAATCCAATCTTAACATTCTTATCAATAGCTATCTCACCAGTGTCAGCCTCATAATCACCCGATAGAATCTTCAACATAGTAGATTTTCCAGCTCCATTTTTACCTACTAAACCAACTCGATCTCCAGGAGAAAGTTTATAAGTGATATCTTCAAACAAATAACTTCCGGCAAATGAAATGGATAGATTATGAATATTAAGCATGTAGTAATTTTTACACAAATATCCTTAATTTTACTACAATATGAAAGGTTGCAGCACTTTAGCGACAGTTAATTTTCAAGAACAATTTTAGTATGTTAAAAGGTTACAAAATACACAGTATTATTAACGCTAAGTGTCCCGTATGTCAAAATGATGACTTGTATTTGGATAAAAACCCATTCCATTTAAAAAGCATTTTAAAAATGCATGAAAGATGTCGCAATTGCAACACAAAATACGCTATGGAACCTTCATTTTTCTATGGCGCCATGTATGTCAGCTACGCTATAGGAGTAGGCTTAGGAATTGGACTTTTCCTTATTGCATACTATATATTTAAATTAAATTTCTTGAATACTTTTTTCCTAATCGCAGGAGGAATAGTAATAGCCCTACCTGTAATCATGAGACTCTCTAGAAATGTGTGGCTAAACTTATTTTTTAAATTTGATCGTACATATCTTGAAAACGAGTAATATCAATTTCATCTGGCAATTGACTATTTCTTTCAAGGTAATCGTACAATTCCCTTGAAGCATCGGGCGCCTGAGTCACACCTCTTGTTCCTAAACCATTAAATACAATTAAATTTTTATGAATAGGGTGAGACCCTAGCAAAGGCCTTCTATCCTTTACTGTTGGTCTTACACCAGCAACAAAATCTATGATTTTATAAGGAACACTAATCAAGCTTTCCAATTGAGTTACTAAAGATTCTTTTTCTAGTTCAGGGTTAGCTCCCTCTTTTATTTGAATATGATTCTGGTATGTTGCTCCATATTTATATATACCATCACCTAAAGGAAGTAAAAAATAATGCGATTTGATAGCTACATTTAAATTTAAATCTTTGCATTTAAAAACAATGTATGCTCCTCTATTTGTACTCAAAGGCAAATAATTGAAATATGGGTTTTTCAACATACTAAACCCTTCACAAAAAATAACTTTAGATGAAGCATAACCATTGATAGAAATTCCATGGTCATTAATTTCTATAGTGTCATAATTAACCTCTTCATTCAAAAAATGATTTCCTTTAATTAATTCAGCTCTAAACTTATCATAGATATTTTTTACCAAGACTCTTCCTGTACCAACTACTTCACCATACTTAAAAGGAGCGGCAATAGCTTTAGAATCATCATTTTTTAAATATGGTGATAAGTACTTTGCTAATGAAGGTTTATCTATTGCTTCAAACCAATTATTTTGTTCCTTAATATTATGAAACCTCCTATAAACAGGTAACTCATGTGTTGTACTACATCCTAAATAAGCCTCCAAATCTTTATAAAAAAGCCTAGAATAATCTAACAACTCTGTAGCACGCCAAGCTAAACTAAAACGTTTTAAAATAACTGGATTATACATACCTGCAGCTACATGACTAGCTTTTATTTCATTACCATCGATTACTAAAACCTTTTTACCTTCTCTTTTTAATTGAAAAGTAATAGTCATTCCTGCTATGCCGAATCCGATAACAATGTAGTCGTATTTCATAATAAATATAAACGTAAGTGATAAATACAAAAACGCCCTTGCAAAAGCAAAGGCGTTTTATTTTTTTTAGAAACTATATTTTTTAATAATTCCACATATCTTGTTCGAAATCACGAATACTCTCTTTGATTCGCTGACTTTCTAACAACTGTAATAATGCATTATCATTAATATAATCTTCTACCTTTCTATCTCCTTGTTCATTATCTTCTCGATAAATAACACTACTAAATCTTCTCGAATTTAGTATATGATCAAAAGAAACAGGCTTATAAGTATTTTTTCTATTGAATGCTTTTGCATTATGCAGAGTCTCTCTTACATGTGGGAAATATACCCAAAACAAAGGTACTAAATCCGGCTCTTCATCATCGATAAAGTTAACATCAGGAGCAACAGGTGCAATACCTAATAAACGGTACTTCAACTCTCCTTGTCTCTTATCAAAATACCAAAGTCCTTTGATATGATATTCAGCAATATCTTGAGCACTTAACTCTCTTGACTCGATGAATTCAGCTGAAACAGTTTCACCTGCATTCAATTGTTCAATACCTAAATCAGTGGTATCTACTTTTCGAATGGTAGCCTGTAAGTCTTTCAATGTACGCTTCTCCGTAAAATAAGAATCAGTATAAACATGCGTCAATTTCCCTGATTTAATCGTAGAAATCAAAACATCATATAATGACCTTCTATCGGATCCAATATTTACTGTATCGATTGGGTAATACAATGGAAAATTAACTCTTTCATCAAGATCAATCGCTTCCCATGTAGTCTTAGCCCACAATACGTCACGATCATCTACATAACCGTACTCCAAAGGACGATCATTATCTTTTTCGACTTGTTGTTTAGTCTTTACCCCGATCTCTTCAGGATCAGTAGCATTTAAAAGGTTTGCTTGGGCAAAAATTCCACCAGCAAAACTAATACTTGCGATAAAAACTAAAAACGGCTTAACATTCAATACCATAAATAGATTAATTTGTCAATTCAATGATTACTGGAGAAACTTTCTTCACTCTATAAGAGCTACCAGATGCTAATTTAGCATTGATATCGAAGATTTGTACAGACTCTCCTCTTTTTGCACGTTTTAGGGCAGCACGCGCTTGACTGTTTAATTTACTTCCAGAAACTCTAACTGTTGGTTGTCCTGGTACTTTTATTTTAAATCCTGTTACTCTCAATTTTAAATTGAAATCAAAATCTGGTAAAATCGCACCAACTGTAGAAATAGCTAAAGCATTCTTAGTCATTTTCACAGAACCATCTTCACCTCTTACTGTACCTACAGGTCTAGGAATATCCTTTATACGGAATGTTCTACTACTTGGGAATGACTTTCCATTCACAGAAGCTTTAACATTAATTTTAACCTCACGTTGTTTCAAACTAGTAACATTCATTACATATTTACTACCACTAGATTTTTTTAATCCAGGGGCACTAGCAACTACGTTAGAAGCTCCAGGGACTGATATAGTCATTGGATTTTGCACTCCACGATATACTACATTCATTTTATCCGCTGAAATTACAGCAGCGTTTGGAGCTGGAATCACAGAATAAGAACTTTCAATTGGAATTGTTACTATAGAATCTCCTTCCTTAAATTGAAATTCACCTTTAATTTTCCTATCCCCAGGATTACCCGCAGGGAAATCTAAGATTGTTTGACCGTCTTGCATCAAATCTGACGAAAGCTCTTTACCATTAACAACAACTTTGTGAGCACGTAATGTTTTATCTTTTTTTCCTAAAACAATTTTACCTTTGAAACGCTCACCCGAAAAGAATGCAGTTTTATCAGCAACTACAATAGCTTCAAAATTTGTTAGAGACACTTCAGACTTAAGCTTACCTCCTAAAATTGCTGATAAGATTTCAGATTGATCTTTCTTAACATCGCTTTCCATTTGTGTAAGCTTTGTTAATGATGCAACCATTGGAAAACCTTCATAGTTATATCTTAACCAATTTTTCTTCACACCATCTCTGCTTATCACATCTTCAGTAGAGAAATCAGCATTAACAGACTTAATAATTTCCGAAAAATCAGTAGTAGAACCAGGAGCTGTTAACTCTTTATTAATACCTTCTCTGTAAGCATTAACTTTACTAATGAATTCTTCCCCAGCTGGAGTTACTTGACCTCCTTTAAAGAAATACTCATCTAAAGTATTAGATTTATCCATAGTCTGATAATCTTCTCTTTTATCAGTTGGAACATCAGACAAAATAACCTCTTTAGTTTTCTCTAAGTATGCTATTAAATCATCTGATAATTTCCCTACAGCTTTAGTCTTTTCTAATTCTGGCTTATATTTTTCTGGCTGTTCTTCAACTTTCTTTTCAAGATCTGATAAGAAAGCTACGTTACGCTCTGTTGTTCTTTCATTAGATTGCTCTAATTTCTTATTCATCAATCCAAAAGCGGCTAACACCTCTTTAGACATATTTAGCGCCATCATTGCGATGAATACTAAATACATTAGGTTGATCATTTTCTGCCTTGCAGATAATTTACCTCCTGCCATGTTTTCTTTTTATTCTATTTATTAAACAAATGGATTAACAATCAATTACTTTTTATTCATTGCAGATAACATACCACCATAAACACCATTCAATGAAGAAAGGTTCGATGCTAAGCTTTCCATTTGCTCTTTCAAGCGTGTAGCATTTGCAGCGATTGCTTGATTAGCTTCATTTTGTTGCTCTGTTGCAGCTAATTGAGATTGATAAATTGAATTTAATTGAGATAAATTTGCCGCAGCAGAAACCATCTCTTGGCTATATTTCTTTTGTGACTCTAAACTATCAGCTGTAGGCGCAATACTTTTTGCGGCACCTTCAAAATTACGGATACTAGACCCTAAGCTTTCCATTAAATTAGAATCAATTTTAGCTTCTTTTAATAAGTTATCCAACTTCTTAGACAACATTCCTTGCTCGTCTTTTGGCTCATCTTTTTTAGACCTAGTCTTTCCTTGACCACCTGCCAATTCTGGATATACAATTGACCAATCATACTCATCATCAATAGATTCAAATGCTGAAATAACGAATACAAGAGCCTCTGTTACTAATCCAAGGATAAGCATCTCATTACCAAAAGGCCAGTGCATAATTTTGAATAATGCACCTATAATTACTACAGCCGCTCCTAGACCGTAGACCATATTCATAATTCTTTTACCTGCGTTTGACTTTGCCATAATAAATTTCTTTTTTAGTTAAGTTATTAAGTATTAATTAAATATAATAAAAGTTGGGGCTTTTAAACAAATTATTTAACAACAGTTCCTGGTTTTCCTCCTCCGGTTATATCAGTACCGAGGTAATCTTGTACCGTTCTAAATCCGATATAACTACGTGCAGAATCTGCATATTCATAATCACGAGTACTCACTTGTAAAAAATATGCTACATCTTTCCAAGAACCTCCTCTAATTACTTTACGTTCATTATCATCATCATTAGTATTTGGATTCATAGATGATGTGTATTCGTAGGCAGCTGGATCATATGAAGAACCAACCCATTCAGAAACATTTCCTGCCATGTTATACAATCCATAATCATTAGGATCAAAAGATTTTGCTTCAACAGTGTATAATGCCTGATCTGCCGCATAATCTCCTCGCATTGGCTTAAAGTTCGCTAAGAAACATCCTCTATCATTTTTAGCATAAGGCCCTCCCCAAGGGAATGAACCAGATTCTAATCCACCTCTAGCAGCATATTCCCATTCTGCTTCAGTAGGCAATCTCCAACGTGATGCTCTATCTTGTTTTTTCTTTCTTTTATCATTAAAGAACTTTGTTCTCCAGTCACAAAAAGCTCTAGCCTGCGCCCAAGTAACACCCACTACAGGATATTCATCATAAGCGGCATGATAAAAATACTGATCATGCATTGGCTCGTTGTATGAATAGTTAAAATCTCGAATCCAAACAGTAGTATCAGGATATACCGGCAAAGATTCTCTTTTTAAGAATTTCTTAGAGTCACGGCTTCTAGATCGAGCCATAGCCTCTACATCATACCATTTGTAGTCATAGTTTAATTTATCCATCTTAAACATACGAACTCCATTATGAGATTCTTCAGCCCTGATATATAACGAATCCATAACTTCTGCTATATATTCATCATATTCTTCAAAAGGCATATCATCCGGATCATTATCCCAATTTAAAGGACGACCTTCATAGCCCGTTTCCCCTAAACCTTCATAATTATCTTTAACATATTTCTGGTATTCATTTAATTCTTCCTCATCAGTATTCCTAAAAGCAAACTGACCAATACCCTCATCTTCAGTAGTCTTACCAACATCATCTGCCAACTTAGCCAACTCAAACAAAGCAATAGAATCCTTAACCCACTCTGTAAATTGTCGGTATTCAGAATTTGTGATTTCCGTTTCATCCATATAGAATGATCGAACAGTCACTGTCTTTGTTGGGGCATTTAATAATCCCGCACGGTCTTCATCTGACTTACCCATAATGAAAGCTCCACCAGGCACCAATGTCATTCCATGTGGCTTTTCTGGATGCCATGACTTTCCTTTTACTCCGATCAATTGTCCCGTATTAGAGGGTGTACAACTAATCAATACAGCTAGGGCAGCTGAAATTATCAAGAGTTTCTTCATAACTTATCTTAGGTTAAGATCTTCTAAATTTCAAGGTAGTAAACCTATTATTTAATTTTTAAAAAAACAATTATTTAAATCAAAAATCGATAATATGAAATTTATTAGATTTCATATTTCATTCTTGCCTTATACCAACGTTCAGGTATTTTTTGATTACAAGCGTCCGTATAATCTTGACTTGTACATGGTAATAACGCACCATGAACCAATTTATTATCTTCTTTTTCAAAAGTAGACAAATCTAACCACCAGCGTCCTGTTAGTTGACTTTTATAAAATACTAAAATCTCTTCTTCTACAGGCACTTGATATTGAATTACATCCAACTCATCAACACCCCCTAACTCATTCCATCTCGCGCAGACACCTTCAACAAAATACCATAGCATTTGAGCTAAAAGCATATTACTTGCAGGTGTACACATTTTCGAATCGAACTCGTATATACCAAAACTATTTAACCGATCACTAATACCTGCGTAACGACATAATGCACAAATCTGTTTTCCAGAAAAACCATTAGGGGAAGTTCCGTAAAAACTAGCCTCAACAACATTCATATCAACAGAAACAATATCAGCATCTCTTAAAATAGCTTCTGTCTGAGAGATATCTGACGAAACATTACCTAAACGATATGCATCAAAAAACATCCTCTCCATAACATCTAATTCCTCAGGCGCTACAAAATAACTCTGAAAGCCCAAGTTAGTGTAATTGAATAAATTATACGGCTTATCAACTACTATTTTTCCAATATAAGAATTATTTGATATTGGTAATTCAATATTCCCTAGATCAAATTTATTATCAATATTGACGATATTAACCATATCTCCCTCTTGCGGATAAGCTCTATAATTCGCATAAACCAAATCTTGCCCTCCACCAAGCATAACCGAAATAGCCTCTTTATCATGTATAAAAGCGACCAATTGAGTAACAGCAAAATAAGTATCACTAACAGATGCCCCCGACAAAACCTCTCCTAAATCGATAATATTTACATCCCAATTACCTTTATACAAACTATAAAACTCCTCTCTAGCCTGCTCGAAATTAGCATTTTGAGAACCCTGAACATTTCTAGTCTCATTAACACTAAAAATAACAACATCCCCTTTCTTTACTTCAATATCATCTCTATCTTCAGTATTCAATATTACCGACCTACCAATAGTATAATCTGGTAATTCATCAACAAAAAGCCTCGTAGCCATTGGCAAAGGCGATAAAAACTCAAAGTTCATTATTTAGCAGCTTTCTTGCGTGTAGTTGTTTTCTTAGTTGCCGCCTTCTTTTTAGCAGGCGCTTTTTTCTTAGGTGCTTTTTGCTCTATTAATGCTTTCACTTCATCTAAAGCTAATGCCGCAGCGTCTACTGTTTTAGGTAATTCTATCTTAATCTTGCCCTTTATGATATTATGACGCCCCCAACGAGCTTTTTCAACACGAATACCTTCATCTTCCCAATTATGGACTACTTTATCTATTTCTTTTTGCTTCTTTTCTTCAATAAGGTATACGATCTCTTCATTTGATAAATTATCAAAATCATACTTCTTATTCACATTAATAAACAAACCGTTCCATTTCAAATATGGACCAAAACGCCCTGTTCCTTTTTGTACAGGCAATCCATCATGCTCATAAATTGGAGCATCAGCTTTTTCTTTAGCAACGATAAGCTCTTGCGCACGTTCAAATGTAACCTGCATAGGATCTTCCCCCTTCTCTAAAGAAACATACTTAGCACCAAATTTAACATATGGACCAAACCTACCATTAGCAACAGAAACTGACTCCCCTTTATATTCCCCTAAATCTTTTGGCAATTTAAATAAATCCATTGCCTCTTCATAAGTAATACTACTTAGTGTTTGCCCTGGATTTAAGCTTGCGAAACGCGGTTTTTCCTCATCCTCTACTGTTCCAATCTGCACCATAGGCCCAAATTTACCCAAACGCACACTAACCGGTTTTCCTGAATCAGGGTCTGTACCCAACACTCTTTCTCCTACCTCACGTTCTGCATTTTGAGCTACATCTTCTACCACGGGATGAAAATCTTTATAAAAAGACTTCATTACTTTCGTCCACTCTTCATCTCCTGAAGCAATCGCATCAAAATCCTGCTCTACTTTTGCCGTAAAATTATAATCTAATATCGAAGAAAAATGGGCTACTAAGAAATCATTAACCACCATACCTATATCAGTAGGCACTAATTTTCCTTTATCTCCCCCTGTCTTTTCAGTAAGCTCTACTTCTTTTAAGCTATCATTTTTCAATAAAAGTTGAGCGTACGTTCTTTCAGAACCCTCATTCTCTCCTTTTTTAATGTATTTCCTATTTTGAATTGTAGAAATTGTTGGTGCATAAGTAGAAGGTCTACCAATACCTAATTCCTCAAGTTTTTTCACCAAAGCTGCTTCAGTGAAGCGACTTGGAGGTCTAGAAAATCGCTCAGTAGCTTTGATATAGTTATTAACTAACACATCATTCACCTTCATTGCAGGTAGAATCCCATCTTCTTCTTGATCTTCATCATCATGACCTTCTAAATACACTTTCAGAAAACCTTCAAACTTGATCATTTCCCCATTCGCAGTAAACACCTCGCTGTGCTTATCTGCTTCAATACGAACATTAGTACGCTCTAATTTGGCATCGCTCATTTGTGAAGCAATTGCACGTTTCCAAATTAACTCATACAAACGCTTTTGATCATATTCGGCATCAACAGTATGACTTGCGAAATTAGTTGGCCGAATCGCTTCGTGAGCCTCTTGAGCTCCTTTATTTTTTGTTGTATAATTTTTCGGATTAGAGAATTCTTCTCCATAAGCCGTTATAATCTCAGCTTTAGCACCTTCTTGCGCTTGTTTAGATAGATTCACACTATCTGTTCTCATATATGTAATATAACCTGCCTCATAAAGACGCTGAGCCATATTCATTGTTTTAGAAACGGAAAAATATAATTTTCGAGCTGCTTCTTGCTGCAACGTAGATGTTGTAAATGGTGGTGCTGGTGACTTTTTTGCTGGTTTTTTAGTTAAATCAGCTACTTTAAAATTTGCACCTATATTACTTTCTAGAAAAGCTTGAGCCTCTTCTTTACTCTTAAATTGCTTAGGAAGCTTTGCTTTAAATCTTTTTCCGGAAGCAACAAATTCTGCATCAATACGATAAGACCCTTTAGTCTCAAAACCTAACACATCTCTTTCTCTTTCTACAATAAGACGAACAGAAACAGACTGAACACGACCAGCAGACAAACCTCCTTTTACTTTCCTCCACAACACAGGAGAAAGCTCATACCCAACCAATCTATCTAAAACACGTCTAGCTTGTTGTGCATTTACAAGATCATAATTAATCTCTCTTGGATTATCTATTGCCTTTAATATAGCTGACTTAGTAATCTCATGAAAAACAATTCTTTTTGTTCTTGACTTTTCTAAATTCAAAGACTCTGCAAGATGCCAAGCAATTGCCTCTCCCTCTCGATCCTCATCACTTGCCAACCAAACCATTTCCGCTTTTTTAGAAAGGTCTTTTAACTTTTTGACCACTGCTTTTTTATCAGTAGATACTATGTACTTGGGCTTGAAATCTCCATCTACATCTACCCCCAACTCTTTAGAAGGCAAATCAGCTATATGCCCAAAACTTGAGTGTACTGTATAATCTTTTCCAAGAAACTTTTCGATCGTCTTTGCCTTTGCAGGGGACTCCACGATTACGAGATTTTTCGCCATAGGTCAGTCTTTTATCAAAACAAAAGTAGGTCAATTTTAGTTAGCTTTCCAAAACTACCCCTCGAGAAAGCTCACTTTTAAAGATTAATTAAAGACGTCCTGCCACTTCTTTACAATCTAAATCAATTTATTTCCTCTTTATTTAAAAAACAATTCACACTGACATATTGTCATTTCATTAGATTTATGTACTATATTTGCTGACCCAAAAGACAATGCTTTCCTTATTAATACATTATGGAATCATTAAAAAATTTAACCAGAAACGAATACTCAATAATTTCGACCACAATTTGTGGTAAAATTGTTTTCTAGGCCATGGAAAAGACGATAGACGAAAATAAACAAGGAGAAGCCTTAGTATTAGAAGCTAACAAACTGAATAAACGAAAATTATTCATCGAAAGCTACGGATGCCAAATGAATTTCAGCGACAGCGAGGTAGTTGCCTCAATACTTGCAACAGAAGGTTTTAACACAACAGACAACCTTGAAGAAGCTGATCTTGTATTAGTCAACACCTGCTCTATCCGTGACAAAGCTGAACAAACCGTTCGCAAACGATTACAAAAATACAATGCTGTAAAGAAGAAAAAGAATCCTAATATGAAAGTAGGTGTTCTTGGCTGTATGGCTGAACGATTAAAAGACAAATTTCTTGAGGAAGAAAAAATAGTAGATATGGTTGTAGGCCCAGATGCTTACAAAGATTTACCAAATTTATTACAAGAAGTTGAAGCAGGACGTGATGCTGTTAATGTTATTCTTTCTAGAGACGAAACATACGGAGATATAGCTCCTGTCCGTTTACAAAGCAACGGAGTTTCTGCATTTGTTTCGATTACTCGCGGATGCGATAATATGTGCACATTTTGTGTAGTACCATTTACCCGAGGACGCGAACGCAGTCGAGATCCACAAAGTATTATGGAGGAAATTGACGACTTAGTAAATAAAAACTTTAAAGAAATCACATTACTCGGTCAAAATGTAGATAGCTACCTATGGTATGGTGGGGGATTAAAAAAAGATTTCGAAAAAGCTAGTGATTTACAAAAAGCTACAGCAACAAATTTTGCTATGCTAATGGATATGGTTGCCACTAAATATCCTAAGCTTCGCCTTCGATTCACTACATCAAATCCACAAGACATGACTTTAGATGTTATTGAAATAATGGCTAAGCACAGAAATATCTGCAATTATATACACTTACCTATTCAAAGCGGAAGTAATCGCATTCTTAAAGAAATGAATAGACAACACACCAGAGAAGATTACTTTACATTAATTGATAATATTAAGCGATTGATTCCGGAATGTGCTATTTCTCAAGATATCATCTCTGGCTTCCCTACTGAAACTGAAGAGGATCACCAAGACACATTATCTTTAATGGAATACGTAAAATATGAATATGGATTCATGTTTGCCTATTCCGAACGACCAGGCACAATGGCTGGAAGAAAAATGGACGATGATGTTCCTGAAGATATCAAAAAAAGACGCCTTACCGAAATACAAACTCTACAACGAAAGCACAGCAAAATAAGACATGATGAGTTTTTAGGTAAGACTTGTGAAGTATTGATTGAAAAAGAAAGTAAAAAATCTGACAAACAATGGAGCGGACGCAACAGTCAGAATGTTGTTGTCGTTTTTCCTAAAGAGCAATATAACGTCGGTGATTTTGTGAATGTAAAAATTACTGATTGCACCAGTGGAACTTTAATCGGAGAAGCAGTAGAATACTCAAAAAACAATTAGGAGTTTAAAAAATGGAATCAGTACAAGCTATAAAACAACGTTTTGGAATTATAGGAAACGACCTGGGATTGAATCGCGCTATTGAAAAAGCAATTCAAGTAGCCCCTACTGATATCTCTGTACTTGTCACTGGAGAAAGTGGAGTTGGTAAAGAAAGTATTCCTAAAATTATTCATGCATTATCACATAGAAAACACGGGAAATCTATTGCCGTTAACTGCGGTGCTATCCCCGAAGGAACTATAGATAGCGAATTGTTTGGACACGAAAAAGGAGCGTTTACTGGAGCCACACAAACCCGTCGTGGATATTTCGAAGAAGCCGATGGCGGAACTATTTTTCTAGATGAAGTAGGTGAATTACCCTTAACAACACAAGTACGCCTTTTGCGCGTACTTGAAAATAAAGAATTTATAAAAGTTGGATCTTCAAAAGTTCAAAAAACAAATGTTCGCATTGTAGCCGCTACAAATGTTAATATGTTTGAAGCCATCAAAAAGAACAAATTTCGAGAAGATTTATATTACAGATTAAGTACCGTTGAAATTCAACTTCCTCCTTTAAGAGAACGTAAAGGCGATATTCATTTATTATTTAGAAAATTTGCGGCAGATTTTGCCACTAAGTATAATATGCCAACAATACGCTTATCGGATGATGCCATACCTGTATTAGAGAAATACCACTGGAATGGAAATATTCGACAACTACGAAATGTTGCCGAACAAATTTCTGTACTAGAACAAGAGCGTAATATTTCCAGCAGCTCATTACACCAATACCTACCTAATATTGGAGGGAATTTACCATCAGTAATAGAAAAACAGTCTTCTAACTCTGATTTTAATAACGAGCGCGAAATTTTATATAAGGTTTTATTCGATATGAAAAGTGATTTAAGTGATCTTAAAAAACTCACTTTAGAATTGATGAAAAATGGTAGTTCGTCTGTACAAAAGGACCACGAACAATTAATCAACAAAATTTACGGAAATGAGGTCGCGCCTGCTACTATAGTCGAAAATGACAATTATCCAGAATCCAATTACCAAGCAGAAACACACCAAGAATACCTCCAAATAGCACCTGCAAACGGCACTAATAACACCAATGTTGTTGACGACAAATATCATTTCGCTGAAGAAATTGAAGAAGAAGAAACACTATCTCTTCATGACAAAGAATTGGAACTTATAAAAAAGTCTCTAGAAAGACATCATGGAAAACGTAAATTAGCCGCTGAAGAATTAGGTATTAGCGAACGTACCTTATATAGAAAAATAAAACAATACGATCTTTAATGCGCTTTATTAAATATACATTATTCTCATTTTTAACTGTACTTTTAGTTGGGTGCGGAGTATACTCCTTTAGTGGTATTTCTATTTCTCCTGAAGTAAAAACTTTTGAAGTACGTCAATTCGCCAATGAGTCATTAAATGTAATTCCAGGAATAGATCGTGATTTCACAATTTTACTACAAGATTTCATTTTAAATCAAACTAATTTAGATTTGGTAACAAAAAATGGAGACATCGTTTACGAAGGAGAAATTGTAAACTACTACGAAGCGCCACAAACTTCTGTATCTGGCAACCAGACAGCTCAGAACAGATTAACAATTGCTGTACGATTAAGATACTACGATACAAAAGACGAAAACAACGATCTCGAACAAACTTTCTCTTTCTTTTTTGATTCTGAGGCAAATCAAATACTGGTTGGCGACGACCTTGATACTGCTCATCAAACTATATTTGAACGTATCACTCAAGATATCGTAAATGCAACGTTAGCTAAATGGTAATATGGATATCAAGGCAATAAACACATACTTAGAACATCCTGAGCTCTTAACTACTCAAGATTTGCCAGTATTAAACTATATCATCAATAAATACCCTTATTTTCAAGCTGCTCGAACATTACAATTAAAAATCTTAAAAGATAACGGTAGTTATTTATACAATCAAAGACTTAAAGAAACAGCAGCCTATACTACAGATAGGGCTATTTTATTTGACTTTATAACCTCTCCTTTATTCAAAAATGAAAAATCAAATAACGAAGAAAAAAAGTCTCACACATCTGACAACATTAACTTTAATACCAAAGAAGAACTTACTAATCTCAAAGTTGAATCAGAAATAGCTACACAGGTTTCCGAAGAGGTTATTTCCACACCTTATGATACATTAAGTGAGTCAGAAGTATATCAAATAAATGACCCTGAATTATTTCAACCTAAAGAAGAAATAGAAGTTACCTCTATACGAGAAGAGCTAACCCAACAGCCTTTAGATTTCGACAAAAACGAAATACACTCTTTTAATGAATGGTTAAAACTTAGCTCACTAAAAGTAGTACATCGCACGCATCCAACTCTGAAGGAGACTAACAATAGTAATATTGAAACTAGTGAAATAGTTGAAATTCATAACCCTCCCAAGAAGAAAAAAATATCGAGTGATCTCATCGATAAATTTATTGAAAACACTCCCAAAATAGCTCCGCTTAAAAAAGTGGAGAACCAAATAAACCTAGCAAAGCTAAATAACACCGACCCTAATGACCTGATGACAGAGACTTTAGCAAAAGTTTATTTAGTTCAACACAACTACAAAAAGGCAATTCAAGCTTATAAGATTTTAAGTTTGAAAAATCCCGAAAAAAGTGGTTTCTTTGCTGACCAGATTCGAAAAATCGAGAAATTACAAGCTAATAAATAATACATAGACAATATGTTCGCAATATTTTTAGGATTAATTATAGTAGTTGCTTTACTACTTATTTTAGTTATCATGGTACAAAACCCTAAAGGAGGAGGATTATCTTCTTCATTTGGTGGTGGTCAGCAAATGGGTGGTGTACAAAAAACAACAGACTTTTTAGATAAAAGCACTTGGTGGCTAGCTGGATTACTTTTAGTATTAATCTTGGCTTCTAACGTATCTATCATGGATGGACGCGGAGTACAAGACTCGAAAGTTGGAGAAAGCGATGGAATTGAAAACCCTATCGAAAACCCAATTATTGATCAAGGAAAAGCAGAAGAATAAATCTTACTGAACTATACAATCTTTAAAATGCCGATTTGCAACTGACAAGTCGGCATTTTTTATTTCAATTTGTCATACTATCTTTAGCTGGCATATTTTCTGCATTTTCGAAATCGTTTTTATTAATAAATTAATCATTAAAATCTATAATTCATGGGAGTTTCTATTAAACCATTAGCAGACCGCGTACTTATCGAGCCGGTTGCTGCGGAAACCAAAACTGCTTCAGGAATATACATCCCTGACACTGCCAAAGAAAAACCTCAAAAAGGTAATGTTGTAGCTGTAGGAAATGGCAAAAAAGATCACGAAATGACTGTAAAAGTGGGTGACACTGTGTTATACAGCAAATATGGAGGTACTGAATTGAAGCATGACGGAGTAGATTACCTTATCATGCGTGAAGAAGATATTCTTGCAATTGTATAAATAGAGTATCGGGTATCAGCACTTAGGCGTCAGCAATATTTAAAAGAAGTATTTACTAATAGTTGAAATCTCTTTGCAGGATCCCTAACTAAAACAAAATTAACAAGCTGATAACAGGAGGCTCGAAGCTCAAAGTTGTCAGTATAAGCAGAAAAATAAAATGGCAAAAGAAATAAAATTTGATATTGAAGCTCGTGACGGTATTAAGCGTGGAGTGGATGCATTAGCAAATGCAGTAAAAGTAACTTTAGGACCTAAAGGTCGTAATGTAGTAATCAGTAAAGCTTTTGGAGCACCAACGGTAACAAAAGATGGGGTTTCTGTAGCTAAAGAAATCGAATTAGAAGATGCTCTTGAAAACATGGGAGCACAAATGGTTAAAGAAGTCGCTTCTAAAACTAACGATCTTGCTGGTGATGGTACAACTACAGCTACTGTACTTGCTCAAGCTATCGTTAAAGAAGGTCTGAAGAACGTAGCTGCTGGTGCAAATCCTATGGATTTGAAACGCGGTATTGATAAAGCTGTAGAGGCTTTAACAGCTGACTTACTAAGTCAAGCTAAGGAAGTTGGTAGTTCTTCTGAGAAAATAAAGCAAGTAGCTTCTATCTCTGCCAACAATGACAATGTTATTGGTGAATTGATCGCTACTGCTTTCGAAAAAGTAGGTAAAGAAGGTGTAATCACTGTTGAAGAAGCTAAAGGTACAGACACCTATGTTGACGTTGTAGAAGGAATGCAATTTGACCGTGGATATCTTTCTCCATACTTCACTACAAATAGTGAAAAAATGATTGCTGAATTAGAGAGTCCTTATATTTTAATTTTCGACAAGAAAATTTCTGCCATGAAGGACTTACTACCTGTTCTAGAGCCTGTGGCTCAAACAGGAAAGCCTTTATTAATTATTGCTGAAGATGTTGACGGAGAAGCGCTAGCTACTTTAGTAGTAAATAAACTACGTGGTGCATTAAAGATTGCAGCAGTGAAAGCTCCTGGATTTGGTGACAGACGTAAAGCAATGCTAGAAGATATCGCTATCCTTACTGGAGGAACTGTAATATCTGAAGAACGTGGATTTACATTAGAAAACGCTACAATCGAATTATTAGGTACTGCTGAAAAAGTAACTATCGATAAGGACAATACTACTATTGTAAATGGTGCTGGAGAAGAAGACGTTATCAAAAACCGTGTAAATCAAATTAAAGCACAAATCGAATCTACAACTTCTGATTACGATCGTGAAAAGCTACAAGAACGTTTAGCTAAGCTTGCTGGTGGTGTTGCTGTACTATATGTTGGTGCCGCTAGTGAAGTAGAAATGAAAGAAAAGAAGGACCGCGTAGACGATGCTTTACACGCAACTCGTGCTGCTGTAGAGGAAGGTATTGTTGCTGGTGGTGGTGTTGCATTGGTTCGTGCTAAAAAAGCTTTAGAAAATGTTGACACGATTAATGCAGATGAAGCAACAGGAATTCAAATTGTAAATCGTGCTATCGAAGCTCCATTACGTACTATTGTAGAAAATGCTGGTGGTGAAGGTTCTGTTGTTATCTCAAAAGTAATAGAAGGGGATGCTGACTTCGGTTATAATGCAAAAACTGAAGAGTATGTAAATATGCTTGAAGCCGGAATTATCGATCCGAAAAAAGTAACTCGTGTAGCTTTAGAAAATGCCGCTTCTGTTTCTGGTATGATCTTAACTACTGAATGTGCTTTAGTAGATATCAAAGAAGACGCTCCAGCTGCTCCCCCAATGGGTGGTGGTATGCCAGGAATGATGTAAAAATCTTTTAATATATAAGCTAAACCGTCTTTCTGTACAGAAAGACGGTTTTTTTACGCTCAATTCTTACTAAGTCTCCTATTTTAAAAACTAACGGAATACTTAAATAGCTTTTCTTAACAAAAACAACAATTTAGAGTCATTTACAACAAATCAAACATTGAAAGGATAACAAATTAGACTAAAATAATTTAATTATAAATCAAAAAAAACACCTTCAAAACAATAATTTTTCAAAAAAAACACCGACAAGAAGTCACTAAGATAGACAAAAACACCTTTTGTCTATTAAAATTAATAAATAGTAGGAAAAATCTACTCCAGGAACTAAAATGCAAATAAATAAAACACAAACTCCTCATAAACAATCACTTAAAATAAAACATCTAAGTTTAACGAACTAATAACGATTTTATTAACGTCTTATCTATTTATAGTTACATAAACTATTAAATATCCATAGGTTTGTACCTATAACCCAACATAAACGTTATGAAAAAAATCAATGTTATATCAAAAAGGAATCTAGTCCTATTATTAGCATTCCCATTATTATTAAATTCTTGTGTAGACGATGAAGTTTCTCAAGAAGTAAAAGAAATTCGCAAAGCACAAGCAGAATTAATAAGTGCTGAAGCTGAAGACACAAGAGCTGAAACTGCTGTAAAACAAGCACAAGTAGCACAACAAGAAGCTATAACAGCTGGACAAGTAATCCAAAATGAAGTTGCTGAACTTAGAAAAGCAACTACTGAAATACAAGAAGCAACAAACCAAGAAACAATTGAAAGAGCTGCTGCACTAGCTGTTGAATTAGACGCTATAAATGATAAAGTTGATTTAGCTGATGCTCAAGAAGCTCTTGATAATAGATTAAAAGAAATAGAAGAAGACTTAAGGGATCAGGGATTAACTGATATTTCTGAAGCATACGGAGAATTTACTGGTGTACTTTCTGATATAACAGAAAAACAATTTGATAAGGCAGGTAAAGAAACTGAGATTGCTCAACAAGAAGTTGATATCGCTAGAGCTAAAGTTGATAATGATTTTGCTATAGCTGCTTCAAATGCAATAATCGAAGAAATGAATGCTGAGATTGCTATGAAGCAAACTGCATTAGAAATTTTAACTAGCGCTGATGGTGATGTTGCTAAACTAACTGAAGCTGTTAATGAGGCTACTACTGAAATCGAAGCTTTAGAAGCGAATGAAGTAGCTTTAAATATCACATTAATAAACTTAGAAAAAGCTCAAGAACAAGCACAGAATAAGTTATCTCAAGCTAATGAATTAATAGGTGGTATTGATGAATTAAATACCGAAATAGATAACGCTAATGATGAAATAGATGCTGCTGAGCAATTAATAGAGACTACCGAAGTTGAGATTGATGCTGCTAGAGAGCAAGAAGATGCTGAGGAAATCATTGAAGGTAATTTAGATAATGATTTAGATGTTGCAAGAGATGCACAATCAGATAGAGTTGATGAACTTAGTGATGTACTAGAAGCTCAAGACGAATACAATATAGAAGAGGGTGAAGATCAGGTTAACGAATTGACCTCAGACCTTACAGGTGCTGTAGCAAACTTATCCTTAGCCATAGCAAATCTTGATGCATTTTCAGAAGCTAATCCTGATGAAGATGACACAGATTTTGAAGAAGCAGTAGAAGAAGCTGAAGAAGAATTAGAAGCAGCTGAAGAAGAATTAGAAGAAGCAGTTGAAGCTCTTGATAACAGAAGCGCTGCCTTTGATTTGTTTATTGATGCTATTAACGAGGCAGAAAATAACCTTGAAACTGCAACTAATGATGCTACTGCCGCAAACAATGCACTAAACGGTCAAAGAGAACTACTTGCAAATATTGCTGAAAACATTTCTGATTTAGAACAAGAAGTTACTGACGCAAGAGAAGATATAGCAACAGCAACAGCAAACATTACTGATTTAGAAGCTGAAATAGCTAGTATTGATGCACCAAACCAAGATGCTTTAGTAGCACTTTCAAATGCTGTATTAGAAACTGGTATTGCTGTTGACAATGCTCAAACAGATATTGATATCAATGATACTGAAATAGGTATCTTAGAAAACGCAAAAACTAGTTTAGAAGACGAATTAGAAGCTTTAGAAAATGGCGATGTTTCTGACTTTGAAGAATCAATTGAAAATTTAACAAATGATATCCGTGAAGAAGAAAGAGCTATTGCTGACTTAGAAGCCGAAAATGAAGGAGAAAGAGGTAATGTTGCCACTTTAAATGCACGTTTAGCTCAGTTAAACTCTGAATTAGCAGATATCGATAGCGACATAGAAAACTTAAATGTGGAACTTACTCAAAGAAAGGCCATATATGATGCCTTAGTTAAAGCACTTTAATTAAAAGAGAGAGAGGTGTTTATTAAACATTACTAAGCACCTCTTATTTATTCACTTATAAATATTTTATTATGAAAAAATATTTTTCTTGTGCTTGCTTCCTATTATTATCATATGTTTCTTTTGCACAGTCTACACCATCTGATATTTATAAATCTAATGATTTAGTCTTTTCATTAATTTTAGGTAGAGGTCAATTTGCTTCTCCAGTTGCTGCTCCTCGCAATAACTTAGGAAACATCTCAAACCAAACTCCTAATACTGGAACATTGAGCACCAATAGTAACTCGTTACTTAATATGGCTGGTATTGAAGCCCGTTACTTTTTAAATCCAAAAATTGGCTTAAGACTTTCAGCTGGTATAATATTTAACAACACACCATCTCAAGAAACTATTGACGGTGTCCCTGATTTAATACCAGAAGTTAGTGCCGTAAATGCTGATGAACGTTTTGATATTAATGTAATCCCAGGTGTCGAATATCATTTTGCCGTAAGAAGCGAAAGATTATCACCGTATGCTGGGATTTCAACACCATTTATTTACGGAAAGCATTCTAGCTTTAATCCTGACCTAGATGGTGACACTTTCGGAACAAGAAGTGCAACTATAGTTGGAATTGGAGGTCAATTATTTTCTGGAATAGACTACTATTTTAACGAGGATATTTACATAGGTATCCAGATTAATGTAGCTGGTTCTACGTACACAAGAGTAGAAAAATCTGCCGGAGCAGGTTTTGACGATTCTAAAGCAGATAGCTTCCAAGCAAACTTTTTAACCCAACCTATATTTAAAATTGGATTTAAGTTGTAAATCAATATAATAGTTAAATAGATTGAAGTACCGAAGGCATTATATGTCTTCGGTATTTTTTGTTATACCTTACCCAAAAGCACCTTTATACTATTGTATATAGCATCTAATTCTTTACTAAGAATTGTAAAAGCCGGCAAAATATAAATAGTATTCCCTAAAGGCCTAAGAAACACTCCTTCAGATTTAAAATGATCGAATAATTGATCCCTTAACGCACCATAACGTTCCATTTCAATATTCAAATCAAAAGCAAAAATGACACCTTGCACTCTTATATTGGTAACTTTTGAATGATCCTCAACAGATCTTCCAAATTGAATATGAGACACATTTATATTTTTAATCGCATTTTGAATACTTTCAGAAAGCAATAATTCGACACCCGCTATAGCAGCAGTACATGACAAAGGATTTGCAGTATATGTATGGGCATGAAATAGACCCTTTCCCATATCATTACTATAAAATGCATCATAAATTTGTTGAGTACAACTAGTCACAGCCATAGGTATTAAACCAGCCGTAAGCGACTTAGACATACATATAACATCTGGCTTAACACTTATCTGATCAGATGCAAAATGAGTTCCTGTTTTCCCGAAACCGGTCATCACCTCATCCGCTATACAGATAATTTCGTGCTGCTTACACACCTCAAGCAATGGCTCTAAATGCTCTGCCTTATACATTTTCATTCCCGCTGCACCTTGAACCAATGGTTCGTAAATAAAACCGGCGATGTTATGATCAATCACCAACTCTTCTAGTTGCTTTAACACATTCGCTACATTACCCTTCGTAGGAATAGGCACTCTAACTACTTTAATAAAATGATCTTCAAAAGGCCCATTATACACCGAAAGCCCTGAAGCCGACATAGCTCCAAAAGTATCTCCATGAAATGCTTCTTCAAATGCTAAAATAGTATCTCGTTGATTCCCCTTATTGTGATGATATTGCAGTGCCATCTTAATACCAATCTCCGTTGAAGTAGAACCATTATCTGAAAAAAACACTTTTTGCTGATTACTTGGCAAAACCTTCATCAGTTTCTCAGAAAGCTCTATGGCTGGCTCATGCGTAAAACCACTAAAAACAATTTGATCGAGCTGTTGCATCTGATCATATACTTTTCCTATGACATAATCATTACAATGTCCATACATAGAAGTATACCAAGAGGCAATCCCATCAATATATTCCGAACCATCTTCCCCATACAAGACCGAACCTTTAGCTTTAACTATTGGTATAACTTCTGGGTGTGTCTTATGTTGCGTTAATGGATGCCATATATGTTTGGCGTCGCGTTCCCTTAGAGTTGTCAGTTGTCGGTTATCCGTTATCAGTTGCGATTTCATATACTTTTCATTTCATATTCACACTCAAAAAATTGGGTGTCTCCTCAATAAAATTATCAAACAATAAGTCAACTTGAATATCTTATTTTAAAAGAGGTGATCCTAGCAAATGACTGAATGACACTATAAATTTAAAAATTCAATAAGTTTTCCCTTAATAAACTCGCCTGTTCTTTTATTGTTTCAGGGTTTACTTCGTTCATCTCATCAATTCTTCCCAAAATAATACAGCCGCTCATCTTAGCAATAATACTTTCTGTAGTTAAGTGTTCATTTCCGTTAAATAAAATTCCAATATCATTAAACCCTTTAGATTTTAATACCTGAACACTCATTAACGTGTGATTGATACTTCCCAAATAGTGCCTAGAAACTAAAATCACCTTATCCGAAGGCTTCATTAAATCTAAAATAGTTTCCGTTTCACTAATAGGTACAAGGACCCCTCCTGCGCCTTCGACAACTAAATCATTAGATGTTTTAGGTGTTTCTATTTTAGAAGATTTAATTGTGACTTTATCAATTTCAGCTGCCGCATGTGGACTCATCGGAGTTTTCAAGGCAAAAGCATTTGGATGAAATTTCGATTCATTATTACTAACCCAAGATTTCACCTTATCTGCATCTCCAAAGTCTAAATCTCCTGCTTGTATGGGTTTCCAATAATCAGCTCTCAATGCTTCTGTTACGATAGCACTTGCAACCGTTTTACCAACTTCCGTTCCGATTCCTGTAATAAAATATCTTTTCATTAACTTCTGCCTATAGGCTTTTTTAGCTTAGCCTTTTTTGAGAAACAAATTTAGGAAATACGATTTGTTTTAAAGTATCAAGTATCAGCCATCAAAAATTTACTTTAGGACCCAAAACCTTTTAATCGATTAGTTTAGCCACTAACTTTAAGACTTTTTCAATCTGCTCCTTAGTATTATAACTATGAAGACAAAAACGCAAGCGTTCTTGCCCTAAAGGAACTGTAGGGGACATAATAGGTTTTACTTGAAACCCTTCTTCTTGAATGCTTAATGCTACTTGTTTTACTTTTTCATTTCCTGAAACTATACAACAATGAATGGCAGAATCACTTTTGATAAACTTTTTTTCTAATCGTAATTGAATCAATTTCTTTTTAAAAAACTTTATATTTTCAAGAAGTTCGAGTTGATTAGAAAAGAAACTACTCTGCTTTTGTAATAATTGATATCCCGCACTTATAGTCGCTACGGCATGCAAAGGGATAGCTGTTGTATAAATTAAGCTTCTTGCAAAATTAACTAGATACACATACAAATCTTCACTTCCCAAAATAGCAGCTCCATGACACCCCAAACCTTTCCCAAAAGTCACTACTTGAGCAAAAACTTTATCCTGTATTTCCAATTTACTGACAAGTCCTTCACCATTACTACCAAACACACCTAAAGCATGTGCTTCATCAACGATTAAATACACATTATTTTCCGAACAAAAATAAGCTAAAGCTTCTAAATCTGGGGTATCTCCATCCATAGAAAACACGGACTCCGTAATCACATAAATTTCTCCTTGATGATGCTCTTTATACCTTGCTACTTTATCTTTTATATCACCGAGACTATTATGAGAAAATTTATAACTTTTTGCAAGACTCATTTGTAATCCATCACGTATCGAAGCATGGATATATTCATCATATAACACGATATCACCTCGTTGTGGCACACAAGAAAAAAGACCAACATTTGCATTATATCCACTATTGAATAACAATGCCTTAGATTGATCATGCAGACTAGCTATCTGCTCTTCGACACTGTGATATAAAGGCCCATTACCTGAAAGTAGTCTTGATCCCGTTGCACCAATAACATCATGTTCTTGACTTAGAATCTCACTTGTAATATGCTTTAAACTTATATTTTTAGCAAAACCTAAATAGTCATTCGAAAAAAAATCTACTTTCTCTTCATTATTGACTACCAAGCTTCTTAGCGCATTATTCTCTACACGAGCTTCTAGCCTTCTTTGTAATTTTTCTGGAAACTGTCTCACAATATGAAGTTAAGAAGAAATTCTTTATTCCGTTAATATATCTCTTCTATCAGAAAATGAAATTAAACCTAAAAACCTCTCATATACAAATTCATTAAGTATTTAGAAGGTGTTAAGACTCGGTTTAGGCTTGACTTTTGACTTACAAAAACCTTAGAATATTATTTTACCCAGACTCCTTTAGCCTCTATGGTTGGAATATCTCTTAACGCTCTTTCATTAATAGTATTCTCTCTAAAAACAAATTTCTTATCAAAAAGCTTATTCTCTAAAAAATATGTGACTGCAAACTCATTTCTAAAAGGGAGTACTGCTTCTTGCATCAATTCTATTTTGGCAGAAGAATTAGGTAAAACAGCCCCTAACATATGACGAAATTTAGACGTCTTTTTCTCCGTACTAAAACCCTGAGTTACTACCATAACCGCTTCTATAGGCTTATTATTTTCATTAATGATATATGCATTCCAATCGTCCATTTGGAATTCTTTATTCCATTCCTTCACAACAGCAATAGACACATTCTCTACAATCGGAATTTCTATATCTTTTTTCATTTTATAGTAGTATTAAGTAGTGAGCACAAAGTATTATGACTTAATAGAAGTCTTTAAAAAAGAAAATAACAACTTTTGGTTAATTTGAAAACTCTTTATACCTGTACTGCATACTCAGTACTTTTATTATAATTGTGACTGAAATTGTTTCAAGAAACGTACGTCATTTTCAAAAAACATACGAATATCACCTATTTGGTGTAACAACATCGCTATACGCTCTACTCCTACTCCAAACGCAAAACCTGTATATTCTTCAGGATCAATATTACAATTCTTCAAAACATTAGGATCGACCATTCCACAGCCACCGATTTCTAACCAACCTGTCCCTTTAGTAATACGGTAATCTGTTTCTGTTTTTAACCCCCAATAAATATCAACTTCGGCACTTGGTTCTGTAAAAGGAAAGTATGATGGACGTAATCGAATCTTACTTTTTCCAAACATTTCTTTTGTAAAGTACAATAGCGTTTGCTTTAGATCTGCAAATGAAACATCTTTATCTATGTACAAACCTTCTACTTGATGAAAAATACAGTGAGCTCTAGCAGAAATATCTTCATTACGAAATACACGACCAGGAGAAATAGTACGAATTGGTGGTTGATTATTTTCCATATAACGCACTTGTACTGATGAAGTATGCGTACGCAATAATACATCAGGATTTGTCTGAATAAAGAATGTATCCTGCATATCTCGAGCAGGATGATATTCAGGCAAATTTAACGCTGTAAAATTATGCCAGTCATCTTCAATTTCTGGACCTTCACTAACATTAAAACCAATACGTGAAAACACATCGACAATACGATTTTTAGTAAGAGAAATCGGATGACGAGACCCCAATTCTAAAGGCATAGCAGGTCGAGTTAAATCTCCCCATTGTGCTTTTGAAGCTTGTTGATCTTCGAAAGATTCTTTTAGTGTAGCTACCTTTTCTTCTGCAACAGATTTCCACTTATTGATCGTTTGACCAAATTCTTTCTTTTGCTCATTCGGCACAGATTTGAATTTAGCAAAGTATTCTTTCAACAATCCCTTACTACCCAATATCTTGATACGAAATTGCTCTACCTCCTCGATAGAATTTGCTTGAAAAGCTTCTGCTTCAGCGATGTATTTCTTTATCTCTTCGATCATCGTATGCTCACGTTTGAAGGCGCAAATTTAATAAAATTACAACGATCTCATAGCAACTTCACAAAAACCCTATCATCAAGACTCACTTACACAAAGAGCTCTTTATTCATATTTGTTTTTTTAAGAAAACTTTAGCGTCAAAAAAATAGACAATTCCTCTCTTTTAAATTCTCTTCGCTTATTTTTAAATAAAAATCATGAAAACAACATTTGCAACCTTATCAATTATCATAGGCTTTACTTTAAACCTATGGTCACAGGATTTTAATGACTTAGACAAGTCGCCTTTAGATGTAGCGTATTACCCAGCAAAATCTACTTTTAGGTTCTTTGAAAAAACGCCAGAAAAGACGAAATCTCTAGAACCTATTATAAAAGTATACTATTCTAGACCTCAAAAAAAAGGCCGTGAAATATTTGGAGAATTAGTTCCTTTTGACAAATTATGGCGTACTGGCGCCAATGAAAGTACAGAAATCACTTTTTATAAAAATGTCAAAATTGGTAATACGATTATAAAACCAGGAAGCTATGCTTTAGCGGTACTCCCTACAGCTAACGAATGGACTTTAATTATAAACACTGTTACAGATAATTGGGGTGTTTATGTATATGATGGCAAAAGTAATATTGCTGAAACGAAAAGCACTCCATATACATCTAAAGAAATTATAGAAGCCTTCTCTATGATGTTATATGAAAAATCTACTGGAGTAGCTCATCTAAAAATGGGATGGGATAACACGATAGTAGAATTCCCTATTGAAATATTGAATTAAAAATAAACTATCTAAGAGTTGATCTTCGACTATCATTGCATTTAACAGGTCTAATAAATTTAAATTTCGCTCATATATTCAAAAACAATTATGAGCGAAATTTCGAAGGCTTCAATTGATATACCCGCTTTCATAAAAATATTCTACAATTGCTTGTTTCATCAACACAGACTGCTCTCCTGCTTTTAATGTTGGTAATTCTTCCTTTATGTGATAATGAGGCCACCCATCATCATCTATGTAATTAAATTCATAATACCCGAAAGGTTCCAACAATCGACATATGGCAATATGCATTAGATTTATTTTTTCGTCCTTTTTAAACTTTTTATGGGGTTGCCCTAATTCCTGAACCCCTATTAAATAGATTATAGCATCTAAATCTAAGCGATCTCCATCTGCAAATTGGTTTGACAACTTCTCCACTACCAATTCCCATCGCTCTCTTAATTGTTGATCTCTACTCATTTTTCAGATTTTTACTGTCCGTTATATACTTTCAGCAATTTTACAGAATACAAAAATAGACTAACATTGAACAACCTCCAACTCTGAACTATTTGCTATCTTTAACAACACATTAACATCACTATTTTATGAATATTATTGACATTGTATTAGGTATTCTATTACTTATTGGATTTTACAAGGGGTTTACAAATGGTTTATTTAAAGAATTAGCATCTCTTGTTGCAATTGTTGCTGCCATCTATGGAGCTACACATTTTTCTAATTACGCCGCTGAAATAATCACCAATAATATCAACCTAGACCCTAAATATGTTCAACTTCTTGCTTTTGCCGCAACCTTTATCTTAATCATCATAGGTATTTCCCTCATAGGAAAAGCGTTGACCAAAATTGCAGATTCGGCTTCTCTGGGATTTCTTAACAAATTAGCTGGAGGTATTTTTGGTGCTGTAAAATTAGCTTTTATAGTTAGCGCTGTTTGGATGTTTTTAAAGCCTATTAACAACAGCCTAAACATCTTAAAAAAAGAAACAACAGACAGTTCTATTCTCTTCAATAAGGTAGAAGCTGTCGCTCCAGTGATTTTACCTAAATTCATGGAGCAATTAGACAAAAATAAAACAGAAGAAGAACAGGCGACTCCTAACTCTCCTACAAATAACACTCCTACTGTAGACGAACCTCAATCTATTTAAATATAATTATGAAGGGATCCGACTACATATATATTGGACTATTTTTAGTATCCATTGTACTACTATTTTTTGCTGTCAAAAATTATAACAAGACTAAAACCCTTCTTGCTAATGGCATTAAAACCAAAGCAAAAGTTATTGACCTTATTGCAATAAGTAGTGATGACGGATATACTTACAAGCCTGTTTTTGAATACACTAATAAACTTGATGAAGTAATCACATTTAAAAGCAGTGTTAGTTCAAGCCCTGCCTCTTACGAAGTCGGTGAAATTGTTGAAATCGTATATTCTAAAAATAGTGAAGAGCGAAAAGTAATTTCTTTTTGGGGGTTATATCGCTGGACTATTATTTTGTCCATTTTTGCTTTCCCCCTATTAATTGTTGGAGGTGGTTATTTGCTTTATTCTAGGTTTTAACCCCCTCAAAAAACGGCTCTTTAAGTAAAAACTAATTTCAAAAACCAACTCCTACTTAAATAACTTTCAATTAGTTTTAATTTAAAATTAAACAAATTGATAACCTGAAAAAACTTTTTCAATTTCATCTAACACTTTAAAAACACCTTCAGAATCGTCAGTAGTTACGAGCTTTTGTCGGTAAGACTTTATATCTCTAATTCCTCTAAAATAATTGGCATAATGACGTCTTGTCTCAAAAACACCAAGCTTTTCTCCTTTCCAATCAATTGACATTTCTAAATGGCGTCTAGCGACTTCGACACGTTCAGCAATTGACGGAGGCGCTAAATGTTCGCCTGTTTCAAAAAAGTGTTTTACTTCTTTAAAAAACCATGGATATCCGATAGATGCACGACCAATCATCGCACCATCCAAACCGTATTCATCACGCATTTCTACAGCTCGTTCAGGTGTATCAACATCTCCATTTCCGAATACAGGAATATGCATTCTAGGATTATTTTTCACTTCTGCAATAGGTTTCCAATCAGCATTCCCTTTGTATAATTGAGCTCTTGTCCTCCCATGAATTGAAATAGCAGCACAACCAACATCCTGTAGGCGCTCAGCTACCTCTACAATACGAATAGAATCATGATCCCATCCTAAACGGGTTTTAACTGTTACAGGTAATTTTGTATGCTTTACCATAGCATCGGTAAGCTTTACCATAAGATCAATATCCTTCAATATTCCTGCCCCTGCTCCTTTGCTAACAACTTTCTTAACAGGACAACCAAAATTGATATCGATAATATCAGGATTAGATGCTTCGACAATTTCTACAGATCGCAACATTGAATCTAGATTTGCTCCGAAAATTTGAATCCCTACAGGACGTTCTTTTTCGTAAATATCCAATTTCATAGTACTTTTTGCCGCATTACGAATTAACCCTTCCGAAGAAATAAATTCAGTATATACCACATCTGCCCCTTGTTCTTTACACAATGCACGAAAAGGTGGATCACTCACATCTTCCATTGGGGCTAACAATAATGGAAAATCTCCTACATCTATATCTCCTATTTTTGACATCTCTTTTAAACGTATTGGATAGCAAAGGTAATATAAGTTATAATAAATTTAGCTAGTTGGATACCACCTCATCTTCTTATCTTATCTCTTACTCATTCACTAAGTTAAACTAGCATCAAAAAAATCTATTCATTGAAGTTCCATCAAAGCTATAAATCTTGATCAGTTAAGATACCCTAAATGATAAGATCAATTATTTCTGTATAGAGGAAAGAAGTTTCTATTGGTTGTTTTATCAGAAAATTGTTCAGACAGCTCATTATAAATCTTATCATTTACGATATACTTCCAAATCTTGAAATCCTTGAAATCTTTAGAGAAAGAGGATTTAAATTTAAACAATGAATCTTCGGTACTTCCTAGCCCACCTCCAAGGTTAAAATAAGTATATCCTTGATCTGTTCCTAAAATTCTCATTTCATCAATAAGAATTCTAATTGGTGTTAGATGTAAATATTGATCTCTTGTCCCTGAAATATGATATTGTATGATATCATTGGTCTTAATCATCATTGCAGCTGAGATGATCTCTCCTGTCTCCTTTAATATCGCAAACAAAACATCATTTTGAAAATCATCACTTCTTGTTATTTTCTCGAAATATTCAATATCGAAATAATAAGAATCTTTTGCATTGACACGATCCATATTTTCATAATACAAATCTTTAAAGGTTTCGATGTCTTCAGGCGTACCACCAATTTTTATATCACAAAGTTTCCGCGTCTTATTCACATAACGTTTGGTTGTTTTAGAAAAAATAGTACGTTGCTCATCTTTCGGCTTTGTAATATCAATATTAACCACTTTACTGAGCTTCAACACATCTCCTAAACCACTAATTATATTTTCTTGATTAGGTATGAATGGATTCAGTCTTGAAAATACTGATACAATGTTGTTTTCTATGAAAAAATCATTTAAGCGCTGCTTAAAATCTTCTTGTTGAAATTCATCATTTGGATCTACATATAAAGGTCCTGCATACCCATAAACAGAAGTTAGATCGTTATAATTCGTATCAAAAATTTTTCGTTGTAAAAAAGGAATACCCACAAAACAATTTCCATTTTGATAAACGACTATTATTGGAGTTTCACCTTCGACTTTAGCAAGCTGATGATAATCATAAGTATGATAAAAATCATATGCATCTATACTGCTGAGAAACTCTTTCCATTCGTTTTCAGATTCAATTATTTTTAGTTGGCTACTAATCATTGTAAGATAGATTTTTTTGATCTATGGTTGATTTTAAGTTTAATTGTGACATCTGTCACTTTCTGTAAAAAGGAAAGTATTGATTATCATCTAATTCAACTATTTCACTATTATATTCAGGATCTACTTTAAGACAAAGCTTTTTATACAACTCTTTATTAACAACCTTTCTCCCTGTACAGAATGTTACATCATCACTATTTGGAAAATATGCTTTCTTACTTTTATACAATCCATCATCATCTTTCAACCCACCACCCAAGACATAATGTTCAAATTGTTTCTTTATTGCCCATTTGATAACCTCAACTCTTAAAAAATCATTGGGACGCATATTAAAGAAATTAGCATCGGTTCCTCCTAGATAAGCAAACAAACTACCCCCATCCAATATAACTAACTCTGTAGAAATGACATGATTCCCTGAAGACACAAAAGCTATTGCATAGTATTTCTTATTCTTATTAATTAATTGCAAAAAATATTCTTTAGAAAAATAATATGCTGCATCAGCATTTCTTCTTTGCATAGTCTTTAAGTAAATATTATAAAAACTATTAATATGTTCATTTGTTATTTCGTCATTAACATATAGATTAAAATCTAAATCGAATGACGCTCCTTTTCGGTAGTTATTTCTGACTTTAGGCTTAAAACTATCCCATTGTTCTTCGAAAGTGCTACATAACTTCCCTTTAACATTTTTTAAAGTCTTTACAACAGTCCCTGAATAATTATTAAAATTACCTTCTAGGTTAAATCTTAAAAATTCAGAAACAATATTGTTTTCCTTATACCAAGCATCAATCCCCTCCCAAAACTTCATTAAAACTTTAGTACAAACCTTCTCTTCATTATAAAGTGGCCCACTATAGCCATAACCTGAAGAAATATCTGAATAAGTATTCCCACCATCAAACACCACTTCTCTTTTTATAATAGGGTATATAACAACCACCTCTTCATCTCTTTTAAAAAGGAAACACCATATCGTTGACTTTTCTACCAAAGAACTAGATAAATGCTCTAAAGTATAATAAGCATTTGATAGTTGGGTTTTATCCAAAATATTTGAATATAGCAACTGATTATCTTCATTGCTTAAGTCTAATATTTCTAATGTAAATTTATTTCCCAAACTCAATTCATTTATTTTTATACCATAAATTATCTAATCTATTTATTCGATTATTTTTCCTGGCACCCCTATAATTGTTACGTTATCTGGGACATTTTTAGTTACTACTGCACCAGCTCCTACAGTACTCCATTTCCCTATTTCAACATTTGGAAGAATGACAGCTCCTGCACCTATGATGGTCCCTTCTCCTACTTTAATTCCTCCACAAAGTGTTGCATTAGGACCTACATGCACAAAATCACCTAGCACACAATCATGATCAACCGAAGCTTTGGTATTTACAATCACATGCTTTCCTAGTTTTGCCAAACATTGTATTACCGCACCTGCATATACTACACTACCCTCCCCTATTTCTGCTGACTTTGAAAACACAGCCGACTTATGAATAACTTTAGCAAAGGTTGAAGCTATTTTAGCTGAAAGGCTAGCCCTTATCTTATTATCACCTATTCCAATAATAAAGGGAATGTTATCTGATTCTTTAATTTCTGATTTATCACCTGCTATTCCTTGCCTAACATATCCAAAATAATTATCGTTTCCAAAACTAAAGTCATCGTATACTCCACATACTTCAATTTCATTTTCATCCAAAAGACACTTAAGGACTTTAGCATGACCTCCAGCTCCATAAATTTTAATTTTGGGTGTTTTGTCAGGTCTAACTGTGGGGGGGTAATCCATTTATTTTATATAATTTTTAATTTATATTTCCTTTCCAAACTTCCATTGTAATATGCTCATCTGTATTTATATCTTCCTTAAAGAACACTTTTTTCAATGTTAGAAAGCCTATTTTAATATCTAAAAGAAGTGATATGTTATCTGAATACCAAACATCATACTCAAATTTCTTATCCCAACTAATAGTATTTCGACCATTTATTTGTGCCCAACCTGTAATTCCTGGTTTTACATTATGTCTTTTGCTTTGGATTTCATTATACAAAGGCAAATATTGTATTAACAAGGGTCTTGGCCCAGCTAGGCTCATATCTCCTTTGAAAACATTTACCAACTGAAGTAACTCGTCTAATGAATATTTTCTAATTATTTGACCTGCTTTTGTAATTCGTGAAAGGCTATGAACTTCTTTTTCTGACTTCTCATTCTTTTTTAAGTCTCTCATTGTTTTAAACTTGATAATCTTAAAAGTTTTCCCATGCTTGCCTGGACGTTCTTGCAGGAAAAATGGACTACCATTATTTACAAAAAACAAAATAATAGTAATAACAATTAGCAAAGGAGACATTACAACCAATAATGAGAATGATATTATTAAATCTATAAGTCGCTTTATATATGGATTATATCTCATAATATTTTTATGATTCAAATCGAAGACATCAAGCATTTGTGAAGTTTAAGACTTCTAATTTTCGAATGCAAGGTAAACCCTTCAATGATTTCGGTCTGAATTTTTAATTTTAAAATTGAATAAAATTTATTCTTACTAGTTTAAAAGCATGTTAAATTTCTAACATTACAGTATTAATTAAGTTTTCTAGACCTAGACTTTCATTTATATTAAATTTATTAAGGAACCTCTTTCTTTAAACTATGCTTCATCAAATACTCCTGTAATATCTACTAGATTTCTTCATCATACCTTACTCAAAACAATCCTATTAAATTTTCTGTTATTTGTATATACTTCAACAGTAACTTCACTTGTTTTTTAAACCTAATTTCAATCCTTAAACAAGAATCTTGATAAAAGTACAGCAATTGAAAAAATTGGCTAAATATGTAAGAAAGTACCTACTTAAAAAGATTTAAAAACAGACATCCGTACAAAAATAGCTTTAAAGTGATCTTAAAATAGTTCTTATAATGAAAGGTCATCTAAATGGAGAAAGTCTTTTTTTTGAATTCTAACTTTGCCTATCAGCATCTAGATCAATCATTACGCTTTCAGCATTTACAGCAACATCCTTAGCTGTTAAAACATTCTTTATTGTAGAAATAATAACCTTTACATCATTAACAAATGATATATTCTCCACATATTCAATATCTTTAGCTAAACGCTCATCCCAATGAAGCAAATTCCTCCCAGAAACCTGAGCTAAACCTGTAATACCAGGCCTAACACTGTGACGTAATTTTTCTTTTTCTGTATAAAAAGGTAAATAACGAATTAGTAAAGGGCGAGGTCCTATAAAACTCATATCTCCTTTCAACACATTAATAATTTGTGGTAATTCGTCAATAGAAGTTTTCCTAACAATTTTCCCTATGGTAGTTAGCCGGTCTTCATCAGGTAGTAAATTCCCTTCACCATCTAACTGATCGGTCATTGTCTTAAATTTAATTATGGTAAAAACTTTCTCTTTTTTACCAGGCCTTTTCTGAAAGAAAAAAGGTTTACCTCCATTAACCCAAAATAACAACATCGTAACCAAAATGAATATTGGAAAAAAAACCGCAACAAGTAACAAAGCACCTGTAAAATCAATAATTCTTTTTAAAAACCTACGATACATTTATTGTTAGCCAATTATATTGTTATACTCTTCCAGTAACTCGTTCCACACAAATTGTCTTTCGTAATTCTTACATATACTTTTTCTAGCATTTGAAGCAGTACTTTTTATCTCTTGAGGATTATCTCTTAAAGAACGCATCGCATTAAGTAAAGCTTCTTCATCTTTAACAGGAATTATTTTTCCATTAAAACCTTCCTCTACGATCTCATTACAACCATTAATATCCGAAACAATACTAACAAGTCCCATAGCCGCAGCTTGCATAACTACATTAGGGAAACCTTCTCTGTAACTTGGAAAAGTAAGGATATCCGAAATAGAAAAGAAAGGCCTTACGTCCTGTTGCCAACCTACTGATATAATATTTGGATTTGTGTTTATTTCCTCTTCACATACCAAGCTAATAGGATCTAATTCTTTCTCATAAGTCCCTACTAAAAGTAATTTAACATTATCAGTCTCTGTATTTAGCTTTCTGAAAGCATTGATAAGCTCCTCAATCCCTTTATCTCTAACTATTCTACCTACAAATATGAACACAAGGTCAGCCTGAGCAATACCTAATTGTTCTCTTAAAGATAGTTTCTTCTGCTCGGTAAACAAAGAAGGATCAAAATGAGAAGTGTCAATTCCATTAGAGCTACCCTTTCCGATTACTTTAAGTTTATTAGCAGTAGTATATTTATTTTCGATTATAATATCTTTTAACCCATAAGAATTAGGATAAATTTTGGTAGCACATCCATATGTTGCCCTCTCCACAATATCCAATAGTTTTCTTTTAGCACCTGTAGCAACTAACAGAGGCAAACCAGCGATAGTATGAAGCCTATGTGGCACTCCTGCTAGTTTTGCCGCAAGCATTGCTAGTGTGCCTGCTTTTGGGGTATGACTGTGAACAATTGTAGGTTTTTCAATTTTAAATATTTTATATAATTGATAAACAGCCTTTAGATCTTTAAGTGGGGTAATTTTCCTTGTCATCTCCACAGAAATGACTGGTATCCCTTCATTATCCCCAACTACTTGTATTTCACTTTTTCCATTTTCAATTTTACCTTCACTAGAAATACCGACGACATTAAACTTCGAAGACATGAAACGAAGCTGCCCTTTTAAAAGACCTCCTAACGATATTGGCACTGTGGTTATTCGTATTATTTTTTCCATTTTAGGAAATAATTTTAATAGTGTGAATTTCCTGTGAAAATAAAACTTAATTACATAAATCAAACGTTACGTAGTTTAATTTATATTAATTGCCTTATAGTCCTAATTTCATTCGTATTTTATTTTCAATAACTCTTTTAAAAAACCAATAATTCAGTAAACATAACGTTATACTTAATATTTGATAGTAACTTAATTTATAAGTATAAAATTATAGCATACCTTAATGACTTATTAAACTTCCATTTATAATGAAAGAAATTACATATTTCTCACTTTCAATATTGTTTTCTTTATTAATCGCTTGTAATGACGTAGACAACGACCTTGTTACCAATGAAAATCCTGAAATTAAAGAACAAACTGACACTACTTCTAACACTCCTCCTAACGCACCAAACGATGAGGAAATAGTTATAATTGAGGAGATGACTCCCTGTAATTTTGACCTCCAAAACTTGACACCTGGACAAACCATTACTATTGATTGTTTATTAAACTTAAAAGAAACTACAATCGATGTTCCTTCTGGAGTAATTTTTGAATATAGCGGAGGTGATATTACCAACGGGACATTAAAATTTTCTGAGTTAGGAATTATTGATGGAAGACTATTAAATACTAATCTACAAATAGAGGGTAATGTTTCTTTACTTGATAAAGTATTTGAATTTATCCCTAGTAGATGGGATATTGTCGAAGGGAAAGTGGATGATAAAATAGCTGATAATAACCGAGTAATCATTAAATCGACTATTAATACTATTAAAGCATACGGAGGCAATACTTTCAAGATTGATAAAATGGATGCCTTTTTTAGAGTTGATAATATCCCTCCCAAGACAACTCCAACTCAATTTGCAATAACAATACCATCTGATTTTTCATTTATAATGTCAGAAAACACCCATATTAGAATACAACCAAACGATTTCAAACAACCTGCTTTATTATCAATTTTAGATGTTGATAATGTTACCATCTCTGGAGGGTTTCTTCATGGAGAAAGAGATGAACATGATTATTCTGATGGAGGAACACATGAATGGGAAACTTTAGTTAGTATAAAAGGAGGAAGAAATATAACTGTTAGCGGAATTACAATGTTAGACTCTGCTGGTGATGGAATTGGAGTTTCTAACCTTGGACATTCTTTTGATCCAGTATACAAACCTTCAATTGATGTAAATATTTTAAATAATACATTTTACAGAAATAGAAGAAACCAAATCTCTCTGGTTGATGGAAGACAAATTTTAGTAGAAGGCAATGAATTCATCAATGCTAGTATACACACTGATAAATCTAAAGGAACTGCTCCCGGATTTGCTATTGACGTCGAAGCTGTTAGAGGCAAAAACCCTAAAGGCCCGCAACAAATAGCTGAAGACATCATCATTAGAGGAAATACCGAAAAAGGAAGTAGGGTCGGTTCATTTACTGTGCATACTGGTGACCGCGTAACTATTGAAGATAATGTTGTAGAACAATTTATATCATACTCAACCTCAACAGGAACCATCATTAGAAATAATCTTATCGAACCTGCATCAGGGACTTCTACGGGTACTGCAATTTTTGCTGGAAGAAGCGATTTATTTGAAAGGAACTTTGATAACAAAGTTTATGGCAATACTATAAATGGCTACACAACAGGTATCGAAGCTACAAATACCAAACTTGAGGTTTATGAGAATACTATTATTAATTGTGTAAGTGGTATAAGATTAAAAGACCTAAACAATTCATCTATATACAATAATAATATAAAAAGTAATAGAGAAAGGAGTTCAGGTATAGTTAGTCATTCCGCTTCAAAATATCTAAATGATGTTATCATAGAAGATAATATTACAGACATAACTGGAGGAGGAATGGGCTTTGTTCGACAAAATATAGAACCTGAATATGCCGATTATACTTTTGAAGTAAGAAATAACAAATTGATGAATTCCGGTGTTACCGTTAGTGGTACAAATGGTTTTATTCTAGAAAATAACGAATTCAATAATAGGATAAGGCTTTTAAATGCTTTCAATGGAACAATTGAAAATAATATACTAAGCACCGACTTAGACGGTATTCGAATAGATTCAGGCTGTAGAGATATTAAGATTTCTAAAAATACTATTAACTTCAGTCGTAATTGTATTTGGTATAACAATAGTGATGCGACAAACATTGAAGAATTAAATAACAATTGTAAAAACAATTCATGATTATCAATACCTAAATAACACTTCTACAAAAGTAATAACATAAATAAAAGCCCCTTAATTCTAGAATAAAAAGTAGCCATTTTGATTTACTTCTTACTTATATGTAATTTTTATTATTTCCATTCAGTATCCTAAAATTTAGGACTCAATTTAATCTTAAAACAAAAATTACATCCAACCGAACAGTTACACCTACATTTAGATATACATACGACTACATAAACTCATTTTTTCTTCAAAAAAAGGTAAAGACATCAAGTTATAATAGTCTATTTTATTACTACATATTGTATAAAACGAAACATTCATTTACAAAGCACAAGTGGCTTAAAATCAAATATTTAATTCCTATTTTCTTACCTAATACATAGGAAATTCCACAAATTAATGTTAAAATTCGGTAAACATCCCAACATCACTGACAATCAATACAATAATATTCATAAATTTAAGTTCTAAGACAAGAATCTCTAAACTAACCTACAACTAAAGTAACCTTGAAAAACTACACTCCGCCATATTAACTATTAAAATCTAAACTTTGTAATACACTCTTAAACCGTATTACAAAACAAAGTCATCCTGCCCCAAAATCTGATCATGTAATTCTTTTTTAAAGTCTTAAAGTGCTTTTTCGTACGATTAACCTTATTATATTTTTAAAATGGACATCCCAAATTGTAATACTTCTTCAATTTCTCCATACGATACTGCTTTAACATCAAAAAATGTACAACACCTTTTTAGAAGAATTGGTTTTAGTACAAATATGGATAAAGTGCAAGAATTAACTAATCAAAATTCTTCATCTGTTATTGATGAAATAATAAATAAAGCTTCTGATCATAAATTTATAGATCGTCCCACTTGGGCCGATTGGGATATTACAGACTACCCTTCAGATAGCAAAGAAAGAGGAGATGCTATTAGGAATCAATATCGCGATCTAAAATTTGATTATGTGAATCACCTAAAAGAAAGTGACCTTATTGGAAGATTAAACTTTTTTTGGAGTAATCATTTCGTAACGAACTGGACCAATCATTTTTGTTTTTCATATCAATTCGAATATCTTGAATGCCTCCATAGAAATGCCTTAGGAAATTTTAAAACTTTTACATCAGAAATTGGGTTAACTAACGCCATGTTAATTTACCTAGATGGTGCTTTTAGTAAAAAAGATCAACCTAATGAAAACTATGCTCGAGAGCTTTATGAGCTATTTACTTTAGGCGAAGGAAACGGATATACAGAAGAAGACATAAAAGAAACTGCTAAAGCCCTCACTGGATATTTTATTTCTGGGGTACAACACACGAAATGTAGCCCTATCATATTCAAAGAAAATAACTTTAATGATTCTGATAAAACAATATTCGGAAGAAAAGGCAACTGGAATTACTTCGATGTTATCGATATCCTTTTTGAAGAAAAAGGGGAATTAATAGCCACTTTCATTTGCACAAAACTTTATGAATTTTTTGTTCATCCTGATAGTCAAAGTGAAAATCCACAAAAGATTATTCTAGAGCTATCAAAAACATTAATTGATAATGATTTCGAAATGAAGCCAATGCTATCAGTACTCTTCAAAAGCGCTCATTTTTTTGACGAAAATTGTACTGGTGTTATTTTAAAAAGTCCTTACGATCTTCACATAAATGCTATTAATGAATTTGTATTTGAATACGATACCCGAAATCATAGTATCGTAGAACAAGGTGCAAATGCGGCAGGCCAAATTATCTTTTCTCCTCCAAATGTTGCTGGATGGCAAAGAAATAGAGATTGGATTAATAGTGATCTTATTATATCAAGATGGTTATCCTCTGAATCCTTAATTAGAAGAAACTACTCTTTAGATGTCGAAAACCTAAGAATATTTGCCTTAAATATTGTTGGCGACATTGGGAAAACTAGCAAAAATCCAGACCCTATTGCCAAACTTCTTATTGATTTCATTTTGCCCAATGGCCTTCATACCGAGGAAGATTATAACCGTGCATATGCCGTTTTTAGGAGTAATGTACCAGAGACTTATTTTGAAGGAGGAGCCACCCCACAATGGACCTTAGAAACCTGGAATCTAGCACATAGGCAGGTATATCAATTATTAAATTTTTTATCCAAAGAGCCCGAATTCCAACTTAAATAACACCAATTATGTTTACGAATAATAACTTTAATACTAGATCAAATAAAGATCATGATTCTGAACACACTTATTGGAGTCGACGTTCTTTTATGCAAGCTTTAGGTATTATGGGTTCTGGTGCCATAATGCTAAATAGTAAGATGGTTGCAGCATCTTCTAATACTCCTTTGAGTATGTCTATAAACAATTCTGAAAATGAAAATATACTCATCCTAATCAGACTAGCAGGAGGTAATGATGGCTTAAATACAATTATACCTATTAATCAATATGATGAATATGCTAATGCAAGGCCTAATATTCGCATCCAAGAAAATAAATTAATAAAGCTAAATGATAATTTTGGTATTCCTGATTACTTAAATGATTTTAAAGAGTTATGGGATGAAGGACAATTCAAGGTAGTCAATGGTGTTGGGCATGGCAGTAAACAAAGTTTGTCTCACTTTACTAGATCAGAAATTTGGTCTAATGCTGATGTTGAAACCACTAAATTTACTGGAGAAGAAACTGGTTGGATGGGTAGGCATTTAGAAGATTTGTACCCAAACTATTTATTAAGTCCTCCCCCTTCTCCTGCTGCTATCCAAATAGGGAGCCATGGTGATATTCTTTTTCAAGGAAACAATGTTAATTATGGCTTTACCGCTACAAACACTTCCGAACTAGAACATATTGCTAGATTTGGCACTCAATATCAAATTCAAGATCAATTATTCAAAGATTGTACTTACGATAATCAACTAAAATTTTTAAGAGGTGTCGCTAATACGACATATGAATACTCCGGTGTCATCAATGAAGCTTTTAATAAAGGAGAAAATCAAGTAGAATACGATTCAGACGAATTATCAAGACAATTGTCTTTAATCGCTAGATTAATAAAAGGTAATTTAGGAACAAAAGTTTATATGATTACCCTAGGAGGTTTTGACACACATGCACAACAGACTATTGACCACAGAAAACTGTTAGTTCGTCTTTCAAAATCAGTAAATAACTTTTTTAAGGATTTAGCTTTTACCGATCAAGATAAAAGCACTTTAGCAATGACTTATTCTGAATTCGGAAGAAGGATCAAAGAAAATGGCTCTATGGGAACCGACCATGGTAAAGCTGGACCAATGATGGTATTCGGAAAAGGCCTTAATGGAAACGGTATTGTAGGCAAACATCCATCTTTAAAGGAAAGTGAAACTGATAACGGAAATTTGAAATTCAATATAGATTTCCGAGATGTGTATGCTACTATACTTGCCGAATGGATGTGTGTTCCGATACCTACGATAGAACAATTTCTACTTGGACATAAATTTAAACCTATAGACTTAGGTATTAGTTGTAGTAATGAAAATAAACCCCAACAGCCTGAAGAACCCCTAAGTATTGAAACTATAGATGGAAATATTAAAAATAAGATTAGTCATAAAGTTATTTATCTAGAAAACTCGAATCCTAATATTTTAATCGAAATACCATCATATGGAAGGGTTAAAATAGATCTATTTAATATTTCGGGACAAAAGCAAGCTTCTATATTTGACGAGTTTGTTTTCAAAAATAAATTCAGTGTTGACATTACTGAAAAAACTGATCAAACCTTATCTCCAGGAATTTATATTTATCTAATAGAAATCGATGGACAAAAATTTAGTGATAAATTTATTGTAAAAGACTAAGACACCACTATCTCTAGGTAAGCTGACGGTTCTTTAAATAACAAAGAACCGTCAGCTTATCTATAAATATCTTAAATAGATTTAATTGTCTTTGCTGGTACTCCTCCTACAATAGTATTTGGTAAGACATCTTTTGTTACCACTGCACCTGCAGCAACTATTGCTCTTGTGTTTATAGTAGTTCCTGCCAATATTCGACATCCTGCGCCTATCCAAACATCGTCTTTAACAACAACAGGATCAACAATCGAATCATTATATTTAATCGGAATCTCCTTGTTTCCCCAAGTATGATTAGTAGTCATAATTGTAGAAGCATGAGCAATTGAAATATTATTTCCGATGGTAAGACCTCCTGTACCATCTATATAACACATAGAATGTATACTAACGTTATCTCCTATTTTTATATTCTGAACTGCTTTTAAGTATACCCCCTCATAAATCGCAATATTATCGCCACACTCAATACAAAGATTCTTTACCAGAATATATCTTAATAACAAACCTATCTTTCCCGAAATATTTCTTACAACAACAAATAATTTCCTATTGATAAAACAGGGAACAAGGCTATTCAAAAAAACCATAATAGCTATTATTCCCTTTACCTTATTCAATTTTTCTCTTCCTGTATTTGCCATGTTCTAATACTTTACGCCTTTAATGAATCTAAAAAACTAAGCCCTATTCCAAATGGAATAAAAATAAATGCATACCAAGGAACTTTAGGAACTAATGATTTCTCTTCTGTTGATAATCGTCTTGCAAAGAAAAATCTCCAAAAATTGAAATATGATCGGATACGATGTTTTAAAGGAACTCTTTTTATTTGACCAAGCTCGGCATAAATATGCATAGCCCCCAAAGGATATTTGCGCCTATAATTCACTGATCTTGCAGATAAACCATCATCTTGGTACTCGCATTCGTAAACATTTTCAGAAAAAAAGTACCAATCAAACTGCTGCCCCATTCGATGCCAAACAATACTCTCGGCAATAAACTTTTCATTTAAATATTTCGGAAAAGGAAATTGCTTAAAAACAGCTGTCTTAATAATATTTTCGTAATCTCCTTGTTGTCCATGTTTATAACGATAATCAAATACAGAACAAACGATGTCTTCACTCAGATTATCCATCCCTACTGGCGTCCCATCAAAATAATATGCCTTACCAACAACCCCTGCAATTTTAGGGTCTGCATCAATTTCACTTATTTTTTCTGCAACTATCTCTAACGAATTCTCAGGAAGTCTATCATCACTATCTACAATAAAAAAATAATCTCCTAGAGCATGTTTTAAACCGGTATTTACAGCTATGTGTTTACCTTGATTTTCTTGTTTTATATAATTAATTGAAAAGTCGCTTGTACGCGCTTTCATTTCTGAAATAACAGCTTCAGATGCATCTGTACTACCATCATCTACTATAAGCCATTCAAAATTCTTGAAAGTTTGCTTTTCTAAACTATCAAATAGCCTTGGCAATAAGTCGCATCTATTAAATGTCGGTGTAAAAACAGTAATTAGCTTTGAAGGTTGCATAGTTTCGATTTAAATATAAAATAGTAGCCAAGTAAAAGCTAGGCTTCCTAAAATAGCGATTCCTATAAATTTAGATTGATTTTCAAAATTCGGCATATTTACTATGGGGTAGCTAATAATTATTGGAATTAAAAACCATGATAAATAAGCTGTTCTATTAGTAAAAGGGGCATAGATAACAAAAACCCAAATAGTATTAGTTATCAAATACATTTGAAATAGCTGAGTATATAACTTACTCTTATAACCGAGTTTATGTAAAAAGTAATATCCCAAGTATACAAAAGCCCCACTGTATACAATAAAATCAATTCTGAATGAAGAAGTAGTCACAGCACTCACCTCTTCACTTGCTTCCGAAGATAAAACACTTGCACTTCGCTTATCAATCGCAGATACAGAAGAGCTTAATATGGTTCCCAACATTGACATAATCTTTCTTCCAAATAAAAAAGACACAGGAATACTAAATAGCCAAACTTTAATCAACAACAAACTATTACTAAAAAACTGCACTAAAATTAATGCTGCGGTAGGAAGGATGATCGATTTATGAAAGGTAATAGCCAATACGATGATCGCTGCCATTATTAATTTCCTATTCAAAAAAGCTAATGCAAAAATAAAAAATGAAGTTGCTAATCCATTTCGCAGACCGTTTATAGCAAACCCCCAAAAAGACATTGATGAGATGTAAATTACTAAAGCGAAATAAGCATTTTGCCCTAACCACTTTCTAAATGTAAAATACGGTGGTACTATATATAAAAAGGCAGATACAATATAAAAAAAGGTAACATTACCAATACCAGACATTAATCTCATATACACATAGAAACCTAAATCTTTTTTCTCATTAAATTCGAGATTGTTTGATATTGCAAGAAACTTACGAGTATAATTGTAAGTGTCTCCCAAATAGCGCCAATCACCATATGGATTTCTAAAACCAATAAAAAATACCGTAATAATTATCAGTAAAACAACTCCAAGCCATTTATTTATTTCAGGAAAATCTTCGAGTCGCTTATACTTTAACAGTGGTAAAATTCCAACAACAATTAAAAATGTAATGGAGATATAAAAAGCATATGCATAAAAAGAATCTGATATCATCTCGATAATATAGAATATAACTTCTCACAATACAAGTCCCATGTATAATCTAACAACACTCTTTCCCTTGCTTTATTAGATTGCTCTGTGATCAATTCTGGGTTCTTAACAATGTTCATTAACAATTCTTGTAATTCACCTACATTATCTTGTTCTATTAACCATCCTCCATTATTATGATCTATGGCATCCGGAATTCCTCCTGTATTAGTTCCAATGGCAGGAACTCCACAAGATTGTGCTTCTAAGAAAACCAAACCAAAACCTTCTATTTGTGTAGATAGTTTCTGTTCTCTAGTTGCTAGTATAAAAACATCTGTACTATTATAAAAATCAGACAATTTATCATCAGACACAAAGCCATGAAGAAAAACTTGATTTTTAATAGGTGAATTTTCTATTTTCTCTTTTAATTCCTTTAAATAAGGTCCTGTACCAGCTATATGCCACTCTACCTTTGCTCTAATTTCAATAGGCAACTTTTCAAAAGTCTCCAATATAAAATCATGTCCTTTAAATTGCTGTACCCTAGAAACTGTAGAGAATTTTATTACCCTAGAGTTAAGTAGTTTCTCTGAAGGCTTAAAAAAGTTATGGTTAACAGCCAACGGTAAAGGCTCTACATTAATTCTTTTTCCAAGGCTTTGAATCAAACGACTCGTATAATTACTATTTGCTATTACCTTATCGGCTTTGACCAATATATTTTTAGCATAAAAAGGCAACCAAAAAAGTTTCCTGAAAGTTGACGTCCCGTATAAAAACTCAGTCCCATGACCTAGAATATATACGTTTTTCATTCCTCCCAAATAAGCTAAAATAGCCTCGGGGTGCCATACCCCACACAAAACATCATAAGTTTTTTTATTTTTTATTTTCCTTATTTTTTTTATGGCCTCTATTTCCGAGTATAGCCTTTTAGGTGTTAACCTTATTAAGTCAATTTGTGAATCATTATAAGGTGTTGAAACTTCATTAGTAGTAACTGTGATTACTTTGATACTCTGATAGTAAGCCTGCATCCCTACACTAATCTCATGGCACAACCTTGCTATTCCTCCTGTAGAAGGAGGAAAGTCGTAAGATATCAATAATAAATTCTTCTTATCCATTATTTATCCATTGACTGGTAACACCTTTAACATCTTCGCTATCCTTAACCCCTTTAAAATAAGCTTTTATTATTGCTTTATTCTTATAATGAATTGCATATGACACCGCTAATTTTGCTAAATAAGCTCTAGCAGTAATTCTATAAAACAGAGGCAAATGTCTATTAATAACTATTGATCTATTTCTTGACAATGAAAAAACATACTTTTCCATATCAGGAACCCTGCATCCTCCTGTATCGGCTACTAAATGATATATATGAGCATCATAATTGAAGAATATCGTATGTCCTGCCTTTTTTACTCTTAGGCAAAGGTCTGTTTCTTCATGAAGTGCTGCTCCCTTAGTCAGTCCTGTATCTATACCTCCAACGTCAATGAAAATATCTTTCTTAATTGAAAAGTTACAACCCGTAGCATGATCGACTTCTTTCTGTGCTCGAACATGAAATCCTCTTTGAGGATCTGCCTTATATTTTACAAAAACACCGATTTGTGAATCAACATTTTCACGGTGCTTCTCTGTAATCCCACCTGCAACAATACCTACATTTTCTTTAGATAAAAATTTATAATGCTCTGCCAATAGTACCTCATCACATTCAATATCATCATCTACATATAATAGATAATCATACTTTGCTATACTTGCGCCATAATTCCTAGCTTCAGGCAAACCTCTAAAAGAGGTTATATACTGATAATTAATAAAATCATAATTAGAAGCAAAATCAATGGCTAATTGATCCTCTTTGATCGATTGATCAACTACTATAATTTCATAAGGAAAATCGAACTTTTGTTTAACTAAATCTTTTAAGGTATTTATTAAAAAGTCTGATCTATTTAAAGTCGGTACTATTACTGAGAAACCTTTCATAATTATAAATTTTCAAAAATTTCAATGAAACTTTTCACTTGTGAAGATGCCAAGTATCTTTTACAATATTCTTTATTTACACTTTCTTGATGATCTTTTTCTAGTATAATTTGTTTCAGCTTTAAGGCACTTTCATCATCATAATTTAGAAAAACACCTAAACCTGATTTCGACAATTCACTTCTTGCCTCACTAATAGCAGGTATAAACGCTACAACTCTCTTTTTAAGAGCAATGTAATCTACGAGTTTTGCAAAAGAACACCACCATAGTGAATAAGCTCCGTTAATCAACAACGTAAATCTTGATTTTTCTACAAATTTGTAAAGCTCACTTTGAGGCATGTGGTCATGAAAAATAATATATTTCTCGATTCCAAGCCCTTCAATATTTGAATTGACAACACGCTCATTAACATCTTTCCTTCCTATAATTAGGATCTTAGGAATCTGATCTTCTGTTAGGCCTTCAATAGCTTTCTTATAAAGACTAAAGAAATGTCCTTTATATTCTTTTAAATATTCCCCTATAAAAAGAAAAGTATTCGTTTTTTCTTCTTCTTTAGCAGGTATGTAGTCATCATCTAAACCTGTCGGTATAAAAGAATGTTTATGGTCATATTCTCCAGAATATTGATCTGAAAAAATAAGTCCATAGCTTGAAGACAATGTCACTACTTGATCTGCATACTTAAAAGTATCATCTTGTATTTGCCTTTGAAGCTTATATATTTTAGGAATACTAGAATGAAACCTTTTACCATATGTAATTGGATCTCTAAAATCTGCTACCCATTTAATATTAAGTGACTTCTTCAGTGCGATTCCTATTTTATTCGTAGTAAAAGGTAAGCAAGTGGTATAAACCATAGAAATATTTTCTTTTTCAATGATTTCTTTTGCCTTCTTTATTGCACCTTTCTCCCAAGTCCAAAAACGGTCTGGTTTATTTAAATACCTTTTTAGTATATAATTATATAATTTTGAAGAAGTGCTCCTCTCTACAGGAGCATTATTAGTAGATTGTTTACTAGTTTGAGTACTTGTATTCAAAGCCCCGCTGGCCTTTAATGTTTTAAAAGTCCTATCAGGTCCACCAAGTGCCATTTTTAGCCCTCTAATACTAGGTTCTATATATGAACTCCTATAAATAGGCACCCCCTCTAATTCTTTTAATAGCCCAGGGTCTTCGTTGTATACATAATTGATATCGACTGTAAGGACAGATGGCTCCCACCCCATTCGTTTCAAGTATTTAACTAGCTTGTGTGCTCTAAAAACCGCAGCATGTGTTTCTGGCGCAAAAAATGGAGTTATAATTAATACTTTCTTATTCATTTCGAGGTAAGTCTTTTATATGTTTCTAAGCTTTGCTTTAATAGTTTATCTTGATCAAAAAAATCTATAATTCTTTGTTTAGCTGCAATAGCTAAACTGCCCGATAAATGTTCATCATTCAACACTCTATCTAATTTTAGAGCAAATTCAACATGATTTTCAGGGTGCTCTAGCAAACCTGATTCTTTATCAATAATAGATTCTTTAGCCCAGCCTATTGAGGAAGCTACAATAGGTTTTTCTAATGCCATTGCTTCTAACCAAGAAATAGGAAAAGCTTCTGCAAAACTAGGAAATACACACACCTGGCTTTCGGCAATAGTATGCTTCATTTCATTATAAGGAACAGCTCCTTTATAAGTCACATTCTTAATAGCTGAATCTGTGAGAATAGCTTGCATTAGGCTCCAAGTCGATTTATGCTCTATAACATCATTTGCATCTTTTCCAACCAAAATAAGCTTGGCTTTTGTATTTATCTTGTGTAATTCATTAAATATATGCGCAAGCTCTAACACTCCTTTCTTACGTACTAATGTTCCAAAATAGAGTATATTCTTATTACTAACTTGGTTTTCATTGACAGCAGAAAACTTAGTTAAATCTACTCCATTATAGATCGTTTCAATAGGCGTTTTCAAACTAAAAATAACTTTAGTTAACTGCCCTGAATAATCACTAACGGATATTATTTTGTCAGAACGTTTTAAAGCTTTCTTTTCAAAAAAGAATATCACTTTCGGCTTTGCTACATTTTGTATGTGATTAAAATAAGTAACGGAGCCATGTATACGAGTAACTAAAGGAATATTTAAATTACAAAAAGCATGTAGTCCTTCCCAATCTGGAGCTTCTACTAAATCAATACTATCTTTTTTCACATGTTGTTTAATCGTTTTAGCAATAGCTATTCGATCTTTAAATGCTGATAACCTTGATGGTTTACTTTTCTTTATTTGAACTATTTTAATTTCATCATCATACCAGACTTTATCTTCATCAGCTAAACATAAAAAAATAGTTGCCTGATATCCTTGACTTACCAAGGACACAGCCATTGTCTTGATAAAAGAGCCTATACCTCCTGCTGAAGGCAAATTTTCGTGTGGATACTCTGCTGCTATATAGGCTATATGCTTCATTTCTTTATAAATCGCTTTCTTAAATAAGAATTAATAGGTTTCTCTATATATACATGAATGATGGCACTAACTAAGAGTGACACAAAAAAAGCAACTAAAATCAGTTGGTAACCATTAGTTGTAAAAGCAATTTTATTTTGTAAAATACCTAAGAAAACAATGATCAGTTGATGAACCATGTAAAAAGCAAAACTAATTTCTCCTAAAAAAAGAAACCATTTTTTTGATAAAAACTCAGATATTTTACCTTTTTGAAAAGAAAAAACATAAATAATTACAAACATAGGTATCCAATAATAAAGTGACCACCTGAAGTTATATGGCACAAGATTTCTAAATAAATAGAAACCAAAAAACATGAGTACCGTCATTACCTCTAGAAGACTGAAATAACTTTTTTTCAAGACAGTATCTTTATTTCTCTGATATAGATCATGTAAAAAAACACCTAACAAAAAATCAAAAACTCTAAAAAGCGGATTAATATAGAATAACCAACGTCCATTAGGGTTATCATAGTCTAGAAATAACCAAACAATAGGTATCAATAAACTAAACAGCATAAGCTTGGGGTATTTTTTTATCCATCCTACTATAAAAGGAAAAAGCAAGTAGAAAAACAATTCATTAGAAATACTCCATGACACCCCATTAAACCCAAAGAAATATTCGTCCAACGGTACAAAACTATGAGTTAAGGTCAATTGACTAAATACTTTCAACCAAAAATCAACTTTGTCATAATTAGCTGTAAACATTAACAGAAACATATAACTAAAAGTTAGAATGTGAAGCGGGTAGATTCGAAAAATTCTCGCTAAAAAAAAATGGTTCTTATTTATTTCATTCTTATTAAAACGCTCCTTGTAGTTGTATGACAAAATAAAACCACTAAGTATGAAGAAAAAACTAACTCCTAAAAAGCCATCCTCTATAAATTGTTTTAAACCTTGATCTTGTAAAAAAGATTGATTCTGCAAAGTAAATAAGCCTCCTAAATGATATAAGAATACCATTATTGCAAAAACGAATCGTAATGATGTTAAAGGCTTGAGCATATTATTACTTTATTTTTAATACTTTCTTTAGCAAAGGCCTAAAAACAGGCTCTATATAAAATGTAATTCCCGAAGCTAAAAAGATAGCGACTCCAGAAGTTATGATTACACTTAGACTTCTATTAGATATCCAGTCATCCAAATAGTACATAATCCCATATCCTATTGTCTGATGAATTAAATAAAGTGCATATGAAATAGTACCAAGAAAGACTAATAATTTACTATTACCAAAAATCTTCAATTTCTTAAAAACAAAAAGATAAAACATCAATACAATGATTGAAAAACTAATCAACAAAAAGAGTATTTCATTATTTGGTTGTGCAATTTGATATAAGAAAACTCCCACTACTAAATTGATTAATATAAAGACGTGCTGATACCATCTTTGTTGGCCATAATACATGTAGTAAAAATGTATACCAATCATAAAAAGCAATATATAGTGAATAGCAAGTGACTTCCCTATAATTGGTAATGGTAAGAAATAGTGTATAGTAGCTAAAGCGATTAATACACTATTGTAAACCACAATATCCTTGTGCTTTTTTATCCAAAACAGAACTGCCATAAGTATATAAAAAAGCAATTCAGGTAATAATGACCAATATGCTCCATCTATATTATCAAAATTCAGATACCTATGAAACATTGTGAAATTCATTATGATATCTATCAATGGTTTATCAAAATCTCTGGACCATTCTTGCATTCCTAATAAATAGATACTTGCTAGTGTAATAATGATGCAAATCCAGTAAGTAGGGTACAACCTTAAAATTCGTTTAGCCAAAAACTCTTTAGGTGATTTACAACGTTCTATCGTAAGCGTAATTACAAAACCACTAAGTATAAAAAAGAAAGGAACTCCCAACCAACCATACTTTAATCCAAACGGAGTTACCGCACTTGAATAACAAGCATCATACCTTGTTGTATAATGATAAATCATTACTGCTACAGCTGCAATTCCTCTAAATGCGTCAAGTTCTTTAATCCTCATATCTCGTCATTTTTTGAAATTCAATCTTACATAACACATAAAGAATGATTTTATATCTTAAATTATTTTTTTAAATATCCTAAAAACAATTGCTTCTCATTTTTCTTCAAAAGAAAATTACTTCCTAATCCAAAAATCACAGTATAAATTGTTCCCTTAATCATAAAATTCAACCACCCTTCTTGAAAGAAACTAACTAAGTAATTAGATATAACGAAAGTGACAAAAAATAATATTAAATATGGAATTAACGCTTCTAAGAAATATCGTTTCATATCTAACTCAATTTTATAATGGTAATAAAAAACTATAACAAGTTGTAATAACATAAGTGCTATAAAAATCCCATAAATCATCCCGTAGACTCCATATGTCTTAGAAAGCACTCCTCCTATTACAATCCCCACAGCACTTAGTGTTAGAGATGTTAATGATTTAAAACGCATCTTCTTTTTAGCTTCCAATATAGCATGCGCATAACCTTGAGAAATAGGAATGATATAAGCTAACATAATTAATAAACCTACGAGCCATGCTTGCTCAAAACCTTTACCTACCCATAAAAAGATAAATTGCTTTCCTAAAACAACAAAACCACCAAAAATATAGAACAGTAACAATAAAGAAACCCTAGCTATCTTTATCATCTCCTGAGTTAAAACCGAATTATCATTATTCTTATAAATAGAGTTTACAGCTCTCGGCAATATTAAACCGTTAATGACATTACCAAACATAGAAAAATACAATCCTAACATAACGCCAATGGAAAAAACAGCTACCGTAGTAGTATCCATAGTCGACCCTAGGATAGTTTGACCTGTACGCCATTGAAATTGGTATACTAATCCAAAAATAAAAATCCATATCGAGTAACCGAATATCTCTTTGACAAACTCCTTATCAAAATGATACAATTTCGGTTTTACATTCAACTTTGTTCTCACATATATAAAAGAAGTCGCAATCATTAAGAAATTAAGGACTGTATCTAAAATTACCATATCTACAGCATCTGCTCCCCTAAATAGTATAACCACAACCATAATTGATCTAGTTAGGTATTTAACTATACTTAAAATCTTAGGAAAAACAAATTTTTCATATCCACTACAAATTGCAGTAAAGGCACCCCCTGGTAAAGTAACTGCAATATTTAAAATCAGAATTAGGAACATTGTTTTTGCCTTCCCAAATTGGGTTACATCTAATGATTCTCCAAAAAGTGTTTCAAGATTAAAATACATTGCACCACCAATCAAAGCTAAAAGAAGCCCTATAAATGTGTATATAATTAGGCTTATTGCTAAAAAGTTTTTTAATCCCTTTTCATCATTTTGAGCTCTATATTGTGCAACAAATCGTACAATTGAATTATTAAGTCCTAAATCTAGTATAGAAAGGTAACCGACAAAAGCCCCTATCAGCTGAAATAAACCATATTCTTGTTTACCTAGCATTTTGATAATAAATGGAGTCATCAAAATACCGACAATATTTGTTATACCTAGATTTAAATATGATAGTATTGCTCCTTTTTTTATTTGACTCAAAATGTATATCTAATTTGGTTTATTTTAGAAATCATTACAAACTTCCGCTAACTGCTTCTTGATTAAGAACCCCTTTAACATCGTATAAAACCCCATTAGATTTTAGAGAACTTTCTAAATCTAATTCTAAGAATTTAGTGTGAGCAACAGTTAAAATTATAGCATCAAAAGCTTCGTTAGGTAACTGTTGTACTGTCTCTAAATTATATTCATGCTTTACTTCTTCTGAGTTAGCCCATGGGTCGAAAATAGTAATATCTGTACCATATTCTTTTAAATTAGCTACTACATCCACAACTCTTGTATTACGTACGTCAGGGCAATTTTCTTTAAAAGTAATCCCTAAAACAAGGATCTTGGCTCCTTTTATAGCAACCTCATTCTTAACCATTAATTTAATCACTTCCGCAGCCACATATTGGCCCATACTATCATTTAATCTTCTACCTGCAAGAATGATCTCCGGATGATAACCAAATTCCTGTGCTCTTTGAGCTAAATAATAAGGGTCTACCCCTATACAATGACCTCCGACTAAACCTGGCTTAAAAGGCAAAAAATTCCATTTAGTACCCGCAGCTTCTAAAACAGCTGACGTGTCTATATCCATAAGATTGAATATTTTTGCTAACTCATTTACAAAAGCAATATTGATATCTCTTTGCGAATTTTCAATAACTTTTGCTGCTTCAGCTACTTTTATCGAAGGAGCCAAATGTGTTCCTGCCTCAATAACTGAATTATATAAGTCATCTACTTTTTTTCCAACCTCTGGTGTAGAACCTGCTGTTACTTTAAGTATTTTATCAACTGTATGTAATTTATCTCCAGGGTTAATTCTTTCAGGAGAATACCCTGCAAAAAAATCTTTATTGAATTTTAACCCACTTGCTTTTTCCAATACCGGAATACACTCTTCTTCGGTTACACCTGGATAAACAGTAGATTCATAAATTACGATATCACCTTTCTTCAAGACTTTAGCAACTGTTTCACTTGCCTTATAAAGAGGTGTTAAATCTGGTCGGTTATTTTTATCAATCGGTGTAGGAACAGTTACTACAAAATAATTACAATCCTTTATATCATCAATATTATTAGAGCAAAACAATCCAATATCCGGATTTGCTTTTTTCTTTAATACTGAAAGTAGCATTTCATCTTCTAGTTCTAGTGTTGTGTCTTTTCCAGATTGCAATTCCGAAATTCTATTTTGATTAATATCAAAACCTACAACAGCATATTTTGTAGCAAATAATCTAGCTAGTGGTAACCCTACGTATCCTAAGCCAATTACGGCGATTTTAGCATTATTCATCATTCAACTATTTATTTTAAATTTTCCCAGTACCAAGTCACTGCTTCTTTTAAACCCGATTTGATATCATACTTCGGATCATACTCTAAAAGACTCTTTGCTTTATCAATAGAAGCTAATGAATGTGGAACATCCCCTTTTCTCTCTGGTCCAAATTTCACATCAACAGAAGCAATTTTAGGATCATACTCAGATAAGTATTCTTTTAAAAGGGTAGTTAACTCATTCAACGTCGTACGCTCTCCAAAAGCAGTATTATATACTGTATTACATGCTTCTTCATTCTCAGAAAGCATTGCACACAAATTCATTTGGATTACGTTATCTATATAAGTAAAGTCTCTAGAAAATGAACCATCTCCATTAATAACAGGAGATTCATATTTCATAAATTGCATAACAAACTTTGGAATAACTGCTGCGTAAGCACCATTAGGATCTTGCTTTCTTCCAAAAACATTAAAATAACGCAACCCTATTGTATCTAACCCATAAGTCTTTTTGAAATTTTCCGCATATAACTCATTTACATATTTAGTAATAGCATAGGGAGACAATGGTTTCCCAATAACTTCTTCCACCTTAGGCATAGATTTGGAATCGCCATAAGTTGATGAGCTAGCAGCATATATAAATCGCTTCACGTTAGCATCTTTTGCCGCAACTAGCATATTCAAAAAACCTCCAACATTTACATCATTTGATGTAATAGGGTCATTTATTGATCTCGGAACAGAACCTAAAGCTGCTTGATGTAAAATATAATCAACACCAGAACAAGCTACTTTACAATCTTCTATATTCCTTATATCTCCCTTTATAAAAGTGAATTTATCATGACTTGATAAGGGTAAAATATTTTTTTCATGCCCCGTAGCGAAATTATCCAATGCAACAACTGTCGCACCATATTCTAAAAGTGCATTACAAAGATTAGAACCTATAAAGCCTGCAGCTCCTGTAACAAGTACTTTTGAATTTCTAAGTTGACTAAGTTGGTTTTTATTCATAAAAAATAATTTAAAAAGTATATCCTTCTTGTTTAATAAAGTAGACACACTTATTAGTTACTTACTCCTTTAAACACAAGATCTATTTGATTAATATAATTAGGTAATACTTTATTTAAATGTGCGTTAATAAATTCTGATTCAGCATCTACTATTTTAAATTTTGACAGTAAATCGTAATCATTTACCAGCTGTTGAACTGGTAAAATGTATTTTTCTGTACTTCCAAAAAGATCATTAGCAATACCTAAAGTCCTTACAGAGTATCCAACTACTAGAGTAGGGATACTTTGTGAAAAAGAAGCTATAGCTACGTGAAATCTGGAAGTTACCATAACTTTGCATTTTGAAATAATATATTTCAATTGGTTAGCATTTAATTCATTTTTCTTTGCTACAAGAAAAACTCTACCACTATTCTTGAATTGATTATAAAGTTTTTCTAATAAATTCCTATCATCATTAAACTCTTTCATAACGAAAGGTATTAGAGCTATTTGATAATCAGTATTCTCAATTAAATGGTTAATCAACGACACATAATTCTTTAGTACTACACCGTGTTTTTTCTCATATGATAATATTGTTGTACTTAGGTTAATTCCAATAATTTCCTTTTCACTAAAATTTATAGATGAAGTAAATGATTTTGCTTTAAGCAAAAAACTGGTATCAGGGCAAAATTTAATATTCTTAAGCCCATATTGTGTTAAAAGATCAAAAGTCATGCGCTCTCTAGCGAATATAAAATCAAACTTCTTTAAATCTCTTAACATTTCTTGATCTACAGCATCTGGTTCAATAGAAAAACAACAGAGAACTGTTTTAGCTCCTCTTTTTTCAGCTATATCATTTAAGTTATTGGATAAATTGGGGTAATTCAAATAAAAGTTTTCATAAGCTATAAACAGCACTATTGAATTTTTATTAATTCTCTTGAACAACTTCCTACTATCCCCTGAATTATTATCGTAATTTTTAACAAACGCCCTTCTTAGTTTAGATTGAAATTTCGCTAGACTACTATTTTTTCTATCTTCTTTTGAAACTGTAATAAACTTATCTAAGTTGAATTTATAATCTTCATCTGGATTAACAGAAAAAAGAAACTTTTTTTTAGGGTCTTTTATTCCTTGATTTTTTTCAATCAAATAGTTCAAAGTCTTAACCATTGCTTCATATCCATGATGAAAACTCCCTATATGCGGACACATTATAATATTTTTCATAGCTATGTGTATAATCTAGGTGGCTATCTGATTACAAATAAGAAAATTGTCTTAATATCTTTATATTTTTAGTTTTAAAAACATAAATTAGTGGCAATATTAATATCGAAGATTCGTTTTACTAAGGAAATAAATTATTTTTTTTGTAAGAATTTAGACATTAAATCCTACAAAAGCACACCCGCTTAAAAAGCTAAAAAACATATATTTATTGTTAAAAAATCAGCTTTTTTAACAATAAACCTTCTTTAAAATGCTTTTTTGTTTAGCCGTAATACATAAAGAGTGATCAATTTGTAAGACAAAAGTAGGTTTTTTTATGATTTAGTTAATCACCATTATTTTACCGTAGTATATCTAATAATTAATATGTTATAAATTTTTAAGAATAGATTTGACTATTGATTTAGTTCAGTTAACCAACGTCACATTCTAATCTTATTAAATTATGATAGCTATCAAAGAAACAGAAAACAAAGAAAAGATTTGGCTCTCTTCACCACACATGAGTGGATCTGAAATCCGTTTCATTAACGATGCATTTGATAACAATTGGATTGCTCCTTTGGGACCAAATGTAACTGGCTTTGAAAATGACCTTGAAAATTATCTGGGTTTTGACAAGCAAGTTGCCGCATTAAGCTCAGGAACAGGTGCAATACATTTAGGTTTAAAAAAGCTAGGTGTCAGCAATGATGACTTGGTAATATGCCAATCACTAACTTTTGTTGCTACTGCTAACCCTATATTATATTTAGGCGCTAACCCTATGTTTGTAGATAGCGAAAGAGATACTTGGAATTTGTGTCCTATAAAACTTGAAGAAGCTATAAAAAGTTGTATCTCTCAAGGAAAAAAACCAAAAGCTATTGTTGCTGTTCATTTATATGGTATGCCATATAAAGTAAATGAAATAAATAAAATTGCAGCAGAATACAATATCCCAATACTAGAAGACAGTGCTGAAGCATTAGGCAGTAAATACCTAGACCAAAATTGCGGAACTCTAGGCGACATTTCCATACTTTCTTTTAATGGAAACAAGATCATAACAACTTCAGGTGGAGGAGCTATAATATGCAACAGTAAAGAAGACAAGCAAGAGCTCATTCACTGGGCTACTCAATCTAGAGATCAAGCGCCCCATTATCAACACAGTGAACTTGGTTTTAACTATAGAATGAGCAATATTGTCGCTGGTATTGGAAGAGGGCAAATGACTGTTTTAGACGAACGAATAAAACAAAAAAGAAAAATATATAATTTTTACAAATTAGAGCTTAGCAACTCGAATCTAGAATTCTTGAATGAGCCAAAGTTTTATTTTTCTAACAGGTGGCTTACTTGTGTATTAACTGAATCTTACGAACATAGAGAAGCAATAAGACTAGCATTATTAGAAGAGAACATTGAATCTAGACCTATCTGGAAACCTATGCACCAACAACCATTGTTCAAAAACTGTCAAAGTTTTGAAAATGGAGTAGCTGATGATTTATTCAAAAGAGGAATTTGTTTGCCAAGCGATACAAACATGACTTCTAATGACTTGGAAAGAATAGTTAAAATTATCAAAAACGCATAGACATGAAAAATTATTTTGAAAGATTATCAAAAGTCTACGTTTCCAAATGGATCATACTATCATTAGATTTAGCAATCGTATTAGCTAACTTCTTTATTTCTAACTTACTTTATTTCGGAGTAAACAAAAGACCTGAATTTTCAGATTTTGAGGGATTACCAATAATAGCTATTATATCATTAATTTCTTTTTTCTGTTTAAGCTCTTATGAGTGTGTTATCAGACATTCAGGAATTAATGACATCCTTAGAATTATTTTCGCATCTATTTTTATTCATTTTTTAAGTGTAACTAGTTTCTTTATTGGAGAAAATAGCGCCAATTTTTTTATAGCTTCTGCTAGTGTTATTTTATGGATGCACTTCGCACTAAATGTAACTTTTCTAGTATTTAGCAGAATGGCGATTAAATTTGTATATGGTATATTCTCTAAAATATATCTTAACAAAAAAAGAACAACAAACATCCTTATATACGGAGCAGGTGCAGCGGGGTTTAATTTATTAAATACTATTAAAAGTGACCCTGACAGCAAGCTTTCTGTTGCAGCATTTGTTGATGATGATATTTCTAAAAAAGGAAAGATAATTAATGGTGTACGTGTAATTTATTCTAATAAAATAAATGAAGATTTTATAAAACGTCATTCTATAAAAGAAGTTATTATATGCATTCCTAGCATAGATTCTAAAGGGCTATCAAACATATTCAGCAACTTAGAAAAATTACCTATTAAATTAAAAAGAATACCTCCTGTTCAATCATGGATTAATAACGAACTAAGTATTTCTCAGGTAAAAGAAGTTCAAATTGAAGATTTACTTGATCGTAATGTAATCACTGTAAAGAATGCTAAAGTAATTCAAGGTATTAATAATAAAACAGCTCTAATTACAGGAGCTGCTGGGTCGATTGGTAGTGAAATTGTAAGACAACTAACAAAGTATGATTACAAAAATTTAATCCTAGTAGACCAAGCCGAATCAGCACTATATGATGTGCAACAGGAATTAAAGAGAAACAAATTTGAAAACATAACTTGTATAGTCGCTGATATCAGGGATTATTCAAGAATGGAACGTGTATTCAGAAAACACAAACCTAACCTAGTTTTCCATGCTGCTGCATACAAACATGTTCCATTAATGGAAAACAATCCTTGTGAGGCTGTAAATGTTAACATACTTGGAACAAAAAAGATCGCTGATCTTTCTAACCGTTACGGAGTTGAAAAATTTGTTTTAGTTTCTACCGATAAAGCTGTAAACCCTACAAATGTAATGGGAGCAACTAAACGTGTTGCGGAAATGTATATGAAATACATCCAAAAAAATAGCTCTACGAAATACATAACAACTCGTTTTGGTAATGTTTTAGGCTCAAATGGATCTGTTATCCCTTTATTTAAAAAACAAATTGAACAGAAAGGTCCCTTAACGGTAACTCATAAAGGAGTAACTAGATATTTTATGACTATTCCTGAAGCTTCTAGACTTGTAATTGAAGCTGGAATTATGGGTAATGGTGGTGAAATCTATTTATTTGACATGGGTGAGCCTGTCAAAATTTATGATCTTGCTAAGAAAATGATTCGTTTATCTGGATTGCAATATCCAAATGACATAGACATTAAGATTGTAGGATTACGTCCAGGCGAAAAACTCTATGAGGAACTTTTAGCTCAAAAAGAAGAAACGCAACAGACATACAATAAAAAAATACTAATCAGTAAGCATGAAGATATAGACTATGTATATTTCAAAAACAAATTTGAAGATCTAACTGTTGCAAACCTTCTAGATCAAGATGAATTAGTAGTAAAAAATATTAAAGAAATCGTACCTGAATTTAAGTCTAAAAATTCTATTTATGAAAAGTTTGATCTAACAGAAGAAAAAGAAATATCTCTTTAAGGTTAAAAAATAAATTAAAAATATTCCGTCACATGACGGTTTAAAGATCTAATAATGTTTAAAAAAACAATCTACTTTTTCATTAGCTTTTTATTACTTGTAACATCCTGTAAGACTCCTGAAGATGTTATTTATTTTAGTAAAGACCCTGAAATTAAAAAATTCAATCAAGCACAAAAGCCTTACATATTTAGTTTAGATGACGAAATAACCATATATGTATCAGCTCTTGATGAAGAAACAGTTAAACCTTTTAATTTAGGCATAAGCTTAAACACTGAAAACAATGACTCCCCTACCTCTACAGCACCTAAATATGTTGTTGATGAAGGTGGCTATATACATTTCCCTGTAATAGGAAAAATAAAAGCCGTGGGATTAGATAGGTTCAAGCTACAAGAAGTCATCACACAAAGACTAAAAGAATATGTTACAGATCCATTAGTCACCGTTTCATCAAATAGTTTCAGAATAACAATATTAGGAGAAGTGAATGCTCCAGGTAGTTTTTTAATATCAGATGAAAAAACTACTATTCTTGAAGCTTTAGGCATGGCTGGAGATCTAACTATAGAAGGACGCAGAAACGACATTACTGTAATTAGAAGAAAAGATACTATCAATACATTTCATAAAGTAGATTTAACAAAAAAGGAATTATTTAATTCTCCTGTTTTTTATTTAAATAAAAATGATGTCGTATATGTTGAACCTAACGAAAAGAAGGTGCGGAGTTCTAAATATTCTAACACGACCTTTGGAGTATCTCTTAGTGTAATTGGGGTTTTGTTATCTGCAATTGCTATTATTGCAAGGTAAAAAAAACTAGATGGCTTTAAAAGAAAACACTAAATCTTACATATCAACTGGTAGCAGTAATACAATGCATGTGATATCAAAATTCGTTAGTAAGTGGCACTACTTTCTTTTATCGATTTTACTTTTCCTTATCCTTGCATTCATTAAGATAAAATATACTGTTCCTGTATACAATATCTCTGCTTCAATAGCAATTTCTCAAGATGAAAGTATCAATGATGCTGGCCTTTCTGCTTTCAAGGACTTAGGCACCTTAGATAACAATGTTGTAAAAATTGAAAATGAAATAAAGTTTTTACAGTCTAGAACCTTAATTTCTAGTGTCGTTAGAAAATTGGATCTTAATATTCAATATTTTCTTCAAGGATCAATTCTCAATACTGAACTTTATGATGAAACCATTATAGAATTCAATTTTTTAGATGAAAAATTAAGAGATAACCATGAAAGTATAGTTACTTATAATGTAAAGATAAATTCTGAGACATCATACTCTTTTGTTGAAGGGGAACAAGTTTTAAGCACACATACTTTTGGAAATAAAATAAAAACCGTTCTTGGAGAAATTATTGTGACCCCTATCTCAAAAAACATAAAAGATTATATAGGGCAAGTCGTTATTATTAAAGTTACACCAATAAAAGAAACCGTAGAATCGTATAAGAGAAAACTGTTCATCTTTCAAGCTGGCCAAAACTCTTCTGTAGTAAACATTGGACTAAATAATCCTATCAAAGAGAAAGCAGTTAATATCATTAACAGCTTAATAGACGAATATATTTTAGCCACAATTAAAAACAAAAAAAGAGTTTCAGAAAAAACAGCTAAATTTATAAAAGAGCGTATAAAACTTATTTCCGGTGATCTCTCAGAAGTCGATAATGAAGCCGCTGGTTATAAGTCGAAGTTTGGTCTTACTAATAATGTTGATGCCCAAACACAAATGGTAGCAGCCATAGACTCTGAAAATGCTCAGAAAATAGGATCGCTACAAACACAATTAAGCCTTTTAGCTTCTATGAAGAGATTCATAACTAGTGAAGAAGCGAAAAATGACCCCATTCCTCCTAATTTAGGTTTTGATAACCCAACCATAAGTAGTGATGTAGCAAGATATAATCGATTAATCTTCCAAAGAAAAAGACTCCTCAAAACCTCTAGTGAAAAAAACCCCGTAGTAATAAATGTAACAGAGCAAATAGAAGGTGTTAGGCAAATACTAATCAGTAGCTTAAAAAGTTTAAGATCATCAATTAAGATTAGATTAAACAGCTTACAAACACAGGATAAATATTTTAGCGGAAAACTATATAGTGCACCTATTAGACAAAAAGACTTAAGAGAAATAGAAAGAGAGCAAACAGTAAAAGAGCAACTATATCTTTATTTACTTAAGAAAAGAGAAGAAGCAGAGATTACAGGTCATGTTACCGTAGCTGATTGTCGAATCATAGACAGAGCTTCTGTTTTAAGTTCTAAGAAAGTATCTCCTAAAAGATTAAATCATTACGCAGGAGGCTTCTTAATAGGTTTTTTAATTCCTTTTTTAATCATTTACCTTAAAGAATTATTCAATAGTAAAATAGATTCTGTAGATGATCTAGAAGCTTCTACTGATATTTCGATAGTCGGAACAATACCGAGATTCAAAAAAAGAAAAGATATGATCATTAAAGACAATGATCGATCTCAAATAAGTGAAGCGTTTAGAATTTTAAGAACTAATATTGATTTTTTACTTAAATCAGCTCCACAAGATAGTGCTAAAACAATACTCGTTACTTCTTCGATATCTGGAGAAGGAAAAACATATACATCTTTTAATTTATCTAAAGTTCTTTCCTTTTTAGAAGGAAGAGTAATTCATGTAACTACTGATTTTAGAGACCCAAAACTTAACAAGTATCTTGATTTACCTAAAGAAGAAGACCAAAAAGGTTTTACGAACTTTATAGTAAATAAAAACTTAAAACCTCATGAAGTTATAGAAGAATCTATAATTCAAGACAATATAGACATTTTAAGAGCTGGAAAAATCCCTCCGAATCCTTCAGAACTTCTAGTAGACCCTAGAGTGTCTGAAATGTTCGACTATTTGAAAAAAAATTATGATTATATCATAATGGATAGCGCTCCAGTAAAATTAGTCACTGACACATTGTTATTGGAAGAATATATAGACTTAACACTTTTCATTGTTAGAGAATCTTATACAGAGAAAAAGCTTATCAAAAACATTGAAAAGCTTAAAGCAGAAAAAAGACTACCGAATATTGCTATACTACTTAATGGAGAAGAAGACAAACCAGGAAATTATGGTTACGGCTATGGTAATAACAATTAACTGATTTTGCTATTTTAAAAATAGAATACTCGTTACACAAAAGCTATTCAAATTTGAATAGCTTTTATTTTTGTGTCTATAATTAATTTTTAATAACTCTCCCTTCATCATCTGTAAATTTCCCCAGTATCAAACGAATTAAATCTATAATCCACCATACGCCAAAACCACCTCCTGAAACCAGCTGAAGTATACCGGTAAAAATCTTACCTACATAAAAACGATGAATTCCTAGTACTCCTAAAAAGAAGCATAAAACGGTTGCTATTGTAAAACTTTTAGGACTCTTATTCGTAACCACTTCCATTTTTTGCTTTAAATATATAATTTTCTAGCTAATCGTAATATGTTTAAAACATTTTCAAACAATATTATCAAGCTCATAGACACTAAACAAAAAAACCTACTAGGCCTTGAAGACCTAGCAGGTTATAATTTTTTATACTATATACTTAATACTCTGTAGTAAAATTACTAATCATTCAATTTCAAGACAGCCATAAATGCCTCTTGAGGAATTTCTACATTCCCAACCTGACGCATACGCTTCTTACCTTTTTTCTGCTTTTCTAGTAATTTTCGTTTACGAGAAATATCCCCTCCGTAACACTTAGCCGTTACATCTTTACGAAGCGCTTTCACCGTTTCACGGGCTATAATCTTAGCTCCAATAGCAGCCTGAATCGGAATATCGAATTGCTGACGAGGTATCAACTCTTTTAACTTCTCACACATCTTTTTTCCGATGTCATAAGCATTACTTTGATGTAATAATGCTGACAATGCATCCACTGTATTTGCATTTAGTAATACATCTACTTTTACAAGCTTAGAAGCACGCATACCAATAGGAGAGTAATCAAATGATGCATATCCCTTAGAAACGGTCTTTAAACGGTCATAAAAATCAAATACAATCTCTGCTAAAGGCATGTCGAATGTTAACTCTACACGCTCAGTAGTTAAATACGTTTGATTTGTTATTTCCCCACGCTTTTCAATACACAAAGACATTACATTACCTACAAAATCAGATTTCGTAATAATAGTTGCTTTAATATATGGCTCCTCTACTCTATTCATAGTAGAAGGATCAGGCAAATCTGATGGATTATTTACCAGGATTGCCGTATCGGGATCTTTATTGGTATAGGCATTATAAGAGACGTTAGGCACCGTAGTAATCACCGTCATATCAAACTCTCGCTCTAAACGCTCTTGAATAATCTCTAAGTGTAACATCCCTAAGAATCCACAACGAAAACCAAAACCTAAAGCCGCCGAACTTTCTGGTTGAAATACCAAAGAAGCATCATTCAACTGTAATTTCTCCATAGAAGAACGTAAATCTTCGTAATCTTCAGTATCCACAGGGTAAATACCTGCAAATACCATTGGCTTCACATCCTCGAAACCACCAATCATTTCTTGGGTAGGATTAGTAGCATCCGTAATCGTATCTCCTACTTTTACTTCACGAGCATCTTTAATTCCTGTAATTAAATACCCAACATCCCCAGTTTTAATCTCTTTTTTAGGAACTTGATTCAACTTCAACGTTCCAACTTCATCAGCCCCATACTTTCCTTCAGTGGCCATAAATTGGATCTGCTGATTCTTCTTTATAGAACCATCAATCACTCTAAAGTACGTTTCAACTCCGCGAAATGGATTATACACCGAATCAAAAATCAATGCTCTTAGCTGCCCTTCAGGGTTCCCTTTAGGGGCTGGAACACGTTTAATAATGGCTTCTAATATTTCTGTAATTCCTATACCCGTTTTAGCACTTGCCGGAATTACCTCTTCAGGATCACAACCTAATAAATCAACAATATCATCAGTTACCTCCTCTGGATTTGCACTTGGTAAATCAACCTTATTTAAGACAGGAATAATTTCTAAATCATTCTCTAAAGCCAAATACAAGTTTGAAATCGTTTGTGCCTGTATACTCTGTGCAGCATCTACTACCAGAAGTGCACCTTCACAAGCTGCAATAGAACGTGAAACCTCATAAGAAAAATCGACATGACCAGGTGTATCGATCAAATTCAATATATACTCTTGACCTTCATGAGTATATTCCATTTGAATGGCATGACTCTTAATCGTAATACCGCGCTCACGTTCCAAATCCATACTATCTAATAACTGTGCTTGTGCTTCACGCTTAGTTACTGTAGCTGTTTCATCTAATAAACGATCTGCCAAAGTACTTTTACCATGGTCAATATGTGCAATAATGCAGAAGTTACGTATATGCTTCATGTATCTATTTCAATTATTTGGCGGGCTAAACCGGGCTTTCGGCTATATCTTTTTATCTATAAACTTCGCATGCGCTTCGTTTGACAAAAAGGATGCCGCCTCTATCCCTGCCCGAAGGCTATCATGCAAAGATAGGACATTGTTTATTGATTACGAACGAACAAAGTACAAATAGAAGTCTCCATAAAATAAGAAAAAGGCTATTTCTCTCGAAATAGCCTTTTTCTTATTTTATATAATCTAAAAGATTAGTCTGCCAATACTACAGCTTTGTTATCTGCAAATTGAAAAACACCACCTTTTATTGTATATTCTAGTCTATTATCTGATTCACTCTTAGAAAGAATCTTTGTTGTTTCTTCACTTAAACCTTCAGCAGAAATCTTCACTTTCCCTGCTTCTAATGTAGAAATGATATCTGCATGATTATCTAACACTTGAAACTCTCCATCGATACTAGGTACCGCTACAGAAATTACATCTGCATTAAAAACAATTCTTTCTGGTGTTATAATTTCTAATTTCATATCAATTAGTATTAAGAATTGAGATATGAGAATTGAGACTATCTAACATCTCACTTCTCAAACCAAATATCTAATTATGCTGTCGCTAACATTTTCTCTCCAGCCTCGATAACTTCTTCGATAGCACCTTTAAGGTTAAATGCTGCTTCTGGTAAATGATCTAATTCACCATCCATAATCATATTAAATCCTTTGATAGTATCTTTAATATCTACTAAACATCCAGGCATACCAGTAAACTGTTCTGCAACATGGAATGGTTGAGATAAGAAACGTTGTACCTTACGTGCACGATATACAGACTGCTTATCTTCTTCAGATAATTCTTCCATACCCAAAATCGCAATAATATCTTGTAATTCTTTATAACGTTGTAACAACTCTTTTACTCGTTGCGCACAATCATAATGTGCATCACCTAAGATATCTGCTGTTAAAATTCTTGATGTAGAATCTAATGGATCTACCGCTGGGTAAATACCAAGCTCAGCAATTTTACGAGATAATACCGTAGTTGCATCTAAGTGGGCAAACGTTGTTGCTGGCGCTGGATCTGTTAAATCATCAGCAGGTACATATACTGCCTGCACCGATGTAATCGAACCATTCTTTGTTGAAGTAATACGCTCCTGCATAGCTCCCATTTCGGTTGCTAATGTAGGCTGGTAACCTACTGCTGATGGCATACGCCCTAAAAGTGCTGACACCTCAGAACCTGCTTGTGTAAAACGGAAGATATTGTCTACGAAGAAAAGTACATCTTTACCTTGTCCTTCACCTGCACCATCACGGAAATATTCAGCAATAGTCAAACCAGATAAAGCTACACGAGCACGTGCTCCTGGTGGCTCATTCATTTGTCCGAATACGAAAGTAGCCTTAGACTCTCTCATAACATCCTTCTCTACTTTTTCAAGATCCCATCCACCTTCTTCCATAGAATGCAAGAAATCATCACCGTATTTAATAATACCTGACTCTAACATCTCACGCATCAAGTCATTTCCTTCACGAGTACGTTCTCCAACTCCCGCAAATACAGATAAACCTCCGTGACCTTTTGCTATATTATTAATTAACTCCTGAATTAATACTGTTTTACCTACTCCAGCACCACCGAACAATCCAATCTTACCTCCTTTTGCATAAGGCTCAATCAAATCAATTACTTTGATACCTGTAAATAAAACCTCAGTAGTTACTGATAAGTCTTCAAATTTTGGTGCTTGTCTATGAATCGACATCCCTGCATCACCAGTTTTTGGTAAATTAGGAAGACCATCAATAGCATCACCTGTAACGTTAAATAAACGCCCGTAAATATCATTACCGATTGGCATTTGAATAGGAGCACCTGTTGCAATAACTTCCTGACCTCTCTGAAGACCATCTGAAGAATCCATTGCAATTGTTCTTACCGTGTTTTCTCCTGTATGAGATTGCACTTCAAGAATTAAATTCTCTCCATCTGCTTTTACCACTTCCAATGAGTCGTAAATTTTTGGTAGCGCTACACCTGCAGCAAAAGCCACATCAATAACAGGACCTACAATCTGTGATATTTTACCTGAAACTTGAGACATCTTATTTCTTTTTATTTACTGATTATAAAGAATACTAAATGGCTTTATGCGAATAACGCAATACACCCTAGTTTTCAAGGCGCAAATATAGTTTTTTAATTTTAAACCAAACAAGGTTTTAAACAGATTTGCAGCAAATAAAAAAAGGAAGCGATTGCTTCCTTTTTTTATTTATTATATGACAGATAACTATTCTACTGTAACAGACTTTGCTAGATTTCTAGGTTGATCCACATTCTTATCTAACATTACTGCAATATGATAAGAAAGTAATTGCAACGGAATCGTAGTTAAAAGAGGTGTAAACGCCTCTCTTGTCTCAGGCACCTCAATAACATGATCTGCCAACTCTCTAACTACTGTATCCCCTTTGTTTATTATAGCAATAATTTTTCCTTTACGAGACTTTACTTCCTGAATGTTGCTCAACACTTTTTCATAATGTCCTTTCTTAGTTGCTATAACAACAGTAGGCATCTTTTCATCAATTAATGCAATTGGACCATGCTTCATCTCTGCTGCAGGATACCCTTCAGCATGTATGTATGAAATCTCTTTTAATTTAAGAGCTCCTTCTAAGGCTACAGGAAAATTAAACCCTCTACCTAAATACAAGAAATCTTCAGCATCTTTATAGATCTCTGCTACTTTCTTAATATTATCATTTTCTTCTAAAGCCTCTTGAACCTTAGCTGGAATTTGCTCCATTTCATATAAATGATAATGATACTGCTCTCTATCAATACTACCCTTTTCTTTAGCTAATTTTAATGCTATTAAAGACAGTACTGTGATCTGTGTAGTAAAAGCTTTCGTTGAAGCTACACCTATTTCAGGTCCAGCATGCGTATAAGCACCAGCATGTGTTTCTCTAGAAATAGAAGAACCTACCACATTACAAACCCCAAATACAAAAGCTCCTTTATCTTTAGCCATTTTAATAGCTGCCATTGTATCTGCCGTTTCTCCACTTTGAGAAATAGCAATTACCACATCATCTTTATTTATGATTGGATTTCTATATCTGAATTCAGAAGCATAATCTACTTCAACAGGAATACGAGCAAATTCTTCAAAAATATATTCTGCCACAAGACCTGCATGCCATGAAGTACCACAAGCAATTATCAAAATACGCTTAGCTGCAAGGAACTTCTTTATATTACGATCAATCCCTTCCATTCTAATCATATTTTCTTCAGGCAATAAACGCCCTCTAAAAGTATCATTAATAGCATTTGGCTGCTCATAGATCTCTTTCAACATAAAATGATCAAAACCACCTTTTTCAATTTGCTCAAGATTTATCTTCAACTCTTGAATGTAAGGATCAACTATAGCTCCATCTTTTATTTTATGGATCTCTATATCTTTAGACGGATTGATTGTAGCCATTTCTCCATCTTCTAAGTATACAGCATTTGTCGTGTACTCTATAAAAGGAGAAGCATCAGAAGCTACGAAGTACTCACCTTCACCAACACCTATAGCTAAAGGACTCCCTAATCTTGCCACCACTAACTCGGTAGGGTTTTTAACATCAAAAACAGCTATCGCATAAGCACCAATCGCTTGATTTAATGCAATCTGAACTGCTTTAGCCAAAGAAACCTTTTCATTTAACTGAACATCTTCAATTAAATTAACTAACACTTCAGTATCCGTATCCGATTTAAAAACATAACCTCTATTCTTAAGCTCTTGCTTTAGTGCCTCATAATTTTCGATGATTCCATTATGAATAATCGCAAGGTCACCTGAGTTAGAATAATGAGGATGAGAATTAACATCATTTGGCACACCATGTGTTGCCCATCTTGTATGCCCTATACCTATAGATCCTGATGTATTACCATCTTTAAAAACTGCTTGTTCTAAATCAGCTACTTTCCCTTTAGTCTTTGTTATATTCAGGCTATTACCATCATACAAGGCTATACCCGCAGAATCATACCCACGGTATTCTAATCGCTTTAGTCCTTTGACAACGATTTGGTATGCTTGTTTACTACCTATATAACCAACGATTCCACACATAATAAATAATAGTTAGGTTTGTTTTAGTTTGCGGGGGTGAATTTAATAATAAGTTTCGGTTTCAAAGCATCTACTTCAACATTTGATGTATGAATAGAAACATTTTCCTCAGAGAACAATAAGTTTCTATCTATAAAGTAATTACCTACATCACCACTACTTATTGCTGATAGATAAGCAGACACCTCACCATCGTATAATGACAATAAAAGCTCTTGATTAACCTCTCTAGAAGCATCAAACGAGTTTTGATTTAAGATTTGCTGTATTAAATTTGTAATAACTATATCATAAAAAGTCTCTCCATTATCTCCTTTTTCTAAAGAAACACTACCATCTGAATTGAAATTAGAAAAACCTATAGCCTCCGGAACATCCAATCTACTTAACAACAACCTGTCCGGAAGATCGCTTTCATCAGAAGTAACAAATCTTAGAAAAGCTTCGCTTACAATTCTTTTCTTATTTAAAAAATCATTAAAATCCTCATCATTAGGAAACAATTCTAAAGAAGCAACAGCACCTCCAATACCACCTTGAATAGTAAGCAAATCTGAATTTTCACTATTCATATCTCCATCAATAACATTTATCAAATTTATTATCTCTTGACCTTGAGCATTATTCAATAAAAAAGGAACTTCAAAAGAAGTAGAAATAACATCTTCACCATCTACCTTATCAGTAAGAGTTGAGTCTTTACCATCTTTATCGACAACATCAAAAATAACCTGTATTCTAGAAACAACATCAGCATTCGACAAGAGCTCTAGCAAAACATCATTCTGTTCTTCCATTAATTGAAGATATATTGCCTTAAAAGCATTCTCAAAACTTGAGCTTGTTGACTTAGCTATCAACTCAGGTCTGGACATAATTACCCCCCCATCAGCACCAACAAAATAGTCACTGAATTTCTCTAAATTCAAATTAATACTAATTGCACCTCCAGCATCTTCTATATTTCGAGAAGTCTTTAATAAATTTGACAACTCTTCATTACCATTACGACTAAAAAGCACTTTACCACCTGAAGGAAACTCTACAGTTTTATTAGCTAACAAATCTCCAGCTAAATTCACATCAATTTTATTCGACGATGTATTTGATGAACTTCCGTCATTGTAATAAACCACAGGTGGAACTACAGAGTTAGGATCAGGGGCTATTTCAAAATTTGTACTCTTAATTTCTTGACCTAACAACATCACATTAACACCAATCATTTCTCCAATAGTAGTGTTTTCAAGAACCCTCAAGGTATCTTTCACATCCTCTGCAGATGTATTTACCTGTAAAACTTCTGACCTGTAACCTAAAATCAAGTTTACACTTTTTAACCTAGCAAAAGTCTGTTCATCAAAATTTCTAACATTATCTTCAGCTGCTTTTACTGGCTTAACAACCAGCTCATACTTCTTACCCTTGTATGAACCTAAACGATAAAAAGGCAAATTATTTGTCTGAACCCTATTATTTTGGATTTTTTTAAGCTTAATAACGTCGGAAATAGTATCAAATTCGAAATTCCTCTCACTTCCAGGCAAAACCTCACCTCCAACAGTAATTTCTTGTTCTTGCTCACAAGAGACCGCTACAAATACAAGTAAAATCAAAAATGAATTTACCGCATTTTTAAATAATTTCATACAAATAATTATTTAAGACAATACCTCATTTAGATAAAACTCTTCATAAGCAGTAGAAAACTCTTCTGGATATTTATATTCTAAAGTTGGTTTGTTTTGTTCTTGAACAAAATTCTCCAATTCAGAAGGTATATCTAAAGACCCTAAAATAACTGCATCTGAGTTCTCTACAGCTACTTTAGTTAAATTTTCAAAAGTAGCCCCATTTAAAGAACTTAATTTTTCATCAGGTATTTCATCAAATTTAATTTTACCAATTAAATCTTCACCTAATGGCCCTTCAAAATCATTATTATAAACCGAAGTAACAATTTTAGACTCTGCAAACAATGGCTCATTTGCATAATAAGTCCTCAAATAAAGCGGCAACAATGAAGCCATCCAACCGTGAACATGAATTATATCTGGTGCCCAGTTTAATTTTTTCACAGTCTCTACAACACCTTTCGCAAAGAATATAGCACGCTCGTCATTATCTTTAAACAAGCTACCATCTTTATCTAACACAGTAGCCTTCCTCTTAAAATACTCCTCGTTATCAATAAAGTACACTTGCATTCGTTCTTTTGGAATTGAAGCAACTTTAATAATTAACGGCATATCAAAATCGTTAACCACCAAATTCATACCTGACAAACGAATTACCTCATGTAACTGATGTCTTCTCTCATTAATATTACCAAACCTGGGCATAAAGATACGGGTTTGACCTCCTTTAGAATTTACCATTTTAGGTGACTCAAATGCCATAGATGACACCTCTGTCTCTGGCAAATAAGGCATTAACTCTGAAGCAACATACAATACCTTCTTATCTTTCATCGATTATTTTTAAGATTTACAGTTATCAAAAAACATTCCATTCTAATATTAGTGTTTAGAATATACGATTTTAACATCTGTCAAATAAATTTTGGCAAAATTACAAAAATTTAGGCAGACTGCCATTTATACCCTAATTTTGCATTTTTTAAGCATTTTTTATGCATATTTTCACCAAAAGCAAACATTTAAAAGCTCACCTTAACCTTATAAAGGATCCAGGAAACATAGGTTTTGTTCCTACTATGGGAGCATTACACAAGGGTCATCTTTCGTTAATCGATATATCTTTAAAACAAAACAAAACAACTATTGTAAGTATTTTTGTTAACCCAACACAGTTTAACAACAAAGAAGATTTAAACAAGTACCCCAGAGATTTACAAAAAGACTTGAGCCTACTTGAAAATTTCAATGACCAAATTATTATTTTTTGCCCTTCCCCTGGAGAGCTTTATGGTAGTTCTGTAACATCAGAATCCTTTAATTTTGGAGGTATAGAAAATGAAATGGAGGGTGCTTTTAGGCCTGGCCATTTCGACGGAGTTGGAACAGTGCTCTCATTATTTTTCAACCTTATCCAACCAAGAAATGCATATTTTGGAGAAAAAGATTTTCAACAACTTCAAATTATCAAAAAACTTGTTGAAATAAAAAAATTCGATATAAATATTATCGGTTGCCCTATATACAGAGAACCTAATGGACTTGCATTTAGCTCAAGAAACGCTAGACTCTCTACAGAAAGCAGAAATTCTGCTGATTTCATTTACCGTATTTTAAAACAAGCCAAAGAAAATTTTGGCACAAAAAATGCAATTCAAATTACAGAAGAATGCACAAAAGCATTTCACAATCATCACTCTTTTGATCTAGAATATTTTATTATTGCTGAAGTAGACACATTAAAAGCTGCTTCTGAAATCAAATCATCAAAAAAGTATCGTGCTTTTATAGCTGCTTTTATTGAAGGAGTAAGATTGATCGACAATATTGCCTTAAATTAATTAATTTCGTATCATGTTTGTTCACGTTGTAAAGTCAAAAATTCATCGCGTAAAAGTTACTGGCGCTGACCTTAACTACATAGGTAGTATCACCATAGATGAAGATCTAATGGATGCAGCTAATATTGTTAGCGGAGAAAAAGTACAAATAGTAAACAACAATAACGGCGAACGCCTGGAAACTTATGCTATTCCTGGACCTAGAAATAGTGGAGAGATTACATTAAATGGTGCTGCAGCAAGAAAAGTAGCTGTTGGTGATATACTTATTTTAATCACTTATGGCATGATGACTATAGAAGAAACTAAAACATTCAGTCCTGCAATTGTTTTCCCTGACGAGTCTAACAATCTACTTAAATAACATTGGACTCTTCTAAAAAAAAAATATTTTCCACTATAGTAATGCTATGTATTGCAGCATTATTTATTTGGCTCAGTTTAGGAAAACTTTCTTATAATGAAAGGAACAATATTTGGAAAACAATAAAAAAATCAAATAAAATTTGGATCCTAGTTTCCATGGCTATAGGTGTTTTTTCACACTGGATTAGAGCCGTAAGATGGAATTTCCTCTTAAAACCTCTAGGACAAAAAATACCAAAAACAACTTCTTTCGCAAGTATTATGGCAGGTTATTTTGCCAACCTAGGAATTCCAAGAACCGGTGAAGTACTAAGAGCTTCGTTAGTACACAAAAAAACAAAAATCCCTTTTCAGCAATTATTTGGAACTATAATTACAGAAAGACTTGTGGATATGTTAATGCTAATTATTATTACCTGTATTAGTGTTATTATAAATACAGGCCTAATCATAACCTTTTTCGAAAGCAACAATATAAACCCTTTAAAACTCATAATATTTTTAGCTTCAATCCCTTTAATTTGTTTCTTTCTTCTAAAGTTATTCAACAAATTAAAAAGTAATAGATTTAAAAAAATCATTCACTTCATCAAAGATCTTATTGAAAGTATTGTTAGCATAAAAAAAATGCCTCAAAAACAATATTTCATCTTCTTAACCGTTTTAATTTGGCTGTGTTACATAGCTATGTTTTATGCTATCAAATACAGTATAGATGGAACTGAAAGCATGACATTACCGATGATTATTGTAACTTTTGTTATAGGCTCATTTGCAATGACTATTTCAAATGGAGGCCTTGGAGCATTTCCATTTAGCATAGCTTCTACGTTAGTGTTTTTTGGATACAAAAATACCGACAGTGAGGCTTTCGGATGGATACTATGGTCTTCTCAAACAATTATAAATATAATATTGGGAGTATTAGGTCTAATTTATTTCGCATTTTTTGCTAAAAAAAATAGTATATTACCCCATCAAGAAAATTAGAAAATTTTAATTCTAATCTAAATAAAAATTGCTCAAAAACGCTAAATAGAAGAATTTTATGAAGATCTTATTACTTGTAACGCTATTTGTAAGTTCACTCACTATTAATGCTCAATTAGTAACAAAAAAAATATATTCTGAAATTCTTGGCGGCTCTAGAGAAGTTAGAATAAGACTTCCACAAAGCTTCAACAGCAAACCCGGATTTAAATACCCTTTAATACTTGCTCTCGACGGTGATTATATTTTTGACCCCACTAGCGGAGATGTTAACTACTTCTCTTATTGGGATGATATGCCTGAGTGTGTAGTAGTAGGTATTAGCCAAAAGAGATCTCGTCTAAAAGATTCTAGATTTGACACAAACACTAACTTACTAGACTATACGGGGAAAGATTTTTATAATTTCATCGAACAAGAACTAGTCCCAAGCTTAGAAAAAGATTACAGATTAAGTCCTTTTAAAATTATAATTGGACATGACATCACAGCAAATTTCATAAATTATTTCTTAATCAATGGGTCAACTATGTTTCATGGCTTTGTTTCTTTAAGTCCTGATTTTGCCCCAACAATGACTGAACGCATCTCTACAGCCCTCGCAAACATTAATCAACCTATATGGTATTATTTAGCCACTGGTAAAAATGATGTAGAAGACTTAAAGTCTACTATTGTCAACTTAAACAATGACCTTTCTAAGATCGAGAATAAAAAATTCAGGTATTCATATAATAATTTTGATGATGAGTCACATTATTCTTTAGTTGCTCTTGGTATACCTAGGGCATTAGAAGATATTTTTTCTATCTACAGACCAATTAGCAAAAAAGAATACAATGAAACTATTGAAAAATTAGATATTTCTGCATATGATTATCTAGTTAACAAATATGATTTTATTGAAAATCAAATTGGATCTTCAAAAAAAATACGTGTAAATGATATAATAGCGACTGGAGAAAACCTTGAACGAAATGAAGATTGGGAAGAACTTGAAAAAGTAGGCCAGTTAGCCAGAAAAGAATACCCAGAACACATGCTTGGAAACTATTTTTTAGGCCTTGTGTACGAAAAACAAGGAAAACCAAAACAAGCGCTTAGAACTTACCAAAATGGATTTTTGTTACAGGAGGTATCTTTTCTTACAAAAGATATCATGTATGAAAAAGCTGAGCGTTTAAAAAGTGACTTTGGCTTTAGATAAACTACATTTTTTATCAAAACCTTTCTACGACAAGCCTATAAGGCAGTATATCAAGTGAAATTCTATTTCAAGGGAAAGCTTAGGTTTAAAACAAATCTTTTCACAGTATCAATAGGTAAGTGATAAAGCTCTATCCCCTTATTAGAAATACACTTATAATAAGAGAAGTAGCCGTAAATTCAACAGGCAATTACATTCTGTTTTGTATTGAATTTAGCTTTCAAAGTACCCGCTAAAAAACAGAGTACTGATATCAAAACAAATACACTCTCCCCTCAACCCAATCATTCCTATGAATACCTATTCTATTAAAAATATTCAGAGTATCTGAAGTTCTTGACTGAGTATATTCTCCACTTCTAGTGGATACAAAATTTAACATATTATAAAATATTATTTATCAATACATTAATTCAACGAATTTAGAGCAACTCACTTTTGTATTGCAGAAAGAACCATCTTACTATATATTTGCTTAACAAACCCATAGATCACCTAACCCAACGTAACAAAATATGAAACTTAAAAGGAAAAAACTATGTTGGCAAAATCTGAATATTTAGAAGTATTAAAAGACTTCAAAATACACACTGAAAATTCTAAATTAGTTTGGGACCGCCCAAATCAAACTACTTACAGACTACACAACCCAATAAATCAAGGACTAAACATTGTATTGCAAAAATACGAAGACGTCAGATCTAAAAAAGACTCTTTTCTTTTCACAGTATCAAATAAAGAATCTAAAGAACATTTAGTGGTAATAGATTCAGCAGAAGACAAAGATTTTTACGAAGTATTGTTCAATTTGTTCTCGTCTATTTCTTTTAATCTAGAAAAGACAAATATCAAATTACTTAAAAACATCATTTCTGAATTAACAACAGCTTCTTAAAATAAATATTACAGAAGTCATAAAAAGCTTTGACATAAGGTTACTTGAAGTGGCAAAATCAATTTTCATAGTAACCTTATATCAAGCTTTATTAAATTTATTCTATTAAAGCTCTTTTAGTTCTTTAAAAGGAATCCATCCTTTTTTACCATCAAGCAACTCTATTTTTACCCAATCATTTACGTTTTCTAATAAACGTACTTTTAGTCCTTCGTGAACTTTAAATAATTTCTCACTTCTTAAATTAGGCTCTGACTGCACGTCTTGCTCTGCAGCAAAAACAATTCCATAATTTTGGTTTTTCTGATAAGTAGATGACGAAAAAGCTAATATTAAAGCCACTATTGCTACAATAGCACCAATAATCCAAGTTCCAAAAAAAAGCCTTCTTCTATTAGTCTGGTTATTTGTGTAGAATAAAATAAACCCTACTACTAAACAAACAACTCCTACAATCGACAAAATAGCCCACAAGTCAGTATCGATCACCATTAAATACTCATAAAATCTAGTTAAAACACCTTTAGGAAGCACCTCTATTGTATCAAGTCTTGTTTGCTTAGCAAAAGCATAATTATTCAATATCTCTTTATCTCCTGGAGCCAATGACAATGCTTTTTCATAATAAAAAACACTTGACGCTACTTCATTGGATTTATAATATGCGTTTGCTAAATTAAAATACAATTCAGATGAATGGTTTCCATTACTTACAATCTTTTCATAAAGTTCAATAGATTTACTATAGTTACCGTTATTATAAAAATCATTTGCCTGAGTAAAAAACACTTCTTGTTGACCGTAAAACGAAAAAGAAAACAGACAACATATCAATACAAAAATATATTTCTTCATTTTTACCATTGCTTATCTATTTGCGTAATTACACTTGAAGCCTTACTAAAGTCCTCCTTCATTGTTTGCATTGTACTCGGCGTATATCTTGCCATATCACATGTTTCAAGAAGACTTATATAGTTATCAATACTACTTTTATCTACGGATCGCATTTCAAGTAATTCTCGAATGCGTTCTTTATTCATTTCATTCGTATCAATATTAAGTTTAGCCTTCAAATAATTATGTAGTGCTCTTTCTAGAGATTCGTAAAAAGGTTTGGAGTCTCCTAAGTTTTTTTTTGCAGATGACAAATACTTCTTAACTAATTTACTTGCAGCTCGTGCTTTTGACCCTACTATATCGCTAGCTAACGTTTCCTTTCTCTTTACTAAAATCAAAATAAGTGGTATGCCCAATAATGGCAGCAAGAATAATAACCAGTAAAGTTTTGTTTTAAAAAATAACTGTTCACTAATTGGTTGTAATTTGGTTTGTGTTTTTAAGTAACCAAAAGACTTGCTATTTTGAGTTGTTTTTGGTTTTTGTGCTAAATTTTTAGCTGTCGCAGTAACAGGCTGTTCGTCTTGCACTGGCCCTTGAAGTACATTGACCGCAATATTATTTGCAACAAGTTGCTTGTATGAATCTGTTTTGGGATCAAAATAAGCAAATTTCATATCAGGAATAGGAAACTGTCCTTTAAACTGAGGTACGACAGTGTAAGTATCCGTTAATGAACCTCGCATCCCTGATATAGATGTTCTAATACTAGGTTTACTTTCTGGATCATATACTTCTATCGAAGAAGGAGTTTTTAACTTAGGAAGCTCAAATAACTTAAGATTTCCCTTACCAGAAACTTTTACATTAACTTGTAACGATTCATTGGCATTAAGTGATTTTTTTGTTTGAGATACATTAAAATTAAATTGCCCCACAGCTCCTGTAAATCCTTCAGGTGCATTAGCCGGAAGTGCTTTTACATCCACAACAAGGCTTCCAGCCGAAACACTTTTATTTACTGTTTGCATTAAACGTTGCCCAAAAAAATCTCTCCTATTTGTTGGTATACGAACTGGAACATTAACCGTAAGAGGCTCTAATTTCAACTTCCCTGTCTTTTGTGGGTAAAGCACAAATTTCTTTAAAACAACTTTTCCACTAGGCTGCCCTTTAAATGTTGCTTCTTCAGCTTTTAGCTGTTTAATTCCTATTTCTTGACTCCAAAAATCAGCAAATTTAGGTGATGCCAATTCTTGAGGAGTAGAAATAGACACATCTGCATCCCAATACAACACATATTCTAATGAGATCCCTTCATTCAAATAAGGTGTTTTATCAGAAACCCTGGCTACAAGATGTAGACTATTATTAGCTACATAGTCTGGATTTTCTCCTCCTTTAGGCTTTTCAACCGCTGGTGTAACATCTACTAATATTGGACTGGTTTTATATGTATTCCCCTTAAAAACAATAGTAGCCTGACCAATAGTTTGTTTACCCGTTTTTTGAGGAGTCAAATAGTATGTAAAGGTTTTATTAAATGAACTTTTACCATTAACCCACGATCTACTTACAGATTGATTAGGACCTTGGGCACTGAATCCTTTGAAATTTGGCGCTGAAAAATTATCTCCATCTCGATCCACTACAAAATCAACACGAAGTCGTTCGTTCATTCCCAACTTTTTCTTACTTACTTTGGCTACGAAACTAACTTGTGAAAGTAAAGTCGTCGAGCAAAATAATAGTAGTATATATAATAGTTTTTTCATCATTTATAATAGTAAAGAGTACAAAGTATTAAGTACAGAGACCCTTTACATAAATCAAAAGTAAGAAGTCTTGATTCTTTACACTGGCTACTTTGCACTAAAGTTTTACCAATCCTTTTCCGATTTCACTCGAGCCCCTTTAACCTTTTTGGCATTCATTTTTTCTTGCACTTTCTTTTCTTCATCTGCCATAGCATCTAACAAGCTTTTAACTTGATCTGGAGACAACTGACCTTCTACTGGTCGACGATCTTGACCTTCTGATTTATCACCTTCTTTATCATTCTTATTTTCATCTTCTTTTGGATCTTCTTTTTCATTAGGATCATCATCTTCTAATTTATTTTCATCATCCTTTTCTGCTTCCCCTTCTTTATCATCTTCTTTTTTATCCTTGTCCGAATCTTCTTTAGCGTCATTAGCATCTTCACCTTCATCACTATTTTCGCCATCTTTCTTATTATCCGAATCCTTCTCTTTATCTTCTTTCTTATTATCGTCTTTCTGCTGCTGATCTTTATTCTGATCTTGGTTTTGATCCTTATTCTGGTCTTGCTGTTCCTTCATTTTTTTGGCCACAGCTAAATTCTTTCTAGCATCATTATCATAAGGATTATTCCTTAATGCATTTTTATACGCCTCAATAGCCTTGTCTGGATCTTTCAGTTCCATATGAGCATTACCTTCATTATAATAAGCTGCTGATCGTTCGGATTCTGTTTTTGCGATTTTTGCAGCTTTGCTGAACCTCGTGGCCGCTTCTTGAAAATTCTTAGTAGCATAATGTGATACTCCCATATTATATCTAGCATCAGCCCTTTTGGGGTCTGTTGCTATAGCCCTACGATAATTTTTTTCGGCTGACAAAACATCTGGTTGCTCTCCTGTTAAAATATTATTTCCTTCAAAAACATATTGGTTAGCTTCTAGTGCTGCTCCCTTTAACTTTCCTTTTTCTTGTGCTTTACTAGTAATTACACTAAACAAGCTTAAGACAAGAAAAACAAAGGTTTGTATTAGATTCTTTCTCATCTTATTTCTCTTTAAATATATTCAACTTTTGCACCCATAATGTTCTTCTTTCTAACACTAATATGTCTAACAATAAAAAAAGTAATGCTGCCCCTAAAAACCACTGAAACTGATCTTTAAAATCAGCTACTTGTTTTGCTTCAAATTCATTTTTCTCAAAACCAGAAAGTATTGATATTAATTCTTCTACTGCTTGTGCTGTATTTGAACCATCTATATAACTTCCTTTTCCCTTATTTGCGATATCTTTTAAAGTAGATGAATTTAGTTTTGTAATTACCGTTTCTCCTTTTTTATCTTTTTTGTAATGCTGTAGTATCCCGTTTCTTTTTATTGGAATAACCCCTCCTTTATCAGTACCTACACCGATCGTAATAATACGAACTCCTTCCTTATTAGCCTCTTCAGCAGCTTCTGTAGCATCTGCACCATGATCTTCACCATCACTAAGTAATACAAGAACTCGATTAGTTTGTTCTACATCATTATAAAAAGTCTTTGCTAATTCAATGGCATCAGTAATCGCTGTACCTTGAGATGAAACCATATCTGTATTCAAAGCCTGCAAAAACAATTTACCAGAAGCATAGTCTGTTGTAATAGGCAATTGTGGAAATGCACTGCCAGCATAAGCAATGATACCTATACGATCACCAGTAAGTTTATTAATTGTTTGCGAAACTAACTGTTGTGTCTTCTTTAAACGATTAGGAGCAATATCTTCAGCCAACATACTTTTGGAAACGTCTATCGCAAAAACAAGATCTACCCCTTCACGCTTAATCTTCTTTAGTTTACTTCCCATTTTAGGATTTACTAAAGCAATAGCAATAGCAGCTAGGGCTAGCGAAGCCAAAAGGAATTTCATCAAAGGCTTAAACTTTGATCTATTTGGCGTTAACTCTTTTAACAAAGCCGTTTCAGCGAATTTCTTCTGCGCTTTCTTTTTCCAATACAAATTTGCCAAGTATACCAACAATAATATTGGTATACTTATTAATAGTATAAAGTATATTTTCTCTTCTAAAAAATAGATATCCATTTTTAAAATTTTGAACTACCAGTAATGGCTGTAAGTTTATTTTAAATAAAACTTTTGTAAACTGTCTGTTTTAACAAGTAAGATAATGCTACACAAATAAACGCAAGGATTGCAAAGAGGCGATACTTTTCGTCATAGCTTACATATTTCAATTCTTCAATATCTGTTTTCTCTAACTTATCAATCTCTTTATAAATCTTCTTCAGCTTATTATTATTAGAGGCTCTAAAATATTTCCCTCCTGTTTTTTCTGCGATCTCCTTCAATAATTTTTCATCAATCTCTACTGGGACATTAGCATATTTAAATTTACCATTAGGATATATTGCAACGGGCGATAATGCAGTCCCATTTGTACCAACACCTATGGTATATACCTTAATACCATATTCAGCAGCAAGTTCTGCTGCAATCAATGGCTCTATAAATCCAGCATTGTTTGTTCCATCAGTTAATAAAATAATGACTTTGCTTTTAGCTTTAGATTCTTTTAATCTATTTACTGCTGTTCCTAGCCCCATTCCGATAGCAGTTCCCCCTTCAATGTCTTGAGTAAATTTCAAACTATTTAACGCTCCAAGTATGATGTTTTTATCACTAGTTACAGGCGTCTTAGTGTATGCCTCTCCTGAATAAATCACCAAACCTATCCGATCTGTAACTCTTCCCTTAACAAAATTAGCTGCTACTTTTTTCAGAGCCTCCAATCTATTAGGCTTCAAATCTTTCGCTAACATACTACCAGAAATATCAATTGCCATAGCAATATCAATACCTTTATTTGTTTTAACCTCAACAGATTCTTGAACAGTTCGAGGGCGAGCAATGGCAACTACCAAAAAAACAATTGCCAGCACCTTCAATAATGGCAATACTGGATGCAACATCGAAACAATATCCGTTCCTTTAACAAACCCCTGTGTGCTACCCATTTTAAGCTCGGCTTGTTGTTGATTTCGTTGCCATAAATACCATCCAATTAACAGAGGTATTGATAGCAATATCCAGAAAAACTCGGGGTTTTCGAAAGTAAAATTTTTAAACATTAGCTACCACTATTAAATTTAACAGAGTTCAACATCCTATCAGCCACTTTAGCTGCGGCTTTATCATCCATCTCATGAAGTATCAAAAAGATTTGCGCACCTCCATCTTCAGTAAAAATCAGAGCTTCATATTTCAATGCTACTTTCAAACTCGTCTCAGGTATAGTAAGATCTAATTGACCGTAATACTTCTTCCCTTTTTCCCCACTAAAGGCTTCTATCTCTTCAGTATCTTGTGTTAAGTTTTCAGGAGAAAATTTTGCTAAAATTTGAGGAATACTTTCTGCAATTTGATCAGGTGTTACATCAATTTGTTGTCTAAAGGAAATTGTATTCAATAAAGCATAAAATTTCTTTTCTACCCCTCCAAAAGTATATACTTGATTACCTAAAATTAGTTGTTGCTGCTCTTGAGGAATCTCAATGTTATTTCGAAGTAACACATCAGGAGATTCGATAGAAATAGAAGGGACACCATAAGAACTGGTAAACCAATCTTTCTTTAACCACCCATTTGTAGAACGGCTGTAAACTAAATCTTTAATAACTCCTAATTCAGTCTTTCTAAAAGTAAATAATAAAATAACTCCCCATAAAATTATCGAAGCAGTTACTAAAGCAATAACGCCATTTCGTTCTCTTTTTCGTTTAGCCTCTAACTCTACTCGGTAAGCTTCGTTCTCTAACTTTTCTTCCTCACTTAATTCGGGCTTAGCATTTTCTACTTCATCAATAAATTGCGTTATGAAAGCTTTGTCTGATTTTGCTTTTTCTACAGAAGGGTTAATGGCTGCAAACTTAGCAAAATCAGCAGTCTGTAATGCATCTTGAAATTGAGTAATCTTTTCTTTTTTCAGCCCTAATTTACCCGATTTCGATAATTTCTCTAATGTAGAGATTAACTCTTCAGTAGTACTTTCCATCGCATTTTCGGCAATCCCTTCATCTAAATACCCTTTTGCTACATCAGTTAGTTCAGAATAAAATTCTTTAAACTTCTTATCTTCTAATAAGCTATGATCATTCACTCGATTCAATGCTAATTTTGCTCGATCATAAGATGGCAATTCGCTCTCTGGAATTGGTTTTTGTTTCCCAAACTTCCACAATAAAAAAGCCACTAGACCTGCAACTAATAGAATCCCTAAAATCCAATAAAAAATCTTTCCCCAATTAGTCGTAGATAAATCTTCAACAGGCATAATACCTTTAATCGGTTCAATTTTTAAAGAATCTAATAAAACATCACGAACCTCAACGTCTAACGAATCTGTAAAAAATGTTTTATCTCCAATAAGGACTCTTTGTTTAGGAATCGTATAATGCCCAGTATCGAACTGAGTCAATGCATATTGCTTTAACAATCGGTACTTCCCAGCTTCATCAAGCGTGTCAATTTTAGAAGATTTTATAACTTCTAAAGGAGAAAAACTTTTGTTATCAGGAAAAACAACCAACTTCCCTTTGTTCCCCTGAACTTGAATGGCGTAATTAATTACAGAACCAATCTCAATCGAAGTTGAATCGATTGCGTTTTGTACCTGACCACTCGCAACGGAGGCCATTAAAAAAGATACTAGAAAAAGTAAATTTCTACTAAAATATACTCTTAACTTAATCATATTTACCCTCTACGTTTAAAATAACCTAATAATTGTTTTACATAATCCTGATGCGTAGCACAACTCATCATACCAGCACCACTTTTACTAAAGCTTTCCTGAAAATAACTCGCCTTTTCACGATAGTAAGCAGCATACTCATTCCTAATACTTTTTGAAGAAGTATTCACATACCTCAACTTTCCTGTTTCTTGATCTTGAACAGGAATTACCCCTAAATTCGGGATCTCTTCTTCCTTAGCATCATACACTCGAATCCCTGTTACATCATGCTTCCCAGAAGCTATTTTCAGCGTTTGTACAAAATCATCTTCTGCTACAAAATCAGAAAGCACAAATACAATCGCTTTCTTTTTTTGAACATTGCTCAAATATTTAAAAGCTTGCGAAATATTGGTCTTATTACTTTTAGGTGAAAACTCTAACAATTCTCTTATAATTCGAAGTACATGAGACTTTCCTTTTTTAGGAGGAATAAATAATTCTATCTCATCTGAAAACAACAACAGCCCTACTTTATCATTATTCTGCGTAGCCGAAAATGCCAATGTAGCAGCAATCTCTGTTAGTTTTTCTTTTTTGAATTGATTTTGAGTTCCAAATAACAAAGACCCTGAGACATCGACCATTAACATTAATGTCAATTCGCGCTCCTCTTCAAAGACTTTTATATAAGGTTCATTATATCGAGCAGTAACATTCCAATCAATCGCACGTATATCATCACCAAATTGATATTGGCGCACTTCACTAAATGTCATTCCACGCCCTTTGAAGGTAGAATGATATTCTCCCCCAAAGACATTATCACTTACACGACGTGTCTTGATTTCTATTTTACGTACTTTCTTAAGTAATTCTTTTGTATCCATTCAAATTCGCCTTTGGCTCATTTAGTATTAAGTAAAGAGTACAAAGTATCAAGTTCAACATCTTTGTACTTAATACTTTTTACTTTGTACTGGCACGAAGTGCCTATGGCACCTCTATTTCATTTACTATTTGGCTGATGATTTGCTCCGAAGTAATGTTTTCAGCTTCAGCCTCATAAGTAATCCCAATACGATGACGTAATACATCCGTTACTACAGCACGTACGTCTTCTGGAATTACATAACCACGACGCTTGATAAAAGCATAACATTTTGCAGCAGTTGCCAAGCTTATACTTCCACGAGGAGAAGCTCCAAAGTTGATCAATGGCTTTAAACTAGAAAGATTATATTTTTCTGGGTAACGAGTAGCGAAAACAATATCCAAGATATATTTCTCAATCTTCTCATCCATATAAACTGTTTTCACAGCTTCTTGGGCTTTTAGAATTTGATCTACAGAAACTACAGGATTAACTTCTTCGAAAGAGCCATTAAGATTAGCCCTCATTATCAATTGCTCTTCTTCTATCTTCGGGTAATCAATTACCGTTTTCAACATAAAACGGTCCATCTGCGCTTCTGGCAACGGATATGTTCCTTCCTGATCTACTGGATTTTGAGTAGCCATAACCAAAAATGGTTTGTCCAACTTAAAAGTTTCATCCCCTATCGTCACCTGCTTTTCTTGCATCGCTTCTAACAAAGCAGATTGCACTTTAGCTGGTGCACGGTTAATCTCATCTGCCAACACAAAGTTTGCAAAAATAGGACCTTTCTTGATCGAGAAATCATTCTCTTTCATATTATATATAAGCGTACCAACAACATCGGCAGGCAATAAATCTGGTGTAAACTGAACACGACTAAAACTTCCTTGTACTGCTTTTGAAAGCGTATTAATTGCTAATGTTTTTGCTAATCCAGGAACCCCTTCTAATAAGATATGCCCTTTCCCTAGCAAACCGATCAGCAAACGCTCGATCATGTATTTTTGTCCAACAATAACTTTATTTAATTCTAATGTCAATAAATCTATAAAAGCAGATTCTTGCTGAATCTTCTCATTTATTGCTCTAATATCAATCGAACTTGTCTGTTCCATAGTTGTAGTTATCATTTATTTAAAGTGGTGAATTTACTATTCCTTAAATTTCTTTGCAACCTTAATTAAAAAGTCCTTGGTCTCTATTACTATTATTAGTACCAAAAGTCTCCCTTAAGCTTACAATATTATATCCAATAGAAACTAACGAAAATGTTGTAAAATTGTTACAATAAAATTCATAACCTTTCTCTATCAACACTTCCCCTTACTTTTTTAACACATTTAATTATGAAATATTTTTTTCTCATTTGTTTGTTTCTATGTTGCTTAACTGGGTGTAACAATAAAAAAAATGATTCTGACAATAAAAAAGTCATTGAAGTCGAATTCGAAAAAATAATCGCTGGAGGTTTCGAACCTGCATGGGACTTAATCATCATACATAAAAATAAAAACTCCTATACCTACAATATTAATTCTTTATCCGAGTTGAATGGCATTTCAGGAGTATTGACACTATCTAAAGTCACTAAAAAAGAAAATACGATCAAGCAACTTGTCTTTAATGGCATAGATCAAAATAAAAACAACCTAATCATCACTTTTTCTAAAGAAAGCTGTATTAATATGGCTGGTGACGAAACGAAAGGTTCTCTGAAATTGATATGGAAAAATAACAATTTTACAGGGTGCGTTCACACCTTAATACGCAAATAAATGATTACTTTAACACATGTAATAGTTTTAAATAAGCATCGCAAATGATTAACAAAAGACTTCTAATCAAAAACCTACTTGCTCACAATGATGAGAATAGCTTTTATGACAAGAAGTTGAAGTTAAATCTATCTGAAAAAGAAGGGAAAGCTAAATTTCTTAAACATATTTGCGCACTATCAAATTCAAATCCCAAGAACAACTCATACATTGTTATTGGAGTTCGAGATGAAGGAAATCAAATTGTAGGAGTCGATTTTTTTGATGACAGCAAACTACAAAACCTTATCAATGCTTACTTAGAAAATCCACCTGTGGTTTCCTACGAAAATATTTCTTTTCCCCATTTACCTCCTAATAGAGTAGTAGGACTTGTAACAGTACACCCTACAAACAAAGGGATTTGTAGATTACGAAAAAACATTTGGAAGTATTACGGAGGAGCTGTTTTCATGAGGGACGGCAGTATTAGCATGCCAAAAGACAGTACCGATCTTCCTGAAGACGTCAATTCGGGAATCGTAAAGGCCATCGAAAATCACTCTCATAACAACATTGGCTTAACCTTAGATGGTGTTTTTGATTTCATGAACACACGAGAAGACCTAAAACCAGAATACAAAGTTTTTAAAGAATATTTTGTAATGTGCTGGGCAGGGAAACAAAAGCGCGTTAAGAACACCACATACTATTCTCGCGTAGATATTAAACTGATCAATGAGCAGTCACAAATTTTTTATTCTGAATTTGATGAAGTAATCATCGAAATGACTGAGGATGAATTTGTCATTACCGAATACATTAATCTAGGGTACGATGGAGAGAATAAATATTATCCATTCGAAATAAAAAAATATCATTTCAAAGAAAGTGGCAAGTATCATTTTGATTGTAAACTTTTATTTGAACCTCCTATTTTCAACCCAAGCGTCATCGATTTTTTAATGAAGAAAAACGTAAATCTTTTATTAAAACTTCAACATAAAGAAACAATCAACGAAAAAGACGCTAGAGGACTTCGCGATTTACCTAAGACTTATTTACTTTCGTACCTCAATGGATATTTGGATGCTTTGAATCAATTAAAACAAGCCAAACCATTACTAAAGGGATACGACAAAGAAGTGTATCGCATATATAAAGATGCCTTAAGGGTAATAAGAAAAGTACGTTACAACAATGATTAAAGGACGCACCTATGTTATCGGTGATATTCACGGAGGAAAAAAAGCCCTAGAACAACTTATTGAAAAATTGCACTTGAACCCTCAAGATAAACTTATCTTTTTAGGGGATTATTGCGATGGATGGAGTGAAAGCGCTGATACCTTATTATTCCTCATGCAATTAAGAAAAGTGCAACCTTGTACTTTTATCAAAGGAAACCATGATGCACTTACGTTAGAATGGCTAGAGACAGGAAAAAGAAAAGAAGAATGGCTAAAACATGGTGGTTCGGCAACGATTCAAAGTTTTTCTAGATATAGTGAAGAGGAAACTGACGAGATCAAAACATTTTTACAAAGTTTAAAGGACTATATCGTCGACGATGAAAATAGATTATTTCTTCACGCTGGATTTACTCACCTTCAAGGCCCTCACAGAGAATATTTTAAAGAAATGTGTTATTGGGATCGCAGTCTTTGGGAGTCTGCTTTAGCGATAGAAGGAAATGTTGCTATAGATGACCCTTTCTATCCTGATCGCCTAAAAATATTTAAAGAGATTTACATCGGTCACACCCCTACGGTTCGTATCGGAAAGACAACTCCTGTAAATGCAGCTTGTGTTTGGAATGTTGATACTGGCGCTGCTTTCAAAGGACCTTTAACGGCACTTGATATTGAAACTAAAGAATATATACAGACAGATCCTGTGTACTCCTTTTATCCTGACGAACGAGGTAGGAATTAGTTTTTAGGCAAAGGAAAAAATCTACACCTATAACATACTTTTTTGACATAAACCCACTACATCGTAACTGACTTTCTAGGTATATTTAAGAAATAATTTCTTTCATGTTCTTAAAGTATTTCATTTACTTATTATGTTTTGGACTTTTTAACGGTATCCTATATTCTAAAGACTTTAATGTTTTAGACTATGGTGCCAAAGGAGATGGAATCACGTTAGATACTAAGGCAGTACAAAAGGCCATAGATCTAGCCCATCTTAATCATGGCGGAAAAGTCATAATTCCTAGTGGAAAAACGGTACTTATTGGCACTATTTATCTGAAAGACTATGTAACACTTCATATTGAAAATGGAGCGACTTTACTAGGCAGTCCTAAGATTGAAAACTATACGACGGACACCCACAAAAACATGTATAAAAATGAGCCACATATGGATAGGTGTCTTATTTTTTCTAAAAATACTACTTCAATAGCCATTACAGGAAAAGGTACTATTGATGGTAATGGTTCTCCAGATCATTTCAACCGAAAAACTGGACGCCCAATGTTATTGCGTTTTTTAAACTGTACTGACATTCACATTAATAATATCAATCTTATCAACCCAGCGGCATGGACTTCTGCATTTTTATATTGCCAAAACATTTCTATAAATGGTATAAAAATCCACAGTCGTATTAATTATAACGGAGATGGATTGGACTTTGATGGCTGTCAAGACGTTAAAGTTTCCAACGCTACGTTCAACACTAGTGATGATTCTATTTGCCTTCAAGCATCTTTACCCAATAAACCGTGCAAAAATATTACCATCAGTAATTGCACATTTGAAAGCAAGTGGGCAGGGATGCGTATTGGCTTACTTTCTCGTGGAGACTTTGAATCTGTAACGGTTAATAATTGCACCTTCAAAAACATCGATGATGCTGGATTAAAGATTCAAATGAATGAAGGTGGCACTATGCAGAACATGTCATTTTCCAATTTGGTTATGAAAAATGTACCCCGCCCTATCTTTATGACTTTTGCACAACAACGTGCTTGTGTCGATGCCCCCGAAGAAATGTACCCGATGAAGAAAATGCGCAATTTTATCTTTGAAAATATTATTACCGATAATAAAGAACTTGATAAAAACTCGGGGATCTTTATTACAGGAATGCCTAACTACCCTATTGAAAATATCATACTAAAAAATATTCAACTACATCTTTCAGGAGGCGGTGATGTATCTGATGCTAATAAAACGGTATTCAAAGAATACACCTTAGAAACTTTAAATGGTTGGTGGCCCGAATTCCACCTTGTTGGCACTTTACCTTCTGTAGGTCTATTTGCCAGACATGTTTCTGGACTTTATATGGATAACGTTCATATACACACTTCTCAAAAAGATCAACGAAAGCCTATTGTATTTCAAGATGTCGCTCACTATAAAGTTTCTAATTCTTTTTATAATTATAACGAGATTCCACATAATCGCATTCATAAAATCCCATGATCAAAAATTTTCTTTTTATACTCCTCTTATTACTCATTTCTTGCTCTAAAAAGCCTTCGGATTATAACATCAAAACATTTGGTGCCCTAGGAGATGGAGTAACTTTAAATACTCACGCTATTCAAAAAGCGATCAATGCTTGTCATACTGATGGTGGTGGAGTCGTTAAAATTTCGGAAGGAAAATATCTAACCGGCACCATCCTACTAAAGGATCATGTACACTTAATCATAGAAGAAGGCGCTACACTTATGGGAAGTAGTGACCCTAGAGATTATAAAAGCATTGACACTTTTACAGATGCTACGGGTCAAGAACGAGGCAATTGCCTTATTGGAAGCATAGGAGCTAAAGACATTTCAATCTCGGGTAAAGGAATTATCGACGGAAACGGAACTGCTTTTAAACACGAAAATCTTGCCATTACTAAAAAGAAACTAAGAATTAATCCTGCTGGTTTTGGAAAGAATCGCCCTTTTCTATTGCGCTTTGTTCGCTCTTCTAATATTTCTCTAAAAAACATTCAGCTAAAACAACCAGCGGCATGGACTTGTCATTTCCATGAGTCACAAGACATTGTAATTGACAGCATTTCTATCTATAGCCATGCTAATTTTAACAACGATGGTATTGATTTAGATTCTAGCCATAATATTACCATATCCAATTGCCACATTGATACTGGTGATGATGCAATTTGTTTTAAAACCACCAGTTTACAACCCACTTATAATGCCAACGTAAAAAACTGTACGCTGAAAAGCGACTGGGGAGCTATTAAATTTGGAACAGAATCTATGGGGGATTTTTATGACATCCATATTAGCGATTGTAAAATTGTAGACACCAAAGGAGGAGGCATCAAAATATTGAGTGTTGATGGGGCAAATATCAACGATGTTTCCATAGAAAATATTGAAATGAAAAACGTAGACATGCCTATTTTTATTCGCCTTGGAGAACGACTGCGTACTTACCGTCAAGCAAGCTCTCAAGGCATGGGAAGTATGAACAATATTTCTATCAAGAATATTAAAGCAAGTACAAGGGCGCTAGCTGCCTCTAGAGTATCACCTCCTTCTGGTATTTTTATCACAGGAACTCCTAATTACCCTATCGAAAAGGTTCATTTAGAAAATATCCACATCTCTTTACCTGGAAATGGAAAACTTGATGCGATCCAAAAAGTACCCGAATTAGAAAAGAAATATCCAGAATTCAGCTTTTTTGGTATGTTACCTGCATATGGAATGTATGCAAGACACATCAAACACCTTGAACACAAAAACTTGACTTTTCTAACAGATCAACTTGATGAGCGAGATGCCATTATCATTGAAGACTTACTCAAAACTCACTAAGAACTCTCGCTAACTCAAAATGCTCATTAAATTCAATTTTATGAAAGTGCACTTTTACGGAATCTTAACGCTTCTACTTTTATTTCAGTTCAACATATACGCTCAAAAACAACCTAATGTATTGATCATATATACGGATGATCATCGATATTCTGGGGTTCATGCTTTAGGCGGAATGGATGTGAAAACGCCGAATATAGATCAGTTAGCTTATGATGGTATTTCATTTACCAACACCTATTTGATGGGAGCTTTTTCTGGAGCAACATGTATTCCTAGTAGAGCTATGTTACTGTCAGGAAAGGATGTATTCAACCTAAAAGGCAGAGGGTATGTGATTCCCGAACAGCACCAGACTATTGGAGAAGTGTTTAAAAATGCAGGGTACTACACTCATATTGTAGGGAAATGGCATCAAGACAAAAAGGCTTTGCATCGCTCTTTCAATTCGGGAGCTAGTATTATGGGACTTGGTGCTTATTTAGTAGATCATTTTCGAATGCCTTTTTGGGATTGGGATGAAACAGGAACTTTTGAAAAAGCGAATGCTTACTTAATAAGCTATGATGAAAAAGGAAAACGATATCGCAGAGCAATCACCACAGAAGACAAGAGAGGCCCTTTTGGAACGGAAAAAGATGGCCCTCACACTTCTGAAGTCTTTGCTGAAAACGCCTCTCATTTTATTTCGAACTACGACAAGCAACAACCTTTTTTAATGTACTTGGCTTTCCATGCGCCACATGACCCTAGACAAGCTCCAAAAGCCTACAAAGACCAATATCCAGAGCCCGAAGTAAATTTACCTCCATCATATCTTCCTCAGCACCCTTTTGATAATGGACACATGTATTTACGTGATGAGAAGTTAGCTCCTTGGCCTAGAACCACAGCGGTATCACAAAAACATTTGAGTGATTATTATGCTGCTATTACGCATCTAGACACACAGATAGGTAACGTGATTAAAAGTCTTAAGGAAAGTGGAAAATATGAGAATACTTTAATTGTTTTTGCTGGAGATAGTGGACTTGCTGTAGGTAATCATGGTTTAATTGGCAAGCAAAACATCTACGATGAGGATGGAATTCATGTTCCATTTATTCTATCGGGAGGTGCTATAAAAGCGAAAGGAAAACAGATTGATAATTTCACATACATTCATGATATTTTCCCTACCATTTGTGATTTTGCTAACATCAAAAAACCAATCGATATTCAAGGTAAAAGCTTACTACCTATCATAAATGAAGAACAAAAATCGATTAGGGTATCAACCTATCATGCTTATCGCCAATTTCAACGTGCTTATCGTAAAGGTGATTTTAAACTTATTGAATATGTACGCGCTAAAAATTTCGATAAAAACAAAGGTGAGTATTACACGGGATCTAGGGTTACACAATTATTCAACATTAAAAAAGACCCTTGGGAAACACAAGACTTATCTTTTTTCCCAGAATACGCCGAACTCATTAAAACCTTGCAGGCAGCAATGAAATCGGAAGCCATCGCTTTAGGGGACAAAAAGGAAAATATTCCTGGAGAACAATATGATTTTTGGGATTTTTATGAATAGTAAAGTGTAATCTGATATTCCCTTTGTTTGGCTTCGACTGCGCTCAGCCAGACAAAGTGCAATCAGCTTGACAAAGGGATAACATTATTTCATTCATAATTATAATTACCCAACCTAAATGATCAAGCTTATAACTTGATCATTTTTGTGGTTTGTTCTTTTCCATTGACTGATATCTTAAATAGATACACGCCTTCTTCAACACCCTGCACATCAATTTCATTATCAGTAGTATTGATCGTTTTCTTCAATAGCATCTTACCTGACAAATCAAATAATTGCAACTCAACATCCTGTGCACTTATTCCTTCTACGATTACTTTACTTTTAAAAGGGTTGGGTGACAATCTCAATTCAAAAGACAGATTATTACCATCTATGCCATTTACAGAAAGCTCTCTACTAATGGCACTTTGAAAATTGAACACTTGCATCGATAAAGAAGATATATGACCTCCATTATCAGGAAAGGTGATCCCTATCTCATTATTAGCTTCTAATAGATCAAAAGGCACAGGTACTTCAAGTACTCCAAAGAAGCTATCTCTCGTATTTTGATCATAACCCTTCCAATCATCTACCATAGCTACATCTTGCCCATTAACTTTTAATGTTGGCAATAAAGATTTGCCATGATCTCTACCTACTCCAATTCTCAACACAGCTTCTCCGAATTGATTCAACTGAACATCATTGATATCAAAGCCTACTTCTGTTCCTCCAGAAATTAGTTGTAAATATGTTGATGCATAATATTTACTTTCTGAAACTTCATTCTCAATTTCTATAACATCACTAAATGTATATTCAAGAATTGCCGTTGCTTCTTTCCCTAAACTTAATTCATCTATACTGGTTACCGTATTTTCTTCCAAAATTGGAGTTCCCGAAGTATTCGCAAAAAGGTGTTTTACTTTAATTTCACTCACTGGACTATTACTCAAGAAAGGCAATTGTAGGTTTACATTAACAGCTTCATGTTCCAAATTACTTAAGATAACATATGCTTTATTTCCATCTACATAAGCATCTGTTAATACATCTGGATCATTCGAATACGTATCAACTCGTGTTCCTTTTACTTGCGACCATAATTCAAAAAACTTAACAAATTCAGTATACACATATTCATCTCCCGTTTCTCCTGCCAAATCTTTCTGTTGGCGTAATAAACGATAACTGTACCCATAGTCTCCAGGACTTTGCCACCAACGTGCTTTCAATATCATAAATGGAATGGCACTAACCATACGATCTTGTCTTTCCATTAATTGCATCATCATTGATGAAAAAGAACGAAGATTAAACCAGTCTCTTTCTTTATTGTAAGGGCCATTAAATTCTCTTCCTAGCCAACCATATTCGGAAATACTAAAAGGTTTTACTTCTCCTAATTTCAAATAACTATAATGTTCTACCATATCTAAAATAGCTTCAACATTACTCCCTTTTCGTTGATCTTCTTCAGCTACATTCACCGTACCATTGAAATCATAAAGGTGTAGCGAGAAGAAATCCATGTCTTCTCCTGCCCCATCTATAAAAAGCTCCCAATTATTCCTCCAATGATTAAAATTTCCTGACTCGTAAGCAGGGTGTGCTGCAGAATAACCTCCCACTTTCACATCAGGGTTTACCGCTTTTATGCGTTGAGCTACTCGCTTATGCATTTCTGTAATGTTTGCATTCGTTGTTCCTAATGTATTTGACTTCACAAAAGGTTCATTTAAGACTTCTACGAATTGAGGCCTTGGTTTACCTTCCGCTGCTCGCTGCTCCACTTCCAAAAAATTCTTTAAAATAATTAGCATAGAATTCAGCAATAGCGTCATAATCTTTATATGCCCAAGGATCAGCCTCAGAACAACAGTCATTAGGGTTAGTTAATCGGCCATTAGGGTATAAAGGAATTGGCTGTCCACCATATATCATATTTCCATATCGATTTTCAAATTCATGACTACTTGTTCTTCGCCCATAAGATTTTCGTATAGTCTCTCCTCTTTCTTTCAAAACATTAATATCTGGCCAACCATTTCTGGCAGGATCTTCAGCAGATTGATTAAACTCCCACACCATTCCTCCATTATTCCTCCCTAGATATACATCATAATCTTCTAAAAACTGCTTTCGTTGCGCATCACTATCCCATTCATTATCACCTATATCTGCATGAAGAATAATAAACTTACTTCTATCAAATTCTGACACTCCACTTACCGAATGTTTGACATCAAGGTTTACCTGAACCGTATAATTCTCTTGTGATTGTAAAAAACTAGTAAAAGCAAAGAAAAAAATGAATATAGTATGAGCTGTTTTCATAATTGTTTTTTTAATTATTGGTATAATATATAGCACTATAATTGAATAAATTAGCACTATTCCGTAAACTATATTATGCACTCTTTCAAAAGAAAATCTATTCAACAAATCTCCATTTTTATTGATTATTGCATCTTTGCATAAAAAGAATTCAGATTGAAAGAAGTAATATCAATTACGGGAATTGGATCTATTTCTCCCCTTGGGAGTAATGCAACAATGGTTTGGAATCATTACCTAAATAAAAGTAATCACCATATTTCCATTCAATCTCATTCTCAATCTGAAACTGCCGTTGGAGCCATTTCTACAATAGAAGAAGATTTATTACAAGAAATACGAACTAGTAGCAATCATTATAAAGATGTTGACAAAACTGTTTTAATGGGGTTATTTGCCGGTAGACAAGCGATGCTTGAGGCCGGCTGGCAAAATACTGATGATTTTGGAATTAACATGGGAAGCTCACGAGGAGCTACTGAATTATTTGAAAAGTATCATCAAGAATTTCTTTCTACGAATAAAGCTTCTACGCTTTCTTCCCCTACGACAACTTTAGGAAATATTGCTACATGGCTAGCGAACGACCTTCAAACCAAAGGCCCTAGCATTAGCCACTCTATCACCTGCTCTACCGCCTTGCATTCAGTTATAAATGGAGTAGCTTGGTTACAATCGGGCTTATGTGACAAATTTATGGTTGGAGGAAGTGAAGCTCCTTTAACACCATTTACTGTAGCACAAATGCGTGCTTTAAAAATTTACACCCAATTCACAAAAGCCAAATACCCTTGTAGAACTCTAGATCTAGAAAAAAATCGCAATCAAATGTTTTTGGGAGAAGGTGCTGCTGTATTTTGTTTAGAAAAAGGGAAACAACCTAATGCTAAAGCTTATATTACAGGTATTGGTTATGCTACAGAACCTTTAAAACATAATATATCTATTTCGACAAATGCTGATTGCTTTCAAGATTCTATGAAAATGGCTATTGGAGAAAGTGACTTACAGGAAATAGATGCTATTGTAATGCATGCTCCAGGAACTATAAAGGGAGATTTATCGGAATACAATGCTATCAAAGCCGTATTTGACAATCAATTACCTTCATTAACTTCAAATAAGTGGAAAATAGGACATTCGTTTGGAGCTAGTGGAGCATTAAGTCTCGAATTGGCGGTTATGATGTTACAGCAGCAAGAATTTATAGAAGTACCATTTATCGAAATCAATAAAAACACTCCTAAAAAGCTAAAAAACATACTTGTTAACGCTGTAGGTTTTGGAGGAAATGCAGTGACCATAAAAGTTAGTATTGTTTAATAATTACCTTAAATACCTCGACAAGGCGCTTTTTTTTATTTAAAGCTTACCTATGTTTAGATAGGGCTACGCAATTTTTGTTATTTTTGACCACATTATTCTAAGGATATGACAAAACACGACTGGACTAAGGAGGAGATTCTTGAAATTTACAATAAACCATTAATGGAGTTATTGTATGAAGCGGCTACAGTTCATCGCAAATATCACGATCCAAATGCTGTACAAGTATCTACTTTGCTTTCGATTAAAACTGGTGGATGCCCTGAAGATTGTGGCTATTGCCCTCAAGCAGCTAGGTATCATACTGATGTCGAAGGAAATGATTTAATGTCTGTTCAGCAAGTAAAAGCACAGGCATTACGTGCAAAATCTAGCGGGAGTTCTCGAGTATGTATGGGAGCGGCGTGGAGAAACGTAAAAGATGGCCCTGAATTTGACAATGTTCTGGAAATGGTACGCACCATAAACAAACTTGACATGGAAGTTTGTTGTACACTTGGAATGCTTACTGAAAATCAAGCTGAGCGCTTAGCAGAAGCTGGCCTTTACGCATACAATCACAATTTAGACACTTCAGAAGAATATTATAAAGAAGTAATTTCCACTCGTGGATTTGAAGATCGTTTACAAACTATAGATAATGTTCGTAAAACGAATGTTACTGTTTGTAGTGGAGGAATTATAGGAATGGGAGAAGAAATAGAAGATCGCGCAGGAATGCTTGTTGCACTTTCGACACTAAACCCTCAACCTGAATCTGTACCTATCAATGCACTAGTTGCTGTAGACGGAACACCTATGGAAGAAGAAGAACCTGTTGCCATTTGGGATATGATTCGTATGGTTGCTACAACACGAATTGTAATGCCTCAAACGCAAGTTCGTCTTTCGGCAGGGAGAACACAAATGAGTAGAGAAGGACAAGCCATGTGCTTTTTTGCTGGTGCAAATTCTATTTTTGCTGGAGATAAATTATTGACTACACCTAATCCTGATGTAAATGAGGATATGGAAATGTTTAAACTTTTAGGATTGAATCCTATGAAGCCATTCACTAAAAAATCTCAGCCTAAAACCGTTGAAGCTTCCGAGTCTGAGCTTAAATCACTAGGAGAAAAGCCTAAATGGACCAGACCAGACCACACAATAGAAAGAAATTTAGCTGCCCAAAATAAATAGATTTTTCGTTATTGTAACGATTATTTCTTATGGAAAAACAGGAATTACAACTAGAAGCTATCCCGAAGATTGATCGCATCTCATTTGATGATTTTCACAAAACTTATGTGAAGAATCAGAAACCTGTTGTGATTAAAAATTTCATCAATGAATGGGATGCACTAACAAAATGGAAGCTTGATTATATTAAAGAAGTTGGCGGCGACAAACTTGTCCCATTATATGATAATAGAGAAAAGATAAATACTTCTAAAAAGAAATTCAACGAACCTCATTTACACATGAAACTTGGAGAGTATGTTGACCTATTAAAAAAGGGACCTACTCCATATCGTATTTTCCTCTATAATTTATTAAAAAAAGTACCTCAACTTCAAAACGACTTTTCTTTTCCTAAAATGAGGCTGAAATTCTTAAAAGGATTACCCATGCTGTTCTTTGGCGGAGAAAATTCAAAAGTTTTTATGCATTATGATATTGATTATGCAAATATTTTGCATTTTCATTTTGACGGAAAAAAGCGATGTATTCTATATCCTCCTTCAGAAACAAAATATCTATACAAACTCCCAAATGCTTTAATATCACATCCTGGTCTAGATTTCAACAAACCTGATTTCGAAAAATATCCAGCATTAAAAAATGCCAAAGGATTTGTTGCTGAATTAGAACATGGAGAAATGTTATATATGCCTGAAGGATACTGGCACCAAATGACTTATTTGACACCTGGCTTTAGCATGAGTTTACGAGCACTACCCATTAGCAAGGTCAATCTCTCTAAAGCTGTCTACAATGTTTTTGTCATGCGTTATTTTGACAATTTTATGCGAAAAACCCTAGGAGAGCGATGGAAAGACTTTAAAGAAGAAACTGCCTTAAAAAGAACTAACGAAAGAGTAGCCTAATAAGCTATTTCATTTTTCATAACGCCTAGTTTGGAGCTCTGTAAGCTTATCAAAAATCAAAGTAGACTCCCATCCTCTGTACTGAAGATATTGAATAAACTTTTGCTTAGAACGCTGAATAGATTCATCTTTAACTTGATTCCACCTTTTTTCAGCGAGCTTATGAAAAACACCTAAATACACTGAATCATCGATTTCCTCTAAGGCTTTTTTGATATTGTATTGCGAAATTTTTCGCTGTTTAAGCTCATTAACGATACGTTGTTTACCCCAATGTTTATTTTTAAATTTACCTCTCGCAAAACTTTGAGAAAATCTTGTTTCATCAAGATATTTATTTTCAATAAGGTGAATAATTATTTTTTCTCTAGCTTCAGGAATTAAACGAAACTCTCTTAATTTCTGCTCCACTTCTTGATGGCATCGGTCTTGATAGACACAATAGCGCTCTAATTTTTTTAGCGCTTCAGTATAAGTAACCGGTTTTTGATTGCTGTACATAGACCTGCAAAATTAGCATCTATCTAGGTTAACTCTAATTTTTAGGCATAAAAAAACCCAATCAAAAATGATTGGGTTCAATATTATCTTAATTTTTTACCATTTTGACCATGAAAATGATATTCTAAGTACGTGTAAGCATCTCTTGGAGAGATTTTTATCCAACGCTTATGATACCAAGACCATTTAGCGCGGACGGATGGAAATCCTTTAGTTAAATAAGCACAAATAAATGGATGAGCTGATAAACTCACTTCTTTACCCTTACTTCTTGTAATTAATCTCTTGAGGTCAACCTCAAGTTTATTTACTAAGGTTATTGGCGCCTCTACTTCAGCTTCTATACTAGGGTTTTTTTCCTTAGTTTTTATCGCTGTTTCAGGCCTTACCCTTTGCCTTGTAATTTGTACCAACCCAAATTTGCTGGGAGGTAATATTTTATGTTTGGCTCTATCATCTAGCATTTCTTCTCGAAGGCTATCAAATAGTGTTTTGCGATTTTCAGATTTATTCATATCTATAAAATCGACTACTATGATACCTCCCATATCACGAAGACGTAATTGCCTAGCAATCTCCTTGGCACTTATTAGATTAACCTCCAATGCTGTGTCCTCTTGATTTTTTGCTTTATTAGAACGATTTCCACTATTTACATCTATAACATGTAACGCTTCGGTATGTTCTATAACCAAATACGCTCCCTTACTCATGGAAACCGACTGACCAAAACTGGTTTTAATTTGACGCTCTATACCAAACTTTTCAAAAATGGGGATTTCATTTTTGTACAGCTTAACTATTGACACTTTCTTAGGTTCTATTTCAGTAAGATAGTCTGTTACTTGTTGATGTAATTCTTCACTATCTACATGAATACCTGTAAATGTATCATTAAAAACGTCTCGTAAAATTGAAGAAGCTCGGTTTACTTCTCCTAAAACTTTTGATGGATGCTCTGCATTATATAATTTAGAACACATATTACTCCATCTTTCTATCAATTGCTCTAAGTCTTTTTCGAGTTCTGCAACACTTTGACCCTTTGCAACAGTACGGATAATAACACCAAATCCTTTAGGTTTAATGCTTTTAACAAGTCGTTTTAAACGATCTTTTTCTTCAATATCAGTAATTTTTTGAGAGACTGATACGCGATTGGAAAAAGGTACTAAAACAATATAACGACCTGCAATAGAAATTTCAGAACTCAGTCTTGGACCTTTTGTGGAAATGGGTTCTTTTACTATCTGTACTAATACCGATTGATTAGATTTTAAAACATCGACAATGCTTCCTGCTTTATCGATATCATCTTCTGGTTGAAAATTCTTTAATGAATAGTCTTTTAGTTTACCTGAGCTTACACGTTTAATAAACTTCGACAATGAGTTGACTTGTGGACCTAAATCTAAATAATGTAAGAAAGCATCTTTCTCATAACCTACATTTACAAATGCAGCATTAAGACCCACTACAGGTTTACGAATTTTAGCGATAAAAATATCACCAACTGCAAACTTGTTTTCATCTTCATCTTTATGAAGTTCTATAAGTTTTCCATCCTTCAGTAAAGCAAAATCTGTAGACTCACCAGACCTAATAATTAACTCTTTGTTCACTTTATTAGATGTTATGTCTTTACGTGTTTCACGTAAAAGACTGGTTATTACAAATTTTCAGGAATGACTAATGACTTTGAAAATTCAAAGTTTTGTGATTCCAACGCAGTATAAAACTGCTATTTCAATGAACGTTAAAACCCGTACTGCGCATAAAACACAATTCGGGTTTAAACAGAAAAAGTAGTACTAAGACTACTTTTTCTTATGACGATTAGCTCTTCTACGCTTTTTACGTTTGTGAGTTGCTACCTTATGTCTTTTTCTCTTTTTACCACTTGGCATAATGATCTGTATTTATTTATGTTAATTCCTCTTATTGTTCTACCTCAACTTGAGTCTTAACCCCTTCCATGAAAACCTTTGCTGGTTTGAAAGCAGGTATGTTGTGAGCAGGAATTTTAATCGTAGTATTTTTAGAGATATTTCTTCCAGTTTTTTCAGCACGTGTTTTGATGATGAAACTACCGAAACCTCTTAAGTAAACATTCTCTCCACTTTCTAGAGAAACCTTTACTTCATCCATAAACGATTCAACAGCTGCTTGTACATCTGTTTTTTCCATTCCTAATTTTGTAGCGATATTTGCTACGATATCAGCTTTTGTCATAATTCTATTTTGAGGGTTTTTTCAGTTTGCAAATATATTAATTTAATTTCCATTAATTCAACACTTAAGCGTGAATTTCTTAAACAATTTAAAATTTTAGATCTTTTTTTATGTTAGTCGACTACTTTTACAACTACTTACAAATGTGGTACTTATCTAATAAACGAGATTTACCATGGAGAAATTGTATAGACCCTTATAAAATTTGGCTAAGCGAAGTTATTTTACAACAAACCCGTGTAAATCAGGGACTTCCGTACTATTTAAAATTTGAGAAGCATTATCCTACCGTTCAAGATTTAGCTAATGCTAGTGAAGAAGAAATATTGAAGCTATGGCAAGGTCTTGGCTACTATTCTAGAGCCAGAAACCTTCATGCAGCAGCTAAAATGGTTATTCAAGATTTTGACGGAAAATTTCCTAATCAATATAAAGATCTTATAAAACTTAAGGGTATTGGCCAATATACAGCCTCTGCAATTGCTTCATTTAGCTCTAAAGAAGCTGTTGCTGTTGTTGATGGAAATGTATACAGAGTACTATCTCGAATTTTCGGAATTTTTACACCAATTAACAGTTCCGAAGGTATTAAGGAGTTTCAAAAGCTAGCCGACCAGCTATTGGATAGCAAAGATCCAGATATTCACAATCAAGCCATCATGGAATTTGGCGCCTTGCAGTGCACTCCTAAGAAACCGAATTGTATGTATTGTCCTTTTTCTAAAGATTGCTATGCTTATCAAAAAGGAGCTATAGAGGCATTACCTGAAAAAATTAAAAAAACTAAAATTAGAACTCGTCATTTTCATTATCTAATTATTACAAATGATAATGAAATACTAATTTCTAAAAGATCTCAAAAAGGTATATGGCAACATCTATACGAGTTTCCTTTAATAGAAACGGAAAAAAAAGTCACTACTTCTTTACTTTCAAAAAGAATTAAAGAAAATTTAAAAATGAACTTGTTTGACCTAAAGCTGTTACACGATAACGAGAAAACTCATAAATTATCACACCAACACATTCATGCCTCCTTCTATCATTTAACACTAAACCCTAGCTTTTATGATTCACTAAGACCTTCATTTATTTCAATTCAAAAAAAAGAAATTGAAAACTACCCTGTACCTGTGTTGATTGACAATTTCTTGAAATTAGGGCTTTTGTAAAATCTATTAATTTAATTAACTTGTAACTCTACATTTAATCTAATCATGGCAGGCACAGTAAATAAAGTAATCCTAATAGGTCATACAGGTGATGACGTCAAAGTAACTTATTTTGAAGGAGGAGGCGCTATAGGTCGATTTCCTTTAGCTACGAACGAAGATTACGTCAACAAAAATACCGGCGAACGTGTCTCTAATACCGAATGGCACAATATTGTAGTGCGAAATAAAGGTGCTGAAATTTGCGAGAAGTATTTAAAAAAAGGAGATAAAGTCTACGTAGAGGGAAGGTTAAAAACTCGAAAATGGCAAGATCAAAATGGTCAAGATCGTTATTCGACAGAAATTCAATGTATCGATTTCACTTTTTTAAGTCCGAAAGGCGAATCACAAACTGGCAATCAAAATACTGGATATACTAACAACCAACCTGCTACCCCAAAACCTAGCACTCCTACAACCAATACGACACCACAATCTTCATTTACACCTGAGACACCTGAAGAAGATGATTTACCATTCTAATCCATTACATTAAAAATATTTTAATTGGATCCAGACCCCTTACTCTTTATAGCATTAACTCAATTTGAAATTACATTTCAACTAATACTTCTTGGAGTACTATTGATATTTTCAGCTATGATTTCTGGTAGTGAAATCGCCTTTTTTTCTTTAACCACAACAGAATTAGAAGAGTATTCAAAAATCCAACCTAAGAGTAGCTCATTAATCGCTACACTATTAGAAAAGCCAAAAAAATTATTAGCTACCATACTTATTGCTAACAATTTTATAAATATTGCCATAGTTCTTTTAGCTGACGCTATTGGCAATCATTTATTTCAACACCTTAACCATCAAGTTATACTAGGCATTTCTATAAGGTTTATTACAGAAGTTTTTCTTGTAACTTTTATCATTTTATTATTTGGCGAAATTTTGCCAAAGATCTATGCTAATCGTAATAATTTAAGTTTTGCTAGCTTCATGGCATATCCATTAACTATCCTAAACAAAGGACTTTCTTTTTTTAATGAACCCATGCAATTCATCACAAAGAAACTAGAAGCACACTTTGACAAAAGCAAATCAGACTTAAATGTAAGCCAACTATCACAAGCATTAGAAATTACTGACGGAACAGAAACAACTTTACAAGAGAAAAAAATACTTGAAGGTATCGTAAGCTTTGGAACCACTGAAGTTCGCGAGGTTATGCAACCTCGAATGGATATTTTCTCAATAAAAACAGACAGCTCTTTTGAAAAAATTTTAAAAAAAATAAGCCATAATGGATTTTCTCGCGTACCTATTTACCAAGATTCGATAGATGATGTAATTGGCATATTATATGTAAAAGATTTACTACCGCATTTATCAGAATCATATTTCGATTGGTTAACACTTATTCAAAAGCCGATATTTGTACCAGAAAATAAAAAACTAGACGATCTTCTAACGGAATTTCAGGAAAAGAAAAAACATCTTGCTGTTGTTGTAGACGAATATGGCGGTACTAGTGGTATCATAACACTAGATGATATTATTAGACAGATTGTTGGAGACATTAGTGACGAATTTGATGATGAAGACATTCATTACACGAAAGTCGATGACAAAAACTACATTTTTGAAGGACGTGTACACCTCAAGGATTTTTTTAAAATTCTTAAAAGAACACCTTCGGAAAACTTTAATAGCATAAAAAAGGACGCCGAAACCTTAGCAGGGTTTATTTTAGAAATTTCTAATAATTTCCCTAAACGAGGAGATAAAATTCAATTTGAAAATTTTGATTTTTATATAGATAGTCTTGACAAAAAGAGAATAAAAAAAATAAAACTAACATTACAAGATGAATAAACTACTTATTTATATCTTATTCATTGGAATAACTTTTATTTCGTGCAAAGATGAAGTATTACCTAAACCCAAAGCTCAACTGCGTTTAAATTATAAAAAAGCTATTTACGAAAACACTGATACAGATTGTGCTTTCAACTTCAAAAAAAATAAAATTGCATACCTAAAGCGTGTTTCAAAGCACGGGTTCTGTGGTTTTAGAATCCAATACCCTAATCTTGACGCGACAATTTACCTGACCTATCGCCCTGTTCAATCAGACTTAGATAAACTATTAAAGGATGCTCAAAACCTAACCTATGAACATGTAGTAAAAGCTGACAATATAACTTCTCAGGTATATTCTAACAGCAGTCAACATGTACACGGAATGGTATATAAAGTATCTGGGGATGCGGCTTCAGCATCTCAATTTTACTTAACAGACAGTACACATCATTTTCTACTCGGTTCTGTTTATTTCAACACAAAACCAAACTTCGACTCCATTTTACCTGGAATCAAATATTTAGAAAACGACCTACAAACGATGATTGAATCATTACAATGGAAATAAATTATAAAAAAAGTTGGTCTACATTTATATCATACTTTTTAGAGACATCATCAAAAAACTCTAAAAACTGTTTCTGCCTTTTACCAAAGTAATTAGAAACTTGAATCACTTTCTTCATATCTGCAAACAACTCATCTAATTCGTCCTTAGATATATTATTTTTAGAGATATAATGTTTGATTTTAAACCTTGCCGCCCTAGAAGTATCCTTGTAATAGCATTTTGATTGTACTAAATACATATAACTACCAACAATATCGCAAATTGAGTTTACTTGCGTCTTTGTCTGAAAACTACTTAAGTCATTAAAATAAATTAACACATAAGTCTTAAAAGCTAACATGTCCCAATCTTTATAATCCATATTAAAACACAAATTTTTATTATAAATTAATCAACATAAGGAGTGAATTACTACAAATATAAAATCATACTTAACTTAAACGTTGTGCAAACAAAAAAACATTTTAGCAGTTAATAAAAATATATGTGATACACTGTATTTACTGATGTTTATATTCATTTTTTTCATTAAAAATTTTTTATTTCCTTTTAATTATTAGTTAACAAACTACTTAACACTTGTTAAAAAAAGCATTCACTATTTTTATCATCTAAATAATCGATATGAGTTCTTTATTATCCTTTTTACGAAAGGATCATTCTAGAAGTATTCTTGCTGTAGACCACAAAACAACCACAACACTTGTTTTGTGTGTAGTATTCATGGTAATGATCCTACTCAAACCATATGTGCTAAATATGTATACTTTAAAACCTCGGATTTTTGTCGGCGCTGTATACACGATATTATCAACACTAGGTGTATGGATTGTAAGGCTTATCCTAAAACCATATAGCCCTAAAAAATACACCAATCTTAGTGAAGTTATCCTTGTTATAGGCAGCATTTTATGCGCCTGGGTATTATGCTATTTATTCACAGAAACTATTTTAGACATACTAATCAAAAAAACCTTAGGAACTAACTACTACGCAATAATACCTGATGACTTTTTTCTCGGAAGCCTTTTTAATATGTTCACATTCGGATTAACCGTTTATTCAATAGTTAAACTATATGATTTCAAATATTTGCTTTTTGCTAAAGAAAATGATCCATACTTAAAAAAAGTTACGCAAATTACTTCCAAACAAATTTCTCAAACACAAAAAACTATAAAGCTTGAAGGAAAAAACAAAGGAGAGAATATAGAAATTCAATTAAAAAAATTTGTATTCATTAAGGGGGATGGGCACTATATCAACATCAACTATTTAACACCTAATAATCACTTAGAAACTACCGTACTTAGGCTATCCCTAAAAGAAGCTGAAGATCAATTACAAACCACAACTAATCTTTTTAGATGCCATAGATCTTATATTATAAATACCGATTATTTAAAATCTATAATTTCAGACTCTCAAAAAAGCTATGCTTTACTAACTAATCATCTTGGAGAAATACCTGTTTCAAAGAAAAAAGTAGCAACTTTAGAAAATCTCAACTAATAACCCTCTACGAAAAGTTATAACTTACCACTCCATTCTCCGTAAAATTGCTCTAAAAAACTTTCCATATACCTATGACGAGCTTCAGCTAGACTTCTCCCCGTTTCTGTATTCATTCGATCTTTTAACAACAATAACTTCTCATAAAAATGATTGACTGTAGGAGCAGTAGATTTTTTATACTCTTCTTTAGTCATTTTTAAATTAGGGGGAATTGAAGGATCATAAATAGCCCTATTTTTAAACCCTCCATAATTAAATGTTCTTGCAATACCGATAGCCCCTATAGCATCTAAACGATCTGCATCTTGAACAACATCCAATTCTAAAGAACTAAAAGACCTTTCTTCATTCCCTCCTTTGAATGAAATATTCTCTATAATTTGAACTACATGATTAATCGTTTTTGGATCTACCTCCTGACTTCTCAAAAACTCTTTAGCAACTCTTGGACCAACTGATTCATCTCCATTATGAAATTTTGAATCTGCTATATCATGAAGTAATGCCCCCAACTGAATTACTACTAAGTCTACTTTTTCTGTTTTTGCTATCAACAAACTATTTCTATAAACACGCTCAATATGAAACCAATCATGACCTCCTTCTGCATTTTTCAACGTTTCTTGAACAAAAGCTATAGTCTTTTCTATTAAGTTCTTCATAATTCAAACATAAAAAAAGCCACATCAAAATGTGGCTTTAAGTACTTAAAATCTATATTATTTTTTCAATCCCCTCTTACTTAGAGACTACTGCAGGGTTAACCCAAGTAAACTTTGCAGTTTCTTCTGGCAACACTAAACGTTCACTAATACGTTGCATACGTGCGGGCAACTTCATTACAAAATCTCTAGCCTTTTCAGCTTTATCATTAAGATCTTTCACATTAGCAATGTCCCATTTAACAATCAAACGTTGCATAATATCAATATAATCCTGTGATGTGTATACCCCTATTTTTTGTGCTGAAACAGAAAACTCTTCAAATTTCGCTCCTATTGCCTGACCTGTCTCTCTCAAAAAGTGAGCTGGCATTATGATCTTATTTTTCATCATATCAGAAAAAGCAATCATCATTTCACTAGGATCTAATTTGAAAATTTCTTCAACAAAAGTACTGTAAGCATTAAAGTGCCTCATTTCATCTCCAGCAATAATCTTACACATTTTTGCTAACGATTTATTAGAATACCCTCTCGCCAACTTAGCCACCCTATTGTGGGAAATATTAGTTGCTAATTCCTGAAAACTAGTATATACAAAGTTTTTATAAGGATCTCTATCCGTACCAATATCAAAACCATCACTGATTAAATGTTGAGTAGTACGTTCTATTTCAATCATATCTACACGACCTGACAAATACAAATACTTATTTAAAACGTCTCCGTGTCTATTCTCTTCACCAGTCCAATAACGAACCCATTTAGCCCAGCCATTTCCGCCTGCTTCAGACCCAAACTGCCCTCCTTTTTCATGCTGATCTATACCAACCACATCCATCAACCAAGACTCATACGTAGGTAAAGCCTCTTCTGTAATAGTATCTCCTACTAACACTACCCAAAAATCATAAGGCAATTCTTTTGCCAACTCTCTTAGTTCCTTAACCTCATCAAAAAAAGTATCTGGATTTTGAGAATCAGGTAAAAAATCGGTAGGCTGCCACACTTTTTCTATAGGCACTAAAAATTGATCAATGAAGCCATCTACCTTATGCTCCAACTGCCTCATTACCTCTAACCTAATATTATCTAATGCCATTATTCGATCTTTATTTTATCGCCTCTATCACTCGACGTTCAGTCTCTTCCAATAATTCTTCAAAAGTACAGGAATTTATTGCAATAGGCTTATGTACTTCTAAAGTTAACTTATTAAAAGCTCCTACTGGGAAATTCCCATATTTTGCTAGTTTCCAACTATTATTAATGGTTGCTGGCACCACATAACCTTCAGGCATTTGCCTAGCAAGGATTTTCAATCCTGTCTCAGCAAACTTTTTTGGCTCACCTGTTTTACTTCTCGTTCCCTCAGGAAAAATAACCGCTGTTCCTTTATTTTCGTTAATCTGCTTTGCAAATGCAATAATTGCAGGCAAGGACTGTCTTTTATTTTTTCTATCAATTAATACAGACCCACCATTTCTAAGGTTATAAGAAATACTAGGTATCCCTTTCCCTAATTCTTTTTTAGATATGTATTTAGGATTAAACTTCCTCAAATACCATGCAAATAAGGGAATATCAAACATACTTTGATGATTTGACACCACAATTAAAGGCACATCTTTAGGTAAATCGTATTCACATTTAAACTGACTATTACCTCCTAAAAAGCAAGTACATTTCAACAAGAAAAAATTCATCCATGCAACAGCTTTCTCTTGAAATTTTAAACCAAAAACATTCAAGGCTACTACTTGTATCACATGAAAAACTACTAAAGTTAACCCGAAAAACAAGTAAAAAACCAAGGATAATAAACCCGATATTATCTTATGCATTTTTATAGTTATTGATTCTTAGTTTTACCTCAATAAAACAAAGAATTAAATACTAACAATACTCGTTAAAAGCGTCTACTAAATTTTCAGCAATAATATCTGCTGTACGTCCTTCGATATGATGACGCTCTAACATATGCACCAACTCGCCTTCTTTGAATAATGCAATACAAGGAGATGATGGAGGAAAAGGAACTAAATGTTCACGAGCAGCATTTACCGCATCTCTATCTACCCCTGCAAAAACTGTTACAGCTTGTGTTGGCCTTTTGTCGTTTTTTAATGACATTTTTGCAGCAGGTCGGGCATTTGCAGCTGCACAACCACAAACTGAATTTATAACCAACAATGTTGTCCCTTCTTTTGCTAAAGCTGTACTTACAGCTTCTGATGTATGTAATTCTTCAAACCCAAAGTCAGCCAAATCGGCACGCATAGGCTTTACTAATTCTTCTGGATACATAGTATTTTGTTTATTTTTTCGTCTAATTCACAAAGGTACAAATACTATTCCATTTCAAAATCCTACAATTTGGCAGTTTGTGTATTTTTGGAATAGATTTAGCATTCGTTATATAAAATCAACTATAGACAAATTAGAGCGTAAAGCACAAAACTAAAGATTAATTTTCGAGATCTATTTGAATGATTAAACTCAATACACTTAAAATATTATAAATGATAAAATGGATTGGAGCCTTTATCGGTTCTTGGGCTTATGGTTTTAGAGGCGCTATTGCCGGATATTTTGTTGGATACCTTATCGAACAACTTTTCCCTAAAGCCAAAAATAAAACACAATGGCAAAGCACTAGCAACAATAGATCAAGAAAACAACCTACCATAACACCAAGAGATTTTGAACTCAATTTACTCTCTCTTGCCTCTTTAATTATAAAAGCCGACGGAAGTATCAACCAAGCTGAACTTGATTATGTGCGCAAGTATTTCGTTCAATCTTATGGAAAAGAGCGAGCCAACGCTACTTTTAAAACCTTTAATGATGTTATTAAAAAACGAGAAATCAATACAGGTAGAATCGCCACATATGTTGCCCAACATACACGTTACGAATCGCGCCTTCAAATTTTACATTTTCTATTTGGCATCGCAAATGCTGATGGCTTTATAAGCGAGAACGAAGTTTACAAGATCAATGAAATCGCTCGATTTTTTAGAGTAACTCATCAAGATTTCGAAAGCATTAAAGCTATGTTCATCAAAAAAGCTGATAATGCTTATAAAATTTTAGAGATAGAAAAAACCGTCACAGATAGTGAAGTCAAAAAAGCTTATCGATCAATGGTTAAAAAATACCATCCAGACAAGCTAATCAATCTACCCGATCACTTAAAAAAAGGAGCTGAAGAAAAATTTCGAGCTGTCCAAGAAGCTTATGAACAAATTCAAAAAGAAAGAGGCATTTAAACCGATTAACTTACTTCAAATCATTTAATTAATGTTAATAAAATGCAAAGCTAATTGAAGGGAAATCTTAATTCAAAAACCTAGACTATTTTAGTTTTTTAAAGTTACCTGCACAAATCAGAAGTTCAAAGCTGAATATATGAAATACACGAAATTACCCAATACCGACATAAAGGTTAGTAAAATATGCCTTGGTACAATGACCATGGGGCTTATGAATGATGAAGCTTCCAGCATACCTATTATGGACGAGGCTTCAGAAAGCGGAGTTAATTTTTTTGATACCGCCGAATTATATCCTGTTCCCTTTAGCTTAGATAAATATGGCGAAAGCGAACGTATTATTGGACGCTGGATGAAATCTAAAAACAACCGCAAAAACATAATCGTTGCGACTAAAATTGTTGGACCACTTTCGTTTGTAAAAGGCATTAGAGAACCTATTGATTTCAGTAAAAAATCTTTAGATCACGCCTTTGACAAATCACTTGAAAATTTACAAACAGATTACGTCGATTTGTACCAACTACATTGGCCAGATCGTAATTGTAACTTTTTTGGACCATTAGCCTATAGCCACATAGAAGACGAAGCTTGGGAAGACACTTTCCAAGAAACGTTACATCATTTAGAAAACTTCGTAAAAGAAGGGAAAATAAAAAGCATTGGTGTTTCTAATGAGTCCCCATTTGGATTAATGAGATATGCAGAAGAAGCAAGAAAAGGGAATATTAAAATCAGTACGACTCAAAACCCATACAGTCTATTAAACAGAAAGGACGAAATCGGGTTAACCGAAGTATTGCATAGAGAAGACATAGGATACCTTGCCTATTCACCTTTAGGATTCGGACAATTATCTGGAAAATACCTAAATGGAGCTAAACCAAAGAATGGCAGGGTTACTTTATTTCCAAACTACAAGCGTTATCATAACGAACAATCTTTCAAAGCCACAGAAGCTTATAATAAAGTAGCCAAAAAACATGGAATTTCACTTACTCAAATGGCTTTATCTTTCGTAAATGATAGACCATTTATGACAAGTAATATAATTGGAGCTACTTCTGTAGTACAACTAAAAGAGAATATTGAAAGTATAAACATTACATTATCAGAAGAACTGATAAAAGACATCGAAGAAGTTCATGTTAAATACCCGAATCCAGCCCCTTAAAACAGACTGAATTTCACAAACGAGAAAAAGCCCAATGCAAATGCAGAGGGCTTTTTTCATATTCAATTACAATATCTTAAGCTTCGAAAGGCTCGATTGATACGTAAGACTTGTTATCTCTCTTTTTTGTGAACTTTACAATACCATCAACACGAGCGTGTAACGTATGATCTTTTCCTAAGTACACGTTTTCTCCAGCTCTGTGAGCAGTACCTCTTTGGCGAACGATGATGTTACCAGCAATTGCAGGTTGACCACCAAAAATTTTCACACCTAGACGTTTCGATTCCGATTCACGACCGTTTTTCGAACTACCTACACCTTTTTTATGTGCCATTTTAATTCAATTTTAATTCCGAATATTTACGGAAAGATTAAACATTAGAAATAAGATTACTTACCTCCGTCTAATTCGTCTTGTAATACTTTTAACTCGTCCCACTTCCCATTAGCAGCTAAATCTGCTTGTTGAGGCCATGTACCTGGCTCTAAGTGCTTCAATCTTGAACTTGCTTCTGCTAAGATCTCTTTAATATTTGCAGGATCTGCTTTTGCTAATTTAGCAAAAGTATCAATACCAGCATTTACTAATGCTTCAGCAGCTTTAGGCCCAATACCTTCGATTTTCTTTAAATCATCTCCTTTAGCAGCTGCTTTTTTAGCTGGTGCTTTCTTTGGAGCTTCTTCTTTCTTTGGAGCAGCTTTCTTTGCTCCAGAAGCTACGATGTCTTCAATAGAAATTTCAGTTAAATACTGACGGTGACCATTTTTCACACGGTAACCTTTTCTTCTTTTCTTTTTGAAAACAATCACTTTGTCTCCTTTTAAGTGCCTTAACACTTTAGCGCTTACTTGAGCACCTTCTATAACTGGGGCGCCAACAGTAACTGCGTCTCCATCTGCTGTTAAAAGAACTTTATCAAAAGCGATAGAAGCTCCTTCTTCTTCTTGCAAACGGTGCACAAATACTTTTTGGTCTTTCGCAACTTTAAATTGCTGCCCTGCTATCTCTACAATTGCGTACATAGCTATGTATTTATAATTAATTATACAAATTGGAGTGCAAAAGTACTGATTTTATCTCAAATAACAATGTCTAATATACTAGAGAATAGAATTCGAAGCTTATAATACTCATTAATCTAATTGAAGTACCCCTTTTTCATATAAGACTAAACTTTACCGTAAAAGAAACCAACCTTCAAAACATTCATCTCTCATGCTAATACAATTAATTTGATATTATTTAATTAATAAACACAATATACTCACAAACAAAAGACTTACTCTAATCTTATTTCTTATTCTCCTACATATACTAATGTAAGTAATCTTATAAAACTATCGACTGAAAAGCAAATTACCTCAAGGCAAATACACGAGGCATTTATGTGAAACAAAATTTTAGTTTTAACACAAGCCTTGGAATATTATACTCCTTAACAATGTCAAAAAAAAACCATGAGAAAATATTTAATCAAATATTACATAGTTTTCTTTTTAATATCCTTAAATATACTAGGCCAACAATCAAGAACTATCACCGAAGAAGAGCGTCAAATTAGATATTTCACTAATTTTTTCAACTTTAAAAGTCCATCTACCTTAAACAATAGCCTCAAACAAATTTCTAGAAACTGGCATGAAAGCGATGAAATCTTAGCTATTGAAACCATATACCTCCTTAAAAGCCCTGAATACAGTTATCGCCTATCAAAAATTCTAGAAGAAAAAACAGGAAAAAAATATGGATATGATTTCAATAAATGGTATACATATATCTGGAACAAACCTGCTACTTACAGCACATCTTATTTTAAGTTTAAAGCAGATATTCACTCACAAATAGATTCTAAATTCTATCGATACTTTTCAAATAAGGAAAAACAATCTAAAATCAGACTAGATGAAGTAAGGTGGGGTGGGGTAATTCAGGACGGCATTCCTCCTTTAAGAAAACCTGAAATGATTGATGCTAACTTAGCTACATATCTACAAGATGATAATATTGTATTTGGAATAGAAATTAACGGCAAAGCTTATGCTTATCCAAAACGCATTTTAGCTTGGCATGAAATGTTTACAGATACTATTGATGATATTCCAGTAGCAGGAGTATACTGCACCTTGTGCGGAACAGTAATTCTATACAAAACCCAACACAAAGGCGTTCAATATCAAATGGGAACAAGCGGCTTCTTATATCGCTCTAACAAAATGATGTATGATAAAGCTACACAATCTCTATGGAGTACTCATACAGGGAAGCCAGTTATTGGCCCATTAGTCGACCAAGGTATCGAACTTGAATACTTAAGTGTCGTTACCACTGATTGGAAAACTTGGAAAAAACAGCATCCTAACACCAAAGTATTATCCTTAAAAACAGGACATAGAAGAAACTATAATGAAGGTATTGCTTATCGCAAGTACTTTGCTACAGACGAATTGATGTTTAATGTTCCTAAGATTGATCGTTCATTAAAAAACAAAGACGAAGTACTTGTTTTAAAATCACCTTTTGAAACAGATGAAGTTATAGGCATCTCTTCTAAATTTTTAGCAAAACGCCCGATTTTCAAAAACACATTTAACAATAGAACCTATACCGTTTTTACAGACACTTCTGGAGCACATCGTGTTTTTTACACTGAAAACATTGAATTTAATTATTACAACGGAACATCATCCGAAGTTTTCGATACTAATGGCAACAGATGGATTATCAATGAGAATGAATTAACTGAATTTAAAACAAAAAGAAGTCTTAAAAGATTCCACAGTTTCAATGCTTTTTGGTTTGGTTTGAAGGCTGCATTCCCTAAAATAAGACTTGTAACAAATTAGAAACATTTCTTTCACTTTAATCACTTCCAAATTACCAAATAACATCCGAGAATACACACAAAACACTCTACTGAAACAGACTGCATATTTAGAGGCAAGCCTCGGAGTATTACATCCTTTGGCTATGTCAATAAATCATCTTTTTTAGACAACCGAAACATGCGGTAACTTTCCAACAAAACGGTTGACAATATAAGCCCTCCCCCTACTAATGTATTCCATGTTAGTGTTTCTTTTAAAAACAAATACCCTAGTATAATTCCAAAAACAGGTTGAAGCCCTCCAATGATACTGGTAGTCGTTGCCGAAAACTTCTTCAAACTATATGCAAATAATGTATGACCAACTGCTGTCGCTAATAATGCCAATGTCAATATTCCTGACACATCTCCTATAGTTGGCATTTTAAAATTCCATATTAAATAAGGTAAAAGAAGTCCCCCAACCACAATCAGTTGCCATGTCATCAATACAGATCCATTAGACTGAGCTACTTGCTTCTTCATCAAAATATTTCGAACCGAAAAACACAAGGCCGAAAACACCCCAAACAATACTGCTTTAAACATTTCATTTTCTAAACTCAAATCCGGAGCCAAAAAGTAAATTCCGAAAAGCACTAAAACCCCTAGAAAAAGATGAAATAATGAAAAGCTTGTTTTTAACATCAAAGGTTCTAACAAGGCTGTAATGGTCGGAAAGGTAAAAAGTGCTAACATACCTATCGCAACACTAGACAATTTTAGAGACATAAAATAGGTCACCCAATGCACTCCTAGTAATACACCTGCAATGAGATTTATATAAAACACTTTTCGACCTAGTTTGAACGAAAATCCCTTCCACCGACAAAACAATGAAAGAAATACAGCAGCAAAGACGGATCGCCAACCAATAATGATAATCGCAGAAAGCTGAATTGATCTTGCCAGTACTCCCGTGGTACTAATAAATAGTAACCCCACACATAACAAAGCTATATCTTGCCCCAAACCTTTCGGCTTATCATCTTTAGGACTATTCATTTAATTTCAACTGTACATATACCGGGAAATGATCACTATACCCGCCTCTATACCTTCGCCCAGTATACGTTCTAAATGGCGTACCTTTTTTCCTTCCTCTATAAATCTTCAGAAAATCATCATCAAATATTTTTACTGTACTAAATGAGTGTGTTCCTTTTTCATATTTATGAAAAGAATTACTGAAAAGGATTTGATCAAAAAGATTCCAAGCACCACGATAACTTAAACTCCCTTGCCTTCTTGTCAATAATTTTAGCATAGGATTATACAAATCCGCTTGCGCCAAATGAGTTAAACTAGCATCGTGGGGGTCATCATTAAAATCGCCCATTACAATTACCTTAGCTTCTTCTCCGTCCTCATTTTTAATGGTATCAATAACTTCACGATTCTTTTCAGCTGCCGCAACACGCTTATATTCTGTAATATCGGCCCCATCCCTTCTAGAAGGCCAGTGATTTACCAATACATGAATCTTTTCCCCGTTAAGAAAACCGCTCACTTTTAAGATATCCCTTGTATAATCTTTCTCTCCATCTGGATTAGCTACCTCAACATGAATACTTTCACTAGAAGAGACTTCAAAAAAAGCTTTTTGATAGATTAACGCCACATCGATTCCTCTTTCATCAGGCGAATCGAAATGTACAATTCCATAATTCTTATTAACAAGGTGTTTTGATCTTACAAGATCTTCAATCACCTTTTTATTTTCTACTTCAGCTAAGCCTACAAGTACTGGAGAATTCCCTGAGTTTCTATAACCTATGTTAGAAATCGCAGTTCCAATCTTAAAGATCTTTTTTTCGTAGCGCTCTTCAGTCCAGCGCTTTTCCGATTCTGGAAGAAAATCATCATCTAACGTACGAGGATCGTCATAAGTATCAAATAAATTTTCAATATTGTAAAAACCTACTGTATACAGTGAGGTATCTTTTTTCTTAAAATATGTTGACTTTGTCATAGTTGCAAAAATACAGGGGTAATAGTCGAAAATACAAACCTTAGATTACGAATATTGTATCTTTGTCTAAATTTTTGGGTTGAATGCTAGAAAAAAATGAAACTGCTTACGAAAAAGCCATCCTTATAGGCTTAGTCACTAGAGATCAAAATGAAGAAAAACTTCTTGAATTTTTAGATGAATTAGAGTTTTTAACACATACTGCTGGCGGTGAAGTGGTAAAACGCTTTACTCAAAAATTAGATCGACCTAACCCTAAAACCTTTATAGGGACAGGGAAAATGGAAGAAGTACAAGCTTATGTAGAGCAACATGATATAGGAACTGTTGTTTTTGATGATGAATTATCTCCCTCTCAACAGAAAAATATAGAGAAACTTCTAAAAGCAAAAATCATAGATCGTACTTATCTGATCTTAGATATTTTTGCACAACGTGCGCAAACCAGTTATGCCCGTACTCAAGTCGAATTAGCACAATATCAATATTTATTACCTCGCTTAGTTGGTCTATGGACGCACCTTGAACGTCAAAAAGGAGGTATCGGGATGCGTGGACCTGGGGAAACAGAGATCGAAACAGATCGACGTATTGTTCGTGACCGTATTACGCTACTTAAAAACAAGCTGAAAACCATCGATAAACAGATGGCTACGCAACGTGGTAATCGAGGAAAGTTAGTCCGAGTCGCTCTCGTAGGATATACCAATGTTGGGAAATCTACCTTAATGAATGTCATTTCTAAAAGTAATGTCTTTGCAGAAAACAAGCTTTTCGCAACACTAGATACAACGGTTAGAAAAGTAGTTATTGGCAACCTCCCATTTTTATTAAGTGATACTGTAGGTTTCATTCGAAAACTCCCTACGCAATTAGTGGAGAGCTTTAAAAGTACGCTAGATGAAGTACGCGAAGCTGATCTATTATTACATGTTGTAGATATTTCTCACCCACAATTTGAGGATCATATTGCTTCGGTAAATCAAATTTTAGGGGAGATTGATTGTGCGGATAAACGTGCTATTATGGTATTTAATAAAATTGATGCTTACACCCACGAGACTATAGAAGAAGATGATTTAAGTACCGAGCCTACTAAAGCACATTACACTTTAGATGATTGGCGTGAAACTTGGATGAGCAAAATTGGAGATCGAGGCTTATTTATTTCTGCTGTACAAAAAGAAAATATGGAAGATTTTAGAAAACGTGTGTATCAAGAAGTTCGCGATATACATGTTACTCGCTTTCCTTATAACAACTTCTTGTATCCCGAAGAATTTTATGAGGGGTAAAATTTATATACAAAGTGAAATATTTTAGTTTTGTTTAGAACAACATCAATGATCTATAAATAAAAACCACAACCTCTTTATGAGAATCATATCATACAACGTCAACGGAATTCGTGCCGCATTAAAAAAAGGATTCATCGAATGGTTAACCCAAGCTGATCCAGATGTTATTTGTTTACAAGAAATCAAAGCACAGGAAGACCAACTAGATCTATCTGTTTTTCATGAAGCGGGCTACAACTATTGTTATTGGTATAGCGCTCAAAAAAAAGGATATAGTGGCGTAGCTATTCTTTCTAAAACAAAACCTAACCATATCGAATATGGAACAGGTATTGAACATATGGACTTTGAAGGGAGAAATATCCGCGCCGATTTCGATGGTGTTTCTGTAATGAGCATGTATTTACCTAGCGGGACGAATATGGCCCGACTAGAACACAAGTTTATGTACATGGATGATATTTTAAAATACCTAACGGAATTACGTAATGAAATCTCCAATTTAGTGGTCTGTGGAGATTATAACATATGTCATGAAGCCATCGACATTCACGACCCTGTTCGTAATAAAAAAGTATCTGGTTTCTTACCAGAAGAACGAGAGTGGTTAAGCAAATTTATGGATAGTGGCTTTATCGATTCTTTTAGGGTATTTAATCAAAAGCCTCATAATTACAGCTGGTGGAGCTACCGTGCTAATGCTCGTGCAAATAATAAAGGATGGCGTATTGATTACAATATGGTTACCGAGCCTTTACGAGATAAATTGACTAGAGCTACCATATTACCTGAAGCTAAACATAGCGACCATTGCCCTATTTTGGTTGAAGTAGATGTATAGCATTCAATATTTAAAATTTAAGGTTCAAAATTATTCAGCATGAAAATTGATGATTTACCATTTATGCCCGAATTCTTCGATCGCTATATTAATTTGGTGGATCGAAATGTAACGCTGATAGACGAATTAAAGAAAAGTATCGATGTTTTTGATGAAGTTATTCCACAGCTAAAAGAAAAAGTAGATTTTAGATATCAAGAAGGGAAATGGTCTGTCAAAGAATTGCTTCAGCACTGTATCGACACAGAACGTGTTTTGGCTTATCGCGCATTGGTTTTCTCTAGAGAAGGAAATGTTGATTTAGCAGGAATGGATGAGAATATATATGCCCAAAATGCTATTGTAGGTACTAGGTCTATTGATGATTTAATCAATGAGTTTAAAGTAATACGACAATCATCTATATATCTATTTGAGAATCTCAGCAAAGAACAACTAGTACAGATAGGCACTTGCTTTGCTAAAGAAATGACTCCTCTAGCTATTGGCTTTGTCATTATCGGCCACCCTACTCATCATCTTAATACATTGAGAGAAAAATACTTTTAATAATAAGCTACCTAAGCAAAGTAACAAGAATCAATACTAACATTTCACTATTACATCGTATTGATTCTTGCTACTCTATAGATTAATTGTACCACTCTGTACTCAAAGCATCTATCTTTTTATAATTTTCAGCTAATACCTCATCATATTTATCTGCATATTGCTGTGTCCCGTAAGCGTGTATATTAGACGTTTCTACTCCCATAAAACCAAAACAAGTATTAATTAATGGAGTCGCAAAATCCATAGTATTCAATGGCTCGATAGCAAAATCACTTCCACTAGTCATTAAAGAAAGTGCCTTTGTTCCTTTTAACAAACCTTCCATTTGCCCTTCTGCATTGAAACCAAAAGTTTTATCCTTTTGGATGATTGCATCGAACCAAGCTTTCACCGTACCTGGAACAGAAAAATTATACATAGGTGTCACTAAAACTATAAAATCAGCTTCAATAGCTTTCTTTGTTAATTCATCATTCTTCTCTAATAATTTTGCACTTTCACTATCTGGTGCAACCCCTCCAAAATTTCTAGCCACTAACGGGTTTAAGTTTTCCTTTAGCAATAAATCAGGTGTAGTTTCTGTTAAATCTACTACTGTAATCTCTGTTTTCCTTTGATTAATTTTCAAGAAATAATCTCCTAACTTTTTAGTATTCGAACCTTCTCTTGCAGTATAAGTAACAATCAATGTTTTTGACATGTGTTTAATTTAAATTTATTAGAGAAACAATTTCTAAAAAAACTCAATTCGAATAAGGCTTATCTCTATTTTTACCAAATATTTAACGTAACACTCTTTACATAAAACTTAAGTCATAGCAAGTATTTATATACATATCCCATTTTGCAAGAAAGCCTGTCATTATTGTGACTTCCATTTTTCTACTTCACTTAAGTACAAATCGAAAGTTATCGATGCTTTATGCAAAGAATTAATCTTACGAAAAGGTGAAGCAGAAACGTTATGTATTGAAAATATTTATTTTGGAGGAGGCACTCCTTCTTTGTGTAGTAATGATGAAATCATTCGTATTCTAAATACAGTTTTTGAGCATTATGAAATCACTGAAAATCCTGAAATCACTTTAGAAGCTAATCCCGACGACCTATTCTCTGAGAAGATCAAGGCTTTGTCTGACTCCCCTATAAACAGATTGAGTATCGGGGTACAATCTTTTTTTGAAGAAGATTTAACCCTTATGAACCGAGCACATAATGCTAAAGAAGCTTTGGAAAGCATTACACTTGCCAAACGTTATTTTGATAATATCTCGGTGGACTTGATTTATGGAATCCCCAAAATGTCTTTAGATCGCTGGAATCAAAATATAGATACAATACTTGATCTTAACATTCCCCATGTATCTTGTTATGCGCTTACTGTCGAAGAAAACACCGCTTTAGAGAAATTGATCACTACAGGTAAAATAGCCCCTACAAATGACAGCCTCGCTGCAAAGCACTACCAACATTTAGTAAAACGATTAGAAAGTGAAGGCTATATCAATTATGAATTTTCAAACTTTGGAAAGCCTAACTACTTCAGCCGAAACAACACTAATTATTGGCTAGGAAAGCCATACATCGGCATTGGACCTTCAGCGCATTCGTTTGATGGAGTTTCCAGAAGCTGGAATATCACCAATAACATCAAATATTTCAAGGCTATAGAAAATGATGTATTGCCTTCTGAAAAAGAAATGCTATCAGTAATAGATCGATATAACGAATATATCATGACGGGGCTTCGCACACAATGGGGGGTTTCTATAGATAAAATCGAAAGTGATTTTGGTGTAGTCTATCGAAAACACCTAGAAAAAGAGAGTCTAGCACTTATAAATCAAGGATTGATTATTGAAGAAAAAGGTCTCTATCATCTTACCCAAGAAGGAAAATTTTTAGGAGATGGCATATCAAGTAAGCTGTTTTTTGTAGATTGATATTATGAAAGCGGTTATAGAAATTGATCAACAGAAATTCCACATAGATTTGTCCAAACCCATAGACATTTCTATCCCTATTAGAAATAACGAAGGAGTGAATGCCTGGTATGTAGATCATTCAAAAATTGAACCTCAACAATTAGGCGATTGGGTGGGAAGTACAGAAAAAGGAGCTGCTGTCAATTTTAACCAGATTCAATTCAACCCGCATTCTCACGGAACGCATACGGAAAGTATTGGTCACATTTTATCAAATGCGCCCTCTATCAACAAAGTACTTAACGAGTATTTTTTTAGAGCTACATTAATTACCATTTCTCCAATACAACAAGGAGATGATTTTAAAATCACAAAAGAGGTATTAGAAAAAGCCTTAGTCAATACCATAATTCATGAAGCGCTTATCATTCGATTAACTCCTAATACCGAAAAGAAAAAGGCTATTGACTACAGTAACACAAACTGGCCTTATTTCACCAAAGAGGCTATACAATTTATTGTAGATCATAATGTGTTACATCTACTCGTAGATACTCCTTCTATAGACAAAGAAAATGATGAAGGTAAACTGGAAGCACATCATACTTTTTGGCAAACAGATCGTAAAACAAGAATTGAAGCCACTATTACTGAACTCGCTTTTATTCCCAATGAGGTAGAGGATGGCAACTATTTACTAAACCTTCAAGTGGCTGCTTTTGAAAACAATGCTGCACCTAGCAGACCCATCCTCTTTAATTTTATTTAAATCTTTGTCATCCCAATGTTCAAGAATCTTGCACTTAGCGCATTCCCGTTATTGTTTAGCACATAACGAAATCCTATAATATCATTTGCATTTAGATTATACATCAAAACTCCTGTTCCTCCCCACCAATCTTGATTGGGCAAAGAGGCAAAGCCTCTAGTTAAATACCCTATCAAATTCCCGTTTCGAAAAGCACCTATAATATACTTCGTATCTCCAGCAGGCATATTATTGGTAGACAATTCAGCTGACATCAAATAGGTACCTGCTTCGGATATTTGAATACGGCCATTACCCAAAACTGTAAACACTCCTCCCGTATTAACCTGTGTATGAGAAGCATTCAACGGAAAATCAAAATAAGTATTTGTTGTATTAGGCAATAGTGTATTATTCCCTGCTGCTGACCTATTTAATACTATCGTTTTTCTTATTTCTTCTGCTAGTCTAATCCAATTCGTTCCATCAAACTGATATAAAGAACCTACATCTTGATTATACACCAATGTCCCTGCTTGAATTCCTTGAGCAGCTCCACTAATAATCATATCAGCATTAGAAACATTAGGTATCCCCATTAGTGCACCTGGTTCTAATTGACCGTAAATATTTGATATCACACAAAAGGCAAACACACAAAAACAGAATTTAATATTCATATTAGGTTGATTTAAGCCCTAAAGGTAAAATTTCTTTTTAGTAATTTTAACATATGGAATTATTGTTAGCTGGACTTATCGGAGGTGCCATTATCACCTATTTTATTTTTTCAAGGTTTAATTTTGTTAGCAGAAAAAAGAATACTATTACGCAAGCCACTGTACTTAAAGATAAAATTCGACAAGTATGTAAATTGATTTCCGTAGAGGGTGACTTTGCAGAGATTTATCATTATGAAAGTGTTCGAGATAAATTTTTTGATGTATTACTAGGAAAGAAGAAAGCGCTTATCCTTATTAATGCTAAAGCACACATCGGTTTTGATTTATCTAAGGTAAAAATTGAATCTGATACCAAATCCAAAACCATCAAACTGAATCATTTTCCGCAACCTGAGTTAATGACTATTGAAACCGATTTTAAATATTACGATAAAAAAGAAGGCTGGTTAAACCCTTTTACTTCTACAGACCTGAATGAGATTAATGTTGAAGCTAAACAATATATCATTGACAAAATCCCTCAGAGTGGTCTAATTACTGAAGCTAGAAAGGAAGCACTTAATACGATTCTATTAGTTGAGAGTATTGCGGGTTCTATTGGCTGGAAATTAGATTACACCGCTTTGGAACTGGATGATGTCGCTCCTAAAAAAATTGGAAGCGGATTTGAAATTCATGATTAAAGCTTGTATAATAGAATCAAATATCTAGGTTCAAGAAATAAAACCTTGAATCTTGAACATTAAATATTGAATCTAATGGACATCGAAACATACCGCAATTATTGTTTAAGCAAAAAGGGAGTTACAGAATCGTTCCCTTTTGATGAAGAAGTCTTAGTATTCAAAGTTCTTAAAAAAGTCTTTGCTTTAGGAAGTATCGACGCTATCCCCTTAAAAATAAATCTTAAATGCGACCCTGATAAAGCTATTGAATACCGTGAAAAATATGAAGATATACAACCTGGATATCATATGAATAAAAAGCATTGGAATACAGTAAATTTTCACGGAAATATCGATGATGATCTTTTAAAACACTTAATAAATCATTCTTACGAGCTTGTAGTCTCAAAAATGACCAAAAAAAATAGAGAACTTTTAAAAACCTTAGAATAATTTTATAGCATAATTAAAAAATATACTTATATTTGCAAACTCAAAATTAATGCGGGCGTGGTGGAATTGGTAGACACGCTAGACTTAGGATCTAGTGCCGCGAGGTGTGAGAGTTCGAGTCTCTCCGCCCGTACAAAGAAAGCTTCTCAAACGAGAGGCTTTTTTTATGATTTTACACTAACTACATCTAAAGTCGTTTTGTACACATTTTCTCTAAGTGTTTTTGCTTTTAACCAAGCATAAAAACTAAGATCAAAAATATCAATATCAGGATCAGTGCCATATCCAAATATACTTTCAATTTTAGCACTAAAGTCATCTACATCAATATTGCCTCCTGTTTTATGATATAGAGCAATTAGTTTTAAGAAACCTAAAGCCTTGTGTTCTCCTTGCTGTTTTAGGTAACCATTATATTTTTTCCTAAAACTATTAATTCTTGCATCTACAATATCAATATGATCTAACTCTATATGAATTAGCAATTCGATTAAATTTTTCTTGATCACCCAAACTAGACTTGTCTTATTAACATACCATTGATCACTATTCCTAAACGTATTGATCAAACGAAGCCCTTCTCTAAATCGTTCTTGTTGTAAATAATAAACAATCAAACTCAATTTTAAATCAAAAATATATGAGGACTGATTCTTTAGATACCTCTTGTAAGGAAAGTTCTCTAACATAGAAATAGCCGCTTCAAAATTACCTGTGTAATTTAAATTGAATGCTTTTAGCAAAACATATTGAGGTTCGAATAAGTGCTTATACCTCTTATCTTTTTGCATTTGAAATTCCATAAGGGAAAGATATCGCATAGAATCATCAAACGCTTTATTCCTAAAATAGGCATTGGCAACGAAATACAAAATCTGAATATCATGAAATAGCTTCTTACCTGTTATTTGCTCTTTATCCTTAATTATTGAATAAGTTCTTTCTATAAAAGGAAGCAATAATTTATAGTTACGAGTCCTATACCCTATGAAATTGGCCATAGTGACTACTTTTACTAAAGATCTATATGAAAAATCTTCAGATACATTTACATCAAACTTCACCAACAACTCTTCTACCAGTTTAGCATAATTCCGATCTGGCTTTAGGAATTCTTGCTGAATACTTGCACAAAAAAGATTTACACCTTCCTCTTGTAATAACTTTACTTTATTTTGTTTCGCTACTTTAAGAAGATTTTCAAAATCAATTGACACATCTAAGTGTGCATACTGTATACGGGTGTAATAAATCTCGTTAAGGATACTGAATTGCTCTAACGCCAGTGCTTTTGATTCTGCCTTACGAAGCATCTTGAAAGCCAACTGAAATTGCTCTTTCTCAAAAAAAACATTACTTATTACCAAAAACTTCAGTGTTTGAAGGTCTTCTGATCGTTCGTTTTCGAAACTCTTGGATGCGATGAAGTCAATTAAATTGTCGAATAATCGCTTAGATAATGCGTGTAATGCATTCTTGTTTCTTTTTCCATAAATCACCACATCTATATCTCGTAACACTTCTTGAGAGCAAAGCAGCTTGAATAATGCTACGTTTTTAGTATCATTTCGCTTATTCCTTCCTTTTAAATAAGTAACGAATTCGGCTCTTTCTTCTTTAGAAAGTGTTTTTAAGATAGAGTCTAAATATTTCAATATATCGTAAGTTAAATAACCAATACCATCACTAAATAATGACTTTTATATAAAATTACTATAAATATATCATAAGTATTTTATAAAAATAGAATTCCATAAACTTTAATTCAGTCACATCTTTGCAGTGAATTAATCATCAAAATTCAAAAATCATGGAATACAAAATTGTAAATGAAAACTCTGACGAAAAAAGTAATCAGACTTCAGAAAAAAACATTTTAGATGCTTACGATCAAAAGCCAACCTCTGCATTTATATCTGCTTCTTGGGGAGCTTTATTTATCGGTATGATTTCTTACTGTATTGGACTATGGAATGCAGAAATGGTATTGAATGAAAAAGGGTACTACTTTACTATTTTACTATTTGGTTTATTCTCTGCTGTATCTGTACAGAAAAGTGTCCGAGATAAGCTAGAAGGCATCCCTGTAACAGACATCTATCATAGCATTAGTTGGTTTACCACCATAATTTCTATCCTTCTTTTAGTGGTCGGATTGTGGAACGCCGATTTAGCATTAAGTGAAAAAGGGTTTTATGGTATGTCATTTACCTTAAGTTTATTTGCTGCGATTGCTGTCCAAAAGAACACTCGTGATAAAAAATTTTTAGAAGATCGAGAGGCTAAGAGTATATAACACAATTTACTAAAAAATATTGGAGCGAAAGCTCCATATTTTGATGATGAGTAGAGGTTGTCTTGAAAGTAATTTTCTTGGCAGCCTCTTTTTTTATACAATGCGACACTAAAAAAATGAAGTATTTATTACATTAGACGTATCAATAAATTAGAAAATTATGGCACTGACATACTCAAGGATGATGGAATTAGGAGAGCTTGCTCCAGATTTTACATTATTAGATACCGTTTCGGGAGAACAACGTTCTCTTTCTGACCTAAAATCGGATGTTGCTACTGTTATCCTATTCATCTGTAATCATTGCCCCTATGTCCACCATATTAATCCTAAACTAGTGGAAGTGGCTAATCATTACCAAAGCAAAGGAGTTCAATTTGTTGCTATCAGTAGTAATGATGTCGAACGCTATCCACAAGATGCCCCACACTTAATGACCGAAGTGGCAACTAAAGAAGGCTACTCTTTTCCTTATTTATATGATGAAACCCAGGAAGTGGCTAAGGCTTATAAAGCAGAATGCACTCCTGATCTTTATGTTTTTGATAGAGATTTAAAATGTGCCTATCGTGGGCGTTTTGATGAAACACGACCTCATATGGGACAAGCTTCTGGTAAAGATTTAGCACAAGCATTAGATGCCTTAATTTCGGGAACAGCTATATCTGCAGATCAAAAACCGAGTATGGGCTGTGGTATTAAATGGAAGTAATTTTTCATTTATAAACTCGACAGCTTAAATCTATTTAGTCTCCCTTCTATCTTATTATCAAATACTATAGCTCATGAGTTTACTCAAAGACTTCATTGAGTATAAATATCTAAAATTTAGAGATGCTGAAATAAATTCAGCATGACTCTACTTTAAATACATTAAGAGGTGAAAAGTATCCACTCACCGACACTTCTCCTACCATTCGCCGAAAAAATAATGCGAATCACCTTCTTATTTAGTAAGTTATATTCATTAAGTCCTTACTAATGAAAAAGCTAACATTCCTGTTGATAGAAGATGATGAAATTGAACAATTAAAATTTCAACGCATCTTAAAAAAAATAAACCCTATACATACGACAAGAGAAGCCAATGACGGAGAAGAAGCATTACAGTTGATTATATCTGGTGAGTGTATACCCGATGTTATTTTATTGGATTTGAATATGCCCAAAATGAATGGTATTGACTTTTTACAACAATTTAAACAACATGAAAGTCTCAAATATATTCCTATAGTGATGTTAACCACTTCTTCAAACCATAGTGAAATCAAACAATGTTATCGTCATGGAGCCTCCGGATATATCATAAAACCCTTAAAATATGAAGATTACATAAAAAAAATTGAAATTTTAGTAAATTACTGGGAAGAAAATGAGATCTTAAAAGGGTAATTTAAATCAACACAAAACTGATATGAAAGGAATCGTATTTACTGAATTTTTAGAGTTAGTAGAAAATAAATTTGGAATGGAATATGTTGATGACATCATTTCTAAATCTGAACTAGAATCGGAAGGAGTATATACTTCTATAGGTACTTATAAATTTTCAGAAATGGTACAACTCCTCACCCACTTAAGTGAGAAAACGCAACTAAGCATAAACGATTTATTGCACACCTATGGACTTCATTTCTTTTCGGTATTGAAGAATAGTTATCCTGATATTATTAAACAATATGAAACTCCTTTAGATTTATTAAATGCCATTGAAAGCCATATACATGTTGAGGTTCGAAAAATTTATCCAGATGCAGAACTCCCTAAATTCGATGTGACGAATAAAGAATCATTTAAAATGACTATGATTTATACTTCTAGTAGAGGTATGTATAGTTTTGCAAAAGGTCTCATGGAGAGTACCTTTAAGCATTATGGTAAGGAAGCGTCTATAGCGATAACAAAACTAAATAATAATGGTACCGAGGTGAAATTTGACATCCAACAACATGCCTAATGAACAGTTACAAATACTTCAACGTGCGCTAGAAAGAGAACGCAAAGCAAGAAAGCAGGCTGAATCTATCCTAGAGCAAAAAGCCATGGAGCTATATGAAGTAAATCAAAAACTAAAAGTTTCCAATGCTTCTCTAGAGGAATTAACACACAAGCAATCCTCGCAATTGGATGGTGTTTTCGATAATCTTTTAGATGCTTATATTTTAATGAATCTAAAAGGGGAAGTGATAGAGATGAATCGTTCGGCAAAGCAGCTTTTTGGGTACAACTTAGATTTTGAACATGTCAATGTCGTTAAACTCATTTACCGAGAAGATTATCAATATGCCATGCAATCGTATTGGCAGCTTATAAATAAAGGGTATTTTAAAGATTACAAAGCCCGCATCATCACAAAAAACCAAGAAGTAAAACAAGTGCATATTAATGCTGGATTGGTATATGATGCTTCGGGAAAAGCCATTGCTGCCCAAGGAATTGTTAGAAATATCACTGAAGAATACAAAGAAGCTGAACTCAAAAAAGCATTACTCGCAAACCTTGAAAAAAGTAATCAAGAACTTAAGGATTTTGCCCATGTGGTATCTCATGACTTAAAGTCCCCGTTACGAAGTATGAATACGTTGATTTACTGGCTGAAAGAAGATTACGAAGCTATTCTTGATGAGAATGCTAAAGAAATCCTCGCAAAACTTTCTACCAAAGTAGAAAAAATGGATCATCTTATTAGAGGGGTTTTAGCATATTCAAGTATTGATAAAGTCGAACATCCTTTGGAGAAAGTAAACATACAAGACCTCGTGAGCGACATTGTTTCTGTAATTTATATTCCCGAAAACATCAAGGTTGAAATTCCTAAAACACTCCCTGTAATTACAGGGGATCGCTTTCGGTTACAACAGCTATTTCAAAACCTGTTGAATAACGCTGTGCTTTATATAGATAAACCTAAAGGCTTGGTAAAAGTGACTTGCGAAGAGCTTAAAACACACTGGAAGTTTTACATTGAGGATAATGGAGTGGGGATCGATAAAAAGTATCAGAAAAAGATTTTCGAAGTATTTCAATCTTTACAGAAATCAGATCATTCTACAGGAATCGGTCTATCTATTGTAAAGAAAATTATAGATTATTATGAGGGCGAAATTGACTTTACCTCAACAGTAGGAGAAGGCACTTGTTTTCATTTCACGCTAAAGAAAAAGCATAAATAATGGAACCCAATTTATCATATATTCTAAAGCTAGCAGATGGTTCGAAAGCATTTGAAGAAAAGATGATCCGCATCTTAAAAAGTGAATTCCCAATTGAAAAGACACAATACCTGACAGCGATACAACAACAAGATTTTTTTCAAGCTTCGGAAATCGTTCATAAAATCAAGCACAAACTAGGAATGCTAAGCATGGACAACGCATACCAAAAGGCCATTCTTTTTGAAGAAGCACTTAAAGTCTCGGATAGTTCGAATCACAGTGATTTTTTAACTATTTTAGACATCGTAGAAAATTATATTTCAAGTATTTAGATGAAATCAATCATTGTCGATGATGAAGCCGCTGCTAGAGCGATCGTAGCACAATTGTGCACTAAAGTGAAAGATATTGAAGTTATTGAGGAATTTCCCAATGCGCTTCAAGCGATTAAATTTTTGAACAAAGAAACGGTCGATGTTATTTTCCTAGACATTCATATGCCCGACTTCACGGGTTTCGATTTTATAGATACACTACACGAGCCTCCCAAAATTGTATTGATTACCTCCGATCCTAATTTTGCATTGAATGCTTTTGAGTATCCCTGCATCGTAGATTATTTAACAAAACCGATTTCAGAAGATCGCTTTTTAAAAAGTATAGAAAAACTAAGAGCTCTATCTGAAAATGCAATCCCTAATCAAAATGTAACTAAGGATTTGTATGTTAACATTGATCGTCGATTGGTAAAAATCAATATTGAATCGATAAACATTATCGAAGCCAAGGGAGATTATATACAAATACGAACGGAAGCAAAAAACCATTTGGTACATGCTACTCTTAAAAAAATCGAAGAAAAACTACCCAAGCATTCTTTCCTAAAAGTGCATCGATCCTATATCATCAATACTTCTAAAATTGTAGATATAGAAGACAATAGTGTTGTGATCGCTAAAGAGGTCGTTCCTGTCAGTCGAGGAAATAAAGAGGCACTTATGAAACGTTTGAATTTGTTGTAATGAAAATTCTTTTTAATTAGATCATTCCTTACCTGACAACTATCAAAATGCACCAAAAATCAATACTATTGACGTATCCTAATTTCTAATGTACTTTTTGCTAAAAAGCACCCAAAAAGGCTAGTGTGAATTTTATACTTGTTACGTTTTGCTGAATTCATGACTTTTTAAATAAGCTAGGCCTATAAAAAACATTCACCTACCGAAAATTACCATTCGTCTACAGTAACTCTTTATCAAACTAAAATACCAAAATACAACAAGGAAGAGATCATACCTTAGAGGTATAATCCTAAAAAACACGAGTTATGGCACTTCCTTATAGCATCACAAGCACAAGAGTAAATCACGAGACATTATTCGAAAGATTAACCGCTAAGGAAACAAAAATGGCGGTAATTGGACTAGGCACAACAGGTTTAGCTGTGGCTTTGCAAATGGCTTCGAAATTTAAAGTAATTGGTTACGATCGTGACCACAAAACGATCTCTGAAATTCAATTAAAAAAAGATCCTAATAGAAGGCTTTTTCATAATGATTTCATGAATAAAGATTTCCATCCTATAGGAATGAGTAAGTTATTAGAATTAGCTGCATTTTTCATTATTACGACACCCCTAACCACCAATGATGATGCAACACTAAATTGTACTGCTCTTAAAAAAGATGTTGCTACTGTAGCTAGACACTTAAATTATGGTGATGTCATCGTATTTCAAAATAATGTTGCTACTACATTTATTAATGAAGTTTGCATTCCTATATTAGAACAAATCTCTGGATTAGTACATGATACTGACTTTAGTACTAGTAAAGTCCCTGTAAGTGCTAATACATTTTCTAAAGATCAAAAAACAATTTCCATAAACGATAGTTATGTTTCGAAAGTAGTAACTAAGGTATATAAGACTGTAACCTCTACCGTTGAAAACGATATTAAAACCATTGTCGAAAAGATCAATACTGCAACAGAAAGTTCAAACATCAATAAACCGTGTAGTGTATTATTAAAAGGAATTACAAGAAAAGAAAACTCTAGGAACCTAAAAGCGTCTTATGCCGCTAAGTTATACCTTGCTTTATCTAAATCTGGCTATGCAGTTACAGTGCAAGACAATCATGCGTATCCTTCCGAGGTACAAAAGTTGTATGGTATCGAATTAAACACCAGAACCAATAAGCATTTTGATGTAATTATTTTGGCTGTAGATCATGATAACTATGCCGCATTGACGTATCAAGATTATTTAAAAAATGCTAAAGTGAGTACATTATTCTTTGATGTTAAAGGTGACAAAGGAAGTGTTTTTCCTAAAGAAAAGTATATGACATTATAGTGGTTACTTTCTTAAAGCAATTATCTTCTTGTTGAAAATAGGCCGTTTTAAAAAATACCACTTCAGTAAAAACCCCAATTCTGTATATTCGAATCCTGCTGCTGTAGCAGAGGCAATATTACTATGCTTGCCATAGATCTTTGCGACAAAGCGATCCGAAAATTGATACCCTAATTTGCCCTCAATTCTAAAAGTTTCTGAAGCCGGATCATCGTTAACAAATTGATACCCCCCTGCTGTACTAAGAAGATATAACCAATTGCCTTCTTGTGTGTTTATAAGTTCAGCGAAAATTTCTACTACATGGAATTTTTCTGGACTAAAATAAATCGTCGGTAATTGCTTCTTAAAAGCAATCGTTTGATAATTGATACCGGCTTTTACTATGGGCCTACGAAGTAAATTATAGTACAATGATGTAAATAATAAGTTTCTTGTATTATCATCTGTTTGACTTGTAAACATGTATTGGGTATACCAACCAAAATTGAAGTTGGTACTTAGATTATAATTCAAGAAAAAATTGTTCATTACGATCTCTCGATCAATGAGATCTGCATTGAAGTTTTGCAATTCACGCTGATATCCAACATCAAGATTTTGTAGTTTAAAAGGTTTTGTCTTAAACTTAATCTCCCCGACCCATTGGGTATAATCGTTTGCAATAGCATTAGAAACCGTAACACCGATCTTAGTATCTAATGTTAATCTTCCACTAAATTTATACAGAAAACCAACACCTACTTCATTGGTCGTCGCGCTTACTTTCGAACGTGTATTTTCGGTATCTCTATAATTATAATTCGCTTTAACAATTGATTTTGTAGAAAGAGGTAACGCCGTAGAAAGACTCAAACTAATACTTTCATTATCTCCATTATCAAATGTATAAGCCGTCTTTTGCTCAACCCAAGGACTGTGTGATTGCCTCATGGTTTTCAACAATTTTTCAGCATCTGGTTGTTTGTTATAGTATTTTAAGGTCTTGAAAATATATTCGTAACTCTTCACATCTTGCCCTGTAGCACGATAAGCGTTGGCTATTCCTAAATTGCCATCGAATGATTGCTTCTCTTTTTCTAAAATTGAGGTATACTTTTCTATACTTTTATCAAAATCACTCGTATACATTCCATATGAAGCTTGTAAACTTGCGATCCTTGCTGTATTTGGAAACTGCTCTACTAAACGATCTATCTCCAATGCCGCCGTTTTAAATTTCCTATTCCACAACAATGCTTGTATGTATCTTTCTTTTGTGGATAATTGCAACTCTTCGTCCTTAGGAAATTTTTCCGCTCTTGCTTTCGCTTGGCTACTAAGTTGTAGTGCTTTTTTATCTTTAAATCTTTTATGCGCTACTAAGGATAATCCATTTAGTGAAACGATACTATCTTTTGCTGAAGTTGCCATCGAGGCATATACTTTTTCGGCATTATCTAGATCATTTTTAATCAAATAAATATTAGCTCGATTTAGTTGCGTGTCTTTATCCTTTGGAAAATCTTTTAAGTTTAACGCCAATAATTCCAATGCGCTATCATAGTTTTTTTCTTGAGTTAATTGAAACGCATATCCAAGACGTATGTATTTTCTTGAGTTTAAAGCATTCTTATTTCCTTCAAGAATACTTAATGCTTTATGAACCTCGGTCAGTGCTGCGGAATATTTCTTTAAGTTAGATAATGTATTTGCATACCCTAGTACAGCAGGGAAACTCTTATTATTCTCTACAACTAGCTTTTCATAAAAACCTTCTGCTTTGGTGTATTGTTTATCCCACAATAACGATTCTGCATAATTCAATTTTATTTCAAAATCAGTAGGATATTCGTCTCTTAAATCTGAAAAAATAATTACTGCTTTTTTTGCATCTCCAGATAAACCAACAGCTCTACCATAACAGAGTTGTGCCGTTTTATTGCTAGGGTGACTCTCTAGTATATTTTCAAAAAACACTTTGGCAGCAGCATACTTCCCAGTCTCAAGATAATTGAACCCTTCTTGCATTTCCTGGGAAAATCCCTTTGAAAATAGCAACAAGAAGAAAAACAAGGTTGTATTTTTTAGCATATCTGGTTTAAAGTATAAACGCATACTAAACTAACTAAAATTCTTTTTTGCCATAAGGTTTAAATGACTTAATTTGAGATTATTAAATCAATACAACATATGCATATTCCATTTCTTAAAAAAATATCTTCGGAACAATGGTTTATGCTAAGTGCTTTAATTGTGAATGCAGGAAATTACATTTACAATCTTATATTAGGTAGAATCCTAGGGCCTAAAGATTTTGCAGATGCAGCCATCCTAATCACTTTTTTATTGGTGTTATCTTTTGTAGCCATGACCTTTCAATTGGCTACCGCCAAATTTTCTGTTCTTTTTGAGAATTCCATTTTCCTAAATTTCTTAAATAAAGCATATCTATATGCAACAGGTACAGGTATATTTTTAGGTATCGCTATTTTAATTTCATCTAAAACCCTACAGCATATATTACATACACAATCCTATTTTATGTTCATTTTATTTGGAATAGGTGTACCTCTGTACTTTATCATGAGTGTCAACAGGGGTATTTTACAAGGAAAAAAGCGCTTCGTAAAATTGGCGATTACCTATCAAACAGAAATGTGGAGTAGACTGTTTTTTACGGTAAGCCTTCTTTTGCTATTTACGACTTCGCCTTCCTCTATAATTGTAGCCATCGGAATCCTACTGTCTTTGTTTTTTGGTTTGTTTCCCTTTGCTAAAGAAAAGGTTTCATTCAACAATAGAGTACCGCTTTCAGCCGAACATAAAGAACATATTAAAAAATTCTTTCTACTAACTGCCTTTTACGAGTTTAGCCAAATCATTATAAACAATAGCGATATATTACTAGTAAAGCATTATTTTGAAGCTTATGACGCTGGTTTATATGCTTCATTGGCTTTAATCGGTCGTGTCGTCTATTTTGTGGCTTGGATGTTTGTCATGTTACTATTACCAAAGGTTGTCCAGTTGCACAAAGAAGGAAAACCGACGACCTCTGTATTGTCTAAATATGTTTTATACATTGGGATATTGGCATTCATTATCGTAATTGTATGTTACCTATTCCCCACTTTAATGGTACAATTTTTATTTGGTGACGCTTATGTTAGTATTGCTCCATTGCTTTGGAAATATGCTATTGCCACTTCCCTTTTTGCCATCTCCAATATTTTTGCTTATTATTTTCTATCATTAGACAATTACATCCCCGTGATTCTTTCTGCTTTATTTGGCATTACACAGATCGTACTGATTATCTTCTTTCATAATTCCTTACTTCAAGTGGTATACATGCAGATTTATGCAATGGTACTTTCACTTGCTTTTCAATTGGTTTACTTTTTTGGTTTTTCTAAACATCATACGTAAATCAGGATCTGATAAAATGAAATATGAATATCAGCTACGCGAAGACTCCTGTCTTCGTGTAACTATATTTCACAAAACTATTTTCACTATAAAATAAATAGAACTTAAAGTTGACAGTATTGCTCGATAGTAAAAAAGCGCAGTGAAGCAAATGCAATCCATGAGACATTTGCACAGCTTTCTTGTTTTATTATTTATTGTCTTGGCTTCTGGGAGCGAGTGCTTCTTATCTGAAAATACATTCAACACAACTACTCATCGAAGGTAACTCCCCAGCCACCGAAAAACTCTAAATAAACCTTTGATTCTCAAATACATTTGTATTATAATCAAAATCCAATCACCATGAAACTTGCTATCGTAACTGCTTATCCTCCAAGTAAAGTAACCTTAAACGAGTATGCTTATTATTTGGTAAAACACTTCAGACAACATCAAAATGTGAGTGAAGTAGTTTTGTTAACTGATATACAACCTAAAACAGCAGATATTCAATTTGAAGAAGATGGCTGTCAAATAACTATTAAACAATGTTGGAAATTCAATAGTTACACGAATCTCTTTTCTGTAATGAAAACGATTCATCAGGTACAACCAGATGGTGTTTTATTCAATTTACAATTCATGAAATTTGGAGACAAAAAAATTCCTGCAGCATTAGGTTTATTATTACCCATGGCTTGTCGAGCAAAAGGCATTCCTACGATTTCATTATTACATAATATTTTAGAACAGGTAGATTTGAATAGTGCTGGATTTACCTCTAATAAAATCTTGCAAAAGGTCTACAACTTTATTGGCACCACCTTAACTCGTTTTGTTTTACAATCTGATGTGGTAGCCGTGACTATCAGTAAATATGTGGATATCCTTAATGAAAAGTATAAAGCAAAAAACGTAAAATTAATTCCTCATGGGACTTTTGAAATCCCTGAAGAACCAAATTATAACATCCCAGATGGCCCATTAAAAGTCATGGCATTTGGAAAGTTTGGAACTTATAAAAAAGTAGAAATTTTAATAGAAGCTGTAGAAAAAATAAGAAAGACTACAGCTAAAGAAATTGAAATCGTAATCGCAGGTACAGACAACCCTAATGTGCCAGGATATTTAGCAACTGTAGCCTCTAAGTATAAACATGTATCTAACTTAACCTTTACAGGATATGTTGCAGAAGAAGATGTTGCTACGTTGTTTAAAGAAAGTGCTGTTGTTGTTTTTCCTTATACTTCAACTACTGGAAGCTCGGGAGTATTACACCAAGCAGGTAGTTATGGGAAAGCTGTGGTAATGCCAGATCTTGGAGATCTAGGAATTTTAGTAAAAGAAGAAGGATACAGAGGTGAATTTTTTACTCCTAATAGCACTGATAGTTTAGCAACTGCTATCCAACAAATCATCGAAAATGATGACTATAGAGTGTCATTAGGAAAAATGAATTATAAAGCGGCAACGGCTTTACCTATGTCAAAAATAACAAGTATGTATATGGATCAGTTTGCTGAAATTATTGACAGAAAATCGGTTTCTACTGATGTATTGGTTGGTTACTAGTAATGATCAAAAGTAAAATGTCTAGCTTCGACTGCGCTCAGCCGGACATTTCCTTTTTCGACTGGACATTACCTAACTTTCGATTATTAGACTACGCTTAGCCTGAGGTCTCACAACACTTATCCCGAAGCTCAACTAGTAATTCAAAGTCTAAATCATAACTTGTTTATAGATCTCATTAAGACTTCAAAATCAGCAGGGTGAGACTCCTTGTCAAGCAAGGAATGACAATTCGTTATAAACCTCATATTCACAAGAACTATAACCCTAAAAAAGTAAATGCTTTTTTAGGGTTTCCTTTTTTATCGATAAAGCCAAAATGCTTTTGTTTCTGTTTTCTCCATGGCAAACTTCCTACGACTTCACTTGGTACTTGAGTAAAATCGTATAAAGTCCAAGGCATCGAATGTATTTCATGAGTATTAATCATCTTAGAAAAGCTTGAATGGTATCTAGCTTGGGTAGCTTCCGATGGGGCAAAAGGATTCCAGATCCCTTTGTTGGATGAAATTCCAAATTCTTGTAGGACGATAGGTTTATCGATTTCACTCTTAAGTTTTACATATTTTTCTTCAAAAAACGCTAAATCCTCATAGTAGTGAAACGAAACCAGATCTACTTCGCTAGATAACAACGTTGCACTTTCTATAGTAGACCACCCTATAGTTACTAAATGATTTGGATCATACTTTTTAACTTGTAGTATCATTTCTTTTAACCAAGCCATCACATTGGTTTTCCCTCTAGATTTAAAATCTAAATTGGGCTCATTCTTAATATCCCAAGCCAAAATTGCAGGATGAGATTTGAATGAAGTAATGATCTGTTCGGAATGCCTGTGTGTTAATGTCCAATCCAACACTTCGTAATTCCCATAAAAGTCAAACAAGGTTACAATAACTTTTAAGTGCATCAGCTCAGCTTGATCTAAAACTTCTTTCAATTTTTTGAGTTTTCTTGGATCGACTTCTGCTTTTCCAAAATCTTCATAACCAACAAAAATTCGAATAGTATTCAATCCTTTATTCTTAATAATCTTGAAGTCCTTTTCGATAACATTCAAATCAAAATGATCTCCAAACATATCCCAAGGTGTCTCTTGTGGGTAGTAATTGATTCCCCGCATTATAAAAGGAGTATTATCAACCAACAATTGCTGACCTTTAACTTCGGCAAATCCTGATTCCTTTAATTTATCCTGTGTTGCTAATTCTTGAGGTACTTCTTTTACCAAATGCCTAATTTTCCAAAACCCATCTTCTAAAAGCAATACCGCTTTATAGCTAGGGTTAATTTTAGTTTCAAAAAGTAATGTATCCTCTTTATAGATTTGCTGATATTGTGAAGCATTCCTATCAGAAATAACCGCCATTTGCCCGTCTAGACTATAAAAATCTAGAGATAAATTATGTTGTAAACTAGTTGAAGCGACTCGTATGTTTTTTTGTTGTTGCTCTTCAATATGATTTATGAGATTAACACGAGCACTCTTGGTATAGAAGTCTTCTATTCCAAAAGGGTCATTCGTTGCATAAGCCACTTGTTTTACATACCAAGACTGTAAATAATGAGAAGTTATTCTAGCCAAGGTGGTTTTTTCTATTGGCCTACCAGGATTAATCGTGTCCTCCCAGGTAACCTTGGGTAAATAGACTTTAGCGTCGGGTAAGTTGGTGTGTAAAATAGAAGAGCGGTCTGCCCCTGTATTGAAATAGGAGAATATTTGACCAATACCAAATAGCATTAAGGCATTCACTAAAGCAAACACAATCAATAAAATGAAACGATATGTCCTTTTGCTTTTTTTCATGCTCATAATTCAATGTTTGAATATGTTTTTATGATCCCTAAAGCTTCTAGCTGAAATGAATAGGTTCCTGATTCATAAAAACCTTTATGCAATACAAACGTTACCATTCCTTTATTGGAAGTTGCTACCTCTGTATCCAACAAAACTCCATTCTTTAAAATATGCAACTTTACCACTACCCCGTCAGGAACTAGCTGTTTCATAAAACTTTTTAAAGGCCCTACCGTGATTTTTCTATTCTGCTTAGAAAACACCACTGATAATTGATCTGTTATCGAATGATACTCTAGTGTAATAGCATTACTAGTTGCCATCCCGCTAACATAAGCCGATGCTTCCCATATTTCTGGAGCATCTGGATGCAATACTTCAATATTTGCAATTCCTTTAATGGTACTGCCTTGTGCTTTTAGTATACCTCCTTTTGCATTCTTTATCACCACCTCGACAAGAGTGCCATCACTAATAATATTACCATATGCATCGTTGATTACTGATGTGGTAAAGGTGGTAATCTGATTTCCATCGGCATAATGATGCTTTCTAGTATAATCTATTGTAAAATTGGTAGGCTGTGCTGGAAAAACTTCAATCGAAAATTCTTTAGACGAAATTTCATTAATATTCGCAGACACTAAAAGACGCCCCGAAGATTCTCGAGAAAAAATAGTCTTCCAAAAAATAAAATCTTTTGTTTCTACAGACTCATTTGTTATGGTTTCCAAAAAATGATGCTTGATGGTTGCTTTAGTTCCATCTGCTAAAGGATTATCGTATTCGTCTGTTGGAATGACTGTCATCATCGTAAAATCATGAGTCCCGGCAGAAATACTTGGAGGGCCGATATACGACTCTAAAATAGTTTCTTGAGTTGAATTTATAATTTGAATACTTCCCGAATACCACTTTTCTCCTTGCGCTATTAGATCAAAATCTATACTCCCCTTTTTCTCACTCAAAAATTCGGGTAAGCAGTAGAAACCTTTACCTAATTCTAAGTTTGGATACACTAGTGCATTCCCATAAGAACTATGACAATACAGTAGTGCATTTTCTGACGTTTGGAATTCTAATGTGATCTGTTCTCTTGCCTCGAACACTTTCTGTTGAGTAAGTAACAGCACCTTGCTTTCTGTTTGTGCAACTAGCCTCATAAAAAAACTAGAAATCACCCACAAAAGCAAGACAATGACGATATGTTTATTATACAATTTCAAAGCTTAATTTGGTGCTCCTATATAATTATTCAATTCAATTTTTAAATATGAAAATCCACAACCATTAATTGGGATTAGGGACGCTGTATTTTTTTCTCTATTTGTTCCTAAATCTATTTTCTCGTTTATCGAACGATTGAGTAATCCATTGACAAAAGCATTATCGGTATCTGCCTTAAGTATTTTTAGTTCAGAAATATCTGGTAGCTCTGTTGAGAAAAATAATTTTCGCTGTTGTCGCACACCTTCAGGTATAAAATGATGGTCTACCCACAATAATTCTTTGTCCTCATTATAATACGAAAAAAGTAATTGAGGAATCGTAACTTCCTGTAAGCCCGAATTAAACAACATTCCATTAAGCTGATGCTCTTTTACTTCTAATTCTTGTAAGACTACTCCCTTATACAAGTCTGTATTCGCAATATTACCTGCACATTGCAGCTCAAAAACTGTAGGTACTTCACTAATGTGTATTTCGGTAAATTCTTCTGGATTAAACGTCTTTGGCCCTTTATCTGTATGCTTACTCCAAGCTACACCTTCAAAATTAATTCTGAAACTTGTTCGCTCTTTCGGTAACAATTTATGCTTCATTTGGTGCATGACATTATAGCTTGCCAGTTTTGTATTGGCATTATTATATAAAGAACCATTAATCACTACATCTGCTGGTACATCATCTACATTTTGAATTTCGCCAACAATACTGTATTTACCATCGAACTTTACTAGTCGAGAAGATAACACCTCTAAAACAGGTTGTTTCAGTACATCCTCATGATAAGTTTGTTCTGAAGTTATCCTTCTTCTTCCATGATTATAAAACTGTGTCTTATTTACTGAGAATAATTGATCTGGTGGAATATCTAAATCATAATCTAACGGATCTATATACCAATCTCGACGGAGCTTTCTCAATTCATGAAAATAGGTTTTCTCAATACGCTCTAAAGGAGTAATCCAAAAAGTTTTCACCTCTACCCGAGCCATATCTTTACTTTCTGAAAGAATGATCGTTCGAATCTCATCTAGTTTTGCATAAGAACTTAACAAACCATCATTTACTGCTATTTCTAGCATAAATTGATCTTTGGTTTTATTTGATGCTGGATTTACATACGAATACGCACGCTCAAACTCTTTAAAATCTAAAGCATCGTAATAAGCATTGATCAAATTCTTAGGGCTGATCTGTGTAGCATTAGCGATGTAAAATCTATAGATCCCGAAAAAGAAAAAACAAAGACAAATGGAGATCCAAATCAGAAGGATTGGTATTATTTTTTTATTGAACTTTTTATATTGAATTCCATGGTTTAGATAATCTACTTTTTCTGGATCTTTTGTCTTAAAAATTCGTCTCCAAGTATTTCTAAAAAAGACCAGAAATACCACAGCAATCGTACCTACTGGCACAGTACCCCAGAGTATTTTCTGAAATCGAGGAACATCATCTTTAGGCAGAATGCTGGATAAGGGTTTTACGTTTAGTTTTTCCCAAACCATAATTCCGTTTTCTAATTGGCGTAAACGCTGCCATCCACAGAAATATAAGATCGGATCATAAAACTTATCATTAGAAAAAACATATTTCAAATGATACTTTTCAGGAATGGTCAAAAATTGCTGTAATGACCCAAGTCCTTCTATTCCTCTAAATTTTGAATTTTCTAGTCGCTCAACAGCTCTTGTGGTAAGCTCGGGCAACCTACGAGCCGAATGATAATTACCATCAACGGTCATCGCATTCGTTTGTGCTGATAACCATGCCATCTGATCTCCAAAACCTAAAGGCAAAAACCGCCAATGATCATGTTGGTCTTGATTCAAAAAATTAACGATGGGTAGCATTTTAATTTTCTGTGGCTGTGATGGTTTAAAGTAGCCTAAGTTTACCGATAAGATTAGTATCGTTAGTATTCCACTCACTAAAAAGGCTCCCATAATACGATGCTTTACGGCACCATACTTTTGCTGAATCTGTTGCTTTAGGTCTCCTTCTACAAATCGATATAAAAATTCCCCAAAAATAGGTAATGCCATAATCGAAGCCCACAGCGTAAATCGATCTAAGGTTAAAATATTGAAAGCATTATCTCCTAACATCATTTTAGGAATAGGAGTCGTACCACCGGTTCCTAGAATGGTTAGCAATGTGAAAGACAATCCAAATAACAAATAGCGTTTCGCATAAAATCGATAAAACAGATAAGGAAGCACAAAAAGTAATATTCCCCAAGGAATCACAAAAAACACAAGCCCAGAAGAGGTAACCTCTAAAAAATTATCTCGAGAACCATGCGGTATTGGTACTTGAGTAATGGGATTATTTTTTGTGTTAATCCAATAAGGAAGTATACAGAAAATGATTAATGCTAAAGCACTTAGTCCGAAAACTAAAATACGCTTGAAAAGGCTAAAAAAAGTCTTGAGAAAAATTGAAAAACGAATGGCTTCATAAGATTTCATTTTCGAATAAGCAACATCCATTACCACCATCCCAAAAAGTGGAAAAATAAAGAATACCATTCCAAATATGGGAGTCACGTGATGTGAGGTTATCGTTACCGCTAAGAGACTAAGTGAAGTACCTAAATAGTTCTTTTTACCTGTTTTAACCCATAAATAAATCTCAGGTAACGCGTGCATTAGCACAGATACACCGATAATACTGGGAAGCTGACCAAAAATATGCAGTGTTTCTACAAAAGAAGAAGAGACCACTGCTGCAATCGCTGCATAGCCTGCCACATTTCTATTTCCTGTAATGAGTAGAGAAAATCGATAAACTCCGGTTATAAATAAAAGTATACCTATAAAAGCGACCGTAAACAAACCAAACTTAAGCCCTCCAATCAAAGAAAGTAGCCCAATACTTTGATGTACTAAAGGGGGATATCCCATAACCGTAAAGCCCGTGTACCATTTGTAGTTCCAAGGCTCAAACCAATGGTTTGCGTAATGTTCTCCAAAAAATAAATGAATTAGTGCATCATAGGTGGTTTCCAGAGTGAAAAATATACTTACTCCATGGAAAGCAATTCCTATTAACATAGCGCTAATCAGGTATTTATTAGTCTTTTTTTGCATCTAAATAAATATACAATAATGGTTGAGTTCTAAACTATACTAAAGTTAACTTTTAAATTTTACCATTCGTCTACAGTAATCTCTTACTCACCGAAAATCAGAGATTTCAACCTCACCTCAGAGGTAAATTTGGGTATAATCAAAACCCAAACACTATGAAAACTGGAATAATCATACCTTGCTATAATGAAGAAAACAGATTAGATGTTACGGCATTTCAAGAATTCATTTCAAAAGAAAACAACTATCACTTATGCTTTGTAAACGATGGTAGTAAAGACCATACTATGGAGGTTTTAAGAAATATTCAAAAAACAAACCCTAACAAAGTAAGTGTTGTTAATCTTATTCAAAATGGAGGCAAAGCTGCCGCTGTGAGAGCTGGAGCAAAATACTTATATACCCGTAGAGATGTTAACTATATAGGTTTTATGGATGCGGACTTATCTACTGACTTCAATGATTTTGACAGTCTGGTGAATACATTGCATCATAATGAAGATTTAAGTTTCGTTTTTGGTTCTCGTGCAAAAGACCCTTCTGAAGGAATCAAAAAAGATGGTATTCGAGCTATCATTTCTAAATTCATAAATATATTGATTGTCTTTATCCTAGGGATGTCTATTAAAGACACGCAATGTGGAGCCAAAGTGTTCGATGCGAAATTAGTACCCTTACTTTTTGGAAAAAAATTCTATACGAAATGGTTATTTGATGTTGAAATGTTCATTAGAATGAAAAGACAATTTGGTAAAGAACAAACCGCAAGTTTGATTTTCGAACAACCCTTAAAGAGATGGGTACACATGGAGGACTCTAAACTAGGATTAAAAGATTCTTTAGAAATTCCATTTAGATTAATTTCTATCTGGGCGAACTACAACCTTTCTTCTTTCGAGTTTTTCAATACTAATACAACAGTCTTGGAACCCACAATGACTATTATCGCTGTACCTAGCGCTCTATCCTAATACCTATTAAATCGGCTCAAAATAAAAACTTGATCCGTTAAAAGACCTTGCTCGATTTCTTGAACAACCTGTAGTTTGAAAGACAGACTATAATCCTTTTGAGTACGCTTTACGTAATTTGAATGTGTTGATTCCATAAATAACATTTGACTGTAACG
>CANLOW010000005.1 GCA_947493035.1 uncultured Aquimarina sp.
ATAACCTGTGCTTTTTCGCCTATTATCAAATCATCTTTAGTAGAGGTTTTTATTAGCTCTTGTTTTTCTTCTTCACAGGAACACATGGCTAGCCCTGCCAATGTCACTAAAAGTAATTTTTTTGAACTTCTCATTTTAAAGTTTATTATTTGTGTTTACATTTTAAGTTCTAACGAAATAAACGTTGTTAATTTTATTGTGATTTTAAAGCATTTATTTTAATTCACTATCCTTTAACTATTTAAAGACTAACATATAACTTCTTGCTTACACTTCGTTATATTCTTTTTAACATTTTAGTTATAACGTTACAATTGATTTATTTTCGATGTCATAATCAAAAAAATAAATATGATTGAAACAATAAAATGGTTAACATTACGTGCTTTAGTTAGTGACGAAATGCTCATGTATGGTCTAGTTCTTAAAGGGGGTAATGCGCTGCAGTTAGCTTATGATATTACGGATAGAGCTTCACTTGATATCGATTTTTCTATGAAAAATGATTTTACTGAGGATCAAGTCAAACATATTGAAATGAAACTTCATTCTTTGCTTAATACTGAATTTGAAAAGAAAAATCTTTTTGGACGTTTTACCAACTACAAAACTAATACAACACATAATTAAAACAAATCTTAAAAAAACCAAAGTATAATACTACAACGCAAACACACTAAACACCAACAAATTAGATACTTAACCAATAAAATTAATTATAAAAAAAATTAAACTACTAAGTCTAGTGTTTTTGATGTACTTATCTAACACAAACTTATTTGCTAAAACATTAGATGGAAATTTTGTTAATTTTGGAACAACAACAGATATTCTTTTCAATCAAGAGAATTCAATTCTAGTAAACTTAAAAAGTTATCATACAGTTAAAGTCAAAATAGAAGGAGGCTATTTCAAAAACACAAACTCTTCAAATATGACTTTTGGTATTGGCGGCTCTACAAATTTTTCAGTTGTTTGGAATAAGTGTGAAGATTTTGAAAAAGGATCTGGAAAAATGACTTTTATATTTACAAAATCTGGCTTACCAACAAAAACTGAAACCATAAACCTAAATTTCTTATACTCTTTCGCCGTAAAAAGATTAACACAACAAGAGTACTGTAAACGTAAACAAAATTACTTAGGCTATCTGTTCCACGCATCCCCTTCTTTAGACTGTAATAATCCAGATGAAATCAATGAAATTTTTAGACGAGCAGACCCTACAGGGTGTTGTAATTTCAAACCTATAGGACATTGCGCCGAATAGGAAATATTATTATTCAAAATAAAATTTTGACTTTATTACTTGAAAATTGATAAAAAATAAGAAGCAATCAATTTCAAAAGAACAAGAAACCTGTATATAGTAATTTTAGGTTTTTAATCAACAAAAAAATGCCCTTCGAAAATTTCGAAGGGCATTTTTATATACAATAATTCAAAAAAATTATACTTTATGACGTACATAGAAAGTCTTTTTCTCTAAGTACTGCTCGAATCCATATTTACCATCTTCTCCTCCAGAACCTGATAACTTGTATCCGTTATGGAATCCTTGGTGTTGCTCACCATGACCACGGTTTACATAGATTTCACCATATTCTAACTCATCGTTACACTTCATGATTGTATTCATATCATTTGTGAAAACCATTGCAGCTAAACCATACTCACAATCATTAGCAAATCCAATAACTTGCTCGAAAGATGAGAACTTCAATACTGGTAAGATTGGCCCAAAAGACTCTTCGTGAACGATAGTCATGTCTTGAGTAACATTAGTCAATACTGTAGGTTCAAACCAGAATCCTTTTTCAAACTCTGCTCCTTCAGGACGCTTACCTCCTGTTGCGATAGTAGCTCCTTCCTTTACAGAAACCTCTACTAAATGCTCCATATGCTTAAGCTCTGATCCATTTACTTTTGGCCCCATATCAGTATCATCTAACATTGGATCTCCAACTTTCAATGCCTTAGTTGCTGCTAAAAATTTATCCATGAACACATCATAAATATCTTCATGAACATACATACGCTCATTACAAGTACATACTTGACCACAGTTATCGAAACGAGAATGTAAAGCAGACTCTACAGCTGCATCGATATCAGCATCAGCAAACACAATAAATGGAGCTTTACCACCTAACTCTAATTGTACGTGAGTTAAATTTTGAGCCGCATTACGTGCAATCTGCTGACCTACAGGAGTAGATCCTGTCATAGTCACCATCTTACAGATTGGGCTTTCCACTAAAGCATTACCCATAGCACGTCCAGGACCTGTCAAGATATTGATTACACCAGCTGGTATACCAACCTTAGTAGCCATATTTCCTAACTCTAAAGTCGCTAATGGAGTTTCAGAAGTAGGTTTAATAACGATTGTATTTCCTGCTACTAAAGCTGGCCCTAATTTACGACCTGCTAAAGCAAATGGGAAATTCCATGCAGTAATAGCAACTACTACTCCACGTGGTACTTTTTGAATCCAAATTTGCTCATTAGCATTATCAGAAGGGATAATATCCCCTTCAATACGACGAGCTCCTTCAGCAGCATATTCGATAAAAGAAGCTGTTACAGCTACTTCCATTTTTGCTACTTTCAATAATTTACCTTGTTCTTTAACTAACAATTCAGCTAAATAATCAGAATTAGCTTTGATTTCATTAGCTAAAGCATATAAATACTCAGCACGAGTTCTTGCTGGTAGTTTTTTCCACTCTTTTTGAGCTTTATCAGCCACCTCTAAAGCTTCTATAGCTTCTTCAGCAGTACCATTTTGCACTTTAGCAACTAACTCTTCTGTAGAAGGGCTAATTACATCAATAGTTTCACCAGACGTAGATTTTCTCCACTCACCTCCGATGAATAATTCATATTCTTTTACAGCCATGTGATTTAATTTTAAACTAAGTTACTATTTAAAACGAAAAGAGAGAAGAGAAAATAAATAAGAGACTTGACAAATCATGTCTTTACTACAATCTATTTTCTCTCTCTAGAAAATTTATTCTAAAATAAATGAAGACTAGCGCCCCATCCATCCACCATCTACTAACATAATGCTTCCTGACATGTAAGAAGCTGCTTCAGAACACAAGAATACTGTAGGTCCTGCAAAATCTTCAGGCTGACCCCAACGTCCTGCTGGAATACGTGCTAAGATAGAATTTGCTCTTTCTGGGTTATTTCTTAATGCTTCTGTGTTATCTGTAGAAATATATCCTGGCGCAATAGCATTAACATTAACACCACTACCAGCCCATTCATTAGCAAAAGCCATAGTTAATTGACCTATAGCTCCTTTAGAAGCTGCATATCCAGGCACTGTAATACCACCTTGGAAAGTCAATAAAGAAGCCGTAAATACAACTTTACCAGAACCTCTTGCAACCATTTCTTTTCCGATTTCACGAGTTAAAATAAATTGAGCATTTTGATTCACCTCAATTACTTTATCCCACATTTCATCTGGATGCTCAGCTGCAGGAGTTCTTAAAATTGTACCTGCGTTGTTTACTAAAATATCAATTACAGGAAAATCAGATTTTACAGCTTTAATAAATCCATAAAGCGCCTTACGATCACCGAAATCACATTGGTAAGCTTTAAAATTTTTACCCGTAGCTTTCACTGCTGCTTCTACAGCACTCCCTTCAGATTCTAAAGAAGCACTTACTCCAATTATATCAGCTCCTGCTTCAGCTAACGCCACTGCCATTGCTTTACCTATACCTCTTTTACATCCTGTAACTAAGGCTGTTTTACCTTCTAAACTAAACTTGTTTAAAATGCTCATATTTTGTTTTTTATTAGACCAATTGCCTTGTGAAACACAAGACAATTGGATTAAATTATTTAACTAAACGAGGAAAATACCTCTCAAAAAACAGTTCTAGCAATTAGAACTACAATTGACAGTCCATTAAGACTTTTAAACCATTAGGGTTTTTATCAATGTTTTCGAATACTTCTTGAATATTTGATAACGGCTGAACGTCAGTAATCATATCTTCAAAAGGCAATTCGTTAGCTGTAATTAAAGCAATTGATTTTTCATAATCCTCTTTCTCGTATACACGAGCTCCGATTAACTTCAATTCTTTCCAGAAAAACTTAAATAAGTTTACTGGTTTAGGTTGACCATGAATAGCTACCATTACGATTCTACCACGAATTCCAGCTACTTCTGTCATTACATCTAATGCCGGTTGTACTCCCGCTACTTCAAAAACAACATCAGCCAAACGACCTTCAGTTTTTTCACGAACGTATTCCACTAAATCTACATCTACTGGACTAACACAATCGAAACCTAATTCTTTTGCTTTAGTAATACGTACAGGATTTACTTCCGAAATAATTACCTGAGCACCTGCTTCTTTAGCAACCATAGCCACTAATAAACCAATTGGCCCACCACCTAATACTACAGCTGTTTCACCTTCTTTTAATTCAGATAAGCGAACATCATGTGCTGCTACTGACAATGGCTCAATTAATGCTGCAAGTTTTAAGTCAGTCTCAGCTTTTAACTTATGTAAAGTAAATGCTGGTACATTCCAGTATTGTTGCATAGAACCTGGACTATCAATACCAATAAATTTCAGCTCTTCGCAAACATGGTTAAAGCCCTTATCAGATGGCTTTGCTCCTCTATCATCTAAAGGACGTACAACCACCTTGTCACCAACTTCATATCCTGTAACACCTTCTCCAATCGCGTCAATAGTTCCTGACATTTCGTGACCAATAGTCACAGGAATATTTACACGCTGATCCATCATACCGTGATAGATGTGTACATCTGTACCACAAACACCTGAGTAAGCTACCTTAATACGTACCTCACCATTAGCTGGTGTCTCAACTTCCTTTTCAATTACACTGAAGGTTTTGTTACCCTCGTATCTAGTTGCTTTCAAATTTAAAAGAATTAATTAATAGAAATATTTTAGTTGTCTTGTACTTTATCATTCTTTTCGTCGTCTGGAGTGCTTTCTCCAGGAGCAACGTGAGAAGTTTTTCTGTAAGAATCAAAACGCATAATACTCTGGTAATTCCAGCTATTATATACGTGAGACAATCCCCAGTCAAACACTTTAGTTGGGTTGTCAGAAGTAGCCGTCAAGCTTCTATTTAAACCGATAGCATGTGGCATATTAGCTCCTTTTACCGCACCGCGAATTTCGAAATTAACTCCATCTTTAGCAAATTGAAATGTATTTCTTTCTGGTCCATCTGTAGTTACTAATGATGCAATACCTCCATCAACTGGCCAAACACAAATTTCATGACCTGAATTAGATATTGGATTGTATTTAGACTTCACATAAGGTCCTTTTGGATTATCAGCTACTGCTACACCATGACGTATTTGGCGACCTCCGAAAAGAATCTCCTCACCCATTTGCTCTCCTTTATAGTAAAGGTAAAACTTACCATTTAAAGGAACGATACATGGATCATGAACTTTATGAGAATCGAAATCTCCTTTTTTCTCTACGTGGAAACGATTTTGTTTTTCTCCTTTCCAGATACCATTATCTGCAGGCTTCAAGATTGGCTCTGCACTTTTTTCCCAAGGACCAAATGGTGACTTAGACCAAGCTAAACCAACTTCGTTCTTAGTACGAACATCATATGGCGACTTGATAGTTTGGTAACATAAGTAAAACATATCTTCATGTTGCATTACTTCTACAGTAAAGATAGAACGATCATCGTAAGCTCCTTTTTTACCTAATGGAACTGCTGCTGTTTTATCTTCTTTCCAAGTCCAACCATCTTTAGAAGTGGCATGCCAAACTGTACAACGATCCCACGGGAATACTTTGTCGTTCTCTACATCTCCTCCAAATCCGTCTGTTGCTCCTGTACTTCTTGAATACCAAACATGATATAAACCATCTACAAAAATAACAGCTGAAGGGTCACGTCTAACTACACCTTCTTCGTATGCTAAATCTCCTTTTAGTGGTTGCATTTGATTGAATACTCGATACCAATCATTTTCTACATATTTCCATTGCAATGCTCTCTTAGAAGCAGCACTTAAATAGTCTTTATTTGTTATCCCAAAACGATCTAACTTTTTAGCTGATAAATCTAATTTCGGTTCACATGGTTTTTCTTCTGTTGGCTGAGGAGCAGGCTTATTACATCCTACTATCAAAGCAGCTGCAAGTGCAGCAAAAGCGCTAACTTTTATCTTCATGATTTTCTTTGTTTGTTATTTAATATTTAAGGTTATTGTATTACTCGAAATATCTTTAGAGCTAGCTTTGATATTTGAAATAGTTGTTTTGTCTTTTGCTTGAACAATAAGTAGAGCTTGTCCTAAATGCGTTTTTACTTTATTAGTTTGGTAATCCTGCACACTAGATACATGCCCATTATCAACTCCTAATAACTTAACATCTCCTTCAATGTCAAACGTAATTTCTTGTTCTATATTTTTAACTGAGTTCCCTTTATCATCTACTAATTGCGCTACAATATGAGCTACATCATCATTATTAGCATCTAGACTAGATCTATCAACTGTTAATTTCAATTTAGTTGGCTTGCCTGCAGTTACAATAGTCGATGTAACTATTTTTCCATCTTTCGTCCCTACAGCTTTTACTGTCCCTGACTTGTATGCTACTGCCCATTTATATATATGATCTTCAAAATCAGCTAGCTTTTTCTTCCCTTGAGAAACATCATTTAAGAATAATTCGATTTCATCACAGTTCGAATAAAGTTCAAGGATAACTTCTTCTCCTTCTTTGTAATCATTCCAGTGCTCTACTACTCTATGCCAATCCCACAGTCTAGTCTTCCAATGCCCTTCAGTTTTTTCAACTACTTTATTCGTTTTTGGCTCAACTTTAAATAACGACTTTTCAAGTTTATTTGACGCTATAAAAATACTTGGCTCTTCATTCCATAATGACTTCATCATGTAAAAAGAAGGCTTTTTAAACCCTGCAAAATCTAATAGACCACACTCTAAACCTCTTCTTGGCCATCCACGACCATGAGTTTCTCCCATATAATCGATACCTGTCCACAAGAAAGTCCCTGACACAAATGGTCTTTCTTCAATAGCTTTCCACTCATGCCATTGCCCAACATTCTCGGTACCCATAATTACTTTATTAGGGTAATTTTTATGAGCATAATCATATAATACACGACGGTAGCTAAATCCAGCTACGTCTACAGCCTGTCCGTATCCTGATTCTAAACTTACTGAAGGCAAAATCATATTAGCTATTACAACACGAGTAGTATCTAACTCTTTTGTCCATTTAGATAATCGTTGAGCTGTTTCTGCGGCTACATAGTTTCCTTCTAAGAATTTATATTTTTCAGCATTAAACTTGTATTTCTGTATTTCTATAAATTCATCATAACGTTTTTTAATTTCTTCTTTACCTATTGGAGGTGCATCGAAAAAATAATTTCCTTCCCATCCCATATTGAAATAACCAGAAGCATGTCTATGTACTGGGTAAGTCCACTCGATCTCATTACCTATACTCCATTGAAAAACCGATGGATGGTTACGATCACGTAACATTACATTAATTAAATCTTTCTTTCCCCATTTGTGAAAATGATCTGTATACCCTCTTGATGCATAATCATCATGACGCTCTTCTTGATTCAATCGCTTATCTTTTGGGTTATCCCACTCATCAAAAAATTCATCTTGTAATAAGATTCCCATTTCATCACATAAATCAATAAATTCTTCAGAAACTGGATTATGAGATCCTCTAATAGCATTAACTCCACCATCTTTTAAATGCTGAAAACGTCTTCTCCATACATCTTTTGGTACGGCTGCACCTACTAAACCGGCATCATGGTGTAAACATACTCCTTTGATCTTCATGTTTTCTCCATTCAAGAAGAAACCTTTATTTGCATCGAATTTTACCGTTCTAATACCTAAAGTACTTGTCTCTTCATCTACAACAACTCCATCTTGTTCTATTTTGATGTTTGTCTTGTATAAATATGGTTCATTAACCCCCCATAATTTTGGAGAAGGCACTTCTTGATCTAACTGGAACTCTAGTTCTTTTCCTCCTGCTACCTTAGCTTCTTTTGAAGTAGAAACTACAACTGCTCCTGTTGCATCTATAATGTCAAAAACAATATTGAATGCTTTCTCCTCGGTGAAGTTATTCTTTACTTTTACTTTAGCATCAACTGTTGCTGACGACTTAGCCACCTTAGGTGTTGTAACAAATGTTCCCCAAATAGGGATATGAAGATTGTATTTATTAACCAACTTCACTTTTCTATAAATACCAGAACCTGTATACCACCTACTATCAATATAACGAGAATGATCTACTTTCACTTTCAGTTGATTCACTAGGTCCCCATCGGCTAAATCATTTGTTATATTGAAATAAAATGGAGCATATCCATAAGGTCGCTCTCCGATATGTTTTCCATTTAGCCAATATTCGCTATTATTATATACACCATCAAAAACAATATAATTAGTTCTTTTAGCGTCTTTTTTTAATTTAAAATCTTTAGTATACCACCCTATACCTCCTGGTAAAAAACCCGTAGCTCCGTTATATATGGTATCAAATGACGACTCAACACTCCAATCATGTGGCACATTTAAAGTTCTCCAATCATCTGATTCAAAAAAAGTATTATCTACTTCTTTACCATCTTGTAATTTAAATTTCCAGTCATTATTAAAATCTTGATAAATAGATACTGATTCTTTCGGGGTACACCCAATAAGTAACAGGCTAAGAAGAAAAGCCCCGAATAAACTGTTTTTTATCATTATACTTTTTTTGATAACGCTGGTTTGTGAAAACGTTATAATTACTAAATATATTACATCACAAAAAACGGATACTTAAGTAATTACACTAGTAAACATCTCCCAACTACAATAGTTTGCACTTGAAATACCAATTTTAAGGGGCGTAAATATATAAAAAAGTAACTTTTCGGATTTAATCTACCCTTTGAAAAATCAATAATTTGTAAAAAAAATAAGCTAAAATCAGTTTTAATTCTATTTTTCATTGTAACTCATCATTTTTCTACTAAAATGTTTTAGTTATTTTTGTGAACGATTTAAAATTTTATTACCTTAAAAAAGCTCTAATTTATTTTAAATTTAACATCAAATATTCCCCCTTTTGCGACTTTTACGCATTACTTGCTTATGATTAAAAAGATGTACCCTTTTAGATGGACACAAACATTGTTATTCATTTTTTTTACTTCCTTTTTTTGCTATGCTATTGAAAACAATACCAATCTTCAGGATATAAAAAAAAGAAACAATGATGCTTTTATAAAAAAAACCATAGATACTTATAAAGAAGAAATTCTAAAATACTCTGAAGAGAAAGATACCATTCCTCTCATTGAAAACCATATCAAGTTATCAAACTTCTATGCTCATATAGCAGATTATGGAAATGCTTACAATGGATATTGGGAAGCTTTAATACTAGCAGATAAAACAAAAAACAAGTTTTTTAGAGCCAGGGTACATCAAGCCTTAGGCTGGTTATACATTTTTTATCATAAAGACCAAAAGGCTTTAGAAAATTTCACCGCATCTTTAAAACTCGACAAACAATTAGTTAGGGATGAAAATATTCACCCCAATTATTTAATCAGTGATTATTTTGCACTTGCCAATTACGAGAGAAAGAAAAAAGACTTCTTAACTACCCGAAAATATTTGGACAGCTGTGCTAGATTAGAAAAAAAATTAGGCATTGTGAATCACTATGTACAATGTGAAAGAGCTTATCTAGATGCTAACGCAGGTAAATACGACTTAGCACTTAATAAATTAAATACGGCACGATCTCATTTCGAAAAAGAAAACCCTGCCTATTTGATCGTTATAGATTATTTACTTGGTAACACTTTCGAATTTCAAGGAAATACTGAAGAAGCTATAAAACATTATCATAGATCACTAGACCTCACTAACAAACATTATCAACATCTAAACTATAGATTATTTAATCATAATACATTAGGTAAATTATATTCTCAAGAAAAAAATTATGAATTAGCTTTCCATCATGCTGTATTAGGTCAAGAAATGCAAGAAGAAATATATGGTGTAAAAAGCTTAAATAGTGAAGTGATTTTTGAAATAAATGATAAATACAGAATTCAAAAAGAAAAAGAAAAAGGACTCATAAAGGAACAATTAATTGAATTATTAAAAAAAGACCAACGCCTAGGTCAATTAAAGACCATTTTATTAATTGTTACGATTTTATCCTTAATAACAATCGGGTATTTTGTTATAAAAAACATCAAACAAAAACATCTTGAAGAGAAACAAAAAATACAAACTTTAAGAGATGTAGAAAGAAAGGATGCTGAAAGGGTTTTAGCTTTAAAAAATAAAGAACTAACTAGCTCTGCACTACAACTTATAGAAAAAGAAGAATTTATAAAAAAGTTAAAGGAAAATGTTCATACCACAACTAGTAGTAATAGCAATATCAAGGTAATCAATCAAATGATAAAAAGTGTAGAAAGCTCTACTTCTAATAAATGGGAAGAATTTGAAGCTCGTTTTACATCTATTAATCAAAATTTTTATAAAAATCTAAAAAATAGATTTCCGGGATTATCACAAAAAGATCTTAAGGTCTGTGCACTAATAAAACTCAATTTTTCAAGTAAAGACATGGCATCACTCCTTGGAATTTCTGTAGAAAGCGTACATACATCAAGATATCGATTACGCAAGAAATTAAACTTAGAACGCTCTGAAAACCTGAGTGACTTTATTGCTCAATTTTAAAAATTGAAAAATACTTCATCTTTTTTGTAACAAAATCTTACATCTATACGTATTACTAATTGAGTAGTATTTTAATCTAATAAAAATCCACATCGAATGAGACAGCTGAAGATTACGAAGCAGGTAACCAATAGGGAAACAGCATCCCTTGATAAGTATCTACAAGAAATTGGTAAAGTAGACCTTATTACTGCTGATGAAGAGGTGGAATTAGCTCAGCGTATAAAAGCTGGTGACATGCGCGCCTTAGACAAATTAACTAAAGCTAACTTACGTTTCGTAGTATCGGTAGCAAAACAATATCAAAATCAAGGTTTAACTCTTCCTGATCTTATCAATGAAGGAAATCTTGGTTTAATTAAAGCTGCTAAAAGATTTGATGAAACTCGTGGATTCAAATTCATCTCATACGCTGTATGGTGGATTCGTCAATCAATCCTTCAAGCCTTAGCAGAACAATCGCGTATTGTTCGTTTGCCGTTAAATAAAATTGGATCGATTAACAAGATCAATAAGACATATGCTTTCTTAGAGCAATCTCACGAGCGCCCACCAAGTGCTGAAGAAATTGCAAATGAGTTAGACATGACTGTTAATGATGTAAAGGAGTCTTTAAAGAACTCTGGTCGTCATGTATCCATGGATGCGCCTTTAGTTGAAGGTGAAGATTCTAACTTATACGATGTATTAAAGTCTGGAGAATCTCCGAACCCTGATCGTGATTTATTACACGAATCATTAAAAACTGAAATCGAGCGTGCGTTAGAAACATTAACTCCTCGTGAGGCAGATGTAGTACGTTTATATTTTGGACTTGGAGATCAACACCCAATGACTTTAGAAGAAATAGGAGAAACTTTCGATTTAACTCGTGAGCGTGTACGTCAAATTAAAGAAAAAGCAATCCGCAGATTGAAGCATACTTCAAGAAGTAAAATATTGAAGACTTATTTAGGATAGATTTCTGAAAATATATTTTATACTAAAAAGACTCAAAACTTATAGTTTTGAGTCTTTTTATTTTCACAAAAAACAATAAGCATTCGATAATATTACTCTAGAAATCACATCTACCAAACGAATATTTATCAAATAATTATCCGTTTATCACACCTGATTACCACCAATCTTTTTTAGAGAATAATCAACATTCAAAAACCTAAACATTAAATTGACATATAAACCAACAGCTCTTATTTAATCCATTTTCATATTTTTGAAATTAAAAGAAAAAAACATGCCTACACCTATTATAGCCCCTTCAGTGCTAGCTGCTGATTTTGGTAATTTGCAACGCGATATCGAAATGATTAATAACAGTGAAGCGGATTGGTTTCATATTGACATTATGGATGGGATGTTTGTACCTAATATTTCTTTTGGAATGCCAGTATTGGCCGCCATACAAAAACATGCAAAAAAACCTTTAGATGTACATTTGATGATCGAACAACCTGATCGATACATTGAAGAATTTGTGAATTTAGGCGCTGAATTTATCACTGTACATTACGAAGCTTGCCCTCATTTACACCGTAGTATCCAATTGATAAAATCTTTTGGCATAAAAGCCGGTGTTGTATTAAATCCGCATACTCCTGTAGACGTATTGAAAGATATAGTAACCGAAATAGATATGGCCTTATTGATGAGTGTCAACCCTGGTTTTGGAGGACAATCCTTTATTGAAAATACTTATAACAAGGTTAAAGACTTACGTGCTTTAGCTGATTCTAAAAAAACGGAATTATTGATTGAAATAGACGGTGGTGTTTCTAATAAAAATGCAAAAAAATTAGTTGACGCTGGTGCTAATGTCTTAGTGGCAGGTAGCTACATTTTTGGTAACGAAAATCCACATCAAGCTATTCTCGATATCAAAAACACATAACAAGCTTAAAAACAGACTTTTAAGACAAAAAAACAACTGTTCACAAATTATAAATAGTTGATTTTGTTATTTTTAGACATTCATTACTTATTACATAAACTTCAAAATGTAATGTCATTTACTTACATACTTTACACATACCTCAAGAAAACACCTTTTAGTTTAAAAAAAAACTAAAAGTTGATTATTAATTAAAAAATCAACACTAAAACTGTTAAAAAAATTATTTAAAGCTTAGATTTATGTATAGTTTATAACAGTTACCTATGTACATATTACATATTTCCGCAGAATGCTTTCCAATTGCCAAAGTAGGTGGTTTAGCTGATGTGGTGGGGGCATTACCCAAATATCAGGAGGCTTCAGGCATTACCTCAAAAGTTATTATGCCTTTTTATGAAAAAGATTTTGTAAAAAAACACGATCCAATAGGTTTTACAAAGGGAAATCTTTTGCTAGGATTAGAAGAATATTATTACGAAGTTCTTGAATATGATAAGAAAACGTTAGGTTTTGAATTGTTTCTTGTTAAAATATTTGGACTTACAGATAAAGAAAATGTTTACGGGTACCCCTATGATGTAGAGCGATTTACTGCATTCCAAAAAGTAGTTGCCGACTTTATTTTAAATCAAGAAGTTAAACCTGAAATCATACATTGTCATGATCATCATAGTAGTTTAATTCCTTTTTTTACTGGGCATTGCTACAAATATAATGCTCTGAAAGACATCCCTACTATATTAACCATACATAATGCACAATATCAAGGATGGTTTGGGTATGAAAAAATGCATTACTTACCAGAATTCCCTGCTGACAAAAAAGGTGTTTTAGACTGGTATGGGCAGATTAATCCATTGGCTACAGGAATTAAATCGGCTTGGAAAGTAACAACCGTTTCACCCAACTATCTAGGGGAATTACAAGAAAAAGCTAATGGTTTAGAAGCATTACTAAAACAAGAAAACAACAAATCTCTAGGTATTCTCAATGGGATTGATGATAAACTATGGGATCCCAAAAAGGATAAATACCTAAAAAGTAACTTCGACAAAAAAAGCATTAAAAAGCGTCAAGCAAATAAAGATTGGATCTGTAAAGAATTTAATCTTAACCCTGACTTACCGCTAATAAGTTTCATTGGGCGCTTTGTACATGAAAAAGGATCTGATTTATTAGCAGAAACAATCAATTACATCTTCAATGAGTTAAACCTAAAAACTAATGTACTTATTTTAGGTAGTGGAGATGGACAAACGGAACGCAGCCTAAATGATATTAAAGCTCAATTTGAAGGTAAATACAATAATTATATTGGTTACAATGAAGAACTAGCCCATATTGTATACGGAGGTAGTGACTTTCTACTAATGCCATCAAGGGTTGAACCCTGTGGCCTTAACCAAATGTATGCGATGAGATACGGAGCAATTCCTATTGTAAGTAATGTTGGGGGATTAAAAGACACTGTAATTGATTTTGATGAAGGAGAACAAGGAACAGGGATCGTTTGTTATGATATTTCAGCACATGAAATTGGCTTTGCTATTAAACGTGCTGTAGTTGTATATAAAAACAAAACATTCTTTGATACGAAAAAAACACAAATCATGAATATCGATAGTGGTTGGAAAAAATCAGCTGCTGAATATATTAAAATGTACCAATCTTTAACGCTTAAATCATAATCTAAATTATGTTCAACAAAAAAGTTATCAGTGTTATTCTTGGAGGAGGAAGAGGATCTCGTTTAGCTCCATTGACTAGTCACCGCTCAAAACCAGCAGTACCTGTAGCAGGTAAATATAGACTGGTAGATATCCCTATTTCAAATTGCATTAATGATGAATTAAAGCGTATATATGTCTTAACACAATTCAATTCGGCTTCATTAAATTCTCATATCAAAAACACATACCAGTTCAGTAATTTCAGTAATGCATTTGTTGATATTTTAGCTGCTGAACAAACTCCCGACAACCCTACATGGTTTCAAGGGACAGCTGATGCCGTAAGACAGTGTCAACACCATTTCCACAGGCATGAGTATGAATATGTTTTGATACTTTCAGGAGATCAATTATACAACATGGATTTATCTAAAATGATCGAATCTCATGAAAAAAGTGGTGCTGAAATCACCATAGCAACCCAACCTGTAAGCAGTGACGAAGCTCCTGCATTTGGAATACTAAAAACCAATACTGAAGACTTTATAACAAGTTTTGTTGAGAAACCCGATGCTTCTGAGTTAGACCAATGGACATCTGAGGTTTCTGAAGGAATGAAACAAGAAGGACGTGAATATTTAGCTTCGATGGGTATTTACATTTTCAATAGAAATATCTTAGACGAAGTGCTAACTGATACCAATACCATAGATTTCGGAAAAGAAATAATCCCTGAAGCTATTACTGGTGGAAAAAAAGTATATGGATATCAATACGAAGGTTACTGGGAAGATATCGGAACAATAAAAGCATTTTACCAAGCAAATTTAGCGTTAACTGATGACATCCCTAAGTTCAATTTATTTGATAAAAACAATACGATCTTAACAAGACCACGTATACTTCCACCTAGCAAAATAGATGTAACTTTAATGAAAAAAGCATTGATCAGCGAAGGTTCTATTGTTGCTGCTAAATCTTTAGAACACTCTATTATTGGTGTTCGTTCAAGAATTGGAAAAAATTCTGAGATTAAAGATTCTTATGTGATGGGAGCCGACAAATATCAAACTCTAGAAGAAATTGATCAGTGTATCAAAGCTAAAACACCTTACATTGGTATTGGTGAGAATTGTAAGATTAGTGGTGCAATCATTGAAAAAAATTGCGCTATAGGTGATAATGTAACCATTAAAGGTGGCGACCATTTAGAAGATACCGAAACAGACACCTATGTTGTTAGAGATGGTATCATTGTAATAAAGAATAGTGTAACGATTCCTAATGGGACAACGATTGGATAAAATTAATTACTAGCTGTAAGTTTTGGGGTTTAAAATAATACCCATAAAACTGACAACTGACAACTGACAACTCATATATGAATCACGTTCAAACACATACTTTATTTACCGATTTTGACATTTCATTATTAAAAAATGGGTCTCATTATAATTTATTTGACAAATTTGGAGCACATGTTATAGAAAAAGATGGCGTAAAAGGAACTTATTTTGCTGTTTGGGCACCAAGCGCAAAAAGTGTCTGTGTTATTGGTAATTTCAATTACTGGGAAGGTGACGACTATCAATTAAATGTTCGTTGGGATAGTTCTGGTATTTGGGAGGGTTTTATCCCTAAGGTTGGACACGATGAGATTTACAAGTACAAAATCGAATCTAATAACAATGGAATCGTAACAGAAAAAGCAGATCCTTACGGACGAAAATGCGAACGCCCTCCACATACTGCATCCATCATTCAAGAATCCTCTTCATATCAATGGGAAGATAACGACTGGATGAAATATCGTAAAAACAAGAATGGATTAGATAAGCCATATTCAATTTACGAAGTACATTTAGAATCTTGGAAGAAAAAAGAAGAAAATGAACACTTAAGCTTTGGCGAACTAGCATACGATTTAGTGAAACATGTTAAAGCTTTAAATTTTACTCATGTAGAATTTATGCCCATAATGGAATATCCGTACGATGCTTCTTGGGGTTATCAAGTAACAGGGTATTTCGCTCCTAGTTCTCGTTTTGGTAGTCCTGACGATTTAAAATATCTCATTGATCAATTTCATCAAAATGACATCGGAGTCATCTTAGATTGGGTTCCCTCCCACTTCCCTGAAGATGCACATGGTCTTGGTTTTTTTGATGGTTCACATTTATATGAACATCCTGATCGTAAGAAAGGATATCACCCTGACTGGAAAAGTTTAATATTCAATTATGGTCGCAATGAAGTAAAAGCTTTTTTGATTAGCAATGCCGTATTTTGGATGCAAGAATTTCATGTAGACGGATTACGAATAGACGCCGTAGCTTCAATGCTATATTTAGATTATTCGAGAAACGAAGGCGAATGGGATGCAAATCAGTATGGAGGAAATGAAAATTTAGAAGCCATTTCTTTTTTAAAAGATTTAAACAAAGAAATCTATGCTCGCTTTGAAGGAGTGCAAACCATTGCAGAAGAATCCACAGCCTACCCTGGTGTTTCAAAACCTATAGACATAGGAGGCCTCGGTTTTGGAATGAAATGGATGATGGGATGGATGCACGACACTTTAGACTATTTTTCTAAAGACCCAATTTACAGAAAGCATCACCAAAACGATATTACATTCAGTTTAGCTTATGCATTTAGCGAAAACTTTATGCTTCCGCTATCACATGACGAAGTAGTATATGGTAAACGCTCTTTAATCTATAAAATGCCTGGTGACGAATGGCAGCGATTTGCTAATTTAAGAGCGATGCTGGCCTATATGTATTTTCATCCAGGAACAAAGTTATTGTTCCAAGGAGCCGAATTTGGTCAAACGGAAGAATGGAATTTCGCACAAAGTTTAGATTGGCATTTATTAGATTATGAACCCCATAAAAAAATGATGTCATTTATTTCCTCTCTTAACTTGGTTTACCAAAAAGAACCTGCTTTGTATGAAAAGGCTTTCAGTCACGAAGGTTTTGAATGGATTGCTTTAGACGATAGTGAAAACTCTGTAATTAGCTTTATCAGAAAAGGGCATGACACCGAAAATGATATCATTGTAGTTGGTAACTTCACTACTATACCCAGAGAAAATTATCGCATAGGTGTTAATACAAAAAATGACTTAAAGGAAATTTTTAATTCCGATTTAACTGATTTTTATGGAAGCGGGTTAAAAAATGACACATTCATAAAAATTGATAGCGAAAAATCGCATGGTAAAAATTATAGTGCTGTAATAAAACTTCCTCCCCTATCGGTAGTGGCTTTCAAACATATATAAGTTAACTTTAAGATCATATTCGCACAAATTTATTGAGCGATATTTATTTATATAACTGAATTAAGCAAAAAATGTTCAATTATGATTTTAAATGAACAAATACAACATAAAGGAAATCAATATCCATCTCATATCATCAAACACGAGAGAGACATGGATACCTTTTATTTCCATACCTATAATCGAGTAGTACTGCAAGTAACTGTTCTTCGGGATAGTGTGGTGCGTTTCAGGTATACTACAACTAATAAATTTGGTGATGATTTTTCATATGCTTTAGTAGAAAATACAAGTGTTGGTTATAATGCCTTAGAATTAGCTGAAGAAGAAGATCTATTTATTATAAAAACGGATAAGCTGAATGTAAAAATCAGTAAGGTTAATTTAAAAGTAAACATACACTCTGCTGAAGATGATCATCTTATTTTAGGTGATGAACAAGGTTTTCACTGGGAAGATAGTTACGAATTAGGTTCTGATATTGTAAAGATGAGTAAAGTATCTAAAGATGCTGAAAGTTTTTATGGCTTAGGAGATAAACCTACTCACTTAAATTTAAAAGGGAAACGTTTTGAAAACTGGGTAACTGATTCATATGCTTTTGGTGCTGATACCGATCCTATATACAAAGCAATTCCTTTTTATGTTGGGTTACAATCAGAAGAAGCTTACGGTATTTTCTTTGACAATACTTTTAGAACTTCATTCGATTTTTGTCAAGAGCGTCGCCATGTAACTAGTTTCTGGGCTTTAGGTGGTGAAATGAATTATTATTTTATTCATGGTCCTAAAGTGGAAGAAGTAGTCGAAAAGTACACTTTAATGACAGGAGTACCCGAATTACCTCCCTTGTGGGCTTTAGGATTTCATCAATGTAAATGGAGTTACTATCCTGAATCTAAAGTAAAACAGATTACTAATAAATTTCGTGAATTAAATATTCCTTGTGATGCTATTTACTTAGACATTGATTACATGGATGGCTTTCGTTGTTTTACTTGGGATAAAGAGAAATTTCCCGACCCTAAACGCATGGTCAAAGAACTAGCAGATGACGGATTCAAAACCGTAGTAATTATAGATCCAGGAATTAAAATTGATTATGATTATGACGTTTTCCTAGAAGGAATTGAAAATGATTATTTCTGTAAACGAGCCGATGGACCTTACATGAAAGGGAAAGTATGGCCTGGTGAATGTTATTTCCCCGACTATACAAGGCCTGATGTTCGCGAATGGTGGGCTGGTTTATTCAAAGGACTAATTGACGAAGTGGGTGTCAAAGGAGTTTGGAATGACATGAATGAACCTGCAGTGATGGATGTACCTGGGAAATCTTTCCCTGATGATGTTCGTTTTGACTATGACGGAAACCCTTGTAGCCACAGAAAAGCACACAATATCTATGGTATGCAAATGGCTCGTGCCACATATCATGGCGTAAAAAGGTATATTTACCCAGAGCGACCTTTCGTAATAACTCGTGCTGCATACTCCGGTACGCAACGCTATACCAGTACTTGGATGGGTGACAATGTTGCCACTTGGGAACACTTAGTAGTAGCAAACCGCCAAATACAGCGAATGGCCATGTCTGGATATTCTTTTGCTGGTACAGATATTGGTGGGTTCGCCGAACAACCAAATGGTGAGTTATTTGCTCGCTGGGTACAATTGGGCGTTTTTCACCCTTTTTATCGCGTACATTCTAGTGGTGATCATGGAGAGCAAGAGCCATGGTCTTTTGGAGATGAAATTACTAACATCTGCCGAAAATTTATTGAAATACGATATACACTATTACCATATATTTATTCTGTATTTTGGAAATATATAGCACATGGTACACCTATGCTGAAATCTTTAGTGATGTTCGATCAAGATGATGTTCAAACGCATTATAGAACTGATGAATTTATCTTTGGAGACAAAATTTTAGCATGCCCAATTAATGAACCAAATACAAAAGGGCGACGTATGTATATCCCTAAGGGAATATGGTTTGATTATTGGTCTAATTCAGTAATTAAAGGAGGAAAAGAATATTGGGTAGATGCAGACATCGATATGATGCCGATATTTATCAAATCCGGAGCTATTATACCTAAATATCCTGTTCAACAATTTGTTGGTGAAAAAGAAATTACTGAATTGACCTTAGAATGCTATTATGTAGATGGAGAAGAAAAATCTTTTGTTTATGAAGATGATGGTGATGGTTATGGATACAAAAAAGGAGCTTTTAGTAAACGAGATTTTACTTTTGTTGGAAAAAATGACGAAATTGTAATTCGTCAACACAAACACGGAAAGTTTACTACCTCATATCAGACTTTCAAAATCTGTCTAATTGGTGCTCCATTTAGCATTAGCATGATTGAATTAGACAATAAAGAAATTAAACCTGAAATAGGCTACGAAAATGGAATAGCCTGCTTTATTGTAGACAAAAATTTTGGGGAATTACATATTAAATAACATCAAGTAAAAGCACTTTCAATGACCTGTCGACTATATGTCATCAGGTCATTTTTTCTATTATGGAAACTACAAATAAAATAACGATACACTATTGTATGCAATGTAATTGGTTAATGAGATCTTCCTGGATGTCACAAGAACTGTTAACTACATTTAATCTAGAAATAAATGAATTCTCTTTAGTACCTGGCACTGGAGGAATATTTAAAATTTACGCCAATGAAAAGCTTATTTGGAATAGAAAATCTGATGGGGGCTTTCCTGAAATCACTGAACTCAAAAGACGTGTAAGGGATATAATTGCTCCAAATAAGAATCTAGGCCATATTGACAGAAAAAATAGATCGGTTTAATTTATTATTACAATCAACTGCACTCTTTTTACTGATTCAATTATTATATTTTGTATTTACCTTCAATATTGAAATGTCAAACTTTAAAAATTATCGGCGACATATTGGTAAATCAGGTCTTCAGTTTTTTTAATTAATTCGCCTTGAAAGAGTGTATTTCTATTCATAAATATTGCTATAGTTAAAGGTTTTTCAAAATCTCTTCTTACAGAAGTATTTGTTCCAAACCAACTGCCTAAATGTCCTGCTATGTTTTCGTTTACAAACCATCCCATAGCATAATAAAAATTATCAGAGTCAATAGGAGTTACTTGTACAGTAGGCTTGAATATTAAATCATGAGTAGAAGAATTAAAAAAAATAGTCCTACTATCTAAAGCTATTACATATTTGAAATAATCTTCAACATTTGTATAAACACCTCCAGCCCCTAAAACTCCGTTAAGAAAATGTTGTTTTACTCTAGACCAATTTCCAAAGCTATCTTTTTCATGACAATGAGCCATTTCTTTAATTTCAATAGGTAGTTCGGGATTTAAAAAGTCTGTATTTCTCATTCCTAATTTAGTAAATATATTTTCTTTTATATAGCTTTCAAATTTCTGTCCACTTACCTTTTCAACAATTAGAGGCAAAATAGCATATGCTCCGTTATTATATTGATACTTTTCCCCTGGCTTAGATAGTTTCCTATTTTCTTTTTCATACCAGTCTAAAAAATCTTTATTAGTTACATTTTTTTCAGACTTCCATTCCTTGAAAAAAATATTTTCGGCATCAATGATTCCTGAAGTATGATTTAATAGATGTTGAATTGTTACCCCTTTAAAAGTTTCACACGGAAAAAAGGAAAAAAGAGAATCATTTAGAGATATTCTATTCTCATCAACTAAACTCAAAATCGTTAAAGCAGTAAATTGCTTACTTAACGAAGCCATTCTAAAATTAGTTGAGGTTGAGATTGGAGTATTATCCTCTAGATTTTGTACACCATACCCTTTACCAATAATCATTTTACTATCGTAAGAAACTAGTATAGCAGCTCCAGGTTCACCTTCATCAATTTCAGCCTTGAAGAGTAAATCAATATCTGTTTTTAGCTTGTTTAAGTTAGTATTACCTATTTGAGCTTTAATATTTGTTAAAAAGAGACACATTGCTAGCGATAAATAAAGTAATTGTTTCATTATATTTTGTTTGATTATTAATTCTATTCAAAGCTGTCAATTTTAAATCTCAATAGTCATTTTTAGGGTATGATTTTAGAACTAGTACAGGGACTATTTTTCGGCTAACAATTTCTAAACTAGAATTTTCAAGTAGTTAACTAAATCAAAAAATAGATTCACTTATCTTTTATCAAATTTTTATAACTACATATATTATGCATTAGAAAACTATCTAAAAAACATTAAATATTTTTCATAAAAAAACTCGGATAAATATATCATCCGAGTTTTTAACACAATCAATCACTAAATCATAAAAAGAAATAATCTCTTTATTATTTTTTTGTAGATATCACCAAAAGAAAAGGTATGATACCAAAACTTATTTTATTTAATACCTAGACTAGTCTAACACCAGTTTATTCTCCCCATGAAGAAAGGCCTATGATTTCACCGTTAGGTCCAACAAAGAATGTATACTTATCTTTAGCATAGTTATCATTCTCTAATTCATAACCCTCTGCCTTTAACATATCTCCAATAGGCTCAATATCGTTTACTTTAAGCATAAAGTGATTATGGTTTGTATTACCGATAGGACCAACAGTATCAATAAATTCAGGAGCGGTTAAAGAAAGACTTATTTCTAAATCATTAGCTTTCATTTTCATTACTAACATCCCTTCTAAACCTGGACCGTGAAGAATTTCTGCATTTGATAATTTAAAACCTAGAATCTCCCTGTACAATTTCATTGTTTTCTCTAATTCTAATACATGCACACAAATGTATCTTAAACCCGTAACTCTTGCTCTAGCATCTTCTCCTTTAGAATTAGACTTTTGTGCAGACATAGTACTCGTTCCAGCCATAATAAACATAGCAACAAGTAAGCTTTTTAAAACAGCATTTAAACCTTTACTGTTTCCTTTTGTAGTTTTTTTAATATCAATTTTCATAATAAACTTAGTAAAATATATCGTTTGGATAAATCTATGATATTTTACAACAAATCACAAGTTCAAAATTATATGATATACTAAATTAATTTTTATTACACATTTAAACACTTGAATATTATAAGTATATTGTGTTCTTAATTTTTCAGTGTAACAAAACACACAATAAAACATTAATTGAAATAAATACACTTTATGAATTTTTATAAAATTATTTTACCCGCTATTTTCCTCTTTGTATCCTGTAATACAAGTAAAAAAACACAACCATCTAACGAAAAAAAATATGATTGGGAAGAATTAATAGACACAAACTTATCTCAGTGGGATACGTTTCTTAGCTACCAGCATCAGCCTGGATATAATGGTAGCCAACCAAAAGATGAAAATGGTGAATTAATACCACCTATAGGCTTAAACAAACCTGGGTACAATGTATTTTCTACAATAAAGGAAGGTGACCAAACTATAATAAAAAATACTGGAGAATATTATGGTTGCTTAATCACGAAAAAAGAATACAAAAACTACCATTTTCAATTGAAATATAAATGGGGAAATAAAAAGTGGGCTTTTAGAAAAGACCTATTGAAAGATTCTGGAATCCTTTATCACTCTATTGGACCAATGGGTGTAGAATATTGGAGATCTTGGATGCTATCACAAGAGTTTCAAATTATGGAAGGCCATACAGGAGATTTTTGGAGTCAAAAAAATTCGGCTATTGATATCAAAGCATACAAACCTGAATCTAACTTAGATCCTGTTGCCCATAAATCACAAGAATACCTACCTTTTAGTATGAATAGCCCATATAGGAATTATTGTATGCGTAGCAGCAACTTTGAAAAACCTCATGATGAATGGAATACACTAGACTTATATTGCTTCGATGGGAAAAGTCTACACGTAGTAAATGGTGAAGTAGTAATGATTCTTAAAGACTCAAGGTATATAGATGAAAATGGTAAAAACATACCCTTAATTAAAGGTAAAATTCAATTACAAAGTGAAGCCGCAGAAATCTTTTTTAAAGACATTAAAATTAGGAAAATAGATTCTTTAACCCAAAGTCAAAAAATTCTATTTTAGACGCTAGTATATTAAAGTAAATGCTGTGAAACTGCATTTACTTGCATTAAAAAACCTAACAATTACAAAGATAAGGCTGTCAAAAAACGACAGCCTTATCTTGTTATAATGAAATACCCGCCTACTTATATCATCTTAAAGAAAGCTTGTTATAAAACACTTAAACCCGAATTATGCATTAGAAAATCTATTCCATATCGAAATCCTTGCAAAGTCAAACACTTCTCTTCATTTATTATTTAACGATAACGATGCTATACTCAAATCAAGAAAATACTTCATTTTATTGAGCTTTTAATACTCACAACGAAGTTCTAATACATCATGCGGGTTAAACAAACATCAATCGTTTTAGAGCAAAAGACGCTCAATTTCCTTTTTGGGTTTAAAGTCCGTTTATAATTTTCTAGCTGATTGCTGTAAGCTGTAACTTTTAAGCCATGAGCTACATAAATATACCCATGACATCCTAATATGATATTAAATATTTATAACTGCAGAATAAAATCAATAAAAACCACAAAATAAAAAAAGGCTACTCATAAAAATGAGTAGCCTTTCATATAAATTCAAAACTAAATTATTGCTTATCCTCCGAAGTCATCGAAACGAACATTCTCTCTAGGTACTCCAAAATCATCAGCCATTTTCTCAACAGCTTTATTCATTAATGGTGGACCACAGAAATAAAATTCAATATCTTCTGGCGCATCGTGAGTTGACAAATAATTGTCAATTAATACTTGGTGTACAAAACCTACGAACCCGTCTCCTGGCTCTTCGATGCTATTCTTTACTTTCCAGTTATCTTCTTCCATAGGCTCAGATAAAGCAATATGGAATTGGAAGTTAGGGAAATCACGCTCTAAAGCTCTAAAGTGTTCAGTATAGAATAATTCACGCTTAGAACGACCTCCATACCAATAAGAAACTCTACGCCCTGTTTTTAAAGTACGGAATAGATGATATAAGTGAGAACGCATTGGCGCCATACCTGCACCTCCACCGACATAGATCATTTCTGCATCACTATGATTGATAAAGAATTCTCCATAAGGACCTGAAATCGTACACTTATCTCCTTTTTTCAAAGAGAATACATAAGATGAAGCTATACCTGGATTCACATCTGCCCATCCACCTTTTGCTCTATCGAAAGGAGGTGTTGCAATACGAACGTTCAACATAATCTCACGTCCTTCTGCTGGGTAAGAAGCCATAGAGTATGCACGCTCTACATCTTCTGTGTTGGTCATCTTAAGATCCCATAATTTAAACTTATCCCACTCTAACTGGAATTTGTCTGGAGTCTCATGTTCTTCAGGGTGAGCAGTAATATCAATATCCTTAAAATCGACAGTACATCTTGGTACTTCAATTTGGATATATCCACCTGCTTCATAATCCATATCCTCAGGAATTTCAACTACAAATTCCTTAATAAATGATGCTACGTTGTAGTTACGCACTACTGTAGCTTCCCATTTCTTAATTCCAAAAATTTCTTCTGGAACTTGGATCACCATATCAGATTTTACTTTAACCTGACAACCAAGACGCCACCCATCAGCAGCTTCTTTACGTGTAAAGTGTGGTTCTTCAGTTGGAAGTAAATCTCCTCCTCCATCTAAAACTTGACATTTACACTGGATACAAGTACCACCACCACCACAAGCTGATGGTAAGAAAATCTTATTATTCCCTAATGTACTCAATAAGGTTCCACCAGAAGCAACTTCTACTTCTTGTCCTCCATTGATTTTTAATTTTACAGGCCCTGATGGTGCTAATTTTTGTTTTGTAAATAATAAAATACCTACTAACAAAAGTGTCAGCACTAGGAATGCAACCACTGTGGCTACAATTGTTCCTCCAATACTTGCTGCTATAAACATACTACTACTTGTTTGTATTGATTACCATTTCGTCAGACTCTTTGATAAGCTCTTCAGCTTCTGCCTGAACTTCATTTTGCGCTGGCTTTTTGTTTCCTTCATCACCAGTTAGCATTCCTCCGAAACTCATAAATCCGATAGCCATAAGACCCGTAAGGATAAATGTGATTCCTAATCCTCTTAGAGGTGCAGGTACTGCAGAATAACGAATTTTCTCGCGAATAGCTGCAATTGCAAGGATCGCTAAGAACCATCCAATTCCTGAACTAATTCCGTAGTTAAATGCCATTCCAAATGTTGGAATTTCACGAGACTGCATAAATAAAGACCCTCCTAAGATGGCACAGTTTACGGCAATCAATGGCAAGAAAATACCTAATGAATTATATAATGAAGGAGAAAATTTCTCTACTACAATCTCTACTAATTGTACCATAGTTGCAATGGTAGCAATGAATAAGATAAATGATAAGAAACTTAAATCATAATCAGCATACTCGGCTCCTAACCAAGTTAAAGCTCCTGGTTGTAACACGTACTGATCTAACAACCAGTTAACCGGTACTGTAATAGCCATTACAAAGATTACTGCAGCTCCTAAACCAACTGCTGTAGATACTTTTTTAGATACTGCTAAGTAAGAACACATTCCTAAGAATGTTGCAAATACCATGTTATCTATGAATATCGACTTAAAAAATAACTCTAAATGTTCCATAACTCTTGATATTTTTTCTGACTAGCTTTCGATTAATGACTTATTTCTACTACGCTGAATCCAAATAATAATTCCAACAGTAATTAAGGCCATAGGTGCTAACAACATAAAACCGTTATTCTCATACCCTAAAGCATATAATCCTGTTTTTTCAATTGGATCTCCTAAAACTTTGAAACCTAATAATGTTCCTGAACCTAACAGTTCACGGAAGAAACCAACTATAATTAGAATTAAACCATATCCAGCTGCATTACCAATACCATCTAAGAAAGATTTCCAAGGACCATTACCTAAAGCAAATGCTTCAAAACGTCCCATGATAATACAGTTTGTAATGATTAGACCAACGAAAACTGATAACTCTTTACTTAATTCATAAGCAAAAGCTTTCAATGTAAGATCTACTACGATTACTAAAGATGCAACAACGATCAATTGAACGATGATTCTAATTTTTGATGGAATAATATTTCTCATTAAAGAAATCACCACATTACCCATTGCCAATACGAAAGTCACCGCTAAAGCCATCACTATAGACGCTTTTAATTGTGCTGTAATCGCTAAGGCTGAACAAATACCTAATACTTGAATAGTAATTGGATTGTTGTCAAACAAAGGGTCAGTCATCAAAGCCTTGTTTTTCTTCGAAAACAATGGCTCGTTTTGTTTCACTTCTTTTTCTGCTACTTCAGCCATAATTAGTTTACTTTAATAGATTCGAAATAAGGCACGTACAACTTCAAGTCTTTCTTGATCATTGCAGTAACACCATCACCAGTGATGGTAGCACCCGCAATTGCATCTACCTTATTATCATTCTTTCTCTCATTCTTAGGATCATTATTACCCTTAGCCACAGTAATACCTTTATAAGTATTACCTGCATAGATACTTTCACCCTTAAAATCTTCGTAGAAAAATGCTTCTTTAATATTAGCACCTAAACCAGGAGTTTCTCCTTTGTGATCAAAAAATGCTCCTTTCACAGTTTTTAAATCTCCTTCTAAAGCTACATAACCCCAGATTGCATCCCAAAGACCTTTACCAAATAATGGCACTACATAAGATTTCTTACCATCTACACTACCTATATACAAAGGTAACTTTCTAGTGTAGGCAGCATCTTTAGCTTTCTGACCTTCTTTTTTAACATCAATATCGAAAGCTCCTTCAGATTTTGTTGCTTTAGTACCTTCAATGATAAATTGATTATCACCAATATACTTAGCAAATAATTCATCTGCTTTAGCAGCATCTACAGGACTTGTAGCATCTCCTTCATTATTTGTTAACGTTGCTTTGGTAACCCCCATAGCAAATAAGATGTTCTGCTTTTTCTCTTTCTTTTTATTCTCGTCTATTTGACTTTTCAGTGAACCGAACACTCCTGCCAAAATAGACCCTACTATCACTACCATTGCCACAGCAAAACCTAGTGTGTAAGAATTTTTATCTGTATTTGCCATGATTAAGCCGTTTTAACTTTTAAACGTTTCATACGTTTCGCAATATTACCTTGTACCACATAGTGATCAATAGTTGGTGCGAAAACATTCATTAATAAGATTGCTAACATAATTCCTTCTGGATATGCAGGATTAAATACACGTATCATAACTGCAAAAAGTCCAATTAGAAAACCATACCAGTATTTTCCTTTGTTCGTTTGCGCTCCAGAAACAGGGTCTGTAGCCATAAACGTGATTCCAAAAGCAAAACCACCAATAACTAAATGTTGCCAAAATGGTAAACTCATTAATGCATAGAACTTACTTCCCTCAGTGATCCATCCTTGAGTAATTACAAAATTGAAGATTAAGCCCATAAACAATGCTCCTAATACACCACTAAGAATGATTCTCCAACTAGCAATTTTTGTAAAAATTAAAATTGCAGCACCTACTAATATTAGTAAAGTAGATGTTTCTCCAACAGAACCTGGAATAAAACCGAAGAAAGATTCATCAATACCGTATGCTAACTCTTTCTTTTGTGCTAACATCCCTAACATTGTTTCTCCAGAATAAGCATCAGGTGTTCCGGCAGCATCAACAGCTCCTTTTACCCATACCTTATCTCCACTCATCCAAGTTGGATAAGCAAAAAACAAAAATGCACGAATGGTTAACGCAGGGTTTAAGATATTCATCCCTGTTCCTCCGAAAACCTCTTTTCCTATTACAACACCAAAGGCAACTGCAATAGCTAACATCCATAAAGGTAAATCTACAGGCACAATCAAAGGCACTAACATACCTGTAACTAAGTACCCTTCTTCTACCTCATGTCCTTTGATCACTGCAAAAACGAATTCAATAGCAAGTCCTACTAAATAAGAAACTATTACTAATGGTAATACTTTGATAGCACCAGTAATTAAGTTATCAAAAGTGAAGAAATACTGTAAGTGATCGAAAAATGAAACAAACTCAGGTTTACCATTAACTGCAATTTCTGCTTGGTAACCAGCATTGAACATTCCCCAAATTAAACAAGGTACCATGGCAAGGATTACCATATTCATAGTACGCTTCAAATCATCTGCCCCACGAACGTGTGCACCACCGTGCGTCGTTTCGTTAGGTAAGTACAAGAAGGTATGGATTGCATTAAATGCAGGGGCCATCTTTTTTCCTTTGTACTGCTCTTTTATATTATGTAATTTATCTTTTAAGCTCATAGCACTACAATTATCCGATTTCTTTTAACATTAAATCCAATCCTTCGCGTACGATATCTTGATGGTTTTGCTTAGAAACACAAACAAATTCCGTCAATGCAAAATCTTCAGGAGCGATCTCGTAAGCTCCTAATTTTTCCATCTCATCTAAATCTTGATAAGTGAATGCTTTTAGCAATTGCATTGGGTAGATATCTAATGGAAATACTTCTTCGTAATTACCAGTAACTACAAAAGCACGGTGTTCACCATTAGTATTTGTATTCAGATCATATTTTTTCTTAGGAAATAACCATGAGAATGTCAATGCTCTTGAATAAGATATTTTGTTAAATATAGGCTTATTCCAACCAAAGAATTCATAGTCATCACCTTCAGGAATGATAGAAAACGTATCAACATACGAACCTAAATGTCCATCAGGAGCAACTGTTGAACCTGTAAGTACATTTCCGTTAATCATACGCACATTATCTCCGTCTACACCAGCATCGTATACAAAAGTTGAAACTTCAGCTCCAATAATTGCCTCATAGTATTTAGGTGATTTAACAGAAGAACCTACAACAGCAACTTTACGAGTTGCATTGTACTTACCTGTTAATAACAATTCACCGATAATCACTAAATCTTGTGCAGCTATTGTCCAAACAATCTCTCCTTTATTGATTGGGTCGACTTTAGCGATCTGTGTACTTACATTTCCAATCGGATGAGGACCGTTAAGCGTGTGAATTTCAGCATTAGAAACTTTAGCTAAAGGTGATCCTTGATTTTGAACGGAAACATGTACTTTCCCCGGAGTCAATTTCGAAAGCGCTGTTACAGCTGCTTCCAATTCTTGCTCTTTTCCTGTCAACACATAATCTAAATCAGCTGCTAGAGGCGCACTGTTATATCCAGAAATAAAGATTGCTTTTGGAGCAACTTCTGGATTAGCAATCACGTCATAAGGACGTTGCTTAACAAATGGCCAACAACCTGAAGCTAATAAATGTGATTTTATTTCTTCTCCACTCAACGCATTAACGTTTTTGGATCCGAAATCATGAAACTGCTGTTCACCATCTCCAAGAACTTTAAAAGAAAGAATCTTTCTTTTTGCTCCTCTTACGATTTCAACAACTTCACCACTTACAGGGGAATTGAACAAAATTTGATCGTTTGCTTTGGAATAAAAAAGTGGAGAACCCGCTTTTACTTCCGTCCCAACTTTAGCGACAATCTTCGGAATCACTCCGTGAAAGTCATCAGGACTTATGGCATAGGTATTACTCTTAACTGCTTTCGCTGTAGATTTCTCTGCAGCTCCAACTAAGTTAATATCTAGACCCTTCTTAATACGAATGTCTTTTGACATATTTAGTAGTTGAATTTATCTTAAAAACCGCACAAATTTACGTATTTCTTGAGCCTATACAAAAGAACTAATCACAGTATCTTTGTTATTTAAATAGATTCCAAATAAACACCAAAAAGACAATAATATGCCATATTTTCGGTAATTAGGAACAGAATTTGACTAGACTTCAAAAAAGACCATTTAGAATGAAGATTCCATATTTAATAATTTTAGTAATATTTACTTTTTTGAATTCAATAAATGGACAACAAGCTTTTGACCTAACTCCACCAGAATACATAAAAACAGTACAATTCTCTCAAGCTGACGTTAACCTTCCCGGAATACCTTTAGTTGAGTATGGTTCTTCTTTTGAAATTAGCTTTGATGATATTATGGGTGATGAAGCATTTTATCACTACAAAATATCTTACTACGACTACGATTGGAAAACTTCAATCTTACCAAAAAACGAGTATTTAGACGGATTAGATAATTTCAGGATTCTAGATACCGAAAATTCCCTTACTACACTTCAAATCTACACTCATTACAGGTTACAGATTCCCAATAGAAACACAAGAGCCTTACTAAAAACAGGAAATTATTTATTAGAAATCTACAATGATGATGATGAATTAGTATTCACTAAAAAGTTTATCGTTTATCAAAGGCAATCAATTATCAGATCATGGGTAAAACGCTCTAGAGACTTAAATTTCATACACGAAAAACAAGTTGTTCAATTTGAAATCGAAACAGAACAACCTATTATTGAACCACAACGAAACTTAAAAACTGTAGTCATGCAAAATCACAATCCAAAGACAGCTATCTATGGTTTAGAGCCTCAATTCAATTTTGGAAATAAATTCACTTTTAAATACGATCAAGAATCTAGTTTTTGGGGAGGTAATGAATATTGGAATTTTGACAATAAAGAAATACGAAATGCCACCTTCAATATCAGTCACATTGAGTTACTAGACATTTACCATAATTACCTTTATACACATCCTTCTAGAAAGGAAAGAACTTACACATACAATCCTGATATCAACGGTAATTATGTTATTAGGAATTTAAATGCAATAAATAATGACATAGAAGCAGATTATGTTTGGCTACATTTTTCAGTTCGCTTCCCTAAGACAGAAAAAGACAAAGAAGTCCATCTTTATGGAGCATTCAACAACTTCGAAACAGACAATAGCACTTTATTAACTTACGACAACACCTCAAAAACTTACAAAGGCAAACGTCTATTTAAACAAGGGTTTTATAACTTTAAATATGTTACTAAAAACAAAAATGGAACTATAGAACCAGGAAGTATTTGTGGGAATTTTGACAAAACCGAAAATGAATACACTGTTTTAGCTTATTATCGCGCACCAGGTCAGCGATTTGATGCCGTTATAGGGTTAGGAAATACGACATCTGTTAATATTAGCAACTAAATATATTTTTTAAAAGAAAAATAGTATCTTTAGTTACTTCAAATTAATAAACCAAATTATCAATTATGGTTCAGCAAGTAACGAGCGGTATTAAAATTTCGGTGGAAACCCACTTCGAAGGCACGTTCTACAAGAACTATAAGATTCATTTTGCCTTTGGCTATCGAGTTACTATTGAAAATCAAAGTAAAGACTCAGTACAACTAACGTCTCGCTTTTGGAAAATCAAAGATGCTCTCAATAGTACCGAAATCGTAGAAGGAGAAGGTGTTGTTGGAAAAAAACCTGTCTTAAGACCTGGAGAATCACACACCTACAGCAGCGGATGTCTTTTATCTTCCCCTTTTGGATCAATGAGCGGACATTACAACATGGTAAATTTCACTTCTACTAGAAAATTTAAAGTTGCTATACCATCATTTAAGCTAAGCGCTCCTTTCGCTATCAACTAAAGGAAAAGCTTCTTCTTTGACTTTAGTAATATCAAATCTATACGCCTTACCATCCTGTTCGATATGACAGTATTCACAATTAGAGTCATGGATAAATTTATACTCTTTCCCTATATCAAATAAAGTATCATCTACAGTAAACTTTCCTTTAAAATCTAAATTCAATTCTTCATCAAAACGAAAGATTTCATATAATTCGCCATAAGACTGAATCTTAAAATAAGCACTCGACCCAACACCAGTTAACAACTGAGCATCTCCAACCTTCTCTTCTAATTTAGCATTAGATATCTCAGGAATCTTAGGATCAAAATAGTTAGTCAAATTCTCTAACAACACAGAATCAGTATAATAACCTACTTCACCATTCAAGACATGATAAACATCTCCTTTAGTACTTGTAATTTTAACATTACCTAAGGGACTAGGAGTAAATAGACTATTTTTCTTAAGCTTTTTAACTTTACCCTGATCTGTTAATGAATGTATAAATGTATCTGCTACTAAACGCGAACAATTACTACCTGTATTCCCAAATGTCATATAAGGAACACTTCCTTGACTTTGTAAATTACTCAAAAAACCATAAGCCTTATCATAATCGATGGTATCACAAACAGAAGCTATCATACGCCCCGTTCCATGAGTCTTTTTAGGATGTGCCTCCATCCATATTAAAATCTCATCAAGATTGACGATTTTATCATTCTCTATTACAGCTTTAATAGGAATTTTCAACTCTGCATCAGTATTTCCACTACGCACTCTACCCTTTCCTTTGGGAGTAACATATCTTCCAAAATCAAAATACTGAATGTTTCCCGTTTTGTTTTCGATAAGCAACAATAATGTATGACCTGCTTTGATATGTTTTTTTCTTCCTAAACCTATATATGGAAATATATAATTAAGTACAAACTCATCTGAATAGTGCACAAAAGTATCAGGGAATGCTATTGGAATAATTTTACCAGTATTCACTTATTAAATCTTAACGGGTTCAAATGACTGACAATACACTGCATCTTCTAACAAATCCTCATATCGCATTTGTATCTCATCATTTTCTAATTGAATTTGAGTAATACTTCTTGTTTGTAAAGTATCTCGTTTTATTTGAAGGTCATAATATGAATTACCTTCTCCTGCGTTTTTATGAAACTCTAGTAAATTTTCAGCATTTAAAACGTTATTGCTTCTAAAGTCAGACAACCAATCACGTCTTAACTGTTTCATATCATCAGTATACAAGGTCGAAGATGACCATATATGAGATTCGGCTGTATCTAGCTCTCTGAAATATTTTCTTTCTCCATCCCAAACCATTTCATAAAAATGAAGCTTAAAACTCCAATCAACAGCTACCAAAGTAAAAGGCTCCAATCCTTCACAATTATACAACTGTAAAGCCTGGCTTAGGTTTTCTTCTTGTAGTATATCCGTAACCACTAAACCTCTACTATGCCTGTAGCGTGATTTTTTTTTATGATTTTCAAACCCTCCATTTAATAAGCAGATCACAGATTGCTTATTACTAGCTGCAATCCACGTACCTCCTGCTTTTTTATCCTGGGGGAACATTAATAATTTATCTTGGAATTCGTAAGTCGATATAGGTGAAGTCTCTCTTCCTATGGCCTCATCCCTATTCGACGTCAACACAAAACCTTTGTTGTCTTTTGAAACTAAAGTTACCGTACACATATAATCCTGTCAGTCTTTGCAATCTAAGACAACTTACAATAATTTCCTAATTTACCCTTTATATTTCATCGGCAGATATACAACTTTCTTGGTCTCAAAGAACTCCTCTTCAAAATAGTTACTCAACTCAAATTGCTGTATAGTTGTAAAAGAAGCTAATTCTTCTGTAAGGTCTCCCCCTTTTAAATATAGAATTCCGTTTTTAAACTCATGATCAGACTTCTTCTTTATATTAGGCCTTACCCATTTAACAAAATCGGTCATTTTTGTAACTGCTCTACTTATAATGAAATCAAATTGAGTATCAAAAGTACCTGCCCTTTTTTGCTCTGCTTTCACATTAGTCAATTCTAATGCTTCAACAACGGCATTGACTACTTTTATTTTTTTAGCAATTACATCGCATAGGTAAAATTGTGTCTCGGGAAACAAAATAGCTAAAGGTATCCCTGGAAAACCACCTCCTGTACCCACATCCATTACATGACTACCAGCTTTAAAGGACTGAATTTTGGCTATTCCTAAGGAATGTAATACATGGCGTTCATATAAAGCATCTAAATCTTTACGAGAAATTACATTAATCTTTGCATTCCAATCAGTATATAAAGATTGAAGTTTATCAAATTTCTCTATCTGATCCTCTGTTAGCTCAGGGAAATATTTTAAAAGGATATTCATTCTTATTATCTATTGTTGCGAAAAAAACTACTATTCACCAAAGTGCAAAATTATGCAATATTGACTTGAGATTTCACTTTACCTGCTTTAATTGTAATTATTTTCAAACAAAAAAAGTTTATCGTTTTGTCGCAAGAATATTTTTAATATAATATTGTTCTTTAACTATTAAAAAAACTCAGATCATCAGATAAAACGCTATTTTTGCGTATTACAAGCAAAATATACATGGATAACGGTCAAATTCGATTTAATAGAAATAACACACCTGCTTTTTTTAGAACACTAAATAAGAGGGTGAATTCTTATTTTAAAGAACATAACCTAAAAAAAACTGGTGATTTTAGACTATATCTTAAGACAGCTGTTATGTTGACTCTTTTTGTAACCCCTTATTTTATCATCTTGTTTTCAGGTATTCCTGAATGGTCAATGCTTTTATTATGCATTGTAATGGGTATAGGAATGGCTGGTATAGGAATGAATGTTATGCATGATGGAAATCACGATTCATATTCTGACAAAAAATGGGTCAATAAAATTATGGGAGGTAGTATGTATTTCTTAGCTGGAAATGTATATAACTGGCAAGTACAACATAATGTTTTACACCACACTTACACCAACATACATGGTCATGACGAAGATCTAGATGCTGGTCGAATTATCAGATTTAGTGAACATGGAAAATGGAGCCCTATTCACCGATTTCAACATATTTACTCTATATTTCTATACGGTTTACTTACAGTAAATTGGGTGACTACAGTCGATTTCAAACAAACTAAACGCTATTTGAAACGAAAATTATCTTACGGAAAATTCCCTAACCCTGCAGCACAATGGGCTTCCGTAATTATTAGTAAAATCTTATATTTTACGGTATGGATTGCCACTCCGATTCTTGTATTGGATACACCTTGGTACTTAATACTTCTTGGTTTTTTTGTAATGCACTATGTTGCTGGTATGATACTAAGTGTAATTTTTCAATTAGCACATGTTATAGAAGACACAGAAACCCCACTTCCTGACAACAGTGGTACTATGAATAACTCTTGGGCTATTCATCAATTATTAACTACAACTAACTTTGGAACTAAAAATAAATTTTTAAGTTGGTTTTCTGGAGGGTTGAATCATCAGGTGGAACACCATATATTTCCACACATTAGCCATGTACATTATCCGAAAATTGCAAAGATTATAAAACAAACTGCAAAAGAGTTTGATTTACCTTATAATGAATACAAAACTATGGGCAACGCTTTAGCAGCCCATTTCAAACATTTAAAACACTTAGGTACTAAACCTACCTTTGTATCATAAAAATTAGCATATAATTAAATAAGATGAGTAATCAATTATCTGACAGAATTAACAGTTTAGCCCCATCGGCTACTTTAGAAATGGCGGCAAAGGCCCGTGAACTTCGTGCTGAAGGAAAAGACATTATCGGTTTGAGTCTAGGAGAACCTGACTTCAATACACCTGATTATATTAAAGATGCAGCAATAAAAGCCGTAAATGATAATTATAATTCTTACACTCCAGTTGATGGATATGGGGAATTGAAAACGGCTATCATTAATAAATTCAAGAGAGATAACAACTTAAGCTACGAAGCTTCTCAAATTGTTGTATCTACTGGTGCTAAGCAAGCATTGTATAATGTAGCTCAAGTATGTTTAAATAAAGGAGATGAAGTAATACTTCCTTGTCCTTACTGGGTTAGTTATAGTGATATTGTAAAATTAGCTGATGGAGTTCCTGTAGAGGTTGCTACTTCAATAGAGAATGACTTTAAGATGACACCTGAGCAACTAGAAGCTGCTATTACTCCTAAGACTAAAATGCTTTGGTATAGCTCTCCTTGTAACCCAAGTGGATCTATTTATAGTAAAGAAGAATTACGAGCTTTAGCTGATGTACTAAAAAAGCATCCACAGATTATTGTTGTGAGTGATGAAATCTACGAACATATAAACTATGGTGTTACAGCTCATGCTTCTATGGCTGAGTTTGAAGATATGTATGACCGTACTGTAACAGTTAACGGAGTTGCAAAAGCATTTGCTATGACTGGTTGGAGAATCGGTTATATTGGAGCTCCTACTTATATTGCTCGTGCTTGTAATAAATTACAAGGACAAGTAACTAGTGGGGCCAACTGTATTGCACAGCGTGCTGTTATTACTGCTTTAGAGGAACCTGTAAGCCGTATTCAATATATGGTTGATAAATTCCAAGAGCGTCGTAAATTAATCTTAGGGCTATTAAATGAAATTGAAGGTTTCAAATGTAACGAGCCAGAAGGAGCTTTCTATGTATATCCAGACATCTCTTACTATTTCGGAAAGACATTAGGTGGTAAATTAATCAATAACGCATCTGACTTTGCCATTTATATCTTAGAAGCTGCCAATGTTGCTACCGTAACAGGTGATGCTTTTGGTAATGGAAATTCTATTCGTATTTCTTATGCAGCAAGCGAAGAACAAATCATTGAAGCTATTGCTAGAATTAAAAAGGCCGTAAGCTAAATTTACCCTTTAAATTTAATAACAAAATGCCCTTTCTTCTTATAGATTGGGCATTTTTTAGTTTGTATCTATAATTAGGCGCATTCAGAAAACAGCTAATCCCTTGTAAATACTGATATTACTTTGTAAATCAAAGAAACATAAAACCCCGGATATGACCAATTTGGTCCAAAAACGGGGTTTTTCTTTTTCTCTTATTTATGAAATTACGAAGAATTAGTGACTTTCAGCATGAGTTTTCGTTTTTATCTTATAGTGAAAATTTTGCTGCTTATTATGCTCGGCTTTTAGAGAATGATTTGGGTAAAATTTATGTAGGCATTCCTTGGGATGATTTGGTCAAAGAGTTTGGTTTACAAGAAGTCGGGAAAGGAGCACGAATGTCTTTTAGTTCTAGAGGAAGAATTGCTCTAATGTTTTTAAAGCATTATTGCTGTCAGAGTGATAAGCGATTGATCGAACAACTCAATAGTAATATTGATTATCAGTTTTTTTTGTGATATTCACTTAGGTTTTGAACGTATCACTAATTATAAGATAGTTAGCCAAATTAGATGTGAGTTAGCCGATAAACTATCGATAGATCGTCTAGAAAAGGCTCTAGTTTCTTATTGGTTACCCTATATGTCACCAAAGAGTCAGATAACGATGGATGCAACTTGCTACGAGAATGAAGTTCGTTACCCTACTGATGCTAAACTATTATGGGAAGCTGTAAGCTGGCTACATAAAGAAGTAAAACTTAGTTGTAATGCCCTAGGCTTAAAAATACCTCGCAGCAAGTTTAACAAATGGGCAAGTCGCTACATTGGTTATAGTAAAGACCGATCTAAACGAAGAAATAACGTCGAAGTGTTACTAGAGGACTACTTCGATTACTAAAGAAGTTTATAGCCATTGAAGAAGCATTACGAAAGAACTATACTCAACTCTCTTTTACAGACGGTTACTTCAAACGTATTGATACAATAAGCAAACTTTATAAACAACAACATCTATGGTTTTACGAAGGTATAAAACCCACTAATCGTATTGTAAGTATTGCGAAAAACTACATCAGACCTATTATACGAGGAAAAGAAGTAAAGCCAATTGAATGGGGAGCTAAAGTGAATAAACTACAAATTGATGGAGTTAGTTTTATTGAACACTTGAATTTTGATAATTTTAATGAAGGTACTCGGTTAAAAAGCACTATTTACAAAGCGCAACAACTCACGAAAACAAAAGTCAAAGTGGTTGGAGCTGATGCCATTTATGCTACCAATACTAATCGAAAATTCATTACTCAAAATAATATTAAAACAGACTTTAAGCGAAAAGGCAAATTACCCGTAGGATACAAAGATGAAAAGTTGCTCAAAAAGCAAATCACTAAAGAAAGAGCCACTAGACTAGAAGGAAGCTTCGGTGAAGAAAAGCAATATTATCATCTCAAAAAGGTAAAAGCCAAAACCAAAAAGAATGAAATACTCTAGATCTTCTTCGGAATTCACACTGCCAATGCTTTAGAAATAGGAAGAAGGATACAGAGCAATAGTAGAGAGAAAGTAGCCTATTTTTTTTAAGACAAAATTTAACGGGAATGGTATGTCTTGATTTGACTGAAAAATATAAATCTTTCTAAAAAACACTGAAAAAAAGAAACCCGAGACATGAATCTAATCATATCTCGGATTTTATATCGGCAATTTTCAAAACTGTTCTATTTTCTGAATGCCCCAATTAATTATCCTTTTGAAATACACGTGGTATTTTAATAAAACTAATTAAAAAACTAAATGAAATTATTTCAAACCCTGAAATGAGTGCAGTTACTGCTGGAATAACTCTTCTTAAGAATACTTTTGGCATTAAATTACCAAAATCGTTATCTGCCCAATACTTTAAACTTAAAAAAGTCGAAACAATACCAAAAAACACTAATAAAACTCCAATAACTAATCCCTTTTCTAACTGTATATATTTGCTCCACTTTTCATATAATGATGTTTTAGGTAGCAATCCATTAATTACACCATATATTCTAGAGAACAGATAAAATAGTATAAACTGTACACCTATAATGATCGCAGTGTTTATATATAGTAATGTATGAACATCGAAAGTAATCGAAGAAAATTTAATTGAATCAAAGGATAATACTAAAGTTCCTAATATCCCAATAAAGAAAAAAACTATACCAGGAATAAAAAACAACCATTTAGGACTATAAAGTAATAAAAATACTAAATGCCTCCAACCGTCAACCCAAGTGTTCAAATGTGGTTTTCTATCTCTCCCATCCTTTGATAAAGTCGTTGGCACTTCAACTATTTTAAGCTTTTTCAAGACACTTTTTACAATCATTTCCGAAGCAAACTCCATTCCCGTGGTAACCAAATTCAATTGATCATAAGCTCGTTTTGAAATTCCTCTCAATCCACAATGAAAGTCTCCTATATTACATCTAAAAAACAATCTTCCAATAAATGATAACACAGGATTACCTAGATATTTATGAAGAAAAGGCATTGCTCCCTGTTCTACTCCTCCTTTAAATCTATTCCCCATTACTAAATCTGCTCCATTTCTTAATTCATTAAGAAATGGTTCTAAACCTAAGAAATCATAACTATCGTCTGCATCTCCTATAATACAAAATTTTGCTTTACTAGCTTCTATTCCATTAATAATAGCACTACCATAACCTTTTTGAGATGCATGTACAACTCTAGCCCCTTCATTTATTGCTATTTCAACAGACTTATCTGTACTACCATTATCAGAAATAATTACTTCTCCATTTATTTTATACATCTCTAAAAAGCTTTTAGCCTTCTTTATACATATAGGTAAAGTTAACTCCTCATTTAAACAAGGCATTATTATGGAAAGCTCTAAATCTTCATTCATGAAGTCGATTTCTTAAAATTACTAAAAAACTCTTTCAATAAAATCCCTATAATCATTAATACAAAAAGATTATATGGCATACTCCAAATTATATTATTCATATGCCCATGAAAAACAGCATGTCCTTTAAAAAATATAAACCAAGAAAGAGGTGCAAAAAATGAAAGTATCGTTAACACAAAAAGTGCTTTATATTTTCTAGATATAAAAATACATCTTCGATAGAAGACAAAAATAATTATAAGAAACAAAGGTAATATTAGTAAAAGGTTTAATCCTGAAGGGATATTTAATTTTGATAAAAATGAAAAACTAAAAATATGCTTCCCTAAATATTTCTTTAAAACTATTACTATATCGTAATCAGGCCTTTCAAATGTATTACCCCAAGTACGACTCAAAAAAGTATCTATCAAATAATTACTATCTCCTACTCCTGAATTTGCGATCTGTATATCTAAAACCACAAAATTAATAATTACGGCTAATACTACAGCTAAAGTAAAAAACACAATCTCTTTCAAAATTTTATTATTTGACTTTTCATAGTAAATACCATAATAAATAATTGGAATGAAACTCATTATCAAGACAGTTGTCACATATTCAAACCCAGTAAAGAAAAATTTTATTAGCAAGGCAATGCTAGTAATCATAAATATTATAATATGAGATAAATTTCTTTTTCTATATAAATACAAAACACTTATGAATGGTACGTAAAATGCCCATAAGACCCAATACAAATTACTTGAAAAAACAATAATCCATGTGGAAAAAAAAACTCCTAAAAAGGTTATAATTTCAACAAAAGCACCTAATTCTAATCTTACCCAATGCAAGAATAAAACAAAGATTAAAGCGGTAAAAAAAGCATTTGAAAGCCTAAAAAAATTAAATAATCGAATAGGGTTTGCTGTTGTTAATTTTTGCACAACAGACATTACTAAACCTTGACCTGCTATTTGAGAATTATAAGTTGAATATTCGAAATCTCCTTCTACTTTTACTTCTTTTCGAAAAAGCTTGTATTGATACTCTTTCTTATCTATAGTTGAATCCTTTGGTAGAATAGATCCCATAAAACCACCCTTATAAAATATTCCTTTTTCACGAGACACTACTAATTTTCCAATAGCTAAACTTTCGCTATCTCTTTGAAATCCTTCAAAAAAAGGTTGATCAACTACATTAAATAGATTAAATCCAAAATTTAAAAACAAGAGTAGTAGAAAGAAAACACTTAAACAAAAACCTTTCATTGTTCTTCTTTGACTAAAATAATCTTCTATTTTTCTAATAAACACCATAAATAACGAATATAAAAAAAGCACCAAGAAGTCTTGGTGCTTTATTAACTTTTCGAATAATTTATTTACTCCTCATCAAAATCTTTCAAAACATCTGAGATCATCATCGCTTCTTTAGATACCGCAATACGACCTGAACGTGTAAATTGTAATAACCCAAAAGGCTTTAAAGCCGAGTGTAACGCTTCTGTTTCGATACGTCTTCCTGTCTTACTGATTACAAAAAACTTTTTGTTTACCGTAACAATAGAAGCACCACTCTTCTTTATAATATTTTGAATTTGTGGTTCATCAAATAACAACTCAGACTTTACTTTGTATAAAGCAGTCTCTTGAGAAATTGTCTCATCATCAGTATGGTAATATGCTTTGATTACCTCAATTTGTTTTTCAATTTGACCAACAATTTTCTTTACTTTTTCCTCAGTCATTTTCACTAAAATCGTAAAGCGGTATACGTCTTCGATTTCAGATTCAGAAGCTGTCATACTTAATAAATTCACATGACGCTTTAAAAAGATTGTTGAAATACGGTTTACTAACCCAACGTTATTTTCGGTGTAAACAGATATGGTATAATATTTTCTTTCTTCCATGGCTTGCTTAACTTAATCTGATATCAGAAACCGAAGCTCCTGTCGGAATCATTGGGAATACATTATTTTCTTTCTCTACACAAACTTCTAAAAAGTAAGGACCTGGCGTTTCTAACATTGTTTTAACTGCATCTGCTAAATCTTCACGCTTAGACACACTATTTGCGGGAATGTTATATCCTTCAGCTATCTTAACAAAATTTGGATTAACCATTTCAGTAGATGCATAACGGTTATCAAAGAAAAGCTCTTGCCATTGGCGTACCATTCCTAAAAACTCGTTATTCAACACTAATACTTTAACTCCAATATTGTACTGAAAGATCGTTCCTAACTCCTGAATTGTCATTTGATAACCTCCATCACCACTGATTGAAATCACTTGACGATCAGGCGCTCCTTGTTTAGCTCCCATTGCTGCTGGTAAAGCAAATCCCATTGTTCCTAAACCTCCAGAGGTTACATTACTTTTAGACTTCACAAATTCAGCATAACGAATCGCCATCATTTGGTGTTGACCTACGTCCGTAACGATAACAGCATCACCTCCCGTTACTTCATTTACATGACGAATTACTTCTCCCATGCTCAATCCATCTTTTGATGGATACAATTCTTCTTGAATTACTTTTTCGTGCTCAATCTTATCATAAGCTTTGAATTCAGCTACCCAAGATGGATATGTTTTTTTATCAACTAAAGGCAATATATCAGCTAACGTAGTCTTTACACTACCCATAACTGCTACATCACTCATTACGTTTTTATTTACCTCTGCTGGGTCAATTTCAAAATGAATTACTTTAGCTTGTTTGGCATATGTAGCTAAGTTTCCTGTTACACGATCATCAAAACGCATACCGATAGCGATTAATAAATCACATTCGTTAGTCAACTTATTTGGTCCATAATTTCCATGCATACCTACCATTCCCACATTTAGTTCGTGAGAGGTTTCTAGTGCTGACACACCTAGTATAGTCCAAGCTGATGGTATTCCCGATTTTTCTACTAAAGCTTTAAATTCAGCTTCTGCTTCACCCAAGATTACCCCTTGCCCCCAAACTATCATTGGTTTTTCTGCTTCATTAATTAAAGCAGCTGCATCCTTTAATGATTGAGGATCTGTAGCTGGTATTGCTTTATAACTACGAACTCCTTTACAAGGCGCATAACTAAAATCAAACTCAGCAAATTGAGCATCTTTAGTTATATCTACCAAAACAGGTCCTGGACGACCAGAACGTGCAATGTAAAATGCTTTTGCCATCATGGCAGGAATATCTTCTGCTTTTGTAATCTGAATATTCCATTTTGAAACAGGTGTTGAAATACCTACGATATCTGTTTCTTGAAAAGCATCAGATCCCAATAAATGAGAAGCAACTTGCCCTGTTATACACACTATAGGAGTAGAATCAATTTGAGCATCAGCAATACCTGTTACTAAATTCGTAGCACCAGGCCCTGATGTTGCCATAGCAACTCCTACTCTACCACTCGTACGAGCATATCCTTGAGCTGCATGAATAGCCCCTTGCTCATGGCGTGCCAAGATATGTGTTAACTTATCTTGATACTTATATAATTCATCATATACAGGCATAATAGCACCACCAGGGTAACCATATAGAAGGTCTACTCCTTCTGCTAGCAAACAGCGAATTACTGCTTCTGCTCCTGTAATACGTTCTGTATTTTTACTCATTTTTTGTCGCTTTACGCTTTACGCTAATCGCATAATGCTGATTATTTGGGCTTCGACTACACTAAACCCGACAACAATATTTTTATTTACAAACACCGACTGACAACTGACAGCCGACAACTGTTAAATTTTTGCTAGAATTCATCCGTTACACACCCTTGAGATGCTGAAGAAACCGAACGTGCATATTTATATAACACTCCTTTTTTAACCTTCAACTCTGGTGCAACCCATGATTTTCTTCTTTCAGCTAAAACTTCATCCGAAACTTCTACGTTAATAGTATTTGTTTCAGCATCAATCGTAATGATATCTCCATCTTCGATTAGACCTATATTACCTCCTATTTGTGCTTCTGGCGTAATATGACCTACAACGAACCCGTGAGTTCCTCCTGAAAAACGACCATCAGTAATTAAAGCTACTTCTTTTCCAAGACCAGCTCCCATAATTGCAGCTGTTGGCTTTAACATTTCTGGCATTCCTGGCCCTCCTTTTGGCCCTTCGTAACGAATTACAACCACATCACCTTTCTTCACTAAACCATCACGAATTCCATCATTAGCATCGTATTCACTATCAAACACTTTTGCTGTTCCTGAAAAACGTAAGCCTTCTTTACCTGTAATTTTTGCTACAGATCCTTCAGAAGCAATATTACCATATAACATACGTAAGTGACCTGTTGCTTTAATTGGCTTATCTAAAGGCATGATTACATCTTGTCCCTCTTTTAAGTCAGCTACATCAGCTAAATTTTCAGCTAACGTCTTACCAGTTACGGTTAAACAATCTCCATGAAGTAATCCTTCTTTTAATAAATACTTACATACTGCTGGAATACCTCCTACCGCATGTAAATCTTCCATAGCATACTTACCAGATGGTTTTAAATCGGCAATGAAAGGAGTCGTATCACTAATTTTCTGAAAATCTTCTAATGTAAAATCTACATCAGCTGCTCTTGCAATAGCTAAAAAGTGTAATACCGCATTGGTAGAACCACCTAAAATAGTGATTAAACGCACTGCATTTTCAATAGATTTTTTTGTTACAATGTCAGATGGCTTAATATCTTTTTCTAACAAATATCTCATCTGCTTTCCTGCAGTTACACACTCTGTCTTTTTAACATCGCTAATTGCAGGATTCGAAGAGTTATATGGCATAGACATACCTAAAACTTCAATAGCTGATGCCATTGTATTTGCAGTATACATTCCTCCACAAGCTCCTGCTCCAGGAATTGCTTTACGAATTACTTGACGATACTCTCCTTCTTCGATAGTACCAGCTACTTTTTCTCCCCATGCTTCAAAAGCAGATACAATATCTAACTTTTTATCTTCATGACATCCTGATGCAATAGTTCCTCCATAAATAAGGATAGAAGGGCGATTCAAGCGAATCATAGCCATTAATGCTCCTGGCATATTTTTATCACAACCAACTACGGTAACCAAACCATCATAAGATAATCCATGTACTACAGTTTCCATAGAATCTGCAATCACATCACGAGATGGTAATGAATAACGCATCCCTGGAGTTCCCATTGCGATTCCATCACTTACTCCAATAGTATTGAAAATTAATCCAAATGTTTCTTTAGAGTTGACGCCTTCTTTGACTTCTTTTGCCAAATCATTCAAGTGCATATTACAAGGGTTTCCTTCATAACCTGTACTTGCAATACCGACTAATGGCTTGTTAAAGTCTTCATCTTTTAACCCAACCGCGTATAGCATCGCTTGTGCTGCTGGTTGTGTATCATCTTGCGTTACTCGTTTACTAAACTTGTTAATTTCCATTTGGTAAATAATACTTTTAATCTAATTCAATATAAATGTAGGCAACTACTTATTAAACAAAATTCAATAGAATCAACTATTACAATGTTCAACATGTATATTCATACAAATTGTTGCTTTTTTTAAGACGACAAAGATAGCTATATCTTTAAAATGACAACGAATCATCTAAAGTTTTGAATTAATTTAAAAAAATTCTAGTTTTAATTAAAAACATCCAAACGAAAAGATTCTCTTACCGGCTTTAGTTATTCATTTTCAAAAAAGTACATCTACCACTTAAATATTATTTTGATACAACTATTATAAATGAATCGATTCCCTTGATCACTAATTATTCAATTTCCTGCATACTTTTACCTCCCTTAGATAAGTTTCTGATACAGGTTTTATTAATAGTTACAATTTAATATTAATAAATTTCTTTAAAAAGCCTAACAATGTGTTAAAGTTAACATTAAAAAAGTAAGAAAATTCTAACATTAAAAAACAACCTTACAAAATACTAACACCTAAAAAACAAACACTTGACTACACAAAGGCAACTCTTTAGCTTAAAAACGATTTATACAGCTATTGAGCTAAAAAAATTTTAGTAAGCACTAAATATCAATACTTTTGGTACGAATTTTTTATAATTTAATTTGTAAGAAATCTAACAATAATAAATTACCATTATTGCTAGGTAATTTATTGTTACAGCAAACATATTACGCTTTCTAATTGACTACCTAACTCAGAAACACCATTTTAAAATGAGAATACTAAAGTATTTAATACTATTAATTTCGCCCTACTACTTTTTTGCACAAACTGGAGCTAGCACTAATACTGTAGCTGCTGATTATAGTCTAACAATCAACAATGACTTTGCTTGTGAAAACTCACCTAGCTTGTCTCTAGATCCAAACAATGTCGACAAAGGTGATTTTATAATATACCCTAACCCTGTTAAAAATGGAATTTGCTCCATAGTATTTCCTTCAGACAAATATGATGAAGCGAGTATCTCACTGATCAATTTATCAGGGAAAACAATTTTCACAAATAGCTCTTTAAAACAAGGTTCTAAAATTGATTTAAGTAAAATCTCATCTGGTGTATATATAGGAGTTATAACTAGTAATAAAAAAACAACTATTCTAAAATTAATAAAAGAATAATACTGCCATGAAATCATTTAACAAACTATTTGTATTATTCATTGCAATATTGAATAGTATAACACTTATAGGACAAGAACAGACTTTGTTTGCTGAAGAAAACAAAACACTGCAACTAAACACAAATCAATTATTAGAAGATCAAACCATACAATGGCAAGAATCTACAAATAACAGTGATTGGAATTCTATTGACGGAGCTACAACTAGCTTCCATATGGTTACATTAACGAATTTACCGAAATATTACCGCGCAACAATCACTGCTACTAATTGCGAGAACACTTTCTTTTCTGATGCTATTTCCGTTTTCAAAAAAGAAACCTCTGAAGCATTGCTTTGGTCTAACCCTGCAACTTGGGGAGAAAGTGGTAAACCTAAAGAAGGTGATGCCGTTACCATACCTATGGGTAAACATATCTTACTTGATGAAACCCCTCCAAACCTAGGTAAAATGATGATTATGGGAACTTTAGAATTCGATCGAAAAGACCTTTCATTAACTACCGAAAATATTATGGTTCATGCAGGCGAATTGATTATTGGAACTGAAAGGAGACCTTTTACAAAAAAGGCCGTGATAACATTAACCGACACCAATGTAGATGCTGAAAACACTCGTGGAATTATGGTAATGATGGGTGGTAAATTAGAGCTTCACGGTGTTTCCCCTGATGTAGCTTGGACTAAAATAAATGCCCATGCCGAAGATGGAGCTACTCAATTGACTTTAAAAGATAAAACTAATTGGAAAGCTGATGATGAGATTATTGTAGGTCCTACTGATTTTTACGAAGCAGCTAATGGAAAATCGATCACTCAAAAAAGAACTATAAAAACTATCAATGAAAAAGACATCAGCTTAAATACTCCTTTAGAAGCTTTTCACTGGGGCCTATTACAATACGCTACTAATAAAGGAATGAGTTTAGTTGAGGAAGATATAGTTCCAACTCCAACTGGCGACTTCTTGTACGGAATTACCCCTAATAATCCAAAGATTTTAGATGAGAGAGCTCCTGTTGGAAATCTTACTCGTAATATCGTTGTACAATCTCCTGACGATGAAGCTTGGAAAAACAATGGATTCGGTGCACATATAATGATTATGAGAAAATCTGAAGCCCATTTAGACGGTGTAGAAATAAAACGTGGTGGTCAAAGAGGAAAATTAGGTCGTTACCCTTTCCATTGGCATATGCTAAGTTACAAAGGATCAGAAAATTTAGGTGATGCTACTGGACAATACATTAAAAACTCGACAATTAATGTATCTATGAATAGAGGAATTGTTGTCCATGGAACTAACGGAACTCTAGTAAAAAACAATGTAGTATTCGACACTAAGGGACACGCCATTTTCACAGAAGATGCTGCCGAACGTAGAAATACTTTTGACAATAACTTAGTATTAAAAGTGCGAAGTCCTGGCGAACAATTTGCATTGAAACTACACGAAATACAAAAAGGCAACAATAATAGAGGTGCTTCTGGTTTTTGGATTAGTAATCCTGATAACACAACTATCAACAATCATGTTGGGGATTCTCAAGGAACCGGGTATTGGTTAGCATTTCCTGACGCTCCGCTTGGCGAAAGTTCAGAAGCACTTTATGATGACGGAAAATTAATGGTACCTCGAAGAATCCCTTTTGGAGTATTTGAAAATAACACAGCACATACTTGTCGCGGAGATGCGCTACATAACGATAATCCTGAAATAAATAAATTAGGTAAAACAGGTCGAGGCTTGTTTAAAAATTATATTTCTGACGAAACTGGGAGAAATGTGAAATTTCCAAGAGACACTTGGCAGCGATTCAATATTAAAAGATTTAGCGCTTGGAAAAGCCATGCTGTAGCATGGGAGAGAGCAACACATGTGAATGCATTAGAAGCCGTTGGAGCAGATAATCAGGATACTTTTTTTGCTGGTTCTGGTATAAGAGGGTTAATTATAGGTGGACTAGTTGTGGGACGAAGTTTAAACTACAAATACAATGCTTCAAAAATTAATGATGAACATGTACATAATGCATTTGCTAGTTATCATCACACATTCGATATCCAAGGAAACATTGCCATTAATTTTCAACCTACTGATGGTGCTGATTCAGGAGTGTTCGGCATAACTGATTACTACTTAAGACCTGTAGAAAAAGGGCACTGGCTAAGTAAATCTAACATACTAATAAACAGTCATCCTGGTGTAAGAATAACAGCAAGTGAAGCAAATAACCCTGGTCATGTAGACCCAATAAAACCTCACTTTAACTTAGCCGGCGCTGTATGGGATCCTCAAGGACAATGGGGTCCTATCAACAATTATTTGGTTCCTGACAAGCCTTTCTATACATACGGAAGCTCAACTATCTCAAATATAACTCCAAACACTGAAGTTAGTGGAGGGGTAAGTATAGAAGGGACTTTCTATGGCATAGATGGTTTTGCTGCAAAAAGTGCGAATGGTAGTTTTCACCTTAACGGAAGGACTGAAATGAAATTTACGCGATACGATAACCAACTTAAAGAAGTTGATAATTTCACTTTACATTTCAACGATTCTGATCTACTTCAAAACATGAAAGATTTCGCAGCTAAAAAAGATGGCGTTTTTGAAGTTGAATTTCCCTTATTAAATGATATTTACGATGAGCAATTCTCAGCTCAAAATTTCTTAACTGAGAATGACGAACTTTTAATTGCCTTCGAATTTTCAGGAAAAAAGAATGCTACTGTTAGAGGTTATGACAAAAATTTCACACTTGAAAAAGACATAGACTTTTTGGAATTTATAAAAAAATCAAACTTTCAAGAAGTAAAAGAGTCTCCTACAGCTGCATATTGGCAAGATAAAGCCAATGAAAAAGTATGGATGAAAATTAAAGGTGGGTTTATAAATCACCCCTTAAACATACATAGGTGGGAAGGATATATTTACCAAAACCTAATAGTACGAATTTGGGAAAGATAGAATAGCAATTAATATTAGTGATAGATTTTCTTAAAACCATTTAGATTAAAGAATATCGGGGTAACTCCCGATATTTTTTTTTGCAATAAAAAATAAAAGGAAAAGTTTATATTATGTTTGCTTTATAATACTAGGATTAATGCTTGCTATTTTTTTTAAAGAATTACGCCACTTCTTTGCAACCACTATAGGTTACATTTTTCTAAGCGTATTTTTATTTGTTACAGGAATCTCTTTATGGTTTCTACATGGCAATCAAAACATCTTTGACAGCGGTTTTGCTAGCTTAAGCACTTTTTTTGAAATGGCTCCTTGGCTACTTCTAATATTGATACCTGCAATCTGTATGCAATCATTTGCTGAAGAAAAAAAGCTAGGTACTCTCGAATTATTATTAACTAAACCTATTAGCACTAACAAACTTGTTTTAGGAAAATTTCTAGGGGTATGGGCTATTTTAATATTAGCATTACTACCTACTTTAGTGTATGCATTTGCTATTCATTCCTTAATAAATGAAAATCAAAATATAGATTTCGGTGCTATAGCAAGTTCATATATAGCTTTACTTTTACTTGGCGCTACATATACTGCTATTGGGATTTTCACCTCTACCCTATCTTCTAATCAAACCATTGCCTTAATATTAAGTGTTATCGTATGCTTGGGCGCTTATTATGGATTTTCGTTTTTTAGTGAATTAAATTCTGGCGTAGCCTTAGACCAAATAGGACTAGCTTATCACTACAACCGAATCAATCAAGGAGTTTTAGACAGTAGAGATATGATCTACTTTCTAGTGATCACTTTTATATTCTTAAAAGTTACTAGCCTTTTAATTTCTAGAAACAATCATAAAGATTCTATAAAAAAAGTTGGGGTTCAAATAATAATAGCTTGTACTATATTAATCTTAGGTAATTGGAAATACCAAAGACTTGACCTTACCCAAAATAAACGTTTTAGTCTTTCTGACACCACAAAAGAAAGCCTACTAAAAGTAGCTAATCCCATTGCAATTGATATATTATTGGAAGGGAACTTACCTCCTGAATTCAAACAACTACAACGAGAAACCAAACAGCTATTAGAAACATATGCTGCACAAAACCCTAACATTAAATTCTCTTTCACGAATCCTTTAGAGCCTGTTGAAATAAGAGATCAGAACTTAAAGGAATTACAGCGTCTTGGGTTAACCCCTGCTGAAGTCAGCACTCAATTTGAAGGAGTGTTAAAAAAAGAAGTTGTAGTGCCGTGGGCTATGGCCTATCTAAAAAACAAAACAGTAAAAATCCCTTTACTTCAAAATGGTTTAGGTGCAACTACCAACGAACGCATTAATAAGTCTGTAGCTAAATTAGAATACGCCTTTACTGACGCGATACAACAGCTAACGGTAGGGAAAACAAAAAAGGTCGCTATACTAAAAGGTAATGAACAGTTAAAAGACATTTACATAGCCGATTATATCAAAACTATTCAAAAACATTATCGTGTTGCTCCTTTTACATTGGATTCAGCTAAAACAGATCCTGTAAAAACATTAGATCGATTAAAGGAATTTGATTTAGTTATTAATGCTAAACCCACACAATCCTTTTCAGAAAAAGGTAAGCAAATACTAGATCAGCATTTACTTTCTGGACGAGCACAAATGCACTTGATCGATATGGTTATTGCTGAAAAAGACAGTATTTTCAATACAACCAAACAAAAAAGTTTAGCTTGGTATCGTGATTTAAAATTGAATGATTTCTTCTTTTCTTATGGAGCCCGTATAACACCTCAATTAATTGATGATTTATACGGAGACCCATTAATCCTAGCAAAAGGAAATGATAGTAACACACAATATGTTCCTTATCCATGGGGGTACTCACCTTTGACAAGATATCCTAATAAACATATTTTAGCCTCTAATTTGCCTCCTGTAAAATGTGATTTTGCAAACCCTATTGATACCTTGAAAAACGGTATTAAAAAAACAATCCTATTACAAAGTTCTCCTTTCACCAAAACTCAAGGAGTACCATTCGAAATGAATATTGCCAACAGCTTAACACCAAAACCTGAAACTTACTACAGTAATGGAATCCAAAATATCGGGGTTTTATTAGAGGGAAGCTTTAAAAGTTGTTACAGCCAGCGTATTCTACCTTTTAAAACACCCAACTTTCAAGAGAAAGGAAAACCATCGAAATTATTAATAGTGTCTGACGGTGATATCATTAAAAATGGGGTACAACAACAAACTCCATTAGAATTAGGTTTTGACCCTATTAGCCGAAAGACTTATGGAAATAAAGATTTCCTAAGCAACGCTACCCATTATTTATTAGGCAATGAAGGCTTAGTTTCTTTAAAATCTAAACAACTGATCATTCCTTCTTTAGATTTAGAAAAGGTATCTATATTTAAAACAAAATGGCAATGGATATGCTTACTACTCCCTCTTCTAATGGTAAATCTAGGATATCTAGGGTTTGTGTTTTGGAGAAAAAGAAAATACACTTGATTAACAATGCATAACGCTTTACACTAACCATTAAACGCAATTATAATATTATAATTATAGTAAAATAGTCGAGTTTAATGATAAGCGATATTAGCATTGAGGTGTTAACTATTTCCCTCCTGCACCTTTAAAATTATGATCACTATTCTTGAATAACACATTAAATGTCGTTAAGCTTCCATAAATACGCGTAATATATTGTTGCAAATCAATTTTGTCTTGATCATCTAATGTTTTCGAGCTATTGATCTTTTGTTCCATAACTCGGATACGATCCCGTACCATTACTACCTTATGAAAAAAGCTATCAATAGGAATCTCTTTAGATTTCAAATTTTCATCACCTGGAATAAGAGATAACGTCCCTCCCTTCCATTTATCAGCGATTGGAATTATCTCTGAAATATCCGAATACTTCTTTAATAGCTTCTTAAAAATCGTTTCAACCTCATAAAAACTCACAGCATCCACTTCATCTTCTACTGCTTCAATTACTTCAAAATCCTCATCAACTTCTATAGTTTCCAAACCTTTATCAATAAATGTAACCCAATACATTTTTGAAGTTACATTAGTCACTACTCCCATTCCATATTGAGAATGCTTAATTCTTGATCCTATTCCTAAAATCATATATTTATATTTTATATCTTATAGAGATGTAAAATAGGTAATTTTATGAATACCAACACTTAACAACCCCTAAAAACTTCGACAATGACTAAACATTTTAAGCTATTTTTCCTTTTATTCTTTGGGTTTTCAGTAGCCTATGCGCAAGATGCAGGTTCAGTTTTAGGCATCCCTAATGCTACTACAAGTGAAATCATTGCAATTACTGGAGCTCAAGAAGGCTCACTAATGTATAGTAACACTGAAAATGTTTTGTATATGTACAACGGCTCTGCCTGGATTACTATGACGGCTGATAATCTTGGAAATCATTTTGCAACTCAAAATATCCGAACGAATGGTTTTTGGTTAAGTGGCGATAGTGACAACGAAGGTTTTTTCATTGATAGTACTGGTAATGTTGGTGTTGGAACTGGGGCTTTTACTCCTGAAAGACAATTCCATGTTGCTGGCGAAAATGGAGGTATTAGATTAGATCGATTTGGAGACGACGCATTCTTCTTTTTTGTAAATAAAGATGCTTCAGGCGCCAATGTAATTTATAACTGGGCTCTTATTAACAACAATGATGATAATAGTTTTCAGATAAGAAATTATGGTACCGAAGTTGGCGGCTTAGGGTTAGCTAATACATTTGTTTTAAAATCGAATAATCAAGTACAAATACCTGCATACGGATTATCAACAACATTCGATGACAATAGCCCTGCTAAATTACTTGGCGTAACCAATGACGGAAGTATTGTACAAACGAATACTTCAGCAGGTGGTATTGCTTATGAAAAAATTGTGATTTGGGCTGAAGAAGGTGGTACTCTAGACACCAATAGCCAAGAATGGTCATTTGGAGACAACTCAACAGGGCGTATTGGTATTCCCTTACCTGAAGACTGGGAAGCTTACGCTGTTAGTTTTAATGCAGATGGCAATTCTGCTACGAGTACCGCACAGATAAATGTAGTAAACACAGTCGACAACTCTGTTTTATTCACTATCAATGCTAGTGCGGGTGGTGTAGCTAATAATATGGTGTATACAGAAGTTTTAAGTACTCCTGTCAACATACCTGCCGGTACTAGTTTAGGTTTTATAACAGTAAGTGACACTGGCAATGTCCGTGACGCACGTGTTGCTGTTTTTCTAAGAAGAAGACCTTAGACAATTGCAAAAGTTACTTTAACTCTATATTCAATAAATATAGATGGTCATTGCTAACGAATTTTCTAATTTAGCAGCTATGCAGATTGATAACCACATTGTAGTTCAGGGAGCGCGTGCTCATAATTTAAAAAATATAGATGTTACCATTCCAAGAGACCAATTAGTCGTAATTACAGGGCTTTCAGGTTCCGGAAAATCTTCTTTAGCTTTCGACACGATTTATGCCGAAGGACAACGTCGATACATTGAAACTTTTTCTGCTTACGCGCGTCAATTTCTGGGAGGGTTAGAACGCCCTGATGTTGATAAAATTGATGGCTTATCACCTGTAATCGCTATTGAACAAAAAACAACAAGCAAAAGCCCGAGAAGTACCGTTGGGACTATTACAGAAATTTATGATTTTTTAAGACTACTATTTGCAAGGGCTAGTGATGCTTTTAGCTATGAGACAGGAGAAAAAATGGTTAGTTACTCGGATGATCAAATCCTTGAGCTTATAAAAAAACATTTCCTTGAAAAAAGAATCAATATTGTTGCTCCTGTTATTCGATCTAGAAAAGGACACTATCGCGAATTATTTGAACAAATAGCTAAACAAGGTTTTATAAAAGTTAGAGTTGACGGGGAAATTAAAGATATCGAAAAAGGAATGAAACTCGATCGATATAAAACTCATGATATTGAAATCGTCATTGATCGATTAGCTATAAAAGAAGACGAAGACACCTTAAAAAGGCTTAGTGAAAGTATTAAAACAGCTATGTATCATGGTGACAATGTACTTATGGTCATAGAGCATGGTGAAACGAAAGGACGTTTTTTTAGTAGAGATCTCATGTGCCCTTCCTCAGGTATATCTTATCCAAACCCAGAACCTAACAATTTTTCTTTCAACTCGCCCAAAGGAGCTTGTCCTAAATGCAATGGAATCGGTAATGTATATGAGGTTAACCCTGAAAAGATAATTCCTGATGATAGTATTTCTATCAAAAAAGGTGGTATGACTCCGCTTGGACCTCAAAAAAGCAGTTGGATCTTTAAACAACTAGAATTGATAGCCTTGAAGTACGACTTTGCTTTAATGGGTCCTATAAGCAAAATACCCAAGGCCGCTTTAGAAATGATTCTGCATGGTGGAAAAGAAAAATTCACCATCAATAGTAAAGACTTAGGTGTCGCTCGCAACTACAAAATTGACTTTGAAGGTGTCATCTCATTCATAGAAAGTACTTATAAAAATAGTGACTCTACCTCTTTAAAAAGATGGGCATTAGAATATATGGACAATAATATTTGTTCACAATGTAATGGAAGTCGGTTACAGAAAGAAGCTCTCAATTTTAAAATAAACAATAAAAATATTGCTGAGTTAGCTCAAATGGACATTCTAGAATTACAACAATGGTTCTTAGACTTACCAAAGCAGCTTAGCGATACACAAACCAAAATTGCCGCAGAGGTTGTTAAAGAGATTAGTACTCGCATACAATTTTTAGTAGATGTTGGATTAACTTACTTATCCTTAAATCGAAGTAGCAAATCATTATCTGGCGGAGAAGCGCAACGTATTAGGTTAGCCACACAAATTGGGTCACAATTAGTTGGTGTATTATACATATTAGATGAGCCTTCGATTGGATTGCACCAGCGTGACAATGAAAAATTAATTAACTCACTTATACAACTTCGAGATATAGGAAACTCAATTATCGTTGTTGAACACGACAAGGACATGATTCTAAATGCTGATCATGTTATTGACATAGGCCCTAAAGCAGGTCGTTTTGGCGGAGAAATTATCAGCCAAGGCTCTCCAAAAAAACTGCACCAAGAAGCTACACTGACAGCCGACTATATCTCAGGAAAAAAAGAAATTAAAATTCCTTCAAAACGTCGAGAAGGCAATGGAAAGACACTAAGCCTAAAAGGGTGTACTGGAAACAACTTAAAAAATGTCAGTATTGATATTCCTTTAGGTAAATTAATTGTAGTTACTGGAGTTTCTGGTAGTGGAAAATCAACCTTAATTAACGAAACCCTTTATCCTATATTAAATGCTCATTACTTTAATGGCGTAAAAGTCCCTATGCCTTATAAAAGTATAGAAGGGATCGGTCATTTAGATAAAGTAATTGATATTAACCAATCTCCTATTGGTAGGACTCCACGGTCTAATCCCGCTACTTACACAGGCGTATTTTCTGAAATAAGAAATCTTTTTACTCAAACACCTGAAGCTCAAATTCGTGGTTACAAACCGGGTAGATTTAGCTTCAATGTAAAAGGAGGGCGTTGTGAAACTTGTTCTGGAGGAGGATTAAGAGTGATCGAAATGAATTTTCTACCTGATGTACATGTAGAATGTGAAACTTGCCAAGGAAAACGTTTTAATCGTGAAACTTTAGAAATTCGATATAAAGGAAAATCTATTTCGGATGTTTTAAATATGACTATTAATGAGTCCTGTGATTTTTTCGAGCCTATTCCAAAAATTTACAGAAAATTAAAAACCATTAAAGATGTTGGTCTTGGATATATCACTCTTGGACAACAATCAACTACACTTTCTGGAGGAGAAGCTCAACGTATTAAATTAGCAAGTGAACTCTCAAAAAGAGACACGGGAAACACGATTTATATCTTAGATGAACCGACTACTGGTTTACACTTCGAAGATGTTCGTGTACTGATGGAAGTAATCGACAATCTAGTCAACAAAGGGAATACTGTATTGATTATTGAACACAATATGGATGTCATCAAATTAGCTGATTATATTTTCGACATTGGACCTGAAGGTGGTAAAGGTGGAGGAACATTAGTTACTAAAGGAACACCTGAGCAAGTTGCTAAATCTCGCAAAAGTTTTACAGCACGCTTTTTGAAAGAGGAATTGAAATAATTCAATTAACTACTTCGGAGCATAGGATACAAGGCGTTCAAAGAAAATATCATTAATATTTCAAGGCAAGCCTTAAAATATTACCCCCTTAATGGTGCTATTAATAGTTTAACTATAAATTGAAAACTAGAGCATTTTTTATTCTTTGAAAATTAAATATTAAACACTAATTTTGCACCCGCATTGAATCAACCTCTGACGATGATCGTGAATGTTGTTTTGATCTAAACTTTATTTTTATCCTAAAATGGAAAATTTAATCAAATTTGTTCAGGATGAGTTCGTAACAAGAAACGAATTACCTGAATTTTCAGCTGGTGATACTATCACTGTGTATTACGAAATTAAAGAAGGTGAAAAAAGCCGTACTCAGTTCTTCCGTGGTGTAGTATTACAAAGAAGAGGTTCTGGTAGTTCAGAAACTTTTACTATCCGTAAGATGTCTGGTACTGTTGGTGTAGAGCGTATTTTCCCAGTGAACTTACCATCTATCCAAAAAATAGAAATCAACAAGCGTGGAAAAGTACGTAGAGCTCGTATCTTTTACTTCCGTGAGCTTACAGGAAAGAAAGCACGTATCAAAGAAAAGAGATAATATCTTTATCTTTAAATACAAAGCCATCCAAAAGGATGGCTTTTTTTATACCCAAAAATCAAGTCTTCATAAATTTACCCCTTATTATTTTTCAAAATCTTAAAATTAAAGCCTTTTATTGACAGGTCTATAAATTCAAGTCTAGACAAAAACAAAAGGGGTTTATTTTGTATATTCGCATGCATTTTTTCGCAAACGAAATAGTATAAACTAAAAGTACAAAAGCATTATGTCTCAGATTTCAAAAATAATGTACACAAAGACGGACGAAGCACCGGCTTTAGCAACATATTCATGGTTACCAATCGTAAAAAGTTTTACCAAAACCGCTAATATTGAAATCGAAACAAAAGATATTTCTTTAGCTGGAAGAATCTTAGCTAATTTCCCTGACTTCTTAACAGAAGATCAAAAAATTAGTGATGCGTTAGCCGAACTTGGCGCTTTAGCTAAAACTCCTGAAGCTAACATTGTAAAATTACCAAATATTAGTGCTTCTATCCCTCAGCTTACTGCAGCTATTGCAGAATTACAAGCTGCTGGATACAAAATACCTAGCTACCCTGCCGAACCTTCTAATGACGCAGAGGTTGATATTAAAAAACGTTACGCTAAAGTATTAGGTAGTGCTGTAAACCCTGTGTTACGTGAAGGTAATTCGGATCGTCGAGCTCCTAAACCAGTAAAACAATACGCAAAAAGCAACCCGCATAGTATGGGAGCTTGGTCCTCAGATTCTAAATCTCATGTGTCTACTATGGCGAGTGGAGATTTTAGAGCTAACGAAAAATCAGTAACTGTAGCTTCTGCTACTTCAGTTACGATTCAACATACTGATACTTCAGGAAACAAAACTGAATTATTAGGTGGATTAGCTTTATTGGATGGTGAGGTTATTGACGCTACTTATTTAAGTAAAAAAGCGTTATTAAGTTTTATAGAAAAACAAATTACTGACGCTAAGGATCAAGGAATTTTATTTTCTCTACATATGAAAGCAACGATGATGAAGGTTTCTGACCCTATCATCTTTGGACATGTAGTGAAGGTATTCTTTAAAGATGTTTATGCTAAGCATGCTGACACTTTAGATCAATTAGGTGTTAATGAAAATAATGGTTTTGGTGACTTAGTTGCTAAAATCGAGAGTTTACCAGCAGATCAAAAAGCAGCAATCGATGCTGACATCAAAGCAGCTTTAGAAAATGGTCCTGATTTAGCTATGGTAAATTCTGATAAAGGAATTACTAACCTACATGTACCAAGTGATATTATCATTGATGCTTCTATGCCAGCAATGATCCGTAACTCTGGTCAAATGTGGAATGCTGAAGGTAAATCTCAAGATACTAAAGCTGTAATCCCTGATAGTAGTTATGCGGGTATTTACCAAGAAACTATCGAATTCTGTAAGAAGAATGGCGCTTTTGATCCTACAACAATGGGTACAGTACCTAATGTTGGTTTGATGGCTCAAAAAGCTGAAGAGTATGGATCTCACAATAAAACTTTCGAAATAGCTTCGAATGGAAAAGTTGAAGTAATCGATGCTGTAGGAAATGTATTATTAAGCCACGATGTAGAAGAAGGTGATATCTGGAGAATGTGTCAAACTAAGGATTTACCTATCCAAGATTGGGTAAAGCTTGCTGTTAACCGTGCTCGTGCGACCAACGTTCCTACTATTTTCTGGTTAAATAAAGAAAGAGCTCACGATCGTGAATTGATTGAAAAAGTAAATGCATATTTACCGAATCATGACACTAGCGGTTTAGATATTCGTATTCTCTCCCCTATTGAAGCTACAAGAGTTTCTCTAGAAAGAATGAAAAAAGGAGAAGATACTATTTCTGTAACAGGAAATGTATTACGTGATTACAACACTGATTTATTCCCAATTTTAGAACTAGGAACTTCAGCTAAAATGTTATCTATCGTTCCATTAATGAATGGTGGTGGTTTATTTGAAACTGGTGCTGGAGGTTCTGCTCCTAAGCATGTACAGCAGTTCGTTGAAGAAGGACACTTACGTTGGGATTCTTTAGGAGAATTTTTAGCTCTTGCTGTTTCTTTAGAGCACACAGGAAATACTACTAGCAACGATAACGCCTTAGTATTAGCAGAAGCTTTAGATATTGCTACTACAAAATTCTTAGAAAATGATAAATCTCCTTCTCGTAAAGTAAACGAATTAGACAACCGAGGTAGTCATTTCTATTTAGCTACTTATTGGGCTGAAGCTTTAGCTAACCAAGATAAGAATGCTGAACTTAAAGCTAAGTTCACTCCAGTAGCAGAGCAACTTTTCGCTCAAGAAGCTACTATCATTAAAGAATTAAATGATGCACAAGGTAGCGCTGAAAAACTAGGAGGATATTACTTCCCTTCTACTGACAAAGTAGACGCTGCAATGAGACCTAGCGCAACTCTTAATAATATTTTAGAAACAATATAATCGATAATATTTTTTCAAGTTAATAGTGTTAAGGCTCAAAGGAAAATTCCTTTGAGCCTTTTTTATATCAATATGTTTCAAAAGAATTTATAGAACAAACGCATTTTTGTTATATATAATCATGAAGCTTTAACATATATTAACCACAAATTCTTAAATTCTATTCAGAATCAAAAAGTTTCTTAATTAACTAATGCAAACCGAATCTTTAAAAAAATATTTCAAAAAAATAACTCCTATCACTGAAAGTGATTTAAATACCATTTGCGATTTATTTAAACCTAAAAAAATAGCTAAAGGAGATTTAATACTCAGGCAAGGGACAGTCTGTAAATTTGAAGGTTTTGTTTTAGAAGGTTGTTTTAGAGTGTTTAGCATAGATAAAAGCGGCAACGAAAAAAACCTATACATAGCTGTAAAAGACTGGTGGTTAATGGATATTGATAGCTTCATGAACGGAATACCTTCCCAACTTAACATAGAAGCATTAGAAGACAGCCTTATTTTAGAAATATCGAAATCAGACAAAGATTTTTTATTTGAAAAATTAACAGTGATGGAAAAGATTTTCCGAATTATGTCTCAAAAATCTATTGTTGCATGGCAAAGACGATTGATACGAAATCATTGTTTGACCGCAAAAGAGCGATACCAACATCTAATAGACACTTACCCTACTATTGTTGACAAACTCAATAATCGACAAATAGCCAAATACCTTGGTATTTCTCATGAATTTCTTAGTAAAATAAAAAAATAGCATCATTGAACTTGTTCAACAATTATTTCTTTCATTATTTAGAAATTCGTAAAGAAATAACCAAACAATGATACGAATCAAAAAAAAGGCTTTTACCCCCTTATTACTTCTCTTATTAGGAGTAAATCAAATTTCTTTGGGTCAAAATTACAATGATATAACCCTAGAGCAATCATCAAAAATTATCAATATAGCTTTAGAAAAAGCCAAACAGTTAAATGTATTGGTAAATATCGCTATCGTAGACAAAGGCGCCAACTTAAAAGCATTTAAACGAATGGATGGGTCTTACCTAGGTAGTATTGATGTTGCCATAAAAAAAGCTAAAACAGCACGTTATTTTAATACTTCTACTCGTGATCTAGGAAAATTAACACAACCAGGAGGTGTCATTTATAATATAGAACATTCAAATAGAGGACTCATTACCTTTCCTGGAGGTGTCCCTTTAAAGGATAAAAATGGAGACATCATTGGAGCTATTGGCATAAGTGGAGGTACTATTGATGAAGATGAAAATATAGCCTATTTCGCTGCTAAATTCCTATTGAAATAAACTAGTTCGAGGTTAACTCACTAAACATTCTCAAAAAACAAAATTTCAAGTCACACCTTAGGATATTACACCTTTTGTTACAGCAATAAATTAAGACTACCATCATAATATTACTCTAAAACAATGAATTACACAAGCACCATTATAAGCGGAATAGTTACCTTAATAACAACATACTCAACCCTAGCGCAATCTTTACAAAACTCAAATCATCATACTTCACTAGAAGTAGGAATGGAAACGACCTCTCATAACACGGTTACTTCTACCACATATAGTATTGGAGATGAAAATTTCGCATACTCAGGTGGAGATGGTGGAATCATAGAGGCTTTTGAAATCAGTCCAAAAGGAGCACTTTCTAAAATAGCATCTTACCGTTTAAACAACGAAAATGGGCCTTCTAGAGGTCTAATTGCAGATCGTATTGAAGGTAATGATTTCTTATTTGTTGGTAATAAAGGAGACAATTCTGTTGAAGTTTTTAAAATAGCTACGACAGGTAAATTAGATCGTGTTTTTATCCTTAAAGATACACCTGAAACTTACCTAGGTACTGTCATTACACTAGAAGTAATTCATATGAAAAATACTTCCTATCTCTTTGTCGGAGGATTGGAGAGCACTCCTGGTTTAAGCTCTTTTAAAATTTCTAAAGACGGCTCACTATCTCATGTCACATCACTACAAGATGATGATACTATTCACACCGATGGAATTATAGGTATGTACACTCATGTAATTAATGGAAAAACATTTCTTTTTACAGGTGGATTCCATGATAATGGAATCAGCAGCTTTAGGGTTTACGATGATGGTACATTCAAAAATGTAAGCAATATTTCTGACAATACTACCGATCGATATTTAACGGGAACTTATCCTGTAAATGGAGTTACATTAAATGGCAATCACTATGTCATTGTAGGACATAGACACCACAAGTACTATAAAAGAATAGAGTTTATTAAGAAAAAAGACTTTATCTACCATGGAGATGGCGTTAGCATATTTAAGATCTCTAAAAAAGGAGAAATTCAACCTCATTCCGTTTATGTAAATAATGAAAAGACACTATTAGCAGGACAAACTAAAATTGATGTCCTAAAAATTGATGAGCAAAAAGCTTATGTAGCAGTAGCTACGAAAGACGATCATAGCATTCAACTATTAGAGTTAAATACCTCTGGTATTTTAGAACCCTTAACTACATTACCTGTTAAGTATCCAATATACTATGGAATGTCATCCATAAAAATTAAGGACAACTATTTCTTTTTAGCGGGTTCTGTTGACCAAAGCTTAAAGCAATTTTTCTCTTATCAAATACTTAAAAATCCGGAAGCAACAACGAAATCATCTAGTGTTTTAAGACACTTAGTGTGCCTTACTTACAAAGACGAAGCTCCAAAAAAAGAAGTAGAAAATGCTGTCAATAGTTTCATTGATTTAAAAAATAAAATTACTGTTATTGATAATTTCGAATGGGGAACTAATACCAGTAAAGAAGGTCACGATAAAGGTTTTACCCACTGTTTTACCCTGACATTTAAAACTCAAGAAGATTTAGAAACCTATTTACACCACAAAGACCACCTTGAACTTCTTAAAATTGTAAAACCCATAATTAAAGACGCATTTGTTTTTGATTATTGGAATTAAATTCTCTCAAAATCAAATTTACGCAACCTGTTAACTTCAAATATGACAATAACAGTAACACTTTAAGCATAATAAAAAACACTTGTTATTTAAATTATTATTGAATTAAAACTGTGCCATATTCTACATAAACCAATTATATTTGTTGGTAATCAAGAATTGCCTTCGAACTTGTAATCGCAAGGCAAAAATTTTCTAAGCAGAATATGATAAATATTACATTACCAGACGGTTCGGTAAAACAATTTGAAAGCGGAGCTACAGCAATGGACGTAGCTAAAAGTATCAGTGAAGGATTAGCAAGAAACGTGATTTCAGCAAAATTTGATGATCGTATTGTTGAAACAAGCACCCCATTAACCCAAGATGGTAGTTTAACATTATTTACTTGGAATGACAAAGAGGGAAAAGAAGCTTTCCGTCACTCTTCAGCCCACGTCTTAGCACAAGCTTTAGAGCAATTATACCCAGGTATAAAACTAAGTATTGGGCCTGCTATAGAAAATGGTTTCTATTACGATGTAGATCTAGGAGAACAAACAATATCAGACAAAGACTTCAAGAAAATTGAGGATAAAATGTTAGAAATTGCTCGTGGCAAACATGAGTTTAGACTAAAAGCTATTTCTAAAGCTGATGCTTTAGCAAAATATACAGAACAAGGAAACGAATATAAAGTTGAGTTAATTGAAAATCTTGAAGACGGTACTATTACTTTCTGTCATCACGATGATTTTTCTGATTTATGTCGCGGGGGACACTTACCTCATACTGGATATATAAAAGCGGTAAAATTAATGAATATTGCTGGTGCTTATTGGCGCGGTGATGAAAACAACAAGCAGCTAACTCGTATTTACGGAACATCATTTCCTAAACAGAAAGAGTTAAAACAATATCTAGAACTATTAGAAGAAGCTAAACGCCGAGATCACAGAAAACTTGGTAAAGAACTAGGTTTATTCACCTTTTCTCAACGTGTTGGTCAAGGATTACCTCTTTGGCTTCCTAAAGGAGCTGCCTTACGTGATCGTTTAGAGCAATTTTTAAAGAAAGCACAAAAAAAGGCTGGATATGAAATGGTAGTCACTCCACATATTGGTCAAAAAGAATTATATGTAACTTCAGGTCACTACGCTAAATATGGTGAAGATAGTTTTCAACCTATTAGCACACCTGCAGATGGAGAGGAGTTTTTACTAAAACCAATGAACTGCCCTCATCATTGTGAAATATACAAAAGTGGTCCTTGGTCGTATCGTGATTTACCAATTCGTTATGCAGAATTTGGTACGGTATATCGTTACGAACAAAGTGGTGAACTACATGGATTAACACGTGTACGTGGTTTCACACAAGATGATGCTCATATTTTCTGTACACCAGATCAGTTAGACAAAGAATTTAAAAATGTAATTGACCTAGTATTATACGTATTCGGTTCTCTAGGTTTTGAAAATTTTACAGCTCAAGTTTCTGTACGTGATCTAGAAAAACCAGAAAAATACATTGGAGATACCGAAAACTGGGAAAAGGCAGAGCAAGCTATTATCAATGCTGCTAAAGAAAAAGGTTTAGATTATGTAGTTGAATCTGGCGAAGCTGCATTTTACGGCCCTAAACTTGATTTCATGGTTAAGGATGCTCTTGGAAGAAGCTGGCAACTAGGTACTATACAAGTAGATTATAATTTACCAGAACGTTTTGATCTTCATTATAAAGGATCAGACAACGAAATGCACCGCCCAGTGATGATTCACCGTGCGCCTTTTGGAAGTTTGGAGCGTTTTATTGCTATTCTTTTAGAACATACAGGAGGTAATTTCCCACTTTGGCTAATGCCAGAACAGGTAATTATACTGTCTTTGAGTGAGAAATACGAAAATTACGCTGAAAAAGTTTTAAATGAACTAGAAAATTACGAAATTCGCAGCCTTGTAGATAATCGTAACGAGACCATTGGCAAGAAAATTCGTGAAGCAGAAATGAATAAGTATCCTTATATGCTTATCATTGGAGAGAATGAAGAGAAAGAAGGTATGGTTTCAGTTCGTAAACACGGAAATAAAGAAGAAGTTGGTAGTCTTTCGATTGAAGACTTCGCTTTATTGATTAAAAAAGAAATAAGTAAAACACTTAAAGTATTCAATACTAACAACTAATATTGATTACTTTAGTAACATATATTAACCTAAAATTTAGTACGCCATAGCAATTCGTAGAAAAAGAACCAGGAGACCTGTTAGAGAGATTAAAGAAGATCCACACAGAATTAATGACAAAATTCGTGTGCCTGAAATTCGTTTAGTTGGTGAAAATGTGGAAGTGGGTATATACAAAACTCGCAAAGCATTAGGTATGGCTGAGGAACAGGAACTAGATTTAGTTGAAATTTCTCCTAAAGCCGATCCCCCTGTTTGTAAAATAATGGACTATAAAAAGTTCCTTTACGAACAAAAGAAGCGTGATAAAGCATTAAAAGCAAAAGCCTCTAAGGTAGTTGTAAAAGAAATTCGTTTTGGCCCTAACACGGACGAGCATGATTACGAATTTAAAAAGAAACATGCTATCAAATTTCTCGAAGAAGGAGCTAAATTGAAGGCTTATGTTTTCTTTAAAGGACGTTCGATTATTTACAAAGATCAAGGACAAATCTTGTTGTTAAAATTAGCACAAGAATTGGAAGATCTAGGTAAAGTTGAGCAAATGCCTAAACTAGAAGGTAAACGTATGATTATGTTTATCGCACCCAAGAAACCTAAATAAATAATTTGAGAAGATCTTTAATTTTCATTATCGATTATCATTGATAATAATCAAACAAGATACTCTTTGAATTATTACAGAAAACTAAAAGCTTAATAGCTTACAGTTTAAATAAGTATATATCGAGATTTATATATAAAACAATAAGGATATTATGCCTAAAATGAAAACTAAATCTAGTGCTAAAAAGCGTTTTAAGCTTACAGGTACTGGAAAATTAAAAAGAAAGCACGCGTTTAAGAGTCATATCTTAACAAAGAAGTCTAAGAAACGTAAGCTAGCTTTGACGCACTCAACATTAGTGCACAAAAGCGATGAAGACAGTATAAAAACTCAATTACGTTTAAAGTAATTTTTTATACCAAGTCGGTTAAAATTTTATAAACCAAGGAGTCGGGCAAATAAACCAAAGAGTTATGAGTTAGTTCTATTTTCTGAACTATACAAAATGAACCGCCTGCTACTAAAAAAAATTAAATTATGCCTAGATCAGTAAATTCAGTTGCTAAAAGAGCACGTAGAAAAAAAGTCTTAAAACAAGCAAAAGGTTACTTCGGACGTCGTAAAAACGTATGGACAGTAGCTAAAAACGCGGTGGACAAAGCAATGTCATATGCTTACAGAGACCGTAGAAATAAAAAGAGAACTTTCAGAGCTTTATGGATTACTCGTATTAACGCAGGTGCAAGACAAGAAGGATTGTCTTACTCTGTATTTATGGGGAAATTAAAAGCTAATAACATCGAGCTTAACCGTAAGGTGTTGGCTGACTTAGCAATGAACAACCCAGAGGCGTTCAAAGCGATAGTTAACCAAGTAAAGTAATTTTATTTCAATAATTCTAATATAACATCTCGATATAAAAAAGGTCGCAATTTTAAAAATTGCGACCTTTTTATTTCTTCTTATTCCAACACTGAGTCTCACCTAAAATTGAATTACAGTTCAATTTGCCTGAAATACTTAAGAAAGATCAATCATCATCTAGATTCTTTTCTTCTTCCTCAAATATTTTTAATAAATCATCTACTCTTTCACTATCTGTTTTTGGTTTGACAGGTTTTTTCTCAGCAATATTAGATATTGAATCTTTTGCTTTATTTTTTTCATCTAAACGTTTTTTACGCTCAGCTGCTTTAAAAGCTTTTGCTCTCTCTCTTTCTCTCTTACGAAATGACTTCGTATCATCTTTACCTTTTACTCCAACCAGCACACCTCTTGCTCTACGGCTCTGCTTCCTTATTCTTACCTTTTTTTTACAGCAATGCGGAAGTTGAGCATAAGTTGTTTGTGTTGTTAACATAGTAACAAAAAAAGCAACTAATAACAGTAATCTATTCATGTAATGTTTATTATGGGCAATTACGAAAATTATCTTAGTCATTGACTTCCTCAACTATTAACGGATAACTCTCTATTTTATTTTTAAAGTTCTAAAATAAGAAAACTTGACAACTACTCTGGGTACTCTACCCTTAAATGATATATATTATTCAATTTTCGCTTCATAACCTTCTTTATTTGCTGAATTTCTTTGAAAGTAATATCTGCATTCAAAAATTGACTTTCGCTCATTTGTTTATCAATAATCTTTTCTACGAAATTATCAATTAAAGAACTTGTAGGCTGTTTCAAACTTTTTGAAGCTGCCTCTACACTATCGGCCATCATTAATATAGCCGTTTCTTTAGAAAATGGAACAGGCCCTGGGTATTGAAAATCGTTGATAGACACTTCTGGGTTATTCTCTTGCTCTTTCTTAAAAAAATAATAAACGGTACTAGTACCATGATGAGTTCTAATAAAATCAATTACTCTATCAGGTATATTATATTTCTTAGCTACTTCTATACCATTAATAGCATGATTAATAATTACTCTAGCACTCTCCTTAGGCGACAAATTATCGTGAGGATTTACACCATTTACTTGATTTTCAATAAAAAAGGTAGGGTTTTTAATTTTCCCTACATCATGATATAAAGCCCCTACCCTTACTAGCATTGCATTAGCTCCTATTTCATTAGCTGCAGCCTCTGCGATATTAGCAACATTTAATGAGTGATGAAATGTTCCGGGTGCTTTATTTGATAACTCTTTCAATAACTCAGAATTTGTATCACTCAATTCTAACAGAGATACATCAGAAACTAGACCAAATATCTTTTCAAAGCCATAAATCAAAGGATGTACTATCAACGTAGCAAAACCGCAAAGAACAAAAAGCAATAAGGGCTGCAATTCTTTTACATCTTCGATTCCTCCTTGTTGAATAAGATAAAATGCCATGAATGCTAAAAAGTATACTATTGTTATTTGCCCAACAGAAATAAATAAATTAGCCCTCTTATATAATTCAGATACTGTCAAAATGGTCACTATTCCTGCGATAATTTGCAAAAACATATATTCGAAACTATTAGGAACAATAAACCCTAAAATCAATACTGTAATAACATGCGTAAACAAACCCAATCTTGCATCAAAAAATGCTTTTATAATTAAAGGTAGAATACATATTGGTACGATATAGACGTATCCAGGATTAAACTTGACCACCAAATTAGTCAACAACACCATCAATAACATATTGAATAACACAAAGGTTAATTTTGTATTATTCTCATAGACCTCTTTTCTGTATTTTTTAATAAATAGAAATAACATCATCATAGCAAGCGCTACTAAAAGTGTATAACCAAACACAATCCAATTCTTCTTACTTTTTGTCCACAACTCCGATTCATATTGCAATTGTAGTGATTTAAGAATCTGAAACTTATCCTTATCTATCATCTCTCCTTTGGCAATAATCCTAGCATCTTCACCAATACTCCCTCGCGTTTCTAGCACTTTAGATATCGCTTCTTCAATCGTCTCATTTGTTAAAGATTTATCTAATGCCACATTAGGTTTCACAATCTCATAAAACAAGAACAGAAACTTATCTTTTTCTTCAGGGAAACGTACTTCTAGCTCTTTCTTTAAAACTTCGGAAAGAGAATTTATCTCTAAAAAATTCTTGAAAGATTCTTGAGAAACAGTATTCCCAATTTTTTTATATACCTTTCTATCCTTAGCATAAGCATATGATTTATTAAGCACCCCCTGCTTATATATCCAGTCTAATTTTCGCTTGATATAATTGTAATGCTCTTTATTAGTAAATGTAGAATCCTTTAATACCCTTACATAAGCTTCATCTAACTTATCTCTTACTGATTTAGACACATTTTTATCAACTTCAAAATAGGGAATCGCATTCGTTCTTAACCCTTCCTTTTCCGATTCAATGTCTTCTTGTGATTTTAGTATCCCAAAATCAAATGGAGCATATAAATTTTCATACTGCCAAGGCTTTCCTTTAGTGAACTGATATTTGAATTTTCCTTTTTTAGGAAACATATACACCATCAACACAGTTGCCAACACAAAAATGAACACCTTATATAAGACAGGCTGCTTTAAGTAAAAGGAATTTTTAAGATCACTCATATAATGCAATTTAAAACAAAGCACTCAGTTGACAAACCTATGTTTAAATCTATATTTTCTGTATATTTAGAAATATGAGTATAAAAAACACTTTTAAAGTCGCTATTTTAAGCGCTCAACGCACACCTATAGGAAGTTTTTTAGGTGGTATATCTACGATTGACGCCCCAACACTTGGAGGAATCTCCATTCATGCTGCTATCGAAAAAGCTAATGTTCCTTCTTCAGAAATCGAGGAAGTAATTATGGGGCACGTTGTTAATGCTAATTGCGGACAAGCTCCTGCTAAACAAAGTGCTCTTCATGCTCAAATCCCAAAAGATGTACCCTGCAGCACAATTAATAAAGTCTGTGCTAGCGGAATGAAAGCTATACAAATAGCCACACAAAGCATTCGTTTGGGAGATCATGATGTTATTGTTGCTGGAGGAATGGAAAACATGAGTCAGATACCTCATTATACACACTTAAGAAATCCCACCAAATTTGGAAATAATACGTTTGTCGATGGGTTATTGAAAGATGGGTTGACGGATGCATTATCAGGACAAAGTATGGGGCAATTTGCTGATCTCTGTGCTAGTACTTATAATATTTCTAGAGAAGATCAAGACGCATATGCTACTGACTCATACAAAAAAGCTGCTAATGCATGGGTACAAGGGAAATTTGACAGTGAGGTTACTCCTGTAACCGTAAAACACCGCAAAGGGGAAACAATTATCTCTAAAGATGAAGAATTTAACAATGTTTTTTTTGATAAAATACCTAATCTTAAACCAGCTTTCTCTAAAGAAGGTACCGTGACAGCTGCCAATGCATCTACACTCAATGATGGTGCTGCTGCGTTGGTATTATGTTCTTCAAAATATATTAAAGAAAAGCACCTTACGCCTTTAGCAAATATCATAGGTTACGCTGATGCTTCTCAAGAACCTAAGTGGTTTACTACTGCTCCTTCTATAGCATTACCAAAGGCTTTAGAGAGTGTTGGATTAACTATAGATGAAATCGATTTATTTGAAATTAATGAGGCTTTTTCAGTTGTAGCCATTGCAAACCAAAAAAAATTAGGGATTCCTTCTGAAAAATTAAATATTTATGGAGGAAGTGTTGCTCTTGGACACCCTTTAGGATGTTCTGGTGCAAGAATTTTAACTACTTTAGCGCACGCGTTGAAAAACGAGAATGGTCGTTACGGTGCTGCTGTCATTTGTAATGGAGGCGGAGGCGCATCGGCTATTATTATTGAAAACCCTAATTATAAAGTTTAGCTTTTTATAGCCTTCTTTTTTTATGCAATACGGAGTAGCGTTTTTAAGTGTTTCTGCATTAAGAGAATCCCCTTCGGATACTGCCGAACAGGTAACACAGGTACTTTATGGTGAATTATTCAAAGTTGTAGAAGTACGCAAGAAGTGGAGCCGTATTCGATTACACTTGGACAAGTATGACGGTTGGATTGACAACAAACAATTCCGATTTATCGAAGAAGAAGACTACAAAAAACTTATCCTCGAAAAACCAAAACTGGTAACTGATTTAGTCGATTTTATCCAACTCCCTAATCAACAATTACTACCTGTTACTATGGGAGCTAGTTTAAATAGCTTGCAATTACTTGAACATCAATTTGAAGGTAATTTTATTCAAGAAAAATCACCTAAGGCTAATATTATAGAAACAGCCCTTAATTACCTCAACACCCCTTACCAATGGGGTGGAAAAACACATTTTGGTATAGATTGTAGTGGCTTTACTCAAATGGTTTATCTATTAAATGGGCATTTACTAAAAAGAGACGCTTCTTTACAAGCTAATCAAGGAGAAGCACTTAGTTTTATTGAAGAAAGCACTCCTGGTGATTTGGCCTTTTTTGATGACAATGAAGGTAATATCACCCATGTAGGTATTATCATGGAAGATCATTATATCATACACGCGCATGGGCACGTACGTATTGATCGCTTAGATCACACTGGTATATTTAATGTTGAAAAGAAAATACACACTCACAAACTACGTGTAATAAAACGTATTGTTAAAAGGTAATAATTACCAACTTGCTCTTACTAAATCCTTAGTTAGGATATTCATTATATGCGCTTCATCTATCGTATTCGTTTGAAGTAAAAAAGCATGTAAAGTTGATAAAATGGTATTTCCTTCTTGTGGTATAAAAGCCCAGCCTTTAATTTGCCCTTTAGTATAATCGAATAATAAGTTATTATTATTCAAAATTGAATGAGAAAATAGCCTTCCATATCGACTATACCTTCTCCCCATTTCAAATACAATATTAGAATCAAATTTCGTGGTAACAGATACTGTGTTTCGACTAGCGATTGATGCATTTATATCATGAATTTGAGGTGCTTTATTAAACTTCAAATTAAACCGAACAACATGCATTAATTGGCTAGGAGTTGTAATATCTGAAGACTGAATATCTAATGGCACATCTATTTCTTCGAATAAGTCTTTTACATCAATAGCATGATGTGTCCCGATTTGTTGATCCATATGTCTTGACACCACATTAGCCGTAACTAATCTTTGATGATTACCTAAATCTTCAGACCTTCGGACTACCACAAAGTCTCCTTCAACAATATTAGAAAAATCATTATTTGATAAAGTTTTCAGTATGGAAGCGATCGCATGTGTATTACAAGAAACTATATGCACATATTTTTGATTTCTAATTACCTCATTATTGACACCTGTCATATATGATATACCAAAACTTTTTTCACTGCCTTGTGCTGAACACCCTAATAAGTTTGGTAATGTTTTATACCATTCCTTATTTTTTAAACCAAACGTATTGGCATTACAATCAAAAATATAATGTAAACTATCCTTTACTGTATCAAAATTGACATACTGACTTTCCTTTTTAGTACAGATGATAATACCTTTCTCTTCTAATAATGTAACTTCTTCCCTATTCCAATCGAAAAGTTGTGTGTTTTTCAGCGCATAAATACGATCAATCTTTAATAATTTCTTGTAATCATTAAGTATGTTAATCAGTGTTTGTCCAATATTCCCTATTCCGTTTACAAGTACATTCATCTAGTGTGTTTGTTTACCAAAAAATGGCACTAATAAAGATTTTACAAAAATTTTAATATCTAGATAAACGCTTTTTTGCTTGATATAGTACAAATCATTTTTGATAGAATTATCAGCGCTACATACTTTTGACAACTGCGCTAATCCTGTTATACCAGGTTTCACAGACCATCTAACAGAATAATCATCACTATCCCAACCTAAACGTGTTACATCGAATGCCGTTAAAGGTCTAGGACCAACAAAACTCATATCTCCTTTTAAGATATTGAATAACTGAGGTAATTCATCGAGGCCAATTTTTCTAATTACACGACCTACAGCCGTAATCTGCCCTTCACTCATTGTTCGAAACTTATGAATGATAAAAGTTTTTTTATGTAGACCTATTCGTTTTTGATTGAAAAGTACATCATCCCTAGATTCTATATATATACACAATGCTATTAAAAGCATTATAGGAAAACATACTAATAACCCAATGATTGCTAGTACTCGCATCTATTTACAAAAAACTTTGAATGGCTAATTCATAGCTTTTCAAACCAAATCCTAAAATAACCCCTTTAGCATTAGGTGAAATGTATGAATTGTGTCTAAAAGCTTCCCTAGCAAATGTATTTGAGATATGCACTTCTACAACTGGAGTAGTTACTGCTTTTATGGCATCACCAATAGCTACAGAAGTATGCGTATAGGCCGCAGCATTTAATACAATACCATCATATTCATTTTGAGATTTTTGAATCTCAGTTACCAAATCACCTTCATAATTTGATTGTTTGTAGAACAATTCTACGTTTGAAAATTTTTGTTTCAATTCTTCAAAATAATCTAAGAAAGTGACTCCTCCATATATTTCTGGTTCACGAGTTCCTAAAAGATTTAAGTTAGGCCCATTTAAGATTAAAAGCTTCATCGTCTTGTTTTATTATATAATCAAATGTAATGACTAATCTCGTTATTCAATAAAAAACCGAAAGTGATCTATCACCTTCGGTTCATATAACATTATCTAAAGAAATCTATTTAGAATCTATATCCAACAGATACTGTAAATCCATTTTCTTTAAGATCTCCTTCTTCTACAATATCAGTAACTCCAAGTTTGTAACGCGCCTGAGCAAAAATCCCTATTACTGGAAGCTTATATTCTAAACCTGCTATGGCATCAAAATTCAAAGTTTCAAAGTCACTTATTACTGCTTCTTCAGTTTCATTCTCATCAAACTCAGAACCAACATCAACTCTTAATTGCGGGCCTAAATTGATTCTCAATCCTGGCACTAATTTATAAGTTACCAATAAAGGTACATCGATTGTAGAAAATTCAAATGCATCATCTACATCTGAAAAGCTATAAATTGCTTCTGGCTGAATACCAAATTTATCACCTAAAGGAATGTGTACCACAAGACCCGCATGGTACCCCGTAGCATCCTCAGCATCAGCACCAAAATCAAATTCAGTAAAATTTAAACCTGCTTTCAACCCAAATGAAGGTTTCACTTGAGCAGTAGCTGCTGAGATTCCCATAACAGCAATTGCTAAAAATGTGATTAGTTTTTTCATGGTTTTGTCTTATTTTTACGCTAATGTAACAATTATAGAGACTCAACCATAAAATGTCTTAAATCTTTGACATACTATTATAACTTTTGAACTGGGAAAATTATATACAAGATTATACACACTTCTTAAAATTAGAGCGCTCTTTGTCCGAAAATAGCATTCTTGCTTACCAAAGAGATGTTTCAAAACTATACAGTTACATCAAACACCACCAAATTGAAATCTCTCCTTTATATATAACCCCTGAAACTATTAAGCAATTTGTATACGAAATTTCCAAAATAGTCGAGGTACGAACGCAAGCACGAATTATTTCGGGATTAAAAAGTTTTTTTGACTATTTGATCTTTGAAAACTATAGAGAAGATAATCCTTTAGAGCTTATTGAAAGTCCTAAAATAGGAAGAAAGCTACCCGACACTTTATCTACTGAAGAAATTGACGAGCTTATTGGACTGATTGACTTTTCTAAGGCTGAAGGAGCAAGAAATCACACAATACTAGAAACTCTTTATAGTTGTGGATTGCGGGTTAGTGAACTTATTAATCTAAAAATTTCTGATTTATTTTTTGATGAAGGCTTTATTCGAGTGTTAGGTAAAGGAAGTAAGCAACGTTTAATTCCTATTGCTCATAGCACTCAAGTTTTAATCGAGACTTATATTAACGATCACCGATCACTCCTTAATATACACTTAGAACATAGTGATACTCTTTTTCTAAATAGAAGAGGAAAAGGACTAACTCGTGTAATGATTTTTACTATTATTAAAAGGCTATGTGAATTGTCTTCTATTTCAAAATCGATAAGTCCACATACGTTTCGACATTCATTTGCTACACATCTTTTAGAAAATGGTGCTGACCTAAGGGCTATTCAACAAATGCTTGGTCATGAAAGTATTACCACTACAGAAATTTATTTACATCTTGATAATTCTCATTTAAGAAATGCTATTGAGCTTTTTCACCCAAGAAGCTCAATTAAACCTTAAACTACTATTTACCAGTAACTTAACCATGTTATTTGTTTTTGCATTTCATCAAAAAATTTAACAAAAGTTAATCACCATTTTCATGTTTTTGTTAGAAATATCCTACAAAAAGTTAATTTTTATATAAAAAACATGTCTTTCATCGAATCAAAATCACATCACGGCTATTTTATGCTAACTTTATGATATAGAAATACTTAAACAATTTGTAAAATGAAAAAAACCACCTTAACCTTAATCGCACTCACTCTTTTTGCCCCAATTAACCTACTTGCGCAGAAGATAGCACACTCTTTCAAATGGGAAGCCATAACCATTGATGGAGGTGCTTATATTGGCATTGCTAATTCAAGAAAAAAAGCTCTTGTCCAAATTGAAAAGTTAGTCGAGCTAAAAAAAGGACATGAACGTGTTGTTGATTATGAAATTCGCTATTCACCCATAGAACAAAACCCAAAAAAGAATATTTACGACGAATTTTATGACCTAATACCAAACAACAAAACCTATGTACATATTAGCAAAGCTGGACTAGAGGCTTTACAAATTGAACGAGAGTGGGGTCGCTATAATAGTTTAGAGTATTATAAAGATGCTTTAAAAATCAAGAAAAATAAAATAGCAGAAAAGGAGCTCGTAAATAATGTACTTGCCTTTGAAAAATTCCTTTTTCTTACAAAAAACAAAAAATCTAAATCTATTTATATGGCTCATACCTCATCTAAGTAATACCTTCTTTTTCTTTTTAGAAGAACTTACCCCCATTAATATAAATTACTTAAAATCAATATTTTAAATTTATTTAAAAAAGATTTTAAATATACTTTTAACAATAAATTAATCTTGTCCACTAATGCTTAACTTTTAAAAAACAAATAAAAATACGCACAAGCATATCTTTGAAATACACAATTCATCGATATGAAAACCCTATTATTATTTACATCTGTATTATTTATTTGTTTTTCGAGTTTTGCTCAGAAAAGAGTTACCATTACCAAATGGGAAGCTAATACCAAAAGTGGTGGGTATTTTATTGGCATTGCTCAAAGTCGAATGAATGCGCTTAAAGATATTGAACGATTAACGATGCAAACTGAAGGAACTGAAAAAGAAATAATTGATTTTGACGTAAGACTTTCTTCGGTATCGACTGAAGAAACTTCAATTAATATTTTTGAACAATTCGCTTCGACAAATAAAGAAGGAGAACTCTACACATACCTATCTCTTAACGACATGACATCTCTGAAAATAGCTGCCGAAAGAGGTATTAGCAGTGGTCAGCATTTTTATCAGAAAGTTAATTCTATCAAAAACGAAAAAAAATCTAATACGAAATTTAATACTGAAGTATACGCCTTCCAAAAATACTTGTTCATTAAAGAAAGAAATATCACTGATGATTATTTAACTTATATGGACAATTAATAACACCATGGTAATAATATTACTATTGAAAATCACATTGCCCTTCAGAAGAACCTTCATATTTCCCATACTCCACAAAAAATTTGGTAACTATATATCTCTTTAATAAAGAGTATAAATCACAATAATTATGTGTTTATCATAAATTATCCCAAAGTAAGCCTTTAAGTATTTACAAAAAGTGAGTTATTTATCTTCTTCAAAAATACAATCATACTACTAAAAACAACAAACTTTCAATATTTACTGAAACTTCAGTATTTTGATTATATTTGTGTTATGAAATTAGAAGAAGCCAAAATAAAATATATACATACTTGGGGAAGCTTAGCTACTCATTGGGGAGTCAATAAAACTATGGCTCAGGTTCATGCTTTGTTATTAGTTTCTAATACACCCTTATCATCCGATGATATTATGGAAACCTTGAAAATATCTAGAGGTAATGTCAATATGAATGTTCGCGCTCTAATTGATTGGGGAATCGTACGCAAGGAATTAATCTCGGGAGAACGTAAAGATTATTTTTCTGCAGATAAGGATATCTGGGAATTATTTAAGCAAATTACAAAAGAGAGAAAACGAAGGGAAATTGAGCCTGTTCTAAAAATTTTAGAAGAGCTTCATGAAAGTGTAGACGAAAATAGTGTAGAAGCTGAAAGTTTTAAAAAACTGATGGAAGATTTATCATCTGTCACTACTACTGTTAATGGTATTTTAGAAAAGACAATAAAAGCAGATGAACACTGGTTACTTTCTAACTTTACAAAATATATAAAAAAGTAAATTTAGTACACTACTCTAGAGAAAGCCACGAGGCATTTTAACTTCAAGGTAATCCCAGGGTATGCCCTTTGGCAGTGTCAATAAGATTAAGCTAGAGTCAAGTATATTTCAATCCTACTAATTATAGCATAATAATAAAAAATGTCAATAATAAAACACCTTCAAACTTTCAATAATTTCTGAAAATATGAAAAATAAATTTTATTTAATCGTAATTACTTTAGCAGTCACAAGTTTAACATTTAAGTTTTTAAACAAAGGTGCTTTAGAACAAACCTCTCTACTATTTGTAGGTATTCCTTTATTGATAACTATTATGATTATCAGGCATGCCAAAAAGCCTAAAACAGCTTATGGCATGGTTTCCCTTGTGATTACGCTCTTTTTATTGATTTCAGGGATTTTTTTAGGAGAAGGTTTTATTTGTATATTATTAATGGCTCCTATTTTTTATGCTGTAGGTTTACTAGTTACTGCGGGGTATTTAGCATTAAGAAAGAGTGATCAAAAGAAAACAAAAGTATCTGTAATGGTACCCTTATTAATTTTAGCTTTTCAACCTTTAGAATATATATCTCCTCTAAAAACACATACTATAGAAACCACAAAAGAAGTTAATCCCAATGTAAGTTTTACAGCTCTTAACACTAGTCCAAAATTCATCGAAAATATGCCTTTATTCTTTCAAGCTGGCTTCCCAAAACCTATAGCAATTTCGGGTAATGGTACTTCTATCGGAGATCAAAGAATTATTTCTTTTAAATCTAGCACTAAAGGTATTGGAGAATTAGTGTTAGAAATCAAAGAAAAAAACAAAAATAGTATCACTTTTAGTATTATTAAAGATCATACACATATCGCTCACTGGCTTACGTATAAAGAAGTGAAGGTTAAATTTACTGAAGAAAACAACACAAAAATGGTGACTTGGACTACAAAATTCACTTGTGACCTTGGTCCTTCTTGGTATTTCGAGCCTTTTGAAAAATATGCTATCAACCTAATGAATGAACATTTAATAAATTCTTATTTCAATATTAAATGATAAATAGTGATGTTTTCAGGTTCATAGTACTTGGGGTAAGCTTTACATTTCTTCTTACCCTTATTATCATTCCTCAAAAAAATGATAAAACAAACTGGAGCTTCTTCTTTCATTTTATTTGGATGCTTATCACACTGCCTGCTATTAATTATCTATGTGTAGAGTATCAATTATGGGAATTTTGTGATGAAACCGAATCTTTAATCAATATACCATATGATATATTATTCTGTTGGTTGGTTTTAGGCTTAGTACCATTGTATATTTTCAAAGGAAAACACCCTATTATCTTAGTATTAAGCCTTCTTTGGATTGATTTTATGACAATGCCGCTACTAGAAGAAATTGGTATCCTTAGACTAAATGACAATTGGTTAATCGGTGAAATCATAGTTTTAGTATTTGTCTTTTTACCTGGGTATTTATGGTCTAGATTTTACTTAGAAAACAAATACCTCAAGGTTAGAGCTTTATTTCAAGTAATAACCATGGGGGTCTTTTTAACCATTATAGTTCCTTTTCTTGTGAAGAGAATTGAAGGAGAAATTATTGATTTCAAAAAGTTTTCAAGTCTATTATTTCAAATATCACTAATTATAGTATTTCCATCTCTTATCGCAGTAATAGACCTTATTTCAAAAGGAAATGGTACACCTTTTCCGTTCGACAAAACAAAAAACTTGGTCACCTCAGGAGCATATGCTTATATAAAAAACCCTATCCAATGGTCTTTTTCTTTAATATTTATCCCTTTATCAATTTATCATGAATCATGGCTCCTTTTAGGGGGAACATTAATATCTGTTTTTTATGCATTAAGCATTTCTAACCCTCAAGAATATGAGGATATGAAACTACGCTTTGGCACAACTTGGGAAAAATATAAAAATGATACTCCCAGTTGGTTTTTTCAATGGCAACCTAAACATATTTCTAAAGGGACCATTTATTTTAAAAAAGATTGTCAACAATGTGAAGGTGTAAAAAGTTGGTTTGAAAGTAAACACCCTATTAATTTAGACATCAAATACGCTCGTGAATATAAAAACGAAACGTTACTACAAGCAACTTATACACATCATCTATCTAATCTTGAATATAAAAGTGTCAAAGCCATAGCGCATGGATTAGAACATATCAACTTAGCCTATGCAACATTAGGATGGTTTATGCGATTTCCTATTATCTGTTTTATCTTACAAAGCATTGTTGACGCTTTAGGCTTTTCCGAAAGTGAAGAAACTTGTAAAATAGATTCATAACTTACTTACTATAAATCTAACCATTGTTTAAATTGAGACACTTTATTCTTACCTATAACAATATCTAATGAGGAAGCTGGTGTTACGGCTAATTTCAATTTGCTGTTTTCAAATTTTGTAATCTTTTCAATAGCAGCAATACCTACTATAAATTGCCTATTTACTTTAAAATATACTTTATCATTTAAAAGACTAAAGATTTTATCTAATGAATCTGGCGTTGTAGATTTTTTACCTTCCTTGGTCACTATATACGTTATCTTATTTTCAACATAAATATAAGCTATACTACTTATCGTTATAGGTACTAGCTCATTACGCACATAGGTTAAAATCCGCTCTTTTGCCGCAGCTTCGCCTACTTCATCATTAACCTCTTCATTATAAGGTTCCGTTGTGATTTGATTTAACCTTTCCTGATACTTTTCTAATGAAAAATTTAGATCCTGAATACTTTTTGAGTTTGCTACTAACTCTTCTACTTTTTGATCTACTTGTTTATTGAAATAATTACTTAAAAACCTACATACCCACAGAACAAATAGCCAAAGAATTAAACCAAACACACTAAAAATTCCAATATAAAAAAATCTCTTATTCTTTACTTCAAAATTAATTTCCTCTAAATTTAGATGATTTGCTATGATAAGATCCGAGTCATTAATCGTTTCTAATGCAATAATCGGTGAACTATCCTCTGTGGTTTCTAAAGAAGATAACATTGAAAAAAACTTATGGTATAGTTTATCACCATCTATTTTTTCATTTTCAAAATCATTTTTAGAAGAAGGCTTCTCTCCTACTTTAAAAATCTCAGGGTGACAAACAAAATTACCCGCCCAATTGATAACTGAAATAAAACTTATTTCCTTTTGGCTATCTTCTATAAGGTTTTGAATGATCAACTCTTCATCAAACGACTTATCAATAGTATGAATCTTTGCATATATTCTTTTTGTAGTGATGTTCTTACTCTTAAGATCAATTAAACTTTTGTCTAATACTGAAATAACATGACTCTTTAATAAAATATTCACCACAATAAAACTGAGTGAAATAAAAACAGCCAAATAAGCAATACTGATTTTAGAATAAAATTTATAATCCTTCATACAATTGATAAACTAGTATCTCAAACAAAAATATAAGATTCTTTGAATGCGAAAAATAATACACACTTGAGACAGAAAACTTTTCACTTTTAAAGAAAAATATTCCCTTTTACTCCTTTTTTTTAGAACTAAAGCTAACTTCTTCATTTATTTGTTATCAGAAGTTACTTTGGCAAAGAAATAATATTAAGAATCAAATATCTAACTAAGAATACAATTCTGCATATTTCTCTTGAAAAAGATGATCAAAGTACGCACTAGATTTGAATATGATTTTGAATAAAAAAAAAGTTTTTATAATCACCTTTATACTTCTTATTATTTTGAGTGTATATGGTTGGCTACAGTGTAATCAATCTACAACCTTAACTCAAGATATAAAAGAAGGCATTGTATTAAACAAAAAGAACATACACCTTATTGAAAATAAAAATGACTTTGAAACTTTAAAAAAATACATCGAAAAACCGTTAATAGTAAGTGGTAACGTTCAACAAATTTCATTCGATAAAAGTTACGGTCTTATCATTATCAATGAAAACAATATTCTGATATCCTGTAAATTTCAAAAGGATCAAAATCATATATTAAAAAATTACAAGCTTAATGATCTAATACATGTAAAAGGTATTTATAAAGGTTCACTCGATTATTTAGTATTATCGAACTGTATTGTAAACACAAAATAACATCACTTTAAACTAACTAAATAGAAAACAACATGAAGAAGCAATTATGTCTACTTCTACTACTCCCACTTTTAGTTGGGTTTTCCTCAAAAAAAGAGAAGTACATTTCTAGGAATGGAAAAGTTACTTTTTTTTCTTACGCATCTGCTGAAAATATTGAAGCCGTTAACGACCAAGCCCTAAGTTTATTTGAACCCGATACAAATAAAATTGCAGTAAGTATCTTAATGAGAGCTTTTCAATTTGAAAAATCGCTTATGCAAGAGCATTTTAATGATAGTTATATCGAGTCGGACTTGTACCCTAAAGCTACTTTCGAAGGGCAAATTGTCAATTTTGATAGTGATTTTTCAGGTACGCAGACAAAAGTGATTAAAGGTGATTTTACACTTAGAGGTATTACACGCCCATTAAAAATTAAAGTGGATATCACTAAAAAGAATAACAAATATATCATCAGTGGAGAAACACAAGTCAACATTAAAGATTTCAAAATTAATGTTCCTCAAATACTAGCTAATCGTATTGCTCAGACAGTAAAAGTTTCATTCAATTTCAAATACGACTACCATGAGAAATAATTTATTGATCACTATCTTGTTGTATTTAGGAGTAATTTCCATACAAAGTCAAAGCCTTTTAGATGAACTTCAATTTGAAGAAAAAGCTGATACAAAAATTGTACACTCTACTTTTAAAATGATTCGAATAGGCATGTTTCATTCTGTAGAGACAAGAAAAAAAGGTGTTGTAGAATTAAATTCATTTACCAGATTTTGGAATATTCCTGAAGTAAATGGTCAAATAGTAGAAAGCAACAATTTTGCAGCAGATCGTATGAGTATACGCTTAGGTGCTGATATTGCTATCACAAATCAATTTACAATCGGTGGCGGCTGGTCTAACAGTGGTGTACTCGATGGGTATTTTAAATACCGCATTTTACAGCAACAAAAGAAAGTACCTTTAAGCTTTACAGGAATTATTGGAGGATCTCATCGTTCGAAAAATGTAAACAATATTCCTAGAGATGGTAACTCTAGTTCTATATATGATGCTAATGTACCGAACACTTCTATAAATCTAGAAAATAGCTTTTACGATAAAACCAATGTATTTGCACAATTATTAATCGCAAGAAAGGTGAATCACAATTTATCTATGCAAATATCTCCCACACTGATTTTTAGAGGTTCTAATCGTTTTGAAAATAATCCTGACACACATTTTGCCATTGGAATTGGAGGTAGATATCGTGTTGGGAAACATACTGCTTTATTTTCTGAATATTTCTGGTTACCCGAATCATCTGCTTTAGAAAACATAGAAACCTTTGGTGCTTATTCCCTCGGAGTAAATTGGGAAGTTTCAAAAGTGCAAATACAGTTATTTTTAACCAATACGGGCAACTATGCTGAAGATTTAGTAATAACTGAAACACCCGTTAATTTCAACTTTAAAGATGGCCACCTATTTTTTGGGTGGAACTTCTCTTATGCATTACATCTGAAAAAACATAAAAACTAAAAATCTTAGCCTGTATATTAATCATTAAACCCGGATTATTTAAATATAAAAGTGTGTTTGGGTTTTCCAAACACACTTTTGCTATATTCAAGTAAGAACATATTAGTAACACACTTTTAACCTACACACTATATCAAATGACATAAAGCAAACCTCGGAATATTACCTTCTTTAGCGGTGCCAATAAAAATTACACTTTCTTTACTACGAACTACAAGAAAGCATAGAACAACCTACTTTATGTCTCGCCCATTCTGGGCGTTTGGCAAACCATTTTAATGCATCTGGCTGCTCGTCGTAGGGGTTTTTAAGAAGCACAAAAAGCTCATCCAACACCTTATAATCTCCTTCATCTGCTGCATCAATCGCCAATTGTGCCATATAATTACGGAGCACGTATTTGGGGTTTACCTTATTCATTGCACTTTTTCTTTCTTCATCAGTGCTAACCTCGATTGACAAACGCTTCCCATAATCTATAAACCAATTCGTCCAACTCTCTTTGACTTTATTCAATACTTCTTCTGGTTTATAAAAAGCAGCTTCAATTACAGTAAACCAATCAACTGATTGTTCTTTTTTTAGATCTGCTAGATTCCTAAAAAATATAGTCATATCAGTTTCTGTCAATTGTAAGGCTTTTTCCAACTCTTCAACTAACTTATCATCATTATCTGCTTTACCATCAAGACCTAATTTACTTCTCATCATGTCCAACTGAGCTACTTTAACCTCCTTATGGTATCCATCTAAAATAGCCTCTAGTGGTGCAGCATCTTCGATTAATGTAAGTAGCGCTCTAGCTAATTGCAACAAATTCCACAATACAACCTGATATTGAGTTCCATAACGATATCTTTTCTGTCTGCTATCTGTTGTATTAGGTGTCCAATCATGGTCATAGCCTTCTAGCCAGCCGTAAGGTCCATAATCAATAGTAAGACCTAAAATAGACATGTTATCTGTATTCATTACACCATGTACAAAACCTACTCGTTGCCAATGAATGACCATCTCCATACTTTTCGTAGTCACTTCCTTAAAAAAATCGATATATGCTTTTTTGGAGGGCTTTCCTAAATAAGAAAAGTGGTTGTTTATAGTATAATCTACCAAGGTCTTCAAGGTTACTTTATCTCCTCTAGATGCAAAAATTTCGTAATTACCAAAACGAAGAAATGATGGTGCGACTCTCGATACTATAGCTCCTTTCTCATAGGCTGGATTACCATTGTACATAACATCTCGTAACACCTTACTTCCTGATAAAACTATTGATAAAGCTCTAGTAGTCGGTACTCCTAAATAATACATGGCCTCACTGCACAAGTATTCACGAATAGAAGATCGCAATACTGCCAAGCCATCCGCAGTTCTAGAATAAGGTGTCTCTCCAGCCCCCTTTAATTGTAAAGCCCATATTTTATTATCGTGCAATACCTCTGTAAGATTAATGGCTCTACCATCTCCTAACTGTCCTGCCCAATTACCAAATTGATGTCCTCCATAACACATTGCATAGGGTTTGGTATCAGGCAATACCTCTTTCCCCGAAACAATATCAAGAAATTCGGAACGCTGTCCATCTTCTTCTTTAAGACCCAAATTTTCTAACATCTCTGTCGAAACATGAATTAAAGAAGGATCTCTAGGCACCTTAGGGGTTACATATGAAAAACAAGCTTCTTCTACTTGCCTCCTACTATTATCTAAATCCTTATCTACTGGAAGCTCCTTTATAAATCGATCAATACTATTTACATTCAATTTCATGTTTATTCTTTATCCCCTATTAGTATTCAATTATTGAACTCCATTTATCACTTCGTTGTGCTACAATTCTAATATAAGAACATACAGCAACAGCTTTGTATCCTTCTTTGCTAAGTGTTTCAAAGGTCTTTTCTACCAATATCTTTCCAATCCCCTGACCTCTTAAATCATAAGGTACTTCAGAATGATTTAGATACATTTTTCCATCCTTAATAGAATAATCTACTTTTGCTAGTTCTCCATTGACATTTAATGTAAACTGCATGCGTTCTTTGTTATGCTCTATATTCAATCTACTAGGTATTAATTTATTTAACCATTTATAAATACATCTTTCAAAGAATTTTTTGATTTTCAAACAATCATGACAGTAAGAAAGTCTAGTATCCACTAGTGAATACTAATGTAAGATCATTTACAAAAATTATAAAATAAAAAAATCCCCATCAAGAGATGGGGATTTAGAAGTGACCTCGGCAGGATTCAAACCTGCAACCTCTTGAGCCGTAATCAAGTGCACTATTCAGTTATGCTACGAGGCCTTTTGTATATTTGTTGCAATATCTTTGCCGTTATTGCGGGTGCAAATATACTACCTTTTTTTAGTTCACCAAACACAAAAAGCATATTTTTACAAAATACATTTATAACATTATGGATTTAAGCACTTTTGTTAGAGATATTCCTGACTTCCCAAAGAAAGGAATCATTTTCAAAGATATTACTCCCCTACTCAATAACCCAGAAGCACTTTCAAACTGTTTAGCAAGTTTAGTTTCTAATAGCCCATCAAAAGTTGATAAAGTAATTGGTATTGAAGCTCGTGGTTTCTTCTTTGGAACTGCTCTAGCCGAAAAATTGCAAGCGGGATTTATTCCTGTTCGAAAAAAAGGAAAACTCCCTTACGATACTATTGAAGAACAGTATAGCTTAGAATATGGTGAAGATGCATTAGAAATACATCAAGATGCTATTAAAAAAGGAGACAAAGTACTCATCCATGACGATGTGTTAGCAACCGGAGGAACCGCAAAAGCAGTTATTAATTTAGTAGAAAAACTTGGTGGCGAGGTAGTACAGTGTAACTTCTTGATAGAATTGGACTTTTTAAAAGGTAGAAACAAACTGAATTCTCCTATTTTCAGTTTATTGAATTATTAAAATTTAATTTTCGGTTTAAAAAGAATATTGTATACTTGCATTAGTTATTTATTCATGACTTAATACAAAAGCTTAAGCTCTTTCTTGCTTTTGTTCAACAATATTCAAAAGAATTTCACAACAAACACATGTCAGAAATCGTTGCTGGGTTAAAATCTAAAAAGCTACCTGAATTACAGGAAATAGCTAAATCTCTTGAAATCCCTAAGTATAGAACACTTAAAAAATTAGATTTAATATACAAAATTGCTGAATTGCAAAGCGGAAGTAAAGAAACTACTACTCCAACTCCTGACACTAAGCAAGAAAAACCTGTAAGTGAACCTGTTGCTTCTGAAGAAAAGCAACTAAGGAAAAGAACTAGAAAGCGTACAAATAAAACTGAAAAGTTAGATAGTAAGCCTGAAACGACTACTGAAGAGACAAAAATAGTTTTTGAAGCTAAAGATACCGTTAGCACAAAAGAGGTTAAGGAAGAAGCTCCTAAAAAAGAAAACTTTTCTAAAAAGCAAGAACCTTCTAAAAAAGAAGAAACTCCTAATAACGAAGAAAAGACTCAAAAACCTCAACGACAGAACAACAACGGTCATCCAAAAAACAAGAATCATAAAAATCAACGCGATAATAATCGCGATAATAAAGGAAATAGAGATAATCGTAATCGCTACAAAGAACCTGACTTTGAATTTGATGCTATCATAGAAAGCGAAGGTGTTCTTGATATCATGCAAGATGGTTATGGTTTCTTAAGATCTAGTGATTATAATTACCTATCATCTCCTGATGATATTTATGTATCACAATCACAAATTCGTTTATTCGGGTTAAAAACAGGTGATACAGTTTTAGGGCAAATTCGCCCACCCAAAGAAGGTGAAAAATACTTCCCTTTAATTAAGGTAAATAAAATCAATGGATTAAACCCTCAAGTAGTTCGTGATCGTGTATCTTTCGAACACTTAACACCACTTTTCCCAAAACAAAAATTCAATATTGCAGATAGACAAAGTACGATTTCTACTCGTATAATGGATTTATTTGCTCCTATAGGAAAAGGACAACGTGGTATGATTGTAGCACAACCGAAAACTGGTAAAACCATGCTACTTAAAGATGTAGCTAATGGTATTGCTGCTAATCACCCAGAAGTATATCAAATGATTCTTTTGATTGATGAACGTCCGGAAGAGGTTACAGATATGCAACGTAATGTTCAAGGGGAAGTAATTGCTTCTACATTTGATAAAGAAGCTCACGAACATGTAAAAGTGGCTAATATTGTTCTAGAAAAAGCAAAACGCCTTGTCGAATGTGGACACGATGTTGTCATTCTTTTAGATTCTATCACTCGTCTAGCTCGTGCGTATAATACCGTACAGCCTGCTAGTGGAAAAATATTAAGTGGTGGTGTAGATGCTAATGCACTTCACAAACCAAAGCGTTTCTTTGGAGCTGCTAGAAATATTGAAGGTGGAGGTTCACTAACGATTATTGCTACTGCCTTAACTGAAACAGGATCCAAAATGGACGAAGTTATCTTTGAAGAATTTAAAGGAACTGGTAATATGGAATTACAATTAGATCGTAAAATTGCGAACCGTCGTATTTTCCCTGCCATTGACTTAGTATCAAGTAGTACACGTCGTGACGATTTACTACTAGACGATGCAACGTCTTCTCGTATGTGGGTAATGCGAAAATTCTTATCAGATATGAATCCTGTAGAAGCTATTGAGTCTATTAATGACCGTATTAAATCTACACGAAACAACGAAGAATTTTTGATTTCTATGAATGGATAGATTGGATAGTCAACTATTATTTCTAATGAAAAACAAAAAACAGGATTTGAGATGTCTCAAATCCTGTTTTTTATTTATTCAAATTTCTATCATAAATCAACTACCGATACAAGCATACGAGGTATATAGCTAAAAATTACTTTTATCAAAATACGAGGCAATCCTAGGAGAATTCGATCCACAATGTGGGATTAAAATACATCTCGATAGAAAACCCAAAAGCCTGTAAAACACCTATTTGGTATATCTATCGATCAGATATAGCACATGATAAACCTATACATTTTATAATTTCATGTGATTACTTATCAAGTAGCAATAAGGAATCAAGTTCAAAATTTGTGAGGTATTCTGTTCTCTTTCTATGTCACTTCACGAATTTTAAAAAAATTGCACTGGAGTTTCCTTCGCCTGAAATTGTAAATCATTATTTTAAATGGAAAAATATCATATTTAGCTAAGGAGATTTTCCACCTTCACGGAAATGACGGTAACGATGCTTATCCACAAACATTTTAGGACAATTCAAAATATTACCATTTTCTTTGAATATAAAAAGGCCATCCAAAATTGGATGGCCTTTCATATAGTCTAATAATTTCTAAAAGAAAATTATTTCACTTCTTCAAAATCTACGTCTTCAACATCATCAGACGTTCCTTCAGCATTAGTTTCTGGTTGAGGCTCACCTGTTGGTGCACCTTGCCCTTCAGCTTCAGCTTGCGCTTTATACATTTCTTCGCTAGCAGCCTTCCATGCTTCGTTCATTTTATCTAAAGCAGGACTAATAACCGCTAAATCTTTAGTTTCATAAGCCTTCTTCAATTCTTCTAAAGCTGCTTCAACTGGAGCTTTCTTATCGTCAGATAACTTATCCCCGAACTCTTTCAATTGCTTTTCAGTTTGGAAGATCATTCCATCAGCTTCATTCAACTTATCTGCAGTCTCTTTCGCTTTCTTATCAGCATCTGCATTCGCTTCTGCCTCTTGTTTCATTTTAGCAATTTCCTCTTCAGTTAATCCAGAAGACGCCTCGATACGAATATCTTGAGACTTCCCTGTTGCTTTATCAGTAGCAGATACTTTAATAATACCATTCGCATCAATATCAAATGTTACTTCGATCTGAGGTACACCTCTTTGTGCTGGTGGAATATCACTTAAATGGAAACGACCGATAGTCTTATTATCCGCAGCCATTGGGCGCTCACCCTGTAATACATGAATCTCTACACTTGGCTGATTATCCGCAGCTGTCGAGAATACTTGCGATTTCTTAGTTGGAATCGTTGTATTAGCTTCAATCAATTTTGTCATTACGTTACCCATCGTTTCGATACCTAACGAAAGTGGTGTAACATCTAATAACAATACATCTTTAACATCCCCTGTTAAAACTCCTCCTTGAATAGCTGCTCCAATCGCAACAACTTCATCAGGGTTCACTCCTTTACTTGGCGCTTTTCCGAAGAATTTCTCTACTGCAGCTTGTACCGCAGGAATACGAGTAGAACCACCTACTAAGATAATTTCATCTATATCGCTAGTTGATAAACCTGCATTTTTTAATGCTGTTTGACATGGCTCAATAGTGCGCTTTACTAAATCGTCAATTAATTGATCAAATTTAGCTTTAGTTAAACTACGCACCAAGTGTTTTGGTCCTGAAGCAGTTGCTGTAACGTATGGTAAATTGATTTCCGTAGAAGCTGAAGAAGATAATTCAATCTTCGCTTTTTCAGCGGCTTCTTTAAGACGTTGTAAAGCCATCGGATCTTGACGCAAGTCCATGTTCTCTTCGGCCTTAAACTCTTCTGCTAACCAATCAATGATTTTTTGATCTACGTCATCACCACCTAAATGTGTATCACCATCAGTAGCCAATACTTCGAATACTCCATCTCCTAATTCTAGGATAGAAACATCATGTGTACCTCCACCAAAATCGAATACTACAATTTTTTGATCTGTATCTTTTTTATCTAATCCATAAGCTAAAGCTGCTGCTGTAGGCTCATTAATAATACGTTCTACTGTTAAACCAGCAATTTCTCCTGCTTCTTTAGTGGCTTGACGTTGTGCATCATTAAAGTAAGCTGGTACTGTAATCACTGCACGTGTTACTTCTTGATCCAAAAACTCTTCAGCAGTCTTCTTCATTTTTTGAAGCGTCATAGCAGAAAGCTCTTGTGGCGTATATAAACGTCCATCGATATCTACACGAGGTGTATCGTTGTCTCCTTTTACTACTTTATATGCCGCTCTTTCAACTTCTTTTGAAGACTCTGAGAATTTATTCCCCATAAATCTTTTAATCGAAGCAATTGTCTTAGTTGGGTTAGTCACCGCTTGACGCTTTGCTGGATCCCCTACTTTAATTTCTCCTCCTTCAACAAATGCGATCACAGATGGAGTGGTTCTTTTTCCTTCAGAGTTAGTAATAACTACAGGATCATTTCCTTCCATTACAGAAACACATGAATTTGTAGTTCCTAAATCTATTCCAATAATCTTAGACATAAACTATATTTAAATGTGAGTTTTTTATTTTTTACAATTTCAATTAGTCAATCTTTGTGCCATCTGTTTTTGACTGACAGGATGTCACAGTCATAATAAGGGAATTCATATTTTACACTTCCTGTAAATTGAAATATTAAAAATAATTCGCTTACCACTTATAATCTATAGCATAAAGCTGTTTTAACTATCTTTGGACAAAAACATAAAATATGTCAGCCATCAAAAGCAATTATAAAAGAGTCACTGTAAAAAGTCTTGTGGATATGAAAAGTAATGGAGAAAAAATCTCTATGCTTACTGCATATGACTATACAATGGCACATATTGTTGATGGGGCGGGTATTGATGTTATATTAGTTGGTGACTCTGCTTCGAATGTGATGGCAGGACACGAAACTACATTACCTATCACTTTAGATCAAATGATCTATCATGCAAGTTCTGTTGTACGAGCAGCTAAACGATCTTTGGTCGTTGTTGACCTTCCTTTCGGAAGTTATCAAAGTGATCCTAAAGAAGCATTACGCTCAGCCATTCGAATTATGAAAGAATCAGGTGGTCATGCTGTAAAACTTGAAGGTGGTAAAGAAATTAAAGATTCTATAAAACGAATACTTCATGCAGGAATCCCTGTAATGGGTCACCTCGGCCTTACCCCTCAATCTATTTACAAGTTTGGCACATATACCGTAAGAGCTAAAGAAGAACAAGAAGCTGAAAAATTGATTGAAGATGCTTTATTCTTAGAAAGATCTGGATGCTTTGCAATAGTACTAGAAAAAATACCTGCAGCTTTAGCGAAAAAAGTAGCAGACCAATTGACCATACCTGTAATTGGTATCGGAGCTGGAAATGGTGTTGATGGACAAGTATTGGTACTTCCTGATATGCTAGGGATGACACATGAATTCAATCCTCGTTTTTTAAGACGTTACTTAAATCTTCATGAACAAATGACAGGAGCTATAGAACAATATGTTACAGATGTAAAGAATCTAGACTTCCCTAACGAAGATGAACAGTATTAACTATTACAATTAAGGAGAAGCTCCTAATAAACATATTTGGTTTTCAGAAATAACAGTTTAGGTGTGAAATTTTTTGACACCTCATATTTGGTATTTTCTTATTGAATATTTTAGTAGTGTATTTACACTAATTTCAATGAAAAAACCAAGAATTGTTATTATTGATATCCTCAGAGGATTTGCTTTATTATTAATTGTCCTTATACATTTCGCAGAACATTTCGAGTTTTATAGTCCTTCGAAATATCACTTCTTATTTTCTCAAAAACAAGATGATAGTGTTTTTTTCTGGGCATTACAATTTATAAGAGGAAATGCGTATTCTATTTTCGCGTTACTTTTTGGAGTAAGCTTTTTTATTCAAATGAATAACAAGGCAGAAAAAGGGATTGATTTCCGAAGAGGATTTACTTGGAGAATGCTAGTCTTGTTAGTTATTGGCTTTCTCTTCTCCCTTATCTATCGAGGAGATATTTTACATATGTATGCTATTTTTGCACTTCCCATCATTCTTATTTATCCTTGGAGAACCAAATTTCTATTTATCACAGCAATTTTACTGCTACTTCAACCTCAGTTAATTATAGGGATCTTTCAATCATTTTTGGATTCTTCATTTAAATATGTTGGATTAAACCCTTATTGGTCTGAAGGTAATCAACTTGCGTATGAAGGTTCTTTTTGGGATACTGTAAAATTCAACTTTTATAAAGGTCGACAGACTAGCTGGTCATGGACAATTTATGTAGGTCGTTATTTACAAATATGGGGATTGTTTATTCTTGGTATTTTAATAGGTCGATTAGGTGTTTTTGAAAATATTGATCAGAAGAAGAAGTTATTTTTAAAAGCGATGCTAGTTACCTTACCCATTGCTGTCACTTTAGCATTTATCTCTGAAAGTGTCATAAAAACCCTTCCATTAACTCAAGAACAGCAAAAAATTATTAAGATTACTCTAGATTCTTGGAAAAATATCTTTGGTTCTGCAAGTTATATTTCCTTAGTTACGTTATTGTACATTATTTTCCCTAAAGCTTATATTTTTAAACTATACCAAGCTTATGGCAAATTGAGTTTGACTAATTATATTGTACAAGGTACTATAGGTGTATTCTTATATTATGGTTTTGGACTAGCTCTTTGGAAATATTTAGGTGCTACATGGAGTTTAATAATCGGTGCTGCTTTCTTTTTCTTACAAGCATATATATGTACCATTTGGAATAAACATTTTTACTACGGGCCGTTCGAATGGTTATGGAGATGTCTGACGGACTTAAATTTCAATATTCCTTTCAAAAGAGAAAAAACACGACTAAATATATTTGTTTAACACATTTAGCGATTGATGTATGATTAGTTGCGCTATTTTTCCCGAAAAAAACTAAATAATTATTGTTTTTTGTTTCAGCCTTTAGTTTCTAAAACAGACTGGAATTAGCAATTAATTATACATTTTGTTTGCCATAGACTTTTTTTTCTGACTATAAGTTCAATCCTAATAGAGAAAATTCAATATTTGAATAAGTCTCAGTAGATAAAATTCTATTATTTATTAGAGTAATTTCTCCTAACTTTTTCATAAAACCTTATTCAACCTTGTGTAATTTAGTCTTAATTTTTATCGTTGTCCAAATATTCCCCCAAGTATAAAGAAAATTAGAGTAAGTGTTAAAAATGAAAAACCTATTTTCCTTATTAGTATTTTTCTATTTAATTTTTCAATAATTTTTTTATCTGAAGTTAAAGAGATAGCTTCTCTAATATGTTTAAAGCCATATGTAGGTTTATTTGTTATTATTTCAGGAGTCTTAATTTTAGATATAATTATACTAGGATTTGAAATAAGTATTAATATCATTCCCAAAATCCAAGAAAAACCTATTAGTATAGAGAAAATTCCGTTCATTTCTACAATTTGCAACCAACTCTTAGTGTATGACTTATTACTCCAATCACTAAGATAGCAAAAAAGAAATGCTCATACTTTTAAATAATCTTAAACCTCCCTATATTTTTTTTATACATTGCTACCTACTGGCTATTTCTATCACATCACCATCTTCTGGAATAATAACTTTATTTATCAAGTTGTTTTTAATCAATATTTTTCTTAGTTTTTTTCGAGTTAATGGACAATGATTTATGGATTCCATATGATTAGCAATTACTTTTCCAGATGTATTTTTAACAAACTTCAAAATATCATTTATATCCATAATAAGTTTGTTAAATAAGTCAAATTGAGCTGTTCCACAAGCTAAAACACTAATATCAGGTTTGTAATTCTTTAGTACTTTGTCAACCGACTCTGTATATATTGTATCAGAACTTAAATAAATAGATTTTTATTGCGGAAGTTTGATAAAAAAACCGATTACATTACCCATTAATTTAGAAACGAATCCGTAAACGTGTTTTGCTGGTATTCCTTCAATGGTTCCTCCTAAAAAAGTTTGTTTTTCCCAGTATTTTAATGTTTGAACAATATTCAACCCTCTTCTCGTTAATGCCTTTTCATCTTTTATACTACAGGTAATAGGAATATTGTTTTTAATCAAGAATTGTATTCCTTTACTATCAATATGGTCAGGGTGTTGATGTGTTATTAGACAATGAGTTACTCTTTCAAGTATTGCATTTACGTTTTCGTGTAATTGAACGGTAGGATTTTTTCTTACTTTATGTCTAAATAATGTAAAAGAGGTCATAATTCCAATATCTCCTAACATTGGGTCAATTAAAATAACCTCATTTTCTGTCTCAAGAACCATAGTAGCATTTCGTATATGATGAATATTTAACATTTTGTGTTTTTTAGGTGTTACACAAAAGTCTAATAAAGAAGAATCATTTCTATTGATTCAAATCAAGAAGTACGTTTTCTTATTCGACTTAATGTCTCGGGTGTTATGTTTAAATAAGAAGCAATATGATATTGAGGAATAGATTGAAGCCATTCAGATTTGTAAATGAATAATTCCTTATATAATTCTTCAGGAGTTTTAGTGATGCGATTAAACTCCAACATTTCTTTTTGTTTTAATAATTTTTGAAACGAAGATTCAACAAAAGATTTTCCACATTGATATTTCTCTAACAAATCAAAAAATGGTTTTCTGTCAATGCTTAAAATCTATACCGACGAAAGACATTCTTGATTTTTATTAGTTAATATATTCTGGCTGAAAGCCAATAAATCAGAAATGAATTGCGGCTTGACATAAAAGTTTATATTAATTTCTTTTTCTTGATTTGTGTAGTACTCTCTTACTATTCCTTTATTAAGAAATCTAAGTTGTTTCTCCTTAGATTGAGCTTTAATTAATAAATTTCCTTTTTTATGTTCTCTAATTTCAAATAATGAGAATAGTTCCTCTAATCCATCTTGATTTAATGAATATTCAGATTTAAAAAAATTAGATATCTCAGCGAAATTGTTCATTTATTATGCTTGTAGGTAACTAAGTTATATAATTACCTCAAGCTCTCTAAATTTGGTATAAACTTTAAATAAAAAGAGTAATTATATAAACTATTAAAATTAACAAAGAACTTATTACTTCAACGTATTAAAAATCACTTCTGCACACTTTTCTCCATCAATAGCAGCAGAAATAATTCCGCCGGCATAACCAGCACCTTCTCCACAAGGGTATAGTCCTTTTACTTGAGGGTGTTCCAACGTAGCTCTATCTCTTGGAATTCGTACAGGCGAAGAAGTACGGCTTTCGGGAGCATGAGCAATCGCTTCTTCCGTCAAATACCCTCGCATACTCTTATCAAATTCTCTAAATCCTTGTTTTAAAATATCATGAATAAATGTAGGAAATACCGTACCCATATCCGCAGGCGTTAAACCTGGTTTATATGAAGTAACTGGTAAATCTTTTGATACTTTTTGGCGCACTAAATCCGTTAAACGTTGGGCTGGTACATTTTGTGTTTCCCCCGCTACTCGCCAAGCTTGTTGTTCGATTTCAGATTGAAAATACATTCCTGCCAAAGGGCCATATTTTTCGTAAGCCTTAAAATCTTCTGGACGCAATTCTACTACAATCCCACTATTAGATGTTGGTTGATCTCGTTTAGAAGGAGACCATCCATTAGTCACCACCTCTCCAGGGCTTGTCGCACAAGGAGCTATCACTCCACCAGGACACATACAAAAAGAATACATTCCTCGACCGTTTACTTGCTTCACAATACTATAAGGCGCAGGAGGCAAATATTCCCCTCGATGCGGTCTTTTATACTGAATCGAATCTATTAAAGATTGAGAATGCTCTACACGAACTCCTAAGGCAAAAGGTTTGGCTTCGATCAACACTTCTTTCTTATGCAACAATTCGAAAATATCACGTGCCGAATGCCCTGTAGCTAAAATAACTTGATGCGCGTCAATTTTACTACCATCATGCAATACAACTCCTCTTATTTGATCACTTAAGATAGAGAAATCGACAACTCTTTTTTCAAAAAGCACCTCTCCCCCATGTTCAATGATCTTTTCACGAATATCAGCAATAATCTTAGGTAATTTATTGGTTCCGATATGTGGGTGTGCATCTACCATAATTTGTGGCGTTGCCCCAAAACCTACCAATAATTCTAAAATACGCCTTACATCCCCTCGTTTTTTAGATCTAGTATACAACTTCCCATCACTATACGTACCAGCTCCTCCTTCCCCAAAACAATAGTTTGAATCTTCATTAACAATATGATCTATATTAATCGCCTTTAAATCTCTTCGGCGGTTACGCACATCCTTTCCGCGTTCGATAACAATCGGTTTCAAACCTAATTCTACACATCGCAATGCAGCAAAAAGACCTGCTGGGCCAGCACCAACAATAATTACGGGTCTTGCATCGGAAACATCTGGATATTCGGGTAATCGCATTTTCTGAGACTGAAAGTCTTCATTGACATATACCTCTACCTTCAAATTCACCTTTATATTTCTTTTCCTAGCATCGATTGACTTCTTAAGAATTTCGACATGTGAAATATCTTCCAAAGGAATACGATTCAAACGGCTGATACTTTTCTTTAATAAAGCTGGAGTATTGGCCTCTTTGGGTGAAACTTGAATTTGTAGTGATATGGGCATGTATAATTATTCTGTTTTCGAGTACAAAGTCTTAAGTACACGGTACAAAGATTTAACTTTTTATCAATAGTACAAAGTATTAATGAAGAGTATTAGTCTTATTCTCTTTCAGAAAACAATATTTTAAGTAGTAGGTGTATTAAATATACTTCTACTAAAAACACATACTATTTTCAATTAATACTTTATACTAATTCAAAAAAACATCTTTCTATTTATTGTATTTTTATGATAACTAAACAAACAACTAATTATGTCCACTGCTTTTACTCCTTTTTCTAGTTCTGAATTGATGCCCCAGGAAGAAAAATTAGAAATAGAACAAAAGAAGGGAGATCTCTATATCGGAATACCCAAAGAAAGTCAACCCTACGAAAATCGAGTATGTTTGACTCCTGATGCTGTAGGGGCACTAGTATCTAATGGCCATCGTATTATCATCGAAGCTGGCGCTGGTAAACTTGCTAGTTACGATGATCGTGAATATACTGAAGCTGGAGCCGAAATTACAAGTGATCAAAAAAAAGTATATGGTTGCCCTATTATACTAAAGGTACAACCTCCTAATCTCGAAGAACTAGAATTTATTAACCCTAAAACAGTAGTGATTTCTGCGATACAACTAAAAACACTAGATCGCAGTTATTTCGAGGCTATAGAAAAAAAGAAAATTACTGCCTTAGCTTTTGAATTTATCAAAGATGAAATTGGAGGTTATCCCGCAGTAAGGTCTTTGAGTGAAATTGCAGGTACTGCTTCAATACTTATTGCTTCAGAAATCATGTCAAATTGCAATGACGGAAGCGGACTAATGATGGGAAATATAACAGGTGTCCCTCCTGCTGAAGTGGTTGTCTTGGGCGCTGGAACTGTGGGTGAATTTGCTGTAAGATCTGCTTTAGGACTTGGAGCTAATGTAAAAGTATTTGATAATTCCATCAATAAATTAAGAAGTATACAAACTAGTATTGGGCGTCCCATACATACTTCTACTATCCAACAAAAACATTTGTTAAAGGCGTTAAAACGTTGTGATGTTGTTATTGGTGCTTTAAGAGGAAAGGATCGCGCTCCAATCATTGTCAGTGAAGATTTGGTTTGCAAAATGAAAAAAGGAGCTGTTATTATAGATGTTAGTATTGATATGGGTGGATGCTTTGAAACATCTGAAGTAACAAGTCACGACGAACCTACCTTCGTTAAACATGGTGTGATACATTATTGTGTCCCAAATATACCTTCTCGCTATTCTAAAACCTCTTCCGTTTCTATAAGTAATATATTTAGCCCATATTTGCTGCAAATTGGAGAATGTGGTGGTCTAGAACATGCTATTCGCAATGATAAAGGCTTAAAAAATGGTATTTATTGCTATCATGGAGTAATTACTAATAAGTCAATTAGCGAATGGTTTAGCATCAACTACATGGATATTAACTTATTGGTATTTTAAATGACACTATTACAACGTTTCGGTTTTTTTGGGGCAGGGCTTTTCTTAGGTATAATTATTCTAATCATATTTCTTTCTGGAAAAAAAACATCTTGTGAATATGGACCTAATGCTCGTGTCTTGAAAAATATTCGTACTAAAGAGACCATTATTTCTCCGAAAGCTCTAGCGCAATTGAACATATTACATTTAGATACAAGTGCTGTAAATAGTACTCTGAAAAATGGAAAAGTTGACTTTGGTGAAAGCAACACTAAGCTAGATAGTTGTAAAATCTACACAATCTTTGGCAAAGAAAAATTAGCTACAACTAAATTTATCTTCGAAAACTGTAATAAACAATCAACCTTATTAAGTGTAGAATATTTAAAATAAATTACTTCAAATCAGATAGACAAAGCAGCTGTAAAAATTGATTTTAAATTAACTTGTTGTGTTATGTTTTTGACGGCTCCTAAAACTATTTGGAACTGTCAATCTATAAAAATTGATTTTTGAATATCCGTAATCACTAATAATAAGAATTACATCATCCTGAGCTCGTTTCAGGAGCTCACTAAGGACATAAAAATCAGCAGGATGAGATTCCTTGTCAAGCAAGGAATGACGAAACTTTATATAATATTACTAATTGCGGATATACATAATTGATTAAACTATTCTATAAAGTCCACTATAATTGGTTACACCGTACTGAATTAAAATTTACTTTTTAGAAGGAAAAATCTTTTTAAATAATTCATAAAAAACAACAACAATTAACCCTCCTAACAAACCTAGTACTATTTCTAGCACAATAGAAGGAATGTTCTTTAGAGGTTCAGGTACGTAATGTATAGCATGCATAAAAATACCTCCCGCAACAGTAATTAAAGCTATCGTACCTAAAACGGATAACCCTTTTATTACATAAGGCAAAGCTGCTACAAGAACACGCCCTATTTTATCACTAAAACTATTGTCTTGCTCATTTAGATTGATCAATTTCATCCCAAATTCATCCATTCTAATAATTAAAGCCACAATACCATACACTCCAACTGTTGCAATAATGGCAACAATTGAAACCACAATAATTTGCTTTTGTAAAGGTTGATCCAATACTGTACCTAATGCAATAATTACAATTTCTATTGAAAGAATAAAGTCTGTGAAAATAGCTGACTTTATTTTTGACTTTTCAAATTTCAAAATTTCTTCTTCTGACAATACCTTCTCAACAGTAGCCACTTTTTCATGTTTAGAATGAAAGAAAAATTCTATAATTTTCTCTACACCTTCAAATGCCAGAAAGAAACCTCCTAACACTAAAATTACATTAATAGCCACAGGAAAATACGCACTCAATAAAAAGGCTATAGGCAAAATAATAATCTTATTCAATAAAGAGCCTTTAGAAATTGCCCAAAGCACAGGAAGCTCTCTTTTAGAAGCAAAGCCCGAAGCTTTTTCTGCATTTACCGCTAGGTCATCTCCTAAAATACCTGCTGTTTTTTTAGTAGCCATTTTTGCCATTGCGGACACATCGTCTAACAACACTGCAACGTCATCTAATATTGCAAAAAAACCTGAAGCCATAATTAATTATTAATTAAGATATAAATGAATTAATTTTTTCAAATATACTTTATACGATATTAATATGTACTCGATTAACGATACGAACTTAAAAAAATAGTCTAGTTCGAAAAATATAATCTATTCCTTAATAGTTTTTATGAATACCCGTAATTAATAATACTACATAAAGTCTCATCATTACTTATTTAACAAGGAATCTCATTCTACTGATTTTTATATCCTGAATGAGCTCCTGAAACAAGTTCAGTGTGATGCAATTCTTATTATGAGTGATTCCTTATGGACATTCAAATAATTTCGATCAACACATTACAAATACCCTTTGAGTCCATTATCTTTGTTGAACCGAAATAATTATTCAATTATTCTTCATAGAGAAAGAAAAAATGATGCAATCCATAAAATCAAGAGATTCTATCGTACACTTCGAAGCCGAAGTATACACTCAATTAAACAACTATTTAACTACAGCTAAGCATAGTAGCTATTTCATATTAGTTGACACGAATACCCATGATCACTGTTTAGCTAATTTTATGGGGCAAATTACTGCTGATGTGTCTTTTGAAGTTATAGAAATAGAGGCAGGAGAGATCAACAAAAATATTGAAACCTGTAGTGGTGTTTGGAATGTACTTTCCGAATTAGGTGCTGATCGTAAAAGCCTTCTTATTAACCTTGGAGGTGGTGTCGTAACTGATTTAGGTGGTTTTGTGGCTTGTACTTTTAAACGTGGTATTTCTTATATCAATGTACCAACTACATTACTTGCCATGGTAGACGCTTCTGTGGGTGGTAAAACAGGGGTAGACTTAGGAAATCTAAAAAATATGGTAGGTGTCATTAGTGAATCAGAGATGGTACTCGTTGACCCTAATTTCTTAACTACATTACCTTTTACTGAATTACGAAGTGGTTTTGCTGAAATGCTAAAACATGGATTGATTAAAGACAAGGATTATTGGAATCGACTTTCTAACATTGAAGATTTAACCACTGAGGATTTAAATAACTTGATTCATGAATCAGTCATCATCAAGAATGAAATTGTATTGGTTGATCCTACTGAACAGAATATTCGTAAATTCTTAAACTTCGGTCATACACTAGGTCATGCCATTGAGTCTTATTTCTTAACAGACGAACGTAAAACAACTTTACTACATGGTGAAGCTATCGCCATTGGTATGATTACTGAAGCTTACTTGGCTAAAGAATTACTCGGATTGAAAGATGCTGAACTCAAAAACATTTGTGCTATTTTTTCTAAAATATATCCAAAAGTTGATATCCCTAAAGAAGACTATCAACCTATTATTGACTTATTAATTTTCGACAAAAAGAATGTAGGAGGCAAAGTCCTTTTCGTACTTTTAAATGAAATTGGAGATGCTAAATTTAATTGTGAAGTTCCACAAGATTTATTAGTGGCTTCTTTAGATTTTTATAATAGTCTATAAATCATGTTTCTTTTACGTAAACATATAAAAGCACTTATTATTCTGATAAGTGCTTTTTTTATGCACACCCAATTACTAGGGCAACAAAAAATTAATGGTGTTAATCTTGTATCACCTCCCTCTCCCACTACTGTCCAAGACTTAGCCACAGTAAAACGTATCTCAGCAAATTGGATAAGTATCATTCCTTATGCATTTATGAAGCCTAATCAAACTTGGGTCAAATACGACTCTAGTTATCAATGGTGGGGTGAGACTTCTAAAGGCACGATTACACTCATAGAACAAGCCAAAGCTCTCGATTTAAAGATCATGTTGAAGCCTCACATTTGGGTTGGTGGGCAAGGATGGGCAGGTGATTTCGTCTTAGAAAAAGAAGAAGATTGGTTAGCTTGGGAAGCAAACTACACCAAGTATATCATTCATTTTGCTACTATTGCCGAAAAGCACAAAGTTCCTCTTCTTTGTATTGGTACCGAATTACGGCAAATAATCCGTCAAAGACCTCAATTTTGGCATCAACTAGTTCATGAAATTCGTGATTTATATTCTGGAAAATTAACCTATGCTGCGAATTGGGATAACTATGAAAATGTTGAATTCTGGAATGAATTGGATTATATAGGTATTGATGGTTATTTCCCTTTAAGTGATGAAAAAATTCCTACTCTAAAAGATTTAGAAAAAAAATGGATGCCATGGAAAAAGCAACTGAAGGAATTCTCTGAATGCTATTCAACTCCCATTATTTTTACGGAATATGGATATCAAAGTTGTTTATTTAACACGAAAACCCCTTGGAGCAGTAATTCCAGTATTATTTCTGAAGAAAATCAAGAGACTTCCTATCGTGCTTTTTACGATATATTTTGGAATGAAAAATGGTTTGCTGGAGGCTTTCTATGGAAGTGGCATTTAGATCCCAAAAGTCTTCAAAAAAAGAAAACCACCTTTACCCCGCAAGGAAAGATGGTTGAAAATACTATTTTAAAATTTTATAGTAGCAATACTCTGAAATAGTTAAAAGCTTTTATTTAATAGATTGTCTAGTATCTAATACTCCCACTCTCTCTTTTTATTTAATGCTTCTTCTGCATCTAATTCTTCCTGTGGAATTACTTTTAAAAATGATGGATGTTGCTCAATCGCATACTCTAATTTTTCTACTATAGAGTCTATACTATCATTTTCATAATCAATCTCCAATGGCTCCTTTATAATAAACGATTGAAGAATTCCTTTCTTTTTAATACGAAGTCCTTTCTTATCAAAGGAACGTCTAAATCCGTCAATGACTACAGGTACTACAATTGGCTTATAATGTTTAATAATATGTGCTGTACCCTTTCTAATCGGCTTAAAAGGCTTTGTAGTCCCTTGCGGAAATGTAATTACCCAACCATCATCTAAAGCTGTAGCAATATTACTAATATCACTCATTTTTACTTGTCTATTAATGTCTTGCCCTTTTGACCTCCAAGTTCTTTCTACTGTGATAGCACCCGCATATGCTAAAATTCTAGCTAATAAACCATCTCGCATGGTTTCTTTAGCTGCAACATAGTAAAAGTTCATTTTGGGTTGCCACAAATAACCTACATTCTTTATAGAATCTACCCTACCACTTAAACTGGCATTAAAGACATGATACATTGCCACTACATCGGCAAAATAGGTTTGGTGATTTGAAACAAACAATACATTTCTTTCAGGTAAGTTTGTAATTACTTCACTACCCTCAATAACTAATTCATTGAACCCTCTGTATCTACGATGTGTAAGAGGACCTAGAATACGAATTAACCATTTTTTTAAAAACAAATATTGTCCAAATGGATTCTTTTTAAATAACCCCATTTATTGTAAAATCAATTTAGTGTTAGTAGTACAAATATAAACATTAAACCTCGAGACTATAACGTAATAGTAATTCAACTTCATGTAAAATCATTGCAGTTGCCCCCCAAATCTTATATGAATCGAAAGTATAAGCGGGTACATCTACATATTCTTTATCCTCTTTTTCAATACTTAGAGTTGATTTACTTTCTTTATTCAATAACTCGTACAAAGGCACTTCTAAAATTCCTGCAACTTCTTCTTCCTGTAACACAAATGTTAGCTGATCTTTAGAGAATGACAAAAAGGGATACACTCTAAAATCAGAAGGAGTAATATACAAACTGTGCAATTCTTTTAAAAAGCATAAACTCGAAGGTTTTACCCCAATCTCTTCTTCTACTTCCCTAAAAGCAGTATCCAAAAAAGTAATATCTTCTTTTTCTTCTTTTCCCCCTGCAAAAGCAATTTGCCCAGAATGTGCTCCTTTATAAATAGGACGCTGAATAAAAACCATAGTAGCAATACCATTTTTAGGGTATATAATAGGCATTACCGCTGCATTTCGAGTGGAATCTTTTTTAAAATCTTCAGGATATGTATTTCTAAATTCAGGAGCCATTGGAAGATGAACCTCATCCTTCGTCCATACTTTTTTTTCTATTTTTGGGATTAGCTTTAAAAATGTTTCAAACTCCATATATGGTCTTTCGTTTAGTACTATCAAGCTTATTATTTGCATGCATATTCGCTTGTCAAGATAAAAAAACTACTTCACAAGAAAACGTTACTTCATCAGAAGTAACCGTAAAAAAAAAGATTCCTACAACAAAAGTTTCCCGTATTACTCATGAAAATGCCAAAGACTTTCTTATCCAATATGGAAAAGAAAATTCTGAAAGAAAAGTATTAATAGAAACAGATTTTGGTAATATAGAAATTGAACTTTATGAAGAAGCACCTTTACACCGTGCCAATTTTATCCATATTGTAAAGCGTGGTTTTCTAAACACTACTAGCTTTTATCGAGTAGCCAAAGGCTTTGTAATTCAAGGTGGAAATAGCGATGGGTGGGATATGAGCCGACTTAAAAGGCAAATTGGAGATTTTCAAGTACCCGCAGAATTTATTCCTGATTTAAAACATCAATATGGGGCGGTTGGTATGGCACGATTGTGGAAAAATAACCCTGATAAGAAATCTACTCCTTGGGAATTTTATATAGTCGTAGACCCTAAAGGTTCTCATCATTTAGATAATGAACATACTATAATTGGTAGAGTTACTAAAGGCATGGATGTCGCTGAAAAAATCAATCTAGTAGAAGTCGACCAAAGTGAATGGCCTATTAATGATGTATATATGAAAGCGTCAGTTATTGATTAACTTATAATTTCTTCATATTCTTCTAGATTAAACTGTACTGTAAAATTAAAGGTAGTACCCTCGCCTACTTTAGATTCTACCCAAAGATCACCGTGATGTAGATCTACAATTTTTTTACAATGCGCTAACCCAATACCTGTACCTTGGTATTCTTCTCGTGTATGTAGTCGTTGAAAAATCTCAAATACTTTATGTTGGTGTTCTTTAGCAATACCAATTCCATTATCCTTTACTAAAAACTGCCATACTTCAGCAAATGTATCATTAGATTCTTTTCTAAACCCTTCTATATAAATTTTTGGAGAAACTTCAGGCTTTTTAAATTTTATGGCATTAGATATCAAGTTCTGAAATAGCATTCTTAATTCTGTAGGGTAACCATAGATGTGATCAGGTATATTTCCTAAAATAATCTTTGTATCCGTTTCTGATATTTTAGCACTAAAGTCTCTAATTACATTATTCAAAAGGCTAGCTGGACTAACTTGATGTAACTGTCTTTTACTTCCAATACGAGAGTATTCTAATAAAGAACTAATTAAATCACTCATTCGCTGACACCCTTCTTTAATATAAGTCAAATTTTCTCTAGCGTCTTCATCTAATTTATCATAATAGTCTTCATACATAAAGTCTGAAAAACTTGTAATTGTATGCAAAGGCTCTTGAAGATCGTGACTAGCGATATAAGCAAAAGACTCAAACTCTTTATTTTGCCTTTTCAATGTTCTTGAATCTCGAGCAATCTGAATATTCTTTTCTTTTAAACGTCTAACTAATTTTCTTCTGCTATTATTAATGTAAATAATATAACCAATGACAAAAATTGATAGGATAACAAGCCCCGTAAGTAACAAATTTACATTACGTTGATTCATCAACTGAACCTGCTGATCATTAAGAATTTTCTTTTGAGCATCAATCATTTGCTTCTGGTTCTGAAGAAATTTTGATTGAATTTCGATTTCACCTCTATTAGCTTCTAGCTCTTCTCTGTTTTTTCTAAGTAGCTTCGTTTGTAATTTTAAATCTTTTTCAAGCTCTTGAACATCTAATAATTTTTGCTCATATTGTTGAGCACTAGTTAACGCTTGACGTTTTAACGATTTTAAACTTCTTTTATTTTTTGTTAAAATCTGGTCTTTCTTTTCTATAACTTCCTCTAGATTCTTTTTCTGAGTCGTGAGATCTTCTTTTTGAGTCTCTAGTATTTCTTTTTGTCGGTCTCTAACCAATTGTTGTAACTGAAACTTTTCTTTCAGTTTTTGTGAAGATTTTATACTTGTCTCTAATAAATGACTTGATGGAGAAAATTTATAGTCTTTTAAACGATCAATATTTAAACTAATGATAAAGGTATTATCATAAGGTGTTAAACCTATCATTGTTTCTCTAAAAGGGTATCCTTCAGAAATTATTAACGTAGATTTATAATTAACTGTATTAATAAACCTAGGCAAATTTGTAGAAAAAGATGCTTTATTTAGATATACTAAATCATACAAATAGGCATCTTTTATTAACACTAACTCTTCAACTATTACCTTTCTAGATTTTATTGGTTTTACCTTAGCTAGCTTCTCTAAAGCTTTCCTTGTAGCTGGTTCCCCTATGACTCCAATCGAAAAAGTCTTTTTAGATAAATCAAAACCCGATACTTGATTCGCTATACTAAAAATATGATTCCCCTTTTTGAGAGCAACAATCTTTTCTTCTTTAGACTGAGCTACAAGAGAAAAGAAGCTAACAATTATAAAAAAATAACTTAAGAGTAGTTTATACAAATCAGGGCTTTTGGCTATAAATTTAAAAGAATTTTGGCAAAGTAACTAGCTCCCCTAACTCCAAATTGTTGTACTCTCCTACTGTATATAAAGCTACCATTGCTTGTATTCGCAGAGTGGGTGTGCTTATCTGGAAAGATATTAAAAACATTATTAGCCCCTAACGAAACCCTCACAAAATCATTTAATCTATAAGTAGCCTGAACATCAGTAACTAACTTAGGGTTAAAAATTTGGTCTTTACTTTCTAGATTACTTGTAAATTCATTTAACACTAAAGTTGGGTCAGGATCTATATACTTTACAGAACCAAAAAAAGTATTATTCAAGGTGAAAATAAATTTATCTATTTCATAAATATTCATAAAGTTTGCCTTAAATCTAGGCTGGGCAAATTCTATACGTCCTACTTCTTCCCTATCAAAAATATCGACACCTTTAGATGAAATTGAATTTGGAGTCCTCATTCTTACAATATTTGTTTTAGACCAATTTACAGCTAACAAAGAATTTAATTTACCTTTAGATAAATTGTTGTTAAAATCTAAACGAAAATCAACTCCTTGCGTTCTTGTATCTATAGCATTTGTAAAGAACTGAGCTCTTTGTAAGTCATCTTTGCTTAAATCTGAAATTACATCCTGACTAATTCTACTCGACAATACGATTCGTTCATCTATCATCGTATAATAATAATCTACATATACAGAGAACCTCTTAAACAACTTTGTAGTTAATCCAAAATTTAAATGAGTCGATAATTCAGGACTTAACCGCTTAATATTTAATGATTCAGCTATTTGATTAAAATTATTAAACGTTCCCACTTGAACAAATTCATCTTCTATAATCTGTGTTCCTACATTATTAAAAAATAATTGATGTAATGAAGGCGCTCTAAAACCTGTAGATATTGATGAACGTATACTAAAATCTTCATTTAATTTATAACGTAAAGCACCTCTATAAGTATTACGTGAATCAAAATCATTATAATTTTCAAAACGTATTGAAGCTGCTACCAAAAGTGGCTCTGTAATATTTACTTCGACATCTAAATATCCAGAACCATTAGTTCTAAATTCATTTAATTCATTTTGAAAGCCAGGAAATACTTGAGCTCCTCCTTGTCGCTCAACAATATCCCCACTCGAATCGGTAAAGCTTACCACACCAGTATCTAACGAAGCTTCTTCACCTGCTATAATCTGGTAATTCTCAACTCTTAATTGAGCTCCAAAAGCCAAATTAAGCCCCTGTAAAACATCATATTTCTTAGAGAAATCTAGGTTAGTAACATTCTGTTGGTATAAGAACCCACCAGCATTAAATGTCTTTTGAGAACGATCTCCTAATGAAGCATTGTTCGAGTTTTTCACAGAGAAATCAATAGTATTTATTCCTATGGTGTGACTAAAATCAATATTCCAGTCAAGCTTTTTACCTCTAAAACCGACATTCAACCCATCGTCTTGGATATCAGTAGTAATTTCTGGAAGAAAACCAAGCGGGTGTATTTCAGGAACAACTTGTCTAGTAAGAGCTGGAAAACGATAAAATCCAGCTGAACTTCCTTCTCTATAATTTCTTCCTCCAAAAGCATAAATGGTAGCATCTGCACCAATATTAAATTCAGAATTAAATTGAAGTGATATATTACGTGTTGCTGCTGCACCTATACGCATTACTCTGTCACCTTCTACACCAGTTTGCGAAAAAAACTCGGCAATACCCTCTGGTGTATTTCTAGGGTCAGTGTCAGCAAAAATTTGTCCTGTAAATCTCCCTGCACGATTAATTTCCTCTCTATTCCTAAATTCTGTAGTTACATTAAAAAAACCTCTTTTCCCTAAATCTAATCCTACATTACCCGAAATATAAGTCGTAAATCCATCCCCTCGCTCCGTAATTGACGTTCTTCCCTGTAATTCGATAATCCCTGTTTGATCTTTTAAAACGACATTAACGACTCCTGCAATGGCATCTGATCCATAGTGAGAAGTAGCAGCACTTTTTAAAATTTCGATATGATCTACGGAAGCTAAAGGAATGGCATTAAAATCTGTTCCTACGGCTCCTCTTCCCACAGTACCATTAACATTTACCAAAGATGAAGTATGTCTTCTTTTACCGTTAATTAACACCAATAATTGATCTGGCCCTAACCCATGTATGGTAGCAGGGTCAATATGATCTGTACCATCGGCAATGGTCTGTTGATTTGAATTAAAAGAAGGTAATAAATAGTGTAGTAACTCTCCTAATTCGGTATAAGAGGTACTTTTTATTTGTTGCTGCGAAATAATATCAACGGGTAATACTTGCTCTAATGAGGTTTGGGCTTCTCCTTTAGTACCAAGTGATGAAACTTGATCTACAGCAAAACCTGGTTCTAAGAAAATTATTAATTCTAACGTCTCCCCTTCTACAATCGTAATCTTTTGTTCGAAAGTTTTATACAATAAGTAATCAACTTTCAAAGTAAATTCACCGGCATCATTTTCTATTAAAAACTCACCCTCAAGTGCTGATTGCACTTGATTCCCACTTTCAACTATCAAAATATTAGCCCCTGGCAGACTCCCAAACTTATCTGAAATCTTCCCTTTTACAACTCCTTTTTCTTGTGCAAAAGTATTACAAACACTAAAAAGACTGATAAGAACTGATATGTAGAGTGTATAATACAGTTTGTATTTTTTATTCATTTTAGAGCTTGAATTAAGAAACTTGACAAAACTAACATTTTTACAAAAATAAAGCGTAATTAGATGTTAAATCCTGAAATCACAACCCTTTTTATAGCCGAAAAGCTTTTTTATAAGGTGAAAATTTATTTTATAACATGTAGTTTCAATATCCATGCATATATGTAGTAAAAAAAATTTAATCTGTTTTTTGCTGAAATTTAGTTCTTTTACTTCCTGAATACATTTTGTATTGTAACAATCTAGATTCTAATTTTCCGTTGAATACTTTTATTTTTCTAGAAGGCCTTAATCCAACATGCTTAATAGCCTCTATATCTGAAGTAATAAACCAAGCACTTGTATTTGGGTATGATTTCTTTAAAGTATCCCCTAATTCACTATAAAATTCAGGCATATCAATCTGGATACGTTCTCCATAAGGTGGATTAAACACCATATGAAGTGCCTTTTCAGCATCTTCCTTTTCTGTATCGAAAAAGTTTTGCTCTTTTATTTTTATAAACTCGTCCATGTTCGCATTCTTCACATTGTCTTGAGCTTTACGAACAGCTGAAGGGGCCTTATCATATCCCTTAAATTTGGCAGGGCTTTCGATCACTTTTTTCAAGATAGCTTCTTCTATACGTTCGTATAGGTCCATATCCCAGTCTAACCATTTTTCAAAAGCAAATTCTTTTCTATTAATATTACATGGTATATTATTAGCAATCATTGCAGCTTCAATTAACATTGTTCCACTACCACACATAGGATCTAAAAAATCTGTATGTTTATTCCAGTCTGAAAGCAATATTAGACCAGCAGCCAATACCTCATTTATTGGTGCAATATTAGTAGCAGATCTGTACCCTCTGTGATGTAACGAAGCACCTGAACTATCTAATGAAATAGTACACAATTCTCCTGCAATATGAACAGACACTGTAAGATCTGGTCTCTCAGTATCAATATTAGGTCTTTCGCCTGTTTTATCTCTAAACTGATCGACAATAGCATCTTTTACTTTTAGCGCTACGTATTTAGAATGATTAAAATGATCTGAGTTTACCGTTGCATACACTGCTAATGTATCATTAGCCTCCATATATTTACTCCAATCTATATCTTGGACGAATTTGTAAAGCCTTTCAGGGTTATGAACACGTTTCTCTGCTATAGGTTTCAAAATCTTCAAAGCAGTACGTAAACATAGATTAGCTTTGTACATAAAACCTTTATCTCCATGGAAACTAACCATTCGATTTCCCTTTTCGATTTTAATAGCACCAAGGGCTTTTAATTCTTCAACTAGTAAATCTTCAAAACCAAAAAAGGTTTTTGCCACCATTTTATAATTCATAATCCGTAAATATGTGTTAATGCCAACGACAAAACGTGCAAAAATACATTAATTTTGCCTGCATTATGTCAAACGAAACTGTAAAGTGGTATGCCTCGTGGTTCGATACCCCGTACTACCATCAATTATATAAAAATAGAGATTATACTGAAGCCAAAAGGTTTATGGATAATCTTACCCAACACTTAAGCATTCAAGAGAATGAAACCATTCTTGACCTCGCTTGTGGTAAAGGTCGTCATAGTATCTACTTAAATAGTTTAGGCTACGATGTCACTGGTGTCGATTTATCACAAAATAGTATTCATCATGCTCAAAAGTTTAAAAATGAACGTTTACGATTTGATGTTCATGATATGACTAAGGCGTATACTTCTAAATTTCAATTTGTTTTCAATTTATTTACCAGCTTTGGTTACTTTGAAGATGAGGAAGATAATTTGAATACTATCAAAGGGATAAAATCGGATCTTAAAGAAAATGGTATTGGTGTTATCGATTTTCTGAATGCTAATTTTATCATTGACAATCTGATTCCTGAAGAAACCAAAATAGTTGATGATATTACTTTCAACATCAAAAGGTTTGTTAAAAATGGATTCATACATAAACAAATTGACTTTAAGGATCAAGGGCAAGATTTCTCATTTACGGAAAAAGTAAAAGCAATTACTCTAGATCAGTTTAAAAGCTATTTTGAAAATGCAGGATTGACTTTACTGGAAGTTTTTGGCGATTATAATCTTTCGAAATTTCACAGTACGACTTCTCCTAGATTGATACTTATTTTTCAATGAAACACTATCTACTCCCTTTCTTATCCGTAGTATTAGGTTTTACTGCTGTCTATTTTTTAAAACCTAAACAACCAAAGCACATTAAGATTTTACTTTCTTTTAGTGGGGGGTTTTTATTAGCTACAACCATCTTCAATTTATTCCCTGAAGTCTACGAACATTCGGAAAACATTAAAACTACAGGTCTTTTTATTGTCGGTGGTATGCTGGTTCAGATTTTTTTAGAATATTTTTCTAAAGGTGCTGAACATGGCCATGTACATCATTCAAAGGCGAATCAACAATTTCCATTTTTACTATTCGCCAGTCTTTTTATACACGCATTTCTAGAAGGCTTTCCTATACACGAAGGTCATAATGAAATTTTATTAGGAATTTTAATTCATAAAATTCCTGTAGCCATGATATTGGCTACCTTTCTATTAAGTTCTAATTTCAAATGGACTCAAATCTTAATCTTTTTAAGTTTATTTAGCATTGCAACCCCTCTTGGTTCTTTTGCTGCATCTAATTTCTCGATACTCACAGATTATTACCACCAAATCAATGCCCTAGTTGTCGGTATATTTTTGCATATTTCTACTACAATATTGTTTGAAAGCAGTGAGGGACATCGCTACAATATAGCCAAACTAATCTCTATTGTATCGGCCATTGCTTTGGCCTATTTTATTTAAAAATCATGTTTAGTAAGGAAGAAGCAAAAAAATTAAGACACGATTTCTGGATTGAATTTAAAGAAATCTATCCTAGAAAATGGTTACTACATTACACTAACATAAAGGAAGTTAGTCTAAAATTCACTTTTAATAATAAAATTGCTGAAGTTGCATTAGTTGCCGATAGTGATGATGCTTTGATACAAGAATATTATTTTGAAAAATTCTGGAGTTTAGAAAAAATATTAAAAACCGAATACTTTCCTAATATCATAAGAGAAGCTGATTATTATGATGAATTTCGTAAGCACTCCTCTCGTGTTTACATACAATTAGAAAACGTTAACATCTACAATCGTAAATGCTGGGAAGAAGTACAAGACTTCTTATACGACAACATGTCTAAAATGGAATTGTTTTTTTATGAATATGAGGATTTTATAAAAGACTAAAACCCTCATATTTAATATTAAAAAAATCTAATATTCGGTAGCTTGACACTAATAATTGAACAAATAATCTACAGATAATTCTTCATAATCGCCTAGTGTTTTTAGCCTTTCTATATCTAGATCTTTTTTATTCCCTACGATTAACAAATCTTTCTTTCTCCCTTTAATATAAGTATTAAAAAAGCTTTTTAAGTCTTCAAAGGTCATCGCTTCAATTTTATTGTAGACTTGTTGTCCTTGATCTTCTGTTAAACCTAGTTTCTTTAAAGCTCTATATTTTCGGTATATTTTATCACCAATTACTCTTTTCGCTGCCATCGACTTTAACATAGAGTCTTTAGCATTTTCGAATTGTGCTTGATTTTCTGGAAGATCTTCTAATAATACCTCCAACCCTTCTATGGCATCAAACATTTTATCTGCTTGAGTACCGATGTAAGCATAATTATAATTGGGTTTGTCTTTTTCCCTAGCTAAACTATATTTGGACATCGCAGAGTATGCTAATGACTTAGACTCTCTCATTTCTTGAAAAATGATTGAAGACAATCCACTACCGAAATAGGTACTTAATAATTTTGCTGGTGCTATCAATAAAGGATCATATGCTACTGATTTACTTAAAAAAAGTATTTCCGTTTGTACCATATCATAGTCAACAAAAAATATCTTCCCCAAAGATTCTTGATTTTTGAAGCTAACACTTGGTTCTGGTAGGTCATTGTAATACATTTCCTTATCTAAGCACTGTATTGCTTTTTTACCCTTAGCCGCTTTTTGACCATAATAAAATACCTCTGGCTTATATTTTAAGACACTTTTTGTTAATTTCAATAATTCTTCAGGTGACTTAGCCTTTAATTCTTCTGTAGTATTCCCTATTCTGATAGGATTATGCATTCCATAAACCCCATAGTTTAGTAAGCCTTTCCATAAGATACTTGCTTTATCCTTTTTATTATTTTCACGAGACTGAAGAATTCTATTTACTAATTGCTGATAAGCAATATCATCAGCTTTAGCCTCTTTCAAATATTCCATTAGAAGTTGTAATCCTTCTCCTATATTTTTTTCAATTCCTTTTACTGATAATTTAGTTTCTTCTTCAGAACTAGAAAAATTGAAATCTACACCTAAACGATAAAATGCTTTTTTCAATTCAGCATTAGATTTTGAAGAGGTGCCTACATACTTTAGATAAGAAAACGCTAACCCTAAATCTTTGAAATGCACATTTCCTACAGGGAAAGTCAAAGTAAGCTCTGCTATATCATCAATTGGGTGCTTTATAAACGCATACGACACACCATTTTTTAAACTAGATTTTTCAATCTCTGTGGAAAGGTCTACAAATTTGGGCGTAATTTTTTCAGATTTAATATCAGAGATAGCATTTAAAAATTCCGATGATTTATCTCTATTTAAAGCTACAGGTGTGATTTCTGGTTTCTCTACTTTTACTTGTGCTGGATCTTCACCTATGTTCTTTTTAACAACTACATAATTATCTTTAAAGAACTCATTAGCATAATCAACAATCTCTTGCTTAGTAATACCTTCTAATTCTTTAAAATCATTCAACTGGTCACTCCAATTAGATGCTGTATAAAAGTTATATAAATAGGTATATGCACGACCATCAGCACTATACAAATAATTCCTCCATTCTTTCTTCACATCATTAACAGCAGCTTCTACAAGCCAATCATCGAATGCTCCAGATTTTAATAAACTAACTTGATCTAATAATAGCTTCTTTACTTCATCTAGGGATTGCCCACTTGTTGGTCTAGCATAGAAACCGAAAAATCCATATTCTTTAAATTCTTGCTTAAAAACTGAAGCTCCCAGTACCTTTTGTTTAGCATTTAAATTTAAATCTAATAATCCTGCTACCGAATTATTTAAAATTTTCTGAATTAAAGACCTTTTTACTCTACTTATATCTGTAGCTGCTGGAGTACGATATCCTAAATACAAAAACTCGCCACTTGGACCATATACATTTTTCTCTATAGCATTTTCGATAGGAGATTCTACCGCTAAAACTGGGTGTTCTACAGGCTTTGCTTCAAACTTCCCAAATGTATTTTGTATTTCATTAATAGTCTTATCAAAATCTATATCTCCAACCAAAATCATCGCCATATTATTTGGTACATAATATTTATCAAAATAAGCATGAATGGCTTTCATTGAAGGGTTTTTCAAATGATCTGCAGTACCTATAGTCGTTTGAGTTCCATAAGGATGATTAGGAAATAGTCCTGAAATCAAGCTTTGGTACATCTTTCTCCCATCATTATCTTGATTTTTATTAAATTCTTCATAAACTGTTTCAAGTTCTGTATGAAATAATCTAAGTACCAATTCACTAAATCGTTCCTTTTCTATCGATAACCACTTACTTAATTCGTTTGATGGAATTGTATTAACATATGCCGTTACCTCACTTGAGGTAAAAGCATTAGTACCCTGTGCTCCTAAAGCACTAATTACTTTATCGTATTCATTTGCAATAGAGAGCTTAGAAGCTTTATTTGAAAGCTGATCAATTTTCTTGTAAATAGCTTCTTTCTTTTCGAGTGAAGGCTCTTTTTTATGATCTTCATATAGGTTAGAAATACTATCTAAGAGTACTTTTTCTTTTTCCCAATCAGAAGTCCCCAGGTGGCTTGTTCCTTTAAAAAGCATATGCTCTAGGTAATGTGCTAAACCTGTATTGTCAATAGGATCATAGTTTGAACCTGCTTTCACAGCTATATAAGTATGGATTTTAGGTTCATCCGTTTGTTTTGACAAATAGACTTTAAGACCATTATCCAAAGTATACAACCTTAAACCTGTTGGGTCATTTTTAAAAGTTTGAAATGATAACTGTTGTGCAACACTATTCAACATAGACAAAAAAACCGCAAAGAAAATAATAAATTTCATATCTCTATAAACTAAAAACACCGCTAATGAGTATCATTAGCGGTGTTGAAATTAAATACTTTATATCGTTTAGCCTAAAACTTCTGCTACTTTTTTACCAATCTCAGCTGGAGAATCTACTACGTGTATACCACACTCTCTCATGATTGCTTTTTTAGCTGCAGCTGTATCGTCTGAACCTCCTACAATTGCACCTGCATGCCCCATAGTACGTCCAGCTGGCGCTGTTTCACCTGCGATAAAACCAACAACAGGTTTTTTAGTTCCGCTTTCCTTAATCCATTTAGCAGCATCTGCTTCTAACTGACCACCTATTTCACCGATCATTACTACACACTCAGTCTCTGGGTCATTAATTAATAACTCTACCGCTTCTTTTGTAGTTGTTCCAATAATTGGATCTCCACCGATACCAATTGCAGTAGTAATTCCTAATCCTTGTTTCACAACTTGATCTGCTGTCTCGTATGTTAATGTTCCTGATTTAGAAACAATACCTACATTTCCTTTCTTGAAAACAAAACCTGGCATAATACCCACTTTTGCTTCTCCTGGCGTAATAACACCCGGACAGTTAGGACCTATTAAACGACAATCTTTTCCTTTAATATAATTTGCAGCTTTTACCATATCTGCAACAGGAATACCTTCAGTAATCGTGATAATCACTTTAATACCAGCGTCAGCAGCTTCCATAATTGCATCGGCAGCAAATGCTGGTGGAACGAAAATTAAAGTTACATCAGCTTTTACTTTTTCTACAGCTTCAGCAACAGTATTGAAAACAGGACGATCTAAATGTGTTTGTCCTCCTTTACCTGGAGTAACACCACCTACAACGTTTGTTCCGTATTCAATCATTTGACCAGCGTGAAAAGTTCCTTCACTACCTGTAAATCCTTGTACAATTATATTTGAATCTTTATTGACTAATACACTCATTTTTTTGCTGTAAATTTTGATTGAAGCTAAAGTAAGTATTAATTACTAAGTAGTAAATACTAGATCATGAATTTTTTTAGCTTTTTATCAGACTTCTTTGGCTGAAAACTGAATATACCAAGAAGTATAAATACGTAGTTAAATGAGATTTTACCATAAGTGAAGAATTCATAAATGGTAAAGAGCGAATGTTATTTTCTATTATTAAAAAAAAATTACAATTTATTGACTTTATCAACTAAGTCCGGAAGTTGCCTTAAGTAAGCAATCTCTTTATATTTTGATCTAAAATCGTCTGCAGGAATTCCAAAATAACTCTTACCTGCTTCTAAAGATTTAGAAACTCCAGATTTTGCAGAGATTACCGCTTTATCACCAATAGTAATACCACTTGTTACTCCTACTTGGCCCCAAATCGTTACTTCATTACCTACAATAACACAACCAGCAATTCCAACATGTGAAGCGATCAAGCATTTTTCACCTATAATAGTGTCATGACCTATCTGTACTTGGTTATCTATTTTTGTTCCCTTTTTTATGTGTGTAATGGCAGACACACCTCTATCGAAACTACAATTTGCTCCTATATCAACATGATCTTCGATCTTAACAATTCCACTTGAAAGTAACTGATCGAAGCCTTCTGGGCGTTTTTTGTAATAAAAAGCATCTCCACCAATGGTAGTATTCGCATGAATCTTCACATTGGCTCCTATTTCGCAATTGTCATAAATGGCGACATTGGCATGTATGATAGAATTATCACCAATGGTGACATTATTACCCACAAATACTCCTGGTTGAATCACTACATTCTCACCTATTTTAGCTGAGTCAGAAATGTAACTAATGCTAGGGTGAAATGGTTTAAAATAAATCGAAAGCTTATTAAAGTCTCTAAAAGGATCATCTGAAATCAATAATGCTTTACCTTCAGGGCATTCAACTTCTTTGTTAATCAATACAATGGTAGCATTACTTTGTAAAGCTTTATCATAATATTTAGGGTGATCAACAAAAACAATATCCCCAGCTTCTACCCTATGGATTTCATTGCATCCTAAAATCAAAAAGTCAGAATCGCCTACATAAGTTACTTGTAGTAAATCTGCTATTTGCTTTAAAGTATAAGGCTGTGGGAATTTCATTTTTATATAGTAAAGAGTATTAAGTATCCAGTATTAAGACTTCACACAAAATGTTGCAAAAAAGCAATTATTTATAATATGAAAATCTTAATACTGGAGACTTAATACTATATGAGTTACTCTTTAATACGCTCTTTGTACGTACCTTTTACTGTTTCAATCTTAATTTTATCTCCTTCATTTATAAATAAAGGCACCATCACCGTTGCTCCTGTCTCAACAGTTGCTGGTTTTGTAGCATTAGTAGCCGTATTCCCTTTAACTCCAGGTTCTGTAGCCGTTACTTCTAAAATCACTGAAGCTGGCATTTCAACTGATAATGGAGTACCTCCATCTTCTGAATTTAAGATTACAGTCACTACATCTCCTTCTTTTAATAAATCTGGACGATCAATAGCAGACTCTTGTAGCGCAATCTGACTATAATCTTCTTGATTCATCAAATGATACCCTTCAGCATCATTATATAAAAATTGGAATTTGTGTGTTTCAACACGTACTTCATCAATTTTATGTCCAGCAGAAAATGTATTATCTAACACTTTCCCAGATGTAACACTTTTCAGTTTAGTTCTCACAAAAGCAGGTCCTTTACCTGGTTTTACGTGTAAAAATTCTATAACTTTAAAAATATCATGATTGTGACGGATACACAATCCATTTCTAATATCACTTGTATTTGCCATGTTTATGCTATTTTATTGACAATACCAGAGGGTACAATAGCCCTTAGCTTGCCTTGGAATTAAAATCTTATTTCTTACAAATGCCTCATGGGCTTATCCTGAGGATCTTTTATTTTTGAAAATACCCTTTCATGATACCACGCTGAGAATTACGTATGAATTGTAAAATTTCATCGCGTTCTGAACTAGCTTCCATTTCTGCTTCAATAATTTCCGCAGCTTGAGTATTATTATAATTCTTTTGGTATAAAATTCTGTAAATATTTTGCACCTCACTAATCTTCTCTTTGCTAAATCCTCTCCTCCTTAGCCCTATTGAATTAATCCCAACATAAGCTAATGGCTCGCGAGCAGCTTTTACAAATGGAGGAACATCTTTTCTAACTAAAGAACCACCTGTAACAAAAGCATGATTACCAACACTACAAAATTGATGTATAGCCACCATACCTGCACAAACTACAAAATCACCTACAGTTACGTGTCCTGCAAGGGTAGTGTTATTTGAAAAGATACAATTGTTACCCACAATACAATCATGAGCAATATGACTGTAAGCCATAATCCAACAATTATCACCTAACTGTGTTTTCATTCTATCACTAGTACCTCTATTGATAGTAACACATTCACGAATTGTAGTACCATCCCCTATAATAGTAACAGTTTCTTCGTCGTTAAACTTTTTATCTTGTGGAATAGCTGAAATAACGGCTCCTGGAAAAATATTTACATTCTTTCCAATACGAGCACCTTCCATGATAGTCACGTGCGACCCAATCCATGAACCCTCACCAATTACTACATCATTATGAATGGTTGCAAAAGGCTCAATGACTACATTTTTAGCAATCTTCGCTCCTGGATGCACATATGCTAATGGTTGATTCATAGTGTGTTATTATTTTGGATTATTTATTTTTTGTCTTTACTATCTGGGCCATTAATTCAGCTTCAGACACTAATTTATTATTTGCATATGCTTTTCCTGCCATATGACAAATACCTCTACGTATTGGAGTAATTAACTTTAAATCGAAAATTAAAGTATCTCCTGGTAGTACTTGCTGCTTAAATTTAACATTATCAATTTTCATGAAAAATGTTAAATAATTCTCTGGATCAGGCACGGTACTTAATGCTAATATACCACCTGCTTGAGCCATAGCCTCTACCTGTAATACTCCTGGCATAACTGGTGCTCCAGGGAAATGCCCATTAAAAAACGGTTCATTCATCGTTACATTTTTCATACCCACCACATGACTATCAGACATTTCTATAATTCTATCTAACAATAAAAAAGGTGCTCTGTGTGGTAATTTAGCCATAATTTGATGGATATCCATCAATGGCTTTTGCGATAAATCAAATTTCGGCACATAATTACGTCTCTCCTTCTTAATACGCTTTTGCATTTCTTTAGCAAACTCTGTATTAACATAATGACCAGGTTTTGTTGCGATAACTCTACCTCTAATTTTTGTACCTATTAATGCTAAATCTCCTACAACATCTAGTAATTTATGACGAGCCGCTTCATTGGGATAATGTAGCGTCAAGTTGTCTAAAATACCATTAGGTTTTACTTTAATGTCCGATTTATTAAAAGCCTTTTTCAAAGCTTCCATAGTATCTGCACTTATTTCTTTATCGACATAAACAATAGCATTATTTAAATCTCCTCCTTTGATAAGTCCATGTGCTAATAAAGCCTCTAATTCATGAAGGAAACTAAATGTACGTGCTTCAGAAACCTCTTCTTTAAAGTCTTCTATACGTTCTAGGGAAGCATTTTGAGTACCTAATACAGCGGTTCCAAAATCAACCATTGTAGTTATTTGATACGTATCTGATGGAATCACTAAGATTTCACTCCCAGATTTTTCATCTTTAAAAGAAATAGGCTCCGTAACGATATACTCATCAACATCTTCTGATTGTTCTTCAATACCAGCTTCTTCTAATGCTTTCACAAAAAACTTACTCGAGCCATCCATTATTGGAGGTTCGGGAGCATTAAGCTCTACCAAAACGTTATCAATACCTAAACCTACACAAGCAGCTAATACATGTTCAGAAGTTTGAATAATCACTCCTACTTTTTCCATATTAGTTCCACGCTGAGTACTTGTTACATATGCAGCGCTTGCATCTATTACTGGCTCTCCTTCTAAATCAGTTCGCTTAAACTTGTATCCGTGATTTTCTGGTGCTGGTTTAAAAGTTAAGGTTACATCATTTCCTGTGTGTAAGCCCACCCCTGTTAAGGTTATTTCTTTCTGAATAGTTTTTTGTTTCACAGTAATAACTATTTATTTTCTTTTTCTAATGTGTTGATTCTATTGACAATTTTCGGTAAGTTCTTGAAATGCACATACGATTTATTCCAATCTGTGTATCCAAATGCAGGAGAACCTTGAATAGCTTCACCATCTTTTATATTTCTACCAATACCTGATTGTGCTTGTATCTTTACTTTATCACCAATGTTTAAATGACCTGCAATACCCACTTGCCCACCTATCAAACAATGCTTCCCTATTTTTGTAGACCCTGCTATACCTGCTTGAGCTGCAATAGCTGTATGTGCACCTATTTCTACATTATGAGCTATTTGAATTTGATTATCAAGTTTAACCCCTTTTCTAATAATAGTAGAACCTAATGTTGCTCGGTCAATAGTCGTTGCTGCACCCACATCTACATCTTCTTCTAAAATCACATTTCCTATTTGAGGCACTTTTTTGTACTCTCCTTTTTCGTTAGGTGCAAAACCAAAACCATCTGCTCCTACGATAGCACCACTATGAATAACGCAACGATCTCCTATAACACAATCACTGTATACTTTAGCTCCAGCAAAAATGATAACATCATTACCAATAACTACATTTTCACCAATGTATGCATTTGGAAAAATCTTCACATTACTTCCTATTTTAACTCCGTCTGCTATATAGGTAAAGGCTCCTATATATACTTTTTCTCCATAAGAAGCACTCTCTGAGATAAAACTAGGTTGCTCAACACCTTCCTTGTTGAGCTTAATCATATTATAATACTCTAATAATTTAGAAAAAGCTTTATAAGCATCTTTGACGCGAATTAAAGTTGCTGTTAATTCTTGATCCGCAACAAAATCATTATTCACTATAACAATTGTTGCTTTGGTAGTATATATGTATTGTGTATACTTAGGATTTGCTAAAAAAGTAAGAGCTCCTTCGACCCCTTCTTCTATTTTGGCTAGTTTATAAACTTCCGCTTCGGCATTACCTTCTACAATACCTTCAAGTATACTTGCAATTTGATTCGCTGTAAATTTCATCGAAGCAAAAATAGGAAAATGATCTTATAATTTGACATCTGTTGAACATGTTAAAAAAATCAATTAAAATAAGCTACAGAACATTTATAAAATTACTGCACTTATTTCTTCTTTAAAGACAACAAAACTATATTTGACAAGTATCTAAATCAAATTATATGTTAAGGGGATTTTTAAATAAAGTACAGATTTTTTGTAAGGAGCACCTTCTTTGGATTTCTTGTACAGTAATGATTACTCCTTTTTTACTACTATCTAAGTATATAAATCCTTATGCGGACGATTACACATACAGTTATATAGCTAACAAACATAATTTTATTGAAGCTCAAAAAGTATTATTTAATAGAATTAATGGACGTTTTGTAACTAATGCAATTCAAAGCTTTGATATAATACAAGGTAAATATGCCTTTTTTTACAAGCTTTTCCCTATCATTTCCATTTTTCTTCAAATTAGCGTTTTATATTTTTTAATTAAAACAGTATTTAAGATTAAAAATTTTAAAACTAACGTCTCTTTTGCTTTAGTGATTTTTTGTATTTACTTGGCCCAAATGTCTAAAGTCAGCGAAGGATTATACTGGTGGTCCACTACTGCAAACTATCAATTATCCAATATCTTAGGCATATTTTTCATTATATCTATTATTAAAATTATAGAAAAAAACAAAATCGTCATTAATGCTACTTTAGCTTGCTTATTATCCTTTTTACTAATTGGAACAAGCGAACCCACATTTCTTATTTTAATTGCTGGGTGTGGACTTATGCTAATCACGAAAATATTGAAAACAAAAAAGGTCAATTTAAGCTTAGTTATAATACTTTGTTTTTCATTTATCGCTCTAATAATCCCTTTTTTTTCTAACCCAAATAAAAAAACCGAAAACATCTTTAGTGTTTTCAATATATTTAAAGGTATAAGCTTCTCTTTAGTTCAATTTATAATGAGTTTTATTGGTTGGTCTGGATTGATTACTTTTTTTGGGATTATTCTTTTTAATGTACTAAAAAACAAAGTCAATTGGAATGATATCAAATTACTAAAAACTTGCCCATTAACTGCAACCGTTATTTTTTCGATTTCAATCGTAATCGGTTTTTTTAGTGGTTTTTTAGCTACTGGAGAAATATTACCCCCTAGAGCAAGACACACTGTAAACTTTATATTTATAATAGGCTATATATATATTCTATTTGTGTATTTACATAAATACGATAAGCTTCAGAAAGCACTTAGCCTAAATAGCAACTTGCTTTTAATTTTTCTTTTCATTGGATCTTCTTTATTTATGAGCTCAGAAAATACTGTTAATGCAATCAAAGACTTGGGTAAAGGGAGAGCATATCGTTACGATTTGGCTATGAAAAAACGGAATGAAATTGCAAAAGAAGCTGCTCCTGAATCAAAAATCATTTTTGATGGTCTGAATAATTATCCAGACGACAACTTCCCTACCACGATCTGCCCTAGAGATTTCCATCCATCCAACATAGACTACGTTTATAATTATTGGTACCGTATCTATTGGGATCTGTATTCCATCAAATTAAAGTATTGACACAATACTTGATCAAGATTTATTAAGTATTGCTAATTTTTATATATCGAATTGATTATATATAGTGGTCTTTTTCTAATCTCTAAAATTAGCTTTTCAAAATACAATGAAATGATTCCTAAAGAAAAGAATAATAATGAAAATGAAGCTGTTAGAACTAAAATTATAGTAGTATAACCACTTGGTATTGTATCTGTAGCAAAGAAGTTATATATCGAATACACCCCTAATAAAAATGTAAATATTACAAAACAAAATGATGTAAATATACTTATGCGCAAAGGTTTGCTAGAAAAAGAAAAGATTGCATCAAAAGCAAGTTTCACTAAGCTCCAAATAGAATAATGACTCTCTCCAAACTTTCTTTTTTTAGCTTCATATGAAAGAATACTTTGCTTAAAGCCCATAGATTGAACAAAACCTCTAATAAACCTTACTTGATCCCTATATTCAGTTTTTAAAATATTTGCAACACTTTTATCTATTAAAAAAAAGTCTGACGCATTTTCTTCGAAATCTAAAGACGATAGTTGATTGATTAACTTATAGAAAATCATTGATGAAAATTTCTTGACCAATCCTCCTCCGTTATTTCTCATTCTATGAGTCAATACTACTTGACTCCCTTCTTCATGAAGACATATCAAATCTTGAATTTTTTTGCAAGGATGCTGTCCATCTGTATCCATACAAATAACGGCATCTCCTTTAGCAAAATCTATTCCTGCAATCATTGCTGCTTCGTGACCAAAATTTTTAGAAAAATCAATTCTAACCTGAGATATATTACTCTCTTTAGTTGTTGAAATTATATGATCGATTATCTGTAACGAATTATCTTTACTTCCATCATTCACCCATATTAATTCAAAATTTATAGCACTTAATTTCTTAAGCTCCTTCTTAAGTTCTAACCAAAAGTACTCTATCCCTTCTTCTTCATTATAAACTGATAGAATCAATGAATATTTCTTTGTATTTGAATTGATGTTTTTCACAAAATTATGATGTGGTAATACTATTTAAAATCGTTTCTAATATAACTACTTATTTTAGGATAACACATAAAATGTTTTGTCACTTTATTAGAAAGTGCCTGAATATTGGCCTGATCACTAGCACTTGCAATATCTTTTACAACTCCATTTTTAAATTGAATTTGAACATTTTGCTTTTGAATGTTATATGCCTGATTGTGAACTGAACCTGCAAAGACAAAATACTCTGCTTCTTCTTCGGATATCCCTAATCGCTTAGTTACATCATTAATATGTGCCAACTGGTCTTTTAAAGTAAAAGGCGTATTGGACATTTCAATCTTCAACAAATCACGATTGATGATCATTCTAGATAACTCACTAAGTACTTTGTCATCGACACTAATCCATTCTTTGATAGAAGAAACTATATCGTAATCATCTAAATGAGCGAAACGCTTCAAAATATCAGAAGTAAAAGATGATGCATTTATTTTATGTTTCAAAAAGAAACTCAAAGGACTAGTCCCTGGCAATTCGACCCCTTGACTCACTAAATATTTAGCTCTCTTCAAGGTTCTAATTAAAACATTTTCGGCTACCAAACCTGTTTTATGTAAATAAACTTGCCAATACATTAACCTTCTGGATAGCAAAAATTTTTCTACAGAATATATCCCTTTTTCTTCTACCACTAATTGATCATCCAATACATTAAGCATGGTAATCAATCGCTCGCTATTCACATTCCCTTCTGCTACTCCTGTGTAAAAACTATCTCTTTTTAAATAATCTAAACGATCCATATCCAATTGACTCGAAATCAATTGATGTAAAAACATTCTCGAATATTCTCCCTTAAAAATACGTATTGCTAAATCTAAACGTCCATTAAATTCCGCATTAATGGCTTTCATGAATTGCAATGAGATATACTCGTGACTAACTCCCTCTACAATACTATGCTCCATAGCATGAGAAAAAGGACCATGACCAATATCATGCATTAGAATAGCTACTAGAACAGCTTCTTCCTCTTCCTGAGAAATCAAAACCCCTTTAAACCTTAATACACGAACAGCTTGCTGCATTAAATGCATACAACCTATGGCATGATGAAAGCGTGTGTGATGTGCTCCTGGATATACCATGTATGACATCCCCATTTGGGTAATTCGTCGTAAACGCTGAAAATATTTATGCTCTATAAGATCAAAAATAAGTTCGTTAGGTATAGTGATAAATCCGTAAATTGGATCATTAAGAATTTTTAGCTTGTTTCTGGTTTCCATGGTATATGATCTTCCAAGTCTCTTATGAAACTACTTATTGTAGATTTTATAGCAAATATAGGCCTAAGCAAGCTCCGATCGGGTAACATTGAATGAGTTTTAGCGTTACTTATTTACACTTATTTAACAAGAATCACGCATGAGCGATATCAAAATACTTTGGGTTGATGATGAAATCGACTTACTAAAGCCACATATTTTATTCCTAGAAAAGAAAAATTATAATGTAAGTACATGTCTTAGCGGTACTGAAGCTTTAGAGATTATTGAAGAAGAACGTTTCGATATTGTCTTTTTAGATGAAAACATGCCTGGCCTTACAGGTTTAGATACCTTAAATGAAATTAAGGAGAAACAAAATGACCTTCCTGTAGTCATGATCACCAAAAGTGAGGAAGAATATATCATGGAAGAGGCTATTGGTAACAAAATTGCCGATTACTTAATCAAACCTGTAAACCCACATCAGATACTTTTATCTCTTAAAAAAAACTTAGATCACTCTCGCCTAATCAGTGAAAAGACTTCTGCAAATTATCAGCAAGAATTTCGAAAAATTGCTATGGATATGGCAATGGTCAATTCATATGAAGATTGGGTAGAAATGTATCAGCGTTTAATTTATTGGGAATTACAGCTTGAAGGCATTGAAGATTCAAGCATGTTTGAAATACTGGAGACTCAAAAAACGGAAGCCAACAATCAGTTTTGCAAATTCATTGATAAAAATTACGAAGAATGGTTTTCCGACCCTAAAGAAGCTCCAATGCTTTCTCACGAATTATTCAAAAAGCGTGTCTTACCTGAACTCGGAAAAGAACAACCTACCTTATTCGTAGTCATCGATAATTTGAGATATGACCAATGGAAAGCGATAGAACCTTATATTTCTAAATTTTACAAAAAAGAAAAAGAAAGCCCTTATTGCAGTATTCTTCCAACAGCTACGCAATATGCTCGAAATGCAATCTTCTCTGGTTTAATGCCTATAGATATGGAAAAACAGCATCCAGACCTATGGCTAAACGATACCGAGGAAGGAGGGAAAAACATGCATGAAAGTGCTTTTTTAGAAGCACAATTAAAAAGATTACGTAGCGACCTTTCTTTTGAATATTACAAAATCACCAATGAACGGAATGGTCGTACGTTAGCAGACAACTTTAAAGGCTGTGTTAATAATGACCTTACTGTAGTTGTTTATAATTTTGTAGATATGCTATCTCATGCTAAAACAGAGATGGAAGTAATAAAAGAACTTGCTGGTAATGATAAAGCTTATCGTTCATTAACCGAAAGCTGGTTTAAAAACTCTCCATTATTAGAAATTATTCAAAAGGCACATGACCTCAATTTTAAGTTAGTATTAACTACAGATCATGGTACTATCAATGTAAAACGCCCTTCTAAAGTTATTGGAGACAAAAACACTAGTTTAAATTTACGTTATAAAACAGGAAAAAGCTTAACCTATGAAAACAAAGAAGTTGTCTCCTTTAAGGATCCTAAAACAGTAAAACTACCCTCTATAAACATGAGTAGCTCTTTTATTTTTGCTAAAGATGATTACTTTTTTGCTTACCCAAATAACTATAATCACTATGTTAGCTATTACAAAGAAAGCTATCAACATGGAGGCGTTTCTCTTGAAGAGATGATCATTCCTTTTGTAGTTTTGCAACCGAAATAATTTGGTATTAAGTATTAAAACATCAGTACAAAGACCTGATGACTCTTAATACTTAATACTCTGTACTTAATACTGATAAATGACAGAAACTAAAAAAAAAGACAACGGACTTAATAACCTTTTAGTAAATATTATTGTTCCTGCAATCATCTTAATGAAAGGGGCCAAGTTATCTGAACGCTATGACTTGGGATTAAATGCTGTTCATATTTTAATCATTGCGTTATCATTACCATTCGTATATGGGCTATATGATTTGATTATAAAAAAAGAGAAAAATTTCATATCCATACTTGGATTTGTTAGTATTCTTCTATCAGGTCTTGTTGGTGTAATGAAACTTTCGACAGATTTAATCGCCATTAAAGAAGCAGCCATACCTTTTATTATAGGTTGTGTGATATACTTTTCTAATTACACAAAAGTTCCTATCGCTCCTAAATTTTTATATCATGATGATATCTTTAATAAACCTACCATCAATGAACATTTAGAAGAAAATCAACAGAGTGAATTACAACAGAATATTAAAAAAGCTTCATTTTATTTATTCCTTTCCTTTATGCTTTCGGCTCTACTTAATTTTGTTTTAGCGAAGTACTTTATTAAAAGTCCTACAGGTACAGAGGCCTTTAATGATGAGCTTGGAAAAATGACTTTATATAGCTACCCTATCATCGTAATCCCCTCAATGCTAATTATGTTCGGAATAATTCGCTATGTTTACATTAGCATTAAAAAGCTTACTGGACTGGGTAGTGATGATATCTTTTTATTTAACAAAAAAGAATCATAAACATTAAACTCATCTGTTTTTAGAATACAAACATGAAAAAAATAATTACACTTCTTTCTGTACTATCTACTTTATTAGTTATCAGCTGTAAAAAAGAATCGAAAAGTAACTCTGAGCAAAAAACTGAGGCAGAAACAAGCTCTAAAACAGACACAAAAGTTACTCACAAGGAAACAAAAAAAATTGCTCCTAAACTAGAACAATTAAAAGAAGCTATTGGAGATCTAGACAACGATGGAATAGATGAAAGAGTTGTCGTTTACAATAGCAGTAGATCTAACGAAAACGGTATTGAGCGTGAAATTCATTTCTTTAAAAAAGAAGGAACTTCTTGGATCCCTTGGAAAAAAACTAATGAAGGCATTTTAGAAAGTAAAATGGGCGGAATGTTTGGTGACCCATTTAAGGAAATAACTATAAAAAATGGTATTCTAGAAATTCAACATTTGGGAGGAAGTCGTTACAAATGGGAAACAAGTAACAAGTATCGCTTTCAAAACGAAAATTTTGAATTGATTGGTTACACCCAAAAAAATGCTGCCTTGTGTGAATTTTCATATCTTATAGACTACAACCTTTCTACAGGAAACGCCTTACTTGAAAAAAACAAAGATAAATGTAACGGCCAAGGGGATAGTACAGGAAAGAAAACGTTATTATCCAAAAAAGTTAAATACAATACAACACCATTACCTAATTTACACGACGGAAAAAGTACTGATATTATCACTCCTCTTTTAAAAGCAGCTGGAGAACCTAATTTTTTAGGGTAAATTTCTAAACTATTTGCATTGTATCAGGAAAGAATCCAACTAATAATCTTTGAGTGATTAGGTTTAATAGCTGGTGCAATTGAAGTTATTAAAAATCCATTTTCATCTATAAGGAATTTTTGAAAATTCCATTTTACAGAAGTCGTGAGCACTCCATTTTTTGATTTTTGTGTTAAAAATCGAAACAATGGATGCTTATCACTTCCTTTGACACTTACTTTTGACATCATTGGAAAGGTAACTCCATAATTCTTTTCACAAAATTGAGCTATTTGACTTTCCGAACCAGGTTCTTGTTTCAAGAAATTATTAGCAGGAAAGCCAATTATTTCAAACCCTTTCGATTTATATTGATGATAAATCTCTTGCAATAACTCATATTGAGGAGTCAAACCACATTTAGATGCCGTATTGACAATCATTAACTTCTTACCTTTTAACTTCGAGAAATCATATTCATTTCCTTGTAAATCTTTAACTTTAAACTGATGAATACAGTGTCTCGCTTCTAACTCATTTAAATGACGTTCAGTGAATTTAATTTTAGAAGGAAAAAATGCAGATAAAAACATAAGATAAGTGTTGTTCGACAAAGATAGTTTCTATATCAAACAACACTTATTAAAAAAAAGATAATACTGCCAATTGTAGGAATAATTAAGTATTATTCTTTAATAAATTTTTCAGTTATGATGCCTTTACTTGTTTGAATGTATATTATATAAACTCCCGTTTCAAAATCAAGTACATTAAAAAAGGTCTTATTGTCAGTTAACGATTCAGAATGGATAGTTTTACCCGTTAAGTCTGTAATAAAAACTCTAGAATTTTCTTTATTACCTTCTACCTGAATATTAATGTAATCCTTAGTAGGGTTGGGATGTACACCAATACTTAAATCTAAAATCTCTTCACTATCAACAGTTAGTTGTCCCGGTTCTACACGTTCAGATACCGCTAGCCAGTTTGTAGCATCATTTGCAAAAGTATTTTCATTAACTCTTGCTAAAAAAGCATTAAAACCATCTGCTTCAACAGGCCAAGGGGCTTTATCGTTATACTCTACCTCTTCAATAGTTATGTATTCGAATGTCAACTCCCCTTTTTTAGTATATTCGGGCGCTGCTTTGTATATCCCTATAGTTTCTCCAGAATTACTTAAGCCTCCATTCATATTGAATACTTGAACACTTTCATCTAACTCTTGATCTGTTTTAAAACTACTGATGTCAGCATCTTCTTCTATAATGAAAATAGTTTCATTTGATTCAATACTGATTCCTAATGGAAAATCGAAATCTATTCCTTCTATTTTCCAGGTGTTATTATTGTTGTCATTATCAAATAAATTAACTGTAGCACTAGACACATTTCTAAGGGCAACAAATTCAGGGGTGTCACCAGTAGGGTTGTAATTAATCTCTAAAAAAACAATTGGCCCTACTCTAGGGGTACTATTAGCAGTACCTAGAGTTAAACTCTCCATTGCTACAAAAAACTCTTTTTGTTCACTATTTATATACCTCCCAAAGCTAATTCCATTTTCAATTTCGCCAAACGATACATGATTGGCATAACCTGTTAAATCTTCCGAAATATTTCCTGAATACAAAACAACATCTTCTCCGTGCGAACTCAACGAAAATTCTGAACCAAATTCATTTTTAGCATATTCTAGTGAAGCGCCATTATAATGTCCTTCATTGAATACTAGATAACTATTAGCAGGAATTATAGTATTGGCTGGTATTTGCCATCTCTTAGGGTTATCTGTTTTATCTGACAAAAACCAATAACCTACATCTATAGGATCATTAGTAGGGTTAAATAATTCGATTGCGTCTACTAACGGTTCATCGGTATGAGACAATACTTCTGTTATAATTATTGGGCCAAAAGACATTCCCGAATCATCTGCATTAGGCGAACCATCTATCCCTGAAGATGCTTTCCAATAATTGAAATCGGATGAAACTCCTGTTGGGTTACTATTTTTAGGTACTAAAGAATTCCCTAAACCATCTGCTGATGTTGGCCAAGGCGATTCATCACTGTATTCGAATGATAAGACTGTATTTCCTATAGCATCTACCAATAAAATTTCTTCTCCAGAATTTTTTAGACTGCCTTCATATACTCCATCAGGATCGAAACCATATCTATTATTAAAGTTAGTTGCATCGGATGCGATCACAAAAAAGTTTCCTGGATCTAGTGTAGCCATTCCGAATTCAAAATCAATTCCTTCTTCGAAGTATAAGCCTGTAAGGGTTATAGCTTCAGTTCCCGTATTTTTAAATTCAATAAATTCAAATAATTCTTTATCACCATCATCTAAATCAAGGGGATTATAATGAACTTCTGTAACTTTTAAGTGTTCAAAATTGTCATTAACAGTAATTCCTAAATCGATTAGGGAGCTCCAGTTTGCTCCATCTTTAATACGCGCTTGGATTTTCATTGAACGGTCAATTGTAATAGATTCACCATCAGATACAACCGTAGCACTCGAAGCTACATCTCCTCCAACTAATCTAGGGTCTGTTCCATCTGTAGTATAATAAATAGTTCCTGCAGAATTAGAATTTTCAACATTAACGATCGTATTTACTCCTAAATTAGCTTCTGTACCAACTAAATCGGTTCCATTACTAGATAATACTGGGGGTAATATCGTTGTGTAAATTCCTAAGTCTTTGAACTGTTGAATTACAATATTTGTTCTAAATGGCACAAAATCGTCTAAAAGGCTATCGACATTATCTACCCAGTTTTGATGATTCTGTTCAGGAGCCCAAAAAGTTCCATCTCCCCAACGTGCTGCTTCAGCTATTACAGGAAGAAATATTTGACTCCTATTTTTTTCAATTCTATCCAATATATTGTCAACAGTAAATACACCGTCATTTTCAAAATGACGATAAGCCCTATCAGCAAATTTTATTCGATATTCTGGATTATTCATTAATTCTTGATGAATTGCTATAGGATTCATACGAATAAAATCCGATGGGAGATTCGTGATATTTAAAGGAAATCTACTATTTAGATTATCTACAAGCATACTTTTTTCCATATCATGAACAATCCATTTAAATCCATCAGGTTTTTCACGATCAAGTATTGCTAAAAAATTATTGGGTTTAATACCATTAAAATTTACGATTGGCCCATCTGTACTCCCTGTATAAAAAGCAATCAGGAGGTAATCAATTAAATTATCAATATCCAATAACCGCTCTAAGTCTTTGTTTCTAGTACCATTGGGATCCATTCCTTGAATTTCAAAATAATCTGTATTAGAAGACAAGCCTGCTTGTACTTTATTCCACATTCTTATTCCTGAATCCGTATCCCCATCAACTGCTTCTACCACTAAATCTTTAGGACCTAAAGGATCTCCATTAGGTTTTAGAATATCATAATCTGCTTTATCTCCTCCAAAATAGGTTTCTGCAAAATTCTCTTCTGCTCTTTCTTGTATTTGGTACATTCCCCAGTACATTCCATTTAGGTATAAATGACAATACCTACTTTTTGTATAGGTATTCCCCATATCACTTTGTGTATCTCTAGCAAATACCTCTTTCAAGAATGTAGTAATACCTGGCCCCTCGAAAGAATTCCATGATTGGTTTTGGGCGCACCTAAAGTCTATTTTATCAAATGTATCGGTACCTTCATCTCCAAAAACAGGAAAAACCAATTTCGAATCACCGTATTTTTTTTTGAATAATAAACGCATAGAATGTTTTGGATTCCCAGGAACACGACTAAAACGACCTCTCATTCTAAGACCTGCATTAACTTGAAAATTAGTATTGCTTTTAGAGTCTATCATCTCTACAGAAATGGGACGTTCCCAATCACTACCTTTATTTGCCGCATTAACATAAATTCCATTATCCTCTCCAAATAGGTCATCATTACTGAATACTAATGAGTATGTAGGGATCTCTAATAATGCATCGTCAAGTAAATTAGAATATCTAGAGTCTTCGGTGGTCGTTGTTGACATTTCATAATCTATATCTTGTCTTGTCCCAAAACCTCTATAACCAGCGGTATTGTTATATTCCTCTGGCCAAATTCCTGCAGGGCTTGTTTGTGAAATAACTTCACTAATAAAAATATAGGTATGGGTAGCCGTTCTACTTGGACTATAATTAGCCCCACTTGCTATAGCTCTAACATGAACTCCAGGGGTCGTTCCTCCTCTGTTGGTTGAATTGTTAGGATCTATTGCTATTTCCACAGGACTATCAGCCGTAAAACTATTTGAAGAATTTACAGGATCACTCCCATCAAGCGTATATGTTATTTTTGCTCCATTTATATTTGAGCTAATAGTTAACGTAAACGGATTGTTATAAAAGCCTCTTGTTTGGGAAAACGTGGGCTCTTCAATAATGACTTGAGCATTAATAATACTTGGAAGTATTAATAACACCATTAAAGAGTAATTTAACTGCTTTAATATCCTCTTTTTAAACATGTTTGCTTGATTAGTTATCAAAGAAAGATAGTCTTTTATTTCTTTACGCAGCTATAATAATGTTAACTCCTGCTTTCACTGGTGGCACATAGACCATTTTAAGTATTCATATACTATAACCACCAATTTCTTAAAAGGCTTATATCGTATAATGCATAAATCGATTTTAAGGAAGGAGTGTGACGTCCTAAATAATCGTTACAAAAATTAATATACAGTTAAGGTAGTAATTTTAAGTTGCTACCTTACTTTTTTTATAGCTCTTCCTAGTTAGCTTATTTTACTGGTGCATTTGATTAGGAGTCAGCATTAAGTTAGATAAATGTGATCTAATTTCATTATAAATTTCAGGAGGCTTCGTTGCCACTTCATTCCAACTTCGATTAGGGTCATTAAGGAATTTAAAAACGTCTATGTAGCTCATAAGGTGTAATCGAATCATTGATACCATGTTAGAGAATGCCCACTTCTTACTTATTCTTCTCTGAACAACAAACATTAATAATTGGATAATTAGGCCACACCATATCTGAATTTCAATAGCATTTTGGCTGTCTCCAAGAAAATATTTTAAAGGAAATTTTTATTTAAGTCGTTTAAACATAGTTTCTATTTGCCACCTGCGTTTATGAATATCACATATTTTGATTGGACTGATGAGAAAGTTGTTAAATAGAAATATATAGGTTGTCTTTTTCTCATTATCCCAATAGGCTATGCGTCTCAAATTGATGATTTGCTCATTTTTTAAATTTCAATAACCTCGTCTCTTAGAATATTATCATTAATATGGTATTCAATATCTAATTCATCTATATGTTCATAGTGAACATTATCTTTTTGCCTTGTTACAAAATAGATATCTTATTCAATCCATTGTAGGTACTGTGTATAATCATTATAAGCCTTATCGAATACAACAAAAGAACCTTTTTGTAAGTTTAACCCTTTCAAAAAAGTTTTATTGGACAGTAATGTAAAAAAATATTTAAAATATTTAAGCTAGACTTTGCAGTTGTACTAATTTATCATAAGCTCCTTTCTTACCAAGCAGCTCTTCGTGAGTTCCTTGTTCTAGAATTCTTCCTTTACCCATCACTACAATATTATCTGCTTTTCTTATTGTAGATAACCTATGAGCTATGACAATTGAAGTTCTGTTTTGCATCATCTTATCTAATGCTTTTTGAACTGTCTTTTCGGACTCTGTATCCAAAGCAGATGTAGCCTCATCAAAAATCATAATTGGAGGATTCTTTAGGAGAGCTCTCGCAATACAGATTCTTTGTCTTTGCCCACCAGACAAAAGACTTCCTCTATCACCTACTAACGTATCATAACCTCTAGGAAAATTAGAAATAAATTCATGTGCATTTGCTTGTTCACTAGCTTCTTTAATTAAAACTTCATTTTTAGTACCGAAGCCTAAAGCAATATTATTTCTAATAGTATCATTGAACAGCATAGAGTCTTGAGCAACAATTCCCATCTGAGACCTTAAAGACTTAACAGAAACATCTTTAATATTTACACTATCTACAGTAATTTCACCTTCATTAACATCATAGAATCTTGCCAATAAATTTGCTATGGTCGATTTACCACTACCAGACTCTCCAACAAAAGCTATCGTCTTTCCCTTAGGAATTGTTAATGTGAAATCTTTCAAGACATATTCATCATCATACTTAAAAGAAACATTATCAAAACGAATTTCATTTTCAAGTACAGGTAAATCTATTTCTTTATTAAAATGATTTAATGGGTTTATAGTATTCAAAATTTCAACAACCCTTTCTGCAGCAGAATTACCTACTTTTAAAGAATTATTTGCTTTCGAAATAGCTTTAGCAGGAGTTAGAATATTATAAGCAGAGGCCATAAAACCAATAAAAGTACCTCCTGTTAAAACCTGATCTATAAGTACCATTTTACCTCCAAACCATAAAATAGAAGCAATCGAAGCAACTCCTAAAAACTCACTAATTGGACCTGCTAGAGAATTTCTGGCAGCAAGCTTATTACTTACCTCTCTCATCTCTTCCGTTTCCTTTTCATATCTGTCAACAACAAAAGCTTCTGCACCAAAAGCCTTAATTATAGAAAGGCCTCCTAGTGTCTCTTCTAGTATACTTAAAAAAACACCTTCCTTAGAAAAAATGGCTGAGGCATGCTTCTTTATTTTCTTACTAATCAACGAAATTAATATTCCTGAAACAGGAATAAATCCAAACATAATTAATGTTAACTCCCAACTAACTTTATACATTACGTAAAGCGTTAATATAATATTTAGTGGTTCTCTTAAATAAACAATTAGAGTATCTAAATAACTATTATTTATGACTCCTAAATCGTTAGTAGATCTAGAAATAACATCTCCCTTTTTCTTTTCGGAAAAATAAAAAACAGGTAAATCGACAAGTTTTGTATAAAGGTCATCTCTAAGATCTTTCAATACATTGTTCTTTAAAAATGAGATCAGAACCTTACCCAGATAACCAAAAAGATTTTTAAAAAAGAAAACGGCTATAACAACTATTATAACATAGAGTAATGTCCTTTCTACCCCATAAGTATTATTGGTATATGTTACTCCGTAATTCAAATAATCACTCAAATATTCTTTAGATAAGTTTTGCCAACCTGGAAAAGTAGGTTTAGTAAGCTGACTTTCTGTTTCTCCAAATAACACATTAAGTACTGGCATCAAAATCACATACGATAATGTGGTAAAAACAGCATAGAGAATATTAAAAAAAACACTTAAAATACCCTGAAATTTATAAGGTAAAGCGTATTTTAAAAATCGTTTAAAGTTTTTCATTTAATTATTATAAGGGCTAAAGAGCTATCTTTAATAAACAAAGTTAGACATTCTTTATAGATCTAAGTATATCATTATATGAATCTATTATGAGTAAAGAAGACAATCTTGTACCTTTGCTTTCCATTAATTTTTAGTAGATGCCAAATCCTAATTACAAAAATGCTTTAGCGCACCCTATTTTTCAATATATCAGAAATGCATCAACCGAATTACAGCTTGACACTTATGTAATTGGAGGTTTTGTTCGCGATTTTTTATTAAAAAGAGGAGAAGCTAAAGATATTGATGTTGTTGCTGTAGGTAGTGGCATTGCTTTAGCTAAGAAAGTAGCTGAACTATTACCCCACAAGCCTAAAGTAAAAGTTTTCAAAACTTACGGTACTGCTATGCTTCGTTTTAAGGATATTGAAGTTGAGTTTGTTGGTGCTCGAAAAGAATCATATAGAGAAGATAGCCGAAACCCTATCGTAGAAAATGGTACGCTACAAGATGATCAAAACAGACGCGATTTCACCATCAATGCGTTAGCCTTATCATTAAACACTGAAACTTATGGAGACCTTTTAGATCCTTTTAACGGTTTGAAAGATTTAGATAAAAAAATCATTCGTACCCCATTAGAACCTGGTATTACTTATAGTGATGATCCTTTACGAATGATGCGAGCTATTCGTTTCGCGACACAACTCAATTTTAAAATTGAAAAAGACTCTCTTGAGGCTATTTCCCTTCATAAAGAACGAATAAAAATTATCACTAAAGAACGTATTGTAGAAGAGCTTCACAAAATATTGATGGCTCCAGTACCTTCTATCGGTTTTTTATTACTTGAAAAAACAGGGCTATTACCTTTTATTTCACCTGAGCTAATGGCCTTAAAAGGCATTGACGAAGTAGAAGGTCAGCGTCATAAAGACAACTTTTATCATACCCTAGAAGTTGTTGATAATATTGCTGAAAACACCGATAATTTATGGTTACGTTGGGCTGCTTTATTACATGATATAGGTAAAGCTCCCACTAAGAAATTCAGCAAAAAAGTAGGCTGGACTTTTCATGGTCATGAATTTATTGGTTCTAAAATGGTCTTCAAACTTTTTAAAAGGTTGAAAATGCCATTAAATGATAAAATGAAATTTGTTCAAAAAATGGTATTAATGAGTTCTCGCCCTATAGTTATAGCTTCAGGGGTTACGGACTCAGCCGTTAGAAGATTAGTTTTTGACGCTGGAGACTATATCGAAGATTTAATGACCTTATGCGAGGCTGATATCACTACAAAAAACCCTAAACGCTTCAAGAAATACCATAATAACTTTAAAATTGTACGCCAAAAAATTGTCGATGTAGAAGAACGCGATCATGTGAGAAACTTTCAACCTCCAGTTAGCGGAGCTCTCATTATGGAAACCTTTAATCTAAAACCTTGTAAAGAAATTGGACTTATTAAGGATGCTATCAAAGAAGCTATTTTAGAAGGCGAAATCCCTAATGAATACGAAGCTGCATTTACATTTATGCTAACAAAAGGAGAAGCATTGGGTTTGAGTAAAATGAATTAAATTTATCACAATTCGTTCATATTTCAACAAACTACCAAATGAAATCATTCCTTTCGATAGTCGTTTAAACACCTAACGTCAATTACATGAAAAGATTATTCCGAATTGCACTTAATGCTTCTATAGTTCTAGTTTATTTGGTCATTATAGCTGGTGCTGTAGTACGAATGACAGGATCCGGAATGGGATGTCCTGACTGGCCAAAATGCTTTGGGTATATGATTCCTCCTACAGAAGCTTCTCAATTACAATGGCAACCTAAACATCAATACAAAAAAGGACAAGTAATCATCCATAATGAAGCACTTCGAGTTGTAAAAAAAGATTTTACAACTAGGGATATTTATAACGAAACTAATTGGAAACCATACCTAAAGCATGATTATGCAACTTTCAATTCAGTTCACACTTGGGTCGAATATATCAATCGCTTAGCTACCGTTTTATTCGGTATTCCTATTTTATTATTAGTTTTCACGAGTTTATTCTTATTTAAAGAGCACAAAAGCTATTTCTTTTTGTCTTTAGCTACATTATTTAGTGTTGGGTTCGAGGCTTGGCTTGGAAAAATTGTAGTAGACACAAATCTACAACCTGTCCGCATTACCCTACACGTACTTTTTGTATTCTTTATTGTGGCTTTTCTTCTTTGGTTAAAAAGCATCGAAAACAAAAAGAAAGGAAATCTTCATCAATCATTCTTATTCAAGTTTGGATTAATAGTTATTTTAGCTACCTTAATACAGGTAGTATTAGGTACTCAAGTACGACAATATGTCGACGACAAAATGACACTTTTTGATTATAGTAATCAAAAAGAATGGTTAAAAACACCTCCTTTCATTTTTTATATTCATAGGTCTTTTTCTATTTTTATTCTATTAATTAATGGAATTTGGTTATATCGTTTCAAACAACACTTTGGAAATTTAGGCATAGCTAAATGGATCGGAATTTTATTGGGGATGGAAATACTAACCGGAATTCTATTATACTATTTAGATTTTCCTTTCCTATCTCAACCATTACATCTACTACTAGGTAGTTTACTATTTAGCATACAGTTTTATATCGTTTTAATACTCTCTAAATCGAAAAGTACAAACAACATATAAAAAGGTATCGTATCTTTGTACCCTACCGTTTCTATTGACACTAGAGGTAGATTAATATCTAAAAAACACTTTTTTTTAATACAATTTAAGAAGAAGTATTTCTTATTATATTAAAATCATAATTTAAAAGCAAACTACCTCTAGACAACTCTATGAGGTAATTATTAAGAGACAAATTTCAATTACATAGTTTAATCTTAGGGTATATAATATCCTTTGAGACAACCAATAAAATATAAGGTATGGTTTATCGATTTCGTGTTATATTAGATACAGAAGAAGATGTTTTTCGAGATATTGAAATCAAACAAGATACTTCACTTGATGAATTTCACAATTGTATTACTCAATCATTTGGTTTTGATGGTACTGAAATGGCTTCATTTTATATTAGTAATGAACAGTGGGAACAAGGTGAAGAAATTTCATTATTCGACATGAGCGACGGCAGCAGCCCAGTTAGGTTAATGAGTGAAACACTACTAGAAGATGTTGCAAATAAAAATCAAACCAGAATGATTTATATTTATGACTTCTTAAGCATGTGGACTTTTATGGTCGAATTAGCCGATATTGCTGCACCTGAAGGTACTGTAGATTACCCCAATCTAATGTTTGCTCATGGAGAATTACCTGAGAGTGCTCCCGAACGTACTTTTGAATCTGAGGGTGATGGATTTGGTAATGAGTTTGAAAGTGAATTTGGAGACGATCTTAATATTGATGATTACAACGATATGGGGTTTGACGAAAATTGGAATTAACCCCCTATATCAAATACCTTAAATTTTAAATTTTGGGTATTCGTTTTTTATACAACAAACAACTTAGAATCTCTGATTAAAAGCTAATTGCTAAAATAATGGTAAACTTATATAGTACACAAATAGAATCTCTATCAGTACATAGAGTTGGTAATAAAAGTAGAAACGAAAATCTTTTTTTATCTAATAAACCTTACCAACTTGATGATGAGCTGAATGCTTTATTGAAAGAATACTTCTTTAAATCTTTTCGTGAAAAGGAAGAAAATTACTATCAATTTGTACACGATTCTGACCTTGAGTTTCACCCGCTATTTCAAATCGTATCTAACATTTTTGAAGACCCTTCTCAATGTCACGAACTTTCTAAGAAAATAGGTAATTTATTATACGATCAATCTCAACACCCACACATAAAAAGTGGTGAGCTGTATATTACTTACTTAGAAAACTGTACTCTTGATAACCAAAAAGTTTCAGCTTTAGGGATTTTCAAATCCGAATTGAAACATGATTTCCTTCAATTTTCTGAAAACGAAAACAATATCGAACTTCTACTCCAACAAGGGGTTTTCTTGAACAAGCTAGATAAAGGATGTATCATTTTTAATGTTGAAAAAGAAGAAGGTTTCAAATTATTGACTGTTGATTCTAATAAATACGACACCAAATATTGGTTAGAACACTTCTTAGGAGTTGCTCCTTTTGCAGATAGCAACTTCCATACTAAGAAATACATCAAGTTTTGTCAAGACTTTGCTAAGGATGTTATTCTTCCTGCCGAAGATAAGAAAGAAGAAGTAATGTTTATGAATCGTGCAGTTAATCACTTTGCTAAGAATGATAATTTCGAAGAAACTGAATTCTTAAATGATGTTATCGAAAACCCTAATTTAATACCAGAGTTTAAACACTACAAAGTTGAAAAAGCTCCTAAATATCAAATCGAAGACTTAACAGAATTCCCTATTGCAAATACAGCGGTAAGTGCTGCTCGTAAAAAAATAAAGAACGTTATCAATTTGGACACAAATGTTCAAATAAAAATGGATTTTATAAATCCTGAATCTGCTGAAAAATTTGTTGAAAAAGGATGGGATGAAGAAAAGCAAATGTACTACTACCTAGTATATTTTAATAAAGAGCAAAAGGATTAAGATTTAAAAAGTCTACTATCAAAACGAAAATCGGTGACTTCTTTAATCTTCATTTCATTAAATGATTTATGATAAGGATTCAACAAATAGTTATGATCCCCTTTTACAACTGCTGAAGGAACTTTTAATACGGCATATTCTTTATCTTTTATAAATCGATCCCCTATTTGTTGTGTTACTACCGAATGGGGGTATCGATTCCAAACGTCTGTTATATCAATAGGATTAACTGTTTGAATTTCTATATTATCAGGAATATAAATTTTAATAAGTACATAATCTTTCGGTAATAAAAAAAGAGGGAGATGAACAATCACTTCAGCCATAGCCAAAGCTCGACTCTCTGAAGTATAAATCATTTCCACTCCTTTTGAATTCCACCGATTCCCATACATTGCTGCTCCAATACCACTTAATTTGTCAGCATATATTCTTTTAGACAATCTAAAAACCTCCATTAAGCAAATATTCCGTGTTCTATACGATTTAGTTCGGCGATTACCATCTCTTTACCATAAGAATCTTTTAAAAGCTCTGCAGGTTTCATATTACCCAAAGCCATAGATGGCAATTGCAACCACTGATAAAACAACTGTGTATCTTCAAAAACCTTATTTCCCATCTGGGTAACTTCAGCAAGCTCTATAATTTTCTCTGTATGAATAGGTTTAAAGCGAAAGTCTTCTTCTTTTTTATGTCTTTGTAAAGTTTTCAGCGATAAGTTTAGGTAATCAGCCCAATCATTATCTGAAAAGGGAGTTACTTCTTTTACTTTATGAAATGCATCGTAGGTAAAACCTTCTCTTATAGAATGTATAACTAACATTTTATTGTCAAAGAAATTTTCGTAAGCTAGCGCTGGTTCTGAAATATGAACAGCTAAATTGCTTTCTAATGATTCTGTGGTATAAATTTTAGGCTCCTTCATAATTAAAAGACATTTGTCTTCAAATATAACCCAAATGTCCTTATCAAAGAAACTTTTCTAAAACTTTAACGTTTCCTCCAGAAAAAAGGAGTTAACAGAATCAATACTGTAAACAATTCTAAACGCCCAATAAGCATTAAAAAAGAACACCACCATTTAGCTAAATCGGGCAACGAATTAAAGTTATTTACTGGACTTAGTTGTCCTAAAGCTGGCCCTACGTTACCTAATGAAGTTGCAGCTCCACCAATCGCTGATTGAAAATCTAAGCCACACATACCTAACACTAAAGCTCCTATTATAAAAGATAAGAAATAAAGGATAAAAAAACCTAAAATCGTATACACAATCTCCTTATTAACAGCCTTTGTGTTATACCTCACTGGTAAAACAGCGTTAGGATGTAAAGCCCTTCTGAATTCAAGAAAACCATTCTTAATCGTTATGATGTGTCTCACAATTTTAATTCCTCCTGAAGTTGATCCTGCCGAGCCTCCTGAAAACATCAATCCAAAAAAGAAAACTGTTAAAAATGGTGTCCACATAGTATAATCTGCTGAAACAAACCCTGTGGTAGTTACTACTGCCAATATTTGAAAAATAGCATGACGAAAAGCACTTTCAAATTCACCCCAAACCATAGGATGATCAATAGAGGACCTAGTAACATCTGCTTGATAATATACAATCAAACCAACCATTACAGTAAAACCTAAAATATATCGTGTATAATAACGAAACTCTTCATCTTCCCATATTTTTCTAAGTTTACCTTTAAACAAAAAGTAACTTAACACAAAGTTAGCCCCTGCTAAGAACATAAAGACAATAATAATCCATTGTATCCATGGATTATCATTCCAATGTGCAACACTTGCATTTTTGGTTGAAAACCCTCCTGTAGACAATGTACTCATGGCATGATTGAAAGCATCAAAGAAGTTCATCCCTGCTATTTTCAACAATACAGTTTCTATAGCCGTATAACCTACATAGATCAACCATAGGCGTTTGGCTGTATCGGTAATCCTTGGATGTAATTTATCTGCACTTGGGCCAGGTGCTTCAGCTGCAAACAACTGCATACCTCCTACTCCTAGTAAAGGTAAAATCGCAATTGCTAATACAATGATTCCCATTCCGCCAATCCAATGCGTTAAACTTCTCCATATCAATACGCCCTCTGGCACAGCTTCTATGTCATCTAAAATAGACGCTCCAGTAGTAGTATATCCTGAAATAGTTTCAAAAAACGCATTAGTAAAGCTTGGTATTGCCCCTGTAAACACATATGGTAATGTCCCACTCAGAGACATAAATATCCACCCAAAAGTTACTACGATATACCCTTCTCTCTTTCCTAAATCCTTCTTTTCATGATCCTTGGTTTGAAACATAAAAATGAGACCAATAAACATAGTCATAAGAGCAGACAATGACATTTCGATACCAACACCGTCATTATAGGCAAAACTGAAGACTGTAGCGATAAACATAAAAGCTCCATTACACAAAAGTAATAGACCAAGAATGTGAAATATAATTTTATAATTCAACTTAGGCATTAGGCAAATAATTTTTCGACCTGGACGATCGCTTTAGGCAAACAGCATATCACTACTTTATCATCTGACTGAATAACAAAATCTCCTAAAGGAATTGACCCCTTTCCATCTCGTACTACCCCTGCAACAATAGCATTCCGAGGAAATTCAATATCTTTTATTCTAGAGTTAACTACTTTCGTTTTCTCTTTTACTTGAAATTCTAGTAACTCAGCATTCATATTTGTAAGCTTAGTCATTGCCAATACTTCTCCTCTTCGGACATACCTAAAAATACTATTAGCTGCTAATAATTTCTTATTAATCAATGTATCTACACCTATCGAATGTGATAATTGAAAATAATCTATATTTTCTACTAAAGCTATCGTTTTCTTTACTCCTTTCGATTTAGCAACTAAGCAAGAAATAATATTAGTTTCCGAATTTCCTGTTACCGCAATAAAAGCATCCATGTCATGTAAATTTTCCTCTTCGAGTAATTCTACATTCCTCCCATCCCCTTTAATTACTAAAGCTTTTGGTAAGTTATCTGCCAAATCAAATGCCTTCTCTTCTTTACGCTCAATCAATTTGATTTCAAACTTCTTTTCACATAAATCTTTTGCAGTATTATAACCTATTTTACTTCCCCCCAAGATCATTACATCTTTGATCTTCTCTTTTTCTTTTCCTATAGATTTCCTTAAAGGTTCTACCCCTTCTGGGGTTGTAATAAAATAAACTAAGTCTCCTTCTTTAAAAATTGTATTCCCTCTAGGTATGATCGTAAAAGAAGTGCTTTCACGTTGAATTGCTAAGGGCATAAATGTAAAATCGGGCATCATTTTGGCTGCTTCTTGAACCGTTTTCCCTACAAAAGAAGCATTTTCTGTAAGCGTTGTTCCAACCATGATCAATGCTCCATCTTCAAATTGATACGTCTCCGCGAATGCAGATTGATTCAATAAAAGACTAATTTCATTAGCTGCTAATAGTTCTGGAGAAATCAATTCATCTATTCCAAACTTCTTAAAACCTATCAACCCCTTATTGCTAATATATTCTGTATTAGAAATACGAGCTATCGATTGCTTTACACCTAATTCATTTGCTAATACACAAATGGTAATATTTGCAGACTCATGACCTGTTACAGAAATGATAAGGTCTGCAGTATCTACATTTGCTTTTTGTAAAATACTAATAGAAGTTGCATCACCTTTTACTCCTCTTATATCAAGATGATTCTCGGCATAAGAAAGGGATTCGGTGTTCGTGTCTATTAACGTAATATCTTGTGACTCGTAGGACAATAGTTTTGCTAAGTGAAAACCTACTTCACCTGCTCCAGCAATAATTATCTTCATTTTATCATTTTTAAGCTCCTCAAAAAAAGTATTTATTATTTTGAGAAATAGTCTAAAACATCAAGAAGATTTTGTTTTAAACCTATAACAAATGTATGCATAAATTATAACGGTTGTACAACTCTATTTTATTATTCCCTATCCTATCAAACCCCTATATTTGCGCAAAGCTTTATTTTATGCAAAAAAAGGTAACTCCATATAAAGATTCAAACGCTTCAAAAAAACAACAAGTAACCGATATGTTTGACAACATTTCTGGAAGCTATGACGAATTGAACCGAGTGATATCTTTAGGTATTGATGTCAAATGGAGAGAAAAAGTAGTAGCTCTTGTTTCTGAAATACAACCACAAAAAGTATTAGATGTAGCCACTGGAACTGGTGATTTGGCCATTAATTTGGTAAAAACAGGAGCAGAAGAAATTATAGGGTTAGATATTTCTAATGGAATGCTAGAAGTAGGTAGAAAAAAGATATCCGAAAAATCATTAGATTCAAAAATCACAATGGTATTAGGTGATGGAGAGCATATTGACTACCCTAACGACTATTTTGATGCGATCACTGTTTCATTTGGTGTTCGTAATTTTGAAAATTTAAATCAAGGTTTATCTGAGATATTACGTGTATTAAAGCCAGGAGGTATTTTCACTGTTTTAGAAACTTCTGTTCCTACTAAATTTCCTTTTAAACAAGGGTATCATTTTTACTGTAATACAATCTTACCTCTTGTAGGAAAAATTTTCTCTAAAGATAAAGTTGCTTATTCATATTTAAGTAAAAGTGCAGCTGTTTTCCCATATGGTGAGAAGTTTAACAATATTTTACGTAAAATTGGGTTTATAAATGTGGTTGATAGACCTCAGACATTAGGAGTTGCCACCATTTATACATCAAGCAAATAAACATGGTAAAAAAACTGGTTTTTATAATCTTAATTTGTGCATTTACTTCTCAAGCTAATGCTCAAGGAATATTCAATCTATTCTCTAAAGATAAACTTCAAAACAGGCAAAATCACGATAAGAAAAAATACCGATGGGGTTACTACCTAGGACTTAACGGCTTAGATTACAATATCGATTATGTCAAAGAAAGAGCTGCTTTAGACCCCGAAAATCAAGATATTGAGATCACTAAAAATTTAGGTTTTAATGTTGGACTTATTGGGAATTTAAGAATTAATGATCACTTAGACTTAAGGACAGAACCAGGTGTTATCTTTAATGACAGACAACTTCTTTTTCCTAATATTAATGGAAGTGCTAATGATCAGATTAGAGATGTAAAAGCTACATCTGTGTATATACCGCTATTAGTAAAATTTTCTACCAAGCGTTTAAACAATTTTAAACCGTTCATTACTGCCGGTCTTTCTACTATGATTAACTTATCTAGTAACGAAGACAACCCTGATGACAACTCTGCTGGGCAATTTCGCACAAAAACAAATACTTATAACTACGAGCTAGGCTTTGGTATCGACTTCTTTTTACCTTATTTCAAATTTACGCCTACTATTCGTGGAATATGGAGTTTAACTGATGAAGTCGTTCCTGATGTTGATTCTAATAGTGACTATACTAGACCTATCGAAAAACTTGCCACTACAGGTGTTTTCTTAAATTTCATTTTTCAATAACTATATTCAAATTTACCTTAATGGTTTAATAAATTCCAAACACAATAAATAGATTATGATGACAATAAATAGAATGATGACTAATATTTGTTCAGGTAATCTAACTAAAAGTAAGAATTTTTATACCAAGCTATTTGATTTAGAAGTCAATTATGAAAGTGATTGGTTTATTCACCTAATTTCTAAAAATCAGCAATTAGAATTAGGAATCATTGATCGAACCAATGAAATTATACCTGATGGCTTCCAAAAGAACCCACAAGGGTTTTATATCACTTTCATTGTTGATGATGTTGACAAAATATTTAAAATTGTAGAATCAGAAGGACTTGAAATTATAAGCAAGCCCACCGATACATTTTATGGACAAAGGCGTTTATTAATGAAAGACCCTGACGGAGCTTTAATTGATATTTCTTCACCTATCAAAATTTCTTAATCACGATAATTCTGAGAAAGGATTTTCAATTGATTTGATTTAATATGTTCATTTTTAATACATTTATACTTATATAAAATATCGTATCAAAACATACCTTTAAAACTAGAATTAGTTACTCTATAATTTCATTGAATTAAAAGATATCATCATACATTTTTATAATCAAAACATATCATTTCAATGCATGAAAAACTTAACACAGAAGAAAGGAAATCGATCTGGTTAGCATTATCTGATTTATATCTCGACACAGCACTTCAAGAGTCTGATATAACCTATATAGCCTTTAAAATCAAAGAAAGCCCGTATACGCTTGAGGAAGTAAAAGCAATAAATAAATATGAGGTATTTCCTGTTCTACAAGCTAACCTATTTAACCCTGTGGGCGAATGGGCCCATTTCGATGAAACCTGGTTATTTGAAAGTATTACAAAACATATTTCTAAAAAAAATCTACTTAAAAAAGTGAGTATTAATATTTACTACAAGCTTTTTAACTGGATGTGCAAAGATTATTGGTTAAAACTAGAACAGGTTTATAATAACATTAATAGTAACACCTCCCCCCCCTATTATTACATCTTCTTTTTATTAAATTACCTAAAAAAATTATAGACTTAAATTTTATTACTAAGCTATTTAAAGGACTAAAAAACACAATACAAACCTACTTTATAACGTTTTGTATAGTCAATTGTATTATTAAATTTATAATAGTCTAAAAGGAATTCAACCTAGAATTTATATTGCATTACGTAGTTAACTCACATCAGTATTATCAAGATTTTATTATACTGAAATAGGTTGATCTTTTTCTTGGTGTAATTATATTTATTCTTAAATACTAAGTTCAGATAAATTTACATTATTTTTTTCGGTACGATTTGTATTTTATATTAGGGTTCAAATGTACCTCTGCTGGTTTTCTTAATTCAAGACTAAAATGAGTTCTTAAGTTGTTGTAAATATATATAGCTTCTTCAGTTATCTTTTTAGCTACAGAAGTATTTATAATTGTTTGTTTTAAACCGTATTCATATTTAAGAGTTCTGTTAATTCTTTCAGCAATAGGGTTTTCATAAGGGTCGTATTGCTCAGTCATACTCATTTTAATTCCATTATTTTCAGCAAATTCTGTGTATTTTGGATTGCAATATTGAAAACCTCTATCGGAATGATGAATGAGTTTTAGTTTAAGGAATTTTCTGTTTTTAATAGCCATATTTAGCGCATCAGTACAAAGAGGTGTCTCATATGGTTATCGAGTTTATAGCCCATAATTTACTTAGAATAGGTATCTGTTACTAAAGCTAAGAGGTTGTATCCATTTTCTGTTTTAATGTAAGTTATGCCACTTACCCAGAGTTGTTCAGGTCGAGTAGGGACTTGGTCTTTGACTAAGTTTTTATATTTTTTGTACATATGTTTTGAGTTTGTAGTTGTGATGTGATTTTTTGTTTTAGGAATCAAGAGGTTATTGAGCCTCAAGAATCTATAGAACTTGTCTCTACCCATTTTAATATTAGCCTTAATAAAATCAGCTTAAAGTTCACTGTATAGCTTAACTCCACCAGTTTTAGAACTTACTTTTTTGCGGTAATCTTTGACTAATTTTATAAATATCTGAAGGTCTACTTCTTGTTTTTGTTGGGTTTTGAGTCTTTTGTAAAAGGCTTGTTTAGATATCCCAAAACATCCATAGAACCATTTTCTTTTAAACGGTTTTCCGGTTTTCCTTTTTTAGTTCTATCTCTTTTGCTAATGTTTTGGGTAACAACTTTTTTGACATATCCACGCCTGTAATAAGTTCCATATCAGCAATAATGCCTTGTTGGAAATCTTTTTGAAACTTAAGTTCTTCAATCTTTTCCTTTAACCTTTAATTTCATCATTTTTACTCATACCTGTATCTTGTTGTACTTATAGTACTGTATTTTCTTAACCAATAAGAAATAGTAGTTCTAGGAACATCATATTTTTAGAAGCAAAGTTTGTAGATATTTGACCGTTCAGGATTTGGTCAAAACTAAAATTTTAGTGTCTAAATTTACTTTTTGATAGCTTTTTTTTCGCCAGTGTTCTTTTGTATTTTCATAAGTGACTATAATTAATTGATTAATTTTTAGTCAACCTATTTCAGGGAAGTACGCAGCCTTAATAGATTATCCCCTATCGTATATGCAAAAAAATATCTTCAAGGAGATAGCTCCTTGAAGATAGAAAATAAACAAAATGAAAGTTTTTATGTAATTTAGAAATGTCCTAAAAAGGGGAAACTTACAAAGTTACTTAACCCTTAAATTTTCGAAAAATATATTCTAATAAATTTCTACAACTCCACTGGCGATATCATACATACCTCCAACTATCTTTATAGCTCCTTCATCTTCTAATTCTTTTAGAACTGGGCTTTCTTTACGAATATTATCAATAGTCATTAATACATTTTGCTTTGCTACAGCATTCACAAAATTAATATTCTTAGAATTCCTTTGATCCTTGTCCTTTGGCTCTTTTACAGCTTCTACAGCTGGCTCAATTTTATTGATTAACGCCGTCAAATTTCCTAAACGTGCATGATCACAAGCTCCTTTTACAGCTCCACAAGCAGTGTGTCCAAGAACTAAAACTAGTTTAGTACCAGCTAACTTACAAGCAAATTCCATACTACCAAGGATATCTTCGTTAACGAAGTTACCTGCAATACGGATACTAAATACATCACCTACTCCTTGATCAAATAATAATTCTGCAGAAACACGCGAATCTATACAATGTAATACCGTTGCAAAAGGGTATTGTCCTAAAGCTGTAGCTTCTACTTGTTCTACTAAATCTCTGTTAACAGAAGTATTACTAACAAATCTTTTATTTCCGTTTAACAAAGCTTCCAATGCGCTATCTGGTGTCATCAATGACTGCGTTTCTGCTGTATGTGCTTTCATATATGATTATGTTATTGTTATTTTAATTGTTTTAAAGCGACACAAAATTATTAGGTTTTCTATAATTCTATACTTGTCAAACAATTTATATTTTTTTCTTTATTTTTTATTCAAATATAATGTTGAATAAATAATATCCTAAAAATAGACCTTAAGTATTATGAGCTATAGAGGTGTGTATTAGATTTCACTCTTTTTTTAAATCATCATCTTCAAGCAAATTAAAAAAAACCTTTATATACATTACCAAAAGTAACTAGTGGAAAGCATAATATAAATCTTGTAGTCTAATTTAACATTTGTTCGAAAATAAATATTTTTAATTATTCTAGTAAACGATCTTTTTGTGTAAATCTTTTAAATGTACTCTAAAAAAAGGCCAGTAAATGAAATACATCAATCTACTGACCTTTAATTTTACTAAACATTCTATTTTACACTTTAAATCTCAAAATATGTTATAAGATCATAAGTTTTAAAATTTATGATAAAGATATTTACTTACTTAAATACATCTTTCTTCTAGAATACAATTCATAAAAAGCATCGTCTTTTAAACTATCTATAAATAAGATACTTTCTCCTGTAGACTTCATCTCTGGTCCTAGTTTCTTATTAACGTTAGGGAACTTATTAAATGAAAATACAGGTTGTTTGATTGCATATCCTTCTAACTGAGGGTTGAAATCGAAATCAGTTACCTTCTTCTCTCCTAACATTACTTTAGTTGCATAATTTACATAAGGTTCACCATAAGCTTTTGCTATAAATGGAACAGTACGAGATGCACGAGGATTCGCTTCAATGATATATACCTTATCATCTTTAATCGCAAATTGGATATTGATTAATCCAACCGTTTCCAATGCCAAAGCAATTGTCTTTGTATAATCCTTTATCTGTTGCATTACAAACTCACCTAAATTAAACGGCGGTAATGTAGCGTTAGAATCTCCAGAGTGAACCCCACAAGGCTCAATATGCTCCATGATACCGATAATGTAAACATTTTCACCATCACAGATAGCATCAGCTTCTGCTTCTATAGCACCATCTAAATAATGATCTAACAACAATTTGTTATTAGGTATCTTATTTAAAAGATCTACAACATGAGCTTCTAACTCTTTTTTGTTGATGACAATCTTCATTCCTTGCCCTCCTAATACATAAGAAGGACGTACTAAAATTGGAAAGTCTAATTCATCAGCTAAAGCCAAAGCTTCATCTGCATTAGTAGCAACTCCAAATTCTGGATAAGGGATATTATTGTCTTTCAATAAAGTAGAAAAACTACCTCTATCTTCAGCTAAATCTAAGGCCTTGTAACTTGTCCCTAAAATTTTGATTCCGTAACGCTCTAATTTTTCAGCTAATTTTAACGCTGTTTGCCCTCCTAACTGAACAATAACACCTTCAGGTTTTTCATGCTGAATGATATCATAGATATGTTCCCAAAAAACAGGTTCGAAATACAACTTATCAGCCGTATCGAAGTCAGTAGAAACAGTTTCAGGGTTACAGTTGATCATGATGGTCTCATAATCACATTCTGAAGCAGCTAAAACACCATGCACACAACAGTAATCAAATTCGATACCTTGTCCAATACGGTTTGGCCCAGAACCTAATACAACCACTTTCTTTCTATCAGTTACTGCACTTTCGTTATGAACATATGTTGTACCATCAGACTTTTCAACATCACTTTCGAAAGTAGAATAATAATAAGGTGTCTGCGCTTTAAACTCAGCAGCACAAGTATCTACCAATTTGTAAACACGGTTTATGTTTAGTTCTTCACGCTTGCTATACACCTCACTTTCGACACAACGCAACATATGCGCAATTTGTCTATCCGCAAAACCTTTTTGTTTTGCTTCTAACAATAAATCTTTAGGTAGTGATGAAATATTGTATTTCTCTATTTCTTTTTCTAATAAATGTAACTCTTCATATTGCTTTAAGAACCACATATCGATCTTAGTGATCTCATGTATACGACTTAAAGGAATACCAGTTTGAATTGCATCATATAAAACAAAAACACGATCCCAACTAGCGTGAGTTAACTTATCAATAATAGTTTCGTAATCTCTATGCCCTTTACCATCTGCACCTAAACCATTACGCTTAATTTCTAAAGATTGTGTAGCCTTATGTAATGCTTCTTGGAATGAACGTCCAATTCCCATTACTTCACCAACCGCTTTCATTTGTAACCCTAAAGTACGATCAGATCCTTCAAACTTATCAAAATTCCAACGAGGAATCTTTACGATTACGTAATCTAACGTAGGCTCAAATAAAGCAGAAGTATTTCCTGTAATTTGATTATCTAACTCATCTAAAGTATATCCAATCGCTAATTTAGTAGCTACTTTAGCAATAGGGTATCCTGTTGCCTTAGACGCTAATGCAGAAGAACGAGATACACGTGGGTTAATTTCAATTGCAATAATCTCTTCTCTTTCATCAGGACTTACAGCAAACTGCACATTACAACCACCTTCAAAATCACCAATACTACGCATCATATGGATTGCCATATCACGCATTCTTTGGAATGTTTTGTCTGATAAAGTCATTGCAGGAGCTACAGTAATCGAATCTCCTGTATGAATTCCCATAGGGTCCATATTTTCGATAGTACAAATAATTACTACGTTATCATTTTTATCACGTAATAATTCTAATTCGTACTCTTTCCAACCTAATAATGCCTTATCAATCATTACCTCATGAATAGGAGAAGCCTCCAATCCTCGAGTTAATAATTCGTCATAGTCTTCTTCTTTATAAACAATTGCAGCACCAGCTCCTCCTAAAGTATAAGAAGATCTAATACACAATGGAAAACCAAACTCTTGTGCAATCTCTTTACCCTTCAAAAATGAAGTTGCAGTAGCTTGAGGAGCCATACCAACTCCAATCTTGCCCATTAATTCTCTAAACTGCTCTCTATCTTCAGTAACATTAATTGCATCGATATCAACACCAATTAAAGCTACATTGTAATCATCCCAGATACCTTTATCTTGAGCTTCAATACACAAATTTAATGCTGTTTGTCCTCCCATTGTTGGTAAGACAGCATCTATATTTGGGTGATTCTTCAAAATCTCTATGATAGATTTTGTAGTTAAAGGTTTTAAGTACACATGATCAGCCATCGATGGGTCAGTCATGATCGTCGCTGGGTTCGAGTTGATAAGTACTGTTTCTATACCATCTTCACGTAATGAACGTAAGGATTGAGATCCAGAGTAATCAAATTCACAGGCTTGTCCAATAACAATTGGCCCAGAACCTATCAGCAACACGCATTTTAAATCTTTATTTTTAGGCATCGGAAAAGGGTTTTATTTCTTTATCTTCTTCGGAGCGTACTCACGAACTATAAAAATCGTAAATAATTTTGTAAAATCTAAGAGACATTCCTCTTAATTACCAATTACTTAATAGTAAAAAGGCATAAAAAAAGGCGTTACCTATTTAAAAAGTAACACCTATATATGGTTCACATTCCACAATTAGTGTTTGTGTCTGATTTCTGATGAAACAGATAGTTTCTTCCTTCCTTTAGCTCTTCTACGAGCAAGTACTTTTCTACCGTTGGCAGACGCCATTCTTTCTCTAAAACCGTGCTTGTTTTTTCTTTTTCTTTTTGACGGTTGATATGTTCTTTTACTCATTTTAGTATCTTTATAAGTCTATAGAAAATCGTGTTTACTCGCTCGCTAAGGTTATCCCCCAAAAAGCTGGGTGCAAATATACGAAGACTTTTCGTTTCGACAAGTAGTAAAATTTAATTTTTTATTTACTTATCCTTACATTTGCAAACATTAGTTTAATATACACTATATGTTTAACAAAAACATCAAACTTATTTTAGCTGCTGCCTTTGTAGGATTAGCTATTTATCAATTTATTGAAAACTTTATTGGCAATGGTATTTTTCTATTGTTAATCGCTGGGATATTTGTCTTTTTATATTTTAAAAATGAGATCATTTTACTGTCTTTTTTAAAATTGAGAAAACAAGACATTGATGGTACCAGTAAATTATTAGATAAAATAAAAAACCCAGAAGCTGCCCTAACTCAAAAGCAACATGGTTATTACAATTACCTTAGAGGAATTATTCTTTCTCAAACAAACATTACACAAGCTGAAAAACACTTGCGTAAAGCTTTAAAATTAGGTTTGAGTATGGATCAAGATATTGCCGTTGCCAAACTAAATTTAGCAGGTATATCTATGACAAAAAGACGAAAGCGTGAAGCTCAAACATTACTAACTGAGGCAAAGAAGTTAGATAAATACGGTGTTTTGAAAGATCAAATCAATATGATGAAACAACAAATGAAGCGAATTTAATTTCGCTTTTTTTGTTTCTTATTGTAATAATTACACCTCGAAAAAGTTATACTTAAGTATTCAATTCAAATTAAAATTAAATTTTTAATAGAAAATTGTACATTTGGTAAGCTACTCAAATACTACTTATGAAACTATTTAGCATTCTTTGCTTTTTATTTCTTTCTATACATATATTTCACGGGCAAGAGTCTGCGGAACTTCGTTTACCTAATTCTGAGACTAGAGATTTTTCTCTAGCTGTTGCTTCAAATATTAAAAGGTACAGAGAAAATAGTAGTCTAGCCTATCAAACTGAAGATTTAGAGCGCGCTCAATTCCTTTACGATTCTCTTGTAAACAAAGTACTTATAGGCACTCGTTTCGATAATTTCCGTGTTAAAAATTACAAATCAAGGCGAGAATTTAAATTTGAAGAATTCACAAAACCGATATATTTAAAGACCTCTGCAATCTGGGCTGAGCCTAATGATTCTGAAATTAAAGCATTAAATGACGTTGCTGAAGAGTTTGGAGATATTATAGATTTTGTCATTTTGTATTGGGAATCTCCTGAAAGAATACGAGAAGCTAAAAGGGAATTCAATGAGAACATCACCATTCTATATGTTGATGAATTACAAAATGAAAACACTACTGTTGTTCCAATACTCAAGCATTCTTTAGGATTACCTAGTGTTATTTTGATGGATGAAGAACGAAAAGTCTTAAATATAAGAAAAGGCGTCTCTCCTACTTTTATATCTAACCCTATTACCGAAGAAGTACCAGAATTCGGACAGTTTAATACTCCTGATACCGAAGAACAATTTGTACATTCTTATGGTGTCTATTTTGATTTCCTTTCTGAAAACATCACACAGATTATTAATAATATGTGATTTTATTTCAACACCAATAATAAGATAGTTCAGTCTTTCCCCTAAACTAATATTTGCTTAAAATAGCCATAATTCTAAGCTATATAATTAGTAAACTACTTCAAAATAAAGGATCAAGCTGAAAAATTGTAGACGAGTAAGGTTACCGTCATTTCCACGGAGATAGAAATCCCCTTAACTAAATATTTTATTTTCAATTCCCAATAAAGAAGACTCCACTATATTTTTTTTAAAATTCGTGAAGTGACATACAAATGAACACAATGTCTCACAACTTTTAGGATTGATTCAGAATTTGAGTTAATTTAATACCATATTGTAATACATAAGACAACGAATCTAAACCAACTTTTATAGACATGTCAATTAACTACTCTTTTGGACTCCCTTTAAAACATAATTTTACTGAATTCATATATTATTCAGGTTTAGTTCTTCCTCACGAAATTGAACAAATACATAATCTTTGGGAAGAAGAAAAAGTAATTAAAGCTACGTTAAGTGGTGATCAAAAATACAATGATGAAATCAGAAAAAGCTCGGTAATCTTTATCGATAACACCGCCGAAAATGATTGGTTATATCATAAATTGGGTTCTGTTGCTATAAAAACTAATAACGAAAGCTATTGGTTTGACTTATTAGGGTTTCATCAAGAATTACAACTAACAAAGTATACTGAGGGTGATTTTTTTGATTGGCATTTAGATTTTGGAGCAGGAGAAATCTCTGCAAGAAAGTTAAGTGTTACTGTTCAATTATCAGATCCTGATGAATACGAAGGAGGAGATTTACAATTCATGATAAATCAAAAAATTGTGACGGCTCCAAGAACTAAAGGCACAGTGATCGTATTTCCTTCTTTTATAATGCACCGAGTAACTCCTATCACAAAAGGAATACGTCAATCTATTGTTGGTTGGGTATCTGGACCTCCTTATAGGTAATACGATTACTATTATACAATAAACATTATACAAAAAGCTAGCATCAATTCGAAAAATCATTTTTCAATTTCTACTCCGCTTAGACAATTTCGATGAGTTACTCATTTAAATTAACTTTAAACAAAAAGACCTATACTGGTACTAGGCTTTGAAATCCCCTAATTTTCTATATTAAATGAAATTTACACCAGCCGTTATACTGAATAGCAAAAAATTCAATATTTTAAATTATTATGATTAGAGATGTTACAAAATTTGATACAAGCCAAATAGCTGATATTTACAATTACTACATTTTAAATACTGTAATTACTTTTGAAACAGAACCTCTTTCAGAAAATGAAATACAAAAAAGAATAAATAATATTACCACTAATTATCCCTGGATAGTATATGAAGATAAAAATGAAATCTTAGGATACGCATACGCAAGTCAATGGAATTCAAGATGCGCATATAAGAGTACTATTGAAACAACTATATACCTAAAAAACAACCTAAAAGGTAAAGGAATTGGAACAACACTCTATCAAGAATTAATCAATAGAGTGAAAAAAATGAAAATTCATGCTATAATTGGTGGAGTAGCCCTTCCCAACAAAGCCAGCATTGCTCTTCACGAAAAATTAGGGTACACCAAAGTAGCTCAATTTAAAGAAGTAGGGTACAAATTTAATAAATGGATTGATGTTGGTTATTGGGAGTTAATTAATAATTAGAAAGACACGCAATACCAATACACTAAAAAAAAACAAAGAGGTCTAAAAAGTTAAATGCGCCATTCTAATTTCTATGACATAATAACTTTTTAGACCTCTTTTATTAATATCAACTAAATACCTTAGCTGACAATAAAAGATTAAGAATACATTTTATTCCTCAACTCTTTAATTTTTGAATCACTCATATACTCATCAAAAGTCATATAACGATCTATAATACCTTTTGGAGTCAACTCCATCACTCGATTACCCACAGTATTCGCAAACTCATGATCATGAGTAGTCAATAAAACAGTCCCAGGGAATTTTTTCAATGAATTGTTAAATGCTGTAATAGATTCCAAATCTAAGTGGTTTGTTGGCTCATCTAGCATTAAGACGTTTGCCTTTGCCATCATCATCTTAGAAAGCATCAAACGCACCTTTTCTCCTCCAGAACATACATTACCCATTTTAAAGGCCTCTTCTCCACTAAAAATCATTTTCCCTAAGAATCCACGAATATTTACCTCTTCACGCTCTTCTTCTGTTTGCGCATATTGACGTAACCAATCAATTAGGTTTACTTCTTCTTCAAAATATTCACTATTATCTAAAGGCAAATACGATTGATTCGTTGTAACTCCCCACTGAAAAGTTCCTGCATCAGCTTGTTGTTTTTCATTTAGAATTTGATAAAAAGCTGTAGCAGCACGTGAATCTTTTGAGAATACTACAACTTTATCTCCCTTAGCCAAATTGATATCAATATCCTTAAATAAAGTATCTCCCTCAATACTTGCCGATAATCCTTCTATATTCAATATTTGATCTCCCGCTTCACGCTCACGTTCAAAAATAATCGCTGGATAACGACGGCTTGAAGGTTTAATTTGTTCGATATCTAATTTTTCGATCATCTTCTTACGAGAAGTCGCTTGCTTAGATTTTGCTACATTGGCACTAAACCTCGCAATAAACTCTTGTAATTCCTTCTTCTTTTCTTCTGCCTTCTTATTTTGCTGTGCTCTTTGTTTAGCGGCTAACTGAGAAGATTCATACCAAAACGTGTAATTACCACTATAATGGTTAATCTTTCCAAAATCAATATCTGAAATATGCGTACATACTGCGTCTAAAAAGTGACGGTCATGCGAAACTACAATCACTGTATTTTCATAATTCGCTAAGAAATGCTCTAACCAAACGATAGTTTCATAATCCAAATCATTGGTAGGCTCATCCATGATTAACACATCCGGACTACCAAATAAGGCTTGCGCAATTAACACACGTACCTTTTGCTTTCCATCAAGATCACCCATTACGGTATAATGATGCTCTTCTTTTATATTTAAACTAGAAAGCAATTGCGCAGCATTACTATCAGCATTCCAACCATCCATTTCTTCGAACTTCACTTGAAGCTCTCCGATTTTCTCAGCATTTTCATCTGTATAATCCGCATATAATGCATCAATCTCTGTTTTAATCCTAAACAGGTCTTTATTCCCCATTACTACGGTTTCTAATACCGTATTTTCATCATAAGCATTATGATTCTGTTCTAACACAGACATACGCTTTCCTGTCTCAAGATGAACATGACCAGAGGTAGGCTCCATTTTCCCAGTCAAAATCTTCAAAAATGTAGATTTTCCTGCTCCATTAGCACCAATGATTCCGTAACAATTTCCGTGAGAAAATTTTGTGTTTACTTCATCAAAAAGCACTCGCTTTCCAAACTGTACTGATAAATTAGAAACTGATAACATGTAATAAGTGTTTTATTCGCGGCAAAAATAAGAAACCGAAAGTTTTTAATGGAATATTGTCTGTTTAATATTTTTAATCTTAAACCTCCCAAATTTTAAAAATCTGGGAGGTTTGCTTTTTATCTAAATAATATCTTTTAATGAAAGTCTGTCTTCTCTTTTTGAAGCGAGAAAAGAAATAGACACCAATCCATCTTCATCAATCTTTTCTAATCGTACTTGTTGAAGGGTATTTACCAACTCAGGATTCCACGGAGTTTTCACCTTAACGTAATTCTCAGTAAATCCATACATATAACCCTCTCTATTATCCCCCTCAAACAATACTGTTCTTTCTGTGTCTATTTGAGACTCATAGAAAGCATAGCGCTTTTTAACAGATAAACCACGAAGCATCTTACTTCTCTTAGAGCGCACATGTTGAGGCACTACTCCATCCATTTCTGCCGCCTCAGTATTATCACGTTCAGAATAAGTAAATACATGTAGGTAGGAAATCGGCAATTCATTTAAGAAGTTATATGTTTCCAAAAATAACTCATCTGTTTCTCCAGGAAAACCTACTATAACATCTACCCCAACACAAGCATCTGGCATTACTTCTTTAATTTGAGTTACTCTATTCACATATATATTACTCAAATAACGACGCTTCATTCGTTTCAACAGTTCATCCGAACCTGATTGTAATGGAATATGAAAATGAGGAACAAAAGTTCGCGATTGCGCTACGAAATCAATAGTCTCATTTTTCAATAAATTGGGTTCTATCGAAGAAATACGAAGACGCTCAATACCCTCTACTTTATCCAGTGCTTGGACTAATTCGAGGAAAGTATGCTCGTGTTTTTTATTTCCGAATTCACCCTTCCCATAATCACCAATATTAACCCCTGTAAGCACAATTTCCTTAATACCTTTTGTACTAATTTCGGCAGCATTGTTTAAGACATTTTCTAAGGTATCACTTCTCGAAATTCCTCTTGCTAAAGGAATTGTACAATACGTACATTTATAATCACACCCATCTTGTACTTTCAAAAAAGCACGCGTTCGATCTCCTATAGAATAAGACCCTACATAAAAGTCAGCATCTTCGATTTCACAAGCATGTACTGAACCTTCTTGTTTTTTAGTTAGATCGTCTATGTAATTGGTAATATTAAACTTTTCTGTTGCTCCTAATACTAAATCAACACCATCAACAGCTGCCAATTCTTCAGGCTTTAATTGAGCATAACAACCAACTGCAGCTACAAAGGCTTCTTGATTGGCTTTTAAAGCTTGTTTTACTATAGTTTTAAAACGCTTATCTGCATTTTCTGTTACCGAACAGGTATTGATCACATATAAGTCAGCCGATTCAGAAAAATCAACACGTTCGAACCCTTCCTTTGCAACGTTTCTCGCAATGGTAGAAGTTTCAGAAAAATTGAGTTTACAGCCTAATGTGTAAAATGCTACTTTTTTTGTGGATGACATTTCTTTAAACAAATTAAGTTTAGCTTACTTTTGCTTTTTGTCAGACCGTGTTTACACAGAATCTCATCTAGCTGATTACACGCTTAATGGAATTCCTATTCAGGCAAAGAATGACAAACGGTTCGCACCAATATTAAATCCTTAAAAAGGTATGCAAAGATACCAACTAAAATTGAAATCATTCTTACCCATTTTAATAAGCATTTTGTGTGTTGTTGCTTGTCAATCTCCTCACTCAAAAAAAAGAGAACATCTAGTATTTCGCTACAATGAAACTGATAATATCACTTCTCTAGACCCTGCTTTTGCTAGTAAAAAAGAAATCATTTGGGCGACTAATCAAATCTACAACAGCTTAGTACAATTAGATGATAATCTTATGGTTATTCCTGATATTTCTACACATTGGGATATTAGTGATGACCTAAAAACATATACTTTTTACTTAAGAAAAAATGTGTTTTTTCACAAAAGTCCTATTTTCAACAAAGAAACACGTACCGTAAAAGCCAAAGATTTCACTTTTTCTATTGATCGATTAAAAGACCCTACAGTTGCTAGCCCTGGTAGATGGACATTAGACCAAGTAGCATCTTATAAAGCTATAAATGAACATACTTTTCAAATTAAATTAAAGCGCCCTTTTCCTGCATTTCTTAGTTTGTTGGCTATGCGTTTCTTTTCTGTACTTCCTAAAGAGCAGTTTACAAATGGATATAACTACAGAAAGTTTCCTATTGGCACAGGACCTTTTTATGTAAAAGCTTGGACTGAAAATGAAAAATTAGTGCTCCGTAAAAACACTTTATACTTCGAAAAGGATAAAAATAATATTCAGCTTCCATATTTAGAAGCTGTTGCTATTTCATTTCTACCCGATAAACACAGTGAATTCCTTCAATTTGTACAAGGGAAATTAGATTTATTACCCAATATTGATAGCTCTTACAAAGATGATCTATTAACAATTGATGGTAAATTACAAAAACGTTATGAAGGAAAGTTCAACATGCAAAAAGGCCCTTCACTAAACACGGAATATATCGGGATTTATTTAGATCATAAAAATACTCCTGTAGCAAATAAACACCTACGTAAAGCTATTAATTATGGTTTTGATCGAACTAAAATGATGACTTTCCTAAGAAATAATATAGGATTTCCAGCGGAAGGTGGTTTTATACCAAAAGGGATTGCTGGTCATAATATGGATATTGGCTATAAATACAACCCTAAAATGGCCAAATTTCATTTGAATGAATATAGAAAAGAAACTGGTGATCAACACCCATCGATTACATTATCAACTAATGCTGATTATATTGATCTATGTGAATTTATCCAAAGAGAATTAGAAAAATTTGGAATTGATATACAAATCGATGTACTACCCGCACCTCAACTAAGGAAACAGAAATACGCTGGAGAACTTCCTTTATTTAGAGCTAGCTGGATAGCCGATTATCCAGATGCTGAAAACTTTATGCTTCCCTACTACAGTAAAAATCATACTCCTAATGGGCCTAATTACACACATTTTAGTAATGATGTATTTGATCGACTTTACGAGAATAGTTTTTTAATTCCAAATATTGAAGATCGCCAAGAAATTTATAAAAGAATGGACTCTATATTGATTCAAGAATCTCCTTTTATTCCTTTGTACTACGACGAAGTTGTTCGTTTTACACAACCAAATGTAATCGGAATACCTAATAATGCTCAGGACTTCTTGTACCTTAAAAAAGTAAGAAAAGAAGCCTTTTAAATTATTTTATTGGCACATTCAAAAATTATTATACTCTAGGAAAACACTATGCCTTTAAATACTTTTTTTCCATCCAAAAAGTACCAAATGGTATAATAGAACACAATAAAACAATAGCTAAGTCTTTTAGGTTCCATTTTCTTTCATCCTTTAGCATAATTGCATAAAAGACGTAAGCTACGAACAAAAATCCATGTAGAATTCCTACAATTTTATTAGGCCAACCAATACCTATTATATATTTCAAAGGCATCGTTACAGCAAATAACAATAGGTAACTAATCCCTTCTCCAATAGCAACTTTTCTAAATGTCTCTAACATTTGTTTTTTTGTTATAAAAGTATGTGAATATCTACAATCAATAATACTTTATTAGCCTTTTTCTACATAATGTTTGTATTGCAAGATTATACTTATGCCATTTTAAAACTTATATGGGGTACTGAAACTAGTACAGGATGGTGTAGTTTTTATTGTTAGCATTTGTGAATATTCAAAAAAAGAATATGGCTTAGACATCAATTTTAGAAATTTTCCACTTCCCGTTTTCATTAATCATTAGAACTCTAGATTTAGAGTATTCATAATTTTTTCCTTGGAACATATATCCTAGATTAATCGTAACCAAGACACCTTCTGTAGTTTCAACATAAGCATCTAATTCTACTGTATCTACAGGCTCTCCCTGACAATTTGTCCAAACGGAATAAAAGCTAAAAGTACATTCGTTTCCTGTAAATTCAGCTGGATTACACCCACATTGTTGTACTTTTTCATGACTTACCTTAAGTAAAGCTTCTTCACAAGCCTTATAAGAATCTAGATTGTTATCAAAGTATTTTTCAGAGAAATAACCTGTACTATCTAATGATTTTTTATGACTATCATAATCCAAATAGAACGTGTTTTTTTGATCTTGTTCAATACTTGGAGTTTCTTGTATACCGCCTTGTTCGTAATAATTCTTTAAATACCATTTATAAAAATTTAGAGCCATTTCTTGCGGTGCTACCTTATCTATAGCTTTCAGAAATCCACTGAATACATAAGCTGGTTTATTATCATAACTAACTTGAAACCAAAAACCGTTTATACTTTCCACTTCTAAACCAAAAGTTGTTTCTTTAACAACCTTAATTATTTTATTCTCTTCATATTTACCTATTCTATTACTTTTCAACGTAGGTTGATCTCTAATTACCAACCAGCTCTTAGCCACAACTAGATATTCTTGTGAGTAACTATAGTAAACACCTAAAAAAATTAATATAATAGCAGATAATATTCTCAAATTTCAAGATTAGATTTAATAACTAATATGTTCACATAAATAATCAACTTCTGAAAATACAATATATAGAAATAAACAGTTACTAATATTCTTATTAGATAACAGAAATATATTATTCAAACACCTTAACAAACTCTTGTATTTTAACCTCAGCTTTTAGATCATGTAGCAAATTATAAATTCCAAAGAAAGTTCTGTTGATGTAAAGAAAATGTTTACTTCCTCTACTTCCGTTCATTTTTCTAAGTTCTTGGTCATTTGAGTATTTTTCACTTAGTTCTGTGATTCTACCCCAAAAATTCTCATCTGAAAAGTCAAAGACCTCATTATGAAAAGGAGAAGTGAATAGCGATAACATTTCATGAAACAACTTCGAAAAGAAAGCCTTTTCTTTCTCGGTATCATCCGGTAATAATATTTCTAACTCATATAGTTTCTCTTCAAAAATCTCAGGATTATTGATGTTTTCTATTTTTGCTAATTCAAAATAAGGAACGTAAAATTCTTCTGGCACTCTCTTTATACACCCAAAATCTATTGCAATCAAATTTCTATCCTTATCAACTAAGAAATTTCCTGGATGAGGATCGGCATGAATCGCTTTTAAACGATGCATTTGAAACATATAAAAGTTCCAAAGTGTTTGTCCTAGTTGATCTCCTTCTTCTTTTGTAAATGGTTTGACTGTAAATTCACTAAGGTGCTCACCTTTCATCCAATCCATCGTAATGATACGTTCACTAGAATATTCTTCGTAATATTTAGGGAATTTCAAATTAGGGATATGTGAACACGCTTCTGTAATTTCTTTACTTTGGGCTACCTCTAATACATAATCTGTTTCTTCCAGTAACTTTCCTTCTATTTCTTTGAAATATTTTTCAGTCTCTTTACCTTGAAGGTTAAACATTCTAGTAGCAATTGGTTTTACCATTGCTAAATCAGAACTAATACTATCTGCTACACCAGGATATTGAATTTTCACAGCTAAATTCTTTCCATCCTTTTCTGCTTTATGCACTTGTCCTATACTAGCTGCATTTACGGAATTAGATTCGAATTTTTCAAATAGCTCCTCTGGATATTTACCAAAATACTTTTTGAAAGTCTTTCTTACCAAAGGCGCTGACAAAGGTGGAACACTAAATTGTGCTAAAGAAAATCGTTCGACATATGCTTCTGGCAATAAGTTTTTTTCCATCGAAAGCATTTGTGCTACTTTTAAAGCGCTTCCTTTTAGATTTTTTAAACCATCATAAATATCTGTAGCATTATCCTCATTCAATTCTTCTTTAGATAAACTAGGGTTAACTGCTTTTTTACTATAGTATTTTAAATAATTACCTCCAATTTTAGCTCCTGTTTTCACAAGCTCTGCTGTTCTTCCTAATTTAGAAGTAGGAATTTTATCAATCGTCTTCATACCTGCTCTACACTATTATTATTTAAAATTACCCTACTACTTTTTCTTTCCACAAAAATTTTCCGAAGTCTACTATGTTTTCCAGCGGTGTGTTATCAAATATGTCAAACACTGTATTTACGGACTTCTCTATTGCCACATCTGTTTTTTCAAAACTTGGCGAATCGTCTTCCATCCAAAATTTTAATAAGAATAAAAATTGTAACCATACGGCTTCAGCCACAACCTTAACTGGTTTTTTCAAAACTTTAAGATTTACTGACTCATTATCAGTTTCGACAAGCTCAGTTCCGAAATCTACTATCTTGTCTCTTAATTTGGTTAACTGCTTTATGTTTTTCCATTGGTGCTGTTTCTCTTCTTTTAAAGCAAATAAAACATAACTTCTATTCGCAGTAAATAGTTCAAAAATGGTATAATAGAATATTAACAATTTTTCGCGGCTAGAATATCCGTTGTAATCCTCATTGTTCAACAACAAGCTTTCTACATTCAAATAAAATGCTACCCAAATAGACTTTTTTAGACCATCTAAGCTCCCGAAATGTTTATAAAAATCTTCCTCATTGATCTTATTGTGCTTACAAAAAGCAAACACATTTGTAGGTACTTCATTTAGCAATACGTATTCCATATAGGTTGAAACGATTGCTTCTTTTGTATTTTTTTTTGCTGTAGCCATATCCATAAACTTTGATATAAAGATAGTGAGTGTTTAATCTTTACCCGAATTACTAAAACAAAACATTTGTTAAATTTTAAAAACGAATTTGAAGCTATTACCAAGTCACTCGAAAGCTCAGATTAGGTGTGATCCCTAAAGAAGTATAATCGAAAGTAAGTAATTCGTTATCTACACCAGGAGAGAAGCGAAATTCCCTATTTATCGTTTCTTTAAAATTATATAAGTTCTTCAATGACAGACCTACTTCATATTGAGGTGACTTTTTGGATAAACGTTTAAAATCATATTTCAATGAAGCATCTAAACGATGATAAATTGGTAGATTACCAGACTCAATGTTAGAAAAATCAACACTTAAAGGTTGTCCTTCTACTTTTTCGTTTTCTTTAGCTTCTGCTGTTGCTTTTCCACTATGTAATAACCATGAAGTTGAAAAGTGCCATTGTTTCCATTGAAAAAGTGTTACCCATTTCAACGTATGTTCAATATTTATATTACTCCTAAAAAAACGACCACTATTCAAACTTTCAAAGCGATTTTTTTGATTTACATAAGAATAACTCAACCAACTTTCAAAACGACTGAATTTATGCTTCAAAAACACCTCTCCTCCTAAAGTCCTACTTTCTCCTATAGATCTGTTGTTATTCAATATATTTAGGAAACCTGAAGAAAATGTAGCAATATTATCTATTTCTTTGAAATAAGCATCTGCTTCTAATACCCATTTTCTTACTTTAAAAGCTCCACCAAGGTTATAATGATTCGATTTTATTATTTCTAGATCATCATCGGTAGCTCCCCAGACTAAATTTTCTAAGGCAATAGTACTAAATTCAGATTCTCGAATTTGCGTCACCGATTGGGTTTGCCTGTTATATGATCCGTTTATAGAAAAATGCTTCCCTAACTGTTTTTCTAAATAAATTCTTGGTTCCAAAAAAAACTCAGAACTTGTAGAGTAACGATTCGCTCTTACACCTAAATTAAATTTTAAATTATTCGTTTTTTGAAAAATATAATCTACGAAACCACTAGTTGTTTGTAACACATTTCTATCCTGATCTAATAAAATTTCAATACCACTTTCTTCTGTTTCGAACGCATAACGGACTAAATTTTCAGAATATGCTACTCCAGTAGTAATATGATTGTTTGAATTTATCTCTAAATTAAATTCTGTCTCTAATCCTAAATCATTTACAAAATTTGTTCTTGAATTAGCATTTTGGTCATTATCATCTTGAAATATAAATGAATAATCTAAGGTATATGCAGAATTATAAACATTCAATTTAGCATCAAGTTTCTTTGAAAACTGATGATCCCATTGCATACTGTATCCTAAGTTTTGAGTAATTAAATTATCATTTTGCGAATTCGACTGTTGAGAGCTAGAAAAGTTAAGATCATTTTTACTGACTAATAAATTACCTTGTACTTTATCCTTTTCACCCAACTTGGCTTGTAAAGAAAGAGTACTATCGTAGAAATAAAACTCATCTTCTCCTTCCTTTGCATTTTCGATTCTTGTATTCTGAAAAACACGTTCAGACAATTGCGAATATGTAGGTGATGCCCATAAATCGGTAAAAGAACGCCTTCCTGATAAGGTAACCGATAAATGATCTTTAATGATTGGAATTTTAGCAAAAAAATCGGCATGTAATAAATTAGTTCCTATACCTCCTTTAAATTCATTATTCACCTCATTACTAGTATTCATATCTATTAACCCACCTACTCTGCCTCCATATTTAGGCGATATTGATTTCTTATAAAAGTCAACCTCATCAATTACCGATGGGTTAAAAGCTGAGAGTAATCCAAAAAAGTGACTTTGATTGTAGGTATTAATGCCATTCCACCTTACTAAATTTTGATCTGGAGTACCTCCACGTATAAAAATTCTAGAAGCCGACTCAAAAGGGCTAATCACTCCTGGTATCTGTTGTACAGCTTGCATAATATCAGGTGTAGATAAACCTGCAAGAACTTCGAAGTTAGATGGTGTAAAAACCACTTTTTGATCAATATGCTCGAAACCTGGTGATAAATAATCGCCCACTACTACTTCATCTAACTTTACTTCATTATTAAAAACTGTTATTGTAGGACATTTTTGCTTAAATAATTCTTTTACAGTTACTGTACGTAAAGAGTAATTTTCTCCTTCAATCGTTATATGGCTGCCATAATCTATTTTATCTATAATAAAATAATCATTCTCATCTAATGTTATAACATCACCTGCTGCCGTGTTAATAACAAGCTGTTGTTTAGTCACCTTATAGTTGAATTGATCTTTTATATACCCACAAATAGATACACTATCATCAACTCTCAAGGAACGTATACTAATATATTTTTCTGAGACTTGTTGAAATCTCAATTTTGTTTGTTTTTCTAATTTATTCAATATAGATAACAAAGAATGCCCTTGAAGATTCAAAGGCATAATTTCTCTATTGGCATTTTGTTCTAAATAAGAAAATGTTATGCCAAAATGCTGTTCGAGTTTAGGTATATATTCTTTTAATATTACTTTTTCCTGAGCATTGATCTTATACATTGCGAATAAAACCAGAAATAAAGTAACACATAACTTCTTATAGAAATGCATTAAACGTGTCCGTATTATTTGCTTAAAATTACAACTTTAGATCTTCCCTCAAGGGCATATTTAACATTAGTTGTCCCTAAAATAATTTTTACGGCTTCTTCTAAATTATCATTAGGAAAGCTTCCTGTAAAAATAGATTCATTGCTTAAATACTCAACGCCTTCTATGGCTACTTTATATTGACGCTGAAGAGCCTTTAAGACTGTTGCCACAGGAATTTTTCTATAATTAGAAATATTATTTGACACCCAACTTGGTTCTTTAGATGTAAACTGCCAAGAATCTATATGCTTGTTTTTAATTTGAATTGCCATTCCTGGTGTAATCTCTTTATATGTCCCTCCAGATGTAACTCCTACTCGACCTTCATAGCACTTTACAATAAACATATCATCCAAATTATTTACTGTGAATTGCGTTCCTAATACCTGGACTTTACCTAAAGTTGTATTTACTGTAAATTTCTCTCCCTTAGCTACCTTAAAATAAGCTTCACCATCTAATTGAATATTTCTATTCTCATTCCAGCTCTCTTTATTAAAACTAAGCTTCGAACTACCATTTAATAAAATTTCAGAATTATCTGGTAATTGAACTGCTAATGTCTCTCCTGGGTTCAAATCGTAAGTACTTTCTTTCTGAAAGAAAAAGAAACCAAGTAAAAGCAGTACAGCTGCAGCAATCCCAGAAGTGACATACTTCCAAAGAGCATTTGATTTTTTAGGATTTAAATTGATTACTTTATCATCTATTTTGGTTTTTAAGCCTCCATATGCTTTGTCTACATCAAAATCGGAAAATGCCATTTGATTCGAAGCATTTTTCATTTTCTTATAAATATTGTAATCAGGATGTGATTCGAAAGATTTAATTTCTTCCGCATTCAATTCATTACTCATCCATCTGGCAATAAATTGTTCATCATGTATATTAAAATTGTTATTCATAAATAACTTTTGCTTTTTCATTAAACGTTTCTAGGTCTTTAATCCCTACTAACTATTTATATATTATTACCTAATTGTTCTTTCATTTTTTTAAGTGCCTTCCCCATTAATTTCTCAATGGCCTTTACAGATACGCCTGAAAGCTCTGCAATCTCTCTGTATGTTTTTTTCTCAATCCTACTCAACAAGAATACTTCTCTTTGCCTATCTGGCAAACTGGCAATGGATTTTTTAAAGGTTTCCATAAACTCCTGCGATTCCATTTCAAATTCAGGTGTTTCATTAGTATAGCCTTTAGAATAGCCTGCAATAATACCATGATGCTTAAATTTCACTTGATCATGTCTTCTCAAACTAATTCCTAGATTAACTGCTACAGTAAACACATAGCTTTTGGCTTTACTTAATTCTACCTTTCCACAATTATCCCATAATTTGATGAAAGCATCTTGAACAAGGTCTTCAGCTTCAGAGGGATCCCCAAACTTAGCTATTAGAAAATTCCGTAATCCTTTAGAATGAGTTATAAAAAGGTGATGAAAGATTTTTTCTTTGCAAATATTTTCTCCTTGAACAACTTTCATATATTATATTTTTTGATTCCTTTTATTAAGAAATCTACTTCAAAAGTAGGACAAACTATATTAGAAAAAAAAGGTAGGGTAATCCTCCTCCTGATCGTTACTCAATAGGTAAGCCAAATTTTATTTGCTTAAATTTACCCATTATGAATTTACTGAAATTAAAAAATTCACATATTTTAAAGTTTAGCTTACTTTTATTTTCCTGCCTACTTGCAATTGGATGTTTAAGTGAAGGAGATACTTTTGGTGATGATACTGATTTACGCTCGCTTGAAGACTTAGATATAGGAACCTTAGCTATACCCGCTTTTTTGGATAATTCTCAGACTTGTTTCAATATAGAATTTCCGATACAACTAATTTCAAATACTAATACATTAATATCAATATCAAAGCTTAGTGAGCTAGAAGAATTTACTAAATCTCAAAGTGAACTTTTCTTCACCTCCGGTATAGTAATGCCATTTGACATTTCCTTTGATGGAAACTCTAGAACTATTGATACTCAAAGTAAATATCAAGATTTAGTATCTCAATGTTCTCTACAAACTATATCAGATTTTTACCAAAACATTGAAAATAAAAATTGTATTAGTTTCAATTTCCCAATAGAACTAACGATTGATAATACATCAATAGCAATTGAAAATAATACAGAATTAGCCCAAACTATAAGTAATTCTCAATCATTCGATATAAATTACCCATTAGAAGTATTTGATTTGAACCAAAATATTATTGAAGTTAAAAATGATTTCGATTTTTTCAATATCCTAAAAGAATGCTCTAACACAACGTTCTGCTTCGAGCACACGATAGATTTAATTCAACAAGAAAACGAATACCCTACCTTTTCATTCTTTGCTGAAATTATTAGTATAGAACCTGACACAAGTGCTGAAATCCTTAATGAGATAACATATACTTGGACTGTTAATGGAGAAGAAAGGACTGACAAAACAACCCCTTCTGCTGATTTTATTTTTAATGAAGATGGAGTTTATGAAATTTGTGTTACAACACTAATAGAAAATTGTGATACTATTACAAAATGTACGTCAATCACTGTTTCCGAAAACACTCTTTTTTGCTTTGATTACACTATAGACTTAACCCAGCAAGAAAACCAACTCCCTACCTATTCTTTCTTTGCTGAAATTATCAGTAATGAACCTGATGTAAGTACGGAAGCTTTTAGTAAACTAACATATGCTTGGACTGTTAATGGAGAAGAAAGGCTCGATAAAACAAATTCTTTTTCTGATTTCGTTTTTAATGAAGACGGAATCTATGAAGTTTGTGTTACAACTCAAGTAGAAAATTGTGATATTGTCACTGAGTGTACTTCAATCACTGTTTCTGAAAACATTCTTATCTGTAAAGATCTCGAAATATCTCTGCGACTATTGGAAGAAGGATCATCATTGTATGAATTTAGAGTACCTGAAGAATTCATTGAAAAATATGCTTCTTTTCAATGGCAAATTGCAAATGAATTTCAAGAAAATACTGCACATATTTTAAGTTTTGATTTCTCTAATCTAGAAAAAGATGTTTATCTTATTTGTGTTACCGGTTTTGGTGATGAATGCCAAGAAAACAACGATATGATTTGTGAAGAAATTGACTTAAGGTAAGTTTTAAATTCAGATAATTGATTACCACCTGTAAGCACCATTAAAATTAACTACCTAGAAACAGCCCATGAGGCATTTATATGAAATAAAATTTTAATTTCAAGTCTAGCGTTGGGACATTACACCCTTTGACAGTGCCAATAAAAACTCTTTCTTAGTCTAAATGGGTTTACAGAAATAGTAAAGATTTTATGTATATCCGCAATTAGTAATATTATATAAAGTTTCGTCATTCCTTGCTTGACAAGGAATCTCATCCTACTGATTTCTATATCCTTAACAAGATCCTGAAACGAGTTCAGGATGTCGTAATTCTTATTATTAGTGATTACGAATATTCAAAAAAGATTTTAAGTATATTTTATTATTCTCCTATTTTATTAATCAAATAGCGATATCTGATGAAAAGTAATATACATGAAACGGTTAAACCTGTAAACAACGCAATCCAAATACCAAAAGCGCCTAAATGAAAAACTTTACTTAAAAGGTACATCAAGGGAAACCCTACTACCCAATAAGCAACAAAAAGAATAACTGTAGGCATTTTCACATCCAACAAACCTCTTAAAGACCCCAGTAAAGTAACCTGTAAACCATCACTTAACTGAAAAAGAGCCACAATAAATAGTAACTGAGCTGCTATATGTATTACTTCAACTTCTTCTACATACAACGTAGGAATCCAATGCCTAATAAACACAAATAAAACACCAAATACTAATTGAATTACAGCTGTTAATAACAAAATAGATCTTGAAATCCTAATCATATTAGGGATATCCTTTTTACCCAACTGATTACCTACTCTAATAGTTGCGGCTACTCCAAAACCAACTGCAACCATAAAAGTTAAAGAAGCTACATTCAATGCTATTTGGTTTGCTGCTTGTGCATTTATACTTAGACTTCCAGCCATGAAAATAGACATGGTAAAGAAACCAAATTCAAATAATAATTGCATTGCAATTGAAAAACCTAATTTAACTAACCTTCTTATCTGTTCCCATTCGAATTGAGATGCTCTTGGCCATTTCAAATAAGATTTAAGTGCTTCTTTCTTAATGATCAAAAAGTACAACACCAAAAACATCACTACTCGAGATACCAAAGTTCCAATACCAGCACCCGTAACACCTAATTCGGGACCTCCCCATTTTCCGAAAATGAATATATAGTTGAGTAAGATATTCAATACATTTCCAACCATAGTAGCAACCATGGATAGCTTAGTCAGCGACATTCCATCTGAAAATTGTTTAGCTCCTTGATATAATGCATAAGGAATCATAGAAGTCGCCAAAACATTCAAATAAGGCATAGCTATTTCTACTACTTCTTCAGGTTGATTAAACAATGGAACAAATTGCTGAATTACCTTAATTACTCCAAATAAGAAAATTCCAATAATTCCACAAAGTAGTAATCCATAGCTTGCTACTTTACCTCCTTGTTCTCTGTTTTGTTCTCCATGAAATTGAGCTGTAAGTGGCGTAATACTCATCGAAAAACCAAGAACTACAGACATCACTACAAAGAAAATACCATTCCCTAACGAAACTGCTGCTAGTGATGCTGCTCCAAGTTCTCCAACCATTAGGTTATCAACGATACCTACAGCCACTTGACCTACCTGGCCTATAATTACAGGCGCTGCAAGTTTTGTATTTGTTGAAAATTCTTTAGTGTATTGTCTCAACTTTTTTTGAGCGAAGTTAGTTTTATTCTTCGTTCAACTGTTTCAGATAACCTAAAAGATTACGTTTCGTTTCTGCATCCAATTCAGGCTCATCGATATCATCTAAAGTTGCTAGTTTTTCATAAATAGTGTTAGCCACTAGATATCTAGCTACAGGTTTAGAGTCTGCAGGGATCACATGCCATGGTGCATTATTTGTTGAGGTTTCCCTTATAGCCTTCTCGTAACATTCCTGATATTGCTTCCAAAGCTTTCTTTCCTTTAGGTCACTAGAAGAGAATTTCCAGTTTTTTTCTTCTTTTTCAATACGACGTACTAATCGTCTTTTTTGCTCTTCCTTAGATAAGTTTAAAAAGAATTTAAAAATAACTGTTCCATTATTTGTCAAATGCTCTTCAAAATTTCGAATTTGTTCGTAACGAGCATCCCAAAAACTTTCATCTATATCTTCTACAGCTTCAATATTTGGAATATTTTCTCCTAAAATATACTCGGGGTGCACTTTAGTTACGAGCACATTTTCATAATGTGTTCTATTAAAAATACCAAATTTACCTCTTGGTGGTAATACGATATAATGCCTCCATAAAAAATCGTGTTTCAGCTCTAATTCCGTAGGAACCTTAAAGCTATTCACTTCAATACCACTAGTATTAAACTCTTTAAATACTTCTCTAATTAAACTGTCTTTTCCAGAAGTATCCATTCCTTGTAGGCAAATCAATACTGAATATTTACCATGAGCATATAGTTTTTCTTGTAGTTTACTTAGCTTTCCCCTAACCTTTTTTAATGCTTTTTTAGCTTCATCATCCGAAAATGAATCTAATTTAGTTAGTGACTTTTTTATATCGAATGTACTATTAGCTTTTAAATCTTCCATATGTTAATTTTAACTAGTTATGGTAAATATCCCCAAAATGTTAATTCTTCTTTACTATTAATATTTTTGTAATGTCCTTCATGTAAAAGTACTACATGAGTTGACACTCTTAAGATGTTATGATAATCATGATCTGTAACGATAATCCCTTTTTCGTTGCTCAAAGACTTCATAATACGCATTACTTCGTCTTTATACAATGGTGCAATACCATTGAATGGTTCATCTAAAAGAATAAATTCTGTTTTACCATGCAACATTAATAATACTTCTAGCAAGCGTCGTTCTCCTCCTGATAAATTTATTGATTTATATTCCAATAATGGAGTTATAAATTCATGTTTACACACTTGTGTTATATATTTTTTATCACAAAAAACTTCTATTAATTTTCTAACCTTAATATGAGAAGGCAAAAAATGATCTTGAAATAAATAATTGATATGCTTTCTTCTATTCAATATTACATTCAACACCTTATTATCTATAGAAACATAACTAAAATCGCCTTTTACAGATCCAAAAATTATTTTTAACAGTGTCGATTTTCCCGATCCATTCCTTCCTAAAAGCCCTACTATTTCTCCTTTTTGACAGCTAAGAACAACGTCTTGCAACAGTTTTTTACCTTCAAAAGATTTCTCAATACTATCGATTTGTAATTTACACATAATCAAATAGTATTAAGACACTTAAAAACAAGAAACTTATTACAGTACTTAGCACCAATGTAGCTACCCACAACATCCATTTATTAAAACCTAAGTTATAATAAAAATAATACTCTCCTTTAGCCCTATGCTCGTAGATAATATAGTGTACAGCTAGTGCTGATATGGTATAAGTCATAAATAGACTTTTATAAAAACCTATACCTGAAATAAAAATACTTGCTAGTATTGCTAGTATTGCTAGTATTGCTAGTATTGCTAGTATTGCTAGTATTAATGCTAAGGGCATCAATTTTTTATAAAACCAGAAAATTGAAAATAGTTTTTGTTTCATAAACTTAAAAACTACCCCGCCTTCAAAATATTACAACTATCTACTTCTAGCTTTTAACTGAGGTAATTCATAATTTATTCCTGTTGAAAAAGTAATAAAGTCATTACCAAGTGTATTTACATTAATCTCCGTAGTCCAAAAAGTCCACTTATTGAATTGTAACATCCCTCGAAGTTTAAATAGTGCTGACAAATGAAATTCGCCTTCGGAAAAAGAAAAGAAAGCATCGTCTAATTCTTTTTTAGTTAATGCCGTTTTTGTTAAACTAAGCCCTATACCACCTATTAAAAAGAAATTTTGTCTCTTAAAATTATTGATAATCAAATTGACACTAGATGCTCCTTGAAAAAAAGGATCTTCTCCTATATTAAAAACAGACAGCTCATTGACATAAGTCGTATAACAATTTGAGGCATAATTCAGCTGTATTGTTCCTCCTCCTAATTCTATATCCGAAAAAGGAGCCGTCAGCTCACCACCAATAACAAAGTTTTTAGGATTATGCTGTGCCATTATATTAACACTACAAAACAATAAACCCCAAAAAATAAATCTTATAAATCTCCTCATTACTTAGACGCAAATAACTTCACATCTTTTTCAGAAACCTCTGCTTCCCCCAGTATCAAAAGACGTTCTACAACATTTCTTAATTCACGAATATTACCTGTCCAATCATATTTTTGCAACAATGAAATAGCCTTTTTAGAAAAGTGCTTGGGTGTACTGCCCTGTGCCGCAGCTATTTTTTTACAAAAGTGCTCTATCAACAACGGAATATCTTCTCGGCGATCATTCAATGCTGGTACTTTTATCAAAATAACAGCTAGCCTATGGTACAAATCTTCTCGAAATTTTTTGTCTTCTATTTCTTTTTTTAAGTCTTTATTAGTTGCTGCTACTACTCTAACATTAACCTTGATATCTTTATCACTCCCGACACGTTGCACTTTATTTTCTTGTAAAGCACGTAAAACTTTAGCCTGAGCTGAAAGACTCATATCTCCTATTTCATCTAAGAAAATAGTTCCACCATTAGCTGCTTCGAATTTTCCCGCACGATCTTTATTGGCAGAAGTAAAAGCTCCTTTTACATGACCAAACAATTCACTTTCTATTAACTCAGAAGGTATCGCTGCACAATTAACTTCAATAAATGGCCCTTTAGATCGTTCACTTTTTTCGTGTACCCAATGTGCTACTAATTCTTTCCCTGTTCCATTAGATCCCGTTATCAAGACTCTTGCCTCTGTTGGAGCAACTTTTTCGATGATATCTTTAATATCAATGATTGCTTGAGACTCTCCTATGATTTCGTAATTCTTAGAAACTTTTTTCTTTAAACGTTTATTTTCAACTACTAAACTTTTTCTATCCAAAGCATTTCTAACCGTATTTAATAAACGATTCAAATCTGGTGGTTTTGAAATGTAATCAAATGCTCCTAATCGCATTGTTTGTACGGCAGTCTCTAGCTCACCATGCCCTGAAATCATGATAACAGGGATTTCTGGCTTTATCTTTCTTACAGCTTCTAACACTTCGACGCCATCCATTTTAGGCATTTTTATATCCGAAATAATTAGGTCGAAATCTTCTTTTTTAACTATTTCTACTCCTGCCAAACCATCTTCTGCTTCGAATACCTCATACGTGTCATTTTCCTCAGAAAGGATTTTCTTTAACACTCTTCGGATTGCCGACTCATCTTCAATAATTAAAATTTTAGCCATAATTATACTTCATTATTTATGTGATGTACTACTCGCTGAGGGAATGGTACTTCTACATTATGTTCTCTAAATAATCGATCTATTTCAAAACGTATATCGCTACGATAATAGTGTGCTTCTAAACTTTTCTTTACACTAAAAACAACTTTAAACTCTAAAGCACTATCGCCAAAATTTTCAAAAAACACTACTGGTTCAGGTGAAGTTAAAACTTTAGAATAATCTTCAACCGACTTCAATAATAATTCTTTTACCAACTGCGTATCACTTCCATAAGCTACACCCACAGCAATAGACTCTTTAACTATTTTATCATTTTGCGTCCAGTTATATAAGTTGTTCGCTAGATATTTGTGGTTAGGAATAATCATTACTTTATTCTCTATAGTCGTTGCCCTAGTTGTCCTTAGCTTAATCTCCTCCACTTTAGCGATCTGTCCTTCAATTTCAATGACATCACCGACTTTTAGTGTTTTGTCAATTATTATAAAAATTCCAGATAATATATCCTGAAATAAGGTTTGTAACGCAAGACCAACACCAACTAATAAGGCCGCAGATGCTGTTAATAAAGGTGTAATATTAATCCCTACGCTATCGCATACTTCAATAAAAACAAAAGCATAAATGATATACTTACCAAAAACAAATAAAGAACTAAATTTTAGCTTATTATCATTTGACAATCTAGCAGAAATAGTCTTTGTTGTAAAGTGTAATACTCTTCTTGTTATAAGAAACGTAAACAAAATAGCTAATATCCCTAGGGGTGTGACACTAAAATGACTACCTATCTCAATCTTGTACATCATTACGTCTACAACTTTATGAAATACAGAATCATCCAATTCTTCAACAACTCGTCTAGTGTTTGATGAGATTTCCTGAATCATTGATATCACAAGCATACATGGCCTTTTACTCATTAATATGGCTAAGATATTTAAAAAACCAGTTGATAAAGTCTTATTAAAAAGATTTTAGCCGTAACTTATAATTGTAATTTTGACAAAAAAGGCGGATGATCTATTTAGTTACAGGAGCGACAGGACTTGTGGGGAGCGAGATACAAAAAAAATGTATTGCCGAGAATATTCAAATTCACTACTTGACTACTAATAAAAATAAAATATCTTCTTCAAAAGAAGCTAAAGGTTTTTATTGGAATCCTAAGAATAACGAAATAGACCGTAATGCTTTTGATGGAGTTACTAAGATTATTCATTTAGCTGGAGCTACTGTGGCTAAGAAATGGACAAATTCCTACAAAAAGGAAATATTAGAAAGTAGAACTACAGGAACACGATTACTATTTGAAACATTATCAAAAATTAATCATCAAGTCACACAAATAGTATCTGCTAGTGCTATTGGTATTTACCAAAATTCTGATACTAATTATTATATGGAAACTTCTTCAGAATTAGGCAATGATTTCCTAGCTGAAGTGGTCAAACAGTGGGAGAAAGAGATTGACACTTTTAATTCTTTGAATATTATCGTCTCTAAAATTAGAATTGGGATTGTACTCTCCTCTAACGGTGGTGCTCTAACTAAAATGACGCAACCAATACGTATGATGGTCGGAAGTGCCTTTGGTACGGGGAAACAATGGCAAAGCTGGATTCACATAGATGATCTTGCCCGTATGTTTCTTTTTATTGCTAAAAACAACACAGAGGGAGTCTTTAATGGAGTTGCACCTAATGCGGTATCACAACAAAAGATGATTCAATTAATAGCAAAAACAATTCAAAAGCCTCTTTTTCTACCTAATGTTCCTTCATCAATTATTAAATTTATGTTAGGGGAAATGAGTATTCTTTTACTAACAAGTCAAAGGGTATGTTCTGGTAAAATTATACAACACGATTTTGATTTCAATTATCCCAATCTAGAAGGAGCACTCAATGACCTTCTCAATTAATTCCACCTTTAAACTACATATTTAGAATTTTCATCTTTTGAAAATACCATAAAAAAGCCCGTAATAACGGGCTTTATACTTATAAAATTATGTTGGCTATTATTTGTTAGCCACTACCTGTACTTTAATACCTACTTTATCTTTAATAAGATAATCTCCTAATTTTGCAGCATCTGCAAATTTCCCAGAGTTGTATTTGATATTAAATTCTGTACGATCTATAACAAATTCATCAGAAGTAATCGTCGCAATACCATTAGCAACTGAAATAGTCGCTGGAAATTCTATATTCTTCTTAACATCTTTGATCGTTAAATTCCCTGAAACTAAAGACTTAGCTCCATTTGCTTTTACTCCTGTAATTTGAAAAGCAGCATTAGGGTAATTTCCTACATCAAAAAAATCTTCATTCTTTAAATGACCATTCAATTTTTCTAACCCTCCTGAAGCATCGATATCTGTTGCCGTAATTGTATTGATATCAAAAAGGAATGTCCCACCAACTACCTTACCACCTTTAACATTAAGGTTACCGTTAGAAGCATTGATAGTACCTTCGTGACCTCCTACTAATTTTTTAGCATTCCAAGTAATTAAGGTTTTTGCAGCATTTGCAGTATATAACTCTGAAACTACTGGCGGCGCTTTTACTTCTTTCGCTGCAGTTGTTTCAGCTTTCTTATTTTGTTTACACGCTATCAAGGATGTAGCTACTGCCACAATCGTCAATGATTTTAAAAAAAGTTTTTTCATAATTAGTTCTTGTTTATATTTTGAACATTTGTCAAAATTATAGGTTTTAACTTACGTTTATCTTAAATTATTATTAAAGTAATCCGAAGTCAATATTCATTCGAGGCATCACAACCGTTTAACCCCTTTACTCAACCAGTTGATTTCACTCAAAAAAACTCGTCAACATGTCACAAAAACAATTGACATTCAAATACTGAAGCTCATTATAAATGCCATCTTGACACAAATACCTTTTTGGCAGTACTTTTGCCACTTGAAAAATGTTTTTTAATCAAAGAAATAGATGAGTACTAAAGAACAATCAGAAGAAGTTATCAAGGATCAACATACTGAAGAAAGCGTAAATGCTAAAGATTCAGCTACAACAGAAAATAAAGAAGAGGTTATCGAAGAAAAAGATGAATTAACTGTAGCGCAAGAAGCATTACAAAGTGAGAAAGATAAGTTTTTAAGGCTATTTGCTGAATTTGAAAACTATAAAAAACGTACTTCTAAAGAACGAATTGAATTATTTAAAACGGCTGGACAAGAAATATTACAATCTATGCTTCCTGTTTTAGATGATTTTGATAGAGCTCAAAAAGAAATCAAAAAGTCTGAAGACGAAGCTTTAAAACAAGGAGTCGATTTAATTCATAATAAATTAAAAGAAACTTTAAAATCTAAAGGATTAGAAGTAATTACGGTAGAAGCTGGTGATGTATTTGATGCTGACAAGCATGAAGCTATAACTCAAATCCCTGCTCCTTCTGAAGATCTTAAAGGTAAAATTATCGACGTTATCGAAAAAGGGTACAAGCTTGGTGAGAAAACTATTCGTTACCCTAAAGTAGTGACAGGTAATTAATTTTATCTACATGTTACTAAGTTAATAGGTTATTGAGCTACAAAATCTACAAAAAATAGGTTGACAAATAACGCAATAACTACTAACTCAATAACCCAAAACAAAAATGAAAGAAGATTTTTACGATATATTAGGTATAAGCAAAGGGGCTTCTGCTGCAGAAATCAAGAAAGCCTACCGTAAGAAAGCGGTACAATTTCACCCTGACAAAAACCCTGGAGATAAAGAAGCTGAGGAAAATTTCAAAAAAGCTGCTGAGGCTTATGAAATTTTAAGTGACCCTGACAAAAAAGCACGTTATGATCAGTACGGACACCAAGCTTTTGAGAATGGTGGAGCTGGTGGTGGCGGTTTCGGTGGTATGAATATGGATGACATCTTCAGCCAATTCGGAGATATCTTTGGCGGAGGTGGTTTTGGCGGCTTCGGTGGAGGTGGCGGCGCTAGACGTGTCAAAGGAAGTAACCTTCGTATTCGTGTAAAATTAACTTTAGAGGAAATCGCTAATGGCGTAGAGAAGAAAGTTAAGGTTAAACGTAAAAAACAAGCAAAAGGAACTACATACAAAACTTGTTCAACCTGTAATGGTTCGGGGCAAGTTGTTAAGATCACTAACACTATACTTGGACGTATGCAAACGGCTGCTCCTTGTAATACTTGTAGTGGGGCTGGTCAACAAATAGATAACCGCCCTTCTGGCGCCGATGCTCAGGGATTAGTAACTGAAGAAGAAACTGTAAGTATTCAAATTCCTTCTGGCGTACAAGATGGTATGCAATTAAAGGTTTCTGGAAAAGGAAATGAAGCTCCTGGTAACGGAATTGCAGGAGATTTATTAGTCGCTATCGAAGAACTGGATCATGAGAACCTACAACGTGAAGGAGACAACCTTCATTATGACCTTTACATTAGCTTTTCTGAAGCTGTTTTAGGTGCTTCTAAAGAAATTGATACTGTGTCAGGAAAAGTACGTATCAAGGTAGAAGAAGGTGTTCAAAGTGGCAAAATCCTTCGCTTACGTGGTAAAGGTATTCCTAGTATCAATGGATACGGAACAGGAGATTTATTAGTACACGTAAATGTTTGGACTCCTCAAGCACTTTCCAAAGAACAAAAACAGTTCTTTGAGAACATGAAAGAAGATTCACATTTTACTCCAAGTCCAGAAAAATCTGACAAGTCTTTTTTTGATAAAGTAAAAGATATGTTTAGCTAAAAGTCTCTTTACTTTTAGCCACGAGCTAAGGCTGTCAATTTTCAACCTTGATTACAAATCTAGTTTTATAATCAAGGTTGAAAGTTGACAGCTTTTTTTTTATAAATTGAAACTAATATGGGTTTACAATTTATAACTTCAGAAAGTCAATTTTACCAAGAAGCTATCAATATTCGTATCGAAGCTTTTTTCAATAAATTCGACAATGCACTAAACTTGATTAATGACCCTCTAGAAAAGGAGAGCATCCAAATTATCTATATCGAAAAGGGAAATATTTTAGGAACAGGAAGACTAAATATTGCATCGAAAAAAGCTATTATTTCACAAATGGCTATTCGTTATACTTATAAGAATAAAGGAATCGGAAGTACAATACTAAAAGCTCTTATAGACACATCCAAGCAATTAAATGTTACGGAAATTGAACTATCTGCAAGAGAAACTGCTATTCAATTTTACAGGAAATTTGGATTTGAGACTTTTGGTCGACTTTACCCCTCTAAGAAAACTGGTATTATTCATCAAAAAATGAAACTAAAACTATAATCACCTATTCAGGTATTACAAATTTTATTTCAATAAGTAAGAATAGATTTAAAAAAACAGCGAGTCTATAAGCTGGATTCTGTATTTTGATACTAATCAAAACCCTTATCATTTATCTACGAACTACATTACTGCAATCCTGTAACCGCCTACCCTCCGACTTGGGCGCAATACCCTCAAATGTCGGTTTACATGACGTTGCACCGTATAGAGTTTACCTGGTTTCACTACAGCATTACCTGTACATACTTTCTGCTGCACTTGTCCTCCCTCAAAATTGAGGCGACGGGCGTTACCCGCTATACTTTGCTATGGTGTCCAGACTTTCCTTCTCAAAACTAGTTTGCGACGATAAGGCGACTCGCTGAAAAAAGAAACAAATATAGAATAGTTGATAGTTTCTGATTGACAGTTTCTCGTAAAAAAACTTTGAACTATAAACTTTGAACTTTGAACTACTAGAAGTACTTTAGCATTTATACTATGGAACAGTTTATTGTATCGGCACGAAAATATAGACCTCAAACTTTTGAAGAAGTTGTGGGGCAACAAGCGATTACTAATACGCTATTAAATGCTATCAATAACAACCATTTAGCACAAGCACTCCTTTTTACTGGTCCTCGTGGAGTTGGAAAAACAAGCTGTGCTCGTATACTTGCTAAAAAAATAAATAGCCTTGACGGGATAAATCCGGATGAAGATTTTGCTTTCAATATCTTCGAACTCGATGCTGCTTCTAACAATTCCGTTGAAGATATTAGAGCTTTAGTAGATCAAGTTCGCTTTCCTCCTCAAGTCGGAGAATATAAAGTCTTTATCATTGATGAGGTGCATATGTTATCCTCAAGTGCATTTAATGCTTTTTTAAAGACACTTGAAGAACCTCCTAAACATGCTATTTTTATTTTAGCAACTACAGAAAAGCATAAAATAATACCTACAATATTATCTCGTTGTCAAATTTTTGATTTTAAAAGAATCACTGTTACAGATGTACGAGAACATTTAAAATTTATTTGCAAGAAAGAAGGCATTACCTATGAAGAAGATGCCTTACAAATGATTGCACAAAAGTCAGATGGAGCTATGCGGGATGGGCTTTCTACTTTTGACCGAGTAGTAAGCTATTGTGGTAATAATTTAACCCGACAAGCTGTTGCTGAAAATCTGAATATTCTTGATTACGAAACTTATTTTAAAGCTACTGACTTTATTATAGATTGTAATATCCCCGAGCTATTAATTCTTTTAAATGAAATCATAGCTAAAGGATTTGATATGCACCACTTTATTGCTGGTTTAGCTTCTCATTTCAGAGATCTTTTGGTATGTCAAACTTCTCAAACTGTAGATTTATTAGAGGTTAGTCAAGAAATCAAGCAACAATATGCCACCCAAGCTGGAAAAGCTAATCAAGCCTTTTTAATTGAGAGTATTGAACTTGCTAACACCTGTGACTTACAATACCGAACTAGTAAAAATCAACGATTATTAGTTGAATTGTGCTTAATGCAACTAGCTTCAGTTCTTGCTCCCGATGAAAAAAAAAAGGCTCAGCTAAAATAATAAGCCCTGATTTTTTTAAAACAGAAAAAAATACAACAAACAGTACCCCTACTTCCTCCCCCCTAGAATCTTCTGAAGAAGAAAAAAGTAATACTGTTGCTTCGACAAATACAGAACAAACTGTCATCGAACCAGTAAAGCCTACTGCGATAAAACTTAATATTAACGCACCTAGAAAATCAGCTTTATCACTAAAAAGCATACAAGAGAAAAAGAAATTAGAAGCAAATAAAATAGTCAGAAAAGAAATTTTAGACCCTACTAAAATGCCAAAAGAGTCTTTTAACGAAGAGCAACTTTTAGTTAAATGGAATGAATACGGTCAACGAATGGAACGAAAAGGTGAACGTATCATAGCTTCTTTATTTTCAATGAATAAGCCTAAACTGTTAGATAATTTCGTAATTCATATAGAACTTCCTAACAAAACTATGGAGGCTGATGTCGAGGGCGTAGAAAAACCTTTATTGCGTTTTCTTTATGATGAATTAAATAACTACAGCATATCTTTGCAAACAGAAGTAAATGAAGCTGTAGCTAAAAAACATGCTTTTACACCACAGGATAAATATGATAAACTAAAAGAAGCCAATCCTCTAATTGACTTATTAAGAGCTAAATTAGATTTGGATTTCTAATAGATTTTTAAATATTCATCTAAAATATTATATAATAAATGCACGCGAAACCTATTACTTCGTGTGTTCAAAATTACATTGCGGATTATGATGTTAGGACTTAAACTACCTACTGACCCAAGATGGGTAAATATTGTAGAAAAAAACTTACAAGAAATTCTCGTAGATCATGCTTTTTGCGAATTAAAAGCTGCTGCTACTGCTATGTCACTGATTAGCAATTTCCCTGAATACACAGAGCTTGTAGAAGAAATGCAAGCTTTGATAAAAGAAGAAATGGCACATTTTAAATTAGTTCACGACAATATCCAAAGTCGAGGTTTAGAAATGGGAATAAATCGTAAAGATGCTTATGTTTCTGAGCTAATGAAATTCTTCCCTAAAGGAGGAAGCCGTAACACACAATTAGTCCATCGTTTATTATATGCCGCCTTAATTGAAGCTAGAAGCTGTGAACGTTTTAAATTATTATCAGAACAATTAGAGGATCAAGAATTGGCCAAATTTTATCGTGATCTAATGGTAAGCGAAGCTAATCATTATACTATGTTCTTAAATTTTGCACGCAAATACGAAGATCGCAACTTAGTTGATCAAAAATGGCAAGACTTACTAGAGTACGAAGCTAAAATTATGAAATCATTTAGCAAAGATGCTACCATGCATGGGTAAACTAGATTTCTTCAATCATTAAATATCTCATTTTAAACGTATAACCAAACGTCTTGAAATTAAAATTTCAAGACGTTTTTTTGTATCAAGCTAAAAACCTGATATTACTACCTCCACTTTGCTAGTCATTCCACATCCAATGGCTATCTGAATTCAAAACAGCATATTTAATTGAGATGATTTCCTAATCCGTGGAAATGACGGTAACTATGCTTTTCCTCAATTTTTTCCTTTAGATTTTAACTGTAGGAGGTAATCTATCTTTTTTATTGAAGCTATTATAATAATCTATTAAATCATTTTTTATTTAAACAAAACACAATATAAAACATAATACATTATTTTTAAAGCAAAATAAGGTATCCAAATACTGTATTTTGTCTTGATATTTGCATTAACACCAGCAAAATCAGCTTTAAAAATTATTATTTCCTAATTTAATGATTACTAAAGCACAATAAATAACGATTGAGTAATGAATAAAAGTGCACTACCCGACCCATTTGAACAAGCTCGATTAGAGAAGGGATTTGGAGAAATGAATGATCAAAATGATCCTGTAAAAATTCTTTTACGTTTAAAAGATGTAAGAAAAACAGCCAAAAACTGGAAAACATTTCAATCAGGTGGAGAAGAAATAGGTCGTATCGTTGTTCCTTCAGAGGTTCATATACGAAATACACGTCAAATTCCATTCGAAGTCGACCCTCCACAGCATGCAAGTTATAGAGATATTGTAGAGCCTTGGTTCAAAAGACCTTTAGAAAATGATTATCAAGATAAATTAAAAAGTATAGCTGAAACTGTCATAGAGGGTGCACTCACAAAAGATAGTTTAGAAATCGTTGAACAATTTTCTTTAGTTATTCAATCGCAAGCATTGACCGTACTTTTAAACACACCCTTTGAAGAATCTAAAACTTGGATAGATTGGGGTACACATGTATTTAGAAGTGAAGAAAGCGCACTAGATGGTGATAAAGCAAATATTTTATACGACTATATTGATCACCAAATAAATATTGCTGAACAAAATCCTTCAGATGACTTGTACTCTAAATTATTAGCTTCTGAAATCGATGGCCGAAAACTAACAAAAGAAGAAGTTAAAGGGGTAATGATTTTAACTTTTGCAGGTGGTCGAGATACTGTGATTAATACCATTACGAATGCTATCGCTTATTTTGCTGAACACCCAGAATCTTTAGCTCGTATAAAAAATGAACCTGAAATTCTGAACCAAGCCATTGAAGAATTAATTCGATATTTCGCTCCCTTAACCCATATGGGAAGAGTAGTAACACAAGATACTGAAGTTTGTGAACATGCAATGAAATCTCAATCTAGGGTTTCATTATGTTGGGCTTCTGCCAATCGTGATGCTAAAACTTTTGAGAAACCTAACGAAGTAGTAATTGATAGAAAAATTAACCCGCACGTTAGTTTTGGTTTTGGAACACATAATTGTTTAGGTGCCACACATGCGCGAACTTTAATGAAAGTAATACTGACAACATTAGTCAATAAAGTATCTTCTATTGATATTCTTGATCATGAAGATAATATTGAAGATTTAGATCAATTTAAACGCAAAGTTGGATTCCATTCTTTGAATGTAAAATTCAACGCTTAACCTCAAATTTAACAGCTCAAAAAATAATACTATGGCAAAAATCACATTTATAACGACCAATAATGAAGAAATCACTTTAGAAGCGACTACAGGTTCAGTTATGGAACTAGCTGTTCAAAATAACATAAAAGGCATCGACGGTGATTGTGGAGGAGTATGCTCGTGCGCTACTTGTCATGTTCATGTAAAAGAAGAAGATTTTGAGAAAGTAGGTGCTCCTAGCGAAATAGAAGCAGACATGCTCGAATTAGAAGATGAAGTGAGCGATTATAGCCGCCTTTGTTGTCAAATCAAAGTAAGTGACGCTATTGATGGTGTTACCCTGAAAGTAGTTGAAGAGTAAATTTTAATACAAAGTTATCCGTATTAAGGTTTTTAAAATCAATAATAAGAGGACAGAAATATTTCCTTCTAAACATTAAGTATTTATACTTAATACTTTGCACTCAATACTAATAAAAATGAAAGAAAAAATTTGTGTAATTATTGGAGCTAGTCACGCAGGTGTCAACCTCGCTTTTTCTCTTCGTAAAGAAGGTTGGGAAGGAAACATACAACTTTTTGATAGTGACCCTGTCTTACCCTATCATCGCCCTCCTCTATCTAAAGCTTATTTAACAAGTGACGATCCTATTGAAAGTAATGCTCTAAAAGCAATTGAATCTTACAAAAAAGAAAATATTGACCTGCATTTGGGCATCAAAGTTACTTCTATTAATAGAGACAAAAAATCTATTACTTTAAGTAATGATGATGAATTTTTGTATGATAAATTGGTTATCGCTACAGGAGCTAGTCCCATTATCCCTCCTATTCCTGGAATAGACACTGCAAAAAATCTTTTTGCTTTAAGAACTGCTGAGGATGTATTAAATATAAAAAAAGCCATCCTGAACACTTCTTCTAAAAGAGCTGTAGTCATTGGCGCTGGATATATTGGACTTGAAACGGCTGCTTCTTTAAAAAAATTAGGTGCTAGTGTCATCATACTTGAAAGAGAGGAACGTATTCTACAACGAGTTACATCTCCTGTAATGTCTGATTTTTTTCAAGATATCCATGCAAAAAACGATGTAGATATTTTTACCTCTAAAAATGTCATTGAAATTGAAACTAATGACAAAATCAATACTATAAAATGTTCTGATGGCACTTCTTATACTGCCGATTTAATTATTGTAGGTGTAGGTGTTCGAGTTAATAAACAATTAGCCGAATCTATAGGAATAGAAATTAAAAATGGAATAACGGTATCAGAAACAACTGCCACTAATATCGAAGATATATATGCCATTGGTGATTGTTCATTTCATTTTAATCCAAGGTATAATCGATTTATTAGATTAGAATCTGTTCAAAATGCGGTAGATCAAGCTAAGGTTTGTGCAGCTGCAATCTCAGGAAAGTCTCCTATATATGATAGTATTCCTTGGTTTTGGTCTGATCAATACGATATCAAATTACAAATGGTAGGTCTTTCTGAAGGGTATGATGATATTATTGTACGTCATGAAGAAGGGGAAGGCATCAAATTTTCTGTATGGTATTTTAAAGGGAACGAATTACTAGCTGTTGATGCTGTTAATAATGCCAAAGCCTATGTCATTGGGACAAAGTTCATCAAAAAATCTACAATAATTGATAAAACAAAGCTAAAAGACCCTAAAGAAGCTTTAAAGCCCGTGAACTTATTAATCAAATGATATACTCAAAATTAGACTATAGTTTGTGACTTATCTAACAAACCTTTACCCTTTAAACCCCAAATAAAACAATATGAAAGCAGTTTTTGAAAAAGTTGATGCTCAAGACGAATCTTCAATCGTTGCCTTTCAATATAGTAATCAAAATTTTGATGCGCCTTGGCATTTTCACCCTGAATACGAATTAACTTATATTTTAGAAAGTTCAGGCACTCGGTATGTTGGTAATAATATTTCATCTTACAAGAAAGGAGATTTGGTTTTATTGGGCCCTAATCTTCCCCATTGTTGGAAAAATGATTCTAACGACAAAGAAACTGCAAATAGCTTAGTGATTCAATGGCCTAAAGACTTACTAAAACATCTTCCTTCTTTTAATGAGATAGACCATCTTTTAAAAACTTCTCAAAGAGGTCTTTTATTAAAAAATACTACTAAAAAAACTGTTTCTTCTATTAAAAAAGTAGTTAATTCAGAAGGAATACAAAGATTCATTTACTTTCTCGAATTAATCAATGAAATAACAAGCATTACCACAACGGAAGTATTAGCCGGTAGCTCTTACAAATTCGATTTATCCAACGACACTAATAGTCGAATTCAGAAAGTACAGCAGTATGTAAATGAACATTACCAGTCTAAAATTCGATTAAAAGAAGTAGCTGAAGAATTGCATATGACCGAACAATCTTTTTCTAGGTTCTTTAGTCGAATTATGAAACGCCCTTTCTTTATATTTTTAAATGAATTTCGTGTAAATAGAGCCAGTCGTTTATTAGTTGAAACTGAATTACAAGTAAATGAAATTGGCTATCAGTGTGGATATGATAGTTTACCTTTTTTCTATCAACAATTCAAAAAATTCAAAGGTTATTCGCCTCTTGCCTTTAGAAAGATGTATCGAAAAACCAATCTTTAATTTTTATCTTCATAGAATAAACTATAAAAAAAGTGTAATTATGTAGTTGAAAATCGTACTTAATAGTACGTATAGATTTTAATTATGAAATTATTCTTTTTAGCACTTTTAAGTACTATTTTATCTACTGGCAACAATTCTTGTTCACGAAACACGATCTCTGAAATAAAAAAAGACACTGCTATTTCTCCACCTGTTCAAACAACAAGAACTGACGGGTTGCAAAATGCATACTTTGCTAGTGGATGCTTTTGGTGTGTCGAAGCCATATATGAAAGCCTTAAAGGTGTAAAAGAAGTAGTCTCTGGATATTCTGGCGGGCATATAAAAAACCCAACTTATCGACAAGTAGGTTATGGAAAATCGGGACATACTGAAACGGTAGAAGTACAATATGACCCTAACATCATATCTTTTCAAGACTTGGTTACTGTATACTATGCGTCACAAGACCCTACGACTTATGGACAAGCTCCAGACTTTGGAACCGCTTATCGCTCTGTTATTTTTCACCAAAATGAATCTGAAAAGCAAATTATTGAAGCAGCTAAAGAAAAAACACAAAAAGAATATCGTAACAAAAAAGTAGTTACAGAAATTATGTCATTTCAGAAATTCTGGGAAGCAGAAGCTTACCATCAAGACTATGAAAAAAGGAATCCTAATCACCCTTATATTTTAAGAATTTCTATTCCTAGACTGAATAAGTTTAAAGCTAAACACCCTGAGTTATTAAAATCTTAGTAAACCTATTTCAAAATAAATTCAAGAGGTATATCTCTCTAATTTTGATTTAAAGGACAACCTTATAATTCAAGATGCATTAAATTTCTCAGTAGTAGCATCAATAAATTAAACCATATGTTGTTTAACTAATTTGCTGTTTCAGCGCTTTCTTTTTCTCTTTTTTTAATTGTTTTTTAATAACTTTATTAGTCTTAGCATATACATATAAAGACAATTCTACTGTAGCTATAAACATCATCATATACCCTAATAATTCAATACTTTCTTCACTCGCATCCTTTATAGATCTTCTGTAATCATCTTTACCTAAAAGACTTTTCCAAATAATTTTTCGCCCATAGAGACGAGAAAAAACGTGTAACACCAACCCTCCTAATATCAGCATCTTAAAATAAGCGGTCTTACTAACTTTCTTAAACTGCTTTACAAATTTCTTCCCGTTTTTAATCATTAAATACAAGGTAGGAATCAAGATCAATAAAGCTAATACTTGCCATCCTTTATCAAAAAAATGAGTTTCTAACCACGCATCCATTTCCCTTACAAAAGATACTGCTGCAAAAGAACCTAAACCTAAAAAGAAATAACGAACAGATTTGATTTTATATGCTACAACATATGAGATTAAAGCTATTGCCAAAACTAAAAGTTCTTGAAAATGTTCTGTTCCTGAGCTTTCCTTAAAAGACTGTGCTTCCATATCCACCTCTATAGTCTTAGCTATTAAGAAAAAAAGTAACGCATAAACAAAAATTCGAACTATATTGGCTGTAAGTGAATTGGTCTTTATTTTCATAAGATCGTAATCGTTTTATATATCTTGAACTAATGTAATTAACAAGTTTAACAATTGTAAAATTAAGGTTTTTAGCTTTCTTTGACTACATCTAATCAATCATCTTTAAAATAGTTAAACAAGTTTTCAATATTAAAATGCCAGATTATCTTTTTGTTTACGGAACTCTAATGAAAAGTGAAAGAAATCAATTTTCCCTGTTACTACAAAAACATACAGAATTCATTGATAAAGGCTACATTTTTGCTAAAAAATATGATTTAGGCGCATACCCAGGGATAAAATTAGATATGACTAAAACTGCTATAACAAAAGGAGAATTATATCAAATTGCCAATAATTTTAAATCCCTAATGGAGAAACTGGATAATTACGAAGGTTACATTAAAAACAATGAGGAACAAAGTTTGTTCATTCGAAAAAAAACTGAAGTTATAACTCCATCAAAAAAATACAATGCGTGGATTTACGAATATGCTTTGCCTATTTCGTAAAACAGATCACTACTGTAATTTAGTTTTAGATATATCACCTAATAGTTCAGCTTTTTCTTTGATGGCATTCATGACTACTTCTTTATTCCAAATTTCATTGATCCCAGCCATTTCCATAATTTCATCCATAATAGCCGACTGCTGCTCTCCTCGTTTTAAAGCTTCTGCATAAGGTTTATTAGAAAAAGTAACTCGTGAATATAATGGCATCCATAATTCTGGATAATTAGCGGCAAATTTATTTTCTATTTTTTTTCTTAAAATAAAATCTGGATCGGCTGTTTTAGAACTCATTTCCATGAAATTTCTATAAGAAAGTTCTGCTATAGCATCTGCATTAGGCTTACGCTGTTCTTGATAAGCTTCAAAAATAGGTTGCCAATCTTCACCTCCAACTTCATCAATAATTTTATTTAACTGAAATACATCTTCAAATCCAGCATTCATCCCTTGTCCGTAAAATGGAACTATTGCATGAGCCGAATCTCCTATCAAAGCTATTTTATTCCAGTAAGTCCAAGGATAACATTTCATAGTGACTAATGCACTCGTAGGATTTTCAAAAAAATCTTCTAGAAGTGTTGGCATAATGTCAATAGTGTCAGGAAAATGTTGTTCCCAAAATGCAATCACTTTTTCTTTTGTATCTAATACTTCAAAAGCATTTTTAGCACCATCATGAGGCATGAAAAGGGTACACGTAAAACTTCCATCTAAGTTAGGCAATGCAATAAGCATGAATTTACCTCTAGGCCAAATATGTAACGCATTTTTTTCGATTACATGAGTACCGTCTTTAGCGGCAGGAATTGTCAATTCTTTGTAGCCTGTATCTAAAAAATCTTGAGAATAGTTAAATCGACTTCTTCGTTGCATTTTATGACGTACACGTGAAAAAGCCCCATCGCATCCAAAAATAACATCGAATTGATGCTCGTCCCAATCTTCTTTTTCTGAATCTCCAGTATATAATTTTGCTTCAGCTAATTTTACATCCCAAACCTTCTCTTCAAAACGAAATTCCGAACCATATTTTTCTGCTATATCAATCATTTTTCGATTTAGAATACCTCTTGATATACTATAAATAGCCTCCCCTTCTTTTCCATAAGGTTGCTTGTAATCTTCTTTGCCAACGACATGAATGTAACGATGATACATAGGTATTCCTAGAGAAGAAACATCATCCTTAATCCCTGCTCCTTCTAGGGCATTCCACCCCCTAACTGACATAGCAAGATTAATCGATCTTCCACTAAATTTAATATCACGAATATCAGGTCTACGATCAAACACAGTGACTTTATGCCCTCTTTTGTTTAAATAGATAGCCCATAATGATCCTACTAAACCACTACCAACAATTGCGATATTCTGTTGTTCCATGCGATGATATTAAAACTTAGTTACTTCTTTTGGATTGAATAACTTAAAGAACCTGTCTTATTTAGAGTACAATATAAAATTCTCAATTAAGAGTAAAATCTTACTAATTCAAAGTAATCAATTATCCTCGAAATGAATGAGGATCGCCGAAATTAAGTATTATTTACAGTAAAGACCTTAACAATATCATAATATTTAACCCAAAAAAACCCTCCAAAGAGGGCTTCATACACAAAAAAATGTCTTTATTGATTATAATGCAGCATATTTACCCGTAATCTTATTATACAATAAAGTTAATTGATTACTAAAAGCTGATATTTTATTTATCGAAAGGCTGTTTGATAAAAATTTACCCTTTTCATTACTCATATAGTCTAATTTAGACTTAACCTCAACAAATGTTGAAGATATTTCACTCGAATTCAATCCGCTTGCAGATAATTGTTTGTAAGAATTTTCTATCTCCGAGAATACTTTTGCTATTTCAGATTCTAAAGTAGTTGTATCACCTCCATGGCTTTTAACAAAACGAATCGCTGCGTAATACTCACCTAATCGCTGTGACAACATTCTCTGCTTTCCTGAAACATTAACTGTATTTATTTTCTCTTGATCTTCACCATCTTTAGTACCTTCATTTTCTATAGCTAATACTAACGCATGGCATTTCTTTAAAAGGTTATTAGATACTTTTAAAACAGCATCTACATTTTTCTCTTTATTAAAAATTACAGCCTGCATATATTCTTGCCAGGCCTTTTCTTCTGCTTTTAAGGCTGTTTTGACTGATTCTGAAGCATCTTTTCCGTTTTCAGATAGCTTAATAAAATTTTTATTAAATAATTCTAGTGCCCCTTTATACTCTTTATCAAAGACTTCTCCACTAGCTCCATTTAATTTAAGTAAATATACTTTAGTAATTTTTTGAGAAAGCATACGTTGCATTCCTGAAATATTTGTCGCTTCTCCATATGAAATACTTCCAAAGCTATCAAAGCCATATGTTGATATAGATGTAGCAAGCGTTAAAATTGAAATAAATAGTTGTTTAATCATTTTCATCTTGTAATTTTTGGGTGGATAAATTTACTACGAAACTCAATAATTACCGAGTAAAAACATTTTTTTAACAAAATTTACACACTACTTGTCGATTTTTCCTTCAAATTCAACAAAATGAACTCAAAAAAACATTATTCTCAAAAAAAAACAGAAAACTTAGAACGCTTTACTAAAATAAATCTTATTAATAGCATTACTGGCTATAAGTCCGCAAACCTTATAGCTTCTAATAACAAAAAAGGAAAAACAAATTTAGCTGTTTTTAATTCTGTTTGTCATTTAGGAAGTGAACCTGCTATGATTCATTTTACATTACGACCTCATACAGTTGCAAGACATACTTACGAGAATATTTTAGAAACTAAGTTTTTTACCATCAATGCCATTACAGAAAGTTTTATAGAACAAGCGCATCAAACCTCTGCTAAATACCCTAAAGATGTTTCTGAATTTGAAGCTACAAACCTAGAAACACTTTATCATAATAATTTTACAGCGCCATTTGTTAAAGAAAGTCCTATTCAAATAGGTTGTAAATACTTAAACACGTATGAAATCAAAGAAAATGGTTGCCTTTTGATTATCGCATCTATTGAAGAAATTTTTATTGATGAGCAATTGATTAGCCAAGATGGCTTTGTAAACTTAGATAAGGGAAATATAGCAAGTATCGTTGGTCTAGATGGTTACTATATACCTAAGAAAATAGCTAGATTTCCTTATGCTAGACCATAATTGATGGTTGATGGTTGATGGTTGATGGTTGATGGTTGATGGTTGATGGTTGATGGTTGATGGTTGATGGTTGATGGTTGATGG
>CANLOW010000006.1 GCA_947493035.1 uncultured Aquimarina sp.
TCTTACCTAAAAAACCATCATTAAAATTCAAGACTGAACATACTAGTCAGCTCGCTATTTTTTAATCGAACTCAGGTGTTGTAGTTTGTTTGAACTCAGAAGGGGATAAGCCTTCGTGTTTTTTAAAGAAGCGACTAAAAGATTGGATATCTTCAAACCCGACCTCGTAAGCAATTTCTTTAATTGATAAAGTAGAGTATTGTAAAGATCTTTTGGCTTCTAAAAGTTTACGGTCATGAATATATTGTAGAGGAGTTTTGTAGCCTATTTTGGAGAAGATATTTGAAAGCGTTTTAGGGGATTTATGTAGTAAATCTGCATAATCTTTTACGGATTGCTTTTCTCGAAAATACTGTTCAACCAAGAAATTAAATTCTCGAACAATATCAGAATCTGTTTTTTGGGCAGGGAAATTCTCTTGAGATTTATAAATTCTAGCACATAAAATAAGGTAACGTTTCAGCATCATTTGAAGCATTTCTATTTGCAATTTATCGTTAGATTGCATTTCGATAGAAAACATTTTCCAAAGGATCTCAAACTTCTCTAGCTCATTATTAGGAATTGTGATGATGGGTAATTGTGTTGCTCCAAAAAATAAAATCCCTTTACAGCTTACCTCGGTGTCATTATCTAGAATGCAATAAAAGTTTCGATTAAAGCGTAAGAAATGTACTTTGTTGATTTTAATGTGTTTGATTTTGTGAAATTCCGTTAGAAATACGATTTCATTCTTGTTAAAGGAATACGGTTTGCCGTCAATAATAAAATCATTACCATCCTCATAAAACCAAAGTATTGTAAGGCTGCTTTCGATTTGTTGTTCTAGAATACTGCATTGTTTTCCTGAATCTAAAATCTCTAATTGTAAGAATTCTTGTATTTTACCTAAAAATTTCATTTCAATTGTAATCAATGTCTATAGAATAAGACGTAGAAAAATGAAGAAACAAACAATTGGAGTTTTCCTAAAGGGAATAAAAGGGAAGTAATTAAAGTATAAGCTTCAAAGAATTTAGTAGTAAATAAGTGTAATCTGCTAACTGCTAAATTCTTTGAAGCTAACTAAAAGATTATAATTTACGATCAGAACTTTTTATAGGAACATCATTAATACTCGCATACCTTTTAACCATCAATCCATTTTTATCAAATTTCCAATTTTCTTTTCCATAGGAACGAAACCATTCATTTTGTTCATTTCGGAATTCACTTTATAATCTAAGTATATTTATAATAATAGGTTTATGATTTATATGAAATATGAAAATCTTAAAACATAGGCATAAGAAAAGATAGCTAGGATATTGGAAGTAGTCAGATAGTAAAAAATGCAGCATGTGTTAAATGGAGTTCTAACAAAATAACTTGTCTTTTTGATTGCAAATTTACTGTTAAGAATTCCCTAACTTATTGCTTGAAAAGTGAGCTAATATGATATTTGTTGTATAATTGTGAGAAATATAAATTACAATTATGAAAAGATTTTTGCTCAATATTTTAGTGCTCTTGAGTATTAATATTTACTCCCAAGATTTATCGCAAAATGATATAGATACCCTTATAGCGTTATATAATTCAACCGATGGTGAAAACTGGACTAATAAATGGGATCTTAGTGCTGATCCAACCACATGGTATGGAGTTGTTACAGCAGTCTATTTCCCTGGATCTGGCGGACCTGGGCAAAGAGAAATAGATGAAATAAACTTACCCAATAATAATCTATCAGGTGAATTACCAGATGAATTAGGAAATTTAGTGAGTTTAAACACATTAAATCTTTCAAGTAATAATATTACCGGAGAAATTCCAAGTGCTTTAGGTAATGCTGAGGATTTGAATTATTTATATCTACAAAACAATGAATTGAGTGGAGATATACCAGTTGAATTATTCTCTTTAAATGAAAGGCACTTTGTTGAAATTAATCTGAGTAATAACCAACTTACAGGGAAATTGCCAGAAGAAATTGATGGTTCCATTGCTAATGTGGGTAGAGTTTATGTATCCAATAACTTACTAACTGATTTGCCCGATTACACTTTTATATCTCTTTTCAGAATAGAGACTTTAGATATAAGTAGTAATAATATACCTTTTTCTGTATTTGAAAGAGCAGATTTTCCATTAGATAATATTGCTGAAATATTAGAAGAAAATGTGAACACACTTTCTTACAGCCCTCAAAACAAAATCAATAGTATTGAAGAGCTCTCTGTTATAGAAGGAGAGAATATCAGCTTTTCTGTAACAGGATTGACCAGTGTAAACAATACGTACCAGTGGTATCTTGATAACGCAATGATTTCAGGCGCTACAAATGCAACTTATGAAATTACAGATGCTGAAGCTACAGATGAAGGGGTTTATTTTTGTGAAATTAGCAATACAAACGTACCTAATTTGACATTACAAAGAAATAACATAAATTTAGATGTTACCCTCCCTATTTCTGATAGAGATGCTTTAATTGCATTATACAATGCAACAGATGGTGCTAATTGGAGAAATCCATGGGATTTGAATGCAGATATGAATACTTGGATAGGTGTAACTCTTAACGAAAACAACAGGGTAGTTGGTTTAAATTTATCAAATAACAATCTTTCTGGAGAGTTTCCTGGTGAAATATGGAGTCTAACGAAATTACAATCATTGGACTTAAATCTTAATTCCGATCTCACAGGTTCTATATCTAGTGCTATAGGAAATTTGAACGAATTAGAATTATTGAGACTTACAAATACCAGATTAGGAGGGATATTTCCTTCTGAAATTTTTTCACTTACCTCTTTAGAAACTTTAGAAATTAATAATCAGTTTGAAGGAAGTCTATCTGGTATAGAAAATTTAATTAATCTTAAAGATTTTATTAGTGATGGAAGCAATTTCGATAGTGTGCCAGAAGGTTTTTGGTCAATCTCAAGTCTTGAAGAGGTTTCAATTACATCTTCTGTCAATCAAATTTCTTTTAGTATTCCGGCTACTATAAATGAACTTACTTCATTAGAGCGTTTAAGAATTAGCGGGACTAGTAATAATCCAATTCCCAATGAAATCACAGAGTTAACAAACCTATTATCTTTAAGTATAGGTGGTGAAATATCAGGAAATATTCCTGAGGATATAGGGAATTTAGTGAACCTAGATGTTTTATCACTCGAAGGAAACTTTGAAGGAGAAATCCCCGAAAGTATTGTGGATTTGGTAAATCTTAGGATTTTAAGTTTGCAAAGAAATAATTTGACGGGAGAAATTCCTAGAGGTATAGGTAACCTTACAAAATTAGAATCAATTTTCTTATTTGAGAATGATTTAACAGGAACAATTCCTGAAAGTATAGGTCAATTAACAAAACTTGATACATTTTGGCTTTCTGATAATAATATATCAGGTGTTATACCAACTCAAATAGGAAATTGTGAATTACTTGAAAGCTTGAGTTTAGATAGAAATAATTTAGAAGGTACTATACCAGAAGGCCTAGCTTCAATTTCTACGTTAAGTTCCCTAGTCTTAGAAAATAACTCATTATCAGGAGAAGTTCCTGATTTTACGGGAACTAATTTGAATACGCTTTTTATAGGTGATAATTCATTTGTTTTTGAAGATTTAGCTCCTAACCAAGCTAAAAATTTATCACATATTTCAAGATTATATAGCTTTTCTCCTCAGAGTTTTGTGGACTCAGTAGAAGCAATTACTGTTAATGAGGGAGACGATATTACTTTAACTGTTGAAGGAACACAGGATGTTAATAATGTGTATCAATGGCGAAAAGGCTTTTTTGAAGATATAGATGGGGCTACAGAGCGAACATTCACTATTAGAAATGCAATGTTATCGGATGCAAATGAGTATGATTGTTTTATAACTAATAGCAGTGTGGCTGATTTAGTATTAGTAAAAAATAAAATTACTCTTGATATTTCAACTTTGGGTGTAAATGGGTTTGATTTTGAGGATGCTGGTATTATAGCGTCACCTGTCCCAGTAAATGATCAATTATTTTTATCATTAGGGAGCATTTCTGGCGAAAACGTAACAGCATATATTTATGAAATATCAGGTCAGCTTCTTTTTGTTGAAGAAAATATAAAGGACAATCAATCAATAGATTTTTCGAATTTACCATCAGGAATGTATTTAATAAAATTAGATTCTAGTGGTAAAACATACACAAAAAAGATTGTAAAAAAATAATTGTCACTGTTTAATGATAAGGAGTATTTAAATTGAATAGGTCGTCTAGAAATTTATTGTAGACGACCTATTTAGTTTTAAATGTTTTGTTAATTTTTGTGTCGAAGCTTACGTTCCGACTCGTCGATTTGCAAATCGTTGATGCTTGCAAATCGTTTTTTCATCAGTCCATTTTCATCAAATTCCCAATTTTCATTTCCATAGGCGCGAAACCATTGATTTTGTTCATTGCGATATTCATATTCAAATCGAACGGCAATGCGATTATCGGTATAAGCCCAAAGTTCTTTTTTTAGTTTATAATCTAATTCAGTATTCCATTTGTTTTCTAAAAATTTTTGCACCTCTTCACGACCATTAACAAATTCAGAACGATTTCTCCATTCTGTATCTATGCTATAAGCTTTAGAAACTTTTACAGGGTCTTTAGAATTCCAAGCATCTTCCGCCATTTGAATTTTCTGTTTTGCAGTTTCCTCGGTAAATGGAGGTAATGGTAATTTTTGTTCGGTCATTTTGTATGTTTTTATTGGTGTTGCAAAAGATATAATAACCCAAGGCTTACCTTTAAATTAATTTATTGTTTCTGATAACTATCTCGTAATCCTAAACAAGTTAGTATGCTTTTAGACTTTTAACTTACAATTCATTTCATGTCATACCTTGCTTGACAAGGTATCTCATCCAATTGATCTATATAGCTTTGATAAAATACCAGCTAGATGAGACTTCTGGTCGAAGCCAGAGGTGACAAATAACAACCTTTAGAATTTTCACTTTCGATTCAAACAAGTTTCGACAGTTTCTTCTTCTAATTCGGTTGCAATATAGTCGGTAAGATACATAGCATCTTGCCCAACATGAGAAAATCTTCCCGATCCCCATGTGTGTAACCAAGGTAATCCTAAGAAAAATAGCCCATGTTCGTCCGTGATTCCACGTTTATAGGTTGGGTAGCCACGTTGATCAAATACATGTGGAAATTCAATCCAATCAAATTTCACTTTAAATCCAGTGCACCAAATGACATTTGTGATGCCTTCTTTTCTATAGTCTATAGGTAAGTTGTTTTCTGCACTAGGTTCCCATGGAGAAGCGTATCTAGGAGTTGTAGGGGCTTCAATATTATTAGCAGCAATATATTTATCAATATTATCTTGAATACGGCTGTAGGTGGCATCTGCACTATCAAGATTTTCTTTTAAATCTGTTGTGAAATCTATAACACCATCGCTTACCGTTTTTATTTGTCCTCGGAGTGCTACACCTTCTGTGGCTAACTTTCTAAGGTCAATATCACGACCGTTATCTCTTCCAGTTAGATAGTGATTGGTTTTGTGTCGAGCTTCGTCAGGATCTGGATGTGATTCTATCGGTTGATCGTAATATCCCATATCTTCTAACCATTCTACAGCATCTTTTCCTCGATAAGTTCTTGGTGCTCTGGGTGCCGTACCTACGCAGAGATATACTTTCTTTCCTGCAATATGAATATCTTCAGCAATCTGCGCTCCCGATTGCCCCGAACCGATAACCAAAGTAGCACCTTCTTCTAATTGTTCTGGGTTTTTATAATCAGCAGAATGAAGCTGATTGATATTTTCATCAAACCCCTTAGACATGGGAAGGATATTAGGAATATGATACGCTCCTGTAGCAATAACTACTTTTTGAGCCGTAAAGTCACCTTCAGAAGTAGAAATGTGAAAATCACCATCCTTCGTTTTTCTATAGATTTTATGTACTTCTACATTTCCTTTAAATGGAGGGTTGAAAGAATCGGCATAACGTTTTACGTAATCGACGATTTCATCTTTTAGCATAAACCCTTTAGGGTCATTTCCGTCATAGTCAAACCCTGGCAATCTACATTGCCAATTAGGAGTTACCAAGCAAAAAGAATCCCAACGGCGTTTCCCCCAAGAGTCTCCAATAGCTCCTCGATCTAAAATTAAATGCTCTATTTTCTGTTGCGTTAAACCATAGCTAGCCGACAATCCTGCTTGACCTCCTCCTACTATGATGACTGGATAATGATTCATATGTTTTTTGTTTATTGACACTGCCAAAGGATATAATACCTAGAAGCTTGCCTTGAAATTAAAATCTTATTTCTTTTAAATGCCTCGTGGTCTTTTAACGAGGTAGTCTTCTGTTACTTTATGGATAGAATTTTTACTGTTTCAGTATCACTATACTTTTGACATAATGACTGAATACGTTTTAACTCAGCCATAGCAGAGGTACAGCCAAAACCAAATTTTTGAGCAACACGATGGCTAGCTTCATTTAAACTTTTATTGCAAGTGTTACTGAATTCAGCTATGGGAATTTCTTGTTCGGGGTTGAAATAATTTTCAACAACGCTAGAAGGAGAATACACTTGATCTTTTTGTTGATCAGGCCATTCGATATATACATAAGTAACGGGCATATTTTAAAATTTCAGGGTGTTGTTTTCGTGCTGAATAAATAATTCCCTTTCAGAAATCACATTTCCTACACGGTTACATTCGATCTCATGATCTATAAATAACTGTTGAATTTTTTCTGTGTTTTCGGCTTTACAAGTCATGATGTATCCATAACTAGGAAAGCTTACTAGCCATTTATTCCAAGAAGTTTCTAAAGGTTTGGCTAGTAGGTCGAGATTCAAGTTTATCCCAACTTTCGAGGTGTTCATAAGCATTAATAAAGTGCCTATAATACCTCCCATGCTAATGTCCTTGGCGCAATTGCTCCATTGATTATTGGCTATGGTGTAAGGTAATTTGGCTAACTGTTGTAATCTTTTTGGTGATGAGGTGGTACTCGCATTCCAAAAAGGATATTCTTTATAGTAAGCACCGTTTAAATCTGTAATGATTAATACTTCATCACCTTCTTGAGCATCGAAACTACTTAGCAAATGATTAGTGCTTTTCCCAAGAATAGATACACTTAAAGCTTTGTTATCATTGTGGTAACATGTGTGTCCACCAACGATAGGGACTCCATAATTATTAGCAGCGGCTAACATTCCTTCCCAAATGAGCTTGGTGTCACTTGCGTTTTTTGCATATAGCGTATCGGTAACGGCTACGGGCAATCCACCCATAGAACAGATATCGCTAATATTGACCATGATAGCAGAATACCCAGCAAACCAAGGATCATTTTCTAAGAAATCAGTTACAATGCCTTCTGCAGCTAATAAAAGGTATGAGCCGTCTTCTTGTTGGATGGCAGCAGTGTCATCGCCTAGTTGTATAGGTTGAGTAGTATGATTAAAGAAAACACTATGCGTTACCTGTTTTCCGAGATTTTCGTAAGTATCCTCAATATGTTGTTTGTCCAAAATATGAGGGTGCTTGCGTAATTCGGTAATTTCAGATAATATATTGGTGTGTTCTAAAGTCATATTCAAGATGAATTAAGCTACATGATCTAATAAAGACAAGGTGTTATTTGCTGGTATTGGTGTCGTGTAAATAGGAGTAGAAGGGTAAGCGTCTAATTCAGCTTCCATTAAAAAATGTTTAATTCCTTGTTGTTCGAGTTCTCCGACTACATTCCAATGCAAACGTTTAAACAGTTTAACATTTTGCTGTTGCACATGTGCTGAAAATTTTTGGCAACCTAAATAATTCGCTAAAGAAACTGCTCGGTAGATAAGACCTGCGGCAATAGACATTTGATACAATGCAGAAACGTCTCTTTCTTTAAAAAGGTTAGGACATATAAATTTTGAAAAAGCACGATAATCTTTAATAACACCTAGACGTCCACCAAACCATTCGCCTTTTGCTTCTTCGTAAATACGAACGACCCCAACTACTTCATCGGGAGCACCGAGGTAATGGTTGACAGCAATGATTGGAATTGCTTTATGATCGTATTCGTCAAAGTCACTTTCTTTAAACAATTCTTGTTCTAAACAAAAGATATCTTGGCGTGTTTTGTAATAAGCATCTAGTTGATTTTGATTGCTTGGTATGTTGATGTCAATAAAGTCGAGTCCCTTTTCTTTCTTACTGGTTTCAAAATAAATCATGCTTTTTTTTCTTTTCAAAGGTTGATAATGTAGAACAAGCTCCACATTTAGCACATCCAGACTCCAAGGTGTCAGAAGTCATTTTAGCAGCTACTAAGGCTTGAGCTAAAGAATCTAATATTTCATGCATAAAATCCTTGTCAGGTGATGCATGATGTTGCAAGGGTGTATTTCGAATAGGTACAAAAGGCACTACAAAAGGATAGACACCAACAGCAATGAGTTTATTGGAAATTTCTAAAATCTCTTCGGGAGTATCACCAAGTCCAGCAAGTATGTATGTGCTGACATTTCCTCTTCCGAAAATTGTAACAGCTGCTTCGAAGGCTTCGAAGTAGTAGTCTAAAGAAACCTCGGCTTTTCCTGGCATAATGTTATTTCGAACGCGATCAGTGACCGCTTCAAGGTGCATACCAATAGAACTGGCTCCAGCAGTTTTTAATTTTTCAAACCATTTAAAATCATTAGGAGGTTCGCACTGTACTTGTATCGGAATGTCAACTGCTGCGCGAACAGCTTCTACACTTTCAAATAATAACTTGGCTCCACGATCCGCAGTCGCGGGAGTTCCTGTAGTCATAATGAATTGAGAAATGCCATCCAATTCAACTGCTCGTTTCGCTACTTCGGCTAATTGATGAGGTCTTTTGTAGGCAATAGTCGTATCGTACTTTAAAGATTCTCCAATAGCACAAAATTGACAAGAAGTTTCTTTATCATTATAACGAATACAATTTTGAAGTACCGTAGTTGCTAATACATCTTTGCTATGAAGTCTTGCGATTTTCCAAAAAGGGACACCATCGGATGTAGTTTCCTTATAGAATTTAGGTTCTCCAATAAATCGTATTGTTGTAATATTTTCTCCATTTCTTTTCAAAGAAGCATATCCCATTTTAGAGGGTAAACTAGCTTCGAAAGGAGAGTTTTTAGCCGAATAACTATATACAGGAATCATCAGTGTAGTTCCGAAAATAGTTACCGCTTTATGATCCGTGGGGCCAGCACCACCTTCACGTGTTGAAAGGTCAGTACTCCCGGCTAAACGAATACCTCTAGTCTGAATCTCATTCAGTAAGGTGTGATTGCTCTCTAAGGTTAGTGTACTGCTCATTGGTAATTGTTTTAGATGATGAAACAACTTTCTCTTGTAGTAAGGATTTAGGCTCTTTATCGATAAGAAGAGATAATAATTCGGGTCTAGAATAATGTCCTACAGAATCCATCATTCGCTTTCTTTTAGTAATCAATGACATGTCCATGTCGGCATAAACAATACCTTCTCCTTCGGTTAGTACATCAGATATAATAACTCCTTCTGGAGAAATAATAGCTGTAAAACAACCTTTGTCTAATACCTTTTGCATAGCAGGGTCAGAAGTGATTTCTTGTACTTGTTCGGGATGTAAGTATCCTGTGGCGTTAATTACAAAACAACCCGACTCTAGAGCGTGATGTCGCATGGTAACTTCCATTTGATCGGCAAAGATTTGTCCGACCATCGAACCCGGAAATTGGCTGCAATGAATTTCTTCGTGATCATTCATTAAAGCAAATCGAGCCAAGGGGTTATAATGTTCCCAACAAGCCAACGCTCCTATGCGACCAATAGAAGTGTCTACGGCTTTCAAACCGCTTCCATCTCCTTGTCCCCATATCATACGCTCGTGATAGGTAGGCGTTATTTTCCTTCTTTTTAAAACAAGTTCTCCTGTAGTATCAAAAATAAGTTGTGTGTTGTATAGCGTTCCTTTATCTCGTTCATTTACGCCTAATACCACTACGATACTATGTTCTTTGGCTATACTGCCGATAAATCGAGTATCGTCACTAGGAACTACTACGCTTTCTTCGTAAAGTTTCGTATGGTCTTTACGAATGGCAACAGCAGGTTTTATAAATGAGAAATAAGGGTAATTAGGTACTAAGGTTTCTGCAAATACAATGATATCAGCATCGTTTTTACTTGCTTCTATAATGGTATCTGCAATTTTTCCGAGTGTACCAGATTTACTTTCCAGCACAGGGGCAATTTGCGCAGCGGCTGCTTTTACTATAGGTTTCTTAAACATCATTTTTTCTTTTACAGGAGAAACTTATTTTAGATTTTGTTACAAAAGCTACTTCCCTGAAGGGAAGGCTAGGATGGGTGTTTTATAAAAACAATCTTCTCAACAATGAAATGATTATTACATTGTCCAGCTATGCATCATAAATGCATCTTCTTTTTTGTGTTCTAATTGGATATCTAAAACATCTAATGGGCTGATTGGTTGGATTCCAGGTAATAGAGAAGGTTCGCCGTGACCATATAATGCTTGTAAAGCAAAACGACATGCATATACTTTACCACCTTCTTCCATAAATTTAGTAAGACGAGCAGCGTAGTTTAAATGTCCAGGGAAAGCTTCGCTTCCTAAAGTAGGGAAACCTCTTTGTAATCCTAAAGTAACCCCAGGCCCATATAATAATATAGAAGTTTCAAATCCTTTTCTTAATAATCTTGTAGCAGATAAAATATTTACCAAACCGATAGATCCTTCAAAAGCTACAGTATGAAATGTAACAAGTGCTTTTTCACCTTCTTTGGCTTTTACATCTTCAAAAACTTTGTCTTCGTAGTCTACAAAAAAGTCTCCGTCTTTGTGCATTGGTTTTTCCACTTTTGGCATAATGTTTTGTTTTAGTATTAATATATTTCAAAACTATAATACTTAAGTATTTTTATCGTAGGACAAAATCAACAAAGCATAGTACAAATTGTACTTAATGTATCTTTTTGGTTATTTTGTTATGTTTTTATCTACGAAATGAAGATTTTTAGGATTTTAATGCATCTTAAAAAGGTATTTGTTATTTTTTGTTAAATGAATGTGTAGTTAAGTATTATTACTTATTTTTATAGATATGTATGCGGATATCTAGATATTAGACAAACTATTCTGTATAGCTTTAATCATAAACAAGAACACATGGAATCTTCAGCATCGTTACCTGTATTCAATATTGGAAATTTTGATGATTACAATAACTGTATGTGTTTTGAAGACAGTTTTTATGTAAGAAAATTTAGCGAGCATTTAAAAGAAAATAAATTTGTTGAAGAGCCACATGGGCATGACTTTTTTTTAATGTTGGTGGTAACAAAGGGTAGAGGGAAGCATATCATTGATTTTACCGAATATGAAGTCACCGAAGGTTCGATGTTTATTTTGTCCCCAGGTCAAATTCATCAATGGATTCTATCGGAAGATGTAGAGGGATATATTCTGTTTTTCACAAAAGAATTCTTTCTACACGATTTTGATACTAGTAGGTTAAATAGATTTCCTTTTTTTAATTCAACTTTTAGCAGTCCTTTTTTTAAACTAACTGAAAAGCAAACGACTTCTGTGTTAGAAAAGTATCATTTGATGTGTTCGGAGTACAGGAGTAGAAATACCGATTTTCAAGAAATCATTCGCATGTACTTGAATGCAATGTTAATGGAATTGACTAGGTATTATCCAGAAAAAAAGAAGGATAAGTATACGCTTCCTTATGATATTGTTCAATTGAATAAATTTGAAGCACTTGTTGATAAATATTTTAAATTACACCGTCCACTATCTTGCTATGCTGAACGTATGCATATATCAGAAAGACAACTGAGTTACTTATGTAAAAAAACCATAAATAAAAAACCTTCTGAGATTATGACCGAGCGTGTCATTTTAGAGGCAAAACGATTGATTATTCATTCAAGTTTATCGATTGCTGCTATCTCCGAAGAATTAAACTATAATGATAGTTCATACTTTATTCGGTTATTTAAAAAAGTAACGAAACAAACACCAGAACAATTTAGAAACGAGCAATTCAATCGTGTTTTTAGGAATAAAAAAAGTACCTCGCCAAACGAATTGGGAGATACTTTTTCTTGGGCTTTTGTGTAATACGATTTACTAACAAAAATTTAGTATATATGTCGTTTATTTTCTTGCTATTCATGTGTTAAAAAATGAAGCCATAGCTAATACTATTCCTTAATTTTTTGCCTTTGACTAGTGAAAAATGATTCAACCTATTTATACAAAAATCTTATCAGTAGACCGTATGAGTTTTTAAAACTTCGTCAGTTCGAACTTATTTCAAGGTCTCATCAAGTGATTACTAAAATAAATTCAGCATGACGAAAAGAATTACTCATAATTTATAATGCAGGTGCCGCAGGGAAATCAATTGGCACATCAGTTACATTGTGGAACATGTTTGTGATTGTAATGATCCCTATAGCTACTACCAAATCAACTAAGTTTTCTTTGTTGTAACCAGCGTTGTAAAATGCTTCAGTTTCAGCATCACTAATCTGACCTCTTTTTTCTGAAATTGCTTTAGCTGTTTTAGCCAAAGTATCATATTTACTATCCCAGCTAGAATTTCCTTTTCTTAATTCGATAATTTGAGCATCATCAAAACCGTTCATTTTACCTAAGGCAGTATGTGCCGCTTGACAGTAACGACATCCATTTACTTGGCTAACTGCTAAATCGATTACTTCTTTTTCTTTTTTAGAAAATGAAGTAGGTGTACTAGAGAATGTTAAGTAACTACCTAAAGCATTTTCTGATTGCGCCATTGCAGCATATATATTAGGAACAAAACCTAACATTTTTTCTAAATTTTCTAGGATTCCTTTGTTTCCTGCAGAAACTTCATCTTTAGTGGGTACTGGAAAGTTTGCCATTTTTTATGTTTTAAAATTAAAATATTTCTACTAGAAAGACTAGTCTGTATGGTGTGTCGAAGATAGATAAAATTACTTACGTTTAAAGTTCTTCAAACAATGATTTATGCTTGGGGTATAGTCAGTTGGATATGGTGTTTCTTTCTAAATTACTGATAATGTGTGTAATATGGAAATATTGATAAATTTAAATATTGAAAATTTTGTCGTTTGATTAGTTTAAAGGTTAGTGTTCTTTTATGTTTAAGATTTCTAATAAAAATCGCTCCGTTATCTAATACGCTTATTAGCGCAAGACCTTAAAAGTATTTATATTCGCACATTGTTTTAATACGAGTTAATAGCCTTGAAAAAGGTCAGTAAAGTTAATTTGTAGATAAATGAATTTTGCAAAAATTCGATTAAGATATCGAAGTAATTCAACTCACAATGTGGGTAAAACGCAGTAATTATGGGAAAAGAAATGACACTCGACGTCCTATCAAGTATCAAAGGAGCAACAGCTTCTAAGGTAGTTGAAGATTTATTTGAAGTGATTAAAAAAGGACATGTTGATGGAGGTACAAATGAAGTACATCAACAAGCCGTAGCTATTGACGATTTACGTCCAGATGAAGTAATTAATAGTACAGCAACTGAGCGAAATTTGATCGTTGATAATTTCCCAAAAGAAAAGAATGGTTTTTTAGTAGTACCAAAAGTAATAGAAGAGTAAGATGGGATCCGTAATAGAAAGTTTACACCAACAATTGGTAAACAAGGAGATTTCTTGTGAAGCCTTGGTGAAAGGAAAATTAGATGCCTTGAAGGCTAGTGACTATAATGCGTCTAATTATATTTTAGATGATTATGCATTAGATCTTGCTAAAAAAGTAGATGCAAAGATTGCTAAAGGAGAACGTATAGGCTTGTTGGAAGGAATTCCATTTGGAGTAAAAGATGTGTATTTACTACAAGGAACTTATAGTTCTGCTAGCTCTGATTTCTTAAGAAAATACAATTCGCCTTACACGGCAACAGCGATTCAGAAATTATTAGACGCAGGTGCAATTCCAGTAGCTAAAGAAAACTGTGATAGCTTTGGACACGGAAGTAGCTCTGAAAATACAGTATTCGGCCCTGTGAAAAATGCCTTAGATAAAGGTAAAGTTGCTGGAGGAAGTAGTGGAGGAAGTGCTGTAAACGTAGCGAAAGACTTTACCACTTTTTCTATTGGTGGAGATACAGGAGGATCGATTCGTCAACCAGCAGGGTACAATGCCATTTACGGTTTGAAACCCACTTATGGGAAAATTTCTCGCTTCGGATTAATGGCCTATGCGTCATCTACTGACTGTGTTGGGCCTATCGCTCAAGAATTAGACGATATCCGTATCGTACTGAATACGATGAGCGGAAAGGATGTGAAAGATCAAACTACTTTTGCTTCAGAAGCGATAGCTGAAGAAGCTGTTTCGACAGGCTTAGCAAAAGGAACCAAAATAGGATACTATAAAAACTTCATCGAAACGGAAGCTTTAGACCCTGCTATGAAAAAGCAGTTTAAAGATATGTTGGCTAAGTTAGAGGCAGAAGGAATGGAAATCGTTCCTCTAGACTTCTTTGATGCTGATATCTTAGTAGCTACTTACTATGCTTTAGCAATGGCTGAGACAGCAAGTAATTTAGCACGTTTGGATGGAACAAATTATGGAGTTCGTGAAGAAGGAGAAAGTTTAAAAGAAGGATATAGCGTTACACGTTCTGAAAACTTTACAGCTGAAACACAACGTCGTATTGTAGGAGGAAACCAAGTGTTATCTCAAGGACATTCCGAAGAAATATATAATAAAGCATTGGCACTAAGAGCACAGATCAGTCATCATTTCGATGAAGACTTCAAAAATGTAGATCTTATCCTGTCGCCAGTGACCCCAAATCCAGTTCCGGAAATTGGAAATAATTTAAAAGACCCAATGACCATGTATCTTTCAGATGCTTATACAGTTGGGTTTAGTTTAGGAGGTTTGCCTACCTTGACAGCGCCATTAGCGTTAGAGACAGGAGTACAAATCACAGCAGCCAAAAGACAAGAGGCTAAATTATTTTCTTGTGCTAACTTCCTTAAACAAGTATTGTAATGGAGCAATTGACAAAAACATTAGAAGAAAAAGGATTAGAGTTAGTCATTGGTATTGAAACTCATATCCGTTTAAATACAGCGACCAAATTATTTTGTTCGTGTGCTAATCAAGAAGTAGAAACACCTAATACTAATATTTGTTCGGTATGTACTGGGCAAATGGGGGTATTGCCAGCGATTAATGCAGAAGCAATTCGCAAAGCCATTTTGTTTGGGAAAGCGGTGAATTCGACCATGAAGAATGAAGTGTTGTCTTGGGATCGTAAACATTACGAGTACCCAGATCAACCAAAGAATTTCCAGTTAACACAGTTTGCGAATCCAATCATTCCTGATGGAGAAGTATCTTGTTACCGTGATGATGGAACTTCATTTTCTGTGCAAATCGAGCAAACGCATTTAGAAGAAGATGCTGCAAAATTAATGCACGAAGCAAAAACAAGTTTAGTGGATTTTAATAAATCAGGAGTACCATTAATCGAGGTGGTAACGACTCCTTGTATTCGTAATATTAAGGATGCTGCGACTTACGCGCAGTATTTACAGCGTATCGTTCAAAACTTAAAAATATCTGAGGCTAACCTTGAAAAAGGAGAGTTTAAATCGGATGTTTCTGTTTCGTTGCGTAAAATAGGATCTAAGGAATTAAACCCTCGTACAGAAATCAAAAACTTGAACTCGTTTAAGTTTATGGTGGATGCGACGATAGAGGAAGTAACGAAGCAGTTAGATTACTATATCGAGCATAATGGAGCTTTCCGTCCAGATCAAACTACAGTGCTTTGGAATGAAGAGTTGAAGCAAACGAAGGTGATGCGTAAGAAAGAATTCGCAGCAGATTACCGTTTTGCACATGAACCCGATATTCCTTTTGTAAATATAAAAGCAGCTTTAGATACTTTAACAGTAGACCAAAGTTTGTTGCCTTTTGCTATAGAAACAGAGCAGATAAAAGGAGGCGTGCGTCCACAAGATGCAAAATTCTTTACTTCTGATCCTCAGCGTTCAAAAGTATATTTAGCGATTAATAAAGAAATCAATGATCCTTTATTTGTTGCTAAAACTTTATTGAACAATGTAAAGCCAGAGGCTTATGCTAAAGTCACTAATGAAGGTGCTCTAGTTGATATGTTCTCGCAGTTTAAGGCAGGGAATATTACGAATGTATTGCTTTCAAATGCCATCAAAGAAGTATTGAAAAATGCAGATTTTGATTACAAGAAATACTTTGCGGATAATTCAATTTCTGATGAAAAATTAATTGGTGCGATTGATCAAGTAATTGCAGAAAATGAAGCGATTGCTAATGATATCAAAGGCGGAAATCAGGGAAAGGCAGGAGTACTTGTTGGAAAATTGATTGCCATTGTTGGTAAGGGAGTTTCTGGTAAAGTAGCTCGTGAAAAGATTCTTGAACGCTTGGCGAGTTCTGGAACAACAGCTCAAGGTGAAGCGCAGCAATCCGATAAGAAAGTAGAAGGAACTGAAGGAGGAGATAAAGTTGAGGTAGCCGAAGAATTACGTCAAATACCAATAGTTGTAAAAGACGATTACCGTACGCATTTAGTAACAGATCTTTCTGAAGATTCAGTTGGAGATGAGGTTACTGTTGCAGGTTGGGTAAATAGTGTACGTGATCATGGAGAATTGGTATTTATCGATTTAAGAGATTCTACTTACGAAGTATTACAGATAAGTTTAAATGCAAGTGCGTTTCAAAATTTAGATGAACTTTCTAAGCTAAAACCAGAAACTGTTATTACGGTTACGGGTAAAATAGAGAAGCGTAACGAAGATGATTTCAATAAAGGAATCAAATCAGGAACGATAGAGTTGGTAGCTACAAATGTAGAATTACTAAACTTATCGCGTACCCTTCCATTTGAATTAAAGCGTGCGGCTCGTACAAGTGAAAATGTACGTTTCAATTATAAGTTTTTAGATCACCGTAGTGCAGAAACACGTAAAGCGATTGTGAATCGTCATCGTGTGATTAAGTTGTTACGTGATCTATTGGATGAGCAACGTTTCATTGAAGTAGAAACGCCGATTTTAACAGGAGGAACAGATGAAGGAGCACGTGAGTTTATTGTGCCAAGCAGAAAATTTGCAGGTTCATTTTATACATTACCTCAGGCACCGCAGCAGTTCAAGCAAATGTTGATGGTTGGTGGGTTTGAAAGATATTTTCAGATAGCACGTTGTTTCCGAGATGAAGATTCACGTGGAGATCGTCAGCCAGAGTTTACACAGTTTGACTTGGAAATGGCTTATGTGAGTATGCAAGACATTATTGATTTGAATACTAATTTATTCAAAGAAGTGGTAAAGCGTATCTATGGTAATAAATGGAGAATGAAACCATTCCAAGTGATTACCTACAAGGAAGCTATGGACAAGTATGGTTGTGATCGACCAGACTTACGTTTCGGCCTAGAAATGCAAGACATTACAGAGATTGTTAAGGGGACTACTTTCCAAGTATTTAGTAAACCTATCGATCAAGGCGGAATTGTAAAATGTATCAAAGTAGATGCAGAGTTACAAGGAGGAAAACGTATGTCGAAAGGGCAAATTGAAAAATTAACTTCGATTGCTCAAGATAACGGATTAGGAGGTTTGGCTTATATCATTGTTAATGAAAATGATTTACAGTCGCCTATTATTAAATTCCTAGGAGAAGAGATAGCTTCGGATATCATTAAAGCTTCTGAAGCTAAAGTAGGAGATATTGTATTCTTCTCAGCTGAGGATTATGCTACGGCTAATAAAGCGTTGGATGCAGTGCGTCAAGAATTAGGAGCGATGTTACGTTTGATTGACCCTAAGGAATTATGCCCTGCTTGGGTCGTAGATTTCCCAATGTTTGAAAAAACAGATGAAGGTCGTTGGACGTTTACACACAACCCATTCTCAATGCCTGCGATCTACGATATCGAAAAGCACATGAATGGTAAGGAAGGTGAAATCGGAAATATCATTGCACAGCAATATGACCTTATCCTAAATGGATATGAAATTGGAGGAGGATCTGTCCGTGCTCATAAACCAGAAATCCTAGAGGCTACCTATAAAAACATGGGGTACAATAAAGAGGAAATGATGAAAAGTGTGGGTACGATGTACGAGGCTTTCCATTATGGTGCACCACCACATGGAGGTATTGCATGGGGTATTGATCGTTTGATGATGATTTTAGAAAAGAAACCATCGATTAGAGAAGTAATGGCATTCCCAAAGACAGGAACAGGAGAAGATTTATTATTTAATAGCCCTTCACCATTAAGTGAAGCTAAAGTAGCTGCGGCTAATGTGAAGTTGATTAAGAAGTAATGATGGAGGCGAATCGCCACGGATAATTTTATTAGGCACATTCAGAATACCCCAAACCTTTGTGTTTAGAAGGTTTTTGTCGTAAATTATAGTAAATAAGAACCCCGAAAGCAGCTGTAGAGAGCTAAAAACGGGGTTTACTTTTTACGTTATTTATGAAATTACAAAGAATTAGTGATTTTTAGAATGAATTTTCATTTTTATCTGCTAAAGAAAATTTAGATACTTTTCATAATCGTTTTCAAGAAAGTGATCTTGGTAAGATTTATCAATCTATTCCTTGGGGCTCTTTTGTTGAAAAATTAGGAGTTAAAGAAAATCCGAGACTTGAAAACTCAAATCTCGGACATATTTTTATTTGAATTTTGAAAATGAAGCTATTTGCTGAATCTACCTAACTTCCTCTTCATTTATAAAATTAGGGTACGACATTAGTGATAATTGTAATGGAGATTGATCTTCTTTTATAGGAGGTATTTCATAATAATGTTGATTTAGTTTAAAACCCACTCTTTCATAAAACCTTATCCTACGTTTATTGATATTTGATGTAGGTAGTTCAACCTCCAGTATAATTGATTTGTTACTGCGCTCAATAAATTTATTTAGAATTAACTTTCCTATGCCTTTATTTCTTTGTTTTAAAGCTATAGCAAAATGATCTATGTACTTATGTGTGTCAAACCCCACCATAAGATAAATCTTGTGAATTGATCTTTATTAATTAAAACATCAAAATGTTAACTGTCATTTTGTAAAATATATGATTGGTTATCTAATAGTTTTCGCTCTTCAATAGGAAAAGCATCTTCATAAAGTTTCCAAGCTTTCTGAAAATAATTATCTGAAATATGCTTTAGCCTTATTAATTTCATTTAGTCACTTACTATTAAAGTAGAAATATGGGTAAATAGTAGCCCTTAAAACGAAGACTTCAGTTTGTGTTTAATCCGATAACACGGCTTAAATTACTTTACAATCACTACGGGGTGTTTAGAAGTTTTTATATCTTCTCCATCACTATTCATAAATGATACTGCAACATAATAAAAATGTCCTTCAGGTAACTGCGAAGTAGGTATCACATCTTTCATAGGGATCGTCATAGATGAAGTGCCAAAAGCTGTTCCAACAGCTGTTTTGTCAGTACGAATAATATCCTTTTGGATCTTCCAGTTTTTATCAAACAAGCGTAACCAATATTTTATTCCGCCACTTTTTGCTGAAATCACCTTGCAATTAGTTCCTGCATGATACTTTATTTTTAATTCAAGGTCTTTAGACTTTGATATAGGTACATCTAAAAAAGAACCATCTATTAAAGTCACATGAGGTTCAATAAAAGCATTAACGTTTACAGAGCAGCTAGACTCAATTTTAGGGTTGTTTTTAGAAAAAGCACTAATAATTACAGTTCCTTCTTTTAGTGCAGAGATTTTTCCTAGATGATCTACAGTTGCAATTTTTTCATCATTACTTTTCCATTCAAATTCATTTTGGTCTGCCAGATAGGGAGATTTTGTGATTTTTAACATATGAATATCACCTTCGGTCATGGTAATAGACTTAGTATCTAATTGAATATTTGTCAAAGGAATTTTTTCAAAAGGAATAGATTTTAATTTTAAGCTAGCAAGTTTAGAACTGCTTTTTGCAGTAATAGTCACTTTTTGATTTGCTAGATGAGCTGTAGCAATCCCATTTTCATTTACACTAATAGCTTTAGGGTTACTTGAAATCCACTCAATACTTTTATTAGAATTATTAGGAGTGAAAATCGTACCTAATGTGATAGAAGTACCTACTCTTAATTTTTTAGTAGGAGTAGTAATACATACTTTTTTAGGGTCAACATTATTAGTATGGAATAATTGATTTGCTTTTTTGTCTTTAAAGCTTACCGTTTCTCCATTTCTCCAGGTTACCTTAATCTCTTCGATGTCTAGTTCGTTTTTTAATCCAAAATGAACAATATTCAAAAGACTTTGAGAAAAAATTTCACCAGAAGAATAAACTCGTTTTTTAAAGCTATTTGAGGCTGTTTTAATAATTACTTCAGCTCCTAATGGGTCAATATGGTGTATGGGTGAATAATCAACACGAACTAAGGCGTAATTCCCTTTACTGTTACTATCATTTTCGTATAAATACCATTTCCCCTTAGATTCACTACCATTTAATAAATCAAGATCTCCATCTAAATCAAAATCGAAAGCTTGCCCCATATCACCATGACCTTCATCATTAGGGTCATTGGCATAATGTTGTGTAGTGACTTCGAAAGAAGTTCCTGTATTTAATAATAAATAATCAGCAGGTTTAGATCTTATAAAGCCCCAGCGATGCAAAAAGAGATCTTGTAAACCATCATTATTAAAATCTCCAGCATTCACTCCGAGATGATTTCCTACAGCAGGAATTTTCCAACTTTTAGTAGCATCGATGAAAGTGCCATTATCATTGACTAGTAGGACATCAGGTATAATTCTGTTAAGTGGTTCAAATTGTGTCTTATAATTTTCTAAGCCTTTAAGACTGAATTCATAAGACCAAAAAATATTTGCTTCACGGTAAATAGAAGCTTTCCAGGTATTTCCACCTAAATGTCCAATATAAACTCCATTCTTATTAATTTTTTCAGGCCAACCTTTAGCGTTCGATGTAGTAATGGTTAGTTTTTCACCGGTACTAGAGTTTAGAATATGTGATGTTTTTGAAGCACCAAGAAAAATAGGATAATCTTCTTTAAATTTTCGTCTTGTAAAATGAAGGTCTTTAAAAATAATAGTGTCATTGGCATTAAATTCGAAAATACTTTCTCCTTTATTAGCTCTTAATTTTATATCTAATCTTTTTTTGTTTGGGTTAAAATCTACTGATGGAGTAGTTCTTCCTGTTCCGAATTCATAACCTCTACTTAAATATAAATCTTGATCGCCATCATTGTCGATATCGATATCAGTAGCAGCTGTAATTAATTTGTCTTCTGATAAAGATTTAGGGAATTGAGATGTGATATCTGTAAATGTAAAATCACCATTCCCTTGCCAAACACTTAAAGGGTGAAAAAGAACAATATCATCAATAAAGTCGTTGTTTAAATCTGTTAATAGGGCTCGAGGACCATGAGCATTTTCTATACCTTTAACTCTAATACTAGAAAATGTACCATCTCCATTGTTTTGATAGAATAGATGCTGTGGTAATTCATCAGGGTCAAGGCTTCTTTCATTTAATATCGCAAGATCAAGATCACCATCTTTATCCATATCACTCCAACGAACACCACGCCCTCGGGCACCATTAAAAATGCCAACATCTTCGGTCATCAGTACCAATTTGCCATTTTGATTTTTTAGGAAATTAATTGTAGAAGGGTTTTTACCATTACCACCTCCAACGGATAATACAACGTCTAAGTCTCCGTCATTGTCGTAGTCGGCACAAGAAGCACCATGTAGATCTTGCATATACCATTGAGAGAGGTCTTTATGGTGTTTGGTAACTGTGCCGTCACCATTATTCCAATATAGTTTGTTTGTAATATCATTATGGTTAACAGCTATAAAATCATAATCACCATCATTGTCGATATCAGCTACAGAAGGCCCTCCATATTTTAAAGAATTGAATTGATCTACCCCTGCTTTAAAAGTAATGTCCTTAAATACTGGTAGTGTTATATTGGTGATATCTGTAATAAGTATTTTTTCTATATAAATATCTCCTTGAGAAGCTTTGAAAACTAATTTAGAAGTTTGTTTTGGAAGTTTTATTAATGCATTGATTTCTTGTTTTCCAGCTTGGGGTATGTTGAAGTTATCGATAACTAGTGTGTCATTTCCATAAACGCTAAGGTGTGCATATGAAGCTTTAGAGTCAATTGATATCGTTATTTTTTTAAGGACATCTGTTGTACTTTTGTAAGCTACTTCAATAGGTTGAGAAGGAGTAAGAGTATTATTAATAACCTGCGCTAATATGGTATTAGAAAACAGTATCAGGCAAATGCTATATATAAATACTTTAATAAAATGTAACATAAAATGTCATTAAGTTGGAAAAAGATGCAAACCTAATATCTTATGTCAGTAATTGCAATAATAAATAGGTTAAATACTAATACAAATGTTTTGCGATGTAATTAAGGTAAGTGTTAAGGGTTTGTATTTATTTAAGATGGGTTAATTTAGGTATAAAAAAAGCAGCCTAATAAATTTAGGCTGCTTTGTTACGTTACAGGATTAAAATCCAGTTAAGTGATATTTTTATTTCTTAGCAGGAGCTTTTACAACATCAGCTAATTCTAATTCGAAAATTAAATCAGTATTTGGAGGTATTGTTCTACCGGCACCTCTTTCTCCGTAAGCTAAGTGAGAAGGGATGTAGATAAATGCTTTGTCTCCTACTTTTTTCAATGCTAAAAGTCCTTCCTTGAATCCAGGGATTAAACGAGCATCGTTAGAGTAAGGTACAGGAATTGGATTGTATTTACCTCTTTCTTCAAGGTTAGCATCATACTTTCCATAAGCTTTTTCTACTTCAGCTAAATTAGAGTCAAATAAACGGCCATCAGTAAAGTAACCAGCATAGTTCATTTTTATTTGGTCTCCTTGAGCTGGAGAAATACCGGTTCCTTGTTCTGTTAATTTGAATAGTAAACCACTTTCAAATTTTTCAGTTTGTGCTTTTAACACTTCGAACTCACCTTTTTTGTTTTCAGCAGCAGCTTTCATTATCTTTTCTTGCTCTGCTTTTTTAGCTTCAATTTTATCTAAACCAGCTTTGAAAGCTTTAGCTCCATCAAAAGAATTAGCATCTGATCCTTGACGGATAATGTTCATTTCTTTGATTACGATGCTATCTCCTTTAGGTTTACCTTGTGCTTCAGTTTCCATAACACCAATACTATCAACAACCTCTTGTCCTTTGATTACTTCTCCGAAAACAGTGTGCTTTCCATTTAACCAAGGAGTCTCTTTTAATGTAATGAAGAATTGACTACCGTTAGTCGCAGGTCCAGAATTAGCCATAGATAAGATTCCTTTTTTTGTATGTTTCAAAGAATCTACAATCTCGTCAGCAAATTTATATCCTGGGCCACCCATTCCAGTTCCTTTAGGGTCTCCTCCTTGAATAACAAAGTTTTTAACGATACGATGGAAAGTTAATCCGTTGTAGAATTTCTTTCCTTTATAAATACTATCAACTTCAGTATGCGTACCTTCAGCTAATGCCACGAAGTTACCTACAGTCATCGGGGTTTCTTTATAGTTTAATTTAGCAATTGCTGTTCCTTTGTTTGTTACGATTTCAGCAAAAACACCATCTCCCAAATCAGGGTATTTGCTATTGCAGTTAGCAAACATTATAGCAGTTAGAGCTAAGAATAAAAATTTAATTGTTCTCATTATTTATGCTTAATTAATTGAATTTAGTTATCGATATTTTCTTGGATCGAATTTAAGGTTACTTCTGAAATAATAGGAGTATTCCTGCTAATTTTTTCTAAATCCCCATAAAAACCATAGGCTAGGTGTGATGGAAATACAAAAGTAGCACTCTCATTTACCTTTAAAAGTTTCAATCCTTCTCGTAAGCCAAAGATTAGTTCTTCTTTGTCAATACGGTAATCCTTATCTTTTAACGTAGCTTTTGGATAAATTGTTGCTCCGTCAAGTGCTTTAATGTTGTAAGAAAAGTTAACAAGATCTCCTGTTTTGGGTGTTTTAGAATTTAAGCTATCTTTTTGTGTGTAAAAATACCAGAAACCATTACCCGAATTTAAATAGGTATGTATGGTGTCATTTTGTATTATTTTTAGAATTTGATCTTCTTCAAAAGCTTTTATTTGTTGATTGATGGCAATGGAACGCTTAATTTGAGTTCCAGATTTTATCACAACAGGCTTTCGAGGAATCACTTTTTTGCACCCCAGTACGATTAGACTAAAAAGTAAAACAATAAAAAAACGCATCTTTTAAGAGTTTAATAAAGCTTCTTTATATTGAGGTAAAATACTTAAGAATTCTTTGATTGTTGCATCTAAAGAAATTTCACTTCTACCTCCAGCAGCGTTATTATGACCTCCGCCATTATAATGCTGACGAGCAAACTCATTTACAGAAAATTCACCTTTAGAGCGAAAAGACATTTTTATAATACCTTCTTGCTTATTTTCAATAAAAATAATAGCAAATACATAGCCTTGCATGGAGAGTCCTATGTTAACAAACCCTTCTGTATCTCCTTTTTTAAAGTTGTGATCATCAAGTTCCTTTTGAGACATGCTGATATACGCCGTACGGTATTCAGGTAGTAGTTTTAAGTTTTTTAATGCTACCCCTTTTAATTGTAATTTACTGTAAGTATTTGTGTCATAAATGCTCTCGTGGATGTTGGTGTTATCAGCACCAGCATCAATTAATTGAGCAATTACTCTGTGTGTAGTGCTAGAGGTAGAACGATATCTAAAAGAACCTGTGTCCGTCATAATTCCAGTATACAAACAAGTTGATATCTCTGCATCTAATGTGTCTAAGCCATTCATGTTTTCTATAAAATGATATACCATTTCACAAGTCGAACACATGTCTACATCACTATAAGTGTACTTAGCGTAAGTGTCTGGTTGTTGATGATGGTCGATCATCACAAATGTAGCTTTAGCTTTACTTAATGGGGTTTCCAAGTCTCCACATCTACTAAAATGATTAAAGTCTAGCGTGAAAATAAAATCCGCATCGTCAATTTTTTTCTGAGCCTCTTTTCTGTTTTTTTCAAAAATTAAGACATCATCTGTTTCTGGTAACCATTTCAAAAAAGAAGGGTAGTCATTAGGTGAAATTACAAGGGCTTCGTGTCCAGATTTTTTCAAGAACCTACACAATCCTTGTGTACTACCCATAGCATCTCCGTCAGGGTTTTTATGAGGAATGATAACGATTTTTTTAGGAACGTTTAATTCTTTTTGTAATTGGGTGTAATCAATGGCAATCATACGGGCGAATATAGTAGTAAATAAAGCTATTGACAACTTTGTAGAGGAAAGTCGTGAGATATAAGCAACCCTTTTTTATAAAAATGTGTACTTTTAATAAATACATTAAACGATAAACACTTATTTATGGCTACAAATAGAACATTGACAATGATTAAACCAAATGCTGTTCAAAAAGGATTAGTAGGTGCTATGTTGGAAAAGATAACAGCTTCAGGTTTTAAAATTGTAGCCTTAAAAATGACACAACTTACAGTTGACGATGCGAAAGAGTTTTATGCTGTACACAAGGAAAGGTCATTTTTCGAAGATTTGTATACATTTATGAGTAGTGGACCTATCGTCGCAGCAGTTTTAGAAAAAGAAAATGCTGTAGAAGACTTTCGTTCTTTAATAGGAACAACAGACCCTGAAGAGGCAGCAGAAGGAACATTAAGAAAGCTGTATGCTGATTCTAAAAGTAGGAATGCAATACATGGAAGCGATAGTGATGACAATGCTAGAATAGAATCTAGCTTTCATTTTTCTAGGAGAGAGATGTTTTTGTAAAAAAAAATATATTGTTAAAGAGTATTAAGTGTAAAAAATTTTAGTGATGTGTTTGAAAAACAGTTGAGTTTTTATGTTTAATACTCTTTACTATTCTATCTAAAAACCAAATTCTGAATTAAATTACTTCCTAATTCTTCATTAAGATTAGAGATAATTTTGCTTTTTCCATAACTCAATTCTTGAGTTAAAACAGAAGAGGTTAGTTGTATGTATAAAGTATCTTTTTGTAATTGTATTTTGTGAGTATATTTTGCAACAGCAGGTCCCATCATGTTTTTCCAAGCATCCTCTACCTGTACCTGAGTGATGCCCTTTTCTAATCGATTTACCCTTATAAAACTTTTTAATACTTCACTTAAAGGTTGTTCTTCTGTATGTCTTTTCTTTTCGCTCATATTCAATTATTGTAAACTGATAGGGGTATACTTTTTATAGTAATAAGTAAGTCCTGTAGTGTTTGAAATTACAATTTTATTTGGCGTAGCCGTTATAAGTTCTTCGTCTTGTAATTCAGCTTTTTTATAATTTATGTGAATACTCTCTGTAGTTATTTTTTCTAGAGAGAAATAGCTCTTTTGAAGGTTGCTACTAAACTTGCCTACAAAAGAAGGTTTTAATTTCATTCTGAAGCCACTATTGTTTTCCACCTGAAAGTACTCGATAAAGGCATTGAAATTATATTGCTTTACTTTTTTTCCATCTTTTTCGACACGATCAATTTCCCAATATCCGTTCAAATTTTCAATATTGATTTCTTTTTGAGTACATCCTAAGATAAGTAGGCTGATCAAGCAAATAATCCAGTTTTTATTCATCATGATGATTAAGGTTGAAAATTTTATAAGACTGAGAAATAGTTTTTACTACTTTTTCTGTACGATCTTGATTGGTGTCACTAACGAATATTTGACCAAAAGCAGCATCATCAACTAATTGAATTAATTGAGTTACGCGGTGTTCATCTAGCTTGTCAAAAATATCATCTAACAAAATAATAGGGGCTGTTTGGTTGGTGTGTAATAAAAAGTCAAATTGAGCCAATTTTAAAGCAATCAAAAAGGATTTTTGTTGTCCTTGACTTCCAAATTTTTTAATAGGGTAGTTATCAATGCTAAATAATAGATCGTCTTTATGAACTCCGACACTAGTGTGTTGTAAGATTCTATCTTTAGCTAGTTGATCTTTTAGTAGCGTAGCAAAAGAACAATCATGTAGTTTCGAATTGTATGATAAATCGATAGCCTCTTGAGATTGTGATAAGTAATTATACCTTTTAATGAGTAGGGGAGAGAAAATCGAGACGAATTCTTTACGTTTTAGGTGTAAATATTCTCCAAAAGAAACCAACTGTTCGTTATAGATATCGAGATTGTCTTTATCAAAAGTATGATTAGCCGCAAAATACTTTAGTAATGCATTTCGTTGGCTTAGTGTTTTATTGTAATGGAGTAATTTTTGTAAATATTCAGGGTTGGTTTGTGAAAGGACACCATCAATAAATTTTCGTCTAACGACACTACCTTCACTGATAAGATCGTTGTCTGCTGGAGAAATGATAACTAGGGGTAAAAAACCAATATGTTCGCTAACCTTTTCTAGCTCCTTACCATTTTTACTAAGTTTTTTTTTAGCACTCCGTTTTGCACTAATAGCAACTTTTTCATCCCTATCATTTCTTTCGTAAAGTCCTTCAAGCATAAAAAAATCACAATCATGCTTTATATTTTGACTCGTAATAGGGTTAAAATAGCTTTTGCCAAAAGATAGGTGATAAATGGCGTCTAAAATATTAGTCTTTCCTACACCATTATTACCTACAAAACAATTTATTCGCGGGTCAAAGTCTAGTTTTTTAGACTCGATGTTTTTGTAGTTTAAAAGAGATAAGGTTTTTAGATGCATAGAAATTGTTGATGGTAGTGCAAAAATAGAATATGGAAATTAGAAGTCTACTAATAAAGGTGAATTATGTTTTAAAAGGATGATGGTAAGAATTGAAGCTGATTATTTCTTTTCGAACTATAATGAATAGAAGTTCAGACTTTTTAAAACTCTTTTAGTTGTTATTCTTCAAATGTGGTGATATCATAATGTTTTGTTGAAATAATCTTTGAGGAGTTAATAGGTTATAGAAAATAAAAGTGTAATTGATTTTAAACTTCTCTGTACTAGTTGTTTATGAGGTGAGAAGGATGGTGTTATGTAAACGTTAATTTTTTTTGATTAAGAATTTCAAAAGGAGCTTTTACAATTGAAGAAAAATCATATTTTTGTTGCACTCACAAAAAAAGCATAAATGGCTACATATAAAAAGAGAGGATACAAGCAAAAACCTATTGAAGAGGTTGTTGATCAAGAAATAGAAGTGGCTGCAGAAGAGATGGAATCAACCACTGCGGAGGTATTCAATACTTTAGATGAAACAGCTAATAAAACTGAAGAGTGGGTTGCTGCGAATCAAAAATATATTTTTATGACTGTTGGTGCATTAGCACTAGTCGCATTACTATACGTAGGGTACCAACGTTTAGTTGTTGAACCTAAAGAACAAGAAGCTGCTAATGAAGTGTTTCAAGCGCATCAGTATTTCGCAGATGCACAAGAGGCTACTTCAACTCAAAAAGATTCTATCTATGGTTTAGCATTAAATGGAGATGGTGTAAAGCCAGGTTTGCTTCAGATTATTGAGGATTATGGAAGTACTTCTGCTGGTAAGAATGCTAAATACATGGCAGGGTTTGCTTTCTTGAAGACAGGGAAGTATAAAGAAGCTATCGAGAATTTAGATGGTTTTAAGACTAAAGATCCAATATTGCAATCATTAACCTATGGAGGATTAGGAGATGCATTTAGTCAACTGAAAAAGTTTGATGAAGCTTTAGGGTTTTATGATAAAGCAGCTAAAGAAGAAGCAAATTCATTTACAACACCTAAGTTTTTGCTGAAAGCAGCTAAAATAGCAGTTGAATTAGGTAAAAGCAGTGATGCTGTTAAATATTTAGAGCAATTAAAAGAAGCATATCCTTCTAGCAAACAAAATACAGAAGCAGAATCATTATTAGCTATTGCTAAAGCTGCATTGTAATTTGTAAATTTACATATGGCAACAGAGAATAAAAATTTATCGGTTTACGATAAGGCAACAATCCCAAATGCGAAAGACTTTCGATTTGGGATTGTTGTTTCAGAATGGAATGAAACAATTACGAATAACTTATTTCAAGGAGCTTTTGATGCTTTTATAGATTGTGGTGCTTTGAAAGAGAATATTGTGCGCTGGGATGTCCCTGGTAGTTTCGAATTGATTTATGGTGCAAAAAAAATGCAGCAAACCTATGATATGCTTGATGCAGTCATTGTTGTAGGTACCGTGATCCAAGGAGAAACAAAACACTTTGATTTTGTGTGTGAAGGAGTTACACAAGGAATTAAAGATCTTAATATTCAAAGTGATATACCTGTAATATTTTGTGTACTTACCGATAATACAATGCAGCAATCTATAGATCGCTCAGGTGGAAAACATGGAAATAAAGGAACAGAAGCAGCTATAGCAGCCATTAAAATGGCACAGTTGCGAAAAGATGCTAAAATTTAGATTATTTTTTTAAAAAATTATTTAAGTAGCTTTATCTAAAATATACGTGGTTGTTGCTTTTTGCGGAACAGTATTTGTTTTCTTAGTAATGCTTATTGTTGAATTAATTTTAGGTTATTTAATGAATAGGCTGTAAACTTTTAAATTTTCAATTATGGCTTTCATTTCCAAAAGAAAAAATAAAACGTTCAACTACGAACCAAGGTATTATCAAAATGATAAGGAGGGAAGTCCTTATAAAATTAATCAAAAGTTTGACGAATATAGAAATACGATTAATACTCCAAATTCGTTAAAAGGGAAGATTTCTTCAGCTTGGGGTGATCTTAGACAAAACCCTAAAAATAGTGCCAATCGTAGAACATTATACATATTTATACTGCTAGGTATAGCGGTGTTTTTATATCTTAAATTTTAATGTCTGACATTATACAGTTATTGCCCGATCATGTGGCAAACCAAATAGCAGCTGGAGAAGTGGTGCAACGACCGGCTTCGGTGGTAAAAGAATTACTTGAGAACGCTATCGATGCAGGAGCATCTAATATATCCTTAATCATAAAAGAAGCAGGGAAAACTCTAATCCAGGTAGTGGATGATGGTTCAGGTATGTCTACTACAGATGCTCGTATGTGCTTTGAACGTCATGCGACTTCAAAAATTAAAGAAGCAAAAGATTTATTTGCGCTTACAACTAAAGGTTTCCGAGGAGAAGCGATGGCATCTATTGCTGCGGTTGCCCATGTCGAATTGAAGACAAAACAAGTAGATGAAGAATTAGGGACAGCGATAAAAATAGAAGGCAGTAATGTGGTAAGCCAAGAACCCTGTTCATTACCTAAAGGAACGTCTATTTTAGTTAAAAATTTGTTTTTTAACATACCTGCTAGAAGAAATTTCTTGAAGTCTAACCAAGTAGAATTACGTCATATTTTAGATGAATTTCATCGTGTATCTATGGTGCATTGTGATATAAAATTTGAAATGATTTCTAATGGGAATGAGGTGTTTAGTTTGCCAGCTACAAATTTGAAGCAGCGTTTAGTGCATATTTTTGGAAATAAAACAAATGAGAAATTAGTACCTGTTGGGGAAGAAACAGAAATTGTCAATATTCGAGGATTTGTTGGAAAACCAGAATTTGCAAAAAAATCGAGAGGAGAACAGTTTTTCTTTGTGAATAATCGGTTTATTAAAAGCCCTTATCTTAATCATGCTGTTAATTCTGCTTTTGAAGGGGTGTTACCTCCTAAAACACACCCTAGTTATTATTTATATTTAGAGTTAGATCCTGAAGGGATCGATATTAATATTCACCCTACCAAAACAGAGGTGAAGTTTGAAAATGAACAAGCATTATATTCGATACTAAGAGCCACAATAAAGCATAGTTTAGGGCAGTTTTCAGTAGCTCCAAGTCTAGATTTTAATAAAGATACTAGTTTCGATTTGCCATATGCGGAAACGAAGAAAGGCGTTTCTGTTCCGAAAATTACAGTCGATCGTAATTTTAACCCTTTCGAACAAGATCAAAAAGTATCTAAGGGAGTATCTTTTGGTACAAAAACAAGTTCTAGTGCTCCTTCGCCAAATACAAGAGAAACGTCACAAACGTTTACCTCTAAAATGAGTCATACATCCAAACCAGTTGCGAATTGGGAGAGTTTATATTCAGGATTAAAAGAAGATACTATAGCAGTTGAAAGTGCATTTTCTAAAAGTAAAGATGATGTAATAGAGATTGAAAGTACCTTTAGTAAAAAAGTGACTCCTATTTTTGAAGAAAAAGAAATAGCAACTTCAGTCTCAGGGGTGTATCAACTACAACAAAAATATTTGATCAGTTCTATTAAAAGTGGATTAGTGGTTATTCATCAAAACAGAGCACATCAAAGAGTTTTATATGAGACTTTTCTGAAACAACTAGCAGATCAAAAAGGAGTAAGCCAACAACTATTATTTCCATTAGAATTGACGTTTTCTACCATGCAGCTTGTTTATTTGCAACATGAGAAAGCAAAACTAGAACAGTTAGGTTTTTCTTTTATAAAATTAAAAGGAGAAAAAGTAACAATAGATGCTGTGCCTTCAGTTCTAGCAGAAAATGAAGTGTCTAGTATTTTAGAACAATTGGTGGTAGATTTGGAGAACGAAGTGCCAAATGCAAAGATTTCACCTAACGAGAAGGTAAGTAAACTTCTAGCTAAACAGGCTGCTATAAAAACGGGTGTAAAAATAGAGACTAACATACAAAAACATTTAGTTGATCAATTATTTGCTTGTGAGACACCCACACTTTGTCCAGCAGGTAAAACAACTTTTATCACTATAGACGCTAACGAACTAGATAAGAAATTTTAAGCATGGGGAGAATTACGGAGACAGTTAAAACATTGATTATTATTAATGTGATCTTTTTTGTAGGAAGTGCATTGTTATCAGAAGGTTTTGCAGATTCATTGTTTGCTTTGTGGTTTCCTAAGCATCCCAATTTTAAAATATGGCAATTGTTAACGCATATGTTTATGCATGGAGGTGTATCTCACCTATTGTTTAATATGTTTGCTTTGTATATGTTCGGAAGTCAGATAGAAAATGCGTTAGGGCAACAGCGTTTTCTGTTTTTATATTTTTCTGCTGGGTTAGGGGCTTTAGGATTACAGGTTTTGTCAAATTATTATGGGTATCTACCATCTTTGGAAGTATTGTTAAATGAAGGGAATAGTATTTTAGAAATTCACTCTGTAGCTATAGATGCACGTAATCGAGGTCAAATTTATTTACTTAGAGAGCCTTTAAAAACACTAGCAGAATCCTTTGCAGTACCTATGGTAGGGGCTTCAGGAGCTATTTTTGGTGTAGTGGTTGCCTTTGCAGTTCTTTATCCTAATTTACCTTTGATGATGCTTTTTTTTCCTGTTCCTATTAAAGCTAAATATTTAATTGGAGGTTATGTAGTTTTAGACCTTTATGCGGCGCTTACTGGTAATAATATTATTGGTCCTTCTAATACTGCTAATTGGGCACATTTAGGTGGGGCTTTAATTGGTTTTATAGTAATTTGGTATTGGAAAAAGAATTCATTTAACGATAGACGCTGGAATTGATATGAAAGGCAAACAACTATATCAACAATATTTTTTAAATGGCTCGGTTTTAAATAAGCTAATCATCATTAATATCTTGGTGTTTATACTTCAGTTTTTAACTTTTGGTTACCTGAAAAAATATGCAATATTACCATTAGATATTTTTGAATTTATAAGACAGCCTTGGTCTTTTATCTCACACAGTTTTATTCATAGTTCAATACGACATTTGTTATATAACATGTTGTTCTTATATATGTTTGGACAATTTTTTTTGAACATTCATACCGGTAGGCGTTTTCTGAATTTATATTTTTTAGGTGTAATTTTTGGAGCGCTTAGCAATTTGTTATTATTTAATTTACTAAACGAAAGTTTACCTTTTAGGTATAGTGGATATGGGTTAGGGGCTTCGGCAGGAGTTTATGCGGTGATGGTTGCGGCCACAGTACAAAGTCCTAATATGCCCATTCGATTTCTATTTATACCGATTACTTTTAAACTATGGTGGATTACGGTGGGAGTAATAGTTTTAAGCTTATTGGAGTGGGATAGTAATTTCTGGGGCACTATAGCACATTTGTCAGGAGCTTTGGCAGGTTACCTTTATATGATTCAATTACAAAAAGGAAATGATATTGGCGGATTTGTAGGGAATACTTTTGATTGGTTTTTGAATATGTCTAAACCTAGAGAAAAAACACCTTTAAAGACTGTATATAAATCTAAAAATACTACAAAATCAAAAGGAGTAGTGAAAGGTGCTAAAAGCTCGCCTTCTCAGGATCAAATCGATAAAGTGTTAGATAAAATTAGTAAAAGTGGTTATGATAGTCTTTCTAAAAAAGAGAAGGAGTTATTGTTTAAAGCTGGAAAATAACACTTTATGAAAAAAATAATTTGGCTTTTTAATCTACTTTCAGTTTTTGTAACTTTAGTAGTATACGGGTTGCAATTGATAAGACCAAGTGAACAATCTTTTTTGTTAGGAACTACAATCTTTCTTCCTGTCTTTTTAGTTCTTAATTCTTTTTTTCTTCTGTATTGGTTAATAAAGATTGACAGAAAATTTCTATTGTCTTTAATTGTTTTACTGCTTGCTATTAGCTGGATTAGGGGTTTTATTGTTTTTAATAAACCAAAATTAGAAATTGGTGATAATAATGTAAAATCGTTAAAGATAGCTTCTTTCAATGCTCATTATTTTAGGCGTAAATTAAAAGAGGGTAAAGCAGAGTTTTTTGAAACAGAGTTTAAAAAACAATTTTTAGAAAAACAGGATGTAGATTTACTATTATTACAAGAAGGTACTATTCGTAGTTATAATAATTTGATAAAAAAAGAATTTCTTTATAGTTCAGTTTTGAAATGGAGAAATAGTATTTATACTAATTATCCAATAGTTAACATTGGTAAAATTGATTGGGAAGAAGAAAAAAATAGATGTGTCTTTTATGATCTTTCTATAGATAAAGATACTATACGGGTTTATAATATTCATTTAGGATCGTATAAATACCCTAAAAGCTCTGATGGCTTAGTGAAAAGAGGTGCAAAAGACTTATTTAAAAGATTAAGAAAAGTTTTTAAGACACATGAAGAGCAAATAGACTTAGTTGTAGATCATATTCAAGAGTGTCCTTACCCTGTTGTTGTATGTGGTGATTTTAATAATTTACCCAACGCTTACCCTTACCAAGCAATTACAAAAACACTAAACTTAAAGGATACTTTTGTTGAAGCAGGCTCGGGGTTAGGTGCAACTTATGATTTTCCATATTTCCCTCTTCGTATTGATTATATTTTTGTTCCTAAAGAAGTCGAAGTCTTATCACACAAAGTAATTAAAGCGGAGAATATGTCAGATCATTATCCTGTTATAACAGAAATAAAATTATAATGATATCGTTGCAATCAATTATTCATTACTCTAATCATTTTATAGTACCCCTAGTGTTTGCTCTAGCTTTTTTTAGAAAGAATTGGATTAAGATAACGGTTGTTTTATGGGCTACTATGATCATTGATTTGGATCATTTATTAGCAACTCCGATTTTTCAAGCAAATCGATGTAGTATAGGTTATCATCCTTTACATTCTTATTTTATCATTCCTGTCTATATAGCTTTAATTTTCTTTAAGAAATATAGAATAATAGGAATAGGGCTACTTTGGCACATAATAACAGATGTTATTGATTGTGCTTTTATGAATCAATAGCAGAAGTGTATTATCTAATTAAATCGATATGTTCTTCTAGATAAGTTACGGTATTTGGTCCTTGGTTGAACAATAAATCTAGAATGGATAGATTATATATGAATCCAAATTTATTTTCGAATACTTGGTTGTACTTATCAAAGTTTTCTCCGATACTTTTCTTTTTAGCATTTACAAGGCTTCTGTAATCTTGTATTTGATCTTTAGAATAATTGGTTTCAAAAGATGTTGTTTTTTCAATATTTAATTCTAATTGAAGGCAATCTAATATAGTTTGATGGCACTCAAAATTAAAGTCTAATAAGAATCCAGGCTTTTGTTCAAATAAAGAAGCTAATTCATCTTCGTAAAACTCAAAATAAGGGGAAGTTCGATATGCAGACTCTAAAGACTTCCAATGTGTTTTAAGGGTATTGAATTGGTTTTCTACTTTTATGTCTTTATATAGTTGCTTTTTACCTGTTTTAGAATGAATGATAGGTAGGTTTAATGAGAGTTTTCCATTGGCGCCATATATATATGTTCTGTTTCGAAGTGTTTGCTTTTGGTAATTGTCGCATACTTCAAATAATACATTGTCTGTTTTTACCATAGCAACATAATTGGCTATCGATCCAAAATAACAAGGGTGTATAAGAGTTGTCATATATTGTAATCTCTAATGTAGTAGCTAGCAAAAATAGAAAGAAGCTATCTAGCTCTAAAATTTTAAACTAAATAGCTTCTATGTCTATGCTTTACTATAATTAAGCTTCTTTTTTCTTTTTACGTTCCCAGATAAAAGAACCTATAATGTATATTCCAATTAATATGAATACAAGAATTTTATGTGATTTCAATTTACCATCTCCACCTACAGTACTCATTAGGCGTTCCCAACGAATTTTATTCATAATTCCTTCTGCATTATTATCTAAACTAAAGAATAAAAATACCGGTTTACCAACAATATGCGTTTCAGGTACAAAACCCCAGTAGCGACTATCTTCACTATTATGGCGGTTGTCACCCATCATCCAGTAATAATTTTGCTTGAAGGTGTATTTTGTTAAAGGAGTATTGTTAAGAAGGATTTGATTGGCAGAAGTAGAAATGTTGTTTTCTATTCCCATTTCAGATCCTTCGTATACTTCGATAATTCGTTTGTATAAATCTATATTATCAGTAGTGATATCAACAGTTTTTCCTTCTTCAGGAATGTACAAATCTTGTATTTGATCTTTATTCCATTTGGTTTTACTGTTGTTAGGGAAAATAGCAGAATAGTCTTTTATAATGTTTCTGTTTTGGTCATACTTGTATTTAAATTCACGCTGACCTACAGGAGAAATTTCTCTAGTTACTGAAACAACATTTTTGTGATTCCTTAATTTTTTAGCAGATTCCTCTGTCAGTGCTGAAAAGCTATAAAGATTGGTAGGGCTAGTAATCTCATAAGGCTGTCTTCCTTTTTCGTATGCAGCTTGCTTAATGATATCAACATTTGTTTCGGGATCTTTAGATAAAGCTACTGCAGAAATAGGATCGGTAATTTCTAAATATTTATAGAGTGTTTTTAGGTTAAAGCCATTTCCTTTCCCTTTAACAATGTATGAATATTGTGGTTTCGCTTTTGTGGGTAATTGAAGGGGTTTACCATTGGAAATTATTTTTCCGTCAACAATACTCATAACATCTCCTGGAAGTCCAACACAACGCTTTACGTAATTACTTTTCTTATCAATAGGTTTGTAATAGTGTTTTCCGTCTCCCCAAGGTTTAAATGCATTTACAGTATCAGTAGGCCAACTAAAGACAACAATATCAGAACGTTTTATTTTTTGGAAACCTGGTAGTCTAAAATATGGATATTGAGGTTTGCTTAAATATGATTTTACTTTGGTTTTAGGGATGGTATCATGAACCATAGGGAATGAAACCGCTGTCATTGGTGTACGAGCTCCATAATGGAATTTACTCACGAATAAAAAGTCTCCAACCAGTAATGTTTTCTCTAAAGAAGAAGTAGGGATATTATAGGGTTGCATTACATATGTATGAACCAATGTTGCAGCAACTACAGCAAATAATATAGAACTTACCCATTCCCCTAATTTTGTTTTGGGCTGCAAGCTTCTATCCTTAATGTGTTCTACATCTAAAAAATAATTAACATAGTAGATGTAAAAGCCAAGAGTAATAACTCCTAATACAGTATCTAAATCTTTGTTTTTTCCAAATGCACGTAGTGTTTCAACCCAAATAATAGGAAGCATGATTACATTAACCATCGGAATAAAAAGAAGAATAACCCAACTCCAATGGCGATTTATAATCTTAGTTAAAATATAAGCATTGTAAACTGGTACGGCAGCTTCCCAAGCTTTATAACCAGCTTTTACATATAATTTCCAAGTTCCTAAAAAGTGAATCGCCTGAATCACTAAAAAGAAAATAAACCATTGTGTTAGTGTCATAATTTTTTATTAAGAAAATAAAACATAGAGTTTAAATAATAGTCTCTTATGTAATACTAATTCGGTTTTTATAAATTTAAATTAATTTTTGTTGATAATAGAAAATTACTAGCCAGCATCTGTTAAAGGCCAAGTACGTCTTTCATTCCGTAGATACCCTTTTTGTCAACCAACCATTCAGCAGCAACTACAGCACCTAATGCAAAACCTTGGCGATTATATGCGGTATGCTTTATTTCAATTTCATCTACTTCGCTATGATAAGTAACACTGTGTGTACCGGGGATATCACCGATACGTCTAGCTGTTATTGGTAGTGTTTTTTTATCTCCTTCATATAATTTCCAGCCTTCAAGGTCAGTGTTTTCGATAACCCCTTCGGCTATGGTGATGGCTGTTCCGCTAGGAGCATCCAATTTTTTAGTGTGATGAAGTTCTTCACTAGCAACGCTATACGTGTCTAGCATAGGGTTCATAATTTGTGCAACTTTTTTATTGATTTCAAAAAACAAGTTAACACCTAGGCTGAAATTTGAAGCATATATAAAACTACCGTTATTCGAATTACATAGCTCGATCATTTTGTCATATTGCTCTAACCAACCAGTTGTGCCAGAAACTACAGGCACACCTTTAGAAAAACAATTAGTTAGGTTTCCAACAGCAGCTGTTGGAATGCTAAAATCAATAGCAATATCTGCTAAAGTGATGTCATATGAAGTCGTGTTTTGATCCACTCTAAGAACAATTTCATGTCCTCTTTCAATAGCAATTTTCTCAATTGCTTTACCCATTCTTCCGTATCCTAAAAGTGCAATTTTCATATTTGTTATGCTTTTCTGTGACGAATATACTTTTATTTTTTTCTAAAAATTGTATTTCAATGACATCCCGTAATTTGGAGAGGTATTGAAGTTGTCGATCTCTAGTTTTGGTGCTAAAGAAAGTTTATCGTTTAAGTTATATTGTTGGAGATGCGCTGTGACATTAGCATCTATAATTTGAAGAACATATAAGCCTATAGATATGGCTATCGATAACTCTTTTTGACGTTGGAAATTTCGCTGGGCTCTAGCTAAACCATCGTCAGAAACTAGTTCTTGACCAGTATTGGGGTCGATAAAACGATCTGTTCGAATGCCTCTTTTTCGGTCTTTGAAAATATCCCTTATTTCGTTTTGGCGATCTAAATTCCATAAGGCAATTCCTACACCTGTCCCAAGTGCTCCATAGACGATAGGGATTTTCCAATATTTCCCAGTATAGGCCTGTCCTAAGCCTGGGAGTACAGCCGAATAAAAAGCAGCTTTAGAAGGGGCAAGAGCATTATAAGGACGAATGTTTTTTATGCGCCTAGCTTCTCGTTTGGCTATTCGTTCTTTTTTCTTAATAGCTCGTTTTTCAATACGAACAGAGTCAACACCAATAACAAAAGTAGTGTCATCTTGGGCGAAGACACTACTTAAGGATATTGCTGTTATAAGTATAAATAAAAATCTAATCAAGATTCAATAATTTCTGAATACGTTTAAAATCTTCTTTCGAAGAGAAAGGAATACTAATTTTTCCTTTTCCATTAGCTGCTGCCTTGATGTCAATCTTAGCGCCGAAAAAGTCTGATAACCGTTCACTACCTTGATTGATATATTCAGGGACTACAGAAATTTTAGATTTTGCAGTACTTTGTTTATTAGTAAGACTTCTTACTAATTCTTCTGTTGCACGAACAGATAAGCCTTTTTCAATTATTTGTTCGTAAGCATCTAATTGTATGTCAATGTCTTCAATGTTAATTAGTGCTCTGCCATGTCCCATACCTAAGAAACCATCTCGCATTCCTGTTTGAATGATAGGGTCTAGCTTTAATAGGCGAAGATAATTAGCTATAGTCGAACGTTTTTTTCCGACTCGGTCGCTTAATTGCTCTTGAGTAAGGGATATTTCATCCATCAAACGTTGGTAAGAAAGAGAAATTTCAATAGGATCTAAATCGTGACGTTGAATATTTTCAACCAAAGCCATCTCCAATGATTCGTTATCATTGGCAATACGTATGTAAGCTGGTATTGTTTTTAACCCAATTTTTTTAGAAGCTCGATAACGACGTTCACCAGAAATTAATTGATATCTGTTGAAACTTAATTTACGAACTGTAATAGGTTGAATGACTCCAAGTTCCTTTATCGAAGTAGCTAGTTCATTTAGCGTATCTTCATTAAAATGTGTTCTTGGTTGAAAAGGATTGACTTCGATAGCATCTAACTCCAACTCAATGATATTACCAACAACCTTGTCTGCATTTTTGTCTTCCGCAGATTGTATGTCATTTTCAGGGTCTTTCAATAAAGCAGAAAGTCCTCGTCCTAGAGCTTGTTTTTTTCCAGCTTTCTTTGTCATAAATCCTACTTGTTATTTTCTATAATTTCGTTTGCTAAGCTTAAATAATTTTGAGCTCCTTTACTAGTAGCATCAAAATTTATAATACTCTCTCCAAAACTAGGAGCTTCACTTAAACGTACATTTCTTTGTATGATCGTTTTAAATACCATATCGTTAAAGTGCTTTGTAACTTCTTCGACAACTTGATTTGATAGACGTAAACGAGCATCATACATAGTTAACAATAAGCCTTCTATGTCTAAATCTTTATTGTGTATTTTTTGTACACTTTTAATAGTATTTAATAATTTCCCTAAACCTTCAAGAGCAAAATATTCACATTGAATAGGAATTACTACTGAATCTGATGCAGTTAGTGCATTTAAAGTAAGTAGACCCAGTGAAGGAGCACAATCTATTAAGATGTAGTCATAGTTCTTCTCTATATCTTTTAGGGCTTTCTTCATCATATATTCGCGCTGTTCTTTGTCGACAAGTTCGATTTCAATAGCAACTAAATCAATATGTGATGGAATTAGAGATACATTTGGAGCTGTGGTATCTACGATACAATCACTAGCAGAAGCTGTATGCTCTAATAATTGGTATGTGCCTAGTTCAACAGATTCAACATCAACGCCTAAACCGGAAGTGGCATTAGCTTGTGGGTCAGCATCAATTAGGAGTACTTTTTTTTCAAGGACACCAAGTGAAGCAGCCAAGTTTACAGAAGTGGTTGTTTTTCCAACGCCTCCTTTTTGATTCGCAATAGCAATGATTTTTCCCATGTAGTAGGTGAGATTTTGAATGTTAGTTTAACTTGATGGTATTGTGTAAGAAATGGGATTTAAATTAATATAATATTATTCTGCTTCAACCATAGAATGATACACATTTTGTACATCATCATCTTCTTCTAGTCTTTCTAGTAATTTTTCGACTTCGGTAAGTGCATCACCACTAAGTTCTTTTGTTACTTGAGGAATACGTTCAAAACCAGAAGAAATTATTTCAATTTCACGGCTTTCTAATTCTTTTTGAATCGCTCCAAAACTTCCAAAAGGACCGTAAATCATAATGGAATTGTCTTCTTCGTCAGTAAAAATTTCTTCGGCTCCGAAGTCAATAAATTCTAACTCTAATTCTTCAGGGTCAAGATCATCTCCTTTAATTTTGAAATTACAAGTGTGATCAAACATGAACTCTACAGAACCAGAAGTACCTAAATTACCATTACATTTATTAAAATGCGCTCTGACGTTAGCTACAGTACGATTGTTGTTATCGGTGGCAGTTTCTACAAGAATAGCTATACCGTGTGGTGCATAACCTTCAAAAAGGACTTCTTTATAGTCTCCTTGGTCTTTGTCGGAAGCTCTTTTTATAGCACGCTCGACATTATCCTTAGGCATATTAGCAGCCTTTGCATTTTGTATAACGGCTCTTAGTCGTGAATTAGCATCAGGGTCGGGTCCACCTTCCTTAACAGCCATTACGATATCTTTACCTATGCGCGTAAATGTCTTTGCCATAGCAGACCAGCGCTTCATTTTTCTAGCTTTTCTGAACTCAAATGCTCTTCCCATGGAATGTCTTTTTTAACAAGAATACAAACATAAGCAGAAGGCTACGTGAAAGCAAATTTGTTTTTTAACAAAGAAGAATTTAAAAGGTAGTTACAAGAAGGAGGAAAGTAGTTATGTTAACTAGCTTCTTGATGATTCTTGGACGGTAAATTCATTATTTTGTCTAAAAACTTAGGAGTTGGTAAGTTTTGGACAACATAAAAACATCTTAACCAATACAGAAAAAGTAGAGGTACAACAATAAAAGTAAGTTTGTTAAATTCCCAAGCAGCAGCAAAGTCTAGGTGTAGCATATGCATAACGCCTCTTGTCATACCGCAAGCATAGCATTCAATACCAGCAAGTAATACGGATAGACATATACTTTGACCATGATCGAAATGATCTGCAGGAAGTAAAAAAAGTAAAAAAGGGGCAATTACTATGCCCCATAAATATACTTTCGTAAGTTTTTCTTTAATACTCTTCAAGATGATTAAAGCGTTTTAGAGTAAGTACCATCTTTAGGCTGTAAGTCACCAGTAATAATACGTACTAAGTCAATTAAAGACCAGATACCACATCCACCTAAAGTCAACAACTGTACAACACCTTGCCACATGTAACCTAAGTAAAATCTGTGTATTCCTAATCCTCCAACTAATAATACAAGGATTAATGCAGTTACTTGGCTTTTTCCACTAGCAGCAGCAAAACCAGAAGCAGCTTTTACTTCTTCTACATTTTCTACAGTTGTGTTCTCTGTAGTTTTAACAGGAAAAGAAGCGTAAGTGATCGTTAATGATCCAACAACTAACGCTAATAAAGCAAATAATAATTTAAAGTTCATTGTAAAAAAGTTTATGTTTGACATCAAATATATTTTTTTATTCAATATAATTCATAAAATATGCGTTGTTTTTTTTGTTGCATCTTTTTTTTCTTATTTCTGTCGGGGTTTGCTCAGGAAGAGCATGAGTATGTGGGAGCTATACAGTTAGGAGAAGATAAAAAACAAATGATTTCTTTTTTAATTAACTTTTCTGTCAAAGATACTTTGATCTCTGGTTACACGATTACAGACCTTAACGGAGAGCATGAGACTAAAAATATAATTACGGGTAATTATGACTTGAAAACAAAAAAAATAGCTTTTTCAGAAAAAGAAATAGTGTACACTAAATCTAGTTTAGAAAAGGAGACGTTTTGTTTGATAAATTTTTATTCTAATACAAAATTCAATAAAAAGGCTATAAAAATCGAAGGGGACTTTGTGGGTAAATTTCCGGATGGTAATCCTTGTATGAATGGAAGTATTATAGCTGTAAGAATGGCTAAAATAGAAAAGATAGTAGAGAAGGTTACAGCGAAAATTGAAAAAAGCAAAAAACTAACCGTAGAAGAAAAAAAGAAGTTTAACCCTAAGAAGCTTCTGGACAGTATGACTATTAAGAGATTGTCTAAAAATGAAAACTTAAACATTTTTGTTAAGAAGCCTGAAGTCATGATCTCTTTTTGGGATGTGGGACAAGAAGATGGAGATAAAATTAATCTTTTTCATGATGGTAAACTGGTGTTAAGAGACTATGTGGTTACGGCTCAAAAAAACCATAAATTGATTAAGCTTCATGAAGGAGAGAATAAGTTTAAAATGGTTGCATTGAATGAAGGAGAGCTTAGTCCAAATACTCCTAAAATTGAATTATTGAGTGATGATAAAAGATTTGAAACAATGGGTTTTCTTCATAAGAAAGAGTCAGCCATAATAACGGTAATATACAAGCCAGAATAGAAACTATATTTTAATACTTTCAGTCACTACATCGTCAATGGTATAATGTAAGTACTTTGGTAAAGTGTTATCTTTTGGTAGAACGGCTAGATAACGATCATCATTACTGTCAAAAACTTTTTTGAAAATGGGGCTTTTTAAATTCAAAATATCGCAGATACCTTTAATTAGGTCGCTGTGATGAGTTAGATCTTTACTTCCTAAATGAAAAACACCTTTTTTATTTCTGTTGATTAGGTAATGAATTTGTTGTGTAAACCGGGAAACTGTAGTAGCGTTTGTTACTACGTTAGGAAATACTTCGATTGGTGACTTTAGGTGATACAGTGTTTTTATTTCTTGAACACGTTCAGACCCGTGACCATAAATCATTGGTAATCGTACGACAATATGTTTGTGTAAAGGTAGTCGCATCAATGCATTTTCTATTTTTATTTTAAAGTGACCATAAACACTCTCACTTAGCGTTTTGTCATATTCATAAGAAGGGTAGTTAGTGAATCGGTCAAAAACATTAGCGCTACTTAAAAAAATAATTTTGCATTCATTTTTATAAACCCATGATATAAGTTCATTGTGAAAATGTATTTGGGAAGTGAAATTTCCTCGAACCGCAGATATGATAATATCAGGTTGAATATTTTCTAGTAAAATAGTTACAGGATCTTGTTCAAAATCAAATTGATAAAATTTTTGATTTTTTTCAAATGTTGTATTGTCTGTGCTAAAAGTAGCAAAAGTGTTGTAATAAGAATTTAATTCCTTGTACAAGGCATTTCCAAGGAACCCACTACCGCCAAATATGAGAATTTTCTTTTTAGGCATGTGTCAAATGCTTTGATTCTTGCTAAAATAAGACGGTTAAATATAGCTTTTTTTGAATTCCTTCTCAATAGAGTGATCGATGAGATTCATGAAATTTTGATGAACTCCTAAAGAAAGATCAAGGTTAAATTCGTTTATCAATTGCTTGATTTGTGTAGCTTCATAACGAAGATCGGGTATGCTTACGTACTTCTCGAAAACCTGTCCAATCGTTTTGTAATATAATTCTTCGAAAAGATTAAGGTTTAGCGGTTTTTCGGAAACATATTCAAAGTCTTCAATCCCAAAAGCCCTTAGTACTTTGCTTAAATATTCTTGATGTAGTATCGGTTTGGGGTTTACAATATTCACCTCCTTAAGTTCAGGGTTTAAATAAGCATGTAGAATGGTCTTAGCAACAAAATCAACAGGTACAATGTTTAGTCCGCTGGTTTTATCAATCCAAATACGAAAAGTATCTGTGCATTTTTTTGCGTAGCGGTGTAAAAACAAAGGCCAGCTATAAAACACGTCAAACTTAGGTGTTGTGAAAAAGGGAGCTTCCAACAATCGGCCACAAACAATACTAGGTCTTAGGATTTGAGTGTGAATTGATTTTGCTTCCCCGAATTCTCGCACTAGTTTTTCCGATTCATATTTAGAACCTTCGTAAGGATTTCGAAAAGAAGTTACATTGTGATTGTCAATGTTATCAGAAACTTCATTTTCTTGAATTCCAAATGAAAAAGCAGTGCTTACGTATAAAAAACGATTTACAGATTTTGGGAGAATTTGTAGCAAATGCTGAGTGACATTATAATTTTGCTTTTTTACCTCTTCGGCTGTAATGTCTGTATGTTGTAAGTTGGTGTTCCCTGCACAATGCAATACTGTATCAAAAGGCAATTCGGCTATAGATTCTTTGGATAACGAACTTACATCACTAGAAATAATCTCAATTTTTGATAAGCAATCTTCAATCGATAAATTATTCATGAAATCAGGACGAGCATCATCATTTAAAATTTGAAGTAAACGCTCTTTTGGGGAAATTGAAGTTTCTCGAATAACCGTATAAATTTTATCTACCGATTTTTCAATTAAAGAGGTTTTAAGCCATTCAAATAAAATATGACTCCCTACAATTCCAGTTGCTCCTGTTAATAAACAATTCATCACTTGCAAAACTAAGCTGTTTTTTTGATCGCGTCGACTCTTTATTGTTATTTTTTAAACTGTAGTGTTACCATTATTGTTTTTTCGTTCGGAGTGAAGCTTTAATTTTCATCGGCTTCCTTCATGAATTCTTCAACTTTGTCGACCATATTACTACTTCCACAAACAAAAGGAATGCGTTCATGAAGTTCTGTGGGTTTAATATCTAGAATACGTTGATAGCCATCAATAGCTTTTCCGCCAGCTTGCTCTACTATAAAAGCAATAGGATTGCATTCGTATAGAAGTCTTAGTTTTCCTTTAGGGGCTTTACTCGAACTTGGGTACATATAGATTCCTCCTTTTAAAAGGTTTCTGTGCATGTCATTCGCTAAAGAGCCTATGTATCTAGAGGTGTAAGGGCGATTGCCTTTTTCTTCTTGGCAATATTTAATGTAGTTTTTAATTCCTTGGGGAAATCGACGATAATGTCCTTCGTTTACAGAATATATAGTTCCGTCTTCTGGGATTTTAATGTCAGGATGCGATAAATAATATGTTCCTAGAGCTGGATTTAGAGTAAAACCATTCACTCCATTTCCTGTAGAATAAACTAAAATAGTCGAGGTTCCATAAACAATATATCCAGCAGCAACTTGTAAATTCCCTGGTTGAAGGAAGTCTTCCATAGTTACAGGAGTACCAACAGGTGTTACTCTTCGGTAAATAGAAAAAACAGTTCCTACGGAAGCATTTACGTCTATGTTTGAACTTCCGTCTAGAGGATCCATTAATAAGATGTACTTGTTTTTATGATCTTTATTCTGTCCTTTAATGGTAATAAAACTATCGTTTTCTTCGGAAGCTATTCCGCATACAATTTCTCTGTTTACTAAAGAATTTATAAAAGTTTCATTAGCAAAAACATCTAGTTTTTGTTGGTTTTCCCCTTGGATGTTAACTTCACCAGCTGCGCCAGTAATGTCAACAAGACCTGCTTTGTTAACTTTATGACTTACTACTTTAGCAGCAAGTCTTATTGAATTAATTAATCTTGATAACTCTCCATTAGCATATGGGAAATCAGATTGATTTTCAATTATAAATTCTCCTAGAGTTCTGCTTTTTCGAGTCATGTTGTAAAGTGATAATAATTACTACAAAATAGATGTTTCAAACGATTTAGGTGTGCATAAATCGTAAAAAATATAAATTATTTGTTTTTGTTAAATAGAGAGGTGGTTTGAAAAAAACACATTTATGATAAATGGTTAATAAGAAAAATAGACTCGAAGTTTAATTGGAGGAATCATTAATTATTTTTGTGGTCTAAATCTTTTGTTATGGCTAAAATACTGTTATTAGGATCAGGTGAATTAGGTAAAGAATTTGTGATTGCAGCGCAACGAATAGGGCAGCATGTTATTGCTGTTGATAGTTATGAAAAAGCCCCAGCGATGCAAGTGGCTCATGATTTTGAAGTGATTAATATGCTAGATGGAGAAGCTCTTGATGCAGTAGTAGAAAAGCATAAGCCAGATTTTATTGTTCCTGAAATAGAAGCCATTCGTACCGAACGATTTTATGCTTATGAAGAACAAGGATACAATGTCGTGCCTTCTGCTAAAGCAGCGAATTATACCATGAATCGAAAAGCGATTCGTGATCTTGCAGCAAAAGATTTAGGATTAAAAACAGCAGACTATCGTTATGCAACTTCGGTAGAGGAATTAGAAAAGGCAGTAAATGAAGTTGGTATACCATGTGTGGTAAAGCCGTTGATGTCTTCTAGTGGGAAAGGGCAGAGTACCATAAAGAGTGAAGCAGATATCGAAAAAGCATGGAATTATTCTCAAGAAGGTTCACGAGGAGATGTTGCAGAAGTAATCGTAGAAGCTTTTGTGAATTTTAATTATGAAATTACATTATTAACAGTTACTCAAAATAATGGAGAGACTCTTTTTTGTCCACCCATTGGACATGTGCAAGAAGGAGGAGATTATCAACAAAGCTGGCAACCTATGCCAATGCAGGCTGCACATTTAGAAGAAGCGCAGCAAATGGCAGCTAAAGTAACAGAAGCCTTGACGGGATCTGGTATTTGGGGAGTAGAGTTTTTTATAGGAGATGATGGTGTTTATTTTTCTGAATTATCGCCAAGACCACATGATACAGGAATGGTAACGTTGGCAAATACTCAAAATTTAAATGAATTCGAATTACATCTCCGAGCGATTTTAGGTCTACCTATTGGAGAAATTACACAAGAACGTATAGGTGCTTCGGCAGTTGTTTTGGCTAAAGGGAATTCTCAAAACCCTGAAGTAATAGGTGCGGAAATGGTTTCAGGGGAAGTAAATACCGATTTTAGAATCTTTGGTAAACCTTCAAGTCGACCAAATCGAAGAATGGCAGTTGTGGTGTGCTACGATGAAAAAGGAGGAGATGTAGAAAAAGTAACACAGAAAACAAAAGGCTTAGCAGCTAAAATGTCTGTTAAGTTATAACGACTTTAGCTTGAATTCGTGTTTATACAGGTGTGTTTATATGTATGATACACCTGTAATTATTATAAAAAAAAACATTAATCAAGTTTAAGGATGTTAGATTTTGGTTCAGTTCTTCTTGGTGATAAGGTGATTTTTAAATCATTTAATGAAAAAACTAACACCTGTATAACCCATAACTAACAACTAATTACTATTTTTGCGCTCTAAATATTAACGAAAGGGGCTTCGGCCGACGATTTAGAGTTAATAATTACGTATGGAAACTTCGGTGAAAACAGGAAACCACATATCAATTATCTCTTCAGCTTTAGCAATTTCTGCTAAAGGTATCGCTGTGCGTTTTCCAGTTCGACGCCCCTAGTGGGTGTTTATCTTTGAGAAAGCAATCGCTTTCATCATTTTCGTTAATTATATTTTGTAGTAAAAAATATCAATACAAGTTTGTGTTGAGCTTTTAGGGTGTTAATTATTAGTGCTCTTAATAATGATGATATTGGAGAAGGATATTAAAAGTATTATAACAAAAGCAGAAACGTATTGTGAAGAACAAGGTTTGACGCTTCAGTTAGTCTATGAATTACCAGAATCTGTATTAGATACAATTTCTGAAAGATCAAAGGCGCAATCTTTAATGTATTTTACAAGTAAAGAAATGCTTAAAGATCGTTTAGAAAATGGTTGTTATCTATTGAAAAAAGGTGATGAAGTAGTAGGGCATATTTTTGCACATAAACACATGGTCAATGAACATGCAGTTTATGAGAGAGCTTCGTTATGGGTGAAGGCAACGTATCGTAACTTTAATCTAGGGTTATTGTTAATGTACAATTTGACCGAGTTGTATAAAAGTGATTTTGTAATATCAATTGCAAGAGCCACTATTGTACATCATAATAATGAGTTGTTGGGGATGAAGTTTGTAACCTTATCTCAAATGTCAAAAGTATTAGTCGATACCTTAGAGGAAATAGGGAAGTTAAGAGATGAAGATCATTATAAGTATTATGTAAATCCTTATTTTGAATCACATATTAGAGAGTTAAAATAGATCGCTTCGCTGTTAGAAGTTAGATTTTAGATATTAGAAATAATTAAAATAAGCTGATAGCTGATAGCCGATAGCTGACAGCCTCAGCGTAGCTGAAAGATGGAAAAAGTAGTAGTTGCTTATAGTGGTGGTTTAGATACTACCTATTGCGTAAAGTATTTGATGCATGAAAAAAACATGGAAGTTCATACCGTGTTAGTAAACACAGGTGGATTTTCAGAAGAAGAATTGAAAGAAACGGAAGAGCGTGCTTATGCAATCGGAAGTAAATCTCATGCAAATCTTACGATTTTAGATAAATTTTACCAAAAAGCAGTAAAGTATTTAATTTATGGGAATGTGTTAAAGAACAACACATATCCATTATCTGTAAGTGCAGAACGTATTTTTCAAGCTATTGAAGTTATAGAATATGCAAAATCTGTAGGAGCAAAATACATTGCACATGGTAGTACAGGTGCAGGAAATGATCAAATTCGTTTCGATGCTATTTTTCAAACATTAGCACCAGAAATAGAAATTATTACTCCAATTCGCGACTTAAGTTTAACGCGTCAAGAAGAGGTAGAATATTTAGAAAAATACGGAGTACATTATTCTTGGGAGAAAGCACAATATTCTATTAATAAGGGTATTTGGGGAACAAGTGTTGGAGGAAAAGAAACATTAACATCTAATGAAGCTTTACCTAGTGAAGCGTACCCAAGTCAATTACAACGAGAAGATGCTGAAAAAGTAATCTTAAATTTCGAAAAAGGAGAGCTTGTTGGGTTGAATGGAGAGAAAGATTCGCCAGTTAAGAATATTCAGAAGTTAGAAGAATTGGCTAGTCAGTTCGCTATTGGGCGTGATATTCATGTGGGAGATACGATTATCGGTATAAAAGGTCGTGTTGGTTTTGAAGCAGCAGCTCCGATGGTGATCATAAAAGCGCACCATTTATTAGAGAAGCATACACAAACGAAATGGCAACAATATTGGGGAGATCAGTTAGCAAACTGGTACGGAATGTTGTTACATGAAGGAAATTATTTAGATCCAGTAATGAGGGATGTAGAAGCTTTTATGGAAAGCTCTCAGGGCTCGGTAACAGGAAATGTAATTGTAGAGTTGAAGCCATATAACTTTAGCTTAGTTGGAATCGAATCTGAATTTGATTTAATGAAATCAGACTTCGGACAGTACGGAGAAGTAAATAACGGATGGTCAGCTGAAGAAGCAAAAGGATTCATTAAAATATATGGTAATGCAAATAAGATTTACCATAATGTGAATAAAACTTTCGAATAAATAGTACTGAGTAAAGAGTACACAGTACAAAGATTTGTTATTGTAGCATTGAAGTCTTTGTACTCTTTACTTTGTACTTTGTACTATTGTTATGAAGAAATTAAAAATAGGAATCGTAGGAGGTTCGGGATATACGGCAGGAGAATTATTAAGATTATTAATTCATCACCCGAATACAGAAATTGATTTTGTATTTAGTACTACTAATGCAGGAAAGCCACTACATGTAGCACACGCGGATTTAATAGGTGAATCTGATGTGCTATTTACTGATACGGTGAATCCAGGTGTAGACGTATTGTTTTTATGTTTAGGTCATGGGCGTTCTAGGACTTTCTTAGAAGCCAATACTTTTTCGGAAGCAACGAAAGTGATTGATTTAGGAAACGATTTTCGTTTGTTAGCCGATAAGGAATTTCAAGGAAGAGATTTCGTATATGGATTGCCCGAATTGAATAAATCGGATATTGTTAAGGCAAAGAATATTGCAAATCCAGGATGTTTTGCAACAGCAATTCAGCATGCCTTATTACCATTGGCAGGAGCAGGAAAGATAAACGATGCAGTACATGTAAATGCAACTACGGGAAGTACAGGGGCTGGAGTTTCTCCATCACCTACAACGCACTTTAGTTGGAGAGATAATAATTTTTCAAGTTATAAGGTGTTTACTCATCAGCATTTAGGGGAAATCAACCAGAGTGCAAAGCAGTTGCAGTCAAATCACGATCAGCCAGTTTTCTTTATTCCTAATAGAGGTAACTTTAGCCGTGGTATTTACGCAACAGCATATACTAAGTTTGATGGAACTGTGGAACAAGCAGTAAAATTATACGAAGATTTTTATAAGGATGCTACGTTTGTGGTAATTTCGAACACTCCAATAGCATTGAAGCAAGTAGTAAATACAAATAAATGTATCCTACATGTAGATGTTAAGGATGGAATGATTCTAGTAACTTCTGTTATTGACAACTTAATAAAAGGAGCATCAGGACAAGCGATTCACAATATGAATTTAATGTTCGGGTTAGATGAGAAAACAGGATTAGAGCTTAAAAGCAGTGGCTTTTAAGTAGTAAAAAGTACTTAGTACAGAGTATTAAGACTTTATTTATTAATAATTTTTTAGTATTTCTTAATGCTAATAAAAGCGCATAGTGATTAAGTCTTTGTACTTAATGCTTTGTACTTAATACTATAAAAAGAAATGAAACTATTCGACGTATATCCATTGTATAATGTGGAGCCAGTTAAGGCAGAAGATTGTACTGTTTGGGATGAGGAAGGCAAAGAATATTTAGACTTGTATGGAGGGCATGCCGTAATTTCTATTGGTCATTCACACCCTCATTATGTTCATAAATTAAAGTCACAATTAGATAATATAGGTTTCTATAGTAATGCTGTTCAAAATTCGTTGCAGAAGGAATTGGCAGATAAATTAGGAGCACTTTCCGGATGTGATGAATATGAATTGTTCTTATGTAGTTCAGGAGCAGAAGCAAATGAAAATGCATTGAAGCTAGCTTCTTTTCATAATGGAAAGCAGAGAGTAATTGCGTTTCAAAACGGGTTTCACGGACGTACTTCTGCGGCAGTAGCAGCAACAGATAATAAGGCAATTATTGCTCCAATCAATGCACAGCAAGAAGTAATTATTTTACCTATGGGTGATTTAGATCTTGTAGAGGCTGAATTGAAAAAAGGAGATGTTTGTGCGGTGATCATTGAGCCAATACAAGGAGTAGGAGGGTTAGATGAAGCCGAAACTGCATTTTTTCAAGGACTAGAAAAGCTTACCAAAGAGAATGATACTTGCCTAATATTAGATGAGGTGCAGTCTGGTTTTGGAAGAACTGGGAAATTCTTTGGATTTCAGCATCATGGAATACAGCCAGATATTATCTCTATGGCAAAAGGTATGGGGAATGGATTTCCCATAGGAGGAATTTTAATTGCTCCACATATCGAATCTAAATATGGTTTGTTAGGAACTACTTTTGGAGGAAATCATTTAGCTTGTGCTGCGTGTATTGCAGTGTTAGATGTATTAGAGAAAGAATCTTTAATAGGAAAGGCAGCTATTACAGGTGAGTACTTCATGGAAAAAGCAAGTGAAATACCTGGAGTAGTTCGGTTAAAAGGGAGAGGTTTGATGTTAGGAATCGAATTTGGAGAGCCTGTTGGAGAGATGCGAAAGCAATTGATCTATGACAAGAAAATGTTTACGGGCGGAGCGAAGAATAAAAACCTATTACGTATTTTACCTCCATTGACTATTCAGACAGATCAGATAGATGCATTTATTGAAGCGGTAAAAGAAGTAGTTACTGAGGAAGTCTAAAAGTTTCATGGTGTGGTTTATGTTCTTTGGTTGTATAGATTAGGAAATCTAACAACTAAAAACAGACAACTGACAACTAAAAGAAATATATGATACTAAGTATAGAAAAAAGAAATGCAGTGTTGGAGACCATGATGGTATTGGTCAAAGATAATGCAAAGGCTATTTTAAAAGCTAATAAGATAGATATGGATAGTTACGATGGTGCCGATTTAGCCATGGGTGACCGTCTTAAAGTGAACGATGCTAAGATTGAGGGGATGGTAGAGTCTCTACGTCAATTAGCAAGTTTAGAAGATCCGGTAGGGGTAGAACGTTTTAGTTTTAAACACGAAAATGGAATGCAAGTATATAATCGTACGGCCTCTTTTGGTACGGTGATGATTATTTATGAATCTCGCCCTGATGTTACGATCGAAGCAGGAGGGATAGCATTCAAGTCTGGAAATAAGATTTTATTAAAAGGAGGTAAAGAAAGCTTGAATTCTAATCTTGCAATCGTCGATTTATGGCATAAAGCATTAGAAGCAAATAATGTGTCTTCTGATTGGGTAGAGTACTTAAATTATAACCGAACAGAAACACAAGCATTTTTAAAAAATCCTACGCAGCGTATCGACTTAATTGTACCTCGCGGTGGCGAACGATTGATAGCTTTTGTAAAAGAGCATGCTCAGTGTCCTGTAATAGTGAGTGGTCGAGGGAATAATTTTGTCTATGTTCATTCTGAAGCAGATCAGGAAATGGCATTAGATATTATTGTAAACGCGAAAACGGCAAAAATTTCGGCTTGTAATGCTGTGGATAAAGTGATAATTGATGAATTATTACCGAATAAGGAAGCTTTTGAAACTAAACTATTAGAACGCCTTCGAGAATCAAATGTAGAGATCCTTGGTGACGCAACGTTTGCTCAAGATAATAACGTTAGTGTAATACCAAATGATAAGATTTGGTATGAAGAATTTTTGGATTATAAGATTGTAGTAGGGAATATATCAGGTACTGAAGCAGCAATCCAAAAGATCAATAAATATAGTGGTGGGCACTCAGCAACGATTACTACTAAAAACAAAGGAGAAGCTCAATTATTTATGGCGGCAGTAGATTGTGCGGCAGTATATCATAATGCTTCTACACGTTTTACGGATGGTTTTGAATTTGGATTAGGAGGAGAGCTTGCCATTGGAACAGATAAATTACACCAACGTGGTCCGATAGGATTGCAGCATTTGGTAACCAATAAATGGTATGTACATGGCGAAGGGCAAATCCGCTAAAAAAAGGTTATTACTAAAATTAGGAAGCAATACCCTAACGCAAGAAACAGATGCAATCTCTAGAGAGAAATTAGCAGATGTAGCTTCGCAAGTAGCTCAATTAAAAGACGAGTTCGATTTTATTATCGTGAGTTCGGGGGCTGTTGCTGCGGCTAAGGAATTTGTAAAGCTACAAGATGTTGAAACTAATATTGTAGTTAAACAAGCGTTGGCAAGTATTGGGCAACCTTATTTAATGCGATTATTTCAAGAAGCATTTTCAAAAGAAGGTTTATTGACTTCTCAGTGTTTATTATCCTATGCCGATTTTGAAAATAAGGATACACAGTTGAATATTTCTAATACGATTTCCGTATTATTAGATAATGGTTACATACCTATTATCAATGAGAATGATACAGTTTCTACGGAGGAAATTAAATTTGGGGATAATGATAAACTAGCTGCTTTGACAGCAGCTTTACTTGAAGTTGATTTATGTGTGATAGCTACCAATACTAATGGAATTTATACGAAGGCTTCTATGAAAGCAGGAAGTCCAGAGACTATCACAGAAGTAAATGATTTAGAAGGGTTGAAAGCTGAGATTTCTGATGCTAAATCATCGCACGGAACAGGGGGGATGACTTCTAAAATACAAGCCGCAGAGATTTTACAACGAAACAAAATAGAATTGTGGATAGTGAATGGTTTGATAAGAGATTTTTTAGTAAATACCATAAAAGGAATTCATGCTAAAACCGTAGTGCTGAATTAGAAATTTATAAAGTGATTAAAACCCCTAAAACTTTTTTGTTTTAGGGGTTTTGTTGTTTTTAGTAGATATTTAAGGTGACACCTAGTTGCTTTGTTTTATATTTATTAGGAACTATTTTTTGAAAAATCATGAGTGAATTAAAAGGGAAGAAAGCAATTATCACAGGAGGTACCCGTGGATTAGGGAAAGCAACAGCATTAGCATTTGCTAAAGAAGGGATTGATGTTGCCATTACTGGGAGAAATGAAGAAAAGCTAAAAGCAGTAGTTTTAGAACTAAAAGATTTAGGGGTAGCGGCTACTTATGCAGTTTTTGATGTTTCTGATTATGGGGCAGTACAGCATGGGGTCAATCAGATTATTGCAGATTTCGGAACATTAGATATCTTGGTTAATAATGCAGGTATAGCGGCAATGGGTTCTGTAGTGGATATGCCTGTAGATCAATGGGAAGATATTATAAAAGTTAATTTACTGGGAAGCTATTATGTGACAAAAGAGGTGCTACCAATTTTAGTAGCTAAAAATGAAGGAGATATTTTTAATGTATCATCTACAGCAGGTTTAGCAGGTAATGCAACTATTTCAGCATATTCGGCATCAAAGTTTGGGGTTTTAGGGTTTTCAGATTCTTTGATGAAAGAAGTGCGTAAAAATAATATTCGTGTTTGTGCCCTTACGCCTAGTACTATAGCTTCGGATATGACGACAAAAGATTTAGCGATTACCGATGGTAACCCAGATAAAGTGTTGCAGCCCGAAGATTTTGCAGCCTTAATAGTTTCTAATTTGAAATTACCAAGAAGAGCTATGGTTACTCGAGCTGCATTATGGTCTACTAACCCTTAGTTGTTAAGAGTATGCATATTGAAGTTTCAGAATATAAGTCGCCACATGGTGAGCTGCTTTTAGGTGCTTTTCAGGATAAGCTATGTCTGTGTGATTGGAAGTATCGAAAGCAAAGAAATACAGTAGATCAAAGGCTTCTAAAAAAATTGAAGGCTTCATTTGTAGAAGAAAAAGATTCTGATGTTATTAGTAATACTAAAAAACAATTGGAAGAATATTTTAATGAAGATCGAAGAAATTTTGATATTCCATTACTATTGGTAGGTACAGATTTTCAAAAGACAGTTTGGGAAGCATTACAGAAGATTCCTTATGGAAAGACTTCTTCATATCAAGAACTTTCTGAAAAATTAAAGAATCCATTGGCTATACGTGCTATAGCTTCTGCAAATGGAGCTAATGCTATTAGTATAATGATACCCTGTCATCGAGTAATTGGTAGTGATGGAAGTTTAACGGGTTATGCAGGTGGATTAATAGCAAAAGAAAAATTACTTCAGTTGGAAGGGGCTTTTAATAGTGATCAATTAAAATTATTTTAGAATCACTTTGATTAGTAATAAAATAAGTCTTAATAGCTAGATGAATTTAAAAAACCGAAGAATCTATATGTTATTTAGATTCTTCGATTTTTAGATTTATAATGCTTGAGGTAATGTTTGAAAAACGATCTGTAGCTGTCAATATAAGTTTGAAAGTACCAGATTCTTTAGGAGTCCCTTTTAAGATCATCTTTTTAGTATTAAAAGTCAACCATTCTAATTCAGGATTTTCAAATGTAATTTGCAGTCCATGGTCATCGATATCTTTAAAATAATCTTTAGGTATATGAAATCTAAACTTTCTATTTACTTCAGTATTAATTTCAGGTATTTTATGGTAAACAAAGGGCTTAAATAATCGAGAAGTATTAACCCAATAAATGTCAGATTCTTGTAATCCATTTTCATTCATCTCTAACCTTGTAAAGAATAAGAACTGGTTATCATAACTAACAAAGGGCCTTCTGTCCCAGTATTTAGAATTAATAGTGGAATCAATAATTTTTGGAGTTGTCCAAGTGTCTTCAATATCTCGATAGCTGATATATAAATCCATCCAAGTCTTTTGATCCGTATATCTGCAAAAAATGATATAATCTTCTTTTGGGGATATAAAAACACTTTCTTCATCATTCGGAGAAGCAAATTCAGTTATAGGTTGCGCTTTTGAATAGGTACCGTTTTCGAGTTTCGAATAGAATAGATCGGCGGTATAACAATTTTCCTTTCCTTCACAATTTCTATTCGAAGAAAAATAAATAGTGTTGTTTTCTGTCATACAGGCACTAGCCTCTCTGCTTAATGAACTGATAGGGTTTTCAATACGTTCAGGTAATGCCCAATGATGATGTTCTTTTTTTATTTTCCAAATATCTGTAGTGCCATCATTAGAACCCTTTTTGTTTTTGGCAAAAAGTATGCTATTGTTATTTGGGGTCAAATAAGGTAAATAAGTGCATTCATTTTCTAGTGGCTTGAAAGCCTTTGGAGAACCCCATTGTTGATTTTCGACTGTAGTATATAAAATGTGCCCACAAGAACCATCTTCTTTTAAAACCCCAAAAACCATTTCTTCAATATTGGAAGAGAACGAAATTCCATGTTCTAACCTGCCTTTTTTAGAAACCATTTCAGGAGCAAAAACCTTAGGGGTGTTTTCTGGGTTAGGTTGACCAAAATAAGGTGTTGTGTTACTTTGAGCATTTAAAAAAGTAGGGAGTTGAAAAGCGAGAATCGCTATTATTTTTTTTAAATTCATAAATTACTTTTTAAAAAGCTTATTGAAACGATATTCATACAAGTTAGTGTTGGTCTCCTTTATTTTGTTTGTTAATGGGTAAAAAGGACGATCGCAAACATCTACCAATCCAACATTGTAATTTTCTCCATCACCACGACCAGTGATAGGTTGATCAATATACTGAAACCAATGTGCTCCAACGACCAAAGGGTTACCAAGACCACTTCTTATATAATCTTGATATTTTTGTCCTCGATCAGCTTGGCTTGTGGCCCCACGGACACCGACATGTAAGCCTCCTTGATCTAAACTTCCATAGTGAAACTCGCCGATCATAATTGGTTTGTCAATGCCTTTAGGTAGTGTTACATGATGGATACTATATTCATATTTATTGAAACTAATGATATCCATATATTTTGAAGCAGCGGTCATCACGTATTTATTATTCCCCCAAGCAAAGCGACACCCTAGATAATTATTATTTGGTGCTACTGCTTTTAATTCTTCATTAATGGTTTTAAAATAGGTGTCTGCTAGTTTAGCATAAAAGGCTAATGCATCTGGATGAGAATTACTGATTTTAGGGTTCTTATTTTGGAGTAAATCATTCCAGCTTTTATAATTTGAATCCCAAGATTTATTTAACGCATCTACAGAATTATATTTAGACTTTAAGTCATTTATAAATTCAATTTTCGCAGGTTGAGTAGCCTCACTTTTAAGAGCACCAATGGCTAAAGAACCTGAATTTCCCCATGATAATTCATTGTCAACAAAGAAACCAATACACCAAGGGTCATTAGCTCCAAGTTTTTGTTTTTGGACAGAATTTCTGACGGCAAGTCTAAAATTAGCATCGAAAACATCGTGGAAAGGTCCCCAGTAGCCATCAGATCCTTCAATTTTAGGTGTATTTCTAATCCAGACAGAACCTGTATAAGGAAGCTTCTTTTTTTCAATTAGCCCTTGGTCGGAAACAAATCCTATAGTGTTAATTCCCCAATGTTTAAAACGATCTATTGTGGTGTTTCTAAAATCATCCAACCAATTTTCACCGTATTTGAAACTTAAATTTTGAGAAAAGAAACTAAAAGATGTATATGGGATTTTGTCTTTATAAAAACCATGAGTTGACCAATTTTGAGTAGAATAAAAAGGAGAATTTTTTTGAGGCAATTTCTCGAAATAATGTTCTCTGTGGCTAGTACCTGTTCGATATGAATTATTATTTACACAATTCACTCCGCTAGTCCAAAACAATCGTCCTTCGGGGTCTACCATCCACCATTGACCATCTATTTTTTCTGTTCTAAAAAAGCCAGTTGCTTTTAATTGAGGACCGTTTTTCCATCCCCCATATTTATTTCTATCAGTTAAGGGGTTGTTTGCTAATTCTATGGTTTCTTGTTTTGCTTGATTCTTTAAATCTGCTTTTGAATGTACTTTTTCTTTCCAATTTCGGTGCTTGTATTGTCCGAATTCATCCACAAAAGGGAAAAATTCATTTTCATCGAATTCTCTGACTTCTAATTTTCTTTCAGCTCTTATATTGTCTACTAAAAAAGTAGTTTGTTCCTTTCCATATCTAAGGCCAAATGTCAGTAAGTCTATTTTAGATTGATCTGTTTTCTTTTTTCCGGGAACACCTCGCATCGCAACGATATTTGGTTGAGGGTCAAAAATAAAAGGAAACCAAGTCAATTCAACAGTTAAAGTTTTAGTCTCGTTAGGTTTTAGGTCAATATAATTTGATAAATACCAGCTTGTCAAAAGGTCAGGGTCATCACCTACAAAAAGCTCTACTTGAATCTCATTTTGTGAAGTATTGGTTATGTCAGCTTTTACTAAATTCCATTCCTCTAGATTCCAATCATTGTTATTTTTCCTTTTTATTTTTACTCCATTTTCTTTGTTAGAGTACCCCATGGTTACTTCTAAAAAGTGGTTTTCATCTTCTTCCTTTATTTCAAAAGTTCCATTAGTTCCTTTAGTGATTTGTGATTCAATATTTAGAGTCTCAAAATCAAATAAAGTTAAAGTGTCATAGTCTTGAGAAAAAAGATTCAAGGAATAAAGGAAAGAAATTAGTAGTGAAGTTTTATGCAGTTTCATAATATGATTTTAATAATCGATACAAACTACCAAAATTATTATTCTCAAAACAAAAAGTGTCCAGTATTTTGACATACTGAACACCTTCAAACAACAACTAAACTAAGGGTTATTCGAACAAAAGTTCAGATAACTCTTCAAGTTTCACGCCTTTTTCTCCGTCTAATGAAAGCGAGAATTGATTAATTTGTTGATCTCCAATAGCGATCATTTGATCTCCTCGTATAATAACATCAAAAGCAGCTCGATTAAAAGAGTTCACTAAAGAAGAATTTGTAGGATCACTAACATCAAATATTTTTATTTCATCATCACATACAATAAGATAATCGTGGTATAGTCCAATTCCTTTAGGAGCTGTTAGTCCGCGCTCACTTACAAAAATAGGGTTCGTAATATCTTTAATATCATATATTTCTAGTAAGTTTACATTGTTACCGCAAAAACGATTAGAGTGTAGTGTAACAAAAGCATAATTATCATTAGCGATAACAGGGTCACAAGCAGTTAAATGATTTACTTCAGCCAATTGATTTGGAAATTCAGGATTCTCCAATCCATAAATGAACATTCCAAACTGAGAGCCTATATATAAGTAATCCTTAAAGCCATAAATGGTTTCAATAGCCCATCCAATAGCTATATCGTTAACTTTTACAGGGTTTGATGTGTTTTTGATATCAAAAACATTTAGTCCTTCTTCATCTACAGTATATAAGTATTCTCCTTTAAGAGCAAAACGGGCTAAGGAGCCTCCTTGTCCATCATTTGAGCTGTCACTATTCTCAAGAGCAATAGGAGTGTCTATTAGGCATTCAGGACATCTTTCCCAAATGGTTTCGGGTATTGGTCTTTGTTTACGTTCCCAGTCGACAATAACTTCATCATCTAATAATTCTTCATAATAATAAGATCCGTTAGGGCCAAAACGATTTATAGGGAATGTATTCTGAATTCGTTTCGTAGTAACAAAACTAATATTATCAATATCAACAGTAATACTAACCAGATCTACAGATTGATTTAGATATAGTGTAGTGCCTCTAATGGCCATATCACTGCTTCCTGGAGCATTAAGAAATCCTACTTTTTGAGGATTAGAAGCATCACTATTATTGTATATATGAAACCCTTTGTTGACATCATTTATAAAAAGAAGTTGGTCTTTTACATAAATTTTTCCAGATTCTATCATTTCTTTAGGAGCCTCGAGTGTAATAGAGTTGTTGAATACTTCTCGCTTTATAATTACAGGTTCATAGTACCATTCGTTGCCTTCTAATAAAGTTTCTTCCTCAATAGGATCGGGCTTAGGTGTTACTTCAGGATCGTTACTTTCACAGCTACTACAAAAAGCGAATACTAGTATTAATAAATAAAGGAGTTTTGATGTTTTCATGTTTTAAGAAAATTGATTCAACTATTAGATGTTAAGTTGTTTAAGAGGTTGCGTTTTATTTTAAAATAAAGTGCATTGGGATGCATTTCTTTAGGAAATAGGAAAGCCTTATTTTTGAGGAAATATATTCTAGGCTTAGCATAATGCTTATGGCCTAAAGCTCAAAGCTATTTTATGAATTACTTCGATATAAATGACATTGATAATCTTCAACAATGGATTGAAGAAGCTAAAGAATTGAAAAAAAATCCGTTGAAGCATAAAGCCTTAGGGGAAGATAAAACACTAGTGCTTTTATTTTTTAACAATAGCCTTCGTACCCGATTAAGCACCCAGAAAGCGGGGCTAAATTTGGGGATGAATGTAATGGTAATGAATTTTGGTCAAGAAGGTTGGCAATTGGAATATGGAGATGGAGAGGTAATGGATCAAGGGAAGTCCGAGCATGTTATTGAAGCGGCTCAGGTAGTTTCTCAATATGCCGATGTTATTGGAATTCGTGCTTTTGCAAAATTTGAAAATAAAGAAGAAGACTATCAAGAACAAGTGATGAATGCGTTTATGAAGTACGCTTCAGCTCCGATTTTAAATATGGAAAGTGCTATTGGTCATCCGCTTCAAGCGTTGACGGATATGATTACAATTTCAGAATATAAAACTACTGCAAAGCCAAAAGTGGTGTTAAGTTGGGCACCACACCCTAAGTCATTACCGCAAGCCGTAGCAAATAGTTTTGCTCAGTACGCTAATGCCTCTGATTTTGATTTTGTAATTACACATCCTGAAGGTTATGAATTAGCGCCTCAATTTGTGGGAGAAGCGAAGGTGACTCATAATCAGGAGGAGGCTTTTAAGGATGCCGATTTTATTTATGTAAAAAACTGGAGTCCTTATGCCGATGAAAATTATGGTCAAGTGATCAATACTGATAAAAACTGGCGTATTTCTGCTGAAAAAATGACGTTGACAAACAATGGGAAATTTATGCATTGTTTGCCTGTACGTAGAAATGTAATTGTGGATGACGCTGTAATTGATAGTGAAAATTCACTAGTTATCGAGCAAGCGAATAACCGTACCTATGCAGCACAGATAGCATTAAAGAAAATTTTAGAGTCTATAGAAAAATAGTATAAGGTTGATAGTTGAGCGTTGTGAGAAATTACAACTGACAACTGGTAACTGACAATCGACAACAAAAAAATGGAACCACTTTTAGTAGCCAAGATAGGCGGAAATATAGTAGACAATGAAGAAGCCTTAGAGCGGTTTCTAAATGATTTTGCAGCAATTGATCAAGCAAAAATATTGATTCATGGAGGAGGTAAAATTGCTACTCGAGTTGCTGAAAAATTAGGAGTTAAAACTCAAATGGTAAATGGTAGGCGAATTACATCGAAAGAGAATTTGGATGTAGTAGTACAATTATATTCAGGGTTAATTAATAAAAATATTGTTGCTCAATTACAAAAGTATGATTGTAATGCCCTTGGATTTACAGGAGCCGATGCTAATATTATACAAGCAAAAAAACGTCCAGTAAAGGATATTGATTTTGGTTTTGTTGGTGATGTAGTCGGTGTTAATGAAAATCGTATTCATCAATTTATTGCAAATGGGTTAACGCCGGTTTTTTGTGCAATAACTCATGATGAAAAAGGGCAATTATTCAATACCAATGCCGATACCATTGCTTCACAAATTGCCATTGCAATGAGTAGTTACTACGATGTGTCTTTATATTATTGTTTTGAATTAAAGGGAGTACTTACCGATATCAATGACAAAGATTCTGTTATAGAACATATCAATAGTGATAAATACGCAGCACTCAAAGAGCAAGGGATTATTGCTGATGGAATGTTGCCTAAAATGGAAAATTGTTTTGATGCTTTACAAAAGAATGTAGCTGAGGTACATATTGCAAATTCTGACTTTGTCAATGCCCCAACTACTTTACACACTACATTAACCTTATAGGATGATAGAAGTCTTAACAAGTGAAGCTATAGATTTACTAAAACAGCTAATCGTTACTCAGTCTTTTTCGAAAGAAGAAGAAAATACAGCTGCGATTTTAGAAGAATGGTTTCATGAAAAAGGAATTCCGTTTCAGCGTGAAGGGAATAACATTTGGGCAAAGAATAAGTATTTCAATAATGCTAAACCAACGGTTTTGCTTAATTCTCATCATGATACAGTAAGGCCTAATAAAAATTATACACGAGACCCATTTGCCGCTACTGTGGAAGATGGAAAATTATTTGGTTTAGGTAGTAATGATGCAGGAGGTTGTTTAGTTTCGTTAATGGCCGCATTTGCTTTTTTTTATGAAAAAGAAGATTTAGCATATAACTTAATTGTTGCACCAACTGCACAAGAAGAGAATTCAGGTTTAGATGGAGTTAAAAGTATTTTACATCATTTTGAAAATGTAGAGTTTGCTTTAGTAGGAGAACCTACTCTACTAGATCTAGCAATTGCTGAAAAAGGATTAATGGTATTGGATATTACTATTAAGGGTACAGCAGGTCATGCTGCTCATCGATATGATGATCAGCCGATATTTAATGCTTTACCAGTATTAAATTGGTTCAAGGACTTTCAGTTTCCTATAATATCCGAGCAATTGGGTAAAGTAAAGATGACTGTTTCTCAGATTAATGCAGGTACACAACATAATGTAGTTCCGGGTGAGTTAAAGTTAGTGGTCGATTGTCGTGTAACCGATGCTTATTCCAATAGAGAAGTTTATGATATTATTTGTAAGCATGTTGCCTCAGAAAAAGTGATAGTAGAAGCAAGGTCATTTAGATTAAATAGCTCTTCTATTTCGTCAGAGCATCCTATTGTAAAGGCAGGAGAATCGATGGGTAAAAAGACCTATGGTTCGCCAACTCTTTCTGATCAAGCAAATATGAGTTTCCCTTCTTTAAAAATGGGGCCGGGAGATAGTACGCGTTCTCATTCTGCAGATGAATTTATTTTTATTGCTGAAATTGAAGAAGGAATTAAAACCTATATAGAACTTTTAAATAAAATTTTATAATTGCTAAAGGATAATGCCTAAAGCATATAGTATCAGATATGATAAAACCTTGGCTTCAAGCAGCTAGATTAAGAACATTGCCTTTATCTATTACAGGAATATTAGTTGGAAGTGCTGTAGCAGCTTTTCAACAACAATTTAATATTTGGGTGTTTATTGGGTGTTTGTTTACGACAGTTGGATTGCAAGTGCTATCTAATTTTGCAAATGATTATGGAGATGGAGTTAAAGGTACAGATAACAAAGATCGAGTAGGTCCGGTAAGGGCTATTCAGTCAGGAGCGATTAGTCCTAGCCAAATGAAAAATGGGATGTGGATTACTGGTATATTGACTTTTTTAATAGCGTTAGGAACGATTTATACTGCTTTTGGAAGTGAACAATTTGGTTTAGCACTACTTTTTGTTTTGTTAGGGGTTGCTTCTATTGTAGCTGCTATAAAATATACGGTCGGAAAATCAGCTTATGGCTATAGTGGTTTCGGAGATATTTTTGTGTTTTTGTTTTTTGGATTACTGAGTGTAATAGGGAGTTGTTTTTTGTATACAAAATCTATCTACATGCCTTTATGGTTACCAGCAGTCAGTGTAGGCCTATTAAGTACTGCAGTATTGAATTTGAACAATATGCGAGATCATATAAATGATAAAGCATCAAATAAGAATACTTTAGTCGTTAAATGGGGAATTGAAAAAGCAAAAAAATACCATAAAACCTTGGTTGTGGTAGCGATGATCAGTATGGTTGCTTTTACAATTTTGAATGATGCCCAAATAGGACATTGGATTTACCTTCCTACATTTAAACCCTTAATAAAACATCTGAAATTTGTTAGAGAGAATAAGGAAGAAAAAGCCTTTGATCCAGAATTGAAAAAAGTGGCCTTAAGTACTTTTTTTATGGCATTATTGTTCGGTGTTGGTTTAGTTTTTTGGTAGTAAACATAAAGAATGTCATGTATTAAGATGAGTATTTATTTAAATAGACTTTTCATTCTGGTGTTAAAAGTAAAATTGCAGAAAAAATAGTTCTATGAAGTGCATTTATTTAGAATTGACTTTTTTTGATACTTGATACTTGATACTTGATACTTGATACTTGATACTTAGTACTTAATACTTAGTACTTAATACTATTTAGTGAAGAAAAAAATGAAAGCAACATACCACAAACATATATTAGAATTTAAACGACCTAGTGGTACTTCTCGTGGTGTATTGAAAACCAAAGAAACATGGTTTTTAATTATAGAAGATGAAGAGAAAAAAGGAATCGGAGAGTGTGGTATTTTACGAAGTTTAAGTATCGATGATGTACCTGAATATGAAGAAACGTTACAATGGGTATGCGCTAATATATCTTTAGGGAAAGAAGCGTTGTATGATCAGTTGAAAAGTTTCCCTAGTATTCAATTTGGAGTAGAGCAAGCTTTCTTATCACTAATGTCTGAAAATCCATACATATTATTCCCTTCTGCTTTTACACAGGGTCGAGCACCTATACCAATTAATGGATTGGTCTGGATGGGGGAAAAGCAATACATGAAGACACAAATTTCCGATTTGTTAGAAAGAGGTTTCGATTGTATAAAGTTAAAGATAGGGGCTATTGATTTTCAAGATGAATTGGATTTGCTTTGTTATATGAGAAGTCAATTTTCTCCAGAATTGGTTGAGATTCGTGTAGATGCGAATGGAGCTTTTTTACCTGCGGAAGCTTTAGAAAAGTTAAAAAGACTTTCTGAATATGATTTGCATAGTATAGAGCAGCCAATAAAGCAGGGGCAATACGAAGTAATGTCTGAGTTATGTCGATTAACTCCGTTGGATATTGCTTTAGATGAAGAATTAATAGGAGTGTTTGATCTGGATTTAAAAAAACAGTTATTGACACAAATACAACCTCAGTATATTATATTAAAGCCTAGTTTAATTGGAGGTTTTAAAGGAAGTCAAGAATGGGTTGATCTAGCAGAAAGTAATAAGATTGGTTGGTGGATAACAAGTGCCCTAGAAAGTAATATAGGCTTAAATGCAATTAGTCAATTTACGTACACTTTAACAAATCCTTTCCCTCAAGGTTTAGGTACAGGTAGTTTATATACCAATAACTTTCAAAGTCCATTATTCGTAGAAAAAGGAATGATCGGATATAGCGCAGAAGGAAATTGGGAATTACCTTATTTATAAGAAAATTTATGAGAAACTTATTTCGTGTAATAAAGAATATTATACTCAAGCGTCCGATGGAGGAGGAGATGATTGTAATAGAATTAAAGTTTGTTGATGTTGTGGCTTTATTAGCGCTAGTTTGTTTATTTGTAAGAATCGTGTTTTGGATTTTCTAGAAGTTAAATCTCATTTAGATATAAAGGTGTTAATTTTAAAACTCAGAATTAAATCATGATATCAAAAAAAGAGCTTTTCCAGTTTTTATACTGAAAAAGCTCACAACACACTACATTAATCTAATTACCCCCCAATTTAATACGATTTTACTGGCTCTGTCAATAAGTGTAATATTTAAGTCTTGACTTTAAACTATTATTACTTATTATGAGGTTTCATATTGTTTATAACCCTAATATTTTACGTAATTGATTTTTATCTATATCATTTCCAGAAAAGTCATCGAAAGATTTTTGGGTAACTTCAATAATGTTTTTTTCGATAAAAGGAGCACCTTCAATAAGTCCTTGTTCTAAAGATTTAATACAACATTCCCATTCTAAAACAGCCCAGCCATCATATCCATATTGGCTTAACTTGCTAAAAATACTTTTAAAATCAATTTGTCCATCTCCAAGCGAGCGAAATCTTCCGGGTCTATCAATCCAATCTTGATACCCACCATAAATTCCTGATTTACCACAAGTATTAAACTCAGCGTCTTTAACATGGAACATTTTAATGTACTCATGGTAAAAATCAATGTATTGTAAATAGTCTAATTGTTGCAAAACAAAATGACTTGGGTCGTATAGCATTTTCACACTACTATGATTATTAGTTTCTTTTAGAAATCTTTCAAAAGTGACCCCGTCATGAAGATCTTCTCCAGGATGAATTTCGTAACAAAGTTCTACTCCATTTTCTTGGCAATGGTCTAGAATTGGAAGCCAACGTTTTGCAAGTTCTTTAAAACCTTCTTGAACTAAACCTTTAGGTCGTTGAGGCCATGGATATATAGTGTGGAACATTAATGATCCTGAAAATGTAGCCAAAGGACTAATTCCCATATTTTTACTTGCCGTGGCAGCAAGTTTTAATTGTTCTACAGCCCAATCAGTTCTGGCGTCATAGTTTCCCTGAATATTTTTAGGGGCAAATCCGTCAAACATGATATCGTATGCAGGATGAACAGCAACTAATTGACCTTGTAGGTGAGTAGATAATTCAGATATTTCTAAACCAAATTCGTTGGCAGTTCCTTTTAATTCATCACAATAATCTTTGCTGTTTCCGGCTTTTTTTAGGTCGATAATTCTAGTATCCCAAGTAGGTAGCTGTATCGATTTATAGCCTAGTTCAGCAACTTTTTGACAAATGCTCTTCAAGTTGTTATATGGAGCTTCGTCACCTAAGACCTGTGCTAAAAATATTCCTGGTCCTTTTATTTTATTCATTAGTAAGAATTATTTTCTCTTGTAATTGGCTAAGTTGAAAAAAAATGAATTAGAAACCAATTAATAGTCAGTGGTTAGTTATTCCTCAATAGTTATCCATGTATTTCCGTTTTCGGAAGAATTGACTACGGCATCTATTAAAATCATACCGTGTAACCCATCATCTACAGATGGAAAATCAAAAAGAGGGTCAATGTTTTTATTGTTTTTGACTGCTGTTATAGCATAAGCAAAATTTCTATAGATGTTAGCAAATGCTTCTAGGTACCCTTCAGGATGTCCACTTGGGGTTCGTAGATGTGCTAACGCTTCGGGTAGTAGATAGGAATTATCTCCTCCAGCTCTATAGATTTGATTAGGTTTGTCTAGCCATTTTACTAATAAACTATTATTGTCTTTATGTGACCATTCTAGACTTCCTTTTTTTCCATAAACTCTAATCTTTAAATCATTTTCTTCTCCAGCAGAAACTTGAGAAGCATTTAGAATACCAGGTATTCCACCTTCAAATTCTAACAAAACAGTAGCATCATCATCTAATAAGCGCCCATCAACAACTTTGCTTAGTCGCGATAAAACTTTTTTAATCTTAAGACCACTAACGTACTCAGTAAGATTTGCAGCGTGTGTGCCGATATCTCCATAGCTACCGCTTTTTCCACTTCTTTTAGGGTCAGTACGCCAAGAAGCTTGTTTTTGACTTTGATCTTCAATTTTTTCGGTAAGCCATCCTTGTGGGTATTCTACAGTAACTTTGGTTATAGATCCAATTGTATTATTTCGAATCATCCCTTTGGCTTGTTTTACCATAGGGTAACCACTGTATGTGTATGTTAGAGCAAATGGTAACTTGGTTTGTTCGACAAGTACTTTTAGTTTCTTAGCTTCTTCTGTAGTGAAAGAAATGGGTTTGTCTATGATAACAGGAAACCCAGTTTCTAGTGCTTTTTTTGCAGGTTCAAAATGTAAATGATTTGGTGTGACAATTGACACAAAATCCATTCGTTGTTCTTCTGGTAGAGTAGCTTCTTTATCTATCATTTCTTGAAAAGTAGCATAGCACCTATCAGATGGTATATAAAGCTCTTTTCCCGTCTCAATACATTTTTCATAATTACTACTAAAAGCACCACATACTAATTCAATTTGTCCATCGAGATTAGCAGCCATTCTATGAATAGCACCAATAAAAGCACCTTGGCCTCCTCCGACCATTCCCATTCTTAATTTTCTTCTTTCCATTTATCTTTCGATGCTAAGCTTTTTTCTTGTTTAAAGCTAAATTAAGTAAACCAAAAGCAATAATTAAAATTGCTGGTAAAATAGACATTAATCTTAAAGTTTCAGAGCCACTAGTATTAGTATCCATATAGCTTCCCATAATAGGTAATACAAGTGATACAGACAACATTCCAGCTCCTCCCATAAGAGATAAGCCTAAAGCACCACTTTGTGGTATTTTTTCAGCAACGAAACTTAACATAGTTGGCCAAAAGTAACATATACCAATCGCAAATATAGCAGCAGAAGCAAATATCATAACCCCGGATGTGTAGCTCATTAATAACAATCCTGTAAAAGAAAATATAGCTGATAAGAATAGCATTAGCGAAATGTTAATGCGATGTACAATTTCTCCCGCGAAAAAACGTCCAATTACCATTAAACCATTAATGAAAGCCAAAATTAGTAAAGGAGGAATGCCAGATTCTTCTAATAGAGAAGAAATACGCTGTCCTGTACCAAGTTCAGTTGCTGCGGTTAAAAACATACAAGCAATCATAAATATAAAAAGTGGAGAAAGACAAGCCTTTATCATGTCTCGATTGCTAACCTTTAATTTTACACGCTCTGTTGTAGGGAATTCTTTGCCAAAAATCATAGTAGCATATGTGAAAAGAGGGATCAACAACAAGCCTACTAAAAACATCCAGTGTAGGTTAAAGATGTCGATTACTAAATAACCTAAAATACTTCCGATTACAATACCTCCGGGAAACCATACATGAAAGCGATTTAGCATTTTAGTTTTGTTTTTAGGAAATAAAGAGGCGACTAAAGGGTTGCAGGCAGCTTCTACCATTCCATTTCCTATTCCTATGAATAGTGTACCGGCAAATAGTGTCCAAAAATCTCTAGCAGCTATAGTAATTACAATTCCTAGAAGATGTCCCAGAACAGCAATGTTTAATATTTTTTTCATTCCAAAATAATCCACTAAAGGACCTCCAATTACCATTGCAAGTGTAAAACCCCAAAAGGCAGGGCCAAAAGCGAAACCGATTTGTTCATTCGTAAGTTGGTAATCAGTCAAAAATACTTCCTCTATTTTTGCTCTTATTGCGAAAGTCATGGCTGTTGTTACTAAGGCAAAGCAACTTGCGGTAAATAATTTTTGAGTTGATTTATCTGACATGAAATAATTTATAGGTGTTTAGTTAAGTGTAAAGATAGGCTTTACTATTAAATTTTAAATGCTTAATAAGTCCATCGAAATTATATTTTTTTGTAAATTTGAATGTTCAATATTTTACAATGAATAAATTTAAACATGTCATAGCCCCTTTTGAGGGAGAAAACGGATCAGTTTTTCATGCGGATACTTGTATGCCTTTGGTAAATGCCCATCAAAGATCTATGGTAGAGTTTAAGGCATTAGCCAGACATACTTATCCAGGAGAGAGATTAACGAAGGATACAAAGGGGTTGAATACTATAGGGTATTGGGATGCTAGTTTCGAACAAGATTGGGGGTTAGATTGGCATAGAAATGAAGGTGTTGAATTTCATTTTTTAGAATCAGGTTCTATGCCTTATGCTGTTGAAAATAATGAAACAGTATTAACACCTGGAGATTTTACAATCACTAGACCATGGCAACAGCATAAAGTAGGAAACCCGAGCATAGGGGTGGGTAAATTTTATTGGGTTATTCTTGATGTAGAGGTTAGAAGACCACACCAAAGGTGGGTGTGGCCAGACTGGATCGTATTATCAGATACTGATTTGGAAAGATTGACGCTTTCTATACGTCAAAATGAACAGCCTGTTTGGAAGTCAACTCCTGAGATTAAAGATTGTTTTAAAAAGATTAATGCTTTATTGAATGACGATTCAGGTGAGCCGTCTTCGAAATTAAGAATATATATAAATGAGTTATTGATCTTAATTTTAGAAATGTTCGATAGAGGAAAGCTAGTGCTTAATGAATCATTGACCGATAGTTTGAGATCTGCTCGATTGTTTTTAGAAGAGTTGGGTGAAGATCCTTCTAGGAAATGGACTATTGAAGAAATGGCAAGCTCTTCGGGTTTAGGGACAACCAGGTTTACACATCATTGTAAGCAATTGACAAATCTTACTCCAATGCAAGTCTTAACTAAGAAAAGATTAAGTATGGCTTGTAAGATGCTTGTAGATCAACCTGAATTAAGTGCTTCAGAAGTAGCATACAATTGTGGTTTTTCGACCAGTCAATACTTTACTACGGTATTTAAAAAACATATGAAAACCACACCTCAAAAATATCGTTTACGAGAAGAAGAGAGTGTAAAACCTTCTTTTTAGAAATAATAATTTTGAATATCCGTAATCACTAATAATAAGAATTACGTCACCCTGAACTCGTTTCAGGATCTCTTTAAGGATATAAAAATCAGCAGGGTGAGATTCCTTGTCAAGCAAGGAATGACAAAACTTTATATAAAATTACTAATTGCGTATATACATTTAATAATTTAAAATAAATGAAATATTTAAAGATTAAAGCTGTATTGTTTTTACAGCTTTTTATGTTTTGCTTTATCTCGGTTAAAGGGCAAAACAAACATTTAAAGGCCTTAATTTTAGACGGATCTAATAATCACTATGTATGGCCTAAAACATCTCTAATGATGAAAGATTACTTAGAGCAAACAGGGCTTTTTAAAGTAGATATATCAAGAATGGATACCCTTTGGAAGGGGTTTAAGTATTTCGCAGAAAGGCCTGAGGCACATGATTACTTTATTAAAGAGTTTACAATAGATACGATCAGTCGATCTATTGTTAAAAAGGCTCAGAAGACTACTGATTTTGAAGTTGATTTTAAAGATTATGACTTGGTAGTATCTAATTTAGGAGCTTTTACACCAACTTGGAGTAAGAAAATGAGGAAGAGATTTGAAAAGTACATGAAAAATGGAGGAGGTCTAGTGGTTGTTCATGCAGCTAATAATGCTTGGGGAGATTGGGATGAGTATAATAAAATGATAGGACTGGGTGCTTGGGGAGATCGTAATGCTACCGATGGACCTTTTGTTTATATGGAAGAAGGAGAAATTAAAAAAGATTTTAATGCACGTGTATGTGCTTCCCATGGTAAAGAATACGAGTTTGTTATTTCACACCAACAATTAGACCATCCAATTTTAAAAGGATTGCCAAAACAATGGCTACATGCAAAAGATGAGCTTTATGATCGAATGAGAGGGCCTTTTGATAATGCTACAATTTTAGCCACAGCGCATTCTGATGTTGAGAAAAACGATCCTTGGTATGATAAAAGTATTAAGGGTACAGGGAAAAATGTACCAATGTTGATGACGGTTAATTATGGTGATGGACGTATATTTCATAGTACCTTAGGGCATTTCGATTATTCAATGGAATGTGTAGGGTTTATTACAACTTTTCAAAGAGGAGCAGAATGGGTGGTAACCGGAAAAGTATCACAAAAAATACCTGAAGATTTCCCTTCGATTGAAAAGGTGAAATCCCGTCAGTGGATAAAAAAGAATTAGAATATTAATATTCTTTTTTGTTGTATAATATTTTTCAGTAAAAAAAAACGAACAATTTTTGTTTTACTATGTGTTATTTTTGTTATACAAGCGAAAACGATGTAGTTTTTTTGTTCAATAGAAGGATAAGAAAGCCTTAATGGTTAATTGTTAAATAATACTAAGCTTATTAGTGGGTTTAACTAAAACACTATCTATAACGTTATTGTTTTGAAATAAATTAAAAGCAGTTGTTATCTTGTTTTTTCGGCTGTTTTGTAATGAAAAAAATGATTTATTATGAAAATTTACAAATTCTTAATTTGGAGTACAGTGGTGGCTTTTGTTGCTTGTTCTCCAGATACAACAGGTAATTCTAAGGTTTTTAATGAGCCTAAACCAACCAGTAATGAAGTCGAACCTTTTGATTTTTCAGATTTAGATCAGAATTTACCTTCATTTGTTTCCATTGATGATACAACTCCAGATGACATGAAATGGGTTAAGGTAGAAAAAATGAGTGATGATTTTAATGGAGATGTACTTGATGATACTAAATGGGAAAACTCTTTTTGGCACTATAATCCTCCTGTATTTATGTCTGGAGATTCACAAAACTCAGGTGTAGATGATGGTAAATTGTGGATAAAAGCAACATTAAATGAAAGAAATATACAAAAACGTTGGTTTCAAACAGCTCGTATACATTCTATAGAACAGATTAGTTTTCCGATGTATACAGAGTGTAGTATGAAGGCAGCAAGTATTGCTGCATTCAATACTTTTTGGATGAATAATGGGGATAGTGAAAATAGAGATGAATTTGATATTGTTGAGAATAATTCTAACCCTACTCAAGCATGTAGAGATATAGCTCAAACTGATCCTGATTTTTTATGGGATACTCATTTGTTTCCCACTCAAATGAATTCACAATATTTTATTGCTAAAGATGGAGTAGAGGAAAACCGTCATGGAAATTATGATACAAGATTTTTATCTGAAGGAAATCCTAACAAAGGAAAGACTTGGGATGAAGATTATCATATTGTTGGAGCATGGTGGAAAGATGCAAGAAATGTGCAATTTTATTTAAATGGTGAGCCAGCAGGTAAGATTACTACTAGTCAAGACATGAATAGAACCTTAGAAATTATTTTTGACCTTTGGGCTAATGAAATGTGTAATATAGGTGGTCTTCCAGATAAAGAAGATTTAGGTGATGACTCAATTAATACAATGCGTGTAGATTGGGTACGTACCTGGAAGTTAGAAGCTAAATAATAAAATCTTTTTACCCTTTAAAGATTGGCAATCCATCTAAGATTTTTTTCTTAGGTGGGTTTTTTTTGTTTCTCAATTATCTTATTTTAGACCTGTAGGGTATCATAAAATCAGTACTTTTAATGGTATGGAGGCAATTATTGCTGTGGTCGGATTTTTAGGTGCAGGGAAAACAACTTTACTAAAATATTTCATAGATAGGTTTAGTGCTAATGGATGGAGTCCTTTTGTTATTCTTAATGACTATGAGAATGCTAATATGGATGCACAACAATTTGTTAAGCAAGTTGAATCGAATAATATCAAAGCTTTAAGTGGTAGTTGTATATGTTGTAGTGGTATTGTCGAACTCAGAAACATAGTAAATAGAATTCCTGAACGTGAAAAAGGGGTCACTCTTATTGAAGCCAATGGTACTTCAGATGCTTGTTCATTGATGGAGTTTCTTGGAGTGGGAATTAATGATCGTTTTTTACCTCCGATTCAGGTTTCAGTTGTAGATGTACAAAATTGGCAAAAACGTGCAGAGCATAATGAACTAGAAGCCATTCAGATTCAAGTTTCATCATTAATTGTATTGACGCATCTTGATACCTGTTCTTTGGCTAGGAGGGAAGCAGTTGAGGCTAATTTAAAAGAATTGAATCCAATGGCTCAAGTTATTGCTATGGATGATATTGAAATAGAGCTTTTGCCTAAGTTATTACCTTCTGAAAATACGGCTAAAAAATTTGAGCATTTGAAAGCGCATTGGGCATCAAGTTCTACCGATTTGCCCGACTTACTTAATACTGATTGCATTTATGCTATTTGTAACGAACTCCCGATAAGTATTCTTCGAGTAAAGGGTTGTACAAAGATAAAAGGTCAGTTAAATTATACTTATTTTGAACGGAAACCTGATGGAGAGGTACTTATAAGGCCGTTTAATGGAATGCCTATTACAGGTTCAAAGTTATTGACTATAGGTCCAGGAAGTGAATCTACTGTTTTAGAAAAAGCGATTCAAAAAGGGCTTGAAATTATTGCTATTAATAATAAATAAATGCTTTTAAAGTTGTTTTATTAAACCCATCATTGTTGCGAAACTTAGTATGATACAAACAAATAATTTAACATTTCAATATACGAAAGGGGAATCTACTTTGAGTTTTCCCAATATTGATTTGAAAGCACAAGAAAATTTACTCATTTTGGGTAAATCAGGAATTGGAAAAACAACCCTTTTGCATCTTTTAGGAGGTTTGTTGAAGCCAACTTCAGGTCAGATTTATGTTGAGGAAGTATCATTAGATTCATTGTCTAGCAATAAACTAGATATTTTTAGAGGGCAACATATAGGTTTTGTGTTTCAAAAGAAGCATGCAGTACAATCTCTTAGTGTAATTGATAACCTCAAGGCTCGTTTAATGTTTAGCAAAAAAGAAGTACTGATTGAAGGAGTAGAGGTATTATTAGAACAATTAGGGCTCTTGGATTATAAAAATAGTAGAATAACAGCATTAAGTGAAGGTCAGTTACAACGTCTTGGGATTGCTTTAGCTGTAGTTCATCAACCTAAAATCATTTTGGCAGATGAACCTACTTCCAGTTTGGATGATGAAAATTGTACTATAGTAATGGAGTTGCTTTTGGGGCAAGCTAAAAAGACAAATGCTAATCTCATTGTAATCACTCATGATCAGAGAGTAAAACCATTCTTTTCTAACACTATTACTTTATGAATATTTGGAAAATTAGTATTCAGAATTTAAAAACGAAACCTTTATATACGATACTTAGTATTTTTAGTTTGTCTTTGAGCATTGCATTGCTTTTGGGTATACAGCAGTTGAAATCGTCTTTTACTCATCAAATGGAACATAATTTAGGGGGAATAGATTTAGTAGTTGGAGCCAAGGGAAGTCCATTACAGTTAGTGTTATCTTCAGTGCTACACCTTGATAATCCAACGGGAAATATATCCTATAAGGAAGCAAAAAAGTTAGAGAAGAATCGAATGATTAAATCCGTAGTTCCTATTTCTTATGGAGATAATCACAAAGGATTTAGAATTGTAGGAACGACAGCTGAATTTGTAGCTCTTTATAATGCAGTATTACAGAAAGGAGAAAAGGTTAAGAAGTCTATGCAAGTTATACTAGGGGCTACAGTTGCAGAAAGGTTGAAGTTGGATTTAGGAGATACCTTTTTGAGTTCACATGGACTGATTGAAAATGATATTGATGTGCATGAAGATGTGTTGACAGTGGTTGGTATTTTAAAACCTACTAGAAAAGTAATAGATCGCTTAATTATTACAAATCTCGAAAGTATATGGGATGTGCATAATCATGAAGTAAGCGAAGAAAAATCTCATGAACATGAATCTCAAGTAAGTCATGAAGACGGAGAACATCATGAGCATGATGACCATGATTCTGGTAATGATCAGAATCAGGTCGAGCATAAAAATCATCATGAAGAGATAGATAAAGAAATTACTTCTTTGTTGATTTCTTTTAGAAATCCAATGGGGTTGTTAACATTTCCTAGGAAAATCAATGAGAGTACTAATATGCAAGCAGCACTACCAAAGTTTGAGATAGATCGGTTGTTTGAATATACAGGTATTGGATTTACCACTATTTCCTGGATAGCTTATTTGATATTATTGATTTCAGGAATGACTATCTTTATTAGTCTATATAAAATGGTAAAGGAGCGTGCTTATGATTTAGCATTGCTTCGAAGTTATGGAGCTAATAATTTTCAATTAATAAAAATGGTAGCCTATGAAGCTATAATTATTGCCTCTTTAGCCTTTGTGTCTGGTTGCCTATTTATAAAAGTTGGGTTTAAGATTATTTTTAATTTTATGAATTCCAGTTATAAGAAGCATATGCTTTTAGAGTTAACGTTAAATGAAATATTGAGTACAGGGTTTTTAGTGCTTGTGATGATATTATTATCTGTAGCACTTGCTATTTATCCTATAATTAAAATGAATATCTCCACTATTTTAAGTCATGAGAAATAGAATTTTTATAACAGTTACATTATTGTTGACTTCTTTAGTTTGTTTTAGTCAAAAGCAAATTACTTGGAAGGATTTATCAGCGGTAAAGTTTACAGAAAAGTATTTTGTAGACTATGAAGATACTTTTCTATACCCTGAGTTTTTACCTTCAGTTAAGGCTTTGGAAGGAAAAAGAGTTACTATAAAAGGGTATTATTTGAATATTGCACCTGAGAATAGAATTTATGTGTTGTCGAAAAGTCCAATGTCATCCTGTTTTTTTTGTGGTGCAGCAGGGCCTGAAACTTCAATTCAACTTCAATTTATGATTGAACCTCCTTATAAAACAGATGATATTGTGTTGGTAACAGGTACCTTAAAGTTAAATAGCGATGATGTAGATCACTTAAATTATATCCTTATGGATTGTGAAATATCATTGGTGAAGTAGCTATTGTGAAATAAAAGGTTTTAGAAGTTTAGTTGAAAAAAGAAAAGGGGCAAAAAATTGATGAATATATCAAATTAGATAAAGTAAAGGGTAAAATTAATAATTCGCCTTCTCCTTTGCCTCCTTTATTTAGATAACTATTTTGTTTAAAAGCGCAAAATAGATCTTTATTGGCATCACTAAGGGTGTAATATATCAGGGCTATCTCTGATGTGTTTTACTCGAAGTGATTTACTTATTCTTTGGTCTAAATGGTTTTATGAACTCTTCGTTACATTCTAAATAGGGACCTTTCATTAGGTTTATACAATAGGGAACCGCAGGAAAAACAACATCTAAACATTCTCTAATAGACTTTGGTTTTCCAGGTAAATTGATAATTAAACTGCTTCCTCTAAGTCCTGCAGTTTGTCTAGAGAGAATTGCAGTTGGTACAAATTTTAAGGATTCAGCTCTCATTAATTCTCCAAACCCTGGCATCATACGATCACATACGGCTTCGGTAGCTTCGGGAGTAACATCTCTTTTTGCTGGTCCAGTACCACCTGTAGTTACTACTAAACAGCAGTTTTGTCGATCAACCATATCAATGATCGTTTTTTCAATCACTTCTTGTTCGTCAGGAACGATTTGATATACTTCTTCCCATTTTGAAGTTAAATATTCATTTAAAGTATTTATAATGGCTTTTCCGCTAAGGTCTTCATAGATCCCAGCACTAGCACGGTCACTTACTGTTATAATTCCGATATTGGTAGTTAACATACCTCTTATTTACCTATTAATTTTAATAGAACAAAGATGGTAAAATAGTTTAGGCTGAAAGTAATAGGGGAGAAAAAGTGTTGTCAAAATGTTGACAACAACAAAATTTTAATACTATGTGTGCGAGGTTAAAAGTACCCAGAATGGGAGTCGAACCCACACGCTCTTACGAACACACGGCCCTCAACCGTGCCTGTCTACCAATTCCAGCATCTGGGCATTAAGACAATACTATTGATACAATAATAGTAAATATTTTAAGTAACTTTAATTTTAGTTATGCTTAAAAACAATAAAAGTATCGCAAGATAATTACGATACTTTTATAATATTAACTAAAATTTCATTTCATGATTGAAATTTTGTGACCAGGCTGGGGCTCGAACCCAGGACCCTCTCATTAAAAGTGAGATGCTCTACCAACTGAGCTACCTAGTCTAAGACGAAATATTTATAACAATTAGATCACTAAAAATATTTCTATTTCTGTGACCAGGCTGGGGCTCGAACCCAGGACCCTCTCATTAAAAGTGAGATGCTCTACCAACTGAGCTACCTAGTCTTTGCTATAGCTTATTCGCTAATGCGGGTGCAAATATACTACCTTAATTTTATTCTACAAGCATAAAAAACTATATTTTTGACTTTTTTTATTCTTATTGAAATTACTTTTTTAAAATTCTTGATATATGACTTCAAATATTGTTCTTATTGGTTACATGGGGTGTGGAAAATCTTCTGTAGGAAAGCAATTATCATTAAGATTTAAAAAGTCTTTTTTAGACCTAGATGATTATATAGAAGCTAAAGAGCAAAAAAGTATTGCAGAGATTTTTGACACTAAGGGAGAAGTCTATTTTAGAAAGAAAGAAAGGCAATATTTACAACAGTGTTTGGAAGAATCTAATGATGCCATAATATCCTTGGGTGGAGGAACACCATGTTTTGGGGATAATATGGAAATCGTATTAAATGATGTAAAAAGTACTTCTTTTTACCTAAAAACGAGTATTCCTACTTTAGTAAATAGGTTATTTGACGAACGAAAAAAACGTCCGTTGATAGCGCATACAAGTTCAAAAGAAGAGCTAATAGAGTTTATAGGTAAACATCTTTTTGAAAGAAGTCATTATTATATTAAATCTCAACATACTTTTCAGACAGATGGAAAAAGTGTAGAAGAAATAGTTCAGTTATTTGAGGCTATTTTATAGTTATTTACAACAATTGTGAGTCTTATGTGATTCTACTTTAAAACGTTTTCGATTAGTTTTTTTGTGGTGTAAGAAAAAACTTATAGCTTTGCAGTACCAACTTAAATATTCAAATGCTATGAATCGAAGAAAATTCATCAGTAATACCGCACTGATTTCTGCTGTGGTTTCTACACCTATTATACTCAATTCACTTGATGATCATCGAGTTAAAGAAATTTATAAATTAGCGAATAACTTTAAAAAGATTGATGTAAATACTCTTTCTCAGGGAATTACAGAAAAATATAACCTCTTAAATGGTGTGGCTCTTTCGAAGGGGGTTAATTTATTTCCATTGAAAGGAGATAAAAACTCTTATTTGTTAGTTGATGAGAAAAATAACTTCGCTAAAGAAATAAATCATAAGCAGGTAAAAGCTTATAATAAATTTTTAGAAGAACTGCATATTAGTATCGGTGAAAACGATAAAAATGGGGTCATAGAAATGGCTAAATTATGCGAGCCTGCTAAAATTATAGAAGTCAAAAGTGGATTAACGCATAGTTGGTCCTTTAAAAATAGTTATGGAAATACCATAGCTATTACTTCAAGGTTTCGAAAACAATCTACAGTTACAATTTCATAATTTTTTACAAATTCAAATAGAATGCCGGTTATAGTAGGTATTCTATGATTACTAGTTTCTTTAAAATTGTTAGTACAACTTCAAACGGTAATAGTTGAAATAAATTTTCGCTGTCACTCGCTTGAGTAATTGTATTAATATTTTGATTTCAATGTGTTAGTGAATCGAAAAGACTCTTTAGGTAAAACAACTATTCGTAAAACCTATGTAAAAGTGAACACCCACTGGAATAATACTCTTGTTTACTAGATAAATTTAATGAAGGTGTCTAGTATTTATAAATTGAAATAAATTAAATAGAATAATGCTCAATACAGTACTCATAGGGAGTTTACCACTTTGTTCGATGCTCATTAAAGACTTGAATGTAGCAACGAATATGCTTGGACTTTTTGTCAGTAACAGTGATTATAAAGGGCTTATTGACGAAGAAATAAAATGCCCTGTTTTTTCACCTTCTGCAGAAGTGATGAAAGAGCAATTACCTTTGTTCTTAATGAGTCATGATATTGAGTTGGTTATTGTTTGTGGTTTGAGTTATAGAATACCTGAGAGCACACTGAAGATTCCAAAATATGGATTTTTAAATGTACACCCAGGGAAATTGCCTCAAAATAGAGGTGCAGACCCAGTTTTTTGGACAATAAAAAATGCAGATAAGGAAACGGCCATTACAGTCCATCAAATGGATGAGCAGTTTGATACAGGAAGTGTTTTATATGAAAGAAAAATACCAGTAGTTCTAGGAGAAACCTATGGAATACTAGCTTCAAAATTAATCTTAAATATGCAGGGATTGGTGAATGAGATATTGCAAAAGATGAATAATAAAGCTTCGTTTCAGGTTCAGTCATCAGAAAATATGGCTTATAACCCTAAACCAAGTGAGGGTTATCTGTTGATTGATTGGAAAAATCAAACTTCAGATGAAATTGAGTTTTTAGTAAATGCATGTAACCCTAGATATGGAGGGGCAACCACATATTATCAAGGAGCCGAAATAAAAATATTAGAAGTATCTCAAGTATCTGGTCAGCAACCTTTATTTGGAAGAACTGCAGGAGAAATCGTTCATGCGCATCCACTTGAAGGATTATATGTAGTGTGCAAATATGGTCAATTATTAAGAGTAAAAACCATTAGTACCGATGCGGGTGTATTGTCAGGAGAAAAATATGTGAATTTGGGGATGCAAGTAGGCCATAAATTTACTACAGCTTCAAAGCAACAAAATATAGAAGAAGTAAAAATTAATACAATCAATTAACCAATTTAAATTTTTTATACTATGGCTTCATCAGATCCAATGTTAGGCTCAGTTTCAATGTTTGCGGGGAATTTCGCTCCTCGTGGATGGTCGTTTTGTAGCGGGCAATTATTATCAATTAATCAAAACTCAGCATTATTTTCATTAATAGGTACTACTTATGGTGGAGATGGCAGAACCACTTTTGGATTGCCTGATCTTAGAGGACGTGCAGCAATAGGACAAGGTACAGGTCCGGGTTTATCACCAAGACCTTTAGGTCAAAGATCTGGTGCGCAGACACATACTTTGAGTATTTTGGAGATGCCTGCGCATAATCATTTAGCACAGACTACAGTAACCGTAGGTATTGGGGCAAACTCGGGTAATGCGACTATTGGTAGTCCAACAAATGGTAGCACGTTAGCAACACCAGGAGCTTTATCGGGAAGAGTCTTTAATAATACCTTAGGATATAATAATGAGGCTCCTGATGTGACTTTAGGTGGAGGTAATTCTTCAACTGCTAGTACAACGGTGTCTTTGAGTGGTAATAGTCAGGCATTTAATATAATGCAGCCATATTTAGCGATTAATTATATAATTGCGTTGGTAGGATTCTTTCCTTCAAGAAATTAGTAATTAAAAAAAATATAGGAAATGAAAGAGTCATTAAAAAATATTACTGAAAGTATTCTCGATTCGAATAAAGAAACTTCGAGAGCTGATGTGATACGTCTTTTTGATTTTTACAAACAATTTCCTTTGTTATCAAATAATACGAATGATGTACAATTATCTCATGGTTTTGCTTTGTGTGAGCAATATGCAGCTGATTGTATTTTAGATTATAAGAGGACGTATAGTTTTATAAAAGGTATTTATAAAGCTATACGTGATTTATTAGAGACTAATAAAGAAGAACAAGTTCGTATTCTTTATGCGGGGTGTGGGCCTTATGCTCCTTTGTTGATTCCTATACTAAACTTATTAAGAGACGATCGATTACAGGTAACTTTTGTAGACATCAACCCGTCATCTGTAACCGTTTTAACAAGTATTGCAGAAGCCCTTTCATTGAGTGAATTTATTGAAAGTATAAAAGTTGATAATGCAATTACTTATCGACACCCTAATAAGTTAGATATTATTGTTACGGAAACGATGTACAGTGCTTTGACTAGGGAGCCTCAAGTTGCAATTACTCAAAATTTAATTCCACAGCTTAAAAAAGACGGAGTTCTAATTCCCGAAGAAATAATTATAAATATAGGTTATTCTGATTCTAAGAAAGAACCTGTTTTAGAATGCAGGCCTGAAGATTATACAGTAAAAGGAGATCTTTTGTATAAACCTAATACAGGTCTAAAAGAACTCATGAAAATAGAGAAAGAGATGGATTATTCCCTTAATAATGGAGATTACTTTTTTGAAAGTAATTGGATTCATCTTAAAGATATAAAATACTTCGATCCTAATATTTTTTTATACACCGAGCTTAAAGTGTATGATCAAGAAAGAATATTAAAGGCAGAGTCAAATATAACAAACCCATTGTGTGTTGGGTCATTGACGAATTTGAAAGAAGAAAGTTCATTTAAACTAAAATATAAAATTACAAAAGACCCAATGTGGCAAATCGAATACAAATGATTAATTAATGTAACCAGCTAATAGACATGAAAACAAATTATTTTTTGTTATTACTAACTGTATTTTCCTTTATACGGGTTAGTGTAGCGCAGACCACAGAAGTTTTTGAATCCGAATCAGAGGGTTCAACGTCTTTCACAGATAATGGACAGCTATTTAATATTTCTAGTTCAACTTCTGAAACATTTGATATTCTTACAGCGAATGGAGCTGGTTGGAATGGAAGTACTCCGGATAATCGATTTGTAGATAATTCACAAGGTCAAAATGGAGAAAATAACGGAAGTAGTATTACGATTTCTGCAGACATGGGAACTGATTTTCGTCTCAATAGTTTGTATTTATTTTGTGCTACTAGTGGTATAGGGAATGGTTCAGGTATGGTAACCTTTGAAGGGAGAAAAGACGATGGGCCTGTTTTTACGTTTGCAAGAACTTCAGGGTTTTCTAATATCTCAACATTTACCCCTAACAATGGTTTTACATTTATTGATTTTGCAAATGATGATACTACAGATCATTCCATAGAGGATATTGATGAACTAATAATTACCTCAACAGGTAGTTTCGATTATTTGGCAATAGATGCATTTAGCTGGACAGCCTTAAATACAGATGTTACACCACCAACAATTGAAAGTATTGCAATCGTAGGTACGCCAAATTCTACGGATACTTCTGTAGATTTTGAAGTAACTTTTAATGAAGTAGCGACTAATTTAACTGCTGATGATTTTTCAATTGATTTGACCGGTACTGCTACAGGTAGTATAAATAGTATTTTGGGGTCAGGAATGACCTACACAATTAATGTTACAGGTGTTGATGGAGAAGGAACAGTAAGTATAGATCTAAATGCAAATACTGATATTATTGATGCTGCAGGAAATGGTAATGGGACTAATGGAAATACTCCTGCGTTTACGGCTGGTGAAAATCATGTAGTATCTTCTTGTTTTGAAGAATCTTTTGAAAGCTTAGTGGTTGGTGCTACTACTTTTTCTAGTAATGGCATAGATTTTACAACCACAGGGTTAAGTGTAGAAATGATAAGTAACTCGGCTGCAGGAGATTCTGATTTTTTTGTTGATAATTCGGGTACAGTTACAACAGTTTCAGTAGCAACAACTGGAGGTGAGTTATTTACATTAGGTGCCATAGATTTATTTCTTTCATCGAATATGGATGGTAGTGTTCCTACTAATGATGGAACAATAACATTGACAGGTAAAGTAATTGGGTCAGATGTATTTTCTATTACTAAATCATCGGACTTTCCTACATCTACTACTAATGGAGACAATGGTTTTTTTAATTTGAATATTGCTACTGCTGGTACATCAGATTTTAGTTTTACTGATGTTGATGAAATAGAAATCACATTAGGCGGTTCGTTTACTTACATCGCTATAGATCATTTTGAACATTGCGAGGATGGTCAACCTGATATTTTAGTGCCAGAGGTAGATAATATAGTTTTGTCAGGACCTACTCCATTAAGTACAGCTACTTCATTAAGCTATGCGGTAACTTTTAATGAAAATGTAAATAATGTAACGTCAGATGATTTTGAGTTAGAAACAACAGGGTCTCTTACGGCAAATATTGATTCAGATGTTCCAGGGAGTGGAAACCAATATATTATAGATATAAGAAATATTGTAGGAGAAGGAACATTGAAATTAAGTTTAAAAGCAAATACGGATATTGAAGATGGTTCTTCCAATACGCCACCTTTGGCATTTACTAATGGACAAGTTTATACACGTTCAGAATGCTTTGTAACAACTTTTGAATCAGAAAGTACTGGAGCAGCTATTTTTTCTAGTAATGGGCTCTCATTTGAAGTAGAAGGCGGTTTAGATATTTTTGAAAGTACAGGAGCAGGAGCAGGGAATTCAGATAAGTTTTTAGACAATGAAGGGGTAGGAGATGGTACGTATAGTATAAAAACAACAGATGGTAAAGATTTTACAATGAATACAATAGGACTGTATTTGTCTTCTATAGCAGCAGCCTCAAGCCCAACGGATGATGGTTCTATTACGATTAGAGGTATAGAAAATGATGTTGAGGTGTTTACTGCTACATTAAGTGATTCAAATACAACTTTTCCAACATCTTTGTCAGAAGGGAATAATGGTTTTCTAGTAGTTGATTTTTCTTCTTTAGATGGGAATGATGTTACAGCAGATTTAATTGATGAGTTAGAAATTACAATAGCTGCAGATTTTGTCTATGTAGGTGTTGATAATTTCGATTTCTGTCAAGATGAAATAGCTCCTTCTGGATATGCTGTGACTATCGATCAGTCTCCAATTAATGGAGGAAATGATGATGCAGTTAGTTTTACATTTTCAGGCGCCGAAGTTGGAGCAACCTATAATTATACATTCACTACAAGCGGAGGCGCTGGTTCAGTGATTAATTCAGGGGTTATAGCAACGGCTACAGATCAAATTACAGGAATTGATTTGAGTGGTTTAGCTGATGGTACCATTACATTAAGTGTTACGTTGACAGATGTCAATGGTAATGTTGGTGCTCCTGCTACCGATACAGAAACCAAAGAAACAGTTGCGCCAAGCGGATATACAGTAAGTATTGAACAGTCACCAATAAATGGTGGTAATGCAGCTACTGTTAGTTTTGTATTTGCTGGCGCTGAAGTTGGTTCGATGTATAACTATACGTTTACTTCAAGTGGTGGTGTAGGTTCTGTTACAGGTTCAGGAACTATTACTGCGGCTACAGGTCAAATTGATGTTATTAATTTAAGTGATTTAGCCGATGGTACTATTAGTCTTAGCGTAACTTTGACAGATGTAAATGGTAATGTTGGTGTTGCCGCTACAGATACAGAAACGAAAGAAACGGTTGCACCTTCAGGATATGCTGTGTCAATCGATCAGTCTCCAATTAATGGAGGAAATGATGATGCAGTAAGTTTTACGTTTTCAGGCGCCGAAGTTGGAGCAACCTATAATTATACATTTACTACAAGTGGAGGCGCTGGTTCAGTGACTAATTCAGGAGTTATTGCTACAGCTACCGACCAAATTACAGGCATTGATTTAAGTGGTTTAGCCGATGGTACTATTAGTCTTAGCGTAACTTTGACAGATGTAAATGGTAATGTTGGTGCTGCTGCTACCGATACAGAAACAAAAGAAACAGTTGCGCCAAGCGGTTATTCTGTGGCAATTGATCAGTCTCCAATTAACGGAGGAAATGATGATGCAGTAAGTTTTACATTTTCAGGCGCCGAAGTTGGAGCAACCTATAATTATACATTCACTACAAGCGGAGGTGCTGGTTCAGTGACTAATTCAGGAGTTATAGCAACGGCTACAGATCAAATTACAGGAATTGATTTGAGTGATTTAGCTGATGGTACCATTACATTAAGTGTTACGCTGACAGATGTAAATGGTAATGTTGGTGCTGCTGCTACCGATACAGAAACAAAAGAAACAGTTGCGCCAAGCGGTTATTCTGTGGCAATTGATCAGTCTCCAATTAATGGAGGAAATGATGATGTAGTAAGTTTTACGTTTTCAGGCGCCGAAGTTGGAGCAACCTATAATTATACATTTACTACAAGTGGAGATGCTGGTTCAGTGGCTAATTCAGGAGTTATAGCAACGGCTACAGATCAAATTACAGGAATTGATTTGAGTGGTTTAGCCGATGGTACTATTAGTCTTAGCGTAACTTTGACAGATGTCAATGGTAATGTTGGTGCTGCTGCTACCGATACAGAAACAAAAGAAACGGTAGCTCCGTCAGGGTATTCTGTGACTATCGATCAGTCTCCAATTAATGGAGGAAATGATGCTGCGGTTAGTTTTACATTTTCAGGTGCCGAAGTTGGAGCAACCTATAATTATACATTCACTACAAGCGGAGGTGCTGGTTCAGTGACTAATTCAGGAGTTATTGCTACAGCTACCGACCAAATTACAGGCATTGATTTAAGTGGTTTAGCCGATGGTACTATTAGTCTTAGCGTAACTTTGACAGATGTCAATGGTAATGTTGGTGCTGCTGCTACCGATACAGAAACAAAAGAAACAGTTGCGCCAAGCGGTTATTCTATGGCAATTGATCAGTCTCCAATTAACGGAGGAAATGATGATGCAGTAAGTTTTACATTTTCAGGCGCCGAAGTTGGAGCAACCTATAATTATACATTCACTACAAGCGGAGGTGCTGGTTCAGTGATTAATTCAGGAGTTATAGCAACTGCTACAGATCAAATTACAGGCATTGATTTAAGTGGTTTAGCCGATGGTACTATTACCCTTAGCGTAACTTTGACAGATGTAAATGGTAATGTTGGTGTTGCTGCTACTGATACAGAAACGAAAGAAACGGTTGCGCCTACAGGTTATTCAGTGTCTATTGATCAATCGCCAATCAATGGAGGAAATGATGATGCTGTAAGTTTTACGTTCTCAGGAGCCGAAGTTGGTGCGACTTACAATTATACATTTACGACAAGCGGAGGTGCTGGTTCAGTGACTAATTCAGGAGTTATAGCAACGGCTACAGATCAAATAACAAGTATTGATTTAAATGGTTTAGCAGATGGTACTATTACCCTTAGTGTTACGCTGACAGATGTCAATGGTAATGTTGGTTCTGCAGCTACAGATACTGAAACTAAGGAAGTAGTAGCTCCTACCGTTTTAATAGCAACAACAGAAGCTGATCCGACTGCGAATGATCCTATAGTCGTAAACGTTACATTTAGTGAAAGTGTGAGTGGTTTTACTTCAGGAGATTTAACTATTTCTAATGGAGCTGCAGAAGACTTTTTAGGAAGTGGTAGTATGTATACTTTTAATTTAGTGCCAGATGATAGTGGTGATATTACTGTAGATGTTGCGGCAAATGTAGCTATGGATGCCTCAGGAAATGGTAATACTGTAGCAAGTCAATTCGAAATCACTTACGATGAAGATGGGTCAAGTCCTACCATTACATCATCAGAAACGAGTCCTACTGATAGTAACATAGTTCCAGTTACGGTTACTTTTGATGAAGAGGTGCGAAACTTTACATCTTCTGATCTTGTCATTACCAATGGTAGTGTAAGAACTTTTAATACTACAGATAATATTACTTTTGAGGTTACTATCAACCCAGAGACAGGAGGTGCTTTAACTGTAAATATTCCTATGGGAGCAGCGATAGATGTGTTAGGTAATCAAAGTAGTGCAGCTACTGAATTTTCAATTGTGGTTAACGGAGATTCTATATCTATTGATACTCCTATAGCAACAGACAATGTAATAGATGAAACCGAATCAGAAATGTTAGTGATTTCAGGAACTAGTGAAGGTCGTAATAACGCTTCTAGTTTTACATTAGAAATTGGTTCAGTTTCTGAATCTGTAAGTATAGAAAATGATGGTACTTGGAGTGTTACAGTAGATGTTAGTGGTTTAGCTAATGGGAGTTACAATGTGTCTATCAATGGGCCAGATTCATTTGGTTTCTCTATAGGAGATACGGTTTCTATAACATTGGATCAACAAACATTAAATAACGAAACGTTCAATATAGATAGATTAATTTCTATTGAAACAGTAATAGAAGATAAATTAGTCATTGATGGAACTATAGAAGTCGTTTCAGTAGCAATATATGATCTTTCAGGAGCTTTAGTTACTAACTCTACAAATGTTTCGAGTATAGCTTCAGGGGTTTATATAGCAGTAGTTGAAACAGTACAAGGAATTATTACAGAAAAAGTGATTAAGAAGTAATATAATTTCTTTAATATAAATTTTAAGAGGAAGCAATCTTTAAAAGGTTGCTTCCTTTTTGTATTTAGAATATTTTTAAAGTTTATTTTAAAAAAAAGACAATTAAGGCGATCTGATCAATTAGGTTGCCTTTTAGTTGCAGTTTTCCTAAATCCAAGTAAGTTACTTAGTTATTTTACGTATTTATACGTAGTTTTGTATTTCAAACAAGTGCGTAAATATGTCAATAAACCCTAAGTTTAAAACTACCTGTTCATACTGTGGTGTAGGTTGTGGAATTGTAGCTTCTAAAGATGCAAATGGTGTTATCAGTATAGAAGGAGATAAAGACCATCCTGTAAATCAAGGGAAATTATGCTCTAAAGGGATGAATCTTCATCATGTAGTTCAAGATAAAACGGATCGTTTATTGAAACCGCAAATGCGTTGGAGTAAGAATCACGAATTACAAGATGTTTCTTGGGATAGTGCTCTAGATCGTACAGCAGCAGTATTCAAATCAATTATAGATAAATATGGGCCAAACAGTGTAGGGTTTTATGTTTCAGGTCAATGCTTGACTGAGGAGTATTATTTGTTTAACAAAATAACCAAAGGGTTTATTGGGACAAATAATATAGATACGAATTCTAGATTATGTATGAGCTCGGCCGTGGTAGGCTACAAACAAGCCTTAGGTGAAGATAGTGTACCTGTAGCGTATGCAGATATCGAAGAGGCAGATTTATTTATGGTAGCGGGTGCTAACCCTGCTTGGTGTCACCCTATTTTGTGGAGGCGTGTCGAAGCACATAAAGAGAAAAATCCGAATGTTAAAATCATTGTTGTTGATCCTAGAAAAACGCAAACATGTGATTTAGCAGATCTTCATTTGCAGTTATTGCCAGGGACAGATGTCGTGTTATATAATGCGATTGCTTTACGTTTGATTGAAAAGAAAAAAATAGATAAAGCATTTATAGAAAATCATACAGATAACTATGAGGCAGTAAAAGAATTAGTAAAGCAAACTTCAATCAAAGAAGCTTCTAAAACTTGTGGTGTTCCTGTAGAGGATATCAAAAAGGCAGCAGAGATGATAGGAGATGCTAAAGGCTTTATTACAATGTGGGCAATGGGGCTTAACCAAAGTTCTATTGGGGTTAATAAAAATAATGCATTGTTAAACTTGTCATTGATGACAGGGCAAATAGGGAAGCCGGGATCAGGACCTTTTTCACTGACTGGGCAGCCTAATGCTATGGGAGGTAGAGAAGTTGGAGGTATGGCTAATTTATTGGCAGTTCATAAAGATTTAGGCAACGCCGATCATAGAAAAGAAGTTGCCAATTTTTGGGGAGGAAAAGAGATTCAAGAAAAACCAGGGTTTACAGCAACTCAAATGATTGATGCGTTAGAATCTGGCGAATTGAAAGCAATTTGGGTAGCTTGTACCAATCCTTTGGTAAGTTTACCGAATTCTAATAAAGTAGAGGCTGCACTTAAAAAAGCGAAATTTGTTGTAGTACAAGAAATATCAGACCGTTCTGAAACGCTAGAATATGCAGATGTAGTATTGCCAGCAGCTGCTTGGGCCGAGAAGGAAGGAACAATGACCAATAGTGAGCGTCGTATTTCTCATCTTAGTAAAGTAATAGATGCTCCTGGTGAGGCACTTCCAGATGTAGAGATTATTTGGAAGTTTGCACAAAAAATGGGGTATGAAAGTTTTAATTATACCCACGTTTCCGAAGTATACGAAGAGTATGTTCGTATGACAGAAGGAACTTCGATTGATATATCAGGTTTGGGATATGAGCGACTGAAATCAGAAGGTACTTTTCAATGGCCAGTTCCTGTAGCAGGTCACCCAGGTACCCCACGCTTATTTACTGATCATAAATTTTATACAGATAATGGACGTGCCAAATTCATGGTGCCAAAATTTACAATGCCTACTTCTGAAGAGGTTTCTGATAAATATCCATTGATATTAAATTCTGGTCGAATTCGAGATCAATGGCATACAAGAACAAAGACAGGTAAGGTAAATCGATTGTTAACACATATCGAAGATCCTTACGTTGAGATGAATCAGGTAGATGCCTTTGTAAGAGGGTTAAAAGAAGGTAGTATTGCTACTGTATCAAGTAAGAGAGGGAAAACACAGGTTAAAGTTGTAATTTCTGAAGGGATTGGAAAAGGAGTGGTATTTATGCCAATTCACTGGGGGAAAGTTTTTGGTAATGACTATGCTCGTGTTAATAATCTAACAACTAGTATTGTTGATCCTATTTCGAAAGAACCAGACTTTAAATTTTCAGCAGTTCAAATAGAAAAGTTTGAAAAACCTAAACAAAAGATATGTATCATAGGTGCAGGTACAGCTGCTTTCCGTTTTATACAAACGTATAGAGAACATAATCAAGAAGACGAGATTACGGTATTCTGTAAGGAACCATACCCATTCTATAATAGAGTACTGTTGCCAGAATATGTTTCGGAAGAACTTACTTGGGAACAATTACAAAAATTAAGAGAGGGAGAGCTTGAACGCTTCAATATCCGTTTAGAAACGAGTAACCCTGCGACACAAATTGAAAGAGAAGAAAAATTTGTAATTGATAGTAAGGGAGAAAAACATGAATTTGATGTAATATTAATGGCTACGGGTAGTCGTGCTTTTGTGCCGAAAGAAGTGCCAATTCACTTACCTGGACGATTTACAATGCGTAACAGAAGTGATGCAGACGAATTGAAAAACTATTTAAATGCATCTGGGTTACCAGAAAACAAGCAACATGTTGTTATCGTTGGAGGAGGTTTATTAGGGTTAGAATTAGCAGCTGCACTTCGAACAAGAGACATCAATGTTACCATCATCCAAAGAGGAAATAGATTGATGGAGCGTCAATTAGACGTTGTAGCCAGCCGTTTATTAGCGGATGATGTAAGAGATAAGGGAATTCAAATTTATTTTGATAATGAGGTAGATACCGTTTTTGATGTGTCTGATCATCAATTATCAATTACGTTGAAGACAGGAAGAGAGTTATCTTGTAATGCCGTAGTATATTCTATTGGTACTATTCCGAATATTGAATTAGCAAGAGAAATAGGATTACAGTGTAAACGAGGTATTATTGTTAATCAATATTTACAGACTACTGATCCTTCTATTTTTGCAGTAGGTGAGATAGCAGATTTTAAAGGAAGTTTATACGGAATCACTGCAGCGGCTGAACAACAAGCAGATATTGTTGCTCATTACTTATTAGGAGATTATTCAGCGATTTATAAAGGTTCTGTATTTATGAACATTTTAAAGTTTGAAGATTTAGATCTATGTAGTATTGGTCAATTAGATTACCCTCAAGATGATCCAGCATATCAGGAAATTATATTGATGGATGTTGCCAAGCGTTTTTATAAAAAATGTATCGTTTATAACGACTGGCTAATCGGAGCTATTTTAATGGGGGATAAGAGTGAGTTTGCTGAGTTTAAACGTTTGATTGAAGAACGAATAGAGCTTTCTGAAAAACGTGATGAATTATTGCGCTCTAGCAAAGTAGACGAACCTATTATTGGTAAACTTGTATGTTCTTGTAGTCAAGTAGGAGAAGGGAACTTGGTGAAAGCAATCGAAGGAGGTTGTCATGATTTTGCTAAATTATGTGAGCAAACTGGCGCAGGTTTAGGTTGCGGTAGTTGTAAGAGTGAGGTGAAACAAATAATGGAGAACACTTTAGTTCCTGCTTAAAATTCTAAATGTCATAAAAAGGGTAACCGAAACATGACTTAAAAAAAAGAAATGATGAAAAAGTATTTACAACGATTTCATGTTAAGGGAGGAATTATTTCTCCGGGTGAATTGCAAAAAGTAATCGCTATGGCCGAATCTATCGGTTTGGATGCATTACATTTTGGTTCGCGTCAAGATATTTTATTTCCTGAAATAAACGATAATCAAGAGACTACTGAAGATCATAAGAATTTCGATTTGTCGATGTTTGCAGGTCCTGAAAATCAAAATATAATGAGCTCTTATGTATCGATGGATATTTTTCCTTCGACACCTTGGTTAAGGGGGACTACGTATTTATATATTTTAGAAGAATTTAGGTTTACGCCTAAGTTAAAGATCAATATAGTTGATGCCAAGCAACAATTGGTGCCATTATATACAGGGGACCTCAATTTTATAGCCTCTGATCACGAAGATTACTGGTATTTATATTGCAAGCTTCCAAATATTGAGCAAGAGTATTTTCCAGTATTAGTATATACATGGGATATTGCACATTTGTCTGAATTGATTGAAAATAAGTGTGAAGAAGTAGATTCTGTACAAGAGTTGTTCGAAGAAATTAATAAATCGACGACTCTTAATCATAGAACGATAAAGAAGAAGCTTACTATAGATTTTCAGCCTTTCCCTTATTATGAAGGGATGAACAAAATGTATACTAATCAGTATTGGTTGGGTCTGTATTGGAGAGATAATCGTTACAGTATAGAATTCTTAAAAGCGCTATCTCTTTTTTGTGTTGATAACCGTATAGGTAAAATATGCCTTACACCTTGGAAATCTTTTATTGTAAAAGGGATTCGTAAAGAGGTGAAATTAGAATTGGAAAAATTGTTAGGGCAATATGGTATCAATGTAAGGCACTCGTCGTTAGAGTTGAATTGGCACTTGCCCGTAGATGATGATTTTGCTTTGGCATTAAAGAAAAACTTGGTACTTAATTTCGATCAGAATGATATTAGTACTTACGGTCTTACTTTTGCAATAACACAAGATTTAAATCGTAAAAAGTATTTTACATCTATAGTTATTGAAGTAAACCCTATACCAACTAATATTAATGACGATTTTGTGGTGAGGCCAACCTTTAATGTATTATTTGCTAAAGGGTTTAATCCTAATGGTAGATCGTATGTATCATATGCTCAAGATGTAGACAAAATGGATCTACCGGGTCTGTTGATGGAATTAACGAAAGAATATTTCAAAAACCTTGGTTCAAATCAAGTTGATATTGTTAAGCCAGGGTCTCTAAATTTAGAAGAAGAAAAGGTGATACTAGAAGTATATCAATGTCAAAATTGTTTTACTATTTATGATCCATCTGTAGGGGATGCCGAAGCAAATATTGAAGCTGGTACTTTCTTCGAAGATTTACCGGCTAATTACTGTTGTTCGGTTTGTGATTCTTCTCTTGAAAGTTTCAAACCAAATGCAATGGAGTTTGTAGAGAAATAAGATCACTTTCTATAAATATAAAATCAAAAGCCTCATCAATAAATAGATATTGCTGAGGCTTTTGATTTATAAAGAATATATTATAATATAGATAATGCAACCTTGAAGCCTTCGTGGTTTCTAACATTAAAAACCGTTTGGTCTTCAAAGATTAAGTATTGACCTTTTATTCCTACAAGTTTGCCTTCGTAGTTAGGAGTTTTTTCAAGATTTAATGAAGTTACCTTTTCTGGATATTTATGTACCGGAAATTCTAAATGAAGTTCTTTGCTGTTTTCTAGAAAATAAGGCTTTGTTTCTTCTGGGATGTATTGTGCTAATCGTAATTTTACATCCTCTAACTTTTCGTCATCGATGTCATTTTTTAGCATTTTTCGCCAATTCGTTTTGTCTGCAATATGCTCCTTTAGTGCTACTTCAGTAATTCCTGCCAAATAACGATTAGGTACTTCTAAGATTTCAATAGCTTCATGAGCTCCTTGATCAATCCAACGAGTAGGAACTTGAGCTTTTCTAGTAACTCCAACTTTTACATTACTAGAATTTGCTAGATATACAATATGAGGTTGTAATTGAGCCTTTTTTTCAAATTCTAAATCTCTATCTTCTATATCTAAATGAGCTTTGCTTAGTTCGGGTTTCATGATCCAATCTCCAGCATTAGGAGTTTTATAAAAATCATCATAACAGTATCCTTGTCTAAATATCTTTTTGTTTTGACCACAGCTTAAACATTGATATGAAACAAATTCAATAGAAATATTTTTATTCAATAATTGGTTTACATGAATAAAATCATTCTCGAAAACTAAGTAATAATTAATAGGACTTGCGTTTTCAGTACGCATTTTTTTCAGAACACCTTCGTACAACATAGTGAAATAAAATAATTTGTTAGATGAATTTTATTATTTTAGAATCGAAACTTAAACAGTTTGCAGCATTAAGTAAAATGATTTACAATATGCTTTAAGCTGTAAATATAGCTAATTACAATGCCATTACCTTTAGTAAATTCTATTACCAGTTGGTTTTTAAAAAAGCGAATTCATAAGATAGAATTATTCTTAAAATACCCTCATGATGTACAGCAAGAACTGCTGTTTAATCTGTTGTCTAAAGCTAAAAATACAGAGTTAGGTAAAAAGTATGATTTTAAAACAATTACTTCATACAGAGAGTTTTCAGATAGAATTCCTGTGGTTAATTATGAAGTTGTAGAACCTTTGATTACAAGAAGTAGGAGAGGAGAAAAGAATATTTTCTGGCCTAATGGGATTAAATGGTTTGCTAAATCAAGTGGTACTACCAATGCCAAGAGTAAGTTTATTCCAGTTAGTACAGATTCATTAACCGATTGTCATTATGCTGGAAGTAAAGATTTGTTGTGTATGTACCTTAACAATAACCCAGATTCGGAACTGTTTAAAGGAAAAGGACTTCGCTTAGGAGGAAGTAAAGAGCTTTATGAAGAGAATGGAACTTTTTTTGGCGATCTTTCAGCGATATTGATAGATAATATGCCTTTTTGGGCAGAAAAGAGTTCAACACCATCTAGTGAGATATCTTTAATGGCAGATTGGGAAACCAAAATGGGAGCTATTGTAAAGGAAACTATTCAAGAGAATGTTACCAGCCTTGCAGGAGTACCTAGTTGGATGTTGGTGCTTTTAAATGAAGTTTTAGCAACCAAAGGAGTAGACAGCCTCGAGAAGGTATGGCCAAATCTAGAAGTTTATTTTCATGGGGGAGTAAGTTTTACACCTTATAGGGATCAGTATCTTAATATCTTACCTGATCATTGTAAGTTTTATGAGATTTATAATGCTTCCGAAGGTTTCTTTGCAATTCAGGATCAAAACGATAGTGATGAGCTGCTTTTGATGTTGGATTATGGGATTTTCTATGAGTTCATAGAAATGAGCGAATACCATACCGAATCTCCAAACATTATTCCTTTAAGTGAAGTTGAGATGGGGAAAAATTATGCGGTCGTTATTACTACTAATGCTGGTTTGTGGAGGTATAAAATAGGAGATACAGTACGATTTACGTCAATTAATCCGTATCGAATTAAGATTAGTGGACGGACTCGACATTTTATTAATGTATTTGGAGAGGAGTTAATGATCGAAAACGTAGAAGAAGCTTTAAGAAGGGTGTGCCTTCAATATAGTTTACAGTTAGTAGATTTTAGCGTAGCTCCAATTTTTATGGAAGGAAAAAATAAAGGTGCACATGAATGGATTATGGAATTTAAAAATAATCCCTTAGATAAATTGTCATTCACCCATGCTTTAGATAAGGAATTACAAAGCTTAAATAGTGATTATGAGGCTAAAAGATCCAATGATATAACTTTACGTTTACCGAAGGTTATTTTTTCTAAAAAAGGGCTTTTTTATGAATGGCTAAAGAAAAATGAAAAGTTAGGAGGGCAGCATAAGGTTCCTAGACTGTCAAATTCTCGCATGTATGTTGACGAACTGCTTGAATTAAACGATCTAGTGTATTAGCTTATGTATCTTATCGATTTTATTAAATATTTAGTCTAAAACAAGAAGGTTGTTTCGTACAATATGAAAATGAGGTGGTATATTTGAAAAGCTTAAATAATTGTTATGAAAACATTACTAATCAGTTTCTTCCTAATAGCTAGTTCATCTGTTTTTGCACAGAACGTTGCTTCAAATGAAGCAAGTGAGTTGAAACCAGTGAAGTCTTATGAAAACGTTGAAGTAAAGAGTGTTGAGAAGATAGTAGCTGCTACAGATAAGAAAAAATATTATTCAGTGCTTAAAAGGAGCGTTAGTTTGGTAAAGAACGAAGAAAAATTATAGTATACGAAAAGCTATCTTGATAAGGGTGGCTTTTTTATTATTTCTTACATAATCTTACATGAATTATTTTGTAAGTATTTGAGTTTTAATCAAATTTTCATTATTGCATGGTATTGTTAATTGTTTCTATCTAAAATTAGATTTTTTATTTAGGAATTATTCCATTCTGGGATAGTGAAATTAATAACATAAAAATAAAATTTTACCAATATGCCCTTACACTTTTGTAAAGAGTAGTATTGATTCAAAAAAAAGCACAGACAAAATGTATACATTTTGTCTGTGCTTTTTTTGTTCTATAAAGAAGGAATAAATTAAAAGTGTTATTTAAGAAACAGCTTTTAATTTTATTTTAGATTTTTCCAATTTAGCTTCAGCATATTCTTTTGTAACTGTAAAATTAGTTTCTTCAGAATCTGGAAGCTCATACATAGCATCGGTTAGAATAGTTTCACATAGCGAACGTAAACCACGAGCTCCTAATTTATATTCCATAGCTTTTTCTACAATAAAATCTAATGCTTCTTCAGTGATGTCAAATGCAATATTGTCCATTTCAAAAAGCTTCTTATACTGCTTTATAATAGCATTTTTAGGCTCTGTTAAAATAGATCTTAAAGTCTCGGCATCTAATGGATTCATATAGGTCATTACGGGTAAACGACCAATGATTTCAGGGATCAATCCAAAGCTTTTTAAATCTTTAGGAATGATATATTGTAGTAAGTTTTCTCTTTCAATACTATCTTCTTTTATAGAAGCGCTGAAACCTACAGCTTTCATATTCAATCTTTTTTGAATATCTCGTTCTATACCATCAAAAGCACCACCAGCTATGAAAAGAATATTTTCTGTGTTTACTTCAATAAACTTTTGATCAGGATGTTTACGACCACCTTTAGGCGGAACATTGACTACAGTACCTTCTAATAATTTCAATAATGCCTGTTGAACACCTTCTCCAGAGACATCACGAGTGATACTGGGATTGTCTCCTTTTCTAGCAATTTTATCAATTTCATCAATAAAAACAATACCACGTTGAGCCTTTTCAAGATCGTAGTCAGCTGCTTGTAGTAATTTGGTTAAAATAGTTTCAACATCCTCACCTACATAACCTGCTTCAGTCAATACTGTAGCATCTACAATGGCTAAGGGTACGTTTAGCATCTTAGCAACTGTACGCGCTATAAGTGTTTTACCAGTACCTGTTTGCCCAACAAGGATAATATTACTTTTTTGAATTTCAATATCGTCCTCAGAAGTAGGTTGTAATAAGCGCTTATAGTGATTGTATACAGCTACAGAAATCACTTTTTTGGTGAATTCTTGACCAATAACATATTCGTCTAGAAAGGTTTTGATAGCTTTGGGCTTACTTAGTTCTAAATCTTTAGATAAGTCTTCACTACTCTCGCCATCTGTTTCTTCAACAATAATTCCGTATGCTTGTTGAATACATCGATCACAGATGTGGGCATCCAAACCTGCAATTAATAAATTTGTTTCTGGCTTTTTTCTCCCACAAAACGAACAGTCTAATTCTTCTTTTGCCATACTACTTGTAAATTTTCTACATCAAATACAAACTTACTAGAAAAATTTCAGTTAGCCTTATTTATTACTTTAAATGCTTGTAGGTGCTTTCTCTTACGTTAGCTTGTAATAATGATATAGTCAAGGCGATTTCATTTAACTTGTCCTACAGGAAATCATATCTTTTTGCACTATCATGTTGAATTAATTTCAGTAACTCACTAGCTTTTTCTTATTATGGAATGCTGAAATAAATTCAGCATGAAGAAATTTTTAAGATTTTTTTTGAATATAAGTAGTTTTACGTTTACATAAGATTGCCTTGTGATGTAGCTATTTTTCTTTTGATTTTAATTTGTCATTTTCCCAAATGCCAGTTGTTTTTAGTTTTCCTTTACTGTTATAGAATTTTCCTTTTCCATTTCTTTTATCGTCTTGCCATTGTCCTTCGTATCGATCACCATTTTCCCAATAATAGATTCCATAACCATCACGTTTGTCATTTAAATAGTCACCTTTATAATGTTGGCCATCATTCCAAAAGAAATGTCCTTTTCCGTGTCTCATATTATTTTTCCATTCACCTTCGTAACGACTCCCAGATTCTAATACGGCAACACCTTGTCCGTTAGCTTTTCCTCTTTTTATATCTCCTATGTAATATAAAGGTGTTCCTTTAGAAGTCTTAAAATCTAAATGTTGTTGAGGAGCTATAGCGTTTTTCTTTAATTTGTTTTTTAGTTGTTTTATTTCAATGGAAGATGTTTTTAAAGCGGTACGAAGACTATCAGTAGACTTCTCAAGGGGTGATGTATTATCATTATTTGCTAAATAGTTTGTAGTATATTTTTGAGGACTCTTTTTATGTTTTTTTAATAGTAAAATTTCATCAAGTAATTTTTGGCGAATAATGAATTCAGAATTGCTAGTTAGATTATGATCTAATTGCATTGTATTGATTAGAGCAGTTGCCTTTTTGTAGTTGCCTGTTAGAAATAATGAATCTAGTTGAGCGAATTTTTCGTCATGTTGTGAAGTATGTTCATTAGAAAAAATGGCTTTATTTAAAGAAGCTATTTTTTCATTTAACTTGTTGTTTTGGAAGTATAAATAGATTGTGCCAGCTATTGATAGAAATACAATTGCCCATAAAAAAGGTTTGTTATTTTTTTTCTTTTGCATAGGGTCAGTTTTAGTCTCTGAAGTGAATTTCAGGTAATTTGTTTTTAGTTTTTCTGGAGTCGGGTGAGAAATAAACGTGAGTTCGAATAGTCCAGCCTTGTTTCCAAATAGCTGAGTTATCTAGAGTTTGCCCGAAATTATACATAACACCGGCTGCTACGGATAGTTTAGGAGAAAAAATGTATCCAAAGCTAGTATGTAGTCTAAGGTCTTCAAGGGGGCTACCGATTACTTTTTTTCCGCTTTGCATGATCAATTCAGCTTCAGGAGCTACATAAAAAGTCTTAGATTTAATTTTGGTATTATTTAAAGGTATTTTTAAACGGAACATATAGCGCCAGCGATTCCTGAAAATGAAATTGCTATTCTCTTTAAAACTCTTACTCCATCTATGTTCTATTCGAAAACGATGGTATGCTATGGCGCTACCGACAGGCATCGCAAATTGATATTGGTGCCAAATACGATATTCTGGTATTGTTGTTTTTGTTTTGCTTTGATCTTTGGTGTCAAAATTTAGGCGAAAAACACCACCTAGAGCAAAGTTTATTTTTTTAGAATAAATGTAACCTATAGCGTGGCGATTATAGATTTGACCTATTTGTCCTACAAAAGGAGTGTTATTGTCTTCTTGGAAACGAAAGTGAGTTTGAGCAACCCAGAAAAAGTTTTTTGAAATTCTAATATTGCCATAGGTGTTTATCCAGTATTTGGTAACACTTTCTTGAAACTGAGAGCTAGTAATTTCGGGAGTTTTTGTTTCCTGTGCTTTAATGGAAGTTATGAGAAATAGCATTATAAAGGCAATAATGATACTTTTAAAATTCATAAAGCACCTAAATAAAGGGTCGAGCATGGTTGGCATATAGATAGGGTAGGTATAGGGGTAGTTGATAAGTTTTTTTTTTTCGTTTATTTTTTTCAGTTTGCAAAACTAATCTTTGAACGCTTATTTTGGTAGGTTGTTGTTTATAATATTATAAAATTTTGCAAAAAAAAACTTGAAATACAGTACGCCGTATCTCAAGTTTTTATAATGTATTGTAATGAATTTCTTATCTAGCTAAAATTTCATCAATCATACCATACTCTTTTGCTTTATCAGCTTTCATCCAATAATCACGGTCACTATCTTCATAAACTTTTTCAAAAGTTTGTCCAGAATGTTTTGCGATGATGTTGTATAATTCATCTTTTAAAATCAATATTTCTCTAGCTGTAATTTCAATATCACTTGCTTGTCCCTGAGCACCTCCTAATGGTTGGTGAATCATAACTCGGCTATGTGGTAACGCAGAACGTTTCCCTTCGTGACCAGCACATAATAAAACAGCACCCATAGATGCAGCCATACCGGTACAAATAGTTGCTACATCAGGCTTGATGAATTGCATAGTATCATAGATCCCTAATCCAGCATAAACACTTCCTCCAGGAGAGTTGATGTAAATCTGTATATCCTTAGTAGCGTCAGTACTTTCTAAGAATAATAATTGCGCTTGTATGATATTTGCAATTTGATCATTAATCCCTGTTCCCATAAAAATGATGCGATCCATCATTAGTCTAGAGAACACATCCATAGCAACGGCATTCATTTGACGTTCTTCAATAATATTAGGTGTCATTCCTACAGGAGTAACAGCGCTTACAATTTTATTATAGTAGTTACTATTGATACCATGATGCTGAGTTGCATATTTTTCAAATTCTCTTCCGAAATCCATATGTTGATTTTCTTTAGTTTAAAAAAAGGCTTGGAAATATCGATTTCCAAGCCTCTAAGATAACTAATACGTTCTAAAACCTAAATAAGGGTTTGTTATTTTAACCCTTATTAGTAAATATTATGCTTCGTCATTTTTGTATGCTTCAGCAATAAATTCTTCAAAGCTTACTTCTTTCTCTTTTACTTTTACATTTTCCTTGTAGTAACCAAGTACTTTAGTACTCATTAATTGCTCAGATAAGCGCTTAACTTCTTCTTGATTTTGGAAAATACGAGCAGCAGTTCCTTCTAATTCTTCGTCAGACGGAGCAGGCATACCATATTGAGCATATTGATTTGCAATCATTCCTTTCGCGAAGTCTTTCAATTCTTCGAATTGGATTTGTAAATCATTGGCTTTAATGATTTTTCCTTCGATTAATTGGAAACGTAATCCTTTCTCACTCTTTTCATATTCAGCTGCAGCTTCTTCTTCTGTCAATTCCTTCTCTCCAGCAGTACGTAACCACTTTTTCAAGAATTCAGCAGGAAGTTCGAAATCAGTACTTTCGATTACGCTTTCAGTTACTTTGTTTAGTAAGAACTGATCTGATTGATGAGCAAATTGAGTTTCAGTCTCGCTCTTTACTTTATCTTTTAATTCAGTTACAGTTTTTACTGCTCCTTCACCATATACTTTATCAAATAATTCTTGATCTAACTCAGCTAAAATACGCTCGTTAATTTCAGAAATGGTAAATGTTACATCAACATCAATAGTGTCTTTCAATTCTTGAGAAACACCAACTTGAGTAACTAATGCTTGACTATTTTTAAAGATCTCTTTAGTGTTTAATGTAACAACATCATTGATCTTTGCTCCAATAAATAATTTTTGAGCTCCTTCTTCTAAGTTTTCTAACTCTAAAGTAGTTTGTTTGCTGATGTCTGCATCTTCATTTTCAAAAATACCAGCTACTAAAGATCCTTTTACAGCAGCGTCAATAGGAGATAAAGTTCCATATTGTTTTTGGAAAGAAGCCACTTGATCTTCGATCATTTCTTCTGTAGCTACGATTTTGAATGTATCGATAGCTTTTTTTCCTTGTAATTTCACTTCAAATTCAGGAGCTAGACCTAATTCAAAATCAAATTTGAAATCATCAGAAGCCCAATCCAAATCCTCACCCTCTTTAGGAAGTGGGTTTCCTAAGATATCTAATTTCTCTTCAGTGATATAATTGTTAAGAGATTCTTGTAATAATTTGTTGATTTCGTCAACTTTTACAGCAGTACCGTATTGTTTTTTAACCATTCCCATTGGTACATGACCTTTTCTAAAACCTGGTATGTTGGCATTTTTACGGTAATCTTTTAATACGTTGTCTACGCGCTCGCTATAGTCGGCTTTCTCAATATTTACGGTAACTACCGCATTCAATGCATCAATCTGCTCTTTAGAAATATTCATTCGACCTAATTTTAATGGTATAAAAATTGGCTGCAAAAGTACTACTTTTTTACAGGATGTACAATTTTAGTTATGACCATAAAAAAATCGCCCTTTTTGGGGCGATTTTGTATGTAGATATGTAAAAGCTGTTATTGAGCTTTTACTGTTTGGAAGTTACCTGCGTCTAAAGTTTTTAGCGTAGAACCATATGTTTCATTAATAGCTTTGATGAAACGATTTGCTAGTTCAGCATTACCTCTAGGATTTAAATGAACACCATCTAAAGAAAATGCACTGTTTAGGCCTAAAGCTGAGCTAACAATGTTACCATTTCCAAGATCGATTCCGCTTTGAAGTTCTTCTAACACTGATTTTACATCGACTACTGCAAGATTAAAGGCTTCAGCTGTTTGAGTGATAATAGCATTAAAAGTGTTTGTTGCTTCAGTAATTGCTAATAATTCTCCTGTATCTAAGGCATCATTATCAGCAATAGGGTTTACTGCGTTCAATACAGATTGAGCCTCTTCTTGTGTTGGTGTGCCTCCAGCTTGTAATTTCCCTAATACTCCTAATACATCAGGTGTAATAGCTACACTACCATATCCTTCAGTTCTTAACGCATTTTGATTTATGGTTAATACTAATAATTCTTCAGCTGTCATTTGTCGAATACCTCTAGGGTTAGTAAGAGTCTCTTCTACTTTAATGATGAATCTATTTGGCCCTGGGTTGAATGTGAAAGCATACTGAGAACCTATTGCATTAGCTTGCTGAAGTAATGCAGGTGTGGCTAATGAAGGGTTTCCCATGGTGGCAGTAAGAACTACTCCTTGAGTTACTATTCCTGCATAAGCCCTGAAAAAACCAGTAAGGTTTGCAGCCTGTTCAGCATCAAGAACAAGGGCGTTATTTGGTACAGTTGTAAAGAAAGGTACCGTTTTAATATCTGGTATGTTAGCAACTATTCCTGGTCGCGTTCCGTCAGCGGACAATTGCGCTAAGCCACCTTGTACTGTTTGGGTAAATAGCTCTACTGCTGTTATTTCTTCACTACTGTCTCCACCACTTGTAGCAAAACCTAAAATATCATTATTTCCTAACCAATAACTGAAAAATGTAGGCTCTTGGCTTAAAGCGTCTTCTAGAAGTGTTGCATCTGGTCTAGAAGCCATGCGTACAAAATAAGGGTTTGCTGTTCCAGAGCTAAGATTTGCAGGGTTTCCATATCCTGGAGCAAATAAGTGAAAACTTTTAGCTCCTGGTACTCCCATATTATTGAACGGTCCTGTTTGAACGTCTAAAGCATTTGTAGTGGGAGTGCCTTCTAGTAATACAGGTAGGCCTGAGGCAACATCAAAAACACGTCGAGGTCCAAAATTAGGAATATCGGCAAATCCACCAATATTATCATTCATTAATGGTATTGTAAATTCACCTCCGCCAGCAGCTTTCATTTGGTTGGCTAATAGTGCACTTAACGAATTTTGTTGTCCGTCTATATATAAAGCCCCATCAGCAAATCCAGCAGTTAGTGAGTTACCAACAGCAACATATTTAGAAAAATCAGCAGTACCTTTTGAAGAAGTAATAGGGTTGTCTTCTATAGAGGTGTCAAATTCAGGCTCACAAGAAGTAAATGCTAGACCAAGTATTGCAAAGGGTAAATATTTTTTTAATATCAATTTCATCGTCATCATTTTTAAAGTTTATAAGTTACTCCAAGACCAAATAAAAAGGCATTTGATTTGTATGTCCCTTCAAATGCTGGCGTATTTGGAGCAAATGGGTTAGAATAACTTTCATCTATCTCATCGAAATACAAGAAAGCAAATGATCCGTCAATGGCTAATTTTTCTGTGATATTATAAGATAAACCTGTTGTGAATCCATGAGAGTCATTACGAGGTGTTTCAGGAGCAAAACGCCCTGATTGCACAGGTGATTCATCGAAGTAATATCCTGCTCTTAGGTCTATTTTTTCATTTAAATTATATTCTGCCCCTAATCTCCATATAGTGGCATTTTTATAATCTCTTGCATTTCTAGATGCTCCAGGAGAACCATTGAATCTTAAATCAAGAGACTTGTATGCAGCCCAATAGGCACGATTAAATTCTGCAGCTAATAATAGTTTACTGGTAGCCTTTACGGAAAATCCAAAAGTTAATTCGGCAGGTAATGGTAATGTAGCGTCGAATTTGGTTGCAGTTAAGAAGTCAGCATTACGGAAATTAACATCACCATCTTCTGCATCGATATCTATTTTACTTCTGTATGAAGCACCTAATGTAACCGCATCACTAGGTTTGAATGTAGCTGACGCTACCCAACCCCATGCACTTACATTACTAGCGTCAATACTGATGCCAGGTCTATTTTCTGTGCTTACTTGTTCTCTTTGTAAATTTCTGTCAAATTCTACAGAACCAGTTACATATATAGGTCCTCCACCAATACTAAAGTTTTCGTGAAGTTTGATACCTACTACAGGATTAAAATAAATTGATTTTAAATCAATAGTGTTTACCAAGTCAGAGCCTGCCCAGTCATTTTCATATTCTACACGGCTTCCATAAGGTGTATATATTGCAACACCAGCAGTTAACCAATCATTTATTTGATACGTAGCGTAAAGATTAAAAGGAGTGCTTAAGTTGTTTTTGGTATCTGCACTTTGTCTAGTATCAAGGTTTTGATATCTAGTATTGGAGATAACACCTGTGACTCCAGCACTTATGTTTAATTTGTTTTCAAGGTAGACAAGACCAGAAGGGTTAAAAAACGCCAGTTCGGCAGAATTAATAACGGCTACTCCTGTATGTCCCATAGCCAAGGATCTCTGTCCTTGGGCACTCACACGGTATCCACCAGCGTAGCTAGCATACGAGCTAAATGCGCATGCTACTAAGAGGATAAGCTTCTTCATAAAGTATAGTAGTTAAAATTAGAAAGTAAAAATAATTCAATTTTATTAAAAACTCAAAAAAACATCAGTTTTTTTATAAATAACTTAATTTTTTATAAAAAATATAGATTTATCGTAAAATTCAGTTGGGTTTTCTGCGTGTAACCAATGCCCTCCATTAGAAATGGTTCCTATTTTCGCTAGAGGGAAATGATTTTTGATTAATTCAGTATCAGTTTCCTTAATATAGTTAGATTTTTCTCCTTTTAAAAATAATGAAGGTTTGTTGAAGCTCTTTTCTTTAGATAACGGCTTGCCAATTTCTTCAACTTTTTTAGTTAAAATGTTTAAATTTATTCTAAGACCAAATGTTTTTCCTTCTCTACGGTACAAGTTTTTCAGTAAAAACATTTTGGTTCCGATATCATTAATATATCCCCCTAATATTTCTTCTGCATCTTTTCGCGATTGTATAGACTCGAAATCTAAAGCGCTTAAACTATCAAGAATGTCTTGATGATGCAAAGGGTAGTATTTCGGAGCAATGTCAGCCACAATAAGACGTTCTACTTTGTCAGGGTAAGAACATGAAAATTCCATAGCAGTTTTACCTCCCATAGAATGTCCTAAAAGGATAATGTTTTTCAAATTATGATCTGTACAATATTCGAATAAGTCATTGCTTAGGTGTTCGTAAGAAAAATCATCACTATGAGGGCTTCTGCCGTGGTTTCGTTGATCAATTAAATGTACTTGATATCCAGCTTCGCTATATTTTTTACCAAGTGTTTTCCAGTTATCACTCATTCCAAGAAAACCATGAAGAATGATAAAAGGTTGGCCTTCGCCAAGTATGATTGAGTGTAGTTTCATATTATAATGGCTATCTGCTGTCAGCATCCGGCTATCAGTAGGTTTTAGTTGAAATTATATTTTCTGTTTTAATTGAAAATCGGAGTTTTGATACCTGATACCTGATACCTGATACCTGATACCTGATACCTAAATAAGTTTTCTTAAATACATTTGTACTACATTTTCTAGTCCAAGATATAAGGATTCGCAAATAAGAGCATGCCCTATTGATACTTCTAAAAGGCCAGGGATGTTTTGTTTAAAAAATTCAATATTATCTAGTGATAGGTCGTGTCCTGCGTTAATTTCTAACTCATTTTTTAGAGCAACTTCAGCTGCAGTAATGTATGGAGTTATAGCGATCTTTTTTGTTTTGTTTTCAAATCCTTTAGCATAAGCTTCAGTATATAGCTCTACACGATCAGTGTTAATAGCTTTTGCACCTTCAATCATCGAGGGTATTGGGTCTATAAAGATAGAAGTGCGTATATCGTTCTTTTTAAATTCAGAAACAACTTCAGTTAAGAAGTCTTTGTGTTTAATGGTGTTCCAGCCAGCATCACTAGTAATATTTGTAATGGCATCAGGTACTAAAGTTACTTGTGTTGGTTTCGTTTCTAGAACTAGATCAATAAATTTAGGAATAGGGTTACCTTCTATATTAAATTCAGTCGTTACTATTTTAGCGAGTTCTCGAGTATCGTCATACCTTATATGCCTTTCGTCAGGCCTTGGATGTACTGTAATTCCTTGTCCACCAAATTTTTCAATATCTTTTGCTACTTCAATCACATTTGGCATATTGCCTCCTCTGGCATTACGTAGCGTAGCAATTTTATTTATATTTACACTTAGCTTGGTCATAAATGTCCGTGTTTCAAAATTCAAAAATACGAACAAATCCTTCTATAACTTCAATGTCTTTAAAATGAACTTAGAATTAACCAACGAAATACAACCATTATCTTTTGAGTCAAAAGTTAGTGATGCGCAAGAAATTTTTAAAGAATTTAGGTTTAGTCATATCCCTGTAGTAGATAATAATAATTACTTGGGGTGTATTGCTGAATACGATGTTGATGGGGTAGATGGTAATAATGAGATTAGGTCCGTTGCTTTTGAAATTGAAAATTTCTATGGTAAAGAGGATATGAATGAGCAAGAAATAATAGAGCTCACAGGGAAATATCGAACGAATATAATGCCTGTTTTGTCTCAGGATAAAGGAGAGTATTTGGGTTATTTGCAATTAGGTAGAGTACTGTCTCATTTTAGTGATATGCCATTTATGAATGAGCATGGTAATATTATTGTTGTTCAAAAAGCGCAATCAGATCATTCGTTTAGTCAAATATGTCAAATTATCGAATCTAATAATACAAAGGTATTGTGTGTGTATGTTTCGAATTTTGAAAATGATATGGTGCAAACGACAATCAAAATGGGAGATGGCGATTTTAATGCTATAGCGCAAACGTTTAGAAGGTATAGTTATGATGTTATTTCAGATCATTATGATGATGTTTTTCTAAATAATTTAAAAGAGCGTTCGCGTTACTTTGATCGATATTTAAATATTTAAGTCGATTATCTTTCATTCGTCATGGTTTTTTAAATAATTTTCCTCAATTTTCGAAATCTTAAGAAAAGTAATTGTGTGCATAATAAAAACGGGACTATGAAGGTTGGGATTTATGGTCAATTTTACCATGAAAATTCAGGGCAATACATACAGCAACTATTAGATTTGTTGGATGAACGCTTAGTGGAGGTTGTTATCGAAAAACAATTTTTAGAGCTTATTCAAAAGCATGAAAGTATCAAGAAAGATTATTCTTACTTCAGTGCATTCAAAGAACTTGATACCTCATATGATTTGTTTTTTAGTATAGGAGGAGATGGGACGATACTCCGTAGTATTACCTATGTTAGAGATTTAGGAATACCCATTGTAGGTATAAATACAGGTAGGTTAGGTTTTTTAGCAACCATAAGAAAAGAAGAATTAGCAGAGTCAATAGCTAAGATTTTTAATAAAGAATATACGGTTAGCTCTAGGAGTTTGTTAGAAGTGACCGCTAGTAATGGATATGATTTTGATGGATTTCAGTATGCACTGAATGAAGTTGCCGTGAGTCGAAAAAATACCACCTCGATGATAACGGTACATACCAAGTTAAATGAAGAGTTTTTGACGTCATATTGGGCTGATGGATTGATAGTTTCTTCTCCTACAGGTTCTACAGGCTATTCATTAAGTTGTGGAGGGCCAATAATGATGCCGCAAACCTCAAGTTTTTTATTAACACCTATAGCTCCGCATAACTTAAATATGCGCCCATTTGTAATACCAGATCACTTCAAACTTTCATTAATTATTTCAGGGAGAGAAGACGAACATCTAGTTTCTTTGGATTCTAGAACACACACGATTCCTAACGAAACAGAAATTGTAATTGCTAAGGCTGCATTTAATATCAATATGGTATTATTGAACGAAGAAACATTTTTGAAAACCTTGCGTAAAAAGATGCTCTGGGGGGAAGATCAAAGAAATTAAACAATAAAAACAACCAAAACCTAGTTGTAGTTTTGTGTAACGCAAAATATAGGAGTAGGTATCGAACATGATTTTTCTATATTTGCAAACCCTAAAGCTATGTTAAAAAGAAATTTATTATACCTATTTACGATCAGCTGTTTCGCTTTAGTAGCGCAAACTTATGAAGTAGGACTTACATTAGGAGGAACCAATTTCGTTGGAGATGTTGGTAGGACACGTTTTGTAGATTTTAATGATGCTGGTTTTGGATTAATAGCAAAATGGAATAGAAGTGATCGTCACTCTTTTCGTTTTACGGCATTGTATTTGCCAATTTCAGATGATGATATTACAGGTAGTGGAAGTAGAAGAGAGTTTAGAGGGTTTAGTTTTGAGAATTCTATCAAAGAATTTTCATTAGGGCTTGAATTTACTTTTTGGGAATGGGATTTGCATAAAGGAGATCAGCAATTAACACCTTATCTGTATACAGGTATTACAGTGATTAATCATGGTGATTTAGCAAGAACCCCTGCTGATAGAGGTCCTGTAGAAATTAAGTCATTTGGTAATGATTGGAATATGGCAATCCCGGCAGTATTTGGAGTGAAAGCTTCAATTTTTTCAAAGCTAGTGGTTGGTTTTGAAGTAGGTGCGCGTTATGCTTTTACAGATAACTTAGATGGGAGTGAGCCTGATAATTTAAATATACCTAATGTAGACAATACCATACCTTTGGATTTAACATTTGGAAACCCAAATAAGAAAGATTGGTATTTTTATAATGCATTAACATTAACCTATACTTTTGGAAGAAAGCCTTGTTATTGCAAGTTTTAATATTCTGAAATTAAATATCATAGTGTAATAAACTATGATTGAAAATAAATTTTTAATAAGACCTGCTGGTAGATAATATCTGTAGGAAGTTGATTGATGAAGCGATGAGTTTTAAAGAACAATTAAATACTAACATTCCGAAACATGTTGGAATCATCATGGATGGAAATGGAAGATGGGCTAAAAAGAAAGGCTTTATGCGAGTTTTTGGTCATGAAAATGGATCATCTACAGTAACCAAAATTGTAGATGCTGCTGTTGATGTAGGTGTTAAGTATTTAACATTGTATGCTTTTTCAACTGAAAATTGGAATCGACCTAAGTATGAGGTAGAAGCTTTAATGACTTTGTTGGTGAAATCTTTGAAAAGAGAATTGCCAAAATTGCATAAAGAAAAAGTTCGCTTACATGCTATTGGTAATATTGAATCGTTACCATCGAAACCTTACAAAGAGTTGAAATCTGTAATGGATGAAACTAAGGATTATGATACGATGACCTTAACACTAGCACTTAGTTATGGTGCTAGAGAAGAATTGGTAAAAAGTGTGCAGCAGATAGCTGATAAAATAAAAAAAGATTTAATTTCGCCACATTTAATTACTGAAGACGTTATTAAGGAGCATTTGTACACGCATGACATGCCTGATGTAGACCTTTTAATCCGCACAAGTGGTGAACAGCGTATCAGTAATTTTTTATTATGGCAAATTGCATATGCCGAGTTGTATTTCACGCCAGTGTTATGGCCTGATTTTACATCAGAGCATTTGTACGAAGCCTTTTTAGAGTATCAACAAAGAGAAAGAAGATTTGGAAAAACAAGCGAGCAACTTCAAGATAGCCCGATTTAGATATACAGCATTACTAGTTTCCCTACTATTATTTACCTCCACTTTTACTTTTGCGCAAGACCTTAGTTTAGGTAATAGCAAACGATATGTTATTGGTAGTATTGATGTTAAAGGTAATACCACTTATAACAAAAAGACAATTGTCACTTACACTGGATTACGAGAAGGTCAGGTGGTATACTTGCCTGGTGATCAAATCAGTAAAGCCATTAAGAAATTATGGGATTTAGGATTGTTTAGTGATGTAAACCTTTACTTAGCTCGAATCGAAGATGATAAAATTGCACATTTAGAATTAGAAGTGCAACAAGTACCTGTACTTAAAGAAGTCCGTATCGAAGGGGTTAAGAAAGGAAAGAGTAAAGAGTTTATAGAAGATAATGATCTTAATGAAGGAACCAAGGTTACTGAAAATTTAATCACTACAACTAAAAATTACATCCGAGACAAATACAGGAAAAATGGTTTTCTTAATACGAAAGTGTTAGTCAATGTTTCTGAAGTAAAAGACTCGGTAGATAATAATAAGGTAAACATGCTTGTTCGTGTAGATAAAGGGCAACGTGTGAAAATTGATAGTATTTCTGTATTAGGAAATGATAAAATTTCTAATGCCTCTATTCGTAAATACTTAAAGAAAACGAAAAAGAAAAACTTTTTCCGTTTTTGGAAACGATCAAAATATATCGCTGACGAATATAAAGCTGATAAAGAAAAGGTATTAGAAAAATATAAGGAAAAGGGGTATAGAGATGCCCGTATTACCAGTGATACTATATACAAGGGAGATAAAAATATAGCATTACAATTAAATATTGAAGAAGGAAAGCGTTACTACTTTGGTGATATTAACTTTTTAGGAAATAGTGTTTTTAGTGATAGAGAGTTGGCTAGAAAATTAGTGCTTAAAAAAGGAGATGTATATAATGGAGTTTTGTTAAAAAAGCGAATTGCTGATACAGAAAAGTCAGATGGAGACGATATAACCAACTTATATCAAAATAACGGGTATTTTTTCTCTCGTATTCAGCCAGTGGAGACGAACGTTAAAAATGATAGTATAGATTTTGAAATTAGAATTGTAGAAGGAAAGTTAGCTCATTTCAACAATATTACTGTTACAGGTAATGATAGAACTAATGATCACGTAATCTTTCGTAACCTAAGAACACGTCCAGGTGAAGTCTATAGTAAAGAAAAAATAATTAGATCTTTACGTGAATTAGGACAAACGACATTCTTCGATACAGAACAATTGAATCCTAATATTCAAAATGTAGATCCTAATGCAGGTACTTTAGATGTAGAATATTCTGTAGTTGAAAAGGGCTCTAGTCAATTTGAATTGCAAGGAGGTTTTGGAGGAACTGGTTTTATAGGAACCTTAGGTTTAAGGTTTAATAACTTTTCTATTAGAAATATTTTTAATGGAAAATCGTATACACCGTTACCTTCTGGAGATGGGCAAAGCTTGTCTTTAAGAGCACAAGCAAGTCAATCGTTTAGAACTTATAGTATATCTTTTGTTGAACCATGGTTAGGAGGTAAGAAACCTTTTTCATTGTCAGTTTCTTTTTCACATACGAAACAATTTAGAACTGATTTTACGAGTAGACGAGCAGGCCGTGTAAATGTTGATAAAAGCCAAAGCTTCTTGTTGACAGGAGGTAGTGTAGGTATTGCAAAACGATTAGATTGGCCAGATGATTATTTTACAGTGTCACATACGTTAACAGCTCGTCACTATAACCTAAAGAATTTTAGATCGTCATTGTTTACTTTTCCAAATGGTGAGGCAAATGATTTTACCTATACTTTTGGTTTAACTAGAGATAATACAACGATTAGTCCCATATTTCCAATAGGTGGATCTCGTTTTTCTATGACATTTAAAACTTCATTGCCATATTCTGCATTTAGCAGTACAGATTGGGATGCTTTAAAAGAAGAACGCAATCAAGAGATATTAGATAATGGCATAGATAGTCCGCGAGTTTCAGAGATCGACCAGAAAAGATTTAAATTTTTAGAATATTACAAACTTAAGTTTTCGGGAGATTGGTACACGCAATTGCCAAAGAAGTTTGTTTTCAAATCTTCATTTAGTCTAGGATTCTTAGGAGCATATAATCAGTCTAGAGGGTTAATTCCTTTTGAAAGATTTAGATTAGGTGGTAGTGGATTAGGAGGAAATGTTGGTTTAGCTTCTATTGAAAATGTGGCGTTAAGAGGATATCCTGATGCAAGTGTACGTTCCCTAGCGAGAGATATTTCAGAGTCAACATTAAATATTGACGGAGGTTCTACGATTTTTAATAAATATTCCTTAGAATTGCGTTACCCAATCAGTTTAAAACCAGCGGCAACGATTTATGGTTTAGGATTTATTGAAGGAGGAGCTGCTTATGACAATTTTAAGCAATTTAATCCGTTTCAATTAAACCGATCTGCTGGAGTTGGAGTTCGTATATTTATGCCTGCATTTGGTTTATTAGGAATCGATTTTGGGCATGGTTTCGATCCAGTTCCTGGAGAGACGCAGAAGAGTGGGTGGCAAACACATTTCATACTCGGGCAACAATTTTAAATTGTGGCACGATTATTTCAATATAAAAAAGGAAATAAGATGCGAACAAAAATCTTAATTAGTATAGCGTTACTTATAAGCTTGGTAAGTACTGCGCAAAAAGGAGCAAGAGTAGGATATATCGATATGGATTATATCTTAGAAAATGTTCCTGAATACGCTGAGGCAAGTTCAGAATTGGACAAACGTGTCGAAAAATGGCGTCAAGAAGTAGAGTTAAAACTAAGTGAGATAGATAATGAAAAGAAAGCTTTAGCTAACGAAAAAGTATTGTTAACTAAGGAGCTTATTGAAGAAAGAGAAGAGGATATCTATTATAAAGAAAAAGAGATTTTAGATTATCAACATAATCGTTTTGGACCTGGAGGAGATTTGATTAGGTATAAACAAACACTTATTCAGCCAGTCCAAGATCAGGTTTTTAATGCAATACAAGAGATTGCTAAACTGAAAAAATTTGATTTTGTATTTGATAAATCTTCTGATGAAGCTATGTTATTTACTGCTGATCGTTATGATATTAGTGATTTAGTATTAAGAAATATTACAAGAGCATCAAAGCGTAAACAAGTAAGTAGTAAAGCAGAAAAGTCTCGTATAGAAAGAGAAGAGAAAAATACAGTAGCTCAAGACAAAGAGTTGCAAGAAAGACAAAAAGCATTAGACGAGAAGAAGGCAGCACGTGAGGCATTGATCGAGAAAAAGAAAAATGAACGTGAGTCCCTACGTCAAAAGAAAATAGCGGAATACGAAGCTAGACGTAAAGAATTATTAGAGATAAGAAAACGAAAAAAAGATTCGTTGGAAGCTTTAAAAAAGAATAAGTAAATAAAAATTTGAATTAAATAAATACGAATAATGAAAACAGTTAAATCACTATTTATTGCAGCAGCTTTATTTTTTGGAATTTCTGCAGGAGTACAAGCTCAAAGTAAAGTAGCTCATATCGCTTCTCAAGAATTGATCAACCAGATGCCTGGTTATAAAAATGCAATGGGTGAATTAGAGAGATTGCAAAAGACTTATGATGCTGAGTTTAAAAATATGATGACTGAGTTGCAAAAGACAATGGAACGTTATAATGCTGAAGCTGCTCAGAAGACTCAAGAAGAAAATGAAAAGAGAGCTATTGAGGTTCAGGGTACTGAAAAAACAATTTCTGAATACCGTAACAATGCAGTAAAAGAGTTACAAAAGAAAGAAATAGATTTATTGAAGCCAGTAATCGAAAAGGCGCGTCAAGCAGTACAAGAAGTTGCTAGGACTAAAGGATATCAATATGTTTTAGATTCTCAAACAGGATCAGGTGTTATTATGGCAGATGGTTACGACTTAATGAATGACGTAAAATCTAAATTAGGAATTCAATAAAGAATCTTAATTTTATAAAACTTAAAAAAGCTGTTTCGTAACTGAAACAGCTTTTTTATTTTCGTGTAGTATGAAGCAGCCTATAGGTGTATTTGATTCAGGAATTGGAGGAACCACGATTCTTAAAGAGCTAGTGAAAGAAATGCCTAGTGAGGACTTTTTATATTATGCTGATAGTGCCAATGCACCTTATGGACCTAAATCTAAAGAGGAGATTATAGGACTATGTTGTAATATTGTAGATTGGCTTTTAAATAAAGGATGTAAACTTATAGTAGTAGCTTGTAATACAGCTACGACAAATGCTATATCTTTCTTAAGACAAAAGTATAATGTTCCTTTTATAGGTATTGAACCAGCTATAAAACCTGCTGCTTTGCATTCCAAAACTCAAAATATTGGAGTTTTAGCCACACAAGGAACCCTTTCAAGCCCTTTGTTTCATAAAACCATGTTATCCCATGCTTCTCATGTTAAAATCCATGAGGTGGTAGGTAAGGGCCTTGTAGAGTATATGGAGAAAGGTGATTTTAAAAGCGACAATCTTAAGAAGTTGTTATCTTCTTATGTTATTCCTTTAATCAATCAGAAAATTGATTATCTAGTGTTAGGGTGTACTCACTACCCATATTTAAAACCATTGCTTAAAGAACTTTTACCTTCAGAAATTTCAATTATAGATTCAGGAGAAGCTGTAGCGAAACAAACCTTAAAAATTCTTAATGAAAAGCACTTGATTTGTGAAAATGATAATATTGATGGGAAAATTTATTTTTTTGGAAATGGTAGTACAAAAATTTTGAAAAAAATACAAAAAATACACTTTGTCGATACTTTTGGTTGTTTTATCGATATTTTAAGGTAAATCAGTTCGTTTAGTTTCGTTCAAATACACTTTTTTTAGTTATATTGCAGTGTAATCGAGAAGGTTACGCCCCTTTTAACCCAAAACTTTGTATTCTATGAATAAATTATGTGTTACATTTTTCGCTTTTATCGGATGGGCTACCTACGCAAATAATGACATGGTGGATGTGATTAAAACATTAGATACTTTAGAAAATAATACATCAATTCTCGTAGAGAAAGTTGAAGAGAAGAAAGAAGTAATTAAAGATAATGAAGTGGCGTTTGAATATTATTATACCATGGATTGGTTATATGAAGAAACTCCATTTATATATAAGTTAGAAGTTTTAGTGTAATATTAGTTTATTTCATTGAGTTTTAGTAATTGTTTTGTTTAGTTATTGAAAAGGCTACTTGTTTAAAGTAGCCTTTTTGATTTTTAGGCTATAAATCTTTCTTAATTTAATGTGCTTTTGGTTTTGCTAGTTTAACTTTGCATTTCAATTTTATAGTCATGAGTACATACAATATAAAACCTGTTTCGACTTCTCACGAAAGTATTTTGAAATTTGAAGCAGATAAATTCATCACTCAGCATATTAGTTATGAATTCGAGAATATTGAAGAAGCTAAAATTTCACCTTTAGCTCAACAATTATTTCATCTTCCTTTTGTAAAGCAAGTTTTTATTGCGCAAAATTTTGTGGCAATTAATAAATATGATATTGTCGAATGGAAAGATGTTCAAGATGAAGTAGCAACGCAAATAGAAGCGTATTTGAATTCTGGAGCACCAATCATTAAAGTAGAAGAAAATAGCGTTAAGAAGACTGCTGCTACAGTATATGCGGAAAGCACACCAAACCCAGGTGTATTAAAGTTTGTTGCTAATAAGAAATTAGTATTACAGTCAGTAGAGTTTAAGAATATTGATGAAGCTAATAAAGCCCCTTTAGTTAAGGAATTATTCAAGTTTCCTTTTGTAAAGGAAATCTTTTTAGATGATAATTATATTTCAATTACTAAATATGATTATGTAACATGGGAAGAGATTACTCAAGAAATACGAGAATTTATTCGTTTGTATTTAGAAGAAGCTAAACCAATATTAGAAGATGATTTTTCTATATCTAATAATGATGCTAGAGAAAATAATGTTAAAGGAAGTGAAATCGATACATCTTCGCTAGATGAAACCTCTCAATTAATAATAGGGATTATTGATGAATATGTAAAGCCAGCAGTAGCTAGTGATGGAGGTAATATTCAGTTTATATCTTATGAAGCGGAAACACAAAGAGTAGAGGTCTTATTGCAAGGAGCTTGTAGTGGATGCCCATCTTCGACAGTAACTTTAAAGAATGGTATAGAGAATATGCTTAAAGAAATGTTGCCAGGAAAAGTATCATTAGTAGAGGCTATTAATGGATAATATATAATTGCTAATTTTTTTAGTTACACTTCCCTTTTAACTATTTTTAGCACATTTTTAAATATGTTGTCTTATAGCTAAAAGGGATTTTTTATATAAAACGGATATGCTTTTTAGGGTTTGTATAGAGATATAGAAAAGATATATTTAGATGAAAACATTTTAGCTGCTAGTCTATGTGATTTTTATTATTAGATCAAATCCTTCAGTATTGTATTCTTTGATGAATTTCATCTTATTATTCTCTTTTTTTAGCCTAAGCAGGTTTTAAATATTCAAATTTTGAAATAGATAATTGTCAAATAGTTATTTTTTTATTTATTTTTTTGAAATTTTATTTATTTGACTAAAGTCCTTTGTTTATAGGCTTTTCAATGCTTTTTTTAATGGTGTTTATTTTTAAATTTCAAGTTTAATTGGTTGAAATTCAATTTTTTGTGTTTTTTATTTTGGCTAAATGCTTTTTTTTGATAAATTTACTACAACGATTTCGATCAAGAATTAATTAACACAAATCACATGGCAGTTTTAAAAGTAATTGAAGTATTAGCAAATTCATCTAAAAGTTGGGAAGATGCTACTAAGAAAGCAGTTAAGCATGCTTCAAAATCTGTAAAGAATATAAAATCGGTATACATTAATGAGCAAAGTGCTCAAGTAAACGACGAAGGTGAAGTTTCTGACTTCAGAGTAAATGTCAAGATCACTTTCGAAGTAATATAAACTAGTAAGTAGTAATTTGTTTTTTTCATTTTTACGCACGGTGAAGGCCGTGCGTTTTTTGTTTGTATTATTTTAAAAGTAAGTGGGAATAGAATTACAACATTTGTATATTTATGAATATCAATTAATTACTATTATTTCATTAGAGGTTAAATGAAATAATAGTAAAGATGATTTTTGTTGAATACAAAATTTTTAATTCTATGAAATATTTTTTTGTTGTAGTAATTAGTGTTGTTTCTATAGTATCCGCACAAAAAAAAATAACAATAGACAACAAGCTTAGATTATACAAAGGAATGCAATCAGAACAGTTGTTCTCTATTTTTAATAAATTAGAAAATATACCTGAATATTCTAATATCTCGATTGCTTTAGTACAAAAGGATACCACTATATTCTATGGGGTTTACAAGGAAAATAATTCGCTAATTACAATACCAAATAAAAATACCGTTTATGAGATAGGTTCGTTAACTAAAGTTTTTACTTCTAATCTTTTAGCACAAATGTTAGTCGATCAAAAAATACAACGATTAAAAGAGCCTATTAATAAATATTATAAAAGATCTTTTGCTAACCATGAAGCTATTTCTTTTCTAAGTCTAGCAAATCATACATCAGGTTTGCCAGCGCTGCCTTCTAACCTAAAAATAAATAAGTCGAATATCATCAATCCATTTAAAGGGTACGATCAAAATTTATTTTATGACTACTTATATAAGAAAATTCGATTCGAATATAACCCCGGTACGACTTCTTGGTACTCCCATTTTGGAACCGCCTTGTTAGGAATTACACTTTGTAAAATTGAACAAAAGCCTTTTGAACAATTATTGATAGATCGAATTTTGGCTCCTCTTTCAATGTCTAGTACATCCACAAAACGTGAAAAAGTAAGAGAAAAGTTAGTGCAAGGGTTGAATGCAAAAGGAGAGCCTATGCCGAACTGGGATTTTAATATCTTCACTTCAGCAGGAGGAATGCTTTCTTCGGTATCAGATTTAGAACATTTTTTGAGAGCTCAATTCGAAAACCCAACAAATAGTACAAATTTAACCCATCAAATAACATACAAAAATGAAAAAAATGTAGCCATAGGTTTAGGTTGGTTGTATTATTTAAAAGATGGAAAACCACTATTGTTTCAGAATGGAAGTTCAGGAGGGTATCAGTCCAGCATGGTTCTCGATAAAGAGGCAAAGACAGGAGTTATAGTTTTAGCAAATTGTTCACTAATTAATACAAAAGAAAGTGCCATATTTGACGATCTAGCTTTCGAGTTATTGAAAAGCTTGTAAAATATGCTTTAATGAACCTAGTGAAACTTATATCTGCTATGTCGGTAGTATTGGCTATTTCGACATCTTGTAACTCTCAAAAAGATCAATCCGCGGAACATGAATTTACGAATGAGCTAATCAATGAAACTAGTCCTTATTTGTTACAACATGCTCATAACCCTGTAAATTGGAAGCCTTGGAATGAACAAACCTTAGCAGAAGCTAAAGAAAAGAATAAATTGATGCTTATTAGTATTGGTTATGCCGCTTGTCATTGGTGTCATGTAATGGAGCATGAAAGTTTTGAAGACTCTACAGTTGCGGCTATAATGAATAAAGACTATATCAATATTAAAATAGATAAAGAAGAACGCCCTGATGTAGATCAAGTGTATATGAGCGCTGTACAGTTAATGACAAAAAGTGGAGGATGGCCATTAAATGTAGTTGCATTACCTGATGGAAGACCTGTGTGGGGTGGAACTTATTTTCCTAAAGATGACTGGATGGCAGCACTAGGTCAGATTCAAAAAATATATAAAGATGATCCCAGTAAACTAGAAGAATATGCCGGGCAATTATCTAAAGGAATGGAATTAGTGGGTTTAGTAAAACCAAATGAAAATGATATTCATTTTGTTAGTGAAGCTTTAGAAAAAGGAGTGGATCTATGGAGTCAAAAATTTGATTACGATAAAGGAGGATTAACGGGCGCTCCAAAATTTATGATGCCTACCAATTATCATTTTTTATTGCGCTATGCACACCAAACCGAAGATAAAGACTTAATGAAGTATGTGATTCATACTTTAGATCAAATTTCTTATGGAGGAGTATATGATCATGTTGGTGGAGGTTTTTCTAGATATTCAGTAGACGAAAAATGGCATGTTCCCCATTTCGAAAAGATGTTATACGATAATGGGCAATTGGTGAGTTTATATTCTGATGCTTATTTAGTGACAAAAAATCCTTGGTACAAACAATTGATAGAAGAAACTTTAGGTTTTGTAGAAAGAGAGTTGTTAAATGATGATGGAGCTTTTTATTCAACACTTGATGCAGATAGTTTAAACAGTGAAGGGCAATTAGAAGAAGGTGCTTTTTATGCTTGGCAAGAAGACGAATTGAAAGATTTATTAAGTGAAGATTACCCACTATTTCAAGATTATTACAATATCAATCCATATGGATTATGGGAAAAAGAGCATTATGTATTAATAAGAAAAGATAGTGATCAAGATTTTATTAAAAAGCACCAGCTTACAATGGATGCTTTTTTAATCAAGCAAAAACAATGGAAGCAGTTGTTGCAAGATACTAGATCTAAACGATCAAGACCTAGGTTAGACGATAAGACTTTAACTTCCTGGAATGGTTTAATGTTAAAAGGGTATGTAGACGCCTATCGTGTTTTTGGCACAGATCATTTTTTAGAAATAGCCTTGAAGAATGCACGATTTATAGTTGACAAGCAGTTATCTAATGAGGGGCAATTATGGCACACATATAAAGATGGCAAAAGTACGATTAATGGGTATTTGGAAGATTATGCAATTGTGATAGATGCTTTTTTAAGTCTTTATCAGAATACAGGAAACGAAAAATGGTTAGTGTATTCTGAAAAAATGGCTGTTTATGTCCAAGATCATTTTTATGATGAGAAAAGCCAGCTTTACTTTTTTACTTCAAATAAGGACACAGCACTGGTTACTCGAAATATTGAATATAGTGATAATGTAATACCAGCTTCAAACTCAATTCTAGCAAAAGACTTTTTTATATTATCACACTTGCTTTCTGATCGTTCATATTATGAAAGGGCTGAAAAAATGTTACACAACATTCAACCAAATTTTGAAGAATATCCATCAGGGTATTCGAATTGGATGGATTTACAATTGAGTTTTGTAAAGCCTTATTATGAGTGTGTTGTAACAGGTAATGATGCGAAATCGAAAGTTAAAGATTTACAAAAAATATACATTCCAAATAAATTGATAGCGCAAACTACGAAGCTGTCAGAAAATCCTTTGTTCAAAGGACGTTTTAATGATGAAAAAACGCATATTTTTATCTGCGAAAATAACGCTTGTAAGTTTCCTGTAACAGAAGTGACAGAAGCTTTAAAACTGATGAATTAAAACAAATTCTAAAAATGAATAAAGGAATATTAGACAACTTAGTGTCAGAAAAGAATATTGAAAAAATAATAGACTTAATATTAAATCTTACACCAAAAATTATTTCAGCAATCCTATTATTAATTTTAGGGTGGTGGTTAATAAAATTTATTAATCGCTTAGTAAAAAGTTTCTTCAAAAAAAGTGATTATGATGAGACTTTAGAGCGTTTTGTTGCTGATCTAATTAATTGGGGGTTAAAGCTAGTATTGTTTACTACTGTAATCATGCAATTAGGTGTAGCCTCTAGTTCATTAGTAGCTATGTTAGGTGCTGCTGGTTTAGCTATTGGTCTAGCGTTACAAGGTTCTTTGTCTAATTTTGCAGGAGGAGTGTTAATTTTGCTTTTTAAACCATACAAAATAGGAGATCTTGTTGAAGCACAAGGGCAAATGGGCACGGTAAAGGAGATCTCAATATTTACTACAAAATTATTGACTTCAGGAAATCAACTTGTGGTAATACCGAATGGTAAACTATCAAATGATACTATAAAAAACTATAGTGCCGAAGATACCAGAAAGGATATTTTAACTTTTGGGATTTCATATGATAGTGATATTAAAAAAGCGAAAGAGATACTTTTAGCAATTGCTAATGAGCACGAATTGACACTTAAAGACCCAGCTCCTGAGGTTTATGTAGCTAATTTAGGAGATAGTTCAGTTGATCTTTCTCTTCGTTTTTGGGCAAAAACAGAAGATTTTTGGGCAGTACATTTCTATGTCATAGAAGAAGCTAAAGGGCGATTAGAATCTAACGATATTTCAATTCCTTATCCGCACGTACAAATGGTACAAGCATAAAATTTATTCAAGTAGGCAAGGCAGCTGTATAAATTTATTGCCACAGAGGAATGATTAATAAAGATTCTAGTGGGTTTATGCTAGAGAATCATTTAGGTAAAAAAACGTATTTTTCTACAGTGAATTAACGACTGAGAGAAATACGTTTTTTGTTTTTTATAAGTTTCAAAATGGATGTAAATACAATTAAGACTATTATTAGGATTATTGAATAGAGCTGATACAGAAATTCTTATTTTTACTATAAAATGTAAACGAACTTATTTTGAAAAAGATTATCATTTTTTTATTGTTGTTATTGGTAGGCTTATATGGATATAATACTTACCAAAAAATACAACGCTTTAATTTCAATAACTATAGTTATCAGGCTATCGATATTCCACAGGGAAGTAACCCTAGTTTAGTAGAGCAGTATTACAAAGCAATTGAAGATGTTAATGGATATGTTATCTCACAATGGAGTTTGCATAATATTGATGTTAGAGTTCCGCAAGAAAAAGATGAAGCTACAAAAAGAGCAGTAGAAGTTTATCGAGAGAAATTAGGGTTTACAAAATATCTAGAAGAAAAATTTAAAGAGAAAGAAAATTTACTTGCTGAAAATAAAAAAGAAAAGATACTTCTAGAAAATAAGAAAGCAATAAAAAATATATTCAAACAATCTAAAAGAGAATTACGTATTGGTAGTTCAGGAGTCTTAGTTTATGAATTGCAGCAAGCACTTGTTAAAAAAGGTTTTTCAATAAAGATAGATGGTTTGTTTAAAGAAGAAACCTTTTTAGCTTTGAAAAATTTTGAAAGCCAAAAAGGTTTATATCCAGATGGAAAATTAGATTTTCTAACCTTAGAGTATTTGTTGCGTTAGAAAAATAAAGTTTAATATTTCTCGAAAACAACTTAAAATATATCTACAAAGTTTTTTATGAGAAACAAGTTTCAATTTCAGTATAAAACTTGAAGGTACTATACCTTTGTAGAATAGTTAAAGCTGTTACGGTTGATCAATTTCTATTAGTGTCCTAGTATATGAAAAACCACCACCATCTTTGCTTGAAGTCCATGACGAAAATTCAACTTCGTAGTAAAGATTTTCCTCTTCTAAGTGCATGATAAGTTTTTTGCCAACAATTTCTTTTAGTCTGTTGTTTAGAGCTTCTTTAAAAGTGACAAAATTTAAATTGGGAATATCTTCTTTTTTACCAATGGCCCATTTAGTACCTTTTGGACTAGAAGTGCCATTAGCAGCATTTTCAGTAACAATATTATAGATTTCTCCTTGTCGACCTCTTGTAATCCAAACTTTGTCAGTAATGCGATCTTGATTTGCTTCTAAGCTGACATCAGCATTATTCTCTTTGGAAAAAGTAACGGGCTTTTTGTTTTCGTCTACGACATCAGGTTTTTCTTCGTCTTTTGGTTCTTCTATTGGATCAGTGTCTTCTTTTGGCATTTCGTTCACTGGATCTTTGGGTTCCGTATCTCTTTTGTTATCATCTGAGCAAAAGGAAATACTAAAACAAAGGATGGATAAAGGAATTAGTTTTAATAATTTCATAGTAGTATAATTTAGTTTTTTCATAAAATAAATCGTGTTTTAGTATTGCTTTTAGAAAACACGATTACCTTTTAAAATTAATAAATTATTATTGACAATACTTTACGGATAGCTTTTTTTCTATACCAAAAAAATTTCCAATGAAAACAAGTGTTGTAATTCCTGCTACTTGTAAAAGGTAAGGGATATTAGAAGCAAAAGCATTTAGCATTTTTAATCCAATAGCAGCATGAAGAACATTGCGTGGTAAGCCTTGTATGTTTGTTTTGCCGTCATTAGCAAGTCCATACATTATTTGTAATCCTTTTTTTAACTTTTCTGGATTAAGCACAGTGACTTCAAAGATGCTAGTTTGTTGTGAAGTATTGAAAAATCGATGATTTGTAAATGGAGAAATTGTTGCTTGGTCGCCTTCTTTTAATACTTTTTTTTGACCATTTATGTAGGTAACAAGTGACCCTTTTTTTATTGAAAAATGTTCTTCTATCTTGGAATGAAAATGTAATTTATTTTGACCAGAATTAGGAGCTAAGTAAGTTCTAAAACGCAAAATATTTTCCGAATCTTCTAAGATTTCAATTTCGTCTCTTAAAATGGAGTTAGAAAAACGAGTATTTTCAATATTCATTATATTATCAAGTTGTTTTTAATACAATAGAGCAAGCTAAATTTAGCTGTAATATACGTTTTCGTGAACTAGTTATAATTATTGTTTTTTAAAGAAGCATGATAAAAATGATTTTCAAAATTTTCTTTAGTTAAATAATTTAAAGGACTTTCTCCAGTCATTGTTTTGAATTCTTTGATAAAATGACTTTGATCGTAATACCCGTTATCTAAAGCAATATCAAGATAGTTAACGTTTTTAGTTAACAGTGCTTTTTTTATAGAATGTTGAAATCTAGCTAGTAATTGAAATTGCTTAGCAGTTATTCCAAATTGGTTTTTAAAGTTCTTTTGAAAATTTCTGATACTAAATTCATTTTCCTTGGATATACTTTCTATGGTTGTAGTATTAAAGTTATAGTATAATTGATCAATAATAGTATCCCAGATATCAGTATCAGTTTTACGGTATTGTTGAAGCATACTGATTAAAAAATATTCTATTTCAATTATTTTATCCTTGATATTGTTAATATGCTGTATTGAAATATTCTTTTCGTTAGGCCATAATTTATTACTAGAAATAAAAGCGTCATTAAGTTCTGTAAAAGGGATATTGGTAAAATGTCTAAACCTCCCACTTTTAAATCTCACAGAGATGAAGGAAGCCTTCTGAGTACTATCAAAATCGAAAATTTTTCGAGGACATACTGTATGTATCTTAGAAAGCCTTTTTTTATTGTAATATAAAGGCTCTTCAATATGAAATAATAGATCTAAACCTGTATTAGGTAAAATAGTAGGGAGCTGAAAAGGAACATTGTTAATTCTTTCGAAAAAGTAAAAACGCTCTATATAATTAGATAAAAAAGAAACGGGCTTGAAAGATAAAGTATGCATAATTAAAACATTTCAATTATAGGCTCTTTGGTTATGTAAGGGAATATAGCTTTGGTGAATTCTGCTAAATGTTTTGAAGACTTATGTTTTTCTAAAGCATTAAAGTCTATGTATTTTTCATAGATCAAGAAGTTTCCGTCAATTAGGATGTTTGAGAATATTTTATATTCAATACATCCTTTTTCTTGTAAACTTTCTTTGGTCATCTCTTTTGATAATTTTTTAAAATAGTCAATTTTTGTCTTTTTAATACTTAATTGTACAATCATTGTTTTTTTCATGTTCTATTTTTTTTGAAATACAAATATGGGTGGAAGTCTATTTGTATGATTGTAAAAAAGCGGCATTACATTTTAAACTAAAAAAAGTCTCCTTTTGAGGGAGGCTGTTACAAGTATTAAAAAAAGTAGTTTAATTAGCTCCTTTAATAAGCCACATTCAGAATACCACAAACCTTTGTATTATAAAAGGTTTTTGTCGTAAATTATAGTAGATAAGAACCCCGAAAACAGCTGTAGAGAGCTAAAAACGGGGTTACTTTTTACGTTATTTATGAAATTACAAAGAATTAGTGATTTTCAGCATGAATTTTCATTTTTTAAGTTATACATTTAGCTGCTATTTTATTTGATTATGATACTAAGGCTCAGTATTTACCATCCTTTCAATAGTTTTATGAAATATAGATTTTTTGCTTGGGTGTTAATTCCAATACTATTACAGCTTTTTTCTTTTTAGAATCATAGCTGCGCCCAGGCTTTCCTTCTTCTTTTCCTCCCACTGTGAATTCGTCAAAATGAACAAGTTCTATTAAAGGAAACTGCTTACTACTCTCCATAGATTTTCGAATTTTTTGTATAAAGTACCAAGCTGTTCCTTGTCGTAAATCATTACGTTTTTCCATTTGAATACTAGAAAGGCTTTTACTGGAGGTACTCATTTCAAAAGCAATACAAAAAGCTTTGTGTAAACCAAATTTAACTTTATGTAAAAGAGTGTTGGCTGTAGCACTTTCAACATATCTACATTTATAACACTCATAATTATATTCAGATTTCAAGCAACCTTTAGTATGCTGACATTTATTACATCTAAAACCATCATGTCATTTAACTTTTGCTAAATATGTCTTGCAAGCATCATCATTGTGTAGTTCTTTTATAAAGTTTAGTATACTTTGTCCTTCAAATTTATCCATAGCCCCAAAATAACTAGGCTTAAGATACGTTGTTTATACGTGTAACTCAATCTATTTTCATTAATCATTGGCTATATAACAATCTGTAAATCTAGTTTTTATCTAAAAGAAGAAGGGGGCAACCCAAAAAGGTGTAGATAAACCAATCGTCATTCCTTCGTAGGAAAGAATCTCTTCAAATAGGTCAATTAGGTTAAGTAAATATCCTTGATGGGAGCCGGCATCAGATGCGGGATGACAAAAGTTAGCCTGAAAATTATTTCTATATTTTCATAATAAAGTCATTTCTAACACTCCTAAATTTTTTAGGTTGATCCAGAATGAGGAGTACTAGTTATAATTTGTCTATGCAGTAAGAATAGGGGTTATACGATTTTCTTGTTGGTAAATCGTATTATATATGCTCATATTAAATTCAGTGAATGTAGTATTAGAGGTCAGTTTTATGCATAATGTATACTAATTTCTCTAGTAAGTGTTAAAAAACATTGACCTCCATTTCTAAATGGATATTGTATTTTGTTTCAACTTTTGTTTGAATAAATTTGGCTAGAGCTAAAATTTCCTTCCCCGTTGCATTCCCTGTTTTATTGACTAAAACTAATGCCTGCTTATCATGGACGGCAGCATTGCCTTTAGAAAAACCTTTTAAACCAGCTTTATCGATTAACCATCCTGCGGGTATTTTGACAGCTTCATCAGATATAGGGTAATGAGGTAGCGTAGGGGATTTTTTGATTAAAGTTTCATAAAGACTTTTAGAAACAATAGGGTTTTTAAAAAAACTACCACTATTACCAATGATCGTTGGGTCAGGCAATTTACTCTTCCTAATTGCTATCACAGCATTCGCAATATCAGCAAGATCTGGAGAAGTAATTTTTTGATCGGCTAATTCATTTTCTATGGCACCATACGATGTTTTTAGTTGATGATTTTTAGTAGTTAATCTAAAAGTTACCTCAGTAATAATGTATTGATCTTTTATATCATTTTTAAAAATAGAATCGCGATATCCAAAATGGCAACTATTCAAATCAAAATGGATTTCTTCTAAAGTGTTGCGATGTATAGCCTTACAGGAAACAAAACAATCTTTTAATTCGACACCATAGGCTCCAATATTTTGTATGGGAGCACTTCCGACACATCCAGGAATTAAAGAAAGGTTTTCTAACCCTCCCCAGTTATTTTGAATACAATATTGTACAAAATCGTGCCAATTTTCGCCTGCTTTAGCGGTTACTAAAACTTCATTTTTATCTTTATCAATAGCATGAATTCCTTTAGTATTCATATGTATAACAAGGGCTTCTACATCTTTGGTAAGTAGCATATTACTGCCTCCACTAATAATAAATAAGGGAAGTTTATTTTCGGCTAAAATTAATTTTAAATTTTCTTCTTTAGAGATCGAGACAAAAGAATGTGCTCTTACATCAATACCAAAAGTATTATATTTTTTGAGAGAGTATTTATGTTGAATTTTAGACATAGAGAAAGCAGTCAAGTATTATTTATCGAATATCTACCTATTAGTTTTAAATTCTAAAATAGAATTTAGAAATAAGTCCAAGAAAACCTGATTCTAGTTAATATTGGTCAAAGATATTCATTTGATTATTTTGTGTCAAAGTTAAAAAAGCTTGTGTAATCGTTTTGGTTTATTGTAGTATTTGATTTAAGAAATGTATAGTAGATGTTTGCTTTAACTAGTAGTATATACTGATGTTAAATATACTATTTTGTGTTAGTCTTTAATATTGAAATGTAAACTTTTGTATTTGTCAATTCAAACTGAATATTATAGTCTTTTTACTTTTTATTAATAGCTCTTAGTATTACAGCGATTATTAGTGAAATTAATGCCTGAATATTAATTAGTGCCGTAATGATTATCAAATTTTGAATTAAAATAAAAGGGGTAGCGTTTGATACTGTTTTTGGATAGAGGAAAAAGAAGACTAATATTGTATACCCTATTATTAAAAGTAGGTTAATGAAAATGTAAACCTCAATACTTTTCCATTTTTTCAATAAATGAAATGAGATTATAAATAATACTACGGCAACTAGAATAAAAAGAAAAAATAGTTCCATGTTGTGTTTATCTTATGTCTTAAATACCAAGTTTTGTATTGGCGTTATAATAGATTAGGCAAAAGGGGGTGAAACTATTTAATTGATTTTTTGTTTTATAGCTATAAACTATTAAACTAACTTTTCTGCTAGTAGTGTTTTTTCTATGATCACTTATCTTAAGGTTATTAATTTTAGTATATAAAACATTTTTGCTCCGCAACTTAAAAAGACTAGAGATATAAAAGACTAGACCAATAATTTATTCACTTACAATATACCTGAGTGTTTTGTTATTAATGAAGATTTTAATACCGTTACATTAATTTGCAAATCAATATACTATAAAATCAATTATAATTTTAAATACTGATCTAAAGCTAACGCTAGAATTTGTGTGGCACGTTCTAGGTATTCAGTGTTTAAAACATATGCGATACGAATTTGATTTTTACCAGCATTAAGACTAGAGTAAAAACCATCAGCAGGAGCAACCATTACGGTTTCATTAGAATCATGAAATTCTTCTAACATCCATTGTGCAAATTTTTCTGAATCGTCAACAGGTAGTTCTACAATACAGTAAAAAGCGCCTTTAGGTATTGAAACTTTAATATTAGGAATTTTTTTCAATCCATTGATCAAGGTATCACGTCGTAGTTTATATTCAGCAACGACTTCCTCATAGTAACTTTCTTCAACATCAAGAGCAGCTTCACTAGCAATTTGAGCAAAAGTAGGAGGACTTAGGCGTGCTTGAGCAAATTTCATAGCCGTGTCCATCACTTTTTTGTTTTTACTAACCATACAGCCAATACGAGCACCACACATACTGTAGCGTTTAGAAACTGAATCGACTACAATAGCATGATCTTGTAAAGCTTCTTCTTCTAGAATTGAATAGTGGTTGCTATCCGCATCGTATACAAACTCTCTATAGACTTCGTCAGAGATCAGAAATAAATCATATTTGATAGCTAAAGCTGTCAATTGTTGTATTTCTGCTTTACTGTATAAATAACCAGTGGGATTACCAGGGTTACATATTAATATAGCTTTGGTGTTATGGGTAATATGTTTTTCGAATTCTGAAATTGGTGGTAATGCAAAATCGTCATCAATAGTAGATATTACAGGAACCACAGTAACTGTAGATTGTGTTGAAAAGCTATAATAGTTTGCATAAAAAGGTTCAGGGACAATAATTTCGTCCCCGGGGTCAGTGATACTGCCCATTGTGAAGATTAAAGCTTCACTACCGCCAGTAGTCACTATAATATCTTCGTAATCCACATCGATATTATGTTTGCCGTAATAAGTAGCTAACTTTTTTCTTAAACTCTCGTTTCCACCAGAGTGACTATAAGCAACTGTTTCTAAATTGTGATTACTAACTGCATCTAGAGCAACCTGAGGTGTTTTGATATCAGGTTGACCAATATTTAAATAATAAATCTTTCTGCCTGCCGCTACAGCTTTCTCAGCATAAGGAACAAGTTTCCTGATGGGAGAATGTGGCATAGCGGTTCCTTTACGGGATATTTTTGGCATGATTTGTAAATTTAAAGGGTGCAAATTTCCGAAAAATCTAATTAATAGTGTAAGGAATCTGTCTTTTTATTGTTTTTGAATACTAAATGATCGGTTATTTGAGTTTTTTTTAAGTGTATCCTAATGAATTAATTTTTAGAGATCTACTTAGATAGAACTTTTTATGTATGTATCTGTTGAGGTAGTCAACGTATATAATGCTTCAAGGGCTGTCAGGAGGTACTTTTTGGGCTAACTGAATATCGTTAACAAAAAAGGCTGAATTTCTTAATTAAAATTCAGCCTTCCGTTTATCAGTAAAGTTGTAAAAACTATTCTTTTTCAATATCAGTAACAGTTCCTTTAATCTTTAATGGATATGGAACTCTGTCAGCATTACTATATACACTGATTGTCTTTCTAATTGGACCTACACGGTTTGTATTGTATTTAACTTCAATAACATCCGATTCACCAGGGGCGATAGGGTCTTTAGGTTTTTTTGGTACAGTACATCCACAACTTGAATACACTCTAGAAATGATCAAAGGTTCATTACCAGTATTAGTAAATTCAAAAGTACGTACTCCATCAGCACCTTTTTCGATAGTTCCATAATCAATTACATTGGCTTTCCATGTAATTTCGGCACCACTTGTTGTTTCTTCTGATGCTTGCGCTGGCTCTTGAGTTTCCTCTTGAGCTAGAACAGTTAATCCAACAGTAAATGATAATAGTAGGCTTAATAGTTTTTTCATGACTAAACAATTTGTGCAATGCTAAAGTAATTAAATTTTATCAGACACTAGGTGCTTGAAAAAATGAATTTAAAATCTAGCAAATGCTTTTTTATCCGATTTTGTGAGCTAATAGATTTTCTATTGCAAAAAGCGGGTTTAAATATTTACTTTTGCTAACTACTTTTCAAAAATCAGACCAAAATGGCAATAGCAGCACAATACGACGCAAAACAGGTTGAAAGTAAATGGTACGATTACTGGATGAAACACAATTATTTTCATTCGGAAGTTGACGAAAGAGAGCCTTATACGATCGTTATACCTCCTCCAAATGTGACAGGAGTCTTACATATGGGACATATGTTGAACAATACGATCCAAGATGTATTGATTCGCCGTGCTCGTTTGAGAGGGTACAATGCGTGTTGGGTGCCAGGTACAGATCATGCCTCTATTGCTACAGAAGCTAAGGTGGTTGCTAAATTAAAAGATCAAGGAATTGACAAAGCAGACTTAACCCGTGAGGAGTTTTTGAAACATGCTTGGGATTGGACAGAAGAATATGGAGGTGTAATATTAGAACAATTAAAGAAGCTTGGAGCTTCTTGTGATTGGGATCGTACAAAATTTACGTTGGATGAAGATCTATCTAAACAAGTCATCAAAACGTTTGTCGATTTATACAATAAAGGAAATATATATAGGGGTTACCGTATGGTAAACTGGGATCCTGAAGCTAAGACAACGTTATCTGATGAAGAGGTAATTTATGTCGAAAAGCAAGGGAAGTTATTTTATATTAAATATCAGATAGAAGGAACTAATGATCATTTGATTGTTGCGACCACTCGACCAGAAACAATTTTTGGAGATACTGCTATTTGTATTAATCCTAATGATGAGCGTTTTACACATTTAAAAGGAAAGAAGGCTATTGTGCCTATAGTTGGAAGAGTGATTCCAATCATAGAAGACGAATACGTTGATCTTGAATTCGGCACAGGGTGTTTGAAAGTAACTCCTGCACACGATGAAAATGATAAGACTTTAGGGGATAAACATAAACTTGAAGTAGTAGATATCTTTAATGATGATGCTACATTGAATAGTTTTGGTTTGCATTACCAAGGGCAAGATCGATTTGTTGTAAGAAAAGCAATAGAAAAAGAATTAGAAGAGAAAGGTTTACTTGAAAAAGTAGAACAGCACATTAATAAGGTAGGAACTTCTGAAAGAACAAAAGCGGTGATCGAGCCAAAATTGTCTGATCAATGGTTCTTGAAGATGGAAGAACTTGTAAAACCGGCAATAAAAGCGGTGTTAGATGATGATGGTGCAGTGACATTACATCCGAAAAAGTTCGAAAATACTTACCGTCACTGGATGGAGAATATTCGAGATTGGAATATTTCTCGTCAGTTGTGGTGGGGACATCAAATCCCAGCATTCTTTTATGGAGATGGAAAAGAAGATTTTGTAGTAGCTGAAACTAAAGAAGAAGCACTTCAATTAGCAAAAGAAAAAACAGGTAAAGCTGAGTTGAAAATAGAAGATTTAACTCAAGATCCAGATGCATTAGACACTTGGTTTTCTTCTTGGTTATGGCCAATGAGTGTTTTTAATGGTGTAACAGAACCAGAAAACGAAGAATTTAAATATTACTATCCTACAAATGACTTAGTGACAGGGCCAGATATTTTATTCTTCTGGGTAGCACGTATGATAATTGCTGGGTATGAATATACAGGTAAAGAGCCTTATCAGAATGTATACCTAACAGGTTTGGTACGTGATAAGCAACGTCGTAAAATGTCGAAATCATTAGGGAATTCTCCTGATGCATTGAAATTGATAGAAGATTATGGTGCTGATGGTGTTCGAGTAGGATTACTTTTAAGTTCTGCAGCAGGTAACGACTTGATGTTCGATGAGGATTTATGTCAACAAGGGAAAGGCTTTGTAAATAAAATATGGAATGCTTTTAGATTGATTAAAGGGTGGGAAGTAGCAGATATTTCACAGCCTGAAACAGCTAAGCAAGCTATTTCTTGGTATAAGGCTAAATTTCAGCAAGCATTAGTGTCTATAGATGCTAATTTTGAAAAGTATCGTATTAGTGATTCTTTAATGAGTATTTACAAGTTAGTATGGGATGATTTCTGTAGTTGGTTTTTAGAAATCATAAAGCCTGCTTATGGACAACCTATTGATAAGAAAACTTTCGATGCTGCAATAGAGTTATTAGAAGATAATCTGCGTTTATTACACCCGTTTATTCCATTTGCTTCAGAAGAAATTTGGCAACATATTGCGGAAAGAACACCTGAAGAGGCTTTAATTGTAAGTACATATCCTAGTAAAGTAGATTTTGATACTAAAATTTTAGCGCAATTTGAGTTTGCTTCAGAAGTAATTTCTGGTGTGCGTACTATTAGAAAAGAAAAGAATATAGCATTCAAGAATACCATAGATATGGTTGTTGTTGATGCAGAAAAGGTATCTAAAGATTTTGATGCTGTTATAGCTAAATTAGGTAACATAGAAAGCCTTACGTATGCAGATACAGGTGTAGAAGGAGCTTTGTCTTTCAGAGTAAAGTCTAATGAATATTTTATTCCATTAACAGGAGCTGTAGATGTTGAAGAAGAATTGAAAAAATTGGCTGAAGAACTAAAGTATACTGAAGGTTTCTTAAAGTCAGTAACCAAAAAGTTAAGTAACGAGCGTTTCGTTAATAATGCACCTGAACAAGTAGTCGCTAACGAAAAGAAGAAGACTGCAGATGCTGAGGCTAAAATAGAGACGTTAAAGGCTAGTATTAAAGCGTTGTCTAAATAACATACTTTAAATTGATATAATTTAGTGGTTTGAGGTTTGTTTTTGATGTGTTTTAGTTAATCTTAAAAAAACAATTTTAATACTACTGAAAAAGAGTTTTTTAGGAACCCTTCATAAATAAGCGAGAAGATTATGCGAAATAATCTTCTCGCTTTTTTTACATTTGGAAAACAAATCATTTTAAATAAAACATTATGAACGATTTATTAAAAGGAATTGATCCTTCCATTATTTTAACCTACGTAGAAAAGTATGGATTAGCCCTAGTAAAAGCTTTAGCGATACTTTTAGTTGGATTATGGGTTGTAAAGGCAATTGTAAAAGGAATTAGAAAAGCTTTTACAAAAAGTAATATGGATGATTCTTTACAAGGGTTTTTAGCAAGTTTGATTACTTGGTCATTAAAAGCTTTAGTAATTATTACTGCTTTAGGTCAATTAGGAGTTAAAACAACTTCTTTTGTAGCTATTATTGGTGCTGCAGGTTTAGCTGTCGGTCTAGCTTTGCAAGGGTCATTAGCTAATTTTGCAGGAGGTGCATTAATTTTGTTATTCAAACCTTTTAAAATAGGTGATCTAATTGAGGCGCAAGATGCTATTGGTGTGGTAAAAGAGATTCAAATTTTTGTTACTAAAATAATTACTCCAGATGGAAAAGAAGTAATTATACCAAACGGATCTTTGTCAAATGGAAATATTACAAATTATTCTACTACAGGTCAATTGCGAGTGGATTTAACGGTAGGTATCAGTTACGGTGATGACATAGAAAAAGCAAAAACCGTTATTATGAATACGTTGTTGGCGGATGGTAAAATATTAAAGAGTCCTGCTCCTACAGTTGCAGTTGGTGAATTGGGTGACAGTTCAGTAAATATATTAGTAAGACCGTATGCAACAGTAGAAAATTACTGGGATGTGTATTTTAATTCTTTACAAAATGTGAAGATTGCTTTAGATAAAGAAGGTATTGAAATTCCTTTCCCACAACAAGTTAATCATACAGCATAATTCATTTAGTCTATTAAGTAATACTTTTTGTCGATATTATTTACAAACGGGCATTTCAGTTGAAATGTCCGTTTATTGTTTTAAATGATTATCTAAGCTTTTTTCTATGTTGTTAACCAGCTCTTTATATTCTTTTTTTATTTGATCAGAAATAATAGGGGATCTGTCTCCAGATAAAATTAATTTAATATATCTGTCAGAAAAACCGTACTTTTCTGCCAATAGATTTATTACTCTGGTATTAAATCTATGTCTTGGTTTTTCGCTAATTTTGTTCATTAAGATGAGTTGTTCCTAAAATCGGAACAAATATACAGAAATATCTGAACACCAACTTAATGAACGAGAAAACAAATTTCACTCTAATTATTTCGGAAATAATCGAATACCTAGGGGTATCTAGGAATGATTTTGCGAAAACATTAGGATATTCACGTTCTCAATCCATCTATGATATCGCTAGTGGGAAATCAAGACCCAGTTTCGATTTTTTTGAGCGTTTTTTTAAATCTGAATATAAGAATATCTTCAACCCGAATTGGATGTTTACAGGTGAAGGTGATATGCTTAAGGAGGCATACTTAACAGAAGAAGATGTTATTTATCATGTTCGAGAAGATGAAACAAGTTTTTGTAAAGGAGTTGCTTTAGTAGATAGGAGTAATGTAAATATCCTATTTAAAAATATTAGAAAGCAAAAATTATCTGAAGCACTGCCTTTATTTGAATTTCCATTTGGACAAGACTATAAAACGATAATGTTTGAAGTTATCAATGATTCCTTATTACCCAAATTTGAGAAAGGAGATTTCTTAATATGTAAGGAAGCTGCGGTTTCAAATGAAGAATTAGAAGATGGAATATGGGTGTTAGCATATGACAATGATATTATTTTTGGTAGACTTAGTAGTAGTGAAGGTGATTCATATGTTTTTATAAGTAATGCTTCTAATAAAACTCCTTTTAAGATAGAAATTGATAAGATAAAAAGGTCTTGGATAGTTAAAATGTCTCTTACCAACATTTAAAATATAGTTTATCTAGATATGTAATTCCATATTCTAAATATCATTTTTACCTAAAAATGTAAAAACTACTTCGCGTTGCTCAGTATGTAATATGTTAATGATACCCTATAAAAGGTGTCCATATTTATCTTATGATGACTATTTTGTATTCTTGTAAACACCTTGTATCCTTGTCTAAAGTAGTTGGTTTTAATATCTATTAAAGCTAAAGGGTATTAGTAGATAATGGATTTGCTAAGCGCTACGCGATTGCCTAAATTTGTTCACTTTAAATACTAGAAAAATAGCATTAATGAGCTCGAGATATATAGAAATAATGGATACTACTCTAAGGGATGGAGAACAGACCTCAGGGGTGTCTTTTTCTGCTTCAGAAAAATTGACATTAGCCAAATTATTACTTACAGAATTAAAGGTCGATCGTATTGAAGTAGCTTCTGCAAGAGTATCTAAGGGAGAATTTGATGCGGTAAAACAAATTACTAAATGGGCTTCCGATAACGATTTTATAGATCAAGTGGAAGTGTTGTGTTTTGTAGATAAAGGAATTTCTATAGATTGGATGCTAGAAGCAGGTGCAAGAGTTCAAAACTTATTGACCAAAGGTTCTTTGAATCATTTAACGTATCAATTAAGAAAAACACCAGAACAACATTTTGGTGATATAAAAGAGAATATTCGATTAGCTTTAGAAAAAGGAATAGCTACCAATGTATATTTAGAGGATTGGAGTAATGGGATGCGAAATTCTAAAGAATATGTATTTGAATATTTAGACTTTTTGTCTCATCAGCCAATAAAGAGAGTTTTATTACCTGATACACTAGGAGTGCTAACTTATGATGAAACTTTTCAATACATTAAAGAGTTAGTAGATAGATTCCCGCAATTACATTTCGATTTTCACGCCCATAATGATTATGATTTGTCTGTAGCTAATGTAATGGAAGCGTTAAAAGCAGGTGCACATGGCTTACATTTAACACTTAGTGGTATGGGAGAGCGTGCGGGAAATGCACCTACAGCAAGTGCTATAGCTGTGATAAAAGATTTTTTGCCGCAGTTTGAAATTAAAGTTGAAGAAAAGGCGCTTTACAAAGTTAGCCGATTAGCTGAAAATTTCTCTGGGTTTAGAATTCCAGTAAATAAACCTGTTGTTGGTGATAACGTATTCACCCAAACTGCAGGAATACATGCTGATGGTGATAATAAGAAAAACTTATATTTTAATGATCTTATGCCAGAGCGTTTTGGAAGGAAACGTAAATATGCGCTAGGGAAGACTTCAGGGAAAGCAAATATAGAGAAGAACTTAGAAGAATTAGGAATTCCATTAACTTCTGAAGAAATTAAAAAGATAACCAAACGAGTTATCGAGTTGGGAGACAAGAAAGAAGTACTAACGAAAGATGATTTACCTTACATAATATCAGATGTGCTGGATAATAACCAAGCTGAACGTAAGGTAATTGTCGAGTCTTATGTGCTAACTCATGCAAAAGGGTTAAAACCATCTACAACGGTAAAAGTAAACTTCAATGGAGAATTAATTGAAGAACATGCTCAGGGTGATGGGCAATTCGATGCTTTTATAAATGCATTGAGAAAAGTATACACAACGAAAGAAAAGTCATTTCCCGATTTAGTAGATTATTCTGTTCGTATACCTCCGGGTAGTCATTCAGATGCTTTGTGTGAAACGATAATCACTTGGCAAGATGAGTTACGAGAGTTTGTTACCAGAGGACTTGATAGTGATCAAACAGTATCAGCAATAAAAGCTACAGAAAAGATGTTAAACATTATCGAGTTAGGATAAAAGCATTTCTTTCAAAAAGTATTCTAAATAGTATATTTGCACAATCAAAATAGAGAAAAATAAATCAAATGAATTTTAATATAGCCTTACTTGCTGGAGATGGTATCGGACCAGAAGTTATCGACCAAGCAGTAAAAGTTTGTGACGCTGTTGCAACAAAGTTTAATCATAATATCAATTGGACACCTGCATTAACAGGTGCGGCAGCTATCGATGCTGTAGGAGAACCTTATCCTGATGAAACACATGATATTTGTGTAGCGTCGGATGCTGTTCTTTTTGGAGCAATTGGTCATCCAAGATTTGATAACGATCCATCAGCAAAAGTTCGTCCAGAGCAAGGTTTGTTAAAAATGAGAAAGAAATTAGGATTGTTTGCTAATGTTCGTCCTACATTTACTTTCCCTTCTTTGATTGATAAATCACCATTAAAAGAAGAGCGTATTAAAGGTACTGACTTAGTATTCTTAAGAGAATTAACAGGTGGTATTTACTTTGGTGAGAAAGGTCGTAAAGACGGTGGAGATACAGCATTTGATAATTGTGTTTATACAAAAGAAGAAGTAACTCGTCTTGCAAGAAAAGGTTTTGAATTAGCAATGACGCGTACTAAGAAATTATGTTGTGTTGATAAAGCTAATGTTTTGGAAACATCTAGATTGTGGAGAGAGACAGTTCAAGGCTTAGAAAAAGATTATCCAGAAGTAGAGGTTTCTTACGAATTTGTTGATGCTGTAGCTATGCGTTTGGTGCAATGGCCAAATAGTTATGACGTTTTGATTACAGAAAATTTATTTGGAGATATCTTAACAGATGAAGCTTCAGTAATTTCTGGATCAATGGGATTAATGCCTTCAGCTTCTGTAGGAGAAAAAACTTCTTTGTACGAGCCAATTCATGGTTCTTACCCGCAAGCTGCTGGAAAAGATATAGCAAATCCATTAGCTACTGTATTATCAGCAGCAATGATGTTTGAAGATGCTTTTGGTTTAAAAGAAGAAGCAGAAGCGATTCGCACAGTTGTGAATAAATCTTTAGCTGAAGGTATAGTAACGGAAGACTTATCAGCTGGAGGAAAAGCTTATAAAACAAGCGAAATAGGAGATTGGTTAGCGAAAAATATATAATCGCAAGATCTTTTTGATATATTTAGGGCTACTTCTGATTGTTTGGAAGTAGCCTTTTTTTGATAAATTAGATGATGAAGTATTATAAAATATATTTTTTTGTAATTGGATTTTTGACTTTTGGTGCATGTGATTCAAATGTAACCAATGATAAAAAAAATGTTCAAGAAGTTGAGGAAAGCTCTAGTTTGGAAGTGAAAAAAATTGCTCCAAGAGTAAAGATGAATACGAATTTATCTAAAGAAGTAAAGCAACTAGCAGAAGAGAATACGAATTTTCATGATCTACAAATTCAAATTGAAAAATTGAATAGTATTAGTGTAAAGAGTTTTTCGAAAGAAATTGTTACTATACAAGAAAATTGTACAGAGTTTGAAAAAACAATTCCCGAAATATTTAAAGGAAAAAGTGTTTTTAGTAGGATAGATGCTATACAGAATTTTTCTAAAGCTATTGCTTTTGAACAGAAGAAAAACAGTAATGATACTACAAAACTTCACAAGTATAGTTATGGCTTAGTGGAAAGCTATAATTCGTTAATAGTACAATTAGGAGATCGTAAAAATGTATTACCCGAAACGGTAAAAAAATCATTAAAAGAGACGATAAATATCAAGAAAGATAGCTTAGAAGTAGAACCATTATTCTAAAATTTTACTTGTATAGCGGTAATGATATTGAATCCAGGGGCACTTATACCAGATGAGTAGGTTCGATATCGTTGGTTTGTTAGGTTTTCTAAATTCAAGGATACTTTTAACTTCTTAGTTGCTAAAAATAGGCTTTGTATGTTAATAGTGTACCAAGAAGGGGAGTAGGTTAATCCATTATTATTTAAAGGGAATATATTAGTCTTGTTTTGTTCCCTGGGATTTAAGTTTTGATGCTTTAAAGATTCACTAAATTCTACATATGGGCTAATTTCAAATCTATTTTTTCGATAGTGTACACTTATTTTTCCAAAATTAGGAGTTACATGTCTTACTGGAACATTCTTTCCACTAGGTATTTTTTCTTCTCCTCTTATAAAATGATAGTTGAAATCTGTTGTTATTGCATTAGAAATTTGAAAACGTCCACTTATGTCAACGCCATATATCCGTTGACTATTGCTATTTTGAATGGCTGTGATTTCACTATCTATTCCTTGAAATTCTATAGTGTTTAACCCATTAAACGAGAAATTATTTCGGCTTAAGGCATTATCTAAAAAAGTAAAATAAGGAGAAAAAGTAATGTTTGTTTTTTGAGTATGATAAACAATGTTAGCCTCTATATTGTAAGCAGTTTCTGGTTTTAAGTCAGGGTTAGGGACAACTAAAGTGCCTGGTTCTGAGGACTGAAATATTTTTCCGATATCATCTATATTAGGAGCTCTAAAAGCGGTACTTAAGAAAATACTGCTATTCCATTTTTTAGATAGTTTAGTAACCAATCCAAGATTTCCATTAATAGCACTATTATTAAGGTTAACGTTTTCGAAAGGGAATTGTAAAACGGGATCAATAAAGTCAGCATTAAGACTTACGTAGTTATAACGTAAACCTGCAGTTAGTTTATTGTTTTTATTGAAATTATGATTTAAAGAACTGTAAAAAGCTACAGAATTCCATATTGAACCATCAGGGTATCTAAAAGATATATCGTTGAAAGTTTCATTAGTAATTATATTTTTTCTGTTAGCTGTACTATTTACTTTGTTATGTATAAGCTCGATTCCATATGAAAGTGAAGTTTTTTTAAGTCTTTTTATAGCATCAATATTTAAACTGTATACGTTAACAGTTTCTGTATTGTTGATTCTGAAATTGTTTCCAAATGGTCTTTGATTTCTACTTTCTTCAAAAAACTGAAAAGCTAAAGAGGTTTTTAACTCATCAAATAATTTATGATTGATTCTGTAATTACTACTAGCATTTAAAAACAACCATTTTTGTGGCCCGTAAAACCATTCAGAAAACTTGAAAGTCTTATCGTCATTAATTATTTGAAGTCTATCGTATCGATCATAATTACTAGTTTCAGAATAAATAGAAGTAAACTTTAAATGATGATTTTTATTAGCGATTAAAGATAATTTATTAAATAGGTGATATTGTTGATAATCAGTATTAACTTGTTTTCTTGGATTATTGTTTTTTATAACAAGGTCTTCACCATGTAAGCGTTGAACAAATGATTTTCTTAAAAAATCATTAGGACCATTTTTTCCTTGTGTTAAATCTCCGAATCGAGAATAAGTGAAGCTACTTGTATTTTTCCATTTTTTATTCCCAAAACTATAATTTAAGTGCGAAGTACTTTCTCTGTTAGCGGAAGAAAAACGTTGCGTAAATGAGCCGGGAGGACTTTTCTTTTTGAATTTAGGGTCTAGAGTGCTAAAGTTAATAACTCCACCAATCGCATCGCTACCATATACAACACTTCCAGGTCCTAGTATAACTTCTGATTGCTCAATGATAAATGGATCTATAGATATGATGTTTTGAACATTACCACTTCTAAAAATAGCATTATTCATACGTACTCCGTCTACTGTCAATAAAATTCGATTGGTTGAATACCCTCTAATAATAGGGCTACCTCCTCCTGATTGGCTTTTTTGCACAAAAACTTGATTACCTTTTCCTACAACGTCTGCTGCTGTTTGAGCTTGTTTTTTAAAAATATTGGCACTATTCAGGGAAGTTGTTCTTTTGGGAATATCGATTCTTTTTTCTTTCCATTTTGAATGAGAAACAATGACTTCGTCTAGTGTATTGATATTGGGTTGTAAGAAGATTACGTTTGATGTGGCTCTAATTGATTTTCGAGTAAATTCCAATTCTTCATAGCCATTAACAATAGTTTTAAATTCATGTTCGTTAGGGTAGTTCGAAATGGAGGTTGTTCCGTTGTTACTTTTAATAGTTATGCCTCCTTTAATGCAATATAATTCTACATTTTCTATCGATAGCCCAGTTAATGCATCGGCAAATTCTATCCGTTGTGCGAAACACCATTGCGTAAATAAAATAAAAAGTAAAATTAATCGCATTAAGAAAAAACAGTTTCTAAGATACTAAGTGATTTAGGAGATCTAAATCCATTAACATGGAAGTGATAATATTTAATTAGTTGATATAATAGGTTTTGTCGAGTTGATTTTAAAGTTTTTGTTGACGAAATATTATCAAAATTCATGCCTAATAATTGTTTGAATAGAAATAATTCTTCGTCAGAAATGGTAAATTCTTTATGAATAGAAGAATAAGAAAAACATGCATTTTGAAGGTCGAAGTATAAGAATTCGTCATTTTCTTTACTTGGTGGGCAACCAAGATAAGAGGTTAACTCCGTTAAAAAATAAAGAGTATAAAGACTCACCTTATCTTCAGTATCTAGTTGTACTATAAATTCTCTAAGAAAGAAGAATAATTGATTGTCTTTTTCTTTTTCAGGTAAAATATCATTCAATATTTCTGTCAAGAAACTAACAATAGCATTTTTAGAAATTTGAAAATGTAAAGAAGAAAGGTGATGATCTTGTTTTACTTCTTTTATGTATTGTAGTGATTTACTTTCTTTATAGTTGTAATCAATGGTCAATATGCTAAAAGGTAAAAACAAAGCAGATCTTAAAGTACTTTTTTTACTTTTCAAAATACCTTTTAGATGGAATGATAATATTCCATGTTCTAAGGTGAAAAGCTTAACAATAACATCTGCTTCTTTATATCTAATACTTTTAAGAACTATTGCTCTTGATTTGTAAAGCATTACCTTACAATAAGTAATTTCCCTATTTTTGTTTGTTCACCATCCTTGTCGCTAATTAGAGCTAGGTAAACCCCAGAGGCAACCTTTTTACCAGAGAATGATCTTGTATCCCAAGTAACCGCACCACTACCACTACCATTGACAACAGGGTTTTGTATTTCATAGACTAAATTTCCAGCAATATCTGTTATTTTGACTAGAGCTCCAGCAGTTAAACCTTGAATTTGTACACTGACATCACCGTATTCTGGTCTTACAGGGTTTGGGAAAATTTTAAATTTAGAAAAATCAGGTTCGGGAGGGATAACTACACTTTCAAATTGCATTAACCCACTTTGTGTTGCGATGTAGACAGATCCATCAGATTTATCTATAGAGATATCATTCACAATATTAGAAGGTAAAGGAGAGTTTTCTTTAGTGAAAACATTAAAAGTCTCTTGTCCATTAGGGCTTAAAAAGAATACACCAGAGCCATCAGTGGCAATCCATTTATTATTATCAGCATCAACTTCTATGTCTGTAATAGAGACACCAAGTAAAAGCTCTTGCGGAACACCATTGTCTCCATCGATTACAATGTTTTCTCCATTTTCAACATCATTAGTGAAAATTCCAGTAATATTATTAACAACTCTTAAACCAATTGTTGTTCCTATCCAAAGGTTATTTGTAATATCAATTTTAAATGCTGTTGGTGTTGAAAAAGGTACTCCATCTTCATCAGATTTATTAAATATTACAGAGTTTTTAGTTCTAGGCTGGTATCCAATAATACCATTTCTTCTAGATCCAATATAAATATTTCCTTGTTCATCAAATTCTATATTTTTGGCTGCTAAGTCGGATGCTCGAATTGATAAATCAGTTAAGTCTATTACATGAAAATTATCATTGGTGTTATTAACATTAGTAGAAAAGCGTTTAAGTAATTTGTCAATCTCCGCATTTATGACCCATAGGTCTCCATTTTCATCAAATGCAGTGTTTAAAAGAGAAGTTCTATTGCCTGAAACGTTACGACTAAATTCTAAGTTTGAATTACTAGCAGAAAATCTATTGATTACTTCTCCAGATTGAAATTCGTATAGACCAATAGGAGATCTATGACCTGTTATAAAAACATGATCTTTATCATTCGGATCAATATTAATACTTGATAATACAGTGTTTTCAACAAAGCCTTCAGGTTCAAAGTTTTTCCATTTATTATCTGAAAAAAGACTAGGTCCTAAATTAGATAATGTTGTTTCAAAACTTCGATCATATCTTCCATATATTAACCATAAAATATTTTCAGCTGTTTCAACTCTAAATACATTATTACTACTAGGGCCATCAGGACCAAGAGAAGTTAACTCATTGAAATTTCTATTTTCGACTAAACTTAATCCCGAAGTATCTGATATCAATAAATTTTCACCGTCAAATGAGGAGAAGTTCACATTGTTTGCTAATTCAGCAGGTAAGCTTATGTTTTGAATTTCTGATAAATCTTGATCAAACTGAAATATAGTATTGTTTGTTATTATATTAAAACTCTCCGTTTCTTCAATAATATTTTTTATGTCTTCAGTAAGTGTTCTGCTGTTTCTAAAAGGTGTTATTAGGTCATTTGAGTCAAACTCAAATATACTATTATTCGAAAATCCAAAAAGCTTATTTTCGAAACTGCTTAATTCTGTTAATTCTAGGTTTTGAACAGTTGTCCAGCTACTACTTAAATTCAAATTACTAGTTAATGAACCTTGTTTTATTTCGTTGTTTTTTAATGAAGCTATTATAGAATTATTAATAGTAGCAACATCATAAATTCCATGAAAACCATTAGAGTTGTCAGGAAATTTGAAGGTGTCTCTAAAGTTATTTAGAGTCAAAGAATATTCTACGATACCAAAATCAGCAGCAACATATATAATATCACCATTTCTGCTAAAATTATTAATAGCCAGTGCATCTTGAGGTAAGTCTCCTTGTATTATAATATCAGCTACAGTTCTAACATCACCAGAAGTTACATTTAAAATTTCCAATAACCCATCATTATATCCTATGAAAATGAGTTCTTCTTCAGTGTCATTAATTACAAAAATTGTAGAGATTTGATTTCCGCTAAGACCATCAACCGTGGTAAAAATATTATTTTCTTTAGTAGCAAGATTATGAATATATACAGCATTATTAGTGGCTATGTATATCTTTTCTTCAGTATCTATTAAATCTGTAATGTCATTATATGAAAAATGACCTATCCATCTATTAGCTGTGCTTTGGGCAAAAAGACTATTAATAGAAATTAACAGTAAGATTAATATGGAAATTTTCTTTATCATCGAATTGTATTGAAAGGTAAATTTATACTGCTTTTTTCATAGAAAGAATGTAACCAAAATGAATTCCTTCATGAAAGTTAAGAAATTGAAATACATCTTCAAGATTTTTCAACTCATACCCAGTACTTGTCATATATGGTGTTATTGAGTTTAACAGGTTAGCCTTTAGGTCATCTTCTGTTTTGTCAATAGTTTTAATTAATAACTCTTTTAAAAGTATAAGATCATTTTCAGAAGCAGGTTTAGTAAAAACAGATCCTTTTCGGTACAATTCAACCCATTCATCAGAAACTATCATGTCAGAATCTCCTAATTTGTATACTAATAATTGTTGCGTAACAACAATATGAGCAAAATTCCAGAATAAACTGTTTTTATACCCATTAGGAACAGTGTTTAATTGTTCTAATGTAAGTGAGTTTAATACTTTAAGATGTAAGTTTCTACTTGTTCTTGTAATGTTAAGAGCGCGTTGTAATTGATCCATTTGGTAATAATAATTTTCACTTCAAAAATATGCTTTTCAAAGCTAATTAGCTTTCCTTTGCACAAAATAGATTTTTATTGTGAATTTAAGGAGTAATACGCTTTAAAAATAGGGCAAAAGAATTCTATTTTTCTTGTAATTTGAATTATTCACATTGAGTAAATTAAAGTTTATGATTAAAAAAGTATACCATTTAAGTACATGTTCTACTTGTAAACGTATTATCAAAGAATTAGAACTAGTAGAAAAAGGGTTTGAATTGCAAAATGTTAAAGAGCAATCTATAGATGAAACGATCCTTGATGAATTAGTTAAAGTGAGTGGAGATTACGAAAGTCTTTTTAATAGACGATCAGTGCTTTACAGAGAACGTAACTTAAAAGAACAAGTTTTGACTGAAGACGATTATAAAAAATTACTTTTAGAACATTACTCGTTTTTGAAAAGGCCTGTAATTCAAGTAGGAGAACAATTTTTTATAGGGAATTCAAAAAAGACAATAGAAGCAGCTAAAGAATATTTGAATTCGTTGTGATTTTAAAAACTATTTACCGCCGTTAGTTGAATTAGTAAATTTAAGATGTCAAAAAGAACACTAGCCCTTATAGCAGCCACATTTGTGGCTCTTTTTTATGCCGCTAATTTTAGTATAGCAAAAAATGTGATGCCTCATTATGTACAACCTTTTGGTTTTATAGTGTTTCGGGTAGTGGGCGCTTGTTTCTTATTTTGGATAATTAGTTTTTTTGGTCCTAAAGAGCGAATACGAAGAGAACATTATAAGTATGTAGTGTTAGGTGCCTTCTTTGGGATGTCATTAAATATGTTGTCTTTTTTTTATGGGTTGAATTTGACTACGCCTATAAATGCTGCAGTTATGATGGTGTGCTCACCTATGGTTACCTTAATATTAGCTGCTGTTTTTTTTAAGGAAAAATTATCAGGGTTAAAAATAGCGGGCTTAGTTGTAGGGCTAATAGGAACTTTATTAATGATTCTTTATGGGAAAGGAAATGTATCTACGGCTCCGAATCCACCAGTAGGAAACTTTTTTATGTTTTTAAATGCTTTTTTCTTTTCCTGTTATTTAATTGTAGCAAAAGAAATGACAAAGCATTATCACCCATTTACTTTTATTAAGTGGATGTATAGTGTTGGAATAATAGTAGTACTGCCTTTTGGTTTATCTCAAGTTCTTGATATGGATTTTTCAAATATTCCTACGTCAGCTTATCTCAGTATCGCTTATGTAGTTGTATTTGTAACTTTCGGAACTTATTTATTGAATATTTTTGCAATCAAAATTTTAAAACCAACAACAGTAGCTGTATTTATTTACTTTCAACCGTTACTGACTACATTAATAGCCGTAATTGGAGGTACAGATAGCATTGATTACATTAAGATTATCGCCGCTATCTGTATATTTTCAGGAGTATATTTAGTTAGTAAAAAAACAAAATTTAATTCCCAAACCAATCCAACTTACTAACTAAATCAATATTTACAGGTTTAATTCCTTCGATACGAGTATCTTCTTTTGTGAAATAATGAAAATCTTGAGTTCTGTTTTTTTCGAAGAATTTTGCAGCTACTTCATCAGGTAATTGTGTTAATTTCCTTGTTTTTAAATCAATCCAGGCACCTAACATTTCACCTCTAGCAAAATTTTTACCCTCCGAATCGTAAAAATTATGGCGAATTTTATAGAAAATATGATCTTTAGTGGCGCCGACTAATTCTTGACTAATATATATAGGGTCGCCTAGAAATACTTCTCTAAAATAATGAACTTCTTCTCTTAGTGCGACAGGCCCTACCATCATTTTTTTAAAATCAACAAAAGTAAATCCTAAGGATTCTGCATATTCAACGCGAGTTGCACTCATTAATGCTATATAGCTTGCATTTGCAAGATGGCCATTGGCATCTAAATCATTCCAGCGAACTTTTAATTTATTTAGAAACATAGTAATTAGTTTTAAACGAAAGTTAATAAAAAGCTAGGAAATACAATGATAGAACTCTCATCGTCTTTTCAGTATATTTGTAGCTAAATTTATATTGAAGAGCATGATTCAATCTATGACAGGCTTTGGTAAAGCCGCAAAGCAATTAGAAGATAAAAAGATTTCTATCGAGTTAAAATCCTTGAATAGTAAAAATTTAGATCTAAATGCTCGAATGCCTAATCAATACAGAGAGAAAGAAATTCTGTTAAGGAATAAGATCGCTAAAAGTTTGGTGCGTGGTAAAGTAGATTTTAGTCTTTATGTTGATGTTACAGGAAGTACATCTAGTTCGATAATCAATACCACTGTTGTTGAAGGTTATATTAATCAATTGAAAGTATTGGGTACAGCCTCTGAAGGAGAGTTGTTAAATATTGCTATGCGATTACCTGATACATTGAGTACGGTGAAGGAAGAGGTTGAAGATTTTGAATTTAAACTTATAGCATCGCTTTTAGATGAAGCTTTAGAAGATTTAAATAAGCATAGGTTAGACGAGGGTATTGTGCTTGAAAAAGATTTTAAATTACGAATAGAAAATATAGCTTCACTCTTAGAGGAAGTTATTCGAATAGATCCAGAACGTGTAGAAGGAATAAAAAGCCGTATTCAGAAACATATAGCAGATCTTAAGGAAAAAGTAGATGAAAATCGTTTCGAGCAAGAATTGATTTATTATATCGAGAAGTTAGATATAACCGAAGAAAAAGTAAGATTAAAGAATCACTTAGATTATTTTAGTGAAAACTTAAATTCTTCAGATTCTAATGGAAAAAAATTAGGGTTTATAGCTCAAGAAATAGGTAGAGAAATCAATACTATTGGTAGTAAATCTAACTTTGCTCCTATGCAGCAATTAGTCGTTCAAATGAAGGACGAATTAGAAAAAATTAAAGAGCAATTATTGAACGTTTTGTAATGGATCATAAGAAATTATTTGTTTTTTCAGCCCCTTCAGGAAGTGGTAAAACAACCATAGTGAAACATTTGTTGAATAATACGGATCTTCCTTTATCATTCTCAATTTCGGCAACTTCAAGAGATCCAAGAGGAGAAGAGGTAGATGCAGAGGATTATTACTTTTTGTCGGTAGATGATTTTAAAGGTAAAATAAAAAATAAAGAGTTTTTAGAGTTTGAAGAAGTCTATACGGATAATTTTTATGGAACTTTAAAAACAGAAGTGGATCGTATTTGGAATGAAGGTAAAGCCGTACTATTTGATATCGATGTTGTCGGTGGATTAAATATCATGAAACAGTTCCCTGAAGAAACTTTAGGGATTTTTGTACAACCTCCAAATAAAGATGAATTAGAGAAAAGGCTTAGAGGTAGAGGTACAGAAACAGAGGAAAAGGTGATAATGCGTTTAGCTAAAGCCGATGAAGAATTGTCTAAAGCCTCATTATTTGATGCTATCATTACAAATGATAAATTAGATATCGCAAAACAAGAAGCATATCAGTTGGTTAAGAAATTTTTAGAGTGTTAGGAATGCGAAAAATAGGGTTGTATTTTGGAACATTTAATCCCATTCATGTAGGGCATCTAACGATTGCCAATCATATGGTAGAATTTACTGAAATGGATGAAGTTTGGATGGTTGTAACGCCTCATAATCCATTTAAAAAAAAACAATCACTGTTAGATAACTATGATAGGTTTGAAATGGTTCGCTTGGCTACTGAAGATTACGAGAGAATAGAGCCTTCAGATATTGAATTCAAATTAAAACAACCTAATTATACAATTGATACTTTAATACATTTGAAGGAGCGTTTTCCTCAGTCTGATTTTTCGTTAATTATGGGGATGGATAATCTAAAAAGCTTTCATAAATGGAAGAACTATGAAGCCATTTTAGATCATTATCATGTGTATGTTTACCCAAGAATCTCTATGGGTGATATTCCAGTTAAGTTTGAAGCTCACCCTAAAATTTCATTTGTAGAAGCTCCTATTATGGAAATCTCTTCTACTTTTATTCGTAATGCTATCAAAAACAATAAAGGAATCAGACCTTTATTACATAATAAAGTTTTTGAATATCTAGACAAAATGAATTTTTATAAATAACTATTTATTTAAAAATAGTTTTGTAATTTCATGATCAAACTAGGTCATGAAATCGATATTTTCTTCAAACTACCTATTTTTATTAAGTGTTCTTTCATTTATTGTAGGGATATCTTCTAGTAGTATTATATCAATATATTTCTTTATTATTTGTTTTGTAATTGCTTTTGTTTTGTTTCTGTTTTTTAAAGAGAAACAAAGTAATGTAGTTCTAATAATTTTAATATTTCTAAGTCTTGGAGGTGTTCGGGCCTACATACAGAAGATGCATAAAGCAAGTAGTATTAGTGTGCTTAGTAATTTTAAGAAACCAGTAGTTAGTCAGTTAACGGTGGTGAAGCAATTTCATGATTTTAAAGATACTAGAGTTTATAAAGTGAAATTGCATTCTGTTGATGGCAAAATTTTGGAATTGAAAGGGCTAATATACTTCCCCAAAGATTTAGGAAAGCTGAAAATAGGGGAGAGCTATGTGTCTCATGAGCAAATTTATATTCTTAAAAATACAAGTCATGTATATATTGATAGTTATCAAAAGTATTTAGAAGCTAATCACCTTTATTATAAAATATATTTAAGAAAACCACCATTGCTACTTAAAAATAAGAGATATGGTTGGTTGAAATCCTTTGATTTTATTAAAAGAAAAATATCTAAAGGTGTAGAAAGTTATCATCTTTCATCTAAAGTAGAAGAATTTTTAAAAGCCTTTGTCTTAGGTGATCGTTTAGGCTTAAGTGCTGAGCTTAAAAATGATTTTAAGAATGCAGGACTCATGCATATTCTAGCTATTTCAGGTTTACATATAGGTATATTACATCAGTTACTTCTTTTGTTGTTTAGAAATACATTTTATCTCTATAAGCATAGGTGGGTTAAAAGTTTTTGATATTAATAATACTTTGGGGGTATGTATATCTTGTCGGTTTTACAATATCAGTTGTTAGAGCAGCAGCTATGTTTACGTTGTTTGAAATTTGTAGTAAAATATATAGGGAGCAGCACCCATTAGATGTGTTGTTCTTTTTTGTTTTTTCGATGGTAATAATCGATCCAGTTATAGTTATCGATGTAGGTTTTCAATTAAGTGTAGTTGCTGTATTGTCTATAGTTCTAGGATTACCATTATGGATGAAGTGGTGGACTCCGCGAAAGTTTTGGTTGTTGAAACTATGGCAATTACTCGGCGTTACCATATTGGCTCAACTAGGTTTGTTGCCTCTACTGGTACATTATTTTCATCAATTTCCTAGTTTATTTCTATTGTCAAATATCCCAGTATTATTGGTCTTACCTGTGGTGTTTGTGATTACGGTTTTGATAGTATTGCTCTCTTTGTTTTCCTTTAAAATAGAATGGTTTGTTAATAGTTATGATTGGTTAATAAGTTCATTTTTAAAATATGTTGCTTGGGTATCTAGTTTTGAAAATACAATTTTGATCTCTTTAAAACTAGATGCATTGGGTGTGTTTTTAGCATATGCGGGTATTTTCTTTTTGCTAGGATGTTATTATAAATCTAGATTAGGGATAAAGCAATTGGTGTTATTGTTAAGTGTTTTTATTTGTTATTTGATTACTAACAAAATTTATGAAATACAGAAAAATGATTATTGGATAATAGAAGAACATAACGAATTGTTTTTAGTGGATAGATTTAGTCGTCAATTGAGGTTATATACTAATACATCTAAAGAATTAGAAGATATAAGATTTCTAAATAAATGGAAACAAACAGCAGTATTTACTAAAATAGAAAAAATAAAACTGCAAAATATATACAGTACTAAAGATGGTAAATCGATAAGGCTAATTAATAATAGCTGTTGTTATGGTATTAATGATGGTGATGTGTGTATAATAGATAATACTCCTAAATTGAATTTAGAAAGAGTTTTAAAGAACAATCCTAGTTTGATAATCTTCACAGCAAATAATAAAGGATATGTTACCTCTAAATATTTGAAAAGTTGTAGAGAGTATAATATTGCTGTTTGGGATATGGAGGAATTAGGAAGTTTTAACTTGAAAACAGATTAATTCATTTATTTAATCTGTTTTTTCAGGACACTGTAGAGTATCTTTGCGGAAATTATTCATTTATGGAATTTTCTTATATCGGTTACATATTTAAAGTAACTCCATTGCAGCCTGCAAGTGAAATTTTAATCGCAGAACTTGCTGAAGTGGGTTTTGAAAGCTTTGTTGAAACAGAAGAAGGAGTGGAGGCCTATATTCAAGAAAAAGATTGGAATGAATATGTTTTAGAAGGAATATTCATTTTAGAAAACCCAGCTTTCGATATATCTCATACGTATGATAAGATTGAGCAAGTTAACTGGAATAAAGAATGGGAAAGTAATTTTCAACCGATTACCGTAGATGAGGTATGTACTGTAAGAGCTCCTTTTCATGAAGTTCCAACAACAACTTATGATATAGTAATTGAGCCTAAAATGTCATTTGGTACAGGACATCATGCTACTACTCATATGATGATTCAGCATATTTTAGAGATAGATGTTCAAGGTAAGAGTGTACTTGATATGGGTTGCGGTACAGCAGTATTAGGAATTTTAGCAGAAAAAAGAGGTGCTGTATCTGTTGATGCTATAGATATTGATAACTGGTGTTATTTAAATAGTATTGAAAATACTGAGCGTAATGAATGTAAATTAGTTAGTGTCTATGAAGGAGGAGCAAATCTATTAATAGATCAAAAGTATGATATCATTATAGCAAATATCAATAGAAATATCCTTTTGCAAGATATGAGTGCTTACGTAAAGCGATTATCAGAAAATGGAATATTATTATTGAGTGGTTTTTATGAAGAGGATATTGAAATAATTAATAGTGCAGTTGTAGCATTAGGTTTGAAACAGACTGAAAAAAAAGTTAAAAATAAGTGGGTAGGACTTCGCTATCAATTATAATATATAATTTTGTATTTGCTACCAAAACACAATATTATGGATACTGATGTACAAGAGTTAGAAAAAGTAGATACAGACTTAAATAAAGAAAATCAAATTATCTTATTTAATGATGATGTAAATACTTTTGATCATGTTATTGATACTTTAATTAGAGTTTGTAATCATGAGCCATTGCAGGCTGAGCAATGTGCAATGTTAGTTCATTATAAGGGTAGGGCAGGTGTTAAAACAGGAGAATACAATAAATTAGTTCCTCAATGCAGTGCGCTTCTTGATGCTGGTTTAAGTGCTGAGATTCACTAAAGGAAATCAATAATAGTTTCAAGTTTCATTCCTCTGGAGCCTTTGATGAGTATCTCTTGATTTTTTATGCTTTCATATTTTAGAAGAGCAATAACTTCTTTAGTTTCTTTGTAGAATTCTAAGTTGTTTTTTTTACTGCAGTTATAAAAGTTAGATCCGACTAAAATAACGCGGTCAATGTTTTTTGAAAGAGATAAGTAATCAATAATACTTGTGTGTTCTTTATTACTTTCTTTACCTAATTCGAACATATCTCCTAGGATAGCTACTTTTGTTTTCTCGGTAGCTGTTTTTTCAAAATTTTTAATGCTTAATAACATGCTAGTTGGGTTAGCATTATAAGCATCAAGTAGTATGGTGTTGGAATCAGTTTTAACTATTTGAGATCTATTATTTTTAGGGCTATATTCTTGTATTGCTTGTTGAATTTTTTCATCATCAATGTTAAAATAACTTCCTATTGCAATAGCTGCAGCAATATTTTCAGCATTATAAGCCCCCATTAAGTTACTTTTTATGGATATTCCTTTCCAATCTAATTCGATAGAAGGGTTTTCTTTTAAAAGAATTGTAGGTGCTGAGGTTTTGTTATTATTAATTCCGAATAAAACAGATTTTATAGGTCTTGAGCGCTCTATTAGTCTATTGTCTTTTGTGTTTACGAAAACAATAGCCTTTAAGTCTTTTTTTAGATACTCATAAAGTTCAGTTTTTCCTAAAAGTATATTTTCTTCACTGCCAAAACCGTCAAGATGTGCCTTTCCTACATTAGTAATCAGGCCGTAATTTGGTTGGGTAATTGAAGATAGTAATTCAATTTCTTTCATATGGTTAGCGCCCATTTCTACGATTCCAAATTCAGTTGAATCATTCATACTAAGAAGAGTAAGGGGTACTCCAATATGATTGTTGAGATTGCCTTTTGTAGAGGTAGTATTAAATTTTTTACTTAAAACACAGTTAATAAGCTCTTTTGTAGTTGTTTTTCCATTACTACCAGTAAGTGCTAAAATTGGAATGTTTAAGTATTTACGGTGATATTGAGCAAGTTGTTGTAATGTTTTTAGCGTATTATTGAAATATATGAAATTGTTGTCTTCGAGCTTAATGTCGTCAATTACCGCATAGGAAGCTCCTTTTTCTAGAGCTTGCTTTGCATATTGATTTCCATTAAAATTTTCTCCTGATAATGCAAAGAACAATTGATTTGGTTTTATGTTTCGACTATCTGTGCTTATACCGGATGATTGTAAAAATATAGAGTGAAGCTTCGAAATTTCCATAATTGTGTTAATATTTTTAGACAAATTAGTGTTGTAATTTGTAGCTGAAAAAATAGTATTCTTTTTTTGATTTTAGGCATCAAAAAACCCTAGACTAGGCTAGGGTTTGTATTTTGATAAACTAAAGTTTAATTAGTTTGTTGGCTTCTTGAATTTAGTAAATTTATTACCAACACGAGAAACAGCATTTCTAAACCCTATATAGTCAGTTGCCATATCCTGTGGGAAGTATCTACGTTGAGCAGGATCTAGCCAGTAAGCTCTATCTTTCCATGAACCCCCTTTGTAAACACGGACATTGTCATCTACTAAAGTTTTACGTTTGGTAGACTTATCATATTCTCTACTTAAAGTACCATCTTCATTAGCTGTTACTTTATGAGAAGGTGAATTGTACATTGCTTTAGTAGGATTTCCTTCAATATCATTAAATGATTCATAGTATCTAGATGATAATTTATCACCATCTCTGTAATTTCTATTATCACTTTCAGAGAAATTTGTTCTTAAGTAAGTATCCTCTTCGTCAATTGGTACTTTTTTAATTTCTCCAGGTAACGTTCTTGCAATAATCTTTCCGTTACTTAAAGTGTCATATTCAACTTCATCCAAGCCTAGTACAGTAACAGTTCCGTCTTCAGCGATAGCATTTTTAGTGTAAACATTACCACGGTAGTAATTAAAGTCATTAAACTCATCATCTACAATAGGTCTATATACATCAGCAACCCATTCAGCAACATTACCAGCCATATCATATAAACCATAGTCATTTGGAGGGTAGCTTTTGATTTCAGCAGTAATATCTGCGCCATCATCACTCCATCCAGCAATACCACCGTAATCACCAGATCCTTGTTTAAAGTTTGCTAATTGGTCACCATAACGGTTCTTTTTACCTTGGCGTTGTCTAGTGTATTGACCGTCCCAAGGATATTTCTTTCTTCCTCTATAGATATTGTAATTTCTAATACCAACTAATCCAAGAGCTGCATATTCCCATTCGGCTTCAGTTGGAAGACGATATTTTGGTGGTATATTACCTGAGTTACGTTGTTGGAAACTTCCTCCTGTATACAAACTATCTCTTTCAGCAAGCTTTTGATTTCTTTCAGATTCAGGTCCTCCTTTTGTTAACGATTCATCACCATTATAAGCATCCTTTGGGCTATTTTCGTAAGTTTCACTAAAGAAAGGTGTTTTTTGAGCAACAGATTGCTGTACAGCTTCTCTAGGGAAAATACCTCGGTCAATTAAAAGGTTTTCAGTAACACGTTCTGTTCTCCAGTTACTGTATTCAACAGCTTGAATCCAAGATACTCCAACAACAGGGTAGTTGCGGTACGCAGGATGACGTAAGTAATTATTGGTCATTACCTCATTAAACCCTAAACGATTTCTCCATACTAGAGTATCAGGTAAAGCACCTATATATATGTTTCTGTATCTATCATCTGATGGGTCATATACACGTTTTAGCCATTCTAAATATTCAAGATACATAAGGTTAGTGACTTCAGTTTCATCCATGTAGAAGGATTGTACGTGTTGTCTATTAGGTGTGTTGTTCCAATCATGCATCACATCATCTTGGACACGACCCATGGTGAATGTACCACCTTCGATAGGTACAGTACCTACGGGTGTTTCTTGTTCTTTATAGTCTGTGTTAACTTCAAAAACGCCGTTTTTAGAGTTGAATAAAGAACCCGTACCTCTAGACTTTGTTGAAAAAGACTCAGAAGTATTACAGCTAACGAAGGCAACACTAAGTCCCAAGGTTACAAGTAGGTTAAAAAGGTTTTTTCTCTTCATAATGGGTAATCCTTTTACTAAATAGGGTTTGCAATATAATAATTAACGCCCAGAAATCAATTTTATTTTCGGTTGTGAAAATATTTATTTTTTAGGACTTACAACAATTGCTTTTTAAAAATCTTATCTTTTCTTTGTGTAATTGTGAATTATTACAAGCAGAATATTAATATGAAGTATATATTATCTATTAGTTTTTTTCTGATCCTTGTACAGTATACTGTAGGGCAGGAATCTATCGTCGTACAATGGTCTTCTGAAAAAGAAGACTCTGCAATTGTTTCTGGAGTTGAGTCTAATTATATCGTAAATGCTGATAACTATGTGAATAGAGATGAGGTTTATGAAGCGAGATTTTTCATAAAAGGTTATGAGAATTATGCTGGAGATGTAGAAATTAGCTCAACTAATTATGAAACTATATCTAATAATGAATTGAAAAGTCTTGGTGATTTAGATTTTTCTAGTAAGGTTTCATCATCTTCATCTATATCAAAGGCAAGAGATAAATTTGTGCATTCAATTGCTGTTACCCCAATTATATGTAATGGAGGTAGTTGTAAGAGATTAATTAATTTTCAGGTAAAGAGAAAGCTAAGTTCAAGTAGAAGAAATAAACTGATATCAAAAAAAGGGTTAGATATTACTAGGACAAATTCAGTACTTCAGAGTGGTGAATGGAAAAAGATAAGAATCGATACTACAGGTGTTTTTCAAATTACTTCTGCTTTATTGCAAAGATTAGGTTTTAATCCAAATACTACTGATCCAAATAATGTTCGTGTATATGGTTTTGGAGGTAGGTCGTTGCCATTAGCTAATAGCGAAAATCGATTTTTTGATATTCCTGAAATAGCAGTTGATGTTATAGGTGGAGGAGATGGTATATTCGATAGCGATGATAAAATTTATTTTTATGGTATAGGTACTAAAGGGTGGAATCAAGATAATGTAAGCTTTGTTAATCCATATTCGGATGAGGCATTTTATTATATCACCGTAGGTAGTGACCCTAGCAAGAAAATATTAGATATTGTAGAGCCTATAGGTGATGCAGTTAGTGTTTTTAATAGTTTTGATTATGAGACTTTTTTTGAAGAAGATAAAGTTAATTTAGTTAGACAAGGAAGAGAGTGGTTTGGTGATAATATTGATGTAGAATTATCTAAATCATTGAATTTTTTCGTTCCAGAAAGAGTTAACAACGAAGTTGTGTCTTATGATTTGAATATAGCAGGAGATTATAATCAAAACCCTATAGTAACTATTGGTAGTAACGATAATACTGATAGTCCTGAAGTGGTTACTTTATCCAATATTAGATCTTCTATTGACTATATAATAACAGGAACAAAAGGTAGTCTGGGAACAAACACTGCTCTTGAAGATGTATCTGTTAATTTAACTTTTGATAAACAAGGTGACCCTTCTTCTAATATATATATAGATAATCTTTTACTGAAAGCTGAATGTAAATTAAAAGCTTTTGGTAAGCAATTTTCTTTTAAAAATAGTAATCAGGTTTCAAATAGTGGAGTTGGTCAATATGTTATTGATTCTGCTGAAGAAATTACATCGATATGGGATATAACAGACCCTTATAATCCTACTAAGAAAAATCACAACGGTAGTGCTCAAGCAACATTAAAAGTTGGATTGGGTGTTGATAAGAATTATCAAGCTTTTGTAGAAGGGGATGTTTTTGATCCTATAGTACCTTCATCTTTTAATGTGGATAATCAAAATATTAAAGGTGATATATTTAAGAATGCTCAAGGAGGGGAAGAAGGTGTAGATTACCTTATAATTACACATGAAAGCTTAGTGCCAGCGGCAAATCGATTGGCTAGCTTGAGAGAGAAAGATGGATTAAGATCGAAAATTTTAACAACTGAATCGATTTTTAATGAATTTAGTTCAGGACAACAAGATATAGCCGCAATAAGAAATGTGATTAGATACGTATACGCTAATGCTTCATCAGAAGCTGATAGATTAAAGTTTGTGTGCTTTTTAGGGAGTCCAAGTTTTGATTATAAAGATAGGGTAGTGGAAAATGTGAATTTAGTCCCTATTTTTCATGCGATTGAAGGGAATAGTGGTACAAGAAGTTATCCTTCAGATGACTTTTATGTGGCTTTAGATGAGGATGAAGGGGCAAATATTGTAACGGACGCTATGGATGTTGCAGTAGGTAGAATTCTTGCTTCTGATTTATCTGTTGCTAATGAGATGATTGATAAGATTGTGGATTACAACAGTGATAAGACAAGTGGGGCTTGGAGGCGTAATATTACCTTTTTTGCTGATGATCCTGATACGGCTTCAGATAAAACAAGAGACGGGCAACTACAAGTGATGCTTGATTTTGCAGCTAATAGGTTAAGAGATGATATCGAGAGAGCAAGAGTGAATAAGCTTTTAAGTGATGCTTTTGAGCAAATTTCAACTCCTAGTGGACCAAGATATCCCCAAGTATCTCAAAGTGTTATTAATTCATTTGAAAATGGAAGCTTGATGTCTTTTTATTTAGGGCATGGAGGAGTAAGTGGTTTGGCAGTAGAAGATTTGTTTAACTCAAGGACTGCGGTTGATTTATCTAACGATACAAGGCCAAATATTTTTGTAACAGTAACTTGTGAGTTAACAAGATTTGATGACCCTTTAGGTCTTTCAGCTGGTGAATTGATGTTTTTGAATTCGAGAGGGGGTTCTGTTGTCTTGATTACTACAGTGAGGGATATATTTGTAAGTGTAGCGCTTAATTTTTATCCCATTTTTGTAGATAAATTATTTGATGAGAATAAAGACCCTCTACCTATCGGAGAAGCATTGAGGTTAGCTAAATCTGAATTGACAAGTTTTAATAAAAGATCTATTTTTTGTATTGGAGATCCGGCTTTGGTTCCGGGTATACCAAGTACTGGTATTAGTGTAGATAGTGTAAATGATGAAGTTAATTTTAATGAAATAGTAAATTCAGCTGATGGTACGGAGAGGTCTAGAGAGGTTTTGCAAGGCTTGGGTAGAGTAAGAATGAAAGGAAGTCTTCTAAATGCTGATAAAAGTGGAGTAGATGAGTCTTTTAATGGAGTGGCTACAGTGTCTGTGTTTGCTCCAAGAGAACAAAGAACTACGCTAGCAAATGATGGATTTACGCAGCGTTGGGAATTGAATGAAAGTACATTTAGATTTACTTCTCAAGATACAGAAGAACCTTATAAGTTTAATTTTGAAGTCCCTGGTAAGCTTCTTTTTAGCGGTAAGGCTTCAATAAGAAAAGGGGAATACAATGTAACATTTGTTATGCCAAGAAATGTTGGAGAGAAACTTGCTAAAGGAGAAATAAGTATTTATGCTGAAAACCAAGGTCAAGGTCCGGATAAGTTAGATGTAGAGAGTATCACGATTGGAGGTTTAAGTGATGAGGCTTTGGAGGATGTTTCGCCACCTCAAATAGAAATTTTCATTAACGATGAAAGTTTCACAGATGGGCAATTAGTGAGCTCTGAACCTTTAATTATTGCAAAATTTAGCGATGAAAATGGTATCAATACAGCAGGTGGGGTTGGTCATGATATTATTGCAATAATTGATGGGGATGAAGCTAATCCAATTGTTTTAAATGAATTTTATACTTCTGAAATAGATGATTTTACTAAAGGAAGAATAGAATATCGATTACGTGATTTGGAAGAAGGAGAGCATACTATTGAGATTAGAGTTTCGGATACTTCTAATAATGCGACTTCAAAAGAAATAACATTTACATCAGCAAATTCAAGTGACTTTAATATAAATAGAGTATTAAATTACCCAAATCCATTTACGTCCAAGACAGGATTTTGGTTCAGTCATACCGGAAGTTCTAGTTTAGAGCTCGAGGTTTTTGTTCAAGTGTTTACAGTAACTGGTAAAATTGTAAAGTCTTTAAAAACAGTATCTCCAGTCAGTGGTCAGAATACATATGAGGGGGTTTTGATGTGGGATGGAAAAGATGATTTTGGGAAAAAATTAGGAAAAGGAACGTATTTATATAAGATATCTGTGAAATCTCCGTTAATGAATAAGACTGTAACAAAAATTGAAAAGTTGGTTATTTTATAATTAAATCTATATTTGTTTTCAAATCTTAAACTAAATGAAATATAAAATTATTGGTTGCCTATTGTTAGCTTTTAGTGCTAGTAATATGCTTATTCAAGCTCAAAGTGATTTAACAGGTGCTATTACTACAGCATTACCATTTTTACAAGTAACGGCAGATGCTAGAGCAGGTGGTCTTGCAGATCAAGGGGTGGCAACTTCGCCAGATGCTTTTTCTCAGCAATGGAATGCTTCTAAATATGCTTTTGCTGAAAAAGAATTAGGTGTAGGGTTATCTATAACTCCATATTTAACACAGTTGGTAGATGATATTATTTTAGCAAACATTGCCGGATATAAAAAGTTAGATGAAAGAAGCGCAATTGGTGCAAGTATTAGATACTTTAGTCTTGGAGAAATCCAATTAAGAGATAGGGATGGTTTCGATCAAGGTACTGTCAAGCCTAATTCATTGGCTGTAGATGTGTCTTATGCTTTGAAACTTAGTGAGCGTTTTTCTATGGCAGTTGCAGGTAGATATCTTAGAGATGATCTTAGATTGCAGCCTATTCCTAATGCCAGTGCTGAAGTAGGAAATTCATTTGGTGTTGATATTACAGGATATTACCAAAGTGAAAATATTCCTTACAGAAATTTTGATGGTAGATGGCGAGGTGGTTTTGCTATTAGTAATATAGGTCCAAAGATATCTTACAGTGAAGGGCAAGAAAGCTTTATTCCTACTAATTTGAGAGTAGGTGGTGGTTTCGATTTTGGAATTGATACTTATAATAAAGTTAAAACAACTTTAGAGTTTTCAAAATTATTAGTACCAACACCTAACAGATCATTAACAGGAGCTCAAAGACAACAAGAAATAAATGATGCAAGTCCGATAGGTTCTATATTCTCTTCTTTTGGAGATGCTCCAGGAGGAATTAGAGAGGAAATAGCTGAAATCACAACGTCGTTTGGTGTTGAGTATGATTATAATGATATTTTTGCATTAAGAGCTGGGTATTTTCATGAGTTCGAAAGTAAAGGGGCTCGTCAATTTGTTGCATTAGGTGCAGGTTTTAAATACACCTCTATCGGTGTAGATCTTTCTTATCTGTTTAATACGTCTAATGTTCCAAGTCCTTTAGATGGTACACTTAGGGTAGGTTTAACCTTCTCTTTTGGGCAAGAGTATAGTGAGTATTAGAAGAAAAAAATAAAGTTTCGAAAAGTGTCATTTTTTAAAAAATGACACTTTTTTTATATAATAATTTCTAATCTCCCTTTTTTTGACACTACGTTTGGTTATAAATGTAATTTTTTGATCAAATAAGTTGTTTTTTTATAAATCAATAAATATTAAGACACAAAAAGAATCCGTAATTTTATAAAGTTAGAAATGTGAATTTCCTAAGCAAAGTATTATTTTTGCTTGAATTGTTTACAATGATATCCAAGGTATATTAATTACCGATTACTGAAACAGATTCTTTAAAACGAAAATTTCGTATGAAAAAAATTACCAAAGAGGTTTACTTGAACTGGTATGAAAACATGCTTTTCTGGAGAAAGTTTGAAGACAAACTTGCTCAAGTTTATATCCAACAAAAAGTAAGAGGGTTTCTACACCTTTATAATGGTCAAGAAGCGATATTAGCAGGTGCCTTACATGCAATGGAATTAGGTAAGGACAAGATGATTACTGCATATCGTAACCATGTTCAACCAATAGGTATGGGAGTAGATCCTAAAATGGTGATGGCAGAATTGTACGGAAAAGAAACGGGTACTTCTAAAGGTATGGGAGGATCAATGCATATCTTCTCTAAGGAATTTGGTTTTTATGGAGGTCACGGTATCGTTGGTGGACAAATTCCTTTAGGAGCTGGTATTGCTTTTGCTGATAAATATTTCAAAAGAGATGGTGTAACACTTACTTTCTTTGGAGATGGAGCTGCACGTCAAGGTTCTTTACATGAAGCTTTCAATTTAGCTATGCTTTGGAATTTGCCAGTAGTATTCTGTGTTGAAAATAACCAGTATGCAATGGGTACTTCTGTAGAGCGTTCAGCTAACCATACAGATATTCATAAATTAGGTGACGGTTATTTAATGCCTAATAAACCGGTAGATGCGATGGATCCTGTGGCTTGTGCTGAAGCTTTTGATGAAGCGATTACAAGAGCTCGTACGGGTGGCGGACCTACTTTCTTAGAATTAAGAACATATCGTTATAGAGGTCACTCAATGAGTGATGCGCAACATTATCGTACGAAAGAAGAAGTAGCTGAATACCAAAAAATAGACCCTATTACACAAGTGTTAGATGTAATTAAGGCTAAAAAATATGCTACTGACGAAGAAGTAGAAGCGATTAATAAGCGTGTTAAAGATAAAGTAGCCGAATGTCAAAAATTTGCTGAGGAATCTCCATTCCCAAAAACACAGCAACTTTACGATATGGTTTACGAACAAGAAGATTATCCTTTTATACCACATAAATTATAAAAAGAAATATGGCGACAATTATCAATATGCCTCGTTTGAGTGATACTATGGAGGAAGGAACCGTAGCATCATGGTTAAAGAAAGTTGGAGATAAAGTAGCAGAAGGAGATATCCTAGCGGAAATCGAAACAGATAAAGCTACTATGGAGTTCGAATCTTTTTATGAAGGTACATTATTACATATTGGAGTTGAAGAAGGGGGAACTGCTCCTGTAGATCAGCTTTTGTGTGTAATAGGTGACGAAGGGGAAGATATTTCTGCAGCTTTAGCTGGAGGAAGTAATGAAACTCCAGTATCAGAAGAAACAGAAGCTTCAGCTTCTGTAGAAGCTAGTGTGTCTGCTGAAATTCCTGAAGGAGTAGAGATTATTACGATGCCTCGTTTAAGTGATACTATGGAGGAAGGAACCGTAGCATCATGGTTAAAGAAAGTAGGAGATAATGTTGAGGAAGGAGATATTTTAGCGGAAATCGAAACAGATAAGGCTACTATGGAATTTGAGTCTTTCTATAATGGGACTTTGCTTTATATTGGTACTAATGAGGGGGAAACGGCTCCAGTTGAGAGTTTGTTAGCTATCATTGGTCCTGCAGGGACAGATGTTTCTGGTATTGCTAAAGGTGGTGTTCCGGCTCAAACAGAAGTAAAGAAAGAGGAAGCTACTAAAGAAGAGGTTTCAGCTCCTGTAGTTGTTAAAGATACAGCTGTAAATAATGGTGGACGTATATTTGCTTCTCCTTTAGCTAAGAAGATAGCTTCAGATAAAGGTATTGATCTATCAAAAGTTAAGGGTACAGGTGAAAATGGACGTATCACAAAGAAAGATGTAGAAAGTTATACTCCTCAAGTTGAAGCTCCGGCTAAAGCTGTTGGTGGAGAGGCTAAGGCATCAGCTCCAGCTCCTCAGGTATATACTCCTGTAGGCGAGGAAGTTTTTGAGGAAACTAAGAACTCTAATATGCGTAAAGCTATTGCTAAGAGTCTTGGTAAATCTAAGTTTTCTGCACCTCACTATTATCTATCTATAAAAGTAGATATGGATAATGCTATAGCTTCTAGAAAGCAAATTAATGCTATTCCTGATACTAAAGTATCATTTAATGATATGGTAGTGAAGGCTTGTGCTATGGCGCTTAGAAAGCATCCTCAAATTAATACGCAATGGAAAGATGACGTTACGCGTTATGCAAAGCATATTTCTATTGGTGTTGCAGTTGCTGTAGAAGATGGTCTAGTTGTTCCTGTATTACCATTTACTGATCAAATGACATTAACTCAGATAGGAGGGAATGTTAGAAGTTTGGCGGGTAAAGCTAAAAATAAGAAATTGACTCCTGGTGAAATGAGTGGAAGTACTTTTACGGTTTCAAATTTAGGAATGTTTGGTATTACTTCGTTTACAAGTATTATCAATCAGCCGAACTCAGCTATTTTGTCTGTTGGTGCTATTGTGCATGAACCAGTTGTAAAAGAAGGTGCTATTGTGGTAGGTAATACTATGACACTTAATCTGGCGTGTGATCATAGAACTATTGATGGTGCAGCCGGAGCAGCGTTTTTACAAACTTTAAAAACATATTTAGAGAATCCAGTTACTATGTTAGCTTAAGTTACTAAATAAGTTTACAATTATAATTGAAAAGGATCATTCTAACTCAAGAATGATCCTTTTTTTGTTTATATATAATAGCGAATAGCTATGTTTTTACGAGACCGTCCTGATTTGTTTAGGGAAATTCATACTATTTTGATTAGAAAAAAAACCTCACAAATTTAAAAGATTTGTGAGGTTTTAGTATTTTTAAGAGTGAACTTGAGTTTATTTTCTTCGTTCTCTAGAAAGTAAAGTGTTCTTTAATAGCATAGCAATTGTCATAGGGCCTACACCTCCAGGTACAGGCGTTATATAAGAACATTTTTCTGCAACATTAGCATAATCAACATCACCAACAATGCGGTAGCCTCGTTTCGCTGTTTCGTCTTTTACGCGTGTAATTCCTACATCTACAATAACAGCACCATCTTTTACCATTTCTGATGTTACAAAATTAGGTACACCAAGGGCAGAAACAATAATATCTGCAGATTTACAGATGCTTTCTAAGTCTTTAGTTCTACTATGAGTTAGGGTTACTGTAGAATCGCCAGCAGGCCCTTTTTGGCTCATTAAAATACTAATTGGGCGACCAACTATATGACTACGTCCGATAACTACTGTATGTTTACCTGAGGTTTCAATCTTATACCGCTTCAGCAACTCCATAATTCCAAATGGAGTAGCAGGAATAAAGCTAGGCATTTCTAAAGCCATACGTCCGAAATTAGTTGGGTGGAACCCATCTACATCTTTATCAGGGTGTACAGCTAACAAAACCTCTTCCTCGTTAATGTGTTTAGGTAGCGGAAGCTGAACAATGAAACCATCAATTTCATCATTGTTATTTAACTTATTGATTTCTATAAGTAAATCTTCTTGAGAGATTGTTTCTGGTAGTTTTACTAATGTTGATTCGAAACCAATTTTTTCGCAAGATTTTACTTTACTATTAACATAGGTTAAACTTGCGCCATTATCACCAACTAAAACAGCTGCTAAATGAGGAACTTTTTCTCCAAGCTCTTTCATTTTAGCTACTTCAATAGCTATCTCATCTTTTATGTCATTACTAACTTTTTTCCCGTCTAAAATCTGCATTTCTAATTCAAAGTTTAATGTTCAATATTCAGTGTTGAAAGAGAACTATATTTTTAAAATTAATCCTTTGTATTTTTCTAATTCTAAATTGATTTATTTCATTCCTTGCATCATCTGCATCATTTTGCGGCCACCACCACCTTGCATCATCTTCATCATTTTACCCATTTGCTGGAATTGTTTTAGTAGCTGGTTGATTTGCTGAATTGAAGTCCCTGACCCCTTGCTAATACGCTTTTTGCGACTAGAATTAATGATTTGAGGTTTATTTCTTTCTTCGGGTGTCATCGATTTTATAATGGCTTCAACGTGTTTGAAGGCATCATTATCAATATCAACATCTTTAACCATTTTTCCCATACCTGGAATCATACCCATCAAATCTTTGATGTTTCCCATCTTTTTGATTTGTTGTATCTGATTCAAGAAGTCGTCCAAGCCAAATTGATCTTTAGCAATCTTTTTCTGTAATTTCCTAGCTTCTTCTTCATCGTATTGTTCTTGAGCGCGCTCAACTAATGATACAACATCTCCCATTCCAAGAATACGATCTGCCATACGTGATGGGTAAAAGATGTCTATAGCCTCCATCTTTTCACCAGTACCAATAAATTTTATTGGTTTTTTTACGACAGATTTTATAGATAAAGCTGCACCTCCACGAGTATCTCCATCTAATTTGGTTAAAATAACACCATCAAAGTTTAAGACATCATTAAAAGCTTTAGCTGTATTTACAGCATCTTGTCCTGTCATAGAATCTACTACAAACAAAGTTTCAGAAGGCTCAATGGCTTTATGGATATTAGATATTTCATCCATCATCTCCTTGTCTACAGCCAAACGACCAGCTGTATCCACGATTACAACATTATGTCCATTAGCCTTTGCATGAGCGACACCTGCTTTAGCTAAAGATACAGGATCATTATTGTCTTTATCGCTGTATACTTCAACACCAATAGCATCACCTACAACATGTAGTTGGTCAATAGCAGCAGGGCGGTATACATCACAAGCAACTAATAAAGGTTTCTTAGTTTTTTTCTTTTTTAAGAAATTTGCAAGTTTACCAGAAAAAGTTGTTTTTCCAGACCCTTGTAATCCAGACATTAATATAACTGAAGGGGTTTTAGAAATATTGATGCCAGCAGCATCACCACCCATTAAATCGGTCAATTCATCCTTAACCAATTTAACCATCAATTGTCCAGGTTTAAGACTTTTTAATACGTCTTGACCTAGTGCCTTCTCTTTTACTCTTGCTGTAAAGTCCTTTGCTATTTTGTAGTTAACATCAGCATCGACAAGAGCACGACGTACTTCTTTTAGTGTCTCTGCAACGTTAATTTCTGTAATTTGTCCATGACCTTTCAGTACATGTAGGGCTTTATCTAGCTTATCACTTAAATTATCGAACATAATTTGAATCTGAAATAATGAACAAATTTAAGCATTTGAAGTCGAAGAGTCTAGTGTATGCAATATTTAAAAGAAGATAAATATAGAAATTGCAGCTTGCTAAAATAATAGAGGGTGTTAATTATATATTCTTTTGTTGTGTCACAGTGATTTATTAAATAATGGCTATGCGTAGTGAAACTATTTTATTTTTTGCATTTTTGTAGGATAACGTATCCAATATTTAGATAAGGTTTTACGTTTGTTATATTAGCACAAAGAGGATAGATCTTTATGAATAAGTTTTTTTTAGGTGTAATGTGCTTGTGTTCACTTTGGTGTTCAGCACAATCTTTTATAGGTTTCGACACTGATAATTATAGTGGGATACATGGAGTACTTGTTAATCCAGCTAGTATGGCTGATTCAAGGTTAAGAGCAGATATTAATTTAGTTTCTTTAAGTGTCTTCGGTGCTAGTGAGTATGCTGAGATTGATTATAAAAAATGGATAAAATCAGCTTACAGAGATGATGTAGATCTAGATGAGGATACTGATGTTGAATATATTGGGACTGATAGAAAAAACTCTGGTTTAGCACATATAGATGTATTGGGGCCTTCCGCAATGATTTCCATCAGTGAAAAACATAGTGCCGCTTTTTTCACAAGAGTTAGAGGTTTTGCTAATTTAAATGATGTTAATGGTTTATTTCAGCCTGTTTTTGAAGAAGGTCTAGCAAATAGAACTGAACCAATACTTTTTGCCGATGAAAATAGCTACGGGACTGTATCTTCGTGGGTTGAATTTGGAGCATCATATGCCAGAGTTTTGAAAAATGAAAAGCAAAACTTTATTAAAGCAGGTGTAACACTAAAATATATAAGACCAACACATTTTGCTAGTTTAGAGTTTACAGATGGGCTTCTTTTCTTCGACCCGAATGACTCAAGTGCAAATGAATTATTTGGTACTTTAAACCTTAAAGCAAGTAATACTCTAGATCCAGAAGATAACGGAGTTCGAGTAGGGGGAGGAAGTACAGATATTAAGCTGCCTTCAGAAAGAGGTTTTGGTTTTGACTTAGGGTTTGTATATGAATTTAGACCTCAATTTAGAAAAAACATTTCTAGAGATGATGTAATTAAGCAAGTTAAATTTAGGCATGTAAATACTTATAAATTACGTTTAGGAGTTTCTATACTTGATATTGGAAGTGTTACTTATAAGAGCGCTACATCAGAAACATACGATTTAGGAAATTTGCCCAATGATCTAAATAAATTTGATGAAGATGCAGATCCTTCAATCAGGGAGGTTTTGCCTACCGATGTTGAGTTGAAAATGAGCTTGCCTACAAATTTAAGATTAGATGTAGATTGGGCTATTTCAGATAAATTTTATTTAAATGCTGCTACTAGACTATCGCTAATATCACGTAAGAAAAGAGAGGCGGTAAGGTATGCGAATCAATTTACATTAAACCCAAGATTAGAAACTAGATGGTTGTCTGTGTTTAGTCCTATTAGTGTTACTCAATATAGTGGTGTGCAATGGGGTTTAGGAATTCGTGTAGGGCCTGTGTTTTTCGGTTCGGGTAATTTGTTAGGAAGTATTGTTGATAGGAGGACTAGAGCTTTTGATGTTTATGCGGGAATAAAAATTCCATTATTGCATAAGATACCGAAAGTAAAAGAAGAGGATGAGGAGACTATATATAATTCTGAATGTCCTTTTGGATGCCCTCAGGATAAAAAAGGTAATGTTGTAAGGTTAGAAGGTAGGATAAAAGGGGTTAAGAAAAAGAAGAAAAGAGTACAGCGTATGCAAGGGTATCAGGGTAAGGTAAAATAATTATAACTTTGATAAACATTATAGAAAGACTTAAACAGTGTTTCTAACAGAAAAGATCCATTCAATATAACTTGAATGGATCTTTTTTTGTGTTGAGATAATCTTATGTATAAGTATTAATTCTTAATTAATTTCTTAGTAACACTACCATCATTAGTATAAATTTTGATAAAGTATACACCTGAAGCTAAACCAGAAAGGTCAGTAGAGTTTCCAACTAAACTTCCTAAAGTGTTATATACTTCTACGGAAGTATAAGAAGCATTATTTCCGATTACATTAACAATACCATTAGTTGGGTTAGGTGAAAGAGTTGCTTCTTCTAAAGCAATTAATTCAGCAGTGCTAAGTGTAGGGTTGTCATATAGAGCTGGGATAGTAATACTGTTACTTGTAGCACCTCCTCCAATTTCAGCATTCCATGTAATGTTTTGGTCCATCGTAAATTCGCCATCATCTGCAGGGAAGAATCCAGGATTTAAAGTACCCATTCCATTTCCACTAGCATCTACTGTTATTGTAACCCCTCCACCAGCAAATTGTTCACCACTAGCATTGTTAATTTGATTAAAAATTTGAACAGGTCCTTCAGGGAATCCACTTAATTCGATAGCAAAAGGAGTATTCGGTGCTATGGCTGTTGGTTTGTCATTTGCGTCTACAGTAACCGAAGCACTAGTGATGTTAGCTAATGAAATTGTTTGAGCGTAAGTAGTAAAGCTTGCTGCTATACCTACTAAGAATAATGTAATTTTTTTCATGATAATTAATTTTAAATCAAAGCGAAACTACATAGATTTAGTATTTATTTTTGTTTCTTAAATGTTTGATGCATAGTTAAATACATATGATATTGTAATTTTGGGTAAGCAGTGTTTTTTTTATACATATATGGTAATAAAAAAGCCTTTTGTTGTACAGAAGGGTAAAACAAAAGGCTTTTCTATTGGTAAAGGGAAATATAGAAACTATCGTATATCCTTTATAAATGATGATATACCATCAATTCCATCTTTGGTCAGCATCTTTATAAATGCTGATCCGATGATTGCTCCCTTAGCAGTTTTAGTAGCTTGATTAAAAGTTTCGTTGTCTTTAATTCCGAATCCAACAATTTGTGGGTTGTTAAGATTATAAGAAGCTATACGTTCAAAATAGGCCTCTTGTGTATTTCCAAATCCAGATGTAGAACCGGTTACACTAGCAGAACTTACCATGTAGATAAACCCATTAGAAACGCTATCAATAAACTTTACTCTAGACTCACTTGTCTGTGGAGTAATCAAAAATACATTGCTAAGTCCATATTTTTCAAAGGTAGCTTTATAATGCTCATCATATTCGGCAACAGGAAGGTCGGGGATAATTAAACCATCGATGCCAACTTCTTGACATTTTGCACAGAATGCTTCTACTCCGTATTGCATCATAGGATTAAAATAACCCATTATGATTAAAGGTATCGACACTTCATTTCGAATGCCTTCTAATTGTTCAAACAACAGTTTAGTAGTCATTCCATTTTTTAAAGCGGCTGTTGAACTGTCTTGGATTGTAGGTCCATCAGCTAAAGGATCACTAAATGGCAATCCAATTTCGATCATGTCTACACCACTTTTTTCTAGTTCTTTTATGATAGTAACGGTATCATCTATAGCAGGATATCCCGCAGTAAAATATATAGAAAGAAGTTTTTTGTCCTCTTGTAATTTCTGTTGTATTCTGTTCATTTTTATATAGTACAGAGTACCAAGTACTGAGTACAAAGACAAATCTTTTATAATTTATTTAAGACCTGAATACTTTGTACTGAATACTTTGTACTAAAATTATAATTTAAAATAATCGATATATGTATTCAAATCTTTATCTCCACGACCTGAAAGACTAATAACAACAACGTCTTCAGGGTTAAATTTTTTCTCATTAAAGACAGCTAAGGCATGTGAGCTTTCAATCGCAGGAATGATACCTTCTAATTGACAAAGTTCTAACCCAGCAGTCATAGCATCATCATCAGTTACAGAAAAGAACTCGGCACGTCCTGTTTTTGCTAAATGAGAATGCATAGGGCCTACACCAGGATAATCCAAACCAGCAGAAATTGAATAAGGTTCTGTGATTTGCCCATCAGGAGATTGCATTAATAGTGTTTTACAACCATGTATAATGCCTTCTTTTCCTAATTTACTAGTAGCAGCGCTTTCACCACTATTTACACCTTTTCCAGCTGCTTCTACTGCTATAATCCCAACTTCTGGAGTATTAAGAAAATGATAATAAGTTCCCGCAGCATTACTTCCTCCACCAATACATGCAACTACATAATCAGGATTTTCGCAACCTTCATGTTCTTTTAATTGCCATTTGATTTCTTCAGAAATGATACTCTGAAAACGAGTTACCATATCTGGGTAAGGATGTGGCCCAATTGCTGAACCAATAATATAATGAGTGTCTACAGGATTATTGATCCAATCACGAATTGCTTCATTAGTGGCATCTTTTAAAGTACGACTACCCGATTTCGCAGGGCGGACTTCAGCACCTAGCATTTTCATACGGGCTACATTAGGAGCTTGACGTGTAATATCAATTTCACCCATGTAAACAATACAATCAATACCAGCTAATGCGCAAACGGTAGCAGTAGCAACGCCATGTTGCCCCGCACCAGTTTCAGCAATGATTCTATTTTTCCCTAACTTTTTGGCAACTAAAATCTGACCAATAGTATTGTTGATTTTATGCGCACCAGTATGGTTAAGGTCTTCTCTTTTTAGATAGACTTTGGTGTTGTATTTTTCAGAAAGACGCTTAGCGTAATACAAAGGACTTGGTCTACCCACATAATCCTTTAGTAGTTGATTGAATTCTTTCTTGAAATCAGGTTGATCTATGATTTCAAGATATTTTGTGCGTAATTCTTCAACATTAGGATAGAGCATCTCAGGTATGTATGCGCCTCCAAAATCTCCGTAATATCCTTTTTCGTCTACGTGGTACATATTAATTCGCTTTTAGCGAATTGCTGTCGGCTATCAGCTATCAGCAATCAGCATTTATCTATATTCTATTCTCTATGTTCTTTTATCATATTAAAAAACTTATTCAGTAATTTAATGTCTTTTAATCCCGGTTCAATTTCAAATTTACTGTTTAAATCTAAGGCATGAATCGGTAAATCTGTTTTTAGCAATTGTTCTATTTTGTTTAGCTCTTCCAGTCCAATACCTCCACTCATAATAATGGGAGTTGTACTAGGGTACTCTTTTAATACAGACCAATCAAACGTATATCCATTTCCGCCTTTTGCTTTTCCTTTGGTGTCAAATAGAAAATAGTCAACGATATTTTCGTAAGGTTTTAATACAGAAAAATCAAAAGTATTTTTAATTCCAAAAACTTTAAAAATTTCAATAGCCTTAGGGTAATCGCTTTTTGGGCTTCGACTGCGCTCAGCCCGACATAGTGATTCTAATGCTTGCTTTAAAATTTTGCAATACTGAGCAGATTCGCCACCATGTAGTTGCACTGCCTTAAATCTATATTTCTCAACTTTCTCTAAAATAAATTCGATTTCAGCATCAACAAACACTCCTGTTTTTTTGATTTTTGAATCAATTTCAGGAATATCTCCATCGAAGTTTCTTGGAGATTTAGGATAAAAAATAAAACCTAAATAATCTGGGTGTAATGAAGCAACTTCCTGAATGTTTTCAGGCTGTTTCATACCACAGACTTTTATTCTTAGGTTTTTATTGATCATTTTATCTTTTTGATGTGATATTGAAACAAGTCCAGGGAGACGCGATCTCATTACTTTAACTCATTAATAAACTCAATAGCACTTTTAGCTGGATCCTCAGTTTTCATGAAATTTTCCCCAATCAAAAAACCTTGATATCCATAAGGACGTAATTCTTTTATAGCTTCAATAGAGCTAATGCCGCTTTCGGAAACCTTTACAAAGTCATCAGGAATTAAAGAACTTAGACTTTTACTAGTTTCTAAGCTAACTTCAAATGTCTTTAGATTTCTATTGTTCACCCCAAGCATATCTAAGCTAGGCATCAATGATTTCTCTAATTCTTCTTGATTATGAACTTCAAGTAAAACATCCAATCCTAGATTTTTAGCAAATTCAGAAAGTTGTTTAATTTCTTGTCTTGTTAAGCAAGCTGCAATCAATAAACAAACATCTGCCCCATAAGCTTTAGCTTCTAGTAACTGGTATTCATCTATAATAAACTCTTTACGAAGTAATGGTAAATTGCAACTAGCTCTAGCAGTCAATAAATCATCTAAAGACCCTCCAAAATATTTTGCGTCAGTCAAAACAGACATTCCACAAGCATCAGCAGTTTCATAGCCTTTGGCAACATCCCAAACACTGCTTTTTTGATTGATGACACTTTTAGAAGGAGAACGACGTTTATGTTCTGCAATAATTCCAGTATTACTATTTCTAAGATTATTAGCTAAAGAAATAGTGCTTCTATCAAAAAGTACTGAGGCTTCTAGTTGCGAAGTAGGAATTAATTCCTTTCTAAAATCAACTTCAATACGCTTATCAGCTACTATTTTATCTAGTATATTCATTTTAATTCGCTTTGCGAATTGCTGTCAGCTATCAGCCATCAGCTATCGGCTTCTTTTTATTATTTGTCAGTCTTAATACTCATTACTTAATACTTTGTACTAAGAAATAGCTTGCACTTTTTTCAATACTTCCAATCCTTTACCACCAAGTAAACTATCCTTAGCCTTTTCAAAACCTTCAATAGGAGTTAATCCTTCAACGGTAGCAATGGCCATTCCTGCATTTGCACAAACGACATTGTTTTGTTGTTGAGTTCCCTTTCCGCTTAAAATATTCATAAAAATATTTGCAGAGGCTTCGACAGAATCTCCTCCGACAATATCAGATTGAGCATGTGCTACAACCCCAAAATCTTCGGGAGTTAACATAGCTTCTGAATGTCTGGTAATGGTCTTTGTTTTTCCTGTTAATGAAATTTCGTCATAACCATCTAAAGCATGGAGAATAGTGAAATTTTTATTCCCGTTTTGGTACAAGTACCCATACATACGTGCTAATTCAAGATTGAATACACCTACCATTTGATTGGTAGGGAATGCAGGATTTACCATCGGGCCTAACATATTGAAAAATGTTTTCACAGCTAATTCTCGTCGAATCGGAGCTACATTTTTCATAGCAGGATGAAAAAGAGGAGCATGTAATACGCAAATTCCTGTTTCATCGATACTTTTTCTTAAGAAATCTTTATCATTACTAAACTTGATACCAAGGTGCTCCATAACATTAGAGCTTCCACATTTAGAAGAAACCCCGTAGTTACCATGTTTGGTAACTTTAATGCCTGCTCCAGCTGCTACGAAAGATGAAAGCGTCGAAATATTAAAAGTATCTTTTCCGTCTCCACCAGTTCCACAAAGATCAATAGGGTTATATTCACTAAGATCTACAGCGACACAAAGTTCCAATAAGGCATCTCGAAACCCTTCTAATTCGGAAATCTTAATACTTCGCATCATGTATACGGTAAGAAAAGCAGCAATTTGACTTTGATTATATTCCCCATTAGAAATATTTACCAAAATCTGTTTGGCTTCTTCTTTGCCAAGAACCTCGTGATTGATTAAGCGGTTTAAAATATTTTTCATATTAATTGTTTATAGTTATCGGTTATCTGTTATCAGTACTAATACAACTGATAATAGATAACCATAAACTGATAACTTCTCTAATAGCGAAGCGGTCTAATCTCGATAGCTATCGGGACTAATATCTAACCTCTAGTTATTCACCCAATTTTCCAGCATCTTCATCCCATCTGGTGTTAGTACAGATTCTGGATGAAACTGTACACCACGGACATCATATTCTTTATGACGTACAGCCATTACTTGTCCATTTTCATCAACAGCAGTAATTTCTAAAACATCAGGAAAATCATTTTTGGCAACTACCCACGAATGGTAACGACCCACTTCAAAAGATTTGTCAAGACCTTTAAATATTAAAGTATCATCAACTACAGTTTCTACAGCAGTAGCAACACCATGATATACTTTATCTAGATTTCTTAGTGTTCCGCCATATACTTCACCTATAGCTTGTTGACCAAGGCAAACACCGAAAATACTTTTAGAAGCACCATATTTCTCAATAATTGGTTTCAATAAACCAGCTTCATCGGGAATACCAGGGCCTGGTGAAAGTAAAATCTTGTCAAAAGCATCAACTTCTTCAAGTTCTAGTTGATCATTACGTTTAACGATTACCTCACAACCCAAATCTTCTAAATAGTGAACTAGGTTGTATACAAATGAATCGTAATTATCTATAACTAAAATTTTTTTCATCTTTTTTAGGCTATGCCAAAGCTTTCGGCTGTAAGCTGAAAGCTTTTCTGTTTAATCTTTATGCTATGTACTTAATAGTCAGTACTTTTTAAATTGATTTCGCTAATTCTAATGCTTTTGTCAGGGCGCCTAATTTATTGTAAACTTCTTGAAGTTCATTTTCTTCAACACTATCAGTCACCAAACCAGCACCTGCTTGCCAGTGTAAATGATGATTTTGACTTAAAAAAGTTCGAATCATAATAGCATGATTAAAGTTTCCATTAAAATCCATAAACCCAATAGCTCCTCCGTAAAAACTTCGATTGATGGTTTCATACTTTTCAATCAATTGCATAGCCATATGTTTCGGAGCTCCACTTAAGGTTCCTGCAGGAAATGTGTCGGCGACTACTTGCATAGTCAAACTATCAGCATGTTTGTTTCCGGTAACTTTACTTACCAAGTGGATGACATGACTGTAAAATTGAACTTCACGGTAACGCTCGACATTTACATTATTCCCATTACGACTTAAATCGTTTCTAGCTAAATCTACAAGCATCACATGCTCGCTATTTTCTTTAGGATCTTTGGAAAGCTTTTTAGCTAATTCAGCATCTTTTTCGTCATCACCAGTTCTTTTAAATGTTCCTGCAATAGGGTGAATTTCAGCAATACCTTCATCAACTACCAATTGTGCTTCTGGAGAGCTTCCAAAAATTTTAAAATCTCCATAATCAAAATAGAATAAATATGGAGAAGGATTTACACTTCTCAAAGCACGATAAACATTGAATTCATCCCCTTTAAATTCTTGAGAAAACCTTTTAGAAAGTACTAATTGAAAAACATCACCACGTTGACAATGTTTTTTAGCAATACTAACATTCTTCTTGAAAGTTTCGTCATCTATATTACTAGTTGTTTCGCCAATAGTATCAAAACTGTAGGTTGCAAAATTCTTTACCTGAATTAAAGATTCAATTTCATCAACATTATTTTTCCCGTCATAAGAATGAGAGAAAATATAAGCTTCATTATTGAAATGATTAATAGCAATGATATTTTGATATACAGCATAGTATATATCTGGAATATCTAACTTGTTAGGTTTTGTAGAAATTTCTACGTCTTCAAAATATCGAACGGCATCATAAGAGATATATCCGAACAGCCCATTATTAATGAATTTGAAATCTAAATCTTCAGATTTAAATTGTTTCCCAAAATTCTCTATAGTCAACGGAATATTAGTATCCGATTTAATTTCTGATACAGAATTTGTTCCGTCAGGAAATTGTGTTTCAATTTTCTCATCGGCAATCTTGATACTTGCAATGGGATTGAAACAGATATATGAAAAACTATTGTCTGTCCCGTGATAATCACTGCTCTCTAATAATAAGCTGTTAGGAAAGCGATCACGAATTTTAAGATAGACACTTACCGGAGTAATGGTGTCAGCAATAATTTTCTTGTAAAAACTTTTAAGTTGGTAACTCATGGCACAAAATATGTGTTCGAAACTACTGATTTATGATACTTCTAGGATTTAAAAAAGGTTTGCCGTGTGCGACAAACCTTTTTTAAATATTATAATAAGGGCGACACAACACGATTATTTTCGTATTGTACTCCACCAACTGTTATTTCCTAATAAAAACATAGGTCAAATTTAGATATTTTTTTACTTTTCGGAAAAATTATTTCAAAAATTATATAACAATGAGACAAGATATTGATCAAGACGAGTGGTTAGAGCAATTAGAAGGAGATGAAAATGCTGTAATTCTTGATGTTAGAACTCCAGGAGAGGTTGAAGAGGGTTATATAGCCAATATGACTGCTATAGATTTCTTGGAAGGACAAACTTTCTTAGAAGAGATTTCAAAACTAGATAAAAGTAAAAATTACTACATCTATTGTCGTTCAGGAAATAGAAGTGGACAAGCTTGTGATATTATGGAACAACTTGGTTTTGGAACTACTTATAACCTAGAAGGTGGTTTTATGAACTGGACAGGAGATATAGTGGAAGATTAACCTTTAAAAATACCTAGATTAAAATATAAGATCCCAAATCTTATAAAAATTTAATAGCTCAATAAATTAACCTACCAAATTATGTTAAAACAACTAATTATTTTAGGATGCCTAATGGTGTCTAGTACATTCGTGGCTCAAAATGATGTGTCGCCAGCAAATCCAGATTTTCAAAGAGAGTTAGAATATTGGGATTATGGTGTATGGGTAGAAAGCGGCCCCAAACCAGTTGTACGATTTAAAGTTTCCACAGATGGTCATGGAGATAATCGCTCTGCTAGTATACGTTTAGTATCGGCTGATTACGGAGATAATTCTTTTGATGCCCATATGACAACAGAACTTCAGCCTTTAAAGAAAGGTAAGGACTATGAATTGGAGTTTTGGGTAAAGGCAAATGATGGAAAAAATCATTCTATCGCATTTAAAATCTTTTCAGGAACTGAATTCAAAACAGAATTTTTTATACAAACAGTCTACTTCCAAGGAGATGGTCAATGGCATCGAATTACGAAAACGTTTGAGGCTTCAGATGCTACCAAACATTTCGATTATAAGCATCCTATTTTACAGTTTGGCGTAGCAGGAGAGCATGGTTCTTTTTTATTAGATGATGTCAGCCTAAGACGTATTTAAATTTATATTTGCCTGTTGAAATAGAAAATACTTAATAATCATAAAGCAAATATTAAATACCTTAATTATGAAAAGAACCTTTTATGTTTTAGCTGCACTAGTAAATATTTCTTTATGGGGGCAGTATGATAATTCTCCTGCAAATTCTGATTTTCAAATGGGATTTCAATATTGGGATTATAAAACACAAGAAGCTTCTAATACAGATTCCAAACCAAGGTTTTTTATGGATATAACCTCAGAAGGTCATAACGATAATCGCTCTTTAAAAGTGAATGCAGTATCTCCTACAAAAACAAAAGGCGCTTTTGAAACCTTTATTCAAGCAGAAATTCCTCCTTTAAAAAAAGGAAAAAAATACCGACTTGAATTTTGGGTTAAAACATCAATGGAAGATCAGTTTATAGCATATCAGTTATATTCAGATCAGCAAGAGTTTTCTAGGTTTTGGGAACAAAATCGAATTGTTTTAGAGAAAGATTCGTGGGAAAAAATCACAAAGGAATTTATTGCAGAAGGTAATAAAACCAAGTTAAATTCACCCAAGTTAAGATTTGGATTTTCTTACAGTAAAGGTGTTTTGCTAGTAGACGATATTACATTGAAGAGAATTTGATTTGACTAATAGCTTTTTTTAAAACACCTCAAATTTTGAGGTGTTTTTTATTGTATTTAAGCGAATATTTTTTCGAAATCTAAAAATTATATTTCTGGAAAAAATACAGAAAACGTATTTAATGTATTTTTTAAGCGATTTAAGAGACTTTTAATTTTTAATAGTGTTTTGTTGATAACTTTGGTGTGAAGTCTAAAAAACGCCATTTTGGTTTTTTATCTTTGAACGAAGTACTTAAAAAATATTAACATGAGCGAAGAAGCTAAAAAAGGTTATTCAGCGGATAGTATTCAAGCACTAGAAGGAATGGAGCATGTACGTATGCGTCCATCTATGTATATAGGAGATGTAGGAGTGCGTGGATTACACCATTTAGTATATGAAGTAGTTGATAACTCAATTGATGAAGCTTTAGCAGGTCACTGTGATACCATTTCAGTAAGCATCAACGAGGATAACTCGATCACCGTAAAAGATAATGGTCGTGGTATTCCTGTAGGGTTACACAAAAAAGAAGGAGTTTCTGCACTTGAGGTTGTTATGACCAAAATTGGAGCAGGAGGGAAGTTTGATAAAGATTCATATAAGGTGTCCGGAGGATTGCATGGGGTAGGAGTATCTTGTGTAAATGCCTTATCAGACCATCTGAAAGCAACGGTTTTTAGAGAAGGAAAAGTTTGGGAGCAGGAATATGAACGAGGAAAAGCAGTATACCCTGTAAAATCAACAGGAGAAACGGATAAAAATGGAACAGAGGTTACCTTCGTGCCAGACCGTAGTATTTTCAAGCAAACTACAGAGTATAATTACGATACTTTAGCGAGTAGAATGCGCGAACTGGCGTATTTGAATAAAGGTATCACCATAACACTTACCGATAAACGTCATACAGACGAGAAAGGTGAGTTTCTTGGAGAAGTTTTTCATTCACAAGAAGGGTTAAAAGAATTTATTAGATTCTTAGATGGTGCTCGTACACCAATTATTGGTCATGTAATTTCTATGGAAGGGGAAAAGAATGATATCCCTGTAGAAGTTGCTATGATTTACAATGATTCTTATGCAGAAAATTTACATTCATATGTAAATAACATTAATACTCATGAAGGGGGGACTCATTTGTCAGGTTTCCGTAGAGGGTTAACTTCTACTTTAAAGAAGTATGCAGATAATTCAGGATTATTAGATAAGTTGAAATTTGAAATTGCTGGGGATGATTTCCGAGAAGGATTAACAGCAATTGTTTCTGTTAAAGTTGCAGAACCTCAGTTTGAAGGGCAAACAAAGACCAAATTAGGAAACAGAGAGGTTACTTCTGCAGTATCTCAAGCTGTTTCTGAAATGTTGGAAGATTATTTAGAAGAAAATCCTTCTGATGCTAAAACGATAATTCAGAAAGTTATCCTAGCAGCTCAGGCCAGACATGCTGCAAAGAAAGCGCGTGAAATGGTTCAGCGTAAGACGGTAATGAGTATAGGAGGACTTCCTGGAAAATTATCAGATTGTTCTGAAACAGATCCTGCAGAATGTGAGGTGTTCTTAGTCGAGGGAGATTCGGCAGGTGGAACGGCTAAGCAAGGACGAGACCGTAACTTTCAAGCAATTTTGCCACTACGTGGTAAGATCTTGAATGTTGAAAAAGCCATGCAGCATAAAGTATTTGAAAATGAAGAGATTCGAAATATCTTCACAGCTCTAGGGGTCACAATAGGAACCGAAGAAGATAGTAAAGCATTAAACCTTACTAAGCTAAGATATCATAAAGTAGTAATTATGTGTGATGCCGATGTTGATGGTAGTCACATTGCTACATTAATTCTAACATTCTTCTTTAGATATATGAAAGAATTGATTGAACAAGGATATGTTTACATTGCTGCGCCTCCATTGTATTTAGTAAAGAAAGGAGCTAAAAAACAATATGCTTGGAATGACGATCAACGAGATGTGATCATGAAAGAATTTGGTGACGGATCTAAAATTCAACGTTATAAAGGTCTTGGAGAGATGAATGCTGAACAGCTTTGGGATACTACTATGAATCCTGAATATAGAACAATGCGTCAAGTAACTATTGATTCTATGTCAGAAGCAGATCGTGTATTCTCTATGTTAATGGGTGATGAAGTACCGCCACGTCGTGAATTTATTGAAAAGAATGCTGTATATGCCAATATTGATGCTTAATCAAACAGTAACGCTTACATTATTTAGCGTAAAGCATTTTGCAATATGATGAAAGGTACTGTTTATAAATCTACTGGTAGCTGGTATACAGTGAAAGGAGAAGATGATGTTTTCTACCAGTGTCGTATAAAAGGTAAATTTAGATTAAAAGGAATAAAAAGCACCAACCCCGTCGCAGTAGGCGATAGGGTTGGTTTTTCAGTAGAAGAGCTTGATGGGGTTAAGACTGGAGTGATTTCTGAAATCGAAGAGAGAGAGAATTTCATTGTTCGTAAATCAGTAAATCTTTCTAAGCAGACACACATTATAGCTTCTAATATAGATGTGGTATTTTTAGTAATCACACTTAATAATCCTCCAACTTCTACATCTTTTATAGATCGTTTTTTGGTTACTTCTCGTGCTTACCGAATTGATACAGTGTTACTTTTTAATAAAGTAGATACTTATAATGAAGAAGAAATAGCAGAAATACGATATTTAGCAGATACTTATCGAGCTATAGGGTATACTTGTATAGGTGTTTCGGCTAAGAAAAATAAAAATATCGATCAGGTAAAAGAGCTAATGAAGGATAATGTTTGTATGTTTTCTGGTCATAGTGGAGTAGGTAAATCAACTTTAGTGAATACCATAGAGCCTAGTTTGCATTTGAAAACTAAAGAAATTAGTGACCAGCATAAACAAGGACAGCATACGACTACCTTTGCTGAAATGTATGATCTTCAAGAAGGCATTCGAATAATTGATACACCTGGTATCAAAGGATTCGGGATTGTTAATATGGAACCAGAGGAGATAGGAGGTTATTTTCCTGAGTTTTTTGAAAGACAGTCCGAATGTAAATTTAATAATTGTCTACATAAGAATGAGCCTAATTGTGCTATCAAGGAAGCTCTAGAAAATGATGAAATTGCTTGGTCAAGATACAATAGCTATCTACAAATGTTAGAAGGTGATGAAGATGTACATTATCGAAAGAATAGTTATGAATAATTAATATCAGTAAGCAGTTGTAGAGAATTTATTATAATTATTTTAAATGAAATATTTGTTTATAAATGCTCATAACTTACAATTTACGATACCCAACTATTAAATCATGAAAGCAGTAATCCAACGTGTTTTAGAAGCATCATTACAAGTTGAGGGAAAATTAATTTCTGAAATTAAACAAGGGTTAGTAATTCTATTAGGTATTCATGAAGAGGATGCATTAGATGATTTAGATTGGTTGGTGAAAAAGGTGTCTCAACTCCGAATATTTGCTGATGAGAAAGCAAATATGAATCTAAGTGTAAAAGACATTAATGGTGATATGTTAGTAGTCAGTCAATTTACACTATATGCAAATACCAAAAAGGGAAATCGTCCAAGTTTTACTACTGCTGCAAGACCAGAAAAGGCTATTCCGTTGTATGAGGAATTTGTTAGAAAAATAGAGCTCAATTTAAATAAAAAGATCCAAACAGGTATTTTTGGGGCGGATATGAAATTAGGTCTTATTAATGATGGGCCAGTTACTATAGTAATAGATTCAAAAAATAAAATTTAGTTGTCAGTTTAGAGTTGTTAATTGTCAGTAGCTATATTTCTATAATGTTACAGAAAACGGATAACCAAAACAGATAACAGATAACAGATAACAGAAAACCAGAATGAATATCAAAGATGCACAACTAGCTGTAGACGATTGGATAAAAAATCACGGAGTACGTTATTTTAATGAGTTAACAAATATGGCTCAGTTAACGGAAGAAGTAGGTGAGGTGGCAAGAATTATAGCGCGTCGTTATGGAGAGCAAAGTGAGAAAGAAAGTGATAAAAATAAAGATCTAGGTGAGGAATTAGCTGATGTTGTTTTTGTAGTTTTGTGCCTTGCAAATCAAACAGGAGTCAATCTTCAAGAAGCTTTTGATAAGAAATTAGATGTAAAAACAAAGCGAGATCATGATAGGCACCATAACAATGAAAAGTTAAAATAGTATGTGGAAAATGTTTAAGACTGTAATGAGTTCAGAAGCTTACTGGAGATCAGTATTGCGTTTAGCTTTTTTATTTGCAGTAGTATTTACTTTTGTAGTTTTTATTGGAGAGTCCAAATTTAGTTGGGATGTATTCAGTGCAAAATATATTGATAATGGAATGTGGTTTCCGTTTTTTCGATCTAGAATTATGGGAGGCTTAGTCTATGGGCTATTCGTATCCTTTGTTTTTCAACGAAGAAAAATTTTAGAAGCCAGAAAATAGTTACAATAATAAAGTTCAGTCGTGTTGAAATGTCTCGATGGTAAATCTGACAATCGACAATCGACAATCGATAACTAAATAAGATGAAATTACACTTACAACAAATACCCGATATATCAAATCAGCAGTTACAAATTACAGGTTCAAAAAGTGAAGCGAATCGACTGCTAATTCTTCAAGCATTATATCCAGCAATAACTATAGAAAATTTATCGAATAGTGATGATTCTGAAGTAATGCAAAAAGCATTAAAAAGCTCAGATGAATTAGTGGATATTCATCATGCAGGTACTGCTATGCGTTTTCTTACCTCTTATTTTGCAACAAGAGATGGTAGAAAAACAATTTTAACAGGTAGCGAGCGTATGCAACAGCGCCCTATTGAAATCTTAGTAAAAGCATTGAATGATTTGGGAGCTTCGATTGGTTATCAAAAAAACCAAGGAGTACCACCATTAGTGATTGAAGGGAAAAAAATCACTCAAAAGGAAGTAACACTAAAGGCTAATGTAAGTAGTCAGTATATTTCGTCATTAATGTTGGTGGCACCAACATTAGAAAATGGTTTAATAATTAAATTAGAAGGAAAAGTAACTTCGGTGCCATATATAAAAATGACTTTGTCATTATTAAGTGAAGTGGGAGTAGAAGGGGTTTTTGAAAATAATATAATTACGATAAAACCTTTAGAAAGTGTTGATGAAAAGGAGCTAGTTGTAGAGTCAGATTGGAGTTCGGCCTCTTATTTCTATAGTTTAGTGGCACTTTCGAAAGAAGCGAAAATCACATTAGGAAGTTATAAGCAAAATAGTTATCAAGGAGATTCATCATTAGCTGAAATTTATAAACATCTAGGGGTAGAAACTACTTATGGTAACAATACTATAACTTTAGAAAAAGTAAGACACCCAGAAAAAGGAACTGATGCCTTTGGTGGTGCTTTAGATTTAGCGAATTCGCCAGACATTGCGCAAACTATAGCAGTTACTTGTTTTGGTTTGGGACTTTCGTGTCATATGATAGGTTTGCATACGTTGAAGATTAAGGAAACAGATCGTCTAGAGGCATTAAAAGTTGAGATTGAAAAGTTAGGGGGAGTTGTAACTATCTCTGATGTAGACTTAAAGCTTTCAGTTTCTTCAGGCGTAAAGTCAGGAATAGCTATAGATACATACCAAGATCATAGGATGGCAATGGCATTTGCTCCATTAGCACTACGAACAGATCTTATTATTAATGAGGCTGAAGTGGTGAGTAAGTCTTACCCTGATTTTTGGAAAGATATGAAGACAGTAGGTTTTGAAATCAAAGAGTTTTAAGTCATAACTGTAATTTTTATTGCCATGTCTATCAGAGTAGCGGTCTAATATCTATCATCTAATAGCTAAGCGATCTAAAAAAAACAAAGAATCACTTGACAACCCCCTATCTGAGATTGTATATTTGTCCCACTTAAAAATGAATGAATGAAACTATCACATTTCGATTTCGATTTACCGAGTGAATTATTAGCAGAATACCCTTCTGAAAATCGCGATGAAGCGAGACTTATGGTTGTTAATCGTAAAGAAGGTACCATCGAGCATAAATTATTTAAAGATCTTATAGAGTACTTCGATGAAGGAGATGTAATGGTGTTAAATAATACGAAGGTGTTTCCTGCTCGTCTTTTCGGAAATAAAGAAAAAACGGGAGCGCGTATAGAAGTGTTTTTATTACGTGAATTAAATTCAGAAACACGCCTTTGGGATGTATTGGTAGATCCAGCTCGTAAAATAAGAATCGGTAATAAATTGTATTTCGGTGATGATGATTCTTTAGTAGCAGAGGTTATTGATAATACAACTTCAAGAGGTCGTACATTACGTTTTTTATATGATGGTTCTTACGAAGAATTCCGTCAGAAATTAAAAGATTTAGGAGAGACTCCGCTTCCTAAATATATAAAAAGAGAAGTAGAGCCAGAAGATCACGAACGTTATCAAACTATTTATGCAAAAAATGAAGGAGCTGTAGCTGCGCCAACAGCCGGTTTGCACTTCTCAAAGCATTTATTAAAGCGTTTAGAGATCAAAGGTGTAGATTTTGCTGAAGTTACATTACATGTAGGTTTAGGGACTTTCAACCCTGTAGAAGTAGAAGATCTTTCGAAGCATAAGATGGATAGTGAGCAAGCTGAAATCGAGACAAGAGCTACTGAAGTTGTTAATAATGCTTTAGTGAAAAAGAAACGTGTATGTGCTGTAGGTACTACAGTTATGCGTAGTTTAGAAAGTGCAGTTAGTTCAAGCCATACATTAAATGAATTTAATGGATGGACAAATAAATTTATTTTCCCACCATATGAGTTTAGTATTGCTGATTGTATGATTACTAACTTTCATACGCCTAAGTCAACTTTATTAATGATGGTGTCTGCATTTATGGGGCACGATTTAATGAAAGAGGCTTATGCAGAAGCTGTAAAAGAAAAGTATAAATTCTATAGTTATGGAGATGCAATGTTGATTATATAATTGCGTTGAATTAAAATATTTTAAAGCCGTTCTTTTTAAAGAGCGGCTTTTTTTGTTTTTCATCGATTTGTTGAGGTTTGAAATAATTATAAGTTAAAAGTCGCGTTCTAGTTCAAGCTAATTAAATTAGAAAATATCATGAGGTCAAAAGCTTTGCTTGTAGCTGTAGTTTCTGTAGTAAATTCAGTTTTTGCGGATCCACCAGAGCCAGAAGTAGGTTACAGATGGGTTATTAACGAATCATATTCAGATGAATTTAATGGTAATAAATTGGATGAATCTAAATGGAATGACTTTTTTACGTTTGGTTGGCAAGGAAGAAGGCCAGCTCGTTTTGAAAAAAGTAGTATTTCTGTAGATGAAGGTAACCTTATTATTAGAAATGGTGTATTAGATAAGCCTTCAAATGGATACACAATAGCCGGTGGAGCAGTATCTACAAAAAAGCAAGATGCTTATTTTGGTTATTATGAATGTAATTTTAAAGCTTCCAGAATAACTATGTCTACAACATTCTGGTTGTCAAACAGGAAAGATGTTGTCAATTTTGCTACAAAAAAGAGTAATGGAGAAAATTGTTCTAATGATAGGTATAGTCAGGAGTTAGATGTTATGGAAGCTGTCGGAGGTGTATTTAATGGAACGGATAAATTTCGTGAAAACATGAACTTTAATACACATTATCGTTATATCGATTGTAATAGTAGTCCTGAAAAGTTTTTCTCGGCAGGTAATAATGCTGTAGAAGGAAATGGTGCAAAGGCTAACGCGCAGCTTAGTTCTGAGGTGTGGGAAGATTTTCATACTTATGGAGCTTATTGGGAAGATGCAAATCAGGTGTCTTTTTATGCTGATAATAAGTTTACGGGTACTGTTCAGGTTAGTACCGATGTTGTAGATAGGCCTTTTGACCGATCAATGGGTGTAAATCTAGTAACAGAAACCTATGATTGGGTGCGACCTCTACCTACTGCAGAGCAATTAAATGATAATAGCATTAATGCATCCTTCTATAATTGGGTTCGTTCGTATAAGCTTGTTAAAGTAGATGAAGATGTAACAGTTGATTATCCGGCTGTTTATCAACAATCGTTAGAGTATTTTAATAACCCTAGATTGATAAACGATAATAAGAATATTGAGCTTTCTTATATGTACAAGGCTAATAAGAATTTAGAATTGAAAGTGTTCGTTTCTCAAGAAGGTAAAGTAATTACTGAAAGCTCAGTTTCGGTTTTAAGAGGTTTTGGAAAGAAAAAACAGTCTATTGAATTAGGTCAAGCTTTATCAAATGGTTCTTACCAATATTATGTAGAGTTATTAGATGGTGAAAATGTAGTTGCATCAATTGGAGATAAGCCAAGTTTGAATAATGAGCCTATTGTTAACAATAAGCCTTCAATAAGTTTTAAAGATGTTAATGATGATTTAATTACTGTTACTGCTGGTAATAGTATAGATATTGAAGTTTTAGCTTCAGATAGTGATGGTACTATAGATAATGTGAAACTTTATATAGATGATAATTTTATTAGGCAAGAAAGTGTATTTCCATATCAATGGGATGCAGATAGAGATACAGTATTAAGTAATTTAGAAGAGGGGGAATATATGATTCGAGCTGAAGCAACAGATAACAAAGATGCTGTTAGTGAAATAGAGTTGAAACTAGTTGTTACTTCAAGGGGTGATTCACTTTTATCTATTTCTGAAGGTGATTTAATTAATAAATCATCTGAAATAGAGGTTTTTCCTAATCCTTCAGAAGGATTAATTAATTTTTCGGGTCTTAAATCAGGAGATCAGGTGTCGCTTTATGATATAAATGGAAAAGAATTAAAAGAAATAATCTATAAGGGTAATCAATTATCAATATCAACTTTGGGTAATGGACTTTATATATTAGTAATGAACAAAAGAAAAGTAGTGAAAGTGGTGAAACGATAAGACTTTTGTTTACTATAGAATATTGTAACAAAGAATAGTTACTTCAACTCAAAATCAAAAATAAATAACTGAGAATGGTTAATAGTAAATTCATTAAAGTTATATATTTTTGATTTTGAGCATATTAGTAATTATTTTAAAAAAAACTTCAAAAAGTTATTGTTAAAACAAAAAGAGGTTGTAATTTTGCCGCCCCGTTGGAACGACAGTTGTTATCATTGATAGCAAAGTAAATAGGAGTAGACGGTTTCATTGAGAGTTAAAGAATTATTCAAATAGCGTAGAGAAAACTTAATTTTTTTTCTTGTTTAGTTATGAATAAATAACGTAGGTTTGCACCCCGTCTAAATATTAAGCTTTATTAATGTTTGTAAGGGTTTAGGTTTATTCCTTATTAAAGAAATATTGAGAAAAAATATTTAATTTTTTCTTGTTTTGGAGGAAATAAATAGTGTATCTTTGCAGCCCGCTAAACGCTAAGTTAATTAGTTGTTTTGGGTAAAAGAAGTTCTTTAAAATTGCTGAAAATTAAGAAAAAAAATATTTAATTTTTTCTTGTTTGTAAAGAAATAAATAGTGTAT
>CANLOW010000007.1 GCA_947493035.1 uncultured Aquimarina sp.
TAATCCATCTCCATCTGAGTCTAAATCCAAGTAATCAGGTAAGTTCTCTGTCGTATCTCCATCCGTATCGGTTGGAACTAATGGGCTTACACCTGCTTCATCAACATCGTAGGCATCATCGATACCATCATTATCACTATCTGTACCTGTTGGTGGAACATAACCTGCAGTAGTTTGTACCTCTACATTATCTGGAATACCATCGTCATCACTATCGATATCTAAGAAGTCTGGTTGACCCTCAGTATCTGTATTTGGTGTAGGTAATGGTGTACCTGTAAAGTTATCTGGATCTGTTAAGTCATCATCCGTAGGATCTACATTATCACTCAATCCATCATCATCTGTATCGGTGAAACCATCAATTACTCCGTCGCCGTCAACGTCCGTACCTCCTGCTTCCGTTACATCTGGAAGACCATCGTTATCACTATCTAAATCTAAGTGGTTTGGAACGCCATCTCCGTCATTATCAAAAATATCTACTACGCCATCACCGTTTGCATCTGGTCCTATATCCGTATCTAAATAATCTGGAATACCATCTGCATCGGTATCTGCGTTTGGATCTACATTTCCTGGCGTTTCTTCTGTATCTGGAATACCATCGTTGTCATCATCTAAATCTACAACATCTCCGATACCATCATTATCAGAATCAAATAATTCTCTATAATCAACTTCAACTGAGTCTGGGTTTTGTGTATTCGGTAGGTCTACAGGATCATTACTCGGATCTAAGATATTTCCATTTGTATCTGTATAATCATCCGTATTTTCATAATCACCAAACAATCCATTTGTTCCTACAACACCCGTTGGTGCAGAAAGACCTGCCTCTGTGGTATCTGTGATTCCATCTCCATCTGAATCTGTATCCAAATAATCTGGAATCGTATCACTATTAGGTAAGCTATTATCCGTATTTTCTGGAGTAATTCCTAATTCTGTATTATCATCTAAACCTGTATCATAAACATCATACAATCCATTTGCTCCTACTGATCCTGTCGGAGCTATATAACCTACTGTAGGTTGTGCCTCTATATTATCTGGAATACCATCATTATCAGAGTCAATATCTAAAGCATCAGGAATACCATCATCATCTGAATCTGGACAATAGTACATACCAAAGATAAAAGAGTTGAAATCCCCGAAGGTAGACGGGTTGTTGTCTCCTACCTCTGTACCTAAATTTATATAAGTAACTAATACATCTGTAACTGGCTCACTTGGTGAAATATTAAACTCTACATAAGAAGGATTTCCTTGAATACCCGAAGTAGGGGCTCCTGTTATGGTAATACTATTACCTGAATTTGTAATTATAGCTTCAGTCGCTGAATTTATAACCCATTCGAAATTTGAACTAGCTCCTACAGCTTGGAAAGTAACCCGATCTGTTCTATTTAAAGCTGTAACTCCTCCAACTGGAGTTTCGAATGATAAAAGCTCTGGACTAGTCAGTGTAATATTTGTAGTAAACCCTTCATTTAAGGTATATCCGTTATCATCAACAAACCTAATAGCATTATCTCCATTAGCTAAAATAGAAACTTCATCTGTGGTACCAATTACCGTTGGAGCTGAAATAGTAACAGGAGTACTTAAGCTATTTCCTGCTGTATCATTATTAAGAGTTGTACTTCCGCCCGAAACCTCAGTTAATGGAGAACCAAAATCTAAACCAATTCTAATATTGGTATCAGGACATTCTACCGCATCAATAATACCATCATTATCATCATCAATATCTGTTACATCATCTATACCATCATTGTCATGATCTTTTGTACCATCTCTAAAATCAACTTCTACCGTATTTGGATTCTGAATATTTGGCGTATCAACTGCCCCGCCATCTAAATTGTTATTTACATCATTGGAACTATTATCTACATCGAAACCATCTAATAGGCCGTCCATATCAGTATCTGCGGTATTTGCTGGAATAGCTAAACCTGCTTCTACTGTATCAAGTATTCCATCATTATCACTATCGATATCTAAATAATCTGGAACATCTGTACCATCTGTGTTTTCTGGGGTACCTAATCCATTTGTCTGATCATAAGCTAATGGAATACCCGTGGTACCAACTTCTGTTGGACTTACCACTCCATTGGTTCCTGGAGCTACATAACTTCCTGTTGGCTGAGCTTCTACATTATCTGGAATACCATCATTATCAGCATCAATATCTAAATGATTTGGAATACCATCTCCATCTGGATCAATATCTGCAGGCGCACCTGTATTAGGGTTACCATCCCCATCTATATCAGGATCTTCTTCCGTATCTAAAATACCATCATTATCATCATCTAAATCTGCACTATCTGGAATACCATCACCATCGGTATCCAACCCTTCTCTCCAATCTGGCTCCATACCTTCCATATCTTCATCAGGGAATGGATTATCAGCCATTTGCCCTCCATTGGTTGGGTTAGAATTCGGCGCTAAACCTAAGTCTACCAAATCAAAAGCATTATCTAAACCATCTTCATCATCATCCATATTTGCAGGAATAGTATCAGCTACACCATCCTGATCTGTATCATAAGCTTCTATAGTATCGCTTTCTCCATCACCATCACTATCTAAATCTAAATAATCTGGGATAGAGTCTGAGTTTGAAAGCGTAGCATCTGTATTTGCTAAAGTTATTGGAGTACCACCATTATCGATATCATAACGATCGTCAATACCATCACCATCTGTATCAGCCCCTAAAGGCGCTTGATATCCTGCGGTGGTTTGCGCTTCTATATTATCGACAATACCATCATCGTCAGCATCTATATCTAAAAAGTCTGCTCCATCCGTTCCAAAGCTATTTACAGGTGTTGTTCCTGTTGCAGAAAAGGCATCATCATCACTATCTACTTCATTTGGAATACCGTTTGCTCCTGTTGAATCTCCGATAGCACCAATACGTCCATCACCATCAGGATCTAAAGTTGCAGGATTTGCAACTCCCGATTCAACTAAATCATAAATACCATCATTATCACTGTCTAAATCAACACTATTGATAATTCCATCTCCATCAAAATCTGATTCTGTACATAATAAACTTCTAAAAGCTATATTGTCTATGGTTATAGAACCTGCATTTGGTGCTGGATTATTATATAAGTACATTCTTATCTTATAGAATGTATTTGGCAACAATTGCAAATTAGTAGTAGCAGGAACTCGGAAAGACGATACATTCACCGTTGCTTCATCGAATAGCACTACGCTACTCGCAAAATTATCTCCCGATATCTCTGCTTGATATTGATACCCTGATCTGAAATCTACGGCAGGTATACCCATTGGTTCTGCAAAGAAAAATAACTGAGAAATCGAATAAGGATTTGAACCTGTTGTAAAATCAATTTCTAAATAATCATTATCCGCTATTGCTCCTGCCAAATTAGGCTGATCAACTCCTTGTAAATCGATATAACCTCCTCCTACATTATTAGGGTCTTCGGTATAACTAACCCCTGATCCAAACATTTGAGAAGAGGCACTCACTACAAAATCACTTTCAGCCGTAGTAGGTGCTAAATTCGCAGCACCATTATCATACAATAACATTAATGGTGAAGGAGCAGGAGTTGCGTTAGGCTCACACATATTTTCTTCTACATCGGTAATACCATCATTATCATCATCTAAATCTGTTACATCGGGAATCCCGTCTCCATCAGTATCCAAAGGTTCTAATAAATCACGATAATCTACATCTGTATCTGTTTGAGATGGATCTCCTACATCTGTATTTGGGGTATCTACTGATCCATTATCTAAGCTATTATTAACATCCGCAGTTGAATTATCGACATCAAAAGCATCTAATAATCCATCCATGTCAGTATCATTGGTATTCGTTGGTATACCCAAATTAGCTTCTGCTGTATCTGGAATACCATCATTATCCGAATCTGTATCTAAATAGTCTGGAACCCCATCCAAATCATTATTCACAGATGGCAACGTAGTATCCAATCCTGTCACCGGGTAAACTGTTGGAATACCTGTAGTAGGATCAACATCTGCTGGCCCTACCACTCCATTAGTCCCTGGAGCTACATAACCTATTGTTGGTTGTGCTTCTACATTATCTGGAATCCCGTCATTATCTGAATCAATATCTAAATGGTTTGGTATTCCATCTCCATCTGAATCTGGACAATAGTACATACCAAAGATTAAAGAATTGAAATCCCCGAAGGTAGCCGCATTGTTGTCACCTACTTCTGTCGCTAAATTTATATAAGTAACTAATACATCTGTAACTGGCTCACTTGGTGATATATTAAATTCTACGAAAGGAGGGTTTCCTTGTGTACCCGAAGTAGCGGCTCCTGTTATGGTAACACTATTACCTGAATTTGTAATTATAGCCTCAGTCGCTGAGTTTATGACCCACTCGAAATTTGAACTAGCGCCTACAGCTTGGAAAGTAACCCGATCTGTTCTATTTAAAGCTGTAACACCTCCAACTGGAGTTTCGAATGATAAAAGCTCTGGACTAGTCAGTGTAATATTTGTAGTAAACCCTTCATTTAAGGTATATCCGTTATCATCAACAAATCGAATAGCATTGTCTCCATTAGCAAGAATAGAAACCTCATCTGTGGCACCAATTGCCGATGGTGCTGAAATAGTAACAGGAGTACTTAAGCTATTTCCTGCTGTATCATTATTAAGAGTTGTACTTCCGCCCGAAACCTCAGTTAATGGAGAACCAAAATCTGAACCAATTCTAATATTGGTATCAGGACATTCTATCGTATCTAAAATACCATCATTATCATCATCTAAATCTACACTATCTGGAATACCATCATTATCTTGGTCTTTTGTACCATCTCTAAAATCAACTTCTGTAGTATTAGGGTTCTGAATATTTGACGTATCAACTGCTCCTCCATCCAAATTGTTATTTACATCATTGGAAGTATCATCTGCATCAAAACCATCTAATAGGCCGTCCATATCAGTATCTGCGGTATTTGCTGGAATAGCTAAACCTGCTTCTGTCGTATCAAGTATTCCATCATTATCACTATCGATATCTAAATAATCTGGAACATCTGTACCATCTGTATTTTCTGGGGTACCTAATCCATTTGTCTGATCATAAGCTAATGGAATACCCGTGTTACCAACTTCTGTTGGACTTACCACTCCATTGGTTCCTGGAGCTACATAACTCCCTGTTGGCTGAGCTTCTACATTATCTGGAATACCATCATTATCAGCATCGATATCTAAATGATTTGGAATACCATCTCCATCTGGATCAATATCTGCAGGAGCACCTGTATTAGGGTTACCATCTCCATCTATATTTGGATCTTCGTCGGTATCTAAAATACCATCATTATCATCATCTAAATCGACACTATCTGGTACTCCATCATTATCAGAATCATTACCTTCCCTCCAATCTGGCTCCATTCCTGGCATATCCAAATCTGGAAATGGCATTGCTGCTGTTTGACCTCCATTGGTTGGGTTAGAATTTGGTACTAGAGCTAGATCAACTAAATCAAAATTATCATCTAAACCATCTCCATCGGCATCAGCATTAGCTGGACCTATTTCTGGTATTCCATCTTGATTTATATCATAAGCTTCTATCGTATCACTCTCTATATCTCCATCACTATCCAAGTCTAAATAATCTGGAATGGTATCACTATTTACAAAAGTAGCATCGGTATTTGTTGGTATAATTGCTGTACCTCCATTATCTGGATCATAGCGATCATCGACACCATCCATATCGGTATCCACACCTAATGGTGTTTGATAAGCTCCTGTAGTTTGTGCTTCTATATTATCTACTATTCCATCATCATCTGCATCAATATCTAAGAAATCTTGAGCATTATCTGCATTAAAAGTATCTACAGGAACTGGTACAACTCCATTATCTGGTGCTCCTTCTACCACATCTGGAATACCATTTGTTCCAACATCTGCCGGACTAACAGTTATTCTTCCATCATTGTCTGGATCTACTGCATTAGGATCTCCACTTTCAATTACATCATAAATACCATCATTATCACTATCTAAGTCTACACTATTTGGAATACCATCTCCATCAAAATCTACTATTGGGCAAGTACTCGTTTGAATTGCAAAATTATCAAAGGTGGCAAAACCATTAGCTGCTTGTGAAGCATAAATATAAATACGAACTCTATAAAAAGTATTTTCTGCAATAGGAAAAGCGTTGGTACCTAAATTTACAAACTCCGAAGTATCAGCATTTGGCGGTCCACTAAATGTTCCAGTAGTTAAACGACTCGTTGTTCTATCTGAAACTAATACATTCGACGAGTTAAAATTATCTCCACTAATCTCTACTTGAAATGTATAATCAGAATAAATTGGATTCAGAACAGGGTCATCTCCTAAATTTGCACCTAAAGTAGCACTGTATGTTCCATTTATAAAAGAAGGAACATCATGAATAGAAACTGAACGAATAGCTGTTGCTACATCTGCTAAAGATGTAAAAGCATATTCTATATAATCCCCATTAGTTTTTGCCGTAGTTATATCCGCTGCATCCGCTCCACTAACATAATAATACCCTTCGCCTTGTACGTTATTAGGTACATTTAATGTTGACTCATCAACTAAACCAGCTCCAAAAGTTGCAGAGACTGCATTTAATTGAAATGAAGCACTCTCTACTATATTAGGTTCATATCGATCAACTTTCGCTGCACCTGTATTTCCATTCAAAGTACCTCTGTTTGAATCCCAAACTAAACCAGGAACACGGGGACCATTAAGATCGCAAACAGCCTCATCAACATCTCTAATACCATCGTTATCATCGTCCAAATCAACCGCATCGATGATACCATCCATATCTGAATCGATAGGTTCTAATGGATCTCTAAAATCAACATCTGTATCTGTTTGACTTGGGTTACCTGTATCTGTATTTGGTGTATTAACTGCCCCTCCATCTAAATCATCATTCACATCAAAAGGGTCTCCTGCAGGAGTATTTACATCATCATAAGCATCTAACAACCCATCTCCATCAATATCATTGGTATTTGTCGCTAAAGTTTCACCTGCTTCAATGACATCTAATAATCCATCATCGTCAGAATCGGTATCTAAATAATCAGGAATAGTATCAGTATCGGAGTTTTCTGGAGAAATAGCTACACCAGATGTAAATCCTGCAGCAGTACATTCTCCTGTATTATCCCCCGAACTATCAACATCTGCTAAACTACAAGTGTTATCATAAGCATCGTCTAATCCGTCATTATCGTTATCAACATTCGATGGTGGCTGATATCCTGCAGTGGTTTGTGCTTCTACGTTATCAGGAATGCCATCATTATCCGCATCTATATCTCTGTGATTTGGTACTCCATCGTCATCAGTATCTTCTTCAATTACAACACATACATCACTAAAATTTAAATCTACATTAGAAGAAGTGTTTTTATCCACTTCGTATCTAAAATTATATGTAACTACATTTCCTTGACCATTGGTTGGAAAAGCCAATATTCCGATTGCTCCTCCTGTAGCTTGCCCTTCAATTCTAAAACCATTGGCTATGGAGGTTACAATTCCACTTTGACTCATATTCGCAAGTGCATCAGGGGTTTGTAGATCCGAATCGATACTTGTAACTTCTATAACTTCGGACGATGTTGTATTTCCATTTCCTGTTAAAAAATCAGTAGATTGCATTCTTAACTGTAGTACATCTCCTAAAGTATATTCATAAGATACTGAAAACTCAACAACATTGTCATCAGCATTGTTACCCGTTTGAATTCCAAAACTATTAGTAGTTTGTACATAGGTTATAGGGTTTGTACTACTGATTGGCGTTACTGTAGCATTAAGACCTGTTAAACCACCATAGTTATTTATCGTTAAAGGGTTACCTGCATTTAAAGTAGCTAAATCGGTTGTTGTAAAAGCATTATTTAAACATTCTTCTGTAGAGCCTTCGTTAACATCTAAAATACCATCATTATCATCATCGACATCTACTATATCTGGAATACCATCTCCATCCAAATCAACACCTACCGCTGGACCTGTTGGGTCAATAATTTCAGCGCCCGTTAATGAATCATCTCCAAGAATACCATCGGTTAGTAAATATTCTACTGTATATACTTGTACTCCATTTACTGTTTCTATCGCTTCTGTAATACTAAAATTTCTATAGATCTTATCTACAACACCAAAAACTCTATCTCCATATTTACGATAAGCATCTCTTTGTTCTATTGCTGTAAGTCCGTACCAATAAAACTTAACTGTAGCTGATTGTCCTGCTGATCCACATTGTAAGGTGAAATCAACTAAACCAAACGGATATTCATAAGCTTCATCATCTAGCCCACCATTTGATACTATTTCTGATTCTTGGATTAGCTCCATATTTGTGATCTGATCACAATCACCCGTAACTTCTAAAGTTACATAACTTCCTGTGCCACTACCATCAGGTATTGAAGCTACATCGGGCTGTAAACTATCAATCGTACCATCACCATTTCCATCTCCACTTCCTGGAGCTCCATCTTCAATGGCTACAGAAACATTATCATTGTCATCACAATTTTGCATGGTATCATCTTGAGAAATATTTAATGCCTGCATTTCTCCCGTTGGTGTTGCTGTAGTAACTACCAAACCATCTGCTGTAACAATTCCGTTAGTGACAGGATCTGGATCAGTAATAACACCTGTTAAATTAGTTACTACACCACCTATAGTAGGATCGCCTGTAAAGTTTCCTGTGGCATTTGTATTACCTCCATCAATAGAAGAATTTGATAAATCTGTTTCCAAGAAACTTCCACCTCCTTCAACAGCATCCGCACAACCATCTCCGTCACTATCTAAGTCGAATTGATTAGCAATACCATCCATGTCGGTATCTACCAAATCACATTCTATAATATTAATCCTAAAATTATCGAATGTAAGTAGGCTATTTCCTGAAGTTGTTTCTTCTGAAGCGAACAAGTACATCCTAATCTTATAAGTAATACTCGGAGCAAGTTGAAATACTGGGCTTATTCCTGCAAATTCTTCATAATGAAATCTATTAGGATCATTCGCAGGTAATGATGCACCGTCATTTAATGAATTGGTAAAGTCTGTATCATCACCCCTTCTAACTGTTGTCGTTGAGGGTACTAATACTGTTGATGTTGTAAAATTATCCGAACTAATCTCTATTTGATAAGAATAGTCAGCATAGATAGGTACTCTATCATTTACTACAGCTGTAGGTGTAGGATCTGATGCTGAAACAGGAACTCTTGACAAGTTAGCTCCTCTAGCATTCACATAGTTACCTGATATAAAAGTGGTAACATCTTGAATGTTGATAGATTGTAAAAATGCAGAAGTTGTTGATAGCGTAGTAAAAGAATACTCTACATAATCATCATTAGTTTTCGCTGCTGCAACATCTATTGCATCGGCACCACTTAAATAGTAATAACCTACAGTCGCAACGTCATTATTTGTTGTATCAAGAGATTCATCAGTAAGACCAGATCCAATTATTGAAGCTGGCACATTTGATTCAGTAAATACTGTACCAGGAAAAGCTGTATTATAAGCTGATGGCTGATACCTATAAAGTTTATCTGTATTTGTATTAAAATTAGTTCTTGAAGACACTTCTGCTGAAGCATCAATATTTGGATCCCAAATAAGCCCTAATGAAGCTGGCGCCGAAGAATTACATGTATTTTCACCAACATCGGTAATACCATCATTATCATCATCCAAATCGGTTACATCATTCACACCATCCCCGTCTGTATCAATAAATACTGGGTCTACTTGAATTTGCACTGGACCTACAATTGCATTACATAATTGTGTTTCTACTACAGAAAGGTTGCTACCCACAACCAATGTAGAAGGAATATCCGTCCCATCAAATGACAACAAATAAACCAAATATTGCCCTGGTATATATTGACCTAGGTTAATTGTTCCTGTATTAGGAAAAGGAGAGACCAATCCATATATATTGAGCCCCACATCAGCAACAACATACACATTATTTTGACCAACATTTGTCATTGGACCGCTAGTAGCAACAACGGTTATATCCTGATTGGTTAAAAAGGTATTATCTGCTGTAAAAACATTGGCAGGAATGATAGGCTCAACTGGAAATTGAGCAAACATAGTCACCGATGTCATTAACATCAATACACTTGATAAAAGAAAACGTAATAGGGATATTTTTCTGAAACTTGACTTCAAAAAAACGGGTAGCGTAATTATCTTCATAATCCTATTATTTAAATACTGCATTCTTAAATTCTTAAAGAATTGCCAAAAAAAACAATTCATAAAGTGTTCATTATAAACACATTATAAATTTAGCACTTCTTTTTTAATTGAAAATCAAGTAGTTACGACATATTTATTTTTTTCGACAAGCTGCTAATTAAACGGGCTTATATACATATTTAATCGATTAAATACAGTTAAACCAGAAACCAAACCACATGTAAAGAGCTGAAATACATATAATTATATATATTTTTATTATCAATTATATATTAATAACAAAAGGTGTGATCGCATATTTGAGTAAACTATTGTTTAGAATCAAATAAGATATTTAGAAGAAAAAAGGCTTTAGATTTAGCCAAAATATTGAAAGCGTAATAGACCTTAAAGTACTAATGATAAAATAATAAGTGTTAGAAAAAATACCCTTACATATTAATTTTCAATAAAAAAGATTCATATATGATTATTGAATAATTAAAGGCTAGATAACATCTAGTAATTAGTTATGAAATAATTTATGGTAAATACCACAAAGCTTAAGACATCTAAACAATAAAACCTTAACTGAAAGTCACCTAAGTATTAGCTTAAAAAGAATAAAGTAAACTACTAAAGGCGAATACTTATTAGAAAAATAAATATTACAATAACTATATTTTCACAAAACGGACTAAAGAATAAGCTATTAAAAAATGCTTGAAAATTATTTTGCTAGTATTTGTTATAATAAAATTGAATATCAGTAATCACTAATAATAAGAATTACCTCTTCCTGAACTCGTTTCAGGATCTCATTAACGATATAGAAATCAGCAGGATGAGATTCCCTGTCAAGCAAGGAATGACGAAACTTTATATAACATTACTAATTGCGGATATACATTTAATAAAAAGAAGAAGAAAACTTTCTCAAAACAAATTCACTAAGAGTTTGTATCGTATAGACTTTTAATTTTGAAGTTCGATATTTGTCATCACTACACACAAAATGCCTATAAATACGACTCCTTTCACTTCAGAAAAATCGTAAATAACTAAAAACAAGCCTTTTAGAATAAAGTATTTTAATACAAGAGGCCTACTATACTGATATATCAAATTCTCACGAAGAGGAATAATTAGAAAAAACTATTCAAACACATAAATAATATAAATATTTTAAATAGAAAGCCCCTTTCAGTAAACTGAAAGGGGCTTTCTATTTAAAATTATATTTAACTACGCCTTTTTTTCTTCTTTAACTTCTTTTCCAGCTTCATTCAATTTAGCCGATAATTCCATTGAAATTGAAGAACGATCAAAAGTTAACTTTCCTGCTCCCGTCTCTAAGACAATAGCATTCAATTTTTCTGAAACATCAGCAACTCTTCCATGTAACCCACTTTTAGTGACTACTCGAGCTCCTTTTTTTAATTCTTCAGAAAACTTTTTCTCCTTTTTTTGACGCGTCATTTGTGGCCTTATCATAAATAAATAAACAACCACAAGCATTGCCAATATTGGCAAAAAACTATTCAAATCTCCCATTATGATTTAGCTTCTTCTTTCTTAGGTTTTGGAGTTACAGAAGCTCTAATTTTTATCTTCTCTGTACCCGTTTCTGTATTTGCAGTAATTGTAACCGTTTTTGTCTGCTGGTTTGGTTTTCCATTAGAATTAAACTTTACAACCATTTCAGATGTAGCACCAGGAGCAATCGGCTCTTTAGGATAACTAGGAACTGTACACCCACAACTACCTTTTGCATTAGTAATTACCAATGGAGTTTTACCTTCATTTGTAAATTTAAAAGTATGTCTTACGATGTCTCCTTCGTTGATTGAACCAAAATCGTGCTCAAGCTCTTCAAATTTCATTACTGGAAACTCTCCAACTTTTGCGTCTCTCTCAGCAGCTTCAGCTACTTCTTCGTTACTTACTTTGTCTGAAGCTTTTTGCTTACAGGCAACTACACTAAATGCTAAAGCACTTGCTAGAATTAAAATCCCTTTTTTCATGATTTTTATAAAAATTGTTTTCGTTAAAAATTGTGTCCTAAAATACTAATTTTTTAAAACTACATTAGCCCTCGACCTATTTTCTTTAATTCGCCACTCTCAGAGAACTCTTTAGAAATCTTGTCAAGTATACCATTTATAAAAATATTACTTTTAGCTGTACTATACTCTTTCGCTAGTTCTAAATATTCGTTAATTGTCACTTTAACAGGTATTGACGGGAATTTTTGAAACTCACAGATACCCATTTGAATCATTAAAATATCTAATTGAGCAATACGATCTCTATCCCAGTTAGGCGTTTTTTCATCAATAATTTCTAAATATTTATTTTCATGAAGCTTTGTTTTTCGAAAAAGTGCCGCTGCAAACTCTAAATCTTCCTGATCTTTTACCAGACTTGGTAATGACAACATATCATCATCTGATTTCTTTAACTTTTTCAAAAAGGTTACTATAGCCGTATTTACTACTGGCATATCGTCTACCCATGAAATATTTTTATCCTCTATATAATCGTGCAGTTTTTCGTTAGGAGCGACAAGTTGTTTAAAGATGTCTAATATAAAACTGCGATCTTCCTTGAAGTTTGGTTGTTCTATTTTTAAATATTCTTGTGCGAAATCTTGTTCTTGTAATTCTGAAAAAATTAACTTGATGTATTCGTCATCTAAATACCAAAAGTCAAGTTTGTATGTTTCTACAATAGACTCTAGTTTTTGATTAATTTCTAACAAACGTAATACTTGGTTATTTTCTAAAGCACCCGCAAGTGTTACCATGTCATTAGCTTTCGATTTACTCGCTGCTTTAAGAAAAGATGCATGCTTTTTCAATCCTATTAATAATTGAAGGTTTGCGGCAAACAAATGTAGTACTTGCTCCATACTGTTATTAAGGAAACTTAATTCTGTTTCCAGTTGTTCGCTTTCTTTTTGTTTCATGGCAAAAAGAGACTGCATCACTTTTATTCGAATATGTCTACGAGTAAGCATTTTAAAGAACGTTTTAAAAATATGCTGCAAAAATAATACAATTCTATACGTGATTTGTGTCTATTTTCTGTTTTTTAATCAAAAGTTAATCCCTATTACACCCTGATAAATTACTGCTATATTTGGGGAAAAAAGTATTGAAGGCACTTCGTCATTTAAATCGCTATTTCTCTAAATATAAAGTCAGATTATTATTAGGTATTATTATAGCCATCACTTCCAGAATTTTTGCTGTCGCTGTGCCTAAATTTGTAGGAGATTCTATTGCTATTGTAGAACAATATGCTAAAGGAAATGGAGGTACAAAAGAAGAACTACACCATCAATTACTTATTAATATTGCTCTTATTATAGGTGCAGCTCTTATTGCTGGTTTCTTCATGTTTTTAATGAGACAAACCTTCATCGTAGTATCTCGATTTATTGAATTTGATCTTAAAAACGAAGTTTACGAGCACTACCAAAAGTTATCTTCTAATTTTTATAAAAATAACCGCATTGGTGATCTTATGAATCGCATTAGTGAGGATGTAATGAAAGTACGTATGTATGCTGGGCCTGCATTAATGTACAGTGTAAACACAATTACACTATTCACAGTAGTACTAAGCTATATGTTCAGTGTTGCCCCAAAACTCACGTGGATTACAATACTTCCCCTTCCTATCCTTTCTACCATAATATATTTTCTTAGTGTTTCTATTAATAAAAGAACTACAATTGTTCAAGAATATTTAAGTAGATTAACATCATTTACTCAAGAAGCATTTAGCGGAATTCTAGTAATTAAAACCTATCAAACCGAATCAAAAACCTCTAAAGATTTCGATGACCTTTCTAATCAACATCGAGATAAAGGGTTGCAACTTGCCAAAGTACAATCTTTGTTTTTCCCTTTAATGGTACTTTTAATCGGAGTTAGTAATCTTATTGTAATATATGTAGGGGGCCAACAATATATTAATGGAGAGATTGAAGATATTGGTATACTTGTAGAATTTTTAATATTTGTAAACATGCTTACTTGGCCAGTGGCAACTGTTGGATGGGTTTCTTCGATTATTCAACAAGCCGAAGCCTCGCAAACACGTATCAATGAATTTTTAGAAACTCCTGCCGATATCACTGATAATGAAAATGCCATAGATATTAACGTAATTCAGTCTATTCAATTTGACGATGTTTGTTTTTCTTATCCTGATACTGGTATTAAAGCGTTACAGCAAATTTCATTTGAAATCAAGAATGGAGAATCCTTCGGTATTATTGGAAAAACGGGAAGCGGTAAAACCACAATACTAGAATTAATAGGGCGGATGTATGATATTGATAGTGGTCAAATTTTGATTAACAATATTGATATAAAAAAAATCAGCCTAAAAAGCCTCAGGGATACTTTGGGGTATATTCCGCAAGATCATTTTCTATTTAGTGATACTGTTGCTAATAATATCGCCTTTGGTAAATATAATGCTAGCAAGGAAGATATCATCGAATCTACAAAACAAGCTTCTGTTCATCAAAATATTATTGATTTTAAAAACCAATACGATACTATTATTGGAGAGCGTGGTGTTACCCTATCTGGTGGACAAAAACAGCGTATTTCTATAGCTAGGGCTTTACTAAAAAAGCCTTCTCTTTTAATGTTAGATGACTGTTTATCTGCTGTAGATACGGAAACTGAGAATAAAATTATTAGTCATTTCGAAAAAATGAACCCCAAACCAATTCAAATAATTGTTAGTCACCGTATTTCATCTGTCATAAAATGCGACCGCATAATCATCCTTGAATCGGGGAAAACACTAGCCTTAGGAAATCATGATGCTTTAATAAATTCGAATTCATACTACAAAGAAGTTCATGATAAACAATTAAAACAAAAAGATTTGTAAGTTTTTTTGGTTTTTTAATTTTTTTTTCCATTTTTGAGTCATACTAAGACTAACGAATAACTACAGACATGAGCGAAATAGGATCGATGGAGAAAGAAGAGATTTTTTCTAAAGTGTTGAGAGCTGGTAGAAGGACTTACTTTTTTGATGTAAGAGCTACCAAAGCTGGAGATTATTATATCACTATCACTGAAAGTAAAAAGTTCACTAATGATGATGGATCTTTTCATTACAAGAAGCACAAAATTTACCTTTACAAAGAAGATTTTTCTGGTTTCAAAGAAATTTTAGATGAAATGACTGATTTTGTCATTAATGAAAAAGGGGAAGAAGTTATTAGCGAACGTCACCAGAAAGACTTCCAACGTGCATTTGATAAAGCGAATGATGAAGTTGTAAGTACTATCGAGAATGCTCCTGATAAAGTTGAAGAAGTGACTACTTCTTCTGCAAACAATTTCACAAACGTAAGCTTCGAAGATATTTAGAACTAGACTAACTATTTTACATATTAAAAAAGGTATGTGCTTTACAGCACATACCTTTTTCATTTTATAGTATTTAAATGAATAAAATATCATTCTATCAAACATACCTCTATTTCCACTCCTAAAATTAGCATCTTCATAAAAATTTAATTCAACTAAGATACTTAAGTATTAATACGTAATTTTAAGCAACTAATACTTAATTACTATATAAAAATGGAAGCTAAGACTATTGAACTAGTACAGGAAAGTTTTAAACAAGTAGCCCCTATTTCAGATAAAGCTGCTGAAATATTTTACGGAAAATTATTTGAAAAAGACCCTTCTTTAAAACCTATGTTTAAAGGTGATATAAAAGAACAAGGGAAAAAATTAATGAGCATGCTAAGTACAGCTGTGAATGGCTTAAGTAATTTAGAAGCACTTGTTCCTGCTGTTCAAAATTTAGGAAAAGGCCACGCTGGATATGGCGTAGAGGACAAACATTACGACACTGTTGGCGCTTCACTTTTAGAAACACTAGAAGCTGGGTTAGGCGACGCATTTACTCCTGAAGTAAAAGATGCATGGACTGAAGTATATACTGTTTTAGCAACAACTATGAAAGATGCTGCTAATTCTTTACCTAAAGAAGAGGGACTAACAGAACGTAAGAAACGTTTAGTACAATCTTCTTTTACAAAAGTGGCTCCTATTGCTGATAAAGCTGCTGAAATTTTTTACAATAAGTTATTTGAAATGGATCCATCTCTAAAACCTTTATTTAAAGGTGATATTAAAGAGCAAGGAAAAAAATTAATGACTATGATTGGTACAGCCGTGAATGGATTAGATAACCTTGATAGTATTGTGCCAGCTGTTCAAAATCTTGGAAGAAATCATGTAGGTTATGGAGTAGAGGATAAACACTATGATACTGTAGGTGGAGCTTTAATATATACTTTAGAAAAAGGACTTGGAGACGATTTTACAGCAGATGTTAAGGATGCTTGGACAGAAGTATATACTACACTTGCAACTGTTATGAAAGAAGCAGCAAAAACAGTTCCAGCAGGAATTGATGAAAGTAAACCTTGGTGGAAATTTTGGTAAAAGACCTAACTATTCTACTATGTTTTAAACGTAGTGGCTTTCTATAATTAAAAATAAGCGTAGTTAAAATGCTATTATAGCATTTTAACTACGCTTATTTTTGTTTTTAATTACACTAATCTTTTCTCATAAATAGCATAAATAAAAACAATTATCAACCTCTAAAAAACAGAATAGATAACTCTTGATAGAAGCTTACAGAAATCTAATTGTAACTTATCTTTTTTGACTGAACAGATTTATTTCTCAATGAAAAAGACATTTTAGTCGGGAAAGGATTAATCATATCTCTAACCGAAAAAATATCTTTTAAATAATCCTTTATATTATTCATAATATCACTGTCTAGGTCAGTATTACCATCATAATTTAGTGGCTTTGACATACGGCAAACATTAAGCCCTGACATCCCCAAAAGCTCAGTAACCTCCGTAACATAGTATTCTAACTTTTCAGCCTTACCATTTATCAAACTATCATTTATTAATATTTCTTTCACTTTGGTATTGGGAAGTAGTTTCAAAATCATTCCGCAAAAGTCTACAACTTCACAAATACTATCATGAGATGTAAGCGTAAAACACAACATATCAGACGTGAGCAATTTATTACTTAAAGCCCTCGGATTATAAACTTCTTCTTCCCTAAAGAATACTTTGTTATACGGTTCAATAAAATCTTGTAGGAAAAATTCTCCTTGTGTAGAGCCTACACTTAGCATTGTAATTATTTGCATACCCCTTATTTTGCATTTAACTAACACTAATTTCTACAATTACAGTCACTTAGACCAGTATAAATTGCTTTTTAACATTTGTTTTCTTAAACAAGTATTAGTTAAACATATCTAACAAATAAGGCAAAATACTTATTTAAAAGACAAAATATACAATTTAACCTATGTAATACAACATTTTCTGTAGTACATATATCACTTTTTCAATCCTGATTCAACCCACTTTTCTATCAATAAAATAGCACATTCATCAATTTTTTCATTTTTTCTATATGGCATAGCTATATAACCTGGCTCATGTTTTATAGCACCTAATAACCGTCCACCCTTAGCTATTGATACAAGATTATTATAATCGTATATTCTCACCCTAGAAGCTTTCTTTTTATAAACGTCTGGTGCATGACACATAAAACATTTTTGTTCAATTACTGGTGCTATATCTTTGACATAAGATACTTCTTCAGGTGCTTTGCAACTACTCTTCTTATTACAGCTAGAAAAGGCCGTTACAACAAGTAGTAACAGCCTCAAAAAATTTCCTTTCATAAATATTTATTTTTTATAGGTATTCACAATTTTTTTCCATTCTTCTTCAGATAAAGGGTAGTACTTCTTTTTTGAAGTAAAAGGATCTTCTCCCCCTTTCAAATAATCATTTACTTTTTTTAATGTAATCGTATCCTTAATTTTTTCTGGTGTATGATAAATATGATTACCATGAAAATCATGACATTGCAAACAGGTTGTCCATTGCTTGTTTGCTATAAGGGTACTGTGAGGTATGTCAAGCGGATCGTTAATTACTTCTAAATCGTAATGGCAGTTTTTACAAAAAGTAGCATCTTCTAAAACAACTCTTGTATCATTATGCTCTCTGTGGCATGTCTCACATTCACGCGCATCTATAACAGCTACTGCATCTTTAAACTTGGGTTCTTCGAATCTATAAGTTGGGTGTCTATCATTTGGTCGATCATGACACTCTAAACACTTACTATTGTCAACATTTTCGGTACCAAAATCTACTTTTTTCTTCCTCGCCCCTACAGTAAAGGCAATATTAGCTTGTACTTGTTGTAGTAATGTCCCCTTTGCAGGCGAATGACAAGCTGTACAAGACAAACCTTCATGCCCTACATTCATTGGACCAAGGCTTAATAGATCTTCAGATGACTCTTGAGGAAGTATTGTATAAATAATTACCCCAATAATAATTCCTATCAAACCACCTATGGCTTGTCTTTTTCGTAATGGGTTTTTAAAAAACATAAATACTATAAAATTACTGTGGTAATGTTATTTCTACTTCTTCTGTTTGTGGAAAAGCAACACATGTAAGAATAAACCCTTGATCTACTTCTGATTGAGGCAATAAATGTCCTTCTATCATAGAAACTTCTCCTGATTTACACATTGCCTTACAAGAACTACACATTCCTGATCTACACGAATAAGGTATAGCAACATCCTGATCTAATGCAGCCTGTAAAATAGTCTTTCCTTTGCCTACTGTTATAGTATCATTACCCCCTACTCCATTTACTTTTACGTTACTTGTAATATCTGTAGTACCTGAACTTGCTACCAATTTTGATAAATCTACCGTAAACGCTTCTTTTTTTATCCTCTCAGGTGCGACATTCTTTTTGTTTAAAACATCCAAAACTGCATCCATAAAACCTTCTGGACCACATAGTAAAAAATCTGAACGCTCGTAAGACAAGCCTTCTTTATTCATTATACTATCCAACAAAGACTCATCGAACCTCTTGTTATGATAATTTAATCCATCATCATGACTAGACTTAACATCTACGAGATGGTGTACAGTTATTTTTTTTGAAAAAGAAGCTACCAAATCATCTATCTCTTTTTTAAAAATAATAGATGCCTCATTACGATTGGCATAAATCAATGTAATTTTACTTTTTGTTTCTTTTTTAAGGATAGACTGTAAAATAGAATAAATGGGAGTAATACCACTACCGCCTGCAAGCATTACATAATGTTTCTGTGCCCTTTGATCTGGAGAAACATAGAAATTACCCATTGGCTTTTCTACTTCAACTTTTTGTCCTTCCTTTAGTTCGTTACAAATAAAATTAGAGACAAGGCCATTATCCACTTTTTTTACGGTAATCCTCAAAAACTTATCAATCCAAGGGCTACTGCTTAACGAATACGCTCTATTCTCTATTTTGTTTTTTATAGGGAGTTTTAATGTTAGAAACTGTCCTGGTTTATATTTTATGCGTCTAAAAAAACCTGGATTTTTGAAAACAACACTTACAGTATCGTCTGTTTCTTTAATAATTTTTTCAACGGTTAGTTGCATAATTCTTTAAGTTAGATGTTATTCATAATAAAAGACTACTCCAATATGAAAGACTGCAATAAATGTGATGACTACTGAAAAGGCAACATGTGTTATCATCCAAGATTGGAACACCCAATTTTTCTTTGACTTAATAATATCTAGGTTTATAATACCTAACAACATATTAGCAAAGAACAAATAAGATAAAATGGCTAAATAACCATATCCAAAATTCATTACATGAACATAAAAGAAGATAGGAGACAATGCCCCTATCCACTTATGTAAAGTTGTAACTTGCATAGAATGCTTTGCTAATCGCTTAGACATTCTAACGATAGTCAGTACCCATTGAAAAAGAATGAGTAAAAAGACAACGAGTCCTGACCACCTTTTATACATCTGGTGATGTTCTTGAAGGCCCAATAGCCATTGCCACTTAATTGGAATTAAGTACTGTAACAAGTAGGCAATGAAAAGAACAATTCCTACATTAAAAGATGAAAATATCTTTTTCATGCGTTGTGATTATAAATTTAATTTGAAACTACTGAAGCTCCTTTTTTTGTTAATGCTTCCATCGTTTTGTAAGAAGCTTTCTGACGAACACTATCAATAAATACCTCTGCAGTTGGTAAATAAAAACCTTTAGATGGCCACTTATCACCAATTACTGGTTTCTCTGAGTTTTTGAATGCAGCTATTTCTGCTAAATAAGCATTGTAAATTGCTTTTGTTCCATTTCTATAGGCATTAAGGACACCTATCGCCTCTTTATAAGAAAGAGAATCAGAAGGGTATTGCCATGTCGTAGCTCCCATTACATCTCCCAACTTCCAATCTGTTTTAGAAGTATTTTTATGCTGATTATGACAAGAAACGCAAGGTGCAGCCATCGCTACATCAGCAAACATAGCCGTGTGTACTTTTTGAGTCTCATCATAAAAGAATTGAGGCTTACGATCTATTTTTATCTTCTTAAACAATTCAGCCTGTTGCCCCTCAAACTTATTTGATGCATTAATAGGATAATCTGACCCCAAGTACAAACCTAAAGGAACTGGACTCTTTCTAATATCTGCAGAAACTCCACGTAAAAATAAGGCTGGTAATGGACCTGCCTCAACAGCATCATCTTGCCAATCTTCATCAAATTTCATCCCTTGTTTTTTTCCAGCCCCAACAATTCCTTTTGTATATAAGGTTCTTGTTATATCATTTTCGGCAGCGACCATTTCTAAAACTTCCTCAACAGAAAAAGCTTTTACAGAAGCAATGCTCGACTCACCTTCTTCAGGTATTCCTTTACCACAAGAAAACAAAGTGTAAGAAGCTGTCAAAACAGCCATAATTTTTTTTGGTAATAGTAGATTTACTTTTTTCATAGTATTAGTTAAAAAGGTTATACACATTAATAATGACACTCATAGTTTTAAAAAATAGAGCGACAGATTCAGAATTTTAATAACACTTCTTACTAACGAATTAGTAAACTTTTTAGGGAGGTACTATAGAAAACTTAAAATATCTAAGTATTCTTATCTCAAAACTAAGTATAAATACTTAATTAAATGTACGTATTTTCAATTTTTAAATGATAAAAAGAATATTTTTTCGAAAATCACATTCTAAAGACTATAGTTAACAGTTGTACTAAAAGAAAATAAAATTGTCATATTGTTTTTTATGATTTATATATTTAAGACAACTTCTTTTACTTTAAACTAATATCAAGATGGAAAACATCATAAATATCACACAAGAAATTACTTTAGAAAACAAGCGAGTATGCTTATCTCCTCTTTATATGAGCCATTTTGAAGATCTGCTTTATTTTTCAATTCACGAACCTGAGCTCTGGGATTATGCTTTAGTCACTGCTAATGGAAGAGATAATCTAAAAGCATATATTGAATCTTCTTTAAAATCGGAAGAAAAAGGAATATCGCGATCATTCGTTATTTTTGACAAACACAAAAATAAAATAGCTGGCACCACTCGTTTTTATGATTTCTCAAAAGATCACCGTACAATATCTATAGGACATACATGGTATGGAAAAGGTTTTCAAGGCACTGTACTTAATAAAAACTGTAAATTCTTATTACTCTCACATGCGTTTGAGGTATTAGGTATAGAACGTGTCGAATTTCGAGCTGACTTTAGAAATAAAAGGTCTATAAATGCCCTAAAAAGTATCGGTTGTATTGAAGAAGGAATTCTACGAAGTAATTGTAAAAGTTTAAACGGAAGACGCGATAGTATCATACTAAGCATCCTAAAAAATGAGTGGAATACTGAAGTAAAAAAAGAATTAGAAAAATCTATATAATATGATAAATGCTTAATTCAAATATTCATCTACCAACTCTATATATTTTTGTTTTGCTTCATCTTTACTAAGATGTTGTACTTGCCAAATTGCATTGATTTTAAAAGAGTTTCTCATCTGGATAGTATCAGAAGGCTGGTAAAGGCTTGTCGCCTCTGTAGCTTGCTTATAATAGGCGTAAAACTTTAATTTAACATCAACAGGTAAGACAATATCTGTCGAATTAGCTATCTGTAAAGCTGCTAAGAATTTTTTATGTAATTTTTCATTATCCATTACGAATCTATTCTTGCTAAAACAGTCTCACCTCCTTTAACCTTTTGATCTAACTTAACATCAATTTTAGTGCCAATGGGTAAAAAAACATCTACTCTAGATCCAAATTTAATGAAACCATTATCAGCACCTTGTGCAACATTCGTTCCCTCTTTAGCATAACTCACAATACGTTTTGCCAAAGCTCCTGCTATCTGTCTATACAACACACTGATCTTATTATTTTCTAAAACAACAGTAGTACGTTCATTTTCCTCAGAAGATTTTGGATGCCAAGCCACTAAAAATTTACCTGGATGATATTTACTAAACATAACATTTCCCGCTATAGGGTTTCTAGTAACATGTACATTTAAAGGAGACATAAAAACAGAAACTTGTAAGCGCTTTTCGTTATAATATTCTTTTTCAAAAACCTCCTCGATCACAACTACTTTTCCATCTACAGGAGAGACTACCGTATTTTCATCTATAACAGTATTCCTTTTAGGGTTTCTAAAAAATTGTAATATAATTACTAAGATAAAAGCTGCTAATAAATACAAGAAACCTTGCACATAAACATTTGGCACTAAGAAATAACTTACTCCTAAAATAGCAGCAACTATAACTAGTGTAATCGAAATAATTTTATAACCTTCTTTATGAAACATAGCTTCTCTATAAATTTAACAACAAAAATACAAAAGGACTAGCATACAAGACACTATCTAAACGATCAAAAATACCTCCGTGACCTGGCATTATAGATCCACTATCCTTTACACCTGCTTTTCTTTTGAATTTAGATTGAACCAAATCGCCTATTGATCCTATAACACTTGCAATGGTACCATAAGCCAACCAAAGCTGCCACGATAGTATACCAACGTATTTATACAACAAAAAACTAACTACTAATGTCATTATAAAACCACCTACAAATCCTTCTATACTTTTATTCGGAGAAATAGAGGGACACAACTTATGCTTTCCAAAAGCGGAACCTGATAGGTAAGCAAAGCTATCATTAACCCATACCAAAATAAATAAACCTAATATCAAAAAAGGTTGATAATTACCTTGTAGAAAAGGAATAAATGCTAAACTTATAAATCCAAGCACCTGATAAAACAATACTGTTATTGAAGTTCCTTTTTTATCATACAAAAATTTAACAACTTCAGCATCTTTCAGCCCTAAAAAGAGCATTATATTGATGATGATAGCAGGAATAACAAATAGTAATCTCCAAAGTTGAAATTTGAAGCTATAAAAGATAATCGGAGTTAATAGAATAGCTACAGCTAGATAAATTCCTTTTTTGTTTGTAATAAGATTTAGAAATTCACTAAGACATACTACCCCTAATAATCCTATTAATGCCAAGAATGCATATTTATTATAAAATGTACACCCTAAAATTAGTCCTACATAAATAATTCCAGAAAGGGCTCTTGTCAATAATTCTTTCATTAGTATAAAATTCTTTTCTCAAAAGACTTATAAATCTTCAATCAGAAGTAGGTATAGATTTTTAGTTACATTTCCATAATTCATAAAATTATCTGTCTCTTTCTTAGAACTATCAAAATGTTGTAGCGTAGTAATATTCGAAGGTATAGCAGCGCCTCTATTTTTGATATACTGCAATCCTTCACTAATGTCATTTGTTAACTGACTTGTATAAGAAATTACAACAAAATCTTCTGGCAACTCATTAACCCTTGTCTCTTTTAATTGATTAGAAGAAACTAATATTCCTCCGATATTAGCAACTAAATATTCACTATCACACAGATAAAATGAACTTATTGACTTATTTTTAGTAAATGAAACCTGAGCATCTTTAAATATTTCTTGTATGTGTTGTTGAAAACAGCATACATCTTTTCCTTCCCAGTTATTTTCTAAAAGTATTTGATGAAATACAGATTTAGCTTCATCAATATCATCGCAGTATAAAAATTTACCTCCATTTTGACGAAAGTTTAGCATAAACTTTTCGTCTACTGGCATATCTTCTTTCGGAAGATACTTGTTTGAAGTCATTGTATCATCATCGTCTACGCTTTCTTTAGACGTCAATGACTTTATAAACTTCTTAAATATACTCATACAACATATAACCTTGAATATAGGCTCGCAATATACATCTTTTCAAAATAAAATGGATAGGCATTAGCCTATCCATATATCAAAATCTGTAAATGCTTTTCAATTAAACGACAGCATCTTCTTGATTACCTTCTTCTTTTGATTCTACTATATCATTATTAGAAATAGCTTCTTCTTTTTCGAAAGGGCGTTTTCCAAAAATACGCTCTAGATCATCTTTAAAAATAACTTCCTTTTCTAGTAGTAACTCAGCCAACTCAGTAAGTTTTTCTTTATTACTTTCTAATAAATCTATAGCTCTTTGATATTGTTTTTCAATAATACCTGAAATCTCTTTATCAATCAACTCAGCAGTATCTTCACTGTATGGCTTACTAAAACCATACTCAGATTGCCCACTAGAATCATAATAAGTTAAATTTCCTATTTTATCACTCAAACCATATACAGTAACCATGGCTCTAGCCTGTTTTGTAACCTTTTCCAAATCACTTAAAGCTCCTGTAGATATCTCATCAAAAATTACCTTTTCAGCTGCTCTACCTCCTAAAGTAGCACACATTTCATCCAACATCTGATTCGGACGAACAATCATACGTTCTTCAGGCAAATACCAAGCTGCTCCAAGAGACTGACCTCTAGGTACAATAGTCACTTTAACTAATGGTGCTGCATGTTCTAACATCCAACTTGTAGTAGCATGACCTGCCTCATGGAATGCAATGGCACGTTTTTCAGAAGGAGTGATAATTTTGTTTTTCTTTTCCAAACCTCCGACTATACGATCTACCGCATCTAAAAAGTCTTGCTTCCCTACTTTCTTCTTTCCTTTACGAGCTGCAATTAATGCTGCTTCATTACAAACATTTGCTATATCTGCACCTGAGAATCCCGGTGTTTGCTTAGCCAAAAAGTCAATATCTAGTTCATCATCCACCTTTTTAATAGGCTCTAAGTGTACTTCAAATATCTCTTTACGCTCTCTAACATCAGGAAGGTCTACATATATCTGGCGATCAAAACGCCCCGCACGCATTAAAGCTTTATCCAATACATCTGCACGGTTTGTTGCTGCTAATACGATCACATTGCTATCCGAACCAAAACCATCCATTTCAGTCAATAATTGGTTTAATGTATTTTCACGCTCATCATTAGAACCTGAAAAATTATTTTTACCTCTTGCTCGACCAATTGCATCTATCTCATCTATAAAAATAATTGCAGGAGATTTATCTTTAGCCTGTTTGAATAAATCTCTAACACGTGACGCACCAACACCTACAAACATTTCTACAAAGTCAGAACCTGACAAAGAGAAGAAAGGCACTTTTGCCTCACCTGCTACAGCTTTAGCTAGTAAAGTTTTACCTGTACCAGGAGGACCTACTAACAAAGCTCCTTTAGGGATTTTACCTCCTAATGAGGTATATTTTTCAGGATGCTTCAAAAAATCTACAATTTCTTGTACTTCTTCTTTAGCTCCTTCCAATCCAGCTACATTTTCAAAAGATACTTTTACATCAGTATTTTTATCAAAAAGTTTTGCTCTAGACTTACCAATATTGAATATCTGACCACCGGGACCTCCTGCTCCGCCTCCGCTCATACGGCGCATTACAAAAACCCAAACTCCGATTAACAATACAAAAGGCAATAAATTGATCAGTATACTACCCCAAACATCATTAACTGTATCATAGCTTACCGGAGTAGTAACATTGAATTTTGCTTTTACTTCTTGAATTTTATTCTCAAAGTTTTGCAAATCACCGAATTCAAATTCATAATCAGGCGTGTCGGCATTCACTGGCACTGATATCAATGGGTTAGAATCTTTTGGCTTATGTTTTTCTAACTTTTTGGCTTCAGTGGTTAGGTAAACTTTCGCAATTCTCCTATTGACAATAGTAACCTTTGAAATTTCATTTTCTTTCAAAAAAGACTCAAACTGTGATGGAGAAATTTTGTCTTTAGTGCTAATACTTGAATCAAAAAACTGAATCGCTAAAAATGCTAATGCAACCAAAGCGATAATCCAATAAGAATTGAATTTTGGCCTTTTTGACTCTGATTTTTTTGGTGTGTTTGACATGTAAACGTTTTAATCCTTAGTAACTTGTTTTGATAAGGGTACTCTTTGCATCACCCCAAAGTGCTTCGATATCGTAATGTTCGCGGATATGTTTCTGAAAAACATGCACCACTACATTAACATAATCCATAAGCACCCATTCAGCATTATCAGTTCCTTCTACATGCCATGGTTTATCCTTGATAGATTTACTCACCATTTTTTGCACGGAACCAACAATAGCATTTACTTGGGTATTAGAGTTACCATTGCAAATGATAAAATAATCACAAACTGTATTTTCTATATCTCTAAGGTCTAAAATTGTAATATCCTCACCTTTAACTTCTTCAATACCTCTAACGATTTCTGTTATTAGTAAGTCGTTATCAATTGTTTTATTTGGCATTCATCGAATTTTTAAAAAGCAAAGGTACTATTTTATACAATTATACCCGTTATTTGTAGCTTGTAACTGTATCATTTGTTATGAAAATAATCAAAGTTGATGCCATTGACTCTACAAACACTTTTTTAAAAGACTTTTTAAGAAAAGATTCACACAAAGAGGCTGTATGTATTTGGGCAAAACATCAGTATGCTGGAAGAGGACAAATGGGAAATGTCTGGAATAGTGAAGTTGGTAAAAACCTAACATTCAGTTTCTTTCACCCACTAACTAAAAACACCTCTCAAAACCCTTTCATTTTAAACATGTTAGTGAGTCTAAGTATTTGGGATACGTTAATACATTTTGAAACCCCTTTTTTAAAAATAAAATGGCCTAACGACATTATGTCAGTTAGCAGAAAAATTGGCGGAATTTTAATCGAAAACTGTTTCCAAAAAGATGGATCACAAGCTTATGTCATAGGAATTGGGATAAATGTCAATCAAACTAACTTTGATCACCTTCCAAAAGCCAGTTCGTTACAAAACATTACAAATAGCATCTATGACATCGAAAGTTTACTTATCATCTTCCTTAAGTCATTTGAAAACAAAATTAAAAATGTTACAACTGACGATTTTGAAACCATTAAAAATCAATATGAAAGCCTTCTTTTCAAAAAGGGTAAAGTTTCTACCTTCAAAAACTTAGATGGCAGTTTATTTCTTGGTATTATAAAAGGAATCACGAATTCAGGTAAGCTAATATTAGAACTTGAAGATGGTGTTCGATTAGAAACTTACGATATAAAAGAAATACAATTAATGTATTAAAAAAATAAGTAGTACCAAGTATAAGACTTCTATAGACTTAAATATTCTAAGAGGAGTCTTATACTTGATCTTAGGCTTATATTTTGCCTAAATTTTCTGATAATGAATTGATAAAATTCTGGATTGGCTTTTTAATCATCATTGCCATCATTGCATTAAATTCTCCGTCAAAAATTAATTGAGTTTCTGTTTTACCAGCTTCAACTTCATCTATATTGGCTGTTAATGTAAAAGGTAACTTTTCACTAGCCGCTCCTAGTACTACTTTAGAAGGAGCTTCTTGTTCTTTTTGCTCTAATACTATTTCTGGCATTCCTTTTAGTTGGAATAAAAATCGTACATCATTCAGTACCTCAAACTTTTGCTTGCTTTCAGGCATAATTTGTTCGAAATTTTCCACTTTAGTTAAAAAATCGAATATCTCTTTAGCACTTTTATTGATGGTTACTTTGCTACTTTCTAAATTCATTTTATTTGACTGTAGACAATAAATATTGTCTTTTTAATATTATATAAAATCTATTAACCTTGAGGATATAAAGAAATGTGAATATTATGAATCTAATTAAAATTCACACTGATTAAATACCCCAATTCGCAGGATCCTCTCTCCAGGATTTAAGGGTATCCACTAAATCATTAGATATTGACCCTTCATCCTTCCCTAACTCGATTAAGTTTTCGTAATTACTTAACGTTGTTAATTTAACTCTAGCATTTTCAAAATTATCTGAAGCTACTTGAAAGCCATAGCTAAAAATAGCAATCATACCCATTACTTCAGCATTACATTTTTTTAATGCCTCGACAGCAAGTAAACTACTTTTACCAGTACTTATTAAATCCTCTATTACCAGTACTTTCCTACCTTCAGGTACAATTCCCTCTATTTGGTTTTGACGACCATGCTTTTTTGCTTCTGGTCTGATATAAATAAATGGTAAATCTAAAGCATCTGCTACTAACATACCAATTCCTATTGCACCGGTTGCGACACCTGCAATAACCTCAACATCAGCATAGTTGTTTTTTACAATAGTGGCAAATTGTTCTTTCAAGAAGTTACGTGTATCCGAAAAAGACAACGCAATACGATTATCACAATAAATAGGTGATTTCCAACCAGATGCCCATGTAAATGGGTTTTTGGGTTGTAATTTTATAGCATCTATTTTCAATAATTCGGATGCCGTTTTTTTAGCTACATTTGAATCAAAAATCATACTTGCAAATGTACAACGTTTTTGTAAATAATATTCCTATTAGTATTTCTACTAATACTCGTGTTGGTGATGGTTATGTTTCTCTTCCTTTAAAAAAAGCTAACCTTGTACATATCATTGAAAAACTTAATGACAACCCAACATTAAAGTTTCATTTATATCATAAAAAAGAAGATAAAATATTTTCCTTGTTAGAAAAAAAGCTTCCTGTTTATGTTGCTGGAGGGGGGAAAGTTTATAATGATGAAAATGAAATTCTATTTATTTACAGAAATGGATGCTGGGATTTACCTAAGGGAAAAATCGAAAAAGGAGAATCTATCGAAGAGTGTGCTATTCGAGAAGTGGAAGAAGAAACAGGTATAAATGGTGTAGAAATCACTCGTTTTTTAAAGAAAACATATCATGTATTCAAACGAGGTGGAGAGTATCGACTAAAACTAACTTATTGGTTTGAAATGGTTAGTGATTATGATGACAAACTTATCCCACAATTGGAGGAAGGAATCACTAAAGTAAAATGGAAATCTCCTAAAAAAGTCAGAAAAGCCCTTCAAAAATCTTATGGTAACATTACTGAGCTATTCCCTAGAGAATCATTGATTAGTAAAAGTAGATTGATTTTTGACCACCAAAATGATTTTGATGAGTCGGATATATATGATGTATAATTTCAACTCCCTACAATTGAACAATAAATGAATTCTCTTTCCATGACTAGAAAAGAAATTGAAGAATTTATGTACGAGGCTATTCTTGAAGGCAGAAAAGCCATTCCTGAATGCTTGCCAAATCCTCCTGTTGGGTGTGTCATTGTTAAAGACAATAAAATAATATCACGCGGCCACACTAATAAGCCTGGTAAATCTCATGCAGAAATCATGGCTTTAACTAATTTACCTAAAGAAATAGACAATTTCATAATGTTTGTCACCTTAGAGCCTTGTTCCTTTTTTGGACGTACACCATCTTGAACTAAAAGGATTATAACTACAAAATGTTCTGAAATTTATGTTGGTATCATTGATCCTCACGAAAAAAACCAAGGAAAAGGAATCGAAATATTAAAGTCTTCTACAATAAAAGTACACATTGGTATTTCGGAAAGTATTATAAAAAATGATTTACCTCCTTATCTATTAACTTGATTTTTACAATCTTATAATATATATCCTATTTCAATAAAAATATACTAACTCTTAATTAATGGCTACGTTCTTCGGTTCATTAAATAAGTACCAAACCCTAATAATAGCTGTTTGTTTTCTTCAGAAATTGAAAGTTCATTTGCAATGGTAAAAGCTTTTTCTGTATAAGATTTGATAGCATCTTGTGTAGCCGCTGCTCCACCTGAACTATTAAAAATAGATTTGGACTGCTCTATTTTGGATTGATTATCTCCTTCCAATTTATCTTTAAACAAATCCTTTAAGGTTGATACCTCTTTTTCAGATCCTATTTCTATAGACTTCAAATACAGATATGTTTTTTTATTCTCTATGATATCACCTCCAACTTGTTTTCCAAACTTCTCTGGATCTCCAAAAGCATCTAAATAATCATCTTGTAACTGAAATGCAATCCCAAGCAACCTCCCGAACTCATAGATTTTTACTTGCTCTTCAGCTGTGACTTCTGCAATTATAGCACCCATTTGAAAAGCACAACCGACCAATACTGCTGTCTTATATTCGATCATATGCAAATACTGCTCAATAGTAACATCATTTCGAGTTTCGAAATCGACATCGTATTGCTGACCCTCACAAACCTCACGTGCTGTTTTAGAGAAAAGCTGCACTAATTCTTTAAATAATTTTGCTTCGTAATTTTCGAAATGTTGATATGCCAAAATCAGCATGGCATCACCTGAAAGAATACCTGTATTAATATCCCATTTAGTATGCACCGTCTCCTTACCTCTTCTCAAAGGAGCTTCATCCATAATATCATCATGCACTAAAGAAAAATTATGAAATACTTCTACTGCCATAGCTGCAGGCAATGCCTTTTCATAACTAGCGCCAAAAACCTCAGCTCCCATTAAAGTCAATATCGGACGTATACGTTTCCCCCTTAATTCAAGAATATAATTAATAGGGGCATATAAGTTATTCGGTTCCTCTTTTATTCTTTTTTCTAATAAGAATTCTAAAAAGGCTTCTTGATATGTCTTTAACTTCTCCAATGCAATTGTATTAAGATTGACGAAAATAGATAATTGTTGTCAGTTGTCAGTTGTCGTCGATAAGAAATATAAACTCAATCTGATTTTTTGTCTAACTAATAAGACTAAAACCATAACATTTAAAAACATCAAATGCTGAATTTTAAACATTGAATTTTCTATATGTTAAATTTCTCTAAAAACTATGGAAACTATTAACGTTTCAAAAGTTTCCATAGTACATTTGACCCATGGAAAATATGCTTGAGAATAATTGTCAAATCATTGCAAAAGCTACAGAACTCTTTCTAACGAAAGGCTTTAAAAGTGTTACTATGGATGATATTGCCAATGAAATGGGAATGTCCAAAAAAACGATATACCAATCTTTCAAAACAAAGACTGATCTAGTATCCACTGTTGGCGATCATATTTTTAATGCTATAAAATCTGGAATTCTTGAGATAAGAGAACGAACATTAAACCCTATCGATGAGTTTTATACTATAAATGATTATGTCATTGAACATCTTAAAGACGAAACTACTGCTCCTGAATATCAATTATCAAAATACTACCCCTTAATTCACAGCAGATTGAGTTCTATGAAATATGATGAAATACAAGATTGCGTAACCGAAAATTTGAATCGCGGTATTGAATTAGGCTTATATAGAAAGGATATCGATATACCATTCGTTATTGGAATTTATTTCATTGGAGTTGGTGGTATTCGAAATCAAGATATTTTTCCAAATGAAAATTTTAAACCTAAAAAATTAACCCATAGTTACCTAGACTACCACATCCGTGGTTTAGCCTCAGAAAAAGGAATTAAGTACTTAGAAAATTTTAAAAATAAAAGAAATCAAAAAAATCAAATCATAAACGAATGAAAAAACAAATCACACTATTTTTTGTGTTATGTATTGGACTACTTACCCATGCACAGCAAAAAAAGTATAGTTTTTCTTTAGAAGAGGCCATACAATTTGCTTTAGACAGTAGTTATACGGCTCTTAATTCTAGAAAAGAAGTGGCTAAGGCATTGAAACGAAAATGGGAAACTACAGCTGACGGATTACCACAGATTGACGGAAAAGTAGAGTATCTTAACAACCTTAAATTAAGAACCTCTGTAATCCCTGCAAATGCTTTTGATAGAACAGCTCCTGCTGATGCATTTGTTCCAGTTCAATTTGGAATTGAACAACAAGCAACTGTCGGTGCTACCATCTCTCAATTAATATTTAATGGATCATATTTGGTTGGCTTAGAAGCAGCTTCTGTATTTGTAAATTATACACAAACACAAAAGGAAAAACAAGAGCTAGCTATTATAGAAGGTGTTACTAATGCATACGGAAGTGTGCTACTGACGCAGGAAAATATCGAAGTAGTACAAAGCAATATCAATACGATAGAAAAAAATCTTAATGAAACTCAGCAAATATTTGAAAACGGCTTAGCCGAAGAAGAAAGTGTAGAGCAGTTACAGATTACCTTATTGCAATTGAAAAATCAATTAAATAATCTCAATCGCCTTTCAATTATAGCGAAACAAATGTTTCATTTAGCATTAGGTATTCCTATAGATTCAACAACAACTTTAACCGATACACTTGAGAGTCTTGCTGCTCAAAAAGAATTAAATTCGGATAACTCAACCCGTTTTTCTATTACTAATAATAATGAATTTCAATTATCTGAATTATTTGTCGAGCAACGCAGACTAGAATTAAAACTTGAAAAAAGTAGAATATTACCTAGTGTAGGTGCTTTCTTTGATTTCGGTACACAAGCTTTTGACAATGAATTTTCTTTTTTAGATGGTGACAAACGTTGGTTCAGTTATTACACTGTAGGTGGCCAAATCAATGTTCCTATTTTTAGTTCATTCAAGAGTGGTGCACGAATTAAGCAAAGTAAACTGGCTTATGAACAAGCACAAATTTCTCATAATGAAAACACTCAGCGTATTCAATTAGCTTATGATCAAGCTAAAAGTGATTTTGATTTTGCTGTAGAAAATCTAGCCACTTTAAAACAGAACTTAACCTTAGCGGAGCGCATTGAAAAAAAGAATCAAATCAAATTCACAGAAGGTATTGCTAGTAGTTTCGAATTACGTCAAGCGCAAACACAGCTTTATAGTGCACAACAGCAACACTTAAATGCTCAATTGACTTTAATACAAAATGCTGCTAAACTTCAAACCATCATCAACATTGCAAAATAATTTCGAAATGAAAAAGACATTATATATCCTAACCGCTATATTCCTTTTTTCTTGTGGAAAAAAAGAAGAAGCAACTATTGAAAGTATCATCGCTTCTAAAGATATTACAAGTATACGTGCGAAAAAGAAAACTTTGAATGCACAACAGCAAGAACTTGATACTAAAATTAAGCAATTAAGTGCTGCCATTGCTGAGCTAGATCCTAACCAAAAGATTCCTTTGGTAACAACCATTACGGTAAAAGATACACTATTTAATCACTACATCGAATTACAAGGAAATGTACAAACTAAACAGAATTTAGTCTTAACACCCGAATTCAATGGAATACTTTCTAATGTATATGTAAAAGAAGGTCAAGCTGTAAACAAAGGACAACTATTAGCTAGAATTGATGATGGAGGTTTATCTCAGCAATTAGGTCAACTAGAAGTACAACGTGATTTGGCTAAAACTACTTTCGAACGTCAAGAACGCCTTTGGAAACAAAAAATAGGAAGCGAAATTCAATATTTACAAGCCAAAACTAATTATGAAGCACAACAAAAAGCCATAGCCCAATTAAACAAATCTATTGCCAAAACAGCAATCCGTGCTCCTTTTAGCGGTATCATCGATGATGTAATTACTGAAAAAGGAAATGTAGTTGGTGCTGGACAAACCCCTGTTTTTAGAATTGTTAGTCTTAATCAAATGTATGTTAAAGCTGATGTTCCTGAACGTTACATTAGTACTATAAAAAAAGGAACTCAGGTAAATATAGAGCTCCCTGTATTAGGAAAAAACGTAGCTTCTACAATTCGACAAGCAGGTAATTTTATAAACCCTGGAAGCCGTACCTACAGTATTGAAATTCCTGTTGACAATAAAGACAAATCTATCAAACCCAATTTGACAGCCAAGCTTTTTATTAATGACTACAGCAACGAGAATGCAATCCTAATTCCTCAAAGCTTAATTTCTGAAAATGCTGAAGGAGCTCAGTATGTGTATGTAATTTCAAAAAATGATAAGAGTAAAACTATTGCTACCCAAAAAACGATAACCACAGGTAAAATTCAGGGAGATTTAATTGAAATTAAAGATGGCTTAGCAACCAATGATATTATCATTGAAGAAGGAGCTCGTAGTGTAAAAAACAACCAAGAAGTTAACATTCTAAATTAATCTCATTATGAGTAAGGATAAAGAAATACACAAAGAGTTTAAGCTCTCTTCGTGGGCCATAGATAACAAAACAGTTATCTGGGTCATCATTACATTGCTGCTCGCACTAGGGTTCAATGCATATAACACAATGCCTAGAGAAAATTTCCCCGAAATTAAGGAAGTTAAGATCTATGTAAATGCTGTATATCCAGGAAACACGGCAGAAGACATTGAACGCCTTATTATAGATCCCCTTGAAGATCGATTACAAAATGTAAGTGGTGTAAAGAAAATGTTATCTACAGCACAGCAAGATTTCGGGATTTTGAGTTTAGAATTCGAAGAAGGAATTTCTGTAGAACAAGCCAAACAAAAAGTTAAAGACGAAGTAGATCAAGAATCTTCAAAAGAAGATTGGCCTACTTTTAATGGAGCTAAAGTAAAACCAAGTGTTTTTGACATTAGCCTTTCCGAGGAAACTCCGATTCTTAACATCAATATTGCAGGAGACTATCCTACGCAAAAACTGAAAGAGTTTGGCGAGTACCTAGAAGATCATATTGAAGACTTCGAAGAAATCAAAGGAGTTGATATTCGCGGAGCTCAAGATCGTGAAGTTGAAGTTGCCGTAGATATTTACAAAATGATGGCTGCCAAAGTAAGCTTTCAAGACATTTTAAATGGAATTCGAAATGGAAATGTTACCATATCCGCAGGTAATCTTAAGAAGAGTGGACAACAACGTACCATGCGTATCATTGGGGAAATTAAAGACCCTAAAGAATTAGAAGATTTTGTGATCAAGAATGATAATGGTATTGTCTACTTAAAGGATATTGCCGAGGTTACTTTTAAAGCAGAAGATGCTACCACTTATGCTCGCGAATTTGGGAAACCTGTGGTAATGCTAGATGTTAAAAAACGATCTGGTAAAAACATGGTGGAAGCCGTTAACAAAATCAAAGTATTGGTCGAAGAAACAAAAGCGGACATTTTCCCTAGCGACTTGAGAGTTACGCTTGCTAATGACCAATCTGAAAAGACCTTAAATCAAGTTGATGACTTGGTAAATAATATCATTTTCGGAATCATTTTAGTAGTTACAGTACTGATGTTTTTCCTTGGATTTAGAAATTCTTTATTCGTAGGTTTTGCTATTCCTCTATCTATGTTTATGTCTTTTATGATCCTGAATCTATTAGGCTATACTATGAATACTATGATCCTTTTTGGATTGATCATGGGATTAGGAATGTTAGTAGATAATGGTATCGTAGTCGTAGAAAACGTATACCGTTTGATGAAAGAAGAAGGAATGACCCGAATTGAAGCTGCCAAAAAAGGAGTTGGTGAAATTGCTTTTCCGATCATTATTTCAACATTAACTACTGTCGCTGCTTTTGTTCCTTTAGGAATGTGGCCTGGGGTTATGGGACAATTCATGATTTATTTCCCGATTACCTTATCGGTAGTTTTAGGATCTTCTTTATTTGTAGCCATTTTTATCAACTCTATGTTGGTATCCCGCTTTATGGAAGTAACTAAGCGCGAATTGACTTTAAAACAATTGATTACATTATCTCTTGTATTAGGAATCATCGGAGGCTTAATTACCGCTATTGGAGGAGCAATGAGAGGTTTAGGAACTCTAATATTAGTAACTGCTGTATTATTTTGGGCATATAAGTATGCCATCAAACCAATGGCTAACTATTTCCAAAATAACACGCTCGTTTGGTTAGAAAATCAATATAAGCGATTTGTGAAATTTGCGCTTAGTGGAGCTTGGCCAATAATCTTCTTTGTAGCTACTTTCATTTTACTATTTGTAGCTTTTGGAGCATTTGGAGGTTCTGTAGCCAGTCAAAGAACTAAAATTGAATTTTTCCCCGACAACAAGCCTAATCAAATTGTAGTCTATATCGAATACCCTGAAGGGACTGATATTGCTAAGACCAATGAAATTACAAAGAGCATTGAAAAAAGGGTATATACTATCATTGATCAAGACGAATATATTTTTGAAAGTAAAAATGTATTAGTAGAATCTACCGTATCTCAAGTTGGCCGAGGTGCTGGAAATCCGCAAACAGATGGAGGATCGACTAGTGATATGCCAAATCGCGGGAAAATTACGGCCACCATGCGCGAATACAAATACCGCCAAGGAAAAGATTCAGAAGAATTACGTGCCAAAATACAAGAAGGCCTAGTAGGCATTTATCCTGGTGTTAGTATTTCTGTAGAAAAAGATCCTGTTGGCCCTCCCGCTGGAGCACCTATTAATATAGAAATTAAAGGCCCTGACTATGAAGCATTAATTCAAACCGCTGAACGTATGCGTCAATTCATCAATACCAAAAACATTGCAGGTATAGATGAATTAAAAATTGATGTAAACAAAGCCAAGCCAGCAACAAAAGTAATTGTTGATCGTAAAAAGGCAGGAGAACTGGGTGTAAGTACTGGGCAAATAGGATCTCAATTACGACGTTCCATTTTTGGAGAAAAAGCTGGTGTTTATAAATTAGATGGTGACAACTATGACATCAATGTGCGCTTCAATAAAGAGAATCGTTACAATAACAGCACTCTTTTCAATCAAAACATCACTTTTCGAGATCCAAATAATGGGCGACTTAAGGAAATACCTATTGCTGCTATTGCATCTCAGAAAAACACAACTTCATATAGTGCCATCAAGCATAAAGATGGAACGCGTGTTGTCACGGTATATTCTGGATTAAAACCTGGATTCACTGATGCAGCTGCTATTGTAAGTCAGATCGAAGAAGAGATGAAACAGTTCGAAAAGCCAAAAGGAATTTCTTTTGATTTTACAGGACAAATTGAAGAGCAAAACAAACAAATGTCCTTTTTAATGGGTGCTTTCTTTGCGGGTCTTGGATTGATATTCTTTATTTTAATTTTCCAATTCAGTTCCATTTCAAAACCAACCATTATTATGATAGCTGTTTTCTTAAGCTTCATCGGAGTTTTTGGAGGAATTGTAATTTCTGGTGCTCCCTTTGTAATCATGATGACCATGATGGGTATTATTTCCCTTGCTGGTATTGTGGTTAACAATGGTGTTGTATTACTTGATTATACACAACTACTAATTGACAGGAAAACAGTAGCACTAAATAAAGAGATCGGTACATTGTTACCTGCTGCTGATGTAAAGGAGGCTATTATCGAAGGTGGTCGCGCACGTCTACGTCCCGTATTACTAACTGCTATTACTACGGTATTAGGATTAATTCCCCTAGCAATTGGGTTAAACATCAACTTCATCACCTTATTTGGAGAGTTTGATGCTAATTTCTACATGGGAGGAGATAATGTAATTTTCTGGGGGCCATTAGCAAAAACTGTAATCTATGGTTTAATTATCGCCACTTTCTTAACCTTAGTAATTGTACCAGTATCCTTTTACTTAGTACATCGATTTAAATTATGGATTGCTAAATTAAAAGGAACAGAAATAGTATAAGTATAACTTCCGCAGAAGCAGTTATATTTAGTTTAGTTGGTTGACCGTCATTGTTCGAAAGAATAATGACGGTTTTTTGTTTATTAACTCTTAGTCCAAATCAAAGATGATACGATTTAAAAGATTCCTTATTTATATGGAATGAGAAATTTAATAACGACTTCTACATCTCTTGACATTGGATTATAGCCATTAAGAAAATACCTATCATTTTTTTGTCCTTCCATAAAACAAATTACTACCAACTAAATAATCTTAAAAAATTGTTAATCAGTAATTATTCTACCTAAAGACAGACTAAGTGTCTGTTTTTAAACATCAACACTAACATGAAACTAACTCACAAAACAGTTGAAGTCCTATTATTTTTAGGTCTTTTAGCTTCTATTATCGTTGGATTTGGCGAATATTTCCTTCATTTTTTACCTGAAGGCCCAGGAGGAGAAATAGAAATGCTTTTTAAAGTTCCATTGGAAAGAGCTAGCAAAGGACATTTTTTAGTAATCATCGGAGCCCCACTATATTTTGCTGGCTACTATGGACTAATGCTATTTTTTCAATCTACTCATAAAAGCTTAGCTTATTTACTTCTTATTTTAGGGGTGCTTTCTTTTTTCGTAGGAGGAATTTGGGTGGCTTCAAGATATTTTGCTGCTGAAGTATTCCAACGTAGTGCCAATACTGATGACTTTCAATTTTACTTAAATTCTTATTTAGAGCACTATCAAATACTAGTCTGGGCTCTCCGAGTTTTTGTTGCTGGTATTTCTATAGTGTACATTACTCTTGTTCTGAAAAATAAAATAGGAATGCCAAAATGGTTGGCACTATTCAACCCTATTGTATTATTAATCATTATTATTTCTTCATTGGCTTGGTTCAAATCTTTAGGGGTTCATATTACTCCAATCGCCATGAATGTAACGCATTTCATTTTCTTCGGAATCGTCTTATTACAACTCAAAAAAAATCAACATCAATCATAATTTCAAAAACTTCTCTATGAAAAAAATTCTCATCAGTCTAGGTGTAGTCATCGCTATACTATTAATCGTGATACTAGGATTCTTTAAAAAAGATCAAGCAAATCCCTACACTCAAGTTTCTTGGGGAAAATTTGGAGGATCTTGTAAAACAGAAAATCTCCCTAAAGATAACTTTGGTAAAAAGTTCTCTTCTTGCGATTATAGCGTTCCTAAGGAAGAAATCCCAACATTTAAAAATGCCAAATTTCCATTCGAAAACAAATTCGACGGAAAAAAATCGTTACCTATTATGGGGTCTGCTATCATCGATATTGACAATGACGGAGTAGATGAAGTATTTGTTGCTGGTGGCGTAACTCAAAATGATGCTTTGTTTAAATATGAAAATGGAGATTTCGTTGATATTACTATAGCATCAAAACTTCCTAACACCCTTTCAAATACGAGTACATTTGGAGCGGTTTCTTTTGACTTGGATAGTAATGGATTTGTCGACCTCTTATTAACTGGTGACTATGGAGTACTATGGTATAAAAATACGGGGGATGGTTTTCTTGTAGAAAAAATAGAGGTGCCACTTAATGATAAATCTGTTGCTGCTTCTTTAACTATTGGAGATATCAATAAAGATGGATACGCCGATCTATTTGTTAGTGCTTATATCAAACTAGATAAAATGGAAGGTCAAACCATCTTTAAAGATTTTAATTATGGAGCTTCTAGTTTATTAATGATCAATAATGGAAATAACACTTTCAAAGATGTAACTGCTCAATACGGGTTAACCTATATACACAATACCTTCATGGGGATTTTTGTAGATATTGATAACGATTCTTGGTTAGATCTAGTCGTTGCTCATGATACTGGAGAAGTACGTACTTATAAAAATGAGGCTGGACAGAAGTATACAAAAAAAGCTAATCCAACAACAGGAAATTATGCTTATCCAATGGGAATAGCTGTTGGAGATTATAATAACGATGGCTTAGTTGATTTTTTCTTTTCTAATACAGGAACTTCCGTACCCGAATTTTTAGCTCGTGGAGATTTAGCCCAAGAAGATACATTCATTGGAACTTGGATGCTATTTAAAAACGAAGGAGATTTCCAATTTACAGATGTAGCAAAAGAAACGAAAATAGCTGACTTCGAATTTTCTTGGGGAGCACTCTTCGAAGACTTTGATTTAGATGGAAAACAAGATTTAGTAGTTTCGGAAAATTATGTCGCTTTTCCTCCTCACAAATTATTCAAACTTCCTGGTCGTTTTTTAACACAGCATGTCAATGAAACCTTTGCTGCTGTAGAAGATCAATCAAATACTATTAACAAAAATTATGGTATCACACCTTTAACTAGTGATTTTAATAAAGATGGGTATCCTGATTTGATATTTACCAATATTGGTAGCCCTATGAAGGCTAAAATAAATAAAGGTGGAAATGCTAATTATATTGCTTTTCGTTTTCCTGAAACTGTTAAATATATCGGAAGTCGTATCGTAATTACTAAAACCGATAATTCGATCCTATCAGACACTTATATTATTGGGGAAGGATTAGTAAGCGATCAAACCTCTACCATTACTTTTGGTTTAGGTACTAGTAATACTATAAAATCTGCTACGATCTTCTTACCAAATGGTGAACAAAAAACAATTGAAAATCCTGACATCAATAAAACGCATCAAATGTAATTTCACAATGCAAGTCATTCTTTATACTGCGTTTGAATTTTATAACGATAGTTTTAAGCAACATACCTCATGTACTTGTACATAGGTATTTGATTTCTTTTTAGTTTTTCAAAACACTCAAACCACGAAAAGTTTGAGTGTTTTTTTACACCGCATTAAAACAGCTATTCTTGAAACAAACATTATACTACTCTATCCTCGGATTATTGATATTAGTAATTTATACTGTTTTCAATATCTCCTTAGCTCATTTTACTAAAGAAAGTTTTTGCCCAATAATAATAAATCTACCTGTTTGTTATATTATCCTTACAGCATTCACAACAGTTGCAATTACTCACATTTTTCACCTAAGAATACACGTCAAGTACTATTATTTTTTTATTAGCACCCCTCTATTGTTTGCTTTATTTGGAAGTATTCTAGAACTCTTAAATAAAAATACCTGCCCCAAAAATGAAGCAGGTATCCCAATGTGTTTTATTTCTTTAGGAATTTGTTTGTTGTTAATTACCCTAAAATATTTTAATTCAAAAGTTACTTCTTAAACAATTGCTCTATATGAAATCGAAATCCGATATCTAAAATCATAGGATCAAAATTTCCTTCTAAAGGAATATACTTACCTACTTGAAGAAATAAATCTCCAGCATTAGAATTCCATTGAAGCCCCGTATTAAATTGAGTAATTAATCCACTCCCAACATTAAGACCACCTCCACCAGCAGCACCGACTAATCCTTTCACAGGAATATAAAAATCTCCAAAAATAGGTTGGTAGTATGCTAATCCAACTAAACCTTCAGCATAAGCTCCATAATCACCTTCATAAGCCCAAATGGTAGTTGCATTCAACGCAAATCGTTCTCCTACATATTTTTGAAATTCAAAACCTAAATTTTGAAAATTATCAAGATATGGTCGACCTCCACGATCTAAAGCATCAGGAGAGAAATAAGTTCTATTAAACACCGCAAAAGACATATGGTTTTTCCATAAATCAGCACTATCCACTTTAAAAGCTTCGTTTTGCAAGTCTCTAGGAGAGAAATATGTCAATGTTTTTCCTACACTTAATTCTATATGATTAGCATTAAAATCTCCCCATGGTGCAAAGGTTTTACCTGCTGCTAATTTTATATCGTACCCTTTAAAAATCTGTACTGCTATCGCTCCTTCAAACTGAGCCGTAGCTCCTCCTCCAGAAAGAATTCCTCCTCCTCCACTTGGCCCTATCAATGCATTGGCCTGTAGCTTCAAATGATTATCTAATAATGGCAGCTGTCCTCCAGCTCCAAAAAGAATAGACATATATCCATCAGTACCTCCCTTTAAAGCTCCATTAATTTTAAACAGACCATTAAGATATTTGTTTATCCCTCGTTCTACTTGAGCTCCAACAAGGCCTATTCTTCTTCCATCGACACTTCCTCTACTCCTTTCTAACGAACCTTCTTCTAGATTTTGATATACTGTAGTTACAAAGGCTACTCGTAAGTTTTTAAACAGCAAACTAGGCTTTTCTAGAGCTTTCTCATAAATCCTATCTGTATTAAAAAATACATTTTCATTTATAGTAATTCCAAAATTGAATTGATTGCCATTTAATTCTCCCGTAGGGAAATCTATTCGGGAAAAACCTGCCCTAAGTCCAATATTACCAAACTGCTTTTCTAATTCAATATGTGGTCGAATGATTAAACCACCACCATCTGCGGCAGCTCCTCCTCCGCCACCTCCTACGAAGAATCCAGTATCCAAAAACAAACCTGCCTTTTCCCAAAGAGGAATCATAGCACCTGCTGACATCCCTAAGGTTATTAAACCTGGACGCTCTCCAGCGACAGCAGAGTAAGAATGTAAACCCAAGTACCCTTTTGATTTACCTAAATTCAATGCCAACAAATCATATCCTAAGCCTACAAATCCTAAATCAGGCTCATTGTCTTGTGATATAGTTTCATAAGTAAAACGAAAACGTGTGGGTACTTTTTTTAGAGTAAACTCTTGTGCTTGAAGAGAAATGCTAACAGCAATAAATACTAACAGTAAAAATCTACGAAACATTTTAAGCAATTTTAATTCGTTGACAAGTATACGAGGAAATTATTAAAAACAAACCGAGATATTTTTACGGTCTTCATCTCAAATCGCTTTTTTTATGAATTTGGAAAAAATATCCTATAATTACTTTTATTACTATAAATTAAATAGTTATAACATATCTTTCTGATTAATAATGAACACCTTTATTCTTTGAAGATAATCTTTACCATATATACGTTACTTTTTTTGTCTACATTTTCTATTTATTGTCAAAATAAAACTCTAGAAACATCTGGAGATATTATCCTATATACATTACCGGCTGTAGCTCTTGGAAGTAGTTTGTTTCAAAAAGATTACAAAGGCGCTAGCGATTTCGGGAAAGGTTTTGCCTTAAACCAACTATTAACCTTTGGATTAAAGTTTGCTATAGATAAAGAACGCCCCAATATGGAAAACAACAATTCTTTTCCTTCTGCTCATACTTCAACAACTTTTCAAAGTGCTGCTTTTATTCAAAAAAGATATGGATGGAAATATGGAATTCCAGCTTATGCTCTAGCCAGCTATACAGGCTTTACCCGTATTAAAGCTGATAAGCATGATATTATAGATGTTATTGCAGGAGCAATCATTGGAGTTGGAAGCTCATTTTTATTTACTAAACGATATAAAAAAACAAATACTCAACTAACTTTCACTAGTAATGAAGATCGTTTTCTTATTGGATTTAATCATGTCTTTTAAAGATAATTTCAAACTTTTATCGAATAAAAAATTAGAGATATTAGAATCAAAGGATTAAATTAATATATTGATGTACAACACAATAAAAATGTAAAAACAATGGGATTAAAAAAATCTTTTTTAAAAACAAAGCCACTCTGTAGCATTGAGTTTTCTGTTCCAGATGATGGGTGTTCTAAAGTAGAAATTGTCGGAGATTTTAATGATTGGAATGCTTCTGAAGAATTTACTTTCAAGAAGAACAAGAAACGAAAAGAACATGTGTTGAAATTAAAATTACCTCAGAATGCGACTTATCAATATCGCTACATTATAGATGGTAATTATGTAAATGAACCTGAAGCAGATAGTCTTATTAATAATTCGTTTGGTACTCAGAATTGTGTGCTAGACCTCTGTAAAAAAAATTAAACTCCTAAACGCCTCAAAGTTGAATTCAACTTTTGAGGCGTTTAGCTTTCTAACAAATTGAAATACGTAAAAATGTTAAACTCTTGTTAGGAATTCTAATCATTAGTAAAAAAATATTTCCTTTACAGACGACTGGTCTATTCTTAATCATGCAAACTAAAAAAGATGAAATCATTGATATAGGTTATTCCCTTTTTTCAGAGAAGGGATATAGCAATATAGGGTTGAAAGAAATCCTAGATAAAGCTATGGTACCAAAAGGTTCTTTTTATCATTATTTCAAAAGCAAAGAGGATTTTGGTATTCAAGTACTAAAGAAATATTCTGAAAATGGATTAGCGATTTATAAAACTGTTTTAAATAATGATACTATAAATCCTAGTGATCGTATTCTTTTATTCTATACAAGTAAAGTAAAAGAGTACAAAGAGCAAAACTGTATGAATGGTTGCCTACTAGGTAATATTACTGCAGAAATGAGTAATAATAATGAAAATATAAGAGAACTCCTTGCAATCGAATTTGCTAAATGGGAAAACACCCTTGAAAATTGTATTCATCAAGCCATAAATAACAAGGAAATAAACAATGAATTGAGTGCGGCTACTATGTCTGTATTTATCCAAAATAGCTGGGAAGGAGCTTTATTAAATATGAAGTGTAAACAGAGTTTAAAACCTCTATATCATTTTCTTGAAGGTCTTAAAGTACTATTAAACTAATTTTAGTATAAACAAATAACAACAATGTAAGATAATTCACTAACACACTAGACGACCAGTCTATTTTAATACATATTAAATAATCTTAATAAACAAATAATCGTTATGAAATTATTCGAATCGTATTCATTAAATGACAAACTAAAATTAAACAATAGAATTGTAATGGCACCGATGACCAGATGTAGAGCCATCGATAATATCCCTAATGAATTATTAGCAAAATACTACAATCAAAGAGCTGAAGCTGGCCTTATAATCACTGAAGGGACCTCTCCTTCCCCTAATGGTCTTGGGTACCCTAGAATTCCTGCAGCATATTCTGATGATCAAATATTAGGATGGAAAAAAGTAGCTGAAGCCGTACATGAAAAAGATGGAAATATATTTATCCAACTCATGCATTGCGGACGTATTGTCGGTAAATCTAGTCTCCCTGAAGGCGCGATTACTCTTGCTCCTTCAGCAGTTCAGGCAACAGGAGAAATCTTCACAGAACAAGGAATGGCAGCTCATGATACTCCTAAAGAAATGTCTTTAGAAGAAATTAGTAAATCACAAGAGGAGTTTGTTACCTCTTCAAGAAGACTTGTAGAGGAAGCAGGAATCGATGGTATTGAACTACACGCAGCTAATGGCTATCTATTAAATCAATTTATCAATCCTAAATCAAATATTAGAAAAGATCAATATGGCGGTAATGTTGAAAACAGAGCTAGGTATGTATTAGAAACTGCTCAAAAAGTAGCAGATGCTATTGGTGCTGAAAAAGTTGGTATTCGTTTTTCTCCTTATGGCGCTTATAATGATATGGAAGCACATCATGATGAAGTAGTTGAAATGTTCTCTTATCTAGCAGAAGAACTTTCTAAAATGGGTATTGCCTATATACATATTGTAGACCAAAGAGTGGCTTTTGGTGGCCCAGAATTCATAACTGACATTAAATCTACCATTAAGGAACATTTTAAAGGTACAGTAATTTCTGGTGGAGATGTAAATTCTACCGAAAAGGCAAATAAAATACTTGATAGTGGATTAGACCTAGTATATGTCGGTAGGCCTTTTATTTCTAACCCAAATCTTGTCGAAAAGCTAAAAAACAATAAGGAATTGGTTACCCCTAATCCTGATACTTTTTTTAGTGCAAGTGCTGAAGGATTTACGGATTATTAATCTGTATATAAAACAAAAGACCTCACAGGTTTTAAAAAAACCTGTGAGGTCTACTTTTACACATAAAAGCTTATTCTTTCAAACGAGAGTTTAAGGCTTTTATAAATGATTGACTATCTCTAAGTTCTTTAGACGAATTAAAATATACATCTATAAGATCTTTATTTTCTTCCGCTATCTCTTTATTTTTTCTTCTGTTAACACCCAGACCAATCCAAATTCTGTATCTAATATAACCGCCCTTCTAATATTACTAGCTGCAGCACCTAACAAGCTAAAAGCCATTGTTGCATATGGATCAGAAAAACGGTCTTCAAAATATAGATACTTACCTACTTCTTTTGCTAAACCATTAGTATTTAGAAAAACAAAAGACTATCTAAAAGTATTTAGATGGTCTTTTGTTTGATTTAAAATGAAATATAAGCTTTACTTATTTTTTACAAATTTCAATGTTTTTGTACTATTACCTTGACTAACAGTAACGAAATATGTACCTGGACTTAAGCTAGATATATTTAACCCTTGGTTATTATTGTTAATTACTTCTTTCGAGAATACAACTCTACTAGACAAATCACGGATAACAACATTATATTCAGCATTATTTACACCCACAAGAAATATAAAATCCTCCGAAGGATTAGGGAACAATACAAATCCTTTACCTGAATCTAGATCAAAACCATCTACTGATAAAGCACCATCTACAATATTTATAGGAAAAGCCTGAGCCTCTAATTTCTCTCCATTACTATTTTCAAAAGTAGCTAATAGAAAGTAGAATTCACCTGCATTAGAACTCAACCCTCCACCTGGTAAATCAGCTGTTGGTGTCAATAAAGGATTAGCAGGCCTCTCATCCAAATTTAAGACAACTGTAGAACTTCCTGATTCTGTCCCTATAACAGATTCATCAGAGATTATAATATCTCTCATGGTATCACCCTTGAAATTTTGTGGTAAATGCCTCAAAAAATACCTTATTCCTGCACTTTTTCCTCGTATTACATTATTGCCTGTTCCTGCATGGTAATCAACTGACACCTCAATACTATCTTCGTTACCATAAGTCGTATTAATGTAAGATTGTCTGTTTGGTAATAATTCTAAACTAGCCGCCACTAAATTTCTTACAGTAACATCTAAATTGTCTAAAATAGTATTATTCTCTACAGATGTTGCTGTAATCGTAGCTTGCCCTTCTTCAATAGCAGTTATTAAACCATTTTGATCAACAGTCACAACATCTTCATTACTACTTGACCATAGAACCCCTTGTTCATCAGCATCAACAGGAGCTACAGTTGCAGTAATTGTAACCGTATTCTGCTCTACTAAGACTATAATTTCTTCACTTAGTGTAACGGACTCAACATCAACAGCAAAAAATGCTACTACATTTACTGTAGCCTGAGCTATAATACTGTTGTCCCCAACACTTGTTGCCGTAATAGTTGTGCTTTGCCCTTCTTTTAATCCTTCTACAATTCCATTCTCATCTACAGTAGCTATTGAAGGATCATTCGAAGACCAAACTACCTCTCTATTCGCAAAAACAGGAACAACCTCTAAACCTGCTTGAGTGGTAGTTCCTACTCGAACTTCTATTGGATCTGGAGTTATCATTAAACTTTTCGGATCTAGTAAACTGGTATCAAAAATTTGATTAGCTGACTCGTTATTAAATTCTGCAACCTCTCCATTTCTCCATCTTACACTAATATTAGCTATCTGATCTTCTATACCTAATCCAAAATGAATCATATTTAATAAACTTTGTGAATAGACTTCTCCTGCAGAACCTACTCGTCTAAAATAACTATTGTTTTCCGTTGTAACAGTTACTTCAGCACCTATCGCATCTACATTAGATAATGGAGAGTATCCTACTTTAACAATAGCATAATTATTATTATCATTTCTATCATTTTTATATAGGTGCCAGATCCCTATTTCATCGTCTGCTCCCAAAATATCAACATCTCCATCCATATCAAAATCAAAAGCTTGCCCCATATCTCCATGAGATCTTGAGCCTAAGTTTTTTGCTCCGTGACTTGTTGTTGCATCAAAAGAGCCTTGACCTGTATTCAATAACATATAATCGGTTCTTCTATTTCGAACATATCCATATCTATTTACATATAAATCAGCAAATCCATCATTATTGAAATCACCAGTAGTAACTCCCCAATGATTACCTCCTCTTGGGATATTCCATTCTTCAGAAACATCTACAAAATTTGGAACTCCATTATTAAGATCATTCCTTAGTAAAAAATCACTATTATTTCTACTTCCTAGATTATTTGTCCCTGAAGTTAAATCTGAAACACCGTCAATCGAATAAGTAATAGAAAATGCGATATTTTCATTTCTCACTACTTCAAACTCCCATTGATTATTACCCACATAACCTATATACATACCATTTGCTGAACGGTCTGTTGGAAAACCGTCTGCCATAGCTTGTGTAATAGTTTGGTCTACCATCAGGTTTTCTTCTGGAAATCTAGGATCAAATGGAACATTAATAGTTGATTCTAGTACAGCTTTTGAACTCCCTAAGAATACTGGAAAGTCACCTTTAAATTGATTTGCTCTATTAAATTCTATTTCATATAGTCTAATATCTCCATCTGCACTAAAAGTAAATGGTGTTTCTCCTTGGTAGCCAGAAGTCCTTGCATCTAAAATCCCTGTCTCCGGATCGAAATCTACCGCATCATTCAAAGCAGTAAGAAAAATCCCTGTACCGTTGGCAATATATAAATCTAAATCTCCATCATTATCAATATCAATGTCTGTTGCTGCAAATCCCCCTGTTCGATTGCGTAATGCTCCAGGCAACCAATCATTAGTCACATTTTCAAAAGAAAAATCTCCTCTACCCATCCAAATAGATAAAGGTGATAATGTTACTACATCTTCAATGTGATCTTTATTTAAATCTGTTACTAAAACATGATCTGAAACAAAATCTTCTAAACCAGAAACATTGACAGTATTAAATGTTCCATCCCCACGATTTGCATAAAAAATATTTACTGGCCCCGTAGAATTAGGAATTGGAGTGTTGAACAAAGCAAGATCTAAATCGCCGTCATTATCAAAATCTCCCCAACGAGGACTCCTACCTCTACCTCCATTACTAAAACCTACATCACCATCTCTACGCAACAAATCACCATCGTTATTTTGATAAAAAACTGGAGGAACTGGGTTTAATCCATTACCTCCTCCTAAGGTTATCATAAGATCTAAATCTCCATCATTGTCTGTATCTGCTGCACCACTTCCGTGTAAATCTTGTAAACCAAATTCTGAAAGTTTCTGCCCTTTTCTTACTGTACCATCTCCATTATTCATAAAAATAGTACTAGGAGACCTAGGATCATCATTATGGTTATTTAGTACTAAATCATAAAACCCATCACTGTCTAAATCAGCAATAGTTGGTCCATTATATTTTAAACCTGCAGGGTAAGTCATACCTATTTCATCTGTCACTTCCCTAAACTCAGGTATTATAGTATCAGCAGTGTCTTCGATAACTAAACTGCTGATTTTAATATTACTTCCTCTTGTAAAAACTTCTAAATTAATATCACCTAAAGCTGGAAATTCTACAATAAAATCCAATAACACTGTATTAGAGCTTGGAATATCCACATTATCGATAAGTAAAACATCATCAACTGCTAATCCAAAAAATGCATAAGTTCCTTCTGCATTTACTTCAGCGATTACTCTTTTTCTAAGGCTTCCTGTTACTGTGTAATCAATATTAAAAGGAGTTACAACTGAAATATCTTCTGGACCATTTAATAATCCTGATGTTCCAACACCTATAGGAGTTGATGAAGGGTCATCTACAAGAAAATTAGATTCTTCTGTATCGATAGTAATAGATGGTGTTGCATCTGTTCTTAACTGTGTAGACCAAGTTGCTGTTTCCTCATCAACAAGAGTCCCTGGCGAAAAAAATCCCCAGCCTAACTCTGAAATATTAAAAGTCATTGTTTCAGAAGTTGCTTGGAAAGGTACTCTCGAAAATCCAGCAAATTGTACATTCCCTCCATTTTTTAACTGGTTAAAAACTCTGTATGAAGTACCAATTTCTAAATCTGAAATTGTAAGAATAAAATCATCTGCTGATGAAATTTGTGTTGGTGGAGCTCCTGTACCAATTGCATCTGAGTCAATTGATGACGGCACAGATGAATGAGTTACAGTTTGAGCATTAATCCACAAAAAACCAGACATAAATAACCCTAAAACAAAAGGAATATTTCTTTTATTACACATATTAATGAATATTAAATATTATTAATCTATACTTTCAACGAAATCGATTTCGCTGAATCAAACAAGAATACTACAATTTAACTAAATCCAGTGCAATACATGAGTTTTATAGTACAACAAATGTCTATTAATTTGGGATTACATTTGAAAATCAATTAATTAACATGACTAAATCTGTTATAAAATTGTATCTCTTTCTTTTAAGTATTACAACTTGACTTAACATTGTATTTCGTCACATCATTTAACTCCCTGTTTATCTACTCAAGACTTTTCAACCCTAAATACACCTCATCAATCACTAAAGACATTCTGTCTAAATCTAACTTCTCCATAGTATCAGTTTCTTTGTGATAGTTTTTGTTTCTATAGAACGCCGTGTTTGTAATCATAACAGCACCATAATTAAACTTCCAATAGTTAAGGTGATCCGAAAAATCAATTCCAGACATAGCCTCTGGGCCTTTGAAGGATTTTGTGTTAATAAGATTAGCTTTTTTCATTCCTTTTCTTATTTTCTTTTCAAAACTTCCACTATCAAATTTTTCTACAACGGTTATAAAATTTCCTTTGTTTCCGTAAATCAATTTCAACCCTTCCAATGGATAATCTTGTGAGTTTTCTTGATCCGAAAAGTAACCGATCATTTCTAAACAAATCATTCCTTGAATAGATTCTTGTTTATCGTAAATTGATTTAGCATGAACATAGCTCCCCATTTTTTCTGTTCTAAAAAAAGGAGGTTCTTCGAGAGTATAAGCCACCAATTCGACCTTTTGATCCACTGGGTGTTTTGATAATATCCTTGACAATTCTAATAGCCCTGTAATACCACTTGCATTATCATCAGCACCTTCTTGATCTCCTGCAACATCATAATGCGCCCCAATAACAATTTTATCCTTCTCACTATTGTTGTTAATCTGACCTATCACATTTTTATATTCTAAACCATTTACTTCAAATTTTTGATAAAACACAGTATCACATCTCTTAGAAAACTCTTTAAAAATATATGAGGCTACATAGTTGAGCGTTTCTATATTTTTATAGTTCCTTGACTTTTCTGTCTTTGTAATTACGGACAAATCCTGTTCTATTCGTTGTATATCCGATAGCCTTGTATGCTCTTTTTGAGAGTTACAGGATATAAAAAGAAAACAGCTTAAAAAAACAGCTAATACCTTCATTGAAAACGGCAACATGTATTAAAAAATTAAGTCTTAGGAGTATTCTCCAAAGTTTTCAATACCAACTTCCAATATTTCTGCACCGAACTAATAGATACTCTTTCGTCCGGAGAGTGCGCCCCTTTAATCGTAGGGCCAAAGGATACCATATCCATATTTGGATAATGTTGTCCAATGATTCCACATTCTAAACCCGCATGTACCGCCATCACATGTGGTTTTTCTCCGTGTAAGCTTTCATAAGCATTGGCTACCACGGTTACAATTTCAGAATCTGATTTAGGCTCCCATCCTGGATATTCACCTCCCGTAGCAACTTCACACCCTGATAATTCGAAAGCACTTCTCAAAGCAGCTACTAATGAGTCTTTAGAAGAATCTACACTACTTCGAGTAAGACAATCTATTTTTAATGTTCCATTACCGATAACAATCTTTGCGATGTTATTGGAAGACTCCACAAGCTCTGGAATCTCTGGAGACATTCGATAAACTCCATTATGAGCCGCATAAATAGATTTTAACACCCCTATTTGCACTCCTAAATCCATTACTTTTTCAGGTGTTTTTATTTCTTCAAATAACACCTCTAAATTTGGATCGGTACGTTTTTGTTCATTCTTAATAAGAGCTACTAATTGATTTATTTCCGATAAGAACCCTTCTCGATGAATTTTCTCTACAGAAACCTCTGCCACACTTTCTCTTGGAATCGCATTTCGCAAACTCCCTCCTACAACAGAAGCTACTCGAAGACCAAAATTCTCATATCCCTCAAAAAGCAAGCGATTCATGATTTTATTAGCATTCCCTAATCCTTTAATGATATCCATTCCAGAATGCCCTCCTTCTAATCCTTTTACGGTAACACGAAACCCTATACTCCCTTCCTCAAGAGCAACCTCTTTATAAGTCCTCTCTGCGGTAAAGTCTACTCCTCCTGCACAACCAATACACAATTCATCGTCTTCCTCGGTATCTAGATTTAATAGTATTTCTCCAGTCAACAAGTCTTCACTTAAACTCAAAGCCCCTGTCATTCCTGTCTCTTCATCTATGGTAAATAAGGCTTCAATTTTGGGGTGATTTATTTCCTTAGATGACAAAATAGCCATAATCGTTGCCACTCCTAACCCATTATCTGCTCCAAGTGTCGTTCCTTCTGCTTTTACCCAATCTTCAACGATTTTCATTTGAATCCCCTGAGTATCGAAATCAAAAACGGTATCATTATTCTTTTGATGTACCATATCCAAATGTGATTGCATCACAATGGTTTTACGGTCTTCCATCCCAACAGTAGCTGGTTTTACAATCACTACGTTTCCAACAGCATCTTGTTTTGTTTCTAAGCCCAGCTTCTTTCCAAACTCAAGCATAAATTTGATTACACGCTCTTCTTTTTTGGAAGGCCTTGGTACCGCATTAAGATCTGCAAAATGATTCCAAAGAGCGTTAGGTGCTAAGTTTCTTATATCGTTATTCATCTTATTTTTCGTTTCACTCAAATATAGTTTATAGTTTTCAGTTATCTGTTTTGAGTAATTCTTGTTTTTAGCAAAAAATTTAAAACTATTAACTAATAACTGACAACTGATAACTATTTTTAGACTATGCTAAAAAAATGGTGGATCCCTCTTACGCTTCCCTTACAATTCTTTTTTGTGCAATGGGCAAAAAGAAACCCTGATTGGGTCGAAACAAATTATAGTCAATATTTATATCCTAAAATAGGCGCTGCATTTCGTAATCTTTTAGGATGGATTCCGTTTTCAATCGGAGATATATTTTATAGTGTAGTTGCCATATCATTACTTTCATTTCTATGGAGAAAAGTCCGAAAAGGGAAAGTTACTTGGAAGGAAGTCTTATACAAATCCTTGAAAGTAACTGCTATTATCTATTTCTTTTTCCACCTGTTATGGGGATTAAATTATTACCGCCAACCTTTACATAAAGTACTTGAACTAAATCATAAATACACCACAGCAGAATTAGAAAAAGTAGTTGACTTACTTACCAAAAAATCAAATACACATCATAGTTTAATTGCCTCACACGATACACTGAAAGTAGATGTCCCTTATTCTAATTCAGAAATTTTTAATCGTACCCCTCCCGCTTACCAACAGCTGCGAGAGGTATTCCCTACATTAGACTATCGCCCTAAAAGTATTAAAGCGTCTTTATTTAGTACAACTCTAGTTTATATGGGCTTTAGCGGCTATTTCAACCCCATAACCAGTGAAGCACAAGTAAGCCGCCTCGTAATTCCTTATAAAATGCCAACCACTAGCTGCCATGAGGAAGCACATCAATTGGGGTTTGCAAAAGAAAATGAAGCCAATTTTATAGGTAGTATGGCCTGTATGCATAGTACTGACCCTTATTTTCAATATTCGGGTTATAGTTTTGCCTTACGTTATTGCGTTAACGACCTTTATCGTCGTGACGAAGAAAAAGGCAAATGTGCTCTAGAGAAAATCAATCCTGGAATTTTAAAAAACTGGAAAGAAAACCGTGAGTTTTGGCAGCAATATGAAAATCCTTTAGAACCTCTTTTCAAAGTCTTTTATGGTCAGTTTTTAAAAGCGAATAATCAGTCTAAAGGAATACAAACTTACAGTTATGTAGTTGCTTTATTTGTAAACTATTTCCAAGAAGAAGCTACATTATTGACTGAAAACTATAACTGATCATGAAATATTGCTCTGTATTACTTATTGTTATTTTATGCTGTCGCTGTACTTTATCTAAAAAAAAGGCAACACGCCTATCTCCTCCCAATATTGTTTGGATCATTTCTGAAGATAATTCAAAACACTACTTAAAACTCTTTGATGATAATGGAATATCAACTCCTAATATTGAAAAGCTTGCCAATAATGGATTAATATTCAACAATACGTTTTCAAATGCTCCTGTGTGTAGTGTAGCAAGATCAACATTAATTTCTGGTTGTTATAGCCCTAGAGTTGGAGCTCAATATCACAGAAAGCAAGAACTTGCACCTATGCCAAAGGCATTAAAACTATTTCCTTCTTACTTAAAAAAGGCTGGATATTATACTTCTAATAATGGAAAAAAAGACTACAACTTCATAGAAAGCGATAGCACTTGGAATGTATCTTCTAATACTGCTTCTTGGAGAAATAGAACTGGGGATCAGCCTTTTTTTCACATATCCAATATTTTTACAAGTCATGAATTCAATGTGCACTTTACGAAAGAAGATATGGATTCTATAGCTCCTCATACAGATCTAGACTCTTTTAACGTACTTCCTAATCATCCCAATACTGACCTTTTTAAATATACCAATGCCATCTATCGAGATAAAATAGTTAAGATGGATCAACAGGTCGGTGCTATTATCCAACAATTGGAAGAAGACCAATTACTAGATAATACTTTTATCTTTTATTTTGGAGATCATGGAGGCGTTTTACCTGGCAGCAAAGGCTATCTCTTCGAAACAGGATTACATGTACCTCTGGTGATTCATGTTCCTAAAAACTACAAACACTTAACACCTTTTGAAACCACTAAAAGTATACATGGTGCTATTAGTTTTGTAGACTTTGCCCCTACTGTTTTAAAACTTGCAGGAGTGAACATCCCTAAGGAGATTGATGGTAAAGCTTTTCTAGGTGCTGAAATTGACCCTCAAGAATTAAATTCCCGAAAGGTAACTTACAGTTACGCCGATCGATTTGACGAAAAGTATGATATGGTTAGAGCTGTTCGCAAGGGCAGGTTTAAATACATTAGAAATTTTCAGCCTTTTAATCCTGATGGATTGATCAACGAATATCGTTATAGACAATTAGCCTATAAAGAATGGCGAGAGCTATATGAAAAAGGAGAACTAAACGAACAGCAATCGGCTTTCTTTAAAACCAAAGCTCCCGAATTGCTTTTCGATGTAACAAATGACCCTTATGAGCTCCATAATCTGGCGAATGACAATCAATTTTCGGACGTACTTTCCGATATGAGGTTCGAATTAAATAGTTGGATTAAAGCAATGCCCGATTTATCCTTTTACCCCGAACACATTCTTATTGAAAATGCATTTGATGACCCTACAGCATTTGGCGAGACTCATAAAGAGGATATTTCATCCTATGTTGATATTGCAAATTTAAGTTTACAACCCTGGGAGGACGCCAAAGAACAAGTTAAAAAAAACCTTTACGATGATGATCCATGGAAACGCTACTGGGCTTTGATTGTATGTAGCTCTTTCAAAACAGAAGCCGTAATGTTAACAAGAACTATTGGAAGTATTCAAAGAAAAGATCCTGAACTCATGAATCGATTAAAAGCTACTGAATATTTAGCTATTCTCAATATAGACAACAGACAAACGTTAATGAATTACCTATACAAAAGCAGCTCTACAGGGGTAGCCTTGCAGGTTCTCAATTCAATGGCCTTGCTAAAGTATTTAGGTTTAGTAAGTCGATTTAACATTGACCTTAATCGTATTAAATCAACGATTAGAAAGGATAGTAATGTTGTACTTCGTTTGGAGTATTTGAAAGGGTGATTTTTAAAACAAAAAACCACGGTAATCTTTGAAAAACTGCTGTGATTTAATTTATCTGCTAGATAAGTTGCAAACTAGCACTAGCCTTCGTACTTGTTTTTGCATACTAGCGGTAGCGGGGTAGTTACCTAGTAATCCTATCAGGTAAAAACGATAATGAAATTAATAGCAAAACAGGTATTAATAAAGATAAAATAACCAAAACCCCATTTAATCGCTTTTTAAATTTAGGTTCGTCCTTCCATCTTTCATGAAAGTCATCATATTTACCCTTGTATCTTCTTCTAAAATAAATCAGGACAATTACAAAGAAACCAACTCCAACAAATTTTAATATATCACTATAAACTTTCAATGTATCTCTACCTGCAAATAAAATAAGTAGAGATAAAACAATAAAAATAGCTACAAAAAATACTATCATAGAAAAACCAACCCAAGATGTTGAACCATCTTTACCATCCCATTTCATATAGGCTTTAGTCATTCTATAAAATATAGAATCAAAGAATATATCAACTTGTTTCATTTTCATTAATTTGAAAGCCTATAAATATTATCTATCCCAGCACTTATACGATCGGTAAGAGATGTACCTGTGTAAACTCCAACACCTAATGAAAACTCTCCATCTAATGCGTTTTCATAGGCTGTTGCAACTGCACCTAGTAAGCCAACTACTCGACCAAATGTTTTTAATCCTCCAGCAACACTACGGGCATATTTTGCTGTTGCTAAGTCATCAGCATTGTTAGCTGTAAACTAACCAAATCCGTCTTATCGGGAGCAAACTAACACTAGCCGTTATGCTTATTTTGACATATTATGACCTGGCGCGGAGAGCAGAGTAAAAGATATTAATTTAGTTGACTAAATATTCTTTTCACTCTAACGACAATACCACTTTGGGATAGAGTCAAACGTTTTTTTTAATAAATCTACTCTATGTATTTTAAAATATCTTGTACTAGGCACTGGAAAATCTTCATTATCCAAAAAGTATTGATATGATTCTGGCATCAATTTTTTAATTAATTCTAACCTAGTCTCATTACCATAAACTTCAAAATCATTAAATCCATTAAAATGAATAAGTAATATTTTTCCTTTAAATTCTGTAATTAAATGAAGCTTCAATGTAAGATCATATAAATACGCCGCATCATAAATTGGTCTCAGATAATAAGTGTTTTTTCTTTCATCATTTGTTATTTCTATTTGTACAATATCAGAATCAATATCCCTTATAGCATCTTCAAGATCTACAGGTAAATTACCTGATAGTACTAAAAACTCTTGTTCAATTAAATTTTCAGCGTGAGATTTATTTATCTCCTTTTTCCCCTTACCACAAGAAAAGTTTAGAAATAAAAAAACAATCACTAATATATATTTCATCTCCATCTTAATTCTTGAAAAATCAAATTTTATTGAGAAAACCAACCTCTATATAGGTTCTCATTAGAGTAATTTTGAAAAATAAAAAGTGTGAGATCAATTGAAAGAGATTCCTTGTCTGGCAAAGAATGACATGCCAAGCTTACTCCTGTACACTCACTTTATAGTTGATACCATAAGTCTTTGTTAAGTTATCATCGTTAAAAATATCTTTCACTGGGCCTGTAGCGATCTTTTTTACATTTAAGAACGTTACCCAATCAAAATATTCGGGTACGGTTTGTAGGTCGTGATGCACTACGATTACAGTCTTCCCTGCTTTTCGAAGCTCTTTCAATAAATTGATAATAGCCACTTCTGTGGTGGCATCAACTCCTTGAAAAGGCTCGTCCATAAAGTAAATAGAAGCGTTTTGCACTAAAGCCCTAGCTAAAAAAACACGCTGCTGCTGCCCTCCGGAAAGCTGACTGATTTGTCGGTTCTTAAAAGGCAACATCCCGACTTTTTCTAAAGCTTCTAAAGCGGCTTTCTTTTCTTTCTGTCCAGGGCGCTTGATCCAACCCAAACTACCATAAGTCCCCATCATTACGACATCTAAAGCTGTAGTTGGAAAATCCCAATCTACAGAACCCTTTTGAGGTACATAAGCCACTAGAGAACGTTGCTTTTCATAAGGCTTACCAAACACACTTACAGTACCTGCAATGGGTTTTACAATCCCTAGGATCGATTTAATTAAAGTAGATTTCCCTGCTCCATTTGGGCCCACAACGGCCATTAATACCCCTTCAGGAATCACCAAATCAATATCCCACAAAACAGGTTTATAATTATAGGCAACGGTAAGATCGTCTACAGTGATCGCAAATTTTTCTTTCACTTGATTATTTTTTCAGCTTAAAACTATAGTACTATAATCATCAAACATTTTATACGTCATGCTGAATTCATTTCAGCATCTCATTTATTTTTTCAAGTCTTAATCGTTGTATGAGACCCTGAAATAAATTCAGGGTGACGAAAACACACTTTGCAAAATAACACAAAACTTATTTTATTTCAACGCATTTACGATTGTAGATACATTATGTTTATACATTCCTATATAAGTTCCTTCTGGAGTCTCTGGGTTACCCAAAGCATCTGAAAACAATTCTCCTCCGATCTTGACTTCATGCCCTTTTGCTTTTACTGATGCCTGTAAGGCTTCAATCGTTCGTTTAGGCACCGAAGTCTCTACAAAAATTGCTTTTACTTGTTTTTCTATAATAAGATTTGCTAAATTCTGAACATCTTTTACACCAGCTTCAGTAGCTGTAGACAAGCCTTGTAAACCTACGACTTCAAAATCGTATACCTGTCCAAAATAATTAAAAGCATCATGAGCTGTTACTAAAATTCGTTTTTCGATAGATATTTCATTTATAACATTCCAATTATCATGATATAATTGTTCTACTTCTGTATCATATTTTTTAGCATTACTTTTATAAGTAAGTGCATTTTTAGGATCCAATTTCACCAATTCATCGGTCACTAAAGTGATACAGTTATGCCATTTCGTAGGATCAAACCAAATATGCGGATCGTAATTCGAGGCAAAATTTTCGGAAGCTATTAATGCTGATTTATCAACGCTTTCTCCTACTGCAACTGTTTGTTTTCCTAGATGACGCATTTTTTCGAATATATCTTCAAGCTTTCCTTCTAGATGTAATCCATTATAAAAAATAATATCAGCTTCAGCCAATTTAGAAACATCGCCTTCGCTAGCTTTATACAAATGTGGATCTACACCACTCCCCATTAACCCTTTAACTATTATTTTATCGCCACCGATCGCTTTTACCATATCGGTAATCATAGTTGTTGTTGTCACCACTTGCAATTTGCCATTGCTTTCTTTTTGTTTTTTACCACAACTGAAAAGCAATGGTATCAATACTAAAAGTGTGTATATTTTTTTCATACTTTATATTTAATACACCCTTCGTCTCGATAGTTATCGAGTAGCGCTCAGAGTTCGATTCTTATACAAACCCTGAGCGAAGCCGAAGGGTTACATTTTCTCATTCGCTTCAATAGCACTCAACATTCTGATAAAACCTTTAGGTCTTAATGTCGAAGGGTATTGAAATATTATTTCCTTTTTCTTATTTAAAACTACCGTTGTTGGATAAACAGTTCTAAATTCATAAGTACCTAAAGTTTCTGCCAATTCGTGTATCCCTGATTTCTTTTTATCCGCTTTATAGCTAAATGTATTTCCATTAAAAACCACGTCTTCTTTTTGCTCTGCATCAAAAGAAACGAAATAATATTTTTTATTCAACACCTCAATTACCTTTTCATCTCTCAGTGTTTTCCGCTTCATCACCTTACAGGGTTTACACCATTCCGTATGTAAAAAAACAACTATAGGCCTCTTTTCTTCTAAAGCTTCTATTTCTTCAAAAGTATATGCATTTAACTGCCCCCAAGTAATGGTACTTGATACACATATTAAAAACCATAATACCTTTTTCATTAGTTTAATAAACTTAATTTATACACAAAATGCTTCCACAAGTAACAACCTTAAAAATTATATTTCAAATTAAATACAATATCTCTTCCAGGGTTAGGCACTTCAAAATCTTCGAATGTTGTTTTCAACCTAGATAAATGATCGGTATACTCTTGATCGAAAAGATTTTTAACTACTAAACCAAATTTAAAATCTTTGTACGAAGCACTTAATCCAACATCAATCAAATGGTAATCTTCATTCTTTAATTCTTCATCAGCAATTCTATTTTGCTCTAAAAAGTTTTGCTGCTGCACATAGACACTATTCAATTTCAATTGCTTTCCAGCATTAACATCATAACTTATTTTAGTATTAAAATTTACTGGCGGAATAAACGGTAATGGATCTTCATTACTATCGTTTCCATAAGTTAATGCCGCACCCGTTTGAAGCGTTAATTTAGGCATAAAACTAGGTACATAATTCAAATTGAATTCTCCCCCAAACAACGTAGCGTCTTCTTGGCGATATTCAAACACAGGCAATTCTCCAGTATCTACTATGCGCCTTTCGCTTGTTGGTGCAATAAAGATGTAATTTGAAATTTTATTATAAAATGGATTCAGCGTAATACTCAACCCATTCTTTTTATAATTAACGGCAAAGTCAAATTGAGTCGCCGATTCACTATCCAAAGTTTGATCACCCACTTCTATGCGACCTGTTCCTCCGTGTTCCCCATTGGATAACAACTCCGACACATTAGGCGCTCGATATCCCGAAGCTATATTGAAACGAAAAGTCAAATAATTGATATCATATTTCGCCCCTACCGAATAGTTCAATGTATTATAGGTTTCATCGAAATTATCGAAACTGGTAAATTCATCGATAACTACACCATCGGCTTCAATACGCTTGCTATCGAAACGTAAGCCTGATTGAAATCTTAAATGTTCATTTACCTTGAAATTAAACAATCCAAAAACGCCATTTTCGGTGCTTCTTCCATCTGGAATTAAAAATACAGTTCCTCTGTTTTCACTATCCTGAAACAATCCTTGTGTGCCAACCGTAACATCAATGTGATCTGTTTTAATAATATCGGATACTTTCAAATTATAATTGAACACTTCGAGGTATAAATACAAATCTGGAGTACTTCTTACTTCATTAAATTCTTGTCGATCATTAACCGAATAACCTAACGTAAGTTGCACATTAGATTCCTTAATCTTGAAATTATTCTCGGAGGTTAAAATATGTTGCGATACATCTTGAAAAGGCAGTACAAAATTTTGCTCTTGATCATCAAAAATTGGAGATACAAAATCCACATCAAAACTATTTGTAAAAGCTGGGTTACCTTCTGTTGGCACAGGGATTCCGAAGAAATTATTCAAATAACTATAGGTTAATTTAGAAGTAAATGTTTCCTTTACTAATCCTAATGAAATTTTAGCACTTCGCTCTGAAAATCGAGTGTTAAAAACACGATCTCCATTAAATGAGGAATCATTTGGCAACTTATAGTCTCCTGCTAAGTTGTAGCCTAAAAAGGTGTTTATTTTAAAATCTCCGAATCCTAATTTTACCCCTACTCTATTTTGAGTACTTCGGGCATTGGTAAAGTAGCCCGATTCGACTACTCCTTCAAGACGCTTCTTGGTAAAATCTTCATCGACAAAATACAGTACACCTCCTATGGCATCTGACCCATACAATAAAGAAGCTGGCCCTTTGATAACCTCAACACTTTTAATACCGTTACTACTTACACCTAAACCATGCTCTCCACCCCACTGTTGGTTTTCTAACCTGGTTCCGTGTGCAAAAGTTACTACTCTGTTACTCGTTAAACCACGAATTACGGGCTTACCTATACTACTCCCGGTACTATTTTGTGATACCCCGTTGATATTCGTAATACTTTCTGCTAAAGTTGTTGAACTTACCTCGTTAATATCTGAGATTTTCTTTTTTTCAACATTAACCACTAAGTCCTTTTGTAATTTAGATCCTGGAACAGAAATTACTACCTCATCTAGACTGGTATCATATTTCAAGTATATTTTTAAAGGAATTGTATTTTTAGTAATCTCAACGGTTTCTATTTTTGAAGTAGTCCCTACAAACGAAAAGTGAATCGTTTGTTTTCCATAAGCTAAACCTTCTAATCTAAAATTTCCATTTATATCTGTTGTTGTCCCCTTTAAAGATTCTCCTTTTACATATACTTCTGCTCCTGGGACGGTCTCATTTTCGACATATACTGTTCCTATTAGTATTCCCTTTTGTGCCCATGTAATGCTTACACACATACATAGCACCAACATCCATAATTTATTTTGCATCTATTACTTGTATTAATGAAGAAAACTCTTGATTCAAGACAATCATAATGCCCTGAGCTTTTATTTGAGTCATTCCTGTTTTTAAAAATTGTTTTTCTACCTGAATTAAAGCACCATTGATAAGTCCATGAAGGGTACAAAAGTCAAAGAATTCTTTGTCATCACTTTGCAAACGAACAATTTGATACTCTCCTTCTACTACTTCGGAAAGCGCAGACATATTATCTACTACAGGTAGTTTTCCTTCATTGTCTGGAATTGGATCTCCATGCGGATCAAAATCGGGAAAGCCTAGGTATTCATGAATTTTATCTGCTAAGAAATCGGAAGTTTCATGTTCTAGAAACTCGGCTTCTCGATGAATTTCATGCAATGACAAATCAAAAAGTTTAAACAATAAGCACTCCCAAATACGATGTTTTCGAATAACCTTAAGTGCCATCTTTTCACCTTCAGAAGTCAACTCTAACTCTTGATACTTCGCATAATTCAACAAGCCTTTGGTGGCTAGCTTTTTTGCCATATCTGTAGTAGCAGCACTAGTGATTCCTAGTTTTTTTGCTACCGAACTGGGTTTTGTATCGTATCCTGCTTGCTGCCTAAACTTATAAATTTGCTTAACAAAATTTTCAATTGCAACTGACATAAATTATTTTTTAAGCTCACTTAAATTCAAGACAAAGATAATCTAAAAGAAGAGATCAACCAATAGATACTAAACTGTTAAATTAATGAAAGAAAAAGCTACTTGATATATCGCTATCGTGAATTCTCCATATAACACGATTGAAAATTTCATTTTAAAACCACACCAAAACAAAACTTTTATAACATCAAAAAGCATCGAATCCCCAAGATCTCGATGCTTTTTCTTAACTAAATGTATTATTATGTAGGTCGCTTATGAATGACCGTGTAAAGTAATAACGTTTCAAAACAGATATGCCCTACCTAACGAATCAAAAAACGTTAACTATTTTTTATAATTTACCTTATATCTCCAATAAGAAACAGCTCCTAAAACAAATGCAACGATAACAGCATTCCATACAAACTGAGGTGTTACAACCTGATCACCACTTGCATAAGAATGTAATCCTGATAAGTAAAAATTCACCCCAAAGTAAGTCATCATTATAGTTCCGACAGCAATTAGAGATACAAAATTAAAAGTCCAACGACCTCGAAGTCCTGGCACAAATCGCATATGAATAACAAATGCATATACCATAATACTAATTAATGCCCAAGTTTCTTTAGGGTCCCAGCCCCAATAGCGCCCCCAAGATTCATTTGCCCATTGTCCTCCTAAAAAATTACCAATAGTCAACATTACTAAACCTATAGTTAATGCCATTTCATTAACGACAGTAATCTCTTTAATATTCAGTAACATCTTTTCCTTATTTTTTTCTGTAGTAAAAATCATAAGTAATAATGCCAATCCTCCTAAAATAGATCCTAAAATAAAAGGTCCATAACTCGCTACAATAACAGCAACATGAATCATTAACCAATACGAATTCAAAACAGGTTGTAAGTTTGCAATAGCTGGATCCATCCAATTCCAATGGGCTACCATCAAAATAATAGAAGTTACAAAAGCTGTTGCTCCGATAGTCAAGTCGCTTTTACGTCCCAATGCCAAACCGAAGAACTGAGTCGCCCAAGCTACATAAATCATCGATTCATAAGCATCACTCCATGGTGCGTGACCAGAAATATACCACCGAAATCCAAGACCTGCAGTATGTGCTAAAAACATTACAAAAATTACGGCTTTACCAACAGTAACTAAAGTTCCAATAATTTTATTATCCCAAAAAATATTGAGTATAACAAATAACAACAATACTAAACCTCCAAGCATATAATAAACAAAGAGCTTTTTAAAGATATCGTACTTATTGTACAAAATTTCTGTATCTATTTTCTTATCAGATGGCATCACATTACTTCCAAATTTCTTTTGAAAGTTTTTGATCACAGATAAATATTCATCTGCCTTTTCATAACTACCACTCTTACGAGCATCCACTAAAGACTCCTTGTATATTGGGATAATATGCTTTGTAAACACAGAGTCTACACCTTTGAATCCTGCTTCATTCAATGCTGGAGGGGCAAACCATTTATTATTTGGATCGTCCTTTTTAGGAAAAATACTTAACACACCTCCACTTAAAGCCGAATTCAATAAATAGAATTTTTCGTGAGTTCGTAAGAAGTCTTTTTCAAAATTGCTTGGTGTATTAGTACTACTTGCTTGCTGAAGGTATGGTTCTAATTTATACTTACCCTTATTATCAAAAAGATCAATTAAAGCTACTCGCTTTTCTCCCTTAGGTGTTCCTAATATTTTACGAATACTATCATTTTCTTTTTTAATGTAAATAATAGGCACATTGTACCATGCAAAAGGATTTTCAATCATAGACAACATTACCTGATCAGAAGTCAACCCTTGATAGTTATCTTTTTTACTAAGCTTTCGTAATAATTCAGATGAGAATGTATTAATTGGTTTCATCCTTCCTCCTTCATCTTGAATCACTAAACGTCCAAATTTCTCAGCATGCTCTACAGCAATAGCATTTGCTTTTATGATAGAATCTAATTGTTTTTTTGTAGGGCGTTGAGGCGCTTCTAACACACTGTTCTGTGCCTTTATTTCATTACTAATAAATAACCCTATTAGCATAACAACTGATAATGCTGCTTTCTTCAACTTAAATCCTTTCAATTTACTTTCCAAATCTTTAAACCTTGATCCTTTAATCAACAAAATCCCCATGAGACCAATATACAATAAGGTATACCCTAAATAAGTAATCCAAGTTCCCCAAAAGTCATGATTTACAGACAAAATAGTTCCGCTTTCATCAGGAGGAAATGAAGCCTGAAAAAAGCGATACCCTTTATGATCCAATACATGGTTCATAAAGATTTCATAGGGTGTACTTTTACCTTCATCTACAATTTCTACTTTACTTTTGTAAGCAGAATAAGCATTTTCCGTTCCTGGGTATTTTTCCGCTATAAAATCAATTAACTTTAATGAAAAAGGTAATTGTAAAGACTTTGAACCATAAGCCATTTTAACATCTAATCCTCCTAAAGAAAATTCTTTTAAATTATTTGCATAACCTTGACCTCCCAACAGCTTAACCTCTTTAGTTTCTCCATTCGCTGTTACATCTAATATTAAAGCGTCTTGTTGACCTTTAGTTTCGTTTGGTATATCCATTATGTCATACACACCCTTAACTGCGTCTTCAGGAAACACAAATTGAGTTCCCGCCATATTATATAACGAACGCATTTGTAGAGGTTGTAAACTATCTTTTGCTACAGCTCCTTGTTTTTGATCGGCCATACGCATATAAGTCCCATCAAATGGAGTATTTATAGTATAATTACCCTTTTCATATCTAATATTGATAGCTCCAGGAGTAGGTTTATTAAATGCAAAAAGTATATTGTGAATACTAGAAACCTCCCCTGCTTTCAAATAGTGATCATGACGTTGACCCCCTCCAGCTTCGACCATCTTCAAATGCAACTCTCCATCTTCACTAGGCACTAAACCTTCTTCAGCCCCTTTAATGTATTTCTTATACGAAATAACTACAGGCTGTCCTTTAAAATCTGTATTATATGTGAATTTGTTTTTACCCTGTGTATACTCAGAAAACTCAACAGGTTGACGCACTGTTTTCCTCATTAATTCACCATCGATATTACCATCAATAAGTGTTGTTAAATATGTTTTTTGAGAAAGAAATTGATCAGTAGTTTCTCCTTCTGTGATTGGCATTATCCCTTCGTAACCAATATATCTTGTTATAAATGCACCTAACAATATTAAAATAAATGAAAGATGCAGTATTAGAGTCATCCATTTTTCCCTCTTGTATAAACGGTACTTTTTAATATTCCCTAAAAAATTAACTAGAAACAATCCCATGATTGCTTCGAACCACCATGCATTATAAATTAAAATTCTTGCTGCTGGGGTTCCATGATCATTTTCGATGAATGTTCCTATCCCCATAGCAATCGCAAAAACGATAAAGAGAATAGCCATTAATCTTGTTGAAAAAACAAAGTTGATCAATTTGCTTTGAAGCGAAGTATCTTTCTTTTGGGACATGCCTAAAAATTTGGTGTACAAAGTTACTTCATAAGAAAGAAAATCCTATATAGACTTCATATATATTTACCCCTACAATTGTTATATTTTTAAAAGTATACATGGTATTTTTAACACATGATAAAAGTTAGTGTCTTAGGATCTGGAAATATTGGAACTCATCTTTGCAAAGCCTTTGTTAATAGCAAGGATATTTTGCTCATAGAAAACTACAATAGACAAGGAATTTCTATTGAAAATTGCCCTGTAGCAGTAACCAATGATTTGGGCTCTTTACAAAAAGCCGATGTTTATATTGTTACTTTCAGTGATAGTGCCCTTGTAGAAGTATCAGAAATATTAAAGCACCTAGATGGTATTGTTGTACATACCTCTGGAGCTACTCCTTTGGAAGCACTCTCTTCTTTTGACCAACATGGTGTTATTTACCCTATCCAAAGTATTCGGAAAGAACTACCTATTGACTTCAAAAAAGTACCCATTGGGGTGGAAGGGAATACACCAACAGTCACTAACACATTAAAAAGTATAGCAAAAAGTATCAGTGACCATGTAGAATTATTAGATTCGCAACAGCGTTTACAATTACATATTGCAGCTGTTTTTGCCAACAACTTTAGTAATTTTATGTACATACAGGCAGCACAAATTTGCAAAAAATCGGGTATTGATTTCAAAATGATGTTACCATTAATTACAAATACGATTGAGAAATTAACAATCGCTACTCCAGAGGAAGTACAAACAGGCCCTGCAGTTCGCAATGATTTACTGACTATCGAGAAGCATCTAAGCAACATCGAAAACGAACAACAAAAAGAATTATACAAAAAGGTTACAGAAGCAATACAAAATCACAATGGAAAAAAATTATAAAGAACACCTAAACGATATTACTACCTTTATTTTTGATGTAGACGGCGTATACACAGATGCTACTTTACTGATCGATAATAACGGAAATTTACTTCGCGCCATGAATACCAAAGATGGTTATGCTACGAAAGTTGCCTTAGATAAAGGTTATCATGTTTGTATTATTTCTGGCGGAAAAAATGAAGCTGTAAAAAACCGCTTTGAAGGTCTTGGAGTCGGAGACATCTATTTAGGTGCTGGCGACAAAATTAAGTGTTACACCGAGTATTTAGAAAAGAACAATATCAAACCTGAACAAGTACTTTATATGGGAGACGACTTACCAGACATCCCAGTAATGAAACGTATTGGTTTACCAACTTGCCCTCAAGATGCTGTCGCAGAAGTAAAAGCGATTTCTAAATACATTTCACATATCAATGGAGGAAGAGGATGTGTTCGTGATGTCATTGAGCAAGTTCTAAAAGTACAAGGGAAATGGCCTACTGACGACGAACGTACCATCACGAGTGCTTAATCATTTTACTTATACTTAACATGGTTACGGCTCTTGGTTTATCGTTTATATAATGAATCTTTTAAAACATAAACCAAGAGCCTAAAACTAACATTAGAAATAACGTTTTTATCTTTTTAAAAATGACTTATTTGCTTAAATTAAAATTTCTATTAAAATCAACTAATGCGCACGGTGTCCATTCCCCTTTTGTATTTCAATTGGTTACCGAGTGTTTTTACAGAAAAAGGATTCCTAATTATATTTTCGAAGAACTACTCCCAAAATTCCATCAATACCAAAACTCGAATCAACTTTCATTATTAACTGACACCTTAAATTATTTAGAAACAACAGAGGTTTTAGCCTACACACACAAGTCGCATGGCATATTCCAGCTAAACTCACTGAATAATATTTCTACTACTCAAAAATTTTCTAAAAGCACAAACGCAATATTCATATCTGCTTTTCAAAAAAAAATAGCATTAGATCCTGAAGAAATTTCTCGTCAAAATTGTTGTATCATTTTAGAGTCCCCTTATTTTAATTTAACACTATGGAAGCGCTTACAAGACATCTTTAAAGATGCTATTGTTATAGATACTTTTTATTGGGGTTTTATTTTTATTGGCAAAGCTCAAGAACCTCAAAAATTCAATATTCGAACAGATCGTTTCTTAAAATGGGATTATAAGCCTGTAAGACTTTAGGATATTCGAAATTATTTAATTATTATATCACAACAAACTTTTTGATATTACCTTAAATCGAATTACTGACATTCTAAAACATGAAAATATATACCAAAACAGGAGATGAAGGTTTCACTAGCTTATACACAGGAAAAAGGGTTCCTAAATTTCATGACCGTGTAGAATGCTATGGAACTACAGATGAACTTAATTCTTTTATCGGATTACTTCGAGATCAAGATATTTCAATTCCTCATAAAAACTTCCTTACGCAAGTACAACACCAACTATTTGAAATTGGAAGTTATTTAGCAACTGATGACCCTAAAAAAGCAAATAACTTATTACATATCGATTCGAACACTTTACTACTTGTAGAAAAAGAAATTGATGCACTAAATGACACCTTACCTCCTATGACACATTTTGTATTACCAGGAGGACATACTACTGTGTCATATTGTCACGTATGTAGAACTATTTGCCGACGCGCAGAACGTTTATTAGTAGGTTTCAACCATAACACCCCTATCAATAAAGAAATTTTACAGTACCTAAACCGTCTTTCTGACTACTTTTTTGTACTGGCACGTTTCTTGAGTTTCGAATTACAAATTGAAGAAATTAAATGGATTCCTAAAAAATAATTCATTTATTATAAGATATTTTAAGAAAAAACGTATAATTAAAATATATTTTACTTGCACGGAAAAAGTAAAAAATTATTTTTGCAAAAAATTAATAAAAGATGTATTGGACATTAGAATTAGCATCATATTTAAGTGACGCTCCTTGGCCTGCTACCAAAGATGAGTTAATCGATTACGCAATCCGTACTGGTGCTCCTTTAGAAGTAGTTGAAAACTTACAAGCCATTGAAGACGAAGGTGATTCGTACGATTCAATCGAAGAAATTTGGCCAGACTATCCTACAGATGAGGATTACCTCTGGAATGAAGACGAATACTAGTCTCGATGAGCAATAAAAACAACCGTTAAAGAGTCTCTATCGAGGCTTTTTTTTTGCGTAAATTACGCATCTAAATACGCTACACAAAATCATGGGAATTTTAGATTCTGTACTAAAAATGTTCGTGGGTAACAAGTCTGAAAAGGACGTAAAATCCATGCAACCTACAATAATAAAAATAAAAGAAGCTGAAAAAGCTTTAACATCTATATCTAACGACGAATTAAGAGCAAAAACTATTGCTTTTAAAGAAAAATTAAGCGCTGCTCAAGTCGAGGTTAATAAAGAAATTGAAGACCTTAAAACTAAAGCAGAAGCTACAAATGACATCGATGCTCGTGAAGATATCTACAACGAGATTGATAAACTTAAAGAAAAGTCATTAGAGATCACAGAAGCTACTTTAGAAGAAATTCTTCCTGAAGCTTTTGCTGTAGTTAAAGAAACAGCTCGTCGCTTTACAGAGAAAGATCAAATAATTGTTACTGCATCCGAATATGATCGTGAATTAGCTGGAGTAAAACCACATATTAACCTTGATGGTGATAATGCTGTTTGGGAAACAACATGGGATGCTGCCGGTACAGAAGTAAAATGGGCAATGATTCATTACGATGTACAGTTAATCGGAGGTATTGCACTACACAATGGTAATATTGCCGAAATGCAAACTGGAGAGGGTAAAACATTAGTAGGAACACTCCCTGTATATTTAAATGCATTGACTGGGCACGGTGTACATTTAGTAACAGTGAATGATTACCTAGCTCGCCGTGATAGCGAATGGATGGCTCCTATATTTCAATTCCATGGTTTGACAGTAGACTGTATTGACAATCATAGGCCAAATTCTGAAGCTCGTCGTAATGCTTACAACTCTGATATCGTATACGGAACTAATAATGAGTTCGGATTCGATTATTTAAGAGATAACATGTCTCATTCTCCTGAAGATCTAGTACAACGCGAACATCACTATGCTATCGTCGATGAAGTAGATTCTGTATTGATTGATGATGCACGTACTCCCTTGATTATATCAGGACCTGTACCTAAAGGAGATGTTCACGAATATAATGATTACAAACCTCGTATATCAGACCTTGTAAATCGTCAACAAAAATACTTGACAGGAGTATTAGCAGAAGCTAAAAAACTAATCAAAGAAGGAGATACTAAAGAAGGTGGTTTCAAATTACTACAAGCTTACAGAGGTATCCCTAAAAACAAAGCGTTAATTAAATTCTTAAGTGAAGAAGGAGTAAAACAATTACTTCAAAAAACTGAGAATTACTATATGCAAGACAACAATCGCGAAATGCATCAAGTAGATGCTCACTTGTACTACGTGATTGAAGAAAAAAGTAATCAAATAGATTTGACCGATAAGGGGGTCGAGCATATTTCTAAAGAAGAAGATGCTAATTTCTTTGTCCTTCCAGAAATGGGAACCGCTATTTCTCAAATTGAGAACTTAGGATTAACTTCTGAAGAAGAAGCGGAAAAGAAAGAAGAACTATATCGTGATTTTAGCGTAAAAAGTGAACGTATCCACACCATTACTCAGCTATTAAAAGCGTATTCTTTATTTGAAAAAGATGTCGAATATGTAGTAATGGACAACAAAGTAAAAATTGTTGATGAGCAAACTGGTCGTATCATGGATGGACGACGTTTCTCTGATGGTCTTCACCAGGCTTTAGAAGCTAAAGAAAATGTAAAAATTGAAGATGCTACGCAAACATTTGCCACAGTAACACTTCAAAATTACTTCCGTATGTACCACAAATTATCAGGAATGACGGGTACAGCCATTACGGAAGAAGGTGAATTCTTTGAAATTTACAAGTTGGATGTTATAGAAATCCCTACCAATAGACCTATAGCTCGTGATGACAGACAAGATTTAATCTACAAAACAAAGCGTGAAAAATACAATGCGGTCATTGATGATGTTGTAAAACTATCACAAGCAGGACGCCCTGTATTAATAGGTACTACATCTGTAGAGATCTCAGAATTGTTAAGTCGTATGCTAAACATGCGAAAAATAAAACATAACGTCTTAAACGCAAAATTACACCAAAAAGAAGCTGATATTGTTGCCGAAGCCGGAAAGCCTGGGCAAGTAACCATTGCAACTAACATGGCTGGTCGTGGTACCGATATCAAATTATCTAAAGAAGTTTTAGATGCTGGAGGTTTGGCTATTGTTGGTACCGAGCGTCATGATTCACGTCGTGTAGACCGTCAGTTACGAGGTCGTGCTGGTCGTCAAGGTGATGTAGGTAGTTCGCAGTTTTATGTTTCTCTAGAGGATAATTTAATGCGTCTATTTGGCTCGGAACGAATAGCCAAATGGATGGATAAAATGAATGTTGAAGATGGTGAGGTATTACAAGCGGGTATGCTTTCTAAATCTATCGAACGTGCTCAAAAGAAAGTAGAAGAAAACAATTTTGGTACACGTAAGCATCTTTTAGAGTATGATGATATCATGAACTCTCAGCGTGAAGTGGTCTACAAACGTCGTCGCCATGCATTATACGGTGAGCGTTTAAAAGTGGATATCGCTAATATGATTTATGATATCGCTGAAAACGTAGCCGAAAGTAATAGTATAAATCAGGATTTTAAGAATTTTGAATTCGAATTGATCCGTTATTTTTCTATGCCTAGCCCTGTTAACGAACAAGAATTTAGAGGCATGAATGCTACTAAATTAGCTGGAGAGGTATATAAAGCTGCATTAAAGCATTACGAACATAAGACTACCGATATTGCAGGGGAAATATTTCGAGTAATCAAATCTGTAAAAGAAAATCCAAATACAAATTTCGAACGTATTGGTGTTCCTTTTTCTGATGGTCAAAAATCATTAAATGTCGGAACAGAACTTAAAAAAGCTTATGAAACCGAAGGAAAGCAAGTTGTTGCTGATTTCGAAAAAAGTATCGTATTAGCTTTAATTGATGACGCTTGGAAAACACACCTTCGTAAGATGGATGAATTGAAGCAAAGTGTTCGTTTGGCTGTACATGAACAAAAGGATCCTTTATTGATATACAAATTTGAAGCTTTTGAATTATTCAAAAGCATGCTTACCGATTTAAGTAAAGAAGTAATTTCTTTCTTATTCAAAGCTGAATTACCTTCTCAAAATCCTAATGTACAAGCTGAGCAAGAACGTCGTCGAGAAGTTACTAGCGAGCAAAAAGATGAAATTCAAAATCTAGATGAGCGTGCTGCTGAAACACGCGCTATGAACCAGGCTCAACATCAACAACAGGCTGCTCCGCAACCAGTTGCTCCAGTAATAAATGAAGAACCTAAGATAGGACGTAATGATCGTGTCATTATTAAAAGTGTCACCAATGGAGAATCTCAAATTGTAAAATTCAAACAAGCGATTCCTTTATTACAAAAAGGATCTCATATTTTAGTTGGTCCTGCTGATTAAATCAAAAAAGATTTCAAATACACCAAAAACCTCAACTTTTATTAGTCGAGGTTTTTTTTATGTCTTACAAAAAGATTCGATATGATTTCCTTATAGTATAATCATATCATTCAATCAATTTAACCAGTATCCAGCAGTCTTTTGCAATAGTTTTGAATTATCAAAAAACAAACAATTAATTATTTAAAACTATGAAAAAGTCTCTCAGTATTATCTTAGGAGCACTGACTCTGTTTTCCTGTAACTTAAAAAGTACAGACACGACAAATGAAAAGCCAAAAACAGGTGGCGGTTGCCCTTTTGGCTTTAGCAGTAAAGGAAAGTCTGCAGGATTAACTGTTACAGATAATGGCCCTACAAACAGACAATGGTATCCAAATCAATTAGATTTGAAAGTACTAAGACAACATTCAAATTTAAGCAACCCAATGGGAGAAGGCTTTAATTATAGGACTGTCTTCCAAGAACTGGATTATCAAGCATTAAAAAAAGACCTAGCCAACCTAATGACCGATTCTCAAGACTGGTGGCCTGCTGATTACGGACATTACGGAGGCTTTTTTGTACGTATGGCATGGCACAGTGCTGGAACATATCGAACTGGAGACGGACGAGGAGGCTCACGTGAAGGACAACAACGATTTGCTCCTTTAAATAGTTGGGCAGATAACGCCAACCTAGATAAAGCTAGAAGGCTATTATGGCCTATCAAACAGAAATATGGAAACAAAATTTCATGGGCTGACTTAATGGTCTTAGCAGGAAATGTAGCATACGAATCAATGGGGTTTGAAACATTAGGGTTTGCAGGAGGAAGAGAAGATGTTTGGGAAGCAAATAGTAATGTATACTGGGGTGCTGAAACGGAAATGTTAGCAAATGACAAACGTTATGATGAGGAAGGCAACCTAGAAAAACCATTAGCTGCAGCACATATGGGACTAATTTATGTAAACCCTGAAGGACCTAATGGAAATCCTGACCCTAAATTAGCTGCTCACGATATCCGAACTACCTTCGGTCGCATGGGAATGAATGATGAAGAAACCGTAGCCTTAATTGCTGGAGGACACACTGTAGGTAAAGCTCATGGTGCAGCTAGCGCTGAACATGTAGGCAAAGCACCTGAAGCAGCAAGCATAGAAGAACAAGGATTAGGCTGGACAAGTGATTACAAATCTGGAAATGCAGAAAACACGATAACTTCAGGCTTAGAGGTCGTTTGGACAAAAACACCTAATAAATGGAGCCATGGTTTTTTTGAAAGCTTATTCGAAAGAGAATGGGAATTAGTAAAAAGCCCTGCTGGCGCACATCAATTTCAAGCCAAAGACACAGACAAAATCTATCCTGATGCTTTCGATAAAAACAAAAAGCATACACCTACAATGCTGGTAACAGACCTTTCTCTTCGTTTTGACCCTATCTACGAAAAGATATCTCGTAGATTTTATGAAAACCCAAAAGAATTCGATAAAGCTTTTGCTAAAGCTTGGTTCAAACTAACTCACAGAGATATGGGACCAAGTAGTATTTACTTAGGACCTGAAATTCCTAAAGAAGAATTTTTATGGCAAGATCCTATCCCTAAAGCTGATTACAAAACAATAGATAACAAAGATATCTTATCACTTAAAAAAGAAATCCTAAATAGCGAATTAAGCATTAGTGAATTAACTGAAACTGCTTGGGCATCGGCATCTACATACCGTAATACTGATAGAAAAGGTGGTGCTAACGGTGCTAGAATTCAATTAGAACCACAAATAAACTGGGAGGTTAATAACCCAACTCAACTAAAGAAAGTATTGAATGGCTTAAAAGGTATACAAACTAATTTTAACAATTCTTCTAGCTCGAAGAAAGTTTCTTTAGCTGATCTAATTGTACTGGCAGGAAATACTGCTATTGAAAAAGCAGCTAAAAATGCAGGAATCAATGTCGTAATTCCTTTTACACCGGGACGTACTGATGCAACACAAGCGCTAACGGATAGTAAATCTATTAATATTTTAAAACCTCTGTCTGACGGATTTAGAAATTACAAAAAAGGAAAGTATTCACTTTCTACAGAAGAACTACTTGTAGACAAAGCTCAATTATTAGGTCTTACAGCACCTGAAATGACTATTCTAATTGGAGGTCTACGAGTATTAGACACTAATTTTGACAACTCTAAACATGGAGTGTTTACCAAAAAAACTGAAGCTTTAACAAATGATTTCTTTGTAAATCTTTTAGATATCAATACTAAATGGGAAGCTATTGATGACAATAAAGAAGTCTTTAATGGTAAAGATAGAGTTACAGGTAAAACAAAGTGGACTGCAACACGTGCCGACCTTATTTTCGGTTCAAATTCAGAACTTCGTGCTTTATCTGAAGTTTATGCTAGTGATGATTATAAAAAACAATTTGCAGTAGCTTTTGCTAAAGTGTGGAATAAAGTAATGACATTAGATCGTTTTGATTTACTATAAGCTTATTCAAGTTACAACACTAAAAGAAATTCAATCCTCTCCATTAACTTGAAGGGGATTGTTTGTTTATATAGAATAACCAAAGAAACTACTGAGAGTAAACCTTAAAAAGCATTTCAAAGAAATAACTCTCAAACCTCAAGACTAGTCCAAAATATTTTATCTTTTTTTACCACACCAAAAATAATTAAAAACACCATTTGTAACATTTCTAACTTTTAGGAGTAATTAAAATATCAGTCTTTTAGACTTACACTTGAAAAGTATTGATTCTAAATCACAAATGACCTTATAAAAAAGACAAACTACTTCATTAAACCTTAAAAAACTGTGAATGCCTTTGTTTATAAGGGATGAGAATATTAATATTGTTAAGACAAATTAAACGAATTACTAACCCCAATTTTCAACTATGAAAAAAATCATATTGATGGCTGCTACCTTAGCGGCGGTTTTAACTTCTTGTGCTTCAAAAAAAGAATTGACTGCATTACAAGAAAAACAGAAAAAAACAAAAGAATTATTAGACAGTGCTACACTAAAGCTTAATGTTTGTGAAGAGCAAAAAAATTCTAGCTCGAATGAAATCGGTTTATTGAGAGAAAAGATAAACTTATTAAAGAATTCTAATGCTGCATTACAAAACAACGTAAACAACTTAGCAACACTTTCTACAAAAGAAGCTCAAAACTTAGAGCGTTCTTTAGAGAGCATTAAAGAAAAAGATGTTCAAATTAGTTCTTTACGCGACGCTATAACTAAAAAGGATTCGGTAACACTTGCTTTAGTAACAAGTCTAAAAGGAGCTTTAGGAAATTTAAATGATGAAGATATTGAAGTAAATGTTGAGAAAGGAGTTGTATTCATCTCTATCTCTGACAAATTGTTATTCAACAGTGGAAGTTACAACGTATCTAGTAAGGCTAAAACTGTTTTAGGAAAAGTAGCTACTGTAGTAAACAACAAACCTGAAATTGAATTTTTAGTGGAAGGACATACTGACAATGTTCCTTATAAAAAAGGTGTTCTTTTAGATAACTGGGATTTATCTGTGAAGCGTGCAACTGCTGTAGTTCGTGTATTGCAAAATGAATTTAAAGTAAACCCTTCTCGTATGACTGCGGCAGGAAGAAGCCATTATGTTCCTTTAACATCTAATGATACTAGAGCGAACAAAGCGGCTAACCGTAGAACTCGTATCGTAGTATTACCTAAGTTAGATCAATTCTATAATATGATTGACGAAGGAATGGAAAAAGCAAAGGCTAATTCTAAATAATTATTTCCCTCTTCAAACTAGTAAGTATAAAAAAAGGTCGTAATTCTAAGAATTACGACCTTTTTTATGCTTCAATTATTTTTTACAATTCTAACAATCCGTTAGTCTTACGTACACCTTCAGCACTTTCTACCAACTTAGCTTTTTCAGCCTCATCTAATTCAATTTCTACGATTTTCTCGATACCATTCTTTCCTAAAAGAACTGGTACACCTATAGAGATATCTTCCATTCCGTACTCTCCTTCTAATAAAGCAGAACATGGGAACATTTTCTTTTGATCACAAACAATTGCTTGTACCATACTAGATACTGCTGCACCCGGTGCATACCAAGCAGAAGTCCCTAACAAACCTGTTAATGTTGCTCCACCTACTTTAGTATCAGCAGCTACTTTCTCTAAACGTTCCTCTGTTAAAAACTCAGAAGCTTTAACACTGTTTCTAGTAGCTAAACGTGTCAATGGCAACATTCCTTTATCAGAGTGCCCTCCTATAACCATTCCGTCAATATCTGAAATTGGAGCTTCTAAAGCTTCAGCCAAACGATACTTGAAACGAGCACTATCTAAAGCACCTCCCATACCGATGATACGGTTTTTAGGAAGATCAGTTGTTTTATGTACTAAGTAAGTCATTGTATCCATTGGGTTACTTACTACAATGATAATTACGTTTGGAGAATGTTTGATTAAGTTTTCCGAAACTTGTTTTACGATACCTGCATTAATTCCAATTAACTCTTCACGAGTCATCCCTGGCTTTCTTGGAATACCAGAAGTAATTACAGCTACTTCAGAACCAGCAGTTTTTGCATAATCATTTGTACTTCCTACAATTTGAGTATCAAAATTTAACAAAGACGCAGTTTGCATTAAATCCATCGCTTTTCCTTCAGCATATCCTTCTTTAATATCAAGGATTACTACTTCAGAAGCAAAATTTTTAATAGCAATATATTCTGCACAACTGGCACCTACAGCTCCAGCACCAACAACAGTTACTTTCATTATTTAATGTTTTAGGATTAAAAATACTGCGTAAAAATACAAACTATCAAAGGTTTTCGTAGTTAATAAAATGAAAATAAAAACTCATATATCTTATTAATATAATAATTTAAGCTCCGTATTTATCCGAGAACAATAATCCTCCATTATTTCAAGTACTAAATGAGCATAAGTTCGTTAGACAACTACTTGTAAGTCTTCTCATTTATCAATTTTCCGTTCTCATAATACTTCCACGTCCCTACCTTTTTATCATTTTTATAGTTTCCTTCAATGATAAGATTTCCCTTTCCTGAATAAAATTTATTGATTCCTTCTAGAACTCCGTTTTGATATGTAAATTCTTTAATAAGTATATCTTTAACAGAATAAACTAATTGCTTCCCTTCCTTTTTTCCTTCGACATATTCTGTTGTTTCAGCCACATGACCGTTATCATAAAAAGTAGTCTGTTTGCCATTTAATTTATCTTCCTTATAGTTTTCTTCAGTCAGCACTTTAGAACTATTTTTATGATAATGTAACCAAGTACCTTCTCTCTTTCTATTTACCAACCTTCCTTTACTAATTACATTACCTGCTTGAGAATAGTATACTAAATCAGCTACTCTACCTTTATTTGAAAATGTTTTAATAGCTGTCGGTTGGCTACTAAATCCTCTTTTGTAGAATTTAAATTTCCCTACTTCTACTCCGTGATCAAACCTTCCCGTGTAGCGTATTTGTTCGGTCCCTTCGAATTTCTTCTCCCACAAACCGTGTCGCGTACCATCATCATGGTATTGGTTAATTTGAGCAAAACCCACAAGATTAAACAAAATAAAACAAATGCAAATTAAAAAATGTTTAACAAAATACATAAAAGAATAAACAATATTTAAACGTTAATTAGATGAACAATAAAAATAATAAATCATGAAACTTCTAACAAAATTCTTACCAATTGCTTTATGCACAAGTTTATTTATCTCTTGCTCTGATGATGACAATAATGATAACGCAGATCCTGGCACAACTATTACAAACTTTGTAAAAACAAATGAAAACTACAGTTTATTAGCTGCTGCACTAAAAGCCACTGGACTGGATACTGTATTGAATGATACTAGTACCCAATATACAGTATTTGCACCCAACAATGGTGCGCTCAGTGCTTTTTTGACTGCCAACGGCTTTCCCAATGGACTTGCTGATATTGACACTGACGAAGAAGTAGATTTAGTTAGAAACATATTATTGAATCATGTAATTTCTGGATCCGAATTGAAAGCAAATGCCGTTACTGCAAGTGCCCCTGGATATGTCAAAAACGCCGCTGCAGGTCCAACTGACTTTACAGGAGATGCTACAAATCTTTCTACATACTATGCTGTTGACGGTAATGATGTTGTTATTAACGGTGGAGTAACTGTAACTACCCCAGATGCTTTTGATGCCAATAACGGAATCATTCATGCTATAGAAGAAGTAATTGCATTACCAACAATTGTTACATTCGCAACCGCTGACCCTAACTTTTCTACTTTAGTAAAGGCTTTAACTAAATTAACTCCTGAGACAGATTTCGCGGGTATTCTTAGCAGAACTATTGACACAAATAGTGATGGTTTAAACCCTTCATTTACGGTGTTCGCTCCCAACGATGATGCATTTGCTAAACTTGATGCAATTCCAGCAGAAGGACCATTAACTAATGTATTATTACATCATGTCATCAAAGAAGCTAATGTTGTATCAGGCGATTTATCAGATGATTTAACAGCAACTACATTAAATGGTGACATCACAATTAATCTACCTGGAAATGATAACAATCCCGCTAAAATTACTTCTGGTAATGGTACCGCTGATATAGATATTTTAGCTGTAGATATACAGGCTTCAAATGGTGTTATCCACGTTATTGAAAGTGTTTTGCTACCATAAACACCCCTAGACTCTTTAGAGTTTCTATTATCCAAATTACCCTTCGATTTCTTTAAATCGAAGGGTAATTTATTAATTTCTCAATCAATACTCATTGTATTTTAAAACACCCTTATATTTCTTGCTCTAAAATCAAAAATTGGGACATCATTAGCAGCAGGCTTAAAAACATCTGTTGAATCTTTTTTCAATACTCCTATAAAGTTCACTTTCAAATTATCTTTTCTTAAATTAAAAGGTAATTGTTCATCAAAATAAAAAACAGTGTCTTTATTATTTGGAATACCAATTAAAAACTTACTAAAACCTCTTGTTTCTATTATTCCCTTTATGACTCCATTTACGTTAATTAATACATTTTCATTGAAAGCCAACTGCTTATCATCATCTATTTCAAACACATCATTATACGCTCTTAACAACCTTAGAGCATCTTTCAAAACTTGTGGCTCGTTTCCATATTCAAAAGTAACTTTATAATCAACATTAGCACCTTTAACTTCTAGCCATTCGGCTCCTCCATCTGCACAGTCAGGGCAACCAATAGTAGATTTCAAGGAAATAAAATCATTAATATCTATACTTTTAATTAATACCTCCCAATAATTTATATCAATATTACTTTTCCTATTTATCGTTTTAGATTCTACTTCATTTGTATTCGCTTCAAATTGAATATTCGTATTACGAACTTCTATTTCTCTATTACAAAATCCAACACAAAACCCGAAAGAATTTCCATATTTAACGGATTGAATATTCGACATTTCCATTTCCGGTACTAATTCCTTATCGTTAGTTGAGTCATCTACTATATCACAAGAAACAACAAGAGAGATTATTAGCAATAATAGCATTCCTTTTTTCATATCATATTTATTTAAAGATGTGAAAAATCAAAAAAGGTTGCGTAAAAAATAACCCCCGAACAAAATTGTTCGAGGGCTATACTATCTATTATAAGAATATGTTCCTTCTTATTTTTTCTTTATTTTTTGTTGCTTTTCAGCTTCTTGCATGGCTTGCTGTAGTCGCTGTTTAAATTTACTTTGTTTTTTAGGCTTCTTTTTATTTTCCTCTATTTGAGCATGAATTTTATCTTCATCTAAAAGGAAATTTTTAATCACCAACACTATCCCTATCGTAATGATATAAGACACCGAATAATATAATGATAAACCAGAACTAAAGTTATTATAGAAGAATAATAAAAAGACTGGTGACAGATACATCATAAATTTCATATTCGGCATACCTGGCTGTTGGGTTTGTTGCATCGCTTGACTTCCTGTCAATTGCACATTAAAAAACATCGCAACTGAGGCTATAATTGGCAATAAACTAATATGATCGCCATAAAATGGCACTTTAAAAGGAAGCTCGGCTATAATATCATAACTTGATAAATCATCTACCCACATAAATGCTTTTTGTCTTAATTGTATCGCCATTGGAAAAAAGCTAAATAACGCATAGAAGACAGGCATTTGTAATAAAGCAGGAATACACCCAGACATAGGGTTGACACCAGCTTTACTATATATAGCCATTGTCTCTTGCTGCTTTTTCATAGCATTATCCTTATACTTCTCATTCACCTCATTGATTTCAGGTCTTAAAACCTTCATCTTAGCTTGAGATAAATATTGCTTGAAGTTAATTGGCGACATAGCCAAACGCACTAAAATCGTCATCAAAATAATAGCTATTCCGGCAGGTAAAAATTTATTTAAAAAATCGAACAATGGCATAAATGCGTATTTGTTCAACATTCCGAAAATACCCCATCCAAGGTCAACTACCTCATCTAAGTTTTTGTCATAACCATCTAGAATTTTATAATCTGTTGGCCCATAGTACCAATTCATATCATAGTTCAAATTCCCCGATGAAGCTACCAATGGTGTTTTTAAAGTAAACTTCTTAAGCTTTAAAGTATCTACATCTTCGTCTTCGATCAGATTTTCAGATACTAACTTGGCTTTTTTAAATGACGTATTCGTCAAAAGTATAGATGAGAAAAAGTGTTGTTTAAAAGCAACATAACTTACATCTTCTACTTCTTTTTCTTTAAGGTCACTAATTCCTAGGTTATTATCTTTACCTCCTTCATATTCATAATAAAGTTTAGTATAACGATTCTCGAAAGAATTACTCTTTGCATGACTAAGCGCTTCTAACTCCCAATTCAAATTAATCTCCTTTGAAGTATCAAAAACTTGTTCTAACCCATTAGAACGCACTGCAAAGTCAAGCATGTATTCATTAGGTTTTAATGTATAAGCATACTCTAAATATTGAGTTGCAGACACTTTTAAACGCATTGAAAGCTGCTGACTATCCCCTACTTTCTGTAATGTAGGGTCAAAGAACAACTCTCTAGTATCCAACACTCGATTATCACGAGTATTGAAAGTCAATCCTAGAGATGCATTCTCTCCTTCCTTTATAAGGTAAACAGGAATAGAATCGGAAGTCTTAAATTTTTTCAATTCAGCTTCTTTGATATACCCTCCTTTATTGTTAATCTTCAAGCGAAGTACATCATTTTCTATGACAGTCTCCCCTCCATTAGCAGAAGCTAATGTTTGCGAATATCCAAAAGAACCTAACTGCTGATAAGCAGCTACTTTACCCAATGAATCCATTGCTGCTTTCGGAGCAACTTCTACTAAAGGTTGTTTTATTTCTTGTTTGGCACTTTCAACTTGCTCTTGCTTAGCTTTCTGTGCTGCTAATTCTTCTTCTGTTGGCTTGTTTACATAAAAAAACCAAAAAGCTATGGCTAATAATAGCACATAGCCAATTATAGATTTAGCATCGAACTGCTTCTCTTCCATAAGTATTGTAAGATTATTTCTTTGTTTGATTATTTTCTAATGCTGCTTTCACAAACGCCACAAATAGTGGGTGTGGTTTTAGCACAGTACTTTTATATTCTGGGTGATATTGAACTCCTACAAACCAAGGGTGATCTGTCGCTTCTACAATCTCTACTAAACCTGTTTTAGGATTAATCCCTGTAGTTTTTAAACCTGCCGCTTCTAATTGTTCTTTGTATTGAGAATTATATTCATATCTATGTCTATGGCGTTCTAAAATATCTTTTTCTCCATATGCTTCATAAACCTTGCTACCTTCAACTAACTCACAAGCCCAAGCACCTAAACGCATAGTCCCTCCCATGTCTGTAACATCTTTTTGCTCTTCCATAAGGTTGATTACTTGATGTTCGGCCTCAGGATTTTGTTCTTGAGAAATCGCATCTTCCAAACCTACGACATTACGAGCATATTCTATCACAGCCATTTGCATTCCTAAACAAATTCCTAAAAATGGAATATTATTTTCTCTAGCATAACGAACCGCATCAATCTTCCCTTCTATTCCTCTTTCCCCAAAACCTGGTGCAACAAGTACTGCGTCTAAATGTCCTAATTTGTCTGCTACTTCTTCTGGCTTCAAAAATTCAGAATGAATACTTTCTACCTTTACTTTCACTTCATTTTCAGCTCCTGCATGAATAAAAGCCTCCAATATCGATTTGTAAGAATCTTGTAATTCTACATATTTCCCGACTAATCCAATTGTTACTTGATGTTGAGGGTTTTGATGACGTGTTACAAAATTGTTCCACGCTGTTAAATCTACTTTATCTGCTACAGGTAATCCAAATGTCTCTAACACTACACGATCTAGTCGCTCTTGTAACATTAAATTTGGCACTTTGTATATCGTAGAAGCATCTATTGATTGTATGACAGCTTCTTTTTTAACATTACAAAACAATGCTAATTTTCTGCGTAAGTCACTACTTAACTCATGTTCTGTACGACAAACCAGTACATCTGCCTTTAACCCACTTTCCATTAATGTCTTTACACTATGTTGAGTTGGCTTTGTTTTTAATTCTCCAGCGGCAGCTAGGTATGGCACTAAAGTTAGATGAATGACCATAGAATTTTCATCTCCTAACTCCCACTTCAACTGTCTTACAGCTTCGATATATGGTAGCGATTCTATATCACCAACTGTACCTCCAATTTCTGTAATAACAATATCAAAATCTCCTGATTTACCAAGAATCTGAATACGTTCTTTTATCTCATTGGTAATATGAGGAACAACTTGAACCGTTTTTCCTAAAAACTCACCTCTACGTTCTTTTTCTATAACGCTTTGATAAATTCTTCCTGTAGTAACGTTATTAGCCTGAGATGTAGGAACATTTAAAAATCTTTCATAATGCCCTAAATCCAAATCTGTTTCGGCACCATCATCAGTAACATAACACTCTCCATGCTCATACGGATTCAATGTACCAGGATCTACATTAATATATGGATCTAATTTCTGAATAGTTACTCTATGCCCTCTAGCTTGTAATAATTTAGCTAATGAAGCTGCAATAATTCCTTTTCCTAATGAAGATGATACTCCTCCCGTAACAAATATGTATTTCGTTTCGTGCATTTGCAGCTCGCTTTAGTTTTTAAAATATCGGGGCAAAAGTACGAATTGAGGATTGAAGATGGAATATTTATTACTGAATATTTAATATTGAGGCTATACATAAATCAACAAACTACTATTACACCCAAAACTTATACTTCTCATTAAATCTTTAAAAAAGCCTACTTTAAAAACTAACATTACTCTTACAGTCTCATATTTATCGAGAAATAACACTAAGAAAGTATTCTTTAAACTACCATTCGCAACTTCTATTAATTGTATTTTTGTACTTTAAATTACATACTTTGGGACAAATCATCGCGATAGATTACGGAAGCAAAAGAACAGGTCTAGCAACGACAGACGACATGCAAATGATTGCTAGTGGTCTTGACACCGTACCAACTGAAAAATTGATTACTTTCCTTAAAGACTATATGATTTTTAACAAAGTAGAAGCTTTTGTGATTGGGGAACCTAAAAGATTGCATGGAGAAGCTTCTGAAATAGAAATTCAAATAAAACCATTTATTGAAACCTTAAAAAAGGAATTCCCGACACAAGAAATCCATCGAATAGACGAGCGATTTACTTCAAAATTAGCTTTTGACACGATGCTTGCTTCTGGTATTTCTAAAAAGAAAAGACGAAACAAAGGTTTGGTAGATAAAATTAGTGCAACCTTGATCCTACAAGACTTTTTACAATACCGAAACTAACTCTAATCACGAAGATCTACACACCTATCTTCATATATTTTCGTCGTCTATACCAATGAAATAAATATTTCATAGTAATTTTGATGTTTCAAAAGCTAATCGTTTTTACCTAACAGTTAAAAGCCATAATAAATGATATTACCTATAGTTGCCTACGGAGACCCCGTATTAAAAAAAGTAGGAAAAGAGATCGATAAGGATTACCCTGAGTTAGAAAAATTATTAGATAACATGTGGAAAACCATGTATAACGCACATGGTGTTGGCTTGGCTGCCCCTCAAATCGGACGTGCCATTCGTCTATTTTTAGTAGATGCTTCTCCTTTTGCAGATGATGATGAATTGTCAGAAACAGAAGCAGAACAATTGAAAGGATTCAAAAAAGCATTTATAAATCCAACCATTCTTGAAGAAACTGGTGAGGAATGGGCTTTTAATGAAGGTTGTCTTTCTATCCCTGATGTTAGAGAAGATGTATGGCGACACGAAACGATTAAAGTTCATTATTTCGATGAAAACTTCAATGAATTTACTGAAACTTTTGACGGTTTAGCAGCAAGGGTTATTCAGCATGAATATGATCATATCGAAGGAGTATTGTTTACTGACAAGCTCTCTGGATTAAAAAAGCGTATCCTAAAAGGAAAATTAACTAATATTTCTAAAGGGAAAACAAATGCAGATTACCGCATGCGCTTCCCACTACAGAAAAAAGGAAGATAAACACAAAAACAGCACTTTTATATCTGCCTAGATTGTAGGGTAAAGTTATATCTTTGCTAGGCTTTAACATTAGAATATGAGTTTAGAAAAAATTATTGCAGTTTCTGGTAAACCAGGTTTATACAAATTATTGGCACAAACTAGAGGCGGTTTCTTAGCAGAATCTTTGTTAGATGGAAAAAGACAATCTATTAGTCTACGTAATAATGTAAGCGTATTAAATGAAATTGCGATTTACACTTACGGAGAAGAAATTCCATTAAGAGAAGTATTCAAAGCTATTTATCAAAAAGAAGACGGAAAAGCGACTATTGGTCATAAATCTTCTAAGGGTGAATTAGAAAAATTCTTCCGTGAAGTATTACCTGAATATGATGAAGATCGTGTATACGTTAGTGATATCAAGAAAGTAGTACAATGGTATAATTTATTAGAAAAAGGAAATCTTTTAGATGAAGCCATCAAAGAAGAAGAAATCCCTTCTGAAGAAACTACCAACGAAGAAGAATAATTTAATCATGCTTATGGCTTAGGTCTAAATCGATAGATCTAAAGCTATTTGCGAAAGCAAATAAAATGGAACAATTAAGAGAAATTATAGAAAAAGCTTGGGATAACCGTGAGTTACTAAAAGAACAAGCTACTCAAGATGCAATCCGTGAAGTCATTGCATTATTAGATGAAGGAAAACTTCGTGTTGCTGAACCTATTGAAAATGGTTGGCAAGTAAACGAATGGGTTAAGAAAGGTGTAGTACTTTATTTCCCTATTCAAAAAATGGAAACATTAGAGGCTGGTATATTTGAATACCACGACAAAATGCCTTTAAAGAAAGATTATGAAGCGAAAGGTGTTCGTGTTGTTCCTGGTGCTTCAGCACGTCAAGGATCATACATTTCTCCTGGTACCATCTTAATGCCAAGTTATGTTAATATTGGTGCTTATGTAGACGAAGGTACTATGGTAGATACTTGGGCAACAGTTGGTAGTTGTGCCCAAATCGGTAAAAACGTTCACTTAAGTGGAGGTGTTGGTATTGGTGGAGTATTAGAGCCATTACAAGCTGCTCCTGTTATCATCGAAGATAATGCATTTATCGGTTCTCGTTGTATCGTTGTTGAAGGATGTCGTGTAGAATCGGAAGCGGTATTAGGTGCTAATGTTGTATTAACTGGTTCTACAAAAATTATTGATGTTACTGGTGATGAGCCTGTAATTTACAAAGGTATTGTACCTGCACGTTCTGTAGTTATACCTGGAAGTTATCCTAAGAAGTTTGCTGCTGGCGAGTACAATGTACCTTGTGCTTTAATTATTGGTAAACGTAAAGAGAGTACTAACAAGAAGACTTCTTTAAATGATGCACTTCGTGAATACGATGTAGCAGTATAAATAAATACTAGAATTTAGATATTAGACCGCTTCGCGCTATTAGACCTGTTTTTTTCGTTAACTATACGTATTATAGTTTTTGTAAAGTTTACATATCTAAATGATAATTGTATTGAAAACAAAAATCCAGATTTGAAAAATTCAAATCTGGATTTTTTATATATAGAAGCGAAGTAATCTAATATCTCGCTTCTCTTATCTAAAAGAACTAAATATTAGGCTGAGGAGTCAATCGTAAATAAGGCTTTACTTCTTTATGTCCTTTTGGGAATAAATCTGCAATTTCTTCATTTTTAACAGCTGGTACAATGACACAGTCATCTCCTTGATTCCAATTTGCTGGAGTCGCTACTTTATGGTAAGCTGTCAACTGTAATGAATCGATTACTCTTAATAACTCATCAAAATTCCTTCCTGTAGAAGCTGGATAAGTTAAGGTTAGTTTTACTTTTTTAGAAGGATCTATAATAAACACGGAACGTACTGTCAATTTATTATCCGCATTAGGGTGAATCATATCATAAAGCTCTGCCACTTTACGATCTTCGTCAGCGATGATTGGAAAATTCACTTCTGTATTTTGTGTTTCATTGATATCCTTAATCCATCCCAAGTGAGATTCTACACCGTCTACACTCAATGCTATTGGCTTAACATTTCGTTTTGCAAATTCAGCGCTATAATTAGCTACAGTACCAAGTTCTGTAGTACACACAGGTGTATAATCTGCTGGATGAGAAAATAATATAGCCCAGCTATCCCCTATCCATTCGTGAAAATTAATTTCTCCTAAAGAAGTTTGTGTAGTGAAATTTGGAGCTTCATCTCCTAATCTGATATGTGCCATAATGATGATTTTAAAGTTTAATTTTAAAGATAGTCTCCTTCTACCCTATCAACTTACTAGGAATTAAATTTTAATAAATAATTAACGCAATTACCCCTCTTTCAACCCCCTATTTAAATCACTAAAAATCAATTATTAAAACAAAAAACCTTAATATTACTGCATACTAAACAATAATTAACACAAATTCTACATGAAAACTCTAGCAAAATCAGCTATAGCACTGTTAGGCTGTATTTCTTCATTCGCACAAAGCACTGAAGAGTTAACCCCTGTAAACTTAAGCGCAGACGTAACTAATTTCTCTTTTTGTGAAGGACCAGCTTGGGACGGCATAGACAACATTTTCTTTACAGACATCACTGCAGGAGTTGTTCGTAAATACAACTTGACTTCTGGTGATTTTTCTATTGCTTATTCTAACTCTGAACGAGCCAATGGACTGATGTTCAACAAAGACAACAAACTTACTGTTTGTCAAGGTAGTACTGGAAGCATAACACTTCGTGAAGTTGACGGTACAAATCCTGTAACTTTAGTTAGCACTTTTAATGGCGAGCCTTTTAATGGTCCGAATGATCTTTGTTACGATAAAAGAGGAGGTCTATATTTTACAGACCCACGTTTTGAATCTCCAATTACACAACCAAGTACTGCTATTTACTACCGACAACCAGACGGTACAGTAGTAAAACAAGATGATTTTGGCACAACAAACCCTAACGGTATCATTATTTCCCCTGATGGATTAAATGTATATGCGAACAATACTTCTTTAAAAGATATCTATAAATATGATATTGATCAAAGCACAGGTGCCTTATCTAACAGAGTGCTTTTCGGAGAACTACCAGATCCAGTACCTCCTATTTCTCAAGCTGATGGTATGGCTGTAGATACTGATGGAAAGCTTTATGTAACAGCTAAATCTAAGGTTCATATTTATGATGGCTCTCAACTTGAACCTATTCAAACTATAAATTTCCCAGAGAAAGTAACAAATTGTACGTTTGGAGGAAGTGATATGAATTTACTTTTTGTAACTGGTGCGACCAATTTATATCAAGTTGATCTTTCGCCAGTTATTGGTATTAGACACCCATTCGATTTACCTGAAGTAAACTTAAGTGTAAATAGCTTTTTTAACAATCCAGATAACCTTAAAATCTATCCTAACCCTATAGACCCTAAAAAAGATACTGTTGCGATTACTTTAGCAAATTCTATATCACTTGATAAAGCAAGGTTGTATAACAGTGCTTCTCAATTAGTAGATACTCCTAGTATCGTGGAGAAAGGAAATATTTTTTCATTGAAACTAAGCGAAAGCTTAACTACAGGAAATTATTTCTTGACTTTAGAAACCTCTAAAGGTGATGTAACCAAACAAATCAGTATTAAATAATACTATTGCATATTCATTCTTTCAATCAGCAGGTATTAATGACTCTTTGATTAAAGATATAAATTGTTGAAATTTGACTTAGTGCAACTGATATCTTGATATTTGTTGCACTTTTTTTTGATTCAAATTTTCTTAACCCCTCTTAAATTCACTTAACAAAATAGCTGTAGCTGTAGCTACATTTAAGCTTTCTGTTTTTTGAATATCTCCAAATCGAGGAATTGCAATTCTTTCTGTAATCAAAGACTCAACACCAGAAGAAATCCCATTAGCTTCATTCCCCATTACTATAATCGCTTCCTTTTTTAAAGTAGATTGATAAACATTATTACCGTCCATAAATCCACCATAAACTGGCTTTTTATTATTTGTTAAATAGGATACAATATCTAAATATTCTACCTCGATCCTAGCTAAAGAACCCATCGTCGATTGTACCACTTTTGGGTTATAACAGTCTACGGTATTCAATGAGCAATATATTTTTTTGACCCCAAACCAATCTGCTAGGCGTATAATAGTCCCTAAATTCCCAGGATCATTAACCTCATCTAATACAAGTTCTATATCGGAACTCAAGTGCTCCTTTTTTTTAGGTAATTCAAAAACAGCCAAAGCTTTCTGAGAAGTGGTTAAAAAAGTAATTTGCTTTAAATCTGCACTACTTATTATAATCGCTTCAGCAATCACTTCTTTGAAATGCGATTCAAAACCTTGCTCTACAAAAAAATGAGCCAACCGAAAACCTGCATCTAAAAACTCGTGAATTACTTTAATTCCTTCTGCAACAAATAAACTATGCTGCTTCCTGAATTTTTTCATCTTTAAACTACGAATCAGTTTCTTTTGATTTTTGCTTACCATACAAATAGTGTACTTTTGAAATTACTCTAGAAATGAGAATTTGGTTGAATAGATTTGATGTAAAAATATTACTATTATTTTGTTTAGGACTTAGTTTTATTGGGTGTAACTCGGTGAAAAAAGTCCCAAAAAGCAAATATCTTCTTACTGAGAATAAAATCTATGTAAACGGAGAAGAAACTGACGAAAAAAATCTCTACAATTATTTAGCTCAAAAACCGAATAGAAAATTATTTGGCTATCCCCTAAAACTTCACTTTTACAACTTAGCCAAAGATAATGCAGATTCTATCTACATAAACAAACTAAACGCTAAGCCTTTAAAAAAGAAATTCTTAACTCAACTTTTATCTAAAAAGCAAGTTAATAGAATTGTTAGCAGACGCAAAGACTTTAATAACTGGAAGAAAAAAACAGGTGAAGCTCCTGTAATTATTAGTAATAAAAAAATTGAAAAGTCAAAAAAAAGACTAGAAGCTTATTTCTGGAATCGAGGATGGTTTGATGTTAGTAGTTCACATGAAATTCGTAGTATAGATAGCACCAAAGCACAAATTAATTATTATGTTAATTCTGAATCTCCTTATAAAACTTCTGAAATAGGAGTTCAAATTGAATCTAAACAAATAGATTCTGTTTATAAAAAACACTTTTCGAAAGCTTTGACTTCTGGCAATTCGTACAATACCAAAGAACTAGAAAATCACAGAAATAAAATCACAGAACGCTTAAGGAATAACGGCTTTTTTGATTTTGAAAAAGATTACATCAAATTCACTGCGGACACCATCAACAAGAATCATGAAATCGATTTACAACTAAAGATATTTGATCGTAAAATCACTACGCAAGATTCTACTTACAGAGTACCATTTACGGCTAAAAGAATTGGAAGTATAAATGTGTACACGGACTATCATCTGAGAGGAAGAAACAAAGACATTCAGGATTCTAAAATTTATAATGGAATTGAGTTCTTATCCTATGGTAAGATGAAATTTAAACCCAAAGCCATCGCAGATGCTTTACAATTTACTCCTAACAGCATCTACAGTGATAGCCTAAGAACACTTACTTATAATTCGATTAACAACTTAGGTGTTTTCAAATATCCTGTCATTAATTTCAAAAAAGACCCTTCTACTGATGACCAATTAGTGGCTGACATCCTTTTAACTCCTAAAAAGAAGTATGCCCTTAGTGTTAATTTTGATGTTACGACCTCAACCATTCAGGATTTTGGAATAGGAATCAATGGTGCCCTAAACATCCGAAATGTATTCCGAAGAGCAGAAAACTTTGAAATAGCAGTACGAAGTAATTTTGGTGCTTCTGATGATATTGCCGAAGACAGAGATCAATTCTTTAACATTTCTGAATTCGGATTAGATGCGAAACTTAATTTTCCAAGAATTTTATTGCCTTTTGGTTTAAATCGCTGGATAAAAAAATCAAGTGCTCCGAGAACTTCGATGAAAATAAGTGCTACCTCGCAACAAAATATTGGTTTGGATAAGGAAACTGTAGCCGGTACTTACAGTTACAGCTGGAAACCTAGTACGAAAAAGTCATTCATTGTCGATGTTCTTAACCTTCAATATGTTCGAAACTTAAATATTAACAACTATTTTAATGTTTATCGAAGTAGTTACAGAACTCTGAATACCATAGCTAAGGAAACCGATGGTATAGATTCTAATTTTTTCGATGAAGGAGGAAACCTGACAATTAACAATGGTACCGACCAATTTATTGATGATGTTATAGCAAATCGTACTACCCTTGACCGTGACGATTTTTCAAGTATTCGAAGTATTTCTGAAAGAAGAAAGCGTTTAACAGAAAATAATCTTATCCTTAGTTCTAGCCTTAGTTTCATCTATGATAACAGGAATAATATTTATGATGAAAACTTCTTTCGATTTCGAACCAAATTAGAAAGTGCAGGAAACACATTATCATCCATAGCCCGACTAAGAAACTCTGAACCTGATGCGAACAATCAGCTAAGTCTTTTTAATGTAACTTACTCTCAATTTTTTAAAATTGAAACAGAGTTTATCAAACACTGGGATCTTGGCTATAAAAATATATTTGCCATAAGAAGCTTTATCGGAATTGCGATACCTTATGACAACTCGAATACCATTCCGTTTACCCAGAGTTATTTTGCTGGAGGATCTAATGATAATCGTGGTTGGACAGCTTATGGCCTTGGACCAGGATCAAGTGGAGGAATCAATGACTTTAATGAAGCTAATTTCAAATTAGCATTTAACATAGAGCATCGCTTTAATATTCTTGGTGCATTAAACGGAGCTTTTTTTGTTGATGCAGGTAATATTTGGAATATTCTTGATGATTTTGACGATGATGCTAGCCTTAATTTTGATGGACTTAAAGACCTATCTGAACTTGGTATTGGAAGTGGTATAGGAATACGATATGATTTTAGTTTTTTTATTTTCCGCTTAGATACTGCTTTCAAAATTCATAACCCTGCATTACAAACAGGGGAGAGATGGTTCAATAATTTATCATTAAACAAGGCTGTTTTCAACATTGGAATCAACTATCCGTTCTAAACCTAACAAAACAGTAGGATTTACTATATTTGTCTAAACATTATCCTATTGACTTTTAATAAAACTACACCTACTTTCAACGAAAGAGAGCTTGATCGAATTATAGAAATGGCATGGGAAGATCGCACCCCTTTCGAAGCAATTACTTTTCAATTTGGCATTTCAGAACAACAAGTTATAAAATTAATGCGAGCTGAAATGAAACCACAAAGTTTCAGACGTTGGAGAAAAAGAGTGCAAGGGCGTTCTACCAAGCATCAATATTTAAGAACTGATGGTGTGACTAGATTTAAATGCTCTAGACAACGCCAGATTACAGGAAATAAAATTTCGAAAAGGTAATGAATATTCGAATTGTTTTTTCTGATATTGACGGTACTTTAATCAATAGCGAACGTACCCTATCTAAACGGACTATAGACATATTCAAGTCTATAAAAGACCATATTCCTATTGTTCTTATTTCTGCGAGAATGCCTAAAGCTATGAGGCATTTACAAAAAGTAGGAGGTATTGAAGATCAACCTATAATTGCTTATAACGGAGGTCTAGTAATAGTAAATAACAAAGTGGTACATTCTACGGAAATCCCAAACGATATTTCTTCTATTATTACTCAATTCGACCCTAATATACATTTCAGTCTCTATCATAACGATGATTGGTATATCCCTAAAAAAGACTATTGGGCTTTACGTGAAATCAATAATACTAAGGTAAACGCAACCGTATTATCTAATCCAGAAGTATTATCACTTTGGAATAAAAGCAATATTGGTGCTCATAAAATAATGTGTATGGGAAATATTGATGATATAGATCGATTGGCTGCTTTCTTAAAAAAAGATTACCAAGATAAGTTACACATCTACCGTTCGAAGTCTACTTACATAGAAATATCCCCAAAAGAAATATCAAAAAAAACGGCTGTCATCTATTTACTGGATAATCTTTACTCTTCAATTCCACTAAGTGAAGTTGCCGCATTTGGTGATAACTACAATGACATGGAAATGCTTAGTAATGTTGGTTTTGGTGTAGCTGTTGCCAATGCCAAAAAAGAAGTTAAACAAGTGGCTAAATACCATACAGAATCTGGTACTGAAGATGGTGTGGCTCTATTTTTAGAGCGTCATATTTAGATATATTATATGAAGTTTTTTTTTAGAATATCCTTTTTACTATTACTAATTATAGGCTGTAAATCACATGTAACGATCCCTACTGCGACGACTAATATTAATAAAATAATTATCGATGCTTACGATACTTCAGACGATACTGTCAAAGTAAATTTTTACCCCGCAAAGCAACAACAGGAAGAGGTTAGCTTTTTTATTCCTAAAATTATACCTGGCACATATACTATAGATAATTATGGCCAATTTTTAGAAAACATAAAAGCCTTCGATATATCTGGAAATGAATTAAAAATAATCCAAAAAGACACTAGTCAATGGAATATTTCCAATGCTAAAAAACTACATAAAATAGAATATATAGTAAATGACAGTTATGATATCGAAGAGGACCATGACGTTTTCTCTCCTGCAGGAACCAATATAGAACACCATCGCAATTACATCCTTAATCTTCATGGTTTTGTTGGTTATCTAAATAATCAAACAAACATTCCTTATCAAGTAAAAATAAAGCACCATAAAAACTTACATCTTGGATGCTCGTACCCTACTACGTCTTCTGAAGAGACCACAAATATTACAGAAAAAGCGTTCCATTTCGATCGCTACGCTTCTGTAATTGATAACCCTATTTTCCTTAGCCGCTACGAAACAGAAAGTTTTAACGTAAATGATATTACCGTTAACCTTGGAGTACATTCTAGTAACAAAAATATTTCTGCCAAAAAATTACTACCGAGTATGCAGAAAATGATGAGCGCCCAAAAACACTTTATGGGTGACATTAACCACACAAATACCTACAGTATCTTTCTTTATTTAGCAAAAAGAGGCACTAGATACCCCAAAGGTTTTGGTGCATTAGAACATAACAATTCTACAGTTGTTGTTCTTCCTGTCGATTTACCTTTTCATAAAATTGAAAAACACTTAATCGATATTGTATCTCATGAATTCTTCCATATCATCACTCCGTTAGCTATACATTCTAAAGAAATTCATGATTTTAATTATAATACCCCTAAAATGTCAAAACATCTTTGGCTTTATGAAGGGGTTACTGAATATTTTGCTCATTTATTTCAAGTAGAAGAAGGGCTTATTGATAAAAAAGAATTCTTTAAAAGAATCTCTAAAAAAATTGAGGCCTCTAAAAAATATCAAGACGACTTATCTTTTACAGTTATGAGTAAACACATATTGGAAGATACTTACAAACCAAATTATCCTAACGTATACGAAAAAGGAGCATTAATAGCCATGTGTGTAGATATCCTAATTAGAGAACATTCTAATGGAGAAAAAACAATATTAGACATGATGAAAACCTTATCGAACACCTATGGAAAAGATAAGCCTTTTGACGATGAACAGCTTTTTTCGATTATTAAGAACATTACCAATCCTGCTGTTTTTGATTTCTTAAAAGAATATGTAGAAAAAGGAACTCCTATTGACTATGGCTCTTTTCTAAATAAAGTTGGTGTTTCCTTGGAAAAAGAAACAGAAGAGATAGGTTATCTTCAGCATGGTGATATTTATTATATATCTCCTGATGAAACTAATAACGAAATTTACTTTAACGAAATGGCCCTTAAAAGTAGTTTTTTAAGAAAATTAGGTATTAAAGAGAAAGATGTTTTAGTGGCAGTCAACAACAAAAAATTTGACCTCAATAATGCTAAACACTTATTAAATCTTTCTCTAAACTGGAATATTGGCACTGAAGTTTCTTTTACCGTTAGAAGAAACGAGGAAGTCCTTACTTATAATACACTTATCGAAAATACCCCACAAGAAACACATCCTTCAATCGTAAATAAAGAAGTTGAATCAAAAAACTTAGTTAAATATTTATAACATTTTTACAATTTCTAAAGCTCTAATTACGGCTCCTTCCATATAACCTGCATAATCACTAGCCGTTTCTGTACCTGCTATAAAAAATGTATTACCCCATAAAGGCTTCTGATATCCAGGGTGACCATTATTTTGATGAGGACTCAAAAATGTAGCATTAGGAAACAAGGTTAATGGTTCTTCATTCCAAACTTTTTCTTCATAAGACACTAATTGTTCCTTTACTTCTTCACCGAAAAATTTATGAAGCTGCTTCAACACTTTTTCTTGGCGAATAGCTTGAGATTCCTGTGCCAGCCTTCCATTTAAAAACCCCATCAATGCAAATGTTTTTCCATCAGCACTGGTATGATCGTACAATTCTGTAAAAGGACCGACATGACTAAAACCTACTCCCGAAAGTCCCTGAGATTTCCAAAATGGACTTTTAAAAACAACAGCACATTTAATCGAATCTTGCATCCAAGTATGTGTTGTATTTGCTAAAGAAGCAATTTCCTCTGGCAACTCTGGTACAAATGAAATCGTATTTACTAATAATTGAGGGGGTAAAGTCGACACAAGCTTATCTACATATAACTCGCCTGTTGCCGTAGTTAACTTTATTTTTTCTCCTTCTTTAATTACAGCCAATACTTTTGTATCTAAGTAAGCTTCATCTTTTGTCAATTGACCAGCTAGCTTTTCTATAAATTGAAAAGTACCTTCTTTAGTACGATAACTGATTTCTTGATTAGGTGGTAACTGAAAACGTTGCGGTTCATTAGTATTCATAGCTTCAAACAATGCATCTCCATCCATTTGTTGCTCAAAGAAATCTATATTAAGCTCTTTCCCTAAAGCTATTAAATTCTTATTGTACCTCCATAACCATGTCGCACCAAGTTCAACTTTTGTCCCTTCTACATCTTTTGTAAAAATACGACCTCCAAACCTATCATTTGCTTCTAATAATTTAATAGAAAAGCCTGCTTTTTTCAACTTACTAGCTAAGGTCAAACCACATAAGCCACCTCCAATAATACCAATAGTCTCTTTTTTCATCTACTATAAAAATATAAAAAGGTTGGGAAGTATAATTAACTACTTCCCAACCAACTAACACTAATTACCCTGACAACACAAATACATGTATAATGTACCTTGAAATTTATTCTTAGTTTCTTCCTGCAATTACACCTCCATCAACATCCCAGATAGCTCCTGTTACCCATGAAGTTTTATCTGACAATAAGAAAATAATACTATTCGCTACGTCTTCAGCTAAACCATTTCTACCAATTGGGTGAAAACCATGAAAACCTTCTAACGCTTTATCAGCTTCTTCTTTCCCTCCAAACACTCCATGATAAACAGGTGTAGCTACTACTGCTGGTGAAACAGCATTTACACGAATTCCGTGATCTGCTAATTCCATCGCTAAATGTTGTGTTAATGAATGTAAACCTGCTTTTTGCATAGAATATGCAGAAGATGGTGTTGCCTTAACAGCTTGTTTAGCCCACATAGACCCTACATTTACTATAGATCCTCCTTTAGAATCTTTCATTTTTTTAGCCGCAGCTTGAGTGATAAAAAAGAAACCTCTATTTAAATCTAAATAAGAATTATAGTCTTCTAAAGTGTGATCTAAAAATGACTTAGGGCCGAAAATACCTGAAGAATTCACTAAGAAATCTAAGTTATCCCAACCTGCAATAGTAGTTGCTAAACCATCGATATCGGCTTGATTTGTAATGTCTACTTTATGTTTTTTCACTCCTTCTAATGTCACTTTATCTGTACTTCTTCCTACAATATGCACTTCTGCACCTTCTGCTAATAAAGCACTTGCCGTTTGTAATCCGATTCCACTAGTTCCACCAATGATTAAAGCTCTTTTTCCTGAAAAATTTCCCATGATTTTTTTTTAAATTTTTTTAAATAAATTAAACAAACAAGTCTGTCTAAATTTTATCAAAAATAAAAGACTTTTCAAGTCTTTTATTTTTGATAAAATTATAATTATTTCTACATCAATAACTTTTGACACATTGAACGTGCACTTTCAATAGGCCATCTTTCTTGATGTAAATAACTTTCCGCTACAGCAGATTCATATAACAAATAAATTTGTTTGGCTATCATTGAGATTTTATCTTCATCATATGTTGGCTTATTATCTCTTAAAAGCTTTTCTATGATTTGGATTAATCCTTTTTTCTGCCCTTGAATCTCTACACGTATCTTCTCGTTTTCTTGTGGCAATTCAGAAACTGTTCGTATACACCAACATCCCGTAAAATCCACATCTTCGTAAAATTCTAGAAGAAATTCAAACAAACCTAAAATTTGTTGATCCCCCTTCTCTTTACTAGTACAAAACTCTTTTAAAGCTTCGACGAACACGATATCTTTGTGTTGTAAATAAGCAATACATATATCATCTTTGGATCTAAAATGACTATACAATGTTGCTTTAGCAATACCCGCCTCTGCAATTATCTCATTGATACCTGTCAAATTATACCCTTTCTTGTAAAACAAACGTGATGCTGTTTCTACAATTTCCTTTCTTGTATCTCTTTTACTCACAATGCAAATATAAAACCATTTTTTAAACCAGACAAGTCTGTTCGTTTTTTTTATATAACTTTATTATTAGAATAAAAATTTGATTTCTATATAGTAAGAAAACTACTATGGGTTTATTACACCAATAAAAAACAAACTAGCCAAAAACATAGTACATTGCAATGCTTTCAATAAACCTAAAAGTTCTATTTGAACCTCAAAAGGTATATCACTAAGGTTTAATAAAAATTCTGTTTGTAGAATTAGACTTTACAATCAATAATTAAATATTTGATTTTTCATATATTATCATTTATACACTATTAACATATAACAATTGCACCCTAATAATCCTTTCATTGACGACTACCCTTTCGAAGATTTAGTATCCACATCTCCGGAATTAGCTTCATTTGTTTTCAAAAATATTTATGGGAATTATACGATAAAATTTAGTGACAAAGAAGCTGTTAAAGCGCTCAACAAAGCGTTGTTGAAAAATCACTACAACTTAGATTGGAACATTCCCCAAGGAAACCTTTGTCCTCCAATACCCGGTCGCCTAGATTACCTTCTACATATTAAAGACCTATGTTCTAAGAAAGACATCCATCTATTAGATATAGGTACTGGAGCTAACCTCATATACCCTATTCTCGGCACTTGTCACTTTAACTGGAAGTGTACTGCTAGTGAAGTTGACTTACATTCACTTGAAAATGCAAAACAAATCATTGAAAACAATTCTACATTAAAAAACATAAACCTTAGACATCAGAAATACAAGACAAAGATTTTTGAAACTCTTATTAAAACTGATGATTATTTCGATGTTATGGTATGCAATCCTCCTTTTTTTAAAAATAGCATCAATGCTCAAAATAACAATCTAAGAAAAAACAAGAATCTTCAACTAAAAGAAAAGGACAATTTAAATTTCGGAGGAAAGTCTAATGAACTTTGGTACAAGGGAGGAGAAGAAGCTTTTGTAAAAAAAATGGCTGAAGAGAGTGCTTCATTTAAAAGACAAATAGGCTGGTTTACTTCTTTAGTTTCTAAAAAAGAACACCTAAAAAACATTAAACGTGCCATTAACAAAACCAAACCAACTGAAGTTCGTATTGTTGAGATGGAACAAGGAAACAAAAAAAGTCGATTTATTGCTTGGACATTCCTTTAGTAACTAAGAAGGTCAAAGAATTTACTTACAAAAGAACTATTATATCTTATTTAAATTCTGTTTTCAATAATTTTATTGAAACATAGATAGGTAATTTCTGATCAAAGGAAACACTTATCAAATCACTAGATTATAATGAAACATTTTTTTATTAGTCTTTGTTGCTCTTTCTTGTTTTCATTTTCAATTTTTTCTCAAGAAGCCGCTACTACGAATTACAACAATGTAAAAATCACTAAAGAATTGGTTTGCCACGGAGCAGCTGTTAGTATTGCAGGCACTATTCAACCTTTTGTTAAGCGTAATTTTTCTATGATAGAGATTAAAGATATGATTGGAGACATCGCAAATACACCGATTGAAAATGCACCTACAAAAGCTTATGATTTATTCAAACTAGGTAAAAGTTTTAATCAAGTTGTAGAGATATTAACATCTGAATTTATGAAACTTGAAGAAAGTGTCGTTATGAAACACGGACTTTTACTTCCCGAAATAAATGAACATTATGAAGATCAAGATTATGACGATGAATACAACTATGGAGACGATTAAATCAATCTCTTAAAACAGCTCTCGAAATAACAATTTTTTGTATTTCACTAGTTCCTTCATATATCTGAGTAATTTTAGCATCTCTCATTAAACGCTCTACATGATACTCCTTTACATAACCATTTCCTCCATGAATCTGTACAGCTTCTACAGTAACATCCATTGCCACTTGAGAAGCTACTAATTTGGCCGTAGCACTTGATAAATCATAGTTTCCTCCTTTATCCTTATCAACAGCAGACTTATAAACTAACAATCGTGCCCCTTCAATTTTGGCATACATATCAGCTAATTTGAAAGCTATCGCTTGATGATTACATATTTCAGTTCCAAAGGACTTTCTAATTTTAGAATAAGCTAATGCTCTTTCATAAGCCCCTGCTGCAATACCCAAAGCCTGAGCTGCAATTCCTATTCGACCTCCTGAAAGTGTTTTCATCGCAAATTTAAAGCCGAAACCATCATCTCCAATTCTATTTTCTTTAGGCACTTTTACATTATCGAATAATAATGAATGTGTATCACTAGAACGTATACCTAATTTATCTTCTTTAGGTCCAATAGTAAAACCTTCCCATCCTTTTTCTATAATAAATACATTAATCCCTTTGTGCTTTAATTCTGGATGAGTTTGAGCTATTATTAAATAATAATCAGCATTACCTCCATTCGTAATCCAATTCTTAGTCCCATTCAACAAATAATGATCTTCTTTTTCTATAGCTGTTGTTTTTTGAGAAGTAGCATCACTACCAGCTTCAGGTTCAGAAAGTGCAAAAGCCCCTAACTTTTGCCCACTAGCTAATGGAGTTAAATATTTTTCTTTTTGTTCGTGAGTTCCATAGGTATCTAAACCCCAACATACCAATGAATTATTCACAGACATAATTACTGCCGCTGATGCATCGTGCTTCGAGATCTCCTCTAAAGCAATGACATAGGAAAGTGTATCCATACCTCCTCCTCCATATTGAGGATCATTCATCATTCCCATAAAACCTAAGTCACCCATTTTTTTGACTTGTTCATGAGGAAAAATCATATTTGTATCTCTTTCTACAACTTCTGGCAACAACTCTTGTAGCGTAAAATCTTTTGCTGCCTCTCGGATCATTCTATGTTCTTCAGATATATCAAAATTCATATGAAAAATTATTATGCACGCATAATATACACATTATACATATACATTATTAATAATTTAACATTAAAAAATGAATTTTTCTTATAATTCCCTATTTCTTATTAAGAATTCACTCAAGTATTATCAAAAAGATAAATCTCCTTATTTTAATATTAAAATAGCTTTGTGATAGTATATTTGCGCTTTAACAATTACTAAAAACCTTATTATGTTAAAGTATTTTTTAGGGGATAGCCCAAAGTGGTTTAAGAGCACTATGTTAGGCTTTTTGATCCTTAATACTATCTTATATTTTGGATTACCATTAATTATGGATCACCATGTTGCACATAGTATTGTTTCTTGGTTATTCATTGGTGAATTTATCTTTACTTTGGCCATGGCGCTAAAATGTTACCCTTTACAATCTGGAGGTTTACTAGCCATTCAAATTTTAGTTTTAGGGTTAACGACTCCTCATAATGCATACCATGAAGTAGATCAAAATCTAGAGGTTGTCCTACTTTTAGTATTTATGGTCGCTGGTATATATTTTATGAAGCCTTTACTGATGTATATTTTCAGTAAAGTATTCACCAAGATCAAATCTAAAATTGTACTTTCATTGTTATTTGTATTCTTATCTGCGGTACTTTCTGCATTCTTAGACGCATTAACTGTAACAGCGGTATTGATTAGTGTTGCTGTTGGTTTTTATGGCGTTTATCATAAAATACACTCAAAAGCTAATAGTGATCATGACCACGACGGTGTCCCTGATAGAAAACAATTAAGTGGACAAACATTAGAAGATTTTAAAGACTTCTTACGTAGTTTAATCATGCATGGTGTTGTCGGAACAGCATTAGGTGGTGTTTGTACTCTAGTTGGTGAACCACAAAATTTACTTATTGGAGAAAAAATGGGATGGGATTTCATAGAGTTCTTCCAAAAGATGGCTCCAATTACATTACCTGTTTTTGCTTGTGGACTTGTAACAACAGTTCTATTAGAGAAATTTAAAGTATTTGGATTTGGTGGTCAGCTTCCTCAAGTTGCTAGAGAGATCATCGAAAATTACACTGAAGAAGAAGACAAAAAACGTACAGAAAAAGAAAGTTATGGTTTAAAAGTACAAGCCTTAGCTGCTATTCTTTTGATCATTGGATTAGCAACACATATCGCTCCTGTTGGTTTCATCGGATTAGCATTAATCATTTTCCAAACAGCATTTATGGGGATTATAGAAGAGCATTCTCTTGGAAAAGCCTTTGAAGAAGCTCTTCCTTTTACAGGATTGCTAGTTGTATTTTTTGTAGTCGTTGCGATGATACACGATCAACATTTATTTAAGCCAATTATTGACTGGGCTTTACATTTAAAACCAGAACAACAACCTACAACATTCTATCTAGCTAATGGATTGCTATCGATGATTAGTGATAATGTATTTGTTGCAACAGTTTATATTGGTGAAGTAAAAGCTGCTTTTGATGCTGGAACTATAAACGCTGAACAATTAGAAAAATTAGCCATTGCAATCAACACAGGAACAAACTTACCTAGTGTCGCAACCCCAAATGGTCAAGCTGCATTTTTATTCTTATTAACATCTGCCTTAGCCCCATTAATTGGTTTATCGTATGGTAAAATGGTAAAGATGGCTCTTCCCTATACAATTGTTTTAGGAGGTGTTGGATTACTATGTGTTAACATATTACTATAAAATATAGCTATTTTTTAAAGTAGCGCTTTACTTAAATAAAAATGTTCTTAAATTATCATGATAATTTAAGAACATTTTATTTTTATGAATTACTCACTACTATCATTCAGCATTGTTAGTGTAATTACTGTTTTCTTTCTACCATCATGCTCTTTAAATGATGACATTAATAACACAGTTAAAAGCGAAACAGCTATTGAAATAAGTGGAGGCCCTTACACCTTTACCATTGACAATACCCCTGACTTTATCAGTGGACTTGAAATTGTGAAAGACAATACTTCTTTAGGATCTCAAGTTGCTTGGATTGTTACAGAATCAAACGGAAATATTTTAAGTATTCATAGTACTAAAGATGATTTAGAAAGCACTAATTTCAATGATGCCGGTATTGGTAATTGTTTGATATGGTGGCTACGCTATAACCCAGAACTGAAAGGACTTTCTATTAACAATAATATCAATACTGATCTTCAAGGTACTTTTAGACTATCAAATTCTATTGTAATAAATCGTACTACTTCAAGTTAGTATTAAAAACACTTAATAAAGCCAAACTTATTTAAAAATTGACTTTTGTAATAAGTTTTATAATTTCTTGTTATTAATAAAGAAACAAAATCTTTAAATAGGTATTTTTACGATTAAATCAGCATTTATTCTTTTCAATATGCAAGAACAAATTCAAGAAACGATTCAAGAAGAAAAAACATTATCCCTTTTAGAATTACTTTTTAGCGGTGGAGTCGCAGGAACTATAGTAATTGCAGTACTATTGATTTTACTTTTCGTAGCACTGTATATTTACTTCGAACGCTTTTTCACTATTAAGTCAGCATCGACCTTCGATGAGCACTTCATGAAAAAGATTCGTAACAAAATTAGTTCTGGTCAAACGGCAGAAGCTAAAGAATTATGTCACGAAGTAAATTCTCCTGTTTCTAGGTTAACAGAAAAAGGTATTTCTAGAATTGGAAGTCCTCTCGAAGATATCAATACTGCTATAGAAAATGCAGGCCGCCTTGAAGTTTATAAATTAGAGAAAAATGTCAGCATTTTAGCTACTATCGCAGGTGCTGCTCCTATGATTGGTTTCCTAGGTACAGTAATTGGAATGGTTTTAGCCTTCCACCAATTAGCAACTAGTAGTGGACAAGCAGATATGGGATCCTTAGCTGAAGGTATTTATACTGCCATGACAACAACCGTTGCAGGGCTTATTGTAGGTATTATTGCTTATATAGGCTACAATCACCTAGTAGTAAAAACAGATAAAGTAGTTCACCAAATGGAAGCTACAGCAGTTGATTTCTTAGATTTACTTAACGAACCTATTTAATTATGAACTTAAGAGGTCGTAATAAAGTTAGTCCTGAATTCAGTATGTCATCGATGACAGATATTGTTTTCCTATTATTGGTATTCTTTCTTCTAACATCGCCAGCCATAACCCCCGAAGCCTTAGATCTTATTCTACCGAAAGCACAAGGAAAAACAACTAATGTCCAAAATGTTTCGGTTAGCATCACTAATAAAAAACAGTTTTATATTAACAATAAACGTGTCAGTGAAAAGAACTTAGAAATAGAATTAAACTCACAATTGTCCACTACTGAGAAACCTACAATTATCCTTCGAGCAGCTGAAGGTGTCCCTATTGAAAAGGCAGTCAAGGTAATGGATATTGCAAATCGAAATAAATATAAAGTGGTGTTGGCTGTAAAACCTAATTAATGTAATTATTTATAATAACCTACAAAGAATAATTACTACTAATACCGAGTAATAAAATATAATGTTTAAATATGATTAACACCCCTAACGAACGAAAGTCATTAGCTATCACATCTGCAATCTATGCAATGCTATTCTTATTGCTTTTTTTCTTTGGATTATCATATTTAGATCCCGATACTGAAGAAGGAATAGCTGTTAATCTAGGTTACAGCGATTATGGTAGCGGAAACAAACAACCTACACTGCCTGTAAAGGCCTCTCCTTCCTCTAAACCTACACCCGTAACCCCACAAAAAACAGAATCTCCTCAAGAAGTTTCAAAAATAGCTGAGACAAAAACATTAACTCAAAATAATACAGAAGCTCCAGTTGTTGCTTCAAAAAAAGAAGAAAAGAAACCAAAAACGAAACCATCTAAAGAGGTTAAAAAAGAAACTTCTAAACCTGTAGAACGAAAACCTGATTCAAGTACTAAAAATGCTTTAGATAGCTTTTTAAATGGCCCTAAAAAAGATGGAAAATCGAATACAGGAGAAGGAAATGACAATATTGCTGGAGATAAAGGTAAACCCGATGGAGACCCTAATGCAAAATCATATTACGGAACAGGTAAAGGTCTAGATGGAGATGGTAATTATAGATTAGGTGGACGAAAAGCCTTGAACAAAGAAAAACGTATTCCCAACTGTAATGAATCTGGTACTGTAGTTGTTAGGATTGTCGTAGATCGAAACGGAAAAGTACTAAGTGCTACTCCTGGAATAAAAGGCACAACAAATACGGCCTCTTGCCTTATGAAACCAGCCAAAGCAGCTGCTTTAGCTACTAAATTCAATAATGATAGTAAAGCCCCCTCTAAACAAGTAGGAAGCATTGCATATACTTTCAAATTATCAGAATAATGACTTACCAAGAAGCTATCGATTGGCTTTTTGTACAGCTTCCTATGTATCAAAAGCAAGGACAAAAAGCGTACAAGGCTGACCTAAGTAATATTCAATTATTAGCCAAACACCTCAACAATCCCGAAACAACATTCAAAAGTATCCATGTTGCTGGCACCAATGGAAAAGGATCAACAAGCCATATGATAGCCTCTGTACTTCAAGAAGCTGGATATAAAGTTGGATTATATACCTCTCCGCATTTAAAAGATTTTCGTGAACGTATACGTATTAACGGAAAAATGATTTCCAAAAACCATGTTGTTGATTTTGTTAAAAACAATATATCTTTCTTTAAAAGAGAGCAACTTTCCTTTTTTGAAATGACGGTTGGGTTGGCTTTCCAATATTTTTCAAAAGAAGAAGTTGATATTGCTGTTGTAGAAGTAGGCCTGGGAGGCAGGTTAGATTCAACAAATATTTTAAAACCTGAAATTTCAGTTATTACCAATATTGGGTTAGATCACACTCATATTTTAGGGAATACTCATGCTAAAATAGCTTATGAAAAAGGAGGTATTATAAAACAAAATACACCTTGTGTCATTGGACAAATTCGACCAGATACACTTCCTATATTTGAAGAACTAGCTACAAAGAATGATGCTCCTTTAATCTTAGCTGAATCTAGATTATCTAAAAACTATAGTACCGATCTTTTAGGAAACTATCAAAAAGAAAACATCCGAACAGCTATTACTACTATCAAAGAACTTATTGAACAAAATTGGAATATCACTGATGAGAATATTAAACTTGGATTATCAAATGTCATAAAGAACACTAAACTTCAGGGTAGATGGCAACAACTGAGTGAGAAACCTAAAGTCATTTGTGATACCGCACACAATAGAGAGGGTTTAAGGATAACTATGGAACAATTAAAATTAGAAAAAGCAGATCAAATACATATAGTCCTAGGCATGGTTAGCGACAAAAACATTGAAGCTGTAATTGATTTATTCCCTAAAGATGCTATCTATTATTTTTGTCAACCTAACAACCCTCGCGCTTTAGATGCTGATAGTTTAGTCGATTTATTCAAAAATAGCATTAAAAAACATAATGTATTCCCCTCTGTTAATGACGCTTATAAATCAGCCTTTAAAAAAGCAAATGATACAGATGTAATTTATGTAGGAGGGAGCACATTTGTTGTAGCAGAAGTTTTATAATTTTTTAATTAAAAACCATTGTTTATTCAAAAAAGGGTGCTATATTTGCACCCGCTAATACAACAAAGTATTAGGGCGCGTAGCTCAGTTGGTTCAGAGCACTTGGTTTACACCCAAGGGGTCAGGGGTTCGAATCCCTTCGCGCCCACTTCACAAAAGCTACCTCTACAGGTAGCTTTTTTTATTCCAATATATTTCCTCAAAAGATTAATATTTGTTAATTTCTACTTACAAATTCTTACAAAAGAAGGGAATTCACCTTTATTATTTGGAATAAAGAATGACTTCATCCCGATTTTAAACCCTTAAATCTAAAATTACGTATTTTAACATTTTAAAAAGCTAAGTTATTCTATTTTAGGCAACAAGAAATCTAATAACTCATAATGAAACTAATCAAACCGCTCAATTTATTAGGCTTTATCTTTTGCCTAGCTTCAGCTACTAGTTGGGGTCAAACCACTACTAATGTTGATGTAAATATCAATATAAAACACTCCGTAGGTGGAGTTTCAGACTTCGGTAGAGATCGACACATTACAATTCACTCTAATATATATGAAAGTGATTGGGTTGGCGAAAACGCAAAAGCTAATTATCTATTCAATGACCTAGATGCTTATCTAGGAAGAGATAATGGAACTGCATCTTTTCTATTCGGATATTCACCAGCCGATGAAGAAAGAGTTAATAAGCATGACCGTGACAGTCTTACTATCCTTTTAGACTTTTGGAAGGAAGAATATGACCGTAGGTTAGATGATGCTGATCTTAATTCTTTTAAAAGTAAAACGCAAAGCATGGTTATGGGTACAAATCCTCACCCTACATACCCTACCTTATCGTATAGACACGAAAGTGGTTCTAATTGGGGGAGAGAAAATAATATGAAATGGATTCCTCAGGATATTGAAACATCCGCAGAATGGATGGTACAGTACATGGATGAATTTTTTAAAGATACAGCATCGGATCCTGGTATGGAATTACCAAAATACTGGGAGGTAATGAATGAACCCGATTTCCCATTAAATACAGGACAATTTATGATGTCCAGTTGGGAAGACATTTTCGAATATCACAATCTTGTAGCAAAAGGAATTAAAGAAAAAATGGGAGCGGCAGCACCTAAGATTGGAGGAATGACTTGGGGACAACACGACCTTTTTAATACAGACGGAATCAACCGATTCAACAGCCTTGATTATGTGAATGGATTTTACGGCAATTCTGCTGAAGATCAAATAGCTGTTGCACACGGAAGAAGCCAAGTAGATAAACCATCATTTTATCTAGAAAATTCGGAATGGTACCAATGGGATGTCATCTGGAAAGGCTTTATGGAAACAGCTGGAGATAATATGGACTTCTATTCATTACACTTTTATGATTGGCCTGGTTATAATGCCAGCGGTTCAGGAGTACGACGATCGGGAGGACATGTAGAAGCAACTTTAGAAATGGTAGAGTGGTATGACGTACATATGAATGGAATAGAAAATCGTAAGCCTGTAATTGTTTCTGAATATGGAGCTGTAAATAATGCTTGGGATTTCATTCCACATGATACTAGATACGATTGGGAAAATTTAAAACCATTCTCGTCAATGATGATGCAGTTTTTAGAAAGACCTGATTACATTGAATTGACCATGCCATTTACTCCAATAAAAGCGCAATGGGGTGATAATGATAGTGCTCCTTATCATTATAAATTGATGAGAGATGATGATGGCGATGGTAATTGGGAATGGAGTGACTTTATCAAATGGTTCGAATTATGGGCTGAAGTAGATGGAACTCGTGTAGATACTAGCTCTTCTGACCCAGATGTCATGGTAGATTGCTACGTAGATGGAAAAAATGCGTATTTAATTCTTAACAACCTTGAAGACGAAGAAACAATTGTTGGATTAAACTTTTTTGATGATAGCGATAACACTATTGAAAGTTTAAGAACTAAACACCTTTATTTGGAAGGAATCCGAGACATTACTTTGACAGACGATACTACTACCGATATCCCTGAATCGATTATTTTGAATCCAGATGCCACTATGGTATTGAAATATACTTTTACAAATGATGTCGCTGTTAATGAAACTTCAATAGAGAAAAAGTTTTATGGAGATGCTGTGAGCCCTGACCAAAGAAAGGAAATTCAAAAGGGAAATAATCGATTCTTTGTAAAAGGGGTTGATATCCCAACAGATGTTGATAAAGCTGAGGCATTATTAAAAGTAACTGTAAACCTATTTGATGCTCCTGATAATGAACTTGGATTTTTATCAATTAAGAAATTAACTTTTAATGGCATTGAAGTACCTACTCCTTTAGATTGGAGAGGAAGTCAACAACTTAGAAGCCGATGGTTTGGAACGCTAGAAATACCTATTCCTGCTAAGTTAATAGCAGAAAATAACACTATCGACATAGAATTCCAACACGTCGGAGAAGTTTGCGTGGTGAATCTAGTGACTTGGGATTTCAGTAAAGCTCCACAAAGAACTGATGGAATACCTGATGTACCAGATCCAATAGCTGTTACTGGAGTCAGTATTTCCCCAACGACTAAAACTATTGATGAAGGGGATACCATATTACTCTCAGAAACAGTAACACCTACCAACGCTACCAACAAAAGCATTGAATGGAGTACAGCAAATACTGACATCGCTACCGTGGATGAAGATGGATTGGTTACAGGAGTGAGTCCCGGTAGTACCGAGATCACTGCAACAACAAATGATGGTGGTTTTACTACATCAGCGGTAATAACTGTACTTGAAAATTTTGAAATTGAAGAAGATCCTGATGGACCTACAATCATTATAGAAGCAGAAGATTTAACTGATACTGGAGGTTCTTTCGATGACAGTGGTTCTGATGGCCCTGGTAGTGGTGTTGGCAAAACTGGAATTGGTGTTAACTTTGTAAATAAAGATGACTGGATAGAATTCGAATTTCAAGTAGAAACACCTGGTTTATATCTTATAGAATACTTAATTTCAACTCCGTCTGATAATGCCCAGATTCAATTTGTACTAAACGGAGAAACAATTACAACAGATGTTCCGAATAATGGAGGCTGGGATTCCTATGTAACACTTGATGGAGGAGATATTACCTTAAACGAAGGCTCTCAAACTTTAAGAATAAATGCTTCCGGAGCAAATGATTGGCAGTGGAATTTAGATAAAATTAACCTTATCAAAGCACTTGATAACCAATTAAGTCTAGACAACTTTAACAAAGGAACCCAGTTCTTATCTGCTTTTATCAGTCCTAATCCTGTTAAGGAGGGATTTACTATCTATGGTATAGATAATTTAGATAATATCGCATTAAGTATTTATGACTTAAAAGGTATAATAGTTAGTAAGCCGAAAGTATCAATAAAGGGTATAATTGATACTTCTTATTTAGACTCAGGTATTTATTTCTTAGTTATTAAAAACACAACTGAAAGTAAAACTTTAAAGCTGATAAAAGAGTAACACTTATCATTACTCAGATGAAGGAGGATTTTTGAAAGCAACTAAGGAAACTTTCAAAATTCCTCCTTTTTTGTATTATAGTACTTCCAATTTGCTTTTTACAATTTAGCAAATCAATCAAATCTTAAAAAAAGAATAACAATCATATTTACTTTTAACATTTTATAGTAGTTATAAACAAATTGAATGCTATTTAACCACAATTAATCTCAGTATTTATCAAATAAAAACGTTTTCGTTGTTTTTTAACTATTTTTTTAAACAAATTGTCGAATACAATCGATTTCAATTCCTACAGCCTTAATTTTTAACAAATTACATCATTTCCTTCTTGTAATTTAGGCGATCAATAAACTAAAATAACATGAAACTAATCGAAAAGCTCACCTTCGGTGCTGCAATTGCAACATCGGCATTAGTTAACGTTCATGCACAAAGCTCTGCTAGTGTAGATGTTAACTTAAACATCAAACATTCCGTCGGGGGTGTTTCTGATTTTGGACGAGAAAGACACATTACCATGCACTCCAGCCTCTATGAAAATGCATGGGAAGGAGAAATTGACAAAGCTGAAGTACTTTTTAATGAATGGGATGTCCAACTAGGTCGTGATAATGGAATTGCTTCCTTTTTACATCAGTTTAGCCCTGAAGATGAAAATAACAGAAACCATCATGATCCAGATAGTTTAACTGTATTATTAGATTTCTGGAAAGAAGAATACGATCGTCGTATTGACGACAGAGGTTTAAGTCAGTTCAAAAGCGAACAGACTAAAGGAGCAATCATGGGGACAAATGCACACCCTACCTACCCAACTTTATCTTATTTTGACAATGGCTTAAGTGGGTCTTCTTGGGGACGAGAAAATGGGTTTATTTGGTTCCCTAGAGATATAGAAACTTCTGCTGAATGGGTAACCCAGTACATGGAAGATTTCTTTGTTGATAATGCAAGCCAAGAAGGAGTACCAATCCCTGAATACTGGGAAGTTATGAACGAACCTGATTTTGAATTAAATACAGGGCAATTCATGATGTCTAGCTGGGAAGATATTATAGAATATCATAATCTTGTAGCTAAAGGTGTTAAAGATAAACTAGGAAGCCGAGCTCCAAAAATTGGAGGGATGACTTGGGGTTTACATGACCTTTTTAGAGGAGATGGTTTTTCTAGATTTAGAAATCTTAGCCATGTTGATAATTTTTTCGGAACCTCACCTGCTGATCTAGAGGCTGTGGCATATGCAAAAAGTCAAATAGATACACCATTATACGCATTACCATCAGATACTGATTGGTATCAATGGGATGTGATTTGGAAAGAATTTATAGATAGAGCTGGTGAAAACATGGATTTTTACGCAGTTCACTTTTATGACTGGCCTCGTTACCAAAACAATGGAGGTCAAAGACGTTCTGGAGGACATGTAGAAGCTACTCTAGAAATGTTAGAATGGTATGACGTATACAAATACGGAAAAAACAACAGAAAGCCAGTTATCATTTCTGAATACGGAGCTGTAGCAAATGCATGGGATCCTATGCCTCACGACACTAGATATGACTGGGAAAACTTAAAGCCATTTAGTGCAATGATGATGCAGTTCTTAGAAAGACCTGATTATGTAGAATTATCTATGCCTTTCCACTTATTAAAAGCTCAGTTTAGAGATATTGATAACAATGGTGATGGTATCCCTGAAGTGGTTTATCACTACAAAACTCTTCGTGACGATGATGGTGATGGCGAATGGGAGTTTAGTGAATTAACAAAGTGGTATGAATTATGGGATGACGTAGATGGAACTCGTATAGACACGAAATCTACGGATCCTGACATCCAAGTTGATAGTTATGTTGATGGAAACGAAGTGTATTTAATATTAAACAATTTAGTTGAAGAAGAAACAAGTATTGCTTTAAACTTCTTTGAAGACAATAATAATACTCCAACTAGTGTTCGTATCAAACAACTGTATTTAGAAGGAGTACGCGATATCATTTTAGCAGATAACAGTACAAGTAATATTCCTTCTACAGTTACTTTAGAACCTGAAGCAACAATGGTATTAAAATACACATTTGCTAATCCAGTTACAATCAATGAGACTTCAGTAGAAAATAAATTCTTTGGAGAGCCTGTAAGTAACAACCAACGTGTAGATATTCAAGGAGAGGATAATACATTCTTTGTAAATAATGTTACCATTCCTTCTAACCCAGAATTAACTGAAGCAATCGTTAAAATGACTGTTACTCTTTTCGATGCTCCGCAAACAGAAAATGGTTTCTTATCTCTTAAGAAATTTCAATTTAATGGAGTTGAAATAGATGTTCCTTTTGATTGGAGAGGTGGTCAACAATTTAGATCTAAATGGTTCGGTGCTTTAGAAATCCCTGTTCCTGCAGAGTTAATACAAGCTAACAATACGATTACTGTAGACTTCCAACACGTAGGTGAAGTAAACATCGTTAACATGATTACTTGGGACTTTTCAAAAGCTCCTGGTCGTTCAGTTGGAGATCCTGATATCCAAGATCCAATCGCAGTTACTGGTGTAGATGTAACTCCTGCTAGTATTAACTTGAATCTAAATCAAACAAGTACATTGTCTACAACTATTTCTCCTAGCAATGCTACCAACAAATCAGTTTCTTGGTCAACAAACAATGCTAATGTAGCAACAGTTAGCACATCTGGTGTTGTAACTGCTATTTCTGCGGGTAATGCAACGATCACTGCTACAACCGTTGATGGAAACTTTACTGACACTACAGCTGTAGTTGTAACTGGTAATGATAACGGAGATGGAGATGGAGATATTGATGAAGAAGGTGAAATAATTGTAATAGAAGCTGAAACATTCAACAACACTGGAGGAACATTTAACGATTCAAGTGCTGGGGGGTCTGGACTTGGTGTAAACAACAATGGTTCTACTATTAATTTTGTAAATGCTGGCGACTATGTTGATTATACCATTAATGTAGGTGTAGCTGGTGATTATGACATAGAATATTTGATTTCTACGCCATCTGATAATGCTCAAATTCAACTATTAATAGGAAATACTGTTTTAAATACAACTGATATTCCTAACAATGGTTCTTGGGATAACTACGGACCTTTAGAAGGAAGTGGAACAGCTACTCTTTCTACAGGAGTACAAACGATAAGAGTATTAGCTTCGGGGACAAATCAATGGCAATGGAATTTAGATAAAATCACTTTAACTAAGATTGGTGACTCTAATGACCCTGATGACGATAATAATGATAATGATGATGACAATAACACACCTCCTTCTACTCTAGTAATCGAGGGTGAAGACTTTAACAATACAGGTGGTACTTTCAATGATGCTTTTGCTGGAGGACCTGGAATAGGTGTCAATAATGCTGTTACAAATATTAATTATGTAAACAGTGGTGATTTCGCTGAGTACACTGTTAATGTCCCTGTAGGTGGAACTTTTGATGTTGAATATTTGATTTCTACCCCTTCAAATGAAGCCCAAATTCAATTAGTAATTGACGGAAATATTGTTGATACTACAGATATTCCTAACAATGGAGCTTGGGATAATTTTGGAACCGTTGATGGAGGAAGCTTTACATTAAGTAGCGGAAACCATGATGTGCGAATTAATGCTACAGGGTCAAATGTATGGCAATGGAATTTAGATAAAGTAACGCTATCACCAGCAGGATCTTCTAAATCTATTAATATATCTGAGAATATAAGTGTAAGCCCTAACCCTGCTTCGACTACAGCTACCATTAGTGGTTTAAGTAACGAAGAAGCTTATTCTTACCAATTATTCGATGTTAATGGTGCATTGGTAGCAACAGCTTCACTTAGCGCTTCTAACAATTCAATTGATGTATCTAACCTTAGCTCGGGAATGTATTTTATTAATATTATTTCAGAGACCGATCAAAAAGTTATAAAACTTATTGTATCAAATTAATAAATCTTTAGTCTGATTATACAATAGGATTGTGAACTCTCTTTCTGGGTTCACAATCCTTTTTACATGTAAAATCAATTCGAACAATAAACTAACACAAATGAATAAAAAGGTTTTCTGAATCTTATTGAAAAATCACTGTGTTAGCATTATCAACAATTAATCATTAATACTTTTTATGAAAACAAAAAAAATGAATCAACTTAAACGAGTTTTAAGTTCTACTGCTGTTTTGGGAGCAATTTTTAGTGCTTACGCACAACCTACCCCCCCCTCTGGTAAAACATGGGTAGAAGTTCCAGAGATGACAGATGAATTTAATAATGGATTTGATGACAGTAAGTGGGAGAAAGTACTTTGGGACTATCCAGGAACACCAACAAGAATGCTTGCTGACAATTCAGGTGTATCTGATGGAAATCTATGGATTAAAGCAACTCTAGGGCCTGAACCATTGTTTTTTGAAAGTTCTCGTATTTACTCGAAAGCACAAATTTCCTACCCTATGTATACAGAATGTAGCATTATCACGGCTCACCTTTCTGCTTACAATACTTTTTGGTTAAATAATGGAAATATTAACGATAGAGATGAGATCGATGTAATTGAAAACAATTCTAGACCTAGTTGTGGCTGTCAGCCCAACTTCCCTTGGCAAATGAATTCTCAATACTTTCAGGCTACAAATGGCTTTACAGTAAGAAATGCTGACAATTTTGATAATAGAAATTTATCAAACAACAATCCTAAAAAAGGGGTCCGTTGGAATGAAGAATATCATACTGTAGGTGTTTGGTGGAAAGATGAGAAAAACATGACTTTCTACTTAGATGGTGAAGAAGCAGGAAGTGTAGTTGTTGGAGAAGATCGTGGAGGGCGAAATTTCCCTGAAATTCGTTTTTCAAGAGATCTTAATTTAATTTGGGATTTATGGACAGATGACGAAAACTTTTTAGGAGGTGTTGCTGACAAAGCCCACCTTACTGACGACTCTATCAATACAATGAGAGTTGACTGGGTACATACATATAAATTAGAAAATGGTATGGGTCCCGTTGATGAAGACATCGATTCAGGATCAACACCAACAGGAGATTCGATAGTTATTGAAGCTGAAAACTTCGCTGCTACAGGAGGAACATTTAATGACAGTTTTGCTGGAGGATCTGGATTAGGTGTAAATAATGGAGGAACCATTATTAACTATGTAAATTCAGGTGATTATGCTGATTATACTGTGAATATCGATAGTGCAGGAGAATATGAAATTTCATATCAAATCTCTACTCCTTCTAACGATGCCGAAATACAGCTTACAGCAAATGGATCTACCATTACTACTGCCGTACCAAATAATGGATCTTGGAGCAGCTTTAACTCATTAGAAGCATCGAACACTATTATATTAAATTCAGGAAATCAAACTATTAGAGTTTCTGCTACAGGAAGTAATGTATGGCAATGGAATTTAGAAAAAATAACCTTAACCAAAATAGGAGACGATTCTAACAACGGAAACCCAGGTGTAACTCCTCAAGCATTTACTATCGAAGCTGAAGACTTTGATACTACAAATGGAACTTTCGACGATGGATTTGCTGGTGGACCAGGCTTAGGTGCTAATGTTACTGCAAACGTAATTAATTATGTAAACTCTGGTGATTATATGATCTATAATATCAATGTAGCTGCTAGTGGCAATTATAATATTAACTATGTTATATCTTCTCCTTCAGATGACGCACAAATCGAAATGCTAGTTGATGGAAATGTAGTAGATACGACTAATGTTCCTAATAATGGGTCTTGGGATAGCTATGGTAATCTATCTGGAAATTCTATCTCACTAAGTGCAGGAAATCACGAAATAAGAATCAATGCTTCTGGTGCCAATACGTGGCAATGGAACTTAGATAAAATCGATTTTACACCTGCATCTAGTGCTAAAGCTATTGATGGTATATCTGATTCAAATAACATTTCTATTTATCCAAATCCTACTGTAGATAATTTATACATAGATGGTTTAAATTCTGACGCTACATACAATTTATTTGGAATAAACGGTGCTAGTGTTAACGGAGGACAATTAAGCGCTGGTAAGAATCAAATAGACTTATCACAGTTAACACAAGGAGTTTACTTTTTGAATATACAAACCAAAGAGGGAACTAAATCTTTTAAAGTAATCAAGATATAATATACTTTCTTAGTTCGAGTATTACAACAAATCTAAAAAGCTCATAAATTACCCTAAAGGTTGGCTCGAACAATCAAAGTATTTAAAGAAGGTCTCTGCAGAGACCTTCTTTTTTTATTTCTTCTAAGTGCTTTGGTTGATAATTTAATAGAAAGCATTTCTTCAAGTATTTTATAAATATTCTTGTAGCTTATATAATTAGATAATAAAGCTTCGTAATTAATTTTATTATTTTTGGTTAAAAAGATATAATGAAAATAGCAATAATAGCTCATGATGGGAAAAAAGCTGAAATGGTTCAGTTTTTAAACACACATAAAGATATACTTATTAGTAAAGGGATTTCTTTAGTGTCAACTGGGACTACAGGGCAAAAAGCAAAAAGTGCAGGGTATGAAGTAAACGCATTAAAATCAGGACCATTAGGAGGAGATGCCCAAATTGCGGCACTTGTAGCAGAAGGTAAAATTGATATGGTAATCTTTTTTAGAGATCCTTTAGCTAAGCATCCTCATGAACCTGACATCTTTATGCTAATGCGCTTATGTGATGTCTATGATGTACCTTTAGCCACTAACCCTTCTACGGCTAGTTTATTACTTAAAGGACTTAATCTTTAGTAATTTGTAATCTTATTTAAAAAAACTCATCAAAAAAAATATATAAATACAAAACAGCCATTACACGAATGTAATGGCTGTTTATTTCTTCAAAAAAAGATTGGATTATTTATGACCAGCTTCTTTATGAGAATGATGAGATTTCCCACCTAATAAATCTTTTGCTGAACCTTCTACTTTCTTAGCAGCATCATTTACAGCATCTTTTCCTGCATTTACAGCAGCATCAGCAGTGTTTTTAGCAGCATCACCAGCAGCATTCACAGCATCTTTACCTGCATTTACAGCAGCGTTAGCAGCATCTTTACCTGCTTCTACAGCTCCTTTTCCTGCATTTACAGCTGCGTCAGCAGCGTCTTTACCTGCCTCTACTACATGACCAGCAGCATCTTTAGTAGCATTAACTGCATGACCAGCAGCGTCTTTAGTAGCATCAGCAGCATGACCTGCAGCATTTGTAGTTGTTTCAACAGCACTGTTTGCCGCATCACCTGCTTTCTTTGCAGTTTCTCTACAAGAAACGATACCTAAAGCTAATACAGCTGATAAAGTAATTACAACTTTTTTCATAATTTATGGAGTTAGTGTTTAGATCAAAATTAACTAAAAAAACACCAACCATATTTTCAATTTACTAAAAAACCATATTTTATCCATGAAATTCCAAAAACATCTATGAAGTGTTAATTTAAAGCCTTTTTAAAAGCTCTTAGTCTTCTCGCTACCTCATCCAAATCTGTCAACAATTGATAATCACTTATTTTTAAAACACTAATACTTAAGCTAGGAATTTTGAATCCTTTTACACCTTCCATATTATATATATCTTCTTCATAAGATGTTAATGCATCTACCTGAAGTCCTACCCCATATTTTTTCGAAAAATAGTTGAATTTATAATTACCAATAACCACATTTTTTTCAAAACACATTAGTTTTATATCTTCTCTTTCAACAAGTTCTTTTAATGCATTCAGACCAGTTAATGAAGTATATAACATATGTGTAGTCTTGTAACTCTTAGGATTATTTCTAAATAAAGTAAACATAATTCCACTTTTTTGGATTTACTCCAAAATTACAACTTTATTCCAATCAAACAATTTTTATTTCCAATAAATTGGAAATAATCCATCAACGTGATATATTTATGCCATGGATAATTTAGAGGCCTTAGCAGCAAAACGATTTAAGAGTATAAGAGATCAGCACCAATTAACACAAAAACAGTTTGCAGACAATTTGGGTATAAAAAACAATATTGCTGACATTGAAAGAGGGAGAACCAAAATAACAGGGTACACAGTAGCTATGTTGACTAAATCATTTGGAATAAATCCTCTTTGGTTGTATGGTTTAAGTGCGATTAAAGAAATTCGTGCTCAAAATATGAATGTAAGTCCTAAACTTGTCACTGTTGATAGTACTGATAATGAAAATATGGTTCTTGTCGATGTAAAAGCTTCTGCTGGGTATCCCTCTAACATTAAAGAACCACATTGGTATCATGAACTACCTGCTTTCAATTTTCCATTACCTGAATTTAGAAATGCAAGCTTCAGAGGATTCCAAATTCAAGGAGATAGCATGTTTCCCACTTTTAAACCTAAAGAATGGGTTATCGGAAAAGCTATAGATACTATTAATGATGTATCTAATAACCGTATCCATGTAATCGTTTTAAAAGACAGTGTTTTAATAAAAAAAGTAAGCTTAGAAAAACAAGCTACCAAGGCACAACTAATTTCCTTAAATACATTATACCCTCCTATAGAAATTAATATTAATGAAATTCAAGAAATATGGGAGGTTACTAGTAAATTATCATTTGATATCAATTCTACTGAGGAAAGTGCTAGTATTCATGACTTACAATTAGCTATACAACGATTAGGAAATGAAGTGAGTGCTTTGAAAAACGGGTGAAATCTATATATTGACTTTCAATTAATAAATATAAATCCCAAATCAGTTTTCTATCAGAAAAAAAATCAGCCTAAATAGTATAGCTTGAAACTATACATTTAGGTTGAAGTCATTTAAATACAGTGTATTTTTAATTAATTGGATGGTTTAAAGACTCTAATCCAATCAACTTTCATTGTGTTTTTTTCTGGATTATTTAATTGCTCATCTGTTGGAGTTCTCCCTGCATCTACATGCCAATCTTGAGATTCTACATTAATAATTATATCCATAGCTTTATCCATCCCTTTACCATTTTGATAATCAAATGGGTCAATAATACTAACATCTGAAGCATCACTTGCAGCTTTCAATGTCTCAATTGTATATGAACTAGAGGTTGAATGACGTGTCAATTTTTGAAATCCATTTTCAAAATCTAATTGCCCATTAGTCATAGTAGGATAATCATAGTTCCAATTATTTCCATCTTTTACCGCTAAAGCTTTGTCATATAATACTCTTACTAGTTCTCCATCTATATAATATTCAAAATGGAAAGGACTTATCCAGTTAACACCTATACGAGTGTATTGACGTTCTCCCGAATTGTAATGAAATTCACCCCAACTACTAACCCCTTCACGTTCAAACCAACTTCCTGTATCTCTCGGCTGATAATCGGTAAAAGGTTGTCTTATAAATGAATGGTGACTAAGATGAATAAATTTAGAAAAGAAAGCATTTCCCTGCTCATCTCCTCCATAGCATTCTATAATATCAATTTCTTGAGTATCATCAGGGCTTAACAACCAAACATCTGAAGCTAATACAATATCTGCTACACTTACTTTTGCTTCAACAAACACTGGCCACTTTACTCTGTTATTTCCTGTTATACAACCTGCACTTATCCCATCAGCTGGACGCCCCATTTTGGGTGCCTGACCAAATCTAGGTAAAGACTCATCCCCTTCAACTCTTCGTGATGCTTTCAATACTAAATCATTACCATCTACAGTTACATGGTCGTATTTCCAATATGTAGTCCCTGGACCATCCCACAAACCATGATAAAAGTTATACCACTTATTATTAGGCCCAAAATCGATTCTATCATCTACAGCATCAAATGTATAATTAAAATCATCAGAAGGAGTAGCTTGAAACTCCCAAGATAAATTAGCTCCTAAGCCTGAAGGCAATGCTATTTTATCGAATGTCTCTTCGGTTTCTATTACCACCGGAGTCTCCTCCTTAGGCTGATCGACAACTGGCGTTACATCACTATCATTTCCGCCACTATCACCATTATCACTTCCACATGAAAAAAGGGCTATTAAAGACAACCCTAAAATAATTTCACTACTTATTCTCATAAATCAATACTTTACGAAATCGTTATAGCATTTCTACACACGACTATATTTACAGTGCTAATTTATTGATGAACTAAATATTTATAATCCTGTTAATTATCTAAAAACGGATGTATTTTGTGTTTTATATTTAAGTAAACAAGAAACTTTGAAATAGATGGACAACAGATTCATTGTACTGATCCTTATCCCTGTAGTGATTAAATGAACTTTATAGATACAAGTATACTAGGTATTTGTTGTCTTTTTCGAATCAGGTCCAGAGTATAGTTTAACCTTTCTTTTTAAAAGAAGAAACACAAACAACAAAAAAACTCCCTTTTAAAAAAGGGAGTTAAAATATTTTCGAAGATATCAATTACTATAACGAGCTTACGTACTTCGTTAATTTAGACTTAGTGTTAGCCGCTTTATTTTTGTGGATAATATTGTTTTTAGCCAATTTATCTACCATAGCGATAACATTAGGTAATAAAGATTCTGCATCTTCTTTACCTGCCTCACGTAACTTCTTTATAGCAGTACGTGTAGATTTATGTTGATATCTATTTCTTACTTTTTTTGCTTCGTTACTTCTAATTCTCTTTAACGCTGACTTGTGATTTGCCATTGAATTGTTTTTTAATTTCTTCAAAAAATGTAGCCCGTAGGGGAATCGAACCCCTCTTCCCAGGATGAAAACCTGATGTCCTAACCGATAGACGAACGGGCCATACAAACTCGAATTTAAAATGTAATATTTAGAATTTACACATAGCTCTCTATGAGCTGATATAATTCTGAATTCTACATTATGAATTCATAATTTAAGTATCGTAGCCCGTAGGGGAATCGAACCCCTCTTCCCAGGATGAAAACCTGATGTCCTAACCGATAGACGAACGGGCCATGCCGTAAATGCGGATGCAAATATACATCTAAATTTCTATTCCGCAAGCACTGCATTAAAAGTTTTTCTAAAAAATATTACTTTTTTATTTCCTAGTATGCTTTAGCAAATAAAACTCTTGTACTAGATGGTTTCCCTGAGTACACACACTCACCTTCTTCCTCTTTAAATTCAAAAGGAATACAACGAATAGTAGCTTTAGTCAATTCTTTGATTTTAGCCTCTGTATCAATGGTTCCATCCCAATGAGCTGCAATAAATCCTCCTTTAGTATCTAACACTTCTTTAAACTCATCAAATGAATTTACTTCTGTGATATGATCATTTCTATAATTCAAAGCTTTTTCAAATAAACTTTCCTGAATTTGACCTAACAATTCTTTAATATATTCAGCTAAACCTTCTCTAACAACAGCAGTCTTTGTCAAATTATCACGACGTGCTAACTCGACTTGTCCTTTTTCTAAGTCTTTTGGTCCAATAGCTATTCTTAAAGGCACTCCTTTTAATTCATATTCTGCAAATTTGGCACCTGGTCTCATGGTATCTCTATCATCAAACTTTACAGAAACTCCTAAAGACCTCAGCTCTTGTACTATTTCATCGGCAACCTCAGAAATTTGAGCTAATTGCTCCTCTCCTTTATATATAGGTACAATTACTACTTGTGTTGGTGCTAAATTTGGAGGTAACACTAAACCTTGATCATCACTATGAGTCATAATCAAAGCCCCCATCAAACGAGTAGACACACCCCAAGATGTTGCCCATACATGTTCTTGCTTTCCTTCTTTGGTCGCATATTTTACGTCAAATGCTTTAGCAAAGTTTTGCCCTAAAAAGTGAGATGTTCCTGCTTGTAAAGCTTTCCCGTCTTGCATTAGTGCTTCTATACAAAAGGTATCATCAGCCCCTGCAAATCGTTCAGACTCTGTTTTACGTCCCTGAACAACCGGTATCGCCATAAAATTCTGAACAAAATCAGCATAAATTTGATTCATCTGTGCTGTCTCTGCCAATGCCTCTTCTTTAGTAGCATGAGCTGTATGTCCTTCCTGCCATAAAAATTCTGCTGTACGCAAAAATAAACGCGTACGCATTTCCCATCGAACAACATTAGCCCATTGATTTACCAAAATAGGCAAATCTCTATATGACTGAATCCATCCCTTATAAGTATTCCAAATAATTGCTTCAGATGTCGGCCTAACCACAAGTTCTTCCTCAAGTTTAGCATCAGGGTCTGCAATTAACTTTCCTTCGTTTTCAGGATCTGTTTTTAATCTATAATGTGTTACAACAGCACATTCTTTAGCAAATCCTTCAGCATTCTTCTCTTCTGCTTCGAATAAACTTTTGGGTACAAAAAGTGGAAAATACGCATTTTGATGCCCTGTTTCTTTAAACTTTTTATCTAATTCGGCTTGCATTTTCTCCCAAATAGCATATCCGTAGGGTTTGATAACCATACATCCTCGAACGGCAGCATTTTCAGCAAGATCTGCTTTGACTACCAATTCATTATACCATTTCGAATAATCCTCACTACGTTTTGTTAATCCTTTAGCCATAGTATCGTTTTGGCACAACTATTGTGCTTATTATTTTAAATTTGTGGTTAGGACAAAACTAACTAAATTTAAAATGTTCAACAATTAAAAAACTATAGATATGCGATTCCCAGAAAACTCCCCTACAACGTTTTACCGTGGTTTATTTTTCGCATTTCTATCACTTTGCATAACTGCTTGTGGTACTTACCAAGCTGTGACGTATGATGATGATGGAATTTATGCGGACTCTAGATCAACTCCTGCACCTCAACCTAGGCCCCAAGCACAAGTAAGTAATGTACCGGCGCAAGCTAATACTAACAATAATTTTTTCTCTCAAAAACTTGAAGAATTAAGAAGTGTGAACCAAGAAGAAACTGAAGTCTTTACTGATATTGAAAATTATTCTAGTGGCGACTACAATGACACTAATAACAATTCTATAAACAGTAATCCTGGTTGGGAAGATTCTTACAGTGATACAAATACTACTATTAACGTCATCGGCGGTAATGCTTGGGGATACAACAACTACTACCCTTTTTGGAATCGTGGATTTCGCAACTTTTATGGCTACAATGGATTTGGTCCTTTCTGGAATAGAGGGTTCTACAATGGTTTCTACAACAATCCTTACATAGGGTTTAATTTCGGCTTTAATTCTGGGTATTATGGCCATCCTTTCTATGGCAATGGTTATTACGGAGGCTACTACAATAGACCATACAACCATAGATATTACCGAAGCCCTAGATATGTTTATAACACAAGAAGAGTATATACAAGAAATAACAATACTCGATCACGTACTGTCTCAGCGACAAATAGACGTGTATACTCTAACTCGAGAGGAGCAAAAACAATAAATAACTCAAGAAACGGTAATACTAATAGACGAGTATACTCTTCGAGAAATAACAATAGTAATAACAGAAAATATAATTCTAACAATCGTGCCTATACTTCTAGAAATGGCTCTTCTTCCAATGCTAGAAAGAAAACTAATAATTCATCCAACACGCGTAATTATTCTTCTGGCAGAAGTAATTCAGGGAGTTCTAGATCTTATAGTGGCTCTCGTAGCTCAGGTTCTTCTAGAAGCTATAGTCGAGGATCTAGTGGTTCTAGTCGATCTTACGGAAGAAGCGGTTCTTCGGGATCTAGCAGCAGGTCTTACAGAAGAAGATAAGACAACTATTGCTTAGATATTGTTCAATACTTAATGATTTATCATTAGTAAGCTATCTCGGGGCAAGCCCACGAGGTAGTTATATGAAATAAAATTTTAATTTCAAGGCAAGCCTTGCGGTACTATAACCTTTGGCGGCGTCAATAAAAGTCTTAAAAATGAAAAAACATATATATAACCTCCTTGCTATTTCTATATTAGGATTATCTAGTTTCGCTCAAACCTCTAGTGATGCTTATCATTTTAGCAGTAGTCAAAATTTCGGTACGGCTCGTTATCTATCACTTGGTGGTGCATTCGGAGCTTTAGGTGGTGACCTAACAGCAGTTAGTGAAAACCCAGCTTCTTCAGCGGTATTTTCTACTTCATATGGAGGTCTTACCGTAGGTTCGAATAACAAAGATTTTTCTAGCACTTATTTTGATACTACTGCAGAAAGCAACCGAAATAATCTAGTATTCAATCAAATTGGAGGTGTGCTTGTATTAAGGAGTGCTAATCCTGAATCTAGTCTTGAGAAAGTTACATTAGCTATTAACTATCAACTAGAAAACGATTTTAGGAATACTATTTTTATTGACGGTGATGCCAATAACTCTATAGCTGATTTTTTTGTAGGTCAAGCTAACGGAATACCTACTAATGTATTACTGACCAATGGCCTTGATGACGGAATTGTTTATGAAGATATTGGAAGAGATAATCGTTTTGGAAGAACTGGGCAACAAGCCTATTTAGGATTTCAAACATTATTAATTGACCCCTCTAACATTGACAATGACACATATGTATCTGGAGTAACTTCCTCACCTAATTTTCAAAATACAAGTATAGAAAGTAGCGGAAGACGTAGTAAATCTACCCTAAACTTAGGATTAAAATATCATAGTGGTTTGCATTTAGGAGCTAATCTTAACATACATCAAATAGATCAAAGGCGTACCATTAAATTTTCAGAAGAAAATAGTTTTGCTAATGTAGGGTATGAAGTTAACGAAGACACTTTCGGAGCTGGTATTTCTCTAGGGTTGGGTGCTATTTACTCAGTTGAAGATATCAGACTTGGTATATCCTATCAAACACCTACTTGGTATGAGGTAACAAATGCTGTTGATGAATTCATAAATGTTAGATATAACCAAGATGTAGATATCGAAGGTGACTTAGTAAGTGGTCTGGACATAGACCCGTTACCTGGCATCTTTTTCGATCATCCTGATTACGGACTGCGTACTCCAGGAAAATTATCATTAAGTGCTGCATATATATTCGGTAAACTTGGCTTAATATCTACTCAATTTGAGCTTCAAGATTTTTCGAATACGCGATATGACAATCGCTTTTCAGGAAGCACTACCATCAATCAAAATATTCGAAATACTTTTCAAGCCTCAGAAACTTTCAGAATTGGTGCTGAAGCCAGAGCAAAACAATGGCGTTTTAGAGCAGGTGCCAACTATAGCACATCTCCTTACCAAGACGAAAGCATCGACGGGGAATCTAAAGGTTTTTCTTTAGGTATTGGATATGATTGGGGAAAATGGAAATTGGATGGAACATACTCAAAATCGGACACTAATTTCAATGAAACTGCATTTGAGAATAACAATTTTGCCAATTCTGGAAATGTAGACTTAGATCGCAGTCAGATAACCGTAACACTAGGTGTAAACTTTTAACACAGCTTTAAGCCTCACTTTATAATTACACATTTCACATTCATCGCATAATGTAGTATCTTTGTGCGCTAATTTTATCGCTTATTTCAAGCCACCGAACGTTTATTTGAATGAAAGAACATCAAGAGACTAACGAAGAAGATTTCATAGGAGACAATCACATAAGCACTAGTGCAGTGACCCCATTGCGTAAAGATGCTTTCGAACTTTCTCCTGAAGAGAAAATCGATGCCATTCAAGAAGATGTAAAGCGCATCATGGAAACTCTAGGGCTTGATCTAACGGACGATAGCCTTAAAGGGACACCTAAACGTGTTGCAAAAATGTTTGTTAACGAAATCTTTGGAGGGTTATACGCCGAAAACAAACCGAAGGCTTCGACATTTGACAACAATTACAAGTATGGAGAGATGTTAGTAGAGAAAAACATCACTCTGTATTCTACTTGCGAGCACCATTTACTACCGATTGTAGGTCGAGCACATGTCGCTTATATTTCTAGTGGAAAAGTAATAGGGCTTTCTAAAATGAATCGTATTGTCGATTATTATGCCAAAAGACCTCAAGTACAAGAACGCTTAACCATGCAAATAGTTCAAGAGCTTCAAAAAGCTTTAGGAACTGATGATGTTGCTTGTGTTATCGATGCAAAACACCTTTGCGTAAACTCTAGAGGGATTAGAGATATAGAAAGCAGCACCGTAACTAGCGAATTTGGTGGTAAGTTTAAAGACCCTGCTGTAAAACGCGAATTTTTAGACTACATTCAACTAGAAACAAAATTCTAAATATTAATCGAAAGTAAGGCTCTTAGAGAATATACTTTTAAGAACATCTATAAATAAAACTATTAAAGTGCGAATTACTAAAAGTAGTTCGCACTTCTTTCTTTATACTTTACTATTTCCTTGTATTTTTACCTCGGAAGATTTCAAATACTAAAAAGATATGAGTACAGCATTGTACGATCAGCAAGAACTAAAAATTTACAATTCTATTTCTGGTAATAAAGAAACTTTTACTTCTATTACCCCTGGCCGCATAGGACTTTATGTTTGCGGACCAACTGTTTATAGCGACGTTCATTTGGGTAACTGCCGTACCTTCATCTCTTTCGATTTAGTTTTTCGTTACTTAAAACACCTTGGTTTCAAAGTACGTTATGTTCGAAATATTACAGACGCAGGGCATCTAGAAAATGATGCTGATGCAGGAGAAGATAAAATCTCTAAAAAAGCACGCCTAGAACAACTAGAACCAATGGAAGTTGTACAACGCTATACCGTAGGCTTTCACAACATATTAAAGCAATTTAACAACCTCCCTCCTAGTATTGAACCTACTGCGACAGGTCACATTGTAGAACAAATTGAAATTATCAAAACCATTATCAAAAATGGCTTTGCTTATGAGGTAAATGGATCTGTTTACTTTGACGTTGTTAAATTTAACAAAACCAACAATTACGGTAAACTTAGTGGACGTAATTTGGAAGATATGATCAACAATTCACGTGAGTTGTCTGGACAAAGTGAAAAGCGTAACCCTCAGGATTTTGCCTTATGGAAAAAAGCAGAGCCTGTACATATCATGCGTTGGCCAAGTCCATGGGGAGATGGTTTTCCTGGGTGGCACTTGGAGTGTACCGTAATGAGCACAAAATATCTTGGAGAGACTTTTGATATTCACGGTGGTGGAATGGACTTAAAATTCCCTCATCACGAATGTGAGATTGCTCAAGGAGAAGCAGCATGTGGCAAAACACCCGTTAACTATTGGATGCATGCCAATATGCTAACCTTGAACAGTAAAAAAATGTCTAAAAGTACAGGTAATACACTATTGCCTCAAGAAATATTTACTGGACAAAACGACATTTTAGCAAAAAGCTTCAAACCTACTATTGTAAGGTTCTTTATGTTACAAGCACATTATCGAAGTATCATGGATTTTTCCAACGATGCTTTAGAAGCTTCAGAAAAAGGGTTTAATAAATTAATGGAGGCTATCAAATCTTTACCTTTAATCACGCTCTCTAAAACAACATCAGAAGAATTTAATATTTCTTCCTGGAAACAAAATTGTTATGATGCGATGAATGATGATTTTAATAGCCCTATATTAATCTCTCATTTATTTGATGCTGTCAAATTCATTAATAATTTAAGAGAAAGTAAAGCTAAAATCAACCAAGAAGATTTTAACATTCTTAAAGAAACATTAGACTGTTTTATATTTGATGTATTAGGACTTCAAGCTGCCGAAGAAACTGGCAATGATCTCAATGACAAATTAGATGGTGCTATCGAATTATTGATCGAAATGCGAAAAGAAGCTAGGGCTAATAAAAATTTCGCTTTAAGTGACCAAATAAGAGACACTCTTGCCGATAAAGGAATTCAATTAAAAGACGGAAGAGAAGGAACTACTTTTAGTTATTAGCATTAGCTATGCTCAGCTTACTAAGCTCGAGCTATAATCGAGAGGTATAATCGAGAGGTATAATCGAGAGGTATAATCGAGAGGTATAATCGAGAGGTATATTTTAGGTAATTAACTATTGAAAAAAAATCGATTTAGATATATGAAAAAAATACTAATCGCCCCTTTTCTGTTTTTGATTTTCATTTATAAAAATGCAATATCTCCTATAACACCTGCCTCTTGTCGATTTCAACCTACTTGTTCTAGTTACACCCGAGAAGCATTAAAAAAACATGGCCTTTTCAAAGGTGGCAAACTAGCCATAAAGCGTATTTTAAGTTGCCACCCTTGGGGGAAAAGTGGTTATGACCCCGTACCTTGAAACACATATAAAACACAATCAAAACAACCCGAAAAGACACTTTAACATCATTTAAACTGTTAATTTTCAATAAAAAGACTCAATATTTCGTATCTTTAGATAGGTTAAAGTATTGAGTTACTCAGCTAAAATGATTATTAATTAAAGACTTAAGTATTTGGTATAATTTTACTTTTTTATTTTACACTTTTTGACAAAACGGTTTTCAGTTGAGTAGCTCCTGACATTTTTAGGAACTTTTAAAACAGATAGCTATGAAAACCTCTCTTTTACAAAGCATTCGTAATTTACTTTTAATTACGACATTTTGTGTTAGTGCTACAATGAGCGCTTTCAACAAAACAAACGCCCCCCTAAGTTTTGAATGGGATGTCCTTCAAAAATCGAGTTGCGAATCCAATAATGGAATTTTAAAAATCAGTATCCTTGGTGGGCACGCCCCTTTTAAAGTAGTCGTTGATGAATACAGTCACATATATTCGCGCTACGCTAATACTGCTGATATCTCCAATGCACTATTCTACAACGAAGCAGATGAGCATTTAGTTAATGATGTGTTTTTTCAAGATGAAATTATTTTAGACTATCTTCCTGCTGGTGTAAAAGTAATTTCTGTTACTGACGTGTACGGTGGTGATGTCTCTAATATGGTCGATGTTCCCTCTTCTGTTATGGATATCTCTGTAAAAAACGAAAATGGATCGATGCTATTGGAAGCTCTTTTTAAATCTAGTAGTATTCCCTCTAAACAAACAGCTAACCTAGAGCAAAGTAATTTTTATATTGAATTGAATAAAGTAGACCAATTAGGTAGCTATTCTGTCAAAGAAATTTACGAAATCAATAAAGCTAGATCATTAGAAAGTTTTATGGATTTATTAAACAAAAACCCAGACCTAAACACCAATCATCGCAATGTAATTTCAAAAGTATTTAAAAGGAATATTCCTTATCAATTTTTGACAGAAAAACACATTTTACAAGAAAATCTTGAAGCCGACAAAACATACTTATTAAAGATTTATCCTGATGAGTCGATCAATGGATATAAAGGAGTTTGTATGAGCTATACTTATGTATTCAACACCAGTATTAAATCGTCACAACCTACTTCTAATCTTGTTTCCATAAATAAATAGTTTTCATAATGAATTCATGTGCTTTATATAACCTTCTTCGGTAGGGTTTTATTTATATTAGCTTCAAAAATAAAGCACATGATTTTTTCTAAAATCACTTGGAATCCTCCAATTGGTATTGATCTTGGTTTCTATACAATACATTTTTATAGCCTAATGTGGGTGACTGCCTTTTTGGTGGGCTTTCAAATTATGAAACGTATTTATATTAAAGAGGGTCAAAAGATGGAACACCTTGACTCTATGTTCATGTATGCCATTTTAGGAACTATGCTTGGGGCACGCCTTGGGCATGTTTTCTTTTATGATTGGGGATATTTCAAACATAATTTATTCGAAATTTTACTACCAGTAAAATTTTCTCCAAAATTACATTTTACAGGTTTTAGAGGATTAGCAAGTCATGGTGCCGCAATTGCATTTATCATTTGCATGTACTATTTCTCAAAAAAAGTAATCAAAAAACCGACACTTTGGTCTTTGGATAGAGCCGCTATTTCTGCTTCTTTTGGAGGTATGTTTATTCGTTTAGGTAATTTCTTAAATTCTGAGATCATTGGAGATCCTACTAATGCAGCTACTGGAGTCCGATTTATTAGAGCTGAAATTGGCGAATCACAGGCCATGCAACTTACAGGAGTTAAAAACGTTAATAAAGCATATGCGACATTAACGTCTAATCCTAAATTTGAAACATTTATCGAAACGCTATCGTATAGACATCCAGCACAAGCTTATGAGGCATTTGGGTATTTAATTGTCTCTCTGATACTTCTATGGCTATATTGGAAAACTGATAAAAAAAACAACCTAGGTTTTATTTTCGGAATGTACATGGCATTGACGTTTATAGTTAGGATACTAGTCGAAAATGTAAAGAAAAGTCAAGGTGGTTTCGAAGAATCGCTTGGACTGCTATCTACAGGGCAATGGTTAAGTATTCCATTTATACTTGTTGGGGGCTATTTTATCTGGAATTCTTTACAAACTAAAAAAGCATAAAACATGAAGCTACTGGTCGACTTTTTATTGATTAGTGGCTTTATATTTTCACTCATTGTAATTTTTTTAACAAAAAAATCTTCTCAAAAAAAGGTTACAAAGAACATTCTAATAAGCATCTATGTATTAGCAATTATTTATATTGTTGCATTCTACATAGAGCTACACGCAAAAGATACTATTCTATTCGAAGTCGTCGGTTTATTAACATCTGGAATAATATTGTTAATGGGTCCACTACTTCTTTTCTACATTGAATCTATTTTCACTACTAAGAACAAGTTAACTAGAAAAAATTATTACCACTTTCTCGCCTATCCTTCATATTGGGTATTAATAATAGGCACAACATTGACCTATTACTTAATTTATGGAGAAACTGACACTTGGGAGGATTTTATAGATAAAACATTTCTATTCTACTGGGTTGAAACTTTAATTTTTGTAGGCTACATAGTATTTTCTATAAATCGATTCTATGATTTCAAAAAAATACTAATTAATAACTTTTCTTCCATTGATGAGAAAAGATTATCCTGGACTCGTTGCTTATTATTAGGTATGTTGATTGTAATGAGTATTGATATATTGACAACGATTATCGAAATGCTCGTTGTAATTGAATGGGAAACAGGATACTTAACTATTATTTCGTATATTTTCTTATTAATATATTTAGCTTACTACGGCACTTATAAAAGTTACACTTTAATTTCAGAACAATTACTAAATCCCGAAAAGGAAATCGTAATTAAAAAAGAAAACATTGTAAAAGATGATTTACCGAATGATGAATTCATACAAATTGAACAAAAATTCAATGAAGTAATTATAAAAAATACTCCTTTTTTAAACCCAGAATTGAATCTTAATATTCTTGCAGAACAGGTCGGAATAACCAATAAAAAACTATCGTCTTTTCTAAATCAACACCTGAATACTACCTTTTATGATTTTATAAATTCAAAAAGAATAGACGCCGTAAAAGAAAAACTATTAACAGAAGACCTTCAACAATACTCTATCATGGGCATTGCCTTTGATTGCGGCTTTAAATCAAAAAGTAGTTTTAATCGTATTTTCAAAAAAGAGACAGGGGTATCACCAACTCAATACATCGAGTCTCATAAAAATATAGCCGTTTTATAGTCTCATTGGAAGCATTGAGACCTTGAAGCCCTTTATTTTTAGTTGTTTTGGATAAAAATCACAAATCAACTTATGAAAAGATCAATCTTAACTTTGCTACTACTCTACTTTAGTTTTTCTGGGTGGGGACAACTAAAAACCCTTAGCGGAACTATTACGGATATCACTAATGGAGAAACCTTATTAGGTGTTAATTTAATCACTGAAGGAACCTCTAAAAATGGCGCTGTATCTAATGAATATGGCTTTTATTCAATTGACATCCCTACTAATGCAACGTCATTAATCGTTTCTTATTTGGGGTACCAACAAAAAACGATACCACTTTCTAATTTAACTGATAGTTTATTAAATATTCAACTGACTCCTTCTACTGAAAATTTAGATGAAGTAATTGTCGAAGCCAGCAGTACGGTTACTGATATAAAAACGCCACAAATGAGTGTAAACAAAATATCGGCAAAGCGTATCAAAGAAATGCCTGCTTTATTTGGAGAAGTAGATGTCGTGCAATCATTACAATTGTTACCTGGGGTTACCAATAATGGTGAAGCATCCTCTGGCTTTAATGTTCGAGGAGGAGGAGTAGACCAAAACTTAGTACTTTTAGACGAAGCTCCGTTATACAATACTTCACATTTTTTTGGACTCTTCTCTGTTTTTAATGCAGATGCTATAAAAGATGTCACTTTGTACAAAGGTGGGATTCCTGCTAATTTTGGAGGTAGAGTTTCTTCTATATTAGACGTAAGGCAAAAAGAAGGAAATAATCAAAAAATAAAAGGGTCTGGAGGTATAAGTATTATTTCTAGTCGATTGGCCCTTGAAGGACCTATAAAAAAAGACAGAGGTTCTTTTTTAGTAGCAGGTCGATTTACTTATGCAGGTATACTATTACGATTAGCAGGTACTAATAGTAAAATAGGTTTTTATGATTTGAATGCTAAAGGGTCATACAAATTAAACGATAATAATAAAATATTCCTTTCTGGGTATTTTGGAAATGACAATTTCGAAATCGACAAATTAATTACAAATCAATATGGAAATGCCACTTTAAACTTTCGCTGGAATCACATATTTTCTAACAAAGTATTTTCTAACCTTTCTGCCATATATAATCAATACTATTACAATCTTGGAATAGATTTCTTTAAAGTAGATTGGAATTCTAATATTGAGAATATGAACCTAAAATATGATGTCAATTACTACCTAAACAATAATTGGAAAATACAAATGGGTTTCAATGGGCTTTATTATAAATTTAATCCAGGAGAAATTACCGCTACAGATGGTAGTTCTGCTATCAACGATACAAAGCTTGATTTGAAAAGAGCAATCGAACCTGCAATCTATGCTAGTGTTAAAAATACAATAGGTGAACGTTTCGAAATGGAATACGGCTTACGCTATAGTGCTTTTCTTAGACTAGGAGGGCAATCATTAAATACTTATTCGAATAACCAACCTGTAACATTTAATCCACTTATTGGCATTTATGAAAGAGCTGATGCTACAGGAAAAGAATCTTTCGAATTTGAAGACATTATCAAAGCATATGATGGTTTAGAACCGCGTTTCGGCGCTTCCTACCAACTAAATGACGATACCTCCATCAAGGCTAGCTACCAACGTACCAATCAATATATTCATCTTATTTCGAATACTGTTTCTCCGAATCCAATTGATATATGGGCACCTAGTGGACGTTTTATAAAACCACAACGGTCGAATCAATATGCCTTGGGTTTTTTCAAAAACCTAAAAGAGGATGATTATTCATTAGAAATAGAAGGGTATTATAAAAATATCGACAATCGTATCGATTATATAGATGGTGCCGAATTAATTGCAAACAATACTATAGAAAAAGAAATCCTTCAAGGCGAAATGCGTGCCTATGGAGCTGAGTTTTTATTGAAGAAAAATCATGGGCGGTTTACAGGTTGGTTAAGTTATACTCTTTCTAAATCGCAGCAACGTATTCAAGGAAGAACTGCAATAGAAACAGGGATTAATAATGGTCAATGGTACAATACCCCTTATGATCGCAGACACGATCTTTCCATTACCGGTTTATACAAAATAAATAATAAGTGGAGGTTGAGTGCTAATTTTATTTACCAAACTGGCCGCCCAACTACATTTCCTACAGGAAGGTTCAATTTTGATAATTTGACTGTTCCTGTTTTTAGTAGTCGCTATGACGAACGTTTACCAGATTATCACCGATTAGATCTAGCTATCACCTATAACCCTAAAGAAAAGAAGACAAAACTATGGGACGGCGAATGGGTTTTAAGTGTTTATAACGCTTATGCCCGTAAAAATGCTTCTTCTATTAATTTTTCAGAGAATGAAATTAATGGTAAAAACGAAGCCCGACAGCTTTCTATTTTCGGAACATTTATCCCAACACTAACTTATAATTTCACCTTTTAATTTTGATCTGATCATGAAAAATTTACTAAAAAAATATTTTTTGTTTATCTCGTTAATTACCATTTGTAGTTGTGAGGGATTTTTTGATGACCAAGTAGTAGACGTTTCATTAGAAAACGCTCGTCCAAAACTAGTTGTAGAAGCATTAATCAACTGGGAAAAAGGAACAACTGGAAACAATCAGACTATTCGACTATCAAAATCGGCACCTTTTTTTAACACTTCAGATAGCCCTCTAGTTAGCGGAGCTAACATTCGTATTGAAAATTCTACTGGTGACAAATTTGAATTCACTGAGAATAATGAAGGCTTATATGTAACTACCAATTTTAAACCTAAACTGAAAGAAACCTACACTTTAATCATTGATGTAGAAGGTGAAGAAATTAGGGCTACGGAAACATTAATACCTATACCAATTATTGAAAATGTTCGTCAGGATAAAATTGAAATTTTCGGAGAAGAAATACCTACTATCAATTTTACTTTTCAAGATACCCCTGATGAAGAAAACTTCTTCTTTTTTGAGTATTTCCCGAATTTCCAACCTCAAAAGGACACTGATTTTGCTGATGATGAATTTCAAGATGGTAATGAAATTGAGTACGAATTTTCTAGTGAATATGAAATACCCGGTAGTGATGAGGAAATTAGAGAGTTTAAAGCTGGTGATATTATTGATTTTGCACTTTTCGGAATATCTGAACAGTTTTATGAATATTTCAATATTATAAATGAACAATCTGATCCAGAAGTTGGCCCATTTTCATTAGCCCCAGCTGAGGCAAAGGGTAATTGCATTAATATAACCAACCCTGAAAATCGCCCTTTAGGTTACTTTAGATTAAGTGAAGTTTCTAGAGAAAAATACACTTACCAGTAAAATACCCCCCTAATATTTCATATTACCTTAGTTAACTAGCTTCCTCTTTTCTTATTATTTACAAGAGAAGACGGAAGCTATTTGTTTTTTCTAAAAGAATCAATCAAAATCAACAAAACCTGAATCTTTACGGATTAAATTCATTCATTGTTTCTTCTACTAACGGCCACTGAGGAGAACTAATCCAAAAGTTATCATTATGTCTAGCCCAATCTTTAGGCTGCTTAGACTGAGACTCATCTATTTGTTGAAATTTGGATGCTGTCAAGACTTCATTATCCAATACTACATAATCATAATGGCTTTGAAAACTCCCCTTCATCACCATATCAAACTTCACTTTATTTTGTGTCCGTCTTCCCTTTACATTCTTATTTTTTTCAACTATTACGAATGGTCGATCAATACCAAATTCCATATTTGCTATTTTTCGTATGTATTTGACATTATACTTACCCGAAATATCTTTTTCAAACACAATAGTTCCTTTATTCCCTTTTTCTTTAAAACTAACACCTAACAGTTTAATCTTAAATAAAGCCATTGTACTATTGAAATCTAATTTTACTATTGAAAAATCATCTTGATTGATATACAAAGTACCTTTATATTTCTTCTTTTTCTTAGGCTTAAAATCTAAAACATATACATCCTGACCATTAATTATCATTTCATCAATATATTCAAACTGATATTTATCAGCGTCTTGCAACACATCTACATTACCATCTTTTCTTAAAAAAACATCTTCAAATACTTTACCTAACATCTCTTTTCGATCATTCAGGAAAAAATTAGCTTGTTTTTTAGCATTCCCCATATCATTACGAACGTCTACAACTTCCCCTTCTTTCAAAAAGGTCTCGTTGACATCTGTTTCTATACTAAAAATACCTGTTCGAATTTTAAAGTAAGAATCTGATTTCACGTGAGTATTTATAATTTCTTCTAACTTTTGATAATAATTTTCTAAATACCCATTGCTCTCTGTGTCGTAGGCTTTGTAACCATCCGAGATAAGAAGTTTCAATTTCTTTAAATCACCATAATGATTCCCCATTATTTCTGTTAGAAAATCATTTTCTTTTGGCATTTCAGCAATCATTTTTTTAGCAAAAGCATCATCAAAGACAGGAATTGTACTTTTTTTAATGTGTACATTTAATTGCTCTACAGCTCCATCGTCTTTTTGACGTAGAAAAAAATGACGATTAGTTAAATTAAAATTATAGTTATCAACCACGTGAGCTTGCACCGAATCTATAATTTGATTAGCCGTCAATAAAATTTCTTTTGATATAACTACTTCTGATAATGCGCGAGAAGTGGGTGTCAATTCAATATTCGATGTAATCTGATTTGCTTTAACATTCAAATCTTTATAACCTACGTAGGAAAAATGAACTATTCCTTTTACGCTGTTTAGTATCTTTTTTTCAAAACTTCCATCGACCTCTGAAACCATTCCTTCACCTGTACCCCAAGTAATATTTACACCTGACAATGGTTTCTTTGTCTTGGCATCTAATACATAAATCTCTTTTTGTTGTGCAAAAAGACTCGTATTAATTAAAATCCAAATGAAAAGTATTTTTTTAAACATAAAGAATTCTATTTAAAAATAATGTAGCATTTCTAGCTTCACTTCAGCTTATCGTTATCAGTAAATCCTTAGCTACTCTAGATTAAACGAAAACTACTTCAATGGATTACAAAAAAAGAAGGTTAAAGCAAACTTTAACCTTCTTTTAGAATATCATCTTAAAAATTCGTCAATTGATCTATAACAAATCGTCTGATTCTTTCATTTTTTCTGTATTCTCTACTAGCTGTAACTCATCTAATATTTTTTGAATGTCACCATTAACAATATTCTGTAAATCATAAAGTGTTAGGTTAATTCGGTGATCTGTTACTCTTCCTTGTGGGTAGTTGTATGTTCTAATCTTAGCAGAGCGATCTCCACTAGATACCATACTTTTACGTTTTGCAGAATCAGCCTCCATTTTCTTAGCCAATTCTAGTTCATACAAACGAGAACGTAATACTTTCAAGGCTTTTTCTAAGTTTTTATGTGAAGACTTTTGATCTTGACAACTTACAATCATCCCTGTAGGTTCGTGATGTAGTTTAATTGCAGAATAAGTGGTATTTACTGATTGTCCTCCAGGTCCTGTTGAAGTAGTTCTTTCAATACGAACTTCTGTCATATCTAACTCTACGTCAAACTCTTCAGCCTCGGGTAATACCATTACAGTTGCTGCACTGGTATGTACACGACCTTGGGTTTCCGTTTGAGGAACTCTTTGCACTCGATGTACACCTGCCTCAAATTTCATGGTTCCGTAAACATCTTCTCCATTTACCTCGAAGATTACTTCTTTAAAACCTCCACTTGTACCCTCACTGGCACTTACTAAGCTAGTAGACCAACCTTTAGTAGCACAATATTTAGAATACATACGATATAAGTCACCCGCAAAAATACTTGCCTCATCACCACCTGTTCCAGCACGTACTTCAACAACACAGTTTTTAGCATCTTCAGGGTCTTTAGGCACTAACATAAAACGGATTTTCTCCTCTAAAGCAGGCAAAGCCTCTTTAGCCTCATCCAATTCCATCTTAGCCATTTCAACCATCTCGGCATCACTACCATCAGCAATGATTTCGTTAGCTTCGTCTATATTATTTGTAAGACTAACATAGATCTCTCGCTGATCCATGATCGCTTTTAAATCCTTATATTCTTTATTTATCTTTATATAACGCTTTTGGTCAGCAATGATATCTGGTTGGATAATCAAATCACTAATCTCATCAAAACGCTGTTTTACTATATTTAGTTTATCAAGCATATTCGCAAAAATTGTGGGCAAATTTAATTAAAATTCAAGACTTTTTAGCTGTTCTTTAAACTCCTTTAATCCATCACTAGCTCCTTTTGTAATTAAATGAATATTTGAAGGAATTCCAGCTGCAGGTTTAGGGTCTATATAAAATACAGGAATATTGTTGGGTGCAAATTGATATAAACTTGCTGCTGGATAAACTTGTAATGAAGTACCTATAATTAACACCAAATCTGCTTTAGTTACAATATTAACGGCTTCATCTAACATAGGCACTGCTTCTCCAAACCATACGATATGTGGTCTCAAAGGATGACCATTAGGGTCAAGATTCACTTGGGTTAAATCTTCATCCCAACCAATCACATAATTTTCATTTTTAGTACTTCTAGCTTTTCTGAGTTCTCCGTGAAGATGTAATACATTCGTACTACCTGCTCTTTCATGGAGGTCATCTACATTTTGAGTGATAATCGAAATTTGATATTCTTGCTCTAAGGCTGCTAATAAAAGATGGCCTTCATTGGGATGAACTTCTAATAATTGTTTACGTCTCTGATTGTAAAAATCATATACTAAATCTGGGTTTTTTAAAAACCCTTCAGGGCTTGCTACTTCCATAACATCATGACCTTCCCACAATCCGTCAGCATCTCTAAAAGTATTAATCCCACTTTCGGCACTCATACCAGCTCCTGATAATATTACTATATGCTTCATTGTTATTTATGAACTATATTATGTCTTCAATGTAACACCTTTATCTAGTCAGCACAAGCTTATAATTAATTTTTACTTTTTAACCAATCTACATCTGTACTAATTAATTCCATGATAGATTTAGGATCTTGTGGATCGCAAGATTTATTCATCACTTTTGCAAATAACACAAGGTATTTAGATATATAAGCTTGGCGCTGTTCATTATTTTCTATGCAGTCCTTACCTTCCGTTACTATAAAACTCATCAAATTCCGCACTATTTTAGTGAGCTCTGTGATACGTTCGCGTTCAGCTGTTTCCATTTTGATCCTAGTTAGTCATTACAAATTAGAAACACTGTGTTTAATTGTTTATTTCGATTACTTAAAACACACCTACAAAAACGATAAAAGGCAAATATTTTCGATATAAATAAAAATACCGCTAATTAAAATTATCTCTTAAAAATTTCTTGAGAATTCATTTTACTTAATATTAATTCACTCTTAGTGATACTTTCAATAATAAATACTTCTGGTTTAAATTCTTTTGAAAATTCATTTATTTCTAAAATCTCATCTCCATTAGTTCCTACAAATATTCCCAATGGAAGTCCTTCTTCAACTTCTAGATTTGACAATGAACTTTCATCAATAGAAGGAAGTGTTTCTTTATCATTTCCTAATGAAATAATTTTAGCTGTATCAAATGAAATCTCATTATCGCTAATAGACCATTTGCCTTCAATAATAGCTTTTGGTTCGGAAATAGAAATTAAAACAGATGGCAATGAGTTTTCAACTTTTATTATTTGCCTATAAGTCATATCAGCTTTAAATGAAATTTCTTCTAAACTTGATGATTCCGAAACATTTGACCAAGTATCTCCGTATAACAGTAGCTCATATTTATTATTTGTATCATCGGTAGTATCATCATCGCTACAGGATAATGACATAAGTAAAACCAAAAGAAATGGAAGGAATTTAATTCTCATATAATAATATTTTTTTTGAAACTGCCAAAAGGTGTTATTCTCTGAGGCTTGCCTCGAAATAGACCGTTTATTTCTATAGAATGCTTCATGGACTTACCTCGCAGTTATTAACTTCAAATAACAAAACCCTAATTACACAAAATTAGCAGCCAATATATTAGAATAATTAAAGAATTGAAAGCAAACCCTCTCTTACTACATTATTGCATATCAAACTCAACTCGTTGTCACAGATTTAAACTTTTCTTTTAAATGATTTCTCATAAAATTTTGCCACACTTATATTCAAAATCATTTTTTTTACTTTTTTCTTTAATAAAAAACCAATACAAGACTAAAAATTAATTAATACGTAAAAATGAATTAACATCTAGTTTGAAAACTTAAAAATTAAGTATTAATACTTAAATCTTATTATATTTGCTGACTAGAAATTAAAGTTTAACTGTTTTATATACCATTATGAGTAAAGCTAAATTAGAATACATCTGGTTAGATGGTACTAAGCCAACTGCTAGTATGAGAAGTAAAACTAAGATCGTAGAAGATTTTAGTGGAAAAATCGAAGACTGTCCAATGTGGTCTTTTGATGGAAGTTCTACAAATCAAGCAGAAGGTGGTTCTTCTGACTGTTTATTAAAGCCAGTTGCTGTTTATCCTGATCCTCAACGTAAAGATGGATACTTAGTAATGACTGAGGTTTTAAATGCAGATGGTACTCCACATGCTGATAATGCGCGTGCGACTATCGAAGATGATGATAATGATTTCTGGTTCGGATTCGAACAAGAGTACTTCTTATATGATGTTGAAACTAATTTACCTATTGGTTTCCCAAGAGATCAAACTCCTCAAGGTCAATTCTACTGTTCAGTTGGTGCTAAAAATGCATTCGCACGTGATATGGTAGAAGAGCATTTAGATGTTTGTTTAGAAGCTGGTCTTAACGTAGAAGGTATCAACGCTGAAGTTGCTGCTGGACAATGGGAATTCCAATGTTTCGCACAAGGAGCTAAATTAGCTGGTGATGAGATTTGGGTATGTCGTTACTTATTAGAGCGTATCGGTGAATCTTACGGATTACAAGTAGTATGGCACCCAAAACCATTAGGTGATACTGACTGGAATGGTTCAGGAATGCACGCTAACTTCTCTAACACAACTTTAAGAACTTGTGGATCTAAAGAGACTTACGAAACTATTTGTGAAGCTTTCCGTCCATTCGTTAAAGAACATATCGAAGTTTATGGAGCTTACAATGACCAACGTTTAACTGGTAAGCACGAAACTGCTGCAATTACTGATTTCAGTTATGGAGTTTCTGACCGTGGAGCTTCTATCCGTATTCCAATTATTACTGTGGAAAAAGGATGGAAAGGATGGTTAGAAGATCGTCGTCCATCTTCTAATGGTGACCCATATAAGATTGCTGCACGTATCATCAAAACTGTTAAGACTGCTAAAGTATAATTTAGCATCAAACATATTTTATAAAAAGCCTTCCAAAATTCGGAAGGCTTTTTTTGTAACCTAATTATTCTTTCTGCTTAGTAAGTTTTCTAAAGATTTTTGTGGACCTTTTAATATTAATTTATAAGTAAAAGATCTAGGTAAAGGAGACTCTAATTTCATATTCATTTCATGAATAACTATTGTTTCATTTTCAGAATTTGCCTTTAATTTCCATACGCCACTCATATCTTCTACCTCAATACATTTGGAACAATACGAAGAACTTATTGGGAATTTTAATCGCTTTAATTTGAAAATTGAAAAGCCATTAGAATCTTTATTTTCGGACACTAAAACCTTTAGCTTTCTATCCTTTAATGGAGTTGGTGCATTTATAATTGCTCTAAAAACAAACTGTCCTTCTCGACTCTCTAATAATTCTGCACTATCATAACGATATAACCAATTTGAATAACCTTCAGGGGTAGTAATTAAGCTTTCTAACGTTGATATAGGAAGTCTAACAGTAGTTAAAGCTTTAATATGGTATACATCTTTAGAACACCACGACGAATCTATAAATAATTGTATTTCTTTATTACTAGACTTTACTTGTTTCCAATCTTGTGACAATACACATATACTATTAAACATCAATAAAAGCAATAGTAGTATATGCTGAAATAATTTCATTTTAAATAAATGTGGTAACTATGAATACTATGTAAGTCGAAAAAATCAAAAAACCTTTAAATCGATTAATCACATTTTTTTTAGGTAGAATTGATGCCAAAATCAATAATACTGCGAAACCAAGCATCCAAAAAATATCGCTAGTTAAAATCTCAGGACTGGTAACTGCAATAGGTTGTATTAGTGATGTAATCCCAAGTACTGAGCCTATATTAAAAATATTAGAGCCTATAAGATTTCCTATAGAAATAGACTCTTCTTGTTTCAATGCTGCTATTACGGAAGCCGCTAATTCAGGAACCGATGTACCTACCGCAATCATAGTTACAGCAATTATTCGTTCACTAATTCCTAAATTTGTAGCAAGATCTACAGCTCCTTTAACTAATAATTCTGAACCAAAATACAATGCTAAACCACCTATTAATAACCAAACAAAAATCTTAACATAATTTGCTGTCGCCAGTTTGTCATCAACATCTTCAACATCTAATTCTTCTCCAGACGATGCTTTTCTTTTTGCATTAAAAATTAGCATGAGTATAAAAATGATAATACCCGCAAATAATAGTAAGCCTTCTACCATAGAAAGCTGTTTATCATTCCATAAAAAATAATATAACATGGCTGAAAAGCAAGCCATAAAAGGCCAGTGAATTTTATAAAAATCTCTTGATATATATAATGGAGCTATCATTGCAGTAATACCTAACACTAAACCAATATTAGCAATATTAGACCCTATAACATTACCCAATGAGATCGATGAAAAACCATCCATCGCAGCTTGAAGACTAACTAATAACTCAGGCGCTGATGTAGCAAATGAGACAACGGTTAGGCCGATTACCATTTTAGAAATATTCAACTTAAAAGAAAGAGCCACAGAAGACCTAACTAAAAACTCACCACCTAAAACCAATAAACCTAACCCTAAAACAATGTAAAGTACACTCATAAACTAATTCCTAATATAAATTCTCTCAAAACCTTGAGATATTCAACTTTCAAATATAGGGCATTCAGTATTCATTGAAGTGCAACACCTTTAATTGATATACGTTTTTTAGTTAAAATAAAGCGAAGAAAAGATGAAACGTATTTTTTTATTATTTCCCTTAAGCATGTTATTATCAACATCAACTTTTGCGAATCCTAATAACTATGATACCAATCCCTTTAGTGTACAAACTTCAGATAATATAACAGCTACCATAAATAAGGATACCACAGAAGAACAAATTGAACAATTGATTTCATATTTTAAAGAAAATAATATTACTGCAGACATCAATAAGATCAATTATAATGATAAAAACGAAATTGTAGGCTTGAAGATTTTATTGAAAAAAGATGGTCAACAAAGCAGTTATTCCATCAATACGAATATACCTATACAAGAAGTAGAACTTGGTTATAAAGACGGACAGTTATTTGTTACTCCTAAAGGGAATCAATTTAATTTCAACCATGATGATTTAAGTAGTCTTATGCAGCAATTTGACCAAGGAATGGCTCGTAATTTTGATTTTAGCAGCTTTTTTAATGATGAAAATTTCACGAATCAATTTGAAAATCTAAGCCAACTCTTTCAAAATTCATCTGGCAGCCTTGATGAGCTAATGGAACAAATGAAAAGTCAACTAGGCTCTTCAAAGTATCCTTCTACTAAGCAACTACCTAATTCTCAAAAAGGACTTCCAAAATATAGTTTTATAAACGTTCCTGACCTTAAAAAACTCATTATTATTGATGGTAAAGAGTCTAATTTCGAAACTTTGAATACTTTAGCTGAAAATAATCTATTAGACACTGTTGACAGCTTAAAACCTTCTACTGCTAAGAGTTTGTATGGAAAAAAAGCTAAAGATGGTGCTATTATTGCTACAACCATTCAAAAATGATATTTAAAGTACTAGCCAAAATTAACAAAGCTATTTTACCAAGTTATAGTAAAAAACGTCTTTCTATCAGTGAGGCTAATAAACTTCAATTGGCTATTATTGGGTGGAGGTATTATGTTACTAAACGTGCTATTAGACAATAAACAGGCTCAAGATAAAACTTGGGGATTAATTTATCTTTGGGGTTAAAATTTTAGTTTTTGGATATAGAATTAGCTCGTTACTTTCTACCAGAAGGTATCTTAGAATACTTTGATATAGTAAATCATAAATCAGCGTTAGATAAGATTCATTTCTATTTAGAAGAAAAGAATATACTCCCTAAAGAGTACCAAACAGAGATAGCTAAATCAAAAGGCTTCTCCCCTGAAATCACAGTTGAAGATTTCCCTTTGAGAGGAAAAACAGTATTGCTTCAATAAAACGAAGGCGCTGGACACTTATAAACACAGGTCAGATTGTAAAAAGAGATTGGAATGTAATAGCAAAAGGCACTCGTATTACAAATGAGTTTGCCTCTTTTTTAAAAGATATCTCTTGATACCAATGCAGTCAGCGATAAACGATTTGGAGATTACTATAAAACTAATGGGAAGCGTTTACAAACGTATTACAAGAATAAGTTAAGTGATTATAACACTTGGACTCAAAAAGAACATGCTGAAGATTGGTTACTCTATGGAAAAAACTTAGGTAAGCGACTTAGTCTTGATGAAACATCGCTCTCTAATGGAGAACTATATACCATACTTACTAATAAAGATGCTAAAGGATTAAAGGGAAGTATTGTAGCTATGATCAAAGGAACTAAAGCTTCCGATATTATAGAAGTAATCAATAAGATCAGTCCAAATCGAAGGAAAATGGTTAAAGAGGTTACTGTAGACATGGCTCCTAACATGAATCTGGTAATTAAAAAATGCTTCCCTAAAGCACAAAGTGTTACTGATAGATTCCATGTACAGAAATTAGCTTTAGAAGCAGTACAAGAACAGCGTATCAAATATCGATGGGAAGCTATAGAGGAAAAAAACCAAGCAATAGCTCTAGCTAAAAAACAACAAACAAACTATAAAGAATCAGTTCTTGAAAATGGAGATACCTATTATTTAAAACCAATAATAAATGGACAAACTCTCAAAAACTAAGAGCTAGTATATTATTCAAGCTATATCCAAATATCAAAAAAGCATATGATCTAGCACAAAAACTAAGATATATCTACGAGAATAATAATGATAAAAATATAGCTAGATTAAAGTTAGCACATTGGTACAATGAAGTAGAAAAAGAAGGGTTCAAATCATTTAACACCATTGCTAGAACCATACAAAACCACTATGAAAACATCTTGAATTACTTTAACAATAGAAGCACCAATGCATCGGCCGAATCCTTCAATGCCAAAATTAAAGAATTTAGAAACCAATTTAGAGGCGTAAGGGATGTAAAATTCTTCCTATATAGACTAACTAAATTATATGCATAATTTTTATCAGTCCCCAAGAATAATACTTGATCCGTGTTGATTCCATAAATAACATTTGACTGTAACGCTATTTTAGTTCGGGGCAGTATTAAAAACGAAAAAACCCTTCACTATAGTATAGTGAAGGGTTTCAAAAAAGGCGGCG
>CANLOW010000008.1 GCA_947493035.1 uncultured Aquimarina sp.
ATTGGAGTAGGAGACTGTATGGGTGACTTTAAGTCACCAGCCGAAACTATGGACTTTAAGTCCATAGTGGTTCATTTTTATATATCAAATTGTCTTAAAAAAAATTAGAACTAAAATAACTAAAGGTCAAATATTCTATAAATTCTATAGAATATTTGACCTTTTTCTATGAAAGAGATGTATATATAAAAAGCATTCATTTAATCTAATGAATGCTTTTGTATTTGCTATAAGCTTTTGTCATCTTTCTTAAGAAATATAATACTCTTTTTAAGATTGTACTTAAAATCCTATTTTCTAATTATATAGTACAGTTGTTTCGAAGTTCCATGTTTTAATTGCTAGACATAGTAACAATTGTTTCAGGACTTTCAGGATTAAACATGTATTTTGTGTAATTAGTATGAAGTCTAGCTAGGTGGGTTTTGATTAAATCAGTATTTTTTACCCTACTAGCATTTTTATAGAAACTAATAGCCATATTCAGGTCATTATCCTTAACATATTCTAAAGCTATTAATTCTATTTTAGAGATATACTTATATTTTAATACGGAATGATCACTTTTAAAAGAGTCTGTCGCGTTTCTGTATCTGTTAGAGACAACAACAGGTACAATTTGAATGTCAGTAAAGTGAAATTCATATTTAGTACCTTCTTTATCAACTTTTAATTCGTTGATAGTATTTCGGGCATCGTATCTATTTTTGGCAACACCAACAAATAATCCTCCGCTTTTAGTTTGTGCTTGCCATACTACAGTGTTTACAACTCGTTCATCGCGTTGCGAAAATACACTAGAGGTAAAAAGTAAAAAAACAATTAATAATTTGTAAAATTTCATGTTGGTTGTTTCATTAACGATGCAAATATACGTTACAAAACAACATTATTACTTTTATATACTTAGTTTTGGTTGAATTACTTAGATACTAGATAAAGTACGGAGATAGTTGCGAATATTTGTTTTCTTCAATGTTATTATAATGTTATTTGTAGGAATTAATGTTAAATTTTAAATTAAATGTAGGAATATAAATGAATTTTAATGTGTTTATTTCTTAATATTACTTCTTTCTGAAATAAATTTGAATAGGTACACCAGTAAAGTCAAACTGATTTCTTAACTGATTTTCTATATATCTTTTGTAAGGGTCCCTTATATATTGGGGTAAGTTACAGAAAAACACAAATTGTGGCTGAGGTGTAGGTAATTGCATACAATACTTGATTTTCACAAATTTACCTTTGTAGGCAGGAGGAGGGTAGCTTTCGATAATAGGTAGCATAACATCGTTCATTACACTAGTTTTTATCTTTTGAGATCTATTTTGGTACACTTCTACGGCAGTCTCTATTGCTTTGAAAATACGTTGTTTAGTGAGTGCGGAGATGAATACAATAGGTACATCTACAAATGGTTCAAGTTGTTTTCTGATATGAGTTGCAAAATCTTTTGGAGTATTACTGGTCTTTTCGTCAATAAGATCCCATTTGTTTACTAAAACGACTACTCCTTTTCTATTTCGTTCAGCTAGCCAAAAAATGTTTTGTATTTGAGCATCAAAACCTCGTGTAGCATCTACAACCAATAAACAGACATCAGAATGCTCAATGGCTCTGACTGAACGCATAACAGAATAAAATTCTAGATCCTCTTTAACCTTAGATTTTTTTCTAATACCAGCTGTGTCGACAAGATTAAAATCAAAACCAAAACGGTTGTATTTTGTATCTATCGAGTCTCTTGTAGTTCCAGCAATATCTGTAACAATATTACGTTCTTCACCGATTAAGGCATTTATAAAAGAAGACTTTCCAGCATTAGGTCTACCGACAACAGCAAAGCGCGGTAAGTCTATTTCTTCTACTTCTTCTTTTTCAGGTAATGCTTTTACTAAGTCATCTAATAATTCTCCAGTACCACTTCCATTTATACTAGATATACAATAATATTCGCCTAGTCCAAGGTTGTAAAATTCTACAGCCTCATTAACTCGCATGGCATTATCTACTTTGTTGACTACTAAAAAAACGGGTTTTTTAACTTTTCTAAGTAGATTAGCTACGTCTTCATCCATTCCGGTTATACCAGATTCAACATCAACAACAAAAACAATTGCATCCGATTCTTCTATAGCAAGTTCTACTTGCTTGTCAATTTCTGTTTCAAAAATATCATCACTACCGACAACGTAACCACCAGTATCTATTAAAGAGAACTCTCTTCCGTTCCACTCACTTTTACCATAGTGGCGATCACGGGTAACACCGCTGACTGCATCTACAATAGCGTCTCGGCGCTGTATCATTCTATTGAAAAATGTAGATTTCCCTACGTTTGGTCTACCTACAATGGCTACAATGGTACTCATAAAATGGAGTGTTAGAAAATAGGGAGCAAAATTAAGGCTTTTTTAGCGGTTATCTCAAAATACCTTCTAAAGGTTTGGTTTTGTATATGTTTTTGTAAAAATATAGATAGCTAGTGGTACAGTTATTGATTATCTTATGTTATAATTTAAAGAACTGTATTATGAGATTAGCTATTTTTTCATTGTTAGCAAGTTTTTTGCTCTTTACTTCATGTGCCACAGTACAAGTAAAATCGGATTATGATACAAATGCGATATTTTCAGAATATTCGTCTTTTGGGTTTTATAAAAACGGAATAGATAAAGTAGAGATTAGTGATTTGGATAAAAAGAGAATATTAAGGGCTATTGATGGCCACTTAATAGGAAAGGGAATGGTAAAATCTAATACTCCAGATTTATTAGTGAGTTTTTCTACTAAAGCAGAGAAAAATGTACAAGTAAATCAAAATTATGGATATGGTTTAGGCTGGGGATGGTGGAATCCATTTTGGTTCGGTAATAATTTTTATAATACCTACGAAACGGTTGATGGAATATTGGTAATAGATCTAATTGATGCCAAAAAGAATGAATTGATATGGCAGGGTGTTGGTAAAGCCCCTTTGGTTGATGGACCACAGGCTAAGACAGAACGCATTAATGAAATAGTGAATGAAGTATTAGCGAAATATCCTCCTGAGTTAGAAAAGTAAAAGTTTAGATTTATATTTATGAAAAACATTTCATGAAAAATTTCTTAGTAGGAATTGCAATAGGTTTATTGGTGTTTTATGTGATTTTTAAATATCAAGAGCTAAAAGAGGATGTAAGTATAACTTCGACAAATTTAATAGAGAAGCGAATAAAAAATGTTAGCGAATTGATTGTAACTGAAGGTCATTTTTCAGATGTAATTACATACAAGGATGCTAAAAAATATTATGTAGATTGGTTTAGTTCAGAGAAAAAAGCAGTGGTTTTGGTTAAAGCTAAAGCGACATTGTCTTATGATTTGAAAGAGTTAGCATATTTTTTTGATAAAAGTTCGAACACTATTATTGTTACGCATATTCCAGAAGTGGACTTAAATGTTTATCCTACTTTAGAATATTATGATGTCGAACAGGGATATTTGAATTCTTTTGAAGCAGAAGATTATAATAAGATAGATAAAGAAGTTCGAAAGAAATTAAGAAATCAAATAGAACAATCTGATTTTAAAATAAATGCAGAGAATAGATTGATTTCAGAATTATTCTTTCTTCTAAATAAAGATCAAGAACGACAAGTAAATATTATTATGGAAGATAAAGAGGATACTTTAGAGAAACTTATTGAATAACTATTTCGTTCCTAGCTCGATAACCTCTAGATTTTTAATTTCACCTTTAGTGATTTCAAAACGTAGCATGGTCCGCATTTTGTGGAACCCATGTTTACCACAAGCACCAGGATTCATGTGTAGCAATCCTAATTTGCTGTCAGGCATTACTTTTAGAATATGAGAATGCCCACAAATAAAAAGTTTTGGAGTGTTTTCACGAATTTCATCTCTTGTATTGATATTGTATTTAGGAGGGTAGCCCCCAATATGTGTTATCCAAACATCAACGCCTTCTATGGTAAAACGATTGTTTAGAGGGAAACAAGCACGTATTTTATGATCGTCAATATTTCCATATACGGCTCGTAATGGAGCAATCTTTTGCAGTTGATCTGTAACTGATAAATCTCCGATGTCACCTGCATGCCAAACTTCATCAACTTCTGAGGCGTAATGCAAAATACGTTCGTCTATATAGCTATGGGTGTCGCTAAGTAGTAAGATTTTCATTTCTCTAAATTTAAAAGCGAAAATACAATAGTGAGTTGTGTAATACCATTTCTTGCTTGAATTTACTAGGTTAAAATATGCATTTTAAAATTCTAGTTCAACACAAAAAAGAAATGTAGCTATTGCTATGTTTAGTTTTTCTGTATTCTATAATTTCAAAAATCATCATTTCATCTTTCCTTTAAATTCAAATAAAAAATGGTATAAAATAAATTTGTTGAGCGTGAAGTTAAAAGAAAAGACAGAAGCTCTAACATTCCCCACAAATATAGAGTCTTCTGTCTTAGAAGTAATTTAAAACTATCATACTTCCTTATTGCATGTCACCTAACCCATAGTTTTCATGCAAGTTTGGAATGTGAATGGAGGTTACTTTTGTTCAAATGTAGAGAAGTAAAGTAGTTTGTAAATAGTGAAAAAAGTAAATGGCAACTATTCTTGAGTGAATGGTTGCCATTTTTTAGTTATCAATAAATTTTGAGGTTAGTTTTTGTCCCAAATTAATTTACTGTCTAATTGATCTCCATTATTTAGTTTGGCTACCGCTTTAGCTCTGTTTTCTGAATTAGAACTTTGTGTACTGTTTGGGTATGTTAATCGAGAAGGAATGTCATCTATTTCTACAGAAGGTTGAAATATGTACGTTGGATCTAATTCTATTCCTTCAAAAGCAAACACGTCATCAATTTGAATGAAATCATGTTCGGCTTCTTCTCCAGGTAATATTAAAGTACTAGGAAAGCCGGTTCTACGATATTCAGACCATGACTCCCAAGGTTGCATAAATAATGAAATATATTTTTGAGTAAGTACCGTTTCTTCATTGGCAGGAGGTAAGGTATTTATAAAGCTTATGATTTCTTCATTGTTAATTCCCCATCGTTGCATCGAAGCAGTGATTCCTTTTTCATAAAGAGATTGATCCCAGTTATCTAATTCAGATAAAATAAATGCTACTTCAGCATATTCCATAATAACTTCTCCATTATTGGGAGAGAGTACTTCAAGGCTTAATTCTGAATATAAATCTCTAAAAAAGAGAGAAATATCATTATTTCCTTCATCATAGCCATATGGTATTCCAATATAGTCTTCAGGAAACCCTATTTCTACATCAAAACCATCGACATCAGCATATTTGCTATCCTCTAAAATAGAAGCTTTTCTAGCAAAAGTTGGTGCTGCAAATTTATAAAGTCGTGGATCTAAAGAAAATCCAATTTGACCTTTTAATAAGTTTATGAAGTTGTTGGTGACTACTAAGTTTGATAAAGGGTTTTTGATGAAGTCAACAAATAATTGATTTCCTGTTTCAGAAGATACTTCAAAAGCTTGAATGGCGTTATCGTCATTAGATTCAAAAACCCCAGAAGCTAAAGCTGTAATGATGGCTTCATTAGCTAAGGTCTCATCTACGGTTTTGTAGCGATTGGCAATTCTTAAAATTAAAGAATTGGCAAGTTTTCGCCATTTCGAGGTATTTCCATTATAAATATTGTCTCCGCCTTGTTCAAACACAGAAGTATTGGTTTCTAATTGATCAGCAGCTTCACGTAACTCTTTAAGGATATCTTTGTAAATAGTATTTTGGTCAGCAAAAGAAGGGCTTAAATTTTTTAAACCTTCTAATGCTTGAAATTCAGGCTTTGGATTTCCATAAGAATAATAAGGTATATCTCCATAGATGTCAACCAGCTGATGAAATATATAAGATAGCATGATGCGACTTACGGCTATCTGATTATTATTACTGCCATGATCTAACACTAGTTTTTGACTGTTTTTTGTATTAGGCTGTGTATTAAAATCAATTATAGTCTTAAAGTTGTTTGCTGTTAAGTAAAAACTTTCCCAAAGGTTTCCATTCGTGATATCGTCAAAATCATAACGATCTTGAATGTTGTTTGTTGGTTGTCCTACATATTGGGTAATAAGTAGGCTAGTCAATCCAGATGTTGTCGCTCCTCTGGTATTACTCATTAAGTCTTTTGTAGCTCCATTAAAAATAGTATTTGTAGGTACGACTAAAGGATCATTATTGTTGGTGTTAATTTCTTCAAAGTCTTTATCGCATCCAGTTATAGCAGTGATAAGACATAAACAGTATAGGTATTTGTAAAATGATTTCATGTGTTAAAACTGTATTTTTAAGTTAGCACCATAAGTTCTGGTAGAAGGGATACTACCACCTTCCGATCCTTGTATATTTCCACTACCAGTAGAAGCAATTTCAGGATCTACATGCTTATTGTCTAATCCCCATGTTAAGAGATTTCTTCCGTAAATAGAAAACTGTATACCGTTAAAAGGAAGGTCGTTTTTAATAGGGAAGTCATAACTCAAGCTAACTTCTCGCAGTTTTATGTAGTCTGATCTAAAAATGTTTTGAGCTTTAGGTCCATTGAGAAAGTTTTGGTTAAAAGAACGTGCACTAACTTCGGTGGTGTTTGTTGTTGTATTGCTCACCGTATAACTTCCGTCGTTGTCAAAAACTACTGTACCCTGAACTCCATCTAGGATTAATCCTTCCTCTCTAACATTATTTGCTGCAGTTTCTTCTAAAATTCCGCTAAATCTTCCAAACTCATTAGTAAGCGACCTATAATGCCCGCCTTCTTGAATATCAATTTGAGCTCTAAGATTAAGGTTTTTATAACGGATATTATTGATGAAACTCATATTGTAGTCAGGTAGGATGCTTCCCAGGTTTTCTAATGCTTCGGTAGCGATGTAATTTCCGTCTTCTCCGATTACTTTGTTTCCTTGATCATCAAAAACAAAATTAGTTCCTCTTAATTGTCCATATGGAAGCCCTTCTTCAGCTGTTAATAATACATCAAAAGGTAAAAAACCAATGGTATGAGATTTAACCTGATCATTAAGGGCTTCTAGTTTATTCTTATTTTTAGAAAAATTCCACGTTAAATTGTATGTGAAGTTTTTAGTATCGATAGGTTTTAGATTGACAATGGCTTCAACTCCTTTATTGGATATCCGTCCCACATTGGCTATCTGCGTTAGAAACCCTGAGCTTCCATCTATTCCCAAAGGAGTGATTAAATTTTCAGTAATTTCTTCGTAATAAGAAATGTCAAAGCCAATAATATTCTTAAAAAAACTCATTTCTAATCCAACTTCATAAGTGTTTTTTTCTTCAGGTTTTAAGTTGGGGTTTGTGTTTCTGGCAGGAGTACGAAATTGTTCTGTTCCAAAAAAGTCTACAGGATTTCGTGTAAATGTACTTTGTACACTAAATGGCCTTGTTCCATTACCCACTCTGGCAGCAGCAACTCTTAACTTCGCGAATGGAATCCAAGAAGTATTAAGAAGTTTAGAAAATAGAAAGCTGGTCGAAGCGGAAGGATAGAAGTATGAATTGTTATTCGTCGGAAGGGTTGAAGACCAGTCATTACGAGCAGTTAGGTCTAAGAATAAAAAATCATTATATCCGATAGTTGCATTGGCAAAAATACTATTGTTGGTTTCGGGTTCTTCAATAGGTACATCTCTAGATACACCTTCTAATCCATTTTCTAGATTGTATACATTAGGAACTCTTAACCCTCCTAAAGTACTTGCGGAGTTTCGTTTTCTAGAGACCTTTCTTTTGTTCGCTCCTACAAATGTATTGATGTTGAATAGTGAACTAAAAGTGTTTTTGTAACTTATGTTAGCCTCATAATTGTATTCTTCGAATTGATCTTTTTGTGTTTGAAACCTTGATAGCGCAACAGAGCCTACAGCAATTCTATCTTCGATTGTGTTTGTGTAAAAGTCACTATATATTTTAGTGTTTATAGACCAATGTTGATCAAAATCATAGTTTAATTTGATGTTTCCAAACCATCGTTTTCTGGTGTCATTAGAAGTGTTTTCAAATATTGTCCAATAAGGATTGTCATAAAATTGTGGTGATCGATCAAAAGCCGAAACTCTATTCCAAGTACGTTGAGTGCCGTCGGGATATAAATGATTTCGCAATCTGTTATAATCTAACTGAGTGTGACTAAATAAAAACATTCTTACAAGTAAACTGTTTTCTGTGTCGTAACCCGATATAGGTCTGTTGAAACCATTAGTTCTAGCGAAATTAATGCCTGCATCTAATGTTAGTTTATCTGTTAATTTAAGGTTCCCTTTTATGCCTACATTGGTTTTGTTTAAATCACTATTAGGAATAATACCTTCTTGATCGATATATCCTAATGAAAAACGAAAACTTCCTTTATCATAAGACTGAGAAATACTAATGTTATTATTTAATGTTTTTGCGGTTCTAAAAAAAGATAAAGCATCATTTTCGGGGTAAACCCATGGGCGCGCTTGTAGATATTCATTAGGGAATTCGGGATCTACATTGTCCCAGTGCAATACATTTTGATTGGCATCATATCTTGGTCCCCAGGATACGTCGTTAGCATAATCAACTACATTAAAATCTCGACCTTCTATAGTTTCGATACCAAATGTATCATTGTTTCCGCCTCCATATAATTTTTGGAATTTTGGTGCAATGTTTAGTTTGGTGAAATTAATACCAGAATTGATTTCAATATTCAGTTTTTTAGAAGTTGCTTTTTTTGTAGTAATCAAAATGACTCCATTATTTGCTCTAGAACCATAAAGAGCAGCAGCTGAACCACCTTTTAATACATTTATATCTTCTATATCGTTAGTAGGAATGTCAAAACCGGTATCTCCGAAATCTCTTCCTCCGCCACCTTCTTGAGTGTTAATGTTGTTGAAGTTGCTATTATCAAAAGGAATACCATCGACTACAATTAGAGGTTGATTATTTTGGGTAATTGACCCAACTCCTCTTAATAAGATTCTTGTAGAACCTCCTAAATTACCTGAAGGATTAGATATTTGTAAACCTGCGACTTTACCTGCAAGTGCATTTAAAGGGTTTTCGTTTTTTGTAGCCTCTATAGCATTTCTGTCAATTTTTTGTGAAGCATATCCTAATTGCTTTTTTTCTTTGGCAATATTCAAAGCAGTGACTACAACTTCTTCAAAAGCATTATTAGTAGCTAAAAGAGTGATGAATAACTTTTTGTTATTAGAAACAACAGTGTTCTGTTCTTTAAATCCGTAAGCACTAAAAGAAATGGTACTGTTGATAGGTGCTTCTATAGAAAAAAGTCCTTCAAAGTCAGTTGTTGATCGATTTGTATTGTTGTTAGATGTAATAATTACCTCAGGGATAGGAATGCTATTTTGATCTACGACTTTTCCTTGTATTGTAAGTGTAGTTTGAGACCAAATGGGAATTGCTACCCAAAAACAAAGAATAACTGTTTTTAGGAACAAGTAATTATATTTCATAAACTATATTTTAAAAAGTAACTATATGGTATTGAATAATTTGAAAACATTTTCTTTATGGGACTTGCTTATAGGAATTCGATGATGACCTATAAATAGTTGATTTCCTTCGTAGCCTTCGATTCTACTTGTGTTAACAATAAAGCTACGATGTGTTCTCATAAACAAGTTTGCCGGCAACTGCTGCTCTACTTTTTTCATTACAACCGAATACAAGTATTTTTCTTTTTCAGTGTAAATAGTAGAATAATTGTTATCCGCTTCTATGAATAAAATGGCATCTAAAAAGACTTTATTATAATGGTGGTCTTTTTTTAAGAACAAACAATCTTTTATTTGCAAAACGTTATTCGTTTCGGCATTCGATTCTTGTTCTTTGTTGAAGTCAATGGCCGATTTATTTTCAGCAAAATTTACCAAAGCCATTTCAATGGCAATACCGACTTGTCTATCATTGAAAGGCTTCAACATATAGGCATACGGGTTAACACTTTTGGCTCTTTCGACCATATATGTGTCAGCATTCGAGGTTAAGAAAATAAAGGGTAGGTTGTATTTTTCATTGATAATACGAGCAAGCTCGATACCATCTAATCTTCCTTTAATAATGATATCTAATAATAAAAGATCTATATTAGGATTTTTATCTAGGATACTTAGAGTTTCTTCAGCACTAGTAGCATGACCAACAATATTATAATTCATTGCGGTTAGTCGATCTATAATGTCTTCAGCCAGAAGAAATTCGTCTTCAACTACTAGAATATTCACTTTGTTATGCGGTGTATTCATTAATGGGGGTATAGCAACTGAAAATAATCATTAATAATGGGTAAATTTAGGACTATTTTAAGATAAAAGGTTTAAAAGAAGCGATAAAATCGTTTCATTTTTGTGTAATTACCCTTTGATTTATGCAATATCTAACCTTTTACAAGAAAATCTGAAACAAAAATGAAGCATTTTTTTGGTGTTGTAGAGGGTGTATTCTGTAATATAAGTGAATTTTAAGAGCATTAGTTGCTGTTGTTATCGTGTGTTCTGGTGACGATTAGTTGAAGTTTTTTTGTTGACTGCTACTGTCACACCTGAGCGAAGCGGAAAGGTGTCTACAGCACTAGAAGTATTAAACAATTAAAGTAAGTATATTGAAGATTGGCATTTACTCGGAGGAGATTGCCTCGACAGGAATGACGACTTAGTAAGGAAAGTTTCCAAAAAGCAATTTTTTCTATCAAAAAATACTTTCTATCTTCTACCTTTCACATAAGTCTCAGGTGTCATAATCACAAGTTCACTTTTCTTAAAGTCCTTAATATTTCGAGTAAGTATCGTAGTGATAGTATTTGTCTGAATAGCCGAAAAATTCTGTAAAGCATCTTCAAAATCTTTAAAGTCCGAATTTAGAGCATTTATTACTATTTCTTTATTCATTTCAATAATTGAAATAATACTTAATAGTTGATTAAGCTTGTTAATTACGACTTCGTGCTTAGCAGTCTTTTTTAATAGGTAATAACTATTTGCAATAATTAATGGAGTAGTGTAGCCTAGTATTTTTTTTTGCTCACATAAACTAAATACATTGGAAGCGAATTCGGAAAAGGGTTGTCTGTCGAAGAAAAAATCTAAAATGACATCTGTATCAATCAGTATATGATCCATTATAGATATTTTTCAGACAAACGTTTATCAATCTCTTCTTTGTAATCGAAATTTTTAGGAGCTTTAAAAGAGCCTTTTAAAGAATTGATTAATGAAGAATGTTTTTTCTCACTAGCATCTGAAGTTAATTGCTTTAAATAGTTTTCGATAATGTCAGATAGGCTACGATTTTTTGTTTTAGCGTAGCTTTTGGCTTTTTCTATTATTGCTTGCTCTATGGTAAGGGTCAATTTTGTATTCATTACCTATTCTTTTAAATACTTTATGTAAATATAATAAAAAAAGCACGTGTTTTTATATTATAAGAACACGTGCTTTTTGTTTGAGTACATTTAGAACCTTAAAAAGCTGAAAAATCAATTATAATAGCAATTTTATTTATTGTGTAGGCACTGATTGCAAATCAGCGCTATCGGTGATCCCTGCCTTCGCAGGAATGACGGCTTAGGAAGGAAAGTTTCCAAAAAGGTGTTTTTTAGTTAAGAATAAAGTATGTAAACTTCTACCTTCTACCTTCTACCTTCTACCTTCTACCTTCTACCTTCTACCTTCTACCTTCTACCTTCTACCTTCTACCTGACAACTCTCAACCGACAACTGACAACTAAAGATCATTTCCCAAGTACATTCAACTGCCAATGGGCACCATCATCATTATAATGCTTCACATTTCCATCCAATTGACGTGTTAATGAATTGATGATTTTCATACCTAGAGAATCTTTCATTTCCGCATTTTCGTCAAAGCCGATACCGTTATCCCAAATATGTAAGGCTAGACGTTTTTCAGGTAGTGAAGTAATTTCAATATTTAGAGAAGGATTTTCCATACCTTCATAAGCATATTTAAGGCAATTAATGATAATCTCATTAACGATCAAGGCTAGAGGGATCGCACTATCAATATTGACACTAATGTTGTCATTGATGCTGATGTTAGGCTTGAAGTTTGCATTATAGGCATGAAATAAACCAAGGATCAATTCGGTGATGTAGTCTTTGATGTTGATACGAGTGTCAACTCCTTCTTGATATAATTTACGATGTACTAAGGATAAAGCTTCTACTCGTTGTTTACCAATAATGATGGCTTCTTGAGCAGGATGACCACTGAGTTTATTGCTTTGAAGGTTGAGTAAACTGGCTACCATTTGTAGGTTGTTTTTTACTCTATGGTTAAGCTCTCGTAATAACCATGCCTTTTCTTGCTCTCGTTTAGAGATTTCTTCTTTTTGTTGGGCAAGAATGTTGTTAGCTTTTCGTACTTTTCTTCGACTAAAAAATAATAAACTAGCCAATAATGCAACAGACCCTAGTCCTAGTGCTAAATAAATAATTCGCTTTTGTCTAGCATCATTTTCTTGGTTTAGAATCCCTATTTGAGTTTCCCTCTTATCAATTTCATAGCCCGCTTTTAGTTGTTCAATTTTTCGAACATTATCTTTATTGACAAGGCTATCTTGGTAGATTTGAAATTGTTTTTGGTGATGTAGGGCTTTTTTATAGTCTTTCTGTTCTGTGTAGAATTCTGAAAGTAATTGGTTAAAGTCTCTGATTTGTTCTTTTAGTCCGTCTTGCATGGCAAGGTTTAGGGCTAGTATATATTTCTTTTCAGCTTGTTTGTATTCTTTCCTTTTTTGGTGGATTTTTGCTAGCTCTGATGTATATATAGAAATTGAATATTTATCGAGAAACGGTTCAAGTATTCTTATAGAGTATTTTAGATTTTTTTCTGCGGAGTCTAGTTTTTGTATTTCATTAAATATCATACCAAGGTTTCCATAAGAATAGCTTCTTAGTCTTAGATGATCTTCATTTGTTAGCTTGTTTTTTGATATTGCTAACCTAAAATTTACTATAGCACTATCAATTGACCCTGATTTACGATAAATTTCTGCTAAATTGTTTATTATGATTAATTTTGAAAACTTTGATAATGAGGAATCAAAGTTTTTAATAGATACTTTGAGGTGTTTCAGAGCATTCTTGTATTGTTCTAGATTTGCATAACAAATTCCTATTTTTTCATTTGCAATAGAAATTCCTGCTTGATTATTTAGGTTTTCAAATATTTTTAGTGCTTGCAATGAAGCTGCTAGAGAATTTTCAGTTTCACCTTTTTCTCTGTGTATTTCACTAATTGTTAAATATGAATCAGCTTGTAATAAGGGGGCCTTTAATTTTTTGCCATACTTTAAAGACTTTTTTGCAAATTTAAGAGCTTTGTTAGTATCTGTTTCATATTGGGACAGAGCATATAAAACTTCAAATTTTTCCTTATCTGAAATATGATTAAAATTTTCATAACAAAGATATAAACTATCTAAATTTACTCTTCTTGATGTTGCTTGGCAGAAACAAAAAGAAGAGTAAAATAGTAGTATTGATATAATTATTTTCAAAAAAAGTTAACGTTTTCTTCTTGCACCTCTAAAAAATGGATCAATAGAGAAATATTGAATTTTCCCATTTTTTTCATTACTTATAGAAAAATTCATAGTGTATGAAAAATAATAATCCACCTCTTCTCCAGTACCAGTATCAGGTTTAGTATTTATACAACAAACTTGCTCATCGTTAACAATAATTGCAGGTAAACCAAGAGTACCGTCTAATCCTACGGTAGCATCAGAGCAATCATACATTTCATTATAGAATTGTTTTGTTTCTTCGAGATTTCCTTGAAATTCCATTCCTGAATTTTTGATGACAGTTGAAATCAAATTTATTTTAAATGAATCACCTGGTTTATTGTCAATCAATTTAAAAACTATAGTCTTATTAGCACCTATTTCAGGAAGATCTTTATTCAATGTTGCAAAGCTATCTGCAACAAATGGGGTTTCTAAAGAAGTAGTGCCAGGAAAAATGTTAAGGGATGATTTGAATAGGTTTTTAACATCAATTGTAAAAACAATTTCTATTGTTTCCATGAGTATAAATATTTAAAATGGTTAATAACCCTGCCAAGCTATGAAAAAAAGATAGTGTTTCAAAAGTGTTGCATGTCATTTTTCAGTAAAAAGGTGAAGACTTTCGATATACTTTAAAAAATGAACCTTTTAACCTGAGTTCGGATTTATATTTTAAAACTCAAAATCTTATCACATTTAGTGATTTTATGTAGTGAAACGAAATAAAATTGTATCGAAATGTATCTCTCGATACAATTTTTCTACATTCCATTTCGAAAAATCACTCTACATGACATTTCTATATTATTAATCGAACTCAGGTTTAAAAGAAAAAGATGATTTTCGGGAGTTTTTTATGTCGAAGTAAAATTTCAAAAGTCACTTTTTAATTCGATAAATTCAACTAGGTAATGGTATATTAATACATTACAATTTTAATGAATCACTTCCTAGTCAACTGCTTCAAATTGATCCAAACCAAGCTAATTATCACCGGGAAGAAAGCAGGGATATATCCTTGTGTTTTTGAAATACCAATAAAAATGGCAATTCCAATACAGACCAAAAGTAAAAAGGCTAAGGTTCTATGGAACTTTTTCCATTGTGTAAAACACAAGCCAAAACTCAAAAGATATAATGGGTTACACCATAGTAAATTGTAGTTGGCTTGTACTTCTGGGTGTTCTGAAATAAAATTTAAACCTAAAGCAAAAAGACCTGTAAGCCCTATTATTAAGGTAAAGGTTTGTATAATATATTTAGATCGCCCTAATACCATAATCACAAATAACAAGCTGAATACCACAAAAGGGGTTAACCTCCATTTAGAAGGGGATGGTATCGTTGTCAAGTTTTTGAAGATAGGTTGTTGTTTTTCTGCTAAGGGCAGATCATTAAGTTTGGCTTTTTCTGCTTCTTTAGAAAGAAAGTCAGGTAAAAACATAAGTTCCCAACTACTTATTGCATAATCAATTTTGCTTCCTAATAGAAGGTTTGCACCGAACTTGTACCAAGGTGTAGGTTGCATGTATTCGTTAATGTAAGAGCGGAAAGTTCTGTCTAGTTGTTCTTTTTGATAATTAGTGTTTTCAAAACTAGTGAATAACAAGTCTCTTGCTTTTGTGCTACAATTACTTTTTAGAAAACCATAACGGTAGTAACGATTTTCAGGTCTATAATTTTCTTGAAGTAAGCGAAGTAACTCTTTACTTTGAGTATCTGTTAGGTTCAGTTTTTGTTCAAAAACCTGGCGATTTTCTCTAAAGTAACTTTTAATGGCATCATCGAAATTTTGAATTCCTAGTTTATATTGTGCACTTCCCTTTGCAAATTTTAATAAGAAGTATGGGGCATCAAAATCGAAAATACCATGATTGTAAACCCAGTCTGTTTTGTAAATAGGGTCTTGAACTCTTATAGCAGTATGTCCAAAGATCGTATGCGATTGATCTCCCACTTCATAGGTAAGTAAACTTATTTTTGGAGCTTCAGAGCCAATGACTTTTATTATTCCTAATAAAAAAGTCAAAACATAAAATATTCTTTTCAATCCTAATCTTTTGGACACAAATGTCGGTTAACGATTATCTTTGCTTAGCAATGAATATATGTTTTGTAGTTGTCTTTAGCCTAATCAAAATGAAGTTTATGTGGTGTAGACTTCTATTAGCGCTTAATAAGACATAACAAATATTGATTCAGCATAACACAAATTTAATTACAAAAATTAGCAATTGAGGTACTTTATTGAACTTTCGTATAATGGAGCTTCTTTTCATGGTTGGCAAATTCAACCGAATGCAAGTTCAGTGCAAGAAACAATTGAAAAGGGGTTGTCATTACTATTAAGAACGTCAATTCATATTGTAGGTGCAGGAAGAACGGATACTGGTGTACATGCTAAATTTATGATAGCGCATTTTGAGACAGATCAGGTATTTAATCCTGATGATTTAGTATATAAATTAAATTCATTTTTGAAAGAACCTATTGCTATTTATAAAATATATAAAGTGAAGCCTGATGCGCATGCTCGTTTTGATGCCTATAGGCGAGCTTATGAATATCGAGTAGTGACTAGGAAGAATCCTTTTGAAACAAATAATGCCTATTTTGTTAACCAATCATTGGATGTAGAAAAGATGAATTTGGCTGCAGCTCAGCTGTTGAATTATAAAAACTTTAAGTGTTTTAGTAAAAGTAAAACAGATGTAAAGACTTATAATTGTGAACTGTTTCGAGCAGAATGGGAGCGTAAAGAAGAACATTTATTAGTATTTCATATTGCAGCAAATCGTTTTTTGAGAAATATGGTCCGAGCTGTAGTAGGAACCTTGTTAGAAATCGGTAGTGGCAAACTAATGTTAGAAGATATAGATCGCATTTTACAATCAGAAAGCCGTAGCGAAGCAGGGTATTCGGTGCCAGCAAAAGGTTTATACTTAACAGAAGTAATGTACCCTCAAAATATCGGGTTAGATGAGTAAGAAGAAAGAGAGTCCATATGATTTGAGAATTTTGGGTAAACTATTAGTGTATGCTAAAGCTTACAAGTTTGTCTTTGTATTATGTACTGTAGGGGCTGTTTTTTATGCTGGTTTTGTTGTAGCGAGACCTTATTTTTTACAATATGCTATAGATAAGGGGATTTCAACAAAGGATTATGGGAATTTAAAATTATACATTTCTTTAATGCTTGTGATGCTTATTCTTGAAGTGATCACACAGTTAACATATATCTACTTTGCAAATTGGTTGGGACTTCGAGTAGTTAAAGATATTCGTGTAAAACTATTTAAACATATACTAGGTTTTAAAAAACAGTATTTTGATACCAATGCTATTGGTAAACTAGTCACTAGGGCTATAAATGATATGGATCGTATTGCAGATGTGTTTAGCCAGGGGTTGTTTATGATTATTGCAGACTTATTAAAGATGATCGCCATTTTTGGATTTATGCTTTATAAAAGTTGGCAATTGACGTTGATTGTTTTAGCTATTTTACCGATCATTATTATTGCAACCCGAATTTTTCATATCAAAATGAAAGCAGCTTTTGAACAAGTGAGGGCTCAAGTTTCAAACCTTAATACATTCATTCAAGAACATCTTTCTGGAATGAAAATTGTCCAAATGTTTGCTCAAGAAGATCGAGAGTTTGAAAAATTCAAGGCGATCAATGAAAAACATAAGGAAGGTTGGATAAAAACAGTATGGTACAATTCTATTTTCTTTCCTATAGCCGAACTCTCAGGTTCTTTAGCTTTTGGTTTTCTGGTTTGGTACGGAGGACTAAAAACGATAGAAAGTGATGTGTTTACATTTGGTTTGGTTGTTATGTTTATCGAGTTGACTAATATGTTGTTTAGGCCATTAAGACAAATAGCAGATAAGTTTAATACCTTACAAATGGGAATGGTAGCAGCTAAAAGAGTTTTAGCTGTTTTAGAAGAAGAAAATACGATTGAAGAAACAGTTTCTAATAGTCTGAAAGAAGTTAAAGGAGAAATAGCGTTCAAAAATGTAAAGTTTGGTTACCTGAAAGATGAATTGGTATTGAGAGATGTTTCTTTTGAGGTTAAACCAGGACAAACCATAGCTATCGTGGGAGCTACTGGTGCAGGGAAGTCTACAATTATAAGTTTATTGGGGCGTTTTTATGAGATAAATTCGGGGACTATTTCTATTGATGGTGCTGATATTAATTCATTGTCATTAAAAGAACTACGAGGATATATTTCTATAGTGTTACAAGACGTGTTTCTTTTCGCGGATACGATTTTTAATAATATTACGCTAGGGGATGAAACCATCACTAAAGAAGAGGTTGAAAGTGCCGCTAAAAATATAGGGTTACACCAATTTATAGATAGTCTTCCGGGAGGTTACGATTATAATGTCAAAGAAAGAGGGGCAATGCTTTCATCTGGACAGCGTCAATTAATTGCTTTTCTAAGAGCATATATTGCTAAACCAAAAATTTTAGTCTTGGATGAAGCTACTTCATCTATCGATATCCATAGTGAACAATTGATACAGGAAGCCACAAATAAAATTACAGAAGGTCGAACTTCGATTGTGATTGCTCATCGTTTAGCAACAATAAAAAAAGCAGACGTAATTTTAGTGATGGATAAAGGAGAAGTTGTAGAACAGGGGAGTCATGAAGAATTACTTCAAAAAACAAAAGGCTACTACCGAAACTTATATGAAGTGCAGTTTGGAGGAGCAGAGATCGAAAAATAGAAGAGAGGTGTTTTTAAATTTGTGTTTTTAATCCTTAATCAAAAACAGTATATTTGCGTCCACGTTTATTTAACATGTTGTTTGTTATCAAGAAAGGTTTAGGGAGTAGAACCAATAAGACCTTAGCAACCCTCTAATTTTAGTGATAAAATAGAGAAGGTGCTACATTCTACCACATTAATGTGGATAGATAACGAAAAGATTTCTTTTTGAAGAAATTGACTTCTCTCGTGTTGCACGATTCTTGATACAAACACTTAACGTAAAAAAGAATTGTGAGTTCAGTTTTATCATACATACCAATTGACAACTATACTACATTTGCTGGCGAAACGGTGAGTGTGCAGTTATCTTACCAAGTATTTGGGCCAGCATTAGGGACGGCACCTGTTGTGTTGATTACTCATGCCTTAACTGGAAATTCGCAAGTAAGTGGAGATCAGGGATGGTGGAAAAGTCTAGTCGATCAAGGTAAGGTGGTAGATACAGACCGATATACCGTAGTAGCATTCAATATACCTGGTAATGGGTTCGATGGAAAACCAGAAAATCTTTTTGAGAATTATCGAATATTTACAGCAAAGGATATCGCTAGACTTATCGGTTTAGGGTTAGATGCTTTGAAAGTAGATAAATTGTATGCTAACGTTGGTGGTTCGCTTGGTGGTGGTATAGCATGGGAGTTATCTGTGTTACGTCCTAATTTAGCAAAACACTTAGTAGTAGTAGCAACAGATTGGAAAGCTACGGATTGGGTAATTGCAAATACATTAATTCAAGAAAATATACTGTTGAATTCTTGCAATGCTTTACATGATGCTCGAATGCATGCCATGTTGATGTATCGAACACCCGAGTCTTTTACGATGAAGTTCAATAGAACGATGAATGAAAGTCTAGGAATGTTCAATATTGTTAGTTGGCTTAATTATCACGGTAAAAAGTTAGGAGAGCGTTTTACATTAAGTGCGTATAAGCAGCTCAACTATATTTTAAGTACCATTGATATTTCTAAAGGATTCTCTAATTTTAAAGAAGCCATATATGCCGTTTCTGCTGACATTCACGTTGTGTCGGTAGATTCTGATGCACTATTTACTTTAAAAGAAGATAAGGAAACAGTAAGACAGTTAAGGGAGATTCGTCAACGGTCAGGGCAAAAAGTAACGCATCAAGTCATCAGATCGATACATGGTCATGATGCCTTTTTAATAGAATACGATCAGTTGGATAACTTTTTGTATCCAATTTTTGAATAGCAAGCAGATTTTGCTTTTGTAAGCTTGGGCTTTATGGACCTATAGCAATGAATAAGTAAATTAAAAAAGCCTACAGCCTATAGCTTAAAGCCTATAGCGCGAGGCAATAAGCCGAGCATAAAATGAAAGTAACATTAAACCGAGTAAATGAAAAATTCCACTTTCAAGTAAAAAATGATCGTGGGTATGTAGTAGATTTAGATAAAAGAGCAGTTCAAGGAGGAGATGATCTTGGAGCTAGCCCTATGGAATTGTTGTTAATGGGGGTTGCTGGTTGTAGTGGAATTGACTTGATTGGAATTCTACAGAAACAGCGTCAGGAAATTGAAACTTATGAAATGGAAGTCGAAGGAGAGCGTACTCCAATGGGAGAAGCAAAACCTTTTACAAAAATTCATGCTACTATATTTATTACAGGAAAAGTAGCACCTAAAAAAGCATTAAAAGCGGCAGTGTTGTCTTTTGAAAAATATTGCTCAGTGTCAAAAACCTTAGAGCCTACAGCTACGGTAACATATAGTGTTGTGGTTAATGGAGAAAAAGTAGAAGATGAATAAGCATTTTGAAACTATAGCTGTTCGAGATCAAATCGAACGTACCGGGAATAAGGAGCATTCCGTACCGTTATACTTGACATCGGGTTTTGTTTTTGACGATGCTGAAGAAATGAGAGCTTCTTTTGCAGAAGAAAAGCAACGAGATTTATATAGCCGTTATAGCAATCCTAATACGAACGAGTTTATAAGTAAGATTTGTAAGCTAGAAGGAGCTGAAGCAGGTTTTGCATTTGCGTCAGGTATGGCAGCAGTGTATTCCACTTTTGCAGCTTTATTAAGCTCAGGAGATCATATTGTTTCAGCACGTTCGGTTTTTGGAGCTACGCATGGGTTGTTTACGAAGTACTTTCCGAAATGGAATATCGAAACGAGTTATTTCGGGGTAGATGATGTGGAGGTTGTTGAAAGTTTGATTCAACCCAATACTAAATTTATCTATTGTGAAACTCCAACCAATCCTGGGGTCGATGTATTGGATATGGAATATTTGAGTGATATTGCTAAAAAGCATAATATTCTGCTAATAGTAGATAATTGCTTTGCTACTCCGTATTTGCAGAATCCAATTAAATTCGGAGCTGATTTAGTGATCCATTCGGCTACAAAATTAATAGATGGTCAAGGTCGTGTTTTAGGTGGTGTTACAGTTGGTAGTGAAGCGTTAATTAGAGAGGTTTATTTATTTTCTCGATTGACAGGGCCGAGTATGTCTCCTTTTAATGCATGGGTATTATCTAAAAGCTTAGAAACTTTAGCTGTTCGAGCGGACAAACAATGTGATAATGCATTAAAATTAGCCGAATATTTGGAAAAGCACCCGAAGATAAAAAGGGTGAAATACCCTTTTCTAAAGTCACATCCGAAATATGATATTGCTAAAAAACAGATGCGATTAGGAGGTACTATTGTTGCTTTTGAAGTAGAAGGAGGTGTTGAAGGAGGTAAAACTTTTTTCGATAATATCGAAATGTGTTCTTTGTCAGCTAACTTAGGAGATTCAAGAACAATTGTTACACATCCAGCATCTACAACTCATGCCAAATTGGCAGATGAAGATAAGTTGGCTGTAGGGATAACACCTGGTACTGTAAGGTGTTCTCTTGGGTTAGAACATATCGAGGATATAATAAACGATATTGAACAGGCTCTAGATAAGATTTAAAATAAGAAAACAAAAGATATTAAAAATCGACATTTCTATGGATGTCGATTTTTTTTGTGATTAATCGTAATGGGTTAGGTGGGGTTTATGTATTGTTTAACGTTTAAACTACAGGAAACAAAACATAGAAATTATGAAAAAAATGATATTAAAATTATTACCACTTATTGTGATATCAATACTTGGAGTATCGTGTGAAGAAAATAACGAAGTAGAGGGGAATGTTGAGTGTAATTTTGAATTAGACTTTACTATGACTACACCCGAAGATGCTTTCGGAATTATAGAATTAAAGGCGTCATCCAGCATAGAGAATGCTAATTATATTTGGTTAGCGGATGGTGAAGTCATAGAAACAAATGAACAAGATTTAGGGACATTAACTTGGAGTGTTAGTGAAAATGCTGATGAGTTTTGTGTAAAACTTATTACTGATGATTGTGAAGAAGGGAAAATGGTTTGTAAGCCTAATACTTATAAGTTTTCAGAAGGAGATGATGATGAAAAAGAAGAGGTAGAGGAAATTGAAGAAGAAAAAGGTAATGGTTGTGGGTTGAATTTAGAATTTACTTATGAAAGAATATCAAGAAATGCCATAGAGGTTTTTGCAGCTGAGGATATTGATTTCCCTGTTTATGTATGGAAAATTAATGGAGCTTATGTGGAAACGAAGGCTAAAAATTTAGAGATAGCATTAACTAAGGAGGTCAACGAAATATGTTTATTTCAAGAAACTCCAGATTGCCCGAAAGGAGAAATGATCTGTAAAACAATTGAAGCGGATATTAATGATAATGAGAGTAACTGTTCCCTAGATGTAGATCTTGATATAGAAATAGAAAAAGGGTTAGATATCAATGTTATTTGCGATTTCCTTTCTTTTGATCAGGGAGTTGAGTATTTGTGGAGTGTTAATGGAAAGGCTTTTTCTTCTGAAGATAGTAATATTTTGTCTTGGGGTCCAGAATTAGGAACAACAGAATTTTGTGTTACCGTATATACTACTGAATGCGCTAAAGGAGAAGAGCATTGTGTTACTTTTCTTTTAACAGAAGAATTGCTAGAAAAAGCTAACGGTTTTAAAGATGATATAGCTCCTATTGTAAATGTAATAGAGATAGGAGATGATGAATTTTCTATATCAATAAGTGAATAAAGCTTTTTGATTAGTTATGTTGTTGTTAGGCCGCCCTTGTTGGGTGGCTTTCTTTTTGCTTAAATTTGTGGTCAGATAAAGAAGCATGAGCAAGAAGAAGGATATAAGAGCATTGACAAAAGAACAGTTACGTGATTTTTTTGTAGACCAAGGTGATAAAGCCTTCCGGGGAAATCAAGTCTATGAATGGTTATGGCAAAAAGGAGCTCATGGTTTCGATGCAATGACCAACCTTTCTAAAGCAACTCGTGCGTTATTAGAAGAGCATTTTGTAATAAATCATATTCGTGTAGATCAAATGCAACGAAGTAGTGATGGTACCATAAAAAATGCGGTGCGTTTGCATGACGGTTTAATCGTCGAATCGGTTTTAATTCCTACAGCAACTCGAACTACAGCTTGTGTTTCCTCACAAGTAGGTTGTAGTTTAGATTGTAAATTTTGTGCAACTGCACGATTAAAAAGAATGCGTAATCTAAACGCTGACGAAATTTATGATCAAGTAGTGGCTATTGATAATGAAAGTAGACTATATCACGGGCACCCTCTTAGTAATATCGTATTTATGGGGATGGGAGAGCCTTTGATGAACTATAATAATGTTATTAAATCGATAGATAAAATAACCTCCGAAGAAGGTTTAGGGATGTCTCCAAGGCGAATTACGGTATCTACTTCGGGAGTTCCGAAAATTATAAAGAAAATGGCTGATGATGAGGTGCGTTTCCATTTGGCAGTATCCTTACATTCAGCGATTGATGAAGTTCGTACACGTATTATGCCATTTAATGAGACATTTCCATTAAAAGATTTACGTGAGGCCCTGGAGTATTGGTATGAAAAGACAGAACGTCGTATTACATACGAATATGTGGTGTGGGATGGGATTAATGATGCTAAAAAAGATATTGATGCTCTAGTAAGATTTTGTTCTTATGTGCCTTGTAAGGTGAATTTAATTGAATACAATCCTATTGATGATGGTGAATTTCAACAAGCTTCTAAAAAAGCATTAGATGCATATATTTCAGCTTTAGAAAAAAGGAATATAGTGGTTAATGTAAGAAGAAGTAGAGGTAAAGATATTGATGCTGCATGTGGGCAATTAGCAAATAAATCTTAAAATAAAACCTAGCTCTACATAATAGAAGAGCTAGGTTTTAAAAATTTAAAATAGTAAGGGAAAGCAAAGCTATTCCTTAATTATCTTTCTAATTAGAGTGCCCGATTGTCCGGTACTACGGTCAGTGATCGTACATTCTAAAAAATAAACACTGGGGGGAAGATCAGTAATATTTATTTGGTTGTTGTCAATGGTAACTAGCCTAGATAGTTTTCCGCTGAGGTCATAAATAGTGACTTGATCTACGGAATATTGATTCTCTATTTGTAGAAACATATCTCCAGCAGTTGGATTAGGGTATGCGGCTAAATCGATATTTGAAATAGAATTAATATCTGAGATGTTTAAAGAAGTCATTTCAATTTCTAGTCGAGGTCCAGTAGTTGAGGTGTTTTCATCAGAAGCAAAGGCAATATCGTTAGATCCTTCCGTTTGTTTTATTAGTATTGTAGTCGAATCTCCTGTGAGATCTAAATTTAATAACGAAACTTCTATAGGATCACCAATAGTATAAGTTCCACTAAATTCTCCAACTTCATTTGCTTCTATTGGTAAATTGGTTTCTGTTAAATTAGTTTCGGTCCAGTTTGTATTGTTGGTTTGGTATACTTTAAAAGTTCCTCCACCATTATCGCCAAAAACATTTAATTTTAAAGTAGCGTTTGCAGAAGAGGAATAATCTGAAGTATCAAACTTTAAATATCCAGTTCTTTTACTGTTTTCAATTCTTAATAAATCATTGTTTAAAGAATTGTTATTGTCTCTATAGGCATCATCAGTAGGAGATATTATAGAGTTTTCATTTGTGGGAGGAGTTTCAGGATCCGTATCACAATCAGCGACCATAACATTAGGACCTAATTGACTTGGTTTTGTGTAAGTTTGAGATAAAACAAATTTATCCATTTCAAATCCATCTTCTCTCATAGAAAAAGAAATAATATGTTCTCCCGCATTAGGAACATCTAGGTAAATTAATTCAGGTACGCCACAATGAACAGCTTGAGTACGTTGTTTGCTGTCCCATGCCCATTCGTTTTTGTTACCACACCATTGCATACGTTGTCCCGAAGCTGGCCAAGTGCCGTCAATACCTACGTGTACTCCGTTGTCTTCCGGGCCTGTAGAATACGCACGTACCCAAACAAAATACTTTCCGGGAGTGCTAAAATTAACTTTATAATCGATGATAGCCGCCTGTCCTGGGGTGTTTGTGAAATTTTCTCCACCTATTAAAGGATCATCGTGGGTAACTCTTGTGTCGGGCAAGATTTCGATATAAGCATTATTACTGGCAGTACTAAAATGCTTGTCATCAGGATCAGGTGTTGGAGTTCCGGAAGAAGAATTGTTAATCACAAACCATTCTCTTTTAGAGGTTTTAGATTGATAAAAGAAGCTCTCTGCTTCTATAGCCACGACTCCGTTTTGCTCGATAAAAATAGTTTCATCACATTCTTCAGGATTATTTGGGGTATCGTCACTGTTGTCACTTGTTTTCTTTACATATGCGACCCAATCACTATCGGTATTCGAAGGAGGGTTTCCTATAGAAGTTGTTGTGTTAGTATTTATGGTTATACCAGAAATAAGATCACCTCCATTTCTTGGGTTAAACCATTGTACTTGAAAGCTTCCGTTTGTGTTGTTAAGGTCAAGATCAGTAGTACCTCCATTTGGTAGATAAATAACATATTCGTCACCTAATTTAGCAAGGCAACGATTATTGTTACCCGTAATTAGATTGTTATTGTTTTCCATTTCCCAAAAAGGAATACTGTTATTTTCGAAAAAGTCGACGATAGCATATTTACACCATGCGTGAAGTTGATCAAATCGTGCCATGTTTTCAGTTCTGAAATCTCCATTGGCACCTCCGTACCACATAACACCTGCACCTCCAGCGATTAAATTTCCCCATAAAACAAATTTTCTAGCTTGATCACTAACTGCTCCATTCGAAGGGTCTTGTGTGTTGAATAATCCTCTATTTGCAGTTGCTTGTTCATCAGAAGTAACTACCCAAGGAGTATTGTTTGCTTTAGATTTATTAATTAAATCTAGGGTTAGTGAAAATACTTCTGTATAATTATCACCATGTTCATTCTGCATAGAAGCTCCAGTTAATTTGGCATCTATTTCCAATAAATCATCATAGAGTTTTTTGGCACTGGCTTCAGGACGTGTATGGATTACCCTGTGATTTTGCCAAGGGTCTAGCTGTGCTAGTATGTTAACTTTAGTATTAACACCACCGCTAATATTTCCAGAAAAGCGCGCTCCATATTCTTCTGCAATATTCCATTCTACTCCTAGGTGATGCCCGAAACGAGCCACCATTTCTCTGTAATAAATTTTAATTTCATTGGTATTCAGGTTGTTCCAGTTTTCAGCTTCAGCTAATTTGAAATGAAGTAATAACCCTTTTTGTTCGGCATGGTTTAAAACAATTTCCCATTGTTCCATCTTAGATACATCGTATTCAAATTTTTTGTTTGGTGCTGTCCAAGGATATACATTGACGTCATCACCTCCATATAATGACATGGACATAGAGTTAACTTGTGCTTTGTTAGTTAAGTAGTTAATAGCACCTATTATGTTTTGTCCTTTATTTGTTTTCCATGTCGGGTTATTTGTATTGAAGTCATTAGCATGAGCTGTGTATTTGTGGTCAAAACACTTATTTCCGCAGTCGTTGAAATTAGTATCTCGGTCAAAATCTTCGTAACTCAAGAAGTTTTCAGGAGAATCAGGACCGAATTTTAATAAATATTTTCCTGTTTCACTATATTGTAAATATCTACGGCTGTTGTCACTTCCTGAAGTAGCATAACGAATTCTACCAAGTGCTCTAAGATCCGGTTGAGTCTTATCAGATGCAATGATATTTAAATTTCCATTTAAAGTGGTAGTCGGTTCGGGTAAGTCATTTATATTTTTTAAAGCTACATCTGTTCCTTCATAATATAATAGTGTATAGCTCCAATCGCCAATGGTATCTGGGCGTAGATAAGCCTTGAAAATTTTTCCTTCAGAAGTGCTTGAATTTGCAGCATCACCATCCGTAGCAAAGAAACCAGGGACTCTTATTGTACTGCCGTCAGGTCTAGAGAAAAGAACATCTACTCGAAAGTTTTTAAACGTTGATTCGGCTTCGGATAAATTACTATCGGGTAAAGATGCGCTAAGCGTAATCCGATGCCATTTTTTTAGTTCTCCATCTATTGTTTGAGCAGAACCAACTTGTATGAGTAAAAAAAGTAGTCCAAAAAGCATCTTTTTCATAGCAATTAATTTAATGTTAGTTGCTTACTAAACTAATAATGCGGGGCTCTAGTATGTGAATAAGAAAAATCGTACATCAATTTTCGTTGAGCTATTTTTTATGTTGTTAAAAAGAAGGAGAGTGCCAATGGTAAACACTTTTGAAAAGAGATATAAAATATCAATGATAGGCTTTCTAAACTCCAAAAACCCCTATCTTCGTAGATCTATATTCAATTAGAACAACAGCTACAATCTTGAAGACCGTTGAGCAAATAAAAGCCCCAATCCGTGTAGAAATGGACACTTTCGAAAGAAAGTTTACCAGTTCTATGGATTCTAAAGTGGCTTTGCTAAATAGAATTACGCACTATATCGTAAATCGGAAAGGAAAGCAAATGCGTCCTATGTTTGTGTTTTTGGTGGCCAAAATGTTATCAGAAACAGATCAGGTTAACGAAAGAACTTTTCGAGGAGCTTCTGTCATAGAGTTAATTCATACAGCTACTTTGGTACATGACGATGTGGTAGATGATTCTAACATGCGTAGAGGTTTCTTTTCGATAAATGCCCTTTGGAAAAATAAAATAGCAGTACTTGTTGGTGATTATTTGTTGTCAAAAGGTTTACTGCTATGTATCGATAATGATGATTTTGATTTACTGAAGATTATATCAGTAGCCGTTAGGGAGATGAGTGAAGGAGAGTTGTTGCAGATTGAAAAAGCACGTCGATTAGATATTTCAGAAGAAGTTTATTATGAAATTATTCGTCAAAAAACGGCAACATTAATTGCGGCTTGCTGTAGCTTGGGTGCTGCTTCTGTGAAACCCAATTCGAAGGCTGTAGAAGATATGCGTCTTTTTGGTCAATATATTGGGATGGCTTTTCAGATTAAAGATGACCTTTTCGATTATGGAGAAACTGCTATAGGGAAACCAACAGGTATCGATATCAAAGAGCAAAAGATGACTTTACCTTTAATTTACGCTTTGAACACAGTTAGTGAAGCTGATAAAAAATGGTTGATCAATAGTGTTAAAAATCATAATACAGATAAGAAAAGGGTAAAGCAGGTTATTGAAAAAGTAATTTCAGTAGGAGGATTGCAATATGCAGAACAAAAAATGCATACGTATAAAGAGCAAGCTATAGCTTTACTAGAAAATTACCCTAATTCAGAATATAAAGAAGCGTTACAATTGATGGTGACTTATGTCATTGAACGTAAAAAATAATTTTCCATATTGATTACTCGTGAAACGATAGATGCTGTGTATGAAGCTGCTCGAGTAGAGGAGGTGATAGGTGATTTTGTACAGTTAAAAAAAGCAGGAAGTAACTTTAAAGGGTTAAGTCCTTTTAGTGATGAAAGGACACCTTCTTTTATGGTGTCTCCTGTAAAACAAATTTGGAAAGATTTTAGTAGTGGAAAAGGGGGTAATGTGATTGCTTTCATAATGGAGCATGAGCATTTTAGTTATCCCGATGCTATACGGTATCTAGCCAAAAAATATGGGATCGAAATAGTAGAAACAGAGCAAACTGAAGAGCAGAAAGAACAAGCTAGTGAACGAGAAAGCATGTATTTGGTTAGTGAATATGCTAATTCGTTTTTTCAAGAACAATTATATCACACAGAGTTAGGTAAAGCGATAGGGCTTAGTTATTTTAAGGAAAGAGGTTTTACCGATGAGACAATTAAAAAGTTTCAATTAGGATATTCGCCTGATCAATGGGACGCTTTGACTAAAGCAGCTATTGAAAAAAAGTACCAATTAAAATATTTAGAATCTACGGGGCTTACCATTGTTAAGGAAGCAAAGCAGTTTGATCGATTTAAAGGTAGAGTGATGTTTCCTATTCATTCTATGTCAGGTAGGGTTTTAGGTTTTGGGGGGAGAATTCTAACGAATGAAAAGAAAGCGGCGAAGTATTTAAATTCTCCTGAAAGTGATATTTATCATAAAAGTAAAGTCCTCTACGGAATCTATTATGCTAAGCAAAGTATTGCGAAAGAGGATAACTGTTATCTGGTAGAAGGGTACACCGATGTAATTCAATTTCATCAATCAGGAATATTGAATACGGTTTCTTCTTCAGGTACCGCATTAACTTCAGATCAAATTCGCTTAATCAATAGGCTTACTAAAAATATAACTGTTCTCTTTGATGGAGATGCAGCAGGGTTGCGTGCTGCAATTCGAGGGATTGATTTAATCCTAGAGCAAGGGATGAATGTTCGCGTGTGTTCATTTCCTGGAGGGGAAGACCCTGATAGTTTTGCAAAGAAGAATGATGAAGAAGGTATTAAGAAATACCTTTCGGAGCATGCGCAAGATTTTATTCGTTTTAAAGCTAATTTACTTCAAAAAGAATCCAAAAATGACCCTATCAAGAAGTCTGAATTAATTCGAGACATGATAGGAAGTGTTGCTAAAATTCCAGACCCTATTAAAAGGGAGGTGTACATTAAGGAGTGTTCCGTAATTATGGATATCTCTGAAGAAGTGCTTTTTGCGACTTTAGCGCAGTTGGATGCAGTCGATAAAACGGAAAAGAAAAGAGCGCAAAAGAAAGTAGGGGAATCTAAAAAAGGAAATACTCTTACTGCTGTTCAAAAAGAAGAGAAAGCGACTTCCAAAGTAGATCCTGTGTTCGAGTTAGAGCGTAAAGTGATCGAGATATTGTTGCTTTATGGGAATCAAGAAATTACTTATATCGATGCGGTTTATAAGACCAATGAAGAGGGAGAAGTGATTATGGAAGATGAAGAGCTTTCAGCTAAAGTGTATGAAAAAATATTTTTAGATCTTCAAACGGATGAGGTCGATTTTATGAATCCTCAATTTGGTGCATTGTATTCTGTTTTAATAAATGCGTATGCCGAACAAGGTGATACCTTCAAGGTAGAGGTGTTTTTACAAGTGTTAACTCCAGAGTTGGTTCAAACAGCAACCAATATCCTAATGCAAGATGAAAAATATCAACTAGATGATTGGGCTAGGAAGGAAATACAAGTCAAACAAAAAGAGACCTCTATTTCTGGTTATGTGTCAGATGTAGTACTGAATTTAAGGCGCCAATTAGTATTTAATTTAATTAATAATAAAATGAACGGTATCCAATCTATCGAAACAAGTGAAGATAGAATGGAAACTCTAGCTGAGATCATGGATTATCAAAATCTGCAAGCAGTACTTTCTAAGAAATTAAAAAGGGTCGTTTTATGAAAACTGATCTTCGCTAATATCAGTGCCTTGTAAAAAGTTCGATTGGTGAATAAGGTCAGCGATGTTGTCTGCTTTCAATTTCTTTAAAAGTCTTGTTTTATAGGTGCTTACCGTCTTTTCGTTTATTTCCAAACGATTGGCTATCTCTTTATTACGAGTCCCTTTTGCTAATAAATCAAGTACTTCTACTTCTCGGGTAGAAAGCTTTTTGAAATTATTATAATGGCTTTTTTTGTAGTTTCTTTCGTTGAGTTCTTTGGTTAGGCTTTCACTTAAGAAAATACCTCCTCTCATCACACGAATAAAAGCTTGTGTAAACTCTTTTTCGGTGCATGTTTTACATAAATATGCAGATGCACCAGATTTGATGGTGCTTAAAGCATAAATTTCTTCAGGTTGTCTACTCCATACAAATACTCTCATCGAACGGCTAAGTTCTTTGATTTCTTTGATAGTTTGTAAACCATTAAAATCAGGTAGGTCTAAATCAACTATAACGATTTTTGGTTGCTCCCTTTTTATTTGACTTTTTAGATCAATTGTATCGTTAGCAATTGTGGTAAACGATAACCCAACGTTCAAGTCTTTAAGAACATTAGCAATACCGATACCCATGAGCGGATGTGGATCAGCTATTAGTATTTTCATAGTTTTGCGTACTACATTATAAGTTGGTTATGATAAAGTTAATGAAAACCTCCCTTAAACCACCTATGTAAGTATAGTATTTCTACGAAATGCCATTATTTTAGTTCAAATGGAATATTGCATACAGGAATTGGATTCATTTTGTGTTGATTAGCTCGATTTAATCGTAAATAAATCTCTAAAACTTCACGTTTTCTACCCTCAAAATCTTTAGGTAATTTATTCACGTATTGTTGTTGCATAGCCCATTCAAGTTCATCATAAGAAGCTCCAATTTGATCTTCATCTGTTCTGCTATCTCCAAAAAGACCATCAGTAGGTGCTGCGTTTTGTATGGAAGAAGGAACCCCAATTTCTGCTGCTAAGGCGTAGACTTCAGACTTCATAAGATCAGCGATAGGACTTAAATCTACTCCTCCATCACCGTATTTAGTATAGAAACCAACTCCAAAATCTTCTACTTTATTTCCTGTCCCAGCCACTAAAAGACCATGTAAACCTGCAAAGTAATATAGTGTAGACATGCGAAGTCTTGCGCGAGTATTGGCTAAAGATAGAAAGAGTGTATCGCTATTCTCTGCACTAGGAACTTGGTCTTTAAAACTTTCGAATACAGGGGTTAAATCTACTCTTTCATCGCTCACATTAGCAAAACGTTCTTTTAATTGTGCTATGTGCTCTTGGGCACGAGTTACTTGATTTTCATGTTGATGAATAGGCATTTCTAAACATAAAGTTTTTAATCCAGTTTTAGCACATAAAGTAGAAGTCAAAGCACTGTCAATACCTCCGCTAACTCCAACAATAAATCCGTTAACTCCTGCTTTAGTAGCATAATCTTTTAACCAGTCTACAATATGATCTATAACTTTTGCCTTGTTCATTATAATTAAATTTATGTAACACTAAAATAACTAAAAAGTAGTTATACTAGCAGCCTTCTAGGCTAGCTTTAATTATTTTTGTGAGATGTGTAAAAATCAAGGAATGAATTTTTTTAAGTTTCAATGTTTTTGGGTGTTGACCTCAATTCTTTTATTATTGAGTTGTCAAGAAAATTATAAAACACCTGAAGCAATTGAAAAGGTTAAGGTAGATCTTTCTGTTAAGCGCTTTGAGCAACAATTTGCGAATCTAGATAAGCAGCGTTTAGAGAAGTTGCGAGGTGAGTTTGGTTATTTATTTCCGGATAAATATCCAGATACGTTTTGGTTGAAAAAATCTAACGACAGTATTCAGTTGGCTTTGAGATCGGAAGTGAAAAGTGAGTTTCCTAATACAGAAAGTATTGAACAAGAGTTGGTGTTATTTTATAAACACTTATTATTTTATTACCCTCAGATCAAAGTACCAGAGATAATTACATTTACCAATGATGTAGATTACAAAAATAGTGTAGTACAAGGTAACGGTAAATTGCTCGTAGCATTAGATTGTTACTTGGGGAGTGATCATGAGTTTTATCAAAATATTTCAAACTATATTTCTAATAACTTAAGTAGAGAACATATTGTTACTGATGTGGCTGAAATATATGCTCAAAAAATAATTGGACGATCCAATTCGAGAGATTTTATTTCTCAGATGATTCATAAAGGGAAGCAAAAATACTTAGCAATATCTTTGGTGCCATTCAAATCAGCAGATACCGTTTTTAAATACGAGATATCGCAATGGGAATGGGCAGAAGTCAATGAAAAGTTTATTTGGGAGTATTTTATTGATAAACAATTGTTGTTTAAGACTGATAAAAATTTAGCAAGTCGCTTTCTAGATGAAGCCCCTTTTACAAAATTTTATATGGATTTTGATGCAGAAACTCCTGGAAGATTGGGGCAGTATATAGGATATAAAATTGTGGACTCTTTTATGAAACATAATAAAGTATCTTTGCAGCAGCTTGTCGAATTGGACAGCAAATATATTTTTGAACATTCTAAATATAAACCTAAAAAATAATGGCAGTAAAGCATACTTCTAAGATTAGTTTGAATGTAGGTCTAGATGAAAATAAAATACCAGAGACCTTATCGTGGAGTGCAGAAGATGGAGGGATTTCTAACGAGGATGCAAAAGCTTTTATGCTGTCGGTTTGGGATTCTAAAACAAAAGAGAGTCTGAAAATAGATTTATGGACAAAAGATATGCCTGTAGATGAAATGCGTATCTTTTTTCATCAAACTTTAGTAACCATGACGGATACTTTTTACCGTGCCACACAAGATGAAAAGATGGCTGCAACAATGAAAGATTTCACTGATTATTTTGCGGAGAAATTAGAGTTGAAGAAGTAAGCTAGGGTATGAAACAAAAGCTATTATTTATTCTATGTTTTATAAATATGGCTTTTAGTTTTAGTCAAGAAATTCCTTTAGGCACATATCAGAAGTATTCAAAAAATAAAGCTTTATTTTTTGAAGGTGATGAATTTACTTTTAAGAAAGACAATCAGTTTGAGTATTCTTTTTATACTTGCGATATAAGTAACTGTAGATTTGGAAGTGGAATTTATGAGATCCGAAAAGGAAAACTTTTCTTAGATTTTGAAGATAAATATGTTAAGACAAGAGAGAAGTTTAGTGTTTCAGAAGTAACGGAGTCTATTGTTAATAAAGATTCTATTGAATTGTTTTTTATTGTTACAGATGATAAACAGCCTATTCCTTTTGTAAATATTAATATAGAAAACAACGGGAGCTTTATTAAAGGAGGGAATACAGATTTAGAAGGTCTTTTTTTCTTAAAAGTACCAAGGTCAAAATTAAAAACTATAGTAACAGTTTCTATTATTGGCTGTAATACTTATAAGTTTGAGCTAAATTCTAACGAAAGTCAAAAAATAGAAGTCACTCTTGATTGTATGAATGGTCAACCTATTTTAAATCAAATTTTAGTATTTACAGTTCAAAAAAGAAAGAAGAATAAATTTAAAATAGGAGATTATTACTATGAGTTAATAGATAAGAATAGAGATTAACTTAAAGAGAATTATATGAACCCTCGTAGGGTTTTAAATCCTACGAGGTTTTTCTATTGTAGAAGTTTTAATTTCCTAAATATTTTTCAATCTCTTCTAGTAGCATTTCAAAAGCTTTGTTAGTAGCTTTTCCTATGGTGCGTTGACGATGATTACTCATAACAAATTTTTCACATCGAATGCCATTAGGACTTCCTATTGCTATAAATACAGTGCCCACTTCTGCATCACTATCTCCTTTAGTTGGACCAGCATTTCCTGTAGTTGCAATACTAAAGTCACTTTGAAATAAAGAAAGTGTTTGTTTAGCCATAGACGAAGCAACAGATTCGCTTACCACAGAATCTTTTGTAATAGCTTTTTGATCTACACCAAGCACAGAGCTTTTTACTTCAGTAGCATAAGGAATAATACTCCCTCTGAAATAAGATGAAGCGCCTTCCATTTTGGTAAAGGCCTGAGTGATTTTTCCACCTGTACAGCTTTCAGAAATAGCTAATGTCTTTTTGTTATTGGTGAGTATATTAGCAATCACTTTTTCAATGTTTTCATCTTCGTCATAACCAACAATAATATCACCAATTAAAGGGTCTAAAGCGTCAATGGCATCTTGTATTCCGTTTTCAAGCAGCATTTCGTTAGAACCCTTGGCAGAAAGCCTAAGTCTTACTCTTCCTAGATTAGGTAGGTAAGCCAATTTAATATATGAAGGCAGATTGTTTTCCCAATCTTCTATCATTTCGGCAATGCGACTTTCTCCTACGCCGTAGGTTAATATGGTTTTGTGTTTTATGTAAGGGCGCTCAAATTCTTGTTGTAATTTGGGGATCATGTGGTTTGAAACAATACCTTTCATTTCGAAAGGGACTCCTGGCATAGAAACAAAAACAGTATTATTATGCTGCATCCACATCCCAGGTGCTGTTCCGAATTCGTTGTGAAGCACTTCTGATTTAGAAGGTATTAAAGCCTGTTGGCGATTAACTTCTGATATTGGCGATTTAATATATTTATCAAAAAGTCCTTCAACATGTTTTAATACAGCTTTATTTTGAATAAGTGTGTCATCAAAATATTCGCAAAGGGTATGTTTGGTGATGTCGTCATTTGTGGGGCCTAGGCCACCAGTAATGATAACTAAGTCAACACGCTTTTCGGCATCGGCTAATGCATCGAGTATATGTTTCTTTTCGTCACTGATAGAAGTAATTTGGAAAATATCTATTCCAATTTTATTTAATTCTTTACTAATAAAGGCTGAGTTAGTATCGATGATTTGTCCAATAAGGATTTCATCGCCAATGGTAATAATTTCTGCTTTCATGCAAAATCTCTTTTAAGAGCGTTTATAGCTATTGTAGCTACTGTTTTTATGTGATCTAATGCTGGGTCGGCATCAGTTTTGGGTAAATCTCCTTTACTCCAAGATTCTATCGTTTTTACCTGTTCGACAACGTCGATATGAAACAATTTGAAATTAGGTTTCATTTTATGAGCATATTGATAAGCAGCCGTAGGGTTATTTCCTAAAACAGCCTCGATCATATTATTTAAATCCAAAGGCACTTCTTCTAAAAACGCATAGACCAATGTTGTTACGAATTCGTGATCGCCATCAGCGAGTTCATTCACGCTTTCTAAAGAATATGCTTGGGTGTTCATATTATTTTACTTTAATATTAAAAAGTTCTTCATCTTTCAGGAAACCAGAGAGTTTGTCATTTGCTTTAACAGCACCAACCCCAGAAGGGGTTCCTGTAAAAATGATATCTCCAATTTTTAAGGTGAAGTATTTTGAAATATAAGCAATTAAAGTGTCAATAGAGTGTAACATGTCGCCAGTATTACCCTTTTGAACGATTTCCTCATTTTTCTTCAAAGTGAAGTCTAAATTATCAATGTCTTCTATTTGATCTTTAGATATCCACTTTCCGATTACAGCCGAACCATCAAAAGCTTTTGAGCATTCCCAAGGGAGTCCTTTGGCTCTTAAGTCATCTTGAACATCTCTGGCAGTAAAGTCAATACCTACACTAACCTCATCATAATATTTATGAGCAAATTGAGGTTGAATGTGTTTTCCAATTTTATTAATCCTTACTAAAACTTCAATTTCATGATGTACATTGTTGCTGAAATCAGGAATAAAAAAAGGTTGTTTTTTTAATAAGATCGCAGTGTCAGGTTTCAGAAAAATAATGGGGGCTTCCGGAGTCTCACTATTTAGTTCTTTTATATGCTCTGTATAATTTCGTCCTATGCAAATGATCTTCATAAAAAATATTTAAGATTCTTTAACTCTTAATTAAAAAAACGATTCGGATTAATCGATTATATGATTAATTCGTAGAAAGCTTTCTTAGTCTTATGGCTGTTAATACTTTTTTTGTATAGAGAGGGAAGTCTGCATTTTGAATCCAACTAAAATATCCAGGTTCTTTTTCAAGTATTTCATCTACAAGTTTCCCTTTATGTTTCCCAAAAGAAAAGACTTCTTGTCCTTTGTCATTCAATGCTATAAAACCAGCAAAATCAACAACCTTTTTACGTTGACTAAATTCTGCTAAAAACTTAGTGTCATTTTCTAATTCAGGATAGCGATCTAGTTGTGCGCAAAGTACCTCGTAGGTAGCAGTGGTGTCAGCCTCAGCACTATGGGCATTTGTTAAATCTTTATCACAATAAAAACGGTAGGCAGCTACTAAAGTTCGCTGTTCCATTTTATGAAAAATATTCTGAATATCAACAGCAACACGTTTGTTCATATCAAAATCTAAACCAACTCGTAGCATTTCTTCTGCTAATAAAGGAATGTCAAACTTATTTGAGTTGTAACCAGCTAAATCAGAGCCAGCAATCATTTTATTAACTAGAGGGGCTAATTCTTTGAAGGTAGGTTCGTTTTCTATTTTTGCATTGTTAATACCGTGGATTGCTGTAGTTTCCGCAGGGATGGGCATTTCAGGGTTTACTAGCCAAGTTTTACTTTCTTTATTTCCGTTTGGGAATACTTTTAAAATAGAGATTTCAACAATACGATCTTTGGTAATATTCGTTCCTGTAGTTTCTAGATCGAAGAAACATATCGGACGCTTTAAACTTAATTCCATACTGGGTATTTCAACTTATACTATCAAAGTTAAGATTTAAAGTTTACGATTTAATCGATATGTTAATCTTTTTAACGGAAATAAGAGGTCTCTAAAAGACTTTTGATAATACTTGATTAAATGTATTGGTAGGAATATGTTTTTGGACTTATTTTTGAGTTGTTTGTAATTGAAAAATTTAAGTCAATGAAATCAGTGTTTTTTAAGGTATTTATATTGATGTTATTACCGTTATGTCAAAAAGTAAATGCTCAGTCTACTGAAGTTAAAATCAAATCATTTATTGATTCACTATACATAAAGAATAAAAGTGCGGTAGGAATAATAACTCACATTGAGTCCAAAAAAAAAGACTTATCCCTTAGTTATGCAGTTGGCTATTCCGACAAAACTAGAAAGCAAAAATTAAAAGCCAATCAACCTGGGTTAATAGCGAGTAATATTAAAACGTTTGTCTCTGCTACAATTTTAAAATTGATAGAAAATAGCAAATTACAAATAGACCAGCCAATAGATCAGTTAGTAACCAAAAACACACTTAAACTTTTTAAGTCTGATGGATATAAATTTGAAGATATCAGAGTTTTTCACTTACTGAGTCATACCAGTGGAATAGGAAATTATGCTGATGATGGCTATTTTGATTTTGTTAATAGAAACCCAAACTATAGGTGGACTAGAAGAGAACAATTAGAGAGGACAATTGAGGTTTCTGATCCTATAAATGATCCGGGAAAAATTTTCCAATATGCAGATGTAAACTACTTGTTGCTTACCGAAATAATTCAAGAAATCTCTGGGAAACCTTTTTATCAAGCTATGAGACAAATTTTAGATTACGAAAAGCTTGGTTTAAAAGATTTATGGATACCTACATTAGAAGATAAACCGATTGAAACAGCTGAATTAATACATCAATATTGGGATTCATCTGGATGGGATTCGGGAAAAATTGATATTTCTTGGGATCTGTACGGAGGTGGAGGGATTGCTTGTACAGCAGAAAATTTGTCGAAGTTTTTCTATCTACTTTTTAACCATAAAGTAGTTGAGAATAAAGATGTTTTTAAATTAATTTATAAAAAAGTTAAATCGAAAGAACATTGGGTTCACTCTTATTATATGGGTATTTATAAAGAAGAATTTAAATATTTGAAAGGTTTTGCACATGGAGGATTTTGGGGTACAAAAGTTATTTATTTTCCTAAAATTGATACGTCAATAGCTGTTTTTATACTCGAAAGAGATCATGATGATTTGCAGAATTTTATAATTAATAGAATAGTAGATCTTATGTAATATAAATCAAGTGTCACTTGAAAAACTAAGCTAATTTGAGGTGTTTATAAGGGAGTTTTATATATGGGTGATAGTGTGTAAGTGTTTGTTTTTTAAGATGTAGAGTGGGGACAAAATATTATATTTGACTTAGTATCAGGTTAAAACATAGAGTGAATTTTCTATCAGGGTTTCTTATGCTTGCTGATGATTATAGTGAATTTTAAATTATATTGAATGCGTGTTTTTTTACTATTATATTTTATTCTAGGTGTTGTAGGGATAAGTGTTGCACAACAAAATGGAGTGACTATTGTCGAAAAAAAAGACCCAAAACGTCATTTTTTGTATGCTAAAAATGATGCTGATGCACCGAGAAATGTTTTTTTGAAGGTAACTGCTACTGGCTACAGAAGGAGAGCAGATCGTCCAATAATAAAAATTATACCTCCTAAAAGTGAAGTGTTAATGATGACTCTTATTCCTTTAAGAGATACTATTTCATCTTATCAGTATTTATTTGTAGCGAATACAGAAGAAGAAAATTTAGGCCTTGTAAGAGAAAAAGTTCCGTCAGAGAGTTTGGGTATAAATGAATTTATTGAATCTCGTAATTTAATTTTTACTAAAAAAGGCTGTGATAAATGTGTTGCTTTAGTGTCTAAACTACAACAAGCTAGAAAGAATTTTAGAGAAGTAGATATTAGTGATAAAGATTGGGCCTTTGATTATTCCCTAAGTTATTTGCGAAATAGAGGGCAAAAAATGGATACCATTGCATTGCCAATGGCATTATTAAAAGGAGAAGTAATTCAGCCTATTCCCGATTTAAATATATTTGTAAAAAAGGTAACAGAATAAGAAGTAAAGTTATTTACCTAAACTTTCTAGTAATAATTTTTTTGCACGTAATAGTTTTACTTTTATGTTATTCATTGGTTCTTCCAATTCGTCAGCCATTTCTTGGTAGGTCATTTCTTGAAAGAAACGTAGTTGAATCATTTTTTGATATTTAGGCTTTAATGTTTTTAAGTGTTTTAATAATTCAGCAAGATTTTGTTTCGTAATTAATAAATCTTCAGGCGTAGGAGCATCATCCAGTAAAGTTTCAGTCATCTTGAGTTCTTGGTCTTCAGTAGCAGATTGCCATTGATTTTTTTGCTGGCGAACAAGATCAATATGAGTATTCTTGGATATGGTTAGTAACCAGTTTTTGAAGTTGTATTGTTCATCAAACAACGCAATTTTATCAAAAGCTTTAGAGAATGTTTTAATGGTAACTTCTTCAGCGTCAAATTCATTATGAATTCTACTCAATTGAAAAAGATATACATCATTCCAATAAGTATTTAATAAGTAATTGAAAGCGGTTTGGTGCCCTAATTTTGCATTTTCGATATGTGATGCTTCAGAATCAGAAATAACAATTAACTTTTTTTGATAAATAAATGGCTGAGGAATAAGTATAGGCCTAATAATAAAGATACTAATTCGATAAACGGATAAAGGTATAAAGTGTCCTTTTCATTAAAATCTATACCATTTTTAATGCTTATTGTACTTTTTAAAATAATGCTAATACTTGCAAAAGTAAAAAATAGTGGGTTAGGAGTAAAAATACATCCTATCACAAATAATGGCCAAAAAAGATATTGACTTATCTGAAATATGGTGAATAGAAATTTAGTAGCAAAACCAGACTTAGCATATGTTTGTCTACGATCTTTCTGAATTGTTTTCCATGATTTCCATGTGTATCCTTGTCGAACAGAGGTTGCTTTAGTAGTATTAGTCGTATTTGTTTTACCGATGTCTTTATATAGTAAAGAATGAACACCTACATGTTCATTTATTCGCTTGTTAAAGCCACTATTTTCGAAAAATAAAGTCTCAGTAAGACCAATATTTGTATCATTATATATGGCTACTTTACCTAAAGTGCCTAAACCTAAATGATATATTTCTTGGTGTAGGCTATAATAACGAATGATTTTGTTTAAGAAACCTTTCTCTTTTGTGAAATTATTATATCCAATAGAATAACTACTCTCTAGATTAGAGGAAGTTTTTGAAAGCCACTCATTGTCTTCGAAAAAAGTATTTGGGGAAATAAAAATGAGTTTTTTATTAATAGCTTGCTTAATACCAAGGGTTAAAGCATAGCGTTTAGAACCCCAAAAAGACTCTTTGTTTTCGACATTAACTAAGGTTACATTTTGATATTTGATGTCAAAATGCTCTAATATTTCTTCAGAATCATCATGAGATGCATGGTTGATAAATAAGAATTGGTGTTTTTCGAAGGACTGAAGTGATTTAATACGCTCTATAAAATCACGCAAAATATGAGCATCATTTTTTATGTAAATCAATACAGTTAGTGTGTCTTTAGTTTCTTCATTAATAATAGTATTCTTCTTAAAGGTGAAAGGAAGAATAAGAAGAGAATAGACAATGTTAATAATACAAATAGCAAAGAATACTACTAGCAATATAGAAAGATTCATAAGATGTTTTAAGCGTGACTATCTTCGCTGCAATCTTTGTATTGATCAGGCGTTTTTCCGCAAAGAGAACAAGACTCTCCACTTTCATTTAAGAATGGGCTTTGACTTGCGCAAGTTCCGGCAAATTTACCGTCTTTTTTTGCCCAAATTTTAATTGCAATTCCTGCAAAAGCAATTCCTAATAAACCGATGGTAACCATAAGTAACTTCATAATCTCTAGAATGGAATGCAAAATTATTAAAAATATGGAGAAAAGATCCTTAAATTAACGATCAATTAAAATTTTCATATTCATTAATGCTTGTGTTATTGTGAAGAGTATGGGGAAGTGTGCTATGGAGTAACTGAAAGTAAAATAGTTTGTTTTAAAATTTTATGAGAAAATGAAAATTGCTTTAGCGCAAATTGAACCTATCTCAGGTGACATTACAAATAATATCAAAATACATTTAGATAGCATTGAAACTGCTGCAAAAGAAAAAAGCGATGCTATTTTCTTTTCTGAATTATCGATTACGGCTTACGAACCATCATTAGTCAGTGAAATAGCACTTACTTTAGATGATATACGTTTGTCGGTTTTTCAAAAAAAGAGCGATTTAAATGATTTAGCTATAGGGATAGGTGTGCCTTTGAGAATAGGTGATGAAATTTTTATATCACTACTCGTTTTTAGACCTCACAAATCTGTTATTGTATATCATAAACAATATTTGCACGAAGATGAAAAATCTTTTTTTGAAGCAGGAAATCAACAGGTTTTCATTAAGATAAAAAAAGAAAAGATAGCGCTTGCTATTTGTTATGAAAGTTTAAAAGAAGCACACTTTAAAAATGCAATGGATTGCGGAGCGACAATTTATTTGGCCAGTGTCGCTAAGCCAGAAAAAGGAATAAGAAAAGCATTTGAGCATTTTCCAATAATGGCTAGTAAATATAAAACGCCTATTTTGATGGTAAATTCGATAGGTAACTGTGATGATTTTGTAGCATACGGAAATACAGCCATATGGAATAGAATAGGAGACTTAAGGTTAAGATTAGATCACGTTCAAAAGGAAATTCTTTTTTATAATAATTAAGAATATTGCTGAATATTGATAGCTTTGTTTTGGATCTAAAAAGCCAAAGTTTTTATGGTTATGGAGAAAAACACTGATAGAGAAAGTCCAACAGTATGGTTTACTATACTATTATGTGCTTTGTTAGGAGGTCCTTTTTTAAGTGCTATTTTCTTTATAGAACCCTTTCCTGCTGTTATTTTGCCAGGTGGTGCCCAAACAAGAGATATCAATAATAGTTTTGTGAAAAACACACAAAGCAAATTGTTTGCTTATTCTAAAGGAAGCGAGGAGGAAGTTGATATGACAAAATTACTTCATTCTGTCCCAGATCATCATATTAGATATGTAATTAAAGATGAATTTGGTTTTAAGAAATCTAATGTTAATGAGAACTATGCTGGTTTGATCAAGAAAATATTTCCCTGGAAAAATAGAACTTATCAAAAAATGGTAGACTTGAAGTCTTTTTACTCTAAAAATTTAGGATTTACTATTGATTCATTAAAAGTATTAAATATTGAATCTGTGTTTGATGTTTCTTCAGGAGCTTTGGTCGATAGAAAAAAGGTAAATGAAACTACAATCGATTTGTCTATATATGAGTAAAATTATCAAACTACATGATGAATTGTGGAATAGAATAAAGAAAACAACCGAGGTAGATAAACAAATTACTGATGGGTATCTAAGGGTTTTTGTGTTGTTTTATATAGCCTATTATTTTTGTAATGAAATAGGACACTACCAGCTTCCTGATGGTTTATTTAATCCTCCTAGGCTGTCTTTAGCGGTTTTTTTTGATAGTTTTCCTAGTTTATGGTTTGTAAATGGAGCTCATTTGTCAATATTGATTTGTTTAGTAATGATAGCAGTAAATGTGTTTAGAAAATTTATGACATTGCTCTGTTTTACTCTGTTAATCATTATTTTTAATTTCAAGTATAGTTTAGGTAAGGTAGATCACCCGATACTTTTACTTATGATTTTTTTGTGTTATGGATTGACTAATTGGAATTCAGATAAAGCAAAAGGCACATTTCTTTTACCAATTAAAGCAGAAACACTTTATGCGATTTTAATAGCCTTTGGGATGTTGACTGCAGGGCTACCAAAAGCAGCTAATTGGATTGATTTTGATATCTCAAAAAGTGGCTTTTTGGGTTGGTACTACAGGGCTTGTTTTAATGTATCTGATTCTCTTTATTTTTTAGCGCCATATGTGCTTAAAATACCTCAAATTGTCATTGAATTATTTGATTATTTGGCTGTGTTATTTGAGTTAAGTCCAATTTTTTTACTCTTTTCAGGGAAGAGAAAATGGTGGGTAATTTGGTGTTTAGTAGCTTGTGTATTTCATTTAAGCACAACGTTATTGTTGAATATTTCATTCTCTTCTCATTTTTTGGTATATCTCCCGTTTATATTACCGTTAGGTCTTGCGAAGAGAATAAATAATTTGTCGAAGGCGAAGTATTTTATTGTTGTTATTTGTTTCTCAGTAATTCAAGCTGTACTTTTTCTGTTAAAAGGCACTTCTTTATTTGATTTGTATTTAAGCGATAAATGGGGATACTTGCTCTTTAATTTATGTGTTTGGTTAGCTTTGATTGTGTTAGCGATATACACTTTGTATATAGAATTCAAGTCAAGTACAGCTAATAAAGAATCTTTAGTGTAAATAATATAGTATTAAGATTATAATGCCCGATATTTTACAATCATCTATAGCTTATTTGAAAGGAGTAGGTCCTGCTAGAGCAAAAGTGTTAGAGCAAGAGTTAGGTATAAAGGTATGTCAAGATTTATTGCATTTTTTTCCACATCGATACGTAGATAAAACAAAATATTATAAAATATCAGAATTACAACAGAGTAGTTCGGAGGTTCAGATTGTTGGAAAAATTACCGGTATTCGGAAAATTGGACAACAAAGGGCAAGTCGTTTGGTCGCTACTTTTGTAGATGATACTGGTAAAATGGAATTGGTTTGGTTTAAAGGAATTAGATGGTTGAGTGAGAGTTTGAAATTACATACTCCTTATGTGATCTATGGGAAACCAAAATATTTTAAAGGGTTCCAAATTGCTCATCCCGAGATGGAATTATTAGAAGCTCACAAATCGAGTATGCAACATTTAATGAAGCCAGTATACCCGTCGACAGAAAAGCTTCAAGCTAAAAATATTTCTCATAAGACCATTTCTAAAATGGTGCAAACTCTTTTTCTAACGCAAGGCTTACAATTATTAGAGACTATTTCAGATGAAATTTTAGAGCATCTTAGTTTAATACCTAAAGGAGATGCCTTATTGAATTTGCATTTTCCGAAAAGTCAAGAATTACTTGCTAAGGCAACCTATCGAATGAAGTTCGAAGAGTTATTTTATATCCAATTGCAATTAGTTAGGAAAAATGTAATAAATAAACAAAAGATAAAAGGATATGCTTTTGATAAAGTAGGAGGCTTTTTTACTGATTTTTACAATAATCATATTCCTTTTGAACTTACTGGTGCTCAAAAAAGGGTAATCAAAGAAATAAGAACAGATGTAAAAAATCCTGTTCATATGAACCGTCTGTTACAGGGGGATGTAGGTTCAGGAAAAACAATGGTGGCTTTAATGACGATGCTGTTAGCGATAGATAATGGTTATCAAGCAACCTTAATGGCGCCAACTGCGATTTTAGCAAAGCAGCATTACGAAGGAATTAGTGAATTGCTAAAGGATATGCCAGTGAGGGTTTCTCTTTTGATGGGAAGTACAAAGACTAAAGCAAGAAGAGAAATACATGCAGATTTAGAAAATGGTCAAGTACATATTTTAATAGGTACACATGCATTGCTAGAAGATAAAGTTAAGTTCAATAATTTAGGTTTAGCTATTATTGACGAACAGCACCGTTTTGGGGTGGCTCAACGGGCTAAGCTTTGGAGAAAGAATGAATTGCCGCCACATATTTTAGTGATGACTGCTACTCCAATTCCTAGAACTTTAGCGATGAGTGTATATGGTGATCTAGATGTTTCTGTTATAGATGAATTGCCTCCGGGAAGAAAACCTGTTAAGACGGTACATAAATACGATAGCCAACGATTGAGTGTTTTTCATTCTATAAAAAAAGAGATTGATAAGGGTAGGCAGGTATATGTGGTATATCCATTGATTCAAGAGTCTGAAGCTATGGATTATAAAGATTTGATGGATGGTTATGAGAGTATTTCTCGAGATTTCCCCAAACCCAAATATCAAATTTCCATAGTGCATGGTCAGATGAAGCCAGAAGATAAAGACTATGAAATGCAACGTTTCGTTAATGGAGAAACGCAGATAATGGTCGCAACTACCGTAATCGAGGTAGGGGTTAATGTACCTAATGCTAGTGTGATGATTATTGAAAGTGCTGAGCGTTTTGGATTGTCTCAATTACATCAATTACGTGGAAGAGTAGGACGTGGTGCCGAGCAAAGTTTTTGTATTTTAATGTCAGGAGTTAAGTTGAGTGAAGATAGTAAGACGCGTTTACAAACAATGACCCAGACCAATGATGGTTTTGAAATCGCAGAAGTAGATTTGAAGCTTCGTGGTCCCGGAGATATTATGGGTACACAACAAAGTGGGGTCTTAAATATGAAAATTGCTGATATTGTAAAGGATAATCAGATACTACAAGTAGCTAGGGCTTGGGCACAACGAATATTAAAAGAAGACCCTAATTTACAATTGCCAAAACATCGTATGATCAATTATGCATATCAGCAATTGGTACAGCATAAAAATATTTGGAATTATATTAGTTAGTCTTTATTGGGTTCTAATATCCAATCATTATGACTAAAATATTTCCAAGAGACGGCAGTAAGGTCTATGTTATGGTCAATTAATTGATAGGTTATTTTGTTATTCACAGTTGTTTTGTTGGTTACAAAAACTTTTATTTCCTCTCCTTTTTTAGCGTATTCTTTTTTTAGATGTTGTGCAAATTGCCAAATCATATCGGGTTTACCTGACATAGATCGAATTTGCTTTCTTGTTAGGTAGTCACTTGGAGATATTAAGTTTCGCTTGGTCGTTCCACTTTTTTGAATGTAAAAGCGATTATAACCAGATTTAGATCGTAACATCATTCTCCAGCTTAAGCGATGCCCTTCTTCTGTATACAAGACATCTCCATCGATTAGCCAATGTCTAAGAGGTAGTATTAGTTGTATGGTCAACCAAGTGAAAAGAAAAAGATTAATAATTGAGGAGCTTTTATATGATTTAGGTATGGTATGTTGAATTTTATCTTTTTTAGGGAAAAACCATTTTCTAATGTTATTTCTAGGGAAAAAGAATACAGTAAACCCAAGTGCTAAATATGGGAAAATCCCTATTTGTAAAACAATAGAATTGTAAATATGAAAAAAGACGGCTAATACAAAGGCAGCTTTTCGAGTGGGCTTCCATAGTAATGCCGGAATAATCAGTAAATCGAATAAAATTCCAAACCAAATGATAATCTTGTGTGCCCAAGATTGTTGTAATAAGCCACCTATGATAGGAATATTTTCTTTGTTTGCCATCAAGTTTTTAGCCACAGTTCCATCAAGCCAATCGGGGTATATCTTTGCTAAAGAAGCAAATGTATAAACAAGAAATAACTGCCCAATAATTAAGAGCCAGATCCAATTAGGCATCCATTGGCTTTTGGTTGTTTTTCCAAGTTTTGAGTCAAATGATAAGTCTTTGTGAGCAGGAAGTATAGCCATTATGATAGTTAATAGCCAAAGTAAATAGTAGTGATTATTATAGGCGCTTTTTTGCATTAGATATACAGCACCCCATAAAACAGAAAATGATATGGCGGATATTCTATAGAGATACCCTAGCATAATTCCAATCCCAAATATTCCCATGATGATGAAGTAGTAATACATTCCATCTCCAGGTAGTGGTTGAAGAAAGTCTAAACCTATAAAGTTGAAGGTGAATTTAGGGTTAATGAAAACCCTTCGAACCCATCCAGTTGCAATAGCACCCCAGCTTTCACATAGAATTAAAAAACCAAAGATGATTCTAAATATGATTAAAGGGCTATTGTCCGTAGCTTGAAATAACCAGCGTTTCATCCGTGAGTTTTTGATTTAAATGTATTCAGCTAAATACTCTCTTGAATAGTCTTCATCTTGCGACATAGCTTCTTTTAATTCAATGATAGAATTAAATTTCTTTTCATCTCTGATGCGTTTTAGCAATCTTAGTTGAATTTTCTTGTCATAAAGATTAAAATCAACATCAAAGAAATAAGTTTCAATAGTTTGTTTGTTTTCTCCTATAGTTGGATTGGTGCCTATATTCATCATACCATAATAGGTTTTTTTGTCAATGCAAGCAGTAACAATGTAAACACCATTTTTAGGGATTAATTTATAGGTTTCGTTGATGTGTAAATTAGCAGTAGGGTACCCTAGTGTTCTTCCTAATTGTTTGCCTTTAACAACCTTGCCTGTTAGCATAAAATTGTAGCCAAGATAACTGTTTGCTTTTTCAATTTCTCCTGCTAGAAGTGCTTTTCTAATTTTAGTTGAGCTCACAGCAACATCTTCAATTTGTTGCTTAGTAATTTCTTCAACTTCAAAACCAAAATTGTCTCCGTATACCTTTAAATCGTACAAGTCGGCAGTTCGCCCTTTGCCAAATCTATGATCGTAGCCAATAATGACTTTTTTTGCTTTCAAATATTTAGAAAGCATTTGTTGTACATATTCTTTAGCAGAAAGTTGAGCAAATTCAATGCTAAATGGATGGATTACTAAGTGGTCGAGTCCAGTTTCTTTTAAAATTTGTGATCGTTCATCCATGGTGTTGATCAACTTGATGTCAGCATCTTTTTGAAGTACCATGCGTGGATGAGGAAAGAACGTCAAGATGATAGAGTCTAAATCATGTTCAGAAGCTACTGCAGTCAGACGTTCCAGTATTTTTTTGTGACCAATATGAACTCCATCAAAGGTGCCTATAGTGACAACACTTCGTTTAGGACTATTATAGGTACAAGCGTTTTCGTGCTTTTTCAAAAGAAACTATTTTATACAAAATTACAATTCTCAATAGTTAGTACAAAGTATTCAGTTAATAGTATGACTAACTTTTTCTAATGAAAACTTAAAGAAGCTTTTTAGATCATCATAATGTAAAAGTATTCGATTTGCTATAACTTGTTATAAAAGGTTACTCTATTAGCCTTACCCTCGATGGCGTTCAAGTAAAATCATCATCATTAAGCTTAAGAGAATACGATCGTCGTCTTCACCGTTTAAGGGGTTTAGTGATTCTATTTCAAAGTTTCTACCCCAGAAGGAAGGGATCTTTTTTAATCGAACAATTTGTTTTCCTTGTAAGTCTTTTAAAATATAGGAAGGGTTGAAAAAATAGCCCGTAAAAATTCCAAGAAATGGTACTTGCCCTAAAAAATGGTCAAATACTTTAATCCAGGGATTTTCTTCATTGATTTGGTACTTTATTTTCTCTTTTTCATCTACTACTTGGTATTCGGCTTTCCATATTGACTTCCATCCTTTTCTTACAACCTTACCAAATACTATATTATCGCTATTGTAAAAATCATATGCGGTATTGAAGTCTAGCCATTTGTTAGCTTTTATTTTGTAGTTGACTTTTGATTGCGATTCATCGCTAAAGACGCTAATATCTTCTTTAAGCTTAAATAACTTCTGCTTTACATAAGCAATAGGTTTTTCGCTTGCGTCAAGGGCTGTAAAGTCATTAGCTAAACTCGAAATATTGAAGTTTAGTTTTACGGGGAATTTGATGTCTTGCATTAGTGGTAAGTTAGATTTTAGTTAAATATAATAGATCATTTATAGGTGAGCTGTTATTTTAATAAAAAATTACCATGAAAGTTTTTGTTAAAATCGCCAAAAGTGTATAATGCCCTAAGGTTTCCCTTGAATTAAAATTTAATTTCATATAAATGCCTTGAGGTAGTTTGCTAGCATTGAATAAAGAAAGGGAAAAGACCTTAAGATTTTGTTCAGTGATGGTTTACTTCTCCATTTTTCCATTAAATGTATTCATTGTTTGTGACAGGCCACTAAATACAAAACTCTTTAATGCAGCCGTAGCATCATGTAACCGGAAAGATAAGTCGTGCTCTTCTTCAGTGGACCATTCGCCAAGAACATAATCTACCTGCCTTCCTTTACTGAATTGACTGCCAACTCCAAATCTAAACCTAGGATATGTACTTGTGTTTAATTTGGCTTCAGTGTCTTTAAGTCCATTGTGTCCACCAGCACTACCTTTGGCTTTAATTCTAAACGTCCCAAAATCAATATGGATATCATCAGTGATGACTAATAGGTTTTCTAAAGAGATGTTTTCTTTTTCTAACCAATATTTTATTGCTTTTCCGCTTAGGTTCATAAAAGTATTTGGTTTCAGTAAAGTGACACTTCTTCCTTTGATTTTAATTTTACAAATGTCTCCTAATTTTTCTGACTCAAAAGAGGTGTTTTCTTCCTTTGCGAGGAGGTCAAGTACTTTAAATCCAATGTTGTGACGTGTTTCTTCGTACTTAGGACCGATATTTCCGAGTCCTACTAAGAGGTATTTTTGCATATCAGATTCTTGGTTTTTTATAGAAAAAAATGATTTTAAAATTTGAAACATAGGTATAAAAAAAGCACTCCAAAGATAGAGTGCTTTTGTATTATATAAAAGTAGAAACTTATTCAGCAGCTGGTGCAGCAGCTTCTTCTCCTCCTTCTTCGTCAGCAACAGCGTTACGAGAGTTTTTCACTTGACATACTACAGTATTCTCAGGGTGAAGTAATTCAAAACCTTCAGAATTTAGTTGAGTGATGTATAATTTGTTTCCGATTTTTAATTCAGAAATGTCAGCTTCTAAAACGTCAGGTAAGTTAGCAGCTAAACCTTTAGCTTTTAAACGACGTGTATTGAATTTTAAGTTACCACCTAAAGCAACACCAGGAGATTTTCCAACTGTACGTACAGGGATCTCCATAGTAATTGGTTTGTCATCGAAAATCTGTACGAAATCGATGTGTTGGATAGCATCAGTTACTGGGTGAAACTGGATGTCTTGTAATACTGCATTGATGCTAGTGCCATTATCTAAAGCGATAACTACAGTGTGTACATCAGGTGTATAAACTAACTTTAAAAAGTTGTTTGTAGGAGCAGCAAAATGTGTTACAGTGTCACCACCATAAACAACACAAGGAACCTGTCCAGCATTACGCAAGTCTTTTGTTGACTTTTTACCTACGCTTTCTCTTTGAGATGCTTTGATTGTTAATGATTTCATTAAAAAATATTTAAAAAATTAAATTACATTAAAAATTTACCACTGATAGATCTGTTCTCATTTACGCTTTTGAGAACATCAGCAAATAGTTTAGCACAGCTAACTACAGTGATTTTATCAGTAGGCTTTCCTTCTTTTAAAGGAATGGTGTCAGTTACGATTAACTCTTCAAGCTTAGAGTTTTGAATTCGTTCATAAGCTTCACCAGAAAGAACTGGATGAGTTGCTATGGCACGAACAGAAATTGCTCCTCGCTCAATCATCAAATCAGCAGCTTTTGTTAAAGTTCCGGCAGTATCTACCATGTCATCGACCAAGATTACATTTCGTCCTTCGACATTTCCAATAAGCTCCATAAAAGAAACTTTATTGGCTTTTTCTCGTTGCTTGTAGCAGATAACCACATCGCTTTCCATTTTCTTAGCATAAGAATAAGCTCTTTTAGAGCCTCCCATATCAGGAGAAGCGATCATTAGATTCTCGATATTCATAGCCTTTAAATGAGGTATGAAAATCGTAGAAGCAAAAAGGTGATCTACAGGTTTTTCGAAAAAACCTTGAATTTGTGCGGCATGCAAATCCATTGTGATGATTCTAGTTGCACCTGCTGTTTCTAGCATTTTAGCTATCAATTTAGCAGCAATTGGAACTCTAGATTTATCTTTTCTGTCTTGACGAGCCCATCCATAATAAGGGATTACGGCAGTAATGTGTCTAGCAGAAGCTCTTTTAGCAGCATCAAGCATTAGAAGCAGTTCCATCAAGTGATCAGCGCTAGGATTTGTAGATCCAATTAAGAATACTCGTAATCCACGAACAGATTCTTCAAATGATGGCTGGTATTCACCATCACTATATGTTGAGGTAATTACGTTTCCAAGTTTAGCTCCGTATTTGGTAGCGATCTTTTCGGCTAATACTTCACTTTGTTTACAAGCAAAAAACTTAGCTTCTGGAAATTGTTGGTTCATAATTACTCCCTTTTCAGTGTTGTAAAATACTTACTATCTAACAGGTGGCAAAAATAGTTATTTATTTTCGGATAATCGAAAATAAATGTTTGTAATCTGGTTGTATAATGAAAACTTTTTATATTTTTGCCGTCCGATTGAAGCTCAAGTGGTGGAACTGGTAGACACGTTGGATTCAAAATCCAATGCTTTCGGGCGTGCGGGTTCGATTCCCGCCTTGAGTACTAAAAGTCTAGTAATTTGTTTTACTAGGCTTTTCTTTTTTTATGGGTCAAGCGTAAAAGTTGTGGAGTGTTAGAAATCACTTTGTTTTGAAAATATTGAAATAATTTTCATGTTAACTTTTGTCATCCCGCACCTGATGCGGGATCTCATAAAGGATATTTACATAATCTTATTGACATATTTGATGAGATTCCTTTCTGAGAAGGAATGACGATTGGTTTGTCCCGCAATTTTTCAGTTTGATCCCTTCTTTTTATTGAGATTATATTTTTTTGTGATTATTTAGAATAAAAAAAAGGCGGCAATTCATAAAGAATTGTCGCCTTTTCTTATTTTAGAAAAAGATTGCTTACAGCTTAGCAAACATCTTTTGCATTTTTACGCTTTCTTCTTCAGCTAATTCAAAATCAACTAAAATACGTCCACTGTGTTCGTCAGTGATAATTTTTTTACGACCAGCAATTTCCATTTGAATTTGTGGTGGAATAGTGAAATAAGAACCTGCAGAAGCACCTCTTTCGATAGGTACAACGGCTAATCCGTTCTTTACATTATTTCGGATACGTTTGTATGCTTTAACTAAGCGTTCGTCAATCTTATTGGCGAACTCATCTGATTTTTTGAATAATGCTTCTTCTTCTTTTTGAGTCTCGGCAAGAATATCGTTAAGTTCACTTTTTTTGTGATCTAAGTGAGTTGAACGAGAATTGATTTTTTCTTCAGTCTGTTCAATGATCTCTTTCTTTTGAGCGATCTTAACTTTAAATTCCTTGATATGCTTGTCTGAAAGTTCGATCTCTAATTCTTGAAATTCCATCTCTTTACTTAAAGAGTTGAATTCGCGATTGTTTCGAACATTCTTCTGTTGCTCTTTATATTTAGCAATTAACTCTTTAGACTCTTCAATGGCTATTTTCTTTCCTTTGATTCCTGAATCTAATTCGTCAACTTCAGACTTTAATTTTTCTAATCTTTTATTCAGACCTTCTACCTCATCTTCCAAGTCTTCAACCTCTAAAGGAAGTTCTCCGCGGATTGATGTAATTTCGTCAATACGTGAGTCTATAAGTTGTAGGTCGTAAAGGGCTCTCAACTTTTCTTCTACAGTAACTTCTTTTGTAGCCATAAATTAAAAATACTTAATCGGATTGGTGTCTATACTTGATATCAAAACGTTGCCTAAATTATAGGCAGGTGCAAAATTACTGATTTTTTTCGTAAGTATGGAATGAATTAATTGTTTTGTATAGCTTTCTGATTCATAATGCCCAATATCAGCAATGATTAGTTGATTTTCTGCTTGATAAAATTCGTGATATTTAAGATCACCTGTTAGAAATAAGTCAGCCCCAGCAGCTTTAGCAGCTCCTATTGCAAAAGCGCCACTTCCTCCTAACACAGCGATTTTATTCACTTTTTTTCCTGTAAAGGCACTATGTCTAATGCCTTTGGCGTTAAATGTTCTTTTTGCAAGTTGCAAAGCTTGTTCTTCAGAAATGACTTCAGGTAATTTACCAATCATTCCAAGTCCAATTTTCTGATTGGTGTTCTCTAATATGTTGATTTCGTATGCAACTTCTTCATATGGATGGTTAGCTATTAAAGTGCTAATGACTTTCCCTTTTAAATGTGATGCAAATGTCATTTGTAATTGCACTTCAGGTTCTTGATGAAATACCCCTTTTTGTCCAATAGTAGGGGACGAAAGTTCATTTCCTTCATAAGATCCAGTACCATTATTAGTGAAACTGCATTTTTCATAATTTCCAATGGCACCAGCCCCAATAACAAATAAAGCGTCACGTACTTTTTCTAAATGTTTATTAGGTACATAAGTATTCAGTTTGTAAATAGTTTCTTTTTTAGGAAGTAAGATTTTACGATTGGTAAGTCCTAGTTGTTCACACATCATATCATTAATTCCTTGCCAATGATTATCCAAAGCGGTGTGCATGCTGTAAATAGCAATATTATGTTGAATGGCTTTGATAATCACACGCTCGACATAATCTTTACCTGTAATTTTTTTCAAGCCTTTAAAGACAATAGGGTGAAAGGTGAAAATAAGATTACAGCCCAATTCAATAGCTTCATCCATGACTGCTTCTAGACAATCATGAGTAATTAGCACCTTGGTCACTGCTATAGAAGCATCTCCAACCAAAAGTCCAATATTATCAAAACCTTCGGCGTATTGAATAGGAACTTCGCTTTCAAAAGCTTTTATGATATCTTTTATCTTCATTGTTTCTGTATTTGTAATCAATTGTCATTCCTCACTATATATTATGAGATCGCTTTTTTCTAAGATATGACAAACCTTAATTCAAAAGTATAACCAAAATAACTAAACAACTAAACAACTTAATAGCAACAAAAAATTATTTTTGTCACTATGAAGTTATCAAGGCCTTGGTTACTCCCTTTTGTACCATTTTATTATTTGGGAAGTTTATTTGTGAAAAAAATGTACGACTGGGGCATTTGGAAGAGTATAACTTATGACTTCCCTGTAATTACTATTGGAAATATAAGTGTAGGAGGAACAGGTAAATCTCCTTTTGTAGCGTACCTTTTAAAACACTTTTCTTCAAAGTATGTATTGGCTACCTTGAGTCGTGGATATGGAAGAACAACCAAGGATTTTCAGTTATTAAATGAAACGAATACCGCAAGTGAGGTAGGGGACGAGCCACTGCAGTTTAAAATTAACTTTCCTAATGTTTCAATAGCTGTTGACGCTGATCGACGAAATGGAATAACTCAGTTAAAAAAACTCAAGCCTACTATTGAGGGTATTATTTTAGATGATGCTTTTCAGCATCGAAAAGTGAAAGGAGGGCTGCAGATCGTTTTGACTCCCTATTATAAATTGTATGCCGAAGATTTTAGTTTGCCAGCAGGAGATCTTAGAGAACCTAAATCAGCAGCTAATCGAGCTGACATAATCGTAGTCACTAAATGTCCATTAGATATACCTAAAGAGGAGCGAAAGGAGATTCAGTATAAATTAAATTTAGCTTCACACCAACAATTGTTTTTTGTTGGAATTCGATATTCTGAATTTGTGAAAAGTGTTACGGAACAGCTGTCCTTTTTAGAATTCAATAAAGAACCGTTTACATTAGTTACAGGTATTGCTAACCCAAAGCCCTTAGTGGATTTTTTAAATAAGAAAAGAGCAGATTTTAAGCATGAGAATTTTAAAGATCACCATAATTTTACTGAAGAAGAATTACATAAGTTAGCATCTTATGATAAGATATTAACGACAGAAAAAGATTTTATGCGTTTAAAGAGTGAAACGCGTTTGAGTAATAAGTTATTTTATCTTCCTATTGAGATTTCTTTTTTAGAAGATGAATCTATTTTTTTAAGTAGAATAGCTGCTTTTTTGAAGTCTACTTAAAATATTAAAAAAAAAAAGACCGTCAAGAAAATCTATTTCTTGACGGCATCTCTCTATATAGTAAGTTTTACCTTCTTGTATAACTTCTATTGTTATTACCTGAAGTTCTTGTGTATTGTTTAGAAGAATTAGTAGTTTTTCTAGCATTAGAACTATAACTTCTATTAGGCTTTACATCGTTTTTACGATAAACATACTTTCTGCTAGAATTATTATTGTTGTTGTTATACGTTCTTCTAGGCTCATACGTTCTGTTCGATGTGTTTCTAGAAGTATATACTCTTCGATTAGTGGTGTTATCTCTAGTGATTACTTTTTTTCTAGGTGTTGATACCACTCGATTATTATACCTTCTAGGGGTTGTTACCACAGTTCTGCTATTTACATATTGTCCAGGTCTATAGTAGGTTCTCGTTTTATATGGTCTATGATAATAGTTGTTATTATAGTTTCTACGGTATGTTATATAATCACAACGGTTTGGAGTATAGTGCCTTCTATAAGGTCTAGCATAAACTATACAGTGGTTTGTTGGAGGCACACGATAGTAGCGGTGATGGGGGCGAAATGCATAATCGATATTATAATTATTCACGAAACCGCTACAGTGTGCAACATATCCATTGTTGTAAGTAATATGTAGATTTCCAATACCTGAAACCAATCCGGCATGATTGTAATATAAATGTACATTACCGATACGTCTTACCTTTCCATAGTAATTATAGTCTATAGTCGTGTTTTCTATCTGTACAACAGCTCCATAGTCATCATATTGAACAAAAGCATCGTAATTATGCCCTGTATTGAAGCTGAAATTAATATTTCTTGTATTAATGCTTACATGTCCATAGTTTCTCACAGGATTTATAATGTTGAAATCTAATTGACCGTCTTTAAATACAGCAAATTCAATTCCATTTTCCAAGAATACAAATGGTTTATTGTAATTGTCATATGCACTAGCTGAAAAGCTCATCAGCAAAAAGCTGGTAAATAAAAAAATGACCTTTTTCATAATCTTGAGTTTTAGTGAGACTTTGTTTCATTTATTGAAACCGAACACTATAACGTTTTCAAAGAGCGTGCCAAAATTTTTAGAATACAGAGTATAAAGTATTAACTAGATAGATTAATTACTCTTAAAAACTTAAGGAATAAAAGGTTAGTATTGTTGGGTGAGTGAAATTTATTACAAGTAAATACAAGTCTTAATACTCATTACTGAGTGCTTTATACTGAGGACTCAGGCTACTCAATCAAAATTATTTCGATCAGAAAATGTGTGCGCTTTTAGAATACGATAACTTTCTCGTAGCACATCAGGATCTTTTTTCATGTCCCAAAGTACATCACTAGCAAGCTTTCGGGTTTTCTTTTCTTCAACGATTGGAAAAGGGTAATCGATACCAATAGTTACACCACAAAATTGTTGTTCCATAGGAGGCATTAGATGTGGTTCGTGAATGTAACTAATAGGAATGTTTATTAATTCAGGAACCCATTTTTTAATGAACGCACCTTCGGGGTCATGTGCTTTGCTATTTTTTGCAGGATTGTAAATACGAAGCATATTGATACCTGTTTCACCAGCTTGCATTTGTAGTTGTGGAAAATGAATGCCAGGTTCAAAATCTAAAAACTGCCTTGAAAGATGTTTACTCGAATTTTGCCAAGGTTGCCATAAATTGTGAGTATAAAAAGAAACTAATAAAGCTCGCATTCTAAAATTAAGATACCCCGTTTCATTTAAACAACGCATGCAAGCATCGACTAATGGAAATCCTGTTTCCCCTTTTACCCAAGCTTCATGATACTGTTCGCTGATTTTCTTTTTCAATTTATGAAAACCTTTATTGATGCTTTCATATTCCATACTGCATTCCATTTCAAATTTTTGAATGAAATGCCCTTGCCATCGTAACCTAGAAGTAAAACCATCGATATTTTTTTTCCCTATAGCATCTTGTCTAAAAGTTTTCGCGTATTGCCATACTTGCCGAATAGATAAACATCCCCAAGCTAAGTATGGGGAAAGTCGGCTACAGCTTTTTCTTCCTAATTCGGGTTTCGAAATAAGGCTATTATATGATTTATAGCGACCTCCTTCGAAAAAAGATTGTAAATACTTTATGGCAACTGAAGTTCCTCCTTTTTGAAAAGCGGTAGTCTTTGGAGTAGATAAGTTTTCTGGGTGAAATGCATCTTCTACAGTAGATAACATATCTAGAGTAATAAAGCTAGCGGTAGCTAAATTTGAGTTCTCTTGTGGTTGCATCATATAATACTCCCATTTTTCTTTCCATTGCGCTCTATTTTTTAATCCTCGCAAAATACCATTGATTGAAAATTCTGACCAATGAATCAAATTGTTTTTACAAAAGCGTTTAATTACTTTATCGCGTTCGAATGTTAGTTTGATACCTGTTTCTTGGTGCGAAAAAATATGCTTTATCGTCCAAAACTGCTGTAACTTGTTAAGGGTATGAATCACTTCACCTTTATCAGCTAGCACTTTTGTGTTATATGGCATTAGCTGTGTATTCATATCTCGAATGGACTCCTTTATGAAATTCCAATGCCGAGTGCTATAATGGGGATCTTCGATAAGTGACTTTTCGAATACAAACAATAATAGTGTTGGTAGGCCATTGTCTAATGCGTGTTTTAAGGGAGCGTGATCGTGGAGACGAAAATCTCTTTTTAGCCAAACGATATTTATTGCAGGTTTTTGATTCATTTATTTACGTTCTTATCAAGTAAACAGCCTGGAGTTTTTTTAATACTATTGATTATTACATTTTAGTATTTCTCAGGGTGGCTAATGATATCATTTGCTCTTTTTCTGTAATTCATTAAAGTTTCTCGATCCATTTTATCAAGCAAACGATACATCATACTCATGCGGTTATTTCCTTGTAGTAATGTTCTCTTTTCATCTAAAAAGTTCCAGTATAATGCATTGAAAGGGCATGAGTCTTCTCCTGTTTTCTTGGAGACTTTATAGAAACAGCCTTTACAATAATTACTCATTTTGTTAATATAGCTGCCACTAGAAACATAAGGTTTTGTAGCTACTAGACCACCGTCAGCAAATTGACTCATTCCACGAGTATTGGTAATTTCTACCCACTCGATCGCATCTGCATATATACCCAAATACCATTTATCGACTTCGTCGGGATGTGTCATGGTTAGCAGTGCGTAATTACCAGTAATCATTAATCGTTGAATGTGGTGTGCGTACCCTAATTGTAAACTTTGTCCGATCGCTTTTTTAAGACAATTCATTTTAGTATTGCCTGTCCAATAAAATTCAGGAAGCGGATTTGTATTATTGAGTTTGTTTAACTTTTTATATTCTGGCATTTTTAGCCAGTACATTCCTCTCATGTATTCACGCCAGCCTATAATTTGTCTCACGAAACCTTCTACTTGGGCAATATCAATATCATTTTTATGATCACGCCAATAAGAAATTACTTTCTCTACTACTTCTTGAGGAGTCACCATTTTGCTATTCATGGCAAAAGACAAATTGCTATGAAATAAATAAGCTTCATCAGTATGCATGGCATCTTGATAAGTTCCAAAATGTATTAATAAGTGTTTGCAGAAATAGTCTAAAATACCTAAACATTCTTGTCTAGAGGTTGGCCAAGTGAATTGTTTTGGGTGTATTTTACCAATAGTTTTAATGTTTTCTTTTTCGAGTAAAGAGGTAATTGTAGTTACATCTTTTATAAAATCTTTTTTAGGGGGAATAAAATCATCCCCTTTCCACTTATTTCGATTACTATGGTCAAAATTCCACTTGCCTCCTTCAGGGTCTTTTTTATTTAACATCATGATGTCATATCGTTTACGCATGTAACGATAGAAGTATTCCATGGTGAATTGTTTTTTGCCTTCAAAAAAGAGTTTCATATCTTCTCTGGAAGTCATAAAATGTTCAGTATCGAATTGTGTTGATGGAATTTTGATGTCTTTGCAAAATTCTTTCAACTGATGATCCAAGCGATATTCGTCAGGAAGTTGATATTCAAATTTTTTAATCTTATGTTTTTGAATTAAGTCTAATAAGTTAAAAGGCAAAACACCAGAGTTTTCCTTTGTGTCAAGTTGATAATATATAATGTTATGTCCCTTTTCTTTTAAAGATGTGGCAAAGGAACGCATACTTAAAAAGAAAGCAACAATCTTTTGAATATGATGTGTCACATAGTTAGTTTCCTGGCGCATTTCAGCCATAAAGTAAATAGTATTATCATCTACTTCGCGAAACCATGAATGTTGACTGTTGAGTTGATCTCCTAGTATAAGTCTTAGTTTTTTCATTTTTATTAAGATTTCGTCATGATCAATTTGTTCTTAGCAATTCATTCATTGTGGAGATTCTGAACCAAGTTTAGGATAACGTAATAATTTAAAATAACGTAGGCTGTAACCACATGCGCTGAAATTTTCCTTGTGGGTCGTATCGTTCTGCTTGAAGATCTACATTAAATTTTCTGTCACGACGGTCGTTTCCTACACCAGCGACATACATCCAATTACCATAGTTGCTGTGAACATCATAATCTAGTAGCATACTTTCAAAATATGCTGCTCCAATGCGCCAGTCGAGCTCCAATTCTTTTGCGAAATATGAAGCGACATTTTGCCTTCCACGATTACTCATCCACCCTGTTTCTTTTAATTCAATCATATTAGCATCTACAAAAGGTTTTCCTGTTTCTCCATTAACCCATTGTTGGACTAGGTTCTTATCTCTAGACCAATTATATTGTTTGTTTAGAATACCTTTTAGTTTAAAAATTTGATCACCATGTTTTAGTGATATGTACTTGAAGTAATCGCGCCAGATTAATTCGAAAATCAACCAATAGGTAGAATCGTTTTTTGTGATCTCTTTTTCGTAACGCTTTACCTCATGGTATATGCTTCTTGCTGATATGGTACCATTAGCTAACCAAGGTGAAAATTTTGAGCTGTAATTTTTACCTAGTAAACCATTTCTTGTTTTTTTATAGAAAGACAGTTTTTTGGTCTTCCAGAAATAGTCTTCCAGTCTAGTCCAAACTTCTTCTTCACCACCTTTGAATGGGAAAGCTGTATCTACTGGAGTTTCAAAATCCTTAAATCCTAAATCTATTAAAGAAGGTATTTTAGTAGTGTTCTTAATAAAGTCTTGCGAATAATTGAAATCAATAGTTGTTGTCTCTCTTACAGTGATGTATTTTTCTAGTTTTTTTCTGAAAACAGTAAAAATTTCAGGTGTTTTTGATATCTCAAAATTAATATCGTCAGGGTGAAATAAGAATTGATCGTAATTGGTTTGCCATTTTACATTGTCAGGAAGTTTCTCTCTAATTCCTTCTTCAATGTGTTTTTCTTCAGAAGTCCATTCTTTTTGACTAAAGATGGACTGAATTTCATAATCCAATACTATTCTAGGAATTATATTTTCGGGTTTTTCTAGATAAATGAAAAGTGGAATGTTGTATTTGGCTAAATTTTCTTTGAGTTGAAAAATAGACGCTATCAAAAATTGAGTGCGATACTTTTCTGTTTTTTTAAACCCAAACGCTGTTTCCTCAAAATGCCTAGGGTCGAAGCAAAATAGTCCGATGATTTGGGTGTCATTTTTTGAAGCATTGTATAAAGAAATATTGTCTTCAACTCTTAAGTCATTTCGAAACCAAACTAAATTCATACGTTAATTTTTTATTAGGTATTATGACTTGAAGTCTAATAACCAGTTAACTATTAACTGGTTTATTTCTTCTACAATGCTCACTACAATATTTCACATCGTTCCAAACGCGTTCCCATTTCTTTCTCCAATTGAAAGGGCGTTTACAAACAATACATGTTTTTTGAGGTAAATGTTGTTTTTTCATTTGTTTATCAAATTTCACATATAGATAAACAAAAAAGAAAATCTTTAACTTTTTTAACAAGAGGTTAAGTATTGAAATAATAAGATTACATATTGTTGAAAATAAAGTGTTTAGGGTTATTTGGTTTTGAGTGGGTTAGATCATTACTTTTTGATGGCTCTTGAGATAGCTTTGCAATAAAATATTTCAAAATTTATGAGAAAATAATACGTCTGGCTAACGGGTTTCCATAAATTTAATACAATCAATATATAAGGTTTTAGTAGAGAAGAAATTTTGAATAAATATGAAAGTATCAGTTTACAGCTTAATAATTTTATTAGCTATTTTATTTGCTAATTGTAATGATGTAGAAGATCGTCGTGAAGATGTTGTTAAAGATGACGATAAAAAAGAAATAGTCAACAAGGAGGTCCCTAAGCCTGTAGAAACAATTAATTGTGACTTTAACTTAACGATGCTTAAAGTCGGGGAAGAAAAAAATATCGACTGTATTATCGATTTGAAAGGTAATACTATTAACCTCGCTAACAATGTAATTTTAAGTTATGCTAATGGAGGAGATATAATTAATGGGAGTATTAATTTTTCAGGGGATAAAAGTAAGATTGATGGAAGACTTTTAAATTCAACATTATCAATTAATGGAGAGGTTAGTCTTTTAGAAGATGTATTTGTATTTAACCCATCTAGATGGGGGAATATCGTAGAAGGAAAAGTAAACTATGAAGTTGCTCTTGAAAATACTAAAGAGTTCGAACAGTTAATGTTTCGTATTAGTGATATCGGAGGGGAAACTTTTGAAGTAGATCAATTTGATGCTTTCTTTGAAATAGCAACGGTTACAAGTACAACAAGTGATCAGAATTTTAGGACTACCAAAGAAGCAATTAATTTGCCGTCTAATTTTCATTTAAAAATGTCTAGTAACACATATATAAGAATGTTTAATTCTATAACTGACGCTACTAACGGTTCTTTAATGGCTGTGAGAGATGTTGATAATGTGAAAATTTCTGGGGGTAATCTTATAGGTGATGCATTAGAAAGAAAGTATAAAAGTGATAGTCCAGGAGAGGAAGGTGCACTATTGTTTTCTATTCATGCATCCCGTAATATTGAAGTAGATAATGTTCATTTTGAATACGGGTCTGCTGGTGGAATAACCATATTTTCTTTAGGGTTTCCTTTCAATACGGACTATAACCCCACGGATGGTGTAGTTATTAAAAATTCAACTTTTGAAAATTTGAGACGTATGTCTACATCAGTAACTGATGGAAAGAATATAAAAATTATAGGTAATCGATATGTCAATACCGGTCAGCCTGTAGTTGAAGGCGATAATGGAGGTAATGTTGGGTATGCAATTAATTTAGAAACTTTTAGAAGAAGAGATGAAAATGGTGAATTATTAGAATTTCAAAGATTGAAAGGAGTAGAGATTAGGGATAATGTAGAGGAAAACAGCCGAATAGGTTTTTTGTTGGTATTGGGTTCTAGTGACGTGATAGCCGAAAATAACACTGCAGAGACTAGGATGTCATTTAACTTTAGTAATGGTGTAAGAGTTTTGAATAACAAGTTTATTGGAAGAAAATTAGCTAAAGAAAAATTTGCCATTTTTGGAGCAGGAGAGAGCAGTGAGTTTACTTTTGATAATGAAATAAGTGGGAATCGTATCACTGGTAATTACGGAACAGGAATTAGTTTATTAACTCAAAAATGTAAGGTTTTTGAGAATATAATTAAGAACAGTGAAGTAGGAATACAATTAATCACTTCCAAGGAAGTTGAAATTAGTGATAATATACTTGATGTTAATAATATTGGTATTCTTTCTAATTTGACTTTTATAGATAAGGTTTCTATAATTGAGAATATTATAGAGTCAAAAGGTTTTTATCTGAAGTTGACAAGTGTAAATCAAGAAGTAGCACATAATAATTTTCAAATTGATTTAGAGCGAAATCAATTTGTTAATGATGCAAGCATTACAATATCAAATGTAAATGGATTAAACTTAAATAATAATGAAATTGAAGGGGGTATAAATTTGTCTACAGCTTCTAGTGTTAATATTACTTCTAATATTATAAAACCTAATGAGTCTAACGGGATATCTATAAGTGGATCTTATTCTGATACAAGCATTTTAGGTAACAAAATTTTTGAACCTACTGGTGCAGATAGATTTGAATGTATAAACAATACCTTAGAAGTCTCTTCAGGCATTACAATACTTAATAATGTTTGCAACTGAATTAAAATAAGCAAATTCACATGTTATTTTTGAGTTGCAGTTAGTAGTAGTAGATTAAATCTCAATTAGATCTTTTGGTTTTAGAAATGAATAAGAGATAGTTAAAATTAATAAGCCTCACTGTTTTTAAATAGCGAGGCTTAATAGTTAGGTAATTACGTGTTTTTAGATTCTTTTGATTAAAATAAATACATTTAAATAGGTATTTGTTAGTAACTAACTATTTGAAAGATTCAATATTTGAATTCAGTATACTGATTTAGTAAGACTCTAGTCTTTAATTATTTTAAAGGTTTCAGTAGCGGTACTATCTTGTATAGTTATGAAATACATCCCAGAAGAAAAACTTTCTAAGTTGATGCTTTCAGTATTGTTAGTAGTTAACAATAATTTGCCATAAATATCGAATACTTGTACCTGTTCAATATTCTTTACAAATTCTACATATCCTTCAGTCGGGTTAGGACTAGCTAGATAAGTAGGTGAATTTTCTAAGACTTCAGTAGCAGATAATGTCCCCCCTAGAGTAACTGTTAGTTCAAGAGGAATGACAGATGCATCAACAGTTCCCACTCCAGTGTTTTTCATGCGTAGCCTATACGTTGTCTCAGGAGGTAATTCTGATGATAATACTGATGGCATTCTAACATTAAAAATTACTCTGCTTGTGCCGTTAAAAATTTGTGTCATATTACTTTGAAATATAATTTTTTGCTCAGGTACATCATTAGGGTTGTTAACGTTGCTTTCATTTACCTCATGCACTTGTAACATGACTTCTGCAAAATTTATCATAAAGAATTCCCCGTTAATTTCAACATCAGGGATGTTTGCAAAAAATGTTATGTCAAAGGCCATAACTTCGTTAGGTTCTCCTTCTAAAGTTGTAGCTTCTGAGAAAGAGGTTGATATTTCTCCATTAGGACCTGTTGTGGTATTTCCTTGAGCTATAGCTGTTACAGATAGTAAAGCTAATAAGTAATTGAATATATGTCGATAAAATGTTTTCATTTCGATTAAGTTTTAATTTTAAAATCTACCAAAAGAGGTATTTCCTGCTGTAGATAAGTTCTTTTCCCTATCGCTTCTGCTATTTCCGTTTACGATTTTAATTTTAGATGTATCATTACCGCTTAAAATAGGTGCGGTTTCGTCTTGTATAATTCGTGCTCTAAACGAAATGAAGCCATTACTAGGTAACCTAAGAGAGCGGTTTATGTTTACGGTTGTTTCACCGTCATATTCTAAAACCCATCTTTGAGTATTTCCACTAGGGAAAGATCTTTGAGGAGAAGCTTCTAAAATAACTCGACCTTTAGAGGTGAAAACATCTAACCCACCTCTAATAGTATTTCTAGTGAATTCTTGCCCGGTAGCTTCTATTTGAATGGTCACATTTTTACTAGGAATACCAAAATAGTCACCATTTACATCCCAAAGAGAAGGAGAAGCGAAAATGCGTACACTTTGTCTACTAGATACATTAGGGTTAGATACAGAGGTAACAACGATATTAGTTAGTCCTTGTCTTCTTCCTTCGACTAATCCATTGTTATTAACGACAGCTCTTGCAGGTATACTAGTATCCATATTTACATTGGACCAAGTAATATTTTTGTTAGTAGCATTGGCAGGAAATACAGTTGCAGATAGTTGAAGTGTTTCATTTGTTCCTAATATAGCCTGTGCAGCAGTAATTGGAGCAATTTCAATTCGTTCTACGGGTATAAAAGGGTCTTTTACAGTTACTGTTGCAGTATTAGAAACTCCAGGTTTTGCGGTAGAGGAAACGGTGATAATTGCATTCCCAGGGCCAATAGCCTTTACCGTTCCGCTTGAGCTTACAGTAGCCACATTTGCATTACTAGATCTCCATGTTACATTAGTGTCAAATGCTCCTGATGGTAAAACATTAGCTGTTAATGTACGATCTTCACCTATTTCTAAACTTAGTGTTTTAGGGGTTAAATTTACACTTTGGATATCTTCTCTTATGGATAGCGTGATAGAATCATCTATAGGGAAAATGTCTGACGAAGCAGTGATGTTAACTTCTCCTACTGCAACAGGTGTTATTAAACCATTTTGATTTACAGTGGCAATATTAGGTGCGCTAGACGACCAAGTTATATTTTGATTCGTGGCATTACTTGGGGAAAATTCTATCCCCAACACTTGTGGGTCACCAATAAGTAAAACACTTTGAGGTTCTTCTATTTCTATGTTTTCTAATACAATGATATTATCTGAATTATCAACCTCTATAGGTATTGAAGTGCTGAAGCCATTGTTGTCAAAAACGATAAGATTTGTAGTTCCGATACTAAGCCCAGTAATTGTTAAGGTTTCTTGATTAAAATTAGCTACAGATGTATTTTCAATTTCGAATCTAAAATTATCAAGAGAAAGACCGTTTAAGGGAGTTACTATAAGTTCTTCAGCTATGTTTATTGTTTTTTTATTGGTATCTAAAAAAGCTGAAAAATCTGTTGGAAATCTAAAGATAGCTTCTCCAGCGACATCAGAATTAGTGGAGCTGATTCTAATGCGTATATAACTACCATCTACAGTAGGGAATATATTTAAAAAACCTCTAGATAGTATACCATTGCTATTATTTGAAGTTTGAATTCTTAGTTCAGCATTGCCTTCAATTACAGTGAACTCTACATCATTAAGGTTAGCTTCTATAGGTTCTACATCAATAAGAAATGAACCAGAGTTAAATTCAGAATCAAAAGATATTGAAGCTTGATTTATATCAAAATCTTCAATCCTAATACTTTCTATAGGTATATTGTTGGGGGTTACATGTACAATTCGACTTGCAGAAAAAATATTTCCATTAAAGGTTACAGTATAAGTAAAGATGTAATCACCAGCAATAGTGTTGTCATAACCTCCTTGATCAATAACTATTTGATCATCGATATTACCTGTACTGCTATTAGCTGTAGAGCCAGGGTCATTAAATGGTGTTCCTACTTTAACGAAGAACTCTTCAGGGCCATTAAGAGTTATGATGACTTCTCGAGAACTAATTAGATATATAGCAGTGTCTATTATACGATCATCATTGTCTAATAATTCAACGATAATGACCGAACTGCCTACTTTTTGGGTTGTAAAAAAGATTGAATGACTAAAAGAAGATAGTGCTATCGGCGCTGTAATAGATGCTCCGCCACTTGTTTCATTTATTGTGACAAAATTATTATCTAATAATCGGTAATTTATTTTGAAATCACTTGGATTTTCTGAATCACTAGTATTAATAATTCGAATAGGAATCGTTTGATTTTCTTGGTTTAGAACAGTTTCAAGTCGGAAAGTATGAAATGATAATGTAGCCTGAGAGTTTTGGGCATGTAGTTGAATACAATTAATCCAAAAAAGAACTAATAAAAACTTTATTAGTAATGGGGGTGTGTTCTTTTTCATAAATTTTCAATTGGTTGATTGATCAAACATATTGAAAGCGTAGTCTTATGCAAAAGAAAATGGCTGAGAGACTTATATATTTGTTTATATCGCTAAATTCTAATTTTAAAGGAAAAAGGATGTTATTTCTTACATTTTAGATGTTAATTATCTTTCAAGAAGAGATTCTTGGGGATAAAGGAATTTTTATTAGCAGTTATTAGGGTTTTCTTTTGACTTTGTAAGTATGGTACTTAAATGAAATTATTACAAAAAGCAAAAGAGCCTGTTTGACAATATCAAACAGGCTCTTTTTATTCTTAATGTTAAAAAAATTAATTCTTATAATCGGTATCATTCAATAAATAAGACTTCAATTCGTCATAAGTGCTTATCGAAGTAAATGATTTTTCTTTATCCATTACCCCTTGAATTTGTTTTGGGATATCTAAAGTAACATTTAGAGTTTCTTCAACAACATCGCCAAATTTTACAGGGTGCGCTGTTTCTAAGAAAATACCGTATTCATTTTCCGATAGGTCGTATTCTTTTAATCCTAAGTATCCAACAGCTCCATGCGGATCTGCGATATACCCGTTACCTGATTTAATTGCTACCATAGCTTCACGAGTTTGGTCGTCGTTGAAACTATATGATGAAAAATCAGATTTTAGGTCTTCGAAATTATTATCAAACAACTGTTGTATTCTAATAAAGTTACTAGGGTTTCCTACATCCATAGCATTCGAAATTGTTGCTTTCGAAGCTTTTGGTTCGTAGTTTCCTGTTTCTAAATATTTGACAACAGTGTTATTGACATTAACGGCTGCTACAAAATGTTTTACAGGAAGGCCTAATTTATTGGCGACAATACCAGCACAGATGTTTCCGAAATTTCCACTAGGTACAGAAAATACAATATCCTTACCTAGTTGTTTCGTTTGCTTGTAAGCAAATAAGAAATAGAACAATTGAGGTAACCAACGTGCTACATTGATAGAATTAGCAGAAGTCAATGCTCTCTGGTCAGTAATTCCAGCATCTAAAAAAGCAGACTTTACCATGTCTTGGCAATCATCAAAAACACCATCTACGCGAAGTGCCTTAATGTTTTGCCCAAGTGTCGTTAATTGACGTTCTTGAATATCACTAACTTTTCCATTAGGATATAAAATAACAACATCAACACCTTTTACTCCTAGGAATCCACGTGCAACGGCTCCTCCAGTATCTCCTGAAGTGGCTACTAATACAGAAACATGTCCTTTGTTATCTTTGTTGAAATAACCAAGACAGCGTGCCATAAAACGTGCTCCTACATCCTTAAAAGCCATGGTTGGCCCATGAAATAACTCTAGAGTACCAATATTATCTGTAATAGGCACTACAGGAAATTCAAAACTCAATACATCGGCAAGAATCTCTTTTAGATCAGCTTCGGGGATTTCATCGCCAACAAATTGCTTAATTGCTTCGTAAGCAATATCAATATTATCCATGTTTTCGATATTCTCGAAAAATGAAGCTGGTAATGGTGTAATGCTTTCAGGGAAATATAAACCGCGATCAGGAGCAAGTCCTTTTACAACAGCTTCCGCAAATGAAACATTAGGTGCTTTCTTATTTAGACTATGGAATTGCATATTCTTCTTTTTAGAGAAGAGAATATAGAATATAGAATATAGACTAGCGTTGTTTTACTTTTAAGTCTATTCTCTATTTTCTATTCTCTATTTTCTTATGACAATACCGCTGTAAATTCGATTTCAACGAAAATTTCAGGGTCAATTAATTTTGAAACTTCAACCAATACCAAAGCTGGTTTGATATCTTTAAAATAAGTACCATGTACGCTTCCAATAGTTTCCCATTGAGAAATATCAGTCGTGTAGATACGAGAACGTACAATGTCTTTTAACCCACTGCCATTTTCTTCCAATACTTTTTTAACCAATTCGATAATTCCTTTGGTTTGTTCTTCCATAGTTGCACCAGGGCAAGTAGTTCCAGAAACTTCAATCGTATTTCCGATTTTTACAGCTCTACAATATCCAAGCTTATCTTCCCAAGGTGATCCAGATGATATGTTTTGTCTCATTATTTTTATTTTAGTATTAAGTACTTAGTACAAAGTACAAAGACTCATCATTTTTATTCTTATTTGCTCGTCATCCTCGCGAAGGCGGGGATCTCCTTACTAGAAAATTCTACTTCAACTTATTTTGAAGCTGCTTTCTTTTTTTGAAGAGACACCGTTCTTCAACGGTGTGACGGTATTTTAAATTTTGCTTATCAGATGATATTTCTAAATTCTATTATCTAACAACAAAGCGGTCTAATCCAGATAATTATTGGGACTAATATCTAACTACTGTAGAATCTTAACCCCTTCCTCATTAATCGGCGCGACATGAATATCAAATACGATTCCTGTAGATTCGTAAATGGTTTTCATGCTTTCAGCAACTTTAGTAGCCGTTTCTTTTCCTTTACTTAATGCAAAAATAGAAGGTCCAGAACCAGAAATTCCAGCACCTAATGCTCCACTTTCAATGGATGCTTTTTTTACTTCTTCAAATTTAGGAATTAAAATACTACGTAATGGTTCGATGATGACATCGGTAAGGCTTCTCCCGATGAGGTCGTAGTCTTCTGTATATAATCCAGCAACTAAACCACCAACATTTCCCCATTGAGTAATCGCATCCTTCAGCGTAACATTAGGTTTTACCACTTTACGCGAATCTGCAGTTTTTACTTCAATTTGAGGGTGAATGATCGTCATATACAAGTCTTTTGGAGTGTTTAATTTTAACACATCAAAAGGCTCATAACTTCTAACCAAAGTAAATCCGCCTAAAAGGGCAGGAGCTACATTGTCTGCATGAGCATTGCCACTTGCCAAGCGTTCACCTTCCATAGCAAAAGGTACCAGTTGTGCAGGAGTAAATGGATTGCCTAATAATTCATTTACCGCCCAAACAGCACCAGCACTACTCGCAGCGCTACTACCAATACCACTTCCGGCTTTGATCTTTTTGTAAATGGCTATTTCGATACCTGTTGTAGTATCGTTTAATGCTTTTAGTTGATGTATTACTGCAACACTAGCTACATTTTTATCAGCTTCCATAGGAAGATTTGCACCTTCTAACTTTGTAATGCGTACACCAGGAGTATCGGATAGTGAAATAACCATTTCGTCACCAACCCCTTCTAAACAACATCCAAGCACATCGAAACCACACGAAAGATTCGCAACAGTTGCAGGAGCAAATACTTTTATTGATTTCATACCTTATTGCTTTCCGATTCGGATAATATCAGCGAAAATTCCAGAAGCAGTTACCGCAGCACCAGCACCAGCACCTTTAACAATTAAAGGTTGTTCTGGGTAGCGATCAGTAAAGAACAATACGATATTATCACTTCCTTCTAAATTATAGAAAGGGTGGTCTGAAGGAATATGTTGTAAACCAACAGAAGCAACACCATCTTCGTATTGTGCTACATATTTCAAACGACAATCTTTCGATATAGCTTCATCTAAAATACCTTCGAAATGCGCTTCATTTTTCTGAAGACTTTCAAAGAAAGCAGGTACATTATCGGTATCCAATGTTTCTTGAGGTAAGAACGCATTGTTTTTGATATCACTTAATTCTAATACATTTCCACTTTCACGGGCTAAGATTAAAATCTTACGTGCTACATCAACACCGCTTAAATCAATCTTTGGATCAGGTTCAGTATACCCTTCTTCTTTAGCTGCTTGTACGATATCGTGAAAAGTAACCCCTTTCTTGTAGTAATTGAAAACGAAATTCAAACTACCTGAAAGTACGGCTTGAATTTTACGAACTCTATCACCAGAAGCGATTAAATTATTTAATGTATCAATAATTGGTAACCCAGCTCCTACGTTAGTTTCGTATAAGAATGGCGCACCATATTCTCTAGATAATTCTTGTAATTCACTGTAATTAGCTTGAGTGTCAGCACAGGCGATTTTGTTACAAGTAACGACACCAATGCTGTTCGCTAAATAGTTTTTGTAAACTTCTGCAATTTTCTCTGTAGCCGTATTATCAACGAAAATACTATTACGAAGGTTTAATTCTTTTGTTTTTTCAAAGAAACCCTGTGGAGAAGTTGGTTCTCCGTTTTCTAAGGCTTCTTGCCAGTTATTTAAATCTAAACCTTCAGCATTGAAAACCATTTTGCGAGAATTCGAAACAGCAACAACACGAATGGTTAAACGTAAATTCTCTTTTAAATAATCAGCTTGTTGAGCTAATTGTTCAATTAATTTCCCACCTACATTACCTACACCAGTAATGAATAAATTCAATTGTTTAGTGCTTTTTTCGAAGAAAGCTTCGTGTAATGAATTCAAGGCTTTATGAATATCATTTTTAGCAATTACAACAGAGATATTCTTTTCAGAAGCTCCTTGTGCAATAGCGCGAATGCTGATATTATTTTTTCCTAAAGTGCTAAACATTTTACCGCTTAACCCTTGGTGGTTTACCATATTATCACCAACTAAGGCAAGTATGGCTACATCAGTTTCCACTTTTAAAGGAGAAACTTTTCCTTTAGAAATTTCAAATTCAAAAGCAGTATCGATAGCTGCTTTTGCTTTTTCAACATCATTTGATTCAATCGCCAAACAAATAGAATGTTCAGAAGAAGCTTGAGTAATTAATACTACATTGATTTTCTCTTGATACAACGTTTCAAATAAACGCTTAGAGAAACCAGGGATACCAACCATCCCTCCACCTTCAAGCGTAATCACAGCAATATTTTCAATATGACTGATTCCTGTTACGGCTTGCTTTCTGCTTTCTACTTCACGAGTGATTAGTGTACCAAAAACTTCTGGTTCGAAAGTGTTTTTTATATAGATCGGAATATTTTTTTCCAATACAGGTTGAATCGTTGGAGGGTAAATCACTTTGGCACCAAAGTGAGAAAGCTCCATAGCTTCATGATATGAAATATGAGAAACAGGTTTTGCTTGTTTTACAGCTCTTGGATTTGCTGTAAACATTCCACTAACATCTGTCCAGATCAATAATTCTTCAGCATTTACTGCTGCGGCTAAAATTGCCGCTGTAAAGTCTGAACCTCCACGACCTAATGTCGTTGGTTCGCCTCCGTCAGTACGGGCAATAAAACCTGGGAATAAAGTAATACGTGCTTTGTTTGATGTAGCGTATGTATTTATTTTATCATTAGTGATTTCATAATTCACCGTTACTTTTTCTGCCGGTGTAACAGTAATGAAATCACGAGAGTCCTGAAGTACTAAGTCTAATCCTTTAACTTTAGCTGCTTCAGAAATGATGTAGGAAGAAAGAATTTCACCAAAACTTGCAATTACAGATGATGTTTTAGGTGAAAGTTCGCTTAATAAATAAGCTCCTTCACATAAAGATTCTAATTCATTTAGTTTAGACTTTACAGTACTGATTACTCCGCTTTGAGAAGTGACAGGAATCAACTCTCGAACAGTGTCTAAGTGACGCTTTTCGATTTCAGCTAAAGTCTCTTTGTAAGAAGTATCGTTATTAGCTGCCTGTGCTCCTGATTTTAATAATAAATCGGTAACTCCACCTAATGCAGAAACCACAACGAATAATGGTTTTTTTTCACTGTGTGAAGCAACAATTTGTAAAACTTGATTTATAGTCTGTGCGTTTGCTACAGAAGAACCTCCGAATTTTAGAACGTTCATATGGTATTTTTTAAATCCACATTGTGGATGAGTAAATTATTAAATGATTTGAAGAGAAAACATTAATCGTGTTTTCTTAAGCCGAAAAAAATGCAAAATTAACCCCAAAGGGTTGTAGTTGTAGCTACTGGAAGAGTTGCTACGCTTACGAATGCATGAATTTTTCTACCTAAAATCATTTTTTCAATTTTAAGTGCCAAAAATAGTGTTTTTTCTTTATTAGTTGGGAGTTGTTGGTTGTTAGTTATTCGTGAAGTGTTGATAAAGTTTTTCAATCTGAAAATATTTCTGTAAAGATGTTACATTCTAATAGTTAGTGATACTATTAAAAGTAATCGATTGGGTTTAAGTAGAACATTTTCTTCCAGCCTTGTTTGTCAGTGTCAATCCTCCAAACGTATGGAATCAAGCTAAAAATACTATAGTGTAAGTGTGGACTTTTTCCTTTGGCATTTCCAGAATCCCCAACCCTACCAATTAATGAATTATGATTGATAACATTGAACTTGGTTGTTTTGATTTCATTTAAATGTGCATAGTAATGCAATCTCCATTTGGGGCCTAATATTAAAATTACATTTCCTCCCATGGAAATATTACCAGCATAAAGGACAATACCTTTTGTGGAGGCATTAATTTCAGTACCATTTTTTGCAAAAATATCAACGCCTTTGTGTGTCACAGATCGTCCCCAAGGATAATACCAAAAAGATTTGGAATTATAGTCGGATTTACTGGCTCCCTTAACGGGCATTTTTAAATTTTGTGGAATTGTAAATCCTATGAACAAAATGAGTAGGATTGATATTTTGATTTGTTTGGATGTTGGCAATGGTTTTTTTTATTCAGCTAATAAAATTATCATTTATATTTTCAGCATTATTCTAGATTTTACTGCTCGACCATAAATTTTTCCACTTTTAGGGTTCACTCTATCGTTCAAAATATTTATCAATACATTCTTTTGTTCAGAACTAAACTCATGAAAGCAATCAACTTCATATAATTTTAGATCATAGATTTTGTTATTTTCGTTAATGAAGATAAATGCATCAGACTTAAAGTATTTGTATTTAACCGATTTTTTAAATAGGCCAATCACTAGATCTTTATTTAAACTGGGTTTTTCTTCTAAATCAATCTCATCATATAATGTACGATTATTCAGTACTTTCAATTTTTCATCTTTGGTAAGCTTTAGGTAGTTTGCTTTTATTTGATTCTTTAAGTTATGGTAAAAGTTTTTACCATATTTAATATCGACTAAGCTATCCATAGTAGCAGAATAACAAAAAAGATCTTCAGAAACAATACAACCCGTGAATTCAGTTTTAATGTTGAATTCGGATAACAGGTATAGACGATAATATCTTTCTTTGTCCGGATTTTCAAATTTTACGAGGCCTTTAACCAAATATTTGATGTTTTCTCTTTTGAAGTCTAGGAGTGCTTGAGTTTTACTTTTTTGACAAGTATCAATTACATGTTGACATTGTGAAGAGAAGGGTATAAGAAAGAGAAAGGTAAGGAGGTGTAAACTCTTTATATTGAAATTTTTAAATATGGTATTTTGAAATCTGAGATTCATTTAGGGTAATGATCCTTAATGTTAATTAAGCTTACATCTATATTAAAATATTGCAAAATTCTATACAAGCATTGGAGAATTTTATCTAGAATACTTGTATGGAATTTTGCAAAAGTATTTTTTACTTGCATAGCTCGTAGGCTTACATTCATACTAACTGGTTGTTGATAACAAATTGAATAAACCACAGTCTTTTCGTTTGCACATTTTTTTTAAGGTAATTCTAAAACCTTAAGTGTTGTTTCTAGTGTAATTTATTTTTTTGTAAAGAAATCGTCTGAGGTTTTTTCGTATGTATACTTCGTAGTAAAAACGTTTCTTTGTTCTTCGTATTTTTCAGTTATAATTAATTTTCCTTGGTCAAAGGAAATAGTTTCAGGGTCTTCTTCTCCTTTTGCTCCTTCGATAAAATCAGGATTATTAAGGTCTTCATGAATTGCAATAACCTCTACATTTGTTCTGGTTAATACATCTTCACTAAGTACAAAAGTTCCTGTTACTCCAAGCCCATCGTAAACGCAATCGTCTGATTCATCAGCTTCGGTAACAGCAATATCTTTAAAGGTATTATCACTTTTAAATTATATGATCGATTTTTTCTCACAGTTGGAGGCTAATTCAGTTTCATTGTCTTCAGTAACACTAATTAATTTCCATTTCCCAATTATAGTATCTTCTTCCATTTTAGGATTGATATTACCATTGTCGGTAGAATCATTATCGTCACTGCCACATGAAAATAACCACATAGCAATGAATAAGGCGATGTAAAGTTTGTTCTTCATTTTATTTGTTTTAGTAAGTAATAATAAAGTTTAGTATAAAGTCGAGTGGTTACCCTCTTTTTTTAGCTCTAATAGCAGCTTCTAATTGATCCCATAATGCCTCTGGAATTTGTTGTAAAAGATTCATTTGTCCAGCTCCTTGAAGCCACTCGCCACCATCAATAGTAATAACTTCACCATTTACATATGCTGAAAAATCAGAGACTAGATAAGCTGCTAGATTCGCTAGTTCTTGATGTTCTCCAACTCGACGTAGAGGTACTTTTTTACTTAAGTCAAATTTGTCACGAATATCTTCAGGTAATAATCGATCCCAAGCACCTTTGGTAGGGAAAGGGCCAGGGGCAATAGCATTAAAGCGCATTCCGTATTTAGCCCATTCGACAGCTAAAGAACGTGTTAATGCTAATACGCCGGCTTTAGCGGTAGCACTGGGTACAACGAAAGCCGAGCCGGTGTAGGCGTATGTGGTTACAATATTGAGAACAGACGTATTTTTTTGCTTAGTGTCAATCCAATGCTTTCCTACTGTCAAAGTGCAGTTTTTGGTTCCTTTTAAAACAATATCAATTATTGTGTCGAAGGCATTAGCTGATAAACGTTCTGTAGGAGATATAAAATTGGCTGCTGCATTATTTAGTAAAACATCTATTTTGCCAAATGTTTCAATCGCTTTAGCGTGCATTGCTTCTACTTCTTCAATGTTTCGAACATCACAAGCAAGAGGAAGACATTTTGCATTATATGTACTTTCTAATTCAAGAGCAACCTTTTTTAGTTTTTCAAGATTTCTAGAAGTAATGACCACATTAGCTCCAAGTTCCATAAAGTAGGAAGTCATAGATTTTCCTAATCCGCTACCACCACCTGTTACAATGATAGTTTTTCCTTTTAAAGCATCATCACGAAGCATTTTTTTAGAGAAGTCGATTCCATTCATGTTTGGAATATACGATAAATATGCAAACCGTTTAATTTTTAGAAATCAGTATATTATAAGAAATTCAAACATTAACCCTAAATGACATAATTATGCGATTAAATGCAGGTATTTTGACAGAGAAGCTAGAAGAAACAAAGTTTTTCTATACAGGTATATTAGAATTCTCTGTTAAATTTGAAAATGAGTTTTATTTATTATTACAAACTCCGAATAAGAAAGACTGCATTAGTTTTTTATTACCTAACCATCCAACACAACAACCTTTTTTTCATAAATCATTTAAAGGAGAAGGCATGTATTTGACGATAGAAGTTGATGATGTTGATGCTTTTTATACTGGTATCATTAATAAAGGAAAAGAAATTAAAGTGCGTCTCAGAGATGAGCCTTGGGGAGAGCGTCATTTTGCGATTGAAGACCCAAATGGAATTGGGATTGATATAGTGGAATATACTGCTCCTGATCATCCGAATATTTAGACAGGCAAGTGATTATAAACTTGTTTCACAAAATAAGCCGTTTTTTCTTCCAATTCTTGATGGCCAAATAACATATCTATTGGAGGAGTAGTGAGATGTTTACTAAGTAGTTGTAAGTTGTTAAGGTCCTCTTTAGAACATAATATAGTATCAATTTGGGCTAATTGTGCATAAATGAGCTCTTGCGCTGTTTCCGTTGTAGTATAAACCTCTATGAAGAAGTTTATTTTACGTGTATTCGCAGATTCGTTTTTAGTGTCAATAATAGCAAGCAAAGTTCTTAATGCTCTTATGCCTGCAATAAATTCTACAGTTAATATTTCTGTAGTGACTAATAGATTAATCTTTTTCATATGCTCTATTTGCTTTACCAAATGAACTATTTCATCTATTGAAAATTGATGGATTACTTCTAAAGTAGATTTATCAATAGTGGTGTCGAAAAAAAGTTTTTTAGGTAAGGCTTCGTAGCCTCTAGTAAATGGTGGGAAACTAGCTTGCGTAAAGTCATTGATATGTAATTCTTTCGTAAGTGTCTTCATTGTCTTAGCTATTGCTGTAAGTTTGTTCCCAAATAGGTTGTTCTAAAAGTTCGCTCTCTTTTTTAGGGAGTAAAGATTTTATCGTAGTAAATTTCTTAGAAGGTTTTGAAAAAGGATATGTTTTTGCAATTTTATGTTCTATGTGTATTTCATGAGATAGCTTAAAATTTTCGGCTATTTTGTGGAAATTTTCTTGAATTTTACGCTGGATGATACCTTTTTCAAGTAGATCAATATAGTTTCGGTCTTTCGATATTTCATTGAAAAGAGCAATGCTTTTTTCTACAAGTTGAAGAGAAACTTTTTCAAATGCTAAAGCCCCTTCAAAACGTAGAGGAGTTTTTTTAGAAATAGATAAAAGATTTTCTAAACTTATTAGGGGGAAATGTGTGTCTTCATCAAAAAAAGTATTATGATCAGGCATTGAACAAATAATGTCAACACTGGAAGAAAAACCTATGAGGTGCTCTATACTTTCCAATTTTAGATTAAGAGACGAAGGAAATGCTCTGAGGTTGAAACTGCTTTTCTGTTGTATGATAGTATAGTCTATCACTTTTCCTAAATCATTACAATAAGTTTCATGTAATGTTTTTAGACTCTTTAATTTCGCAGTTTCAACCAATACATCGGTATTGCAGCTTACGATATAATTTATATGGTTTATTTCGGGAAATGTTTCGCAATACCAAGCTAACTGGCTTATACTATAAGCCAATTGTTGAGATACACTAGCACCTGCATTTTGAAAATTACTAAGGTTGATGCATAGAGTTGTGTTTGGGTGATGTAACAACCGCTTACAGCTATTTAGATCTAGACTTCGGTCAGTAAACCATTCGCCAGTTCTCGTCAGCTTCCCTAAAGGATCAATTAATAATTGTACTTTCTGAAAATCTTCTATTTTCTTTATAAAATGGACATCTAAGAAAAAACATTGTAAGTAGACAACACAAGATATACCATCTAGTAATTTTTGAAGATCAACTAAGGGATGATGTAGGCTAAAAAACAACATGTTTGCCCCAGTGTTAACAGCTTTTTTTGCTTTTAGATTTGCCTCAGTTTCGTTAATTTCATCTATGTAAACTGCAGTTTTTGTAGTTGTGTTTTTTAAAGTAACTGCTTTTCTTTTACAATCTTTCGAACTATAATATGGTAATATGCCAATTGAATCCGAAGTTTTTCGAATAAGTTTTGTTTCAAAATCTTCGCCAGCTAACAAGTATTGTACTTTTTGCTTCCATGCTTTTACTGAAACTTCTTCAAAAAAAATATCAACTGGATTATTCTTCATTGGATAATGAATCAGAGGCGTGTTCAATAATAAAGATTTCTTCATTTTCTTTTTTCATGAAGAATTTTTCTCGCGCATAAATTTCTAAAGCTTTAGGATCTTTAAGACTTTCTAGTAGTACTTCGTCTTTTTCGATCTCACTTTTGTAATAATCGATACTTTTTTCTGTTTTAGAAATTTCTCTATTTAGCCTCCAGATAAGCCAAGTATTACTATCTAAAAAAAGCATCCAGATAATAAATATGCTAGTAATTAGTACATACTTATTGCTGAGTATTTTTAATATGCGTTTCAAAAGCGTTACGCCAGACATAGATTTGAAAAAATTTAGGGTAAAGATACTTGTTTCTTTATCAACTTGACAACATCATTTAAAGGGGAGTGAAATGATTTTGTGCCATCAATGACTTGGTGTACTTTATGCTTTAATGGTTCGATAAATTGACGATGCATCGGATGAATGTTTGTTTCAAATTGAAATAAAACGCTTTCTGGTGTTCTTTTACGTTCATTAACATCTCTTTGTAGACGTCTTTCTTGGCGAATATATTCGGGAGCATCTAAAAAAATAGTATGGTCGCAAAGCGTCTTTGTTTTTGCGATAGATAATACTAAAATCCCTTCAAGGATCAATACAGGTTTTGGGAGAATAGATGTCGTTTCGATTAAACGATCATGTGTTTTGAAGCTATAACTAGGTTTTTGAATCGATTTTCCATCTTTTAAAGTCAAAAGATGTTGTTCTAGTAAATCGAAATCTATAGTATCTGGGTGATCAAAATTGATTTTGTCTTTTTCTTGGTAAGATAATCCCTTCAAGGGTTTATAATAATCGTCTTGGCTTATAATATTGATCCAGTCAGTCTCACATTCCTCTATAAGTTGTTGTACAAATGTGGTTTTGCCACTAGCTGTGCCTCCTGTGATACCGATGATATACATATGTTAAATTTAATGTATGTAGTAGGCTCGAAAATAAGGAAGCTTGTAGCCTTATTCAAATAATATGTAACTGAATTTATATTCGATTATAATTTAAAAGTCAAATCATAACAATTAAAAATATTGCTATGATTTGATTTTTTTCTATTTAGTATCTAAAAAAGACTTAGCGCCCTCAAGTAACTCTTTATGTAAACTTTTGTCAACAGGGTTATCAGATAGCCATATGTTGAAAATAGCTTTTTTGAACCCTAAATTTCCTACAGTACCTACCTTATTGTAATTTAGATATAGCGACACTCCTATTGAAGGCTCGTATACAACATCTACTTTGTCTCCAACTTTTAGTTTAAGGCCTTCTATATGCTTAAGAAAAACATCAATTTCTCTACCATATTTTTCAATAGTATCCTTACTGTTTCCATCGATAAATCCTTTGTAAAAAGCTTTGACCATTTTGTCGTGAGATACAGCTTTTGATAAAATATCCATTCGCATGATCATAGTTTCATTTCTATCTACAATATCTACAGGATCCGTATTGGGTCTGTGGAGGTATAGACCGCAGGCATAAATATCTACCCAAAGCAACTCTCTTAGACCTGCACCATTAAGTATTAATTGTCTTTTTTTAAAACGATAAAGAGCGGGGAGTGCTGTTTTTCCTATAATTTTTGATTCAAGATTTAGTTTGTTGATGTCGTGATTTTGAAAGGCTAAATTTGTTTCTTCGGAAGAAGTTTTGTTTACTCTAATAACTTTTGTCTGTGCAAAAGAAATAGAACAGCTTAAAATGATCATCCAGGGAATAATTTTCATGGTTTTCATATTCTTCTAATTTGTTTTGGGATTACAAATTTAAATATAAACATTTGATTTTCAGTTAAAATGCTCTTTTTTCATTTGTTTTTTATCGACAAAATTATATTTTTTAACGATTAAATGTATTTTTGATAGTGTTTTTTAAGAGTGTATAATTCTGATTTTCATCACTTTAATTAGGTTGTTTAAAGTGGGTAAAAAAGTCCAATCACAATATTGTAATTGGACTTTTTTATAGGAAGCCTAGATTAGGCTAGTTGATCCAGATTGTGGGTTTGTTGCTCAAGTAATCTTATCAAAGCTTATCGCTTTTATGTTTAGAAACTGTCGTTTCAACATCAATCAATAAAAAACCCAACCACAGAGATGTGATTGGATTTCTTGGTCGGGAAGACTGGATTAGGCTAGCTGATCCAGGTTATGGGTTTGTTGCTTAAGTAATCTTATCAAAGCTTATCGCTTTTATGTTTAGAAACTGTCGTTTCAACATCAATCAATAAAAAATCCAACCACAGAGGTGTGATTGGATTTCTTGGTCGGGAAGACTGGATTCGAACCAGCGATCTCACGGCCCCCAGCCGTGCACTTTAACCGGACTAAGCTACATCCCGAAGATAGGCGAGCTAAAATAGTAAAGTTTCTAAAAATTAAAACTATTCTATTTACTGATAATTATCTATCTGAATAAGTGTGTAGATTTTATTGGACCAATTTTAAAATGAATTTGTGTGAATGTTATAGGTGAAATATAATTTTATATATTTACATAGTTATACTATGTATAAATTTAAAGCTATGTATTTTGGATAATGATTTTATAAATAAATGGAAGTCTCAAGTCAAAAAAGGAACATTGTCCTTTATTGTTTTAAACGCTATTAGTAAAAAAGAATTATATGGGTATGAGGTAATAGAAATTATTAAAAAATCAACAGACATAGAAGTTGCAGAGGGTACTTTGTATCCTTTAATGAATAGGCTTAAAAAGGAAGGTTTAACCACCTCTAAATGGGTTGAACAGGAATCTGGAATACCACGAAAATATTATATGCTTACAGATAAAGGGAAAAAAGATTTGATGAGAATGCGTGAATACTGGAAACAATTAGAAAAATCTATAAATAAAATTACGAATAATGAAATTTAAAGAAATAAAATTTGAAGATATTAATGCTCAAAGAGTATATGAAAATTATATAAATAACATTAAAAATGTTACTAAACAATTAGAGAAATCAGATAGACTAGAAGTCTTGATGGAATTTAATAGTCATATATATGAAAGTTTACAAAGTAAAAAAGATAAATCGGAGTTAGCAGCTTTATTAGATTCTATAGATAAATTAGGTTCTCCTGAGAAAGTACTGAAGCCATTGATAGCTGAAAAATCACTTGAAAAGGCAACTAAATCTTTCAATCCATTAGAAATACTAAAAGCGCTATTGCTTAACATTGGGAATGGTTTAAGTTATATTGTTTTCTTTTTACTTTATTTATCCTTAGGTACTTTCTTGTTTCTAATATTTGCAAAATTATTCAATAATAATGTTGGAATGTATTACAGAGATAATAAATTTCAAGCCTTAGGTTATGTTAAAGGTGCTGAATATTATGAGGTGTTAGGGAATATGTTTATACCGACAATGCTAATGGTAGCAATAGGTTTATATATTTTAATCACTAGTTTGTTAAAACTCAAAAAAGCAATAGTGACATAATAAATAGTCCATAACATTATACCTGAGTGGTGTAAAGGAAGATGTTTTTGATATAAAAAAAGCCGCTGAATGATCAGCGGCCAAATAACAACTTAATCAAAATGTATTAATTGAAGTTAGCGATGTTTATTTTTACTGTCGATAGTTCTCGGCTATTAGGACCTATCATAATATTAAATTCTCCTGCTTCACAGGTATATTTTCCTTCGGGTGTATAATACCCTAAATGTTCTTTTGTTAAAGAGAATTTTACTTGTTTTCTTTCGCCTTTCTCTAAATAAATTTTCTCGAAGCCCTTTAACTCTTTTATTGGGCGTACATAAGAAGATTTTATGTCCTGTATATATAATTGTACAATTTCTTCTCCAGAGAATTCTCCAGTGTTTTTGATAGACAGAGAAGCGGAAATACCATCAGCAGTTATACTAACGTTAATTTTTCCGTATTCAAAATTTGTATAGCTAAGCCCATAACCAAATGGATATAATGGGGTGTTTTCTTCGTCGATATAATGACTCCAAAATACATGAGGCTGTTTTTCTTGTCTTCCTGTGCTAAATTGGTTGTAATATATTGGGATTTGTCCTACACTTCTAGGGAAGGTCATGGGGAGTTTTCCGCTAGGGTTGTATTTTCCCGTAATCACTTCAGCAATTGCATTTCCACTTTGTGTTCCTAGTTGCCATGTTTCAAGTATTGTCGGTATGTATTTAGCAGCCCAAGGGATAGTCAAAGGTCTACCATTCATAAGTACAAGAATAATGTTGCTGTTTACTTTGTATATTTCTTCTAATAATTGCTGTTGTACCCCAGGTAGTCCTAAATCTGTTCGACTTCGCCCTTCTCCGCTAATGAAACCATGTTCTCCTAAAACTAAAATAATTTTATCTACCTTTTTTGCTAATTCTATAGCTTCAGTAAAGCCTGTTTTGTTATTGGTGTTTATAGATAATTCTTGTGTGAATTCTGTTTTACCATTAATAAGAGTACATCCTTTCTCATATTGATAGGGTATTCCTAGTTTGTCAAACCCTTCCAAAACAGAGATTGCTGTTTCATCGTCAGATCCAATACGCCAACTTCCTAGAGGACTAGTTTTATCATCGGCAAGATCACCAATAATAGCAATGCGGTCTTGTTTAGAAATGGGAAGTAGTTTAGTGTCATTTTTTAATAATACAATAGACTTTTTGGCGATATCTAGTGCCGCATCTTGGTGTTTACTATTAAAAAGAAGATCTTTTTCTCTGTCTGCATTACAATATTTATAAGGATCATCGAATAAACCAAGATTGAATTTAACTTTTAGTATTCTTGATACAGCTTCGTCAATAGTATTCTCATTTATGCTTCCCTCTTGTACAAGTTCTTTTAAATGTTTGATGTAAGCATAAGATTCCATATCCATGTCACAACCTGCAATAGCCGCTTTTTCAGCAGCTTCTTTAAGATCTGTGGTGTGGCCATGCAAAGTCATTTCCATAATTGAAGCCCAATCCGAAATCACAAAACCTTTGAAGTTCCAATCGCCTTTTAGAATATTGCGTTGCAATTTTTTACTTCCTGTAGCAGGTACACCGTTGTATAACCCAAATGAATTCATAATAGATTGCACGTTGCTTTCTACAGCAGCTTTAAAAGGAGGAAGTGCTACATTGTATAAGGTATAATCGTCAACATTTGTAGTGTTATATTCACGACCAGATTCTGAAAAGCCGTATCCAGCGAAATGTTTGGCTGTTGCAGCAATCGTATTATTTGCTGTTAAGTCATTCCCTTGGAAACCATTAACTCGAGCTTTAGCAATGGCCGATCCTAAAAAAGGATCTTCTCCGCCGCCTTCCATAACACGTCCCCATCTAGGGTCTCTAGAAATATCGACCATTGGTGCAAAAGTCCAATTGACACCTGTAGAAGAAGCTTCAATAGCTGCGATTCTAGCAGAATTTTCAATAGCTTTAAGATCCCAACTAGCAGATTCAGCTAATGGGATAGGTGCTAATGTTTTGTACCCGTGTATGATGTCCGAACCAAATAATAATGGGATTCCTAAACGAGACTCATTAACTACTATTTCTTGGATTCGTTTTACATTATCAACACCTCTAACATTTAAGACGGAACCAACCCAACCTTTTTTTAGGTGCTCATATTTTTCTTTTGCATTTCCTTCTTTGGGTGCTGGTCCTGTAACTTCCCAAAAGCCATTGTATTGATTCATTTGACCAATTTTTTCTTCAAGTGTCATTTTGCTAAGAAGATCAGCTACTTTTTGGTCAACACTTTGTCCTATCATAACTATAGAACATATAGCTGAAAGCAGGTATGTTAAATTTATTTTTGAAACCATGAATACAAATGCTTGTTACAATAAGAACCCTGGCTATGGGCGGTTGTAATAGCCAAGGTTCTTCAATTAATAGAACTATATATAAATGAAAAAACAACTATTCACATAAGCCAATATCATCTAGGTAGAAAATACCTGCGGTAGTTTTTCCAGGTTCCACAAAGAATTGAATTTCTCCATATTTACCTGTTGGTACAAAAGCTTCGAAGTTGTCAGTGCCACCATCGACAAAAGTCTTTATCCCATTTTTAAAATCAAAAGTTAATTCTTCCCAACCGCTTCCTGTATGGGTTACTTCTACTTCTACACCTCGGGCACCGTCAACACCTGCCTTAAAGATGGTTCTGATAACTACTTCAGATTCAGACCAAGCTTTTAGTTTTACTCTTTTATCATCATTACTAAAATCAACAGCGTCAGATAATCCAGAACCAAAACCTTCAAAGTCAAAACCTCCGTTAGTTACTTTTAATACATTCGAAGCTTCAGGATTAGCTTTTGATAAGTCAGGATTTGCTACAATTTCAACGGCAACACCATTAAAAGTAAAAAAGTCTTCGTTGCTTTCAAATGAAATCGCAGGGTTAACAATTTTGGGGCAAAATGCTGTTTGCTCTACAGGGAACTGTACGGTAGTACTTTTGTCATTGGCAGCAATGGCTTTGATACTAATGGTGTATTCTTGGTCGTCTGGATATACGAACTCTAATTCTTTTTGAATTCCTATGAGTTGTGGAGTTTGATTTGGAACTCCAAAATCAACTTCAAATGCTGTTGCTCCATCTGCACTTGGACTGACAATAACAGTTACTGGGTTGTTAGATGTAATCTGTAGATTTGATTTTACTTCACTCGGTGCAGGACCTTCTACTAGTGTAGCATTAAAATCATCGTCTTTACAAGAGAAACAAACGATAGCTATGAACAATAGATGTAAGTAACGCATAATGATTATATTTAGTTTAAAGTTAATGGGTGTAAGTGACTCTAAATTAATACTATGTTTTTATGTTTTGGGCGTGAAAAGGTGATGATCATTGACTTTGCAACATTTGAAATATGAAATGCTTCAAACATTTTATCTGTCATGTAGTAGTTTTCTCAATATTCGACCTAGAAAATTTCCACTAAGAAAGATATACACTAAAGCTTAAGAATAATGACTAATCATGCTCCGATTAAAGTATTTATAACATTTATACTGTGTTTTTTTAATATCTCACCTCAGTATAGTCAATCGGGGTTTGCAAATATGGAATTTCAGAATGTGCAAGGTGCAATATCTCAGCGCCCTATCACAGCGATCACTCAAGATAAAGATGGGTTTATCTGGATAGGTACTCAAGGAGCAGGTTTGTTTCGGTATGATGGTATCTCTTTCGAATTCTTTACTCATAATGTAGGTAATAATAAAAGTATCAATAGTAACCATGTTAGTGCGCTATATGTTGATAGTTCAGGAGGGCTTTGGGTTGGTACTGATGCTGGTTTGTGTTTTTTTAATAATGAAACCAATGATTTTGAAAGAATAAAAGGAGGCAACGGAGTAGGTTTTGATTTTATTCATATTTCGTGTATTGCCGAATTTGATGGCAAGTTGCTTATAGGAACTTTTGAAGAAGGGGTGAAGCGAGTAGATCTTAAAAAACCACAATGGTTTGATAGTACTTTTGATGGGGGGGCATTGTTAGGTAAGTTGATCAATGATATTAAATTTTCCGCAAAAGGGAATGCATATATAGCCACTAACCAAGGGTTGAAACTGATTGAAAATAATAATTTTTCTAAGGCAGTAGATGTTAAGGTAAGTAATGAAGAGGTAGATAGTTATGTTACTCGTTTGTTTATTGATACTCAAGAGCAGTTGTGGGTGGGGACTATAAAAAGAGGATTGTTTAAAGGAGATTTAAAAAAAGCACTTCCCGTTTTTAGACCTGTTCAAAAAGTAGAAAAAAGAATTTTGTCTATCACTGGGGGGCTAGGGAATGTGTTTGTAGGTATAGAAAACGATGGTCTATTAGCTTTAGATAGTAATGGCAATATTGAAAAATGGTATAGAGCCGATTCTATGAATCCTAAGAGTATAGCTTCGGATTCTGTTTGGTCTATTTTCCTTGGTTATGAAGGGCGACTGTGGTTAGGCTATTATAATGATGGGGTGAGTGTTTTTGATAAGAATCACAATAAATTCCAATCTTTAGTCAGACACCCCTTACTAGAAAAAGGGATTCAAAGTAACGATTTAAAGGGGTTTGCTAAGTCAGAGGACGGTAAATTGTGGATAGCAGTTAGTGATGGGATTGATATCTTGGATACTAATAATAATACGATAGAACATGTTAATTCAAATTTTAACAGCAGTTATAGTGGTTTAAAAAAAGGAATATATATCGAGGATATTTTTATTGATAGTAAGGAGAATGTTTGGATTGCTACTTGGGGTGATGGAATTTTCTATTTGAAGAAAGGTGCTAAGAGGTTTATTAACTATACCAAAGTAAGTACCGATAATGGGTTAGAAACCGATAAAATTCGATGCTTTTCGGAAAGTGTTGATGGAAATATATGGATTGGTTCTTTTTTACATGGAGTACATCTCTATGATGTTGAAAAACAAAATTTTAGTCGTGTAGATAATGAATCTTTTACGCGTACGGGTCTTTTGTATAAAGATGTAAAAGATGTGTTTGCAGATAGCTATGGGGATATTTGGATAGGTACAACCAAAGGCTTGTTTAAGGTTGTTTTGGAAGATAGCAAATTTGTGGTTGAAGATTTGAGTAATGAGATATCAGCTTCTTTTGGGGGGCATCCAAGTGCCAAACAGATTTTATCTATCAATCAAACTCAAGATGGTCGCGTATGGTTTTGTACTAATGGAGGAGGTTTGTTTTATTTTTCGAAAGAAGAAAATAAATTTCATCGATTACAATTAAAAGATTTCAATCAATCTTTTGTAAATGCAGTTATCGAACCACGAAAAAATGAACTATGGGTGTGTGGGAAGTTAGGAGTTTTTAAGATCAATTTAGAAAATGCTGAGGTAGTCAATTTCACAACAGATGATGGCTTGTTAAATAACCACTTTAAGGATGGGGCGGTAATATTAGATAATAAGAATAGGCTTTATTTTGGGACGAATAGAGGTTTGAATTTTATAGATCCTCAAGCTATTGATTATAATGAAAATAAGGCAAGGCCATATTTCAGGGCATTAAAGGTGTTTAATAAAGATTTAAAAATATCAAAGCAAGAAGGAGATTTACAGAAGGTAATAGATAAAACAGAAATTGTCACATTAAACCATAAACAATCAGTATTTACTATAGATTATGGAGCTATTAGTTATACAAGACCTGAAAAAAACAAGTTCGCTTATTATCTAGAGGGTTTCGAAAAAGATTGGAATTATGTAGGTAATAAGACTAGTACAACTTATACAAATTTATCTCCAGGAGAATATACTTTTAAATTGAAAGTAGCTAACAATGATAATATTTGGAATAAGCAGGTCAAGACACTTAAGATAAAAGTATTGCCCCCTTGGTGGAAGACTACAATAGCATACTTATTGTATGGGCTGTCTCTAATGGCTATTATGGTTGTTATTATCTATTTTTCCTTGAGACGTGTAAATGAAAGAAATACCATGCGTTTAGAACGTATGAAAAGGAAGCAGGAAGATGAGTTGCAAAAACAAAAACTACAGTTTTTCACAAATATTTCTCATGAATTTAGGACACCACTAACCTTAATTATCAATCCAGTAAAAGATTTATTACATATAGAAGGAGAAGCTTTTTCAGAAGGGGTTTCTCAAAAGCATAGGATTATTTACAAGAATGCAGAGAGGCTTTCAAGATTGATTAATGAGTTGATGGATTTCAGAAAATTACAATCGGATAAATTACAACTTAGTGTGAGTCAGTTTGATCTCATATCTCAGACTAAAAATATTTTAAGCTTCTTTAATGAAGAATCTAAACGAAGAAAAATTACATTAGACTTTAAGCATGATGCTAATAGTGTGCAAGTTTGGTCTGATTCGGGAATGTTAGATAAAGTGTTTTTTAATTTGTTATCAAACGCATTTAAGGTGACACCAAATAAAGGGAAGATTAGTGTGAAGGTGGTTTCTGATAAGAAAAAAGTAATGCCTCTGATTGATAAACATAACGAAACCCCTATTTTTCAAATTACCGTAAAAGATAGTGGTCCAGGGATTGATCAAAAAGAATACAAGCGCATTTTTAAAAGATTCTATCAGATCAGTCAAATGAATAAAACTTATTATGGAAGTACAGGAGTAGGTTTGGAAATGGTGAAAAGCTTTATAGAATTACATAGAGGAGAGATAGAAGTCGAAAGTGAATTAGGTAGTGGCTCTTCATTTATAGTGAGTATTCCTTATGGAGCTTCATTTTTTGAAACAATAGCTGTAAAAGAAGAAGCCTTATCATTAGTTGAAGAAGATATAGATAGTGAATCTCAAATTTATGAGATTGAAGATATTTTATCACAAAAAGAGAAAAAGAAAAAGCTTTTAATTGCAGAAGATAATGTTGATTTACAGGATTATCTGGTTTCAGTATTAGGAGAAGAATATGATTTGATAGTGGCTTATGATGGGCAAGAGGCTTGGCTGCGCGCTATGGAACATACTCCAGATGTTATTATAACAGATGTAATCATGCCTATTATGGATGGTGTTGAGTTTTGTTCGAAAATTAAAAATGATATCAAAACCAGTCATATACCAGTAATTATGCTGACTTCTAAAGATCTTGTAGAGGATCGTATAAAAGCGATTGATGTTGGGGCCGATGCTTATCTAATAAAACCTTTTGAACTATCTGAATTAAAAGCAATTTTGGCTCAGTTGGTAGATTCAAGACAAAGATTATTAGAACGTTTTTCAAATACTCCTCTTGATACACCTATAGAAAAAGGAGTGTCTCATATTGATAATGATTTTGTGCAAAAGGTGGTTACTTATATTCAAGAAAATATAGAGAATTCAGATTTGAATGTAGAGACCTTATCATCTAACTTATTTCTTAGTAGAAGTCAGATGTATCGTAAAATCAAATCATTAACAGGGTTATCGCCAAATGAGTTTATTCGTAGAATTCGTTTAGAGAGGGCAAGAACTTTATTGAACGAAGATCGAAATATGAATATCAGTGAAGTCGCTTTTAAAGTTGGTTTTTTGTCAGCTTCGTATTTCACAAGATGTTACAAAAAACAGTTCGGAGAGTTGCCACGAAACACCAAATAGTCCTGTTTTAGATGATTCATCTGTCTCATTTTTAGTAATAAAGTTGATCTGTTAAGAGAGATGAAGGCTTGTAGATAAAGGCTTCGATGAGGCATGCAACACTTGTAATCATTATTGCATCATCTGTAGTACGTTAAACTACAACGATTGAATAATTTAGTGAACAGAAAACAGTGAAGTGATATCTTTTTTAACACAAATACTAGTTTCTGAAACTAAAACTAACTTAAACAATAAGAATAATGAAATTAAAGTTGGCATTACATCTGGGTCTATTGCTTATAGGATTTCAGGTCTTTGGGCAATCCGTTTCAGGAAATGTTTCTTCTAATGATGAAGAGCTTCCTGGGGCAACGATATCAATAAAGGGTACAGCTAATGGTGCTGTAACAGATTTTGATGGGAAGTATACATTAAATGGAGTGACAGAAGGAGATATTATCGTCTATTCATATGTAGGCTATATTACTCAAGAAATCATTTATGCAGGTCAAAAAAACATTGATATTAGCTTAGAAGAAGATGAGAGTAATCTAGATGAGGTAGTTATCGTAAATTATGGTAAACAAATCAATACTCCTATATCTGTGGTCAAAGCAGATGAATTATCCGAATTTCCTAACACCGATATTGGGCAAGCGCTACAAGGTCGAGCAGCTGGGGTGCAAGTAACCAACGGAGGTTCGCCAGGATCTCAGACACAAGTTACTATTCGTGGGTTGGCGACATTTAATAATTCGAATCCATTATATGTAGTGGATGGGGTATTTGCAGATGACCTTAATAGTATTGACCCTTCAAATATTGAAAAAATTGAGGTTTTAAAGGATGCAGCCTCTACAGCTATTTATGGGTCTCGAGGTGCTAACGGAGTAATTTTAATAACTACTAAAAAAGGAAAGCCGGGTGAGACCAAATTTAATTTTGAAATTTCTACAGGATTTCAAAATTTTAATGATCGATATGATTTATTGAATACAGATCAATATGTGCAATACCTTAGAGAAATTAATACTCTAGCAGGCCGAAATGGTGGGCCTGACGATCCAGTAGGCGTTGTTAATGATAATCCCTCATTTGATGGAAATGGAATAGATACTGATTGGCAAGATGAATTTTTTAAAAGTAATGCCCCTATTACAAATATCAGTGCAGGAGTTAATGGAGGTACAGATAAAGTAAAATATAATGTTGCTTTTTCACATTTGAATCAAGATGGTATTTACACCGAAACTAATTTTAAGCGTTATACATTTAATGTGAATACAGATGTGAAAGTAACTGATTTTTTAGAGATAGGTGAAACTTTAGGGGTTGGTTGGAATGAAACCATTTTTCCTGAAAGAGAAGGTGGTAGAGATCCTCTGTTTAATATCTTAGGATCGGCGCCTTACTTACCTGTTAGGTCAGCTAATGGCCTTTTTTCAGGGCATGATGAAGAAGACATTAATGACTCTCGTAATCAAATTAGAATTCAAAACAATAGAGATAATTTAAGGAGAAGAGGGAATTTATTAGGTAGTATTTATGGGAAAGTAAAACTATTTGATGGTTTAACGTTTCGCTCTCAGTATAGTCTAAACGCATCAATCGAGTTAACAGATAATATAGATAGAGCCTTTGAAGAAGATGGAAGATTTAGTAGAAATACAAATATTTTAACTAAAAGAAGAGTAAACGATTATAGAAACATATTTACTAACACACTTAATTATAGTAAAACATTTAATAAACATGAAGTAAATGGTTCTTTGGTATATGAGCGTATTGATAGAAAGATTGAAGTTTCAGATGCTTCTGGTTCTAATGATGTGTCACCAGAAATCAGAGAATTACAATTAGGGGCCAATACAACATTTACAGTACCTATTGAATTTGTTTCTTATTTAGGTTTATTTAGTTATGAATATGACAACCGATATAGTGTGCAATTTTCTACGAGAAGAGATAAATCCTCTCGTTTGCCAAAAGAGAATCAAGTAAGTTGGTTTAATTCATTTTCTGCAGGTTGGAATGTTTCAAATGAAGATTTTTTTGAGTCAAATGTTATTAGTAATCTTAAGATAAGAGCCAGTTACGGGGAAACAGGTAATGATACAGATAATCGATTAGATCCACTTGTAAATGATTTTAATGCTGCAATTAACGGTAATTTTTTCTATCCTGTAGGGGGTAGTCTAGAGCCTGGATTTGCTCCTGTTAGCTTGAATAATCCAAGAAAAGGTTGGGAAACACAAGTAAAACAAAATTATGGGTTTGATCTAGGTTTTTTAGATGACCGATTAACATTTAATTTTGATTATTTTAATAATGATAGTGAAGGGCTGTTAGTTCCTGTATTTCTTACAAGCTCAACAGGTATAGCGGGTAATTTATCTACAGGTACTGATCAATTTAGAAATGTTGGGGTGGCAAATGTTCAAGGGTATGAAGTTACTTTAGGGTACAATGACAATGAAGGAGATTTTAAATGGAGCGCTTGGGCTAATATTTCTTCTAGTGAGACAGATGTAAAAAAGCTAAGTGGATTAAATGATCAATTACTTTTTGCTCAATTAAACCCTCCTTTCGAAGAACGATTGAACCGTGTAGCTGCAGGTGAGTCTTTATTTCATTTTTATGGATTTGATTTTGAGGGAGTTTATGCTACAGACGAGGAGGCTGCCCTTCAGTTAAATAATACAGAAGCAGCTCAGTTACCTAAAGGAGGAGATGCTCGTTTTAGAGATGTTAATGGTGATGGTGCGATTACTGATGAAGATCGTGTGGTAATTGGAGATCCTAATCCAGATTTTGTATATAGCTTTAATTTAAAAGGTTCCTATAAAGGTTTTGATCTTGGACTTCTTTTTAATGGAGTAGAAGGTGTAGATGCTTTAAATAGTAATATCTTTTTTTTAGAAGGGCAGCGTAATGTATTAAACCATGGTACGGAAGTATTAAGACGTTGGCAAAATCCTGGGGATGTAACCGATGTTCCTAGGTTTAGATTTGGAGATGATTACAATACAAGTATTTCATCTCGATTTATAGAAGACGCATCATTCCTTAGATTAAAGAATGTAACTCTCGGTTATACTTTGGATAAAAAAATTACTGAAAAGTTTTTAAAGGGGGCTTTAAAAAAGATTCGCTTGTATATGCAAGCACAAAATCTAGTGACCTTTACAGATTACTCTGGTTTTGATCCTGAGATTGCTCCTTTTTATGGAGATACAGGTACAGTGGTTGGAATAGGAATCGACAGGAGTGCTGCTCCAAGACCAATAACTTTTATTAGCGGACTACAAATACAATTCTAACATATTATGAAAACATATATTAAAATTCTTGGAATATTACTTTCCATTGGACTCATAGGAGCTTTCGTTGCTAGTTGTGATGATGATGTGAGTGTAGAAAATAAAAACGATGTTAGTTTAGATACTTTCTTTATAACTTTGAGTCAGATAGAAGGTGCAGCTAATGGTTGCTATGCACAATTGCAAAGTGGTGGACTGTATCAGCGTTATGGATATATTTTTCCAGATGCTATGTCTGACGAGATGGTAGCTGGTGGAGATCCCAATTTTGCACCATTTTATAGATTCGAGTTTACTGCGCAAAGTGGTCCTATAGCACAATATTGGACTTCATGTTATAATGGAATAGGTGCTTGTAATTTCGTGTTGGACAATGAAGGTCTAATGAGGTCTAATATTGCTACGTCTGATTTTACTAAAGCCGATGTAGATGATGTGATAGGTCAAGCTTTATTTTTGAGAGGAGTTTATTATTATTTATTGGTAAAACGATTTGGTGATGTGCCTTTAAAAATTGAATTTTCTGAAGCTGAGTTGGATGCGCCTAGGAGTTCAACGGTAGAGGTTTACAATAGAATCATTCAAGATTTTGAAAAAGCTACAGGTTTATTATTTGATAAAGGGGCAACAGAAGAAGGAAGAGCAACTAAAGGAGCAGCATATGGTATGCTAGGAAAGGTACTTCTTCATAGAAATGAATATGACAAAGCACAAACAGCATTGGCTAAAGTAAATGGATATTCTCTTTTACCTATTGAGGAATATGAAGATAACTTTAATGAATCAGGAGAATTTAATGATGAGTCTATGTTTGAGGTTACATTTACAGGAGAATTTGGTACAGAGACAGAACGTTGGGCGCAAAATGGACAAGGATTTGCTGAGCAAACATTTCATTCTCAAGAGTATACTGGTTGGGGTAATTTAAAACCTTCTGTGAAGTTAGATAACGAATTTGAAGATGATGACCCTAGAAGAACAGTAGCCTATGTGAAAGATGACGAAAAATATGGACCGAACAAAGAGTTTACAAGGAGCGGAGGAATTGCTTGGTTAAAATTCTCTCAGTTATATCAACAAGAAAGTGTTGTTGAAAATAGTGGAATTAATGTAAGGTTTTTAAGATATGCGGATGTGGTGCTTATGCAAGCGGAAGTTGAATATTCTTTAGGGAATGATGCTGCAGCTATAGGTTTCTTAAACCAGATTCGTGATCGAGCGAAGCTACCAAGGTATGGTACAGCTGAGATGGATAGTCGAGGGTTTTCTGTAAGTACAGACGAGGGTATTTTTAAGGCGATCAGACACGAACGTTTTGTAGAGCTTTGCGGAGAGCAACATCGTTTTGATGATTTAGTACGTTGGAATAGAGACCCTGAGGAATTAGCTATTTTCCCTGATGAAAATTATAATAATCCTGATATATCACAACGACGTCCTAGAAATTATGATTCGGGAGTACATAGGTTAATGCCTATTCCTCAAAATGAAATAGATACTAATAATGCTATTTCTTCAGAGGATCAGAATCCAGGATACTAAACGGGTACGTGTAATTAAGAATAAGTAGTAGTTTTTTATTTATAAAGTTCATAAGGAGTGGAGAAGGGTATTTCTTCACTCTTTTATGGTATACAGTGATGTTGTTTATTTTATTATCTTTTTATCATAAAAAGACTTTTTAAGTGTATGATTCGTAAAATTTTTGGAGTGTTTTTAGTATTTGCCTTTTTTTCTTGTGAAAAGAGTACTAAAACGAAAGAGGAGTTGCCTTCAGTAAAAACAAAATTATTTTCTAAACTCGATAATCAATCCAGTGGTATCGATTTTACAAACCATCTGAAAGAGAATGATACGCTTAATTATTTTACTTATCCTTACATATATATGGGTGGAGGAGTGTCTGCCGGAGATATTAATAACGATGGGTTAACTGACCTCTTCTTTACGGGAAATATGGTTTCAAATGGCCTGTATCTTAATAAAGGGAACCTTAAGTTCGAAGATATTTCTAAAAGAGCGAACATAGAAGGGGATCACAGATGGTATACAGGTACAACTATGGCAGATATTAATGGAGATGGTTTTTTAGATATATATTGTTTGGTTTCTGGTCAATCAGGAAATAAACAAAACGAATTATATATCAATAAAGGAGATGGAACTTTTGAGGAAAAATCAAAAGAATTAGGTTTAAATGATCCAGGAAATAGTGTCGATGCTACTTTTTTTGATATGGATAATGATGGAGATTTAGATGTCTACGTAACTAATTATCCGATTACTCCATTTCAATATAATAGTTACCAGTATAAAATGCGAATGGATCGTGTTACAGATTCAGAAACAGATCATTTATATAGAAATGATAATGGTGTTTTTACTAAGATTACTGAAGTTGCTGGTGTAAAAGAATATAGCTTGTCGCTAAGTGTTACTGCATCAGATATCAATAATGATGGATGGGTAGACTTATATATATCTAATGATTTTGGAACCCCCGATTGTCTTTATGTCAACCAAAAAGATGGCACATTCAAGGACGAGATAAAAGAAGCCACAGCGCATACTTCTTTTTATGGGATGGGAGTAGATATTGCTGATTTTAATAATGATGGGTTTTTAGATATTATTCAGATGGATATGGATGCGGCCACGAATAGAAGATCTAAAGCGAATATGGCAAGCATGAATCCTCAATTGTTTGATAATATTGAACGTGTAGGGTTTCAATACCAGTATATGCAAAATACTTTGCAACTGAATACAGGTATACAGCAAAATGGTATACCTAAATTAAAAGATATTTCAAGGCTTTCAGGGGTTTCGTCTACGGATTGGAGTTGGGCTCCATTATTAGCTGATTTCGATAATGACGGATATAAAGATTTATTTATTTCAAACGGAACAAGACGAGAAATTAATAATAAAGATTATTTCGCAAACCTGAAAGGTGAAAAAAAACATAAAGATAGCTTGTTAATGAAGAGTTTAAAAATCCCTTCGGAACCTATCGACAATTATATGTTTAAGAATAATGGAGATCTAACCTTTTCGAAAATCAATACGGCTTGGGGGATTGAAGATAAAGGATTTTCAAATGGAGCAGTTTATGCTGATTTAGATAATGATGGTGATTTGGAAATTATAACAAATAATATCGACAGTCCTGTATCAGTTTTTGAAAATAAAAGTTCTGAGACCAATAATTATATTTCAATAAAATTAAAAGGCAATGATCTTAATTTAGATGGACTTGGGGCTAAAGTAAAAGTCTTTTCTGAAGGGAAGCAACAAATACAAGAATTAACCTTGAGTCGTGGTTTTCAGTCTTCAGTATCTCCAAAACTTCATTTTGGTTTAGGGAAATCAAAAACAATTGATAGTATTTTGGTTGTTTGGCCAAATCAAAAAACAGAATTGTTAAAGGATATTGATGTTAATAATTCCATTGAGCTTGTCGCTTCTAACGCAAACAAAACGTTATCACATTCTAAAGAAAAAGAGAGAGAAAAAGAACAGCTTTTTGAAAGCTTTCAAGATACTCTAGCCTTGTACAAGCATAAAGAAAACCCTTATGATGATTTCAAAAAAGAAATATTGTTACCTCATAAAACATCTCGTTTTGGCCCTGGTTTAGCTGTAGGCGATCTTAATGGTGATGGGCTAGATGATTTTTATATAGGTGCAGCAACGAGATTTCCGGGAGGTATGTTTTTTCAACGCAAGGATGGAAGTTTTGAGCAGCAAAAGACTAAGATTCTAATCAACGATAGAAATTACGAAGATATGGGAGCGCTCATTTTTGATGCGGACAAAGATGGAGATAATGACTTGTATATCGTTAGTGGAGGAAATGAATTTAAACCTAATGATCCTTTACTTAGAGATCGATTATATATCAATTTAGGTAATGGTCGTTTTGCGAAGAGTGAAATTAACTTGCCTAGTATTAATGAAAGTGGACAGCGTGTATATGCTTGCGATTATGATAAAGATGGAGATGAAGATCTTTTCGTGGGAGGGCGTTTAGTTCCGCAAAATTATCCAGCACCGGCTAATAGTTACATTTTAGAAAATGTGAGTAAACCGGGCAATCCTTATTTTGTTGATAATACAGCTAAGGTTGCACCAGGTTTTAAGAAATTAGGAATGGTGACTTCTGCTCAGTGGCTAGATTATGATGGAGATGGGTGGATGGATCTTGCAGTTACGGGCGAATGGATGGATGTTCGTATGTTTAAAAATCATAAAGGAATTTTGAAGGAGGTTACTAAATCTGTTGGTTTGAGCGAAACAACAGGTTGGTGGTTTAGTCTTAAAGCAGTGGATATTGATGGTGATGGTGATCAAGATTTAATTGCAGGTAATTTAGGCGAAAACTACAAATACAAGGCTAAAGAAGAAGAGACTTTCGATGTTTACTTTAATGATTTTGATGGTAATAAGAAGAATGATATAGTGTTAAGCTACTATAATGAAGGAAAGCAATTTCCAGTTAGGGGAAGAGAATGTAGTTCACAGCAAATGCCTAATATCAAAAAGAAATTCGAAAACTACGATAGTTTTTCTAATGCTACTTTGTTAGATGTTTACGGGAAAAAGAAGTTAAATGCAGCAATTCATTATCAAGTAAAATCTTTTAAGAGTGCTATTTTTTATAATGAAGATGGCAAGTTTAAACGGCAAAATCTACCTGTTGAAGCTCAAGTAGCTCCGGTGAATCAAATTTTAGTTAATGATTTTGATAAAGATGGAACTAAAGATATAGTGCTTGCAGGTAACCTTTTTGCTTCGGAGGTCGAAACTCCAAGAGCTGATGCAGGGAATGGGGTCTTTCTAAAGGGAACTCAACAAGGAGGATTTATTCCGAAATCGGCAGTAGATTCAGGATTGTTTATAGATGGAGATGTAAAGGATATCGCCCCAATAACTATTAAAAACCAACAGTATCTTCTTGTGGCAAATAACAATGATTTCTTGAGATTTGTAAAAGTGAGTCCATAGAGGATACAATAATCAGGTTGTTAAAAACGTGTTTTAAATTTTAGTCTTATGAAAAGTGTTGTTTTAAGTATAGTTTTAATAATCAATTCATTAATACTATCTAAGTGTGGCAGTGATGACAATGGGATTAGACCGAAAGATCCAGAGGTGTTAAACCCTATCCCATTACCTGTAAATGATGAATTTCAATTAGTTTTTGAAGAAAATTTTGATAATGATTTGTCCAAATGGGATATTTGGGAAGGAGGAGCTTTCAATGAAGAAATTCAATTGTATAGATCAGAACAACTAGAAGTTAAAGATGGGATTTTAACGATTAATACAAAAAGAGAAAGCGTTACAGGTGCTACAAGTCCTTTTGATAACACAAATAAGCAATTTGAATATGTATCAGGTCGAATTGAATCTAAGCAGCTTTTTGGACCAGAAGACAAGGCGGGAGAAAGGGTTTACAAAATAGCATCTAGAATTAAACTGCCTAAAGGATTTGGAATGTGGCCTGCATTTTGGTTATTCGCTGACCCTTGGCCTACTTTGGGAGAGATAGATATTTTGGAAGCTAGAGGGAATGAAGAAGCAAAATTTCAGTCTAATATTTTTTATGGGACTACTAATGGAGAAAATATTTTAAAGGAATCTGATACTAAAATGTCTTATGAAGGAACAGAGAATTTAACAGATGATTTCCACATATTCGCATTGATATGGCAAGAAAAAACTTTAGAGATACTATTAGATGAGGTATCAGTAATTAAATATGAAGCTTCAACTAGAAATGCCATTGCAGAAATTTTTGGAGGAGATTTAAAAATTGTTTTAAACAACGCTGTAGGAGGTGTTTTCTTTTTTAATACAAACCCTGAAGATTATATAGATGAAGCTTCTATGCAGGTAGATTGGGTGAAAGTGTATAAGAAATAAGGGGCAATCCGAAAAGTTGTGTGTAAAACAATCGTCATTCCTTCGTAGGAAGGAATCTCATCAAATATGTCAATTAGGTTAAGTAAATATCCTTAATGGGATCTCACATCAGGTGAGAGATAACAAAAGTTGGCATGAAAAATATTTCTATATTTTCAAAATAAAGTCATTTCTAACACCAAGCAATTTTTCAGCTTGATCCAAGAGTCTCCTTTACTAATTTTTGCTCGTCCTCAAATTTTCGAGTTGATCCCTTCGGTAATAATTTTCATAAAATAAAAAATCCAACCACTAGTGTGATTGGATTTTCTTGGTCGGGGTAGCAGGATTCGAACCTGCGACCTCCTGCTCCCAAAGCAGGCGCGATAACCGGGCTACGCTATACCCCGAATTTCGATTTCGGATTGCAAATATACTACCTTTTTTCAATTGATAAAACGTAAAAACAAAAAAAAACGTACCGAAGTACGCTTTTTTCTTTATGATATATTCTAATCTCTTAGTAAATCGTATTAAGCCTTTTTTAAGAATACTAAAGCTTCAATAGCAACGTCTTCCCATGTTTTGCTTACTCCATCAGTTCCCGTATGAAGTACTTCACAAGCCTTATGAATAGAATTGTAAGCGTTTACAGCTCCAAACTCTAACATATTTAAAGATCCTTCTAGTTTAACATGACGATCTTGAATCGTGTGTTTTAATGGGATTTCTTTAGTCTGTCCATTCATTTTTAAGTTCAATACAATTTCAGACCCTTTTGTAGCAAAAGTTCCTGTTAAGAATTCTGTATTGTCCATAAAACCAAAGAATAGCTCTTTTAATTTTCCATCACGGATAGCATTGTCACTCCAAACACTACTAGTTGGGATAGAGAATTCAGCACCATTAAAAGCTTTAAGAGCTGTTGAAGCTACAGGAGCTTTCGTTACGTTGATGGTTTTAAATTTTCCTTTAACTCCTTTTTTTTCTGTGAATTTGTAACCTGTCCAATATACTTCACTTCCGCTAGAAGATATCTGATACCCGTCTTTAGTCGCCACCGTAGTCTCTTGTTTAGGAGCTTCTTTCTTTTTACAAGAAGTAGCCATTAATGTCAATCCAGAAGCAAGTAATAAAATTAACTTTTTCATTGTTTTGCGTTTTAGTTAAGTGTTTAATTTAATTTTTTTTGAAAATATAAAAAACCTAATATAGGCCCTATAGAAAGTAATAAGAATCCCCAATAGTTATATAAATGTATTGAATACTCAGTAAGTTGAATACTGACAATCGTTAAAGCGTAGCCAATGCAATTCACTAAAGTAATGGCTGTTCCTTTGACAGCTACTGGAGCAGATTGAGCAACTAACGTTGAAAACTGAGGAGAGTCGGCAATAACCATCATTCCCCAGATCAATAAAAAAACAATAAAAATAATTGAAGGAGTAAAAAAAGCGAAAGGGCAAAGTAAGCAGCAAATCATAGAGATAGATAGGCTGTATTTAGCCACCCATTGACTTGAGTATTTGAGAGCAAGGTACCCTCCGAAAATACATGATAAAGCTCCTATACCAATAACAATAAATGACCAAAAAGAAATGGATAAATCTGTCTGATTCATTCGGTTGTACAGTTTAATAAGAACAGGAACAAAAGCCCAGAAAGTATATAGTTCCCACATGTGTCCAAAGTATCCGAAAGCTGCTTTTTTGAAATGAATATTCTTAAAAGCAATCTTGATTTTTGATAAATCGAATTTCTGATTAGAAACTATATGATATGGTCCTTTAGGAACAGTAAAGCCAACTAAAATAGCACCAAAAGCAGCTAATCCACTGGTTAATTGTATTACATCTTTTAAGCTGTTTTCAAGAGAAATGTAATTAAAAAAATGAGGTATAGCAGTACCTAATACGAGCATTCCTACGAGAAACCCTAGTGCCCTCCCTAACCCATTTTGATAATAGTCTGAAGCTAATTTTATTCCAATAGGATATACACCAGCTAAAGCAATACCTGTAATTCCTCGAAAAAAAGTAATACTATAGATATTGAGATTGGGTAATAAAAGTGCCCAATTACTTAAAGAAGCTAATAGTCCGCACAATAAAAAAATGACAGAAGGTTTAAACTTGTCAGCGATTCCTAGTAAGGCTAAAGCTAAAGTTCCTAAAATAAAACCAAACTGTGTAGCGGAAGTGAAAATACCAATACTGTCAAGTGGTATATTCCAGCTTTTAGCTAGTTCTGGAATGACAGCATTCGCTGCAAACCAAACCGAAGTACACGCGAATTGTGATAAAACAATGGTAATAATGACACGAATTCGCATAGTAAATTATAATTCGAGTTTGATGTTATAGTCTTTTAGAAGTTCTAAATGTTCTTCTATCTTGAAGCTGTCACGTTTGAACTTAGCGCGACGCTCTTTTCCTTGAGCTTGTCGTATAGCACTACGCACAAAGCGTCTTACAGCATGTTCACTATTTAAAATTAATCCAGGTACTTGAGTAGATTTTCCATTATCATCTCTAGCAACCATGGTAAAAAAGGATGAATTACAATGTTTGATTTCTCCTGTTTTTATATTTTCAGCTTCAACACGTACTCCAACTACCATAGAAGAGCGCCCTACGTAATTAACCGCAGCTTTCATATGTACCAATTCACCGACTTCGATGGGCATTAAAAAATCTACTTTATCAACACTTGCTGTAACGGCATAATGACCAGAATACTTAGCCGCACAAGCAAAAGCAATTTGATCCATTAAGTTAAGGATATATCCACCATGAATTTTCCCACTAAAATTAGAGTGGGAAGGTAACATCAATTCGGAAATAGTAATATGTGAATCTTCGGGGTATTTGTAAGTCATATTTTGCTGTATGCCTCAAGCAATAAGCTTTCTTTTAGGCTTGTGTTTTATAAAATTATATTTTGTGTAGTGCTTATGCTAGTCCTTGTTAAAATGAGGAGAACTTTCTAATTTGGCATCAGTAATGAAATATTTAGTGTCTCCCAACCAAGGAAATGTTCCGTAGCGTTCTTTGTAAGTCAATTTTACATATTTTCCTTGATAGTCATCTAGTTTTTGAATGACTTCAGTTTGGCCATCTTCGACAGAGAAACTGAATATTTGAGCTCCGGATATCCCTTGACTTATTTCGCCTTCATGGGTTTTGAAAACAACTCCTTTCTTACTGAATTTAATTAATTCACCACTTCGAGTACCTTCACTAAAACTCAAATAATATACGCCTGCAAAATATACAGCATATATTAAGAGAAAGACAGAAATGATTAAAAACAATATTTTTTTCATCGCCAAAATATAAAGATTACAGTTAGCAAATTTAATTATATCCTTTAGAAAGAAGCGATGAAGAGAAATATATTATTTAAAAAGTATTTTAACCTCTTAAATTGTTATTCACATTCATTTAATGTTTGTGTCAAATTTTAATGAAAGTAATTTCAGTAAGCTACTTTTTGTGATTATTCTGATATGAAAATTAATCTATAGTAACATGACCCCAGTTTTCACCTGTTTTGATGCGTTGTAGTTGCATTGTGGTGATTCCGAATTGTTTAGCTATTATTTTAAGGCGTGTTTTTCTGTTAGGGTCCATCAGTTTTCTTTTGATGATTTTAACTCGACCTTCATTTAATTTAGAATTTGTTATGCGAACAGATTTATCTTCATAAATAGGATTTTTGTGTTGGTGCGCATAACGTTCAGCCTTGGTGACCCATTTTAAATTGGAAATATGATTATTACTTTTGTCATAATCAACGTGTACAACGCTAACATAAGTATTGTCTGGTTTCTCTAGAAAAGCCTCAGCAATTAATTTATGAAGATATCTTGCTGATCGTGTACCTGATTTTAATTTGATTTCTACACGTGGATAATCTCTAAATAAATGAGGTTTTCGAAATGATCCTGTAGTATCTTCGGGTGATTCTAGTTTTTTAACTCTACCGTGAGAAGATACCATGTAATGTTCGTTGTCACTAACATTGTCATCAAAAACAACAACTTTCCAATGTTCGATTAAATATTTGTCCATTATTTAGGGGGAATGGGATTAAGCGCCTCAAATATACGAAATTGATATAGAATGTTATTTTATTGTAAAATTTGCCTAGAGGTCATTGTCTTGCTTGGCTCTATTAAGAATAGCTTCGGGTAATGCCTTCTTTGCTTTAGCTCCCATTTTCTTTAGTTTTTCAACACTATTTACCAGATTTCCTCGACCTTCAACTAGCTTATTCATGGCTGCGGCATAGTCTTTTTTGGTATCGTCGATTTTCTTTCCAATACCCATAAGGTCTTTCATTAATCCCTCAAATTTGTCGTAAAGAGAGCCTGCTTGTTTTGCAATTTCTAAAGCATTACGTTGTTGCTTTTCGTTGTTCCACATAGTATCAATAGTACGTAATGTGGCTAAAAGTGTAGAAGGAGTAACGATAACGATATTCTTTTCAAAAGCTTGATTGTAGATGTTGTTCTCGGTGTTGATTGCAATAGCAAATGCTGTTTCAATAGGTACAAAGAGTAATACGAAATCTAATGATTGTACATCATAAATGTCTTGGTAGTTTTTTGCAGAAAGTTGCTCGACGTGTTTTTTTAGAGAAGCGATATGTTCTTTTAGGTAGACTTCTTTTAATTGATCATCCTCTTCATTAACAAAGCGTTCATATGCCACTAACGTTACTTTGCTATCAATGATAATTCTTTTTCCGTCTGGTAAATGAATAATAACATCAGGCATAGCGCGACTACCATCTTCGCGCGTAAAACTTTGCTGTACAAAATATTCGCGATCTTTTTCTAAACCCGATTTTTCTAAGACACGCTCCAGTACTAATTCACCCCAATTTCCTTGAGCTTTATTATCTCCTTTTAAAGCACGAGTAAGGTTGGTGGCTTCTTTACTCATTTGCTCATTTAAATCTTTTAATCCAACAATTTGCTGTTTTAAAGAAGCATGTGTAATGATATTTTCTTTGTGAGTTTCTTCTACCTTTTTCTCAAATGTCGTGATGCGCTCTTGAAGCGGGTTCAGAATGTTTTTGATGTTTTCTTTGTTCTGTTCTGTGAATTTAGAAGACTTTTCATCAAGAATCTTATTCGCAAGGTTTTCGAATTCTTTAGTGAATTTCGTTTGAAGTTGATTTACTTCTTCCTTTTGCTCATCACTGCGTTGTCTTAGATTTTCAAAATCAGCATTACGACGCGTTAATTCTACATTTAAAAAATCTTTTTCTCCACGAAGGTGTTCACGTTCATCGATGAGTTGTAATTCTTTTTGTTTGGCTTCTTGCTGTAATATTGTTTTTTCTTCTTTCCAACGCTGTTCATTTTCAGAAATACGTTGTTCCAACGTTGCAATTTGATTTTTAGAATTATTTAAAACGCTTTCTAAATCAAGTTGTATGTTTTTTTGGCGAAGCCCTTTAATGATAGATCCTAAAATGTATCCGAGGAGAATACCTCCAAAAGCGGCGATGATTAACCAAATTTCGTGTTGCTGCATGAAAATTTATTTAAAAATAAAACGCTCTTGACGAGCATCGAAGTACAAAGATGAGTGTTTAAAAATCACATTCAAAATGTCACTTTCAATTATTTCAGATTTAGAACATAAATCAACCTTTCCGTTGTGGATACATAAAAATGAATGACACACCTGTAAAGCTAATTCAATTTCATGGGTAGAGAAAAGAATTGTTTTGTCTAAGGTGGTACACAGTTTCTGAAGTAATGATAGTGTATTTACTTTATGATGGATATCCAAATGTGTAGTAGGTTCGTCCAATAAAATAATATCCGTATCCTGTGCAATGGCGCGTGATATCAATGCCCGTTGTAGTTGCCCATCACTAAGCTCGAAACACTTTTTTTGAGATAGCTGTTCTACCTCGGTAAAGTGCATCGCTTTTTCTACGGTGTCAATATCTTGTTGATGTAAACGATCTAACCAATTGGTATAGGGTTGTCTTCCTAAACGGACTAATTCTTCTACAGATAAATTTTGTGAAAGGTTATTTTCAGTATGTACCCAAGCTACTTTTTGCGCCCATGATAAAGACGAATAATCAGTTTGTTTTTTTTGATCTACTTCGATAGTACCCGAAAGAGGAGCTTGTTGTTTGGCAAGACTACGGAGTAAGGTCGATTTCCCAGATCCGTTAGCCCCGATTAATGCGACTAAACTTCCTTTCGGAATGTTGAAATTGAGGTTTTTTAAAATAACCTCATTTCCTTTTTTACTAGCGTATCCAAGATCGAGATCGATGATGTTGAAAGCGGTATTTTCCATATTAAAACATCATTTTTTTTCGTTTCACCAAAAGATATATCACAATAGGTGCTCCAACAATGGCAGTTATGGCGTTTATGGGCAATACTAGGTCGCTATTAGGAAGTTGAGCAATGGTATCGCATAGCAACATTAAAATACTACCAACCAATATCACTGCGGGCAACAATGTTTTGTGATTCGAACTATTAAAAAGTTGTCTCGTAAGATGTGGTACGGCTAAGCCAATAAAAGCGATAGGCCCAGAAAAGGCAGTAATAACACCACAAAGTAAACTAGTTGCAGCAATGATAAGGAATCGATTTTTGCGGATAGAATGGCCTAAGCTTTTTGCGTATACCTCTCCAAGTTGTAGCCCATTCAGTGCTTTAATGGAAGCAATACTTAATGTGATACCAGCAAAATAGATGATGCTAAAAAATTGTACTTCTTTCCAAGAGAGGTTTCCTAAACTCCCCAATCCCCAAAAGATATATTGTTGTAGACTATCGGCTGAAGCAAAATAGGATAGAATACTAACCACACCAGAGGTCATACTAGCGAACATAAGTCCAATGATTAAAATAGCCATAGCGTCTTGTACTTTTGAAGCTACTAGAAGTACTGCTAAGAGTACTACAAAACTCCCTAAACTAGCACTAATGGCATAGCTCCATTTTTGAGTGAGCAGCCATTCTAAACTAGAAAATACAGAAGCACCCATAATACAAAGGGCGACTCCAAGACTGGCACCAGAGCTTAATCCCAGCACATAAGGCCCTGCTAATGGGTTTCTAAATAAAGTTTGCATCAATAGTCCAGAAACTCCTAATCCACTTCCTACAAGAATAGCAGTTGTAGCTTTGGGTAACCGATAACTCCAAATAATATGTTCCCAGCTAGGTTTTAGTGTTTCTAAACCAAATAAAGTATCCACTATTTTTAAGGTTGGAATCTGTACAGAACCTAAGCTTATATTCAGTACAAAGGCGATGATAACCCCTAAAAATAAGGCAATGAATGCCATCGGAAATCGATATGTGGTTTTAGAATATTGCAATTAGTTTAATTTCTGGTAAAAATGGAATTGGTGATTCGGAAGTAATTCTGGATGGAAAATAGAGATTAAATCTGCTAAGATCCAATCGGCACGTAGCGCCCCTTGTTCATAATACAAAATTCCTTTTTTTGCTCCTTTTTTTAAGTCTTTAGAAAACACATTATGCTGTTTGGTGGCTTCAAATAAGTTGTATTTCTCTTCGAAATCAGTAAGCGTAGCAATGCTTTCAAAACTTCCTCCTCCAATCCAATATTCGGCTTGTTGCCCTTTATCAAGTACCGATTCAAAACTCAAAGACAAGCTTCCTGTACCTTTTGAGTCTTTCCATAAATAATTGGTGTTAGCATCTTGCATTAGTTGCGCAGCATAACTTTCACCAGCAGGCATGTACCAAACATCTTTATACATGTTCCCCGAAATAACAGAAGGAATATTAGTCGCTTGTAGGCTTAGTTGTTTTAGTTCTAAATATTTTTTTTCTATAGTGTTAAATTCGGCTTCAGCTTCTTTTTCTTTATGGAATAAAACCCCATATATCTTTATCCATTCGGCACGTCCTAAAGGATGGTTTTCTAACCATGAACCATTCATTAAAATAGGAATTCCTGATCGTTCTAATAATTGAAAAGATTTGTTTTCTTTTTGTGAACTAAACCCAATCAATAAGTCTGGAGATAAATCTAAAACAGTTTCAGTATTCAAATGCATTAAACTACCGATTTCTCGCACTGAATTTTGATCGATTAAAGCTCTAGTTTTTTTAGAAGAAATATAATCGGTTTCAGGAAAACCAACAAGTTTAGATACTTCACCTAGAGCCTCTAGTAACGGAATATCGGTGGTTGAACAAGCGATCAGTCGTTTTATGGGAGTTTGTATGGTTTTTGAGGTTTTCTTTAATGTTTTTCCCGGGGCAAAGAATAATCGTAAGGTATCAGTAGCATTCGGCCAAGGATTATATACATCAATACGCGTAATATCTGCATTTTTGAAAAGACCAAATCCTTTTGCGTATTTGAGAGGGATAGCAACAAAGGGATCTTCTGTTTTTGTTGGTTGCGGTGTTTTCTTTTTACAAGAAGAAAAAAGAGTCAAGATGAAAATAACACCAAGTAATTGCTTTGTCATGTAATTAAGATTTCTGCCAAACAAAAGTACCATCTTTATACAGAACCTTTTCCATTTGTCCGTAAGTTAAAGATATAGAAAAAGCATCTTTTAATGGAGTGTTAGAAATGGAAGCTAGAAAAGCACGTATGGGCCCTGCGTGAGCGACAATGATTATTTTGTTGTCGATTGGTAAGAATGGTAATGCTTCAAAAAAAAGAAGGATACGTTTTTGTAATTGTATGAAGGATTCCCCATTAGGTGGTGCGATATGTACAAAGTCTTTCATCCAAGGATCAATTTCTTGTTGTGGAATCGCATCCCAAGGTTTCAATTCCCAATTCCCAAAATCTACTTCTTTTAAACGTACATCGATCTGTACTTCAGTTCCCTTAAATTCTTTTTGTAATGCCCTTGCCAATGTGGTACATCGCTGTAAAGGACTGCTATAAATAGCTGATGGATGAATGCCTTTTAATTGTGCTGCGATTTCAGATAATTCCGTTTCAAAAGTATCGGTCACTGAAATATCAGCTTGACCATAACAGATTCCCTTTTCAATATCGGGAGTCGTATGTCTGATTAAATAAATTTCCATAACGCTAAAAGGCTTAAATAAATAACTACTTCACTGAGTTGCTGAACCGCTCCAGCACAATCACCTGTTTGTCCTCCAATCCATTTTTTAAATTTTCTTCCTAAAAATACTTTTGAAAGATAGGCTGGGATGATGGCTAAAAAGACCCAAGGGTTTAGGAAGAGTACTAGTGGTAATATTCCAAAAAAACCAGCGATCAATAACTGATAGGTTTCCATATTTTTGGCAGAAGGTTTCACCTTGCTTTTATCAATGTCTTGTACATATGGATGAGTATATAAAAGTGTTGTTGCTATAAATCGACTGAGTGCATGCCCTGAAATTATAGTGATCATAATGATTTCATTAGGAAGGTTGTTAAGTGCTGAAAATTTCATTCCTAATAAGCTGATAAGTCCAATGACACCATAAGTTCCCAAACGAGAATCTTTCATAATGGTTAAGATCTTATCTTTTGTCCATCCGCCGCCAAAACCATCACATACATCTGCAAAACCATCTTCATGAAAAGCGCCAGTAGCATATACAGTTGCAATCATACTGAATAGCAAAGCGATTTCTTGAGGGAAAACATATTGAGTTACCCAAAAAGTGAAAGCTCCGATAAGACCAACAATCCATCCAATTAAAGGGAAGTATTTACTGCTTTTTTGTAAATAAGTTGGATCGTGATCCACCCATTTAGGACACGGGATTCGTGTAAAAAACATCAATGCTGTAAAAAATATGTGGACTTCTTTTTTCATATTTAAATGGGTATCGGCTTTCGGGTATCAGGTGTCAGAATTTTTATGAAATATAATATTAAGTGATGGCTGTGTATGGATTTTAGCTTAAATATTGTGTGTTAATTCTACGTCATCCTGATGAATATCAGGATCTCATTAAGCTTATGAAACCAATAGGATGAGATTCCTTGTCAAGCAAGGAATGACAGAACGGCTTTTAAAGCTGTTTTCTCAAAATATCATAAGTGAAATTGTTTAAGTTCTATTATTAATTACCTTCTACCTTCTACCTTCTACCTTCTACCTTCTACCTTCTACCTTCTACCTTCTACCTTCTACCGACAACTGATAACTCTCAACCCAAAATCCACCAGCTACTGCTTGTTACTAACACCAGCACTCTCAAAACTTGCCATTTCATTTAAGAAATTTACAGCCGCATTTATGATAGGATAGGCAATCGCAACTCCAGTACCTTCTCCTAGTCGTAAACCGAGATTAATAACCGCATGCCTTTCTAAATGCTCTAGCATTTTACGATGCCCTTGTTCTCCCGATTGATGACATATAATCGAATAATCCAATACATTTTCATTGATATGATGGGCAAATAATAAGGCCGCTGTTACGATGAAACCATCGATAAGAGTGACCATTTTTAATTCACTAGCTTTAAGAATGGCTCCAGCTATCATTGCAATTTCAAAGCCTCCAAATGAAGTCATTATATCTTCGATAGTATAAATTAAATACTTTTGTTTTACTCTTTTTAATATTGCTGCTTTCTTTGCAATACGATTGCGGTCTAATCCTGTCCCAGCTCCTACACATGCTGAAATATCAATGCCCGTAAGTGCACTCATTAATAAAGCAGCAGATGAAGTATTCCCGATTCCCATTTCACCAAAACCAATAGTATTACAACCATTGTTAAATTCTTTTTCAACTAATTCAGCGCCTTTTTTGATGGCTTGTTGGTATTGATCTGTTGTCATGGCAGGTTCGTGTACCATATTCTTAGTTCCCAGGTCAATTTTAGCATTAATAAGGTTAGGAGCTTCTTTAAAATCATGATTAACACCAGCATCTACAATTTTTAAAGCGATATCATTTTGTTTACAAAATACATTGATGGCTGCTCCTCCATTAAGAAAATTATACATCATTTGTGTAGTGACTTCTTGTGGGTAAGCATTTACTTCATTGTCTTTAGAAATTCCATGATCTGCAGCAAAAACCATGATGGTAGGTTTGTCTAAACGGGGTGTTGTTGTATGTTGAATACCTCCGATTTTTAATGCAATACTTTCTAAATCTCCTAAAGCCCCTAAAGGTTTTGTCTTATGATCGATTTTATGTTGTATGGTTTCATAAATAGAAGTGTCGACAGGAGTAATATTGAAGTATGTGGTTCCCATATGGTGTTACTTTTGTAATAATTACTTTAATGTTAAAGGTAAACCGCTGACCATAAAAGTAGCTTTGTCAGATTGTTGCGCGATGTATTGATTGGTCCAGCCTTGAAGTTCTGTAAATTTTCTTCCAACTTCAGTTTGTGCATGTAATCCCATACCGATTTCGTTAGAAATGATAATTAACGTAGCTCCCGAGCCTTTCATCAGATCGAATTGTTGTTTCGCTTGTTTAAGACAAGTTTCGATATCATTTTTAGTGTCGACATAAAAATTAGTAAGCCAAAGGGTAACACAATCGATGACATAAACTTGATCAGGTTTTAGGTGTTTTGAAATTTCTTTTTCTTCTTCAATAGTAGTCCATCTATGGTCTCGATCATTGGTGTGGTGCTGCACACGATCTTTAAAATTGTCATCCCAAATACGAGATGTAGCTACGTAAATAGGTTTGTTGGTTAGGGTAAGTGCTAAGTCTTGTGCATAGTTGCTTTTTCCTGAACGTTCGCCTCCTGAGATATAATAAATCATGTTACAAAGATGCTTTGTTTGGATAGAAGACTAAAGAAAATAAAAAAGTTTTTCCTTTAACAAGGAAAATATTGTGCCTACATTTGCGCCGCTTTAAGGTTCTTTAGTGTTTTTAACATTAAAGATTAAAAGGGAATCAAGTGCCATTTCAGAATACTGATTTAAATTCTTGAACTGTTCCCGCAACTGTAAGTTTAGTCTTGAATATTCAAGATGGTTACACTTCAATACTAATGCCACTGTTTCGAACGACAGGAACGGGAAGGCGAAGTTGTAATACACGAGTCAGGAGACCTGCCTTTAGCCATGTGTTTATGGAATAATCCATAAAGTAACTATGAAATCGTTGACTTTCGGGTAAAAAGTCAGAAGATTATGAATAAAACAACTTACATATTTGTAGGGCTATTTTTGTATGCACTAACCATACTATCACAATCTAAGAATATTAGAGTGTTAGATGAGGTACGCTTAAGTGATGTTAAGCTTAAGAAGTATACGCTGGGAGCTAAAAAGCAAGTTTTCAAAGACTCTGTAAGTCAGTTGGTCAGCAATCCATCGTTGGTTAATTTATTGCGATTTAACAGTACTGCTTATTTTAGAGAAAATGGTATTGGAGGAGTGACTTCTATTCGATTAAGAGGAACAGGAGCTTCTCAAACCTCCGTAGTTTGGAATGGAATTCCTATTAATTCACAATTAAACGGTCAAACGGATTTTAGTGCTTTAAGTGTTAGAAATTACGATAATGTTGGAATACGAACAGGAGGTGGGGTTTCTTATGGAAGCAGTGCTATTGGAGGAACGATTAGTTTAAATTCAGAATTAAATTTCAAAAAGCATTTTTCTCAACGTATTTCTTCTTTTTTAGGAAGTTTTACTACTTCATCTATAAATTATAAACTTTCTACTGGAAGCGAAAAATTTTCGTTGAATGCAAGTGTAGATCAATTCTTCAGTAAAAATGATTATAAATATTTAGGGAAAAGAGGACGTGGAAGAAGAAATGAAAATGGTGAATTAGAGAATTATAGTTTTAATTTGAATACAGGAGTTTTCCTAAACAATAAGCATTTATTAAAGTTATATCACAATAGTTACTTAGGGAAAAGAGAGTTTGCGACTAGCTTATTCATGCAATCGGATGATGATTATAGAGATTATAACCTCAGGAATTTATTGCAATGGGTTTATCTAGGAAATCGTTTTAAGTCGACGCTAAGTTTAGGACATATTTTTGAGGAATATCGATTTTTTCCTGATAAAGAAATTAGAGATACCTTTAGTTATGGTAAAGCTGCAAATACGATTATTAAGCATGATACCGAGTTCCAGTTTTCTTCAAAATTTAAAGTGAAATCAATTTTACAATTCGATTACACGAATGGTAATGGAAGTGATATCCAACGTGAAATTAGAAAGCGACTTTCTTTAGCCATTTTAACACAATACCGTTTTACAAACCATTGGAAAAGTAGTTTTAATTTTCGTCAAGAGATTAATGATCTAGATCGTTTTTCTTTTAAAAGTTTTGGCGTTGGAATAAAAGAGTTAGGGCAAGATTTTGATGATATTCATACGAATGAAAGTAATAATCAAAACCCCTTGGTGCTTTCATGGGATAATTCCTATGTCTTAAATTCAAAAATTGAATTTAAGACATCGATATCCAATAGTTTTCGATTGCCAACATACAATGATCTGTATTGGAATGGAGGTGGAGGTATAGGGAATTCGAATTTATTGCCAGAAAGAGCGATTCAAGGAGAGGTTTCTCAAATAACAACTTGGAAGGATTTCTCTTTTGAAGCTACTGCTTACCTAATAAAGACTAAAAATCAAATTGTATGGCGTCCTATTTCATCAACAATATGGTCTCCTATTAATTTGAGTGCTACTGAAAATTATGGAGTAGAGGCTAGTCTTGCTTATCAAAAGAAATGGAAGTCTTTTGTAATAGATTCGAAACTGCAATATGCACACACCATAGCAGAAGATAAGGAATTAAATGCTCAAGTATTATTTGTACCCAAAAACACCCTTGTATTTAATACAGCGTTGAGGTACGAGCGTTGGAATTGTTTTTATCAGCTTCAATGGAATGACAAGGCTTTTATAACTACCGATAATCAGCGTTTTTTAGAAGCTAGAGATGTGTCTAATATTGGATTAGATTATAGATTAAATTCAAGTAAAGAGAATATTTATATTATTGGACTAACTATCAATAATCTCTTCAATGAGATTTATGAGCTTACTGCTGCAAGACCAGCACCCAATAGAAATTATCAATTCAGAGTACAATTAAATTTTTAAAATAAATACCAATGAAAAAAATAGTTTTACTAGTATCAGTACTAGCTTTTGCATTTACATCTTGTGAAAGTGATGATGATTCATCAGCTCCAAGAGGAGATTATGACAATGGAATTTTGATATCTCATGAGGGATCAACAGTTTCTGGTTCTGTTTCTTACGTACCTAATAACTTAAAGGATGCAGATAATGATATATATCAAGAAGTCAATGATGCTGAATTAGGAACATTTCAACAGTCAATAGGTTTTAATGACGATGAAGCTTTTGTAATCGTTGATAATGCCAATACCGTAGCTGTTGTCAATCGTTTTACTTTTGAAGAGAAAGCTGTTATTACTGAAGGTTTGGAAAGGCCTAGATATATTGCTTTTATTGGTAATAAGGGGTTTGTAACAAATTGGGGAAACGAAGAAGTTGAAACAGATGATTTTATCGCAGTAATTGATTTAGCAACAGATAAAGTAACATCAACAATACCTGTTGCTTTGGGGCCAGAGCAAATTATTGTAAAAGGAGATAAATTATATGTGTCTCATAAAGGTGCAAGAGGAACTAATAACATAGTTTCAGTAATTGATACTGCTAATGGGAATAGTGTTAAAAAAATCGAAACGTTCTTTTGGCCTGATGAAATGGTTTTAATTGGTAATGATTTATGGGTGTCATGTGAAGGAAATCCAATATGGAGACCAGAAGGAGAAACCAAAGCTGCGTTTCAAGTAATCGATACGACTAATGATACTATCAAGCAGACTATTGAGTTCGAAGACGGAGTGCACCCTTCAGTATTAGATTATGAAAATGGTCAGTTTTATTATGTGGTAGGTAACGAAATTTTTAATCTTTCGTCAAGCTCAACTACGTTACCATCTACTGCATTTGCAACAGCTGATACTTCTATTTATGGAATGTCTGTAAATGAAGGGAAGATATATACAGTTGATGCTGGTGACTATGTAAGCGCTGGTACTTTAAATGTATATACTATTTCTAATGAGAAGTGGAGTGATCCTGTTAGTCTAGGAGTATTACCTGCTAAAATTTATTTTCAGTAAATAATTGTTGAGGTTTCCGAATCTCGACTCGACTTTTGAGTAACAAAAAAGCCTGCATTTAGTATCACTAAATGCAGGCTTTTAATTTTTATAATAACTATAATTAATACTGTGCAGTTTGTACATCTTCAATACTACCAACTTCTGCTAAATAACGTTCAGCATCCATAGCGGCCATACATCCAGTACCAGCAGCAGTAATAGCTTGACGATACTCGTGATCTTGTACATCTCCAGCAGCAAATACACCTGGTTTGTTAGTGAAAGTCTTCCCTGCAGTGGTAATTAAATAACCAGTTTCATCCATGTCTAATTGACCTTTGAATATATCTGTATTAGGTTTGTGTCCAATGGCTACAAATAATCCAGTAATTTCAATTTCACTCTTTTCTTGAGTTTGGTTGTTTACCATGCGTAATCCTTCAACTACTTGCTCTCCTAACACTTCATCAACTTCGGTATTGTAAAGAACCGTTAAGTTTTCTGTATTATTTACGCGATGTTGCATTGCTTTAGAAGCGCGCATATGATCTTTACGCACAAGCATGGTTACACTTTTACATAAATTAGCTAAATATGTTGCTTCTTCAGCAGCGGTATCTCCAGCTCCAACAACAGCAACATCTTGGTTTTTGTAAAAGAAACCATCACAAGTAGCACAAGCAGATACACCTCCACCACGTAAGCGTTGTTCACTTTCAAGACCTAAGTATTTTGCAGTTGCACCTGTCGATATGATTACAGTTTCTGCTTCAATTTCTTTGTTATTGTCGACAGTCACTTTGTGGATTCCACCTTCTTTATCAGAAAATTCCACAGCCGTAACCAACCCAATGCGTACTTCGGTTCCAAAACGTTCAGCTTGTTTTTGAAGTTGAACCATCATCGTAGGACCATCGATACCATCAGGATATCCTGGGAAATTATCAACCTCTGTAGTTGTTGTTAATTGTCCTCCCGGTTCCATTCCTGTGTATAAAACAGGTTTTAAGTCAGCTCTAGACGCATATATTGCTGCAGTATATCCTGCTGGTCCAGAACCAATAATCAAACATTTTATTCTTTCTATAGTATCTGACATAGCCTTCAATCTTTATAACTGTAAAAGTAGGAAGTTTCACTAAAACCTTACATTGAGTTTGTGAAGTTTTATTAGAAGTTTCTATCAATTTGTTGTTGAAAACAATATAAATGATAAAGATTTACAGAATTAAGATTCTAAAATTAATATATTTATATGATTAGTGTAAAGTTTTACAACATTAAAAGCTATGCGTTTTGAAGAGTGATTTAAATATTATATATTTGATTATCAGCTAATTATGAATTATGAGAAGCCTGCAGTGGACATATGAAGATTTTAGAGCATACTTGTTAATTTATAGTTCTTTTGCAGATCATATTCAAGTAAATGTGGAACGAGATGAAATTCGGAGAAGGGTAGGAGATGAAATGTTTTATACCTATCAAAATATGATTGAAAATGATGATGATGATACTAGTACTTACAAGATTAAAAACTATGTGAGAAACAATGAAATGCCTCAAGAACAAGTTGATAAGTTATTAAAGGAAGTTGAGGCAGTATTTTTATGTGATGGTGAGTTTCATAAATTAGAAAAAAGACAATATACTTCTCTTAGTAAACTGTTGCAGAAGCTGGTAAAAGAGAATGTAGATTGAAATTAGACTTAACAAATACTTTTATCAAAGCAAGATGTAGAATATTGCTAGTTAGTTTATTTTAAATCAAACCCTAAACCAATGTGAAATACTGAATTAAAGGCATTTTCATCGGTGAAAAAATTATCTTCGTCTTTAAATATTCCTGATATTCCTAAATTATAACGAGCTTCGAAAAATAGCCCTTCATAGATGTCGATACTAAAACCAGCTATTAGGCCTAGGTTGAATTTTTTTGTTAAATCCTGTAAACCTGATACCTCCCTTTCTGTTACACTGTCTCCAAATAGAGAAACATTTTCAGATATAATATTGTTTACAAGAAAACCAAATTGAGGTCCAAATTTAAGCTTTAACCTATCAGTAGGTTTGTAGATACCAACTATTGGGAATTGTATATAATCTAATCGAACTAAAATTTCCTGTTTTACTAAATCTGTACCTTCTTGTCCTGGTTGGTTATTAGACCTACGTTCTAAACCTTCTAGTCTAAGCCCTTGTTGAGAGAATAGAGCTTCTAAAGAAATATCAAAATCTCTATCGATATCAGAAGTTACATATATTCCTCCATAGCCACCTGCTTTAAATAAAGGATCTTCAAACACATCACCGATAACATTGGCAAGGCTAAGTCCAGCTTTAACTCCGTATGTGAATCTTTCGAATTGCGCATGCATTTCAGAAGCGCAAAATATTAATGTAAAAAGTAGGAATGGGATTGCTTTCATAACTCAAATTTAAGCAAAAGATGTTATTCAGGATTATTTTCGATGCCTTTATATGCACTAATGACTTTCTTAACAAGGGTATGTCGAATAACATCTTTGTCATCTAAGAAAAGCATTCCGATACCTTTAATATCTTTAAGAACTAATAAAGCTTCTTTTAAGCCAGATGTTACGCGTCTTGGTAAATCTATTTGTCCAGGATCTCCCGTGATCATAAATTTCGCATTTCTACCCATACGAGTCAAAAACATTTTCATTTGCGAATGTGTAGTATTTTGTGCTTCATCAAGAATAACAAAAGCATTATCTAAAGTTCTACCTCTCATAAAAGCCATAGGGGCTATTTGAATCGTTCCTTTTTCTATAAAATCTTCTAATCTTTCCGCCGGAATCATATCTCGAAGAGCGTCATAGAGGGGTTGCATGTAAGGGTCTAGTTTTTCTCTCATATCTCCAGGTAAAAAACCTAAGTTTTCTCCTGCTTCTACAGCTGGACGAGTAAGAATTATTTTTTTCACCTGTTTTTCCTTCAAGGCTTTTACTGCTAAAGCAACACCTGTATAGGTTTTTCCGGTACCCGCTGGGCCAATAGCAAATACCATATCGTTTTTGCGCATAAGCTCTACCAACCTCTGTTGGTTAGGAGTTTGTGCTTTAATTTTTTTACCTCCAACACCATGAACTAACACTTCATTATGGTCAAACTTGGTAACAGGGTTTGAGTCTTCGCTAGTAAGTGCCGTTTCTATTATATTCTCATCGATTTTGTTATACTTGTTAAACAACGAAAGTAAAATTTCGAAACGTTTATCAAATTCTTCAAGTAATTCCTCTTCTCCATAAGCTTTGATTTGGTTTCCTCTAGCAATCAATTTTAGCTTAGGATAATATTTTTTTAATAATTCGATAGTGTCATTTTTACTACCAAAAAAATCCCTAGGATTTACATCCATTAAATCGATGATGATTTCGTTCAAATTAACTTAGTTTAAATAGTTGATTATTAGTGTTGACATAATATAATGACCATAGTATTTAAATTTACAAGCATTATTTGATAAAAACCCTATTTTACTATTCAAATATTGATAATTTTGTTAACAATAGTAGTATCGAATGGCAATCATAACATTGACGACAGATTTTGGTGATAATGACTTTTCTTCAGCAGCGGTAAAAGGGGCTATCTATAATCAAAATAGAAATGTAACCATAGTAGATATTTCTCATAAAATCACACCTTTCCATATTTACGAAGCGGCTTATGTTCTTAACAATGCTTGTTTCGAATTTCCTGATAATTCAATACATATTATAGGTGTTGGTGCTGAGCGAGATTCGCAAAAGGAGCATTTAATTGCTAAGATTGATAATCAGTTTTTCATTGGTACAGATAACGGAATCTTTAGTTTGTTAGCTCGGGAAAGAACACTGACTTCATTGGTTAAGATAGAGCAGTTTGGGAGTCCTTTCTTATTGTTTCCTGAGTTACATGTGTTTGCAAAAGTAGCAGGCTTTTTAGCAAAAGGAGTGCATTTGACAAAGTTAGGAAGTTTTGTTTCTGGGGTAAAAGAGATTGCTCCGATGCTTCCAACACTTCAATCTGAAGGTAATGAATTAATGGGTAAAGTAATTTATATTGATAATTTCGGAAATGTAGTAACCAGTATATCTAAAAGTTTTTTCGAAGAAGTGAGGGAAGGGCGAGCTTTTACTATTCAGGCGCGATCGGTTAAGATTAAAGAAATTCATAAAAGTTATAGCGAAGCGGTGGAAGAAGAATCTCTGAAAGGAGTTAATGCTTCTGGTAAAAAACTTGCTATTTTTAATAGCGCTAATTATTTAGAATTAGGGATATACGAGGGGAATCCTAATACAACAGGGGCAGCTAATACTTTATTTGGTTTAAAATATATGGATATCGTGAAAGTGGTTTTTAGTTCATAGTTTTACAATCGTTTAAAACTTCAAGTGTAGAACCCTGAACTAAAAACCACAGGCTAATATTTTATTATGGTAGCCACTTTTTATCAAAATTAGGTTTTCTTTTTTCTAAAAAAGCATCTCTTCCTTCTTTTGCTTCGTCAGTCATGTAAGCCAAACGAGTTGCTTCTCCAGCAAATACTTGTTGTCCTACCATACCATCATCAGTAAGATTCATAGCAAATTTTAGCATTTTAATAGAAGTGGGTGATTTAGCAAGAATTTCTTGAGCCCATTCATATGCCGTAGCTTCTAAATCCTCATGCGGGATAACAGCATTAACCATTCCCATATCAAAGGCTTCTTGGGCAGAATAATTTCTCCCTAAAAAGAAAATTTCACGAGCTTTCTTTTGTCCTACCATTTTAGCTAGATATGCAGATCCGTAGCCGCCATCAAAACTGGTTACATCAGCGTCTGTTTGTTTGAATATAGCATGTTCTTTACTGGCTAAAGTCATATCGCAAACCACATGAAGACTATGACCACCGCCTACAGCCCAACCAGGTACAACAGCAATAACCGCTTTAGGCATAAAACGAATTAGTCGTTGCACATCTAATATGTTTAATCTGTGATAACCATCTTGTCCCACATAGCCTTGATGTCCTCTAGCTTTTTGGTCACCTCCACTGCAAAAGCTATGAATACCGTCTTTAGGCGAAGGTCCTTCAGCTGATAATAATACAACACCAATGCTAGTGTCTTCTTGTGCATCATGAAATGCAATTAATAATTCACTAGTAGTTTGAGGTCTAAAAGCATTTCTAACCTCTGGTCGGTTAAATGCAATACGTGCAACTCCATTATATTTTTTATAGGTAATATCTTCAAATTCTCTTACCGTTACCCAAGGGATGTCCTTCATAGTGCTTTTTTTTCAAAAGTAATTCATTAGAGGAAATTTGAGAAACATTTTATATTTCTAGTCGTACAAGTGTATTTTTAGGGTGAAAAACTTACATTTGCATGGTATCAGTTATTATCAAAATACAAGGTTTTGGAAAATAAAAAAGCATTAAAGTTAATCGATAAAATTGTTGCAGATTTAAATCATGCAGGAATTATCTTAAACACTTTAGTTGAAGATTTAAAAGAATTAAGAGAGTTTGCTCGCGAACAACAGAATCCTTTAGTGGTGAAAGTGTTGCGATTGACCTACGAACATATTGAAGAAGAAGAGTCTTTTTTAATTTCAATTCCGGAGGATGAACCTATAGAAGAGGATGAAGAAGAAGGAGTGGCTGCTGTAGAATCATCACATGATCCTATAGAAAGTTTAGTGTATTTAATTTCTTTAATGAAAGATCTTGATAACAAAATGAATATCGCAGATCTTAAGGAATATAGAGATGGTTTAAAAGAATTTTAAATCTCTCAAATAACACATTTATTCAAATAAGCCTCTAATTGAGGCTTATTTTGTATCAATTTATTAAGAAATATTTTCAATTCAACGATTTCATGAGGTTGAAGTCTTATAAGTGCTTTTTGCAATTCTTTCCTAAATAAAGAAGCATCGAAGCTTACTTTTTCTAAAATATCTAAGGTGTAATCTAACATTGCTCTTGCCATAGGTAGATTTTGTTTAATGTGTATTCAATATTATAAAACACCAAAATAAATCAAATATTACAATTTTTAACAATTAAATACGATACTTAACATTATTTGATCTTTATAGACCATTCAAATGCGAATGTGGCAACGGTTTGTTTATTTGAGTTAATACCTATGGTTTTTAACCAAAATTTTTGAGGTTCATTAGTCTCAATTGTTTTTTCAATCATCGATTTTACAAGTAAGCCATCAATACACGAAAAAGATATTTTCCCTGTAGCTTTTTTAGAAAACTCGGAAGTATTTGACGTCACAAGCATGGATATCTTTCTTCCAGATTTTTTGATATGATACATTACTAAAATTCCAGTAGCTAATTCGGCACACATGGCTAAAACAGCGAAGTAAATAGAATGGAAAGGATTTTGATTGAACCATTTATGTGTTACTTGTGTATTAGCTTCTTTTTCAGATATTTCAGCAAGACGAACACCAGACCACCATGCTGATGGTAATTTGAAAAATAAAAAAGTATTTATTTTTTTTGGAGAAAAATCCATTTTAGCATAAAGTTTGCTTGAAGTTAACCAAAAATTAGAAATAGTTCTATCTTTAATTAGAGCTTTAATGTTTATTAAAATACTGCATATTTTGAAAAAAATTTTACTATCAGTTATGATCATAGGGTCATATGTTACTGCAATTGCACAACAAGAAGAGAAGGTTAAAGGGAATAAAGAAGTCGTAGAGAAAAGATTACCACTGTCTGAAGCCTATCATACATTAGATGTCGATGGAGATTTTGAAGTTTACTTAAGAAAGCAATCCACTTTATCGGCGACTATAGAAACTGATAGTAATTTACTACCTTATATTGATGTTTCAGTAGCTAATGGAGTCTTAACTATTACAACAACAAAGACTATTTCTCGAGCAAAGGAATTAAAAGTAGAAGTAGGATATACCTCTGAATTGGCTACGATATTAGCTAAGGATGATGTAGAGATCAAAGTCGACCAATCACTAAAAGGAGATAAATTATTGGTAGAAGCTAAAGGTAATGCTAGTTTAGAGTTCGATAGTAGTGCCAGTTTTACGGATATTTCTTTAAAAAATAAAGCGAAATATAAAGGTCAAATGACTTCAAAGTCAGTAACAGTTGATCAATCAGGTAGTTCTAAAACAGGTATAACGATTACTGGAGCAGAGAAAATAAATATTACACTTCATGAAAAAAGTGTGTCAGAGCTTACGGGTGAATCTCAGGTGTCTGCGTATTTGTTAGATGGAGATACTTTTTTGAATGCTATAAAGTTAAGTAGTGCATTGACAAATATAAGTAGTGCCGATGATGCTGATACTTACGCTAAATGTGGAGATAAAGCTATATTACAGTTGTCAGGTAAATCGGATACTTATATCATGGGGAATCCGTTAATACAACTGACAAGTTTTGAGGATGAATCCTCTTTACATAAAACAAAAAAAGAACCAAGCTCTTTAGGGCGATTATTGAGATAAGATGATTTTTTCACGAAAAATAGTATTGATATCTATTGCATTTTCACTTGCTTTTGCTTGTAAAGATGATGATGTTATAGATAATAAGGGTGTACCTGATGGCGCTAGTTTTAATATTAACTGTAATAACAGCACAGATTATGATGACTTATCAGCTGTTGAACAAAAACCGATAAATGAATTTATTTACAAAGGTTTAAATACTTATTACCTTTTTAGAGATGCGAACTGTGATTTTGTCTCTCCTAAATTTAGTACAGAACAGGGATTTGAAAATTTTACCGGTAGAGGCGGTACACCAGAAGTATTTTTTGAAGAATTAACAGTAAGTGAAGATCGTTTCAGTTGGATTGTTGATGACTTTAATGATTTAGAAAGGCAGTTTTCTGGAGAGTCTAAAGATACGGGGATGAGTTTTTTAGCCTTTCTAGTAGAAGAAGGATCCGATGATGTTTTTTTAGTTGCTACTCGAATTGCTGATGGGAGTCCCGCAAGTCGTCAAGAAATTCGACGAGGAGACTTTTTTAATAGAATTGATGGAGTCCAATTAAATCGAGATAATTTTAATGAAATCTTTAGCAAAGATAATTTTACATTAGGTAAAGCAATGTATAATAGTTCTGGAGATTTGGTTGATACAAGCGAAGAAGTTAGTTTGACAAAAGAAGTGCTTGTGGAAGGGACAGTACCATTGGAAAAAGTGTTGAATGTTAACGGTAAGAAGATTGGTTACTTATTTTACAATGGTTTTATTAGAGGGTCAGAAAATGAATTAAATGATGTTTTTAGACGTTTCGGTAATGAGAATATCGACGACCTTATTTTAGATCTTAGGTATAACGGTGGTGGTTCTGTTAAAACAGCTATTGCATTAGCTAGTATGATTACAGGGCAGTTTAATGACGAAATTATTATTAAAGAACAGTGGAATGCCCAAGTACAAGAAGTAATAAAGGAGCAGTCACCAGATAACTTAATTGAAAAATTTGTATCCACCATTGGAGAAGATGATGAGATAGCAATTAATTCACTTAATCTTTCAAATTTATACGTCATTATGACAAAGCGCCAAACAGCGTCAGCGAGTGAATTAATTATCAATGGGTTGAAACCATATATCAATGTGGTAACCATAGGAGACGGTTCTGTAGGTAAATCTCAAGGATCAATTACATTATATGATTCTCCAGATTTATTTAATAAAGACAATGTGAATTCGAGTCATAAGTATGCAATGCAACCGCTTGTTTTTAGAGTTATTAATAGTGATAATGAAATCGTGCCAAATGAAGGTTTAGTTCCTGATATTGAAATTAGAGAAAATATTGAGAACCTTGGTATATTAGGAACCATAGAAGATCCTTTATTTAAAAGAGCTTTAGATGAAATTACCGGAGAGGTGTCACCAGTAGCTAAGACTTTAAATTCAAAAAGTGTTGAAATTGTAGGTAGTTCTCAAAACCCTAACAACCCATTATATCAGCAGATGTATAAATAGATAATTAATTTTATATCAAAAATAAAAGCTACTCTTTATGGGTGGCTTTTTTTATGGTTATGTCCCGTCCTAAAATTGCGTTGCAGTTTTTTTTTAAAAAGTTAAATGGTTGTTTTTTAGTTTTTTAAAGTGTTAGGTTAATGTTAAATACTATTAATTATAACATTTTCGGTTAAAATAGCATTAGTATAGAGTAATTGAAAGGTAATTTTACTTGTAGTGCTAATGTACATTTGTACTGTAAATAATTATTAATCAAAAAATATTTACGTTATGAACAAAATCATCAAAAAAGGATTGTTAAGTGTAGCACTTTTAACAGCCGTAGTTGTTCAAGCTTCTAACAAAATCGTTGTTAAAGCAGCTGAGTCGAAAAAGGTAGAGATATCTTTAAGTGAGGTAGCGTCAGCAGAAACGTTGATTATTAAAGATGTTCAAAATGTGGTGCTTTTTTCTGAGAATATTTCAGAAGGAGAAACATTAAAGAAGACGTTTGATTTTAGTACGATACCTGCAGGTTTATATTTTATAGAAGTTAAAGAAGAGAAGCGTGTTGAGGTTATTCCAGTATTAGTATCAGAAGAGGTTGCAACTGTCGTAACAAACTCATCAAAAAAATATAAGTCTCCAAACATTACATTTGATGGGAAAACAGCTAAAGTATTTGTAAACAACTTTAACAAAGAAACTGTCAAACTAGTAGTTGTTAGTGAAAATGGAACAGAATTATTTAATAAAAAAACTGATGAATTGGTAAGCTATAATGCCTTAAATTTTGAAAGTTTGTCTGCTGGAGACTATACATTATATACCACTATTGGTAATTACAGCTTCGAAGATACTATTACTATTAAATAGTAGTTATAGTTCATATTAGTTACAATTTGCATTTGAAACTCAAGTCGAAAGGCTTGAGTTTTTTTGTTTATATAATACCCTTGATATAAAGAGGGCTATAGATTTTGATTTCTCATTATAGAGTGAATTCAAATAGCACAATATTTTCATAATCGATTGACAAATATCTTTACACTTTATTGTAGTGATAATATTGATAGATTAATTTTACTGGTATGATTAAGGTGGAATTAAATTGAGTATTAATGAAAGTAACTACTAGTGTAATCGTTTACCCATTAAAATCAGGGAAAGGAATTTGTCAAAATGTTTCCAAACTTTTGAATACAGGTTTTGAATATGATCGTGTGGTTGCCTTGATTAATGAAGAAAATGAGGTGTTGACAGCTAGAGAAGATTCCAAATTATTAAATATTGATTGTGAAATAAAATCAAAACACATTATTTTCAAAGTTAATCAAGATAGCATTGACTGTGATTTAAATGATATTGTAGAAAAAACAGAAGTCTTTCTTTTTGGGAAGAATATGGAGGCTTACGTATTGTCACCTGAAATTAACGAGTGGTTTTCTAATTATTTAAATCATTCAGTACGATTAGTTACATTTAAACCCCATCAAGAAACATCAACTTTTGAGCGAAGCTTTGTAGATGAAGGTGCTATTCATTTAGTTAATGAAAGCTCTATATCTGATTTGAATAATCGTTTGAAAAATAAATCTTTAATAAAAGATTTTAGACCGAATATAGTAGTAAGTGGTTTTGAAGCTTATGAAGAAGATCAATGGAAAAAAATTAAGATAGGTAATCAATTGTTTGAGGTAGTCTCTAAATGTCCAAGATGTTCTATGACTTCTATTGTTTCTGAAGGAAGAATAAAAAAAGGAGAATTATTAAAAGAACTAGCTAAATATAAGAGGGTAGAAAACAAAGTATATTTTGGTATCTATCTAAAGCCTTTAAATTATTCTTCAATTGAAGAAGGAGATATGGTACAGATTTTAGAGTAATCATAAAATACGAATATCCCGAATTAATAATATTAAATAATGTAACGCTATTCCTTGCTTGACAGCGTATTTCATCCTGTTGGTTTTAATATATTTAATGAGATCCTGATTTTACAAGGATAACAATGTATTTGTGATTAGCGATTTAGGGTATTAAATACAACAATGAACCTTCAGATTAAACAAATAGAAGCAAGAGATACCTACAATTTGAGGCATCAAGTCATGTGGCCGGATCAGCCTCTGAAATTTATTGTTTTAGAGAATGATTCAGAAGGAATACATTTTGGTCTTTTTGAAGAATTTGAATTAGTAGGTGTAATTTCTTTATTTATTGAAGGGAATAGTGCTCAGTTTCGAAAGTTTGCTGTGATAAAAGAAAAGCAGGGTAAAGGGTATGGGACTCTATTATTAGATCATCTCATTAATTTTGTTAAGAAACAAAAAAAACTTAAAAGAATTTGGTGTAATGCAAGGAGTGATAAAACTAGTTTTTACGAGAGATTTGGAATGGAGGAAACACCTAATACTTTTGTTAAAGCTAGTATTCATTATACCATTATGGATTACTCTTTTTAAATGAATTGATTGGTCTCAGGAATAGTTCAAACTATGCACTTTAGTGCATTTCGCTTTCAGCTTCTAAAAACCTTACTTTTG
>CANLOW010000009.1 GCA_947493035.1 uncultured Aquimarina sp.
ATTGAACACTTTAATTTACCAAAAATCTACTTTTTTATTGATGAAAATCAGCTTAAATATTAATCGAACTCAGGTTATTACCATGTTTAAATCAGAAGCGGCTTCCTGGTTTCGCATTTATGAAATGTTTCGTTTCGAATCCTTTCATATGTATGGCCTCATAGGTTTTACCTTAGCTTTAGGGGTTATTATTACCCAATGGATCAAAAAGAAAAACATAAAAGATATCAATGGAAATCCTATACATATCGAATCCAAACAAAAAGGTTTTAAACGCTATTTTTTTGGAGGAATTATTTTTGGTTTAGGATGGGCTTTAGCAGGTGCTTGCCCTGGGCCTATGTTTACTCTTTTAGGAGCTAACTATACTGGAATAATAATCGTAATCATCAGCGCTCTTTTAGGAACTTATTTTTATGGGGTATTACGAGATAAACTGCCTCATTAAGCAATAATCTGAAAGATGGAGATATTATAAATTTAACACCATAACAGCATGCTTATATTTTGGTGTAAATTCTAAATTAAATAAAATGGGGTTCAACAACTAGTCTTCAAATAAAAGGAACTTGTAATACATCGTTTTTTTATCACTTTCACCCTATGACAGGCCCTTATTTTGAATGAAAATTTGCGTATTACAAATTAGCAAAAACGTATTCGAAGTAGTTATTATAATATTTTCAATATCATTGTTTTTTAACATCTTTTCACCTATTATTGCCGAAAATTTAACTTAAAAACAAATTATTATGTTTTCAAAAAACGTATTACTTAAATCTACTAGCTTGGTAGCTTTAGGGGCTTTATCTATCTTATCTACTTCATGTAATGATGATGACAACAAAAACAGTTCACCTATAGGAAATGGTGACCCTGTAATGATGGTGGACCCTGAACCTACAACTAAAGTTAGCTGGAACTATGACGATAAAGGACCTGCACAATGGGGAGGTTTAAGTGCAGATTTTATTCTATGTGCTGAGGGGCTAGAGCAATCTCCTATAGACCTTATCGTATCAACAATTGTTAAAAAAGGAGACGATACGGCATTAACTTTTGATTATAAAACAGATGCTGTATTACAAGCTATCAACAATACACATACAAATGAATTTGCCGTAGACAAAGGTAGTTTTGTTACTTTTAACGGAAAAAAATTCCAATTAGCTCAATTTCACGGTCATGCTAAAAGTGAACATGAAATCGATGGTGAACAATCTCCATTAGAATTACACTTTGTTCATGTTTCTGATGATAACGAATTATTGGTTGTTGGTGTATTGATAGATGAAGGTGAAGAAAACACTAACTACACTAGCTTTTGGACTTCTGAAAACTTCTTAGGTACTGAAGCTGAAAAAGTAGATCAATTAGTTTCTGGAACACACGATCTTACTAAACTTTTCCCTCAAGACAGTCCATTATACCAATATGATGGGTCTTTAACTACTCCTCCTTGTTCTGAAGGTGTTAACTGGAATGTATTGACTACAAAAATCACTATGTCTGCAGCACAATTAGCGCTTTTTACAGACATCTTTGATAACAACTACAGACCTGTACAATCTTTAAACGAAAGAGAAGTAATTTCTACAGAAGAGAACAGTGATGCTGTTGCTCAAGCAATCAACTAATTATAAAACCAATACTCTTAAAATAGATTTATATTTTTTTTGAGAATTATTGCAAATAATAAAAGCCCTCGTGAATTTCACAAGGGCTTTGTTGTTTTTATAATACTAACACAGTTATATTGATTTTTATTCTTTACGTAGCGAGTCCTGCATAACTATAAAATACTTTGCAGCCACTAGTCGCTGACTAGCGGGAGCCATTGTATTTATGCTTACACACTAGGAGCAGCTGGGGCAGATTAAAACTCATGAATACCTCACTAAATAACACTTTAAAATTACTCACTGAGTGGTTGTATACGCCTTAAAAACGTTTCCGCACTATCAGTACTTACTCTCTTATAAAAAAATAAACAAACTACTTCGAGCCAATTTTAAGAGGCATTTATAAGATACGTTGTATGCTGTATAATCGAATCAACACACAGTTAAGCACTACCTCCTCAGTAATTCAAAATACTAACAATCAAATATTTGTATTTATTCATATTTATGTGATTCTAGGTCAAATGAAAAGTGAGTTTTATAGCATATGAAATTCCCATATAAATGAATATAAGCCATTTATATTCCAGCATTATACCTAAAAATTACTGATTAGTACGATATTCTTTTTGTATTTCAATAAAAACTACTACTATTGCACTGTACTACTTAAGTCACACAGTAAAGCAATAGAGATGATAAACATTAAAAACCTAAATTTTGGCTACAAGAACAAAGAGCCCTTATTTGATCAAATTACCTTAAATCTAAAACCTAGAAGTATCACTGGCTTATTAGGTAAAAACGGAGCTGGAAAAACCACTCTCCTAAAAATGATTTCGGGTCTTTTACCCCCTAAGCAAGGAGAAATCAAGGTAGGTAATTACATTCCTGAAAAAAGAAACGCGAATTTCTTATCAGACCTATTCTTTGTTGCCGAAGAATTTTCCCTTCCATCAGTTTCCATTAGCAATCATGTAAAAGCAAACAGTTCTTTTTACCCAAGATTCGATCACAAGCTACTTCATAAACTTTTAGATGAGTTTGAACTGCCTACTGGAAATAGAATCGATAAGATGTCTTATGGGCAAAAGAAAAAGTACCTCATTTCCTTTGCGTTGGCAACAAAATGCAGACTCTTAATATTAGACGAGCCTACTAACGGACTTGACATTACTTCTAAAGGTATATTCAAAAAGATAGTTGCAAGCTCTTTAGACGAAGATCAGCTAGTACTAATTTCAACTCATCAAGTAAAAGATGTTGAACATCTAATAGATAAAATCATCATGCTAGATCATGGAAAAGTATTGCTCCACAAAGACATGCTCGAAATATCTAACCAACTGCAGTTTGGACAAATGACAAAACTTGATGATGATGTATTATACAGCGAGACTAGCCCGTTTGGCTATCAAGTTATAAAACCTCAGATAAATGGAAACACTTCTGTAAACATAGAATTATTGTTTAACGCCCTAGCAAAGGGTACTAACCTATTTGAAAATGAATAATACATTTAATATTCCCCGGTTTGGCTTACTAATTAGAAAACATCTAATCGAAAGTTATAAATTGTACCTGATACCTTTGGCGGCATTCATGGGGTGCCTATTCATTATAATGTTTGCCATTCACATATTCGATAGACAATTAGCATTTAACAATCAATTTAAAGAAAGTCTATATCAGCTTAGTTTTGTTGCAGCAGGTATTTTATACACAGGGACTTCCTATACTTCTTTTCGATCTAAAGAAAGTACAATGTCTTATTTACTGGTTCCTTCAACAAGATTAGAGAAATTCACCTTCGAGTATCTAAGTCGTATACTGCTTTTCTTTTTATTAGCTCCAATCGCATATTGGTTAGTAGCCAATCTGGAATTGATCTTTGCCAGTACATTATTTCAAAAATTAGAGTTTTACTATCAGCCAATTCGCTTTTTATGGTACTCTTTTAATGTAGATCTACCCATTTATGGATATGTATCAAACGCACTATTTGTTTTAATGCTATTCAACATGGTATTTGTGGGAGCAATCCAATATATGAAACAACCCATAGTAAAAACCCTTTTTCGCGTTGCCCTTATCTGGTTACTGTATGCTACATTTATCATTTGTTCAATTTATCTATTTGATACAAGAGCATATCATCCTATTAGCGATTTTGAGCTCTCCTTAATTCCTATACAAGAACATGCTTTAGAACCCTTTACTGGCAGAGTTTTCTTTGCCATAAATTTTACTTTGATAATTGTTAGCTATCTAAAATTTAAAGAAAAGCAGGTGTGATATGAATTTTAACAATGACAAATCAATATTTCTCCAAATCGCTGATAATATTAGTGAAAAGGTAGTCAGTGGAGTTTATAAACCAGGAGAAAAAATACCCTCTGTAAGAGAGTTAGCTGCTGATATGGGGGTTAACCCAACCACCATCATGAGAACATTTAAAGAGCTTCAACATATGGAAATTATAGAAAATAAAAGAGGGATCGGTTATCATGTAAAAACAGATGCCGTTTCCAAAATTCAGAATCATAAAAAAGATGAATTCTTCCAAGTAGTGCTCCCTGATTTTTTGCGCCAGGCTAAAATCGCTGGTGTATCGAATGATGAATTAAAAAAACACATCAACCTTAAACAAAACGAATCATGAAAACTAGCAATAAATTATTAATAGGCTTGATCCTGTGTATCTGCCTTTATACAATAGCAGCATTTGCTGAAATCAGAATTATGGGGTGGCCTAATGGCGAAATAACTAGAGTGGATCATACCACTAATCTATCTGATTTTAGCTACATAAAAATCAATAATATACGCACAAAAGGTTTGGAAAGACGGAATCAAGCAAATATCAAATTGACGGAAAAGCCGTGTATTAAAGTTCAAACATTTGAAGGAGACGAAATTCCAGAATTGAAATATCATATGGAAGCAGATACATTGGTTATTGATCAATTTCAAAATGTAGGTAGATCCAAACTGGAAATCAATGTCAATAAACAATCTCTAAAAAGAATTATAGCTAAGAACTCTGAGGTACATATATTTGGTCATATCGATAGCTTAGCACTCACACTAAACACATCACAGCTCAATTGGCGTTCACTAGAAAAAACCTTAAACATTAAAAACCTTCAAGTTTCTTCACACAATTCTTTTTTACAGACTTATGGAGTTGACATAGAAAACTTAGAGGTTGATAATACAAAAAGCTTTTTTCGTATCATTGGGAATATACAAAACTTAAAAGGCTCTATAATCAATACTCAATTATACTTAAAACAGGTGGCAAATATGAATATCTCTAAAGATGCCCTTAGCAAAATCGATCGTAACCACAAGTTTTGAGATATAATCATGACTCTACATTCTAAAAAAGTAGGCTACTTTGTTATACAACAGGATTTAGGTGTCATTTTTCACAACCTATGTTGGCAAAAAAATGATGATAGCCCTGATGTGAAACTTTATAACGGTACTTGATTACTCAAACAATATGACACTTTAACCTACTTATTATACAAGTGCCTTAATTGATTAAAAAAAAACTTCAAGCACTTATTTATAGGGCTACATACCAAATAAACAAAGATCAGAAAAGCATAAAACCTTTAAAACCCTTTATTTATAAGGGTTTAAAGGGTATATTATAATAAACACATAAAAACACGAAATGTTTATTAATACCATTTAGTACCATTTAATTACCCTTATATCAAATAAAAAACGCTTAAACAGGGGAATAAATACTACACAATCAATAAATCTATATAAAATACCGTTGATGCCTTTTAAAATAGGCTTTTTTTATGCTCAAAAGTAAATATATAATTGGGTTTAAAATTTATAATACATGTTTATTTGGTTTTTATAGTTAAAAAACACTACAGAGGAACTACGGGGGTAATAACAGGGGAAACTTCCGTTGTGTAAAAATACTCGTAAGTAACACCTATAAATGCATTTTTAGTGATAAAAAAGCAAAAAAGAACAGGGGTTATATACCCTATAATACACAAAATTAAGTTTGATACACTTGCAATAACCACAAAATCAAACACTTAATTGAAATTCAATTAATAATAAACTATAAAAAAAGGTTATGGAATATTTCGTTTATGATTCGATGCTAAAAACTCCTATAACTATGAAGAAATTTTGAATTAAATCTTTTTTGATATTAAATGAGGGTATTTTATCATTATCAGAGACACATAGTACACTATCCTCGTCTTCTGCCGATGGGTGTAGACGCTTTAAAAGAACTCCATTTTTTGAGGAAAGTATAAATATTTTACCCCAATCAATTATATTTTTTTCGTCAATATACTTACATATATAATAAGAACCACTACTGTACTTAGGTAACATACTATCATCATACATTTGAATTACAAAGTCGCCCCTATTTTGAAGCTCAGGTATTAAAATTGTACGATCTTGAATATTTGCTGTGTGTTTTTTGTATTTCAATATTTGATCTTCGTCTACAACGGGTATTGTTATTAAATCCTTTTTTGACTTATAGTGAACTAACTCTTCTGAAACAATATTGTTGGAAATAGCCGATGGTGGGTAATCTTGGTTGTTATTAAGTAGTGGGTTTCCCTTTCCTGTTAAAAGCCAATGACCGTTAATAGGGTATTTTTCAGCTAATAATTCAATCCATTTAGAGGAAATATATGTTTTTTTATTGTGAGCCTTACTTATAACACCCTGAGAAACTGGTATACTGAGTTCAAATTCAGTTATAGTATCAAATCCTAAGATTTTGTATAGTTGATATATTCTATCTGTTATCATGAATGGTAAAACAAGGTGGTTAGCCTATATATTTAAAGGGTTTTCTTCACTCTAAACAAGGCTTTTTTTACTCAACAAAGTAAAAAAATACTCAAATAAGTTGCTAAAGTAAAAAAAACCTATAGATTTGTATAAAGTTTTGTACAAAATAATGAAAAAAAAATTGATGAAGAGGAATGCGTACGATAAGCTAATTATCAATAGATTAGAAAAAAAATACAATGTTGGATACCAGTATGTAGTCAAGGCAATAAAAGGTGATAGGGTAGGAAAAAAAGCCTTAGAAATAAAAAAAACCTATGAAGAAGCTACATCAGCTAAAGAAGAGGTTTATAACAATATAATAGAAAACAATTAGTAAAATGGTAAGCGAAAGTCCATATGAATTCTATAACGGTAAACTAGGTATAATGATGAAATTCATCATAGGAGGTGAATTATCCCATCCTGATAGTTTGAAGTTAATAGCTAGAAGGACATTGAACGCCAGATTAAATTCAAAAACAGCACATGAAAGAAGACTTAGAATGCCTTCTACAAATCAACCAGCATTAGTTGAATTCAAAAGTTTGTGTAAAGGTTGGAAAGATCAAATAATAGAAGTTTTTGGAAATCCTCCAAAAGAACTAAGAAAGACTTTCTTTGAAAAGCACTACGAATATGATCAACTGGCTTTTTCTTTTTTCTTAGAACATCGTTATGGAGATAATCAGAAATTGAATAGTGATCTTATTCGTGAATACACTTACAATGCATCTGTTTTAAATACTATTGTTAAAGTTATGGCTAATCGAAAAAGTTACCTTAAAACTTTAGGGGTATCTAGAGTAGATATGTATCAGGCAATCAGTAATGATGTCAATGCTTTTACTAAAGTGAAATTTAATTTACCTGCTTCTAAAAATGGTTTACGAAGAAAAGTTAATGACTATAAAAAGAATGGATATAAAACTCTTATTTCAGGAAAACTAAACAACTCTAATGCTGCTCGTGTTAGAGAAAAGCAGCAGCATGCTTTATTAGATTCTCTTATTTCTAAGCATACCAATTTAGATAATGAGCAAATTTCAGATATATACAACGAAGTAGCCAAAATATATAATTGGGAAAATATTACTGCTAAAATAGTTTCAGGTAGAAGACCTAAAAACAGCTTCCTTACTTATGCAGCACGGAAAGGAGAAAAAGAATTTAGGGACACCATGCTTAAGCAAAATAGAAGAAAAGCACCTAGTGCTTCAATGTTATATTGGACTATAGATGGTTGGGATGTAGAATTACTATATCAATCCGTGGTAACAGACAAAAACGGAAAAAGAACAACAACTTATCATAATAGGTTAACTATAGTAGTTGTTTTGGATCCTTTTAATAAATATCCAATAGGATATGCTATAGGTACTCATGAAACTCCTAAATTAATAAAACAAGCGATTTATGAAGCAGTAAAACATACAAAAGAGCTTTTTGGTGAGTATTACTTACCGTATCAATTACAGACTGACAGATACGCGATAAAGACTCTTGAGCCATTATATCGAGCTTGTACAAAGCACTTCACTCCTGCGAGAGCAAAAAATTCTAAATCCAAAGTAATTGAACCATATTTCAATTATATAAATAAAAAATATGCAAAACTACATGATAACTGGTCTGGATATAACATCGATAGCGGTAGTAAAAACACTGTAAATGATGACTACTCTAATAAAATAAAGAAAAGTTTTCCTAATCGCAAAGGATGTGAAAATCAAATCATCTCTATAATGGAGGCTGAACGAGCTAAAAAACAACATGATTATCTCGGTAGCTTTTTTGAGGATACACAAGAACAACACAAACTTCAAATAAATCAAGAGCGTTTTTTACTGACTTTGGGGGAAACTTCTCCAAGAACAATAAAGCTTAAAGGAGCCGGACTCCTTATGGAGCGTCTAGGGGTAAAGTATAGTTATGATTCATTTGATATTGATTTCAGGAAAAATCATCATCTAGATTGGAAATTGTATTACGATCCTTCAGATATGAGCCGAGTACTTGCTACAAGCATGAATGGTGAGAAAAGATTCATTTTAGAAGAAATGTATTTAGAGCCTATGGCAATTGCAGATCGAAAGGATGGAGATGGTGTTGAAATGGCATTAAATGAGCAATTCAATAGGAAAGCAATTGAATTAACACAGCAGTTTCACGAAGATAATTTCGGGCTAATAGAACCCATATTAGAAAACCCAAAATTAGAAAACACTTTAGCTAAAATGGTGTTGACAGATAGTCGAGGTCAGCACAAAGATCATAAATCAAAACAAAGAATGCTGAATAGTGGTCAAACAGTACTCGATCAATACGAAGAAAAAGAAATCATAGCGAATGAGCAAAAAAGCAAAAACCGCCAAATGGAATATATAGAAAGTAAGAATATTAATGTTGAAGATTTTTTAGAAGATGGAGATTAGTAAAAAGAGAGAAATCGCAAAGAGGCTAAAAGTATACTTAGAAGAACATAGTATGCCCCAGGCTATTTTTGCTGAACGCAGTGGTGTTGATAAAGCCCACATTTCCCGAATTCTTCGTGAAGACTCTGACTTCATGTATGACGCAGGAAGGAGTAAAAAGAGAAATATTCCCAATAAACACTTCTATAAAATAGCCGAAGCAATAGGTTTTAGTATTGAAAAAAGTTATTGGAACATAGTGCAAACAGACGAGAGTAAAGCGATGCTTTCTTATTTATTTGATGCACGAGAATATGGATTCACTAACGTAATCATTGGAGAAACAGGAATTGGCAAAACGTATCTAAAAAACTTATTTATGAGAAAATACCCTGTAGATGTATTTTCTGTAACAGTAGGTAAAAGTGATACTATAGGTGATTTAATTGATAAAACACTTGATGCATTAAATATCAATACTAATGCAAAATCGAAATCTAAAAAAATCAAAGAAATAATTAAAAAGCTGGATAATCTTCGAGAAGATGGATATAAACCCACTCTTATTTTCGATGAAATAGAGTTTATGTCAGCAGCGGCATTATGTTCTTTGGTAAAATCACTATACGATTACTTACATGAAAAAGCAGCTATTTTATTAATAGGCACACAACACTTTATAGATAATATAGAAGTTTTAAGAAAACGAAATAGAGCAGGAATTCCGCAATTATGGAGACGATTGAAATTTTGTGTATTGCGATTACCTAAAATGGATAAAAGCTTTAGCCTTTTTTTAGAGGATATAGAGGATAAAAAGCTTATCAGATTCTTACAAACACATTGTGAAAATTACGGGGAATTACATGACATATTAGTGCCAGCAAGACGAGAAGCAGATAGAATGAAGAAGGAGATGACGTTGAACCATGTGAGAGCTGTTTGTAACCTCTCGGAATCAGAGTATAAATAATGAAACTAAAAAGAGTATTAACATATTCAAATCTACAGAATCAAAAAATAGAGAGAATACCATTTGAAGGAAAGTTTTTCGAAACATATAGACAACCACAAAAAGCAAGTGTATGGTTTATATGGGGTAATTCGGGAAGTGGAAAAAGCAGTAAAACAATGCAATTATTTAAAGAACTGTGTAAATATTATAAAGGACTATATAACCCTTTAGAAGAAGGAACAGATGATGCTGATTTTGTAGAAAGAACCGAATTATTTGATATGCACGAAGTACAAAAAAACTTTTTTATTCAAGAGTATAATTTTGATGAAATGATGGAATATATGGGAAGACGTAATAGTCCACAAGTATATGTTATTGATTCGGCTATGTATTTATTCAAAAAAAAGGAACAATACGAATTAATGATGAAAACTTATCCTAACAAAACATATATCATAACAGGGCATGCTGAAGGAAAAGAGCCAAAGCATCCTCTTGAGAAATTTATAAGATACGATGCAAATCAAAAGATTTATTGTGAGGCCTATTTAGCCAGTTGCCAAGGTAGATGTATAGGTCAAAACGGCGGGCAATACATTGTATGGGATGAAGGATATGAACTAGCAAGAGGTGTACAACCAGCAACAGCATAAAACAATGAAAAAAATATATAACATACTACAATACAATAAAGAGCAGTACGAAATGCTAAAATTCAGCTTTTACATGAATTGGGCTGACGAACATTCTAGGGACACTACTCACCTACAGGAAATATTGAATAATCAGATCATATATAATTGGTTTTGTCGTGAGTACAATTTAAAGGAAAAAAACTTTCTGTTAGACTACGTGCAAATCAACATAGATAATAAAAACGCGAATATTGAAGATATAAGAAATCTATATGATAGCTACACCTGTCATATAACTGCATATCCAAAGATACTTTTATCTAAAAAAGACCCTAATCGAATTATAAAAATACCCTTACAAAATAAAGCAACCATTAACAATTAAATCAAATGGATAGAGATGATATACATAATCGAATGAATGATTTATGGATAGTGTTAAACTATAGTTTAAAAAAAGATAGGCATTTAACAATAGGACAACGCATTTGTATACATCAAGAGTTATCCTCTTGGTTTAGGGTGTTAGAGCAAGAAATAATAACAAACCGAAACAATACGCCAAGATATAAAGTCCCAGTAAAAATTGAAAATGCTATACAAGGTATTCTTAGAAAAATTAATCCAAAAGTAATTAGTAATTAGATTGAAATATGAGTGATGTAGCCAATCAATTCTCTGAAGCTGAATTAAGAGCAGCACTAAGAGAAAAGAACAAAGCAAAAGAAGAAAGCAAAAGAGCTTATAAGGCCTTAGTGAATGAGAATCTACCTGTTATCGTAGGTAAACTAATTAATTTAAGTGAATATATATCTGAAGTAAAAACGGAAGTATTCAAAGACTTTAAGGATCTTCTTCAGATTAAAGAGGAAACATTTGGTGTCAAAGAAAGACAACAGTCTCACTCCTTTAGCTTAGATACTGGTGAAACCATAAAGATAGGCGTTCGTGTATCTGATGGTTGGGATGATACGGTAAGCGCAGGAGAAGCAATGATTGTACGATACCTAGATTCTTTAATAAAAGATGATGATACAGCTTTCTTAGTAAAAACAATTAATGGGTACCTCAAAAAAGATGACAAAGGAAACCTTAAATCTGGTAGGGTATTAGAATTGTCTAAAATTGCTGATGAACGTGGAGATGCAGAGTTTATTGAGGGAGTAGATATTGTAAAAAAAGCATATCGTCCTCAAAAGTCTTGTCACTTCATAGATGCTTACACCACCGATGAATTAGGAAAAAAGAAAGGTATAGGGTTAAGTATTAGCAGTGTAGATTTTATAGAGCCTTTGGATTTTAAGGTTTCTGAGTTAGAATAGCATTTCCCCCAAGATATGTCTGTAAAAATTATTAGAACACAAACTGGCTACCGTATTAACGGTAAGCCAGTTCGTAAAGATCAAAACGGTAACTGGATTACTAGTCTAGAACTAACCGAGTATGAAAAAAAAGAGTTTAACAAACACTTATTATCATTATGAATTCACATATAGAACAAGATGGCAGAGGATTTGAAACACCAAAGCATCTAAGAATAAAAGCTTTACAGGTTTTAGAAAAGGTTAAAACACAAGATTTAGAAAAATTAAAAAACGGAGCTAAATATATTCGTATAGATCGAAAAACTCTAATATTAAAAACAAATGTTTGATCCTGTTGATGCTTCAGTAAATGTTATAAAAATACTTACTCTAGATGATTACGAAAGTACCAGAGAAGTAATAATCGCACAAAACAAGTTGCAAGAATACTTAAAAAACTTACATGAAACCGCTTTTAAAAAAGGGTTTAATGAAGCACTAAAAAGCAACGAGGTTATAAAAAACTTAACAGATGAGAACAATTGAGAAATTAATGTCCACTAAAGCACAACGGCTAACCATTATGGGCGCTATTAATTACAAACACGATATTAAAGTTGTATTAGCTAGTGAATTTAGTAATGGGCGTACGGATAGTCTTACAAAACTATTTTTTAAAGAAGCTGATGAGCTGATCAAATCATTAAAAAGTAATAGAAAAGAATTAGGTACACCAAGACACTTGCAATTTGACTTAAGTAATAGCAAACACAAGTATATTATGAGCTTATGCCGGCAACTAGGTTGGGTTAAATACCATGAAAGGCTAGGTACAGTTGTAAATATGAAAACACTATATGATTGGCTAATGAGTGAAAAAAGTCCAGTAAATAAGTGTTTGATGAATTTAAGCTATCCTGAGTTATCTAAAATCATTTTCGCGTTAGAGCAAATTTTAGATAAAGGATGAAAAAAACAAATAACTGCCCACACCCTCAAGATGCACTGAAGTTAGTTGTTATTAGTGTTGTTTTGACTTGTGAAACCACAAGGGTAAAGTGCATGAATTGTGGGCAGTTTATTACTAAGCCAGAAACAGATTGTAGATGATTATCTATCCATTATTGAAGCCGATTAATAAGCATTGTTTAGTTAGAAACAATGGACAGGAAATCATTTTCACTATCAATAATGGGATACCCAAACCAGAAACAATAAAAGAACTATTGATTTATGAGTTTAATTATATCATAAATGTTTATTCAAAAACATATGAAGATAGATTTAAAGATATCGGTTGATACAGTCCCATTGATAAGTAACATTTTACAAGATGTCTATCAACCTTTAAATAATAACAATATCAATCAAAAAATAATACGTAGCATCGGGTTTGTGTTGGCGGATATGTTTGATAAAAAACACAAAAATCTCATTAAAAAAAATGATTTATTTCAAAGTGCCAAACCTATAAAAATAGGATTAAAATATCATGAAGCTTGGGCGCTGAAAGGAGTTTTAATGAATGAACCTGAAATTAAATACAATCCATTACATAATGCTTTGTTAAGAAAAACAATACATCAATTAGATCAAAAACTACAATAATGAATGAACCATTAACCTCATATACCTGTAGGTCTCGAAATACAAATGTAATATGGATTTTTAGATTCAATCTTGAAGGGCAAATAAAAAGCTTTGAAATTCATGGTGACGCTTTAACGTCGAAACAAGTTAATTGGCTTTTTTCAGAAAACAACTTCCCTGTTTCAGAAGACGTAGTATTGAGTTGGAAATATGTGTTAAAAAAGAATTTTGAAATCTTTAAAGAAGAATTCGATATAACCTTCTTAAACTTCTACGCATTGTACGATTATAAAGTAGGAAAACAGGAAGCTGAAAAAGCTTGGAATAAATTATCAAAGAAAGACAAAATATCTGCTATTATAGGTGTAAAGCATTATAATAACTACCTAAAAAGAAACAATGGAATAGCTAAAACCTATCCCTCTACATATCTTAATAAACGTCGCTGGGAAAGTGACTATAGAAGTTTATAATCATGAAAACAAAAACAACTCTAAAAAATCATTGGCTACAAGGAGAATGGGCAGCTTTAGTGCCGACAATGTTATATATGGCAGGACTAGGTTGGAAATTGGGCTATGTAGCCACTGAGCAGCTACACTACTCTAACCAAAATTTAGAGATCCCTTTCGCTGTATTATTTGGGCTGGCAGGTGCCATGATTAGTACCGTGTTCAATGCCAATTTCGATGAGAAAAACAAGGAACATCAAATTATTAAGTATGGGTTGTTGTTCTCGTCATTGGGCTTGTATTTGTTTTTGTTTCAAGTGTTTTCGAGTAGTGATGTTGTCGAAGTGGTACGAGGTGCATTTTTATCCTTAATGGCTATTTTCTTTGAATGGTTATTAGTTGGAATGGTTTCTGAAAAAGTAGGAAATCAGCTATTAGAACAATTTGAAGGTTTACAAAATGAATTAAAGTCGTCAAATGAAAAGCTAGTTTCAAGTAAAAAACAACTTGAAGAAAAAGAAGTCAAAAATGAAAATTTGAAACTAAAAATAGATCAGCTTGAAAAATATAAAGTTTCATTGATCTGTCCAAAATGTGAATTTCAACACGACACTCCTAGTCGATTTAGAAACTGTACGCACGATTTAGAAAAAGAAAACCGAAAAAAAAATAACCGTGAAAGTAAAAAGTAGTAAAGAAGAACTATTAGCATTGTCAGCAGCAGCAATACTCACATTATTAGCTTACTTAATCGGCATAACGTTATTTTTTACAATTACCCAATTGTGTCAAAGAACCAACGAATTAGAGAAGTTACAAAATGAAAAAAGTAAACTGGAAGCGAAACTTCTTAAACGAAATTTAAACAAGATTTAAATCACATTAAAATGGAAAAATGGAAAGAGATCATATTTGATAAAGGAATCTGCGACAACGGAGAGTGGCAAGTTTCAAACTTAGGGAATTTACAAAAATGGAATGAAGATTTGGAAGTTTGGGAATATCGAAAAGGCGGCAACCTTAAAGGGTATCCCTCCATTCAATTGAAAACACCTAAAGGAACAAGCACGCAAAGATTAATACATAGACTTATGGCAGAAGTCTTTATTCCAAATAATGACATGTCTAAAAAATGGGTAATTCATTTAGACTATAATAAAAAAAACAATCATTTATCGAATCTAAAATGGGTGAATCATAAAGAAAGATACGAACATATGTTTAATGATCCACAGTATGATCGAGAGAAAGGATCATACACTGGTTTTGGGAAAAAGCTTAATGAAGGTAGAGTGAAAATAATTAAGAAAATGTTAAAAAACCCCAAAAATAAAATTAAAGTAATCGCTGCACAATTTGGTGTTTCAACAATGCAAGTCAATAGAATTCAAAGAGGTGAAAACTGGGCACATGTTACAATTGATTAAATGATATGAATATGTTACTTGTTATACTTTCGATAATATTATGTATTATCAGGTTTATACTAATCTTAGCCAATAATTCAAAGCCATACACACTATTATCACAATTTCATGGATAGAGAGACTAAAGAATATATGGATACAACTCATCAAAGTTTCTCTATGGTGCATGATGTATTACAAGGAGATAAAGAGAAGGCTAAATCGTTACTAATTCAATGTGTTATTGATGATTCGAAGTATGAAGAGGAATTAGATCGACTTAAACGAGAATTAATCAAAAAGGATAAGGAACAAGAATCAATATTAAGAACTATCACCCACGTTTGTAAATTGATGAAAATTGAACTTCCTATCAACCTACCGCATAATGGTGATATGTATATGATAGATATGGAGTATAACACACAAATTGTTCGTGGTACTAGTTTTAAATGATTTGTGATACTGAGCATGGCTAAAGTTAGTTGCCTTAAACACTGACTATCAAATTTAACACTAGCCTTAATAGGCAATTAAATTTAGGTGGTGTTAGCAAATGTTTTTAAATACATCGATTATGGATTTCAATAAATTAACTGTAAATAGTTTAAAGCAAACAATTGTAGAATTGAGAGATGAAAAGTATCAATCAGAAAAAAATGGATTAGCCAAATCAGCACTTGATTTAGTTGATATTTTATCGAGTTCAATTAATAAAATAGATGTGAGTAATAAATACAGGCATCAAGATGGTGTTATAGGTGTTTTTAAAAAAATATATGCTCATCCTAGATTTGGAAAAATGATGCTCGTGGATTGTCAAATGACAGGAAAAGAATTTTTTGCTCCACTTTCGGAGTTTACACCAGTTAAGGATTAATATTTGCTAATGTACAAGTGTATGGGTAGTTTATTTACGAATTAAAAGAACGAAACAAAATGATAAAATTAACAAAAGGAGAAATAATTGACGGACAGAACGAAGCTTACTTAAAAGCAGGACATAATGCTTACTTTGGTAATGGATTTAACGCAGGTGTAGATTTTGCACTAAAGCAAGTAAATAAATTACCTATACACATTGTTAGCAAGCGTTTTAAAACTGAACTTGAAATGCACGAAATAGCCACTGAGAAATACCACGAACATAATTATGGTGATGCTAAATATGACGGATTTATGGAGTGTTACAGAATGCTAGTAAAGGCAGAAAAGCTTATTGATAAGTAAATGCTTGCTAATGTGCGATTGTATGTTTTAGTGGCGACGGTGCGCCTTACCACCGAATACTAACCAAGCCCCGTTTTTCTTTTATTTTTTGCGCGGTGGCTCAAAATGCCTGATAAGGCAATCTTAATATTATGAATGATTTTGATTATAAAGCTTATCATCCAGAAAAGGGAGTGTTTGATGTTCATTGTATAAACACAGAGTATGTGTTTGCGGATTGTCCAAACAGTCCTTGTTTTGATGAAAACATCTTTCCTGTTGAGGATTGTGAATTAATGAAGTTTATAGGTTTAAAAGATAAGAATGGAGATAAAATTTACGGCGGTTTTTGTTTGATCGATAGATTTCCTCTAGATGGTGAAGATTTAGAAAATGGAGTAGGCACAAGTCTAATGCCTGTAGTTTGGTGCGATAAACAGTTAATGTGGTGTGTTGATGCTTCCTTTGTTAAGGATGGGTCATTCTTAACCTCGTTAGTTGATTATTTTGGAGATGAATTAGAAATAGGTGGTAATATCTACGAAGGAGTTGTGAGAGAAAAAATAAAAGAAAAAGCAAGTGAGCAACAACCATTCGCAGAACAGGAAACTGAGCCATTGAACATACATGGTATTAAGGCATGTATATTAAACGATCTTAAGGAAAGAGAATCGTATTGGGAGAAAGAATCTAATTCTGAATTTGACAGAGAATTAGCTATTGAACAACACGGAAAGCAACAAGGGGTTGAGGAAGCGATTGAGATTGTAACTAAATATATGCCTTAATAACTGTATATACGTACAAGTACGTATATATTTAAAAGTAAAAATGTAACTAAGATTAATTTAGTTACCTAAAATACCTAACTAGTTTTTAAAAGGCGAATGAAAAAAAAGTTTTTATGAAAACAACACAAATAAATGGATTTAAGGTAGTTATTCATGTTAAAAGCATGTTTTTTTTTAAAAAATGATAAAAATAAAGAGTTGTAAAATTGAAACTCTTTTGAAACAAAAAACAATATATATTTGAAAAGTTGTTGATAATTATCTCTATATAGGATATTTGAGAGTTGGTAAATACAAATGAGCGTTGTATTATTTGTAAAATTTAAATCTTATATCATGAAATATTTATTCAACATCAAAACATTAGTATTAGCAGTATTTTTAATTGTAGTTTCTTGTACACCTGACACAGCAGATATTCAAGAAAATAATGAAGATGTATCCAGTGTAGACCAGTTTTCACCATTGCAAAATACTAGAAAAACATATCCAGGAAGGGGAAATAGATAATAATATGAAGAAAATTATACGCACATTAAATTTTTCACTAAAATTAGACGAGTTAAGGTTTGATGTGCGCTTATTTATTTCTATCATACCTACCTTTTCGATCTTACTTTTATACATAAATGAAGTAAAGGCCTTTTTTAATTGGATCTCAACTCTACCTCTTATACCTCGAAAAATAGCATTGTTGCTTTTTGATTTAAAAATATTTGATTTTTGCTATCAATTTGAATCATGCAACATATTTAACGATTATCTTGGGATTACATTAGTCCCTATAATAATTTTACTTTGCGTACTTTGTAAAGCATATACTTACAGTGTTATCCCCCCTCTACACTTTTATTTAGTTGATTTAATTTGGATTTTCAATCCTGGTCAACAGCTTGATTCTTTTTATACTCATGTAATAGCTGTAACGGTTATTTTGGCATTCTTTGTTTTATTGAGGTTGCTTATGAATATAAAAGTTTTAAGAGATGAAATAAATATTGAATTTGATGAAGTAAAGGAAAATATATTAAGAAATCTAGAAAAATTAAAAACGACCAAGTTATAATTTATACGAATTACGAATATGAGGATTAATGAAATAGAATCTTTGATTAAAGATGTTGGATTAGAAGAAGAAGCACAAAGATTAGTAATAGATACTATCGATAATTTAAAAAGACTTGAAAGTGTATTACAAAAGAAATCAAGCATAGAAACTAGATCTTTAAATAAAATGAAAAATGAAATAAAGAATGATTTATTAGAAATTTTTTCAGAATGGGTAAAGTCGGCTTATGCAGATGATCAAAATGAAAGGATCGAAAAAACGAATTCCTTTATGAACATAATTCAGTTAATATAATGACACTAGACTTATAAACCCCTCTTTGTTTTTAACAAAAGAAAGTTAACTTTGTGTAAAACCTTGATTTATGAAGGAGAGCACGAAGAGAGAACGATTGATTAAGAGAAACAAAATCATTAGAAAAAAGTTTCACGATTTATACGAGAAAAAAAACTTAAGGTCAGACAAAGCTATCATAAAGTTACACGAAGAATATCCGTTATTACTTCCTGAAACAATCAGTTTAATTATATCCCAAACGGGATATTATAAAGATTTATAAAATGCTACGATTTTTAATTTTCATTTTACCTGTTTTTGTATTTGCACAAACTAAATATTCATCTTTAGATGTGATGGCTATACAAAAACATCCTTTACAAACTATTTTAATAGATGCTCCAAAAGACTTGGCTTTCAATCAGCAAGCACTTGTAGATTACGCAATTACAGAACTGAATATTCCGCAAAGTGAATCTTATTCTAATCCTTGCGGTGATTTATGTTGGAAATCGGTACACATAGTAAAACCAGTGGGTAAGATTAAAGAAAAACGTCTTGAATTTATGTTTGAGTACTTTCCTAAATTCAACAATGAAGATTTAGGTGTTAGAGCAATAAAGAAATTAACAGTAACTGGAGATACCGATTCACTGATAAAACTATTTACGTCCTACTGGTCAACTCAACTAGATTTAAATAATGTTAAATCTAATGAAGTGGCAACAGTACGTTTTTTAAGCGATATTGCCACTTTCAAACTAGATAAAGGTATCGCTAGTGTAGAGGTAGTAAATGTTTCAAATTACTGATTAGGTATTATTGGTAAATATTCTAAAACAGATGAATCAACAGATTTGTCTGTTTTTTTTTGCAATCTAGCGTCTACAATTATATTTGGATCAACAGCCAATTTTTGATAGCCTTTTAAATGTGCTGTGCTTTTGTCTAGTATAGTAATAGCATATTCAAAATAAGTAACAATAATATTTTTATGATCTTCATCATCCTCGTCATTGATACGGCTTAAATTTTTAAAATAAGTACCATGTAATCCTTCTAAAGCTTGATGTACTTTTTCGTTAAAATCGAAAAAAGCGATTGCTTTGTCTTCATCAATACTTCCGCTAAAACTTTCACTATAATTTTCATAGGCTGTTCGTACTTTAAGAATGCCATCTCCTATTTGTGTCCCATCAGCTTGTTTTTCATATTGTACATTTCCGTAACTAATAAATACTGCTGGGCGAGGAAACATATAATTACTAGTGTCATCTAATTGTCCTCTATTTTTTGCTGCATGTGCTAATCCTTCTACACTGTGCATCAAGTGCCCTGTAATTTCTTTGTATATACTGCCTTTGGTACTCATCTAAATAAGTGTTTTAAATCTTTTACTATCATCCTATCTATGGTAATCGGAAATGCTTTACTATCTCCTATAAACTGACGTTGTTCAACATCAATTTTCTTTGCTAATGCCATACCTTTCCATTGATCTTCATTAGTCTGCATATACATTGCCCAAAAGTATCTGCGTTGTTTCGGAGTTGGCACATAACTACCTCCATTATTATGAATTTCGGCATAAGGGATTGATTTATCTACACCCCAAACCACACGATTAGTCCGAATGCTTAATGAACGGATACCACGCCTTAAGTTTCCGCTCTTTACTAAAGTCTGACCACTTTTCTTTTTTGACTTCCCCCATTTTTTAAATGGCTTGTCTACAAATCCTTGTACTTGAATGTTGCGCTTCCAAAACTTAGTACCTGTAACAGCAATACGGCGAGGCAATTGATTTCGCCATCGCTTGTAATCTCTCTCTAGTACTTTAAACTGTTTTGCATTATCATTATACATTTACCAGTCGTTTTTCTAAGTCTGCGGTCATTTCTAAAAAAACTTCTTCAATTACACGCTTAATATCATTTGAAGTGTTCTTTCCTTTGTCCATTGTAATGGATAAATTTTCTACAAACTTATCAATGGTAACCGTTAATTGCTTTGTTCCTTTTGCAGCTGATACGCTTGTTGTAATCTTGTTTTTGTTATTAGAAGCAATTTTAGTCTCTTCTTTGTTAACATTATTTGAGGAAAATGGAGCGCTAAATATACCTTTAGATCGTATCTGTTTATCAATATTTGATAATGGAGATTTTGATATCTTAGGCACTGCGACCTTTGAATTTTTAGAGGCTTCCCAAAGTCCAACACGATATGCTGTACCTGCTTTCTTAGCAGTATCTCGTGCATGAGCTATTAAATTCTGTTTAGTTTCTACCCCAAATACATTGCCTATTGCTTTTTTTCCGACCTCAGCTGCTTTAGTAAATTCTCCATCAAAAAGATGTTTTATTGCACTAGCAACACCTGTTATTCCTCGGATTAATTCCATAAAACGATCTACTACAGCCATTTTTATTGCCATACCAAAACCTTTTATTATCTCCCACGTAGCTTTAATACCACCTCGAAACCAATCAACTTTTTTATACGCTAAAGCAATAACACCAACCAAAGCTGTAATTCCTAGTACAATTGCTAAAACAGGGTTCATAGCCATTATAACATTCAATATTCCAAATACTATAGCAAGACCTTTAATAGTTGAATGTAAGGGTTTTGTAAATTCGTATAGTGTTGCTATACCTGTGGACATTACATTAACGACAACAGCAGTCTTTTCCATAATACCTCTAATGATATCGATAACTCCCGCTGTTCCACCAATTTCATTACCTATATCATTAAAAACAGCTTTTAAAGGACTAAAAGCCTCCCAAATTTGTAAAGCACTATCTTTTAATGTAAATAACTTGGGTAGTAAACTTTCTATGTATTTTAATATTTTAGGTATAGTATTCTGAACATTAATAATTAAAGGACGAAATAATTGCGCTGTATTACGCTTAAAGCTTATAACACTATTATTCATGCGGTTAATACTTGCCTGCATACTATTAGACGCTACAGCTAATCCTCCTTGAAAGGTTGACTTTAATTGCTTGGCGAATTTTGGTAAGAAGTCTTCGGCATAAACATTTCCAGCATCTAGCATTTTATTGAACTGCTGTTGATTTACCCCCATAGCATCAGCAGCAATTTTTAAAGCTCCTGGTATCCTTTCCCCTAGCTGTCCTCTGAGTTCTTCGGCTTGCACCTTTCCCTTACTTGCCATTTGGCTTAATGCCAAAAATGCTCCTTCACTTTGGTCTGCTGAAAGCCCCATAGTAGTAGATGCAATCGAAACTGCTTCGAATATGTCTCTTGTAGATTGACCTTCGAGCTGTGTTCCTTTTAAAGAAGCTGCTAAAGTTTTGAATCCTTTGTAAGAACTGTCTACATTTAGATTGAGCTTGTCAATTTGATTGTCTAGAAACTGAAAATTTTTAGTGGCCGCAGCACCAGAAGCAAAACGAATGGCATTTTCGTAACCTTCGAACTTTGCTTCTAATCCTGTAATTTGATTACCGAATGCCACCGCCTGTTGTACACTTAGCATAGCCGCAATACCAATGGCAGCACGTTTAGCATAACGTCCAATGCCTCCAAATGATTTACGGCCTGTAACTTCTATTGTAGCAATATTGCTATTTGCCCTACCAACAGCAAAATCTAAACCTGCGGTTGCTGATTTTGCCTTTCGGATGTTAACTCCAAAGGTTTTATCTATCAGGTCGAGTGCGTATTCTATTCCCTTAGTCATTTTTTTGTATATTTGAACTGCCTGTCTACGGTCGGGCTAACTTAGAAAAGCAGTCACCTTCATGGTGACTCTTTTATTTTATAACAACTTTTTAAACGTTCCGTTTTTAATTTCAGCTCTAGTTATTCGAATTAATTTGTTATTTGGTAAAAGAATACTAACATTCTTTATCCTATCTCCTGATTTAGGTTGATTAATAGCACTTAAAATTCCACGTATAATTTGATTTCGATCATAACCTCCATTTATCGCAATTAGCGCATTACCTAAACCTTGTTTTGTTGCTTTTTGAAGCTCTTTTTTTAATCTATTTGCTAGATTGCTATATTTTTCTAAAACTTTAATTTCAAAAGGAACGTCGTTCCATAGCGTATCATAGGTAGCCCCTGATTTAGGAGTTCGCAACACAAATCTGTGTCCTAACGTGATCATACGATCGGTTACACTTTTGTTTAATGCTATTTCATTATTTAGGTGTCCTTTTTCTGTTAAGTACCAACCACCTGTTTTTGTATCGAATCCCTTTTCCGATCGTAAATCCAAAGCTTGTTGTCCTTCATTATACAATCGTTGTTCGAAAGCAATAGCATCTGGTTTGTTATAAGTCAATAAGCCTTCACGTAAATTATTTGGTTGCTTATCAATAACGATATCTTCTAATAGTTTCGATTGCTTTCGAGAAAAGCCAACTGTCGCACGTATAGAACCTTCTTTGTAATGCTTTAGATAATGATATTGAAATGCCTGATCTGCACCTAAATGATATACTTCGTCAGGAAACAGCAACACATCACTTAATTGATTGATTAAATTAGGTTCGATGTTCTCTAGAGCCTCTGCCCCAGCCCATACAGGTGCATGGTTTAGGTCAAATAACTTTACCAATCCGTTATCGTCTAACTTTTCGATCCATTTAAAACGTGTTGCATTAAAGTTTAAACTAGATTTAAATGTTTTTGCAAGACCAAAGTCTTCGGGTGTTAGATCGGTATAGTTGATCGGGTCAGCACGTAACTTGCGTAAATAACTTTGGCCGCTACTAAATACTTGACCCGCATCGCCCCAGTTGACATCGTGACCCGTTTTTTGCATGCGTTCCCACAAATCAGGGTCACTAGCAATAGCATCACTAAAATTGCTTACTTCACCGTCATAATTATCCAATTCTTCCTCCGCATCACAACGGCAATTGAATTCAATAGGCGGTAAATACTTCGCTGATTCGGGATCATCTTTGCGAAACACCTTTCCGTGTAATGCTTTGTGTGAATCACGTACTTTTTCATCAAGTACAGAGACATATTTCCAATAAGGTGCGATATCAATATTTTCGACCCACTCTTGCCATCTTGCGCCCATTTGCGAAGCTGCGAATGCTTGCTGGTATTCGGTCTTTAACCAATGTAATTTGTAATTCGGAAATAGCTTTAACGCTCTTTCCTTTACTTCAGAAAAGTCCTTACTTGTACGTACAATATCGTTAAGTTGCCATACTTCGGCTACCGTTTTGTCATGTCCAAAACGATGGATGCTGGTGCGCATAATAGCTTGCATCTTGTGACCGTCAGCATCGAAACTCGTATCGACCAAGCCAATACCTTCGCGCAACCCTTTTAGCAATTCTTGGTGATGGTGTAAGAACTCTTTGTAGTTCCAGTTTACGCTACCCTTCATCACGGCACGAAGCAAACTTAATTCGTCTTCGCTTAGATCGTAATTCGAATTGTATACCGTTAATCGATAATCGTCTGGGTGCGCCCCACAGTTATGAACGCTGTGGGGCGGATTAAAATTTGCAATACGATTATTTGGCGGTGTATTAGAATTGTCTGGAGGTGGTGCATCTTCGAGTTCTACATCTAGTTCTCTTTTGATTTGATCTTTAGAAACGTTGTGCCCTAACTTCTTAACTCCTTTAAATATTTCTAAACGTTCTTTTGGGTCTAATTTTGTGTTTTCGTTCCATTCGAACTCGGTGTTTTCGGGAAGTGGATACCCCAATTCGATCAACATCGGGATCAATTGTTCGTTTACGCTTGTCTTTACAAATTTAGCATCATTAGCTGTAATTAGGTCTTGAGTGCTTTCGATCATTGAGTCGGCTTTGGCTCGGCTACCAGTATCTTTAGTTGCCTCCATATGACCGTCGATTAACGAACCTATTTCCTCGTTACATGCCTTTCTTTTTTCGTTAAATACTTGATAGGCATCACGTGAATTACTTTCCTTGATTTCTAATTCAGTATCTACTGGAAATCTAGCTCGTGCTGAGCTCCCTAGCTCTTTCAGCCATTTGTCAATTTCTTTTAAAACACGTGGATCGGTACTAGCTGTTTTGGCGATACGCATCGGCAGCCCAAACTTTTCCTCAAATTCGTCCCAGTTTTGCCAAGAATGCTTTTTGAACACATACAAGGGTATGATCTTATTCAATAAGCCTAAGAAATTCTTATGGTTGATGAAGATACTGGTACGTGTATATGGCGGCTGAGAAAAGTCAACTCCTTTTTGGTCGTATAGATTTTTAAGGATTTCGCACTTTTCGGGAACGATATGGTCACGAAATACCAAATCCATTTCCTTGATCATTCCTTCTTCATCAAACTTGTTTACAAAAGGTAATGAATAGCCGAAGTAATTAGATTCGTGCGAAGCACGTATATAGAATCGAAACCACGATTTTTCAAAAAGTTTCTTTAGGTCGTCATCAATTTCATCATCAACTTTAATATTAAAATCTTTATTTAGAATACGAAGCGTACGCGTTTCTAAACGCCCATAAATAAAAGCATCGTCCAACACTTCGTCGATAAAGTCCATTAACAACTTTCGACGTGGTTGTTCGGGGTCTTTGGCAGCATTCTTAGCCATTAACCAATGCTTCATTTCTTTGCGATACGAGGTGTGTTGGGATTTTATTACCTCTACCAGTTTTTTTACCGCATTTTCGTGCTCTCTTTTGTCGGCTTTATTTTCGATCCAATTACTTATTAACCCCATTTTAATATCGTGTTGTGTAAGATTCGTTACTTCCCCCTTCGAAAAATAGGGCGTTATCTGTGCTGCCTTCTTCCCCTTCGCTTACTAGTTTGGGTAAGTTTGGGGTGAGTTCACTACGGTTTACCTTTTGTAACCAACGCATGGCATTGTCATAGCGAATTTGGCGTACTTCGGGTACGTCGTTCGGTGTGATGTTTGCGTGTAAATGATAGATAGCTATATCAATCATATACATCACCACTAATTGATTGCGATCTTCTGGTGCTTGATCAGGATTGAAAATTTTAGCAACATCGAATCGTGATGATAGATACTGCTCCATTTCCTCTTGTGCGCTTTGCTCTGCTAATTCTAGGATAGCAGGATCGTCGCTGCTTATCATGTTTTTAATCCATTGACGGATTTGGACTTTATAGTCGTTTTCTGTTAAAAATGGCATAGCTAGTATCTGTTGTCTGAGTATTCACGTTGTCCGATTTCAACGCTGGATTCTTGTATATCTTCGTAGGTAATGTGTTGATCTAAATAAAACCAAGCTCCTTCGTCGGCATCTGGAGCATCGTCGGGACTTGAATAACCTGGTTCAATTCCTTTGACCTGCATATTCCCTTCTACCATATCTGTATCGTGTTTCTCCTCTTCGTTATATACCACATTTCCCGAAGCATATTCTGGAGACATCTTTACGATACGAGTGTATTTATTCTCTTTAGATCGTTCATCAGTAATTACTGACAGTCGATGTTTGGTTTCTTTAATCACGCGTTTTAATGCATTTTGAACTGGACGATTGAAAAATTGCTTTTCTACGTACCAAATAATACCAACTCCTAGTGGTAGTGTTTTTTCAAAATCAATCATTGCACGGAAGGCATCGTCTAATTCGCAACGTCGGGTAAAGCGTTTTATGCAATACTTTTTGTTATGTCTTTTAGACCATACTGCCCATGCCTTATAGTCACTAGTAGCTTTGTTTTCAAATGATGGATCTAAATATCCAATAACAACATTCATTAAGCGTAAAGCTGGAATACGTCCCCATTTGAAATATTCGTTTTTAAAAATTGAACCTTCAATATCTGTCTTGTGAAAGAATTCGCGACCTGCTCTAACGGGTCCCGCTTTTTTAATCTTTTTGTTTAGTTGCTCTAAAGTGTAGCGTTGCCACCATGCAGGCTTTCCATTTTGAATAGCAAATACTTTACTGTGATAAAGCCCTTCGCGCTTAGGAATATTAGGTTTGGTATCTCCTACAATATTAGCAATTACACTATTCTGATGAATTCTATTTCCAGAACCAACCAAACGTGAACCTTTAATACTTAATGCAAATAATAAAGCTCCTAAAAGGTTGTCTACGACTTTATTTACACGTTTGGGGTTTTGTACCAATTCGTCATCATCCACATCGTCAAAAACAGCATAATTTGGGCGTTTTTCTCCTTTTCTGAATCCACGTGGAGATTGTTTTCGTCCAATCGCTCTAAATTGAAAACCTTCTTTAGTAGTAAACTTTCCCTCTTCCCAACTTCCGAAATTGTATTGCTCCCCAAAATCATTAGCAAACAATTGGTTTTCCATTAGCTGGGCTTGAATGTCACTCAACAAGTTACACGCATCATCGTTGTTTTTTCCTACCAAGATCATCCCTGTTAATTGCTTATGTGCAATCAACCACATAGGAATAATTATAGTGGTATGCACTGATTTGGCATGTTCCCTTGGCCACTCTGCAACACCAAAGAAATCCTTATCGGCTAATACTGCATTCGCAAAGTCTATATGGAAGTAGGCACAGTCTGCATCGGCATATTTTGGAAAATAGGTTTTTACAAAATAGTTGTAATCCTCTAGCGCACGGTTAATACGTTTTTGCTGCTCGGCTTTCGACTCATTAATCGTAACCGAAGTACTATTTCGAACTTGATCACAAAAGTCGATCCATCCCTTGTAATCCCTTTTTGTTATGTCTGCTGCTACTGCCATTAACCTTCATTAATTTTAGTATCGACATAACCACGCATTAATTCATTAATGCTTTTAGCAACTTCTGGATTCTCGCCAAAAGCGTAAGTGGTAAAATCTTTAAATACATTGATGATTTGACTGATGGTAACTTTTCGGTTGCTTAGCTTTTCTATTGCTCCAGCATATTTAATCATCTTGTCTGCGCTAGGATCATCTTTCAAAGATTCTTCATAGGACTTCTTATATAGATTATGTATGATATTTTTTGCTGTTACAGTTTGGGCTTGTCGTAACAATTCCCATTCTCCTTCATCTTTCCACTTCCCTAATGTCTTTTCGGTAACCTTAACAATAGTGGCAATTTCTTTTTGCGTTTTATCTGTATTTAGAAACAGATCTTCCGCAACGCCTTTCTTGTCTTTGATCGTCATCGTCTTCGCCATATCATCACCGCTTTATGTACAAAGATGGTAGCGTTGACTGGGTTTTGAAGAAAGTTTACTTAGGGCTTAAAGTATATGGTCTAGTGCCTAAATCTTGGGGTTTAGCCCCTAATTCCCAATTGTTCGAAAGCAAAATTGCAGCTTCATATTTGTGATGTAAATCGAACGAAATGTCAGATAATCCACAACAAGTTTTTACGGTACTCAATGGCAAAGACAACCGTCCTGCTATTGCTCTTAATGGTTTCATTGGAGGGTGGCGTATTAACAGTGAAGTATTTTATACTGCTATTGCCCGATTAGAAAAAGAAAAGGTTACGGACTGTGATCTTATTATCAATTCGGGTGGTGGTTCTGTAGTCGATGGGTTTACCATTGGTGAAGCTATGGAAGCCAGTAGTATTAAATTTCACGGGGTTGTCGTTGGTATGGCAGCGTCAATGGCGGGTGTTATTCTTCAATTTTGTGATACTCGTAAAGCCTATAAGTATGCTCGTGTAATGACACACAAAGCAAAAGGTCGTATTAGCGGCGAGGCTGAACAAATACGCAACTATGCGGACTTCGTAGACCAAGAAGAAACCAAGATTGTAAACAAGTTTGTCGAGCGTACAGGGAAGGATAAAAAGGCGGTTGCCAAATGGATGAAAAGCGGGATTGATCTTTGGATGAATTCGGAAACCGCAAAAGCCAACAACCTAATCGACGAGATTGTAAACCACGGAAAAAAGGTAAGCAACGACACTACGGACGAAAAAGACCTTGTAAACAGCTACAACGAAAACTACTCTATGGCAGTAGCTGCCTACACACCACACGAACCGAATAATGAAAATAAATCTATGAATAATTTATTAGTTGCCGCTTTAGGCAAAGCAGGCTTAGTCGAAGCCTCTAGCAATCCAACTGATGAGCAGGTTGCGGGTATTGTAAACGATCTAATTTCCCGTACGGATAAAGCCGAAACCGAATTGAAAAACTTTAAGCAAGAACAAGCCGAAGTTTTAATCGCAAATGCGTTAAAGGCTGGTAAGATCGGAGCTAAAGAAAAAGAACAGCTTATTGAAGATGCTGTGCAAAACTACGCTTTAGTGTCTAAGATGTTAGAGCGTATGTCTGGTACACCTGACCTTAACAACGGTTTAGAGCGTCAGTTGCCAGAAGATAAGGACAAAGACGACAACCAACCAGAAATCATGAACGGTCGTGAAAAGTGGACGTTTGCGGATTGGCAAGAAAAGGATTCAAAAGGGTTAAAAAACCTTGAGGAAGACCACAAAGAGATTTTTGAAAAATTGTTTAACGAAGCGTTTCTTAACTAAGAAAGTAGCGTAAATAAAAGACAACAATGGCAGATTTAATAGATGGTGTTTATTTAAATACTTATTTGGCACCGCAATTATTGCAGGAGTATAGAAATTTCAAAGACGACTTTTTAGGAGTTTTGGGAAAAGCACCTAAAAAAGCAATTACGGCGGATGGGATTAGAATGAATAAGTTGATTAACAACGTTGATTTACTTATCAATAACAGCGATCCGTTTACTCCCAAAAAGATGAACTTCAAAAAGGGGATAATTGAATGGGATAAGTTAGATACTACACCTACATCTGTAGATGATTCAGAAGTAAGAGCACTAACAACAGATAAACGTGCTGCTGTTAGAGTGAAGCATGGAGAATCTTTCAGAATTGGCGCAAGAAATTATGTGATGAACAAATTAGCTCCAAATCAAGATGCAAATGGAATGCCTGTGTTAAGAACTACTGGGGAAATTGTTACAGATAAAACAGGTGCTTCTCGTAGAAGATTGACTTATGCTGATTTAATTATTTTCTGGTCAATCATTGAAGGTTTAGATCTTCCTAATCCAGATGGATTCAATCTAATATTATGTAAAGATCATGTTCAAGATTTAATCTTAGATAGAGCTAGTACGCAAAATTATAGAGATATAGTTATCGATAAGGAAACAGGAGAATTAAAACGTTTCTATACCTTGAAATTATGGAAAAATAACCATAATCCATTATATACTGAAGGAGGAATTCTTAAATCTTTAAAGGCGGTAAAAGTACCTACAGACAAGAATGCAAGTATTTTCTTCTATGACCCAAACACAGTGTATCACTTAGATAGAGTAAAAATTCTTTACAAACCTGAAACTATAGATACAAGAAACGCAGAACCTGAATCTGAGTACAGAACACAGACTTACGGATTATGTGACAAAACACAGGAATACGGATTCGGTGCAATTGTATCGGGTAACGCAGCATAAGCATTCTCTTTTTTCTAAACAATGGCAGGCTTTACTTATTGCAAGTAGCCTGCTCCCTTAAGGGGGAAACCATATGAGAACAATAAAACACATAGTACTCCATTGTACCGCAACCGTAGAAGGTGTAAATATAAATGCTAAGGACATCGACGCATGGCATAAAAAACGTGGATGGAAAGGTATTGGTTATCACTATGTGATTTTATTAGATGGTACTATTGAAGTCGGAAGACCCGAAAAAGAGATTGGAGCACATGTAAAAGGTCATAATAAACATAGTATTGGTGTGGCTACTGTTGGTGGTTTAGATAAAAACCTTGCCCCAAAAGATACTCGCACACCAGCGCAAAAAGAGGCTTTAGTTTTTTTATTAAAGAAACTAAAGGCTAAGTATAAGAAAGCTGAAATACTTGGACATAGAGACTTTTCTAAAGATCAAAACGGCAATGGAATTATTGAGCCTTTTGAGTTTATGAAAATGTGTCCTTGCTACAATGGAAAAGAGGAATATAAAGACTTATAACAATGAATTTTAAAAACCTATCGGAGAACTTAATCATTGTTTTTGTAACGGCTATTGCTTCGGGAATGGTGGGTTACTTCGCAAGTACTTTTTCCAATAAACAAACAGTAAAGTTATTGCGCCCAACGATCGAGCAAGCCATTAGAAAAGAAACGACCTCGATTAGTAATGAGTTTAGAACCGAGATCAAGAAATTAAAAGCTAAAAAAGGTGGTGCGGCCACACTTGAGGTAACACCAAATTTAGAAAGTGAAATCGTATCGAAAGATTCTACTGTAATACAAACAGCCAATCAAAAGAGTTGGTTAAAACGCATATTCTCTAAAACAAATTAGATGAAACCAGAATTAGAAAAATTAGCAAAACAACTACTTAAAGATCACCCAGAGCAAAACGTTGTATTTGTAAGTGAAAGTGGTCAGGCATTTTTCAACAAGAATGCTGCTGAAAATCATGAGGCGACAAGGGGCGAAAAAGTGTTTCCCTTTTTTCGTAAAGGTTCAGCACCTGATACTGAAATGGCAGAGACTTTGGAAGAGGTGCAAGAGGCTTTGGCAGAACGTAAATCGGTTGTGGAAACAGTTATCAAGGTGGCGACTGAAGACAATCACGGAATTGAAGTATCACCCGCAACCGATGAAGCTATTGCAGAAGTGGTTCAGCTTAAAGAAAAGTATATCATTGCTAAGGATGCTCTTACTGAAGCTAAAGCAGAAATTAATGCTAATCAAGCAGAAATAGACTTATTGAAAAAGAAATTAAAAGATTCTTTAAAAGACACTAATGTCGTCGATGCAAAAACATTAGATAACAAGCCTGCAATAGCAAAAAAGTAACTCCTTAACCCGAAAGATCAATGAGACCGCAATTAACCATAAATAAGTTACAGGGAACACTAGGGCGTCGAGAACCTTCGGCAACCATGACCTCCGCAATTGTAATGAATGCCGTTGCTAACACTTCAATGGAATTAAATAAGGTATACGAACTTAATAGTCTTCAAGATGTAGAACTACTAGGGCTTTCAGACCAATACGACACTGATAATACGGTGTTAGTATATCATCGCTTATATCGTTTGTTTACTTGGAATCCTAGTATTAAGGTTTGGTTTATGCCTGTTTCGCAAACGGTTACTATGGCTGATATGTGGGATAAGGACAACGAATATATGGCTAAAGTACTTCGTAACGCCAACGGAGAAGTACGACAAGCTACTTGTGCATTGAATCCTGTTGATGGATATAGCGCTACGATTGTAAAAGGATTTGATGAAGATAGTATCGATTCTATTCTTAAAGCACAAGAGTTAGCCAATCACGAATTCCAAAAACACCGAAATACACTGATGTTAGTCGAGTGTAGAAGCTTCACAGGCACAGCGACAGCTTCAGAAAACTTTAGAGATCTAACAACAGAATGTCCAGATGTAATGCCAATAACTTTGGCAGATAATGATATTAGTGTTAAAAACGATTTATATAAAGGTTATGCTGCGGTTGAAGATGTAATGGCTTTTTTAAGCTTTGCATCGGTAAGTCAAAATATCGGAGAGCACCAACCTGAATTTAATCTTGTTAATGAATTTGAGCGCTTTTTTATTAAAGCGGGGTTATCATCTGGGAAACCGATAACGGAATATACAGACAGTGATTTTGATGTATTAAATGAGCATGGACATGTATTTGCAACAACGGTTAATGGTATTACAGGCTTGTTTATTGTGGACTCACATACTGCGGCAAAAATATCTAGCGATTACGCTTATGCCGAAAATGTACGCAGCATTAATGAAATGATACGTGCTGGTCGAGCTGCATTGTTACCAAGGGTAAAAGGGCGTATTGCTGTAGACCCTAGCACAGGAAAAATAGATAGTAATCAAATTAAAGAACTAGAAGCTGTTTTAGTTGCTAGTCAAGATGAATTAGTAAGAAACGCAGACCTATCAGGAGGCGTTGATGCTTATATCAATCCTGACCAAGACATTTTAGCAACTTCTGAACTTCTAACACAATTGGTAGCGGTACCTCAAGCTATCGGGAGACAGATAAAATTAAATATCGGCTTTAATAATCCTAAAAACGCATCATAATGGCTATTACAGTAAATGGAAGATATAAAAACTATGCAAGTGTTCGTGTAAATCTACTAGGTATTAATGCAGCACCTTATGTAAAAGCAATCAATTATTCTACTAAAGAAGAATTTACACCAGTAAAAGTAATAGGAACAAAAAAAGCAGTTGGTTTTACTCAAGGAGATCAAAGTAATGAAGGATCTATCACATTGATGATTGAGTTTTTAGAAAATTTACAACGAGTATTGCCCCCTGGTACTACAATTATGGATATTCCAACATTTCCAATTTCAGTTGGATATGTAGACGAAGTAGGTCTTCAAATTAGTCATACACTCAAAGCTAAATTTATGAAAAACGGTAGAGAGGCAGAAGCTGGTAATAACGATGCGTTAACCCAACAAATAGAATTATTTGTATTTGACATCAATTGGAATGCCTAAGAAATTAAAATTACAAGATTACAAAGATGCTTGTGATTATTACGGGATTATATACAAAAACTCGGACACAATTAAAATATTAGATAACAAAATAAAACGTCATAAGATGGCTGAAGAAACGAAAAAAGGAAATGTTACTAAAGAGCAAATTGATGCTTGGAAAAAGGAACATGGTAAAGTACATCGCATAGCGGTGGTTATCAAAAAGGATGCTGATGGAAAAATAGTCGAAGAGGCTGTCGGATATTTGAAAAAGCCTAGACGAGACCACAAGGCTACAGCAATGAGTATGTATGCACAACATCAAATTTTAGAATGTGGTGAGTTTTTACGAGATAATTGTTGGTTAGGTGGAGATGATCGTTTAAAAACATTGGGTGATATTGCAGATACCGCTGCTATACAAGCAAATGGAATCATACAATTTAAAGATGGAAGCTTGGGGGAGGCTTAAGCCTGCCCATAGATAAGTTAGCAGGCTATGATCTCATACGAAAAAGACATGCTATGTTGTCCTTTTATATGCACATCCCTGATCCTGAAAATTTAAGTAATTACGAATTTAATGAGAAATGGGAGCAATTAATTTGGGTGATGTGGTTCGATAAAAAACTAAAAAACTTCAACGGGAAAGAAATTGAGTTATAGTTTCAATATAGCTGCTCTTTTTGAGCAAGTTGGTATTACGCCTAATCGTGGTGTTCAACAGATATTCGATCGAATTGTCAAATACAAGGACATCAATACTGATCGCTTTGAGTCTGAACATGAATACACTTCAAAACTGGGGGTTCCTGTATGGGATATCATTTTTTTAGATGAAAAAGTAATTGAAGGCACAGGAGAGAATTTTCAAGGATATGAATTCCCCGCAGAAATGGTGCTGGAAGTTTCAAGAGCTAAAAAGGTAGTTGAAGAAGATGTCGCAGGTAAAGACGGCATGACAGAAGAACTGGTTGCGTTAGGTGATTGGGAAATTCAAATGAGTGGAGTAATTATCAATTATGGAAGTTTGGACTATCCAGAAGCAGAGGTATCTGAACTACAAGAAATTTGCTCTTTAAGGGATTCTTTGTTGGGTGTCACTTCTAAATATTTAAATAATCTAGGAATTAATTATATAAGTATTAGAGATCTCAAATTACCACAACTACCAGGATATAGTAATGTGCAACCTTTTAAGATTTCAGCAAAAAGCAGAAATCCATTTATTCTGAATCCTACTAATGGTATTGAATTGTAAAGTCACCATCGGAAATCTAGTATTTACAGCGATTACGAACATTGAAATTGTTAGTACTTGGCAAAAATTTACCGACACGGCAAATATTAAAATACCGAGAGAGCTTTATTTTAGAGAAAATGGAAAAATAAAAAGGCTGTCGAAACCAATTAAAGATGTTATAAAGCCTAATGATGAAGTTAAAATCGAGTTGGGCTATAATCGCCAATTAGTTACGGAATTTGAGGGATATGTTGCTTACACACCAAAGGCAACAATCCCTTATCTCATAGAATGTGAAGATGAAATGTTTCAGTTGAAACAAAAAGAAGTTTCCATACATATTGAAGATGCAACACTTAGACAAATACTGGAAAAAGCTGCTCCAGGTTACGAAATAGATTGTCCTGATGAAGTCTATGGAGATTTCTCTATGGCAAGTGTTACACCTGTAGAAATATTCAACGAGCTAAAAAACCGAGCGGGTATTTATACATTTTTTAGAGGGAAGCGCTTAGTCGCTTCTATGATGTATAGTGATCCTAAGCTATCTGAAATTGTTGCTAATTTCAAAAGAGGTGTAAATATTATAGATAGTAACATTGAGCATGTTCGTCCAGAGGATGTTCGGGTAAAAATATATTACGCTAGTAAACAAAAAAACGGTTCAATTCTACGGGAAAGCATTGGAGAGGTTGGAGGAAACATTATTAGAAAAACTATAGGTTTTGGATTAAGTAAAAAACAGCTTAAAAAATGGTTGAACACCACTTATGAAAGCATTAAAAGTACTGGAGGTATTACAGGAGATTTTAGAAGTTTTGGTTTCCCTAAAGTAGTACATGGACAAACGATTAGGTATGTAGATGATATTTATGAAGAAACAGATTCATTACACTATGTCGATGAAATAATAGTTCGGTTTAGCCCTAATGGAGGATATAAGCGGATTATAAAACCAAGCAAAAGAAGATGAAATCTATTTTAAAAGTCATTGAAAATGCAGTTAAAAATCTAAAGCCACCTAATGTTTTAACGGGTGTTGTAACTAAGGTCAAAGAGGATTGCTGTGTAGTTGAAGAAGATGCGACAGGTAAAGTGTTTTTTAAAGTTGCATACAATGCCATTATTGATAACGGAGACGATCAGATCATTGTAAAACCAAAGGAAAATGCACAAGTGTTATTTGTGGTTGCAGAGAATAATCAAGATGCCTATTTGGTTTCGCATAGTGCCATCGAAGAAATTAAGGGAAGTCTAGGTTTGACTTCTTTTTTACTTGATAAGAATGGTTATAAGATTGAAAGTGAAGGTGAAAATCTAAAAACTGTAATTAACGATCTAATTAATCAAATCAATCTAATTGTGGTTAATCCTGATTCTGGCATAACACCAAATGTAGCAGCTATTAATGCCATACAAGCTCGTTTAAATAAAATTTTGCAATGAAGGATTTTTTGCTTGATGAAGATGGGGATTTATTGATTGTAAATGGTGATCTAGTAATAGGTGATTCAGATGCAACGATAGTCGAACATTTAATGCATTCTTTTAAAGGAGAATGGAAAGAATCGCCACTTACAGGCGTTGAAGCTCCGCTATTAATAAAAAAACGTGGTGGTATAACTCGTCTTAAAAAAATCGCAAAACAGCAATTACAGGAAAACAGATTTAAAAATATAAGTATAACACAAAATGGCAAAACGATAGATATTGATGCTGATAGTGTTATTTAACTAGAATTGAATAATGGATTTTTTGAAAGAACACTTACCTAATATGTTGGCTTGGATATTTGGTGCTGGAGGTTTGCTTTCGGCTATATCAGAACGTAGAAAAAGAAAAGTGGATTTGTTAAAAGCTGAAACAGAAAGTAAGCAACAAATCATGGATATGTATCAAGAAGCTTTGTCGGATCTTAAAACTAGATACGATGAAAAATTCAAAGAACTATCTGATGAAATAAAAGGTCTAAAAGAACAAGTGAACACTTGGAAGGTAAAATACCAGAGGCTTAAGAAAGAGTTTGATGATTATAGAAAAAATCATGAAAAATCATGAACGAAGTGATCGCACAACAAAATCAAAATCTTTTTGACATCGCTATACAAGAAGATGGCACGATTGAAACAGCGTTTCAATGGGCTTTAAATAATGGTTTAAGTGTTACATCTAATTTGGAAGCTGGGCAAAAGCTAGTTGTTCCGCATAATACTAATAAAGAACAAGAGGTAGTGAATTTTTTTGAAACTAGAAACTTGAAGCCAGCCACCTCTACAACTAAACTACAAGAAGCTGCATTAAATGATGAGTTAGATGGTATAGATTATTGGGGAATAGGAAACGATTTTGAAGTACAATAAACAATGGCAACAGTAACAGAAATACATAACAATCAATTAGAGGAAGCAATGGCATCGCCACAGCTTAGCCAATTGACAAGCACCTCGAAAGTTTCGCTATTTCGTTTGTTTTTTTTCAATATAGCTTATGCTATTTCGTTGTTACGAGAAATATTCGAAGAACACAAAAAGGAAGTTAAAGGCTTACTAGATAACGAACGATTAGGAAGAAAAAACTGGTACAAACAAAAAATGCTTGACTTTCAGTATGGCTTTGACTTGATTCCTGACACAGATATTTTTATTAATAGAGATGCAACTGAAGAGGAAATTGAGGAAAGTAAAATAATTACACACGCGGCAATAGTAGAACCAGCAGATAAAAGTGGTCTTATTGTAAAAATAGCCACAGGAATAGATCAGTTGGAGCCAGCCAATGAAGAACAACAAATTGCGGTAGAAAAATATTTGGATGAAATAATAATTACAGGAACTAGAGCCACACTGATAAATCAAGCACACGATCAGTTGATTCCATACATCGACATTTATCGTGATCCTTTACAGATTGATAGTAGTGGCGTTAATATTTTGACAGGAGAACGTCCTGTTGAAACAGCGTTTAACAACTATTTAAAACAAAAACTGCCTTTTAATGGTCAGTTGACATTACAAGCATTAGCGGACAAAATTCAATTGGTCGATGGAGTTGAAATTGTAGATATCTTAAATGTAGAAACTGCATCCGTAAATCCATCAACGGGAGTATATAGTGCGCCATTATCTATAAATGTGAGGCATATACCAGCAAGTGGTTATTACCGAGTAGTCACCTTTGAAAACATTCGATATGTGGTATAATGTAAACTGGAATAAATTAATGTTATGGCTACTGCCAACACTTTTGCGTAAGCCTAAAATTTACGCATTACTAAAAGCAGCAGTATTGCCAATATCACAGATACACTATCAATGGTTGTTGTTTAGAGAAGATAACATTTACAGGTTGGCACATAATGGACAAACGTGTTATTTCCGAGGAGCATTAAATGATGTATTTGATCCCGACTTAAGACGAATTACGATAGAGAACGGATTGGCAATTGAACCTGATTTTGTTTTTCTACCAATAGAAAACAAAGCCTTGTATTTAGATGATGAACCAATATATATACACAGTTCAAGTGATAGTCGTAATACTGGTGTCGATTTTATAGTAAAAGTACCAGGGCAAATTATAACTGAGCAATCAGATCGGTTAGTTGCTGAAATCAATTTTTATAGACAAGCAGGGAAACGCTTTAAAATTCAAGCGATATGAATAATTACAATTTTGAACTAGCTGGAGGTTTTCCGCTAGAGTTAGATATTTTTAAGGAGCTACAAGATAATCGGAATTTACTGCAAGCCTTTGGAGACTTGGCTGGTAATTTTAGCATCATTAAAGGTTGTGAAGTTGCTGGGGATCGTGTTGGTAATGGAGTGGTTTATTATAACAATGAAGTTATTCCATTCGTAGGCGGTATTTCACAAACAAAAGTAGTTGTTAAAGAAACTGAAATCAGGAAACAGTTTAAGGATGGTACTCAGCCAGTGGTTTTAGTACAGCGAGTAATGTGTTTTGGTACAGGTGCTACAGCGGTAAATTGGTCAAGTTTTAAGCGCCCTAAAACAACATTGAAATTAACAGAAGAGCAAGGTAAAAAAGAAGAGAAAACAGTTGTTAAAAAACTTTTAGATAGAATTGTAGTGTTAGAAAACCGCCCCAATACAGGAGTGCCTATTGGTTTAGTAGCTATTTGGGGCTTACCGCTAGAAGATATACCAAAGGGATGGGTCGAACATGTGCCTTTAATTGGTAGGACTCCTATAGGTTATGATCAGAGCTATACTAAAGGAGCGGATGCAATAGACTATAAGCTAAACGAGAAAGGAGCAGCAATAGGAGCAAAAGATGTTCAATTAAGTATTGATCAAATGCCTAAACACCATCACCATAAAGAAGGGTCTGATTTTGACAAATTTGCTTCAAAGGCTATTGATGTAGGAGGTAATGTATCAACAGGTGCTGGCGCTGATCAAGATAATCAAGGTACAGAGATAACAGTTGCAAGAATTACTGATGCAATGTGGGAAGAGGCTACTGAAAAAACTATTGGAAACAGTAAACCTCATTCAAATATACAACCTTCACGAGTTGTTGAATTTATAAGATATATAGGATTTCAAAATAATTAAAAATGAACTGGACATCATTAACAACAATATATGACTGGTTTAAGACTCGAAAAAAACCAACCGAAGCTCAATTTCGTGCAACATGGAATTCATTTTGGCATAAATCAGAAAAGATTCCAGTTGCTCAAATTGATGGAATTGACGAGCTATTGAACGATCAAGCGGATGCGGATTTGTTAGAATCGCATATAAATAATGAAGATAGACACTTGTCGTCAGAGCAGGTTAATGATATTAAGACTATCAAAGACAAGGTTAATAATGATGATCTTCATGAAGTAGCTAAAACAGGTAGTTTTAATAGTTTAAAGGATAGACCTGTATTCGCAAATGATGGTAGGCTTCATATTATAAGGAGAGCTGAAGTTAGGGATAGGGATTTCATTTCACACCCTCCAAGCGCCGAGATTGCTAAACCTTCTGCGGGGGATGTTTGTGAAATATTATATATTATAACCAAGTATAAATCTGTATGGCTCTACAATGGATCTCGCTGGGTTTTTCAATATGAGAGTTCTTATAAGCCCATCAATTCCTTAAGTGATCTAGATGATGATATAGGTATCGTCCCTTCAGGATCAGGTGTACACGCTAATGTTCGTGTTAATTATTTGATGGAATCAATATCACGAAACAGATCTCTTTTTAATAATATAACTGTACCTGGTTCAATTTCGGTATCTAAATTTCAAGAATTAAGAGATACGTATGAAGATATAGAACAAGCTGAAGCAGCCATCAAATCAGCAGAATTAGATGTATCTATCACTAAAATTCAGTCTATAAGATATGTTTTTATTAAAAAAAGTATAAGATCCATTAACAGATTGAAGTGCTTAAGGCGCAGTTCGAGACTATCTGTTTACCGAATTATATTATATTCTCAGACTACCCCCAATTTTAGAGAACACGAATCTCTTTCAATTAGATTTGATGTGAGCTATAGAGATTTAATTGATAGTAGTGATTTTTGGGTTTTTATAGATAGAAGTGAAAGAGTATTATCTAGTAGTACTTTGTTTGAAAATATGAACATGGGGGAGGTGTTTATAGAGCATATTGAAGATGCAAGTGATCTTAAAAGTCATGTAGAAAATGAAGACCTACACTTACAAAACGACCCGCAAAATCCATTTATTAAACAAGAATACCTAAATAGTGTTGTTGATATACAAGAAAATGGATCATTTAAGGTTGGTGGATCGTTTGATAACTTCTACCCTATAGTATTTAAGGGTATAACAAGCTATTCTTTAGATTTAGAAATATATAGGGTTAATGTACATCAAAACGGCACTTGGAGAGGATCATTAAGTTTGAAAATACACAACTCTACAATAAGTAATAATGGTCATTCACGAAATAATTTAAAAATGACTCATTACTGGAGGGGTGACAATAAGTTATGTAGATGGGTCTGCCTCAATGGGCTGAGTACAGAATATGTCGTATACCTTAGAGGCGACACAAACTATCAATATAAATCTAGCGGGCATGTATCAAAAGATTTAAATACTACAGGAGTAAGGAAAGTACTAGATAATAACCAGTATACTGAAATAGTAAATTCATCTGCATTGACTCCTGTCGTTTCTGGAAGTGTTAGATTTTTAACAACTCCTGATAATGGTTCGTTTTTTGAACAAGTAAATACTCCTTTACTAGAAAGTAAAAAGATACAAGTCACAGATACGGACACTACTTTAGAAAATTTGCCTTATGTCGTTATTGACCCAACTTCAGGAGAATTAAAGAAACTAACCAATTCAGATTGGCAAGACTTATCTTTAATAACAGGAGCAACAGCTACAATAGCTAGATATCGACGACTAGGCAATTTAATACAAATCCATTTCGAAGATTTATTAAATGATAGACCTTCTGTTGCTGGGGTTTTTAATGCTCCAAGTATAGAAGTAAGAAAAGTGGTATCATCTAGTGATAAAACTCAATTCGGAACACTCACAGTTACTACGGGCAGTGGAGTTCCTAATTCAAAATCAGGAATCATAAGAATAGAACCCTTTAATGTTCCTTATTCAGGTTTAATTGAATTTAATATATAGCTATGATTACCATCACAACAAAAAAAGAAGTATGTGTAGACAGGGTTTATACAGAAAAGAAAGGATTAGTACTCTTAAAGATAGAGCCTCCAACATTGTTATCTAATTGGGGAATTAAGTTTTATATAGATGATTTTTGGCTAAAGCAACAAGAGCTTCCAGATGATGTAGAGTTACAAACAGGTAGTGCTTATGAAGAGGTGAAGATGAATCCCACTTTTGAAAGAATGGGGGGTAATTTTAGCAAACAAGAAGTAGACTATGTAGAAAATATGTTAACCAAAGCAGGAATCATTAAAGAATCTATGAATGGAAGACAGAGAACGTTACTAACTATTGCTCATGGTACGATAGGTAGATTAGTTGAAGCAGGTGCTTACGGAGGTTTAAAAACGGAGGATTATGAAATCAAAATATAATAGTAATGTAATCCATTACACGGATTTCTATAATGTAGGTTTATTGGATGAAAAGTTACCGACTAATGAGGTTATGCAACTTAGTTATCTTCAAGCTCCTTATATTGAATGGACTGAAAGACTACCGAAGACTAAAGAGCATCCTCGCCATTGGATTACGATAATAGATATTGTCTTTACTTTATCTGATGGACGTACAATTTTTATTAATAAAGGCACTGTGTGGGATGGTAGTAGTATTCCGAAACCATTGTGGAGAATATTATCTCCATTTGATAAAGCAGTATTTGGGGATTTCATCCACGATATGCTTTGGAAATTTAAGTATCAAGAAATCGTCCATTTTGTCAAAGTTAATGGTGAATTCAATTTAAATATACACTCAGTTAGGAAGTTTGCAGATGATGAACGACATAAATGGCGCTGTCATTTAGCTCCTGAATTAGAGTTAAAAAACGAACTCACTCATTTTGTTGTTCGAAATGTTGGGGGATTGTACTATAGTAGGCAAAGAGAAATACCTATTTGATTAAGCGTGTATTTTTAACTTAACAAATAGTAAGTTAAGAAGCCCCTCGATTTACGAACGACCAAGTTACATAAATAGAATTACGAGAACTCCGAACGAGGGGCAATACCTTCATCGAAGAACTCAATAATTTTAAAATGTAACTTGGTCATTGTAAATATATGAAAACACCTATTAGTTATTACGGAGGAAAACAAAATCTTGTAAACACTATACTTCCTTTATTTCCAAAGCATTTACTTTATGCAGAGCCTTTTATTGGTGGTGGCGCTATATTTTGGTCTAAACAAAAAAGTGAAATAGAAGTAATCAATGATACAAATAGGGAGTTAATCAACTTCTATGAAGTTATCCAGAATGAGTATGTAGAACTTGAAAAAATGGTACGAATAAGCCTTCATAGCCGTTCACTTCATAATGATGCTTCAGTAGTCTATAATAATCCACACATGTTTAGTCGTATAAAAAGAGCTTGGTCTGTTTGGGTCTTAGCTGCTCAGTCGTTCAGTTCGATGCTTGACAGTACATGGGGTTACGACAAGAAAAGAGCAACTACTAGCCAAAAAGTAACCAATAAAAGAAATAGCTTTAGTCTAGACTATGCACAACGCATTCAAAATGTTCAAATAGAATGTACAGATGCGCTACGTATAATAAACTCTAGAGACAGCAAAAATTCCTTCTTTTATTGTGATCCTCCTTATTACAATAGTGATTGTGGTCATTATGATGGTTATACTATAGAGGATTTTGAAAGACTATTGAAGACTTTATCTAAAATTGAAGGTACTTTCTTATTATCTAGTTATCCTAGTGAAGTCTTAACAAAGTACACTAAAGACTTCGGTTGGCATAGTAAAGTAATAGAACAAACTGTTTCTGTTGCTAATAGTACAAGTAAGCCATCTAAGAAGAAATCGGAGGTTTTAACAGCTAACTACGACTTAAGTAATCCAATGCAACAGAAAACTTTATTTGATGTTTAAATAGGTCTTAAATCATGTCTAAACGAACATTTCGTTTGTCGAAACTGATCATTTCGTTTTTCCGATTATATATTAAAGATTAAATTACAATGTTTCTTTTAAGAAGGACATTAGTAAAGACAAAATCCTTTATACACTTAATTATCATTAGGGATTTAATAATCGATGGAGTCAATAAAGAAAAACTTTATTTTTTTATTCTAAACACTGAGAAAACCTTCTATCCAGTAAATAATAATGTATATAACTCTTAATCTAGAAACTCGTTCACATATTTACTTTAGCTATATTTGATGGAGTTAATAATTAATATACCCCATTAATAGTGGATATAATATTGTTATAGATAATTTAAATATTTTAATGAAAAAATTAGGAAATAAGGATTTCTAAATACAATCTTTAGAAATTAAAAAAAATCAAAATAATACTATTCATTGGGTTTTAGATACAGGCGTTTACATTGTTATATGCATACCTATTGGATATAAAAGCTTTTTAATTAATCTTGATAACTACTAGCTCACGAAAAATATAACTACAGCCAAAACTATATATACATCATGCGAACTGTGGTTGTCTAAGGTAAATGTGTACTTTCTTGCTAAGCCACGCATACAATTTTGATTTATCACATAATAGTTTAAATTAGCAATAAACAAAAAGGTATACGCTCCTGCCCGACCGAAGTTCCTTGAACTTCTGCACGCACGAATGTATATATTCACCGTTGTATATAAGCCGTAGAAAAAGAGGCTCTACTCAATAACAATTACCCCTTTTAAACCTTGTTCTAATGTTTAATATAAATCAAATACCATATAAAACTAAAATATTATCAGTAGTTTTTCTTTTTCTTTCATCTTTAGCTTTTGGACAAACTAAGATGAAATTATATTTTAATAACGGTGATATAAAAGAAGGTGCATATGAAATCAAATTGAGTTCTATTATTTACTCTAAACCTAAAAAAAATAAAGGAAAAAAAATCAAAAAAGAGCGTTATTATGTTAGAAGAGATATAAGGAAATTTGACATCTATAAATGCGGAGATACAATACATTATAGGCATATTGACACAAAAAAATACGCAACATCAAAAGAAATTAAAAAAAAACTAGCACAACTCATCTATAGCGGAAATAAGCTTGAAATTTATTATGTAGGAGAAGGCCTTTATCAAGCTGGCACATTTGGTTCATATTACGAAAAGTATGTCAAGAAAAAAGGTGAGAAAATAGCATATAACATGGGGTATATATATGGAGCTGGTCAAAGAGGGATAAAAAAACGAGTTCGGGATTACTTTACTGATTGTCCAGATTTAATAAATATTGTAAATGAAAATAAAATCAAGAAAAATGACCTCTTAGAAATCGTAAAATTCTATGAAGGTAATTGTAACTAATAAAACTATTTACAAGACTTGTATAACCATTCCATTACACACCTATTAAATTCACTAAGACCTATTTAAAATGGTTTTTTGAGGAATATAAAGTATTGAGTTAAGTAAGTCGTTAACATTTACAAAGCTTAAAAGGCTTTTATTTAAATCTTAAAATCCGTTCATACCGTATTAAATAAGGCTACAAAAATAGTTGAACACATAACTAAAAAACACGAAAGACACTTTCAAGCTCTAATATTCTACATTTATAGGTTCTTATCACCTTATTTTTCTCCAAAATCTATCTAATTCCAAAAAACAAAATATTACAAACTACGCAGAGATACTTTAAAGCAGAAAAATTACTCAAAAAAAGCACTGCACTTAACTTTTGTTTTGAGTCATAAATCTAATTAAACAGTACCTTTGCACTACTATGCAAGTAAATAAACTTTCAGACTGGTTACCGACAACGAACAAAGAAGTAAAAATTCGAGGTTGGGAGGAATTAGACGTTATTCTATTTAGTGGAGACGCTTATGTAGATCATCCCTCATTTGGACCTGCCGTTATTGGTCGTATTTTAGAAAGCTATGGATTAAAAGTAGCCATAGTTCCGCAACCCAATGTGAATGACGACTTACAGGATTTTACAAAGTTAGGAACTCCTAAATTATTTTTTGGAGTTACTGGTGGTTGTATGGATCCCATGGTCAGTAATTATACTGCTAGTAAAAAACGTAGAGACAAAGATGCTTACACACCTAATGGTGATAAAGGGTTTCGACCAGACTATGCTACCTCTGTATATTCTACCATTTTAAAAGACAAATTTCCTGATGTTCCTGTATTGATCGGAGGAATCGAAGCCTCTCTTCGTCGTGTAACACATTACGATTATTGGAGTGACAAATTGCTACCAACTATTTTAGAAACCTCTAAAGCAGATATGTTGGTGTACGGAATGGGAGAACAACCTTTGCGAGAAGTGGTTAAGCTACTGCAAAAAGGAGTTCCTTTTTCTAGTTTGAAAACCATTCAACAAACGGCTATTTTAGTAGATCAGGATGAAAATATTCCTAAAAATAAAAATTGGGATGATGTCGAGATTCAATCACATGAAGTTTGTTTAAAGGATAAGAAAAAGTTTGCCTCTAATTTTAAAATTATAGAGCAAGAATCTAATAAACTTAAGGCACGTCGTATTTTTCAAAAGGTAAAGGGCAAGACATTGGTCATTAATCCACCCTACCCTACCATGACCGAAAAGGAAATTGATGCCTCTTTCGATCTACCCTATACACGTTTACCACATCCAAAATACAATAAGCGAGGGCCTATACCTGCGTTTGAAATGATTAAAACCTCGATTAACATACATCGTGGTTGTTTCGGGGGTTGTAGTTTTTGTACCATTTCGGCACATCAAGGAAAGTTTATTGCCAGTAGAAGTCAAGAATCTATTTTAAAAGAAGTGGATAAAGTGGCTAATATGCCAGACTTTAAAGGCTACCTATCAGATATTGGAGGCCCTTCTGCAAATATGTATAAGATGAAGGGTAAAATACAGTCTATTTGTGACAACTGTGTGGCTCCTTCATGTATTTCACCTGTAATCTGTAGTAATTTAGATACCTCTCATAAACCACTAACGAAGTTATACCAGGCTGTAGACAAACACCCTAAAATAAAAAAATCATTTATTGGAAGTGGTATTCGTCACGATATGTTGGTGCCTGAATTCAATAAAAATGCCGACCCAAAAGAATTGGATGACTACACGGAAGAAGTGATGACCAATCATATTTCTGGACGTTTGAAAGTAGCTCCAGAACACACTTCGGATCCTGTATTAAAACTGATGCGGAAACCTTCTTTTCACTATTTTCATAAGTTTAAAGAACGTTTTGATAAGATCAATATAAAGAAGGGATTAAAACTTCAGTTAATTCCATATTTTATTTCTAATCACCCTGCTTGTGAATTGGAAGATATGGCTAACCTAGCCGCTGAAACTAAAGAAATGGGATTTCAGTTAGAACAGGTACAAGGCTTTACACCTACACCAATGACGGTTGCTACAGTTATTTATTATAGTGGATATCATCCCTATACCTTAAAGCCAACCAAAACTCCTAAAACTAAAAAAGAAAAGGAGGAACAACATCGATTCTTCTTTTGGTATAAGAAAGATAATAAAGGTTGGATTTCGAAAACATTAAATAAACTTGGTAGAAAAGATTTAGCAGAAACACTAGTTCCTGAACAAGAAAATGGTTCATGGAAAAGTATTAAACCGAAAAAAGTAAGCCATACTTTTGATGATGCTATTCCATCAACGCATTCAAGACCTAAGAAGAAATACAAACCCAGAAAAAAGCGACGATAATTTTTTAATCGGACTGACTAAGATATTAGATCGCTTCGCTGTTAGATAATAGACTTAAATCTATTTATTTTTTTAGCTTAGAATTTTATGCCGAAACTTGACATCTTACACGAAAACAATGATTATATCGTCATAAACAAAACTGCGGGACTTATCAGTGAAAAAAGCACTTATGAAGCGGTAACGATTGAAAGTCTAGTTTTCAACCATTTTTTAAAAAGTAAACGTAATCCCTATCTAGGGATCATACATCGATTAGATCGCGTAACAAGTGGAGTATTAATACTAGCTAAGAAAAAAAGTATACTAGTCGCATTTAACGATCTATTTAATACTCGCAAAGTTCAAAAAACGTATCTCGCTATTGTTACTACTAAACCTCCAAAAAACAAAGGGAACTTGGTGAATTTTTTGGTAAAAAACACCAAAGAAAAAAAGGCAGATATCGTACCCTCAAAATCAAAGAACGCTTTAAGCTGTATGCTTTCTTATCAAGTTATAGATAAAAATGATTTTGGTTACCTGTTAGAAGTCAAACCCAAAACGGGACGATTCCATCAAATAAGAGCACAATTGGCAAATATAGGACTACCTATTCTTGGAGATCAAAAATATGGTTCGGAACAGGAATACTTGCCTTTATCTGTTTGTCTTCATGCTTGGAAATTAACTTACCAAATACCTGGATCTAAAGAAACTCAAACCTTCGAAGCTCCTTTACCTAAAAATGATTTTTGGGTATTTAGCTCTATTTAGGATTAAATATTTAATAAGTTTTCTTGAAACTAAAAATCTAATTTTCAACACCTCTTGATGGTATTGCTTATTATTTCAAGAATTTAGATTTCACAAAAAAGCTAATCATTATTAAAATGATATTCATCAACATAATCGAATAAAGAGCCTCTAAGTGATAGATCGGCTTTATCTTGTAAAATGAGGGTTTATACTTTTCCCAAGAAATGGTATCTGCTTTATGAGCTTCAAAAATTTTAGGATAAAAATCTAATCTTAAATCTTCATGAAACTTAGTAGTAGCATCCAAAAAGTCAATATGATGCATCAAACTAGTTTTTGCGATTTCATTCATAGATAATTGAACCTGTAATGGAGGAAAAAACTGTGCTATTTTCTTACTCAACGCATCTCTTTTTTTAATCTTAGCATACATTGCTTCTTTTTCGCCCAAAGACTGATCGTCCCCCATTTGTTGCATCGCATAATACCACATCCACGAAAAGCCTTTCTCCTGTAGTTCATATTTAGCAAACTGGGGATAATGCTTCAAAAACATATTCATTGTTTCTTTCTTATCCGTATCCCATCTTTTGTGATATTCATCACGCTGCTTAATGGTCATCGTGTAGGCTTCTGATATAGGATATGTATTTACAATGTACTGGTTAACCACTACAGGTATAAAAACCACTAATACTAGCCAAGCTGTCAAGAGCAAAATGGCATTCATACTCGATGATTTTCGTAATAATATTACACAAAAGCATATCGTAAACCAAAACAACACATAAGCATAACTTATTAGAATAAAATTACCAAAATCAGCTGCTAAAGGGATTTTTAAAACCAAACTAGCTATAATAAATAGTACACCTAAAGTAGTAATGACAAAAAGCACTCTTATAGATAACTTTTTCAATAAAAACTTGAAATGGGATTTCCCTTGAATGCTAATCATCTTCCAAGTTCCTTTTTCTTCTTCCTCTGATAGCAAATTGAAATTTAAAGCTATGATAACTAAAGGGAATAGGTATATAATTAAAAAACTAAAATCTAAATTCCCTGCTTGCAATCGCATAGGATTTACTAAATCAGTATCATATTTTTGCCCTTCTAGATTTAGAATAGTTACATTTTGAATATGAGCATTTAAATCACTTTGCCCAATAGAAATCCCTGCTAAAGGCTGTAGTGGATTGATAAATGAAAATTTGAAATAATACATCATCAACCCAATATCATCTTTATGCAATCGTAATTGATTCTCTAAATGTATATCATGTTGTGCTATTGTTTTTTGTATCGATACTTCTTTTTGATTCAAAAACTGTTTTCCTGTACCAATGCTAAGCGCTCCTAAAACCATTAAAGTAGCAAAAGCGATGAATACTGTTTTAGATCTAAAAAATTGTTTTATTAAAAGTAAATACATACTAAATAATTTTGAATTGATTAGAAAATCGAATCATAATAAATACTACCAATAGTATCCAAAAACACAACACTAGTAAAGTGACTATATTATTAGAAAATGTCTCCCTTACTGAAACATATTCATATACAAAGTCAGGAAATGAACTCCAATGTTCTCTTCCTACAACATGTGTTTTACCTTCACTACTTTTCGCCTTATTGCTAATATGCTTCATTTGTAGGGAGTTCATATACTGAGATTGTTTGTATCGATAACGCTCCGTTTGATCTAAAAAATTGACATAAGTATCAAAGTCAGTCCCAGAGAAACTCATCGAAATTTTCTTCATTGCTAGATAAGGGTTAACCCACTGTAATTTATCGGTAATGCTATTTTGATATTTATAAGATTGAATTAGCTCCTTACTAAATCGGTTGAACAGCATCGCAGTCTGTTTCTCTCCTTTACCCATTATAAAACCGCCATAATTGAATGGCAAGTCTTTTACATCTTTCACCTTATTAGCTTGTAAAACAGAATCTCGAATATGATTAAAGTAGGGATCGTTTGGATCATGACTATCTCCTTGTTTAGCAACTTCTTTTTCTATTGCTGTTTTGAATTCAATTTGAGAAAGGTTTGGGAATATAGCATTCCCCACAGTCTGTGACATTTTAGGAATAATAATAAAAAAAGACAACCAAATACCCAGTAAGCTTAATAACGATCTATTAGTATTCGAACTTTTTGCTGAGATAATCACTGTTACTCCACTTAAGATCATAAAAAACAATAGGTACCAAATGGTAATAATAAGCACTCTTAATACAATAGCACTATTGATGCTATCGTCTTTCATAAAGATGATTGCCCATAAGGTAAAAAACACTGGAAGGAAAAATAAACTTGCTACCCATAGTAGCCCCATAGATTTACCCAGAAGCAATTCTTTCATTTTGGTTCCCTGAATATAGATCATCTTTAAAGTACCATTTTCCTTCTCTGTACTTACTGATCCGTAACCTATAAAAAAGATAATCAAGGGAATAATTAATTGTAATAGAATAGCAAGATTTAAATCTCCAAAACGTGCTAACCCTGTAGATAAACTAGCTTCAGAAAAATTGGCTGTATGCTGTTTATGCGCCTCTAAAAAAATGGAATTTCCAATATAACTTTCGATCCCCGAATCGAAAATACGTAATGGGTGTTGTTGGCGAAACACAAAGGTTCCGAAATGTGCCATTCGATGAGGATGCTTATCAGGGTTATCTTCCCAACTACTTCTATTTTTTTCTTGATGAAGCTCTATTTGTCGATGTTGTTTTTCAAAAGCTTTCCAATTTGTATGGATTGTATAACCTAATATTATAATAAAGAAGCCCCACAGCAGTAAAAGGCCTTTATTATTAAAGGCCTTTTTAAAAAACTGAATTGCAATCAACACAATTACTGATCTATTCATATCACCTAAAACTTATAGGTTGCATTTAATAAGAAATTTCTTGGAGCTCCAGGACCTAATCTAGAAGGATTAAGACCACCTAACCAGTAAGTCTCGTCAAACAAATTGTTCAATTTAAGCGTTAATTGGATACCCGTATTATTTGGCTTATAATATACCGCTGCATCAAGTACCGTGTATGAAGGTAATAATACTCTATTAGGAAGGTATTCAGGATTGTACCAAGTATATCTTTCGTCAACATATTGAGCACCAAATCCAACACCTATACCTCTCAATACTTTACTTGTAAAATCATAGCGTCCCCAAAAGTTTGCATTATGCTTAGGAGCACCTCCTATTCGTTGTCCATTAAATTCTTGTACCGTATCTTCTATAATTTCAGCATTATTAAAACCATAAGAAGCCATTAACTGCAGATTAGGTAAAGCATATCCCGTTATATCCATTTCAAAACCTCTACTTCTTTGCTCCCCCCTTGTATTTAAACTTTCAGGCGTATAACTGTCTCCTATTAATAAGTTTTTTTGGGTAATATCGAAATAAGCAATATTTGCGAATAGTCTACCGTTGAAAAACTCTCCCTTAGCTCCGAACTCAGACAAGCTACTTTCCAAAGGATCAAATCTTGCAGGAGATGCTGCATTGAAAAACCCCTCTGCAGAAGGAGATAATGATACCGTGTTAGTATGCGGCTGAAAACCTTCTAAATAGGTAGCATATACACTAATATTGTTTGTTATCTCATAAGTAGCACCTAACCTTGGAATAAATGCTTTTGTTTTAAACTCTTCTTCTCCTTGTTGTTTGTATTTAAAAATATCACTAAACCACTCGTATCTTAAATTGACTAATGCTGAAAATTTACCCAGTTTAAATTGATTTTGAATGTATATCCCATCAGACGAAGTTAAGTTCGGATTAATTTCAACTTCTGTTAGGTTATAGTTACTAACATCTCTAATACCATTAAAAGGATTATTAAGATCAAAATGTGGCACAAATGGAATTAATTTTCCATCCGCTACTTCAAATTCTGCCAAATCACTCCTGCCTGGTCTAAATCTAGCAAAAGTACCATCTGTTTTTAGATATTGCCTTCTTGCACTGCTACTTCCCCCTACTTTTCTTTCCCAACGTGTAGCATCGTAACCTACTAAGGTTTTATTTTTGAAATTATTAGTTACAATATCATAATTAAAAAAAACACTTAAGTTATCCGTTTCCCAAGATTGTTGTCTTTCAGCATATCTAAAGGGAGCTAAGTCAGGAATAGCCTCTCCGTTTTCATCATAGGCTGCATTAAAAGCATCTATTCTATGCTCTTGTAAATCTTCGTCCCAAATTTGTTTCATATACTGAGCATTCAAACTCAGGTTTTTAGTAAACTCTTTATGAAAACTAGCCATAAACATCACTTCTTTTGTATTATAGAAGTCATTCTTCGCTGCTGGACTTAAGGTGATTGGTGTGCTGTTTGGATCATAATTATTAATATCATCTAAAATAGGTTGACCTCTATCCAAATTACCATCGGCATTATTGTAAATCATTTCTACATTAAGTGAAGTTTTATCATTTGGGATATAACTTAAAGAAGGAGCTATTAAAACTGCATTATTATTTACTACATCTCTAAATGAATCTGCTTCTTGATAAGCTGCATTAAAACGATATAATAGCGTTTTTTCCTCATTTAACGGACCTGTAAAATCTCCCGTTGCTCTCAATGTTCCAAAACTTCCTGTAGTTAAAGAAACTTCTTTGTATTTCTCTCTTAAAGGCTTCTTAGTTACCATATTTACAGTTCCCCCAGGGTCTGCACTAGAAAAAGTAACTGAAGATGGTCCTTTGATGACTTCTACACGTTCCAAATGAGAAGTAATAGGTGGCAAAAAATAGAATTGACGTGTACGCATTCCGTTTACCACTTGCCCATCGTCAGCTTGAGTGATTCCTCTAATATTATAATGATTGTAAAGTCCTGTTAGTGCCACATTACTAACTGTTCTTACGGCATCAGTAAGTTGGAATGCCTGACGATCCGCTATTAATTCTTTTGTAACGGTAGTAATAGCTTGTGGTAACTCTTTATTTTTGATGGCTGTTTTTGTAGCTGAAAAAGAATAGTCACTTACATAATCTTTACGTTTACGTCCAATAATTTCTATAGATTGTAAGGATTCTATCGATTCTTTTAAAACGATAGTACCCAAATCGATTTTTTTATTACTTGTTGTATTAATCTCTTGCTCGAAATACTCGAAACCGATATAAGAAATATGTAGATTAAAAATCCCACTTTTAGATACTTCAAATGTAAAATCTCCATCGTTGTTTGAAGTTATTCCTCCTTGTTCTTTTCCTTTATCTAAAATCACAATATTGGCTCCAGGGATTGGAGTATCATTCTTATCAACTACATTCCCTGTAATTGTAGATTGTGCAATCCCTAGTTGAGTCAACAAAAGAGCAACTGCTAATAATACGTTTTTAACGTTCATTTTAATAGTTATAAGTAGTTAAATTGTTTTTATGTATAAGTCTTGTAATTCTTGTGCAGTAATGTTATCTGTTTCGGCTGTATGAATTAATGTCCCTTCTTTCATGATTCCTATTCTAGAACCTATATTTACCGCATTAAAAATGTCATGAGTAGCCATTAGAATACCTACTCCATTTTGGGATAACACCTTACAGGTATTAGCAAACTCGACTGAAGCTTTTGGATCTAAACCAGAAGTAGGCTCATCCATTAGGATATATGATGCATTTTTAGATAGCGCTATTGCAATACCAACCTTTTGCCTCATTCCTTTTGAGTAAGTAGATAGTTTTTTTTCAAATGCTTCTTCTTGTAAATTCGCTTTATATAAAAATTGATCTAAGTCTTTTTTTGAGTAAACAAATCCAGCTAAGCGACTAAAAAAATCTAAATTTTCTAAAGCAGATAAATTACCATACAACTGCACAATTTCTGGGATATAAGCAATCTCTCTTAGTATCTTACTATTTTTTGTTACGGGTACTCCTTTGATTAAAGCATCTCCCGAAGTTGGGGAGAGTAATCCTAAAAAGAGATTAATAGTCGTTGTTTTCCCTGCTCCATTTTGACCTAAAAGACAAAATATTTCACCTGGTGCCACAGAAAAACTTAACTCTTTAAGCGCTATAGTATTACCATAACTTTTGGTTAGCTGATTAGCTTGTAGCATAATTATTACTATTTTTCATTTATTTATTAACTTCATTTGCCTAATACAATTAAGCGAAATGGTGCGCTTCACTTATTGCAACTCGGTTGCAATATTATAATGAAATATCCTTTATTGCAACTATGTTGCATTTATAATTATCTTATGGGTGTAAATAGACAGACTAAACAAGTCAAAAAATTAATTCAGATTTTTGAAGAAAGCACAACAGCGATCGCTGTTGCCGATTTAGTAAAACGTGTTGATAAAGAAATGAATAAAAGCACGGTATATCGTGCTCTCAACAAACTTATGCAAGATGGAGTGGTACATTCTTTTACAGGAAAAGATGGATTAAAATGGTATACAAAATGTAATAATTGTTCTTGCGAAAAACATGATGATGCACATCCTCATTTCCAATGTAAAATATGTAACGAGGTTAATTGTCTTCCCGTAAGCTTCAACGTACCCAATGTAAGTGGCTACAAGGTAGAATCTATCAATTTACTATTGATAGGTGAATGTCGTAATTGCTCTCAAGAAGAAAAGTCGAAATAATTTACTCATTTATAACAAAACCCTTACAAACTTAATGTTTATAAGGGCTTAAATTAGTCTGTGGACTTAATGAAAGCTACATCGAACTTTTTAAAGGCAGATATTGAATTAATCATCTCAAAACCAATTGATATAAAACTGACCCAAATTCCTGAAATCTGAATAGATTCTAAAAAAGAATCAAAAAACTATAGGCTTACCAAAGACCTAAAGTTTCTGAATTAGGAAAAATAAGTATGAATAGTTATGAAGTATGGCTTTATAACAACTACCTATTTATTCTGTAACGGCAAATTTATTGGTAAATATAGATATTGCCAGTGCTTTGTATTTGACAGTAATTTTTACAGATAATGATGGGGATTAAAAGATTTAAGCCTAATAATTATTCTTAGAGAGTACTGCACTTTATATGGGCACAGCATAGTCATGTTTTATAACCCCCATTACAAATGTACTATGAGCACTCCCTATATTTTTAATTGAGCCTAAATCATTGAGTACAAAATCCTGATAATGTTTCATATCACTCACCATCACCTTTAATCTAAAATCATAATCCCCTGAAATATTATAACACTCACATACATACTTGGAAGACATAATATCCTGTCCAAACTGATGCCCTATTTCTTTAGGATGCTCTTTTAAAATAATATCAAAGAAAACGATAAGTCCTTTACCAACTTTTTCGGCTTCCACCAATGCTACATATTTTTTGATGACTCCTTCTCTTTCCAAACGTTTGATTCTTTCATACACAGAAGTTAGTGATAGATTAACCTGTTGTGCAATTTCTTTTGTGGTCAATTTTCCACTTTATTGAAGCAATTCTAATAACTTCAAATCAATTTGGTCTAAATCGGACACAGATAAATTTTCTTTTTGTGAATTAAATCATCACAAAAAAAGATATTTAATCTAAAAAATTTATAAAAAAGGATAATTTATCTTATTTAAAAACAAAAGGTAATTAAATAATCTTTTGTTTTAAAATTTGCAGGGTATAAAAACTATTCCACTAAATAAAATCACTCATAGTAAAAGATTCAAGAATGAACGAAAAATCAATTACTGAAAACACCCAGAATATCGTCAAGACTAATTTTTTATTCACACTAAAGAGCAGGCGTTTAGATGAAAACTATCACCCAGCAAACAATACGCGTTTAACAACCAACTTCGCAAACTTGGCTAGAGGTGCTAATCGTAAGCAAAACTTACGGAATGCTTTGAATATGATTAACAATCGATTCAATGCATTTGCTCATTTAGACAATCCAAAAGGTGATCGTTACCATGTAGAACTTGAAATCATGACAGTAACGTTGAGTATTGATCATAAAAATAGTATTGACAATCTGCCAATGATGGAAGTTTTGAAAACGAATATTTTAGATCGTAAAACGAATCAGTATGTCGAAGGTGTTGCTGGAAATAATTTCTCCTCTTACGTCCGTGATTATGATTTCAGTGTTTTGTTGATCGAGTACAATAAAGATAAACCTGAATTTACTGTTCCAGAAAAGTTTGGTGACTTGCACGGTAAGCTTTATCAGTCTTTTGTAAGATCAGAGACATATAAAGAACACTTTAGGCAATCACCTATCATTTGCCTAAGTGTATCGGGTAACAAAACGTATACTCGCACTGGGTTTCAGCATCCAGTACTTGGTTTTGAGTACTTACAAGACGAATATTCTCTCACTGACGAATACTTCTCTAAAATGGGTATGAAAGTTCGTTTTTTTATGCCGGCAAATAGTGTAGCACCAATGGCTTTTTATCATACTGGTGACCTACTTAAAGAGTATACTGATTTTGGATTGATCAGCTCAATCAGCACGATGGAGACTTTCCAAAAGATTTATCGCCCTGAAATTTACAATGCAAATTCTGTCGCTGGTAAAATCTTTCAACCTAGCCTTAAACATGAAGATTACTCACTGACACGTGTAGAGTATGACCGTGTTGAACGCAGCCAACTGGCCATTGAGCAGGGTAAATATTGTGAAGAATATTTTATCAAACCTTACCAACATATTCTTCAGCAGTGGGCTGCCGATTTCGCTCTTTAATCAATTTAAAACACTATAATCATATCATAATGAGAAAATTATTACCAACCTCAATTGTTGGAAGTTTGCCCAAACCTGCATGGCTTGCACCTCCTGAAAAATTGTGGTCACCATGGAACTTAGAAGGGAATCAATTACTAGAAGGGAAACAAGATGCTTTGCGCATTGCATTGCAAGAGCAACAATTAGCAGGGCTAGATATCGTTTGCGATGGCGAACAAACACGTCAACATTTTGTAACGACTTTTATAGAGCATTTAAGTGGTGTAGATTTTGAAAATCGTAAAACTGTAAAAATTCGTGATCGGTATAACGCGAGTGTTCCTGTTGTTAAAGGTGAGGTTACACGTCAAAAAGCAGTGTTTGTTGAAGATGCTAAATTTTTACGCAAACAGACTAACAAACCAATAAAGTGGGCATTACCAGGCCCCATGACCATGGTAGATACCTTGTATGACGACCATTACAAAAGCCGAGAAAAATTGGCTTGGGAATTTGCAAAGGCACTCAATGAAGAAGCAAGAGAATTACAGGATGCAGGAGTAGATATTATACAGTTTGATGAACCTGCATTTAATGTGTTTTTTGAGGAAGTAAACGATTGGGGAATGGCAGCATTAGAAAGAGCCATTGAAGGTTTACATTGCGAAACTGCAGTCCATATCTGCTACGGCTATGGTATAAAAGCCAATAATGATTGGAAAAAAACATTAGGATCGGAATGGCATCAATACGAAGAAATTCTACCTAGTATTCAAAAGTCAAACATTGATATTGTATCATTAGAATGTCATGGTTCACGTGTGCCTTTTAATCTAATTGAACTCGTTCGTGGTAAAAAAGTAATGGTGGGCGCTATTGATGTGTCAACCAACACCATTGAAACACCTGAAGAAGTAGCCGATACGCTACGTAAAGCACTTGAATTTGTAGATGCGGAAAATCTTTACCCATGTACAAACTGTGGTATGGCTCCACTTTCTCGAGATTTAGCGATGGGTAAAGTTAGTGCTTTGAGTGCAGGGGCAGAAATCATACGTAAAGAACTTGGGATTTAGTTCTAATGTATTAAATAACCTAAGATCAACAGAAAAACATAGTAAGAACATTTTGAAGAAGTTATTAGAAATACTAAATAAAGTAGGTTTAAACGGTTTTATATTAATGATAGGTAGTATGATTCTACTTGCCTATTTTTTTCCTCAGCCGGGAATGATTAAAGAACCTATTTCACTAGGGGAAATTGCCAATGTTGGCGTTTCATTTATTTTTTTGTTTTATGGCTTAAAACTAAGTGTTGAAAAACTAAAGGCTGGACTTTCCAACTGGAAAATGCATATTATTGTTCAGTTGACCACATTTTTATTTTTTCCACTGCTAGTTTTGGCATTTCGACCTTTTTTCGTGAAAACTGATTTAGAGTTGCTTTGGCTAGGTATCTTTTTTCTAGCAGCTTTACCGTCAACTGTTTCATCTTCGATTGTTATGATTTCTATTGCAAAGGGCAACATTCCAGCAGCCATTTTCAATGCGAGCATTTCCAGTTTGATTGGGGTGGTGGCTACGCCACTATGGATAGGACTGTTCATCGCTTCGGCAACAGGCAGTTTTGATGTCAGCAATATTGTTTTAAAGTTGATTCTACAGGTTTTGTTACCAGTGATTATCGGCATAAGCCTTAACTCCCGTTTTGGTACCATTGCCGAAAAATACAAAAAGCAACTAAAGTATTTCGATCAGGCAATCATCCTCACCATTATTTATACCTCGTTTTGCAAGTCTTTTTCCGAACATCTTTTCGCAAGCTTCTCAGCTCTGGAACTTGCCGGACTTGCTGTAGGAATGATGACTTTGTTTTTTGCCGTATTCTTTTGTGTGGGATTACTAAGCAAGTGGTTTGGCTTTTCAAATGAAGACCGTATTACGGTCTTATTTTGTGGGTCTAAAAAGTCATTGGTACACGGAACGGTCATGTCAAAAGTACTCTTTCAGCATAGTACCATCACCGGAATAGTATTGTTACCACTCATGCTTTACCATGCCTTGCAATTGATTGCCGCCAGCATAATCGCTCAGCGTATGGCTAGACGAAAAGAAAAAGTATAATTTTCACAAAATGATACTGTGCATCAACAAAAAGTTCGATTACTAAGGGAAATTTACAGGCTATTTTTCTCGGTAGACTTTAACCCGTTTTATGCATTAGAAAATCTATTACAGCTGCAATTTACTTCAAATATTAACGTAAACTGAGTTTTTTGATTTAACCATAGTGATACTATGCTAAAATTAAGAAAACACTAGTATTTATTGTATATCACAGCCTCATGTCGAAGTTCTAATACATAAAACGGACTTAACAAATATAAAGCTAGAAAAATATTAAATGAAACTTTTAGAAAAAGTACAATTAGGAGGTATCAACCTAAAGAATAGAATGGCTATGGCAGCTATGACCAGAGGTCGCGTAGACAGAAATGGCTTAGTGGGTGATATGACAGTAGAATACTACACCCAAAGGGCTGGTGCTGGTTTGATGTTAACCGAATCCATCCGAATTAGTAAAGAAGCTACTGGTAGCCCGCTTACTCCAGGTATTTTCACAAATCAACAAATAGAAGCATGGAAGAAGGTAACAACTGCAGTACACGATAAAGGCGGTGTTATTATTGCACAGCTTTGGCATACCGGACGTATGGGACATTCTATCGACAGAAACGGCAAGCTTCCTCTTGCGCCATCCCCCATTCCTATAAAGGGAATGCAGCATTTTACCTCTCAGGGGAAAAAGGAATACGAAATACCTCGGGAAATGACAATCCCAGAAATCAAACAGACTATAAAGGACTTTGGCCAAGCCGCAAAAAATGCAATAGCAGCTGGGTTCGACGGCGTTCAATTGCACGCTGCTAATGGCTATCTGCCCAACCAGTTCTTAGCTGAAAGTGCCAACCAAAGGACAGATGAATATGGCGGTAGCATCCCTAATAAATCCCGTTTTGTGATAGAGATAATGCAGGAATTAATCAGTTCGGTAGGAAGTGAAAAGGTGGGTATCAAAATATCTCCTTTCCATCCCTATGGTGATATTATACTGGATAACCCTTCTGCCACTTATTCCTATCTAATTGAAGAACTGAACAAACTAGACTTTGCCTATGTGGAAATTCAGAAGCGCAGTACATTTTTCCCTTCACCTGAACATTATGCAACCGTCAACGAAATTGAATTCTTTGGAAGGAAGATTCGCCATACAGTTATTGCTAATGCTGGATACGACAAGGCTTCTGCCGAAGCAGAACTTGAAAAAGGCATTGCAAATCTTATTTCCTTTGGCACATTATACATCGCAAACCCCGACCTGCCAGAACGGTTTGAAAGAAATTCAAGACTTAGTAAGCCGGACAGGGCAACAATGTTTGGTGGCGGGAAACGTGGCTATATTGATTATCCGTTTTTGTATCAACAAAATTCCCAATAAATAAAAGATGAATTAAACTACCATCGTCTGCTGGACAAACAGGTTCGAGATTTTCTAAACAGATACAAAATAAAATCAATACTTTAAGCCGCTATCACTTTGGAATATCCAAAGCTGAACTTCCGACTATTAAAAACTGGAATATGAATTAAAGTCTCTAGTGAATTATTGAGCAAAAATTTCTTAATATCTACCGAAGTTTCGTTTAATAAATTACGTCACCTTTCCTAAAAGCATATTGTTCAAAAAAGAAAAAACCTCACAAAACACACTGTTTTACAAGGTTTTAATCTAACCTGTGGAGTCGGAGGGAATGTTTCCTTATCGTTTTAATTATTCAGTTTTAAGTGTTAAGTTGTTTTATTGCAATAGTTTGAAGTGTATTTATATAGCTTGTTTATATTTTTTTATAAAATAAGATATAAAACAATTTTCAACGATTCTGTCAACGCATTTGTAAACCGAATTTTATTGAAAATTATGAAACATTCTTTTTTCTTAAGAAAGCCAAAAGGCACAACTGAGACATTAATTCTTTTCAATTGCTTCTTTAATGACGAAAAAAAGAAGTTTGTCTACTCTACAAAACAATCTATCCTTCCTGCACATTGGGATTTTGAAAATCGCCAACCTAAAAACAAAGGAAAAGGTATTGCGAATAACCATACTTCTATAGCTAAAACACTTCGAAAATATACCGACGAATTTTATCTTTTTCAATCTCGTTGTAGTCTTGGGGAATTAAAATTCGATAGTATATCTCTAAAAGAACACTTTGATAAAACCTTTGGTAATCACATAAAAAAGAGTTCTTTTTTTGAAGTCTACGATAAATTCACTCAAGAAAAAATCAAACTAAAAGAATGGAAACCTTCTACTATAAAAAGGTATAGTAATATCAAAAATCTACTACTTGAATTTGAAAAAGCTTACAAATACAAACTAAACTTTAACCGCATTAATAAAAAGTTTTATACCGAGTTTACCGATTATTGTTACGAATACAAAAACCACTATACCAATACATTCAGTAGAAATCTGGGATTAATCAAAACCTTTATGTTTTGGGCTACTAAAAACGAATACAACTTTAATATGGCATTTATCGATTTCAAAAAGCCTCAAAAAGTACTTACCCGAGAAGAAGCTTTATCACTAGAGCAAGTACAAGAGATACACCGCTATAGCTGTAAAACAGAAAGTGCTCAAAAAATAAAAGATATATTTATTTTTCAATGCTTAACAGGTATGCGTTATGGTGAGCTAAAACGTATCAACAAAAGGGTAATAAGTGATAAAAAATGTATTGTCCTTAAGGAAGAAAAAAACTCTAAGAAACAAGAACGCGAGATACCTTTATCTATTATCCCCTACTCGATTCTATTAAAATACAATTACCAGCTACCTTTACTTTCTAACCAAAAACAAAATGATGCTATTAAAGAAGTTATCAAAGAAATTGGGTATACACACGATGTAGAATTTACGCGAACTAAAGGTGTTGAACAAACGACCTTTATTAAACCTTTCTACGAACGTATTTCAACACATACTGCCCGCAGAAGTTTTATCACCATTATGAGAAATAATGGCATCGCTGATAAAACGATTATGAGTATTAGTGGACACAAAGACATCAAAACCTTTAACATGTACCATCAAGTAGATAATACTGCACGTATTAATGCGGTGAATAAGGTGTTTTCTAATTTCTAATTAAAAATAAAAAGTTGTTCTATTAGAACTAAATAACACTTAACATTTTATATATTTACGTTAGTGTAGAACACTAAATTTATTCTTTGATTTTTTTTGGGTTTAAATAATATGAGGTTTACGATTTTTCAAAAACTTTGGAAACACCTTATTTTATTAATGTTCCCAAAAAGCAGGATTGTAGAGGTACCGTAGTCAGATAGACGTAACAACTTTTAATTGTCGAATGATCTCGATCGATATCAATTGTAGAGGTACCGTAGTCAGATAGACGTAACAACAAATATTTCTTTTGTATCTCTTCATCAAACACTATTGTAGAGGTACCGTAGTCAGATAGACGTAACAACTGATACGACTTAAGGCATTTTTTAAATCACGGAATTGTAGAGGTACCGTAGTCAGATAGACGTAACAACACTGATCTTTTTCGCCTCGAGGGACAGAGCTAATTGTAGAGGTACCGTAGTCAGATAGACGTAACAACGAATAGTGACTGATGTAAGGTTGTTGGAGCTAAAATTGTAGAGGTACCGTAGTCAGATAGACGCAATGCTTTCAACCTAATTTTTTAACATTTATCGAAAAAGTATACCAAAACCGTATTTATATTAAAAAAGGTTTTTATTTTTAGTTCTGAACAAACCAACTAATAGTAAAATATTGACCACTTATTTATACGGATTTTCGGTTTATCATATTCAAGAATACATCTTCCAAACCAATGCCTTAAAAGAAATTGTAGGCGCTAGTGATATCGTCGAGGGTTTAAGTGAAATTGAGATTATTGATTGCTTTTCCGATTTTAAGACCTCTACAATATTAAACGCTGCGGGTAACGTACGCTTACAAATCGAAGTAGGTAGTAATGAAAATAATAACCTAGCCGCTTTAAAAGAGGTTTATAAGAATCTTCCGAAACAAATCAGCTTAAAATACCCAGGCTTAAAATTTGTTCAAGGAATTAGCGAACTAGAAAACGAAGATATATTGCCTGCTACCTATGACACTTTAGATGCTAATATCGCAGCTAAACGAAATATGGGCCCTTATTTTAATGCTATTGCACCGATGGGAGCAGAACGTTCGAAACGTACAGGAGCAATGAGAGTACCCGATTTTGATTCAACAGTAAAAGAAGGTGTATATCCCGATATTTCGAACGCCACAAAATACAAACGAAGGACGGGAAAACGACTTTCGAATAAGCTAAAAGGCTTACCTTTTACATATCCGTTAGAGATTAAAAAAATCACCCAAATAGATTCGTATTTTGCCATGATACATGTCGATGCTAATGGGTTAGGTGATCTCGTAAAAGCCTTGCCTTTAGATAAACTTACTAGTTTTTCGAAAACTATTGCTGGCTGTACGATTTCAGCTTTACAACAAGCTTTAAAAATCACCTTCGAAAAAGAGTATAATTGTGCAATCAAAGAAAAAACAACCATTGAAATTCCATTTCGCCCCATTATTATAGGGGGTGACGATATTACGGTACTAATAAAAGCAGAAAAGGCTTTACAATTCACCGAAGAATATTTAAAAGCCTTCGAAAGCTTTACTAAAAAAAAGGGATTAAAAGACGAAAAGAACAACTTAGAATATTTAACCGCTTGTGCAGGGGTTACCTTTATCAAAGAAAAATTCCCACTACATTATACTGCTAACTTGGTCGAAGATTTGTGCAAATATGCCAAAGACCATACAGGGCGCAAAGAAAGTGCCTTACAAATTCACCGAGTACGCAGCACTTTTGTAGAAGATTACGAAACTTTGTTAGCACAAGAAGCTATACAAAATAACACGGTATTGTTCGATGTAGCACCTATCAAATTAAACGATATAGGTAAACTACGAAAGCAACTTTATCTTTTAGAAGCTAACGATGCTCCCACTAACGATTTACGACAGTATGCAAGCTTTGTGATCGAAGGCAACCCTCAATTACAAAAGTTCAAAGCGCATTTGGATAGAAAACATGCCAAAAACGAATTGTACCAAGAAGTCTTTAGTACTACAGAAAACCCAAAGAAGAACCTATTGTTCGAATTACTAAATCTTAGAAAAATCGCAAATTAATGAAGGAATTACAATACACTATCGAATTGTATTCCTATTGGATGCAATTCGATAAGGATGGTCAAAATTTTGCAGAAGATATGGTGCCCGTCACCGAGAATGGATTGCCTATTTTTGGAGGAAAAGCGTTAAAGGGTTTACTAAAAGATCAGTTAAAAATATTACAGAAAATAGATGCCCTACAATGTACTACTTTGGGGGATGAATTATCTTTTGATACTGCTACCACCTACACTACAATATGGTCTTCTATAAAGGTAAGTTCTGCTAAAATAAAAGAAAATATTGCTCTAAAAGATCGATATGCACTAACAGACACCCATGCACAAACGGCTTTAGGTAAATACAAAAGTGCTGAACGAGGGAGCTTAAGAACCCTAAAAACGTTGGTACCTATTAGTTTACAAGGAAGTATTACTATAGATCTAAATGAACTTGAAAGTAATCAGGATAAAAACCTAATAGAAGATTTACAAAACGCTGCTCTACTAATCAAAGAGATTGGTTTTAATCGTTACAAAGGTTTAGGACGTTGTCGTATTACTATTTCGGAAAAAGAAACAGAAGAGACACCTGAGAAAAAAGAGCATAAAGAGTTAAACATTACAGAAGAAACTACAGCAGATAACTTGTTAAATATTCCTAATAAAATTGATATCACCATAACGGCTATCTCTCCACTCGTGTTAAAACGATATGCAGGTAGTGAAATTAAGTCCGTAACCGAAGACTATATATCGGGTAATAAACTATTGGGAATTCTTGCTTCTAAATATTTTGGTAATATTAAATCTGACAGCAGCTTACTCGATGCATTATTTTTCGGTGGTACGGTTCAGTATGCCAATTGTTACCCTGTAATTACTAGTAATAATACATCCTTACCTGCTCCAAATACTTTAAAATATCAAGACAAAAAATATACCTATACTCCAGAAAAAGATAAAAAAGCGAAACGCCTAAAAGAAAAGTACATTTCGGCACTTGACGATGACTCTATACAGGTATTTGAAGTTCCCAAAGGAGAACGCATTAAAAGTGCCCGAGATTACAAAAACAGAAAATCTGCAGATCAACAAATGTACTTACATGGATTTGTAGAAGCCGGTACGGTTTTTAAAGGAAGTATTACTATAAATGCCAGTAACCAAGAGCAACACAAAAAAATAGTAGCAATACTGAATACCCTAGAGGGAAAACAATTTATAGGAACCTCTCGTAATAGTGAATTTGGACAGATAGACATTCAATTAGAATCTTCTACAGTTGATGCTATTTCTACAATTACAGAAGTAAAGAATGAGACTGTAAAGATCTATCTAAAAAGTGACCTCTGTTTGCTAAATAAAAATAACACCTACACTACCCTATTACAACCTTCATATTTTGGGTTAACCAAAGGTACCATCGATTACACTAAATCTGCTATTCAGCATGGTACCTATAGTCGATTTAGTGGTATTCGAAAAACCCCCGATGCTTCCCGCGCTATCATAAAAGCAGGTAGTGTGATTGTCATTAAAAATGCTACAGGTAGTATTCCAAATACTATAGGGGTGCACCAAGTAGAAGGCTGTGGTGAGCTATTGATAAACCCTAAATTCTTAGAGGCTGAAACAATAGAAGCCTTCCAAAAAACAGAATCTACAAATAGTCTAAAAACCGAGCATATAGGAATCGAAAAACGTATTAATCGTTTCTCTAAGGAAGCCAAAAGGTTTAAAGACGTAGGAGAATTAATACAAACCTACGAAACCTATTTTGTGCCTGAAATCTCTAAAAATCAGTGGGGAGCTATTCGAAGTATTATACAAATATACCTCTTCGAAACAAGTGAAACCTCTGAAAACGAATCATTAGAAAGTCGTATTGAACATTTTATTAGAGAAAGAGATACGACCAAATGGACCGATAGACATCGTGATCTGTTTAAAGACATCTTATATCAAAAAGATGACGAGAATAAGTTTGTTATGGATAAAGATGGTAACAAAATACCAAAACACGATAAACTTACCTTACTCGAATTTGTAGTCGAAATGGCTAAGAGAGCTGAAAGCTACAAGGAAAAAAATCAACACCAATTAACAGTAGAAATAGCATAAGTATGTTTACATATATACAAGTAGCGCATATAGTATTAGAATGCGATACGGCATTGGCTATCGGCTCGGGGAAAAGTAGTGCTGCAAGTGACAATCATGTAAAGTTAGACTATAATGATTTACCTGTGATCCCTTGGTCTTCCATCAATGGAGTTTTAAACCATCTAGCAGAAGAAGATAAGATAGTATCTTCGTTATTGGGGGAAGAAATTAGGAATAAAGAGACCAAAGAAAAGAGCCATAAAGGTTCTCAATTAATAGGTAGCGACGCATATTTACTCAATAGCAAATACGAAGTACACCAAGAATTATCCACGGAAGATATATTCGAAGACGAGCTATTAAAATACTACGAAATTTTACCTGTTCGTGAACATACGTCGATCAATGCTTTTGGTAGTGCTAAGGAAAAAAGTAAATACAGTAACTCTATTGTCTATAAAGGTTCGCGTTTTAAGCTAGAAGTGAAACTAGAGCTACAAGAAAAGCCGAAAGGCGACAACCCCTTTGATAAAATCTTAAGTTACTTTAAACACCCTATGTTTCGACTAGGAGCACAAACCACTAATGGTTTAGGGAAAATGGAAGTGATTTCGTGTCAAACCAAGGTTTTTGATTTAAAGAATAAAAATAACTTAAAATCATTTTTCGAATATACCCCTAACCTTAACAATCCATTGAATGGCGTAGATTGGGGTGGCGCTGCAGGTACAATAGTAAAAGACGACCTATACACAGATCATAGTTTTAAGTTTAAAAGTGAAGCCATTCACATAGGTTCAGGATATGGAGATCTCGATACAGACCATGCCAATCTTAAAGAGTATGTAATAACATGGGATGAAAATAACAAACCTAAAGCAGCACTTAATTTTGTTGTCCCTGGAGCATCTGTAAAGGGTACTTTGTACCATAGATCTTTTTATTATTGGTGCCCTCCCTTAGACATTCGACGTATCCCTGAGGATGAGAGTGATACTGCTCTTGGCAACCATTATGAAAAGCAATTCGAAATTTGGAAACCGATTAATCCTTTCGGATTCGAAAATAACGCAACTTCTAAAGATGCAACAACAGATGAAACGGGTGGTGCAATGGGGCAAATCATTATCGAAGATGTATATATCCCTTTTGATGAGGGTAAGGAAACCCTATTTAACCATAACAAAATAGATCGCTTTACCCAAGGGACTATAACGGGAGCACTCTATTCGGAAAAAGTTTTTGCTATAGAAGAAGCATATCTTTCTATTAAATACCTGAAGCGAGTGTACGAAGAGCCTGAAAGAGAAAAAGGTGAAAGCGACGATGACTACTCGAAACGCTCTGAAAAATATATAAATCAGAATAAAAGTTATAAATCATTTAAGACTGCTTTAGACGACCTTACAACAGGTCTACTACCCGTTGGAGGAAACACTACTAATGGTAATGGCTTTTTAAAAGTTATTGAAGAAAAGAAAACAGCATGACAGAAACTTCAATAAACGATATCACGGCATCCATAACTGAAGGTTTTGAAGGATATATCTGGGTTGAAAATAAAACGGCACCCTATATCATTGAATCGAATAGTGAAATAGACTGGGATAGTATTACAAAAGGTTCCTTATTTATCGCTGAGGCCTTATTATATAGCAAAGAAGAAGAAGAAGAAGAAGAAGAAGAAGGAGAGAAAGGTACAGCTATTTGGATTACCTATATAGATGGGCGTTACTATATAAAAAAAACGGAGTTAGCTAATATATCAATTAATAAAAATGATACCATAATTACCCCTTTAGCCAAAAGTGAAGACAAACTCTTACAACTATTACCCATTTTCGAAGACCATACAGATCCTTTTGCTACGGACTTTGAAGAAGCACGATCTTCACATTACATATTCTTAGGGTTTGCAGAAGCTAGTACCAACAACCAATAAAACCAACCCCACAACAGACTATCATGCCAATAGAAGTAAAATCTCCCTATAATTTTGTACCACTTAACAAAAAAGTCTTTTTCCCAAAATGGTCTAAATATGTGTCGCAAGATGTCCCCTTAGAAGGCGCACTTTCAGGAAAAATTTCTTTGGAGATTAAAACCGAAACTCCGCTTTTTGTTCGAGGAAAACTTCTTTCTGAAGAAAAGGATGGTCATAAAACTTTTGACTTTTTTAGGCATAATGGAAAACACTGTATTCCTGGTAGTAGTATCAAAGGAATGCTACGTTCTTTAGTGGAGATTTATAGTTTTAGTAAGTTAAGTTTTTTTGATAATCAAAAATATAGTCAACGAGATTGGTTTAATGAGAATGACTATGTAAAAAGTGATTTCAGAAATGTATTGGGTGGTTGGTTACAATGGGATAAAACTGAAAATAATTTTACAATTCACTATAACGCTAGGTCTAAACCAGAAAGGATATCACATGAAGAAATTGATGATATTTTAGGGTTAAAAGAGGGGGCTTCCTTTGAAAATCATTTTTCACAAAAATATATTGATAGCTTACCCCACAACAAAAAAAACGACTTTCAAAAAGAAGTTAAATTTTCTTATTACAAATATAACTACCTCAAGAAAGTATTAAATCAAGAAGAAACAGAATATGTTTTTGATGATGAATTATTTGGGCTTCCCATTAATTTTAAATCTAAAAGAGGTATACTTATCGTAACAGGCCAATCCAGCACAAATAATAAGCTAAGAGGAAAAAAAAGAGAATTCGTTTTTTGGGAGCCTGAAAATAACGAAAATTTCAAATCTGAAACGTTTTCTGCTAAAAGTGATTTAATTAAGAACTTTTTATTCACGTACGGTGATAACAACAAATGTATCGATTGGAAAAAAGTATTTGGTGACAGATTAAAAAATAGCCAGAAAATACCTGTATTTATAACTTTAGATAAAAGAGGAAATATTGCTCACTTTGGGCTTTCAATGCTATACAAACTACCTTACGATTACTCTATAAAAGATTTACTAGGCAAAAATGCGATAGACCATCTAAATCCTAAAGAAGATTTTGTTCAAACCTTATTTGGAGATATTTCAACCGAAAATACGGCTACAAAAGGAAGAGTATCATTTCAGCATGCTTTTACCGAGCAAGAAATAGATGATGATCTTGAGGTGAGAACCTTAGTACTTTCTGAGCCAAGATCATCTTATTACCCGTATTATATCGAACAAAATTATATCGACAACACTACACTGATTGATGGCGATTATTATACCTATAACGATCAAAAAGCCATTATTGCTGGTAGAAAAATGTATCCAGTAAAAGCAAAAGAAGAAGTCAATTCCAATGATGCCAATAAAGAAAAAATTTCGACATCATTTAAACCGATTCCGGCTGGTAAAGTATTCACAACTGAAATTAGCTACCATAACCTACTACCCGAAGAATTAGGAGGGCTTTTATGTGCTTTAACCCTGAATAACAAAAAAGGATACCATCAATTAGGTATGGCTAAGCCTTTTGGCTTTGGAACAGTGGATATTACCATTACTAACAAATTTGAAGAAGAAACAGATCATTTTTGGAGATCGTTAGTTGATTTTAGGAGTGTAATTAACACCACTACTACTGAATGGGTTAAAACAAACCAAGTTACCCAAGAAGAAATCGAACAAATAGACGAGGAATTAATGATAATACTAGGTTGTAAACATAATACACCTAAACTCGCTTATTTTGACAAAGTTGAAAAACACGCTCTCGTAAAAGGAAAAAAAGGAAATCGAAGAAGAAATATACCACCAGAACCAAAAAAGGGATTACCCAAAGCCAGCTCTTTTTTAAATAAAGAAAAGAACTTACCTCTTAAAGAAACTAGAAATAAAGCCTTAAAACCTTTTTTCGTAAAGGTTGTGGAAGAAAATAAAAAAAAAGAGGAAGCCTTACTAATTGAACTAGAAAAAGAAGCAATTGCACGCAATAAAAAACTGGAAGAACAAGCTGAGCAAAGAAGAAAAGAAGAGGCGGCTAGGTTAAAAGAGGAAGCTGAGGCTTTTGCTAAAAAGAAAGAAGAAGAAAAAAAAGATTATATCGAAAAAGGATTTGACAATCACCTAAATGAAATAAACGACTACAATAGCCTAAAGGTTTTTATTGACAACTGGCTTAAGAAGGTAGAAAGAGAAATTCTTATTGACACGGAAACCAATACTCTGGATAATTGCCTTGTTCGTTTAAGAAACAAGAAAAAACCAAAACACAGAAAAGGATTTTTAAATACAACAAAAAAAGAAGAATATAAAGATTGGACGGGTATAGAACTGTCAGAATTATAAAACAATCTCATGAGATACCTAAAGTTAGACACAAGAAAAACCATTCTAAACTTATTTTTGGTAATAAGTTTACTCCTATTTTTAGGAGTATTATTAATAACATTCAGTTATAATTTTAACTGTAACAACACCCATTTAAATTTAACTGAGAAAATAAGCTTACAAGATAAATCCAATAAATCTTTAGACTCACTAATTAATTTATTTGCTTCAAAAAATTCGAACCAACCTGCTACTTTTGATTTATTTACAATTAAAAAAGAAATATTAGATCTAAAAGAAAAAAACGTAGAACTACAAAAAAAACTTGACCAAGTAAACGAAACGGAATGGTCTAATTTCTTGAAAAAATGGGGTATTATTGGTGCTATAGTCGGGTTCTCAGGTATTCTTTTATTTTTCAAAACTTTTGTTGAAACTAAGGCTAGAGAAGAAATTCAAAAAATAACTGACGTTAACAAAGACTCTTTCAACAGGATCTTAGATACTGAAGTTATAAATAACACCCTAAGAGATAATACAAAAATTAGTTTTCTTAACGAAAAAGGAACCTCTTTAAATACAACATTATCGAAAGTTTTTAAATTATTGAAAACAAAGACACACACAACACCTATCCACATTAAAGATTTAAACGAATTCAGTATTAGTAATGCTTTAGATAGCACTTTAATCATAATTGATAATTGTAAGGGGCAAAAAGAAGACGACCGTAGCTGGAAAGATAATTTTGAATTTAATTTTCAATTACTAGAATTTTCAAAAAAGATTACAGAAAACGGTATTGCAATATTCTATTTTTCTGAAGACATGCTATATCCCAATAGAAACAAAGACATTCTAAATCCTAAAAATTTAGATCAAATTAGTAAATCTAAATATTTGGAATTCATAACAATTGAAGATAATAAAGTTACGTTTGAATATGAGGCTTACTACAACCAAATTAAAAATTTACATTTAATTAGCTTCGCTAATTCTCACGCTGCCATCTATACCAACATTATGAATCTTTTAAAATCTCAACACTATCTAAAAGATTAAAATTTCATTCTTAATCAACTCTAATTCAACTAAAATAAAATGTCCCATCTTTCACAAATCATATACCCTACGATTAACCTACAACCTAGTGAAAACGATGCTTTAGGTACAGGTTGGTGGCGGGGTCAGTTTATAGAATGGGGTAAAGAAAACAATCCTTTTTTAGCGGATTTAGTTCACAATAAAACCAGTAGTTATCGTGCTATACAATTTAGAAACTGTAACGGTAAAGCAGCGATTGCATTTATAGGAAATACAGCTCGAGAACACGCCCCTAAAATACTAGGGCAATTTCGACCCGAAAAAGCATATCGATTTACGCAAGAATATTATCCCGATATAGTCGAAAACACTTCTGGTATATACACCTATACGATCCCCTATTTTTTGTTATCCAATAACTATGCAGAGCCCTTTAATAAAAAGTACGCCTATGAAGTGTTTCGAACATCGCAGGATATATGGAATGCAAAATCCTTGTTTGAAGAAAAAATAAGTAAAAACATCGCTTTTTTGCTACATCAACTAAATATCTCAATTGATCCACCAGCAATACAACTGCTACAAGCAACAACACCTAAAACAGCTAAAGTGGGTAAAAAAGGGACTAAAGATATTTTACGAACGACGACTTCCTTAACATTTACAACAGCTATCGAACTACCATTACTAGGTAGTATCGGTGCTGAGCTAGCCTTAGGGTTTGGACGATACAAAAAAGCTTAAAATTATGCCTAGATCTACTGGAATAACATATAACGATTTACCAAGATTACTAGGATACGATTTACACCAGCTACAATTACAAGCATTAACCCCTCTCTATTATTGTTTTTCTATACCGAAAGGCAACGGCAAATACAGATATATCGAATCTCCTAACGAAGAACTAAAAGTTATTCAACGTAGACTATCGAATTTGTTTCAAAATATGTATATGCTAGAACGACCAAATTCGGTAAAAGGTTATGTTAGAGGAATTAAAAACCCAATCATAGACAATGCTTTAGCTCACAAAAAATCGAGATATATGTTGAAAGTAGATTTTAAAGATTTCTTTCATCAAATTCTTAAACAACGGCTGTATAATCTTTTTATGAAAAGATATGGCATAGATGATAAAAAGTGTGCTCGACTTTTAACTCAACTTGTTTGCTACAAAGGTCGATTACCCATGGGAGCACCTACATCGCCAATATTATCGAATATGTCGATTGTTAAATTTGATCGAGAAATAGAAACCCTAACGGCGACACAAAATATTACTTACACAAGATATGCTGACGATTTAACATTTTCTTCTTTTAACCATTTCAAACAAGACGATTTACTCAATTTAATTCTTCATATCTCCAAAAAACATCAAATTAAAATTAACCCAGATAAAACAGAATACTATGATTACTTAGATGATAAAATTGTTACAGGTATTTTAATAGATGATCCCATTAGCCCGACAACAGATTTTCTAAAACAATTAGAAAAAGATATTGTGCGATTAGCGCATTGTGTAGATGTACAGGCGATCACTGGGTCTACAAAAGGTCAGTCTATGGTTCGAAAATTTAGTAAAAGTATTGAAGGAAAACTGCGCTTTTTAAGTAATATAGAGGGTAGCACTGACGATCAGGTTAAACAATTTCAGCAATCTTACAAAGAAGCTTTAGTGGTTAACGAAGATGTTTTAGCTGCTAACTGGCAACAATTTAATTATTTTTAAATGCAGCTAATAATCGATACTTACAAGACTACGATTGATGTCTACAATAAATGCTTTCTTATTACAAAAGAAGATACAAAACGTATTATAGCACCTAAGCGTGTTACTAGTATTAGAATATCTAACAACTCAATATCAATAAAGACTGCTGTTTTTATATTAGCTGCAAACTATAACATACCCATCTATATTACTTCGTTTAAAAGTGGGGAATGGTCGCAAAGCTTGTCCAACTCGATATTTACACAAGTTGACACCTTAAAATCGCAAATAATTAACTTAGAAAATGCCAAAGGATTTCAATACACCCTCAATTTAATCATATGGAAAATCGAAGGTCAAGCTCGAAATGTAAAAAAATGGAACAACCTGTTTGGGACTTCCGAAATCAAGTATCTAGATTTTATTGAGAAGTGTGATAAAGCTATTGCTACTTTAAAAGAATATACGGTAAAAGGCACCCCTCTAACAGATAGAAATATAATTATGGGGGTCGAAGGTAGAATAGCAAAAGATTATTTCAGTATCATTTCTCAACTATTACCAGAAGAATATGCCTTTAAAAAAAGAACTAAGCGCCCATCGAAAGATATTTTTAGTTCTGGCCTAAATTTTCTTTATAGCTACGGTTATCAACAAATTTTAGCCGGTATTTTAGCTGCAGGTCTAAATCCCTATATTGGATATTTACATGCTAACGGAAGAAATAGAAAAGCGTTAAGTTTTGATTTAATCGAACCCCTAAGGCCTGTAATCGATAATGTATGGGTACACTATCTGTGCACTAATAAACCACATAGTAATAAATTCAATAAGACAAAAAGAGCTGTTTATTTAGGAAAGGAAGTCAGAAAAGAAATTACATCTCTATGGTTTCAAACATTAAAAAAAAGAGTAAAAATAGGCAATAATACATATAGTTTAGAAAAACACATTTATATAATCCCTAAACTTTTAAAAGACAAATTATCTGAATGTATTTAATAAGCTACGACATTGTATCTAACTCTTTAAGAAAACGACTTTCGGATCTATTAGTAAGGAAAGGCTATCATCGTATACAAAAAAGTGTTTTCGTAGGTTTAGACAACCCTAAAAAAGACCAAGAAATTAAGACTATCTTTAGCACTCTCGATAGTAATAATGATAAATATTTATATCTTAGTATTAGCAAAAAAGAATTAATAAAAAACCATAATTTAGGGCTGTCGAAAGAAGAGATAAAATTGATGATTGGAGAGTTAGATTTTTTTTGGGTTTAAATAATATGGGGTTTACAATTTTAGAAATCATCTCGTACCCCTATATTTTATTGATATTCCCAAAAATCAGGATTGTAGAGGTACCGTAGTCAGATAGACGTAACAACTATTGGTCTGCTTCCACCAGGTCTTTCATTTCAATTGTAGAGGTACCGTAGTCAGATAGACGTAACAACATACCGTTTTGGTTTTCCAAGAAACTACTTGATTGTAGAGGTACCGTAGTCAGATAGACGTAACAACGAAATAATTTTTAATATAGCCCAAACATAAGCTATTGTAGAGGTACCGTAGTCAGATAGACGTAACAACAATAAAGATATTTGGATACATCTGCTTTTTCATTGTAGAGGTACCGTAGTCAGATAGACGTAACAACATTTTAAGTTTTTTTTAATAATCTTTTTGATAATTGTAGAGGTACCGTAGTCAGATAGACGTAACAACGCTTGCAACAGGGCAGAAGAGCAATCAGTCACAATTGTAGAGGTACCGTAGTCAGATAGACGTAACAACACTTCTGGCTCTAGTATGTCTTTATACTCACTGAATTGTAGAGGTACCGTAGTCAGATAGACGTAACAACAGAGAACGCCCCCCAAGCGAAATTCGTTTTTTATTGTAGAGGTACCGTAGTCAGATAGATTTCATTGCCTTTGTTTCTAAGATGTAATCTCAGGTAGCTTTATACCTATTTTAAACAGATTTTGATATTTATCGTCTTCTATTTTACTATCAAAATTTAATTCCAAATCACTTGCATTCTGGTTAGAATAAATAATCAAACAATCAATTACTTTATTTCGTTCTTCTTCTCGGATATCTAATGCGTTATATACAGACTTTAATCTAGCATAGCCACATATTTGTCTTGCATCATCTAAGCTAATATTTCCTTCAGTGTATTTGGGTTTATATTTTGCATCTATCACCATTTGTGTTTTGGGAGAACTTGCATTCAATAAATAGTCTAAGGCTAAACCATGAGTTTCTTTTTGATAAATTATTTCATCCTTGTTAGGAAAAAGAGTTCTTAATTTCTTAAGGATATACAACTCAAATAACTTTGTCATATCAATCCAAAATGGTGGTGTTTTAATTTTCACCTCTTTAGTTTTAGCAATGTTATAACCATATTTTTTAAGAATAATTTTAGCTAGTCTTAATGCATCGGTATATTCTTTAAATAAAAGGTTTGGTTTGCTATGCTTCAAAGCTTTAATATCTACTTGTTCGTCTATATTCTGAAAAGCAGGAGATATATAGTAAAACAGTTCCTGTAGATTTATTTCTGAATGATATTTTAGATTACTTAAAGCGGATTGCGTAAAAAGCAAAGCTTTTTTTAAAATTCTATTTTCGATACTATTATAGCCAAACTCTTCGAACTGACAAATATTATAATGCGCTTTTTGTTTACTATGATTTTGCCTTATAGATTGATTAATTAGTATTTTACCTTTAACTCGGGAGTTTAAATTTTGGGTTATTTTGTAATATGATTTTTTTAAACCTTTCCTAACTATTTGTTTTACTATCTGTAAGAACTCTAATAAAAGCAAAGGGGTTAATTTATCTTGTTGTTGGTTTATTTCTATAAGTGGTGCATCAAAATCTATAGTGTATAAATCATGTAAATGATTAAAGTTTTGAGGCTCTTGTAATGCGTCAAAAAGCATAGACAAATAATCTATTTCTTTCTGTTCATTATTTATCTTGGGTTCGACATAAATAGGAACTTTCGTTTCTCCTATCCAATCTATACCGATATAATAACTTGTTTCAAACTGATAGTCCCCTTCTTCGGCTATATTTAGCTTATAACAAAAAGTGTCTTTTTGATGATTAAACTCTTTTACTATTTCATCTTCAAGATAGATGCTTTGACAAGCTTTTCTATTTTCTTCAGTTAAAGCATATCTATCGTTTTCTCTTTTAAAACTATTACCAAAATGTTCCCCAAGAATTATCATCTACAAAGAATTTATGGCATCCATTATTTTTTTATCACCGTTATCTTTTAGAATACCGTCTGTAACATATTCTTTTAAAATAGGTTTTATTTCGTACTCTAATTTGTACCTAAAGTTGTCTTCCGAATAAATGAAATAACTATGTCCTAACTGCACGTCTTTAGGGTTAAATTCGTCCGATAGATGTTCGGAATTTGACTCATCTTCATTGACAAATAAAGCTTTTACCTTTTCAAAGCATTCAGTAGCAAAATACAACAGAGGTTCACCTTCTTTTTTATCTTTATTTAACTCCTCTTCGGTTAGTATTTTGGGTAACACATCTACAAAGGCAAAACGTCTCCGAATTGCATAATCTATTTGCCCAACGCTTCTGTCAGCGGTATTCATCGTACCAATTATGTATAGATTAGGAGGAAGGATTAGATTATTGCCTTCTCCTTCTTTTTCGTACATACTTTTAACAGGCTCTCCCCTATATTCTAATGCATAGATCAATTCTCCTAAAACACTAGATAAGTTAGCTCTGTTAATCTCATCAATAATAAGAACATACTTCTTTAAAGGTTCTTTTTCTTGAATCTGGTTGTTAAAAGTTAGTTCGTTGTCTTCTAAGAATTTTTGAAATAAATTTAATACACGTACAAAATAACTAGCATGCTGAAATGCTAATCCAGAAACGTTAGGGTTATTTTTTATATGCTGACGTTCGGTATTTCCATCACTGAATGTTTGTAGAATATCCTTAAATAACATTCTATTCCCATTTTTTACCCAACCACTTTTTTTCCCTTTATATCTAAAAGCATCTGTATCTAGATTAATAAGACCTACATTTTCTGTTAGAGGGAGAAAACCGTCATATTTTTCGATCTCATCTAGAATATGGTCTTTAAAAGTATCAAAATATTTTTCTAATTGTAGTTCCTTACCTAATGTAGTATCGTCTTTTAAGTAATTTTTATAATTGGTATGCGCTTTTTTTGCAATCTTCGCTAAAACCTTGTTTTCTGTTTTGTAGGCGATAGTATCTCCTTCATTTTTAACAGTAATTCCTCTTACGAAGTCTTCATAGGTATACGAAGGGTGAAATTGAATGATTTCTGTATTCTCTGCATTCAATTTAGAAGCAATCTCTTTAGCCATTCTAGTTTTACCTGTGCCTGGAGGACCCTGTAGAATGATTTGTTTTTTATTTTCTAGCAACTTCGTAATACGATTCATAGGCTCGTTTTCAGAGTTTTTAATATGTGCTCTGTATTTAATAATTTCAGAATAATAATTATTAAAGAAAAACTTTAAATCATCAGTAACTTTATTCTTACTGAAAAGATCCAGTTGTATTAGATTTTTTTCTATCCCTAAATTATTCCTAGATGGGTTATCTTCCCAATGATTATAGCTAGATTGAAAAAGACCTGTGATAGTATTGTTACTCCATTTTGCTAATATATTGATACCAGTATCTCCCCAGTTTAAATAGCATCTTTTAGAATCAAAGCCTTTTCCGTAACGATCTTGGATATTTATACAAATCTTCTCGTTAAAATAAAATTCCCATTCTTTAACCTGATTTTGAATACTCCCATTTTTATATCCTTGTCCTGTATAAGAAAAATTATTGTCCTTGATTAAAGGAGCTATGTATTTTGAATATCCAATATGTGAAGTTGTTTTATTTTGAACATATTCTAAATGAGCAACAAAATACTCTAATAGGTGCTTAAAGTCAGTATATGTTGTATTAAAAATCTCTTCTAAAGCTAACACTAAATTTTCGGTCAATCTCCATTCAAAAAGTCCATTCTCTAACGTTCTTCCTTTCATTGGTATTATCCAATACACATTTTCTCCCAGCTCATTTTTAATTTGGAAGTCGCCTAAATCTTTTTGGACTGCTTTTGCAAAATTGGTGACTAAAGCAATAATAGAACTTGGTGAACTATAATATTTTGTTGCGATATGTTTACAAGTTGATCCATGATTAGGTTCTAAAAAGAATTTAATTAAAGTTTCTTTATATCTTTTTGAAGTAATCGTTTCATCTTCTAATATTCGTTTCCATTCGAAAACACTAATACCTAAATCTAGACCTTGTTCTCCAGATGCATTAGGTTTATCTAAAATGATTTCTTTCATAAGTTACACCCTATATTTCTTAAAATTCTCCGCGTGTTCAAAGATTTCTTTAAACACTTCGTCTCGATCTACGGGTGGGTAGCCATTTTCACCTAGTAGGATAATGAGATCTACTTTTAGCTCGGCTTTGATATCGTTACGTTCGCTCCAATCGGTATATTTGGCTTTATCATCTACAATAGCTTTAACTTCTTTAGCTAAAAATAACAACTTGTCATCAGGGTAGGTAAAGTCGTATTTTTCAGCTAATGTTTTAAGGATGTCATAAAAGGCTTTTTCTTCAAAATTAATTCCTAGCCCATCACCAGCGCTAAACTCATTTTTAATATCATATATTAAATTGGTGAGTTCGGTAGCAATGGCATCAAACTCTTCTCCATTATACGTATTTTCTTTTCGCTCGTTGTAGCGATCTAGGACAGATTGCATTTTTTTAGAAAATTCAATCCCCTGAATTTTGTTCACCTTCTTCATTTCGCCAATGGCCTTTGCTAAAAGCTTTTGAAGTAGCTGAATCTTAGTATTTGGAAGTTTGATTTTATCGATATTTTCTAAATAGCTCGTATCAAAAATATCTTGTTCTACGGTATATTCGTCTCCCTGTTTTATGATCTCTTCGATACCATCACTTTCTAAAGCAGCAGCCACTTTATCACGCACATAGGCATTCATCTGTTCGGTGTCAGGAGCTTCGCCTTTGGTCAGTTTATATATTATAGAACGTACAGCAAGGTAAAAATGTACTTGATCTTTTTCTTCTTCTAGTATGCTTTCACTACCACTACAAATGTCATAAGCTGATTTTAGACGCTTTACCATTTCCATAAAGCGTTTCTTTTTTTCTTCAGTGGTCAAGGTAAATTCTGCAGCGCGATTTAAACAATGTAACTGTTCTAAAGGCTTTCCACTAAAATAACCCGAGGTGTCGAAGGTGTGGAAAAACTTGCTTAATACATCCAAATAGTTTTTAACGACTAATACCGATTTTTCGATATCCTCGAAGTTTTGACTATCCACGTTATTGTACATCGCTAGAGCGAGATTCATTTCTTTTTTAATACCGATATAATCGACGATTAACCCTTTTCCTTTGCCTGCATATTTTCTATTGACACGCGAAATGGTTTGGATCAAATTATGACGCTGTACGGGTTTGTCGATATACATAGTATCTAAAAAAGGTACATCGAAACCGGTTAGCCACATATCGACCACAATGGCAATCTTAAAGTTCGATTTTTCGTTTTTGAACTGTCGATCCAGTTCCTTTCGGTAGTTTTTATCTCCTAAAAGGTCATACAATTCTTTAGGATCATCTTTCCCGCGAGTCATTATCATTTTGATACGCTCCATGGGTTTGATTTCCTTTTTTTCTTTTTCCGAAAGTTCGGCTCCTTCCTCACAGGTTTTTACTTCGGCCCATTCGGGACGAAGGGCAATAACTTGTTGGTAAAAATCGTGTGCAATAGTACGACTCGCACAGACAAACATGGCTTTACCTTTTATCGATGATCCTTCTGTAATCCGTGTTTCATAATGTTGAATAAAGTCTTTAGCAATAGCTGCTAAACGATCAGGATCGCCCAAAACCATATTCATATTCGAGCTTTCTTGTTTGCTTTTATCTACATGATATTCTGAAGCACCTTCTTCGATAGCACCTTGATAATAGTCTTCAATTTCTTTGAGTACTTGATTATTCAAGCTCATTTTGGCGGCACGCCCTTCGTAAACGATTCTTACAGTGATCTCATCCTGAACGGACTCGGTCATGGTATAGGAATCTACAATATCCCCAAATACTTCTAGCGTAGCATCTACAGGAGTACCTGTAAAACCAACATAAGTAGCCTTAGGTAACGAATCGTGTAGGTGTTTGGCAAAACCATACGATTTTTTAACTCCTTTTTCGGTTACGGTTACTTTTTGATCTAGGTTAATTTGACTACGGTGTGCTTCGTCGGAAATACAAATAATATTGGTGCGTTCGCTTAGTAGCTCAGTATCTTCATTAAATTTATGAATGGTCGTTAAAAACACGCCACCACTTTGTCGCCCTTTTAGCTTTTCTCTAAGGTCGGTTCTACTCGTAACACTTTGCACGACATTGTCTCCAATGTAACTTTTTGCCCCAGTAAACTGACCCGATAACTGATCGTCCAAATCTGTACGATCGGTAATGATAATAATCGTTGGGCTAGAAAGTACTGTACTTTTCATTAGCAAACGGCTAAGGAAAAGCATGGTAAAACTTTTACCACAACCTGTAGTACCAAAATACGTACCTCCTTTACCATCGCCTTCGGGACGCTGATGGATGAGTATATTATCGTATAGCTTTCGTGTGGCATAGTATTGCGGGTAGCGACACACGATTTTTTCGTTTTTTTTAGAACTATCGGGAAAGAATATAAAATTACGAATGATATCTCTAAGAGTGTCTTGGTCGAACATACCTTTAATCATCGATTGCATACTATTGAAACCTTCGGCCTCTTTTCCTGAAAAAAACTGTCTGTCTGATGCTGCACGCCAAGCATAGAAAAACTCGTATGGGGCAAATAGAGACCCAGCTTTTGAGTTTACCCCATCACTGATGACACAAAAGGCATTGTATTTAAATAGCTCGGGGATATCACGTTGGTAACGTACGGTGAGTTGTTTATAGGCATCGTGTATACTAACATTTTCATTGATAGCAGTTTTGAATTCGAAAACCACTAAGGGCAAGCCATTGATGTACAAAATACCATCGGGAATACGTTTTTCAGTGCCTACAATTTCGAGTTGGTTAACGATTTTATAGGTATTGTTATTCGTATCACTATAGTCGATAAGGTATACCCAAATATCTTTTTGCGAACGGTCTTCGCGTTTTAAGGGAAATCCATCGGCAACCAGTTTCATGATCGCTTTATTGCTATCGTACAAATCGGAAGCTGAATACAATTGTAACTGACGAATGATTTGGTCGGCTTCGGCTTCAGTTAATTGTGCTGCTTGGTATTGTTGTAATAAAAAAGCCTTTAAGTCTTGGGTAATTAACACCTCCTCTTTTGAACGATCAATAGCACTACCCAACACATGAGGAATCTCTTGTTGCCCTAATAACTTTATAAAAGCTTGTTCTAGTTGGTTTTCGGTGAATTTCATACTACTTGTTCAGTTTTTAGAGATTCGCTTGTTGAAAGTCTACTCAAAAGAATATTTTTAGTTTGACTAAGCAAGTTATTTTGAATATTGATATTCTTTTCGTTTGTAAAAAGTATATCAGTTATTTTATCAAATTTCTGAATAATCTTATTTATAGGTTTAACAACTTTAATTTGATTAAGTATACTTTGGGTTAATAGAGGTTGCCCAGTACCTTCACTTTTGCTATTGAGTTTTAAGTATTTTAAAAGATAAAAACAGTACATGTAAGTATTATCTCTTGACTGTGCACATATTGCGTTATCACTGATCCAGCATTTAGAAATTATTCGGTATAAACTTCCACAATATGCTCCAACACGACCAATTGCAATTATATTTTCATAGTTAAATTCAGCAACAAAGTCAATAATACCATTCCCTCCATAAGAAGGATATTCGCCACGTTTATTTGGACGTTTTTTCCCATTTTTAAATAATACTACATCTTCTAAAACTCCATCTGCCCACCCCTCAGGAATCTCTTTATCCAATTCTTCATTATAAACCATTTTCCCACCAAAAGATTTATAAGGTTTCCCATTTTCGTCAGGAAATTCAAAATCTACAAACCAATGTTTGTATAAGGCTTGGGCGGTTTCTTCTAGTTTTTTGTTCAGTTGTTCATTAAGTTGTATACGATTGACAACGGTATTGTATTCTTTAACAATTGCTCGTTGTTTATCGATGTGGGGGATGGGGAGTTCGACCTCACACATTTCATTCCAATCAAATGTTTCTCTAGCAGAGCCATGAGATTTAAATCGTGCATAGCGATCAAATTCAGACCTTCGAAACCACATCATTAAATATTCGGGGTCTAACGCTTCATGGTCGATTACCTGGAAAACAGTGTATGCTTGTGAAACTATTGCAGCATCAAAGTTTTCTAAAAGTGCAACTGAAATTTTATCTCCATTTCGAGAAGTAACAGGACCATAAGCAAACTGAAATTTTTTAATCACTTTGTATTTGGACATATCTGTACCCACCGTATTGGCAATAGATGGCATAAAGCATTTTTGAATACTTACACCTAGTAGCGTGTCTACAACTAAATCTTTGTTACGGATATTAATAGGTGTTATATATTCCCCAAGCTTTTTATAATTCGATCTCATATCCCAGCTCCTTAAAGACGTTTAGTAAATCCTTTTTCGATTGCTCTTCAGTTCGAAGTAACTCAGCAAACTCAGTTTGCAAGGCTGCCATTTTATCCCCAAAATCAATATTTTCATCTCTATTAATGAATTCAATGTATTTACTAGGCACTAAAGAGTAGTCTTTTTTTCTGATTTCATCAGTTTTTGCCGAATAGCAAAATTCAGGAACATCTTCATAATGCTTTTCTATAAGTTGCCAATTGTGGTAAGTACTAGTTATTTTCTCAATATGATCGTTAGAAAATTGAATGTATTTCTTTTCAAAAGGTTCACCTATTTGTCTTAAATCCATAAACAGAATTTCATCATTCCGATCACGGTAATTCTTATTAACATCATTTAATGTAACAGTTCGTTCAGTTTTGTTTTTATTCAAAATCCAAAGAGTAACACTAATATCCGTAGTATAAAACATGTTTCTTGGTAAAATAACGATAGCCTCTACCAATCCATTTTCTACTAACTTTTTTCTAATCTTATATTCTTCTCCACCACCCGAAAGGGCTCCGTTTGCCAAGATAAATCCTGCCACTCCATTATCTGATAATTTAGAAACCATATTTAAAATCCAAGCATAATTGGCGTTTCCCGTTTGTGGAACTTCATAACCACGCCATCTAGGATCATCCACCAATTCATTATTCCCGCGCCATGCCTTTTGATTAAAAGGAGGGTTTGCCATAATATAGTCGGCCTTTAGGTCAGGGTGTTGATCTTTGGCAAAGGTGTCGGCGGGTACAGCACCAAGATTGGCAGCAATCCCACGGATCGCCAAGTTCATTTTGGCTAGTTTGTACGTTGTGGCTGTATATTCTTGTCCGTAGATAGAGACCTCTTTTTTGTTCCCATGGTGATTGTCGATAAATTTTACGGACTGTACAAACATACCTCCCGAGCCACAAGCGGGGTCGTAGATAATACCTTTGTAAGGTTCAATCATTTCAGCAATGAGGTTGACAATGCTTTTGGGCGTATAGAATTCTCCTTTTCCCTTTCCTTCGGCTAAGGCAAATTTGCTTAAAAAGTATTCGTAGACACGCCCAACAATGTCTTGCTGTGCGTCCTTTAGGGTATCTATATTATTAATCGTATCTAATAAAGCAGCCAACTTACTTACGTCCATATTTAAACGGGAGAAGTAATTGTCAGGTAAAGCTCCTTTTAAAGACGGATTATTTTTCTCAGTAGTATGCAGCGCCGTGTCAATAATCAAGGCAATATTGTCTTGTTTAGAGTGTTGTATAATATGGTTCCAACGAGAGGTTTCGGGCAGAAAAAAGATGTTCTTCATATTGTAGAACTCTTTCATCTCTAAATATTTTTCTTTGCCTTCTTCAATCAGTTCTTGTCTCCTTACCTCGAACTTATCACTGGCAAACTTTAGGAAAATTAAACTCAGTACGACGTGTTTATATTCCGAAGACTCTACGGTTCCTCTTAATTTATTGGCAGAATCCCAAAGGGTTTCTTCCATTGATTTCTCTTTCTTCTTTGTTGCTGCTTTCTTAGCCATGTAATCGATTAACGTTAAATCTATTATAGGTATAGAGATTTAACTGTGAATATAAGTGTAATGGTTAAAAGAATGCAAGTATTCTGGTTATATAATTCTATAATTACAGTTTTATATAGTACTATAATTATAGAAAACTTTGCTGTTACTTCAGAAAGCTCAGAAAACCTAGTTACTAAAGATAATTCACAGCATAATTTGATTACTAGAAACCTCACTAACAAACAATCATTTCGTAAATTTATAAAGAACTAAATTTCAGATTAATGATAAGAGAAATAGTGTATGTTGATATGGATGATGTCCTTTGTGATTATTCAAGGTCTTACTCTAAAGCTGTAGCTGAAAATCCACAAGTTAAGCACCCACAAAGTCAACTTAATTTTTTTAGAAATTTACAGCCAAAAACAGATGCCATCGAAGCTGTAAACAAATTAAATAGTGTTTTCGATGTATATTTTTTAACAGCTCCTTCGGTTAGAAATCCTCTGTGTTATACTGAAAAACGTTTATGGATAGAAGATCATTTTGGTTTAGAAATGACAAGGAAGCTAATCATATCTCCAAATAAAGGATTAAACAAAGGAAAGTATCTTATCGACGACCATATAGATGGTGCTGGGCAAGAAAACTTTGAAGGAAAAGTCCTTCAATTCGGATCTGATAAATTTCCTGATTGGAAAAGTGTTTTAGCGTATTTACTTTAACTCTAGCTAAATATTTAAATCAATTGCTAAAGGTTCATTAGTTAGGGAATATCTATAATTTAATTGGCTAGCGTTGATAAAAGTAGTGTTATCTATTTGTTCTATTCCGTGCCCTTCATGTATATGCCCAAATATGTGAAGTTTCGGTTGTGTGCGATCAACTGCTTTTTTGAGTTCCTCGCATCCGCACGACATTCCTCTCATATTTTTATCTAAGATGCCATAAGGTGGTCCATGTGTGATTAATATATCCGTTTCATTAGGGATGAGATCCCAATGGGTTTTAATTTCAGCACCTCGTTTTCGGTTAAATGCCCAATCCATAAATTCAGGCTGTATAGGAGATCCCCAAATTTTAATACCTTCAATAGTAATTTCCGAATCGTTAAGATAGGTAACATCATCGGGAATTAAGGCTTCAATACTTTCGGGTGTTTCATTTTCAAACAAGAAATCATGATTCCCTGCGATGAAAATTTTGTAGTTAAAATCTTGTTCTGAAAACCATTTTAGAAATGCTTCTATTTGGTTTTTAGTTCCATGATTAGACACATCACCAGCGTGTATTAAAAGATCTCCTTTGGGTAATATTATATCTTCATGCCTTCCGTGAGTGTCTGATATTATTACTATTTTCATCTTAAACAAAATAAAAATTTATTGCTCTTTTTTAGGGTAAGGAATCATTTTATAGCATTTCTTACCATCTAAAGACAAAATAAAAGTACCTCGATATTTTTTAGAAATCTTTTCCCAGGGCTTTTGGGCGTAAAAGATAGAGTTTACTTTTTTTACTAAAGACTTATTTTTATCAGAAACTTCTGTATATCTATTTAAGTATTTGGGCGTCCAGTTTTCAGCCTTCTCTCTTTTAGCTTTTAATTTCTCTATATCGTATTTATATCTTTTCTGCAAAGAAGATTCTACAGCTTTATCGAAAGCGCTTTTAATTTCTTTTTTAGTGTTGATACGTTTTTCTAACGATGCTATTTGTTTGTCAATATCACTAAGCTTTGTGGTTTTTTTCTTTTGATATTTAGAGTTTAGTATTTGGACACTATCTTCAACGGTTAGCGTAGACAATTCGAAAGTTTCAAACTTTAATTTTAGATCGTGACGAACTCCTTTTTTTGTTTCTAGAAAAGCACTTACAGTTTCTTTTTCTAAAGATTGAGCTTCGATACTCCCTGTTATTGCAATTACTGTTAGTAGTCTTAGAAATACATTTTTCATTGATTTGTGTTTTATTTAAATAAAAATTCTCTTGATTCTTTTAGGCAGATTATTCTGATTTCTTCAATACTCGCTTGTGGCTTTTTCAGTAGATAATCTAAAACTTGTGTTAAGCGATACCTCATAATTTCGTCACAATTTGGGTCTGCTGTATGCATACCGAAAATGTTCGTAGCAACTACGATGAAAACCTTAGAAGGAATCTCGTATTTAATGATCTCGCCGTATTTGGTTAATAGAAGTGATTGATCAAATTTGAACCGATCAACAAGAATTTCGAAAAAGAAATCTTTAGTGTCTTGTTCTATTGGCGATTTATAATTTAGTGTAGATGCGTTCATTTTTGTGTACAAAAAAGCGTGGAACTGAACTAGTCGAACTAGTGGTATCGCCAAACACCCTTCCTCCAAACAAGAACAGCCCACGCAGAACGTGGGCGTCTCAGTTTTGAAAGTGGAGGATTTAAAATTTGGCGATTTTCTAGTTCCAGTTCAAAAGCTAAACGCTTTATATTTTAATATTTATATCTTTTTGTTTACTCTATAATATTCTGTTTTTGATCTATTCAAACATACGGTATTATTGACTTTTAATCAATGTATTTAGCTATACTTTCATTGATTATTTGTTTGATACTCGTATCATTCGTCAGTGCTTTTAGTTTTAACTTCTTTAATAGACTTACTTCAATGTAAAAGGAAAATTGAACTTCTGTCGTATTCTTTTCTTTTACAGGAGTTACTTTTTGTGTTACTTTCTTCTTTGGAGAAGATTTAGCTTGATGGATTAAATTTCCGAAATCTGATTTTTCCATATTTATATAATTATAGTTTTATATAGTTCGTGTTTTATAGAATTATATAAGAGCGGTTAATACTTCTTTTGTTAGATTATCTATTTGTCTTTGCGCTTTATTGTCGGATGTTACACCCTGGACTAAAACAGATCTAGTAAAAGCTACTAAGTCACTAACTTGTGTATTAGCAACTTTAATATTGATAGTCTTAAGTTCATTTAGAACATCTTGGGTAAGGGTCGTATTGGGTTTTATCATATTGAATACAATCAACGTCTGCAATTGCTTTTGCTCTTCCTTAATCAATTCTAGAGTACTTTCAATGGCTAAAAGATCTAGTACTCCAGCTTTTGTTGGAACAATAATTAGATCTGCCAATTTTATAAGCTCAGGTAATTTATCGGATAAGTATGGAGGTGTGTCAATAAATACAAAATCGAAATTATGTGTTGTATTTAAAATAATAGCATCGTTACTAATTGTAAAATCAGTTGCCATTTGACGGATCTGCGACAAGCTTCCTTGAAGGTCTAAATCTAACGCCAAAACATTAGCTTCTTTACAAAGGTTTTGAGCTAAGTTGAAGGTGAGTGTGCTTTTTCCAACACCACCTTTTTGGTGGGTGATTAATATGTGTTTAGCCATATTATTTCGATTTACTTTGTTTCCAAGATTTATATTCTTCTAATATCGAAGCCTTACTATTAATAAAGCTCTGAAAATAGGTTATAGCTTCTTGCCTCCCACTTTCGACCAATGTGTTTTCATGATGCTGTACACTGTAAAAAGCGTAAATCGAAAAAACTATAAAACCGATTAAAACGGTCGACAATAGTCCCAATAACCAATTAGGGTAACTGTTTCTATTCGCTCTATTTTTATCAATACTTTTTAAAATAGAATTTTGATTCTCTATAAAACGCTTTTGTTGATTTGTAAAATCAGTAAGACATTGATTAAGATTCGATAAATTGGGTTCTATTTTTGCTTTTTTGATGTTATCATTAACACTTTCTAATGTTTTAATTCCTTTTTGAAACTCATTTAATTCATCTACCAACAACTCTGTCAGCACTTCTATTTTTGCCATATTGATCTTCTTTATAATGTTTGCTTAAATAATCTTTTATTGATGGTTGCAAGGACACTGTTTGCTTATTGAACTGAGCACTAGACAAGCTTAACGAAGGGTTCATTTTCTTTAACCCCAATGCAAGCCGATTAATTGACATGGATCTATGAATTTCGCTTCCCTTAAAACTTTCTCCTTTATACAGAAAACGAAATCCTTGCAAACATTTATCTTTATTAATTACTGCTTTTACATGCACGCCTGATTGCTCCATCTGTTTGATATAATCTTCGAACCCCTCTACCCTATTTCCCAAAACGTATTGATGCCTTTTAAAAACTTCTGACCTAATAACTTTATGAAGTTTTTTCTGTTTCTCTTTTACTTCTAAAACCGTAGTTAACTGATTTTTCAAAGCCACTTTTTCTGCTATCTTTTGAGCCTTTTTACCGACATAACTATCCTTATATGCCTTACCTGTAAAATCAATTCGATTAACATACAAGTGAATATGTTTATGCTCTTTATCGTTATGAACAAAAGCTACAGCCTGGTGCTCTTGTAATTTCATCTCAGCAATAAAATCCCTTGTTACTTTTAAAAAATCTAGACGTCTCATTTGCTGGCCGTCTTCAATGGTAGGACTCAAAACAAAACTGAAGGTATTTCGAGTACATTTTTCATTAAGACCTTGTACCAATTTGAACTCTGAAGTTATTTCTGCAGGAGTATCGCCAATTACATTTTGTTTTAAAATAAACTTGGCATCTTTTTCATCATTCCATCCATAATTAATCGATGCCTTGGTATGCGAAATAGCTTTTCCTTTACCAATCATTTTTTAAAATTTTGAAGATGAACCTTAAACTCTTTCGCAATTTTATAGACCTCCCTAGAAAGGTTGGGGTCTTTATTTTTAAACATATTTCCAATAGCCGTAAAATTGTTCGTATACTTTACTAACATCTTATATGCTTGTATTTGTTCTTCAGAAAGTCGCTCAACTATTTTTTGCTGACTAACAGATTTTCGACAAAATTCACTTAGTGTTAAACCCGCCTTTTCTGCTTTCTTTTTAAAAACCTTTTTCTCGAATCGAGAACATCTGAATTCTATTTTTTCTTTTTTCATCTTTTGCGACCTTAGGGAGAAAAAGCGAGATTTGTGTCCTGACAAGGACACATCTCGAAATACTAACTATTTATCTTCTTCTTGATTTACCAGGTAAGTCAATAAAATTGAACATATCAAATAAACGATCATTCATTGATGGACTAAAATTGGTAGTAAATTCATCCCTTGACAAGTTTGTACTCACAAAAGTTCTCTTGCCATTTCTACAAAATAAATCATACCTATTCAATAATATTTCCTCAATAACATCTCTCTTTTGTCCCCAAATTATAGCTTTACTATTCTTACTAATATCATCTATGTACAATATGGACTTGGAGTACTTTTGAATTATAAATTCTTCAGAAGACACTTTGCTTTTACTCTCAATAATTACTTCTGAAATTATACTCCTAGCAGTTACAAATTTGAAATTATATTGAGGCAAGTAAAATTCTTTAAAAAGAAGTTCTAGTATTCTAAATATTGATGTTTTCCCTACTCCCACATTCCCAAACAGGATAAATCCTTTCCTGTAATCTCCTTCATGAACTTCATTGAATTTTTTATTATCAGAAAAATAACAGCATAAAATATTAAGTGCATCTGTGTTAAAACCATCAATTTCAAATTGACGATTCCACTTTTCAATAAAATAATAATCCGCCAATTTTTTAAAGACCTTTTTAAAATTGTCATGACAACCGGAATCATTTTTTTCTACCTTCTTGGACATAATTTATTTTCAGTTGAATTAAGAAAAATGTTTTTTTCACTATTAATTTTTCTATTAGATTTTCTATTAATAGTTTGTCTATTATCTGCCCAGATTTCTGCTATAGGCCTATTCAAATTTATTGCACTAGGGTAGTGCAGATTTGTGATATACCTATTGCAGATTTCTTTACTACCTGGTTTTCTATAAATGTGTCTTTTTATGTAGTTGTTTTTTTCTAATTCAAGTAACCAATTGTTTATTGTACTTTTAGATTTTCCAAAAAGGTCTATGAAGTATTTATTGTTTGCATAACAAAACCCATGTTCTTGTGATAGGGCTAAAATTTCTGCATATAAAATTTTAGCAGATGAAGAAAGATTAGTGTCTAATCTAAAATCTTCCAGTTTTGTAAAACCAGATGCTTTTGTATTTTTCATATAAAAGTATTCTGAATACTCTATATTTGCATTAGAGTATTCTATTTACGAAGATTATTCTTAAAGTCTAAAAAGTGCCTGCAAGCTGTTTTTAGGCTTTTCTTTTGTATTTGAAGTTTTTCAATGTTTGATCTTCATTGAAAATTTGATAGTGGTGTATGAGCTTTTTTCGTGGCCCAACATCTTCAGCTTTTAAAAATCCAGCCGTAACATAATTTCTCACGGATTGATAGTCGACATGGAGTAATTCTGCAACTTGTTGGTAAGTGTAGTATTTATTAGTGAAGTCTTCTTTTGGGGTATTCTTAATTTCAAGTACCATTTTTTTCAACTCATTAAGTTGATTATTGATACTTAAAAAGGGATCTATATATCCGCTACTCATAACAATACAGTTTTAATTATTAATACTGCAATGATATAACTAGATAAAGTTTACATAGTTTACTTGGTTTACGCAGTGTAATTTTTATTGTAAAATTCCAATAATGACATATAAAAATCAGATTTCTTTTGATATTCTATGCCCCCCTCTGATAAATTATAACTCTTTCTAAATTTAGAGAAGTTATGCTTAGATATTTTAACATTGGGGTTTTCTAAATAATTATTCAATACTTCCAAATAAGAACTATCAATTTTATTTAAATACTCGCTACTTCCATATATTTCTTCAAAAAAGAAAACAATTAAAAGGTAACGACACTGAAGTGGACTAATTGTTTTTACAGGTTTACTCTCTTCTTTAGAAATTAAAAACCTCTTTAGGTCAAACTTTCTTTCTTCAAAATTCAAATATTTAAAATCTCTTAAATTTTTAATGAAAGATTCAAACCTTTTTATCCCGTCGTCTTTTTCTGTTTTAGGCACATCTAATCGAATATCAACAACTGAACTATCTATAACTACTTCTAATTTTTCTAGGTAATCTGATAAAAAATCCTTTTTCAAAATCGCCGATTTATTAAACCAGGCAAGAAATACTGAAATCAACAATATTAAACTCAAACAAATAATATTAACTACATCATTTGATGAATGAAAGTCTTTAAGAAAATTATATAAGACTGGTGTAACAAACAAACTAGCTGTTGTTAAAAAAACTCTTTTTGGATCTACTAATCTATCCCACGATTCTGATCTTCCTACATCAATCCAAGAACCAAAATGTGGTAGATATAAATATTTCCCAACTAGACAAAAATGAATTATATAACTTAAGACTATAAGTACTATCAGAATAATCATTGTTTGTACCATTTTATATATTATTAGCATTAATAAGACTAAAAATAGTAATTTAGATGCTATAAACAAATGACACACAACTGGATATACTTGTCAACGATTTTGTCAACGCAAAAATAAAAACCCCGTAAACATTGAGCTTACGAGGCTTTTTTGTGGAGTCGGAGGGAATCGAACCCTCGTCCAAACAAGCAATTACAACTGCTTTCTACACGCTTAGTCTTTGTTTAGATTTTCGTGAAGTTGCCGGTCAAAAACTACCAACGCGTCCCTTATTCTAAATTTAGTGTCTCAAAAATGTCTAGATCCCATTTTCGATAGGATTACTTTTACGATACTCAAAAACCAAACGCCGTAAACCAAGGCTTTTGAAGAGTATCCTGCTTGTCTACCTAGTAGACCGAGGCATTATCTTACTATAATTCAGATTATGCAGCTAGGGCGTAGTTATTCTCGCCGTTTAAAAAAGTGACATCGATATTAACGAGCATGAACATCATAGCTCGGCGTGCTTACAATCCAATTGGTCTCGCTGTCAAAACCAGTCGACCCCATTTTCAAAAGTACAAAGCAATCAGTAAAGAGTATTAATAAATTTTCCTTGTACTGAGTACTCCTTACTTTATACTAAAAATTGGAAGGCAAATATATAATATTATCTTTGCTCGCTGATAAATAAACAAAATTTATACCACTTTATTTTGATTATTGTACTGCTGAAAGAAATGATGGTGAAGGATGAAGCAAGAGTACTCTTCTCTCCTACCCAATTATCCGAGATTATACAAGAATATCCCGAACATAGATTCCTTGTTCAATCGAGTAAACAAAGGGCTTTTAAAGATGATGAATACTCGCAATTAGGTATTGAGGTTGTTGATGATATTGGTATCGCTGATCTTTTTTTAGGAATTAAACAAGTCCCCTTAGATCAATTAATTCCTCATAAAAAATACTTTTTCTTTTCGCATACGACAAAGCGTCAGCCTCACAACAAATGGTACTTAGAAGGTTTACAAAAAGCAAATATCACTTTCTTTGATTATGAAAACTTTTTAGATGCTAAAGGATATCGATTAGTTGCTTTTGGTAATATTGCTGGACAACTAGGAGCCTATCATGGTTTACGTACTTATGGATTGAAAAATAAATTATTTCAGCTAGAAAAACCTATCCCTAATCAACATATTGAGGACTTAGTTTTTCAAGCAAAAAAACAAGACTATACCGATTGTAAAGTCGTGATTACAGGGAAAGGAAATGTAGGTCAAGGAGCTATACGTTTTTTAATGGCTGTTGGATTTACTCAGTTAACTCCTAATGATTTTTTATCCTATAACGAGAGAGCACCCGTTTTTACTGTATTAGCCAAAAAAGACTATTTAAAAAACAACAAAGGTACTTTTGATCAAGAAACATTTTTAAACCAACCTCAAACATACGGTAGTTTCTTTTTCGAGTTTGCTCAAAAAGCGAACATTTATATGGTGGGTCATTACTACTATGAAGGGATGCCATTATTATTAACTCAAGAACAATTATCCGATCCTAGTTTTTGCATTAATACTATAGCCGATATTTCTTGTGATGTGCATGCTCCCTTACCCACTTGTTTAAGACCTTCTACAAGTGATGCCCCTATTTATGGATATCATAGAAACAAACATTTGGAATGTGACTTTAAAGATCCTAATGCGATTGCTGTAATGGCAATAGATAACTTACCCAGTGAGCTACCTAAACGATCTAGCACTCAATTTGGTCAGCAGTTTAAGGAACATATTTTACCGTTACTTATCAATGACGTATCTAATCCTATATTACAAAAAGCCAACGTATTAGATCAAGGAAAATTTTCCGCTCACTTTCAGTACCTAAAAGACTTTTTGAATTCATAACTGATACGCTTGCAATAATACACTTTGCCTTATGGTAGTAAATTCTAAATTATTTGCTGCTATCAAAGTTCCTTCGGAAATAATTTCTCCGTCTATTTCTATATCGCCTGAAACTACATAACATAGTCCACTAGAGAGTGTTCCTTTTTTATCAGCTGCTATGTTAGAAGCTTCTATTTGTGTACGATTACCGTCTTCTTTTCCATAAACCACCGTTGAAGCCCCTAATCCAATAGGATACACCCTGAACTCTGCATCTTGCTTTACTGCTTCGGGAATTAACCATAGCTGAAGCATGCGACAGGTTTCTGTCTGCGTATTGACTTCATTATGTCTAAAACCAACTTGACCCGATTTTTGAACTTGAAAATCTAAAGCTTTTAGGGTTTTCCCATGCTCTAACGATCCTTCATGGTCTAACTGTCCTTCCACCACAAATGTCAATACATCGATACCATTATGTGGATGTAAGCCTGTAGCCACTCCTTCTTCAAACCAAGAATCGGCTAAATAAATGAGATTTCCAATACCTGGCCAAGTTCCTTCCCTTACTCCCATTCGAGGGCCATATTGCGGATGGACAATTAGTCTTTTTTGTATAATGCCATGAAAACCTCCTGTTTCAATAGTATTTCGATCTAGTTTATATAATGCCATGTTTCTTTGGTCTATTTTTAGAATTATTGCTTACAATTTATGATGGTAGCATTATCTTTGCTGACATAATATATGTCACTCTAATTATACTTTAGAGTCTCTTCATTCATGAGATGCTGAAACAAGTTCAGCATGACGAAAACACAGAAATTTGAATTCAAATGAACATCGAAAAGCTTGTTTCCGAAATTAAAAGAAAAAAATCATTCTTATGTATTGGTCTTGATGTGGATGTAAATAAAATCCCTCAACACTTACTAAAGGAAGAAGATCCGATTTTTGAGTTCAACAAGCAAATCATTAATGCTACACATCATTTAGCTGTCAGTTACAAACCTAATATCGCTTTTTATGAAGCATACGGTGTAAAAGGATGGCAATCACTAGAGAAAACGATTACATATCTCAATGAAAATTATCCTGAAATTTTCACCATAGCCGATGCAAAACGTGGAGATATAGGAAATACGTCAACCATGTATGCTAAAGCTTTTTTCGAAGATCTTGGTTTCGATTCGGTAACGGTTGCGCCGTATATGGGTAGTGATTCTGTAGAACCCTTTTTGGCTTTTGAAGATAAACATACCATCATGCTTGCCTTGACTTCCAATCAAGGTGCTTTTGATTTCCAAACGTTAGATACCGAAGGAAAACCTTTATATCAAAATGTGTTAAAAACTTCTACTACATGGAAAAACTCAAAAAACTTGATGTACGTAGTAGGTGCCACTAAGGATGAATATTTTGCAGAAATTCGAAAAATTATTCCTGATAGCTTTTTATTAGTACCTGGTGTTGGGGCTCAAGGTGGAAGCCTTGCTGGAGTTTGCAAACATGGGTTAAATGATCAAATCGGATTATTAATTAATTCATCTCGTGGAATTATATATGCTGGAAACGGTGAAGACTTTGCTCAAAAAGCCCAAGAAGCAGCTTTGAAATTACAGTCTGAAATGTCGACTTATCTTTAACCACTAGTTTTAACTCATTTCACATTTTTGATTTAACACCTAGACCGTTTTTATATATACGTATTTGTTGAAATAGTATAAATCGTCATTCTAAAAGATCTTAGTTCAAAGTCTCATTAAATAAAATAACAAGATAAAACCTAATGAGATGCTGAAATAAATTCAGCATGACGCATGCTAATTGTTTCAAAATATGTAAAGAGTTAGTTTTAGGCTTCTCTAAAAATTTTGATTCAATATATATTGTACGTAATTTTGTACAAAATATTTATCATTATGATAACTGCTTCTGTATCCGATTTTAGAAAAGACATTAAGGAATACCTAAATAGAGTAACTGAAAACTTTGAAACATTAATTATCAATCGAGGTAAAAATAATGGGGTCGTTGTGATATCTATAGATGAATACAATTCCTTAATCACTACTCAACATGAAATGTCTTCTGATGCCAATAAAAAGAGACTTGATTCGGCAATAAATAAATTCAAAAACGGAGATTCATTCGCAAAAGACTTAATCGAAGAATGAAATATGTTTTTGTAGACGAATCGTGGGAAGATTATTTGTATTGGCAAAAGATTGATAAAAAAATGCTCAAAAGAATCAATCTTTTAATTAAAGATATTGCTAGACATCCTTATGAAGGGATTGGAAAACCCGAACCATTAAAACATAACTATCGAGGATATTGGTCGAGAAGAATAGATGGTGAACACAGACTTATTTATCAAGTTAAAGAAGATGAAATTAGAATAGTAAAATGTAGATATCATTACGACTAAAATTTGCTAAAGACAATACCTTACCAAAGCTTACTACCCTACTAAAGTCATAATCTACATCCTTATAATTCGGAACTAGAAAGTCCTGCTTTCAATACTTCACCAAAACGAAATACATCCTCGAAAGAACAATATAAAGGAACTGGTGCCAATCGTATCACATTAGGTTCGCGCCAATCAAGGTATACACCGTTTTCCATCAGATAATGGAATATGTCTTTACCATAGCCATGAAGAAAAACGGACAATTGTGTTCCTCTTTCTTCAGGATTAGAAGGTGTAATGATTTCAAAATTACCTTTAACTTCTTTTGCTACTTCATTTAGAATATATTCTAGATAAGAAACAATCAAATCACGTTTCTTAATAAGAGATTCCATTCCTACTTCATCAAACATTTCTAATGAAGCCAAATAAGGTGCCATACTCAATACGGGAGCATTACTAATTTGCCAAGCATTTACGTCTGGTTCTGGTACAAATTCAGGAGCCATTAAAAATCGTTCTTTCTTATGATGTCCCCACCAACCTTCAAATCTTGGAATATCTTTTAAACCATGATGACGTTCATGCACAAAACAACCCGAAGCGCTTCCTGGGCCACTATTCATATATTTATAACTGCACCAAGCCGCAAAATCAATATCCCATTCATGTAATTTCAACTCAATATTCCCTGCAGCATGTGCCAAGTCCCAACCTACAAACATTCCTTTAGCTTTAGCTGCTGTGGTAATTGTTTCCATATCAAAAACCTGACCTGTGTAATAATTGACACCTCCAATCAACAACAAAGCGCATTCTTCTCCTACTGCTGATATTGTTTTTAAAACATCTTCTGTTCTAAAATTATGTTCTCCATCTCGTTTTTTTAAGGTTACGATAGCCTCTTCTGGATCATATCCATGAAAGCGCACTTGACTTGCTAACATATACTGATCACTAGGAAATGCTTTTTCTTCACAAATAATTTTAAATCGTTTTGAAGTAGGGCGATAAAAAGACACCATCAATAAATGTAAGTTTACTGTCAAGGTGTTCATCACAGAAACTTCACTTGGTTTTGCTCCTACTATTTTCGATAGTGTTGATGAAAACCGCTCATGATAATCCCACCAAGGTTTTTCTGCATAAAAATGCCCCTCAACCCCAAGGTTTTTCCAATCTTCCATGATCTCATCCACAAAGGCTTTCGAATTCTTAGGCTGTAACCCTAATGAATTCCCAACAAAGTATATGACATCTTTACCATTTAACTGTGGAAAATGAAACTGATCGCGATAAGATCTCAAAGCATCTTTTTGATCTAGAGACTGTGCAAAAGCTAATGAATTTTCGAACTGCATAATACAAATATAGAAGCTAGTTGTCAGTTGTCAGTTATCAGTTATCAGTTTTATTCATAAAAAATTATAAACCACGAACCACAAACCATGAACTACTAATATCTTTACCAAAAATTAATTACGCATGCACTTTATACCTCAAGAACTCGACGATTACGTTGTGGCACATTCTCAAGAAGAACCAAAATTACTACAAGATTTAACTCGAGAAACGTATCAAAAAATACTACAACCACGCATGCTTAGTGGTCACTATCAAGGGAGGGTATTGAGTATGATCTCTAAATTAATTCAGCCTAAAACTATTTTAGAAATAGGTACCTACACAGGGTATTCAGCATTATGTTTGTGTGAAGGAATTCAAAAAGAAGGAGAATTAATCACAATAGATATTAACGAAGAGTTAGAATGGTTACAAACTAAATACTTTCAACAATCTGATTTTAAAGATCAAATTATACAAAAAGTAGGAGATGCCACCCAAATTATACCTGAACTAGATCAAACTTTTGATCTTGTTTTTATCGATGCAGACAAACCTAATTACCCTTTATACTTTGAACAAGTTATTCAAAAGATGAATAAAGGAGGAATTATACTGTCTGACAATGTATTGTGGAGTGGAAAGGTAATTGAGACTCTTGATCCTCGTGATGAATCGACTAAAGCATTATTACATTATAACAAATTAATTAATGAAGATACTCGAGTGGAAACGGTATTATTACCTATTCGCGATGGGTTAACTATTAGCAGAGTGTTATAATTTTAGTACTTTAAACATTAAATTCTCTTTTAAATCAAACTAATGGACACCTTAGAAATTTATCAAATAGATGCTTTCACTAACGAACTTTTCAAAGGAAACCCCGCAGCGGTATGTCCATTAGATGAATGGATTGATGAAACCATCATGCAAAATATTGCTGCTGAAAATAACTTATCAGAAACGGCTTTTTATGTAAAAAAAGATAATCATTATGAAATTCGTTGGTTTACTCCTCTAGTAGAAATTCCATTATGTGGTCACGCCACTCTAGCAACTGCTTTTGTGGAATTTAACATAAAAAATAATTCAAATAAAACGCTCTATTTTAAAACGATAGATAACCTAAAGTTAAGTGTCGAGAAAAAGGGAGATTTAATTGAATTGGATTTCCCTACAGATACTGTAGAAGAAATTCCTTTAGAAAAAGAGTTTGATAGTCTTTTCAAACACCAACCCGTAAAAGCGCTTAAAGGTAAGTATGATCTGATTTTAGTGTTTGAAAATGAAAAACAGATTGAAACGCTTACTCCTGATTTCCATAAGATATCACTTATAGATAACTACCGTGGTATTATCGCTACCTCTCTTGGTAATACAACAGACATTGTATGTCGCTTTTTTGCTCCAAATGCTGGTATTGATGAGGATCCTGTTACTGGATCAGCTCACACTTCTTTAATTCCATATTGGTCAAAAGAATTGGGTAAAAACACTATCGTCTCTCAACAAATCTCTAAAAGAACTGGTGTTTTATATTGCCAACACGAAAACAATCGTGTTAAAATATCTGGCGAAGCTAAACTGTATTTGAAAGGAGAAATATATATTAACTCTTAGAAAACTTAATTATTTTTTGGATACTGCAAGTATAATATCTTAAGGTCTTGCGTAAAACTGAAATTTCACTCATTATTAACACCTCTAGAATGTTATGATACGTGTAAACATATTCTACAAAATCTACTAATCAATCTCACTATATTTATCTATAGCTTCTTGAATATGTTCTATTCTATTTTCAGGATCTGGGTGAGAACTCCTAAATTCGGGTACTCGATTAGGTCCAGCAGCAGCTTTTAAGACTTTCATTACTTCAATCATTTGACTTGGGTCATATCCAGCGTTAATCATAAACAATACCCCAAGCTCATCACTTTCCAATTCATCATCTCTTCCATTTTTCAACAATGTCCCATTGGCATATTGATTGACTACTCCTCCCATATCTGCACCGACAGAAGCTCCCATAGAAATTGTTTTCCAGAATTCACTTTCAGCTACACGTTCTGCCGAATGTCTTCCTAAAACATGTCCTATTTCATGACCTAAAACACCTGCGACCTGATCTTCACTTTTCAATTGAGATAACAATCCATAAGTCATAAATATCTGTCCTCCTGGCAATGCGAAAGCATTAATGGTTTGATCGTCTCTTAACAAATGAAAATCATATTGGTAAGGTGTTTCTTTGGCCATACTACTATTGACCAATTTATTCCCAATATTGTCTATGAGTGATTGTAGTTTTGTATCAGGATGTAAACCACCATGTTGTTGCGCCATTTGAGGAGCGCTTTGAAGACCTATTTGAATTTCTTGCTGAGGATTCATGCTTATATTTTGAACACGATTTGTATAAGGGTTAACTGTCTTGTTTCCACATTTTTTAATAAATGCGAAGGCCACTACAGCTAAACCAATCAATATTCGAAATTTTAAGCCACCTCTTTTCATGATATCAAAATTTTATAAATAATTGTGTAAAGTATAAGTCTCCATTTTCAGCTCTTACTGATGCAATACCTATTTCATCAAAAACACCTTCTATATTTGCTCGATGTCCAGGGCTTTCTATCCATTCTTTCACTACCTGAGCTGCTGATATTTGCTTTCTAGCTGTATTTTCTGACACTCTTCTTGCCGATTCAATACGAACTAATGGGCAGAATCTATTTTTAAAATTATCATGTCCAATTTTATCTTCTTCAATCTGAATTAAATTATGCTCTACAGCTAATAATTTAGCTGTTTTATTAGGTGATAATTTATTTAAACCTAAATCTACTCTATGCAAATTTACTAAAACTAAAATCTCTTCACTTAAAACAGTTATATCCTCTTCTAATAATGTTTTTCTTTGTTCTTCGTTTAATTTGTCTATTGCAGCTACAAATCCTGAACAATCAATTACAACAGTACCAGAAGGGCTTTCTTTAATTGGTGTTTTACTTTCGATACTTTCATCAAAGGCATTCACTACATCTGTTCCACTACTTGAACCTTTTTCTAGAATAGTCGAATTTTCTTGAACATCTTCTCCTTTACTTTCAGACGAACCACATGATACTACTACCAAAAAGGTAATAGCTAAATAAGCTAACTTTTTCATTTAGATTTTAAATTTTAGGGCGGCCGCAATGTATAAAAAACCTAAGGCTTTAGTAGTGAGTTTATCCCTAAAATATGAGTAAAAAAGTAGCTAAAATCTAATGGTATTTCTTCTTTTTTTAATGTTTTACCATAAACATCTAATTCTAAGGCTGTTTTTAGAATTTCAAAGGATGTAGCACGATAACTATAATGCCATGGTTCATATGAAAAACCCGTTCTTTTTTCATCATCTGTATAGACTAAATAGAATCCAAAATCGGCTGCATTTTTCTGCATCCACTCATGTAATCTACAAAATGCTCCTTCTTCAGAAAAATTTTTAGCCACTAATAAACTTTGAGGGGTATTCTTAACTTTTTGAATAATATCTATATCTGTTCCCCAATGGTGCCTTGATGTACCAGGATAAGTAGAATATTCTATAATTTTCTGAGACGCCGCTTCACTTGACAATCCTTGATTGGTATATTTTTTAAATTTTCTATCCCAAATATTTTTTTGTCTATCAAAATTTCTAAAACCTGAAGCAATTCTGATTTCTATACCTTCTACTCTGGCTTTTTTTTGCATTTTCAGAAAAGCATCGTAGACTTCTGACCTTAATTTATATGGATTACTACTTCCTCCTTTTGGAATTTGTTTTCCTAAAATTTCATCTTCAGTAAAGGATTGTTGACTAAATAACAACAAAGGAACAAATGCACAAAACAAAAAAAAAGTAACTATTTTATTCATGATCGAATATTAAAGCTTAGCAAAAATCTGCGTGTAAAAGATAGTCCCTTTTTCATTGATAACTGCTGATGTTGCTGTAATATCAAAATCTCCTTCAATATTCTTTTTATGATTCGGACTTAATAACAAAGCTTCGACTACTTCTTTAGCAGTATCATAACCAAAAGCTGTATTTTCGGCAAAAGCAAAAACATTATTTACCTGTGAAATAGAGCAAAACCTATCCATTGCTTGGTCATGACTGATAGTATTATTTTCTATTTGGTATTCATTATGCAAAACACCTAATAGTAATAAATTCTCATTGGCTTGTAGTGAAGACAAGTTCTTAGTTTCTCTATAATTATTGACCTCTACTAATATTAATTCTGTTAATTCTCTATTATTTTTTGACAGTAATGTTTGTTTTTGTTCTTCACTTAAAGAAAGTAACATTGAATCTACAGCATTACAATCTTCTGAAGAAATCACTCTTCCACTGGCACCTACCACAGGGTTGGATGAAGGGTTCGAATCATCAGATTCACACGAAAATGTTGTTAAAGTGATAATTATTAAAACAAGTAGTTTTTTCATTTTACAATCTTAGTGAGAAATTAACGATTTAAATATAAATATCCGCTTATCGATTTCCTAGGACTTGAATTATTTTCAGCAAATTCAAATAAATAAAAATAAGTCCCTACAGGTAAGTTATTATCTTTTTGTATGGTAACTCTTCCCGTGGAAGTACCATCAAAACGATGTTTTGGGTTCGGCACAAACCTAGAATCATCTGCATCATAGCCCTCTGCTTCATATACCACAACTCCCCAACGATTGAAAATAGTCAATTTATTATTTGGGAAATTTCGAACATTACCTATTATTAAATAATCATTAGTCCCATCATCTCCTGCTGAGATCCCATTATAGACTAAAACTTCATTACCTGAATTAAGTATACTTCCAAAAGTAACTATTTCATAAAAACTAGGATTAAACTCATCAGATGTAATCTTACCTTCATCAGTATCACCTTCAAAACTTACATTACCTAGATCTAACCATTTTTGATCAATTTTATGCCAACCAACAACTCTCAAGTTTCTTAAATTATTACCTCCTATCAAATTTGAAATATTACTAAAGTTATCCCAAGTTAGCGTTGCAGACACTTTTTGATTTCCTTCTAAAAACCAAAATTCATACGAAGAAATACTCCCTATAAAATTATCTTTTACAGTCCTATCAAATATTCTTTCATAGGCGTTAAAATTAGCAGCATCTTCATAAAAATAAGCTGCTTGATAAAATTCTACATTCCCATTAGTCTGAATCTCTATTGGTCTAAGTCTAAATTCATCCCCAACAGGAAAAACATAATCATCATTACCATCTCTACTCGTAAAACCATCAACATGATTCGTATCACTTGAACCTATATATGCATTATCATTGAAAATATCTAGAGAAATATCAGTCCTATTTCTAGGAGTTAACACTCTTCCATTAATAAATTCAACAGACTCTATAGCATCTACCCCTACTTGTAGATTTAAATCTTGGGGCACATCTATTTTCATTTCATATATAACCGGACGATTTTCTCCAAGAACTTGCTGTTCTCTGTTTGGGTTATAAAACCCTACTTCGCCTCCATTTTCCACATCAAAAGCCCCATCATTACTAAGATCTCCAAATATACCAATCTGAGCTCCTTCATGAGTTCTTATATTTCCTCCCAAATGAACTTCAATTGATTCATCTTGGGCTCTTATACCAATACTAAGTATAAAACCAATTAATAAGTATATAAATCTAAAATTCATCATAGATTAAAGTTCGTAAAGGCTAATACTTCCTGAACCACCCGGAGAAACTGAACCTGTTATAGCACTTGAGGTTTGGAATGCATTTAATGGTGTATTTATAGTAAATAAATGGTTAAAAGTTCCATCTCCATTATCAGTTGTTACTGGTGTGGCTCCTGAAACCCCAGAAATAGTACTATAGTTTGCATTTTCAATAAAAATCTCATAACCATTAACAGTAACATTTGTAGTATTCCGTACTGTAACTCTAAAAGTACCTCCATCTTGAAATTCATTAATTACAATATCACCTGTCGTCAAAGCACCTATTGGTCTGCCTGAAGGAGTTGTCGCTGTGAGTGTAGGTAACTGAATAACCGTAAACATAAAGCCTAAATCTGCTAAATCCTTACCTGTCCATCCATTATCATTATCACCTGCTCTCACTTGGAAACCTGTACTAGAAATAGAAGAACCTACATATTCTACTGAAGGATCGTCATATCTATTTCCGTTATTATCTGGGCAGTCACCACCACAATCTTCTGCTGTTAACTGAATAATGTAATTACTACTACCAATATCTGGAAATGATATATCAAATACCCCTTGACTAACACGAGTAATCGTCGAGTTAAATACGTCTTTAGAGTCGGTATTATCTAACTCATTAGATTCATGCCTCCCTGCAGCATAGATTTTGGGCATTAGCATCATAAAAGCACCTCCATCACTTCCTACGGAAATTGCATTGTTAGGATCAGCGCTTACTACTTGAGCAACCGAAGTACTACCATCTTCACCTGTGTAAGTTATGTCTCCTGTACTATCATCTTGACTCATACTTGTCAAAGTATCAAAAGTAAAACTAGTTGTGGATCCGTCTTCATCCGTATATGTTAACGTACGATCTCCATTATCTTCTAAACTTGTTAAAACATCAAATGTAAAAGTTGACGTACTACCATCTTCATCTGAATAGGTCAATGTTCTATCTCCATTATCAGATAAAATTGTAAGAGTTTCTAAATTAGAAATATCAAGTATAGTAGTACTACCATCTTCATCGGTATAAGTGATAGTCCCTGCTACTGCATTCTCTACTATCGTAGTCAACGTCTCTAAATTCTCAACGATATCCGTCAAATTCAGATTCGTAGTCGATCCGTCCTCATCTACATAGTCGATACTCTCATCATCGGCGTTTAATGCTAAACTTGTTAACGTCTCTAAATCCCCTACATTGATAACGCTAGTGCTTCCATCTTCATCGGTATACGTAATCTCTCCTGTGGTCGTATTCTCAACTAACGTCGTTAACGTCTCTAAGTTTTGAACCGCCGTAGTTAAGTTGATTTGATTCGTACTACCATCTTCATCAACATAATCTAAATTCGTATTATCTGCATTCAACGCTAAGCTTGTTAACGTCTCTAAATCCCCTACATTGATAACGCTAGTACTTCCATCTTCATCGGTATACGTAATCTCTCCCGTGGTCGTATTCTCAACTAACGTAGTTAACGTCTCTAAATTCTGAACCGCCGTAGTTAAGTTGATTTGGTTCGTACTGCCATCTTCGTCAACATAATCCAAATTCGTATTGTCTGCATTCAACGCTAAACTCGTTAACGTCTCTAAATCCCCTACATTGATAACACTAGTACTTCCATCTTCATCGGTATACGTAATCTCTCCCGTGGTCGTATTCTCAACTAACGTCGTTAACGTCTCTAAATTCTGAACCGCCGTAGTTAAGTTGATTTGATTCGTACTGCCATCTTCATCAACATAATCTAAATTCGTATTGTCTGCGTTTAATGCTAAACTTGTTAACGTCTCTAAATCCCCTACATTGATAACGCTAGTGCTTCCATCTTCATCGGTATACGTAATCTCTCCTGTGGTCGTATTCTCAAC
>CANLOW010000010.1 GCA_947493035.1 uncultured Aquimarina sp.
TTGTGGGAGAGTAAGTCGCCGCTTTTTTTGAAACCCTTCACTATACTATAGTGAAGGGTTTTTTCGTTTTTAATACTTTCCTTATTATAAATCCATCAATTATAGATTAATATAAAATACTGGCTAATTATTAATATTAGATGTTGTATAAAATTACGATTTTAGTAGATATTTAATATTAATGCGGCGTATCCTCAATATATTTTTAGCTATTCTTTTTATTCAAATAGGTTGGGCTCAAATTCCCTTATTAGGTGATAATATTCCTTTTGAAAATATACATGATGGAGATTTTGAACTCGTAAATGCTTATTGGAGACAAGCTAAACAATCTCCATTCTGGGAAACAAAAACAATAAAAGGGAATGCACCTTTAGGTATTCATTATGGAACATTATTTTGTAGTAATCATATAGGGGAGGCAAGGTCTATAGTTTTAAATACAAATGAGAATTATCTTGAGTTAAAGGAGGGGGATATTTGGTATTGGGATTTTAAAGCATATTTAGAATACAATATAAAAGGGTATATCTCTTTGAGCTTAGTTTTTGATGAGAAAGAATGTACATTGATAGAGAAAGCTCCTATTAAAGTATTATCTGAAGGTATTAGTAAATATTCAGGAGAATATAATATTACAGCTTCTAATGCAAAAAAATGCTTCCCCCGCCTTAAGGTTACTTTTTATTCTAAAGAGAATGTGAAAATTTATTTAGAAGATATTTCAATTTCAGTGTCCAATAAGGATTTTGAAAGCCCTAAAAGGTTAAGAGTATCTCAAAAGTTTAATAACTCAATGGGTTTACAGTGGGAGGATACTAATTTTAAGACGAATGATATATTTCAGGTGTATCGAAAATCAGTGTTGGACGATAAGTTTTTGGTTGTAGGAGAAACAGAAAAGAAATCTTTTATTGATAGTAATATAATTTCAGGTGTAAAGTATGATTATCTAGTGATACGAAAAGGAGCAACGATCTCTAAGGCTTCAAACATTGTTACTTCAAGTATTACTGATCACATTTCTCCAGAAGCGCCTGAGAATATCTTAATGAAGGTAGAGAATGCAGAAGTAATTTTGAATTGGGAAGCTCCGCGACAAGATGATATTAATAAGTATTCCATTTATCGTTCTAATGATAATAACCATTTTGAGTGTATTGCTGAAAGTGTATATGGAACTTCGTACAAGGATGATGCAGCTTTAAAAAGCCAAGATAATTTTTACAAAATTACAGCTCATGATTTTAGTGGTAATGAAAGTAAAGCCTCTGAGGTTATTTCAATAAGACTTTCGTTAATCAATGGGGCATCATTTATAGATTTGATTAAACCGATGCCTCTAGTAAGTGGATTAATTAGTGATACTTGGGGTGTTGATAATGTAATCCCTCGGGATACAAAAAATGGAATAGAAGATAAAGACTGGTCCTATTGGGGCGGACATCCAGTTTTAGGGAAAGACAATAATTATCATTTACCGATTGTTAGATGGCCTGCCAATGATCTTAAAGGACATTGGGAGTGGCCTAATTCTACAGTAGCTTATGCTATTTCTAAAAACCCTATTGGACCTTATGAACTTATAAGGGATTTAGTATATGATTATAAAGATGGATTTGGACATAATGCGGGTGTTATACTATTAAATGATGGAAGATATTTATTGTATTCATTAATAGATTGGAAACCTACATTATTTAGTGCTAAAAGTATGAGAGGTCCTTGGAAGCTAGAGGGTGAAATGAAGATGGAATACGATGAAGAAGTATTAAAAGATTCGCGAAAGTATCAAGTAGAACGAAATTTATCTGGAGTTCAATTAGAGGATGGTTCATTGCTTTTCATGACGAAGTTTGGCCGTATTATTAAGAGTGATGGTGGCATTTTAGGCCCATACAAAGTATTGACTGATGTAATCCAAAAGAATAAGACCATTCCTGAAAGGTATAGGAATCTTAATTATGAAGATCCAACCATTTGGAAAGATGAAGTTCAGTTTCATTGCTTAATCAATGCTTTTTTGGATAAGAGAGCGATTTATTTGCGTTCTCCTGATGGGATTCATTGGGAATGTGATCCTGGGTTGGGGTATAATACTTCAGTAGCTTCTTATGAAAATGGAGTTAAAAATCATTGGTATAAACTAGAGCGTCCACATGTGATTCAGGATAGATTTGGTAGAGCGACTCATTTATCATTGGCAGCTTTGGATGTTCCGAAGAAAGAGGATAGAGCAAATGATAATCATAATTCTAAAAATATTATCCTTCCTTTGGTGGTGCATAAGCGTATAAAGCTTTTGGATGAATTCAGAATAAATGAAAAGACAAAGGATATAAAAGTCTTGATACAGTCAGAAAAAGGTTTTGATGCTCAAAAGGATCTGGATATAGAGTCGTTAAGATTTGGTGCTTCTAAAGAAGTGAATGTAGGAAAAGGAAGTAACGTGAAATCTACAGAAAATCGTGGTAAAGATTTAGTAATTACCTTTCTTAATGAAAATAGTGGAATTTCACCAAGTGATTGGGTATATAAATTATTAGGTAATGATCGAAAAGGGAACTTAATAATTGCTTTTTGTAGGCCTTTGCTTTAATCTAAAACAAATTATAAAAATAAAAATAGTTGAATTCTATTATTACTGTATAAATAGCCTACTAATAAATATCTATAGTTAGGTTTTAAAATTCTAATTTAAATGATGTTTTGTCTTCAGTAGATTGTACGGTTAAGTTTCCTTTGTGAAGTAACATAATATGTCTAGAAAGACTTAAACCAACTCCTGATCCATTTGGTTTAGAAGTATAAAAAGGAATAAAAATATGGTTTTTGATTTCGTCGGGTATTTTATCTCCATTATTACTTACGATAATTGATTTCACTTCGAAATCAGTAGTTGTTGCTTCTATAGTAATGGTAGGTTCTGTTTGATCAGAAAAAGATTCACTAGCATTCTTTATCAAATTCAATAGCACCTGTACGATTTGTTGTTCATCTGCAAATAACGTTCCCATTTCTTCGGAAATATTTACCTGTAATTGGGTGTTTTTTTTCTTTAAAAATTCATTTGAAAGCAATGCTACTTTTTCAAATAAAGCTTCACAGAAGATAATTTTTTTTGTTGGCGCAGCAACGCTTAGTAATTCTCGGTAAGAAGAAACAAAAGATTCGAGATGATTACTTTGTTCTTTGATTACTGAAAGTCCTTTACCGAGCATTGTAGATTGTTCTTTAGTGAAATTATTGACACTAGTATTATTGTATTGATGTAACAGAGAACTAGAAATAGAGGTTAAGGGAGCTATGCTATTCATGATTTCATGAGTTAATACTCGGATTAATTTAATCCATGAATCAGCTTCATTTTTATTCAGTGTACTGCCGATATCCTGTAATGTTATTAAATGTACGATTTCATTGTTAATCGTTATTGTACTAGCTTTTACATTTATTCTTTTAGTCTGTTTTTCATCAGATAGATTGATAAGTTTTTCTTTAAAATTTAAAGCCTTTAACGCCAGATAAAGATCTTCTTGTATTCTATTGAATTGCTCTACGTGATTTAAGGGAGCGAAATTGAGTAAGGATTCAGCCTTTTTGTTAGCTAATAAAATATGGCCTTTTGAATTTATAGTAAGCACACCTATCTCAGCTTGTTTTATAAGCTCCATATAATAATGCTCCTGTACTTGATTATCAACGTATACTTTTTGAATTTTCTCGTTAAGAGTACATAAGGTTTTATATAATTCTCGAGCAGATTTATGTTTACCAACCTTTTCAAACGAAAGCGTAAAGTCTTCATTAATCATTGCTTTTAAGTGATAAGCAATATCTTTATTTGTGCTGTTTAAAAATGCCACCAAACGATAAATTTGATAGGTAAGAACCAAGCCTAATGTTACAGCCCACAAATATTCTTTTTGGATCAATAAATAAGTAATTATGGAGGTAACACTGACTAATATTAAAATACGAAGAATAAGTATGTAGTAGAACTTTTTGCTAATCATTAGGGTATAGCTTTTTTATTTTATTATATAGTGTTTGTCTTGATATGCCGAGTTGGCTTGCCGCAGCGCTATAATTACCCTGATGATCACTCAATGCTTTCTCAATCATAACCAGCTCCATTTCACTAAGGGTGATTGGGTTCTGAGCAGTGAAATTAGTGTTGTGCTCTAAGGTTAAATCTTCTTCTCGAATGTAAGGGCCAGTATTTAATATTACAGCACGTTCCAAACTATGTTTTAACTCTCTAACATTTCCGCTCCAAGAATATTCGAGCATTTTTTGCTTAGCAGTAGAGTGAAGTTCAATATCATTTTTTTGATATTTAATTTTGAACTCATCCAAATAGAAATCAGCTAACTCTATAATATCATTTCCTCTATTTCTTAAAGGAGGAACTTCTACACTGATAGTACTAATTAGGTATAATAAATCTTGTCTAAACGTTCCTTGTTGTACAGCTCTTTTTAAGTCAGAATGTGCAGAAGCGATTAAACGGATATCAATAGGGATTTCTTTGGTTGAATTAATTCGAGCTATTTGTTGTTGTTGTAAACAATTTAATAGTTTCCATTGTAAATCAAGAGGTAACTTCTCAATATTATCGATAAACAATATTCCTTGGTGTGCTTGTTCTATTTTCCCACTTTCATGATCAAATCCCCAAAGTTCTTTTTCGATGTTATTTTCTTGGATAGCCGCCATGTCAATAACAATTAAAGATTGCTCTTTTCTAGCAGAATGAAATTGTAATTCTTTAGCTAATAACTCTTTTCCAGTACCTTTTTCTCCGGCGATAAATACATTTACATCCAGCTTGCTAACTTTATGAATAATGCCTAATGTTTGTAGAAATACTTTGCTATTTCCAATAATAGGTTGTTTTGTTTTGACATCTTTTTTTTGGTCTTTATTGGCTGTCTTGGCTTTTTTATGAAAATAAGCGGTTTTAAGTGTGCTTAGCAAACTTTCATTATTCCAAGGTTTTAAAATAAAATCACTTGCTCCATTTTTTATAGCTGTTACGGCAAGTTCTACATCTCCATAAGCTGTAATCATTATAATTTTAACGGCCGGAACTCTACGTTTTATCTCTTCTAACCATTGTAACCCTTCACTACCTGATTTTATGGTAGCAGTGAAATTCATGTCAAGCAAAACTAAATCTACTTCATTAAGTGTAGTGATTGTATCTAATTTATTAGGATCATTTAGAGTAATAACCTTTTTGTATTCAGGAAGTAACAATATTTCCAAAGCACTAAGTACATTCGGGTTATCATCAATGATGAGTACGGTTCCGTTTACCATGCGTAATAAGGTTAGTTATTAAGAATTAGATCTAGGATACAATTATACCTAAATAAAAATATAAAGCTAACTGTCAAACCACGGTTAATTTGGTTAGTGTAAAAAAAATGGACACATATTGTACATAAAATTTACACTAGCATTTTCTGAGGTATTTCTCCAGTATATTCGAATTGTAGATTTTAGTAGAAAACTCTCAATAAAACGGTAATGTCTTCGAATTATAAAATAATATGGATATAAAAATAGAAAAGAAAAGAGGTATACGTCCCAAACATATAGTATGGGGTTTTTTAGGTTTGGGGCTACTCTTTCTTTGTTGGAAACTATTTACTACAGATTATAAGAAAACATACGCAGTAAAAAAAGAACGTTTATCTATAGGTGAAGTAACGAGAGGCGAGTTTCAGGATTTTATAACGATTACAGGTCATGTAGCTCCTATTCGTACTATTTATATGGATGCATATGAAGGAGGGAGAGTAAAAGAGAAACTGATTGAAGAAGGGACTCATGTGAAGAAAGGTGATGTAATTTTAAAATTAGAAAATAGAGGACTTTATGAACAAATTTTAGCGAGCGAAAATAATTTGTCATTTAAACAAAATGATTTGCGCTCCACTAAACTGTCGTATGACAATAGAGAAATCCAAGGAAGACGAAATTTGATCGATGCTGAATATGAATTAGAGCGTACAGAAAGACTTTTTAAGCAGCAGGAGCTACTTTATAATAAAGATGTTGTTTCTAAAAATGACTACGATACAGCTAGAGAAAATTATAATGCAGCCAAAAAAAGATTCGAATTAACAAGTGATCAAGTAAAACAAGATGCTACGGCTAAAAGTACTACGTTAAGTGATTTAGAAAATGATTTAGGTAGAATGAAAAAAACGTTAAGTATGGTATATGAACGTCTTGATTACCTAAATGTTAGAGCTCCTTATGATGGGCAACTAGGTTTTTTAGATGCCGAAATAGGACAAAATATTCAACAAGGGCAGCGTATTGGACAAATAAATGATTTGTCAAATTTTAAAATAGAAGCAGAAGTCGATGAACATTATATAGAACGTGTGAGACGAGATCTAAGCGCTACTATAGAGCGTTTAGATAAAAAATATCCCTTAAAAGTAAGAAAGGTATATCCAGAAGTACGTAATGGTAGGTTTAAAATTGATCTGGTTTTTACAGGAGAAACCCCTAAAACGATCCGAGCAGGACAAAATTATACCATGCGATTAGAATTAGGAGCGTCTAACAAAGCATTGCTATTACCAAGAGGAAGTTTTTTTCAGAGTACAGGTGGTAGAAGTGTATTTGTGTTGAATGAAAAAGGAACAGAAGCTTTTAAAAAGGAAATTAAACTAGGGCGTCAAAACTCAAGTTTTTTTGAAGTCATTGAAGGTTTAGAACCTGGACAAAAAACAATTATTTCTAGTTATGACACTTTTGGAGAGGTGGAAAGAATTGTATTTAAATAGCTGTTAGATCACTTCGCTGTTAGAATATAGAAAAGAGAAAATGGGGAAGTGAGAAGGGGAATTGTAAAGACCGACAACTGACAACTCAAAACTGATAACTAAAAACAAAAACCAGCTTATAGCTTACTGCTTAAAGCCTAAAGCCATAAAGAATGATAAATATTAAATCAGTAACCAAAAAATTTAGAACAGAAGAAGTAGAAACCTTAGCGCTAAATAATATCAATTTAGAAGTTAAGCAAGGTGAGTTTGCTGCTATTATGGGGCCTTCTGGTTGTGGGAAATCGACTCTGTTAAACCTTATCGGTTTATTAGATAGTCCAAGTGAGGGTTCGTGTCAATTTGATGGAACGGAAGTAGGAAATAGAAAAGAAAGTGAGCGTACTAAACTGAGAAAAGGAAATATTGGTTTTGTATTTCAAAGTTTTAATCTGATCGATGAACTTACTGTTTTTGAAAACGTAGAATTGCCTTTAATTTATTTAAAGGTGCCTAAAAAAGAACGTAAAGAAAGGGTGTTAGCCTTGTTAGAGCGAATGAAGATAGCACATCGCGAAGCTCATTTCCCGAATCAACTTTCAGGTGGTCAACAACAGCGTGTAGCCATCGCTCGAGCAGTAATTACGAATCCTAAATTGATTCTTGCCGATGAGCCTACAGGAAACTTAGATTCTAAAAATGGAATTGAAGTAATGAATTTACTTACCGAATTAAATCAAGAAGGGACTACAATCGTGATGGTGACTCACTCTGATCGTGATGCTAATTATGCACATAGAGTTATTAATCTTTTTGATGGGCAAATTGTTACTGAGACCAGTAATGAGTACGTATAAGTAAATACTTTAAGTTATTATAAATGCCACCATTAAAAACATACATACGATACCTTTTAAAAAACAAGTTATATACGATTGTAACGGTATTGGGGTTTGCTTTTTCATTGGCGTTTATTGTGCTGATAAGTATTTATATCAATAATGAACTTTCTGTAGATGATTTTCATGTTAACAAAGAGCGTATATACCGTATAGAAAACGAAGAGGTAGATTTTTCTGGACCGATTGCAGTTGAATTGAAAGATAATTATCCCGAAATAGAGGAATTTACTAGAGTTTATGCTCGTAGAGGAATCATTACTCATGATGGAATTGAAAAGAAAAGTTTTGACTATTTGGCGGTAGATGGAGCATTCTTTGATATGTTTTCTTATCCAATAAAAGAAGGGAGTAAAGTACGTTTTCAAAATACTTCAAATGCTTTAATGTTATCAGAAACCTTTGCTGTAAAGTTATTCGGTAGTGAAGATCCTATTGGAAAAAAAGTAAGTGTTAATGATAATATTGATGGAATAGTAGTAGGTGTTTTTGAAGATTTAAAAAGTAACACACATTTAAAACCAGTAGATGTTTTTCTGAACATTCAATTAATGTCAAAAATTACCTATTGGGATGATTTTCTTACAGAAAGAGGATTCTGTTCGATGGGGATCTTTTTTTTAGAGAAAGAAAATACAAGTTTAAGGGCAAAAACACCAAAGATATTAGAACGATTTAAAGAAAATTTTTGGTTGTATAAAGAGGGAAGGTCGAAGGTTTTAGAATTTACCCCCTTAAAAGAAGTTTACTTCAGCAATAAAATAGGGATAGGAGCCAGAAGCAGCAGTCTGAAAATGATTCGAATTCTGTCTTTAGTCGTCCTATTAATATTAATTTTTTCAATTAGTAATTACATAAATCTAACAATAGCGCAAGCTTCTTTTAGGAGTAAAGAAGTTGCTATTAAAAAATTGATTGGTAGTTCCAATGGGAAGGTACTTTTTCAATTTTTGCTAGAAGCGATATTCATCACTTTTTTGGCACTGGCTTTTGCAATTGTACTAACTAGATTGCTTGAACCTATAGCTAACGAATGGTTACGCACAGAATTGAATGTAAGTCGATATATAACCTTGTTTAATATTCTTAAAATTATTGTCGCCACTATTTTTTTGGGAATTATCTCGGGTATCATACCTGCTTTGTCTATAACTAAATTTAACACCGTTGAAGTTGTTAAAGGGACATATAGACTAAAATCGAAGAAAGTCTACAGGAAATGGAGTGTAATACTTCAATATACGGCAAGTATAGCCCTATTAAGTTGTAGCTATATTATTATAAAACAAACACATTTTTTAAGAAACTTAGATTTAGGTTTTGCGAAAAAAGATATTATTCATATTGATTATTTAGGAGAAAATGATCAACAAGAAACCATAAAGAATGCACTTAAAGAAATTTCAGGTGTAGAGGAAGTCTCCACAGGTTGGGGAAGTCCTTTGGATGGCGGAAGCAATCAATCATTTACATATAATGGAGTCCCGTTAAGTTTTCAAGAGATAAGGGTAGATAAAGAGTTTTTTAAGGTTTTCGAAATAGAACAAAAAAGTAATGGATCTGCCTATGATAAAGAAGGTATATATCTCAATGAGTCGGCGTTTAAACAATTATCACCAACAGGAGAAACGCTTACTTCGTTTAGACCGTATGATGATGTAGAATTAAAAGTACTTGGTACGGTTGATGATTTTAATTTTGAAAGGCTTTCGAAAGCTATTGGAGGTTTAATTATTCATCAACAACAGCAAGGTTTATATGCTTCTAACTTATTTATAAAGTTAAAGCATGGTTGGACACCTGATACATTAGAAGAAGTTCGTTCTGTATACAAGAAGTTTATCAATAATAAGCCTTTCGAATTAAAGCTTATAGAAGACCAAATTAATCATTGGTATGATAGGCAAGAGCGATTTAGTAAAATTATAGCAAGTTTTACATTATTGTCAATCGTAATTTCATCACTGGGGGTATTAGCGATGTCATTATTTTATTTCAAACAGCGACAAAAAGAAATAGGTATAAGAAATGTTATTGGCGCTACTTCTAAAAGTATATACATATTACTTACAAAAGATTTCTCTAAACAAATATTAATTGCAATGATTATAGCTAGTCCTATAGGAATTTATTTTATGAAGGGGTGGCTTCAAGGTTTTGCTTATAAAATTGATATTGAGTGGTATGTGTTTTTTGTTTCAGCTATTGTCATTTTGATAGTAACCTTAATGTCTGTGAGTATTCAAGCATTTCAAATGACAAAAATAAACCCTGTTAAAAGTCTAAAAGCAGAATAGATCATGTTCCTAACTCACCTAAAAATCGCTTGGCGAAATTTAACAGCTAATAAAGGGTATACTTTTATTAACCTTTTTGGGTTAGTGTTAGGCTTTACATCTGTTTTATTGTTAGCACTATATATCAATGATGAATTTGCATATAATAGCAACTTTAAAAATAAAGATCGAATTGCTCGTGTCTTTCAAACACAAGAATGGAATGGCGAAACCTATACAGGTCCATCATTGCCAAGACCTATAGAGCGAGCCTTTAATGATAAATACAGAGATTACTTTGAATACATAGTAATGTCCAGTTGGGGTTCTCAACATTATTTAAAATTTAATGAAACAGTTATTCTATCTCATGGACAGTCGATACAAGAAGATGGTCCAAAACTCTTTGATCTTAATATTACGAAAGGGAGTATAGAAGGTTTAAAAGATGTTCATTCGATAATGATATCTCAAACTACGGCGGCATCATTATTTGGCAATGAAAATCCGTTAGGGAAAACGATCAATATTGATGGTAAAACAGATATGCAGGTCACTGCGGTTTATGAAGATTTACCCTATAATTCTTCTTTTTATCATTTGCATTTTATTACTCCTTGGAAGTATTATGTGAATTCACAAAAGTGGATCAAAGAATCATTGAAGTATTGGGATTCAAATTCTTTTCAGATGTATGTCAGGTTACGTCCTAATATAGATTTTCAATCTGCAGAAGAAGCCATTCGTTATACCAAACGAGATGCCATGGATTTGGGTGATGACCCGTTTCCTAAACTTCATATCTTTAAGATGGACGATTGGAAATTAAGAGATCGTTTTGAAAATGGAAAGCAAACAGGTGGCTTGATACAAGTAGTTTACTTTTTAATATTTATCTGTTTTATCATTTTAGGCTTAGCAAGTATCAATTTTATGAATTTGAGTACTGCGCGAGCTCAAAAACGTGCCAAAGAGGTTGGTGTAAAAAAAACGATAGGTGGTCAACGAAAAGACTTGATAAAGCAATTTTTCGGAGAAACTTTTATAGTCGTTTTAATAGCTTTTGTGCTAAGTATTGTTTTAGTAAATACATTATTAGAGCCTTTTAATACGATTGTGTTTAAGGAAATAAAATTCCCATGGTTATCTATGCTTTTCTGGGGAATATGTTTAGTTGTATTGGTGCTAGTTACTTTTTTATCAGGAGCTTACCCGGCGTTGTTTCTTTCTTCATTAAACCCTAATACAGTATTGAAAGGATGGAATCAAAAAGGGAAATCTTCAGGGCTTGTTCGGAAAATTTTGGTTTGTTTTCAGTTTGTAGTCTCGACAGGATTAATAGTGATAACCATAGTTATTAATCGTCAAATGAAATATTGTCTTGATCGAGATATAGGATATAACCCTACAGGTATAATGCAAATAGATGCAGGCAAAGCACCTTTTTTGAAAAAGTTTGATGTTTTTAGAGAGCATGTAATGAAAACAGGAGCAGTAGAAAACATAGTGTGTTCTCAAAGTCCGATCAATGCTGTTTACAATAATAGAAGTGGTTTTACATGGGAAGGAAAACCGGACGATTTAGAAGAATTATTCCAATGGGTCGTAATTACACCCGATTATATGAAAACACTTCAAATAGAAGTGGTAAAAGGGCGAGAGTTTTCTAGAGCAATTATCAGTGATACTACAGCGCTATTAATTAATAAAAAAGCGGTTGAGTTTATGGGAGTCGAAGACCCCATTGGTTTAGTCATTAGGGATGATGGTGATGAAGAAGAGGATCAAGAGATATATAAAGTGATTGGAGTTGTAGATGATGTACTTATGGAATCTCCATTTTCACCTAAGCGACAAGTTTTCTATGCTTATAATACTTCAGGAGCAGGAACTTATATTATGAGATTAAACCCGAATAATAGTGATCAAGAAAATTTAGAAAAAATACAAAAAGCTTACGAAGAAATATTTCCTAATCTTCCTTTAGAATACAATTTCGCTGTTGATGAACATGCTAAAAAGTTTAATGAATTTAGGAAGGTTTCAAATATGATTTTCTTTTTCACACTGTTAGCAATTTTTATCAGCTGTTTAGGGTTATTGGGTCTTACATCATTTATAGCAGAACAGCGTACGAAAGAAATAGGAATAAGAAAGTCAATTGGTTCGTCAGTTTTTGGCATTTGGAAATTGTTGGCTAAGGATTTTATCATCCTAGTGTTTATTTCTTTTTCAATAGCACTTCCTATAGCCTATAAAATTGGAAACTTAATCTTAGAAGATTTTGAATATAGAACGAGTTTTAGTTATGGATACCTCTTTTTTGGAGCTTTTTTTACGCTACTGATAGCTATGGTTACAGTTAGTTATCATGCTATAAAAACGGCTAGTGCAGATCCTGTCAAAAGTCTGAAAACGGAATGAAATATTGATTGATAAAATGTGTAAGGCTACTTTTTTTAATAAAGATTGATGTTTGAAAAGGCTCAGATAATAAGAAAAAAGAATTAGCTGATAAGCGTATTCTAGAAATAGGTTAAAAGATAAATAATGATTAAGACACTTTTAAAAATAGCTTATAGAAACCTTTTAAACAATAAGGTTTATTCAGTAATCAATATTTGTGGGTTAGCACTTAGTATGGCGGTGTGTATACTAATAGCATTATGGATTGATGATGAATTAAAAATTGATAAAAGTGTAGGTAGGAAAGGAGATTTTGCTAGTGTTTATCAAACACAATTAATTGATGGCGAAAGAGAAACTTTTGGAGCTGTCCCCAGACCGGTAGAGCATCTTTTAAGAGATCAATACGCTCATTATTTTGATCACATTGTAATGGCTAGATGGGCTTCTAAAAATTATTTTAAAAGGGGAGAAAGTAAAATAAGTGCGGGAGGTTTTTTTATTCAACCGCAAGCACCAGAGCTATTTGATTTAGAGATTTTAAAAGGAAATAAAAACGGCCTTGAAGATATTGATGGCTTGATGTTATCTGCTTCATTTGCTAAGTCACTCTTTGGTGAAGAAGATCCTATTGGGAAAACATTAACTATGGATACCAATAGTCAGATGCAAGTTACAGCTATATATAAGGATTTTGATGATCATTCTCAATTTTCGTCAAGAGATTTTTTAGCTCCTTGGAGGCACCATCTACAAGACCAACCATGGATAGAGGCCATCAGTAACGATTGGAATACGTCATATTTTCAATTATTTCTTACAAAAAAGAGAGAAGTATCTTTCGAGACTATAGACAATGCCATTCGGGATATAAAGAAGCAAGCTTTAGGTGATGCTGTTGATCAAATTCCTTCAGAATTTTTTGTGTACCCTGCTGAAAAATGGCATTTATATAGCAATTTTCAAAATGGTAAACCAGTAGGTGGAGCCATTAAAATGATACGGATTTTTGCTACAATAGCTGTGTTCATTCTGTTGTTATCTACTATTAATTTTATGAATCTTAGTACTGCTCGTTCTGAAAAAAGAGCCAAAGAAGTAGGAGTTAAAAAAGTAATTGGAGGTCAAAAGCATCATTTGGTATTTCAATTTTATGTAGAGTTTTTCTTGCAAGTAGTTATTGCTTTTGCATTATCTATACTGTTAGTGATGTTGAGTTTAGGAGGTTTTAATACGCTTTCTTTTAAAGAAATAGAGATGCCTTGGACATTATCGTGGTTTTGGCTTGGAAGCCTTGCGTTCTTGGTTGTAGTGACATTGCTTTCGGGTACATATCCAGCCCTGTATTTATCATCATTTACTCCAGCCGTAGTGCTTAAAGGGGTTTTTAAAAAGAAAGGCTTTTCAGGAAACTTACGCAAGTTGCTTGTAATTACTCAGTTTGTGGTTTCTACAGTCTTAATTATAGGGACTGTAGTTGTAAGAAAACAAGCGAATCATGTATTAGAAAGAGAGTTAGGGTATGATAAAGACAAGTTGATATATTTAACCACATACGCAGCTCCTTTTGTTGGTAAATATCCAATACTTCGAGAAGCTTTTTTATCCTCGGGGGCATTGCAAAGCATGACCAATTCCTATAGCCCTCCGTTTGGTATCTTTTCAAAGAAGAATCATATGAAATGGAGAGGGAAGCCAGAAGGATTGGTAGATGAGTTTGGTTGGAATTTTGTAGATTTTGAATATATAGAAACAATGAAAATGAAAATCACCCAAGGGCGTGATTTTTCTAGAGCTTTGGCTTCTGATTCCAATGCAATATTAATTAATCAAACAGCGGCAAAGTATTTAAATTTTAAAAATCCAATAGGTGAACTATTAAGAGATCCCTCAGATACCATTGGTGGCCCATGGAAAATTATAGGTGTAGTAGAAGATGTGATAACAAACCCCTTATCAAATCCTAATCCGGTTTTATATCCATTTAATAGAAAGCAAGAAGCTTGTAATTATATCATGCGTTTGAATCCTCAAAATTCAGTAGAAGATAATCTATTTATCATAGAAAAGACTTTTGATAAGTTTATTAAAGAACTTCCTTTTGAATATCGTTTTACAGATGAAAGGTATCAAATGATGTTTAAATCTATGATTCAATTTTCGAAGTTAATAGGGAGCTTTTCAGCGGTAGCTATTTTGATTAGTTGTCTCGGTTTATTTGGTTTGACTTCTTTCATAGCTGAACGGAGAACGAAAGAAATAGGTATTCGAAAATCTATTGGAGCCACAACGACTCAAATTTGGAAAATGTTATCTAAGGAGTTTTTAATTCTTGTAACAATAGCAATGTGTATAGCAATTCCGCTAGCTTATTACATTTTTAATGCTTGGTTAGCAGATTACAATTACCATGTAGAGATGAAATTTAGTTTTTTTCTGATAGGAATTTTGTTTACAGTATTAGTATCAATGGTCACAGTAAGTTTTCAGGCAATCAAAGCAGCAAAGTCAAATCCTGTTAAAAGCCTTAAGACGGAATAAATATAATATTATGTTTTTTATCAAGAATATTAAAAAAATAGAGTGAAGCCTTAATTGATTATGCTTGGCGCTATTATTTTATAAGGCTTTGTCTTATAGTAAAATTAGGGGGTCTTGGGTAGTACAACTTTGTTTTATTAGTAATTACAACTACTCTAAAAGAAAATAATTATGAAGAAAAGTGTAAAATTTTTAGTGGCCTTCCTAGGGTTAGTTTTTCTGAGTTTTCATTTGATATCGTGGATGCGTATCAAAAAAGTGAAAGGGGATGGTAACATCACCACAAAAAATATCAGTTTGAGTACTTATGATAAAATAGAAATAAGTGGAGCTATAGGTGTGATCCTATTTAAAGGAAAAGAGGGTAGTGCTGAAGTAACTACGGATAACAATATTCATGAATTTATAGAACTAAAAGTACAAGGAGGTAAGTTGATATTGAAATCGAGAAGAGGATATCATTTAAAACCAACACAAGCTATAGAAGTGAGAATACCTGTAGAACAAATATCACAATTACATATTTCAGGTTCAGGAAGTTTTAAGTCAGAAGCGATACTGGATACCAATGATTTAGATTTACACATAACAGGGTCAGGAAATGTTAGTCTTCCTGTTGAGGGGACTACTGTAAAAGCTTCAATTTCAGGTTCTGGAGATATGTATTTAAAAGGGACTGTAGAAAAGTGTTACGTTTCCATTTCGGGAAGTGGAAATTTCTTCGGGAAGGAATTAACTGTAAATAATGCGGAAGCTTCAATTTCAGGATCTGGTAATATTCAAATTGATGTTAAAGAGATGCTAAAAGCACGAGTTAGTGGCTCGGGAGGTATTCGTTTTAAGTCTAAACCAAATACAATAGACTTTAAATCCAGCGGTTCGGGTACTGTTCGATCATTATAAATTAATCAGGAGCTTACTACTAATTACGATACTTAAACTATGATTTTTAATTACCTAATAATTGCCTATCGAAATTTTAAAAAGAGGTGGCCTTATTTTCTTATAAATGTATTGGGACTCGCTATTGGAATGGGAGCTTTTTTATTACTTATTGGATATACCCATTTCGAAAGTAATTATGAAAGTAAACACGAAAATCGAGACAACATTTACAGTGTACTAATGCATCGTTACCAAAATGGAGATTTGCAATCTATTTATGGTGATTGTCCTAATGGAATGCAAACTACGATAAAGAATCATGTTAAGGGGGTAAAGCATATAGCGAGATATAGATCTACGTTTACAGATACTTTTTTGCGTTTGGATTCGGTTGCCGCTACTGAGAAAAAAGTAGTTTATACGGATCAAGACATATTTAAAATTCTTTCTATAAATGTACTAAGAGGAGATAGAGAACATTTGCTAGACGCTCCTTTTACTATGGTGTTGACAGAAGAGAAAGCTAAAAAGTATTTTGGAGCTGAAGATCCTATAGGTAAAGTAATCCGTATTGGGAATGATTTTAATAATGATGACTTTAAAGTTACAGGTATTGTAGAAAAGTTACCTAAGAATACGGATCTAGAATTCGATTTTTTAATGTCTTTTGAATCGGCTTGGTATCAGCAAGATTGGTTTCAAAATAATTGGACGTGGTGGGCTTTTCCTACATTACTAACGTTAGAAAAAGGATATGATATTACTGCTATTGAGAATCAATTTCCTGCCTATATAGAAAAATATAAACCTAAAGACATCGATAGTAATTATGATTGGAAATTTACATTTCAACCATTAACTGAAAAGCACCTGCATTCAAATTGGTTGAATAAAGCCATCAATCCAGACAAAGAAGCTAAAATGATTAACATGCTTCGATATATTGCTATTTTAATATTGCTTGTTTCATGGGTCAATTATATTAATTTATCTACTGCCAGCGCTACAGAACGAGCAAAAGAGGTAGGTGTCAGAAAGACTTTAGGTGGAAATCGACAACAAGTTTTTATTCAGTTTTTAATAGAAGCCTTTTTAATCAATTTTATAGCTTCTTTATTGTCGATCACCATTGTATGGGGGGTGATTAAATATTTTAATGAAGTTATTATGATTCCTGGTGTTAGTTATTTCATTAAGGAAAAACAGTTGTTAGCTATATTTTTATTAATGCCAATTTTTGGTGTATTGATAGCAGGTTTTTATCCAGCGCGATTAATATCTTCATTCAAATCGTTGGAAGTATTAAAAACAAAAACAACGACTTCTCCAGCAAGTGCAATTACTAGAAAATTTTTAGTTGGATTTCAATTTTCAGTTTCAATGCTATTGATTTCAGCAACAGTAATCATGATGCATCAGAATAGATTTTTGCTTAATAAAGATATAGGGATTGCTATAAAGGATAAATTAATTATCAAAAACCCTCGTTTTCCAAAATGGGAAGATTGGCTAGAAAGCTACCCTTCTTTTAGGGATCGTTTAGCAAAAATACCTGGTGTTGCAAAAGCAAGTGTCAGTAGTGGAATACCTTCACAAGTTGCAGGTTACATGGCAGCATGGAGGGTGGAGGATGGAATAGAAACACAACAGAGTTTTAATCAAAATGGTATAGATCAGTATTATATAGATAACTATGGTATTAAAATAATAGCGGGAAGAAATTTTTCTCACGATCATATCATCCAGCCTAATGAAGTAATTCTTTCTGAAACTGCTTGTCGTCGATTAGGATATACATCCTATGAAGATGCCATTGGAAGGAAGATGGAAATGGAAGGCATGGAAAATAGGCAATTTACTATTGTCGGCGTTGTAAAAGATTATTACTATGGAAACCTAAAAAGAGAACAGCCGGGTATTTACTTTGTTAAAAATGTTGGTAATATGGCAGGTCCTAACTCCTTTTCATTAAAGTTAAATGGCCAACGTTCGGTAGCAGATATAACAGCCGACGCTAAAGTGATTTTCGATGAAATGTATCCAGATGATGTGTTTAATACTGCGATGTTAGAGGATATCTATAGAGAAGATTATGAGCAAGAAGTACGAGAGCAAAATATTTTTAAAGCCTTTTCTTTAGTTGCGATTCTTTTAGCAATTGTAGGACTTATAGGGTTGACTTCCTTTATTGCTCAATTAAAGGTAAAAGAAGTAAGCATTCGAAAAGTATTAGGGGCAAACTCTAAAGATATTAGTTGGTTGTTGTCTAAAGAGTTTTTAAGTGTTGTAATCATTTCAGTCATTATCATTATTCCGTTGGTCATTTATTTTATGCGAAAATGGTTGATGGATTACCCTTATCGTATTGAAATTCAACCTTGGCATTTTATGATTGCTATAGTATTAGTAATGTTGATTACAAGTTTAGTAATTGTATTCAATATGTTGAAAGTAGTACGAATAACCCCAGCAGAAGTATTAAAGTCTAACGAATAAATATATACCCATGATTTGGAACTATATAAAAACAGGTTTTAGAAGTTTTTTTAGAAAACCCATTTATGCTATCTTAAATATTGTAGGCTTGGCAGTTGGTTTAGCTTCCTTTTTAATCATCATTGCCATAACCAAATATGAGGAAAGTTTTGATAAAGGAATGAATGGAGAAAATCACCTAATACATCGTGTTTTTTGGCAACGAACGGATGCTGATACGGGTGAGGTGAATTCAACGAGCCCAGGGACAATGTATCCTTTTGGGGATAATTTCATGGAGACCTTCGGAGATCACGTAAAATATTACGCAAGAGTTACGTTTACTGACGGAATCATACAAGTCGATAAAGATAAGATAGAAATGGATGGATACATGATGTATGGCGATCCTGATATTTTAAAAATTACGAGAGTGAAAATGTTGGCTGGAGACGTTGATAATTCACTTGCGAATCCGAATAATATTGTCATTTCTAAGACATTTGCGAAAACCTATTTTGGAGAAGAAAACCCAGTAGGAAAAGAGATGAAGTTTTATAATACTGAATTCAAAGGAAGTCTTCAGGTTACAGGGGTATATGAAGATTTTCCAACGAATAATACGTTTCGACCTAATGGTATCATTTCGGCTTCTTCAGTAGTTGGAGTTCATAAATATTTCAAACCAGACGATTGGGCTATAGAAAGACGATTCAGTAATTTTTTAGTTTTCGAGAATGAGGAAAATAGAGTTGCTGTCGAGGCAGGTATGGCCGAATTTGTAAAAACGATAAAACCTTTAGTAACGGACGATAATAATTGGGCATTTCTTTTTCAGCCGATTGATGAAATGCGATTTGGGTCTGATTTTCAAAAGCAAGAAGGACAGATAGATTTTAAATTAATCTTGAATACCATTAAGATTATTGGGTTGTTGATTTTAATGATCAGTTGGGTCAACTTTATCAATATGTCTACAGCTAGTGCTATCACTCGTGCTCGGGAGATTGGTGCAAGAAAGGCAATAGGTGCCGTAAGGAAAGATGTAATTATACAGTTTTTTGTAGAGGCTATTATTTATAACATTATAGCATTATTCTTAGCTTTTGGATTGATGTCTATTGTAGTAAAGCCTTTCCTAGCATTTACACAGGCCGATTACACTTATGAAATGTTTTTTAGATTCGAATTTTTATGGTATATGATTGGAATCGTGATTTTAGGAATTATATGTTCTGGCTTGTACCCGGCATTAGTATTGTCTTCTTTCAAACCTAGATTGGTAATGAATTCTAAAACAGCCTCAAGTAAGGCTACCAATGTGATGCGAAGAACATTGGTTGGCTTACAGTATTTTATTTCATTGGCTTTGTTAATGGGAACAGGAGTACTGATTCACCAAACATGGTATTTGAATGGCTTAGATAATGAATTGACTACAGAGAATATCATGGCATTGCGCGGTCCTCAGATAAATACAGAAGAAAAAGTGTTAAATACTTATAGAGATTTTGTCACGGCATTAAAAGATTTGCCAATGGTGCAGAATGCTTCAGCGAGTACCTCTTTTCCTTCGTTTTGGACAGATAATACATCTTCTCGATTACAGTCATCCGAAGAAAAGAAGGGTAATATCAGGGCTTCTATAGGAGTAGATGAAAACTATTTTGATCTTTATGAAATACCATTTATTGCGGGAGAAAATTTTAGAACAGGTAATGAAACTACCTCGTTAATAATGAGTGAAAAGGCAAGACTTAGTTTTAAATTGGATGAATTAGAAAAAGTGTTCGAAGATGAATTAAATGTATACACCTATGACTACCGTTTTAAAATTAGAGGGGTTGTTAAAGATTATAAACACGATTTTCGAGATGATGAAATGAATAAAAATGGAATGATATTTATGCCTTTAGTAGGTATTTTTAAAAAACCTACTGCATATTCTATCAAGTTTCAACCAGGAGTTAATACAGAGGAAGGAATTGCTGCTGTGAAAAAAGTATATGAAACCTATTACCCTGATGACTTATTCAAGTATGAGTTTATTGATGATTCGTACAGAGATCTAATGGAAGGGCAGCATATTTTGGAACGGGTATTTCTTGTTTTTTGTATGATTGCTTTTACATTAATGGTAATGGGTATTATGGGGCTGTCGTCATTTATAGCTAATATGCGCTTGTCTGAAGTTGCTGTTCGTAAAATACTAGGAGCAAAATTTGCTGATGTTATTAAAGTTTTATCTAAAGAGTTTGTCATCATTATTGTCATAACATCAATTATAGCCGTGCCAGCTATTTGGTTCATAATGAATCAGTGGTTACAGGGGTATTATTATCGTATTAGTATAGGAGTCCAGCACTTTATTATACCATTTTTAATTGTTAGTGGGGTCACGTTATTAGTCATATTATACAATACGATAAAAGTATTCAGGATTCATCCTTCAAAAGCGTTAAGCTCTTAAAGAGAGGTGTTGAGGTTTAAGTAATAAAGACGAGGTAAATTAAAATATTACAAAGGTAATTTTGAATTACTATCTTAACTACTTGTAATCTGATAATATATAATCATGAAGGAGCTTTTTAAAATTAAATTAAGAAAAACTATTTCTTGGTTAATCGTATTATTTGTGGTGCTCTTCCTATTTCGTTTGGCATATGGGTATACGAAGAAAATAGATTTAACATCAAATAGTTCGGTGTCCTTTGAAAATATTGTTGGATCAAGGAGAAACTATGCTACAAAAAAGTATAAGGCTAGCAACACTTCCGTAAATCAATCGGCAGTAAAAGTAGATCAGAAATACGAGAAAATAGCTGATATTAAAACTAAATCTACTGAATTTGAAAAAGATGAAGTATCTACACGCAATGAAATCAAGAAATTCAATGCTTTAATTCAATTCGAACAAAAGAGCGGTAATAAAGGTCGTCGAAAATTGAATTTAATTATTGGTGTACCCCCAGAAAATTTTGATAAAATTTATAATGAATTAATTAAAATTGGGAATATTCAAGCCAAGCAAATAACAAAGAAGGATAAAACAAATGAGTACAAAGAATTAAACGCAAAGAAAAAATCTCTAGAAAAGATTAGAACTTCGTTAATAGCACTAAAAGAAAAAGGAGGGAAAATTGATGAGTATATGGGGTTAGAGAACCGTATTCTAGAGATAGAGCAACAACTTCAAGGATTGGGAGTAAGCTTAGGAGATTTTGATGAAGAAAACGAATTTTGTACAGTCAAATTTTCTATAGTAGAAGTTAAAAAGCGTACAATAAGTACTATGCATCGCATTAAGGTAGCCTTAGAATGGACCGTAAAAATATACCTTAGAATTATGGTCATATTGTTTTTTGTAAGTCTGTTTAGTTATATACTATTATTAATTATTGACAAGTTGAAAATTTTCGAGAAACTTGTAAATAGAAAATAGAGAATCTTTGTTTAGCGTTTTAAAGTTAATTGTTGCTTTTGACAAACTAAGAGACGCGAAATATTATTGAAATATAACAGGTTGAAAATATTCATTCTAATTATATAAAAGATTTGATTATGAAGGGGTGGGGTATATCCTTTTAAAATCGTTTTATTTTAGAATAGTTTAATTAGTAATTCAACAAGTTAGTGTTGTTATCAGTAATTAGCGAGGTCAAGTTCTACATCCTTTTACCCACAAAAACAAAATAGAAAAGCTTGGCCTTGCTTACTCGTATTGTGTTTTGAATTATTTTATTGAGATAATTAAAGAGAGTATGGCTATAGGAAAGGTTTGTTACTTATCTAGCAGTAAGTCAATATCTTCTAATAGTTGTTGTACTTCTTTTAAATTAGTACCATCATAATAACCACGAATTCGTCTCTTTCGATCGACTAAAACAAAATTCTCAGTATGGATTAAATCATATTTGGAATAAGGTTTTACTTTGGCTACCAAATAAGATTTACGCGCTAAATCGTAAATCGTTTTTTTATTACCAGTAACTAAATTCCATTTATCAATTTGTACTCCCTTCTTCTTAGCATATCGGTTTAACTGAGCGACCGTGTCAATTTCAGGAGTAACCGTATGTGAAAGTAGTAAAACCTCTTTTTGATCTTTCAATTTATTTTGAAGATACCCCATATGTTGGGTCATCTTTGGGCAAATAGTTTGACAAGTAGTAAAAAAGAAATCGGCTACATAAACTTTGTTAGCATATTTTTCTTCAGAAATAGTATCTCCATTTTGATTCACTAATACCCAATCAGCAATACGATGATACTTCCGTATTTCTTGTACTGTAGAATCTACCAATTCTGTATTTACTTGATTGGGTTCATAGATTGGTAGTATTCGTTGCGGTTTCAATAACGAATAAATCCAAGTCACAATAATTGCCGAGACGACCAATAAGCCAATGGCAAATTTTTTATATGGAGCGAAGAATTTTAGCATTGTTTGAAGTAAAGAGTACTAAGTACAAAGTAATGAGTATTCGTTCTTACTAAAAAAACATTTAGATTTATTTAATGAAGCTCTAAATAGTCTTTGTACTGAATACTCTGTACTTTTTACTATTTCACAGAAACTGATTTAGCCCCTTCAATCACCTTAGTTTTTAAGCCTTCTTTATAAGCAATAATACGCTCTTGTACTTCTTCGTTTTGAGAACCGATAATTTGAGCTGCTAAAATACCTGCGTTTAAAGCACCATCTAAAGCAACAGTTGCTACAGGTACACCACCAGGCATTTGAAGAATCGATAATACAGAATCCCAACCATCGATAGAATTACGCGACTTTACTGGAACTCCAATAACAGGAAGTGGAGATAAAGAAGCCACCATACCAGGTAAATGCGCAGCGCCACCAGCACCAGCAATAATTACATTAACACCTCTTTTATGTGCATTTTGACTATAATCAAACAATTTTTCAGGAGTACGATGTGCTGAAACGATATCCAATTCAACATCAATTTTTAATTCCTTTAAAAAATCTACAGCTTGTTGCATGATTGGCAAGTCACTTGTACTTCCCATGATAACTCCTACTTTCATATTGTATGGCTTTAGGCCTTAAACCGTAGGCTTTAGGCAATTTTTATATTAAAAAGCTTACAGCCTATGGCTTACTGCTTATCACTTTTATCAATCCCTTAACTTCTCCAGCAATACGGCGCGCTTCGTTGATGTTTTCATTAACAATGGTAACATGCCCCATTTTACGGAAAGGACGTGTTTCTCGTTTTCCATAAATATGTGGTGTTACACCAGGAAGTGCCATGATTTTTTCAATATTTTCATAAGCGACCTGACCTGTATGTCCTTCTGCGCCAACAAGATTTACCATAACAGCACCCGCTTTTGTAGAAGTATCACCCAAAGGTAAATCTAATACCGAACGTAAATGCTGTTCGAACTGATTCGTGTAGCTTCCTTCGATACTAAAGTGCCCGCTGTTATGTGTGCGTGGGGCTACTTCGTTTACCAATATCTCATCATCTTGAGTTTGAAACATCTCAACAGCTAAAACACCAACATGTTTAAAACTTTCAGAAACTTTCTTTGCTACAGCTCTTGCTTTTTCAGCGATTTTATTATCTATTCTAGCAGGGCAAATAACATATTCCACTTGATTTGCTTCAGGATGAAATTCCATTTCTACAACAGGATATGTTTTAACCTCTCCACTAGCATTTCGTACCACGATAACTGCTAACTCATTTTTGAAATCAATCAAGTCTTCTGCAATACATTCTGCATCAGGAAGCTTATCAATCGCTTTTTCATCACGAATGATACTCACTCCCATACCATCATATCCGCCTTCTGTGCATTTCCAAACAAAAGGTATGGTTACTTCTTTATCGGTAATTGCTGAGATCAATTCAGTCTTTGTTGCAAATCGTTTAAATGCAGAAGTAGGAATTCCTTGCTCTTTGTAAAAGACTTTTTGTTTTCCTTTATTCTGAATTTGCTTTAGGGTAGCAGCCGAAGGATAAACAACCCTTCCTTCCGCCTCTAATTTTTCAAGAGCAGCGACATTAACAGCTTCAATTTCGAATGTCAGTACATCGACCTCTTTTCCAAAATTGTAAACCGTGTCAAAATCCATCAAATCTCCTTGTACAAATTCATTACAGGCAATTCTACATGGTGCTTCAGCACTTGGGTCAAGAACCATCGTCGAAATATCATATTTACGAGTTTCGTACAATAACATTTTTCCTAGTTGTCCTCCACCAAGGATTCCTAACCTAAAATCTGATGAGAAATAATGTTGCATGCTATATCAAAAGTTTGGAATGCAAAATTAGTTTAAATTTTGGCTTTGAGCAATGGGCTACTTTTCCTCAGTTTTTAATTCATCAGAAGATTCAATATAGATATTAGCTCAAATAAAGTGTGTTTTCAGTATTAAAAATTTATTATTGGTTTTCATAAATTTAATGGATGATATTAAATGAGTTGGTATACAGCAATAAATTTGGCATGATATACAGGTATTTATTTAAAAAATGAAAGATTATTGTGCTGTTGTTTAAATTCATTGATTTTGAATAATTTATATTGAGTTAAAGAGCTTGTCGATAGTCGATAGCTGATAGTCTATAAATACCTATATTTGCATCTTTCAAATTAAACAAACTTACTATGATCAACTTAGTACTTTTTGGCCCTCCAGGAGCAGGTAAAGGAACTCAAGCAGAATTTTTAAAAGAAAAATACGAATTAGTACACATTTCTACTGGAGATGTATTTCGTTTCAATATTAAAAATGCTACAGAGTTAGGGGTACTTGCTAAGTCATTTATTGACAAAGGACAATTAGTACCAGATGAAGTAACGATCAATATGCTAAATGCTGAAGTAGAGAAAAACACTGAAGCTAAAGGGTTTATTTTTGATGGTTTCCCTCGTACTTCTGCTCAAGCAGATGCATTGGGAGAATTGTTAACTTCCAAAGGAACAGACGTAAGTGCTATGGTCGCTTTAGAGGTTGAAGATGAGGTGTTGGTAAAACGTTTACTTGAAAGAGGTAAAACTTCAGGGCGAGCTGATGATGCTGACGAAGGTGTTATTAGAAATCGTATTGCGGTTTATTATAAAGAAACAGCAATCCTTAAAGATTACTACCAAGCAAAAGATAAATACTTTGGTGTAGATGGTGTTGGAAGTATTGCAGAAATTACAGAGAGAATTAGTAAAGTGATAGATCAGTTATAAACTGAATTGAAGATTTAAGATTCCATATTCAAGGTTCAGAATTTTAAATTTTGAACCTTGTTCTATTAATAAAAATAATTGCTGATAGCTTATAGCTGACGGCTCAAAGCCCTTGCGATGACTGAAGGAAATTTTGTAGACTACGTAAAATTGCACCTCTTCTCTGGAAATGGAGGTAAAGGTTCTGTGCATTTGCATAGAGAAAAGTATATCGACAAAGGAGGACCCGATGGTGGTGATGGTGGTCGCGGAGGTCATATTGTGTTACGTGCAAATTCAAATTTATGGACGTTGTTTCACCTAAAAATGAAACGTCACGTTAAAGCAGGGCATGGAGAACACGGAGGTTCTTCTAGGAGTACAGGTGCTGATGGGGCTGATATGTATATCGATGTGCCTTTAGGAACAGTTGTTCGTGATACCGAAACGGAGCAAATTTTACACGAGCTTACCGAAAATGGTCAGGAAATTATTATCGCTGAAGGTGGTAAAGGAGGTAGAGGAAACTGGCACTTTAAAAGTTCGACCAATCAAACTCCGAGATACGCACAGCCAGGTATCCCTGGGTATCAGATAGATGTTACTTTAGAGTTAAAAGTGTTAGCCGATGTTGGTTTAGTAGGGTTTCCTAATGCAGGAAAATCAACCCTTTTGTCGGTATTAACAGCTGCAAAGCCAAAAATTGCAGATTATGAATTTACCACATTAAAGCCTAATCTTGGAATTGTAAAATACAGAGATTTTAGAACTTTTGTGATGGCAGATATTCCTGGTATCATAGAAGGAGCTGCAGAAGGAAAAGGAATTGGGCATCGTTTTTTAAGACATATCGAGCGAAACTCTACCTTATTATTCATGATTCCTGCAGACGCTGATGATATTGTAAAGCAATACTATATTTTATTAGATGAATTACGTCGCTACAACCCCGAGATGTTGGATAAGCAACGATTTATAGCCGTTTCTAAATCTGATATGTTAGATGATGAGTTAAAAGCAGAAATAGCTTCAGATATTGATGATGGTATTGGACTTCCATTTTTATTTATTTCATCAGTTGCTCAGCAAGGGTTAACTGAATTGAAAGATAAGCTTTGGGCAATGTTACAGTAATAGATATTAGATTTTAGAAGAGAGATAATTCACAATTAAAAGTTTATGAGTCTAGTAAATTCTGTTTGTCATACTGTACTTAATACGGTATGACAAACAGATATTTACCACTACTTTTTAGCCTGATTTAATATTCTGAATCGAATAAACTAAAATTCTAATAGCGTAGCGTTCTAAATTCTCATATCTAATATCTATCTTTGTTATTTCAAATAAATCTAAATAAATTGATAGTTTCTTTAGCAGATTTAAAGCAAGGGCAGAAGGGAAAGATTGTATCATTGATTACAAACAATATTCCTCTAAAATTATTAGAAATGGGTTGTCTACCAGGTAATGATGTAACATTATTACACACTGCACCTTTTCAATGCCCTATGTATTTGGATGTAAATGGTTCACATTTAGCGATCCGACGCGAAGTAGCTAGAGAAATTGAAGTAGAAATCCAGTAGTTTCTAGTATTCGCATGGCAAAAGACATCAATGTATCTTTAATAGGAAATCCTAATACAGGAAAAACTTCTGTTTTTAATCTGCTTACAGGTTTAAATCAACAAGTAGGGAATTACCCAGGAATTACCGTAGAGCGAAAATCAGGAGTTTGTAAATTACCTCGTGGGGTTAAAGCTCATATTATTGACCTCCCAGGGACTTATAGTTTGAATGCATCTTCATTGGATGAAAATGTAGTGATAGAAGTTCTACTTAATAAAAAAGATAAGGATTACCCTGATGTAGCAGTTGTTGTTAGTGATGTTGAAAATCTAAAAAGAAATTTACTTCTATTTACTCAAATTAAGGATTTAGGAATCCCTACCATTTTAGCTATTAATATGGCTGATCAAATGGACCGTAAAGGGATCACACTAGATATACCAGAATTAGAAAAGCGTCTTGATACAAAAATTGTATTAATGAGTGCTCGAAAGAAAAAGGGAATTGATGATTTAAAACAGGCGATAGCATCTTACAAAAAAGTACCTGTAGGCTCATGCGTAGATGTGTTCAAGATTGATCCTCCTTATTTTGAGAAATTACAAAAAGCTTTTCCCAAACAGTCGTTATATAAATTGTGGTTAGTCATTACACAGGATGTCAACTTTGCGAATATCAATCGTAATACTATACCAGATACATCTGAATTCCATACGAAGAAGAAGAGCGAGTTAAAGCGCTTACAACAAAAAGAAACCATTAAGCGCTTTCAGTTTATTAATGATACATTAAAAGCGACTCAGACAATAGATTTGGCGCAAGCTAAAGGATTTCGAGCTCAATTGGATAAAATATTGATTCATAAAGTCTGGGGATACGTTATCTTTTTTGCAATCCTATTATTTATTTTTCAAGCAATTTATGATTGGTCGGGATATCCAGCGGACTTAATTGATAGTGCTTTTGCTTGGCTAGGAGAAAAAGTAAAAGCAATTATGCCTTCAGGTGCATTGACAGATATGTTATCAGAGGGAATTATACCAGGGATAGCTGGAGTAGCCATTTTTATTCCTCAAATCGCGTTTTTATTTTTATTCATTTCCATTTTAGAAGAGAGTGGGTATATGAGTCGTGTGGTATTTTTGATGGATCGTGTAATGAGACGTTTTGGATTAAGTGGAAAAAGTATTGTCCCTTTAATTTCAGGGACGGCCTGTGCGATTCCAGCAGTAATGGCAACACGAAATATTGAAGATTGGAAACAACGTTTGATTACTATTTTAGTAGTTCCTTTTACAACCTGTTCGGCTCGTTTACCGGTGTATCTAATTATTATTTCATTGATTATTCCTGATGAAAGAGTGGCTTGGATATTTGGTTATCAAAGTTTGACGTTGATGGCTTTGTATCTGATAGGTTTTATTGCTGCTCTAGGATCTTCATGGTTGTTAAGTAAGTATTTAAAGATGCCATCGAGCAATCTATTTGTGGTAGAAATGCCTAATTATAAGGTGCCATTGTGGAAAAACGTTGCTATTAATGTATACGAAAAAACAAAAGATTTTGTGACCGAGGCAGGGAAGATAATATTAGCTATTTCTGTCGTTTTATGGATGCTAGCAAGTTATGGGCCAGGGAAACAATTTAACAATGCTACTGAAATTGTTACGGAAGCAAATCCAGGTGTTGTAGGTGATATATTAGAAAATAAAATAGAGAGTCATAAATTAGAGCATTCTTACATTGGATATGCAGGAAAATTTATCGAACCCGCAGTAGCACCATTGGGTTATGATTGGAAAATAGGTGTTGCTCTTATTAGTTCTTTTGCAGCAAGAGAAGTTTTTGTTGGAACATTAGCCACTATTTTTAGTGTTGGTAATGAAGCAGAAACCACGATTAAAAATAGATTACTAACAGAAGTAAACCCTAAAACGGGTAAGTATCTTTTCAATTTTGCGACTGGTATATCGCTATTATTATTTTATGCATTTGCTATGCAGTGTATGAGTACGATTGCAATTGTTAAGCGTGAGACCAATGGATGGAAATGGCCAATTATTCAGACTATTTTTATGAGTGGTTTAGCTTATGTTTCTGCATTAATAGCGTATCAAGTTTTGATTTAATATGAATGATATTCTTCAACATATTGCTGTTTTTCTTCTACTAGGATATTCCTTGTATTTCTTATGGAATAAATTCTTAAAGAAAAATACAAAGACAACAACCAAAGGTTGTGGGTCAGGTTCTTGCGGTTGTCCATAATTTTTACACTTGATTTTTGTACTTTGAAACTCTAAAATTTATTTTATGCTATACGGAGGTTCGGAAGCTAATCAAAAACTAGTATTAGGACACCCATCAGGGTTATTTGTATTGTTTTTTACCGAGATGTGGGAGCGTTTTTCTTTTTATGGAATGCGTGTGCTTTTGGTTAATTTTTTAACAATGGCAGTAGTTCAAAGCGTTGATGTAAAATTCCCTGGTTGGGGGTGGAGTTCCGAAAATGCAGGTGCCTTATTTGGAACTTACGCGGGCTTACTTTATTTAACCCCTATTTTAGGAGGAATTATAGCTGACAAACTAACAGGGTATCGTTGGGCTGTGGTTATAGGAGCACTCGTCATGACCTTAGGACATGTTTTTATGGCTTTTGAAACGGAAACTTCGCTATATGTTGGTTTGGCTTTATTGGTTATTGGAACAGGTTTTTTTAAGCCCAATATGACTTCAATCGTTTCTGAAATTTATGCTAGAGTCCCCGAAAAAAAAGATGGAGCTTATACCATATTTTATATGGGAGTTAATGCAGGGGCATTTTTTGGAATGATGCTTTGTGGGTACTTAGCAGAAAATTTAGGGTGGGCTTACGGTTTTGGTTTAGCAGGGATTTTCATGTTATTAGGGACATTACAATTTTGGTTAGCAAAACCCCTTTTTGGAGAAATAGGAGAAGTACCTAAAAAGGATAATATTCAAAAAGCAGATGAAGAAGACTTTAAGAGAAATCACTTTACTTTAATCGATAAAATTTTAATAGGTATTACCTCAGTCGTTGGTTTATTGTATCTGTTAAATGACCCAAGTTCGAAAATTGGAGGAGTACATTTATTACCAGAGAAATTTGATGTTTTTAATAATGCATTTTTGTGGCTTTATGAGAGCGGTTTTGAATCTCTGGATGACATCACATTGTCTGGCCCTGTTCAAATCATCATTATAGGCTTGTTATTATTTCTTTTCTTAATCATTACAAGAATAATTAGATACGAGAAGATAATAAGAGACCGTATGATTTCATTAATCATATTTGCCTTCTTTACAGTATTCTTTTGGATGGCATTCGAACAAGGAGCTACTTCTCTAGTGATTTTTGCAAGAGATTTTACCAATAGAAGTCTTGTTGGAGGAGCTGCAATAACTTTTAAAATAGTAAATACCATACTTACGATAGTTCCACTGTTTATATTAACCTGGGTGTTAATTAAGTTATCCCAACAGACGAAAAACGTTATCAAAAATTCGAATATCGTATTAGGGATGAGCTTTTTAGGGTTGTGGATTATAGGAGGGTGGATGCTTTTGAGAGATTTTTCAGCAGAAACAGCTGAGGTAACAGTTTCTTGGTTTAGTATTTTGAATTCCTTTTTTATTATTGCTTTTGCATCCTATTTTTCAAAATGGTGGGAGAGTAAATATAATCCAAGCTCTGCTTTTAAATATGCTTTTGGATTAATCTTGTTAGGTGTTGGTTTTGGATTTCTAGCTTTTGGAGCTTTGTCAATTCCTCAAGGAGCAAAGTCAGCTTCAATTAGTATGTTTTGGTTAATCATGGCATATTTATTTCATACGTTAGGGGAGTTGTGTTTATCTCCAGTAGGTTTGTCTCAAGTAAGTAAGTTAGTGCCAGCACGTATGATTGGCTTTATGTTTGGAATGTGGTATTTAGCCATTGCCATAGGGAACAAGCTGGCAGGTTCATTAGGAGGAATGATAGAGGAAGTGACTTCTAAATATGATATGACGACATTCTTCTTAATTTTTACCATAATACCAATAGGAGCAGGTTTAGTTATAGGGTTATTAAATCCTTTATTAAAAAAATTAATGCATGGCATTCGATAATTATGTAATTTTAGAAACAGTCTTTGCGACTACTCAAAAAACTACTTTATGAAAAAGTTTATTTATGTATTCTTTACAATTCTAACAGTTTCGATTTCTGCTCAAGAGATCCATTGGATGAGTATGGAAGAAGCGTTAGCGGCTCAAGAAAAAAATCCTAAAAAAATATTTATGGACGTTTATACCGATTGGTGTGGTCCTTGCCGATTATTAGATAAGAAAACATTTCATAATCCTGATGTTGCTAAGTATGTCAATGAAAACTTCTATGCCGTTAAGTTTAATGCAGAGGGCACTGAGTCATTTGATTATCAAGGCAACCATTTTTCGAATCCAAATTATGTGGAAGGAAAAAGAGGAAGAAATTCTCAGCATCAATTTGCTACAGCTTTAAAAGTTAGGGGATATCCTAGTATGGTGTTTTTCGATGAAAATTCTAATCTTATTTTCCCAATTACAGGATTTCACGATGTACAACAGCTAGAAGTGTTTTTAAAGCTAATGGGGACGAACGATTATAAAAAAGTAACTTCTCAGCAACAATTTGATGAATATCAAAAGACATTCAAAAATACTTTTAAAGGATAATGATAAATGTGCTTTCACTAGATAAGTTTAAGACATATTTAGATGTGACTGGAACTGTAATACTAGATATTCGACATCAAACAGAATTTGTTAAAGGATACATTCCAAATTCAATTTTTGTAGGTATAGACGGTTTGTTTGAGCCTTGGGTAGCATTATTTATCGAAAAATCAACGAATATACTTCTCGTAAGTCCAAAAGATAGAGAAGAGGAAGCCTTTGAAAAATTGTCTGCTGTAGGTTTTGAAAATATTATTGGGTATCTAAATGGAGGCTTTAGTACTTGGGGAAAAGCCGATTTAGCAGTAGAAACGATTACTTCTATTTCTGCAAATGAGTTATGTACTCTAAAAGAGAAATCACCGATATCTGTTTTTGATATTCGAAAGCAAAATGAATATGATGCAGGTCATTTGCCTGAAGTTTATTTTAAACCGCTAGCAGATTTAAAGTCTACAATTAAGGACTTCGATCTTAAGGAAGAAACGACTTATATCCATTGTGGAGGAGGATATCGTAGTGTGATCGCTTGTTCTATTTTAAAGAGAAATCATATTTATAATGTAGTTGATATTGCTGGTGGTTTTGGAGCTATTAAGAAAACCAATTTAGCAATAGAGTAGTAGTAATACAGTTTGTCAATAATAATTTGGCATTTAGCTAGTTTCTTTTTTTACTATTCTAGCGTTAAAAAAACAACAATAACTAAGGCTATTCTTGATTTTTTTGTCTTAGACTAGCAAAAAATAAATCAAACTTTGAATACGAAACTACTATCAACAAACTGTATAAGATGATAAGGGAAAATGATTTTGTAAAGAGAGAACTCCAAAGATTACAAATTCTATTAAACCACTTAATCGGTTTAGTCGTAGGTAAAAATGAAGCAGAGGTGAAACTTCAAGAAGCGACTGATTTAGCCTTTCTAGAAAACTTTGATATTAGTTTCGATCAATTACTAAAGTTAGAGAAAGATGAATTTTTACAACAATTAGAATCTTGGGATGAAAGTCATCTAGATTTACTAGTTAAGTTATTGTTGAGCTGGCATAAGAATCAGGAAAGTAATCCATCTGTATATTCTCAAAAAGCAATATTTGTTCTTGAATACCTTGAAGTCAATTCTAACACTTTTTCATTTGAAAGGTTGCAGTGGAGGAATCAACTTTCAAAATGTTAATACATAAAATAATTATTTTATGGAAATTAGGCAAGCCACCCCATCAGACCACAAAAATATGTTAGCACTGTTTGTTAAAACAGTAAGATTGGTAAATGCAAAAGATTACTCGCCTCGACAAATAGACAAATGGGCTTCCACGGCTAATGATTTATCAGTTTTAGAAAAATTATCTAAAGATCACGAATTTTATGTTTGTGAAGATGAAAATGAAGATGAGCTTATGGGGTTTTGTTCGATAAATAGTAAAGGGTTTATACATTCTTTTTTTGTGTCCTCTGATTTTCAGAGAAAAGGAGTAGGAACTACTATGATAAGTTTTATTATTAAGTATGGATTACTTCATAAAATAGGAGAGCTTGAAGCAGAGGTTTCCGTTACGGCTAAGCCTTTTTTTGAAAAGTTTAGATTTATAGTAGAAACTCCTCAAATAATATCTATAGGTGAAGTACCCTTTCGTAATTTTAGGATGAAATACGCTTTAGAGAGGTCATAGTTGTTAGATCTCTAGTATCTGAAGATAATTCTTACACTTTGTAGGTAGTCAGTTAGTTTTTTATAATTTAGTTATAACAATAACGTTAATTATTATAAAAATGAAAAAAATCACTAGTATTATTAGTGTACTTGCTATTACATTAATCACAGCTAATGCAACTGCTCAGAAGCTTCCTAAATTTAAAAGTTCAATCACAAAGAAAGTAGGTCCTACTGAAATTGCACTTCCTTATACTGATGTAAATACCTATTTAGGATTTGCTAAGCAAGGAAACGAAGATGAGGTTAAAGGAGGTAAAAAGTTTTACTATATCTATGTATGGGTTCCTGCAGTAGCACCAGAATTAGGGATAAGAATGATGTCTCCTGCTGGAAAAGGAAAGTATAAAAATGCTATTATTTCTGATGAATATACAGCGAATAAATCTTCAAAAGATTTCTTTGATACTTATGTAACTTTAGAGAAGTCTTCTATTTTGTTGAAAAATAAAATTTCTGAAGATGCAGTTCAAAATGCAACTTGGACTACATTAAAGAAAAATGACGATAGTAGTGAGATGCCAAAAGATCCAAAAGGAAGAAGCTATAACTCTTTATTACGTTACAAGAGTGAAGTGAGCAATCCTTTGAAAGCGTTAACAGCTGGATTATATAGAATTGGTTTTACTACTTACAAGACAGGAGAAGTTAACGGTACATTTGTAGCGCAAGTTGCGTCACCAGTAAAATTACCTGGTGTAGGAGTAGCAAAAACTATCGATGCTTTACTTAAGCAAATAAAATAATTACAAAAGAATAGTAGTTTCAATTGTTATTTTTAAAGGCTATCCAATATTGTTTTGGGTAGCCTTTTTTGGTTTTATGCATTTTTAAGAGTGAGTATTGTTTGTTAAGAGAATTAAGGATTAGAATGTTTCAAATTGATTTATCGGTATTACTATTAGGTATAATATCTCAAGAATTTCTCTGAGTACTGATACTAAAGTCCTTCTGCCAAATCAATTAATCTAGTAAATTCAGCACGATATCCAAATTCATCATTGGATTTACTAGAACTAGCTAATGACTTTACGTTCTTTAATTTGAAATCACCTTTATACTCTGAATCTCTTAGTAACATTCCAAAAGCGGCAACGGCACTAGAAAATCTAAAGTTTTCTGATGTCTCTGGCAAAGGCACGATATTGTTTTCAATGGTTTCAGTGATAAGTATGCTCTCTTTTGCTTTAGGTTGTTTGTAACGGAATTTGACAGTAGCCAACTCAGTATCATAAATTCCAATTGGTTTTGCGACCGTTTGATATTTTAGAGGAGATGTAGCAGAAGCTCCTGATTTCTTAGGAACAATTTCATACAGTGCAGTAACAGTATGTCCAGCGCCAAGTTCACCAGCATCTTTTTTATCATTATCAAAATCTTCAGCATTTAGCTTTCGGTTTTCATAACCTACTAAACGATAACTTTCAACATGGTTAGGATTAAATTCAACCTGAATTTTTACATCTTTTGCAATGGTATGCATCGTACCTCCAAATTCTTGTACAAATACTTTTTGTGCTTCTAATAAATTATCGATGTAAGCATAATTACCATTTCCTTTATCAGCTATGATTTCCATTTTAGAATCTTTATAATTACCCATCCCAAAGCCTGTTACTGAGATAAAAATGTCTTGGTCTCTATGTGCTACAATTAAGTCCTCGATATTGCTGTTCGAAGAAGTACCTACATTAAAGTCGCCATCAGTAGCTAATATGATACGGTTATTTCCTTTTTTGATAAAGTTGTCTTTAGCTACTTTGTAAGCTAATTTTAAACCAGCTCCACCAGCGGTACTTCCCCCTGCATTAAGATTGTTAAGAGAGGCTATAATTTTTTCTTTGTGAGCTCCTGAAGTAGATTTCAATACTAAACCTGAATTTCCTGCATATACTACTATGGCAACTCGATCTTTTTCACGCATTTGATTCACTAATAGCTTAAAGGCTTTTTTTAATAAAGGCAATTTATTACTATCGCTCATCGAACCAGATACATCAATAAGGAAAACTAAGTTGTTAGCAGGTGCTTCATCTAGGTCAATATTTTTACCTTGAATTCCTAAGTGTAATAAATAGTTGTCATGATTCCATGGACAATGCGATAATTCTTGATTGATCGAAAAAGGATGTTCATTCGTTGGTTCGGTATAATCATAACTGAAATAATTAATCATTTCTTCTATACGAACAGCATCTTTAGGAGGTTTTTGTCCATTCATTAGAAAACGACGCATATTACTATAGGAGGCAGCATCCACATCAATAGAAAAAGTAGAAAGTGGTGTTTGTAATGGGTTTTTAAATCCATTTTCTGTAATCTGAGCATAGTCTTCATCTAAATTTGACGCTTCTTTTTCTATATATTGAGGACTATAATTCGGTTGGGCCCTTGGAGCTCTAGGTATAACTTCATAGGCTAAGCTTTTATTCGAAAACTTTCTTTTAGAATGTGGCCTGCGATTTCGAACTGGCATTTTGCCGTAGCCAACAATTACAATTTCGTCTAATGAAGAAGTGTCTTCTTGTAAGGATATATTTATAGTACTCTTTTTAGCTATTTTTACTTCTTGCGTTTCAAAACCTAAATAAGAGAAGATTAAGATATTCCCTTGGTTAGCATTTATAGTGTAATAACCATCGAAATCAGTCTGAGTCCCTGAAGCTGTTCCTTTTAAGGTAATAGTTACCCCAGGTAATGTTGCTCCACTAGTATCGGTAACAGTTCCTAATATGGTCATCGTTTGACTTTGTATTCCTATGAAACAAAGAAGGTTAAATAATAAAGATATGATTTTCATAATATTTTAAATTTAAGTGAGTACGTTTTACTAATAGGATGCGAAGCATTCTCATATTCCATAAAACTTTTTTGTTTTTTTTATTAATTATTTCAAAACGATTTGATTTTGAGTGTATTGATGTTCTTGAAAGGAGTGGTGTCATAAAGGTTTCCTTAGCTATAGTTTATTTATTCAGAATAATTTTATTGTTGAATAATTTTTGATCTGTACCAGTATAATTCATTAGATAAATTCCATTAGGATAACTAGAGATGTCAGTTGTAATGCTGTTGTTATCATTAATTGCTATGCGTTGAAGAATTTTACCAGAAATATCAGTCATAAATAGTTCTTCTATTTTTCCATGAACATCAATATTTAAGATTCCAGAAGTCGGATTTGGGTAAAATTTACAATTCAAAGAAATACTATTGGGTAAGCTGTTTTTTGTGATACTATTCGAAAGTTTTTTTGAATTTGAAATAGTCTTCTCTATGGATTGAATGTTGTTATCGCATCCAACAACAGAAGTATATTGGTTAAAAAGTCGTACTAATAAATCATTCAATTTTTCGACTTCATAAGAATCAGTAGTTGGTTTTAAATGAGGATTTCCAATACCGCTATGATCTGTAGTAAAAACATAAGTGCCATTAGTGCAAAGCGCAAGAGATCGCATTAAGTATTCGGTGCTTTTATCAATACCACTTCCTACGATAGGAATTATTTTTATTCCTTTTTTAGCAGCCTTAAACGTTACAGATTGCATTCTTTTTATGTTTTCAGGACTCTGATGTGGTGGGGCGTCTAGTACAACAAATACCATTTTTGTTCTTGAAGAAGCATTCCAATCCATACCATCAATGGCAACCTCAAGTGCTTCGTCTATAGCTTCAGGGAAATCACCTCCGCCATTCGCTTCTTGGTTTTTGATGAAATTAATAGTTTTAGAGATATCATTTGATAGATTGGTTTTTCGAGTGAGATATGCATCTTTATGGTCTCTATAAAAAACACTACCAAGATTTAAAGTCAAATCAGGATTATCTTTTTTAACCCTATTGATGACATCGTTTAATTCACTTTTTAGGTAATTGATTTCATCGCTCATTGAACCTGTTGCATCTACAACAAAAACAGCATCTATTGTATTGGATATATTGCAGTTTTCATGGATAAGAATATGATTCATACCCTTATGAAACGGAATAGCTTCTTTCGTTTTATTTTTTTTATCGTTGTATGCAATGGTAAAAGAATTGTAGTCTTTTTCAGAATCAGTACTGTTATTTGCCTTAAACATATTAGCCCATAGCTCAGCACGACCAAGATTATCTGTAATGGATGACCATAAAGTATCTTTTTTATTATTGATTAAATGAACAGATCTACCAATAACAGGAACTCCATTTTGATTTTGGATCAGTACAGAGAATCTTTTCGTAGGAGAAATTTTCCAAGTTTCTTGATGTGCTCTCAAGTCATCTTGTGAAGTATCATTCCATAACTTCCATTTGTTAAAATCATTAATCTCACCAGCAGTCAATGTGCCAGCCTTTGTGTCATTGCCATCAGATCGGACTTTAGTTGTACTAGCAGATTCCTCATAGTCAGAAATTTCATCTAATTCGCCTTCGATCGATTCATATTCTGTAGCTATAGGACTTGCTTTAGGAGTAGAAACTTTTTTTATTATACGAGAGGGTGTGTGGCAATCTATTGTCTTTGCTTCATAGCCTATTACCACTACCTCAGATAAGGAAGCTTCATCAATTTCTAAATTAACATTAATTAAAGATACATCCTTGATAACAATTTTTTTAGTTGTAAAGCCTACATATTTGAAAACAAGAACATCATTTTTTTGAGCTTCAATAAAATATTGACCATTAAAGTCAGAAAATGTTTCAGTTCTTTTATCCTCTACAGTGACGTTTACACCAGGAAGAGCAATTCCATCACCAGTAATTTTTCCAGAAATACGTATAGATTGACTTTGTATACCTAAAAAACAAAGTAAACAGAATAATATCGATATGGTTTTCATAGTCTTAAAGTTTTAAAATGAATATGTTTTACTAAAAGGATGCGTAGCACTCTTAAATTCCATAAAACTTTTTTTGTTTTTTACAGCTATAAGGTTTCAGGTATCACTTATTTTCTTTTCAGAATAACGGATTTAAAATATTTAGGGATAAAAGATATAGGGTATAAATTCCGATACCCGATATCTCAAAAAGAACTATCTTTCCTCATGTGAGGCATAGCTTAAAGCATTTACAAAAAGCAGAAGACGAAGTATTAGTAAATCATTTCGTTTCGGATGGAGACCTAGAAGTTCTAGGAATGCTCTATCAGCGCTATATGCCTTTAGTTTATGGAGTATGTTTAAAATATTTAAAACAGCGAGAAAAAAGTCAAGATGCTGTTATGCAGATTTTCGAAGTGCTTATAAAAGAAATTCCTAAGCATAAAATAGACCGATTTAAAAGTTGGCTTTACGGAGTAAGCAGAAACTATTGTTTAATGCAATTGCGTAGTGCGAATACTCAAAAATCGAAAGTAGTTACCTTTTCTTCAGAAGCTTTTATGGAAAATACAGCGGTAGCGCACCCTATAGATGAGTCGGTTTCTCTATTAGATGCCAAAGAAGAAATATTAAAAGCGTGTTTAGAGAATTTAAAGGCACTACAAAAGCAATGTGTGACTGCTTTTTTTTACGAAGAAAAGTGTTACGAAGAAATTGCAATAGCCTTAAACGTTGAAGAGAAAAAAGTAAAAAGTAACTTGCAAAATGGAAAACGAAATCTAAAAATCTGTGTAGAAGAACAGCTGAAAAATAAGTGAAACAGTTAAAAAATAGATATCAACGTATTCTTGAATATTTAAAAGGGAACTTTTCAAATAAGGAACGTCATACACTTGAAAAAGAAGCTTTAGATGATCCTTTTTTACAAGATGCTTTAGATGGATTTGAAATTATTGAGACTGATGTTTTAGAAAAAGATATTAAAAAGTTAAGTGCTCAAATACAGTTGCGAACAGAAAAAAGAAAACGCCTTATTCCTTTGTTTTATTACCCAATTGCAGCATCACTATTACTGTTAATAGGTTTTTCTTTATGGTGGTTTAATGGATATCAAAGTTTGGAGGTACCACAAGAAATAGTAAATTCAGAAATAGAGGAAGAACCAAAGCAACCACAGTTTGTAGATCGTTCACAAGAGGTTGATATCACTAGCAAAGTTGCTTTTGAAGAAATCGAAGATGCTAAAGTAGTCAGTAGTAATAAAGAAGCATATCAAGCTGTTCCTAAACCACCAAACAACAAAGAAATAGTTGCTTCCATACCAAAAAGAGATTTAAAAGAAACTCCTGCAGAGAAACCTGATTTTTCTGATATTGAAGAGGAAGCAGCTGATGTGCCAGAAATTGCAAATGAGTTATCATCTGGGGTTAGTTCTGATCTAAGAATTGAAAAGCCTCAGCCTTTATCTTCTGCCAAAAAAGCAATAGATAGATCGGTAGCAAGTGAAGCAAAAGCAATTGAAAAAATTCAGAGTATAGAAAATAAACCAAAATTAGAGCAAGTAGTATCAGATGAAAAAGAGGAGCAAGAAATAACTGATAATGATTTGGTTGCTGTGTTTGGAGTAGTCACCGATGATAATGGAGGGACTTTGCCAGGAGTAAACATTACAGTGAAGGGTAGTGCTTTAGGGACACAATCCGATTTTGATGGTCAATATCAATTGAATGTACACAAGGATGCAATTTTGCTATTTAATTATGTAGGTTTTGAAACAGAAGAAAGAATTGTGGATAGCGCTATTATTAACGTAGAGCTAGCAGAAGACCTAGCTGTTTTAAATGAAATTGTAGTCGTTGGTTACGGAGTTAAAAAGAAGCAAGACTTTAAGAGAATCATTAGAGATAGAAATACTAGCCCAGATGTTAATGCCATTCCGTTTAATGGTACCTCTACTGATTTTAAGGAATGGATTAAACAAAATCTTAATCCAAGTATTATGAATAAGCTTTCCGAAGAAAGTACTACCGTAAATATATCTTTTGTAGTTAGTGAATTTGGGAATTTGTATCAAGTTAGATTTGATACTGCTTTGGATAAAACAACTAAAAAAGAATTGAAGTCAATTATAAAGTCTAGTCCTAAGTGGAAGCCAGCTACACTTAAAGGAGCTTCTGTATCAGAAAAAGTCGAGTTGAAGTTGGTGTTTTAGTTGTAGATAGCAATCAATACTACTATAATAATGCTTTTTATTTCTTACTTATTGAAGGCTCTCATTTGGTTAATGTTAAGTCTTTAATTAAAAACTGAAATGATTTCAGGATCGCGAGTCGCTAGTTCTTATTGATTATAGGTATTATAAATAATGTTTTTTTAAATGTCTTACGAGGTAGGATGAGTATTATTTTTACTTGGAAATTTAAGAGTAATTTTAAAATTAATTTTATTGAATAACCGTAATCACTAACAATAAGAATTGCGTCATCCTAAACTTGTTTTAGATATTGTTAAGGGTCTTAAAATAAGTGTGATAAGGCTCTTTATCAAGTAAGCAATCACGAAAACGGCTGTAGTATTACTAATTACGGATATTCATTTAATTTTTAACATATTCGAATGCCTATTATAGATATTAATTGTGATGTTGGAGAAGGAGTTAATAATGAAGCATTGTTAATGCCTTACATTTCATCATGCAATATTGCTTGTGGCTCACATGCAGGTGATGTAGCAACTATAGATCGAGTGATTACATTAGCGCAAGAGTATCAAGTAAATATTGGTGCACACCCTTCTTTTCCTGATCGAGAAAATTTTGGAAGACAAATAATGAATATTTCACTAGAAGCGTTAGAAGAAAGTTTGATACAACAAATAGAATTATTAAAAGAACGCTTACATCTTCAAGGAGGTCATTTGCATCATATTAAGGCACATGGGGCGTTGTATAACCTATCTGTCGTGGATAAAGCAATAGCTAAAGTTATTGTAAATGCAGTAAAAAAGACGGCTCCAAAAGTAATGCTATATGTACCATGTAATTCGATTATAGAGCAAGTAGCCAAAGAAGAGGCATTATTCATTAAATATGAGGTTTTTGCGGATCGTAATTATAATGATGATTTAAGATTGGTTTCTCGTAGTGAAAAAAATGCTGTTATTAGTGATTTATCACAGGTAGTAACACATATTTTAACTATGGTTCTAGATCAACAGGTGAATACGATATCAGATAAATTAATGCCAATAAAAGCAGAAACCTGTTGCGTGCATGGAGATAATAAAGCTGCCATTGAGATCGTAAAACAGATTCACCGGTCATTAACCCAAAAAGGAATTGTAATTGCGTAGTGATTTAGTATATAAACCCTTTGGAGATCGTGCAATTTTAATCGAATGGCCAACTCAAATAGATGAATTAATTTTAAAAGATATTATTCAATTTAAAGAGGGTATTATTTTAAGTTATGAAAAGAAATATATTGAAGATATAGTTATAGGATATAATTCATTAACCATTGTATATGTTAGTACGATTGCTGATTTTTTTAAAGAAAAAGAAATCTTAACATCAATTTACAAGAGTAGTGACGACTTTGAAAACAGTGGAGTAACGTTATGGAGGATACCTGTCTGTTATGATGAAGTATTTGGAATTGACTTAGAAGAAATGGCTGTCACTTTACAACTATCCAAAGAAGATATTATTCGATTACATACGCAAACAATATATACTGTTTATTTTATTGGGTTTTTGCCAGGCTTTTTATACCTCGGCGGATTACTAGACGAATTGAAGATTAAAAGAAAATCAACTCCTAGATTGTCAGTAGCCAAAGGATCAGTCGCTATTGGAGGAGCGCAAACAGGTATTTATCCTATGGATAGTGCTGGTGGTTGGAATATTATGGGAAAAACACCGATTTCATTTTTTAATACATCAGAAGCGAATCCTTGCTTTGCTAAGTCAGGAGATAAAATTCAATTTATTCCGATTAGTATAGCTGAATTTAATAAACTTACGCTAGAAATAGAATTAGGAATCTATGAATTAGAAAAGACTGTTATCAATGATTAAAGTATTAACATCCAAGTTTGGAGTTTCTGTACAAGATCTTGGAAGAACGGGTTTTAGGAATATGGGAGTTCCTGTATCGGGAGCTATGGATCATTATTCAGCGAAATTAGCCAACTTATTAGTTAATAATGAAGAAGACCTAGCAGTACTAGAAATCACTTTTGGTGGCTGTAAGTTACTATTCGAAAGTGATTGTGTTATAAGTATTACAGGAGCAGACTTTTCTGCAACTATCGACAATATAAAAGTAAAGCATAATTCGATTTTATATTGTCAAAAAGGAGCAACTTTGTCATTCGGGAAAAGAGTTTTTGGAACACGAACTTATATTGCTGTGCAAAAAGGCTTTCAGACAGAAATAGCATTAAAAAGTAAGAGTAATTATAATGGTATTACTTTATTAAGTACCATTAGTAAAAGGGCTACATTACCAATAATTCCTATTAAAAAGATCAATATAAAAGGTTGCGCCTCTGTAAAAGTGAATATGGATCATTTTGATTCAAGAATAATAGAATGTTATAAAGGACCAGAGTTTGATCTTTTATCTGAAATGCAAAAACAGCAGTTGCTAGACACACGTTTTTCTATTTCTTCTAATAACAGTAGGATGGGGTATCAATTAAATGAATTGGTGACCAATGACTTTTCTTCAATGTTAACTTCAGCGGTATTACCAGGTACGCTACAATTGACCCCTTCTGGAAAATTAATTGTATTGATGAGAGACTGTCAAGTCACAGGGGGATACCCAAGAGTACTACAATTGTCTGAAAATGCTATTGATAGGTTAGGACAAAAAACAACTGGAGATCGTATTCATTTTGTTTTGTCGTAAATATCGTTGGCTCGTTCTAATTTTTTCTTAATTCGTTTTCTCAAATTCTTAGGAGATAATACTTCAATATGTTCTCCAAAGCCAAGGATTAACCGTTCAAATCAAAATTATAATCTACTAATAACCTGAGTTCGATTAATAATCTAGAAATGTCATGTCGAGTGATATTTCGAAATGGAATGTAGAAAAAATTAGAACGAGAGATACATTTCGATACAATTTTATTTCGTTTCACTACATAAAATCACTCAATGTGACAAGATTTTGAGTTTTAAAATATAAATTGAAATCAGGTTAATAGAGAAATATCAATGCTATCATTTTCATTTTGTTGTACTATTTTTTGAGAAGCATGAAAGGGATTAGATGTCCGATTCTTTTCCAAAGAATGCCTCTAGAGGCTACGATGCTGACTGGGAAGAAGCTTGTGAATCCTTGCATTATGCTTTATCATATGAAGAGGATCATCCAGCAGCACTTTGCTTGTTAGGAAATATCAATGCAGAATGTTTTTCAAATTATGAAATAGCATTTGAATGTTTTGATAAAGTGATCTCGAATCATCCTGAGTATTTAGAAGTATATTATGTATACGCTAGAATATTGATTTGGGCAGATGAAATTGAGCGTTCTCAGCGTTTGATTTATCATGCTTTAAAATTAAAAGGCATTGATAAAGCACAATTGTATTGCATTTTAGGACAAGGCTTAGAGATAAAACGACAATATAGATTAGCAAAACGCATTTTAGATCAAGCGATTTTAGAAACGTATAATGACAGTTATATCGACTTTTTAAAAGATGAAAAACGACGTATTCAAAAAAAAATAAAATTGTTTAAGAAAACTAGCTATAGTATTTAAGGTGCATAAATGTTGTTAGTAAGTTATTTAAATTGTTTCTAGTTGAGGTTTTTAGTAACTTATATAAAAACAAAAGGTTATGGCGATACGATTAGGAAACAGTTGTGTGAATTGCGAAAATTTAACAGCGAATGAAGAGTGCTCGATACACCAAGTAAAAGTGAGTGATAATTATACTTGTGATAGTTTTGAAATGAAAATGGCGTTAAAGGATGATCCCAATTGCAGTACATGTTCTCGTTTTCAGACAGCAACATGTGCTCGACCAAATAAGGCTGCAATAGGGATGCTTTGTTCTCATTGGGCACCCCAAGGGACGGCATAATAAAAAGTTGATTTATTCTTGAATAAAGGTTTTAATAGTCACTGTTTAATTAATTGCTTTGGGGCAAGTATATCAGGAATATAGTTGAAAACAGCTTTTGCTGATATTCAGTGCAAGTACCAGAGAATTCAATCTAGAATACGGGATTAAATAATATAGCGTCTTTGATTTCAATCAAAGGCGCTTGTTGTTTTATATAGCTTATTTTAATCTATTCAAGTATTTTTTTAATGCTAGTTTTTATAGGAGTTTTTGAATACTATAGAAGTAAAAAAAGGCTTAAATATGAGATTCTCCCTAGAATAGTAATGGTTGATCGATTGATAAAAGATTTTATTGAAGAATAATTTTATTTCTATAGATGATAAAGGATTGAAGGAAGTGATTTTGGTTGTAGATAATAATAACAAGAATGTGTATTATTTTTAAAGTAGGGTATGTGATATTGCGTGAGGGATTGAGTGGTTACCCCGCAGCAATGTATATCGAGACTATTCGAGATATACATTGTGAGGAGTATGAACGAAAGCCCGACCCGATAGGGGCACGCCCTAAAAATACTGACCGATACCAAATACAAGTCCACTATCGTCTGCGACTCCTGTTCCGTTTACTTTGAATCCATAATCAATACGTATTACTGCATTGAAAATACGTTTGTGAATAAATCTAATCCCTAGTCCAGGGTACACTTTTACATTATCACTTTTAAATACATCACCCAGGTCTTGGCCAACTCCTCTAAGGGTGGCAACATCTAAAAATGTATTAGATTGTAATACAAACCAATCTTTTTCAATGAGTGTATGTCTATATTCAGTATTAAGGGCTGCTGATGCTGTACCGCGAGCAATAGTATTACCCCCACCACGTATATTTAATTGATTGTCTATTACTACAGGTACAAAAAAGGTGTCATCTACTTCGTTACTTAGTGTAAGTTGTAAGCGAGATGCCCAGTTACCTTTTTTTCCTATTTGGCGATAATAACTAGAAGTATTTGTGACGATGTATTCAGTTTGTAAAGCTCCTTCTCCACCTATAAAATATTGGCCTATAAGATTATTTTGAAAACCACTTAATTGATGATAATCAATATCGATGTCTACATAATCGTATTGGCCTGAAAGCATAGATTTATTTATAGAAGGTTCAGGTGAACCTTCTTTACCTTCATTTTGAGGGTCTCCATCAATAATTCGATAGGTTTCTTTAAATATTTTTGTACGAAACTCGAAACGATTATTAAAATCCTTTTCATAAAAAATAGCGAATTCTGGTCCTCGGCGAGTATAGGTGTAGTTGACTTGTTGTGTAGGGAAATAAATGGGTTGTTGTGTCGTGAGGTCTTGATAATTGAACCCTAAACCTAATTTATTTGAGATTAAATAAGGGTGTTCGATAAAAATACCGAAAGAATTAAATACTTCACGTTGGTAAAAACCTCCAAAAATAATATTACGTCCTAGTCCATTAAATTCGAATAATGATGCTCGAAAAGCAAAACTATCATCATTTGCTTCTCCAATACGTAACCCTGGAATTATAGAAAAATTTTCTACTAATTCATAGTTAATTTGATACCCTTTTTCTGTTTCTTTTATACTGTATTCAGCATTAGCGATTCCATCCAGTCGTTTTAGACGGTCAATGTCTAATTTAATCTTTTCTTTATCTAGTGGTTGGCCGATTTTTACTTTTATCAAACGGTATAAGAAATCAGTTTTTGTTTTCTTGTTTCCCGTAAATGTCAGTTCGGTAATCTTCTTAGTTACAGATGAATTTTGAGCTAAACCTAATGTGCTAAAAAAGAGAAAAAGACTTGTGAAAAGAATGGCTATGCCTTTCATAATGTTACCAATTTTATAGAGTAACAGTCGAGTTTTTTAGGAATTCTTATCAAAAAGGATAAGTTTTATTTTTTTATTACCCAAGTATTGTATGGATGCTTGGCAATAAAGGAGTTGTAATAATGATGATCTCCAGTGACTTCTTTTGCTAACCAAGATGGTTTTTCGAAAGTTTCTTCTTCAGACTGTAATTCAATTTCTGCAACGACTAGACCTTCGTTTACGCCATGAAATTCATCTATTTCATAAGTATGTTTTCCTATAGGGATTTCATGTCTTACTTTTTCGATGAGACCAGGTTCGCAAAGCGGTAGTAGTTGTTCGGCTTCGGAAACAGGAATTTCTTTCTCCCATTCGAAACGCGTAGTACCAGAGTCGTTTCCTTTGCCTTTTATAGTTAGAAAAGCTTTTTCTCCTTTTATACGTACACGAACTGTACGTTCAGGGGTACTGTTGAGATAAGCTTGTACAATACGAGTGCTTTTTTGAACCTCAATTTTATAAACATCCGTATCTATCAGGAATTTACGTTCAATTTCTTGCATCTGTTGTTAGTAGTTAGTGTAGTTGTTACAAAATTACTAGTTATTCTGTAATTTTATATCATGGATCTTGATACTTCTCGCAAAATAATTCATGTAGATATGGATGCTTTTTATGCTTCTGTAGCTCAGTATGATGATCCTTTTTTAAAAGGGAAAGCCATTGCTGTAGGAGGAAGTGGAAATCGCGGAGTTATAAGTGCAGCGAGTTATGAAGCTAGGAAATTTGGAGTACGAAGTGCAATGAGTAGTGTATTGGCAAAGAAGTTATGTCCCCATCTTATTTTTGTGAAGCATCATTTCGAAAGATATAAAGAGGTTTCGATGCAAGTACGTAAGATCTTTATAGAATATACTGATTTGGTAGAACCACTTTCTTTGGATGAAGCTTATTTAGATGTAACGATAAATAAAAAGGGAAATCCGAGTGCCACTTTAATTGCTGAAGAGATTAGAGCTAAAATTTTAGAAAGAACAGGGTTGACCGCTTCAGCTGGGATTTCTATTAATAAGTTTATAGCCAAAGTCGCAAGTGATTATAATAAACCTAATGGTCAGAAAACTGTTTCTCCTGACGAGGTAATTGAATTTTTAGAGAATCTAGATATTAAAAAATTCTACGGGGTAGGGAAGGTGACTCAAAAAAAAATGTATGCTTTAGGAATTTATACTGGAGCGGATTTAAAATCTAAGACAGAGGCTTTTTTAGAAGAGCATTTTGGAAAATCAGGACCTTATTATTATCGTATTGTGCGGGGTGTACATCATAGCCCAGTAAAACCAACACGTATTAGGAAATCGGTAGGGGCAGAACGGACTTTTAGTGAAAATTTGGCTTCCGAAATTTATATGGAAGAGCGCCTAAAGGAACTGTCTCAAGAGTTAGAAAGGCGTTTGCTAAAAGGGAAAACAGCAGGAAGGACCATAACATTAAAAATTAAGTACAGTGATTTTTCACTACAAACACGTTCTAAAACTTTAGCATTGTTTATTTCAGATGCTAATCTGATTTTTGAAGAAGCAAAAATATTGTTATACCAAGAGAAAATGAAGAATTCAGTAAGATTGCTCGGGTTGTCTTTTTCTAATTTAAATAATGTAATCTCTAAGAAAAAGGAAGAAAGTGAAAAAAAAGTCGATGTACAATTGGCTTTTAAATTTTAGTATTTATTCATAGAATTTTCACCACTAGAGTTTGATGAATGATAATATATGTTAGCTATTGTTTATTAGCGTGTTAAGTTGTAGTTTGTGTATGTGTTTTAATTAGGTTTTATGCGAATATTTTTATGTTTTTTTATATTCTCTTCTGTTTTTTCATATGGTCAAATCGATGCGGGAAGTGTTTTAGGATTGCCTAATGGATCTTTAGCTAATATTAATACTATTAGTAGTCCAACGGAAGGGAACATGGCATATGCGAATGATGCAAATAAAGTATATGTTTTTGATGGAACCCTATGGCGGGAAGTCATGTTTGTGCCAAAAGTTATAGCCTTGACATCAAATTATACATTAAGTTTATCTGATAACGCTTCCATACTAACTTTTGATAGTACTACAGATGTAACACTAACGGTACCTAGTGGGTTACCACTGGGGTTTAATGTTAGTCTCTATCAGATAAATACGGGTAAGGTTACTATTGCGGCAGGAGCTGGCGCATCAGTGAAAAATAGACTACTGCGTTTTCGAACAGCTGGTTTAGATGCAGGTGTTGGTATAGTATGTACTTCTACTGATACTTATCATGTTACTGGAGATTTGAAAAGAAATTGATTGTTTGGTGTATGAAATTATTTATACTGTTTTTTAACTTTTTTATAATTATAACTCTTCATGCTCAAATAGCAAGTTATAATCAATTTCCAACCAAAAGACCATCTCACATTTTAGATGAAAAATTGGTGGATATTAGCTTTGCTTATAGTATGAGAATCCTAGAGTCAGATTATGAAGGTCCTTTAGTTCGGTTAAGAAGGCAAAGTGACAATGCTGAAATGGATTTTGGGTGTACAGATACAGATATTGTAGATGTCGCGGCTATAAATTCGTGGCGAGGAGGCGCTAATGTATTTATGGTTGTTTGGTATGATCAAAGTGGTTTGGGAAGAAACGCTATTCAAAATACAAATGCTAATCAACCACAGTTTATACCTAATATTGCTCTCCCTTATTTTATTGGCGATGGGGTTAATGATTTTTTAGATACACAAACTAGTGTACAAATCGTTACTGACGCGGGGGCCAACGGAACGGTACTTATGGTATTAAATGGAACAACTAAGCGGCAAAATCAGTTTGGTGTTTTGGTAAATAATAATAGATGGTTAGCACATATTAATTGGAGCGATAATAATACTTATTTTGATCCTGGATATTGCTGTAATAATCCAAGGTCATTTGGAAATGCTAGCGGTGTTGGAGTGTGGAGCCATTATAGTTTTTTTCGTGAAGATTTAACTTCTACTGCACGAAAAAATGGGGTCGTAGAATTTTCTGGTGCCTTTGCTAACAGAAGATGTACATTGAATTTTAACTTTACAATTGGATGGGCAAGGGGGAATAGTGGGCTATATTCAAATTCAAGTTTTAACGAAATGATTATGTATAGTACTGACATCCCTATCAGTGATATTCAGGAGATAGAAGAAAATGCCATGGCTTTTTGGGGGCTATAAAAAAGTTGTGAAAATTTATGTCTTAAATAGTATTCGGTATAATTATAATTTTAATAATTTTTGAACCGAGTATTGTTTTTCTTCTGTGGAAATTTGAATGAAGTAAGTACCTTTATCTAAGCCTTCAATATCAATATTTTTTTCTGTAGATTCAATTATTATTTGCCCTTTAAGATTCTTAATAGTAGTTTTTGATGGAGTGTTTTGGTCTATTTTTATGAAATCTATTGCTGGATTTGGAGAAAAAGAAACATTGTCAGTTTTTTTAGCATTCAAATCGTTAGATAGGGTTTGACTATTAATCTCATAGAGAGAGGAAATAGTTTCTTGAAACGCTTCAGCCGTTATATATAGATTAGGTGACCCATCAATAGTAGTTATGCCTTCGATTTGCAAAGAGTTATTTTCTGGTATGGATAAGGTGTTTTTATTGAAAGTATTTGTAGAAAAATCAGAAAAATTGATATTGCTTAATTTGAATAGAAATGATTCTGTATTAGTGTATCCAGTAAGAATAACATCAAGAGAGTTGGGGTCTAAAGTAGCACCTGTAATAAGTCCAAGAGCGGGGAAGCTTTGCAAACGCTCAACTTCGTAACTTCCAGTTGTTTTGGGAATTCGATAAACATTAGTTTGTAAGTCTACCCAGTTTTTAGTGAATACATAAATAAAATCTCCTTGAGAAATCATAGCTTCTGCGTCAAAATTAGTAGCAAAAGGATTAGGGGTAAAATCTTCTTGGTCACGATAATTAAAAGTAATCGTTCCTTCAATGTCGACACTGTTAGTCGCAGCTAGATATTTTTGAATATCAATAATGTAAATGGTTAAATCAGTTCTCGTTCCATTATTGTTTCCAAAATCACCTATATAAATATATTTGTCATCGTGTGTAATGTCTTCCCAGTCTATATTAGTAGCGTTAGATATTTCAATGGTTCTATTTATTTTACCTGTGGCTATATCAATTTCAAATAAACTTGCTTCTCCTCCTGAATCATTATGTGTTATTAAACGATTGTCTAACTGGATTAGACCTGATGTTTCTGAAATTTGGTTGTCAAGTGTAGTAACTACATCTATTTCTTGAGACCAGGAAAGTATATTGAAAATAATAGTGATGAATAAAAAAGCTCCTTTTTTTGAAGGTGATTTTATGTTTAAAGTAGAGATCAAAATTTTAAATTTTAGATGGTTAAATATGCTAGTTTAACTGTATCGGTTTTAAATTATTTATTATTTCAAGTTTTCCTAGAGTAGATTTTTTCACTTCTTCAATGGTAACTTCGGGGGCAATTTCTGTCATTACAAATCCGTTTTTGGTTACTTTAAAAACGCCAAGATTAGTAACTACCTTTTGTACACAACAAACACCCGTGAGTGGTAGTGAACAGCGATCTAATAATTTTGGTTCTCCTTTTCTGTTAGTATGCATCATAGCGACTATAATACGTTTAGCACTGGCTACTAAATCCATAGCTCCCCCCATTCCTTTTACTAATTTACCAGGGATTTTCCAGTTAGCGATATCCCCATTTTCAGCAACTTCCATGGCTCCTAAAACAGTTAGGTCAATATGTTGACCTCTTATCATTCCAAAACTTGTGGAAGAATCAAAAAAAGATGCCCCAGGTAGAGTGGTGATTGTCTGTTTCCCAGCGTTGATAAGGTCAGCATCTTCTTTCCCTTTAGTTGGAAAAGGTCCCATGCCTAACAAACCATTTTCACTATGAAATGAAACAGAAATATCATTAGGAATATGATTTGCTACAAGTGTAGGTATCCCGATGCCTAGATTGACATAAAATCCGTTTTCTATTTCTTTAGCAATACGCTGAGCGATTTGATTCTTTGTAAGCATGTTGGGTATAATTATTAGCTGTAATAACTACTTAATAGTTGAGATATTTTAATGTTATCATAGCTTTTAGATAAAAGCTTATTTTTTAGAGTTAAGATTCACTTAAGGTCAGTTGTTCGATAGGCTTTTTGTAGTTTTTTCCTTCAAAAATACGCTGAACAAATACCCCTTGGACATGAATTTCATTGGGTGATAAAGTGCCTATGGGTACTAATTCTTCTACTTCGACGATATTTACTTCCGCAGCACCACACATGGGGAGGTTAAAGTTACGGGCTGTAGCTTTGAAGATAATGTTCCCAGCTTCGTCACCTTTCCATGCTTTTATAAGAGAGAAATTGGCTTTGTATGCCTCTTCTAAAATATGTGGTTTTCCATTAAAATTTCTTGTTTCTTTACCTTTAGCCACTTCTGTTCCATACCCTGCTGGTGTGTAGAAAGCAGGAATTCCAACTTTTGCAGCTCGACAACATTCTGCCAACGTTCCTTGTGGGGTCAATTCTACTTCTAATTCACCACTGAGCATTTGCCGTTCAAACTCTTTATTCTCCCCGACATAGGAAGCTATCATCTTTTTAATTTGATGATTTTGAAGTAATAACCCTAGACCAAAATCATCGACTCCAGCATTGTTTGAAATGCAAGTTAAATCACTAACATCAAGCTTTACCAGTTCGGAAATGGCATTTTCGGGAATTCCGCAAAGTCCGAAACCTCCAAGCATAAGAGTCATTCCTGATTCAATACCTTTTAAAGCTTCTTGAGCATTATTTACTTTCTTGTTAATCATATTAGAAGATAATGAAATTATCCAATAAAAAAACTCTCGAAGAAATGAATCCAACGAGAGTTTTGTAATTTTGTTAATTGCTAACTGTCTATTTCTTAATCATTCTTTTCGTGTCAATTAGTTTAGATCCTATATGTAAACTATAGAAGTAAACCCCAGAAGCTAGACTTTGTTTATTTACTTTAAATTCCTGTTCACCAGTTTCAGTAAGTCTTACCGTTTTGATAGTGTTTCCTGCTACCGTAGTAAATACAATTTTAGCATTGGTAGTCCCAATGGGTAAGAAATACTTAATAAATGTTTCATTTAAGAACGGGTTAGGAGTATTTTGGTACAATATGGGTCCTTGTGACTTTTGTGAATTACTTAGACTAGTTGGAGCAAAACTTAATGTTCCACTGCCACAACCAGTACAGTCATCAAGATCATTTAATTTATTTAAAATCGTTGTCATTTGAGTTTCTAAAGTTGCTAGCCTACTTTCAGCATTAGTCGCTCTAGATTCTAGATTAGATAAAATAGGGCTTAGATCGACAGAAATGCCCGATCCTCCTTCGATACCAATATCTAAAGTGCCATTAGTTAGTGTTGCTGAAGTTAAGTTTTGGTCATCAGAAATAGTAGTAACTAAACTTGAAAGATCAACACTATTTCCTGTTGAAATACTTAATTGGTTATTCGATGTATTAAAACTTAATGTTTGCTCGTCTGTATTGTCTTTATAAACGCTTAAATCGACAGTAGAAGTATTTCCTGTAATATTTAATACATCATTGGTAATAGATATTGCTTGCTCATCAGTATTTGCATAAGCTGAAAGATCTACCGTTGATGCGTTACCAGATATAGACAAAATATCATTGCTAAATGATAAAGCTTGTACATCTGTATTATCTAGGAAAGGAGCTAAATCTACTGTATTTGTTCCTCCAGAGATACTTAATACGTTCGCTCCACTCAATGCTAATTCTTGTTCATCCGTATTGTCTAAATAAGTACTTAGATCTACTGTTGAAGCGTTACCTGAGATCGATAAAATATCATTGTTAAATGATAACGCTTGAGCGTCAGTATTGTCGAGATAATCCTCCAAGTTTACTTCGGTATTACTCCCTGATATCATTAATATATTGCTATCAATGGATATTACTTGTGTATCCGTATTATCTAAGAAAGGAGCAAGATTTATAGTATTGTTTCCCCCAGAGATGCTTAATACATTTGCTCCACTTAATGTTAATTCTTGTTCATCTGTATTATCTAAATATGGCCCTAAAGCTACCGAAGAGTTACTTCCTGAAATGGTTAAGTTATTTGAGCCATCAATAGATAAAGTTTGCGAATCGGTATTCGTATAACCTGATAAATCGACCGTTGAAGCATTTCCTGAAATGGATAGCACATCATTACTAAATGAAATTGATTGTGTATCTGTATTGTCTAATAGGCCCGATAGATCAACATCTGATCCAGACGACCCTGTGATTGCAAGCATTTGATTAGTGTTGTCATATTCTAAAGCCTGTGCATCTGTGTTATCTAAATAAGGAGCTAAGTCAATAGTAGTAGTACTTCCTGTAATACCTAAAGTATTTGTAGTCAATGATAACTCTTGAGCATCCGTATTGTCCAAGAAAGGTGCTAGATCTATAGTTGTCACATTTCCAGAGATGCTCAATACGTTTGCATCACTTAAAGCTAATTCCTGTGCATCCGTATTATCTAGGTATGGAGCTAAATCTACAGTAGTAGCATTTCCAGTGATCCCTAATATATTTGTAGTCAACGATAGCTCCTGTGCATCTGTATTGTCAAGATAAGGTGATAAATCTACCGTTTTAGCATCTTCACCATCTCCAGAGATGGATAAATTCAAGGTGTTGCTCGTGATTTCAAATTGATCTACCGTTTGATTATCGGTTTGGGTAGTCCAGCTTAATGCTCCCGAACCGTCAGTCACTAAAACTTGATTAGCCGTGCCATCTGTAGTAGGGAATTGGTAAGCACCTGCGATATTTAGGTATCCTGCTATTTGGAAATTTCCTTCGTTACTTAAAGCAGCTATCGGCGTAGAGCTAAAGGGACCCCACACAAAACCTTCGTTATTTGCATTACCAGCGGAGAATTTAGTGCGGTTATTTCCAAATACAGGTCCATATACAAAACTGGAGGTTAGACCTGTATTTATTGATGTAATACTATTTGTTGAAGAGTTGCCATTAAAAGTGATGATACTTAAGTTAGATGTACCATAACTGATGGAAGAAACATTGTTAATTTTATTTCCATCCAAATCTAAATCTTGTCTTGCTGTATGATTTCCTAAATTATCAAAAGCATTGGTAATGTCAGTCCAAGCTGCTCCAGTCCAGCAAAAAATAGCATTTAAGTCTGTATCGTAAACGGTCATACTTGCTTCCGAAGTTCCTAAGTTTCCACCTAATGTATTTCGTTGGCTTGTAGTCATTCTATTGAAAAGAATTCCTTTGTTGACGTCGGCTAATTCTAAAGAAGCATAGGCATTTGGAGTATTGGTGCCAATCCCTACGCTAACAGGGTTAGTTGCACCTCCTAATACCATAGTATTTGCGTTAGTAGCAGTCGCTGCATTACCAATAGCAATAGCATTGTTACCGCTAACCATAGCTTGATATCCAATAGCAATATTATTGGTCGCTTCAGTAGCAGTAGGTGTTGGCCCTGTTGGTGAACTATCTATAACATCATTTGATTGAGCTCCATATCCAATTGCGATAGCCCCACTATTCTGAATTACCGCATTTGCTCCGATAGCAACAGCTTGATCTTTATCGATGTCTACAGAACGCCCAATACCTACAGCATTATCCTCATCTACATTCGCTTGATACCCTAAAAAGACCGAATAGTCAGCATTATTTGAGCCTTGTGCCTGATACCCCATGGCAATTGCACCTTCGGCATCTCTTAAATAGGATTCGTTCCCAATCATGACACCATAACGAGCATTGCTTTGTGCGAAATAACCCATAACAATAACATCGTTATTTTCAGCTTCCGCTTTTGACCCAATAAACGTAGTTCTATTTCTATTAGTATTTCCACTAAAAAAATGTCCAGTACCATCAGTACTCCATCCTGAAGGTCCATAACCAGCAAAGGCTCCAACCCCTACATTGTCTTGGCCATCACGGTTTACTGCTCCCGTCATATGCCCTAAATAAGTATTTCTATTGGCATTGTTAGTCCTATTGGTACGATTGTTATCCCAACCTGCCATTGATCCAATAAAGGTATTGTAATCTGCATCCTCCGTAGCCACCCCAGCTGCTGCTCCTAGAAAAGTATTGTAAATCCCTTTTCCTACATCTATTCCTGTGGAGTCTCCCACAGCCGTATTATGGTGACCTTCGTCAACATCTTGTAAAGCGTCATTTCCTATACCTGTATTTCTATATCCTACATCAGCAAATAGTCCAGCTTCATTACCAATAAAAACTTGTCTATGTCCAGTGGTATTTTCAAATCCTGCGTCTTCTCCTATAAATACATTTTCATATCCTGTGGTATTCTTGGTTCCTGCTTCTTCTCCTATAAAAGTATTGTCATATCCAGTGGTGTTTAATTCACCAGCTTCAGTTCCAATAAATGTATTGTCCGTTGCAGTATTAGATCTTCCTGCTTCAGCCCCAATAAAAGTATTGTCTGTACCCGTAATATTGAAAAAACCAGCACTACGGCCAATAAAAGTGTTATCATATGCTGTGGTTTGTAATAAACCTGCAGAAGTCCCTAAAAAAGTATTATTGTGTCCAGTGGTTAGCCTTGCACCGGCTCCATCACCAATAAGAACATTGTAGTCTCCAAAGGTAATACTTTCTCCAGTGTTAAGGTTAGTTTCTTCAGGACCGATACCATTGTCAACTACTTCTCTTACTGTAGTTCCTAAAATTTCATTTGAGACTTGTGCTTTGATTAGCAAGTGTGAAAGTGTAAAAAAGATAAAAAGTATATTTCTTTTCATGGTTGGGAGGTTTTATTCAAAATTAAGTATTGAACTTTCGATAGGTTGTTAAAGAAGTGCTTTTCTAAGGTTTGGGAATAGTAGTGTTTACTAGGGTTTACAGCGTGTACCCGAATTTGTGCCCGTATTTCACACCATGTTTTAAGGAAAGCTTCTTCTGTTTTGAAACGGCACAGTATTTTTTTGTTAGTATAATTTTTAATCCAATTACATTTGCATATCACATTCACGTTTAAAATGACACAAACTTTAGAGGAATTGAAATCAGGGAAATTAAAAGGGTTAAAGAAACTTAAACTTGCCTGTGGTTTAAGTGAGTTTCCAGAGGATATACTTGAACTATCGGAAACTTTAGAAGTGTTAGATTTATCAGACAATCAGTTGACAGATTTACCTGAAAGTATATCTCAACTAAAGCATTTGCGTATCCTTTTTTTTGCTAGAAATAAATTCACTGAATTTCCTTCGGTATTATCAAAATGTCCAGCTTTGAGTATGATTGGTTTTAAATCCAATCAAATTCAAAAAGTGCCTGAAAATGCATTTCCTCCATTATTAAGGTGGTTGATTTTAACTGATAATAAGATAGAAAAGCTACCAAAAAGTATAGGTAATGTTCACTTACTTCAGAAATGTGCTTTAGCAGGAAATTTAATAGAAGAGTTACCTAGTGAAATGGCAGGCTGTGTGAATTTAGAATTGCTAAGAGTTTCAGCTAATAGACTTAAATCCATACCTCAATGGTTATTCGAGTTGCCTAAATTATCTTGGGTAGCTTTTGGAGGTAATCCAGCGATAGGGGAGATTCAATCCAGTAATGATTTAGAGGCATTTGAGTGGAATGATTTCACTATTGAGGAACAATTAGGGGAAGGTGCATCTGGAGTGATTTCAAAAGCCAATTGGAATTCCAGAAATGAAGATGTTGCAATTAAAGTTTTTAAAGGGGAGGTAACTAGTGATGGTTTACCAGAAGATGAGATGCAAATATGTATTTCAGCAGGAACTCATGATCATCTAATTCCTATTTTAGGAAAAATTAAATCGCATCCCAATGGCAGAAATGGTTTAATAATGAAGCTAATCTCTTCTAACCATGCGAATTTAGGAAATCCGCCAAGTTTGGAAACCTGTACTAGAGATACATTTGATACAGATGCTATCTTTAGTATTGAAGATCTATTGAAGATCGCTAAAAGTATAGCTTCAGTATGTGCTCAGTTGCATGGTAAAGGAATCAATCATGGAGATCTTTATGCGCATAATATTTTGATAAATGAAAAGGCCGATTGCCTGTTGGGTGATTTTGGAGCAGCTTCTTTCTATGATATTAATTCAGATTTTGCTTCTATTATTGAGAGAGTAGAAGTTAGGGCATTTGGGTGCATGATAGAAGATGTTTTAAATCTTATTAAAGAAAAAGAAATTAATAATAACCTTCATAACAAATGGCTGAAATTAATCTCAGACTGTACACATAATGAGGTGAAACAGCGACTTTCTTTTTGGGATATCTTAACCCGTTTAGATACGTTTTAACGTTTATTTTTTCAAAAGCTTCATTTGTTAGAATAAGGTCAAAAAAAATCCCTTGAGGTTTTATATCAAGGGATTAGTACATTCACGGGTGCTTCTATATTACCAAAATTGAACACCAATTTCGTTAGAAGTACCAGTAAAAGTATATGAAGTTGCTAAAGGGACGAAATTATCGACAGCATCCCAGCGACCAGCAGTAACAGCTTGATCTACGCGAGCTTGATTTCCAGATCCCCATTGTACATAATCAATTAAAACTTCAGGTTCCGAAGAGCTAAAGGCGTTTGAAGAGAAAATACTTAATCCATCGGTATCAGGATTTACGTCATAAGATAAGCTAATCGTTGCTGTATTAGTAAGAGTAGTATTTTCTGTAGTGATATCAGAAATTTGCTTGTAAGTTCCAGGGCCCAAACATAAGAAGTAACTTCCAATGTCTATAGAAGTATTCCCTAGGTTAGTAAGTGTTACCGTATCCGTATCAGTATTTACAGAAGCAATTCTTATGATTGCTGATTGAGGTACATCAGTTTCAGGTTCTTCTGGGTTATTATTATCTGTATTAGTATCGTTGTTGTCATCCGAACCACAGCTAAGGATCAGTAGTGATACAAATAAAATGCTGATTAATTTTTTCATTATTGAGTTTGTTACGATTAAATATATATAATTTGACGTAACAAATACATTTACTTTACAGTAGCAGTTTTTGTTATAACCTAAAAAGTTTTGATTAGATCTATTTTATGAATTATGTTGTTTGTATATAATTACTCAGAAAACAGGTATGTCATTTTAATTATGAGTATTCTTCTCACTTGAAGTTGAGGGAAAAAAGAACCCCTTGAAACTTCAAGTTTCAAGGGGTGTTATATCATTTTTGTCGGATACTCAATAAAGAGGAATTATCCTTTCAAAGAAGCAGATAAATATTCGCGATTCATACGAGCGATATTCTCTAAAGAAATTCCTTTAGGACACTCGATCTCACAAGCACCAGTATTTGTACAGTTACCAAAACCTTCAGCATCCATTTGTGCAACCATCGCTTGTACACGATCAGTAGCTTCTACTTGTCCTTGAGGTAATAATGCATACTGAGAAACCTTAGCAGAAGTAAATAACATTGCCGAAGCATTCTTACAAGCGGCTACACAAGCACCACAACCAATACAAGTTGCTGCATTAAAGGCATCATCTGCATTTTGCTTGTTTACAGGAATCGCATTTGCATCAATAGTATTACCAGAAGTGTTTACTGAGATGTATCCGCCAGCATGTTGTATACGATCGAAAGCACTACGATCTACCATTAAATCTTTCACTACAGGGAAAGCTGCAGCACGGAAAGGTTCAATCGTAATAGTATCCCCGTCATTAAACATACGCATGTGTAATTGACAAGTCGTTACTTTACGGTCAGGCCCATGAGGTTCTCCGTTAATCTGTAAAGAACACATACCACAGATTCCTTCACGACAATCGTGATCAAAAACTACAGGCTCTTCACCCTTATTAATTAATTGTTCGTTAAGAACATCTAGCATTTCTAGGAAGGACATATCTTCTTCGATTCCATCAATTGGGTAATCGATCATTTGTCCCTTATCGTTAGCGTTTTTTTGACGCCATATTTTTAATAATAATTTCATAACTGTTGTAGTTATTAGGTTATTAGGTTACTGAGTTATTTAGTCTCAGTAGATTTTCTTTGTTGTAAATATTTAATATATCCATTCAGAATTTTCAGAGTTTTGTTATGAATGTTACGATAATTGCTAACCACTTCTTCGGTTATGTAATCCTCTTCTAAGGCTACAAAGCAATGATCTAAAGTTTCAAATAACGAACCTCTTGCAATTCTACAAAACTGAATGTTTTCTTGGTAGTTAAACCTTCCAAATCCTTCAGCTATGTTATTCCCAACAGATCTTGACGAACGTTTGATTTGTGAAATAAGATCAAACTTTTCAATCTGAGGAATGTTCTTTACTACTGAGTCTTTAACGAAAATTCTAAGCTCACGAGCTGCCTGCCAGCATTGTAATTCTTCAAAAGAATTTAAACTCATAATAACCTAATAACATATAACGTAATAACTCAATAACTACGATCTATTTGTAAGATCGTGTCTTAACCTCAATATTTTCAAACACTAATTCTTCTTTATGAAGTACTGCATCTTTTGGTTCTCCTTTGTATTCCCATGCAGAAACAAACGTAAAGTTTTCATCATCACGTAATGCTTCACCTTCTTCTGTTTGGTATTCTTCGCGGAAGTGACCACCACAAGACTCATTTCTTGTTAAGGCATCTTTAGCGAACAATTCACCTAATTCAAGGAAATCAGCTACACGACCCGCTTTCTCTAATTCCGTATTTAATGAATCAGCTGTCCCAGGGACATTTACATTTTCCCAGAAATCTGCACGTAAAGCAGCAATCTCATCGATAGCCTCTTTAAGACCTTGTTCGTTACGAGCCATACCACACTTATTCCACATGATCTTACCTAATTTCTTATGGTAGTAATCAACAGAATGTTGTTTTTTGGTATTCATTAATTTAGCAATACGATCGGTAACCTCTTTTTCAGCTTCGTCAAATTCAGGAGAATCCGTAGAAATCTTTCCAGTACGAATATCATCCGCTAAATAATCACCAATAGTATAAGGCAATACGAAGTATCCATCGGCTAATCCTTGCATTAAGGCAGAAGCTCCAAGGCGGTTAGCACCGTGATCAGAGAAATTTGCTTCTCCAGCGGCGTAACAACCAGGAATACTTGTTTGTAAGTTATAATCAACCCAAAGACCACCCATAGTATAGTGTACCGCAGGATAAATCATCATAGGAGTTTCATATGGATTCTCATCTACGATCTTCTCGTACATTTGGAATAAGTTTCCATATTTATTTTCAACAACCTTTTTACCTAGTTCTTGAATTTTAGCATCACTAGGATTCTTAATATGACTAGTCAATGCTTTTTCTTTTCCGTAGCGGATAATTGCAGAAGCAAAATCTAAATAAACTGCTTCTCCAGTTTTATTTACACCATATCCAGCATCACAACGTTCTTTGGCAGCACGCGAAGCAACATCACGAGGTACTAAGTTACCAAAGGCAGGGTAACGACGTTCTAAATAATAATCTCTATCATCTTCAGCAATTTGTGTAGGCTTTAATTTACCTTCACGAATAGCTAATACGTCTTCCATTTTTTTAGGAACCCAAATACGACCATCGTTACGTAACGATTCTGACATCAACGTCAATTTCGATTGGTGATCTCCAGATACAGGAATACATGTAGGGTGAATCTGTGTATAACAAGGATTTGCAAAGTGTGCACCACGACGGTGTGCTCTCCAAGCAGCCATTACGTTACTTCCCATTGCATTTGTACTCAAGAAAAATACGTTTCCGTAACCTCCTGTAGCCAAAATTACTGCATGAGCAGAATGACGTTCGATTTCACCAGTTATTAAATTACGCGCGATAATTCCACGAGCTTTACCATCAACCTTTACTAAATCTAGCATTTCGTGACGGTTAAAAGATTGAATCTTACCACGATTAATTTGGCGGTTCATAGCCGAGTATGCACCTAACAATAATTGTTGTCCAGTTTGTCCTTTAGCGTAAAATGTACGAGATACTAACACCCCTCCGAAAGAACGGTTGTCAAGTAAACCTCCATATTCACGCGCAAAAGGAACCCCTTGAGCAACACATTGATCGATGATGTTACCTGAAACTTCAGCTAAACGGTGAACGTTAGCTTCACGAGAACGGTAATCACCACCTTTTATAGTATCATAAAAAAGACGGTAGTTAGAATCACCATCTCCTTGATAGTTTTTTGCTGCGTTAATCCCTCCTTGTGCAGCAATAGAGTGCGCACGACGAGGTGAATCTTGATAGCAAAAAGTTTTTACGTTATATCCTAGTTCTGCTAAAGATGCTGCAGCACTACCACCTGCTAAACCAGTACCTACAACAATCACATCGATGTTACGTTTGTTGGCAGGGTTAACAAGGTTAATATCATTTTTGTGTTTAGTCCACTTATCAGCTAATGGACCTTGAGGTATTTTAGAATCTAATGCCATAGTATAAATCGATTAGTGGTTAAAAAAGTGAAATAGTGCAATGAAGATGAATCCAGCAGGGATCACAATAGCAAATGCTTTAGCAAATTTCTGAATGTTAGCAGAATATTTGTTATTCACTCCAACAGATTGGAATGAAGAAGCAAAACCATGTAACAAGTGTAATGCCAAGAAAACAAAAGAAATTACATAAAGTACCGTACGTACTGGGCTTACAAATTTCTCTTGTAGCTCGTGATAATATCTTGTAGGGTCTTCAGGGCTAAATTCAACATATTTGTGAACTATTTCTGGAATCCAAAAATCATAAAAGTGTAATCCTAAGAATGCTAGTATAACCAATCCAGAGTAAATCATATTTCTAGACATCCATGAAGCGTTTGCTCCACCGTTATAACTCGCATATTTAACAGGTCGTGCGCTCTTGTTTTTAATTTCAAGGATGAATCCCATGATAAAATGAAATACCACTCCGAAAATTAATACTGGCTGCAACCCAAATTGAACTACAGGATTTGTTCCCATGAAGTGAGAAGCTGCGTTAAATGCCTCTTCACTAAACACAGATGTCATGTTGATTGAAAAGTGCTGTAGTAAGAAAAAGACTAGAAATAAGCCTGATAGCGCCATAGCTACCTTTCTTACTATAGATGATCTAATAAGTTTACTCATTGTACAATAAATTTTAGCTTGACAAATGTAATTTCGAAAAGGTTTTTGTACAACTTTATAATACAGTTTAATACTTGTTTAAAATGATTATAGATAAGTAGCAATACTTAGTTTTACTTAAGTATTGAGTGTTTTTAGCAAATAGAATATGTGCTTGTCAAGCAAGAGACTATTTTGTTCTATTTTCAATAAAAAGAATGTCTTATTTTTAGAAATATTTAAAGCCGCGATATGAATTTTATTAAGCTTATTTTTTTTATTCTAACATTCACTCGAATAGTAGATTTTCAGCCCTCACTATTAAATAGAACCAAATGGAAAAAAATAAAAACAAAAGGTAAGCCGATTGAAAGACATGAAGCGGGGTTTGTAAGCTTTGAAGATCAACTTTATTTGATTGGAGGTAGAGGAGACAAGGAAACTTCAATTTACAATGTGGCTACTAATACGTGGAAACTTGGTGTCAAGCCTCCTGTCGAAATTCATCATTTCCAACCATTGGTACTTAAAGATACTATTTTCATTCTTGGAGCAATGAGAGGATCCTATCCTAAAGAGAAACCTTTAGAGCGTGTTTTAAAATTTTATCCTAAAGAAAATTGCTTTGAATTTGGTGATACTATTCCCAAGAGTAGACGAAGAGGTGGTGCTGGTACGGTGGTATACAATGATAAAATTTATATCGCTGGAGGAATCACTAATGGACATATCGATGGTTCGGTGGCTTGGTTAGATGAATATGATCCCGGGACAGGAGATTGGAAAACCTTAGCAGACGCTCCTTTTGCTAGAGATCATTTTCAGGCAGTAGTTAATGATGAAAAATTGTACGCATTTGGAGGTAGAACAACTAATTTGAATGTGTTTCATGATAGTACTGCTGTTGTGAAATACGGAAGTATTTATGATTTTAAAAAAGGAAAATGGGAACAAACAACGGGAAAACTAAATATCCCAACTCCTAGGGCTGGTAATGCAGTATTTTCGAAGGGTAATTTTATTTATGTGGTAGGGGGAGAAAGTCATTCTCAAAAAAAAGCACATAAGGAAGTCGAGATTTTTGATGTAAAGAATCAACGATGGTTGAAAAGCCCAAGTTTAAAAGTAGGAAGGCATGGTACTGGTATTGCATTATTAAATGATGTAGCATTTATAGCTTCAGGCTGTGGTAATCGAGGTGGAACTCCAGAATTGAAATCTCTTGAACGTAAGAAGTTTGTGGGGTTAACTGAAATACAAGAAATATCCAAAGAAGGTAATCATAAAGTATATCAACAATATCACACCGTCACTATTGATATTGAAGGACCGGAAGTTTCGGAAACGGACGGGTATAACCCATTTTTAAATTATATGCTTGAGGTGGAATTTAAGAATGGTTTAAATTCAAAAAAGGTAAGAGGTTTTTTTGCTGCAGATGGTAATGCCTCCGAAACGAGTGCTCAATCAGGAAAAACTTGGCGTGTAAGGTTTAATCCCCAAGAAATAGGTGACTGGAGTTATACTGCAAAATTGTTTAAAGGAGAATATATAGCTATTGATTTTAAAGAAGAAAAGGCTGAATTATGGAAGCAAGAAACAGGAAATTTCAAAGTAATCCCTACCCGTAAAAAAGGAGATGATTTTAAAGCTAAAGGAAAACTAATAGCAGATGGTGGGTATTTTAAATTTAAAAAATCCAATAATTATTGGTTGAAGTTCGGTACCAATAGTCCAGAAAACTTTTTAGCCTACGAAGGTTTTGATGATACTTATAGAACAACCAAAGGAGGTAAGCGAAGAGATTTTTCGGTAGATGAAAAAGTACATCGTTATACGCCACATTTAAATGATTGGAAAATAGGAGATCCTATGTGGAAAGAAGGTAAAGGGAAGGAAATTATAGGTTCTATAAATTATTTGTCAGAAAAAGGGATGAATGCGGCTTATTTTCTAACCATGAATATCGAAGGAGATGGTCGAGATGTTTGGCCTTATCATGATCCAGATGATTTTACAAGATTTGATGTTAGTAAACTAGCTCAATGGAATGTGTTGTTCAATCATATGCAGTCTAAAGGTGTATTACTTCATATTATTCTTCAAGAAACAGAAAATGAAACCTTGTTAGATAAAGGTGATACAGGGAGGTTAAGAAAGTTGTACCTACAAGAAATGATAGCACGTTTTGGACATCATAATGGAGTGGTTTGGAATATTGGTGAGGAAAACGGTTGGGCAGAGTGGTCTCCAATTGCTCAAAATACCAAACAACGAAAAGATATGATTCGGTTCATAAAAGAGAATGATCCATACAAACATCCAGTTGTTATTCATTCTCATGCAGAAGAGAAAAATAGAAAACCTGTATTAGATAGTTTATTAGGGTTTAGATATTTGGATGGAGTTTCTTTTCAAGAATGGCATCCCCATAAAGTGTCTCATGCGATTCAGAGTTGGAAAAAGGTATCGCGAGAAGTAGGTCATCCTTGGGTGATTACTATGGATGAAATTGGTCCAGCCAATAATGGTGCTAAAGTCGATGCTAATGATCCAATGCATGAGGAAGTAGTTGGGCCTGTGTTATGGGGTAGTATAATGTCAGGAGCTTCAGGTGTAGAATGGTATTTTGGATATGAGCAGCCACATCATGATAATAACTCAGAAGATTGGAGACAGAGAGATAAGATGTGGGAGATTTCAAATCATGCTAAGTTGTTTTTTGAAACATTACCTTACGAAGAGATGGAGCCTGTTAATGACTTGGTAAATTCAACATGTTTTGCCTTTGGGAAGAGTAATGAATTATATGTGATTTATGTGCCAAAAGGAGAGCAGGTTAAATTTGATAAGCTTAATGTAAAAGGAAGTTATACTATAAGTTGGTTTAATCCATTTCAAGGAGGAGATTTCAAACAAGGGTCTAAGCTTAAATTAGAGGGCTCTTTGGATAAAGATCTAGGGCAATCACCTGAAGGAAACCATGATTGGGTGATCTTATTAAAAAGAATCAATAAGTAAAATTTGTGTCTATTAGTTGTTTTTAGAGACCTTTAGATATATTGCTCTTTATGAGGCGAATATGAAAGAAGTAATTTTGAAGTTTATTCTAGTCTAAAACGGGTTTGGTTAATGATTGGTGATGTTATTAGTTTATAGTGATAGTAAGAATTAACCAACTCTAAGACCATTTTTAATACCTCTTTCTGGCTGAATAAGAATTACATTGTCGTTGTCATTATTGACTGCGCCAAGAATTAGACATTCGCTCATGATATTGGCAATTTGTTTAGGAGGAAAATTTATTACAGCTACTACTTGTTTATCAATCAATTCTTGTGGTTGATATAATTGGGTAATTTGAGCAGAAGTTTTTTTAATTCCCAAATCGCCAAAATCTACTTGAAGTTTATATGCAGGTTTTTTAGCTTCTTGGAATATTTCAGCAGAAATAATTGTTCCAATCCTCATTTCGACTTTTGTAAAATCAGTCCAGTTAATTGTGTTTTGATTTGTTTTCATTTAGAATAGTGTAGCCATTTGTTTAAAGAAGAAAATATTGTTTTTTTATCCTGTGTGGACATGTTTTTGATCCTAGCATCTCCATGGTGTTTGTTTGTTAACATAAAACATAACGAATTCACTTCCTTTGATGGTGAGATAGCGCAAGCAGACCACGGATCAATATCTCCATAAATATAAATGATATTATTTCCTTTCTTTTCAAGCCAAATTAGAAAGTCATCATATTGCTTTTTGTTGTATGTTAAGTTTTTGTGATTAGGAGTAAATATGGCACTAAGATTTTTGTCTTTAGAGATTGTTTTTAAATGTTTTTTGAAGGGTTTGGTTTCATATCCATAGTATCCCATTTCGGTAGCCGCTTGATAATAATGAGGTTCGTAATATGTAATTAACTGATCACTAAATAAAGAAATAGGATTGTGCGAAATGTAATAAGAGACCAAGCTTTCGATACTTGATACGGGTGAAGGAATAGCTGAGCAATCAGCTCCCCACTGCCAAAAAGCAAAGGGGAATTCTAAAATCGAATATTCGAAAGCTTTTTCAAAACCTAAATAATTAAATTGGTATGCAGTTGCTTTATCGTAATGATCTTTTAAAAGTTCAATAGCTTTAGCGCTGTTTTTTAATAGCTGTATTTGGAACTTCTTGATTTTCTTTCTACAAGATTTATTTCCTACAGAATCTAAAAAATCATAGATACGAGTGTCTTCAATTGTATTAGCTATAGGAGCGACATAAGCCACTGTTGCCGAGACATCATCAGGATAGAAAAATTTATAAAATAGACAGGTTGTTCCGCCTTTGCTAATTCCAGTACTCATCCAATTGTTTTTGTATAAAGGAGAGAGTAATTCGTGAATGTGATGGAGGTCAGCACTAGATTGTTTTAGGTTGAGATACTCGAAGTTAATTGTTTCAGGAACACTTTTTCCAAAATATCGATATTCAACATCGATTTGATTAGCTTCTAGCATTTCAGTTAATTCATAATGACTGTCTGGTGTGGCAGAATACCCTTCGGTAGCAATAACAGTCTTATTACTAAATCCTTTATGATTTAAATAAACGCGTTGTTCAAAATACCCTTTGGTAAGATCATCATGGTCAATAGGCTGCTTGATTCTTAATTCGTAATAATCATTATTTTCCGAAGATGAATTCTTTAAAAAATTGAAACTGATATCTGTTTGACTGTCAAAATACGTTTCTAGTTGTTTGTTTTGTGCTTTTATGGTTTCATGAAAACAGCATAAAAAGAAGAATAAACCGAATAAGCGAAGTGTGTTTCTCAATAGTTAATTTTTGAAAATCGATCAATTCAAAACTTCATCGCCACGTAGTTTTCGGTATTTTTTACGGGCTTCAACAAAATGAATACTATCAGCATGGTCGAAAATAATTTTTTCAAAAGCTGCCTTGGCTTTGTTTTCGTCTTCTTGTTTTAAGTAAATATTACCTAATAAGAAGTAAACGTCATCCAATAGGAAACTAGTAGGGAAAAAGTCAATTATTTTTCGCAAGTTTTTAATAGCTTTTTCTGGGTAAGATTGATCAATAAACATACGTGCTTGTGCCAGTAATGCTTCATCTTCAATACTTGAATTGCGATGCTTTTCTAAGATTTCTTGATAGGCTTCAAATGCTTTCTCATGTTGTTCTTGGAACTTGAAAAGATCAGCCTTTGCAAAAAGTTTTAAAGCCGTATGAGTTGTGTCTTCCTTAGTGTTGTCATCAATAAGAATTGCTAATTTCATGGCATCATTAGCAATTAATTGACTTGTCGCAGTTTTTAAAACATGTAGTTGGCTTTTCGCCCAATAAAAATCGCCTTTGTAGTAACTTGCTTTCGCAACTTTAAATCGAGCTTCTTGACCAATAGGGTTGTTTTCTGTTTTTTTCTGGGCTCGAGTATAATAGATTAATGCTTTATTGAATTTATTTTCTAAAACAAATAGATCAGCCATTAGTATTTCAATACGTGCTTTATCTTGTCGATTCATACGTTCTTTGGTCAAAATCTTTAAGAATTTAGTGGCTTTAGAAATGTCATTTTGAAAGAATCCTACAAATTTCCCGTAATCTAACAGCAGGTTTATGGTTTTAGATCTTTTTCCGAATGTTTCTATTAAGTTTTCATATTCCGATGCAATCCGAGTATATGTTTTAGGTTTTTGTTCTTCAATATCCATCAACAATAATTGTCGGTGTGCACTGATTAAATAAGTTTCAGCATTGGTGTTTTCAACAACAAAAGATAAAATTTCATTAGCGGTTTCTAGATCTCCTTCTTTTTTGGAAGTCATGGCTAAAGAAATGAGTTGAGGTATGCCTTCGTCTGTTTTTTTGTAAATAGCCCTTTCTTGGGCGAATGCTTTTCTAAATTGTTTTTGTTGTACGAATAGCCAACTTAAAAATTCATTATAAATGATATTAGGTTCTTGTTGATTTTTCTTTAGAAGTGTTTTTCTGAATGAAATATTAGCTTCATTTTCAGGGTCTTCTTTAATGAAATCATCCAAACGTCGCTTGATCAAATTTGTGTAGTTCGGTTTTTCGATCATTACATCAAAGTAGTAGGAAAACATATTTTCTAAATCTCCTAGTTGTCCATACAATTGACCGACTTCGTATGAGTAATTGAGTAAGGGATTGTGCTGCATGCCTATTTCATAACTCTGTATAGCTTGTTTGAGTAAGTTGTAATCTTTAAACTGTTTCCCTAAGAAGCTTGCGTAATTAGGGTTTTCATGTAGTAAATTAAAAGTGTTTTCAAACTGATTTTTAGCGAGGGTTTCTTGTTTAGCTAAATGATGCGTAATACCTAACTCAGCAGAAATATTAATGTTTGTTGGTAAAAGCGTAGTTCCTTGTTTTAATATACCAAAAGCTTCTTCAAAACGACCTAGCTGGCGATAGCAACGAGCCATTCCCAGTATGGCAGGAGCATATTCGGGCTTACGTTGCTGAATGGTCTGGAAAGAGTACAATGCTTTTTCGAAATCACCACTATTGTAATAATTATGAGCCACATTAATATTTTGACTGTAAAGCCAAGAGGTGGAGAAAAATAGACAGAATAAAATTAAAAAACGCATACCACTAAGATATGCGTTTTTTAGATTTTGTACGGTGTCAAATAGTAAGTCTATTTTTATTCCGTTTTTTTCATTAAAAAAGAGCCTTCGCCAATTTGTAAAGCGATCTCTTTTGTAGTATAATTTAAAATTTCAAATTCGAAGGTGGTTTCTTCAGTAACTAGCTTTAGGTGTTTTTCATCGGTTAATAACCATTGACCTGTCGAGGTTTCTCCCATGATGCTAGCCTCGAAGCTATTATTGTTTTCTAATAAAAAATATAATTGCCCTTCTAATTGTGTTTTTGCAATAGATATAGATGCTTCATCAAGGTTATCGGCATTGTATAAGTCAGAAAAAATCCATTTTCCAACAAGCCCTTCTTGATCTTGAGCAAAAGACGAAAAGCTTAAAAATAAAAAGATAAAAAGGGAGCAAACTTTTTTCATAATTAGTTATATATAGTAATAATACTTGCCTAAAAAAGAAATGGGTTGTTTTGCAATATATGTAACATATATTCTTTCATTTCTTTTTTAGGCAATGCAAAATTAATTAATAATGTCAAAACCGCAATATGGTACTAACACCTCAGGTATTTTGATGCCTTCAGGTGTTTGGTAATTCTCAAGAATACCAGCAAGTACTCTAGGTAAAGCTAAAGAACTTCCATTTAGGGTGTGTGCTAATTGGTTCTTTCCTTCAGAATTTTTAAAACGTAATTTTAAACGATTAGCTTGATAAGCTTCGAAGTTAGAGGCAGAACTGATTTCTAACCAACGATCTTGCCCTGTTGAAAATAATTCAAAATCAAAAGTCAAAGCAGCCGTAAATCCTAGATCACCACCGCAAAGGCGTAAAACGCGATAAGGTAATTTCAATTCTCGAAGAATATTCTTAATATGTTCTACCATTCCATCTAAGGCAGCATATGAGTTCTCAGGTTTCTCAACACGAACAATTTCTACTTTATCAAATTGATGTAAACGGTTCAAGCCTCTTACATGGGCACCATAAGAACCAGCTTCACGACGGAAACAAGGTGTGTATCCAGTATAAGTAACAGGTAAATCACTTTCTTGTAATAATTCTCCTCGGAAAATATTCGTTACAGGAACTTCGGCTGTGGGGATCAAATATAAATCATCACCAGTTACATGGTACATTTGCCCTTCTTTGTCAGGCAATTGTCCAGTACCATAACCACTAGCTTCATTTACCAAATGCGGCACCTGAACTTCTTGATAACCAGCTTCCGTGTTTTTGTCTAAAAAATAATTGATCAAAGCACGTTGTAAACGAGCTCCTTTTCCTTTGTAGACAGGAAAACCAGCTCCAGCAATTTTAACCCCAAGTTCAAAATCGATAAGATCATATTTCTTTGCTAATTCCCAATGCGGTAAAGCATCTTTATGAAGAGAAGGGATGTCTCCTTCTTGGAAAATCTCTTCATTATCTTCATCTGAATTTCCCGCAGGTACCGTATCATTAGGGATGTTAGGAATCGTATATAATAAAGTATTTAAGTCCTCAACAGTAGTGTTTAAAAGTTCGCCTAACTCTTTTGTTTCTTCTTTTAGTGTTCCTGTTTTAGCTTTAAGCTCGTTAGCTTCAGCTCCTTTTCCACTTTTAAAAAGCATTCCTATTTCTTTAGAAAGCTTATTGGACTCCGCTAATTTAGCATCTAAAGTGGCTTGTGTTTTTTTTCTGGTTTCATCTAAAGCGATTGCTTTCTCCAATAATGGAGCTGCTTCAATATTTCTTTTTGAAAGTGCAGCGGTATAAGCGGCTAGATTTTCACGAATTTGTGCTACTTGTAGCATAGTTTCTATTTTTTGCCCACAAAGTGGAACGAATTTACCGAGATTTAGCTCGAAATTTAACAAAATCATTTTTCAACTTCATAAAAGATAATATCTCTATCAAGTTGGTTTTTAGGGCGTATCCCATTTAACTCCTTAGGGTCGTAAATGGGTCGGGCTTTCGGCTATATCTTTTTGTCTCATTGAATACCATCGAGTTGCATAAGTGAAGTCTGTGAAGATTACACTAAGTGCAGTCGAAGTGAAGACAAAAAGGATGTCGCCTTTATCTCTTACGCAAGTCGAAACAAAAATAGAGAAACGATAGAAAACACGATACTTAAATTTTTGAATACTTCGAAAAAATATATAAAATTATGTTAATGTAATTTTCTGCTTTAAAATTTTCAGATCTAAAATAGAATTTTAAATTCGCATTTTTTTTCGCTAAAGATCCCCTATTTGCGATATAACTATTATTACTAATTATGAAAAAAGTATTTTTAACAGCAGCGAGTGTTGCGACTCTTCTTTTTTGTGCATGCGATAAAGAAGACACTATTGTAAATGAAGTGATTATTCCTTCTGAACCGTCAGAGGTGGCGACGTTAGAAGCAACATCGTTATTTCAAAACAATATTTTAGTAGACTGGGAAATCTTAAAAGAGCTAGAAGGGGACAATATAGTTTATGACGTCAGTGTTAATGGGCAGGTATTAGGTAGTAAAATTACAAGTTCTAGTGTTAATATCGATGGAACACAGTTTCAAAATGGAGAAGCGAAAGAGGTTGTTTTAGAAATTGTAATCACAGCTTTTGGAACAGTAGAAGAAGAACAGCAAACGTTACTTACTTACGAGGCTACAGAAGTAGTGAAATTGAATGATGCTCCAAAACAGTTTTCTATTCAAAATTTGTTTTTAAATGCTGATGCACCAGGACAGTTATTAGTTCAATTTACGGCACCAGTAGATTTAGATGGTGACCAATTAGTATTTGATTTTATTGTTGATGATGAAGTAGTAACAGAAGGTATTTCATTTGAGACTCAAAGAGCTGAAACAATTATTGTAGATCAGTTTGGAAGACCTTTAAATGGTGTTCCATTGAATAATAATAATGTATTTAGAGTAGGGGCAAGCTTAAATGAATTTGCTATTCAATACGATTTTTCTGATAAATTGACGGAAGATGTTACGGTTAAGATTGTAGCAAAAGATCAAAACGGAGGAGAAAGCGAGGCTGAAGCAATGTTCAATGCAAAAGCGACTGATGTAGATTTTGGAGTGTTATCAAATGACACTACTAATACAATTAATATTGATCTTACTAACGAAGTAGATGCGGAAGTTTCTTATAAGTTTACTTTAGAAGAAACTATAGGGGTTAGTTTTGCTTTTGAAGATGGCTCTCAGGTTTTTAATGATATAACACTTCGTGTACTAGATGGAGAAAATGTATTATCTACATTAAATATCGATGAGTCAGGAGAATTTATTGATGCTGGTCGTTATGAAATATTATTTGATACGAGTTTCAGTAGAGGAGTTGTTTTAGAAACTTTCGAAGAAAATAGTCAAGATAAAGATTTAGGACTTTTATCATTACCTTTTGAAAGTGTTGAGGAGATTGAGTTTTTTAGAGAACTTGATGGTACTTTTACGTATACTTTCGAAGTAGACCAAGAAGTAGATTATAGATTTACTACTGAAGAAGGATTATTTTTAGACTGGAATTTACTTAATGTAAATACTCAGCAGTTTGTTAATTCTGGTTTTTCTGATAGAGAATTTAATTCTAGATTCGGGCAACGTTTAGTTCCTGGTGTATATGAAATTTCTATCTCAGAAAGAGGGTTTTCGAATATTGATGAAATGAATCTACAAATTTTTATTGAAGGTATAGAGCCAATTCAAGTATCTAGTGTTGGAGCGGTTGCGTTACCATTTTCTCAAGAATATGATTTAGAATTAAATAATGATTTGTTCGATAATAGAGTATTTCAAGTATTTGAATTTGAAATAGCTGAAAGTGCAAGTTACTTAATGTCTACTGATGTTTTAGTTGATTTTGTAATTAAAGATGAGTTTGGAAATAGAGTTAGGAGTAATTCATTTACAAGAGTATTTAATTCTTTCGGTAGAGATCTTCAGAGAGGGAAATATACTTTAGAGTTGAGTACTACAGGAAACGGAGTGCCAACAAAATTGAATTTCAATTTAAGTGACGAATTCGAAGTTAACAATCAGCTAGATGTTGATTTAGGGCAAGTGACACTGCCATTTACTTCGACTCAAGATTTTGACTTTACTACATTTTTAGGAAATAGAATATCTTATACTTTCGAAATTACAGAAGAGTCATCATACAGCATCGGAACAGGTTTGTCTGAAACTAGTATTGTATTGTATAGAATTTCTAATGGTTTTGATCAGTTCATATCATCCAATCAAAGAGGGATTATTAATGCTAGTGAAAATGCATTAACACCAGGGATATACAGAATAGATTTAAATAATAGTGTTTCTAATGCTGTCGCTGGACAATTGTTAATTACATTAGATTAAAAGATAAGGTTTAAGAATTTAATTAGATTCTGTATTCCTGAATAATTAATGAAAGCTCCATCTTAACGATGGAGCTTTCTATTTTTGTGATCTAATGGTGAGATGGTTATTTTATGTGTGTCAAATATTTATACCACGGTTACGAATATTCTGTTAAGGTATTTGCATTGTGATTTTTAATGTCAAGTCTTCATTTAACGAGAATTTTGCATCTTCAAATTTAGGTGGCCCATATTTTCCTTTAGTGTTGTTAGAAGTACCCACAGGTTCTTTAGGTATAAAAAAGAATTTGGTATCCATTTTTCCATTATCATTTTCATCATGATATGCTGAGATAGCATAAGTGCCATCAGGTATTTCTTCAAAAATAGCAGATGCTTTCAGCTCGTTTATAGGAATGGCGATTTCTTTATAGCGTTTATTCAAAAAATGAACTTCAGAATCGTAAAGGCCAACATATAATACACCTTGCTTTGAGGTGATTCCAGAAAATTCAATATTGATCTGATGTGTTTCTTGTGCAGTTAAAAAACTAAAGCTTAATAAGGTAATACTTAAAATTAAATGTTTCATGATATGTGAATTATTTGATTCAAAATTCAAAGAAAATCACTTTGATGCCATTTGTTTTTAACTGAATTGTATTTTTTGCTAGACGAATTGTTTTCTGTGTTATTTAGTTGTAAATTATAAAGTATAGATTATTAAACAATATCTGATTTTGGCAAAACTTATAAAAATATATTCTGATAACCCTAATGAAAAGGCAATCGAAGAAGTAGTCGCAGTACTGCAAAAGGGAGGTTTGGTTATTTATCCAACGGATACCATTTATGGGTTGGGATGTGATATTACTAATCAGAAAGCATTGAGTAAGTTAGCTAAGCTGAAAGGAATTAAATTGGATAAGGCGCGATGGTCATTCGTTTGTCATGACCTTAGTAATCTTTCTGATTACGTACGTCAAATAGATTCTTGGGTATTTAAGGTTCTAAAGAAATGTTTACCCGGAGCTTTTACATTCGTACTTCCAAGTAACAATAAGTTGTCGGGGGCTTTTAAAAAAAGAAAAACAGTAGGTATTCGTGTGCCAGATAATACTATTTGTCAAGCAATAGTGGAACGCTTAGGAAACCCATTAGTCAATACATCTATTCATGATGAAGATGAAATTATTGAATACACCACAGACCCTGAATTGATTTATGAAAAATGGGAAAAGCTTGTTGATATAGTAATTGATGGAGGATATGGAGGTAATGTTCCTTCTACAGTAGTCGATTTGTCCAATGATGAAATTGAAATTATACGTGAAGGAAAAGGAGATATCTCCTTATTGTAGTTTTTTAGTCTACTAACCGTCATTCCTGTGAAGGTAGGAATTTCCTCATAAAAGACTTTGTACATCTTTAGGGTTTAGAAATATTTAGAGAGGTGTACTACCACTGCAATTTCTGTAGAAATTCGAGATATAACGTCAAGATCACCATTCAATCCCAGTTTTTTCAATAGAATTTAAATATTCATTTGTTTGACTGAAATGTTTATTCCCGAACCAATATCCTCTATTAGCACTTAAGGGAGAAGGGTGACCTGAGGTTAAAACATGATGCCTTTTCTTGTCGATTTTAGATCCTTTCTTCTTGGCAAAACCACCCCATAGTAAGAAAACAACATTTTCACATTGCTTAGATATTTTGTTAATTATGGCGTCGGTAAAGGTCTCCCATCCTTCTTTTTGATGGCTTCCGGCTTCATTTTTTCGAACAGTAAGCGTTGCGTTTAGTAATAACACTCCTTGTGTTGCCCATCTAGATAAATCTCCGTTTTCAGGGTAAGGTTTTTGTATATCAGTTTCAATCTCTTTGAAAATATTAACTAGTGAAGGAGGGTGTTTAATTCCTTCTTTAACTGAAAAGCATAAGCCATTAGCTTGTTGCACCCCGTGGTAAGGGTCTTGTCCTATGATAACTACTTTTACTTGATCTAGGGGGCAGTGGTTAAAAGCATTGAAAATTTCATCTGTAGGAGGGTAGCAAGTATTCGATTGATACTCTTGTTCTATAAATAAGGTAAGCTCTTGAAAATAAGGTTTGTTGAATTCATCTTCTAAAAGCGTTTTCCAGCTATCATGTATTCCTGTTATCATGCTTTTTTTTGCTAAAATAATTAATAGTGTATAGAAAATAGTTGTTTTGGCTGCTTGCTGTAGAATGTATTTATATTTATTGGTGTGACAATTTAAGAGAAACTTAATATTGAATCCCTTTGTTAAAGTGGTAAATTTAAATTTCAAAATTAAGAACAATGAGGTTAAGAATTTTCATCACTTTTTGTATCCTTTTTTCAGGTTTAAGAGCTCAAGACTATGCGGCTAATCCCAAACTTGTAGTTGGGGTAGTGGTAGATCAAATGCGTTATGATTACATATCTAGATTTTATAATCGATTTGAAGAGGGAGGATTCAAAAGATTGTTGAACGAAGGATTCGAATGCAGAAATCATCATTATAATTATATGCCAACATATACCGGCCCTGGACATGCTTCGATATTTACGGGTACAACACCTGCAAATCATGGAATTATTGCTAATAATTGGTATGATAAATATGAGGGTAAGTCGGTGTATTGCGCAAGTGATGAAAATGTAAAGCCATTAGGTACAACTAGTGAAAAAGAAAAAATGTCTCCTAATCGTATGTTGGTAACAAGTTTTGCAGATGCAAATCGGTTACATACACAATTTAGAGGAAAAACGATTGGTGTTAGTATAAAAGATCGTGGAGCGATTTTGCCAGCGGGACATACAGCAAATCGAGCTTATTGGTTTAGAGGAAGAAATGAGGGGAAGTGGGTTTCTTCTGATTTCTATGGGTCTAAGTTGCCAAATTGGGTCGAAAAAATAAACAAAGAAGAACCAGGGCAAAAGTATTTGAAACCATGGAATCCACTATATCAAATTAATACATACAGTGCTAGTGGAGCTGATTCTAATGATTACGAAAATGGGTTTAAAGGAAGGGAGATAGCAACATTACCTTATGATTTAGAGAGTTTGAGTGATGAAAATGGAGGTTTTGATATTATAAAAGTATCTCCTCATGGGAATTCATTAGTGACGGATTTTGCAATTGAAGCTATTAAAAACGAAAAATTAGGAATAGATACATATACAGATGTATTAACGGTAAGTTATTCTAGTCCCGATTATATCGGTCATAATTTTGGAGTGAATTCAGTAGAAATAGAAGATACTTACTTGAGATTGGATAAAGAAATAGCCAAATTGTTTGAGGCATTAGAGGAAATCGTTGGTGAAGGAAATTACACTTTATTTCTAACAGCTGATCACGGTGCTGCACAAGTACCTTCTTATTTAAAGAAAAAGAGAATTCCTGCAGGATATATTGATAAAGGAGATTTGAAGAATCGAATGGCAAAAGAATTATGGGAAAGGTTTGGGTCAGATAATATGATAGCCAATTTCTCTAATCAGCAAGTGTTTTTTAATACTATGGTTCTGGAAGAAAAAAATATAGCAAAGGAAGATGTAGAGAAAGCTTTAGTTTATTTTCTGGAGAATCAGCCTGAAATTCAATATGCGTTTACTCGATCACAATTGTCAGGTAGATCAATGACAGATCCAATGGGCTTGCTAGTTCAAAATGGATTTCATCAGCATTTTAGCGGAGATGTAGCATTGATTTTTAAACCTTCAACTATTGTTTATTCAAAGAAAGGTTCTACACATGGAAGCCCTCAAGTTTACGATACTCATGTTCCGTTAATATTTTATGGGAAAGGGGTAAAGCGAGGAAAAACGTATCATAAAACCTCTGTAATAGATATTGCTCCTACCATATGTGCTATTATAGGGATAGGTAATCCCAATGGAGTCACAGGGAAAGTGATAGAAGAAGTTGTGAAATAACACGATTAATTAATTATTGCTATATTGAAAGTGATAAAATCAAAATTATTATTGCAAAAGCTTTTGTATATGAGTAATAGTGCGTTTTCAGAGAAGAGCTATGCGATAGCAGTATGTATTTCAGGAGTGTTTGGTATTTTAGGAATACATCATTTTTATCTAGAACGATGGGGTATGGGGCTATTTGACCTTTCTTTGAGTATTATTGGTTTTGTTTTACTAGCATACGGAAATTCGTGGGGTGTTTTATTTTTGGTTGTAGATATAATACATACTATTTATGTAACCTATAAACTCCTAGTAGGAGAATATGAAGATGGAAGAGGTAAAATAGTAGCTTACCCTGGGCAAAAAGAAAACTAACATTAACAAATATTAACTAATACATTACACATGGAGAATCAAGTTGGAAAAAGTGAAAAAGGGTTTGTGCCTACTATTTTATTATGCCTGTTTTTAGGGGTGTTTGGAGTTCATAGGTTTTATGTAGGTAAAGTAGGGACAGGAGTTATACAGTTATTAACTCTAGGAGGATTAGGGATTTGGTCTTTTATAGATTTAATTATGATTATTGTAGGAAACTTCACGGATAGTGAAGGTAAAGTAATCAAGAATGATTAAGCTATAAGATGTATTCTTAAAGTTTATAAAGAGGTTTAAGGCTTTGTTGGTAATTTTATTGTCAACAAGTCTTAGGTCTCTTTTTTAGATTTTATAGAATATTATTGAGAATTAAGTAGTTGCTTCTTTGAAAAGAGATTCTAAATCGAGTTGCTTTGTGTTCAGATGAGTGATCTTCAAATTTTGTTGTACAGCAAAATCAAATAAAGCTGTAGGATTAGGTTCAGATAACTTTATTTCGAAAAGATTTTCTTTGAGTGTTTTGAAGTGTTGAAATTTAGGTAGTGACTTTAGTAAATCATTATTGAAACTAGTGTTGAATTCGGCGAGGTAAACAGTTTCATCATCATTTTGGTTCAACATATGATCACCAACAAGATTTCCTTTATTTATAATTAAAGCTCGATCACACATAGCATTGACTTCTTGCATAATATGTGTAGATAATAGTACCGTTTTGTCTTTGCCTAGATTACGAATTAGATTACGTATATCTTCTAATTGATTTGGGTCTAATCCGGTTGTGGGTTCATCTAATAACAATACATTAGGATCGTGTAAAATTGCAGCGGCTAATCCAACTCGTTGTCTATATCCTTTTGAAAGTGCTCCGATTTTTTTAAAAGTTACATCGCCTAGTCCAGTTAATTCAATAACTTCCTCAATACGGGATTTAGAAACATTGTAAATATTAGCATTGAAACTAAGATATTCTTTTGGATATTGTTGTAAGTATAGAGGGTTGTGTTCTGGTAAGTAGCCAATTTGTTTCCTTATATTTTCTGTGCTATCTTTTAATGGTTTGTTGTTGATCCAAGCTTCACCTTGGTCTGCTTTTTCATAAGATGTCAAGATTTTCATCAAAGTAGACTTTCCCGCCCCATTAGGTCCTAGAAAACCTACAATTTGTCCTTTAGGAATTTCAAAAGAAATATGGTTCAATGCAGGCTGATTATCATAAGATTTTGAAAGCTGATCAACTTTAATGGGCATAAAATTAAAGGGTGTTTAATTTGACAGATTATCTTTTTTATTATTAAAAATACTATTTAGTAAATCATCACCCTGAATTTATTTCAGTGTCTCATGTAAATAGGATAGCTTTTGAAGCTGATGAGATACTCAAAACGAATTCATCATGACGAAATTGTATTTTAAAATCAAAAATACACTCTTTTTATTTTGTAGTTGCAAAACTTTAAATACATTTGTTGTACAATAACAAGAGATGAATAATTTATTTTACACATTTTCATTTTACTTCTTCTACTTTTTTAAGTAAGAAGCGGGATATTGTGTAATATAAATTCAAAATAAATTATATAAAATCCCGATTCGCTAAGAGTCGGGATTTTTTTTGAAGTAATATGAAGAAAATCATAGGAATTCAAGGTGTAAAAGGATCGTACCACCACCAAGTAGCTTTAAATTATTTCGGAAAAGAAATAGATATTGACGAATGTATGTCTTTTCAAGAATTAGTAAAGAGTATCGAGTCAGGGAAGTGTACAGATGCAGTAATGGCGATTGAAAATTCTATTGCAGGATCCATTATACCTAATTATGCATATATCGATGAGCATAACTTAACCATTAGTGGAGAGTTCTATTTGCCTATTCATCATTGTTTAATGGCATTAGATGGTCAAGAAATTTCAGATATAACAGAAGTGTATTCACATCCAATGGCCTTGTTGCAGTGTAAAGAATTCTTTAAAAATCATTCACATATAAAATTGATTGAAGATGCTGATACTGCTGAGGTTGCTGATCGTATTGCTTCAAAACAGCTAAAGGGAGTGGCGGCAATAGCTGGTAAAACAGCTGCAGAGATCTACGGGTTAAAAGTATTAGCAGAAGAAATACAAACGATTAAAACAAATAGTACTCGTTTTTTTATATTAAATAAAAGATCCGAATCGGGTGTAGAAGAAGCGCAGATAAATAAAGCTTCTTTGAAATTTATTTTAGATCACAAAAGAGGGAGTCTGGCTACGGTGTTAAATGTAATGAGTGACTGTAGTTTAAACTTAACTAAAATTCAATCTTTGCCAGTAATAGAGCAGCCATGGAAGTATGCTTTTTTTGTAGATACTACTTTCGATAGGTTAGAAGACTATAAAAAAGCGATTGCTATTTTAGATATTATGGCAACGGAATTAAAAATATTGGGAGAATACCAAAATCAGAAGTAAGATGGGGATTGTAACTGCAAAACGTTTAGAAACGGTTGAGGAATATTATTTCTCGAAAAAGTTAAGAGAAGTACGTCAGTTAGCATTGGATGGGAAACCTATTATTAATATGGCTATTGGAAGTCCTGATTTAGCACCACCATCAGAGGTAATTGAAAGTATCACACAAGCTGTGTTGGTAGATGGCGCTCATAAATATCAAAGTTATCAAGGGTTGCCAGAGTTGCGAGAAGCGATTGCTTCATTTTATCAAAAGCAATATGGAGTAGCGATCAATCCAGAGAATGAAATATTGCCTTTAATGGGCTCTAAGGAGGGAATCATGCACATTTCGATGGCATACCTTAATGAGGGCGATCAAGTATTGATTCCTAATCCAGGATACCCTACATATACTTCTGTGACTAAATTAATAGGTGCAGTACCTGTTTATTATGAATTAAATGTAGAGGGAGGTTGGTTTCCTAATTTAGATTTGCTTGCACAACAAGACTTGTCTAAGGTGAAATTGATGTGGGTTAATTATCCCCATATGCCAACAGGAGCAGAAGCTACAGAAGCACAATTTAAAAAACTAATAGACTTTGCTAAAGCAAATGATATTCTTTTGGTAAATGACAATCCTTATAGTTTTGTGTTAACGGATAAGCCTTTAAGTATTCTAAGTATTGAAGGAGCAAAAGAGGTGGCATTGGAATTGAATTCATTAAGTAAGACGTTCAATATGGCAGGATGGCGTGTTGGAATGGTGTTAGGCGATTCAGAAAAAATCAATGCTGTGCTGAAAGTAAAGTCCAATATGGATAGTGGAATGTTTCAAGGATTACAAAAAGGAGCAATTACGGCTTTAAATGTAAGTGATTCTTGGTATCAAGAAATGAATGATATCTATCGAAAACGTCGTGAATTGATTTGGGAAATGGCAGATCATTTTGGTTGTACTTACGATAGAAATGCTACGGGAATGTTTGTGTGGGCAAAATTACCAGAAAACATTACCGATGCAGAAGCATTTATAGATGAAATTTTGTATGATAAATCAATTTTCATCACACCAGGAAGTATTTTCGGATCACAAGGGAATGGATATATCCGCTTCTCATTATGTATTAGTGAAGAAAAAATAAAGGAAGCGATTGGTCGACTTTAGTCGACGGGTCTAAGCCATAAGCTTTAAGCTGTAGGCGAGCAATTTTATAAAGATTTAATAGCAAAGCGAGAAAAAGCTTACAGCGTAAAGCTTAAAGCCTAAAGCGCGAGCGACAGCGAGCAAATGAACGTATTTGTAATAGGAGTAGGATTAATAGGAGGTTCGATAGTAACCGATATCAAGGCGCAATTTCAGGAAGCTACTATTTTTGGAGTAGATCGAAATAGCGTGCATTTAGATCAAGCATTAGAATTAGGTTTTATAGATCAAAAAGCTAGTTTTAATGAAGTGTCTAAAGCTGATGTTGTAGTATTGGCTATTCCTGTAGACAAAGCAAAGGAAGTTGTTTTGGGGGTTTTAGATACAGTTAAAGATTCTTGCTTGGTTTTTGATGTTGGTTCAACTAAAGAAGGTATTTGTGTTAATGTAGCAAGTCATCCAAAACGTCAATGTTTTTTGGCAGCTCACCCTATAGCAGGAACCGAGTTTTCGGGTCCTTCAGCAGCATTAAGTGGTCTTTTTAAAGGGAAAGCAAATATTATCTGTGAATCAGAAAAAACAGGTAAAGATCAATTGAAGCTTGGGGTTGAAATTTTTGAACGCTTGGGGATGCAACTGAGTTATATGGATGCGGCTTCTCATGATAAGCATATTGCCTATGTATCTCATCTTTCTCATGTGAGTTCCTTTATGTTGGGGAAAACGGTAATTGAAAAGGAAAAAGACGAGAAAGCTATTTTTGATATGGCAGGTAGTGGTTTTGCTTCTACGGTACGTTTAGCAAAAAGTTCGCCAGCGATGTGGACTCCGATTTTTAAACAAAATAAAAAGCATGTATTAGAGGCTTTAGAAGAATATATTGAAAATTTAAATGGTTTTAAAAAGTTGATTGAAGAGGGGGATGATGAGGCTGTTTTTACAGAAATGGAGGATACCAATAGAATCAAAGAAATATTAAAAGGAATAGAAAAGTAGTTGTTAGTTATTTTTTGTGAGTCGTTGGTGATTTAATATTACTAGATTGAAAACCTTTGGTTTTCTTCTCTCAACTTACAACCTAAAACTCTCAACTAAACAATAAAAATAACCTATCTTTGGCGACGCTTAGAGAATCCAAAGAATAATAACTTAAAGCATGGAAAACAAGAAGGAACTTCGAAATTGGTTAGATGCCTATGGCTTAGACCATCCATTAGTAATTGCTGGGCCTTGTAGTGCCGAGACAGAAGAGCAAGTTGTACGTATTGCAAAAGATTTGAAAGATACTGATGCGACCGTATTACGTGCCGGAATCTGGAAACCACGTACTCGTCCAGGTAATTTTGAGGGAGTAGGTGCTTTAGGATTAAAATGGTTACAAACAGCTAAGCAAGAAACAGGGATGTTAACTGCTACTGAAGTAGCAAATCCTCACCACGTAGAATTAGCATTAAAACATGATATCGATATCTTATGGATCGGAGCTCGTAGTACAGTTTCTCCTTTTATCGTTCAAGAAATTGCTGAATCTTGTCGTGGTATTAAACAACCAGTTTTAGTAAAGAATCCAATTAACCCAGATTTAGCATTATGGTTAGGAGCTGTAGAGCGTTTCTATACTTGTAATGTAGAGAATTTAGGGGTTATTCATAGAGGGTTCTCTACATACGAGAAAACAAAATATCGTAACATTCCTGAGTGGCAAATTCCAATCGATTTACAGGCTAAGTTTCCTGATCTTCCATTGATATTGGATCCTTCGCATATTGCAGGTCGTCGTGATATTATTCAAGATTTATGTCAAACAGGTTTAGACTTGAATTTTGATGGAATGATCATTGAAACTCATTATGATCCTGATAATGCTTGGTCAGATGCTAAGCAACAAATAACTCCTGCAACTTTAGTGCAAATCATGAAAGATTTAAAAGTGCGTAAAGAAAAAGGAGGGTCTGAAGCATATCAACATGCATTAGCTGAATTGCGTTCTAAGATTGATATTACTGATGAGGTAATTATTCAACAATTGGCAAAGCGTATGAAAATTGCTGACGAAATTGGTAAAGTGAAGTCTGAGAATAATGTTCAGATCTTACAAAACGATCGTTGGAATTCTATTCGTGAGAAATCAATTACTGAAGGTGGTCAAGTAGGATTAAGTGAAGAGTTTATTACTGAAGTATATAATGCGATTCACCAAGAATCTATTCGTCACCAACATGATGTTAATAAATAGTCTTTTGTGACATTTCATTAAGAATATATTTATAGAACTTAAGCGATCTTTTTAAAAGGTCGCTTTTTTTGTTTAAAACTGTAATAGAGAAAAAAAGATGTCGTCTTTAAAATGTGAATAGATAATATAAGATGAAATTCATATATAAATAATAGTTTAGTTAGTTGGTTTTTAAAAGCCTCGATTTCAATTTGAAATCGAGGCTTTTTTTATTGTTGCTCTTGTCTATAAATATCAGCTATTTTAAATCTTCAAGACTAAATCCGTTATTGAATTTTATTTGACTTGAAGAGTATACACCGCCTATTTCATACACGCCATCTTTGTTTGGAGCATATGATTTTCTGGTAGTTGCAATGTAAACACCATCAATATTTTGATATTCCAAGGTCATTTTTAGGATAGGCTTTTTAATTCCAAAATCAACAATATTGAAGAAAAAAGCATCTACTAGATGTGTTATAGGATTAAAGTATAAAATGTACTCGTCATTAGTTTTCTTAGTAATGCCATTATCATAAGTAAGGCTTACTTTGTCGTAGATAATACCTTCCATCTCTTCAGTGCCTATGTGTTTGTAAACTGTCCCAGGATCGTGAAGCTTATACATCATTGTAAACCAAAAAATATTCACCTTTCTTAAAAAACCAGCTGTACCCACAGCTTGTTTATCAGAAATAGTTTTTCCATCTAAGGTTACAGAAGGAGTGTTATTAACTAAAGACTGTACAACTTTACCCTCTTTTTTAGGTAATACATGGATTTGATGTGTAGAATAAGAACCATATGAATGTTCTTTGTCAAAGATATAGCGTTCTACAGATACGTCTTTACCTTTTTCAAAATTGTCATATACGTAGTTGAACTGGACGTCTTTTTTTTCTGCTAACTTTTCATATCCTCCAATAGTATTTTTTAATGAATTTAAAAGGTTTTCAGATTTAGAATCCATTTGTTGCGCTGTTGCAGAGACTCCAATAATTGCAAAAGCGAGTGCTGCAATTTGTTTTTTTAAAACTTTCATAATTGATTTGTTAGAATAAAGGATGAAGTTATAATACTGTAATAAATGTTAAAATATGAAGGCTTTATTTTATAAAAATTATAACATTTTTAAATAAAATTTTGATAAAATGTAATCACTAAGAAAATATATCGTCTATTATTTCAGTTAAGAGTGTATAATAATATTTCATATTAATAATAGTTTTGTTAGTTATCTAAAAAGCCCCAATTTCATAATGAAATTGGGGCTTTTTTTATATCACAAATTATCTTGTTTTAAAATTAGTTGATTTGTTTTAGCTTATGTTAGAGTTGTTTAAGAGAAGTAAATATGGAAGCTACAAGTATATTATTATAAGTTGTTGTTAAATTGTATAATTTTCACAAGATCTTTAATAGAAAATTTATCTCCAAACTCTTTTCGAATCTTAGTGAAATTTGATGTGCTAGTATATTCTTCTACAACTTTCTTGAAATTATTTTTTTTTAGTAAAGATAGGTTATTGTCTTTTTCTACATAGTACTCTATCTTGTAGTACAATTCATTAAATGATTCTCCATTGGGTTTTGTCTTTGTGATGAGCCTAGAGAACTCATATAAATTAATGGTTCCTTCTTCAAGAACTTGCAAATAAGCTTGCTTTCCGTGTCGAGCTAATTTTTTTTTAACAAATTTTTCGTCTTTATAATAGTATGATTTTACATCTTTAGTTTTAAATTTTACCCTATCAAAGGTGCTTTTATTGTAAAGACGTATTTTACTTATATTTTTTATACTTACCGAGGTAAATGAGTTCATAAAGAGTGGGATAGAGTCATTGTTTTTCGTAATTATATATCCATCATAAAAACTATTGGGAAATTTTTTTATTATTTCTTTAATGTTTTTTTGACTAAATATTATTGAACTATTAATCAATAATATTGCAGTTACAAAAAGTTTGAAAGGAGAGGCAATCTTCATAAGTTAAGATGTTATATATTCACAATAGTTTGTCGGATAGCAACTAAATTTTGAAGTACCCCTTTTAGGTAGTCAAGGTGTAGCATATTAGCTCCATCACTTTTTGCATTTGCAGGATCAAAATGTGTTTCCATAAATAAGCCATCTACACCGACAGCAATACCAGCTCTTGCAACCGTTTCTATCATGTCAGGTCTTCCTCCTGTTACTCCACTAGATTGATTAGGTTGTTGTAAGGAATGAGTGACATCCAATACTGTTGTTCCATATTGTTTCATTGTAGGGATCCCTCGAAAATCTACAATCATATCTTGATATCCAAACATGGTTCCACGATCTGTAATCATAGCATTTTCATTTCCACTATCTTTTACTTTTCGCACGGCATGTTGCATTGCTTCGGGACTCATAAATTGCCCTTTCTTTAAGTTGATTGTTTTTCCTGTGTTGGCTGCAGCAACCACTAAATCAGTTTGGCGTACTAAAAAAGCAGGAATCTGTAAAATATCTACATATTCAGCAGCTTTAGCAGCATCTTCATTTGTATGGATATCTGTTACTGTTGGAATGTCAAAGGTTTCGCTAACTTTGCGTAAAATTTTTAAAGCCTTTTCGTCTCCAATTCCTGTAAAACTATCAATGCGACTACGATTTGCTTTCTTAAAAGAGCCTTTGAATACATAAGGGATTTTTAATTCGGAAGTAATTTCGACTACTTTTTCTGCAATACGTAAAGCCATCTCTTCACCTTCTATGGCACATGGTCCAGCTAATAAGAAAAAGTTATTACTATCGGTATTTTTTATATTTGGGATGTTGTTAATTTTCATCAAATTCAAGGTTTAAAGTTCAAAGTTATTCTAAATGTTATTATTGAACTAATTATTACGAAAAGACCACATAGGATAGGTCTTAATACTATGTACTGGATACTTTATACTGAATAATCTATTCAACAACTTTAATTTCAAATAAAGATTTCCAATATTTACCAGTAACATATAATTGATCGGTGTCTTTATCGTAAGCAATTCCATTAAGTACCTTTTCGTTGTCTTTAGCAGAAATGCCAACCTCTTTACGTAAGCCTTTGCAATTAATGATGCCTTCGATAGCTCCGTTTTCAGGATTTATGATAGCAATACCATCTTTTTGCCAAGTATTGGCGTATATTTTTCCATTTACCCATTCTAATTCATTAAAACTAGATTTTATGGATTTGTTAGTGGCTACTTGTATTGCTTCTTTTTCTTCTAAGGTTTTAGCATCTAGTTTCCATATTTTGGTAGTTCCGTCACTTTTATAAATAGTGTTTTTGCCATCATAACAGATTCCCCAACCTTGTTTACTTTGGTTGTATGCAAAACTTCCTTCAGGTTTTAATGTTTCTAGATCGAAAGTAAAACCAATAAGTTTTCTCCAGGTTAATAGGTGAATTTTATCATTGACGATAGTAATACCTTCCGCGAAATATTCTTTGCTAAAAGGGTGTTCTATTAGTGTTTCTCCTGTTTTTAAGTTCTTCTTTAGTAATTTAGAAGCGCCATAGTGCCCTGCACTTTCATAGAGTGTATTGTTGTTAATTTCTAAACCCTGAGTAAAGTGTTTTGTGTTATGAGGGTAGGTTGCAATGATTTCATAAGAGTACACTTTAGGAGATTTGTTGTTCAGGATAGTGAGGTTTGTGATACTAGAAAAACTACCATCTTTGGTAAATACAGTTGCCTTTAGTGTGTGATTTCCTAATAAATGATTGTCTAGTTTTAAGGAGAAGGGAGTTGAAGCTTGTTGTTCAGTGTCAATACCTTGAAAATTATAAATAACCTTTGTGATAGGACGTTTGTCTTTGGTAACAATTTTTGCTGTAACAGTTTCACCTAATTGATATTTTTGATTTTCTTTTTCCATTTCAATAGTGAATTGAAATGTTTTTTTAGAGCTACCGCATTGGATAAAAGAAAAGGTTAACAGGCTTGCTATTAGGAAGTTTTTGAATCTCATTTCATTTTGTTTGGGACACCAAGATATTAAATTTTATAAAAGGTTCAGAAAACTGAAATTCATTGTTCATAAATCTGAAAAAGCATTGTATATTTGCAGTCGGCAAGTCCTACACAACTAGCTCCTGTAGAATCCCCCAGGGTGGGAACGCAGCAAGGGTATATGGTCGTAGCAGTGTGATGTAGGTAGCTTGCCTTTTTTTGTGCCTTTTATTTAGGTCTCTGTCCTCAATTTTATTTTTAGCATTACTTTTGAAGCCATTATTAATTTCAAAAATGCTTAGTGTTCTTAGCTTAGCACAAACGAAGAATGGCGAAAAAAATAATTCTTATCACAGGAGGGTCTTCCGGTATTGGTAGAGCTACAGGTAATTATCTAAAGTCTAAAGGTCATACAATCTATGGTACTACACGTTCTCTAGCAAAATATCCAGACTTTAATGATTTTCCATTACTAGAAATGGATGTTACAAAATCAGAAACAATTTCAGTAGCCGTTGAAACACTTATCGATAGAGAAGGACAAATAGATGTACTTGTTAATAATGCTGGGGTCGGAATTACAGGGCCAGTAGAAGAAATTCCTGAAGAAGAAATAGAAAAACATTTTCAGACGAATTATTTTGGAGCGTTACGCGTAATAAAAGCAGTATTACCCCAAATGCGTAAACAACGAAGTGGCTTGATAATTAACACAACTTCAATTGCAGGATACATGGGGTTGCCTTTTAGAGGTATTTATAGTGCTGGAAAGGCTGCATTAGAAGTTACTACTGAAGCTTTGCGTATGGAAACCAAAAGTTTTGGGATTAAAATCACCAATTTAGCTCCAGGAGATTATGCAACGAATATTGCAGGAGGCAGATATCATGCACCAGTAATCAAGGGTTCTGATTACGAAGCTACCTATAAAATGTCATTAAATTTAATGGATGCACATGTAGATGAAGGAGGAGATCCAGAGGAAGTAGGAGTTTTAGTAGAAAAAATAATGAATACTAAATCGCCTAAGATTCATTATAAATCGGGAGCATTTATGCAGAAAGTTTCTGTGTTATTAAAACGTTTTCTACCTGATAAAATCTTCGAAAAATTATTGCTTAATCATTATAAGTTGTAATTTTGGTGACAATAGTAATTATTCAAAATTAGAAAAATGAAATTTTTTATTGATACAGCTAATCTTGAGCAGATTAAAGAAGCTCAAGACCTTGGAGTTTTAGACGGTGTAACTACAAACCCATCTTTGATGGCTAAAGAAGGAATCACTGGAGAGAAAAATATTCTTGATCACTACAAGGCAATTTGTGAGATCGTTGAAGGAGATGTTTCTGCTGAGGTAATCGCTACAGATTATGAGGGAATGATCAAGCAAGGTGAAGAATTAGCTGCATTAAACCCACAGATCGTTGTTAAATTGCCAATGATTGAAGCAGGAGTAAAAGCTTGTAAGTATTTTTCTGACAAAGGAATCAAGACTAACGTAACTTTAGTATTTTCTGTTGGTCAAGCGCTTTTAGCAGCTAAAGCAGGAGCTACTTATGTTTCTCCATTTTTAGGACGTTTAGATGATATTTCAACTGACGGATTAAATTTAATCGACGAAATTCGTACAGTATATGATAACTACGGTTTCGGAACTGAAATCTTAGCAGCATCAGTACGTAACACTATGCACGTTGTAAACTGTGCTAAGTTAGGATCAGACGTAATGACTGGACCTTTATCTTCTATCAAAGGATTATTAAAGCACCCTTTAACTGATATCGGTTTAGAGAAATTCTTAGCTGATTATGCAAAAGGAAATGCATAAGTAAGTGTTTGTTTCTTTTAGAAATAAATAAAATATTGAAAAACCTCTGTTCTTATTGAATAGAGGTTTTTTTATAGGTGTTAAGTTTTTTGAAATTAGTTTAGAGCTTATCGCTTACATCAATAATTGCGCTAGCAATTTTTAAGTAGTATTTTTGAATAAATTTTCTGCACATGTACAAAAGTCTTATTAGACCTATACTTTTTAAGTTTGATCCTGAAAAAGTCCATCATTTTATTTTTAGTCTTATTAAATTCATACATAAAATACCAGGTGTTGCAAGCTTGAATAAAGCTATGTATAAGGTAAATGACGCTAAATTAGAAAGGGAAGTTTTTGGATTGAAGTTTCAAAACCCAGTTGGGCTAGCTGCAGGTTTTGATAAAAATGCAGTGTTGTACAATGAGCTAGCAAATTACGGATTTGGTTTTATTGAAATAGGAACGGTGACTCCTAAAGGGCAAGTAGGAAACCCAAAGAAAAGATTGTTTCGTTTGGTTGATGATCAAGGAATCATCAATAGAATGGGATTTAATAATGAAGGTGTAGAAGAAGCTATCAATAAATTAAAAGATAATAAGGGAGAGGTTATTATTGGAGGAAATATTGGGAAAAATACAGGTACTAAACCAGAAGACTACACTAAAGATTATTTAGAATGTTTTAATGCGTTACACCCTTTTGTAGATTATTTTGTGTTAAATGTTAGTTGTCCTAATGTTTCGAGTCATGCTAAGTTAAATGATAAAGATTATCTGGAAGAATTAATAGCAGCGGTTCAACAGGCGAATAACAATGCTTTTAGACAAAAACCAATTTTATTAAAAATAGCTCCAGATTTAAATGAAGGCCAGTTAGATGAAATTGTAGAATTGGTGCAAAAAACGAAACTAGATGGGGTAATTGCTAGTAATACTTCGACATCGAGAGAGGGGTTGAAAACTTCTAGTGAACGACTTGATGAAATAGGAAAAGGAGGGTTAAGTGGTAAGCCAGTTACTAACAAGTCAACCAAAGTGATTAAATACTTATCGAATAAGAGTAATGGAGGATTTCCTATTATTGGAGTAGGAGGAATTCATACTGCCGAGGACGCATTAGAAAAGTTGAATGCAGGAGCTACTTTAGTACAAGTGTATACTGGATTTATTTATAGTGGCCCTAAATTAGTTTCGGATATTAATAAAGCAATTTTAAAGCAAGCCTAAAATGTCATCTTTTTTCTTAGAGCTTCCTTCACAGTCAAGTATAGACCCAATCAGTTATAATGATAAGGTGTTGTTAATGGGGTCTTGTTTTGTAGAGCATATGGGCAATATGCTTAACTACCACAAATTTCAAGCATTGAATAATCCGTTTGGAATTATTTTTCACCCATTTCCTATAGTTGATTTGTTAGAGCGTATTATAAGAAATGAATCTTTTACAGAAAAAGACCTTTTTGAGCATCATGATTTTTGGCAAAGTTTTCAGTTACATTCTTCTTTATCATCTGATAACCCGTCGGAGTTATTAGAGAAGCTAAATACTACTTTAGATCATACACATCAATTTCTAAAGGAAAGTAAATATTTAATGATAACCCTAGGTACAGCATGGGGATACCAACATGAATCTTCTGAAAATATTGTTGCAAATTGTCATAGAGTGTCTCAGCAAGAGTTTGATAAAAAATTGACTAGTGCTCAAGAAATTGAAGCTAAGCTTAGAGAGGTTATTCAGAAACTACTTTTTTTTAATCCTTTTTTGAATATTGTTTTTACCGTTTCTCCTGTTAGACATATCAGGGATGGTATTGTTGAAAACAATAGAAGTAAATCACATCTAATAGCAGCTATACATAACCTTACTAAGACGTATGATCGATTAACTTATTATCCTGCCTACGAATTAGTAATTGATTGTTTAAGGGATTACCGTTTTTATACAGCTGATTTAGTACACCCTAATGATCAAGCAGTGATGTATATATGGAAGCATTTTAGCGAAACTTATCTACATCAAGAGGAAACACAATCGATTATGAAGATTACAGATGAAATTCAAAGAGGTTTAGCTCACAGACCTATGCGACCAGAAAGTGAAGCTTATCAAAAATTCAAAGCTTCACTTATGAAAAAAATGGAATTACTGACGCATCGCTATCCATTTATGAATTTTTAGGATCGCTAAGTAACAAGATTTCATCACTAATAATTTCCATAGTATAGCGCTTTTCTCCTGTAGCTGTTTCATAGGTTCTAGTGCTTAGCTTTCCTTCTACAGCAATTTCTTTGCCTTTATAAAGGTATTTTTCTGTAAAATCGGCTTTTTTATCCCAGTTCGTAATCGTAAACCAATCTGTTTTTTCTACTCGATTTCCTTTTTGATCTGTATATCCAGAATTTACGGCAATAGAAAATCTACTTAATTTTTTTCCGCTCTCTAGATTAATGATTTCAGGATCTTGACCTAAACGACCTATTAATTGTACTTTGTTTTTTAATGTACTCATGGGTATATTTATTGAAAATTGAACACTGCAAACATCATAATTGGTAAGCGTTTTAATCGGTAATTACTTGTTTAATTCTGTTTGTAATCATTTGTTGTCGATTATGAGTGAGATAAATTTCACAGCTATAGATTATATATTTAGTAATTTCCGAAAGAAGGAAGTAATGATTAGTTATATAAAAGATCATTTTGAATTATTTCAATCTTTATTGGAAGCTTCTTTGAGCCTAGAATACTCAAATGCGTGGAGAAGTACTTTATTAGTAGGACATATAATGGAAAAAAATGATGTGTTGATAAAACCTTTAGTTGATGATTTTATTGAAGTTTTATTAAAGTTGAATCATGATGGACATCAAAGGCAAGTTCTAATAGTTTTGGATAAAATGCAATTAAATGAAGAGCAGGAAGGGAGGTTGTTTGATAAATGTATGACATTATGGGAAGACATAAAAAAGATACCTTCTACTAGAATTAGAGCATTTTGGATGTTATTGAAGATAGCTGAGCCCTATCCAGAAATTCAACAAGACATTAAACATTTTACAACAGAATATTATTTAAAGACACTAAGTCCGGGGATTAGAGTAATTATTGAACGAGAAATTAAAAAAATAAATGGAGGTCTTTAATAAAGGATATTAGAAATTATTTCATCTAAATCTTATATAGATGTGTGTTAAATATTTTTAAATCAGTAGAATAACCGTTGTTTTTTATCGATAACTGAATAAAAGGTATTAAAAAATCAATGATTAAGAATATTGATAAAAGTTATATTAATGAATCGTTAAGATATTACAGAAACGGATATATTTATGCTGAAATAGAATACTTTTATAATTGATATTTATATAATGGATGTAATAAAACAGTTATCAAAAACAAAATTGCTCGATAATCTGAAGAACGTTTCAGATAAAATTTTTATTTGTTTAGAATCAGATAAAATTAAAGTTACATCTGGTGATTCTTTTTCTGCAGTAAGTTTAAATGCTGATCTATCTGTGATGCTTAAGAAAGAATTTAAGTTTCTGAAAATACATGAGAAAAATGAGACTAGTGATAGTAATTTAGAAGTTATTGTAGATTCTAAATTACTTGTAAAGGAAGAGTTAGAAATTAAGATGGTTAGTGTGAAGCTTCAAGGAGAAAATGAAGTAGATAATTCTGTTAAACAAGATTTAAAAGTTACAGTAAACGGTATTAAAACATTACACTATAACGATCATTCCTCCTCTGTAGAAGGTTATCATCAAGAAAAAGAAGTATCAAGGTTAATATAGAAACCTTTTATTCGATAACATCTGAAATTGAAATTGCTCTCTCGCTCTCATTACCCCAACTGTTAAGTATATAATTCATAACATCAACAATTTGTTGATCGTTGAGTGATCTAGCTTTCATTTGATTATTGTATGTAATATTATTTACTATAATTTCTTCCTCCAGTCCATATTTTATGGCTTTTATTGCTTTAATAGGATTGTTTTTCAACCAATCTGAATTTGCAAGTGGTGGATATTTCCCTATTTTTCCTAAACCATCTGTTTTATGACAAATTCTACAGTCTTTTTTATAAATGCGAGCACCATTTTTTATGCTTTTTTCTATATCGATATTTGCTATAATATTTTGTCCAATAGCCGAAAAAAATGATAATGTGAGAAATGGAATGAAGAAGAATAGGTTGTTCATATAGTTGTAATTCATTAGTGTCTCTAAAGAGTGCAGCGTTCAAAAACTCATATTGAAATTAAGTCTTATTTATTGAAATTACTTAGAGTATTTTAGATGCGATGCTTTCTATTAAAATTAGTAATTATTCAGTAATCTAATAATTTAATAACTCTAAACCCAATTAGTATCTTTGTGTTTGATTTTTAATTTTTTCAATTGTCGGTTGAAGAAGAAATCACCAGAAAGATTAAGAATTATAGTTTTATAAAAACACCTTGAAAATGCGCCCATTAATACGGGATTAAATTTTGAATATGCAATTATCAGAACAAGAAATCGTACGTAGAGAAAAGTTAAATACCCTTCGTAATAAAGGCATTGAGCCATACCCAGCGGCATTATACCCAGTAAATTCATCTTCTAAAGATGTTAAAGAAGAATATGAAGAAGGCAAAAAGGTAATTATTGCGGGTCGTTTAATGTCTAGACGAATTCAAGGAAAAGCATCTTTTGCTGAATTACAAGATGGTAAAGGGCGTATTCAAGTATACTTTAATAGAGATGAAATCTGTCCAACAGAGGATAAGGAGCTTTATAATGATGTTTATAAGAAATTACTTGATATAGGTGATTTTATTGGAGTAGAAGGAGAGCTGTTTACAACTCAAGTAGGTGAGAAAACAGTAATGGTTAAAAATTTTACTTTATTAAGTAAATCCTTAAAACCACTTCCTTTACCAAAAACGGATAGTGAAGGAAATACATATGATGGATTTGTAGATCCAGAAATGCGTTATCGCCAGCGTTACGCAGATCTAGCGGTAAACCCTCAAGTAAAAGAGATTTTTGTTAAAAGAACTAAGCTTTTTAATGCCATGCGACAGTTCTTTAACGATCGCGAATATTTTGAGGTTGAAACTCCTGTGTTACAGCCAATCGCTGGAGGTGCTTCAGCACGCCCATTTGTAACACATCATAATTCATTGGATATTCCATTATACATGCGAATTGCTAATGAGTTATACCTGAAAAGGTTAATTGTTGGAGGTTTTGAAGGGGTATATGAGTTTTCTAAAAACTTTCGTAACGAAGGGATGGATCGTACTCACAATCCTGAATTTACAGCAATGGAAATCTATGTAGCTTATAAGGACTACAATTGGATGATGGAATTTACTGAACAATTATTAGAACACTGTGCTTTAGCTGTAAATGGTACTACTGATGTTACTTTTGGAGAGCATAAGGTAAGTTTTAAAGCACCTTATGCACGAGTAACTATGGCCGATTCTATTAAGCATTTTACAGGTTTCGATATTAATGGTAAGTCTGAAGATGAATTGAGGGTAGCTGCCAAAGATATGGGTATCGAAGTAGATGATACTATGGGTAAAGGAAAGTTAATCGATGAGATGTTTGGAGAGAAATGTGAAGGAAATTACATTCAACCAACATTTATTACGGATTACCCAAAGGAAATGTCTCCTTTATGTAAAACACATCGCGACAATCCTGAATTAACAGAGCGTTTTGAATTAATGATTTGTGGGAAAGAGGTAGCTAACGCATATTCTGAGTTAAATGATCCTATAGATCAGTTAGAGCGTTTCGAAGCGCAATTAAAATTAGCACAACGAGGAGATGATGAGGCAGGTGAGTTTATCGACTATGATTTCGTAAGAGCTTTAGAATATGGAATGCCTCCTACATCTGGATTAGGTATCGGTATGGATCGTTTGATAATGTATTTAACTAATAATCAATCTATACAAGAGGTACTGTTCTTTCCTCAAATGAAGCCAGAAACTAAGCAAATTGCCATTAGTGATGAGGCAAAGAGTATTGTTGAAGTGCTAAAGAAAGAAGAAAAAATCCTTTTAGCTGATCTAAAAATATCTTCGGGGCTTTCTAATAAAAAATGGGATAAAGCAATTAAAGAATTAACAAAGAATAGTATTGCTAAAGTGGAGAAGACAGATGATGGTCTTTTTGTTGTTATAGTTTAATTTTAAGCATTGATTGGTCTCAGGAATAGTTCAAACTATGCACTTTAGTGCATTTCGCTTTCAGCTTCTAAAAACCTTACTTTTG
>CANLOW010000011.1 GCA_947493035.1 uncultured Aquimarina sp.
ATTGGAGTAGGAGACTGTATGGGTGACTTTAAGTCACCAGCCGAAACTATGGACTTTAAGTCCATAGTGGTTCATTTAATAAGTATGTCTAGTAGTAATAATCTAGTCTTAGTCTAATATTATCAAGTAATATTTTCTTTACTCAAAAGGAATCGGCTGTTCCTTACACGTAATCTTATCCCATTTTGTCAATATATCAATATCTAAAACTGTTTATTGAAAGAAATTTATTATTTGATCTTAACATTTAAATGATATTGAAAATTCACTTCTCTTTTTCGAAAGTAATTTTATTGTAAATAACTGAAAGTGTAGTAAATGTATTTTGTCGTTTGCAATTAATTGAAGTTACTATAATATTTTCGGTTAAAATAGCATCACTATAGAGTAACAGAGCGATAATATAACGTGTGTTGCTAGCGTACCTTTGAAGTGTAATTAATACTCAACATAAAAAAAGAGTTTATTATGAGAAACGTAATCAGAAAAGGATTGTTAAGTGTAGCACTTTTAACAGCCGTAGTAGCTCAAGCAACGAACAAAATTGCCGTAAAAAATTCTGCAGATAAAAAAGTAGAAATTTCAATGACAAGTGTAGATGGTGGGGAGCAATTATCTATTGTCGATACTAAAGATGAGGTTTTATTTAGAGAAAACTTAACTAAAGGAAACTGGTTACACAAAACATTTGATTTCTCAGGAGCTCCAGAAGGAATTTATTTCATTGAGTCTAAAGAAGCTGGTAAAATCGAGGTTACTCCAGTAATCGTAGCAGAAGATAAAGTAACTGTTTTAGAAGATTCTAAAAAGGTGTTTAAAGCTCCAACAGTAACTTTAAGTGATAAAGTAGCTAAGGTGTTGATCAATAACTTCACTAAATCAGAAGTTAAGTTAAGTATTATTGATGCAGCTGGTGTTGAAATGTACAATACACACAACGAAGATTTAGTAACATATAGCGCTTTTAATTTGGATAACTTACCAACTGGTGAGTACACAATAGTAACGAAGATCGCAGATTATAGTTTCGAAGATACTATTACATTGAAGTAAGCAAAGATTACAATACTTTTTATAAAATTATAGACCTAGTCGAAATTCGACTAGGTTTTTTTGTTTTGTTTAGCTTCGTTTTTTGGGTTAAATGAAACGATACCATTACTTTTGTGGAAAATAATTTTTTATGGCAGGAAATAGCATTGGAAAACTATTTAGATTAACAACTTTTGGCGAATCTCATGGTGTAGCTATTGGTGGAGTTATCGATGGGTGTCCCGCAGGAATTACCATTGATTTGGAAGCGATACAACAAGAAATGGATCGTCGAAAGCCTGGACAGTCTGCTATCGTTACTCAACGAAAAGAGCCTGATACGGTAGAGTTCTATTCAGGGATTTTTGAAGGTGTTACTACTGGAACACCTATAGGGTTTGTAATTAAAAATGCAAATCAAAAATCTAAGGATTACTCACATATTAAAGATTCCTTTAGACCTTCACATGCAGATTATACTTACTATAAAAAGTTTGGCGATGTAAGAGATTATCGAGGAGGAGGACGTTCTTCCGCTCGCGAAACGGCTTGTCGAGTAGTAGCAGGGGCTATTGCAAAGCAAGCACTGCAAGGTATTTCAATTCATGCATTTGTAAGTGGAGTAGGACCATTGAAATTAGAAAAACCTTATACAGATATAGATTTCTCTAAGACAGAAAGTAATATAGTACGTTGTCCAGATGAAAAAATGGCAACAGAAATGGAAGCTTATATTAAACAAATTCGTAAAGAAGGAGATACTGTTGGAGGTATCGTAAGTTGTGTGATTAAAGGAGTGCCTATTGGAATAGGAGAGCCCGTTTTTGATCGTTTGCATGCCGAGTTAGGAAAAGCGATGTTGTCGATCAATGCTGTGAAAGGATTTCAATACGGTAGTGGTTTCGAAGGAGCCGAAATGAAAGGAAGTCAGCATAATGACTTGTTTAATGCAGATGGGACGACGCAGACAAACCTTTCAGGAGGTATTCAAGGAGGTATTTCTAATGGAATGGATATCTATTTTGATGTAGCATTTAAACCAGTTGCAACGATTATGCAAGATCAACCTTCAATTGATAAAGAAGGAAAAGATGTCGTAATGCAAGGAAAAGGAAGGCATGACCCTTGTGTAGTACCTAGAGCAGTTCCTATTGTAGAAGCTATGTCAGCAATTGTGCTTTTAGATTATTATCTTCAGAATAGGGCTAGCAAAATGTAATCAAGTATCATTAAAATATATGAAAATGCCTCTGTAGATAAATTTCTATAGAGGCATTTTAAGTTTTACTTTTGAGAGGTTTTAAATATTCCCCATTAACTTATTTTTTAGTTCTGTGTTTACAGGGTCGTTACCTAGCCAAACTTTAAATAAGGCAAACTTGAAATCTTGACCTTCTATAATACCATACAATTCGTCATTGAAATAACAATGAACTCCTTTGTCCTTGATATACGTTAATTCTAAAACATCGCCTTTACCAATGGGTTTAGCATAGTATTCACTAATTTTAGCTATACGTTCTTTTAAGGGAAGGGTGTTTCCATCCGTAGCCTTTTCAAAACCAGCTTCCATAGCTTTTATCATAGTTTCCCTCTTAATTAGTTTAGAAGTTACTTTGATACGGAGAGACATAGTCTCGTTTTCGAAAGCAGTAGCAACAGCATCACTATTACGTTTCTTTAAATATAAGCCAGCAGAATACAATTCGATAAATAGCATATTTCTTGTGCCAGCTCCATTCATCTTTAAAGCTTCTCCATTTCGTTCAATCTCATATTCCATCACAGTTCTACCAACAGGTATCTGCGCAAAAGAAACGAATGAAATTGCAATGGTTAAAACTAAGGTTAGTAGGTTTTTCATAATTTTAAAGGGACTATTAATAGTTATACAAAAATACTAATTTTTTAAGAGACTTTCTTTTAAGTCTTCATCTACAGGGTTTTGTGCTAGCCATATGTTGAATACAGCTTTCTTGAAATCTAAGCCTTCAATAGTACCTTTGTGTACTCCATTCTTAGAAATGCTAAGTCCTGTTGATGGTAGGTAAAAGATATCATATTTGTCATCTATTTCTATTTCTCCATTTATGAATCCAATAAATTGATCCAATTTAGGTTGTAATTTTTTTACAGTAGATTCATTATTTGTTTTTTCAAATCCATCTTGTACAGCTCCAATTAGTTTTCCTGTAGAAATTAAACTAGAGGTAATATGCAAACGAATAGCAATAGGTTGATCTGTATTTACAATATCAGAAGCATTATTACTTTTTTTATTTAGATATAATCCTGCAGAATACAATTTGAACCATAATTTTTTTCGAATACCAGCACCATTAAGTTCTAATGCTTGTTCTTTAAAGGTTAAAGTACTTGGCAAAGTAGCATCTCCAATTTTTACTTGTGCATTAGTGGTAATGATAGTAGCAAGTACTACAGTGATAAAAACAAATAGTTTTTTCATAATAAATTATTTTTTTGATGAGCGTTTTAGTTTAGCTAGTGTAGCATTCAATTCGTACCCTAGTAGTACCAAATTAGAATTTATATAGATGTACAGCATTAAGATCAATAAAGCTCCTATAGAACCGTATATTTCATTATATCTAGAAAAATTATCTATATAAAACCCGAATAGGTAGGTAGTAACTAATATAAGAAAAGTTGTTAAAATAGCTCCAGGAGATAAGAAATGAACTACTCTTCCTTCTTTAGTTCCAAAATAAAATAAAGTAGCAGTTGTGCTTAATACCATAAGAATATAGAAACAAATGCGACCAAATTTTAACCAAAATATAGTGTCTCCTATCAGGATATGCTCATACGTATTTACCAAATAGGTGAAATAAAAGGTCACGTATATAGTAGAAAACAAGAACAATGCCAAAATGATAGCAACCCCTAAAGCTAGCCAGTATTGTTTGACGAGACTATGACTAATTTCTGTGTGATATGAGTTGTCAAACCCTGAGAACACAGCGTTAATTCCATTCGTCATTAAGAATATTGAAAGCAAAAATGTAGAAGAAAGTAGGCCTCCACGTTTGTTTTTAGCGATATCCGCAATGATACTGTCAAAAAACTCAGAGGTTTTAGGAGGAAGTATTTGATTGATGAAATTTAAAAATTCTACTTGAAAATTATCAATAGGTATGTACGGAATAAGGTTTAAAAGAAATAAAAGAAAAGGGAAAATGGCTAAAAAAACACTAAACGAAATACCTGATGCACGCGTAGAAAAAGCTCCGTAAACGATTCCTTTAATATACATATACATCAAGTCATAGAGCGATAGTCCATTCAACCCTGGGATTTTGATGGACTCTAAGCCCAGCTTCCCAAGACGAATAAGTCTGTTTTTTTTTAAACGCTCCCCGATAACACTCATTTATACAGCTTTTAAACTAAGGTCAAGATTGTAAACAGAATGTGTTAATGCGCCACTACTGATATAATTAACGCCACATTCTGCATAGCCTCTAATGGTAGTTTCGTCTATTCCTCCACTAGATTCGGTTAAGCATTGGTCTCCGATTAAGGACACGGCAGTCTTAGTATCTTCGTAATTAAAGTTATCTATCAAAATACGATAGACCCCTTCTGATTTCAATATTTCACGAATTTCATCCAGATCTCTAGCTTCTACTATGATTTTTAAATCTCTTCCGGTTTCTTTTAAATAAGCTTTGGTCTTGTCGATTGCTTGCGTAATTCCTCCTGCAAAATCAATATGATTGTCTTTTAGCATAATCATATCATATAATGCAAAGCGATGATTTTCACCTCCACCAATTTTAACGGCCCATTTTTCAAGAGCTCTAGTACCAGGAGTTGTTTTTCTGGTGTCTAATATTTTTGTGTTAGTACCTTCTAATAGGTCTACAAATTTTTTAGTCTTGGTAGCAATAGCGCTCATACGTTGCATCGCATTAAGGACTAATCGTTCAGCCTTAAGTATAGATAGAGAACTTCCAGTTACATAAAATGCAATATCTCCATATTTTACAGGTGAACCATCTTCGATAAGCACTTCGACTTTCAAAAGAGGGTCAACGTATGCGCAAACTAGCTTTGCGAATTCAACACCAGCTAAAATTCCTTCATCTTTAACTAACAATTTTGCTTTTCCTTGAGCTGAAGCAGGGATACAAGCCAACGAACTATGGTCACCATCTCCAACATCTTCACGGATGGCATTGGCTATAATCAATTGAATTTCTTTATCAAACTGCTCTTTACTAATCATAATTGATGGTTATTTTTGTATAATGCAAATTAACTATAATTTACCGTAATGACTATTACATTATTGGCGATTGGTAAAACAGATAATACTCATTTAATTTCATTGATTGAAGAGTATAAAAAACGCTTAGGCTTTTATGTGAAGTTTCAATTAGAAATTATTCCAGATATCAAGAACGCAAAAAAGTTAAGTGAGAAAGAACAAAAATCAAAAGAAGGAGTGTTGATTTTGAGTAAGTTACAAAAAAGTGACACGCTTGTTTTATTAGATGAAGGGGGCAAGCAATTTGATTCGGTAGCTTTTTCTAGCTATTTGCAAAAACATATGAATAGTGGTATTAAAAAATTGTTTTTTGTCATCGGTGGTCCGTATGGATTTAGTGAAGAAGTTTATCAAAGAGCCCAGGGAAAACTGTCGTTAAGTAAAATGACATTTTCGCATCAAATGGTACGCTTATTTTTTGTTGAACAAATCTATAGAGGGTTTACCATTTTAAGGAATGAACCATACCATCATCGCTAACACAAGTTTAAGGTTTGTTATTTTTCGTATGTAGAAATTGCAAATCCAATGACTATAATTGTATTAATAAATGAAAATAATATTAGCATCAGGTTCTCCTAGAAGGCAACAGTTTTTAAAAGATTTAGAATTAGATTTTGAAATAAGATTGCGTTCCATTGAAGAGGTATACCCCCAAGAATTACAAGGAACAAGCATTACAGATTATCTTTCGAAACTAAAAGCATCTGCATATCAAAAAGACATAAAGAAAGACGAAGTAGTCATTACTAGTGATACTATTGTATGGCACAAAGGTGTGGCGTTAGGAAAACCTAAATCTTCAGAACAAGCTATAGAGATGATAGTTGGGTTAAGTGACGATTGGCATGAGGTAATATCTTCAGTATGCTTTACAACGACAGAAAAACAAATAATAAAAAACTATACGACTAAAGTACATTTCAAGGCATTGTCAAGAAAAGAAATTGAACATTATGTGGATAAGTACCAGCCTTTAGATAAAGCAGGTGCTTACGGAATTCAAGAATGGATTGGCTTGATAGGAGTAGACCGTATAGAGGGAAGTTATTTTAATGTTGTTGGATTACCAACACATATTGTTTACGAAACGTTAAACGCACTTAATCAGTAATATGCTTGTGCTATCTTGAGGTAAATTTTTAAGATGATGGATTTCTTTATTCGATTATTATTAGCAATTGTAACTTTAGGAATATTGGGGTGCCAAGATTCTAAAAGTCAAGAAGTGAATTATAATATTCCGGCAGAATTTAAATCATATTGGTATTCAGGAGAGGCCGAAATAACCACTTTTAAATTAAAACAAAGTAGGTATGGAGAATTACGAGAAGGTACCGCCTCTTTGATTTATGTTACAGAAGATTTTGTGCCGGAAAAACAAGTCAAAGCCGATTATGCTAATGATGATAATGTTCCGGTGTTAAAATTGAATACAGTAAAGAAATTTGTTACAGGAGTATATCCTTACAGTATTATGCAGAGTAGTTTTTTACCATTAAAAGGGAATAAAAGGCATGCTTTAAAAATTACAGCCAGTGTTCAAGAATGGTGTGGTCAGGTATTTATGCAATTAAATAACCGCGATAAATTTGACATAAAAGGGTATTCTTATTTTGAAACGGAAGGAGATATTTCTTTAACATTGCCCAAATCGGCTTTAGAAAATGACTTGTGGAATATACTTCGTATTGCCCCTAGTTATTTACCTGTAGGTGAGTTTGAAATGATTCCGTCTTTCGAGTTTTTAAGATTGAAACATAAAGAAATAAAACGTTACAAAGCTATTGGAGAATTAAAGCAAGATGATATTACATATATCTATCTATTGAATTATCCTGAATTAGATCGTAAATTGACCATTACATTCATGAATACCTTTCCATACATGATTCAAGGATGGACAGAAGAAAATGGAAGTGACCCTAAAACAGTCGCTAAGAGGATAACAAGTAAAATGATGCCGTATTGGAATAAAAACCATAACGAAGATCAAAAAATAAGAACGACACTTGGATTACCATAGATTAATTCCCGAAGGGGGTCAAATAATATTGTTTGATGGCGTATGTAACCTATGCGACCACTCTATTCAATTTATTATAAACAGAGATAAAAAACGTTTATTTCGTTACGCTTCACTGAACAGTGATTTAGGGAAAAAACTATTGGAAGAACGTCATATAGATAGATCTAAAATAGATTCTATAGTGATGATAAACCCTAATGTTGCCTATTATGTGAAATCTTCAGCGGCTATACAGATTGCTAAGCAATTACAAGGATGGCCTAAAATATTAAGAGTTTTTCTGATTTTTCCATCTTGGCTACGTGACCCTATTTACGATTTAATAGCCAAAAATAGATACCGATGGTTTGGTAAAAAAGAGAATTGCATGATACCAACTACTGATATTAAGAGCTTATTTTTAGATTTAGATTAAAATTAATAAATGGAATTTATACGTATAATCCCTTGGTGGGCTTGGTTATTAGTAGTGTTAGTGATAGTGGCAATACGTGATGTGTTTTTTAATAAAAAGCATACGATAACTCATAATTTCCCTATTCTGGGACATTTTCGTTATATGCTAGAAACTATAGGGCCTGAGTTGAGGCAGTATATTGTGGCTAATAATAGAGAAGAGTTGCCTTTCAATAGAATAGAACGTAGTTGGATATATGCTTCAGCCAAAAATGAGAATAATTACGAAGGCTTTGGTACAGACCGAGACATTTTTGGTCCACAATATATTTACATCAAAAATGCAATGTTTCCTTTTAAAGTTAAAGGGAAGCATGCTAATGCAATAGACCCATATTTTTTGCCTTGTGCGAAAGAAATGGGTGTGTTTAATAATAGAAAAAAGCCTTATCGCCCCGCGTCTGTTATTAATGTATCGGCGATGAGTTTTGGATCTCTTTCCGCAAAAGCCATTGAATCATTAAATAAAGGTTGTAAAAAGGCTTATGCTTATCATAATACAGGTGAAGGAGGACTCTCTCCTTATCATCAATTTGGAGCAGACGTTGTTTTTCATTTAGGTACAGGTTATTTTGGGACTAGAGATAAGGATGGTAATTTTTCTTTAGAAAAATTAGTGGAATTAGTTAAGAAGAATCCACAAGTTCGTGCCATTGAAGTGAAATTATCTCAAGGTGCTAAACCAGGGAAGGGAGGAGTTTTACCTGGGAAAAAAATCACCAAAGAGATTGCAGAAATTAGAGGTGTCGAAATTGGTAAAGACGTTTTGTCTCCAGCCCATCATACTGCATTTTCTACAGTTCCTGAAATGATTGATTTTATAGAAGAGATAGCAGAAGCAACAGGTTTGCCAGTTGGTGTAAAAGCTGCTATAGGAAAGTTAGATGATTGGAGATCTTTGGCTGAAGAAATGAAAAAGCAAGGTAGAGGACCTGATTTTATAACCATCGATGGAGGAGAAGGAGGTACTGGTGCTGCACCTCCTAGTTTTGCTGATCATGTAGCACTCCCTTGGGTGTATGGATTTAGTGAAGTGTATAAAATTTTTAAGCATGTTGGTATTACAGATCGTATTGTATTTGTAGCTAGTGGTAAGTTAGGTTTTCCAGCTAAGGCTGCTATGGCTTTTGCAATGGGTGTAGATTGTATTAATGTAGCGCGTGAGGCAATGATGAGTATAGGGTGTATTCAAGCTCAAATATGCCATACGAATAAATGTCCTGCTGGGGTGGCAACACAAAGTAAATGGTTACAAGCGGGAATCGATCCGACAAGTAAATCGGAGCGAGTGATGTATTATTTCAAAAACTTTAATAAAGAGTTGTTAGAGATTACTCATGCTGCAGGGTATGAGCATCCATGCCAGTTTACGATGGATGATGTAAATGTAAGTCAAGGAGATAATAATAGTACAGCTACTTTGGCTGCAACATATGGATATCACAAAGATCCTGTTCCTTTCAATTCTACAGGTGAATTGGTAACTTGTCCTACTTTAGGAGGAGGCTATTGTAGTGCTCCTATCGATGTGAAGAATGTTAGGTATTAAAAAAAGATTTTAGATCGCTACCCTACTAGATTTTAGAGCAACTAGTTTTCAGTAGTAAATAGATATATTATGAATATAGATTACAATTTGGTTTTATTAGTAATGGCGCCTGCGCTAATTGTCGGTTTATTAGGTTTCTTTGCAATTCAAAGTATGGTGAAAAAGGAAACACTAAAACAGAAATATCAATTACTAAAGGAGAATCAAAAGGAAATACTTCCATTAAGATTGCAAGCTTATGAGCGCCTAACATTGTTGTTAGATCGTATTAGTCTGGATAAATTGGTGGTTAGAGTACAACCTATTGGGGAAGATTTGAAAGAGTATAAGCAATTATTGATTGCAAATATAAATCAAGAATTTGAGCATAATCTTACCCAGCAAATGTATGTTAGCAATGAATGTTGGGTGACAATATTAAAAACTAAGCAAGCGATATTGTCTCAGATTGTACAGCCTCATGAAAATGTGACTACAGCTTCTCAAATGAGGGAGTCAGTGTTAGCAAGTAGAGGAGATGAAACGGCTTCAGATGTAGCGCAGTCTTTTATTAGAAATGAGGTGAGTCAGTTTTTAGGATAACTAATAATTCAGATTTCAAGTAAAATATGAGTCTACATTTTTAGTAATTTTTTTGAATCGACAAAAAAATGTATGATGACTCAAGTTTTTTGATATAATTTCCATTAAGGTATTATAGGTTTTCAGTAAACCCTAATTTAATTCCTAGCCCAATAAAAATAGTTCCTGTAGCTTTTTCTAACCACTTTTTGAATTTGATATGAGTACGTATGCTTTTAGAAAGTTCTGAAGAGAAGATGGCTAAAGCTAAACACCAAATGATACCAGTAGTCATAAAAGTAGCCCCAAGAATTGCAAAAGGTAATAGATCATTCTGATATGTTGGTTTTACAAATTGAGGTAAAAATGCTAGAAAGAAAAGTGCTACTTTAGGATTTAATAGGTTGGTGAAAATTCCAGAGATATAGATTTTCCAAGGGCGATTATTAGAAAGGTTGTCTTTTATCTCAAAATTATCTGTGCTTTTTGAGAGTAGGGTTTTAATTCCTAAGTAAATCAAATACAAGGCTCCTATATATTTGACTATTTGGAAAGCTATTGCTGATTGCGCCAGTATGCTTGAAAGTCCAAAAATGGCAAAAAGACAATGTAAACTAGCTCCTGTGCTAATTCCTAATACAGATAAGATCCCTGCTTTTTTTCCTTGTGAAATGCTTCGCCCTAAAATATAGAGTGTGTCAGCACCAGGGGTAAGATTCAAAATGATTCCTGCTAAGACAAATGCTTCGTAGTTGATAATGCCTTCCATAGAGATATTAGTATTACGTATATAGTATTAAGATTTAAGTATTTAATTAAAAACATATATATCCGCAATTAATAATATTATATAAAGTTTCGTCACTCCTTGCTTGACAAGGAATCTCATCCTGCTGATTTTTATATCCTTAAAGATATCCTGAAACGAGTTCAGGATGACGTGATTTTTATTATTAGTGATTACGGATATTCAAAAAAACTTATATTGTGCTTTAGTAAAACTAAAGTCTTAATACTGTATACTGATTACTTTGTGCTGTTATTACCCTTTCATATCAATATCTCTTAATTCATTAAGAGCCTTTTGGTCAAATTTCTTTTTGGCATAATCAAATCCTAGTTGCCACCACTCAGTCATTTTCTTTTTATTAAAGATTAATGCATTCTCAGTAAGTTGTGAAGGAGTGTAGTACAGGTTTAGTGGTATTCCTTTGTTTTTAGCAGCTAACTTTCCTACAGTTATATTATGTCGTTCAACTTGATCGAACATGAAACCAAAAAGATTAACCATTAGAGAAAATGGGTTTTTTCCAAGAATTTTGTTGTGTTCAAGGTTTTCAGATTCCAAAATAATAACATCTACTTCTGTAGCACCACGTTTTATAGCTTCTCGAATAGGGATCATAGAACCAAAACCACCGTCAGCGTATTCACAACAATCCTTTTTTACAATACTCATAAAAGGGGTGTAGTTAGAAGAAATCCAAATCCAATCTAAAAATTCTTCATAGCTATATTGATGGATCGATTTGTACTCAGTAGTACTTTTAGTGAGGTTAGAAACAGTTACAATAACATCGAAATTTAATTTTTTAGCTTCTTCAAATTCCTCTCTAGAAAAATTAGCTTTTATATATTTTCTAAGATTTTTGCTTTCACCAAATGTTCGTCTCAGCTTTATGAATTGAAGAATCGTATTTATATAATTTATAGATACAAATTCTCGACCTTCTTTTTCTCGAACACGAAAAGGGTTTAGGCTGAAAATATTTTTTTGATTAACGTTAGTATATATATGTTTTACCTTATCTATTTTTCCTAAGGACAAATGAGGTAACAACAAACTTCCTGTTGAAGTACCAATAAAAAGATCGTAAGTGCGTTTTTGCTCGCGTATAAGGTATTCGGCAACACCGCCCGCAAAAGCACCTTTGCTTCCTCCTCCAGAAATAACTAATGCTCTCATTATAGTAGGTTGTAGAGTTATTGATTATTAAGTCAATTGGGATGTTGTAGGGTATACTACATAACTCAATAGTCTAATAATGATTTATAATTAATCAGTCGCGATAAGTTTCTGAACCTTATTGGGTAACTGTGATGCTAAATGTAAAAAACGTTTTTGATACTTTGGGTCTTGTAATAAGTTTTTAATAGTATCACTGCAAAACTTGTTGAATCTCCAATTCGGATGTACAGCTGATTGGGATAAATTGATTAGACTTTGGTCAGTATAATTATTTGAAAACGCCAAGAATTGAAATGCAAATTTTCTTAATTCTATAGAATGGTTAGGATATGTGAATTGATTTAGTTGCTTTCTAAATGTATTTCTCTCTTCATTAGAAAAACCTGGAGTGTTTAAAGCTAAAGCTAACCAAGCAGCTCTAATATTTTTATTATTATCTCCAATGTTATTTTTAGTAAGGTCTAAATATTTTTTTTGATGTTGCTCAAAATTATTCCAAAGTTGGTATAAGCTGTTTTCTACTGTTGTGTATGAATCACTTGATAGTAGTTTTTTAAATCGTTGTTCGTAGGCTTCAGGGATGTTAGTAAAAGTTTCAGTAATTGTTTTTAAGACAGCGGGATTGTTACTTTTAAAAGCTTTTTCTAAAAGAACAAAAGCCTCTGGGCTATTTTCTCCATACAATTGACTAACCGCTTCGCTTGCTAGATAAGGATTAATGGGGAAGTCCAATGCTTTCGATAAATACTGATATTTTCCTATAAAAGGTTGAGTGCGTTCTCCTGCCAATTGCAGGTATTGACGCATAAAATTAGATGTTGTTAGTATGTTTAGAGCCTCTCTTGTAGGAAATTCTTTTTGATAAAGCCATTTAGTACTCCAGCCTGAAATGTCTTTGCGAGTATGTTTTAAGACAATTGCTAAAAATTGATTGGTAGTAACATTTTTAGTAGCAAATGTGTTTAGAAATTCTTTGACTATTTTTTTGAAATCTGGAGCGCCAATTAATTCTTCTAAGGCAACAATAGCCCATGCGCCTCTTTGATAATAGGTTAATGAATTTGCTTTTTCATTTATTAATGGAGTAGTGTTTTTGCGATTGTTTTGCTGGTCTAGTAATTCGGCGTTTTCATAAAGTTTAAAGTAATAGTAATCATTTCCAAAAATATGTTTTTCAGTTTTTAAGGCATAAAAGGTGGCAAAGCCTTCATGTAGCCAATGATGTTTACTATTCTTTTCTGTAATTAAATTTCCGAACCATTGGTGTGCTAATTCGTGGGCAGATATGTTAACTAGATTTTTTTCATCAAACGATTGATCATCTACGATAAAGTCATCGTCAAATGTAGTGCAACCTACATTTTCCATACCAGCATATAAAAAATCTCGAACAGGTACTTGTCTATAAGTATGCCAAGGGTAAGGCACGCCTATCTCAAATTCTAAAAAGTCAAATATTTTTTGATGAAATCGATAAGTACTTTCAAAGTCTTTTTTTCGATCAGGGTATATATAATTTTCTAAGCGCGTTCCATTCGTTGTGCTAGAAATTTCGTTGTAATATTTACCAACTACCAAGGCAACGAGGTAGCTACTAATAGGTTTTACAGTAGAATATTTCCAAGTTTTAATATTTCCATTGGTTGAAATATCGTTTAAAATACCATTAGAAATTACATTGTAATTTTTGTCAAAATTAATATTTAGATCAAAAATAATTTTGTCATTCATGTCATCAATACTTGGTAGCCAATGACTCGTATACTTACCTTGTCCTTGCGTCCAAATCTGTTTTCTATTTGGGCTGTTTGGATCTATGTTTTTTTCATTCCAACCCCAAAAGTATAATGCCTTTTTAGGGGTTACTTTATATTTAAAGCTGGTGTTGTAGGTTTGTTTGGCTTTGAAATCGCCCTTGATTACGATTTTTTTATTTTCAAAATTCACCTTAAATCTATCATCTACTTGAATGATTTGGTATTCACTTCTAGCATCTAAAAAAATAGCGTTAACATTTTCTTTAGGATTAAATTGAACATTAATTTTTCCTAATACAGATTTTGATAATGTATCTAATTGTATGGAGGCTTCTATTTTTTTAAAATCGACTAAAGAGGTTTGTGGAGATAATGATTGTGCGAAGCATACGAGTTTACAAAAACAAAAAAAATGAAATAAGTAGCGCATAGATCGATCTTTATACTAGTTCCTAGTTGAATTTACCTTAAAAGAAAAAGGTGATTTTTGGAATTTTACTTCAACATAAAAAATTAGAATAGCCTAAGCTACGGTAATTTTTTATGTTGAAGTAAAATTTCAAAAGGCGCTTTTTAATTCGGTAAATTCAACTAGGGAATGGTATTGGTTTAGAATATTCTAAAAGTTATGATTGAAGTAAACAAAACAAGTCTCTTAAAAGAGACCTGTTTTACTATAATACTATTTCAGCAAATGTTATAGAAATCTAAATCCGAAATTCAATCCGAATCGAACTAGGAAATCGTCTGCACGGTCGTCAGCTTGAAAATTACGAATCAAAGCAGCATGACCATCTACAGTAAAACCACCTCCAGATATTAGTTTGACACCGCCACCAAATCCGATACCGAAATCGCCATAATTTTTATCTGATTGACGTTCATCTTCATAGTTTACATAATTAAGTAATCCTTCTATAAAGAATCCCTTTTGACCATAATCTTTGTTGTTGTAAAAGTGGTGACGGTAATAAGGAGATAGCATGAATTTCTTAAATTCTTTATTGTCAGGACCATCTAATCGGATAAAAACAGAAGATCCAACAGCACCAAAATCATTGATAGCATATTCGTAGCTCAAATCAATAGCTGGTGTAATAAGTACTTCTAACGCATCGATCTTTATTTCGTGATATTTTTGTCCAAAAGAGATACTTGAAGACAACACTAATAGGGTTACAAAAAAAGCTTTTTTCATTTTAATATGTTTTTGAGGGTGCAATTTACGTTATTCATAATATTCTGTAATAATATATAGACTAACATTTTGCAGTAAGTTCTGCTATTTTGATAATAACTTCTGTAGCTTTCACCATGCTTTCTAAAGGTACAAACTCATATTTTCCGTGAAAATTATGACCTCCAGTAAAAATATTTGGACAAGGTAATCCCATAAAACTTAACTGAGAGCCATCAGTACCACCTCGAATAGGTTTTATAATAGATTTAATGTTTAGCTCTTTCATTGCCTTTTTGGCGATTTCTATGATATGCATATTAGGTTCAATTTTTTCTCGCATATTGTAGTACTGATCTTTTATTCCTATAGTTAATGTATTCTCTCCATATTGTTTGTTTAGTTCTGTTACCAGAGATTGCATTACTTGTTTTCTGGCTTCAAAATGCCCTAGATCGTGATCTCTAATTATATATTCTAAAGTGGTTTTTTCTACAGTACCTGACATGTCATGAAGGTGAAAAAAGCCTTCGCGATCAGAAGTGTGTTCAGGGGTTTCTAAGCGAGGAAGTGAACTGATAAAATCTTGAGCGATTAACATACTGTTAATCATCTTGTCTTTTGCGTATCCAGGGTGTACAATTTTTCCGTTGATAGTTACTATTGCACCTGCAGCATTAAAGTTTTCGTATTCCAACTCTCCTACGCCGCTACCATCCATAGTGTAAGCATATTCAGCGCCAAAGGATTTAACATCGAAGTGATGTGCACCACGGCCAATTTCTTCATCAGGGGTGAAGCCAATTCGAATATCTCCGTGTTCAATTTCTGGATGTTGTATAAGATATTCGGCGGCACAAATAATTTCAGTTACTCCAGCTTTGTCATCAGCTCCTAAAAGAGTTGTACCATCAGTAGTAATGATCGTTTGGTGTTTGTACTTCTTTAATTCGGGAAAATTAGATGGTGATAATACTATATTTTGTGTTGTATTTAATAGAATATCTTTTCCATCATAATTTTCTATAAGTTGTGGATTGATATTTTCTCCAGAGAAATCAGGAGAAGTATCGTAATGAGAAATAAAACCAATAGTCGGAATACCTTCTTTGGAGGTTGTGGCTGGTATTGTAGCCATAATGTACCCTTTGTTATCTAGGCTAATATTTGTTGCACCTATATCTTTTAGGTGTTGTACTAGAAGGTTTGCTATGTCCCATTGTTTGTGAGTACTTGGTGTGCTGTCACTATTAGGGTTACTTTGGGAATCAATTTTTACGTAAGTGATAAATCTTTCTAAAAGTAGGGTCTTATCAATCGTCATGGTTGGGTTGCTTTTTTAGTGAAGTTACAGTAAAAAAATAAAGCATAAAAAAAATCCCAGTGTGTTAACATTGGGTTTTTTTTGTGGATGTAAAAAAGGCAATGGTGCCCTCTAAAGCTTAACTTGAAGTAATAAATTAGTTCAACCCTAATTCTTTTAAAATCACTTTAATTTTTTCATCTAACTGAGAATTTATGTTCTCATATTCTGAAGCACTCTCTAATGCTGTTTGCACACTGATATAGAACTTAATTTTTGGTTCTGTTCCGCTTGGTCTTGCGGCAATTTTGGTTCCATCTTCTGTATAATAAATCAATACATTCGATTTTGGTAAATCGATGTCAGATGTTTCTTGAGTTTGGAAGTTTTTAGCTTTCCCTGTTTGATAATCTTCAATATAAACAACAGGAGATCCGCCTACTTCTTTTAAAGGGTTTTCACGAAGATCAATCATTTTCTGTTTGATTTCTTCTGCTCCAGAAATTCCTTTTTTAACTAAAGAAACTAAATGTTCTTTAAAGAAGCCGTGTTTGGTATATAGCTCAATCAACAATTCGAAGAAAGAACTTCCATTTGCTTTTTGGTAAGCGGCAATTTCACAAGCTAATAAAGTACTTGTTACGGCATCTTTATCACGAACAAAATCACCAACTAAGAAACCATAACTTTCTTCTCCACCACCAATGAAATTTAAATTAGGGAAATCGTTAATTAGTTTTCCAATCCATTTAAATCCTGTTAATGTTTCTTTGTATGTAACACCATAGCTATCAGCTAAAGTGCGAATCATAGGAGTAGAAACAATCGTAGAAGCGATAAATTCATTCCCTTTGAAACCATTTTTTTGTTTGAATTGATTTAGTAAAAAGTCAACCATAACAACCATTGTCTGATTTCCGTTTACCAATTGTAATTTATTGTTTGTATCTCTAACTGCTATTCCTAAACGATCACAATCAGGATCGGTTCCGATCAGTATATCCGCCCCTACTTTTTTAGCCAATTCAGTGGCCATAGCTAAAGCTTCTGTTTCTTCCGGATTTGGAGATTTTACAGTTGGGAAATTTCCGTTAGGTTCAGCTTGTTCCTCAACAATGTGTACATTTTTAAAGCCCGCTTTTTCTAGTGCAGGAGGAACAGATATAATAGATGTTCCGTGAAGTGATGTAAATACAATTTTAAGATTGTCTTTAGCGGATTGGCTTGCAGCAATGCTAGCATTCTTTGCTGAAGCTTCGATGAATGGAGTGTCTACTTCTTCATCGATGATTTTAATTAAAGAATCATCAGCTTCGAATTTAATATCACTATAGTTTAAAGTATTGATACTATCAATAACTCCTTTGTCGTGTGGAGGTACTAATTGCCCTCCATCATTCCAATAAACTTTATATCCATTGTATTCTGGTGGATTGTGACTTGCTGTTAAAACAATACCACAATGACATTGTAAATGTCTTACAGCAAAAGATAATTCTGGAGTAGTACGAAGGCTAGAAAATAAGTAGACCTCTATACCATTTGCGGCAAATACCTCTGCTACAGTTTGAGCAAGGGTATCACTATTATTTCTACAATCGAAAGCGATTACTGCTTTTATAGCTTCTCCTTCGAATTGTTGTTTTAAATAATTGCTTAGTCCTTGAGTACTTTTACCAAGAGTATATTTGTTGATACGATTAGTACCAACGCCCATTATACCTCGCATACCTCCAGTACCGAATTCTAAATTCTTATAAAAACTGTCTTCTAGTTCTGCTTGGTTATTTGCTTCAAGATCCTTTATGGTTTGTTGCGTTTCTGTGTCAAAAACAGGACTTAACCATTCCTGATAGCTAGCAATGATTTCAGGGTTTAGTGTACTCATGTGAAATTTATTGAATTGCAAATGTAACAAATACAACTCAAAATTAGGAGTATTATATCGTCTCTAAAATCTTATATCTTTTGCTTTTTTTACTTTTATTAGAAAGTAATATTTCTCCAAGAAAACCTGCTAAGAAAAATTGGGTTCCCAATACCATGCATGTCAATGCTATAAAAAATTGAGGTCGATCGGTTATCAATCTACCTGTAATGTTTAAGTATAGCTTGTCGATACCTAGATAGACAATAAAAAAGAAGCCGATCATAAAAATTAGAGAACCGACTAGTCCGAAAAAATGCATTGGTCGTTTTCCGAATTTCGAAATAAACCAAATGGTAATAAGGTCAAGAAAGCCATTGACAAAACGTTCAGCCCCGAATTTAGTAGTTCCGTATTTTCGAGCCTGGTGTTTTACTTCTTTTTCTCCAATATTTGTAAATCCTTGGTTTTTTGCAAGAATAGGAATATAACGATGCATTTCACCATAAACATTAATGTTTTCTATCACATGGTGATGATATGCTTTTAAGCCACAATTGAAATCGTTTAATTTTATGCCAGAAGTAAATCTTGCTGCTGCATTAAAGAACTTTGAAGGGGTATTCTTCCAAAGAACAGAATCAAAACGTTTCTTTTTCCACCCTGAAACAAGATCGTATTTTTCTTCAACAATCATTTTGTATAGATCAGGAATTTCTTCAGGGTTATCTTGAAGGTCAGCATCCATCGTAATAACAACTTTTCCTTTGCAAATTTCAAAACCTGCATGCAAGGCTTGAGATTTTCCGTAGTTTTTTAAAAATCGAATGCCTTTTACCGATGAGTCGTTATCTTGAATTTTTGAAATACGATCCCAAGAACTATCATTACTTCCATCATCTATAAAGATAATTTCATATTGATAGTTCTCAGTGTTTACTACGCGCTTTATCCATTGATATAATTCATTAATGGAATCTTCTTCGTTTAATAAAGGAATAACAACGGATAAATCGAGCATTATTTTTCTGTTTTAAGTATAGCTGCACTAACAATACCTCCAAAAGCGCCAATGAAAATATACTTTATAATACTCATTCCAAAACCAAGAGCTGCATTTGGTTGTTTGCCTTCTAGGGCAGTAGTATCTATTTCGGGCATATTGGCTTTCATTAAAGCATTAGCTTCGGCTACTAGTCTCTCTTGGTATGTTGGGTCAATAAATTGATTGTGTATATATAAATACATTGAAAAAAATATTCCAACTAATAGCATTAGACCAACACCGATTTTGACACCTTCCGAAAATTTCATCTCTCCATTAAGCCATTTTTTATATTTGAATGTCGTGAAGAAAATGAACCCTATTTCAATAGCAAAAGAAATAAAGCCCCCATAACTCTCACCAGTGTATCCTAACCCAAGCTGTTTTACAAGAATGTCTATAATTAGTCGAATACCAAATAGTGCTATTGCATAAGGTAAGATGAATTGAAATGTATTTTTTTGTTGCATAAATTTTTCTTTAATGATAATAATTGAGATGAGTATTTTTAAATCGCATTAGATAGGTGTAACAACTGAATTATATCTTTTTGACATATTTTGTTACAATTACAATATGTTGTCCATCTACTTTTCCTTCGATATATTCTGCATTTTCGTGATCTAAAGAAACGCGTCTTACGGCAGTTCCTCTTTTGGCAACCATACTAGAACCTTTTACAGGTAAGTCTTTTATTAGAACAACACTATCGCCAGCTTCTATGATAGCTCCGTTACTATCTCGATGAATTATTTTTTCAGGGTCAGCTTCACCTTCTCCAGTAGCTTTAGCCCAAACTAATGCCTCTTCTTCTAAATACATCATGTCTAATAAATCTTGTGGCCAACCTTCGTTTTTTAAACGAGAAAGCATGCGCCAAGATATAATTTGAACCGGTAGATGTTCACTCCACATACTATCATTAAGGCATCTCCAGTGGTTGATGTTTACATCTTCTGGGTTTTCTATTTGATGAATACAAGTGCTACAGGCATATATACTCTCATTTAGTGTTACTTTTTTAGGAGTAGGAGGCACTTCGTATATGCTTAACTGTTCTATATTTCCACAAAGCTCACAAGTGCTATTACTTCTTTTTTCTAATGCCGATTTTAACACACTCATTGTTGATTCATTTTTGGGGCACAAATAACGTTAATCTTTACCATTGAAGCTCGGAACTTGCTATCTTTTTCTCAATAATATTCAATTCTAATAGTTGACGTTGAATCTCGTTTAATGTTTCAATACTCATTTGTTTTTGACTCCATTCAGTAATGCTTAGCCATTTTTGAATATCTACTAATTGTTGATCATAGCGTTTAGTAAGTAATTGGTCGATTTGAGATTCTTCTTTAAAAGAAATTGTTTTAGTGTTAATTACTTCTAATACCTGCTCTACTTCTTTAGGGAAATTGTTTAAAACCTCTTCTCGTACAGCGATAACAAAACAAGGCCAAGGCGTAGGGATATCTCCAATTCTTCTAAAAGTACCACTATCCACTAATGGCTTTGTAGTGAAATGCTCCCAAAGGAAATAATTATTGGTTTCTTTTAGATTTTCTATGGCGCCATTTAAATTTTTAATGACTTCAAAATCTAATTTTTCGGTATTCCACCCTTTTTGTTGCGCATGGACATATGCCATCAAATGACTTCCAGAGCCAAATCGACTGATGGCAGCTTTCTCATGTTTTAGGTCAGCTATTGATTTAGGTGCTGCGTTAGCGCCAACATGGATTCCCCAGATTAAAGGAGTTTCGATGTAAGTTTGAATAATTTTGGTTGGATTTCCAGCAATGATATCTTTGACAATTCCTTCACTAAGAATGATAGCGATATCGATCGCTCCCTCTCGCAGTCCTTTGCACATTGCTCCAGTTCCACCAGCATATTCATTCCATTGTAAATTGATGCCTTTTTCTTTGAATTTTCCTTCTTCAATACATAAATGCCAAGGGAGGTTGAAATGTTCAGGTACTCCGCCGATGTTTAGTGTCGTCATAGTTTAGTTGTGAATTATTGTTGGGGTATCGTGAGTTTTTTTTAAGATATAGTTAGTTGTTAATTTATTTATTCTCAGTTGTATTATCCTCCTACACGTTTTACATTGTAATTCTCTTTTTTAAGGATTTCCATGATTTTATCACGATAGTTTCCTTGAATTATAATTTCACCATCTTTAACAGCACCTCCAACGCCACATTTCTTTTTTAAAAGTTTCCCTAGTATTTTGAGGTCTTCCTCAGTTCCTTCAAAACCTTTAACGATAGTGACTGTTTTTCCTCCTCTACCTTTATTGCTAAAATGAGCTTCGAGGTATTGTTCGTTCGGGGTAAGTGTTTCGATAGTTTCGTTACTGTCATATTCGAAATCTTCATTAGTGGAAAACACAAAACCACCTAAATCTTCTAAACCTAATTTTTTCTTTTTCATTTTTAACAAAAACTTACTCACAAAAATACAAGAAGATTTCATATTAAATTAGCATAAAAAATATAGTTTAACCGTTACATTTGTGTGAGTAAGATCTAGTATATGAGGAAAATAATCACTCTAATAACATATTTGCTGTTGGGAATTTTAATGATTTCGTGTTCTGATGAAGAAAAAGCATCTCTTGAACAAGAAGCTAGTGTAGCGCAAGTTGTTGGCGATTGGCGTATGGTTGGTCTAACCGTGAACGATGGAGCGACTAAGGTTACTTCAGCAGGGTTTTCAGTTGTTTCTGAATATAAAATATTAGGAGACAATTTTGATTATTTGGTGGCGATCAGTTCAGATGAAATTAATTCAGAAGGAAGTTTAGATTTAATCTACAGTATTAAAGTCGGATTAGTTGGTCAAACAGAAATTACAAAAGAAACAACTTCGGTAAGCACAGAGGGTATTCCTAAAGAGTTTTTAATTTCTACATGGCAATTAAAGGAAGGGAATTCTATACTCGTAACTAATAATGACAAAATTATAGAGGTTCGTATTTTATCCATTTCTGATAACGAAATGACTTGGCAAGTAGATATATCTCAGTTACAATTCTTAGGTTTCAATATAGTGCCTGGTTTTAATAATGAAGGTGCTATTCAGAATGATAATTTAACTTTTGAAGTTAAAGGTAGTGCTATACTGACTTTAGAAAAGTAGGGAATCTTAATTGAAATATTCAATGGAGATAAGTTATTACTATATATTTTGATAGTTAACACCAATTTATGCGATTTTTCAAAAGAACGTTTAATGAAACTAGAGGAGGTCAGTTTGATCATTGGGGAACATCAATTTTTTACTTAGATATTGATAAAGATGGATTTCCTAGTAGGCAAATTGAGAAATATCAGAGTGGAGATACACTAAAATATGATATTTATAATACTGATAACCAGTATGGAGGTTTAGGGGGTCAAGCTCTAGATTTTGATGAGTTCAAAGACTTTGAAATTAGTGAAGAGGAATTTAATAAAGAATGGATATATACTAAGATTAGACAAAATATTAATAAGGATTATTATGAGGAGTTTTACTCCGAATGGGTTAAATCTAGAAGTACATCGAAAAAATGGCAGGTTTTAATCGGTGTTATAGGGAATTTATTTTCCTTCTTAATTTTTATAATTAATGGTTTTAATTTTAGTCCAATAAGTGTTGGGTTTTTAGCTTTTGGCTTGATTGCTATATTTGAGTTTTACTCTTCAAAAAGAAAGTGGATGAAAACTCGATTAAAAAGCAAAATGAATGATACAATAGCAACATTCATATTTCAACATGATAAAATAGTATCAAATGGGCCTTTTACCAATTCCGTTTTAAAATGGGATTTTTTTACTGATGTTATAGAGTCTGAAAAAGGTGTTTTTTTAATTCCTGAAAATGGAATTAGTATCTACATACAAAAGGAATCTTTTCCTAATAGACCTGATATAAACAATATTATAAATAAGATAAAAAACAGGTGTTAATATTATATATACATCATGTGAAGCAATCTTTTTATGCTAATGTGTGGTTTGTTTTTTCTGAGTCATGCGTATAATTTTGATTAGTCACTAGCTTGAATTAAGTTTATGTCAAACAATAAATATGCACCCGTGTTTCATTATAAACCCCATGAATTTAAGCTCTTACGACTGTATATATTCACCGTTAACAGTTGTTTGCTGATTCTTTTGTGGTAACGTAGTACTTTTTTGTTGTTAATATCCTCCGTATTTTTGTAGCTTAAATTCGAAGAACGTTGAAAAGAGTCATTGTAGGTTTATCAGGTGGAGTAGATTCTAGTGTTGCAGCTTATCTATTGAAGGAGCAAGGTTACGAAGTAATAGGGCTTTTTATGAAGAACTGGCATGATGATTCTGTGACAATTTCTGATGAATGTCCTTGGTTAGATGATAGTAACGATGCCTTATTAGTTGCTGAAAAACTAGGTATACCTTTCCAAACCGTAGATCTTAGTGAGCAATATAAAGAGCGTATTGTAGATTACATGTTTGCAGAGTACGAAAAAGGGAGGACGCCAAACCCTGATGTGCTTTGTAATAGAGAGATCAAGTTTGATGTTTTTATGAAGATTGCTCTAGATTTAGGAGCTGATTATGTGGCAACAGGTCATTATTGTAGGAAAGAAACGTTTCTTAATGAAGAAGGAGAGGAAATACATCGTTTATTAGGAGGTGTCGACCCTAATAAGGATCAATCTTATTTCCTTTGTCAATTATCTCAAGAACAGTTAGCTAAAACATTATTTCCAATAGGGGAACTTTTAAAGCCTAAAGTGCGAGAGATAGCAGCTGAACAAGATTTAATTACAGCAGATAAAAAAGATTCTCAGGGTCTTTGTTTTATCGGAAAGGTGAGATTGCCAGATTTTTTACAACAGCAATTGAAGCCTAAAACAGGAGATATTATAGAAGTTTCTGCAGATCATGAAAAATATCAAGGATCCAAAAATGAGAATCGTATTTTTAATTTTGCCTACGAACCAACCGATGGTAAAAAAGTAGGAGAGCATATTGGGGCTCATTTTTTTACAAAAGGACAACGAAAAGGCTTAGGTGTTGGTGGTACACCGCTTCCTCTTTTTATTATAGAAACAGATGTTTCTACAAATACCATTTATACAGGGCAAGGGAAACAGCATCCCGGTCTTTGGAGGAATAGTTTGTTTATTCAGCTTAGTGAGTTGCATTGGGTGCGGCCTGATATGAAATTAGATGTTGGAGTTTCTATGGAAGTTATGGCAAGAATTCGTTACCGTCAAGAATTAGAGAAAGCGACCTTGTATATGGATACGATAGGGTTAAAAGTAGCTTTCGAAAATCCTCAATTTGCAATACAAGAAGGGCAGTTCGTAGCCTGGTATCAAGATGAAGAATTAATAGGGTCAGGTGTTATTAGTGGAGGATAATTGAGACTGTATACATACTTTTTATATCTTTAAGTATGATTCGGTTCTTTATTTCTTTCTTTATTTTTTCTTCAATAGTTGCTCAAGAAGAGCAAGCATGGGTATTCTTTACTTCCAAGAATGTAGAAGTTTCATTATTAGACAATCCTTCTGAATTTTTAACTGCAAAAGCTATATCGCGAAAAGAGCGTCACGAGATAGTCATTGATGAGAAAGATTTTCCATTAGATCAGAATAGAGTTAGAATGATCTCAAATGAACAAGGAATAAATTATGTTACCCAGTCTAAATGGTTTAATGCTGTTTATGTAAAAGGGGAAGAATCAGATATTCGTCGACTTTCATCTTTAGAATTTGTAGCATCTATCTTTTTTATGAATAGAGGTCTAAACAATGATACTTCCTCAAAGGAAAGAATAAAAAGTAAGAAAGAACAAAATAATAAATTTATTGAAGAAAGTACATTTGAGTACGGTAGAACTAGTACTCAAATCAACCAGATAAATTTGGCTCCTTTACATGATAAAGGTTTTTCAGGTCAAGGGATGACTATAGCGGTATTGGATTCAGGTTTTGAAAATGTAGATGTTATTACAGGTTTTGAACGATCAAGAATCAATAGCAAAATTTTAGGAGGGTATGATTTTCCTAATAGAACTGATGAGATTTTTCAATATAAGAATAGTGATCATGGAACAAGTGTGTTAAGTTGTATGACAGGATTTATCGAGGGGCAATTTGTTGGTTCAGCTCCAGATGCTAGTTATTACCTATTTAGAACAGAAATAGCAGAAAGAGAAAGTCCAGAAGAAGAAGCATTGTGGATTGCTGCAGCGGAAAGAGCAGATAGTCTTGGGGTAGATGTATTAAATACTTCTTTGGGGTATACTACTTTCGATGATTCTAAATATGATTATAGCCCTGCTGATATGGATGGAAAAACAACATTTATATCTCAAGGAGTAACATTGGCGTTAGAAAAAGGAATGATACCTGTAACCAGTGCAGGGAATACAGGGGGTAGTCCATGGCGTATTATTTCTGCTCCAGCAGATTCAAATGCTGCATTGAGTATTGGTGCAGTAGATTTTTCAGGAGAGAAAGCTGCTTTTAGTGCTTTTGGACCTACAGCAGACAATCGAATAAAGCCAGATGTTGTTGCTCTGGGGCAAGGAACTTCGGTACTTAATGATCAAGGGAATATTGTTTCTTCAAATGGTACTTCATTTAGCGGACCTATTGTGGCAGGAGCGGTGGCTTGTTTGTGGCAGGCATTTCCTAATAAAAAACCAAAAGAAATAAAGGAAATGATACGAGTTACTGCCAGCTTATCGGATACCCCTAATAGCGATTTAGGGTTTGGTATTGCAAATTTTGGGTTAGCTTATAGTGATGCTGTTTTAGATAGTGAGATTACTGAAGTAGGGGAGTCGGACGAAAATGATTTAATATCAACCTTCGTAGATTATTATTTAATAATAAATGAGCGATTAGTAGGGAGTGAAATACAAATATTCGATTTGCAAGGGCGGCTAGTTTTGAAAACAAAGACTTTAACTAATAAGGTAGAAATTCATACGCTTCAAGATGGAATTTATGCTTTTAGGCATAGTGTAAATGATGAGGTCACGGTCTTTGTTAAAAATTAAATTTGAACTTAACTGTTTTTACTTTTTGGTACTGTTTTTAAATTCTGTAAATACGAGTGTTTTTTGAGTTTCTACATAGTATCTTGATAGTGAAACTAAACTTCCTGAAATTCTAAAATATACTAGCTGTTTTCACGACTAAAAAAGCGTACATTTGCCGCAACTTTTAAGCATGCATTTTTATGAGTACTGCAATTAAAAACATTGCGATTATTGCGCACGTTGATCACGGTAAAACTACACTGGTAGACAAGATCATGTATCATTGTCAACTTTTTAGAGAGAATGAAAATACAGGAGATCTAATTCTTGATAATAATGATTTAGAACGAGAAAGAGGAATTACAATTACCTCTAAAAACGTTTCTGTAATCTATAAAGGTTTAAAAATCAATATTATTGACACTCCAGGTCACGCCGATTTCGGAGGAGAAGTAGAACGTGTATTAAACATGGCAGATGGGGTGTTACTTCTAGTTGATGCTTTTGAAGGGCCAATGCCGCAGACTCGTTTTGTATTGCAAAAAGCGATCGACTTAGGGCTTAAGCCTTGTGTTGTTGTTAATAAAGTAGATAAGGAAAACTGTACTCCAGAAGAAGTTCACGAAAAAGTATTCGATTTGATGTTCGAATTAGGGGCTGAAGAATGGCAAATGGATTTCCCAGCAGTTTATGGTTCTGCAAAGAACAACTGGATGAGTGAAGACTGGAAACAGGAAACAGAAAATATAGAGCCTTTGTTGGATATGGTGTTAGAGCATATTCCTACAGCTGAATTTGACGAAGGAAATACTCAAATGTTAATTACATCATTAGATTATTCATCATTTACAGGACGTATTGCTATTGGTCGTTTAACTAGAGGAAGTCTAGTTGAAGGTCAGCAAGTATCTTTGATGAAGCGTGATGGAAGTATAGTGAAGTCTAGAATCAAAGAAATACATTCATTCGAAGGAGTAGGGAGAAAGAAGGTAACAGAAGCACAGATAGGCGATATCGTTGCTCTTGTTGGTCTAGAAGGTTTTGATATTGGTGATACTGTTGCGGATATTGAAGCGCCAGAAGCTTTAGATACTATTGCTATTGATGAGCCTACGATGAGTATGTTATTTACAATTAACGATTCACCTTTCTTTGGTAAAGATGGTAAATTTGTTACTTCTCGACATATTAAAGATCGTTTAACGAAAGAGTTAGAAAAGAACCTTGCGTTAAGGGTGAAAGAAACAGATAGTGCGGACAAATTTTTAGTATTTGGACGTGGTGTACTTCACTTATCGGTTTTAATTGAAACAATGCGAAGAGAAGGTTACGAATTACAAATCGGTCAACCACAAGTAATCATTAAAGAGATTGATGGTGAAAAATGTGAGCCAGTTGAAGAATTGACTATTGATCTTCCTGAAACGGTTTCTGGTAAAGCTGTTGAAATGGTAACACTTCGTAAGGGAGAGTTACTAAGTATGGAAGCGAAAGGAGATCGTATGATTTGTGAATTTATTATCCCTTCTAGAGGAATCATAGGTTTACGTAATCAGTTATTGACAGCTACAGCTGGAGAGGCGATAATGGCTCACCGTTATAAAGAGTACCAACCTATGCGTGGTGGTATTCCTGAACGTTTGAACGGTTCGTTAATTTCTATGGAAACAGGAACAGCTATACCTTATTCTATTGATAAGTTACAAGAAAGAGGTACTTTCTTTATTGATCCAGGAGAAAATATTTATGAAGGTCAGGTTATTGGAGAGAATTCTCGTAATGATGATATGGCTGTTAATGTAACTAAGACTAAAAAGTTGTCTAATGTACGTTCTGCAGGTGCTGATGATAAAGCTAAAATTGTACCAGCTAAGAAATTCTCTTTGGAAGAAGCGTTAGAATTTATTCAAAAAGATGAATATGTAGAGGTTACTCCTGCTAATTTAAGATTGAGAAAAATATATCTTACTGAGAATGAAAGGAAAAGGAATAAGATAAGTTAGTCGCTAATTGAGTGATAATAATTTACAAAAACCAAGTGCTAGATTTAGTACTTGGTTTTTTTGTTTTATATGATGTTCATTTTGTGAAAATTAATAGTTGTTATTGCCTTTTTAATATTTTTTTATGTTTATTTGCAATCGTTTGTAATTTTGTGCATTAAGATACGACAACGTTGTAGTAGGGTAGTGCTTGTGTTAAAGCGTTCTATTAATGATAAACTAAAACAATTTAATATATGAAGTTTAATAAGTTTTTCCTTCTAGGAATTTTTGGTTTTATGATCTCTTGTGGAGAAGAGTCAAATGATAAAGTTTTTATTAGTGATGATAAAAAAGAAGAGAGTTCAGGTTTAACTGCTGAGGACTTTCAAAATATTGATCCTAATAATCCTTCTTTTGTGTCAATTGACGATACTACTCCAAGTGATAAAAAGTGGGTTAAAGTAGATGGGATGTCAGACGAATTTAGCAGTTTGGATTTAGAAAATGAAAAGAAATGGTTTCGTTCCGATTGGGATTATCCGGTTCCTGTAAGTATGGTGAAGACAGGTAGTGAGAATATAGGTATAGAAGATGGGAAATTATGGATAAGAGCAACATTAAAAGAGGGCGCAACTAAATGGTTTCAATCTACTAGGTTACACTCTACTGAGCATATTAGTTACCCTATGTACACAGAGGCAAGTATAAAAGCGGCTCATATTTCAGCTTACAATACATTTTGGTTAAATAATGGTAATAGTGAAGATAGAGATGAAATTGATATTATTGAAAATAATTCAAAGCCTTCTTGTGGTTGTCAACCAGAATTTCCAACATTAATGAAATCTCAATATTTTCATGTTGATAGTTCTTTGACTCCAAATGAGACAAGAAATGCTGATGATTTTAATAGTAATAAATTATCAGTAAACAACCCTAAAAGAGGAGTTCCTTGGAATGAAGACTATCATACATTCGGAGTATGGTGGAAAGATTCTCAAAATATACAGTTTTACTTAGATGGTGAGCCAGCAGGTGCTGTAACTGTAGGAGAACAAAGAGATGATGCTCCGTTTATAGATAATAGAGAGTTTACAAGAGATTTACAAATAATTTTTGATCTATGGACTAACGAAGCTGAGTGGTTAGGTGGTTTGCCTCCTAAAGAAGAATTAAAAAATAATTCAATTAATACAATGAGGGTTGATTGGGTGAGGACTTGGAAGCTAGAAGATAAGTAAAGTCAATATTTCTTGTGTAAAACCTAAAAATCCCTTTTTACAATTGTAAAAAGGGATTTTTAGGTTTATGTATTTTTATGTGTTTAGCATACCTTTGTTCTCCATCCAAAAGTATCTTCAGCTTCATTATATTGGATGTTAGTCAAAGATTGCTTAAAGTGCTGTGCAAATCCATCAGAAAGCACAGGTACACTATATTTATTGTCTTTGTAACCAATACCTTTAATTACACTAACCACAGCAGCAGTACCGGCACCGAAAGCTTCTTTTAAAGTACCATTTTTAAGAGCTTCTATAATTTCGGTTACTTCTATATCACGTACTTCAATATTGTAACCTTCTTTTTCAGCTAAAGCAATAATACTTTTTCTAGTAATACCATCTAAAATACGTTCACTTGTAGGAGCTGTCAGTAGTGTGTCATTTATTCTGAAAAAGATATTCATAGTACCTGCTTCTTCAACATATTTATGACTACTAGAATCCGTCCAAATGATTTGCTGATACCCTTTTTCTTTAGCAAGATTTGTAGGGTAAAATTGCCCAGCGTAATTTCCTGCAGCCTTTGCGTAACCAATACCTCCACTAGCTGATCTTGAGTAATAATCAGATATCAATACATCTACCTCGCCACCATAATAAGATTGAGCGGGAGAACAGATAATATAGAAAGTATATTGATTAGCTTCAGAGGCCATTAAACTAGCTTCAGTAGCAATAATAAAAGGTCGTATGTATAAAGAATTTCCTTTTCCTTGCTTAATCCAGTCATTATCTAATTTTAGTAATTCAGATAAGCCTTTATTAAAATATTCTTCAGGAAATTCGGGCATAGCTAGACGTTCAGCAGATTTATTAATACGTTTTAAGTTTTCGTCTGCACGAAATAAAAAGGTATCTCCTTTGCTGTCTTTGTAAGCTTTTAATCCTTCAAAAACGGCTTGACCATAATGGAAAACCCTAGCAGAAGGATCTAATGTAATAGGTTGGTATGGGACTATCTCAGGCTGTTGCCATGTACCATTGACGTAATGGCACGCAAACATATGATCGGTAAAAAGTTTACCGAAATTGATGTTTTCAAAATCAACACTATTAATTTTTGTAGTTGTTGATTTAGTAATTTTCAACGGCTGAGATAAGGTCTCTTTCATCATTACATTTTTAATAAATCGTAACCGCAAATTTATTCAATAAATAGGAAAATTAGAGGAATGTTTGTAGTTAATTTATAGTGTTTGAATTAATAATGATTTTCTTTTTTTTAGCTTCTAAAGTGTGAAAAGTTGAATAATTATCATTTATTTCAAGAAACGATTGATAATATTTAAATGAAATTCATTGAAATTTCATGTGAGTAGATTTTAAATTAGGATAACAATTGGTATTTTCGATATGAAATCTTTAAGCAGATCAAAATGAAGCGAGAAATTATGAAGACAGCAGATGGATCTTACACGATTCATCTTCCTGAGATTAATGAACATTACCATTCGAAACATGGAGCTCTACAAGAAGCACTTCATGTTTTTTTAAGTAAGGGGTTAACTTATAGATGTGAAAATTTTCCAAAAGATACTTCTCTAAGTATTTTAGAAATAGGTTTCGGGACAGGTCTTAATGCATTGTTAACTTATTCTTACGCAAAAAAACACGACTTACATATTAATTATACAGGTGTTGAAGCTTATCCAGTTTCTAGAGAAGAATGGGAGGCTATGGATTACGGGAATTTTATAGAAGAAGGAAAGCATAATTTAATTTACGAAGAAATGCATGCGTCAATTTGGGAAGAAAATAATAGTATCACTCCTTTTTTTACGCTAAGAAAAGAACAATTGAAATTTGAAGAGATAAAGACGGTAGGTACCTATGATATTATTTATTTCGATGCTTTTGGTGCAAGGGTTCAGCCTGAATTGTGGACAGAAACTATTTTTAAAATTATGTTTAATGCATTGAAAGAAAAAGGAGTCTTAGTAACCTATGCAGCAAAAGGAAATGTTCGTAGAGCAATGCAATCTGTAGGGTTTGATGTAGAACGATTAGAGGGGCCTCCAGGTAAAAGAGAGATGTTGAGAGCAACAAAAAATCAATAAATTTGTTAAATCTTGTAATTTTCGAAGAGATCGAGCTACTTTAGTAAATAGATAAAATAATATACATATATAATGAACTTTCCAGAAGAATTAAAATACAATAAAGAGCACCAATGGGCAAGAGTCGAAGGAGATATTGCTTATGTTGGAATAACCGATTTTGCTCAGGGGCAATTAGGTGATATTGTTTATGTTGATGTAGAAAAAGTAGATGAGGAAGTTTCTAAAGATGAGGAATTCGGTTCTATCGAAGCAGTAAAAACAGTGAGTGATGTTTTTATGCCACTTAGTGGAGAAATTATCGAGTTGAATGAAAAGTTAGAAGATGATCCTGAACTTATCAATACAGATCCTTACGGAGAAGGTTGGATTATCAAAGTGAAATTCAACGATATTTCAGAACTAGATAGTTTATTGTCTTCCGAAGAGTACAAATCTTTAGTGGAAGCTTAATATTTATTATCTCATACAAATTATCAAATCAAAGTAGGCAATAGTTTACTTTGATTTGTTTTTCTATACTTGAGTAATAATGGGTAATTTGCCCTAGAAATCAATATGAACATTTTAAGGATAGTACATTGAAAAAAATCATATTACTAATTCATTGCCCAGATCAAAAAGGATTAATTGCTAAGGTTACCAATTTTATAGCACATTATAATGGGAATACAGTTTATTTAGAACAACATGTGGATGCCGATGCAAACGCATTTTTTATGAGACTCGAATGCGAATTTGATGATTCATCAGATGCTTTAGAAAATTTTAAAGATCGTTTTGCTATTGAAATTGCCACTCCAATGGAGATGCAGTGGCAATTGTTCGAGCCAGAAGTGCTTCCGAGAATGGCTATTTTTGTTTCAAAATATTCACATTGTTTGTACGATATTCTTGGTCGTTATGCGGCTGGTGAGTTGAGTGTAGAGATTCCAATCATTATTAGTAATCACGAGGACATGCGTCCTGTAGCAGATAGTTTTGGGATTCCATATGCATATATTCCTGTTAAGAAAGATAATAAGCCTCAAGCTGAAGCGGAGCAATTTCGTATTTTAGAAGAAAACAATGTTGACTTTGTGGTGTTAGCTCGTTATATGCAAATACTATCTGCAAACTTTGTGTCAAAATATCCAAATAGAGTCATAAATATTCATCATTCATTTTTACCTGCATTCCCTGGAGCTAAGCCATATCATTCAGCGCATAGAAGAGGAGTGAAGCTTATTGGGGCTACTTCACATTATGTGACTACAGATCTTGATGAAGGTCCAATTATAGAGCAACAGGTAGTTAAAGTTTCTCATACCGATACAATTGATGATTTTGTAGCTAAAGGAAGAGATGTAGAAAAGATAGTGCTTTCTAGAGCGATTAAGCAGCATTTGCAACATAAGGTATTAGTATATAATAATAAAACTGTAGTGTTTAGTTAGTTCAAAAGATAGATTATGAAAAAGATTGTTTTAATAGCATCGTTGTTGTCGATGATGAGTTGTGCAGAGTTGCAACATGTAGTAAATAATTTACCTCAGGGTACCATTGGTCAAGGTCAAGGATTGAGTAATGAATATATTGCTGGTGGTTTACGAGAAGCTTTAGATAAAGGAATAGATTTACAAGTTTCTAAATTAACCGCTAAAGATGGCTTTTTTAGAAATGAATTAGTGAAAGTATTATTGCCAGAAGAATTACAAAAAGTAGATCGAACTTTAAGGAAAATAGGATTGTCTAAAATGGCCGATGAAGGGCTTAAGGTGTTAAACCGTGCCGCGGAAGATGCTGTAGGTACTGCGACTCCAATTTTTGTGAATGCGGTTAAACAAATTACGTTTGCTGATGCTAAGAATATATTGTTAGGTGCTGATGATTCGGCAACAAATTATTTAAATACGAGGACTAATCAAGCATTATATTCAAAGTTTAACCCTGTTATAAAAAAATCATTAGGGAAAGTTGGCGCAACGGATATTTGGACAAACATAATTAATAGATATAATAATGTTCCTTTTACTGATAAGGTAAACCCCGACTTAACAGATTATGTTACTCAAGAAGCTCTAAAAGGAGTGTATAAGATGATCGGAGTTGAGGAAAAGAAGATTCGAAACAATTTTTCGTCAAGAACTTCGGATGTCCTTCGTAAAGTATTTGCGTTGCAAGATTAATAATAATTAAACGTTATTAGATACGATTTGTTTGAAACAACAAATCACATGCATCGCGAAAAATTATAGATAGCTGAAAGCGCTATTTTGCTATTTGGCATGCTTCCATCGTTTATGAGTCCATAAATAAAGCTCAGGTCTTTCTCGGATCTGGGCTTCAATTATATTATAGTACTTCTCGGTAGCTTCAAAATTGGTAAAGTCAGAAACATCTTCGTCTATCATAACTATTTCAATTTCATAGAAGCCTCGTTTTACTTTATCGACTTTAGCATAAGTTATACTCAATTTTTTCTTTTTAGCTAAAGCTTCACCACCAACGAAAACAGGTACTTCTCTGCCTAAAAATGTTTTGTAAATATTATCCTTATCTAATCGAGGAGTTTGATCGGCAATTAATCCATAAATGCGTCTGCCAGGGTCATTCCTTTCCATAGCAAAAGCATGACGTAAAATTTCTTTACTAGCAACAACTTCAGCTCCTAATCGGCTTCTAAGTTTGTATACTAAATCGTTAAAATATTTATTCTTTATTGGTTTGAAAGCTGCTACAACTTGATTCGTTGTATATAAGCAAAGAGCATTAGACCATTCGTAGTTTGCGTAATGTGCTGCTAATAGTACAGTACTTTTTCCTGAATTTTCGATATGCCGAAACATTTCAGGATTCTTCAAAACATATCTTTTTTGTAATTCTTCGTTTGAGATGGTAATAGATTTTGTCATTTCTAAAAACATATCACACATGTAACTGTAAAACTTACGTCTTATTTTCTTGATTTCATCAGGTGATTTTTCCGGAAAAGCATGAGTTAAATTATCATAAACTACTTTTTTTCTATACCCGATGATGTAATAAATAATAAAGCAAACAACATCAGATAGTTTGTAGAATAACCACCATGGAAGTTTAGAGATGCACCACAGTAGCGCAAAGAGAAGTTTGTATAAGAATGTTTGCATCAATAGAAATTTCAAGCAAATATATTTGAAATTGAATTAACTTGCTTAATGTTTAATTGAAAGCTTATGTCAGGATTACCTATTGTACTTATATTGATATTACTTGCCAATGTTTTGTTTTCGATGGCAGGATTCAAAGATCAAACATTGTTTAGAAAGTATATGTTTCAAATAGCTCCTATTAAAGCAGGTGAGCAATTACGAATGTTTACTTCAGCTTTTCTTCATGCAGATTGGATGCATCTTATTTTTAACATGTATACATTGTATATTTTTGCTCCTATCGTTATTAGTCAATTAGGAGATGTTAATTTCTTGCTTATTTATTTAGGAAGTCTATTACTAGGTAATTTATTGTCTTTTCTATTTCATAAAAATGAGCCTTATTATAGCGCTATAGGTGCTAGTGGTGCGGTTTCGGGAATATTATATGCTTCAATTCTAATATTTCCTGATATGAGTCTGTATTTGTTTTTTATTCCTATACCAATTCCTGCATATATTTTCGGAATTGGGTATTTAGTTTACTCTATTTATGGGATGAAAAATCAACATGATAATATAGGACATGATGCGCATTTTGGTGGTGCAGCAGGAGGTTATATACTTACACTGTTTTTGCAACCTTCTATTATAGTAGCAAGCCCGTTTTTTGTTAGTTTGTTAGCAATACCTATTGTTATTCTATTTGTATTAATAAAAACAGGAAAGATTTAGAGGTGTTCTTTTAAAGAATATTAAATTGTAATAATTGTTTTCTATTTGCTGGGAGGAGCTTCCCATTTCTTTCGAAGTTCTAATAAATCAATATCAAAAGCTGCTGGTTGAGGCTTTATTTTATCATTTAAAATACTTTCATAAAGAATGTATTCGATGAGGTAATCTTGGTAAACTTCTTCTGGTCTAAAAGTATCTTTTAGAGACAACTTAAATAGTTGAGCTGTTTTTTGATAGAAAAAAGCTTTAACACCACTACGATATTCTTTGATGAGGTCAAACATAGTGTTTCCTGTTTGACGATGAATTAATTTTATTAGAATTCTACCCTCAGAGCGTTTCATTTTTTTTACTTCTACAGTAAATTTATCTTCAAAATATCGCTGCATTTGCTTTACGTACTTACGACGATGACGTTTCTTTTTTATATCTGTTAAATTGTTATTTAATGCTGTTAGTGTATCCGCAGCAAGTTTAGCATATGGATATACTTTTTTTACTTTTCTTTTTAGGTTAAGATAACGACGGTAATTTTCTGAGCCTCCACTGATTTTAGGGGCTTTTACAATAATAGTTTCTGTTAAAGGAATAGCAGTATATGATATAGTGTCTCCTACAAACATAAATTCTTCTTGCTCTTTTTCGAGAGAAGGAATAGAATCTTGCTGCCCATACAAATTGAATAAAGACAAAAAAGAAAATAAAAGAAAGAATAGCTTCATATCTATTAAACCAATAAAAACTGTACCAAAAATAGTAATATCGAATACTAAATGTAGTTCTTAATGATTAAATTCGTTAAAATTTGATTTAAAATTATGAGTAAAGAAAGTATACTTAATGAAGCGTCGATGGCGTTTTTGGAAAAATATTTAAATAATGCTTCTCCAACAGGTTACGAATGGGAAGGGCAAAAGATTTGGATGGATTACCTAAAGCCGTACGCGGATGAATTCATTACAGATACTTATGGTACTGCAGTAGCAGTGATTAACCCTGAAGCAGATTTTAAAGTAGTTATCGAGGGACATGCCGATGAAATTTCATGGTATGTAAATTATATTACTGATGATGGGCAAATTTATGTAATTCGTAATGGAGGGAGTGATCATCAGATAGCACCTTCAAAGAGAGTAAATATTCATACCAAAAAAGGAATAGTAAAAGGTTTGTTTGGTTGGCCAGCAATCCATACACGTAGAGGAGGAACAAAAGAGCAACCACCGAAACTAGATAATATCAGTATAGATGTAGGTTGTGCTACTAAAGACGAGGTATTAGCTCTTGGTGTGCACGTAGGTTGTGTAATTACATATCCTGATGAATTTATTGTACTTAACGAAAATAAATTTGTTTGTCGAGCTTTAGATAACCGAATGGGAGGATTTATGATTGCTGAGGTAGCAAGATTATTAAAGGAAAATAATGTTAAGTTACCATTTGGACTGTATGTGACAAATTCTGTACAAGAGGAAATAGGCTTGAGAGGAGCAGAAATGATTACACAACGATTGAAACCAAATGTAGCGATTGTAACAGATGTGTGTCATGATACGACAACACCAATGATTGATAAGAAAGCAGAAGGTGATAGTAAGATTGGTGATGGGCCAGTAATATCATATGCGCCAGCAATTCAACAAAACTTGAGAGATCGAATTATTGATACTGCTGAGGCTAAAGGAATTCCTTTCCAACGTCATGCTTCAAGTAGAGCTACAGGTACGGATACAGATGCTTTTGCTTATAGTAATGGAGGGGTAGCTTCGGCTTTAATTTCATTGCCATTACGTTATATGCATACTACTGTAGAAATGGTGCATAGAGAAGATGTTGAAAATGTAATTCGATTGATCTATGAAACCTTATTAACGATTAAAGCAGGAGAAACGTTTAGCTATTTCGATTAAAAACGATGGCAGATGAGCTAATAGATATTCTAAATAACAAAGGAGAACTTACTGGTGAAGTTCAGCTGAAATCCAAAGCCCATGAAAATGGGCTTTGGCATGCTAGCGCACAAATTTGGATTTTTACGGGTGAGGGTAACGTATTGTTACAAAAAAGAGCTTTTGATAAAGAGACTTATCCCGGTCTTTGGGATATTTCTGTAGCAGGTCACTTATCTGTAAATGATACTCCTTTTTCAGCTGCTATACGAGAAATAGAAGAGGAGATAGGTGTTGTGATTACAGTTAAAGATCTTATCTATTTAAAGGCTGTTAAAAGAGAAAAACGACCTAATAAAGAAATAATTGATAAAGAGTTTAATCATCTTTTTTTAGTTAAAAAGGATATCTGCCTCACGGATATAACTTTACAAAAAGAAGAAGTAGCTTCGGTTAGGTTTAGTCACATAGATGATTTTTCAAGAGAAGTAGTAGATCAAAATGATATTTTTGTGCCACATGGGCTAGAATACTATGGTTATATTATAAGTGAGATAAGGAAGCATTTAAAGTAAATACTAATAAACTTTCATTTTAGTATTTTTACCTCCATGTTACATTCGATAACAACTAACAATTATAAAATGAAAAAAGCGATTGGATTATTAGCAGCCTTGGCTGTTTTTTCATGTGAGCCGAAAGAAGAAGTAGGATTTGAAATTTCGGGAACACTAAAAGGATTTGATGACGGAGAAACGTTATATGTTAATCAGGTAAGTAATTCTGGTAGAATGGCACCCATTGATTCTACAACAATTAAAGGAGAGAAATTTAATATATCATTACCTAAAGTAGCTTCTTCTGACTATAGTATACTTTCGTTTGGAAGTACTAGAGGTAATATTTTATTACTTTCAGAAAATGCAAAGATAGAGATAGAAGCCGAGAAGGGTAAGTTAGAAGATAGAACAGTAAAAGGGGGTGAACAAAATCAAATTTTCACGACTTTCTACGAGTCTGTAAAAGGAATAGCAAAACAACAAGAATCATTAGCTAAGCAAAATCAAGAAGCTGTTAAATCAGCTAATTATCAAGAACAGGTAAGATTAGCAAAATTAAATGATTCGTTACAGCAAATCCAAAAAGATATTCGACTAAAGTATGCTAAGAATGAACCTCAAAGTTTAGTGAATGTTATGGCTATAGCTGAATTAATGAACATGAATGTATTAAAGCCAAAGGAATTGAATTCGTTTTACGAGGCGTTAGATGCGAATATTCGTGAAAGTAGATTGGGGAAACTAGTAGGAGATAATTTAGAGACAGCGATCAGTTCTAGTACTGAAATAGGAGATGAAGTAGCTGATTTCTTTGGTCCGAATACTGAAGGAGAGCCTACTTATTTAAAGAAAAATTTAGGGAAATTAACATTATTAGATTTCTGGGCTTCATGGTGTAAGCCGTGTCGTTATGAAAACCCTAATGTTGTACGGGTTTATAATAAATACCATGATAAAGGGTTAGAAATCATTAGTATTTCTTTAGATAGAGATAAAGCAAAATGGATAAAAGCCATTGAGGATGATAAAATGAACTGGAAACATATTTCGAATCTTAAATTTTGGCAAGAACCTATTGCTAAGAAGTTTGGAGTGCGTTCGATTCCTGCTACTTTTTTATTAGATGAAAATGGAGTAATCATAGCAAAAAACTTAAGAGGTCAAGCTTTAGAGGATAAAATAGCTGAGCTGTTGAAATAGCGTATTCTATTTAGAAATCAAGATATTCTATGACCGTCTTCATATTTTTTATGAAGACGGTTTTTTGTAATTTATTGTCAGTAATCGTATTATACATTTTAAGGCTTAAATTGTATAATACCCAAAAGGAATAATTATGTCAAAAAAAGGAGCTCCAAAAAACACAGAAAATAAGGCGAAGCATACTAAGTTGATGAATCAAAAAGCAAATAGAAAGAGACGTGAAAAAGAATTAAGAGCTTTGCGTTTAAAGGAAATTTCGAAAAGAGCAAACGAGGCTAAAAATAAAGAATAAAACAATGGCAGTGGTAAAAGTAAATATAGCACAATCAAAATATAAAACCGTTTTATCAAACGGAAGGCATCAGTTGATAGCAGATGAACCTTTGAGCTTAGAAGGAACAGATTTAGGGCCTACGCCTCACGAGCTACTATTGATGTCTTTGGGCAGTTGTATTGCGATAACACTTCGTATGTACGCCAATCGTAAAGAATGGCCTTTAGAAGAGGTTAAAATTGAATTGTCTCAAGAAAAAGTCATTAAAGAAAAGGAAACTATTCATCTTATAAAAAAGCGTATAGAATTTATAGGTGATTTAGATGAAAAGCAACAGAAGCGTCTCTTAGGTGTTTCGGAAAAATGTCCTGTTCATAAAACGTTGTTAGGGGAGGTTAGTATTGAGACTGTATTTTAAGTAATTAGATTAAAATCGTATAGAATAGCAAAGGTAGTACCCAAATCAATAGCTGTCTTTTGCTGTTATTTTATATATCTTTATAGTGTTTTTTGTAATTATTTTGAAGATTTAATTGCCCTTTCCTTTATTCTAAACATGAATTTAAAGTTCCCTCCAATTTTAGCTTTTTTAGGAATCAATAAGGTGATGTTGAATTATGCGCTACTTTTTTTAGTGTTACTTTTTAAGTGTTTTTCAGTAAATGCTCAAAAAATATATTATACACACCAGGATAAAACCTTACAAGAAATAAAAGCCTCTTCAATAGATTGGGAACCTTACACCGAAACAATTTATAATGGTATTGATAATGGAGTGTATTGGTTTAAGATTGAGTTAGAGTTAAGTAAGCCTCGTGTACTTAGTATTCCAGAATCTCATATTTCTAAAGCTCAATTATTTTATGAAAATTCAGAAATAAAAAAAGAAAGCGATACAAGATATGTAACTTTTATATTGGAAAGTCAAAGTGCTGCTGAGAAAAAATATTATTTAAAAGTAGATTGTTTGCTTGAAGGTAAAATCCCTTTAGAAATTAAAGATTATAGTAGTTTTTATAAGAACGAAATGAAAGACTATATGATCATAGGGCTTTATATAGGTATTGTGCTTTGTATTATATTATTTAATCTATTTTCATATATAACACTAAAAAATACAACTTACCTACATTACATATTCATGGTAATCGGTATGTCAATCAATGCATTTTATAAGGATGGGATGACTGCTTTGCTTTTTGGAATAGAAGGTTTTAATGAAACTCACGAAACTACATTTACAAGCATATTAGTAATTAGTTCCATCTTTTTTAGTACCAGCTATTTATCGTTAAATAACTATTTGCTAAAATTACGAAGAGTAGGGATTGTAGTAGCGATATTTAGTATACTTTCTAATATTATATATCAAGTAACTTTAAATTTTACTGCATTCATAACTACAGATATTTTGTATTTATTGGTGCTAGATATTTTTTGGTTTTCTGGGGTGTTATTATGGAAGAAATCTCCCGATGCTCGCTTTTTTGCAATTGCTTATGGTATCCCTTTATTATTTGCGCATGATTATTATATAAGTTCACATATAGGTATTTATGTATTCAATTTACCGCTACATTTTTACAAAGTAGGATCGGTATTCGAAATGATTGTATTTACCTATGCAATTATGTACCAATCAAAAAGATTAGCTGAAGAGAATGAGGTGATAAGGGAAAAGCTCTTAGAGTATACTGATAAATTAGATAAACAAAATTCAGATTTTAATAGAACAAGTACAACAACAGAAGAGTTAATTGAGAAACACGGATTTACTATTAGAGAAATTGAAATATTAAAAAAAGTAGCTGATAAATTAACTAATAAAGAGATAGCTAATAGTTTGTTTATATCTGAAAATACTGTAAAATTTCATATTCGTAATATTTTACAAAAATTGGAAGTAAAAAATAGGAAAGAAGCATCTAGTAAATATCATAATTTTAATAACCCCAAATGACCAAACTTGGTAAAAGGTGCTTGTTGTTCGATAAGTTTATATTAAAAAAATAAATAGCTGTTGATAACCTTCTTTTACGAGGTTTAAATATTTTATTTCAAGAATTTATAGTATTAAAAATCGGTGATATATAGTTGTTAATTTAATAATTATAGCTTCATTTTGAGCTCTTTTGTTTGCTTAGTTGTAGTAAAGGATGTGATAAGTGGTATTCATGTTGTTGGTGTTATTGTTAGGTGTAAATGACTCTTTTACAATGTTTTGTTATTGTGTGGGTAGTTAAAACTATCCTTTTTTATGAAGGTCGAATGGGGAGATTTAGTGTAGTTATATGTAATTTTGGTGATGTTATATTAGCTGCTAAAAATATTTTTTAGGATACAATTCTCTGGAGATTGATTAAGTCAATTAAAGGATATTATACTAGTAATCTGTTAATATTTTCTAGTCACTGTTTATAGACTCCATGAGATAATATTTTATCAAATAAATAAGTTAGACCTAGATTGTAAATGATATTATAAAAGTAAAAACTGTGAAAAAGTAACCATATGATAGTTTTTGAAATAGGCACCTCATTAGAGGTGCCTATTTTGTATATATGTTCTTCTTAATATATTTTAACTCCATATTCTTTAATTTCAATATGGATTCAAGCAGAAGCTCTTTTGGGTTAATCCTAGAGATTCCAATTGATCTTGATCTGTAAAGAGTTTAATTCTGTGTTTAAAAACAAAAAAGCCTTCAAAATCTAAGATTAAGAAGGCTTTAAGTACTCGGGACGGGACTTGAACCCGTACGTCCTAATGGACATTGGATTTTAAGTCCAACGTGTCTACCAATTCCACCACCCGAGCGTGGATGTTTTTACTTTAGTGTATATTTCGATATTTATCGAAATTATTACAAAAGTGTGGATATTTTTTAAGAAAGAACTACTATATAGTATTGTAATTTGATAAATAAAAGCCTTAAAAACGTGAGTTTATAAGGCTTTTGTACTCGGGACGGGACTTGAACCCGTACGTCCTAATGGACATTGGATTTTAAGTCCAACGTGTCTACCAATTCCACCACCCGAGCGGACAATATTATATAAGAAGTTTCTCAGAGCGAAAGACGGGATTTGAACCCGCGACCCCCACCTTGGCAAGGTGATGCTCTACCCCTGAGCTACTTTCGCAATTTTAAAGAACTTAACAACGTTTATGCGTTGTGCGGGTGCAAATTTACAACCTTTATTTTATTTGACAAGAATTAAAAAGGAAAAAAATTAACCAAAATGAAATTTTCCTGTGCTAGTCTAAGCTTCTTGTTTTTTAGGAGACAATAAACGCTTTATTTCGTTCAATTTCATTAATGCTTTAACAGGAGTCAGTGTGTTAATATCCAAATCGATAATTTCATTTTTAATTTCTTCTAATAAAGGATCATCCAAATTGAAAAAACTCAATTGCATTTCTTGTTCACTTTGGTCTTTAATGGCAGTGCTTACATGGTCATGATGTGTCGTTTTTTCTAACTGTTTTAACATTTTCTGAGCATTTTTGATCACATGTTGCGGCATACCAGCCATTTTTGCTACATGAATCCCAAAACTATGCTGGCTACCTCCAGGTTGAAGTTTCCTTAAGAAAAGAACATTGTCTTTAATCTCTTTTACAGCGACATTAAAATTTTTGATACGATCAAAAATTTCGCTCATTTCATTGAGCTCATGATAATGTGTTGCAAAAAGTGTTTTCGGCTTTGTTGGATGCTCATGTAAGTATTGACTGATTGCCCAAGCGATAGAGATACCATCATAGGTACTTGTTCCTCGACCGATTTCATCTAAAAGAATAAGGCTATTTTCAGACAAGTTATTTAAGATACTAGCCGTTTCATTCATTTCTACCATAAAAGTAGATTCTCCCATAGAGATATTGTCACTAGCTCCAACACGGGTGAAAATTTTATCAACGATGCCCATTTCTACACTTTCCGCAGGGACAAAACAACCTATTTGCCCTAAAAGTACAATCAATGCTGTTTGGCGAAGAATGGCAGATTTACCAGACATATTAGGTCCAGTAATCATAATAATTTGCTGTTGTTCGCGATCTAGGTATACATCATTAGTAATATAACTTTCTCCAGCAGGAAGTTGTTTTTCTATAACAGGGTGTCTTCCGTTGACAATTTTTAAAGTACTTCCATCAGTAAATTGAGGACGAACATAATTTTGTAGGGTAGCCAATGTAGCAAAACCACATAAACAGTCTAATTGTCCAACAATAAGTCCGTTCGATTGAATGATTTGGATATAACTATGCATCCAAGCCAATAGTTCTTGAAATAACTGTTGTTCAAGTGCTGTTATTTTTTCTTCAGCCCCTAATATCTTCGCTTCATATTCTTTTAACTCTTCTGTAATATAACGTTCGGCATTCACCAAAGTTTGTTTACGAATCCAATGTTCAGGAACTTTATCACGATGTGTATTTCTAACTTCTATATAGTAACCAAATACATTATTCGAAGCAATTTTTAAGCTTGTAATACCTGTGGTTTCGGATTCACGAGCCAACATATTATCCAAATAGTCTTTTCCAGAAAAAGCCAATTGACGTAACTCATCTAATTCAGAATGAAACCCATCGGCAATTGTTTTTCCTTTTAAAATATTAACAGGTGCTTCTTCGTCTAGTGTAGTGACAATTTTTTGACGTAATAATTCGCAATCATGTAGCGCATCACCCATTTTCTGAACAGCAGATAAGCTGCTTTTCTCTAGAACAGTTTTTATAGGAGCAATAGCATCGAGAGAGTTTTTAAGCTGATTCACCTCACGAGGGGCAATTTTACCAGTAGCTAGTTTAGAAACTAAACGTTCGATATCAGATATGCGACCAATATGTTTCTTGACTTCATTATGGATTTGTTGTGCTGCAATTAAATAATCGACGACCTCATGGCGCATTTCAATACGCTCTCTATTTTTTAGCGGTAAAGCTAGCCAACGTTTTAGCATACGCCCCCCCATAGCCGATTGTGTATGGTCAATAACATCTAGAAGCGTTACTCCATCAATATTAGTAGATTGATGTAATTCTAGATTTCTAACCGTAAAACGATCCATCCAAACATATTCATCTTCAACGATACGTTGAATTTTACTGATATGCTCAATATTATGATGTTGAGTGGATTTTACGTAATGTATCGCAGCACCAGCAGCGATAATTCCTTCAGGTAATTCTTGGATTCCAAACCCTTTTAAAGAAGGAATTTTAAAATGATCATGAAGTGTTTCTTGTGCATAATCTTCTTGAAAAACCCAGTCTTCTAAAAAGAAAGTCAAATACTGCCCCCCGAGCTCTTCTTTGAATTTACTTTTATTAGGTTTTGCAATAAGAATTTCACTTGGAGTAAAGTTTTGTAGTAACTTATCAATAGAAGTTAGATCACCTTGAGCTGTTAAAAACTCTCCTGTTGAAATATCAAGGAAAGCAATTCCTAATTGTTTTTTGCCATAATGAATGGCACAAAGGAAGTTATTACTCTTGCTTTTTAATACTTCATCGTTAAGGGATATTCCAGGAGTCACTAATTCTGTAACCCCTCTTTTTACGATGGTCTTCGTTTGTTTAGGGTCTTCTAATTGATCACAAATAGCAACACGTTGCCCCGCTTTTACTAACTTCGGGAGGTATGTGTTTAAAGAGTGGTGAGGAAATCCAGCTAATGCCGTTTCAGATTCCGAACCATTTCCTCTTTTAGTCAATACAATGTTTAAAATATTAGCTGCAGTAATGGCATCTTCTCCAAAAGTTTCATAAAAGTCTCCAACTCTAAAAAGTAACATGGCATCAGGGTATTTCACCTTAATGGCATTGTATTGCTTCATTAACGGAGTGACCTTTTTTGCTTTACTTGAAGAAGATTTTTTTGCAGCCAATGTTTCAGTTTTAGTGGTACTAAGTTAGCGAACAAATAGAGGAGAATTAATGAATATTATTACAGAGTTATTTTGAATTTATTCACATTTTCAGCCATCAGCTTCGAGCTACCAGCTATGGGCTTTTTTAATTAATAGTTTTCATAGTTTTGCAAAACATTTAGATTTAAAAATTAATAAGCTTTAGATGCCGATGGCTCGAAGCTGATAGCTCGAAGCTGATAATGAAAAACAGAAAACTAAAAAATGCAGAGCTTCCAAGGAAGACTGTAGAAGAATTCAAAAGTTCAGAAAAAACACCAGTGATCGTTGTATTGGATAATGTTAGGAGTTTAAATAACATAGGCTCTGTTTTTCGTACTTCAGATGCTTTTTTAATTGAGAAAATATACTTGTGTGGGATCACGGCTACGCCACCTCATAAAGATATTCAAAAGACGGCTTTGGGTTCAACAGGCACTGTTGCATGGGAGCATGTAGAAGATACGTTGGCACTGGTTGAACAATTGAAAGAAGAGGGGATTAAAGTTTTAGCTATAGAACAAGCAGAAGCATCCGTATTTTTAGATGAATTTGAGGTTGAAAAAGAACAACGTTATGCCGTAGTTTTTGGAAACGAGGTGAAAGGAGTACAGCAAGAAGTGGTTTCGGCAGCAGATACCGTGGTCGAAATTCCACAAATTGGAACGAAACATTCTTTGAATATTTCAGTAAGTACTGGTGTTGTGTTGTGGGATTTGTTTTCGAAGAAGAGAAATTAAGGAGAGAGTACATAGAATATTAGTGTTCGTTAATAGTTTACACTAAGTTTACCTTGCTAACACGCCTCGGCTATCGCTCGGCGTTCGAACACTTCACGAACCCTGAGGGATAGTCGAAGGGTGATAAAAAGAACTAGTACTATTAGGCTTTGTCTCAATGGAAATCGAGGGTTGATCAACCTTTTTCTACTTCTATAATTTAACAATTTCCCCATCATCCTCACATTTATCCAACAATTCTAAATTCGATTTATGTAGTAATGGATGCATATAATCAGGTGCAATTTCTGCTAAAGGAACTAGTACAAAATTACGTTGATGCATTAGAGGGTGAGGCACATTCAATTCGGGATAATGAAAGATACCTTCACTAGAATAGATAATGTCAATATCAATTTTTCTAGCTTCATAAGTAGGCTCTTTTTTAGGAGCCCTTCCTATTATTTTTTCTATCTGTTGTGTAATGTTTAAGGACTGTTTGGTGTCTTTAGAAGTAGTGATAGATAAACATAAATTGATAAAAGAATCACTATCAAATCCCCAAGCAGGAGTTTCATAAAAAGAAGATATGTCTATAATTGAACCAAGTTCATTTTTTAGACATTGAATAGCAGTTGCTAGGTGCTCTTTTTTTGGTTCGATATTACTGCCAAGAGATAAATAAAGTGTGTTTGTCGTCATTTTGATATGAATCAACGAAAGATTTAATAGAAAGGAAACATATAAGTGTTGTCCTTATAGATAATGGTGGTAAATTTAACTTTTAAATTGATATTATTTTTAATGTACTAGATAATGAAAAAACTATTTAAAATCTTCGGAATCTTACTAGTCTTGGTCTTAGCAATACTTATTGCAATCCCTTTCTTTTTAGAAGGGAAAATAGATACCATTGTTAGAAGATCATTAGATGGACAGTTGAATGCTAAGGTAGATTATCATGATATTGATCTTAGTTTAATTAAAAGTTTTCCAAGTGCAAGTGTCTCTATCGATGAATTTGAAATTATAAATAATGCGCCTTTCGAAGGGGATACATTAGTTTATGCAGATAGGATTAGTGCAAAGATTTCTTTGATTGATTTAATTAAAGGGATTGATAAAGGAGTGAAGATTGATAAAATAGTTCTAGATAAAGCTTATGTCAATGTGCAAGTCAATGAAGAAGGGAAAGCAAATTATGATATTAGTAATGAAGGTAGCAATACTAAAAAAGTAGAAGAAGGGGAGGAGGAAAGTTCGAATCCATTCAATATCAATTTAGACTATGATATTCTTGATAGTAAATTGATTTATAATGATGCCTCTTCTCATTTATATGCAGAACTTTCAGAACTAAGTCATAGCGGTAAAGGAGATGTGTCTTCGAGTCTAGTAGATTTAGCAACAGAAACCGTTAGTAAATTCACCTATAAAATGGGAGGAATTCAATATGCTAACCATATGCCTATTGATTTGAAAGCTGTAATAGGAATAGATCAAGCCAATAGCAAGTATACCTTCAAAGATAATGTAGCGCATATTAATGAGATTCCTTTAGAATTTCATGGTTTTGTGCAATTGTTAGAAAAAGGTACAGATATAGAATTAGATTTTATTTCTAAAGGAGCATCATTTAAGAATCTTCTAGCTTCGATTCCTAACGCATATAAGAAAGATTATCGAGAAGTAACTGCCAATGGATTATTTGATCTTCATGGAAAGGTGAACGGAATATCTAGTGATCATAAAATTCCACATTTAGATATCAATTTGATTACTGAAAACGCAAGTTTCAAATATCCAGATCTTACTAAAGAAGTAAAGGATATAGATATTCATATGGATGTTAAAAATACGACAGGAAATTTAGATGATACTGCTGTAATTATAAAAGATTTTAAGTTTAAAATAGATCAAGATGAATTTTTAGCATCAGGAAAACTTTGGAATTTAAGTAAAAACTTAAATGCAGATTTAAAAGCAAAAGGAAGATTAGACTTAGGGAAATTAGCAGAAGCCTACCCGATGCAATTACCAGAGGGACTTAAAGGAGTTATAGATGCAGACCTCGCAAGTAAATTTGATTTGAGTTCTATGCAAAATGAAAAATATGATCAGATTAATAGTAAAGGACAAATAAGTCTTACGGCATTTGAGGTTACTGATAAATCGATGCCTCATCCTGTGAAAATAGACAATGCGAAAGTGAATTTTAATACAAACCAAATTGTATTGGAAAGTATGAATATGAAGACAGGTGTTTCAGATGTTTCTGGAAAAGGAAAACTAGAGAATTTATTTCCATTCATATTTTCTGATGCTCAGTTAAAAGGGAATTTTAGTTTGTCTTCTGAAAAATTTGTAGTACAAGACTTTTTGACGCAATCGGAAGATGTAGAAAATAACGAAACACCCACAGAGGAAGATAGTGGTGCTAAAAAAGAAGAGTCTAATAAAGGTTTGATTCCTGATTTCTTGGATATCACAGCTACTTTTGCTGCAAAAGATGTTGTATATGATAAGTTGAATCTAAAAAATGCAAAGGGAGAGGTAACTATAAAGGATTCTAAAGCAATACTGAAAGACGTAAGTTCAGATGTATTTGGAGGAAAGATTGGTTTTGGTGGTTTGGTAGATACTTCAAAGGAAATTCCTTCTTTTGATATGAGTTTAGATATGAGTAAACTTGATTTAGCAGGGTCTTTCGGTAGTTTTGAAATGTTACAGAAATTTACTCCCGTTGCGTCTGCGCTTACAGGGATATTTTCTTCAAAAATAAAACTAGGAGGTAATCTTAAAAGTGATTTAACTCCAAATTTAAATTCATTGAAAGGACTTGCAAATGCTACAATCGTAAATGCGAAAGTAAATTCTAGTAGTAGTAAGTTATTAAGTGCTTTTGATAGCAAAGCTAATTTTATCAATCTAGATAAATTGAATTTAGAAGATATTACAGCAAATTTCAATTTTGAAGATGGTAAAATAAAAGTAAAGCCATTTAATTTTAAATTAAATAAAGATATCGGTGTAAATGTACAAGGAGGACACAGCTTCGACGCAGGTTTAGAATATGGTTTGAAATTAGATGTGCCAGCAAAATATTTGGGTAGTCAAGCAGGGAGTTTGATTAGTAGTTTAAGTGGTAGTGACTTACAAACAACTAACGTTAGGATACCTGTAAGTTTAGGAGGGACATTTAAAAACCCTAAAGTAGGCTTAGATATGAAAGGTGCTATATCTGCTTTGTCGAGTAGAATTATACTAAAAAGAACGACCAAGGTAAAAGATAAAGCAGTATCAGAAATCAATAAGAGAGTTGGCGGAAAGGCAAAAGATGTTTTGGGAGGCTTATTGGGAGGTAAGAAATCGACATCAGATTCAGAAACCAATGAAAAAGGAAAATCTGAAGAACAAGTTAAAGATGCGGCTAAAAGCTTGATTAAAGGCCTCTTTAAGTAGTTTTCAAGAGTTTTATGAGAATTGAGTATTTGGGTAATTGTTCAGTTTTAATTTAAATATGCGATTCTCATGAAGATGTTTTTTAATGTTTCAGAGTAAATTACATATAGACTTGCTTCTATGTAGTTTACTCTGAAATAAAATCTTTGACTAAAATTCAGATGTGAAATGAAATTGAATTGATTTGTATTTGTCTTGTGTCATCTGTAAACTGAAGGGAGAATCTGCTAGAAAAACCAATTGTCCTTGTTTGTCTTTAGCTAAGAACTTGCTTTTTACACGACTAAATTCTTTAAATTCATCACTTTTTTCATCTTCAGTCTCAATCCAGCAAGCTTTGTGGATGTTGATGTTTTCATAACTGCATTTCGCTCCGTATTCGTGTTCTAGACGGTATTGAATTACTTCGTACTGTAATGCTCCTACAGTTCCGATTACTTTTCTTCCGTTTAAATCTAATGTAAACAGCTGAGCAACCCCTTCATCCATTAATTGATCAATGCCTTTGTGTAATTGCTTTGTTTTTAGAGGGTCAGCGTTATTAATGTATCTAAAATGTTCTGGAGAAAAACTAGGAATCCCTTTGTAATTCAACTGCTCTCCCTCAGTAAGAGTGTCGCCTATTTTAAAATTACCAGTGTCATGTAAGCCTACAATATCACCAGGGAAAGAAATGTCTACAATCTCTTTTTTATCAGCAAAGAAGGCATTAGGGCTAGAAAATTTCAGTTTTTTCCCAAGCCTTGTATGTAAATAAGGTGTATTTCTTTCAAATGTTCCAGAAACAATTTTTATAAAAGCTAATCGATCTCTATGTTTAGGATCCATATTAGCATGAATTTTAAATACAAAGCCAGTAAACTTCTTTTCTAAAGGATCAACAACTCTTGTGTCGCTTTCTTTTGTTCTGGGTGTCGGTGCTATTTTAACAAAACAATCTAAAAGCTCTCTAACTCCAAAATTATTTAATGCAGAACCGAAAAATACAGGTTGAAGATCGCCACTTTTGTATGCATCAATATCAAAATCAGGATAAATACCTTGGACTAATTCAACTTCCTCTCGTAAAGTATCAGCACTATCTTGTCCTATTAAATCGTCTAGTTTTGTACTAGATAAATCATCGATTTGTTCAGTTTCGTATATGTCCTTAGTAGTTTCACCAGTAAAAAGGTTTACATTTTTCTCCCAAATGTTATAGATTCCTTTAAAATCATACCCCATACCAATAGGAAAACTTAGAGGACAAACTTTTAAACCTAATTTTTGCTCTACTTCGTCCAAAAGATCAAAAGCATCTTTACCTTCACGATCCATTTTGTTAATAAAAACAATCATCGGAATTTTTCGCATACGGCAAACCGAAACTAGCTTTTCAGTCTGTTCCTCAACCCCTTTAGCAACATCAATAACCACAATTACACTATCAACGGCAGTTAGAGTTCTAAAGGTGTCTTCAGCGAAATCCTTATGCCCAGGTGTATCTAATATGTTTATTTTATTGTTTTTATATTCAAACGCAAGAACAGAAGTGGCAACAGAAATACCTCTCTGTCGTTCAATTTCCATGAAATCACTAGTTGCTCCTTTTTTAATTTTATTCGATTTTACGGCTCCAGCTTCTTGAATTGCACCTCCAAATAATAATAGTTTTTCAGTTAAAGTTGTCTTACCAGCATCTGGGTGAGATACAATTCCAAATGTTCTTCTTCTGTTAATTTCCTCTTCAAATGATAGTTTCATTTATGTTTTATTAAGGTGTATTTAGTGGTTTTTTTTAAAAAGCAAAAAGATGCCATATTATCAACAAATATAAGGTGTTTAAGATAAAATATTATGGCTTTAAAGTATTTAGACGAGTCATATTGCATTTAATCGAAAAATTAGAATTTTAGATTTTGCAAGTTACTATATCTTAATTTTTTAACATTTATTTGTTAATATAATTAGGATTGGCATGATATTTGATTAAAGTGTTGATTTTGAGCAATTTAAGTAATATGAAAAGAATAATTACTAACAACTTAAGAAGCGTATTTAGCATATTCCTTCTATTTTTTTCTTTTTCGATACAAAATTCGTTCGGACAGACTCCTGTTCAAGGAATTTTCCTTTCTGCGGAAACTACTCAAGGTACTTATTCCTATCAGGATCGTAATAATGTTACAAATACGTGGGGTCAAGGTCAGAATTTAGTTATAGAAAATATAACAGTAGGAGGAGAGACATACACAGTAGATTTGTCAAGAAGGGTTGCGGCTATATTTAGAAGAGCTGATAATCCTAGAGCTGAAGATGAATTATGTAGTTTTCTTGTTCAAAATGCAGCTACTGGTGGTAATACTAGTTATGCTACTGATTTTCCTAGTTTATCTACTGCTGCTACAGGTAGAGATTGTGATATGGAGGTAGGTCTAACCTCTGCAATTGTAAATAGAGGGGCTAATGACTTGTTTAAGAACAATGAAGTTACGGCAATCAACGTAGAGCGTGTCGATATTGTTTATGAAAGAACCATTGTTACAAGTCCTTCAGATTTAGATAACATTGGTTTTATTGTTAGTGAAAAAGATGCTAATAGTGCAATTAAAGTTGCTGCTATTAAGAGATATGATGTAGATACTAATACTGTTTTGGAATATGGTGACCTAGTTACAGTTAATGCTGCTGATTATGGTACAGCATTGTCTCCAGGTAGTGCAGGTCCAGATGACGGAAGTGGTAATTTTGAAATGACGCTTAGCTGGGGTATCGATGCTGGTTTAGGTAATGGGGGGGTAGGAGCTAATCGTAATCGAGACCCTAATAATAGGCCAAGAAGAACGGGTGGAAGTACAAGTTTAATAGGTACTTCATTTATTTCATTGAGAGATTTAGGGTTAGAAGCAAACGATACTTTTTTTGGAGTGTCTTATTTCCCATTGGATGTCGATAATAATGATGATCTTTTAGATCATACTTCTTTTCCTAATAATACAAATACTGGTTCAGGTGGAGGTCAAGATGTATTAGGTGGTTTAGGGGTTTTGGTAACCAATAGAGCAGTAGTTACAGGTCGTGTTTATCGAGATAATAATGAAAACGGGAATTTTGATGCAGGGGATGTTGGTATTCCTGGTGTTGAGGTGGTTGTTACTGATGTTAATGGTTTTGATACTGTTGTAGTGACTGAATCAACGGGTAATTATTCTGCTTTATTGTCTTCTAGTGGTCAGGCAACAGTTGATATTAATACTAGTCAGACAAGTATTTTGAATCCAAGTAATTCAAATCCCTTTCCTGCTGATTTAATTGTTCAGACTGAAGGAACCAATTCATCTACAGTCAACGCTCTTTTAGGTTCGACACAGAATGCAGGAGACGATGGTTTTGCTACAGCTCCAACTTTAGCTGTTGGATCTTCAACAGTTTTTGAAAATCAATTTACTAGTCATTTAGTAACTTTAGCTGCATCGGCAGCATTTCCTTTGGTGTATGAATTTGATGTAACGGATGGTTCAGCAACTTCTCCTGGGGATTATGGTCAAAATCCAACATTTTTCACAAATGGTGTTACTTATGATGCTGCCACAGGAGATATTACAGTTCCTGCAGGTGTTACGCAGTTTCAAGTTTTTTTTAAGACCAATTTAGATTCAATCCCAGAAGGGAATGAGACTTATACATTAACTATAGGAGGAGATTCTGCTACAGGGACGATATTGGATTCTTTAGATAATGATGGTGATAATGTACCGGATGTTACCGATTTAGACGACGATAATGATGGTATCTTAGATATAGAAGAGCTCAATTCTTGTGTCGGAACAATTTCTTATGAATACTATGATGGAACACCTGCAGGTAATACAGTAAATAGTATTCCTGATACTGGCGCTGATGCAGTAGGTACTATAAATCAAATTGATGAGGATGCAGTAATTTCTGCATTGGGAGTTTCAGCGGATACTTATGGTCTTAGATTTACAGGTTATTTTAATATTACTACTCCAGGGAATTATGAATTTTATTTAACTTCAGATGATGGGTCAAAACTTTTTATAAATGATCAAGAGGTAATTGATAATGATGGTAATCATGGAGATGTAACTGTTTTAAGGAATTATTTCTTATCCTCAGGTTTACATAAAATTGTTGTTGAATATTTTGATGCAGGAGCAGGAGATACTTTGGTTTTAGAATATGCTTTAAGTGGTTCAATTTCTAGACAAGAATTACCATTTGCTAATTTTTATTGTAACCTCGATACTGATAATGATGGAGTACCTAATCATCTTGATACAAATGCTGATGGAGATAGTTGTTCAGATGCATTGGAAGGAGATGGAGGTTTTGATAACTCTAACTTAAGTGGAGAGTCTTTGTTAGGAACCGTAAATACTCAGGGAATTCCTACACAGGCAGGAGGTACAGGTCAAGCAAATGTTTCAGCATTTAATAATGCGACTATCGGACCTGAATGTGTGGAGATAAGTATCAGTGATGATGCCGAAACAGAAGGTGCAATTTTAGAATTTACGGTTACATTGGATGCTCCAACTACGGAGCCAGTGACGGTTACATTTAATACGAATGATGGTACAGCAACAGTAGTGGATAATGACTATGTGGATAATGACAATACTCTTACTATCCCAGCAGGAAGTATTTCTGGTTCTATAACAGTGCAGTCTGTTGATGATGTTGTTGATGAAAATAATGAGACTTTTAATGTTGTACTTAGTAATCCTTCTTCAGGTTCTTTTGTAGATGATACAGCATTAGGAACTATTAATGATGATGATAATGCTGCTGTAACATCGATAACAGATGATACTGTTTTTGAAGATCAAGTTTTAATACATACAGTTACTCTAGATATTGTAAGTATAGCGGATAATGACTATTCATTTTCAATAACACCTGGTTCAGCTACAACACCTTCGGATTATAATAGTACTCCAGTAAGGTTTACTAACGGTGTAACATTTAATAGTGGTGCAGGAACGGTAACTGTACCTGCAGGTATTACTACATTTGATGTTTTGATAGATTCAGAAATAGATAACAACCCTGAAGGGTCAGAATCATATACTATTTCAATAGGAGGGCAAAACGCAACAGGTACAATCAATGATAACCCTGATGTAGATGGGGATAACGTGCCTGATATCGTTGATTTAGACGACGATAATGATGGTATTTTAGATGCAGACGAATGTGGTAGTATTATCAATGCTACATTTGTGTCAACAAATGCGTTTGTGCCTGGTTTTACTTCTTTTACAGATCCAGCAGAAACAGCTGATGGAGATATAAATAATATTGGAGGGATAGGAGCTAATGGTTTTGTTTATGATACGACATCTGCGGGTGTAGAAAACCCAATATTCAATTATACATTTATTGTTCCAGTAAATATTTTTGCTTATTCATTTGAACTTTATGGAACTGTTGGAGGAGCTACAACAGAGCAGCTTACAAATTATGATATAGAAATTAGAGATAGTGGTAATGCAGTTGTATTTGAAAGAAATGTATCTACAGCAAGTATTTTGCCAAATGGTACACCATTAGAAATTTCAGGTTTTAGTCTTGCTCCAGGAAATTATTCATTTACAATTACAGATACAGATGCTCCTAGGAATAATAGAGAATTCAGTGAAGTTCGATTTATTGGTTGTCCAGATACAGATACCAATGGAACTCCTGATTATTTAGATTTAGATTCAGATGATGATGGATGTCCAGATGCGTTAGAAGGTGACGGAGGTTTTGATTTTGATGACACTGTATCAGTAGGTGATAGAAGTTTAGGAGATAATGTTGATGCTGATGGGATTCCTATTGTGAATAGTGCTTCTGCTCAACAAGGTGATTTGAGTGCTACAGACGCTACAACTGTAGGGGTGGAATGTGTTAGTATCTCTATAGATAATGATGCTGAAATAGAAGGGACAGATTTAGTATTTACGGTTTCGTTAGATAGTCCAGCTAATGGTGATATTACGATCCCTTTCAGTACAGCAGATGATAGTGCTACTTTAACGGATAGTGATTATATAAATACTACTGGAACCTTAACAATATCGGCAGGAGATGCTACAGGAACAATCACTGTTTCTACTACTCCTGATACTACTGTTGAACCAGATGAAGATTTATTTGTAAATCTAGGCACTCCTAATGCAGGTACATTTACCGATGCTCAAGGTGTTGGTACCATAGAAAATGATGATTTTTTACCAGTTGCCCAGAATGATGATGCTACAGTTGCAGAAGATTCAAGTGTTGAGATCAGTGTTTTAGATGATAATGGTAATGGAGTGGATAGCTTTGGAGGAGATGGTCCAAGCGCTGTTGATATTGTAATTGCTAGTAATCCAAGTAATGGTAGTGTAGTGGTGAATGATCAAGGAGATGATGATCCTACTAATGATACGATTACTTATACTCCAAATGCGAATTTCAATGGAGAAGATAGTTTCACCTATACAATACAAGATGCAAGTGGAGATACTTCTACAGCTACTGTTGACGTAACAGTTACTCCAGTTACGGATGACATTGCAGATGCCAATGAAGATGAGACTACGCTAGAGGATACGGATTTGACGGGTGA
>CANLOW010000012.1 GCA_947493035.1 uncultured Aquimarina sp.
AAGCTTGTCAACGTCTCTAAATCCCCTACATTGATAACGCTAGTACTTCCATCTTCATCGGTATACGTAATCTCTCCGGTGGTCGTATTCTCAACTAACGTAGTTAACGTCTCTAAGTTTTGAACCGCTGTAGTTAAGTTGATTTGATTCGTACTACCATCTTCATCAACATAATCTAAATTCGTATTATCTGCATTCAACGCTAAGCTTGTTAACGTCTCTAAATCCCCTACATTGATAACGCTAGTACTTCCATCTTCATCGGTATACGTAATCTCTCCCGTGGTCGTATTCTCAACTAACGTAGTTAACGTCTCTAAATTCTGAACCGCCGTAGTTAAGTTGATTTGGTTCGTACTGCCATCTTCGTCAACATAATCCAAATTCGTATTATCTGCATTCAACGCTAAGCTTGTTAACGTCTCTAAATCCCCTACATTGATAACGCTAGTACTTCCATCTTCATCGGTATACGTAATCTCTCCGGTGGTCGTATTCTCAACTAACGTAGTTAACGTCTCTAAATTCTGAACTGCCGTAGTTAAGTTGATTTGATTTGTACTGCCATCTTCGTCAACATAATCTAAATTCGTATTGTCTGCGTTTAATGCTAAGCTTGTTAACGTCTCTAAATCTGAAACATCAATAGTGTTGGAAATACCATTCTCTCCTGTATAGGTTAGTTCTCCTGTATTAGTATTCGCTACTAAGGTCGTGAGTGTTTGTAAATTTTGAACAGCATTAGTTAAATCTATTTGATTCGTATTGCCATCCTCATCAACATAATCCAGGTTTATATTATCTGGATTCAATGACAATTCAGTTAACGTCTCTAAATCTGAAACATTAATAGTGTTGGAAATCCCATTCTCCCCTGTATAGGTTAGTTCTCCTGTAGTAGTATTCGCTACTAAGGTTGTGAGTGTTTGTAAATTTGCAACTAGTGTGGATAAATCTAAATTTGTAACATTTCCATCTTCACTAGTATAATCCAAACTTATTCCATTAGTATTTAATGCTATTGTGGTTAATGTTTCAAAATCTGAAATATCAATATTTGTAGTACCCCCATTCTCATCAGAATATGTAAAGGAACCATCATTATTATTTGTAATGAAAGTTAATGTTTCACTAAAAGAGGATAAGTTTACACTTCCTCCATTCTCTAATGATAAAATCCCTGTAGCAGAATCAAATTGTAATATCTGATTATCTGTGCCAAAAAAAGTAATAGGCGCACTTCCATTACCTAAATCAATTGTTAAAGTACCATCATTATTTTCTATTACAGAAACAGATGTACCTGTTTCGCATAATGATTCCCATGCAATCCCTGTATATTGAAATACGCAATTATCATCTATGTTGTACACAATTCCTCCAGGAAGTGAAGTTATTGCATTCATTTCAGCAGTAGAAACTCTTGTGATTACTAAAACTTTATCAGTACTCTCTAATTCAAGTAAAGAACTTGAATCTATAGACTGAGGGCGATCACCAATCTTAACTTGAGACCTGACTAAAGAAGTACCAATGACAAAAAATATTAAAAAAAAGTAACTTATTTTCATACAAATAGGCTTAAAACTAGTTCCTTATTACATATAAAGTAATACAAAAAAGGGGGTCCCCGTAAAAAAACACAAGGAAAACCAAACAATAAATCGACGAAAAACATTTTAATTCGCTAAGTGACAGAACTATAAGGATTCACTTAAGCTTGTTTTTCATCCTAACTAAAATAAACATAGGAAGTTACATACACAAACAAGTTAAATTTTAATTTCAGAAAAAAAGAATATTGTAAGAAAAAAACTTATATATTTCTTAAATAAAACTCAACTAAAATTGAGCTAATAACATTTTACTATTTTATATTTTTATAAAAATCAGACCAACAAACAGTACTTTTATCATTAATGGATTTAAATAACTTACTTGAGAAAACGGATTCAATGAAAATAGTCTACTCAATTCTTATTTTCACAATACTTGTATTTGCTTTAATTTTTTCTTCTTCAAACTTCTTGACTTATGATGACAACTGGTACATTTATGAAAATCAAAATGTAATACATTTATCATGGAAATCTATTAAAAACATTCTTACCTCAGTTCAAGGTGGTCAATATTCTCCTTTATCTGAGATATATCACTCTATACTATTTGCAATATTTGGTAAAAATGCTACAGCTTTCAAGGTTATGGCATTAATTGTCCATCTTTTAAACGTTTCTATATTATTTCATATACTTGACAATCTATTTAAGAAAAAATCACTTGTCATTTTCTCTGCTTTAATTTTTGCTATTCATCCAATGCAAGTAGAAACAATAGGATGGATATCTGTTATATACAGAAATGCAGTACTCTTTATGTTTCTTGGTTACTTTTTCTACATAAAATACTTAGATTCAGAATTTAAACTAAAATACTTATTCCCCACACTGTTGTGCTTTGTATTAGCAATGCTTAATAAAGAACAAGCCATTTTATTTCCTATAGGATTATTTATCTTAAGTTTAGCCAAATTAGAAAAACCTGTAACTAAACGTTTCTTTATAGAAATGTCTGCATGGTTTATAATCTCTTTAATCTTTGGCCTAATTACTATCCAAATCACAAAGACTGGAGGCCCAAGTCTTGTAGATACTGGCGACTCTATTTTCAACAAATTTGCACTACTCAGTAAGACTATATTAGACTATTCTTTACATTTCATATTACCTTCTAAATTATCATTTTCTTACCCTTATCCAAATCAAAACATTAGCAATGGAGTTTTATCGATTTTAATAGCATTAATTTTTATAACTATAAGTAGTTATGTTTCCTTAAAAAATAAAATCTTTAGAATTGGCTTTTTATGGACTATTGGCTTTTTAAGTCTCAGCTTGCTTTTTGCTTTTTTCCACCTTAGAGATTCCTATATGGCTGATCGATATATTTATGTAGCAATCATAGGATACGCAATTATGCTACATCAATTTTTAGATTTTCTATTATCTAAATTCAATAAAGATACATTATTGATCCCTATAGCTATTGTTTTAATTTTCACATTAGGAATAATTTCATTCAATCGCGTCAATGTATTCAAAAACTCAAAAAGTCTTTGGAGCCAAGCTATTAAAGTAAATCCTAACAATAAATTTGCGTACAATAGTCTAGGGTATTATTATAGAAATCAAAGTCAGCTTGACACTGCACTTGTATTATATAAAAAGGCATTAAAAATAGACTCCAATTATCGCCTAGCACATAGCAATATTGGTAAAGTCTATTATTCAAAAAAGCAATACGATAGTGCATTGTTTCACATTTCTAAAGCGATTAAAATTAACCCCACCTATCAGAGATCTTATGAAAACAGAGCTGCTATTTACTCAAAAACCAACCAAACAACACTTTTATTAAAAGACCTAAACAAGATTATAACTTTTAAACCTCAAAGTGTTAAGTACAGAATAGAAAGAGCTAAAATATTTTTTAAACAAAAGAAATACAAAAAAGCATTAGTCGATCTCGAAATAGCTCTTAAATTTGACCCCAATGACCATTACACTAATTACCTTGCCGGACATTCGAATCTTTTAATTAAAAAAAATAAAAATGCAATTAACTATCTCAATAGAGCTATTAAATTAAATACTCAAAAACCTGATTATTTCTTTATTAGAGCAAATGCTTTTATAAAAGAAAAAAAATATAACGCAGCTTTGAAAGATTTCAAAAAAGCTAAAAAAATGGGATATAAAGTAAAAGACATTCAAATATTAGCTACAAAACTACTTGCAGATAAAGCTAAAAAAGCTAGCTTAATTTCTAAATAATGAATATCAAACTATCCACAGCCACCCCTTGTTACCATTAAGAAGAAGAAAATACAGAGGTTCTTTATTATGAATTAAATACTGTTCTTTTACTCTTTAATTAATGCATAACATAACCTTCATAATAATCCAATACACATACGTGAGTTTCTATAATTGACTTTCCTTCTAAATATCCACACGTAGACTCTAGCACTTCAATAGCTCTAGTTTTAATGACACTTTATTTAAAAAAAACTCCACATAAATTCTTTCTAATAAAGATGTTTTATATTCTTTCTTGCATTAAAACACTTCTCTAAAATACTTGTAAAACGCCTCTTTATTGTTCAAGTAAATCAATCATGCATTTAACTATGGAAATATTGTTTCCATAAAATTAAAATACAGCACTTATTTTAATGTTTTACTTACAATTTTAAAACCTATATAAAGAATGATACTCTATTTCAGTATTATTTTTTACCATTGTAACGTCCTAAATAAAAATCCGTTTAATCAGTACAATCAATCATTACATGTGTTTTTCGAATAAGACTAAACTTTTCCTTCTCTTATTAATATCATTACTATGTATTTCTAGCTTTGACCATGCTTATCATGCCAGTATCACTAACATTGAACTTGATACAGAAGAACGATTAGCTAAAATATCCGTTCAATTATTTACAGATGATCTTTATACTTTATTTGAAAAAAGATTTGGAACTTCTCCTAATAAACTAGCAAACCTTTCTTCAACCGAAACTTTACTTCTAAAAGAATACTTGAAAGACAAAATTCAATTAAGTACCAATAGAAAACCAACTGCAATTACATATCTAGGTTTAGAAGAAGATCAAAATTTCACCACACTTTATCTAGAGGGAAAAATCGTTAAAAACACAGAGCGAATTGAAATTAAAAATAGCATTTTAACAGCTATATTTCCAGATCAAATAAATACTATACATGTTACACTGAACAACGTAACAAAATCAGTACATTTAACAACAACAAAATTAAAAGGTCTCCTTTTCTTTAATTCTGAAAAGGAATAATATTGATATATGAAAAAGTTTTTTTTAGCATTGCTTTCACTAGGAATGCTTCAGACACAGGCTCAGCAGGATACTATTTCTCACAAAGGACATACAAATCAAAATAAATTCAGACAACTTTATCAAGAATTTGCTACACCGAATGTTTATCGAACTGCTTCTGGTGCTCCTGGCCATCAGTACTATCAACAACAAGCTGACTACAAAATTAAAGTGATTTTAGATGAAACTAATGACAAGTTAACAGGTAGTGAGACGATTACTTACACTAACAACTCGCCTGATTATCTAGAATTTCTTTGGTTACAATTAGACCAAAATAAGCGCGCTAAAGATTCTGACACTCATTTACTCAAAGAAAGTGAAGTTAAACCTTACTATAGACCAAGTACTTTTACCAGTACTTTTTTAGCCCCTAAATTTGATGGCGGTTTTAATATTACAAACGTTGAGAGTAGTGATGGAAAAACGTTGAGTTATACGATCAATAAAACCATGATGCGTATTAATTTAAAAACACCTTTAGCGCCAAACAAAAAGATAAGTTTTGATATTGATTGGTGGTATAAGATAAATAAACAAATCCCTGGCGATGATCGCTCTGGGTACGAATACTTTAAAAAAGACGGAAATAAGTCATATATCATAGCACAATTTTACCCTCGCATGTGTGTCTACAATGATGTAGAAGGGTGGCAAAACACTCCTTTTTTAGATGACGGAGAATTTACTTTGAATTTCGGTGATTATGATGTAGAAATCACTACACCCAAAGATCACTTTTTAGAAGCTACAGGTAAACTTCAAAACAGAAAAGAAGTATTTACTAAAACACAATTAGAACGCTACGAAAAAGCATTGAATAGCTACACAAAACCTGTTTTAATTATTACTCAAAACGAAGCTGTTGAAAATGAAAAAACAAAGGAAACGAATACAAAAACTTGGAAATTTAAAGCAGAGAATGTAAGAGATTTCGCCTTCGCCTCCTCACGCAAGTACATTTGTGATATGATGGCTGTAGATGTTCAAGGAAAACGTGTTATGGCTGTATCTGTGTACCCTAAAGAAGGGAATCCATTATGGGAACAATACTCTACCAAGGCTGTAAAACAAACATTACAAACGTATAGTGATATGACTTTTCAATATCCATATCACAAAGCTGTTTCAGTTCATTTTAAACAAATAGGAATGGAATATCCTATGATCTGCTGGAATTTTGGTCGCCCTAAAGCCGATGGTTCATATTCAGATCGAACTCGAAACGGAATGATTGGAGTAATTATTCATGAAGTTGGGCATAATTTTTTTCCTATGATTGTCAATAGTGACGAACGTCAATGGGGTTGGATGGACGAAGGATTAAATTCTTTTTTAGAATATCTTACCGAGCAAGAGTTTGAAGAAAACTTCCCTAGCAGAAGAGGTCCTGTAGAAAATATTATTCCTTACATGAGTGGAGACCAAAATGAGATTGTACCCATTATGAGTATGGCTGACAACGTCATTCAATTAGGAAATAACGCCTATGGAAAGCCAGCTACTGCCTTAAACATTTTACGAGAAACTATTATGGGTCATGAATTATTCGATCATGCGTTTCGCACATACTCTAATCGATGGAAATTCAAGCACCCTACTCCTGAAGATTTCTTTAGAACAATGGAAGATGCTTCAGCTATGGATTTAGATTGGTTTTGGAGAGGATGGTTTTACACGACCGATGTTGTAGATATTGGCGTAAAAGAAGTTAACAAACTCTTTGTTTCTCAAAAGCCGAATAAGGACATGAGAAATTATTTAAAAGAAAATAATTTAACAGAAAAACAGATTATTCCATTAGTGTACACCGTTAGTGAAAATAGCGAGGATATTACCTCTATTGACACTTCAAAAACTATGTCTAAAAATTGTGAACCACTTCGCAACTACCTATTTGACAATTTCTCTGAAGAAGAACGAAAAACTATAATAGACCCTAAATATTTTTATGAAATAGTTTTCGAAAAGCCAGGAGGTTTGGTAATGCCTTTAATTGTAAAAATTACATACGACGACAAGTCTACGGAACTTATCAGATACCCTGCTCAAATTTGGAGAAAAAATGACTCTCAGGTAAGTAAGGTTATACCATCTACAAAGAAAATCACAAAAATTGAAGTAGATCCTAACAAAGAAACTGCGGATATCAATGTATCAAACAATACTTGGCCTAAAGAAGTTGTTTTATCAAAATTCGATCAATTTAAACAGAAACAGTAAGCTTAACACCCAAATCTGTATCTTTGCATTATGATGTTACCTTTATTTATTAGCGGCGGAGAAATTGCATTTATTGGTTTTATTTTAGTGATGGTATTTGGAGCAGATAAAATTCCAGAAATTGCTCGTGGCCTTGGTAAAGGAATGCGAATGGTTAAAGATGCTACTAATGATATTAAAAAAGAAATCACCGATAGTGCTTTCGAGGTAAAAGAAGGTGAAAAAAATATCACTAAAGAAATCTCTGAAACTATCAACGATGTCAAAAAAGATATCGATGATATTACTGGCCCTATAAAACGTCAATTTTAAAGTCTCTCAATAAATACTATGATACTTTAGGGCGTTACCCTTCGACTTATCTCAGGGTCGGGTTTTCCGATACAATTCCTCATCATGCTATCGCATTCTTGCGGGATTTCCCCTTCAATCCCTAACGCAAAAAAGTCGAATATTGGATCTAGCTGAAAACTTGCAGAATGCTTTGTTCATTTTGCATGCCACTCCACTAATTTTCAAAAAATTATAGTGGAGTCTCCTTCACTAGGAATTGCAAATCATTATTGAAATTAAAAAAATTATGTTTAGTTGAGGAGATTTCCTCCTCCGAGGAAATGACAATAACTATATTTACCCACAAATTTTCGTGGTTGACCCCTAGTATGTAATCCAAAACTTAATTTAAAATTTAACTCGGATCACCCCCAACACAATACTTAAGTATTTATTACAAAAAAATTAAGTTTTGTTCTATCTTTACACACAAAAAAGCAAGGAAAATGAATAAAAAAGTAATCTTAATGATACTTGATGGGTGGGGAACTTCACCTGATCCTAAAGTATCGGCAATCGATCAAGCCAACACTCCTTTTATTGATGGATTATATTCCAAATATCCAAATGCAGCCTTAAGAACAGATGGTCTTAATGTAGGTCTACCTGAAGGTCAAATGGGTAATAGTGAAGTAGGACATATGAATTTAGGTGCTGGTCGAATTGTATACCAAAACTTAACTAAGATAAACCTTGCTATAAAAAACAATACTTTAAAAGAAGAGAAAGTAATTGCAGATGCTTTTGCTCACGCAAAAGAAAATAATAAAAAAGTTCATTTTCTAGGTCTTGTCAGTGATGGAGGTGTACACTCACATGTTAATCACTTAAAAGGATTATTAACTGCAGCTAATGAAGTAGGATTGAAAGATGTTTTTGTTCATGGATTTTCTGATGGACGTGATGTAGACCCTAAATCTGGTGCTTCGCATTTTGCTTCTTTACAAGAACATATGAATGCAACTACAGGTAAAATAGCTTCTGTAACAGGTCGCTATTATGCCATGGATAGAGATAATCGTTGGGAAAGAGTTGCCTTAGCCTACGGTGGTATTGCCAAAGCTGAAGGAACATTAACTGAAGACATTGTAGCTTCAATGAATGAGAATTATGCAGCTGATATTACTGATGAATTTATCAAGCCATTAATTGCAAGTGAAAATGGTAAAGCTATCGGTACAGTAGCTGAAGATGATGTCGTAATTTTCTTTAATTTCAGAACAGATCGTGGTCGAGAGTTAACAAATATGTTATCTCAGAATAACTTCCCAGAACATGGCACTGAAAAGTTAAACTTGTACTACGTTACTATGACGAACTACGATGAGACATTTAATGGGATCAATGTTATTTTTAACAATGAAAACATCACAGATACTATTGGTGAAGTTTTGTCAAAAGCCGGAAAGAAACAAATTCGTATTGCAGAAACAGAAAAGTATCCTCACGTTACTTTCTTTTTCTCTGGTGGTCAAGAAGAACCTTTTGAAGGTGAAAGCCGTATTTTGAAAAATTCTCCAAAAGTAGCTACATATGATTTAAAACCTGAAATGAGTGCTTATGAATTAACAGAAGCACTTGTTACTGATTTGAAAAAACAAGAAGCTGATTTTGTTTGTTTAAATTTTGCAAATGGTGATATGGTTGGCCACACAGGTATGATGGATGCCGCTATTAAAGCTTGTGAAGCTGTAGATGTTTGTGCTAAAGATGTTATCGAAACAGGTTTGGACAACGGTTATACAACCATTTTAATTGCCGATCATGGAAATTGTGAAACTATGATGAATCCTGATGGAAGTCCTCATACTGCTCACACTACTAATCCGGTACCTGTAATATTAATCGACAAAGAACTAACAGAAATTAAGGATGGTGTTCTTGGTGATGTAGCTCCTACAATTTTAAAATTAATTGGTGTTGAGCAACCTAAAGCCATGGATCGTTTTCCTTTAGTATAAAACACTGATTAACAGAATTATAAGTCTTTTGCCGAAAGATACTAACTCTTTAACTAAAAAGCTATTTACATTTTTGTGTAAGTAGCTTTTTTTTTACCTTAGCACCATTAAATACTCAAACCGTTATATTTGCACCCCCTGAAAAAAGCAAATAATGATAATAAAAAAGACAAGAGAAGAAATAGAACTCATTCGTGAGAGTGCATTAATTGTATCAAAGACTTTAGGTATGCTTGCCGCAGAGGTAAAACCTGGAGTAACAACATTACAACTTGATGCTTTAGCAGAAACATTTATCCGAGATCATGGAGCTATACCTGGCTTTTTAGGACTCTATGACTTTCCGAATACATTGTGCGTGAGCCCTAATGAACAAGTCGTTCATGGTATTCCCAATGACACGCCTCTACAAGAAGGCGATATACTCTCTGTAGATTGTGGTGCTTTAAAAAATGAATTTTATGGTGATCACGCCTATACATTTGCCGTTGGTGAAATTACTGAAGAAACAAAACGTTTATTAGATGTAACTCGCGAATCACTATACATTGGTATAGAGCAATTCAAAATAAATAATCGTGTAGGAGATGTTGGCTATGCTATACAAAAATTCACTGAAGACGCTGGTTATGGTGTCGTTAGAGAATTAGTAGGACATGGCTTAGGAAAAGTAATGCATGAAGCTCCTGAAATGCCTAACTACGGTAAACGTGGAAAAGGTAAAAAATTCGTAGAAGGTATGGTTGTTGCTATAGAACCAATGACGAATATGGGTACAAAAAATATTAGACAGCACAAAGATGGATGGACTATTACCACAAGGGATAATAAGCCTAGTGCTCACTTTGAACACAATGTGGCTATCATAGACGGTGCTCCAGAGATTCTTTCTACCTTCGATTATATACACGAAGTATTAGGAATCACTACCGATGAAGAAAAACCATTCAAAAAAACAGCAACATCTTTAAGCAACTAATTATAAGTGTTGAATTAAATTATTAATCATTATGGAAGTATGGAAAACTTATCGAAAAGAATCGTGGCCCCCACACGTTGTTTTCGAAGTGTCTAACACTGGACGCATTAAAAATGTAAAGACTAAGCGCTACAAGAAATTAACTAAGACCAACAAGTATGGTCAACTTGGTTTTTCGGTATACTTAGGTAAAGACGATACCGGAAAAGATAGAACTACAACAGCAATATTACATAGAGTTTTAGCGATCTGCTTTATACCTAACCCTGAAGACAAACCTTATGTCATTCATAAAGATCATGATGTTACTAATAATGAGATTAGTAATCTATTATGGGCTACAGAAAGAGAATGGGTAGCACACGTAGCTAAAAGCCCAAGAATTAAAGCTGAGAAGGAACGTCGTAAAAGAGAAGGTTTTAGAGGATATCAAAAACTAACAGAAGCGCAAGCTTATATCTTAAAGAAAAAATTATTAGACCCTAATAGAAAAACTAGAATTCGTGTATTAGCGAAACAGTTTGGTGTTTCAGAAATGCAATTATACCGAATTAAATCTGGTGAAAACTGGGGTAGCTTAGAAGTATGATCAACCAATTATTCAAAAAGGGTCTTGGGATATTTCCTCGACCTTTTTTAATTAAAATTAGCTATTATATTCGTCCCTTTTTAAGTCTTGCCTTAAAAGGGAATCGTTATGAAGACCCTATTGATGGGAAAAGCTTTAAAAAGTTTCTTCCTTATGGATACGAAACACAAAGGCAAAATGTACTATCTCCCTCTACCCTTTCCCTAGAAAGACATCGATTATTATGGCTTTACTTACAAAATGAAACGGATCTATTCACTAATAATCATCAGTTACTTCATTTTGCCCCTGAGCAAGCATTTTACAAAAGATTCAAAAAGGCAAAAAATATAAACTATACTACAACTGATTTATATTCTCCTTTAGCTGATGTTAAAGCAGATATTTGTAACCTTCCTTTTGACAACAATACATTTAGCTTTATACTGTGTAATCATGTTTTAGAACATATACCTGACGACACTAAGGCAATGCAGGAACTTTACAGGATTTTGAAACCAGGTGGAACTGCTATTTTACAAATACCTCAAGATTACTCTAGGGCTACTACTTTTGAGGATAATTCTATAACTGACCCAAAAGAACGAGCTAAAATTTTCGGTCAATACGATCATGTTAGAGTTTATGGAATGGATTATTTTGACAAACTAGAATCTATAGGGTTTGAAGTACACCCCATTAAATATGCTGAAGGTCTAGATGCAATAGCTATAGATCGCTATCGTATTTCTGAAAATGAATTAATACCTGTATGTAAAAAGCCATTACTCACGTAACTTTAACCTAAACAAATATTTAATTATCAAAGCCTTTAACTGAATCTGATAAAAATTAATTCAATAATTGACCTTGAAAGCCTGAAGTCTGATAAATACTAAGCTCATTATTATCATTCAAATAAATGATATAAGCCTCTAATTGCTCTTTAGAAAGTATTTTTTTAATCTCTAACAATGGCATAGCCATAAAAGTTGTTGCCCAAGCATCTGCTGTAGCACAGTTTTTAGCCAATACCGAGACACTTAACACATTAGACACTTTTGTATACCCTGTATGGGGATCAATAGTATGAACATATTTTTTACCAGTAAGACTATCGACTTTAAATTTCCTATAATTCCCCGAAGTAGCCATTGCTTGGTTTTTCAGACTCAATAAAGCTATTAAATCTCTAGATTCCTTTTGGTTAGGGTCATCTATCCCTACTACCCATGGCTTTTGTTTTTCTTGATGCAATCCTTTAGCAACAAGCTCACCCCCTACTTCAATTAAATAATCCTTAAACTTCTTTTGATCCAATAATTTAGCTATTCTATCGATACAATACCCTTTTGCAATAGCGTTAAAATCTAAATAAATATTCGAATTCAATTTTTCAATTTCAAAACGTTTATTCAACTTTACCTTATTCCACCCCACAAATTGCATTAAAGAATCTACTTTTCTTTCATTCATATTAGGAATTGATTTCTTCGGCCCAAAGCCCCATGCATTTACTAAAACACCAACGGTAGGGTCGAAAAAACCCTTAGAGGACTTATTAATTTCACCTGATAACTGAAACACCTCTTGAAACATATGATCTACAATAACCTTTTCTCCTTTATTGATTCTTGAAATATCTGAAGTAGAGATATACGTACTCAAAGAATGATTAACCACCTTAAAAACACTATCTAACTGAGGCTTTATCGATAACGCATCTGGTTGATCAAAATATAAAATAGAATAAGTTGTTCCTAAAGCATTACCTCGCTCATTTTTCAATTCTTTAGCACCTTGACCACAACTAATTAATAATGATAGAGACAAAAAAAAGAATAATCTTAGCATATAATTTATGATTAATTTTTATTGGATACTCTTATTAACAAACTACTAAAGACAAAACTTAAAGTATGATGCTTTCTAATCCGGCTAATAATTTTTACTGTAATGATCTACAAAAAAGCAAGTTTAAGCTAACATACTAGTTAATCAACACCCTAAATTGTTTAAAATAATCCAGAATTAGACTTCTTTAATACCTGGATAATTGACTATATAATCATCATCTTTAGTTACAGGCTTTTCATAATCTTTAGCATTAGCTAAACCAACAGCTGCATAAAAAGTACGTGCCTTAAATTTAATTGCATGATCTTTCATTGGTTGCAAAAAAATAGTATCCATAACATTAGGATCATCAGGATAACTAATTGCCTGTACTACGACAAAATGAAGTTTCCCTTTTTTCAAAGCTACAAATTGAGGGTCTTTCTTTAATTCGCTATTTATTGCTAAAAACTCATAACCTTGCTCTTCTAGATCCTTTCCTACAATATTCATAGCTAGATTATGTAATTCCTGTGCATTTAAAACTCCTTCCATATTGCAAAATTGGTCATTTTTTAAAAGAATCACTAGCTTAATTTACGCTTTAGTTTTCCTAAAAGAGATTCTAAAAACGAATTTACCGTTTCTGACACCTTGAATTGGTATATCAAAACTCCATATAACATCACAATCAACACACTCTTTAATATTAAACTTGCAAAAGTTGGTGCTACTTGTAATGAAATCCATCTAAATAAAATTCCTATTCCCAAAATGATGATTGTAATTTTTAAAAAACCTTTCCCAAAAGGATGAATGTCAAAACATTTTTTAACCCAAAATATTTTAATTACATCATACACGATATAAGCTATTAAAGACGAAACAGCTGCCCCTCTCAATCCCCATATAGGAATTAACCAAGAATTCATCATAATAGCTGTCGCTGCTACTACTATCCCAAAAAGTAATAACCATTTATAATAATCTGAATTGTATAATATAGCACTAGTAACTCCCATACTCGCTTCAATCAATTTAATAAAGCATAATAAAAAAAGGACTTCTACATAAAGAATGTATTGATCAGGGATTACGGTATAAAAAACCTCTGCATTACAAAACACAAGCAATGCAATTACCCCTGCAACCGTAAGCGTATTAATGCTTGTTGATTTGTTAAGCATTGACAATTCTGTCATCTTATTTTCTTCTAGATAATTAGAAGTTAAAGGTGTTGTTATCTGCATCATCGATTTTAAAGGTACTTCGATCACAGAAGCCATGTAGATCATAATACTATAAATGGCAACATTTTCTACAAGCATATACCTCTCAATCATCACCTTATCTAGCTCTAGCAAAAAGACAGATATCATAGCTGCCACCAAAATGATAAATGAATAAGTTGCTATTTCTTTAAAATAACCTAAAGCTTCTAACTTTAAAACTGGCATTTCTATTCGGTAGGCAATTATTTTCATTAATAATGCCTTTATCATACTCATAATAACATAACCATATAGAAAAGCTTCTTCAGTAATTATTTTCTTATACACTAAAATAAGTAGTACGAAAATACAGATACGACTAAACAAGTGCTTTAAAAATGTTCCTTCTACTGATCTTAAATGTGCTTTAGACCATGCATGAAAAATTTCAAAATATGCAGCAGACAATCCTACTAAAAATATAGGATAGATACATCTCTTTAAACGAGGGTTTGTTTTATAGAACACCTGTAATGAGGACTCATTAAAATACAATAATAAAAAAACAACTACCATCACTAAAGTTGTGATAAACAATAACCATGTAAAAAATTGCCTATGCTGATTAGTGATTTCAAATTTTTTAAAGAATTTTATAATCGTATTATGAAAACCCAATGCCATTAACGGCCATAAAAGATTAGAGGCTGCTATCACATAAGTAATAACTCCATTCTCTTCAGTAGATAAATATTGTGTAGATAAAAATAAGGTATTGATTGCTCCGATGGCAAAACCTATATAAGTTACAATAGCATTATTGATCGATTGCTTGGCTACAACTCCCATAGCTTCTTAATTTCTATAGAAAGTTGTTCTGTTAAGGATTTTCGAGTATACTTATTTATAGACACATTTTCTGTTTTCAAAGATTTTTTTTCAAATAATCTAAAACAATTATAGATATGTGTTTTCAAAGCTTCTTTAGCTGTATAGTTAAAGGTGTCTCCACTAGCAGTTTCTTTAATTATATTTGATACTTCGCTTCCCTCAGGAGCTAATGCTATAACGGGACGTGATGCCCTTAAATATTCAAATATTTTTCCTGGAATTATCTGTTTTGTTTCTTCAGAATCTATTTCTATCAATAATAACAACTGTGTGGTTTGCTGAAGATTCAAAGCCTCTTGATGAGAAACATACCCTTTATTATCAAGAAAGTCACCCAATCCATGATATTCAATTGCATCTATCACTGTATCACTAACTACTCCAGCTAATTGTAATTGAAAAGATTTGGCAAATTTCTTTTCTTCTTTCACTAACTCGCCTAATACTTCCCAAAGAATTTTAGGATTACGATCAGACAACAAAGAACCTATATGTGATATAGTGAATTTTGAATCTAAAACTATTTTTCGATGATCCGTAATAGGTTCATAACCATTTGTAATTACTTTAATAGGAGTCCTTGTTTTCTTTCTGAAATGTTTTGCTGTTCCTTCACTGGTTACCAATAGCATATCACTTTTATCTAGCACTTCTTTTTCTAAAGCTAAATGTTTTTTTTCTGCTCTTTTTCCTAATTTCAACTTATCATGATACCCTATAGTTGTCCAAGGATCTCTGAAATCGGCAAGCCAATGCATCCTAAATCTCTTTTTTAATCCTAATCCAATCAAATGTACGCTATGAGGAGGCCCCGTAGTTATGACCGTATCTATCTCGTTATCTCCTACATATTTATTTAAAAAAGATAAGGCTGGTTTCACCCAAAGTACTCTTGCATCAGGCACAAAACAATTTCCACGAACCCACAACATCGCCTTTTGCATTTTAGTTTGCTCATCTTCATTGGGTAAAATACCTTTACTCATAGCAGAAGCATTTTTCTTACCCAAACGCTTTGCTAATGCATAAGGCTCTACAATAGGATATGTTATAACTTCAACCTCTTTACCAAGCTCACTACTTAAAGACTCATCTACAATTGGGTAGTCTGGGTTTTTAGGAATAAAAACCACTGGTTTAATATCAAAATGAGATAAGTATTTCGTGAAATAAAGCCAACGCTGTACACCTGGCCCACCTGCGGGAGGCCAATAATAAGTTACAATAAGTACTTTTTTTGACACTATGCTTCTCTCTTTAAAATAAATCTCAAACCAAGACCCAAAAGTATTACAAAAAGTATTGATGATATTAAAGTTATAAGGCTCCCTATTCTTACAACTTTAGGTTTAAATTCAAAAGTAATTTTGTGATTACCTGAAGGTATTTCAATACCTCTTAATGCATAATTCGTTTTAAAAATTGAAGCTTCATTACCATCTACAAAAGCCTTCCAACCATTCTTATAATACATCTCCGAAAACACAGCAAAACCATTATTCTCATTCTTACTTTCATACTCCATTTTATTTGGTTTGTATGATATTAATTCAATTGAAGCTAAAGAATCTACCACATATTTTTTAGTAGAAATTGATTCATTTTTAGCAAGTACTGCTTTTTTAGCTAAGTCTAATTTTTCTAAACTCAATAACTCTTCATTGGCTGTAGGCTTTGAACTTACTTCATTGATAAACCAAGCACTACCTAACGAAGTATCATTTAATTGTACTTGAGACTGTCCTTTTTTGTCATTAAATATAAAATACTTCACATTCAACATATCTAACACTCGCTCATGCCCTTCAATTATATAAAAATCATACAAATCTTGCATTCGTTGAGGCTTTGCAGCATGATATCCACCTAAAGTCTTATGAAAATAAGAAGCTCTAGCTGAATTAAAAGGATCATTAGTGATATCATAAACCCTATAGTTTGTAGTATCCTGTTGAATTAGTTTATCCGCATGACTAGCTTGAAATGCTCCTTCTATTTGATTTTCTTTAACAAAATTCGTAGTATTTACATATCTCCAAGCTACAGGAACCAAGTCTAAGAGAAAGACAAGACCTAAAACAAAGATTACAGCGTTTCTAGAAATTTTCTCTTTCAAAAAACTCCATAATGCTACTGCTGCAATCAAAATTAAAACGAGGCTTCTAAGAGAATCTGAAGTGAAAATCCTAGACCTATCTTCTTTTAATGCCTCTAAAAAACCTCTACTTGTAGCATTAAGCACCTCAATATCATTAGGTGAGCTAAATGAAAACAAGGTGTTCTTAAATAATAGAAACACTAATATTAAACCACCGCACACAGCAGTAGCTTTATATAAATTATTTAATTGTGTTTTTTGATCTTCCTGTTTCTTCAAAAATTTAAATACTGTATAAATAGCAAACATTGGAACACACAGCTCTATTAAGACCTGAATAGAAGTCACCGCCCTAAATTTATTATAGAGAGGAAAAAATTCAATAAAAAAATTAGAAAGAAAACTAAAGTTCTTACCCCATGATAATGCCAATGCTAATGATATAGTGATGAGTACCCAATATTTTTTTAAACCTTTATAACTAAATAACCCCAATACAAATAGAAAAATTAAAGAAGCACCAATATATGCTGGAGCACCTACATAGGGTTGCCTACCCCAATAACCTGGTCCAGATTTCGCAAAATCTTTAGCATTATTATACGGTAAACCCATTTTAACCAATTCTTTTACAATTGCTGCATCTTTGCCTAAATTTTCACTATTTGACCCTCCCATAAAACGAGGGATCATCAGATTGAATGTTTCTAAAATTCCGTAGCTATAACTTAATATATATGATTTATCGAGTCCTTTTGTTTGTTTTTCACTTCCATCAGGCTCTATATTAATCTCTGAAGCACCTCTAGTAGAAAAAGCGCTATATTCTTTTACAGCCATAATAGAAGTAGCATTCATAGCAATGGCTAATAGCAATCCAGTTATTAAAACCCCTACAGATTTAAAAAATGAATTTATGGTACTATCCTTGACCGCTATGATAAAGAAAACACCTCCTATAATCGCAACCATGATCATAAAATAATATGTCATCTGATAATGGTTTGCCACTAATTCAAGTGCCATAGCAAGACAAAACAAAAGCCCTCCTTTGATGTATTTATTATTAAAAATTAATAATACTCCAGAAAGCATCAAAGGCATGTAGCCTATTGCGTTTGCTTTAGCATTATGCCCGACACCAAGTATAATTATAAAATAAGTTGAAAAACCAAAAGCTAAACTTCCAAAAAAAGCTAATAAAGGATCAACTTTCAAAACCGATAGTAAAACAAAAAAACCAATAAAGTACAAGAACAAATAGTCTGCTGGTCTTGGTAAAAATCGAATTGCTGTATCTAATTTCTTTATATAATGATGAGGATACTTAGCACCCAGCAAATAAGTTGGCATTCCACCAAACCCGCTATTGGTCCAATAAGTTTCTTCTTTTACCTCTTCTCTATAGTCTATGACCTCTTTTGCCATACCAACATATTGAGCTATATCAGATTGATATATTTCTTTACCTTGCAATACAGGGTTAAAATAAGCGATTGAAACAATAATAAACCCAAATACAACTGAAAGATACGCTAGAGCCTTTTTGAAATTGATTTCCAATGGAATAATTTTAATGATTAAACGTTATAAGAATCTATACTATTCACATAATATCGATTCAAATCAGACGTTACTATAAGGTTGCTATAAAACAACTAATCCAAATGCTATTTTTTCAAAAGTAATGAACTCATTAGATTATTTAACAACTAATCTATAAAATTGATAAAATCATTAATATATTTGACACAAACTGAATCAACAGAATGCGTTTAACGTTTTTAACGAGTTTTTTTATAATTATCAGCTTTTTAAGCGCTTCAGCGCAATTTACCGAGACTATCAATACGAATAGACCTGGTAATTCGCAAGGTGCTTATGGAGTAGGTAAAAACATTTTTCAGTTAGAAGGAGGCCTCGCTTTTCAAAAAGAAAAGCATAGTATCTTCGAAAATGAGACATCTGCCACTCATATTGAATATAATTTTCGTTTTGGTCTTATCAAAGAACAATTAGAATTTAATATAGCTGGTTTATATCGTACTTCTACCACAGAAGAACTTATTGCAAATACCAATGCAGATATTAAAAGGTCTGGGTTCCCCTTTAACACTATTGGAGTAAAATACTTATTCTATGACCCTTACAAGTTTAAAAAACAAGAATTTAGGAGAACTGTTTGGGGTTATGTACCTGTAAAATCTAATAATCTTAAAAGTTGGAATGCCAATAATGGTTTTAATTGGAAACGATTAATACCTGCTGTTTCAGCATATGTAGGTTTTAACTTCTCTAATTCATCTAGTGATTTTGCACCTCACAACAATCCTGACACTCGAATTACTAGCGTTCAAAAAAGTTTATCTCCTAAAGTGGTTATCTCTGCTCAGAACAACTGGAGTAAAGAGTGGGTTTTTGTTGCCAATCTTGTTTTCGATCAAATTGGATCTGAAGTTTTTGATAAACGCATTATCCTGACTTCTACCTACAATTTAAATGACCAATGGTCTTTTTTCGGAGAATACGAAGGTGCAAGTAGCCCTATTTACAAAGATTTCATATTCAGAGCTGGTACAACATATGCTATTACTCAAGATTTCCAGTTAGATGCTTTGGTATCTAAAAATATTAAAGACACTCCAAATATTTTCAATTTTGGTATTGGAGCGTCTTATAGATTAAATTTTCGCCAAAACGGAGATGATGAAAAAATTGATTCTCCAGAATACAGAGAAGTCAAGAAAGTAGTAAAACAGATTAAAAAAGATATTGAAAAAGGAATCCTAACTGAAGACGCATTGACCGGTAAATACAAAGGTTATGATCTAGAAGATTTTAGCGACGAGGAAATCGTAGATGGTGATTTCGATTTTGGCGATACTGAAGTTGATCCAGAATATGAATTATCACAAACCAAATGGTGGCAATTTGGTAAAAAGAAGAAACTTCGTCAAAAAATCCATTCTGACTCAACGAAAGCAATACTTGGTACTGATACTCGTATTACTGATTTTGCTGACAAAGAATATATTGAAGAAAAACAAAAAGAGATCACTCCTGGCGAACGTACTGCTGAAGAATTATTATTATTAGAACAACAAAGGGAAAGTCAGAAAAAAAGAGGAGCTTTCGGTTGGCTTAAAGGAAAAAAGAAAAAGAAAGAACCTAGGATAGATAGTTCTGGTGACACTATTCCTGAACCTGATTATACAGGAATGTCTAAAAAAGAAATTCGTAAAGCCAAAAAAGAAGAAGAAGCGCTTCGAAAAATGGATGAAGAAATATCTCGCTTAGAAAAAGAAATCTTAGGTGATTTATCCGAAACAGAAGAACAAAAAGCAGTTGAAAAGCGTCAAAAAAACAAGAAAAAAAGACGTAAAAAAGAATTAGCTAAAGACCTCGGCTACGAAGTAGAACCTACAAAACCTGATGACACATTTGATGTCGAAGATGCCATAGAAGAACCTCGAAAAAAGAAGGAAAAGAGAAAAAAGAAGAAAAAGAAAAAGAAGAGAAAGAAGAAAAAAGAAGAGGATATCGATATTGATGAACTCCTTAAAGGTTAACATTTATATTGTTATAAGTCTAAGTTAAAAAGGGCAAACCATACATATGTATTATTGTGTATTGTTGCCCTTTTTTAATTTTTTGAATATTCGTAATTAGTAATTTTACATCCTTTTTCGTCATTCCTTGCTTGACAAGAAATCTCATCCTACTTCTTTTTACATCATTAATGAGATCTTGAAACAAGTTTCGGGATCAAGCTGAAAAGTTGTGGAGCGTTAAATATTACTTTATTTTTAAAATATAGAAATGATTTTCATGTTAACTTTTATCATCCCGCACCTGATGCGGGATCCCATCAAGGATATTTATTTAACCTAATTGACATATTTAATGAGATTCCTTCCTGCGAAGGAATGACGATTGGCTTGTCCAAAACTTTTCGGGTTGATCCAAATTTCAGATGACACAATTCCTTAATTCTGTAGATACAGTAAATAAAATGCTTTAATTGATACTTTTAATTTATTTTATTTGAACTAAAACAGCCTATATTTCGTTAAGAACCTTGACTTATAAAAGAGACAATCATTTTTAAATCTCATAATAAATCTCTTATTCCTTTTAGGATTGACACGTATTTCACAATACCTTTCTCTTAACTATCGAAAATAACATCTTGACAATGTAATTGGTATTCAAATAAATGCTGTGTTTTCTTTTTAAAACTCAAGAGTGGTGGTAGAGAAATACTTGAACACAAAAAAAGAGCATTAAACATGCTCTTTTTTTGACAAACATAATCTTTAAAAAATCAAACCCTTTAAAATCTACTTACTATTACTTATTAGGATCCAAATATGCTGGCGTTAAGCCATCATCTGGTACTTTAGGAGCAAAATCATTAGTCTTATCGTTGTCACAATTCTCATCATCTTCACCTAAATCAACAAGTTCAACTTCTAGCAGTGTTAGTACATCATCTCCATCATCATCCGGATCTAAATAATTTGGAATATTATCATATTCGATATCATCATTTCTTGACGCAGCATCTTCAGGTTCAGCATCTGTATTATCATTGGTAGGATCTCCATCACCATCTAAATCTTCGTAGATCGTCAAGATTCCATCACCATCAGGGTCTGTACGTTGAGTATTCAGTATTGAAAAAGTAAACACAAAACTACCTCTATCATTAAACGATGGACTTGGAGTAGACAACGTTCCTGGTATGATCATCAATGCTACTCCTGATCTATCTTCATCTTCTTTCTTAATATTTCCTCCAAAGCACTCATTAGTTTCACTAAACTCACGAATACCTGATCGCATTTTACTTCTAACAATATCGAAAGCTGTGAAGTCAGTCAACTCTGTAGACCAGAAAAATTCTCGTTCACTTTCAGGAGTAGTTAATGCTAAAAATTCTTTCTTATCAGATTCAAATTGTATAATTTCAGGAATTTGAAATGCAATTAATGATGGATCTCTCCTGTATACTTTCTTCCCTAACCCTTCCCTTAGGATTATGTAATAAAACACTTGCTCTCTTCCTGTACTCCCTACATTTAGAGTATCTTTTATTAATAATGGTTGCCCCTCTTTAACTTCTAAATAATCTGAAAATGTTTTACCAGAAGATCTTCCTGAAGCTGATTCAGGTACCGACCCATCATCGTTTAGTTTTATAATTCGAATATCATTCTCTTTTAGCCCTGACTTCAGTTTTCCATTTTCAAGAATATCTAAGTCATTAATGGTAAACGTTTCTAAAAAAGCTTCAACATCATCAGTAGTTGTCGTAATTGCTTCCTCTAAAGTAGGTTGATTAATATCATCATTATTACAAGCTACAGTGGCCATTGCTAAGAACATACCACCTACCAAATGCTTCCAATACTTCTTCATAAATTCAATTTTATAGCAAACGAAGATACAATTTTATCGTATTTTTGAATCTTTAGATTTATAGAAAAAGATCATGCGGGTAGATAAGTATTTATGGTGTGTTCGTGTTTTCAAAACGAGAAGCATTGCAACAAATGCCTGTAAGCAAGGGAAAATAAAAATTGGGGAGCAAATCGTAAAACCTTCTAGAGAGGTTTACCCAACTGATATTATTGAGGTTAGAAAAAACCAAATTGATTATGTATTTCATGTTTTAGACTTGCCTGATAGTAGGGTTGGTGCTAAAATTTCAGGCTTATATGTAGAAGATAAAACACCTAAAGAACGTTTTGAAAAGTTAGCCCTTTTAAAATATTCTAAAGATTATTATCGTAAAAAGGGAACTGGACGCCCTACAAAAAAAGACCGAAGGGACATTGATGATTGGTTTGAAGAGCCTCAAAAAACGACAACTGAGAAAAAAGATGAGTAATTTGGATTTATGGAACAAAAAAACATTATTCTAAACAGTACTGAAATTTCAAATAAAATTAGACGAATCGCATTTCAGATATACGAAACTAACGTAAATGAATCTGAAATTGTAATTGCTGGTATCGTTGATAAAGGATATACTTTGGCTGAAAGAATAACCGCTATTTTACAAGAAATTAGCCCTATGCAAGTTATTCTGTGTAAAATCACTATGAATAAAGAAAAACCGCTGGGTACTGTAAAAGCAAATTTATCTAAAAAAGAGTATGCTAACAAAGCATTAGTGCTTGTCGATGATGTCTTAAACACAGGAAGCTCATTAGCATATGGTGTTAGTTTCTTTTTAGACGTTCCTCTTAAAAAATTCAAAACTGCTGTATTAGTAAATAGAAACCATAAAAAATTTCCTATAAAAGCTGATTTTAAAGGAATCTCTTTATCTACATCTTTTCATAACCATATTACAGTATGCTTAGATGATAACCCTGAAAAGGATCATGTATACTTGACATAAATTCAGTCATATACTTCATTATTACAGAAGACATTTTACAGTTTCTAAATCTTATTTTTTGAGATAATTAGGTGCATTCAGAAAATAGAACAGTTTTGAAAATTGCCAATATAAAATCTGAGATTTGATTAGATTCATGTCTCGGATTTCTTTTTTCCAGTGTTTTTTAGAAAGATTTATATTTGAAGAACATATAAGCACCGATGCTGAAATCTTTACTGATAAATGGAGAGGTTACCAACCTTTAAAAGAAAAATATAGTATTACTCAAAAGAAAAGTAAGGGTGGTCGTAATTTTTCAGAATTACATATTGTCATTCAACAAGCTAAGTCTTGGTTAAAAACCATTCCAACTCATGTTAGCAAAAAACATATTCAAGCTTATTTTGATGAATTTTCATTTAGGATTAATAGGTCACAAAGCAAAAAATCTATATTTGATAAAACTACTGAAAGGATGGTAAATGCTGAGCCTTGGTATCATAATCCAATAAAACAGCAGCTAAATGTATAACTCAATTAATAGATTGACATCCTTACACAGAATTTGTACAACTATGTCAATCTATTTTTAACTCAAAATTCTAATTCGGTGCAATAGTAGGTGGTACAATATCACAACAAGAAGTGTCGTCAATTACATCTTGACTACCTCCAATACCTTGCGTATTTGGCAGGTTATTTAAACCTGTAATCGGAACCCCATAGGTAGGTGAATTAGGATCGGTATCTACATTAGGACTAGCTACCGTACCCGTGTTTCCTACCAAAGTAGCAATAACTGACATATTGGTACTACCTGTATAGCCTGTTACGGGTTGCCCTGCACTATCTAAACCATTATTTGGCAGGTCTAATCCTGTTCCTGTAGCATCGGTAAGATTACTTTGCTCGAAGTCTCCATCTCCTTCTATAGCATCTGGACAACCATCTCCGTCGCTGTCTAGGTCTAAGTTATTTGGAATACCATCCATATCAGTATCTTCACAAGTTAGATTTAAAACTCTAAATGATAAAGCTTCAACTGCATCAATATCTGGACCTATATTAGGTGCTCCTGCCCCATTAATCCCTATAAAACGAATAGCATCAAATTCTAATTGCCCTGCTGTAAATCCTGTAAATGTCGCATCAATATCAACAGGGCTTGTACCTGTAAAACTTCCAACTGAATAATAACCATCTGTATCTGGTGTAAATGCACCCAATAAAGCTATAGTAGCCGATGTTGGACGCAAACGCACTTCCGAAGTTTCTGCTAAACCTATCTCAATTACTTGAAAATCTCCATTAGCATCACCTGTATTTGTTAAAACCGCTCCGCTATATCCTATAGATAATTCGCTACCTGTATTACCCAGTGATACAAATTGTTCAGGATTATCTGTTGCATCACCATCATAATCTGGCGGTCCTAATGCCTGATTTGGATCAAATACTGCAGGTGGATTAGAACCAACTGGATTAAACGATATAACAAAATCAAACCATTGATCACCAACTATAAAATTACACTCATCCACATCCAATATCCCATCATTATCATCATCCATATCAAAAACATCGGCAATGGAATCTCCGTCAGAATCTAAACAGGCATTGGTATTTTCATTTAAAGCAAAACTGGTATAACTTGACGTATAATTCGTTGTTCCTGGAACTGTTGCATCTTCTACGATATCAGCCAATCCATTCGCATTAGCATCTCCAACGGGTGGAGTTTGCGATGTTGCAAACTGGAAATCTGTAGTTAGATCATTGGTAGCACCAGCTTCTTTGGCATCACTACAACCGTCACCATCACTATCGCTATCTAAATGGTTGGGTACCGTATCACTATTTGTTAGGGTAGCATCTGAATTTAAAGTACCACACATAGCTACCACTAAACTATAACCTTCATTGGTTAAGTTTCCTGCCGTAGCACTGTGGCTCGTTTTTAATTCAAAATCTATCGGAATTAATTTGGTATCGAATTCTATATACCATGTTGGTGGTGCTATATCGGTAAAACTTGCAGTTTGCACAATGGTTTGACCACTACTTATTGTAGTTCCACTAGCAATATCCAATTGATTGTCTGGATCGATAACAACACCTGTAAATAATCCTGGAGACCAATCCAACACTATAGTCTGTGCATCATTATCGTTAGCGATATTAGTACTGCCTACCAAATTAGGTCCCCATTGTAATTTCGCTAAAGGGATATTTCCTTCTTCTCCTAATACTCTAATAGTAGACCTATAATCACCATTATTGGTGTCACTTATGGTATAATGGATTCCACCACCTGTGGTGGAAAAATTCCCTGTTGCCAAGACACTATTCAAATTATCAAATGCCATTGTAAATGGAGCGGTACCTTGTGCATTGGTAAACTCACCTGTCGCAATTTTGGCTGCACTTGCTACTAAATCGAAGCTAGGGGTTACTGTGCCGCATTCATGCTCATCGATATCTAAAATTCCATCATTATCATCATCAATATCAAATAAGTCACTGATATCATCGCCATCCGTATCTGTACACGCATTTAAAGTAACATTATCCAATAAGAATGTTGGTGCATCATAATTCAATATTCCACTATCAGCACCACCTTCTTCTAACACATCTACTAACCCATTATCTCCCACATTAGAGCTACTTGTAATAATGACTCCATGACCTGCCTCAATAGCATCTGGACAACCATCACCATCACTATCATCATCTAAATGATCTGGAATCATATCATTATCTGCATCACAAGAATCTAATGGTTTTAAAGCAGCATAGTCTTTTACCACTCTACTACAATCATAAACTGTTCTATTATCAATAGTTCCATCTCCAAATCCTCCACCTGCATTATGTCCTACATTACAATAGATCCCATCTGCTGTAGCTGGTGTAATATGTCCCCCATTTTCTATGTAAGCAAAATTTCTACCTGCGGCTCCATTGGGTGTAGTCGGTCGATTTCCAACAGGTGTCACTCCTAATTGAGAAGTATTGTTATTACCCCAAACTAGTACGGAACCATCTGTTAAAATGGCAGAAGCTGAACCATAAAGCGCATCATTGTCCATAGCTGATATAAAAGCTACATTATTTAAGTCTCCTAATCCAACTGCTGAGGGTTGCTGTACGATTTGCCAAGTAGTTTGCTCTGTCGTAGATCCTATCCCCAAAATTCCTGCGCCATTATTCCCCATTACATAAATTCTCCCATCACTTCCTAATACAAAATACGATGGTGAAGCATTGACTCCTGCTCCATTTCCTGAGATAGCGATTTGTATAGGCGTTACTCCTGAAGGCATCGGATTTGTCATTTCTACAGGAATGGATCTTGAAGTGCTAGCCCCAACACCATCAAAAGAATTAACTCCCCAACTATAGAAGGTATCGTTTACTGACCAAGCAAAGGCATTTCCATTCCAAATCTTAATACGTTTAATACGCTCTGTTAATTGTACTTGATGCCAATCGGTATCAGCCGTTGCATTTCCATCTCCATAAATATTTCCATTCAATCCTGCAGTATAGACCTCTCCTTGCTCGGTTAACAATGCCAACCCTTGGGCTGTAGCCGTCATCATAGTCACATCACTTGGCGTTACTCCCGAAGGCATTGTAAAAGGCTCTACTGAGTTCGAAGTGGTTAAAGTGCCACTAATAACCTGACCTTGTATACCATATACAAATAGGCCATCAGTTGTCAATATAAATTGCTGTGAATTACTTCCATTACCTCCAGCAGTGACATATAACAATTGCCCTGTATAATTATAGCCGTTTTCTGGGGTAATATCTATAGGAACTAATGAAGTCCCACCTGTTGGGCCATATGTTTGTCCATTAGCAGTGTACCCATCTTCTGTTCTTACAATAGCTCCATGGAACGTAGCTTGTATCAATTCTTCTCCAAATCCATTATCGGTTACTAACAACTCTAATTGAAAGCACTCATCCGTATCGGGTACTCCATCATTATCATCATCGATATCTACCAAGTCTGGAATACCATCATCATCCGTATCAACACAGAAATCGAGATCTCCAGCAGTGGCAATGTAATAGGTAGATCCATAATTAACCGTTCCTGTATTCCCTGCTTCAATTGTATCTGCCAATCCATTTAAATTCGCATCTCCCGAAGTACTGTTACTTGGAAATTGAAAATCTGCCGTTTTATCTGTAGTAGCACTTGATTCGAAAGCATCGCTACACCCATCATCATCACTATCCGTATCTAAATGATTTGGAAAGCTATCCCCATCCGTATTTTCACTACAACTTCCTGGTTTTGGGTAATTAGATTGTAAAAAACCGTTTGTAATAAATGTGATATCTCTTACTTGACCACTACTAAAAGTATTTCCTTGTGCTCCAAATAATCGGTAGTGCTTATAAGGCGCTATTAAACTTGCTGGAGAAACTGGGAACGTATTTACATTTCCTGTCTCCGCCGCACGACCTACTGTTTTGGCAGGTGCTAAATCAATCCATAAAGTTCCATTTTGAGACCCCTGCAAGATCACATCGGTTTGATTCACGGCTGTGTTAGTACTATTGAACATACTATTAGCTGTGGCATAATTCAATACCAATTCACTTAATGGCACTGCTTCTGGAAATTCTATTGCTACGATAGTTTTATTAGTAACACTTTGTGCATTTCTAAAGTCAACATAAGTTGTTGCACTATCATCCAAGCTTAATGTTATTGGCCTAGCGGCAGCATTGATTGTTAAATCTGAGGTTATATTTAGTAAGCTTGTACGGTCACCTCCAGAAAGCCCTAGTTCAGCTTCATTAAAGAAACATGATGGGGATTCAACCGCATCGGGTACTCCATCATTATCATCATCAATATCCGTTACATCGGGAATTCCATCAGTATCACTATCTAAACATCCATCAACAGTTCCATCTGTGGCTACATTATAGGTTACTATATAATTTACTTCTCCTGTAGTTCCTTCTTCCACAATATCAGCTAATCCATTGCCATTAGCATCCCCTGCACTTGCCGTAGTAGTAAACACAAATCCAGCAGTATCATTAGTCGTTGCTCCGGCTTCAAAAGCATCACTACAGCCGTCATTGTCACTATCCGCATCTAAGTGGTTTGGAAGAGTATCATTACTGCTATCTGTATTTTCTAAATAACAGATATCAGCGATGATTCCGAATCCTTCATCAAGCATATCAGCTCCCGGTAATCCTTTATGAATAGTTCTCAATGTAAAAGCCGTAGTCAGTAAATTCGTATTGAACTCTATTCGCCAAGTAGGCTTGTTAGTATTTTCATATTCTAAGGCTTGTATAATGCTATCGCCTGTATTAAGGATCGTTCCATCAGCGACATCTAATTCATTGTTAGGATCAATTACCATTGCGCTAACTGCTGGTGTCCAATCCAAGGTAATCGTCTGTTCGTCATTGGCATTCTCAGCATCTATATTCCCTAATAGGTCTGGGCCCCAAGTTACCTTACTCAATAATCCATTCATCTGAGGCGTTATTGTAATTAAAGATTCATAATCTTCATTAGAATCTTCAACTATATAATGCACCCCTCCTGTAGTTGGAACAAGATTTACTGCTGCTAAATTGGTGTTTACATTGGTAAAGTCAACTGTATAATCTGCTACTCCCAAACCGCTGGTAAATGTCCCTTCAAAATGTGCTATTGCTGCCGTTATCACCGTATTAGCTGTTGTCACCGTAGCTTCACCAACTGCACAACCTAATTCTACGGTATCTAAAATTCCATCATTATCATCATCTATATCTATTAAATCGCCCACATCATCATTATCATTGTCTGCACAAGCATCTAAGGTTGCTGATTGTGCTAAATAATACGTCGATGTATAATTTATAGCTCCTTCATTGGCTGGTAAGTCCTCTACGATATCTGCCAATCCATTGCCGTTAGCATCTTGTCCATTTGTTGCCGTGTTGGTAAAGGCAAAATCTGTAGTGTCATCTGCCGTTGCTCCTGCTTCTTTGGCATCACTACAGCCATCACCATCGCTATCAGGGTCTAAATGTGGAGCTATACCATCACCATCAATATCAGGATCTTCACATAATTCGGTAATTAAAGAATAGCCTTCGGTTCCAAAATTAGCTGTGGTTGCACTGGTATGTGTAGTCGTTAAAGTAAACGCACTGATATTGATATTTAAAGGAAATTCAATATACCATGTACCATTTCCATTTACTGAAGCTACGGGTTGTGCTATCGTTGTTCCTGTAGTTATGATTGTACCATCGGCAACATTCAACTGATTGTCTGGATCTACCACTTTAGCATTCGCCGCTGGTGACCAGGTTAATTGAATATTTTGTGCCGCATTATCGTAAGCCGTATCATTTACCTCTAATAAATCTGGCCCCCAACGGATTACATTGACAAAGGTTCCTGCTGCTGGTGCTACTGTTATTGTTGAGGTAAACGAAGTGCTTGCATCATTCCATCCATAGGAAACTCCTGCCCCGTCATACAAATCTCCTGTTGCCAATAACGCACTAGCATCAGAAAGATCTATGGTGTACGGTGCACTCGCTGCTCCATCATTGAACATTCCCGTTACTTCTTGCGATCCAACGGTGGTGGTTGGCGCATTATTAGTTGCCGTAGTTAGGAAATCACAACCTAATTCTACCACATCTAAAATTCCATCATTATCATCATCGATATCTATAAGATCCGATATTCCATCGTTATCAAAATCACTACACCCACTGATTCCGCTATCTAAGGCTACAAAATAATTTGAAGTATAGTTAATAGCTCCTTCATTGGCTGGCAAATCTTCTACCACATCGGCTAATCCATTCCCATTAGTATCTCCACTCGCTGTAGTGGTTGCAAAAGCGAAGTCTACAGTATCATCTGCTGTCGCACCAGCTTCTTTCGCATCGCTACATCCATCCCCATCACTATCAGGGTCTAAATGATTAGGTAGTAAATCTCCACTTGCACTATCTGTATTTACAAAGGAACATACATTGGCGATTAAACTATAGCCTTCATCTCTTAGATCACCTGCTACAGCAGTATGTGAGGTGGTTAATGTAAAATTAATAGGTAAAAGATTCGTGTTAAATACAATTTTCCAGGTTGGCGGTGCTAAATTCTCAAACTCCGCCACCTGTGTAATTGTGGTACCTGATGCTATTTCCAATCCATTTACTGCTGTTGTTCCCCCGATATCTAATTGATCATCTGGATCTATAACCGTAGCCACTACTTCTGGTGACCAACTAAGCGTAATGTCTTGTTCGTCATTATCATTTAAGGTATCTGTATTACCTACTAGGTTGGGTCCCCATTGCACTTCGCTTAACAACGCATCCGTTTGTGGGGTGATACTCATTACAGCTTCATAATTTCCATTAGAGAAAGAATCATCAATGATATAATGTACCCCATCTGCCGTAGCAAATAAATCCGTAGCCACTAAATTGGTTAATAGATTATTGAAATCTACCGTATAGTCCGCAATTCCTGTAGTCCCTGTAAATGCTCCTTCAAAATGAGCTGAAGCTGCTGTAATTACTGTATTTCCTGTAGCAATGTTGGCAACCCCAGGCATACAACCTAATTCGGTGGTATCTAAAATACCATCATTATCATCGTCGATATCTACTAAATCTGGCACTAAATCATTATCCAAATCTGCACAGGCATTTAGTCCATTTGATTGTGCCAAATAATAGGTAGAAGCATATTCTGGTACTCCATCTAAAGTTCCACTTCCTCCGTTATCATCTACACTATCTATTAATCCATCATTATTAGTATCAGGATCACTGTTTCCTGTATCTTGCATAAAAGTAAATACTGCATCGTCAACATTAGTAGTTGTTGAAGTTACTGCTCCACCTGTTCCGTTTTCAATTGTTCCTTGTCCGATTCCTGTAGTTGGTGCTACACCTGCTTCCACAGCATCGGGACAACCATCACCGTCACTATCTAAATCTAAGTGATTAAATAATCCATCATTATCTAAATCTTCTGTGCAAGTTATTTTTGGATGCTCGCTAGCAACATAACCAGAAGCTAATGTTGAAGTAATTTCTCCTATTGTATTAGCTGTTGCTAAGAGAGCATATTCGGTCATTCGAATCTGGTAAAATTGATAATTTCCTGAATTTTGATCTACAGTAAAATTAATAGGAGTTGTATTTACAACAACTTCTGAATTACTAAGCAACAACCAAACACTTCCTTCTACTGATCCATACAATTGCGCTCGTGCTGTAGCTGTAGTTGTAATATTATCACTTACCATTATAGATGCTATATTCACCTGCGTAGGGTATGCTAAGGAAAATAATGTTGTCCCTTCACCTGTGCTAGCTATAGTATTAAAATTAAATGTTAGTGTATTATTCCCATCATGTAACAATTGAATGTCTCCATCGGTTTGATCATCATCGGGACTAGAAAAGTCTGATGTTATCACTGGATTAATAGCTTCTGTTTCTGACAAAAAACAAGTTGGTGATTCATCTGCATCTACAATACCATCATTATCATCATCAATGTCCGTAACATCTGATATACCATCATTATCATAATCATTACAAGCATCAATCATATTAGAAGATGCATATTGTTGGTATGTTAACATATATTCTGGTGCTCCATCCTGTACTATACCATCTGCTGCATCAAATAACCCATCTTCATTTATATCATTTGTAGGTGAAGTAAATACAAAACGAGTATTATCTACATTTGATGTAGTTGTATTTCCTGTTCCTCCCGTTCCGTTTACAAGGTCACCCGTAGTTAGTCCAGCTATTCCTAAAACTCCTGCTTCTTGAGCATCTGGGCAACCATCACCATCACTATCTAAATCAAGATTGTTGGTAATACCATCTCCATCAAAATCACAAGCAACAATAGCTAATTGACTAGTCGGTACTGCATACTTGATCACATCCATCTGTACCCAATTAGAACCTGTTCCCCATTCTGTAACTATATATCTTAAAACATCTCCTTCCTTATAATAAACAGGTCTGGTTAAGCTTAGCTCAACCCCAAACCAATCATCACAAACTATACGCTGCTGTCTTCCATTACAACTATTTCCAAAAATAATTTGCCCATCTGCTGCATTTGTATTAAATATATAATAACCTTCATCACCTGCTTGCATCGTATATTCAAACATTACTAAAAATGGTGTGCCTGGAATAACACCCCCCGTTTGTGTCCAAGTAGTATAATTCGCAATATTACTCAATGTTAGCAGCAAACCTCCAGATCCATTATTTATATCTAGTCCATTAGGGCTTTCGAAAGTACCATTTCCATACTCAAATGTCATAGAGGACCCTAAAGTTGTTGTTGTATCATCGCAATCTTGCTGTGCATTAGTAGGGTGTTCACTTCTAAAAGCACGAACCGTCCACGTTCTATTTGGTATCGCTGCCGTAGTTAAACCACTTGGCGAGTCTAAACAAGGAACAAAGCATTCTACCTCATCTACAATACCATCGTTATCGTCATCGATATCGGTCACATCTGGCACTCCATCCAAATCTGTATCGGTACAATTTTCAAGGTTGTCATTTAAAGCAAATGTTGAATAAGTAGAAGTATAATCTGGGACTCCATCACCATTAGCATCTACACTATCATTTAATCCATCTTCTGGGATACTATCCGCACCACTGGTATCTAATTGTGCATTAGCAATTGTTGTAGTTGTATTGGCTGTATTATCTACTCCATTTCCATTAGTTACGGATGCTGAAACTAAATCTCCATTACTCAATGGCACTCCTGCCTCTACTAAATCTGGACAACCATCACCATCGGAATCTAAATCTAAGCTATCAGGTATTCCATCATTATCTGTATCAATGCACCTAAACCCATATCCAAAACCTGACAATTCTGTGGGACCAGCTACCTTTTGACTAATTACTACGGTATTACTTCCTAAATTATTCCATGTAACAGCATTAAGTGCTGCGCCATTTACCACACTCATTGGTTCAAAATTTGCTACCCCAGTACGTTTTCCTTCAATAGTTACTTGTCCTGCATCATTAATAGTCAATCTTACAATTGGGTTTTCCACCCCATCCCAAGTAAAACCTGAACTTGCTTTATTAATTTGAAAGACATCTACAGATCCTACAGCTATACCATAAGGCTGACTATCTGAAGTAAATCCAATAAGAGACTCCGTTGGAGAGACAAAAGACCCATTATGAAACTGCATTTCATCTGGAGCTAATAGTGTTCCGTTAATTTCAAAATTGAATGAATTATCTAAATAGTATAGATCGAAAATGAAGCCCTCCGCTGCACTCATTGTAAAAGTCTCTGTTAAACCATTTGAAACTGTAAAAACAGAAGGAACTACTTGTTCTAATACACATTCATCTACATCTAAAATTCCATCGTTATCATCATCAATATCTACGCTATCTGGTATTCCGTCATTATCAAAGTCTTCACAAAAATTAATACCATCTTGCGTATTCCCCACAGCTTGTCCTCCTCCTGCAACATCTGGTACTCCTGCTAAAGTTGCTCCTACCGTATTTCCTAAGTTTTGAGTTACTGTTCCTCCATTTCCATCGGTTAAAGTACCTTGGGCAGTAACACCATTGGTCGCTACATCAAAACTACCTGCTGCTTCTTCTAAATCTGCACACCCATCGTTGTCACTATCTAGATCGTACATATCGACAATACCATCATTATCAGTATCTCCTATTGAACAATCACTCACGTTTAATCGGAAATTATCAAAAGAAGCACGTCCTAATCCTCCTAGATCTTCAGAAGCAAATATGTAAAGACGTACTGCATACAATTGCCCTGGGTGTAACTGATATTGTGGAAACACCCCAAATTCCTCATAATCAAATGCGGGTGTTGGTTCGAATTGCTCATTCTGCGAATTGGTAAATGAAAATCCATTTTGCCTACGCACTGTTGTGGTGCTAGGAATTAACACTGTAGAAGTTGTAAAGCTATCTGTACTAATTTCTATTTGATAGGTAAAGTCTGTGTATAGCGGTAATGACGCATCTCCTGGCGCGGTAAAGCTTTGACGTAAATCAACCCCTCTTTGTGTTTCGTACACCCCTGGTATAAACGTAGGTACATCTTGAAGATTAAAAAAACGTAATAAAACAGCTTTATCCGTTAATGTTGTAAATGAAAACTCTAAATAATCATTATCTGCTTTTGCTCCTATTATATCTGTTTCGGTGGCTCCACTAACAAAATAATAACCTGATACTTCCACTTGATTTCCTGGATCTAAGGATTCATCTACTAAGCCCGTACCAAAACTTACATTAGATACTGGTGAACCTGTTTTTTGCACAAAATCAATTGGAAACCCAAATACAGGATCGAACTCGGAAGGCTCATAACGATCTACCTTAGGATTACCTGTATTAAAATTGGTTCGAGAAAATGAAGCCGTACCTGAATCAATATTAGGATCCCATCTTAACCCCAAGCCTGGAGTTGCCGAAGGATCACACCCACTTTCTACGGTATCTAATATTCCATCATTATCATCATCTAGATCGAATTGATTGGCGATCATATCTCCGTCAGTGTCTAATGCTTGAGGGGGACAACCTCCTATGGTAACTACCACATCTGCACTACCACCACCACATAAACTACCACTATAGGTATAAGTTCCTGCCGTATCCACTGAAGGGTCAAATACTCCAGTTCCACTTGCGAGAGTTGGTGACCAAGATCCTCCTGTATCTGGACTTCCTGTTAAAAAATTAATTAAATCTGTAGAAGCATCAGTTGTTTCAAAACAGGTTGTTCCGTTAGATCCTGGATCAAAAACACAGCTGCTTTCTGTAATTCTTAAATTATCAATTACTGGAGAGGCAGAGGCTCCCATAACTGTCAGCTCTGTTAATCTTATCGTTATAGCTCCCGCATCCCCACAAATTTCGGTTTGCAGTAAATCAAAATTACCATCAGATGCTGTTACTGCATCATATTGCAGCTGAGTAGACTGAAGTGAGCCACCGATTGTACTTGTTACATCTATTTGAAGTCCTGTATCACCTGGCTCAGCATCATTCCAAACATCTACTGAAATGAAATATTTATTAGATATACTAAAAGTACCTGCTGGAAAAGTGAATTCCACATATGAACCTGCAGGCGTTTCATTTAAATATAATGCTACATTTCCATCTGGAAAATTAACTGCAGAAGGAACCCCTCCACTAGAAGAACAAGGATTAGTATTATTGGTATACCAAATACGACCACTTGTTGACCAATTACCTGATATTCCTTGTGTATTATCTGTGGCAAATGGAGCAACTGTGCCTATGAGCCACGTTTCGTGGTCTCCTATTTCGAAGCCCAAACAGTTGGGACCAATTAATCCTGTATTAGTCGCATTTTCAAAACTTTCCTGAAAAATTAATGTACCACAATCTGAATCACAACCATCTATAAGACCATCTGTATCATCATCCATACCATTATTACATATTTCTTGACCTTGAAGTGTCATTACAGACAAAACTATAAATAGAAATAGTACGAGATTCTTGATATGAGAATTAAAAGTATTTTTATCCATAACCTTAACAATTAATATAAAAATCTGAATAACAGATATTTAACAATTAAATTTACAATAGATATTTATCATAAATAGCTACAAATCAATCTTTTAGACAAAAGGCGTATTTATACGTTTATTAACATATTTAATCGATATACTACAAATAGATTTATAAAAAATAAATTAAGAAATATAAATAAGACCTTGATTATCATTAAAATAACTACAAATCAAGCACTAAGTATTTGTAAGAAATAAAATTTTAATTATGAAACATATGTTAGCATATAATCCTAGTATTTTACATTAAGAAATAACCAAAGAATAGACTGAACGATAGTCAAAATATTATATACTTTGATTATCGTTCCATCTAGATATTTAAAAAATTACCTTTTTACGTTTTCTTCTCTAGTTCGGCGCTATGGTAGGCGGTACAATATCACAACAAGAAGTATCATCAATTACATCTTGACTACCTCCAATACCTTGTGTATTTGGCAGGTTATTTAAACCTGTTATTGGAACTCCATAAGTGGGTGAATTAGGATCTGTATCCACATTAGGACTTGCCGCTGTGCCCGAATTACCTACCAAATTAGCAATTACAGACATATTGGTACTACCTGTATAACCTGTTACGGCTTGCCCTGCACTATCTAATCCATTATTTGGCAGGTCTAACCCTGTACCAGTAGCATCGGTTAGATCAGTTTGTTCGAAGTCTCCATCACCTTCTACGGCATCTGGACAACCATCTCCGTCACTGTCTAAATCCAAATGATTTGGTATTCCATCGTTATCTGTATCCTTTGAAAAACATATTATTGTTGGATTTACAAATGCTGAAAAAGCTACAGATGTAGGGTTTTGATCTAAAAACTGGAACGTAACTGCTTTTACCTTTTTATCATCTAAACCAATTAACTCTACTGTGCCACGAGCTTGACTAGCATCTGTTTGAGATCCATTAACATTTTCATCGGTAACTGCCGGAACACCTGAAAAACTTATTTTTTCTAAATTATCTGATGACGTAAATGTATATCCATTAGGGTTATCCGATAAAATAAAATCTAGACCATTGTCGGTGGTATTGTCTTCATAAAGCACACTAAAGTTTCCTATAACTCCTTGCTCAAGTACATTATCAAAGAAAAGACTCACATTATCAATAGGAGTTCCAAATTCAAATGTGTAGGAATCTCCATCGGTTATTGTTGACTCTCTTATACTAAAACGTGTACCATTAATCCCCGTTAGTCCACCACTGGTGGTATGTGTAATTGTATTAGTCCCCGAACAGTCCGTAAAACTTAAATTATCAGCTAAAACATTAAAACTTGTAAAATCGATTCCTTCATCTGTGTCTAAAATTCCATCATTATCATCATCCAAATCAAAGACATCATTTACGGTATCCCCATCGCTATCTAAACATGCGTTTATAGTATCATCTGAAGCAAAAGTATTATACGTAGAAATATATTCTGTTACTCCATCTATTGTCCCTGTACCTCCATTATCATCAATACTATCTAACAACCCATCTCCATTACTATCGTTAGTTGCATTGGATGTAAATCCAAACTGCGCATCAGCCGTGCTAGTCATCGTATTTGTCACTCCATCTCCATTGATCACATCCCCATTTCCTATACCTGTAGTTGGAGCGACTCCTGCTTCCACCGCATCTGGACAACCATCTCCATCAGAGTCTAAATCTAAGTGATTTAAAATCCCGTCTCCATCTAAATCTTCAGTACACGTAGTTCGTGGGTACAATGAAGCTTGGTAATTATTCAAGGTAAAGGTTACTTCATTGATAAACCCATTACTCCAAGTACTTCCTGCATCTCCTTGTAATCTATAAAAACGATACAATCCTGAGTTTTGAGTAATCGCAACATTTACTTCCAAATCTGCTTCTGCTTGACCATAGGCCGCACTTACGGATAGATCTGTCCAATTACTACCGTCATTCGAACCTTGTACTGTAGCACTCACTCCATTTAACAAGAAACTATTTGAATTCTGCAATTGGAAAATAATTTCACTAATATCTAAACCATTAGTAAACTCAAATTGCATAATCGTATTTCCCGTAACCGGTAATACATTAGTAAAACGTGCTTGATTCGCTGCTACATTGGCTGTCTCTCCGTCTACAGTATTATCTAATGCATAAGAAGCATTAATCATAGTTAAATCAGAGGTCACTGTAATATCAGCTGTACGATCTCCTGTAGTCCAAACGGTCTCAGGAATAAAACATGTCGGAGACTCATCACTATTGATAATCCCATCGTTGTCCGCATCGACATCGAATAAATCAGGTATATCATCATTATCTGTATCAGAACATGCATTTAACACCTCTGACAATGCATAATTGGTATATGTAGAAGTATATTCAGGAACACCATCTATTGTTCCACTTCCTCCATTATCATCTACGCTATCGATTAATCCATCATTATTGGTATCAGGGTCACTATTTGCTGTATCTTGGGTAAAGGTAAACTGAGCATCTGCTGTAGCAACCGTAGATGTTACTGCTCCACCTGTCCCATTTTCTATATCTGCTGTTGCAATTCCTGTGATTGGTGCTACGCCTGCTTCTACAGCATCGGGACAGCCGTCTCCATCAGAATCTAAATCTAATCGATTAGGAACACCATCATCATCTAAATCTTGTGAACATGGGATTTCTAACGTAAACTGGAATCTTATAGAAGGGAATGAATTCCAAGTTAAAGGATTAATTCGTAACCCTGTCCAATCTTCATCGGAGTCAGTAACCGTATTAAATACCTGAGTGGTATTATTTGTATTGGCAGTAAAAGTACCTATAGAAACCCAACTAGTTCCATCTTTAGTTCCTTCTAATTGATAACTCGCTACCCATTGTCCTGCATTACCTCGCCCTGCTGTAGTCACTCCTACAATGCGTCGTGCTCCACCAAATAACATTCCAACAAATTGATTCGTATCCGTATTATTTACTCCTGACCAACTTGTTCCAGAAGTTAACTGGGGTGCATTCAAGCCACCGAAATTCCCACTATTCACATAATCTCCACTAGCAGGATTTGGATCTAACAATTCTTCTGTACAAAGAACGCGTTCATCTACGTCCAAAATCCCATCATTATCATCATCAATATCCACTAAATCTCCGATGCCATCATTATCTGTATCAATACATCCGTCTCTAGTTGCATCTAAAGCATTTTCATTATAAGTAGAACTATATTCTGTTGTCCCGTTTAAAGGTAACGTAGCTCCCGAATTACTATCTAAACTATCCAATAACCCATCATCATTCGTATCATCATTTCCTCCATTCGTAGTTTGATCAAAACTAAATTGAGCATCATCTATATTCGGTGTTGTCGTGGTTACTGCTCCACCTGTACCATTTTCAATTGTTCCTTGTCCCAGACCTATTATTGGACTTACATTTGCTTCGACTGCATCTGGACAATCATCTCCATCACTGTCTAAATCTAAATGATTTAAGACCCCATCATCATCTAAGTCTTCAGTACACGTTGCTTTAAAATATTTAGAGGCTACATAATTCGTTAAATTAAAAGTCACCTCATTGATAAATCCATTACTCCAAGTACTTCCTGCATCTCCTTGTAATCTATAAAAACGATACAATCCTGCATTTTGAGTAATTACCACATTCACTTCTAAATCTACTTCTGCTTGACCATAAGCTGTACTTACCGATAAATCTGTCCAATTCGTTCCGTCATTAGAACCTTGCACAGTGGCACTTACCCCATTTAATAAGAAACTATTCGAGTTTTGTAATTGGAAAATAATTTCATTTAACTCGATAGCATTGATAAACTCAAACTGCATAATCGTATTTCCCGTAACAACAAGTACATTAGTAAAACGTGCTTGATCTGCTGCGACATTGGCGGTATCACCATCTACCACATTCTCTAAGGCATACGAAGTATTAATCATGGTTAAGTCTGAGGTAATATTTATTAAAGAAGTACGATCTCCTGTGGTCCATTCGGTTTCAGCAAAGAAACAAGTTGGCGATTCTTCTGCATCTACTATACCGTCATTATCATCATCAATATCTACCAAATCTCCAATACCATCATTGTCATTATCGACACAAGCATTTAAAGTATTGGATAAGGCGATTAGTTCATAAGTAGAAGTATATTCTGGAACACTATCTTGATTCACATCAACATCATCATGTAAACCATCTCCATTAACATCATTCGCAGGAGCCGTAAAGACAAAATTAGCATTAGCTGTAGCTGTTGTAGTATTTCCTGCACCTCCTGTACCATTTATGACATCTCCTGAAACTAAATTTGTTGAAGGTGAAACTCCTGCTTCTACAGCGTCTGGACAGGTATCCCCATCACTATCTAAATCTAAGTAAGGGGCTATTCCATCTAAATCTAAATCTGGATCATAACAAATGTTGGTCTGAATACTATATTCTTCTAAACCAAAGTTTTTAACCCCTTCATGATTTAATGTTAATGCAAATACCGAATTATCAAAGAAATATTGGAATTCAACAAACCATGTTGCTGCTCCATTTAACTGATCTGCCCTCGTTTCTACAATATCTCCTGATACTATAACACTTTCATCATCTAACAACAATTGATTATCTGGATCGTGTACAATAGCTAAAACATTAGATGTCCAAGTCAGTGTGATCTTTTGTACGTCAGTATCTATATTTGCTCCATTATCATCTAATAAATCTGGTCCCCAGTATACGGTATTAAATACTGTCCCAGAAGCTGGAGTTAGTGTGATTGTATTAGTATGTGATAATGAAGCGTCATTGAACACATAAGATACCACTGCCCCATCTGTTTGGCTAGCAGAAGTTAAAGCTACAGAAGCATCTGAAAGATCTATAACATAAGTAACATCTGCACTTCCATTAATAAAGTTCCCTTCAACAGATTGAGAGCCTGTGGTAGTTACCACATTTGAATTTGTTGCTGTAGCTTCACCACAAAGCATTTCTGTAGTATCTAAGACTCCATCATTGTCATCATCGACATCTACATAATCCCCAATACCATCGTTGTCCATATCTATACAAAGAGAAACCACATCCGAAATAGCTAAATTATAATTTAGCCCATAATTAATAGTACCTGGATTGGCAGGTAAGTCTTCAATTACATCGGCTAATCCATTTCCATTTTCATCTCCATTTCCTAATCCTTGAGAAATATTAAAAGTAAAATCTGGTGTGGTATCTGTAGTCGCACCAGCCTCAAAGGCATCTGAACACCCATCACCATCACTATCAGTATCCAAACTATTACTATCTGGATCTCCATCTGTATTGGTAAAACAACCTAAAGAAGGTTCTGCTACTACAGCAAACTCTCTCCAATGCATTCCTGTTCCCGAAGTTCCTCCGTTTGCACTACAATTATAAGCACCTCCTGATTGGGCATCTAAAAGCCTTAAAATCGTATAACTTACATTTGAATAAATCCTACCATAATCAAACCAATAATTTCCTGTTGTTGCATTAGTTACCAACGAAGTTTCCGTTCCTAGTAAATTATCATTACTATCATAAAACTCTGTAATAAAATTACGAACACCATCACTCGAAACCCCTCTATCATTAGCAATTAACACCCCTTGAATTTCTAAAGGTTGTGTGTGATTGAAACGTAACGAAATACGTATTGGCTCTCCGGTATCAGGGTGATTTCCCCAATTGGTTTTATTTCCAAATGCCGCTGTAGTATGAAAAGACCATGTTTCTGTCAGTGTTAAATCATCCGTATAATTTCCATTAATCAATTTATCGATTCCTCCTGAACAACTTCCAATAGTCCCCTCAAAATCGAACATAGTTGCTGCAGGCAAACTACTGTTAGGAATTGGAGGATCTACATATTCTACTGAAGTAGCAAAATTACTCCCTACAATAACATTGTAACTGGATAGATCAGGATTTCCTGCTACGGTAGCCCCATTATCCAAGGATAAGAAAGTAGCCACTGTAGTAGCCTGAGGTGTACCAAATTCTATCGTTTTACACTCGTCTGTATCTAATACCCCATCATTATCATCATCAAGATCGGCTACATCTTTAATACCATCATTATCGGTATCTAAACACGCATTAATATTATCGTTTAACGCATATATATTATATGTAGACGTATAATTCGTTTGAGATGGATTCGCAGGTATATCTTCTACAGTATCTGCCAATCCATTACCATTAGTATCCTCTCCATTAACTAAAGTATTCGTAAAAGCGAAATCGGCAGTTTCATCGGTAGTTGCTCCTGCTTCAAAAGCATCACTACAACCATCTCCATCACTATCAGGATCTTGGTGATTGTATAAGATATCACCTGTACCACTATCAAAATTTGCTGTACAAGTGACCTTTGGATATAACGACTGCACAAAATTATCTGTTATAAACATAACATCTCCAACACGCCCAGTACTGTACATAGTTCCTTGTACTCCCTCAATTCTATAAAAAGAATAGGTATCTGGACTTGTGATTGGGAATGTATTTATATTACCTGTTTCTGCAGCTCTACCTACTGTTTTTACTGCCGAAATATTCGTAAAACTGACTCCATCATTAGAACCTTGTATGACCACATCTGTCTGTGTCGCATTGTTATGGTTAAAAATACTATTGGTAGAAGTGTAGTTTAAAGTAAGTTCATTAATTTCTACAGGGAAATCAAAACCAAACGTTAATACATTTAATCCTGTAATATTTTGTGCATTTGTAAATATAGGTGCAGAAGTTGCACTATTATCTACCACATTGGATAGCGTTCCTGTAAAAGTTAACTCCGTAGAAACGTCTACTATAAAAGTTCTTTCTCCTCCATCAAGCCCTAATTCAAATAAACTAAAGAAACAAGAAGGAGATTCATCTGCATCTAATATCCCATCATTATCATCATCGATATCGGTAACATCAGGTACCCCATCATTATCTATATCCGAACATGCGTTTAGCACACTCGAGGTAGCCAAAAAGTCATACGTGCTTGTATATTCTGTAGCTCCATCAATCGTTGCTCCATCGGCACCATCAAACAATCCATCTCTGTTAACATCATTGGTAGGTGCTGTAAATACAAATCTAGAATTCGCAACTCCAATGGTCGTTCCTCCACTATTTACTAAATCGCCTGTGGTTAAACCTGTAATATTCAACACCCCTCCTTCTTCCGCATCGGGACAACCATCGCCGTCACTATCTAAATCTAAGTGTGGTGCTATACCATCACCATCGATATCTGGGTCTTCACACAATTCTACCACTAACGAATATCCATCTTGACCAAAGTTTGCGGTATCTGTATGATCCGTAGTTAAGGTAAATACGCTCATAGTAGAATTGATAGGAAATTCTAGATACCAAGTTCCTGTTCCATTTACATGATCTAATAATTGTACAATACTGTCTCCTGAAAAAATTTGTGTACCATCTGCAATACTTAATTGATTATCTGGATCTCGAACATATCCTAAAACTGCTGGTGTCCAGCTTACCTCAATCGTCTGTGAATTGTTATCGTATTGCCCATCATTCACTTCTAATAAATCTGGTCCCCAACGAATCACATTCACAAAACTATTTGCACCTGGAGTCACTGTAATCGTACTACTAAAATTCATGCTCGCATCATTCCATAAATAGGATACTCCTTGACCATCAAACTGATCTGCCGTAGTTAATACCGCACTCGCATCCGAAAGATCAATCACATAACCTGCACTTGCTCCTCCATCTGTAAATGCCCCACTCACTTCTTGTGAACCTACAATAGTTACAGGAGCATTATTTGCGGCTGTAGTTTGGAAATCACAGCCTAATTCTACTACATCTAAAATACCATCGTTGTCATCATCTAAATCCACTAAATCTGGCACACCATCATTATCAAAATCTGGTACCGTACACCCGTCTTGTGTAGCATCGGTAACTAAATAATAAGTAGGGGCATAACTTACTTCTCCGTCATTTGGCGCAGCTTGCTCTACTATATCTGCTAAACCATTCCCGTTAGTATCTTCTCCATTAACCAACGTATTGGTAAACTGAAAATTTGCTACAGTCGATGAAGTTGCATTCGCTTCTTTAGCATCACTACAGCCATCGTTATCGCTATCTACATCTAAGTAATCTGGAATGGCATCATTCGCACTATCGGTATTGATTAGTTCACAAACACTGGCATTAAATCCATAAGACTCTGTTCCTATGGCATTGCCTGTATTGTGATCGTGAGCCGTTGTAAGATTAAAGCTAGTCAACAAATTCACATTAAATTCTATTCTCCAAGTAGCTACCCCATTAAATTGATCTGCCGTTTGGGTAATCGTTGTACCCGAGGTAATTTCCATTCCATCAGCTATATCTAATTGATTATCGGGATCGATTACAGTGGCTACTACTGCAGGTATCCAATTCAATAAAATTGTTTGTTGATCGTTATCTCTACTCGTGGCTGTAACTGGGTTATTATTCGTTTGAGCTCCGTAAGTAACTGTATTTAAAACACTCGTTCCTGAAGTAGTAATAGTGATATCTTCACTAAAATCTCCATCTGCATCATTGTCATTCAATAAATAATGCACTCCGTCTCCAACAATTACACTGGTTCCCCCAAAGGCCACATTCACATCTGTAAAGTTTACCGTATAATCTGCAACTGCACTTCCGTTTGTAAATTGACCAGCAACACTCTGGTTATTAGCTGTATTGGCCTGAGCTGTATTACTAGAGATCCCAAAACCACAACCTAATTCTACCGTATCTAAAATTCCATCATTATCATCATCTATATCTACTAAGTCCCCAACTCCATCATTATCTAAATCTGCACAGGCATCTAAAACGGCTGACTGTGCTAAATAATACGTATTCGTATATTCTGGAGTACCGTCGATAGTACTTCCGTCAGCTCCATCAAACAATCCATCTCTGTTAACATCATTGGTAGGTGCTGTAAATACAAATCTAGAATTCGCAACTCCAGTAGTCGTTCCTCCACTATTTACTAAATCGCCTGTGGTTAAACCTGTAATATTCAACACCCCTCCTTCTTCCGCATCGGGACAACCATCGCCGTCACTATCTAAATCTAAGTGTGGTGCTATACCATCACCATCGATATCTGGGTCTTCACACAATTCTACCACTAACGAATATCCATCTTGACCAAAGTTTGCGGTATCTGTGTGATCCGTAGTTAAGGTAAATACGCTCATAGTAGAATTGATAGGAAATTCTAGATACCAAGTTCCAGTTCCATTTACATGATCTAATAATTGTACAATACTGTCTCCTGAAAAAATTTGTGTACCATCTGCAATACTTAATTGATTATCTGGATCTCGAACATATCCTAAAACTGCTGGTGTCCAACTTACCTCAATAGTCTGTGAATTGTTATCGTATTGCCCATCATTAACTTCTAACAAATCTGGCCCCCAACGTATTACATTAACAAAGCTATTTGCTGCCGGAGTTACCGTAATGGTACTGCTAAAATTCATAGCCCCATCATTCCACAAATAAGATACCCCTTGACCATCAAACTGATCAGCTGTTGTTAATGCTAAGCTTGCATCCGAAAGATCAATCACATAACCCGCACTTGCTCCTCCATCGGTAAATGCCCCACTCACTTCTTGTGAACCTACAATAGTTACAGGAGCATTATTTGCGGCTGTAGTTTGGAAATCACAACCTAATTCTACTACATCTAAAATACCATCGTTGTCATCATCTAAATCCACTAAATCTGGCACACCATCATTATCAAAATCTGGTGCCGTACACCCGTCTTGTGTAGCATCGGTAACTAAATAATAAGTAGGAGCATAACTTACTTCTCCGTCATTTGGCGCAGCTTGCTCTACAATATCTGCTAAACCATTCCCGTTAGTATCTTCTCCATTCAATAAGGTATTGGTAAATTGGAAGTTTGCCGTAGTATCCGAAGTAGCATTCGCTTCCTTTGCATCACTACAGCCATCATTATCACTATCTACATCTAAGTAATCTGGAATGGCATCATTCGCACTATCGGTATTGATTAGTTCACAAACACTGG
>CANLOW010000013.1 GCA_947493035.1 uncultured Aquimarina sp.
CGGTTACTTATGATATTGTAGATGATAACGATGCTACAGATACAGATGAATCTACGTTAGATATAGAGGTTACTCCAACAACAGGAACAGTAACAGGAGTTGTTTATAGCGATGATAATGGAGATGGCGATCAAGATGCTACTGAGAATGGTATAGGCAATATTACTGTGTTTGCAGATTTAGATGGCAATGGCGCTCAAGATGCAGGCGAGCCAAATACAGACACTACTGCAGATGGAAGTTATGCTATAGTAGGAGTTCCAGCTGGAAGCCCAGTGTCTATAGTTATCGATACAGCAGACTTACCAGTAGGTGTAACTCAAACAGAGGGTACAAACCCAACTGATGTCACTTCAATCGCAGGAGGAAGTGTTGTAGAGGAGAACAATGGATTTGAGCCAGTAACAACAACAGGAACAGTAACAGGAGTTGTTTATGGTGATGATAATGGAGATGGTGTTCAAGATACTACCGAGAATGGTATTGAGAATGTAACAGTATTTGCAGATTTAAATGACAATGGCGTTGAAGATGCAGACGAGCCAAGTACAGATACTTTAGCAGATGGTAGCTATACTCTTACAGGAGTTCCAGCAGGTAGTCCAGTATCAATTTTAATAGATGCGAGTGACTTGCCAACAGGGGCGACACAGACAGAGGGAACTAACCCAACTGATGTTAGACCAGTAGCAGGAAGTACGGTTGTAGAGGAGAACAATGGTTACTTTATTAACAACTCACCAGTTGCTGTTAATGATCCACTTTCGATTCCAGAGGATGTTCCAACGATCGTAAATGTTTTAGGAAATGATAGTGATCCAGATGGAGATTCATTAACGATTACAGAGATCAATGGAGAGCCAGTTGTATCAGGAGATACAGTAAACTTATCAGATGGTACAGAAGTTACATTGAATCCAGATGGTACATTGACAGTTGATCCAGTAGATGGTAACCTGAATCCAATCAGCTTCCCTTATACTATCACAGATGGAAATGGAGGAGAAGATGAGGCTCAGGTTGATGTTACAATTACAAATGACCCTGATACAGATGGAGATGGTATCCCTGATAGTCAAGAATTGATTGATGGAACTGATCCAAATGATGATTGTGATTCTGTAGGAGGAACTCCATTATTAACAAGTGATTGTGATGGAGACGGGGTAATAAATGGAGATGAAATTAATGATGGAACAGATCCTAACAATTCATGTGATTATTCTGTATCTTCTCAAGATTACACTATAGTTTCTATTGATTTTATGCTTGATGATTGTGATGGAGATGGAGTAACTAATGCAGATGAAATAGATCCAGATGGTGATGGAATTTCAGGCCCAAATAGTACAGATCCAATTAATCCATGTTCTTTTGATATTTCCAATCAAGATTATACTGTTACTTCTTTAGGGTTTAGATCTGCAGATTGTGATGGAGATGGAGTAACTAATGGAGATGAGATTGATCCAGATGGAGATGGAGTCTCTGGCGGTATTGGTCCAAATGGAGAAGTTAGTACTGATCCAACGGATAATTGTGATTATACAGTTTCGAGCACTAGAGGAACAGTGACAAATATTTGTGAAGACAGAGTGTTAGAAGTGGTATTATTCCATGATGAAGATGGTGATTCTACAAGAGGTGATGTTGAAGAGAGAATTGTTGGTATTCCAGTAACTGTATTTGACCCATCAAATAACCCTGTTCAAACATTATTTACGGATAGTGATGGTCGAGTGGTATTCTTTGATTTAGAGTTTGAAGATGATGAGTATAAAGTTGAAGTTAACGTTAATGTAGATGCTTTCCCTTCTGATAGGTTAAGCGTAGTCCCTAGTGTTAATGAAATCGAAACAGATTTTAATATAGTGCCAGAAATTGATAGAAGAGAAATACTAGATATTGGTTTTGAGGCTATTGAAAAAACAGATATTAGAATATACAATGCGCTATCACCTAATGAAGATATGTATAATAATCATTTTGTAATTCAAAATATCCAAGGTTTTGATAACACTGTAAAGATTTATAATAGATGGGGAGTAGAAGTGTTTTCAACTACTAACTACAACAGAAATGGTAATGATGGAAGTCCAGATAATAATGTGTTTATAGGACAATCTAATGGTCGAGTTACTATAAATAAAGAAGATCAGCTACCAGTAGGAACTTACTTCTATGTTATAGAATATACCCCTAGAAGTGGTGGAGAGACTAAGTTAAAGTCTGGATACTTATATTTGAATCGTTAATCGTAGACAACTTTAAAATGTCAAAAATGAAATTAAGTTCAAAGTTTTTAGTTGTGATTACTATTTTGTTAAGCAGTGTGATATATGCTCAACAAGATGCGCAGTACACACAATACATGTATAATACTATAGTGGTTAATCCAGCTTATGCTGGATCCAGAGGTGTTTTGAATGTTACTGGATTACACCGTAGTCAGTGGGTTGGCTTAGAAGGAGCACCTCGTACCCAAACATTATCTATACATTCTCCTTTAGGCGATCGTGTAGGGTTAGGAGGTTCTATTATTCATGATGAAATTGGACCAAGTCAAGAGACTTATGCTAATGTCGATTTTTCATATACTATACCTACTGGTGAAAAAGGGAAAATTGCTTTAGGGTTAAAGGGAGGTGTCCGTTTATTAGATGTTAACTTTAATCGATTAGATATATTTCAGAATCAAGACTTGAGTTTCCAAGATGATATTGATCAGTTTAGCCCGACTATTGGTGTTGGTGTATTTTACTACACGAATAAGTTTTATTTAGGCTTAAGTGCTCCAAACTTGTTAGAGACTAGGCATTTTGATAGAGATAAATTAACTAATAATGCTAGTAGCTCTCAATTAGCAGAGGAGAGAGTAAATTATTATGCAACTATTGGAAGAACATTCGATATTGCAGATAACGTGAAATTCAAGCCTGCTTTATTTAGTAAGATTGTTTTCGGAGCTCCTTTACAAGTAGATGTTACGGCAAACTTTTTATTATTTGAAAAATTTACTTTGGGAGCAGCTTATCGTTGGAGCGCTGCTGTAAGTGGGCTAATAGGTTTCCAAATTTCTGATACTACTATGATCGGTTTTGCCTATGATAGAGAGACTACAGAGTTAGGAAATACACAAATAAATGATGGGTCTTATGAGATTTTTATTAGATTTGAATTGTTTAGAAAAGCAAGACGTATAATAACACCTAGATTTTTCTAGAATTAGTTTTTAGAGATAAACAAAAAGGGATGAATTTTTAAATTTATCCCTTTTTTGTTTACTTACTTTATGAAAGTATAGGTGTTTGTTATCTATCATTCATCTAAAGTAATGGATTATTTTAAATGATTAAATAAACAATATAGGATCATCATCATGATCATCTTCACTCTTCTCGTTTGATGTAGTTTTTTTCTCTTTATTTTCATATAAATACGGTTTAGGATAAAGAGTTCTACTTACCTTATCGATGTAGTTTAAAGACCATTTTGTTAGTATCTCGTCTATATAAATGCTTATTTTCTTTAGATTTTTCATTTTGAATTTATTTTTTGCCAATAAAAAAGGTGCTTCATTTAAATGAGCACCTTTTTATTGAAGTCTTGTGGATATTCAGTTATAGGAATGCTCTTTGAATGAATGTTTACGAATGACTAATGCTAATACAGGCATTAAATAATAAATACAGGCTAATGGTGTTTTAATAAGATGTTTCATAATAAAGTGTTAGAATTTAAAATAGCAAAGGCGTCCAGATATAGTATCGGACGCCTTAAAAAGTATATTAAGATTAAGTTTTAATCAATTCATAATACTACATAACGTCCTTGTATCTGTTTCGATAATGCGACTTTTCGCATACAGATAAATAAAGTGGCAATATGTAGTAAGGTGTTGTTCATTGTATTACAAATGTGATTTATTTTATTGGAAACTATTGTGAAAAAAATAGATTTTCTATAAAGTGCTATAAATCATCTATAAACGGAATATTATTTGTTTTTAATGTCTAATAATTGGACATGAATAGTAGCTCTTAATGTTTTATTTTTGAATTTTATATGAAATACCTTGAAAACTAAAAAATGTCCGACGTTAAGCAATTAAAATTTGATAAAGCATATCTGCGTATAGCAAGAGAATGGGGGCAACTTTCTCATTGCCGTAGAAAAAAAGTAGGTGCCGTAATTGTTAAAAATCGGATGATTATCTCTGATGGTTATAATGGTACTCCTACAGGTTTTGAAAACCCATGTGAAGATGATGAAGGATATACAAAGTGGTATGTGCTTCATGCTGAAGCTAATGCGATACTAAAAGTTGCGTCTTCTACACATTCATGTAAAAATGCTACATTGTATATAACACTATCACCTTGTAAAGAATGTAGCAAGTTAATATATCAAGCTGGTATTACAAGAGTCGTTTACAATAATGCTTATAAAGATGATTCGGGTATTAATTTTTTGATAAAATCAGGGGTGCAAGTAGATCATATAGCTGATATAGCTTTATCTGAAGTCTAAATTTATTGTTCTAAATATGAGATTTAAATGTCTTAGGTTTGTTTTAGAATTAAATTTTGTTTATTAAAAAATCTCGAGAGTTTAGTTCGAGCTTACTCACTAATATATTTAAGCAGCTTATGCGAATATTGAAGAATACCCTAATCTTTGTTCTTGGTTTATTTTTAGGGTTTTTTAGTTACCAATATCTGCAACGGAAACACGCTTCCCAAAATCCAACAAAAGAAAAATTTAATAGATTACTTGATTATGTCGATCAATACTATGTTTCGGAGGTGAATACAGATAGTATCGTAGACGCTACGATCAATTCTATTCTAACAAAATTAGATCCTCATTCAGTATATATAGCTCCTGAAAATGCTCAATTTATAGCAGAAAGAATGAAAGGTAACTTTGTAGGTATAGGAGTTAATTTTATGATTAATAAGGATACTATTGTTGTTATAAGAACAATACCAAATGGTCCTAGTGATCAAGCGGGGATGTTTGCAGGAGACCGGATTTTGATGGCCGATAAGGATACGCTTTATGGAGACAAGCTAAAACAAATTAAATCAGTAACAACTTACCTTAAAGGACCTCTTGGAAGTGAGGTTGATCTAGAAATTTACAGACCTCAAGAAGGTATAAAGCATATTGAAGTAAGTCGAGGTGTAGTGCCATTAAAAAGTGTAGAAGTAGGAGTGATGATCAATGACACTTTGGGGTATATTAAAATAGATCGTTTTGCAAAAACTACATATAAAGAATTTAAAAAAGCATTAATATCATTAAAGAAGTCAGGTGTATCGTCTTTGATCGTTGATTTGAGAGACAATAGTGGAGGCTATATTTCTCCAGCTATTGATATTGCTGACGAGTTTTTAGAAGAAGATAAGCTCATCCTTTTTACTAAAGATAGAGAAGCAAAAATAGATCGTTCGTTTGCTACAGACTCAGGGATGTTCGAAAAAGGGAGTGTATATGTACTGATCGATGAAAATTCTGCCTCAGCTAGTGAAATATTGGCAGGCGCTTTACAAGATAATGATAAAGGAACTATAATAGGAAGACGTTCTTTTGGGAAAGGTTTAGTGCAGCAAGAAATGGAATTGGGAGATGGTAGTAAAGTGCGTTTGACGGTTTCTAAATATTATACACCGACAGGGAGATCAATTCAGCGTCCTTATGATAAAGGAACAGAGGCTTATTATAATGAATATGTCGAACGTTATGAAAGTGGAGAGTTAACAGATGCTTCCAAAATGAAAATTAATGATTCATTAGTATTTGAAACTCCTAAAGGAAAAAAGGTATATGGAGGTGGAGGTATCATTCCTGATGTCTATGTGTCTAAAGATATCACCAATGATATGGAAATACTCAATTTTGCTGATTATGCAGGAGTAATTGTCCAATTTGTTTTTATTGAATTAGATTCTAACAGAGGTTTTTATAGGAATAAGGCTACAGAAGGTATTGATAGCATAGAAGTAAGTGAAGATTTGATAAAAGCATTTAAAAAGTATGCAGCAGGAAAAGGTTTGGTGTTAAAAAAAGGAGATATTGATGCTACTATAAAAATTTATATTCAGTCAGAAATGGCGAGACAACTGAATTATAATGATAGCTCTTTTCAATTAAAATTTCAGACAGATCCAATGATTCAAAAAGTGTTAACATTAGAAGAATGATAATCTTTTTTAAATAGCATCTTGATAACAATTAGCTTTCACTTATTTTTGCCAAAAATTTAAGTCCATGAAGTATTTAATTTATGCCCTGATGGCTATAGCATCAGGATTATTAGTGTTCAATACTCTAAAAATAGACTTTGAACATTTATTTAGTAATCAGAATATGGTTCCTTTAATAGGAGTTTTGGCACCTTTGATTGTGATAGTTTTATTATTGATTCTATTGATTTCTAAGAAAATTCAAGAAAAATCAGTTTCGAATTCATAATACAGAATTTACAATTTTAAAGTATGTTTCAATTAGGTAAAACATTAGTTTCCGAGTCTATATTAGAGAAAGAATTTGTGTGTAATCTTTCTGCTTGTAAAGGAATTTGCTGTGTAGAAGGAGATGCAGGAGCTCCTTTAGACCGAGAAGAAACTAAGATTTTAGAAGACATTTACCCAAAGGTGAAACCTTTTATGATCGCTGAAGGAATTAAGGCAGTAGAAGAACAAGGGACTTGGATTAGTTCGGAAGCAGGGGAATTAGAAACCCCTTTGATCGATGGAAAAGCATGTGCTTTTATAAATTATGATGAAAAAGGAATAGCTAAATGTGCTATTGAAGATGCGTATAATGAAGGTGTTGTAGATTGGAAAAAACCTGTTTCATGTCATTTGTATCCGGTGAGAATTAATGATTATACTGAGTTTTCTGCAGTCAATTATCATTCGTGGGATATTTGTGATGATGCCTGTACTTTAGGAGGTGAATTAGGAGTGCCGGTATACAAGTTTGTCAAAGAAGCATTGATTAGAAAATTTGGTAAAGATTGGTATACTGAATTAGAAAAAGTAGCTGAGAGTTTAAAGTAAGAAAAAGAAGTTTTCAACATAGAGTATTTATTTTTAAAAGCTTCTGAATAACAGTAAAACACCTTAGAAAATAGGGTGTTTTTTAAGTTTTAAGGGATCTTTTGTTAATTCAATAATTGTCTTAATCGATTTCTTGAACATACTGTATTAATAGGTATTGAAGGATAAACGGTTTTTAAAAACCGACAAAATGCATGTTGAAAACTATTCACTATATGTGAAGAAAATTAACAAAAGTTGATGTCCTTTTTTCACATCTTTGTGAAACGCAAAAGAAACACAACAACCCAAAAAATCGAGTAACCAGATGAGTGCGATGACGACAGTAGAACCAATTTTGAAAGAGAATCCAAATAGATTTGTAATCTTTCCTATTCAACATCATGATTTGTGGGATTGGTATAAGAAGATGGAAGCTTGTTTTTGGACTGCTGAAGAAATTGACTTACATCAAGATACTGTAGATTGGACTACGAAATTGAGTGAAGATGAACGTTATTTTATCAAGCATATTTTAGCTTTTTTTGCAGCTAGTGATGGTATTGTAAATCATAATATTGGTGAAAACTTCGTCAATGAAGTACAATATCCAGAGGCGATGTTTGTATATACTTTCCAAATGATGATTGAAAATATTCATTCGGAAACGTATTCTCTTCTTATAGATACTTATGTCAAAGACGAGACTGAGAAAAATAAACTTTTTCATGCTGTAGAAGAGTTTCCTGCGATTAAGAAAAAAGCAGAATGGGCGTTGAATTGGGCTAAGTCAGATTCTTTTGCTGAGCGTTTAATTGCTTTTGCTGCCGTTGAAGGAGTGTTCTTTTCAGGAGCATTTTGTTCTATATTTTGGTTAAAGAAAAGAGGATTAATGCCTGGACTTACATTTTCAAATGAATTAATTTCTAGAGACGAAGGAATGCATACTGAATTTGCAGTACACCTTCATAATAATCACCTTATCAATAGAGTTTCTGAAACAAGAATTAGAGAGATTATTTTAGGAGCTTTAGAGGTTGAAAAAGAATTTATTATCGAATCATTACCAATTAGTCTTATTGGTATGAATTCGAAATTGATGACACAATACCTAGAGTTCGTAACAGATCGTTTACTTTCAGAATTAGGATGTTCTAAAGAATTTAATGTGGCTAACCCATTCGATTTTATGGACATGATTTCATTACAAGGGAAAACAAATTTCTTTGAAAAGCGTGTTTCTGAATACCAGAAAGCCGGAGTAATGAACAAAGACAAAGAAGCTGATAAAATTAGTTTCGACGCAGATTTCTAGATAATATAGATTTCTAAGAAAATTATTTAGTACCAAAATTATTTTTAATAAAAGCATACTTTTTATAATGGATTTTTTATCCATTATTTAAGGCAGGGACTTCATTCCCCTAAATTTAAAATCTAGCAAGCATGTACGTAGTAAAAAGAGATGGCCGCAAAGAGCCAATTATGTTCGACAAAATCACAGCTCGTGTTCGTAAGTTGTGTTATGGGTTAAATGAATTAGTTGATCCTGTGAAAGTAGCCATGAGAGTTATCGAAGGGCTTTATGATGGTGTTACTACAAGCGAACTAGATAATTTGGCAGCTGAGATTGCAGCAACAATGACAGTAGCTCATCCGGATTATGCTCAGTTAGCTGCACGTATTTCGGTATCTAATTTACATAAGAATACAAAAAAGACATTTTCAGAAGTTGTAACAGACTTGTATGAGTATGTAAATCCACGTACAAACAGATCGGCACCGATGATTGCTGATGATGTGTATAAAGTAATTATGGATAATAAAGAGAAGCTAGACTCTACCATAATTTACAATAGAGATTTTAACTATGACTATTTTGGGTTCAAAACATTAGAACGTTCTTATTTATTAAAAATTAATGGTGAAATAGCCGAGCGTCCACAACAAATGTTGATGCGTGTTTCTGTAGGAATCCATATTGATGATATCGATGCAGCTATAGAAACGTATGAATTGATGTCGAAGAAGTTCTTTACACATGCAACTCCGACATTATTTAATTCAGGTACACCAAAACCTCAAATGTCTTCTTGTTTCTTGTTAACAATGCAAGATGATAGTATTGATGGTATTTATGATACACTAAAACAAACTGCTAAGATTTCTCAATCAGCTGGAGGTATAGGGTTATCTATTCATAATATACGTGCTACAGGGTCTTACATTGCAGGTACAAATGGTACTTCTAATGGTATTGTACCAATGTTACGTGTGTATAATGATACAGCTCGTTATGTAGATCAAGGGGGAGGGAAACGTAAAGGATCATTTGCGATTTATATGGAACCTTGGCATGCTGATATTTTTGATTTTTTAGAGTTAAGAAAGAATCATGGTAAAGAAGAAATGCGTGCGCGTGATTTATTTTATGCGATGTGGATTTCGGACTTATTTATGAAACGTGTAGAAGAGGATGCAGATTGGACATTGATGTGTCCACACGAATGCCCTGGATTATACGATGTACATAGTGAGGAATTTGAATCCTTGTATACGCGCTATGAGGCTGAAGGGAAAGGACGAAAAACAGTGAAAGCACGTGAAATTTGGGAAAAGATTTTAGAATCTCAAATTGAAACAGGTACTCCTTATATGTTGTACAAAGATGCAGCGAATCGCAAATCGAATCAGAAGAATTTAGGTACAATTCGTTCTTCGAATTTATGTACTGAGATCATGGAATATACTAGCCCTGATGAAATAGCTGTATGTAACCTAGCTTCTATTGCTTTACCAATGTTTGTAAAAGGAGGGAAGTTTGATCACGACGAATTATTCAATGTAACAAAACGTGTTACAAAGAATTTGAATAAAGTAATCGATCGTAATTACTACCCTGTACAGCAAGCCGAAAATTCTAATATGCGTCACCGTCCTGTGGGATTAGGTATTCAAGGGTTGGCAGATACATTCATTTTATTACGCATGCCTTTTACTAGTGATGAGGCTAAGAAATTGAATGAAGAAATATTCGAAACGATTTATTTTGCAGCAGTAACAGCCTCTAATGAAATGGCAGAAGTTGAAGGGCCATATTCAACTTTTAAAGGCTCTCCGATTGCGGAAGGAAAATTCCAATTTAATCTTTGGGGTGTTAAAGATGAAGAGTTAAGTGGTCGTTGGGATTGGTCTTCATTACGAGAAAAAGTAATGAAAACAGGAGTGCGTAACTCGTTATTAGTTGCACCAATGCCTACAGCTTCGACTTCTCAGATTTTAGGAAATAATGAAGCATTCGAGCCTTACACAAGTAACATCTATACAAGACGTGTATTATCAGGTGAGTTTATCGTAGTAAATAAGCATTTATTAGAAGATTTAGTTCAGTTAGGTTTATGGAGTGAAGATCTTAAAGATGCAATCATGCGTAACAACGGATCTATACAAAGTATTGATGGGATTCCTCAAGAATTGAAAGATTTGTACAAAACAGTTTGGGAATTGAGTATGAAAGATATTATTGATATGTCTCGTCATAGAGGGTACTTTATCGATCAATCTCAATCATTGAATCTATTCATGGAGAACGCTAATAATGCTAAATTAACATCGATGCACTTCTATGCATGGAAGAGCGGTTTGAAAACGGGAATGTATTATTTGCGTACGAAATCAGCAGTAGATGCTATTAAGTTTACTTTAAAAACAAATAGCGAAGTGGAAAAGCCAAAAGCGGGTATTACAGCTGAGGCTACTTCTCCACAAGTGCCAGAGCAGCAACCTGCTCAAGTAGTTTCTTCTGAAGGAGGTAGTTTATCTGCAGATGAACTAAGAGCAATCATAGCACAAAGCAAAGCTTCTGAAGGAGATGATTGCTTGATGTGTGGGTCTTAATTAATTTTAACTAAAGAGAGCCTCATATATTCATAAAGAGGTAATTAATAAATTATATAACGCTTTCCGTAAGGGGAGCGTTATTTTTTGTTTTAAATCTATTATATTGTAGGTGGAGAGTTAGTTAAATATTTCATTATTATGCGAGGAAAAGCACTGCTTTTAATCATCTTTTTTCCAATTGTTTTTTTATCGTCTTTATTTGCCCAAGAAGGTATTGTTTCTGGGGTTATGAAGGATAAAAGTGGCGACCCTTTACCTGGGGTTTCTATATCTGTTGAAGGAAAATCAATCGGAACTCAAACTGACTTTGATGGTATATATGCTATTTCCTGTAGTGTTGGTGATGTATTAGTGATATCATATGTTGGTTTTAAGACTCGAAAAGTAACTGTGACTTCAAAAATGATTGAAGATTCAGGAAGGAGACGAGGTACTGTTTCTTTAAAATCTAATGAAGATATACCAGTGCCTAAAGATAAAGTGAAACATATAGAAAGTAGCGATTATTCTAAATTATTAAAGAGGAAAAGTATTATCGATGTTAGCGATAAGATGAGTCATCAAGTAGAAGATAGAAAACAGAGTTACTGGTTTGATTTGGATCGATTGAAAAAAATAAGTGTAGGTAAGGATAAAGTATATTTAATGCATTATAAAGAAGATTTTTATTATGGCTTTAATATAAATCAGGCGACTGCTTTTAAGTTTGTTTCGGATATTAATGAGTTATCGAGTACTTCTTTGTTCGAAGATGTGCATAAGACTAACACAAACCTTAGTTTTGATGTAGGAAACAATGAACATCATTTGAACTTGAATGTTTCCGATACTAGGCAAAAATCGTTTTTTTCAAAAGGAAAGGAAAAACAAAATCTTTGGGCGACAAAATATAAGTGGAATTTACCAAAACATGAATTAGATGTAGAGATAAGAAGAGCTACAGAAAAAAATACCCAACCAAATATTAATGGTTTTAATAATAAGGTAATCCGTTTAGGTGTTTTAGCAGAAGATAGAGGAGAACGTACAAAGCCTTTTATTATAACAAATAATCGAAATCAATTTGAAAGTGGTTCTTTACTTACTAGTATAAAAGATAAATGGACTCCTTCAAATAACTGGACTTTAATACCCAGTATTAGTTATCAAACTTACAGAAAAGAGTACAGAAATGAATTTCCTGTTGGAGTTGGAGGTTCAGATATCCTAAATGCTTACTCATCAAAAAAAGAAATAGAAGAGGGGATTTTTCAATTAGGTCTAAATACAAGATTTGAAAAGGGAAAATTTGAAATAGTGAATGTTTTAGATTTTAATAGCTATCAAATTGATTATGTATTTCAAGAAGCTGATAGAGTTATAGAACAAAATTTATTTAATGACAGTCGACGCATATCGGAAGACTTACAAAGGTTTCATATGTTTAATAAGCTGAAATATGAATTTAATAATGAATTAACAGGAAATGTCAGTTTAGGAAATCATACAGATTATTCTTCTATTCAGGGAAGTAGTATTTTTCAGCCTGTATTTACCGGATATGTGAAGTTTAATAATGTTATATATGATGTTATTGAGCAGGTTTCTTTAGGAATCAATGCTTCAAAGACTAGCAATGTAGATGATTTATTATATTCAAATGCTAGTCATAGTAGTCTTAGGTATAATATTCAAAATAGTATTGGGTATACAGCTAATGACGAACTCTTTATAGATAATTCTATTAAACTTTCAACCATAAAAAATTACAGTGGAACTTTAGGCTTTGGTCTTTTTCAAAATAAAGTTTCATTAAGTGGAACTTATTTTGAAAGTAATATCGATGATAGTGTTTTTGCCATTTTAGAAGAAGACCGTTTTCAATTATTAAACCTGGCAGATATTAAAAAACAAGGATTTGAAGCTACCTTAACGTATAACCATTATTCTTGGAGAGGGGAAGATTTTAATTTTAGTTCAGCATTAAGATTTTCATCATATCAAGCTAGAGTGAAAGGCCTGGCTAATAATCAACAAAGAATATCTATTTCTGGTTTTTCGGACGTTTCTAAACAGTTAATTGTTGGTGAATCGGTAGGTGTAATTGTAGGATCGGCTTACATAAGAAATAGTTTAGGACAAAAGGTTTTTTCTAGTGGCAGTCCATTAGTCGAAGAAAATGTCATTATCGGAGATCCCATTCCAGATATCAATATGACTTTATCTAGTGATTTTGAGTTTTTTAGAAGAATCAATTTGTCATTTGCCTTCGAATGGCAACAAGGAGGAGAGGTTTGGGATGGTAGTAGAAAACTACAAGAAGCTCAACAGCTAGATTCGTTAACGGGTTTAGTAGATGAAGATTTTATAGAAGATGCTACATATATTAATTTATCATCGGTTCAACTAGATTATAGTCCAAAATTACAAAAGGCTTTTTTCGATAACATGAAGTTTAGTGTTTATGGTAAAAACCTTTGGACGTATACATCTTTTAAAGGGGCGACCCCTTTTAGTGATTTTTTAGAAGGAACAAACACACAGGGGCTTCAATTTTTTAATAGCCCTATAGTAAGTGAGGTGGGTATTAGAATGGAACTAAAATTTAGATAAAACAGATGAGAAGATTATTCCTTATTAGTTTTCAGCTATTCTTTTTTACATGGTTATCAAGTTTAGTAGAGTTGCACGCGCAAGAAACTAAAATTGAAAAAGTATATGTTCACACAGATCGAACTTTTTATTTCCCCGGAGAGCAATTATGGTTTAAGGCATATGTAACAGGTGTAGATCATACGGTTACAGATTTAAGCGAGACATTACACGTAGAGTTAATTTCCCCGAAGGGAGATATTATAGAAAATGGGCAATACAAAATAAAAGAAGGAGCAACACAAGGTAGTTTCTTCTTTAATTCGTATTGGGTAGGAGGTATTTATACATTAAAATGTTATACCAACTGGATGAAAAATTATGGAGAGGAAGCCATTTTTTCGAAAAAAATAACCGTGCAAAAAGTAGTGACACCAAGAGTGTTAATGAAGGTCGATTTTAAAAAGAAAGCCTATGGTGCCGGAGATATTGTCGAGGTAGATTATGAATTGAAAAACCTAAAGAACGAACCGATTCAAAATCATCCACTAACTTTTAATGTAGCTATAAAAGGAAATAAAATTATAGAAGAAAATTCACAAACAGATCAAGAAGGGAAGTGTAGTGTAAAGTTTCAATTACCTAAAGACCTAAACTCTCAAGATGTCGTTTTAAATATTTTGAATACTATTAGAGGGAATGTAGAATCGATTTCTAGGTCAGTACCTGTTATTTTGAATAAAGTCGATCTACAGTTTTTACCAGAAGGAGGGATTTTTTTTGCAGGCGTATCAAATAAACTTGCTTTTAAATGTGTTAACGAGTTTGGAAAGCCTGCAGATGTTTCAGGAGTTATTGTAGATACAAAAGGTAATGAAATTACCTCTTTTACTTCTTTTTATGACGGAATGGGATCGGTAATGTTTCAACCAGAAATTGGTATTGAATATGAAGCAAAAATAACGAAACCATTTATTGGTACTGAATTTATTAAAATACCCAAAGCTACCTTGGGGAGTACTATTTCTCTTTCAGAAACAAACAAATCTAATACGTTGTTAAAATTAAAATCTACAGATCAACAACAGTTGAAGATGATTGTTTCGGATACTTATAATCAACTTTATGAAGCTATTTATGATTTAAGCTGGAGTGCTAAAAATAAGATTTTTGAAAAAGAGGTTGATATTATAAGTGCCGATTTTCCTTCAGGGGTTACCTCATTTAAGATAGAGGATATGGATGGGAATCCTTTAGCAGAGCGGTTGGTATTTGTAAATCGAGATCGACAACTATTTGTAGAAATAGAGACAAATAAAAAAGAATATAACCTAAGGGAAAAAATTGATGTTGAAATTTATACCAAAGACAATTTAGGTAACCCTGTTCCTTCAAATTTATCTATAAGCGTTGCCGATAATAAGTTAATCAATTTCGCAGATGATAGACAAGATCATATCTTATCTTCCTTATTACTTTCATCTGAGTTGAAAGGGAAAATACATGAACCTATCCGATATTTTGATATCAGTAAACCTAAAGCATATCAAGCTTTAGATTATATAATGCTTACTAATGGTTGGAGGTCTTATTTGAGAAAACCGATAAGTGATATTCAGAAAGCAGTATTTGAACCTGAACAAAGAGGCTTTATAAAAGGTGTGGTGCTAAATGAAAATGATAAACCTGTAAAGGCGAATCTTATTTTGTTTGATTATTTGAATGGAGCAACCCCTTTTAAAACTGATGAAAAAGGCTTTTTTAAAATCAAGTCAGGTTTTGATGAATATCGAACAGTTTCATTAGTGGCATATACTGATGATAACCAAAAGATACGAATAGATGATAATTATTATAAGGAAAAGTTGTTGTTGGATTCTTCAGTATATATAGGAGGAAGAGCAGCAGCAAATAATAGTAATCAAAAAGTATATGCTCAAAATGTCGTTACCAATCAAAAGAAAAGACAGATTGTAGAGGTGTCAAAAAGTACCGATGAATTGGAAAAAAAGGTAGGCTTGTCTCTTGAGGAAGATGAGTCTTCTTTAGACGAAGTAGTCGTCATTGGTTATGGAATGGCTCAGAAAAAAGAATTAACAGGTGCTATCGTTGAAGTTAAATCAGGAGATATAAACAATTACGCAGTTACTAATGTGGAAGAAGCTTTGCAAGGAGTTGTAGCAGGTGTAAATGTAACACGAAATGAGGGGACGCCTGGGGGAAATATAAATATTCGAATTCGAGGGGTAAATACCATATCAGGGAATAATAGCCCATTAATTGTTGTGAATGGTGTTATATTAGGAGGTGATTCCTCAGAAAATGCTTTAGGAAGTATCAATCCATCCGAAGTTAAAAATATAGAAATCTTAAAAGAAGCAGCAGCAACGGCTATTTTTGGTAGTAAGGGTCTTAATGGTGTCATCTTAATTTCTACCAATAGTTCTAATAGTTTTAATAGATTGTATAAAAGCGGTCATGTACTGTATAAACAAAAACAACATTTTAATTATCTAATTAAAGAATACCAAGGTACTCAAGCTTATAATTATACCCATCAAAAGAAATTTTATATCCCTAATTATAAAGATCACCAAGAAGCTGAAGAACGAACTGACTTTAGAAAAACAATTTATTGGAATCCTATAGTACAAACCAATAAAGAAGGAAAAGCGACTTTATCTTTTTACGCAGCAGATATGGTTACTTCATACAAAATCACTGCAGAAGGTATAGGATATAATGGTTTGATTGGTCGAAGTGAAGAATTAATAAGTGCTAAAAAAATAGTATCGCTAGATTTTAAATCACCACCATACATTACATTGGGTGATGAAATGGATTTATCCGTAACCGTTTCTAACGAATCAAATGCGCCATTGAAAGGAAATTTAATGGCTTTTCTACCAAAATCGTTAGAGTTAATCGATGGAGTAGGAGGGGCTATTGAAATTCCTGCAAACGGATTCTTGAAGAAGAATTTTAAAATAAGAGCAATAAAATCATGGGGTTACAATCGTATTCAATTTAAATTTCAAGGTGTTGAATACAGTGATGCACAAAGGAGAGAAATTAAAATTTTATCTCCGTACTTTCCTAGAGGAGTAAGTGTATCAGATGTAGAAAATGCTTCTTTCGATTTTGAAATCGAAGATGTACTACCAAGTAGCATAAAAAGCCAATTTAAAATACACATAAATACGTTAGAAGATGTTACAGAAGGAGTAAAGAGTCTTATTAGAAAACCTTATGGTTGTTTTGAGCAAGTAGGATCTGTTACGTACCCCAATATTTTAGCCTATCAATTTATGGAAGCAGCTAGTATAGGAGATAAAAGAGACCGTAAAAATGTCTTAGCCTTTATAGAAGAAGGGTATAAAAAAATGACATCCTACGAATTAAAAAATGGAGGTTTTGAATGGTTTGGTCATGAACCTGCTCATGAAGCATTAACAGCTTACGGATTACTTCAGTTTTCAGAAATGAAAAAAGTATATGATAAAGTGGATAATGACCTAATAGATAGAACTAAAGATTGGTTACTATCTAGAAGAGATTCGTTAGGAGCTTTTAAACAAAATAAAGGGAAATATGGTTTTGCTAAAGGGAAAGAAGTAATTACAAATGCTTATATCGTATATGTACTAAGCGAAGTAATTCCTACAGAAGATATCCAATTAGAGTATCAAACGGCTATGACGGAAGCTTTAAAGAGTGAAGATCTTTATAGACTTGCATTAGTTGCTTTGGCAAGTCAAAACATAGGGACTTATGAAGAGAAACAACGTATTTTAGAACGTATTGAAGATCAGGTAGCTAAGCAAGGTGTAGAAAACATAAAGGTTGAAAGTACTATTACCCGTTCATGGGGCAACAATGCTCGTGTTGAAACTATTTCATTGTTATTGCAATTATACATGAAAGAACAAAAGCCAAGGGAAGGCCTTATGCCTTTAGTTAACTATATTTTAAAAAGTAGAAAACATGGCAGCTTTGGGAGTTCTCAATCAACAGCTATGGCACTAAAAGGACTTTTAGCATATCGAAAAGTGTATGAAGATAAGGTGAATATGGAGGATACTTTACGAATTACCATAAATGATAAAGTGTTTGAAAAACAGTTAAAAGATCGAACCAAACAAGGAGTAATTAAATTAGATAGTATAGATTACTTATTTAAGAAAGGGAAACAAAAAGTAAAGGTCAATTTTCAGAATAATCAATCGACGTTTCCTTTTGAATTCTCAGTAAATTGGAGAGCAAAAGTGCCATTCTCTAACACAAAAGTCCCCCTAGGGTTTACTACCTCTTTAAAAAAGAATGAAAATATAGGAGTAGGAGATTTAGTAAGAATGCAAGTTGAGGTTCAAAATTTAGAAGATAAAATTCAGTCAATGACTACTGCAATTATTGGTGTTCCTGCTGGTGCATCAGTTCAGCCATGGCAATTAAAAGAGCTTTTAGAAAAACGAGAAGTAGATTTTTATGAGATTTTTGAAAATTATTTGGTGTTTTATTGGACCGAATTAGGGGCTAAAGAACAAAAAAGCATCAACTTAGATCTAAAAGCAGAGGTCGCAGGTAAGTATACAGCTCCAGCTAGTTCACTCTATTTGTATTATAATGATGATCAGAAAATATGGGAGAAAGGTAATTTTGTGAAAATTAAATCAGAAAAATAATCTCGTTATAAGAAGCAATTATATTTTCCAAATATGCTAATACTATTTTTAATCATCACACCCATTATACTTTGGATAGCGAGTGTTTTTATGCTTTTAGATTGGGGAGGTTTTCTTAAATTTTTTATTGCTAATGGAATTTTAGTACTTGCATACGTTGGAATCTTAATCTACGGAAAATCAATATGGGAGCATGATGAATACGGATTGGGTTTTTTAGTTAGATTAGGTGTTTGTTTAAATACTCATGTACTAATAGTATTTATTTTTGCAATATTTAAAAATAAATCGAATACTTGCAATCAGTAATGTTTATATCAATTTGCTAATATGGTTTTGATATAAAATTTATAAAGTATTGGTAATAGTTATCTGCTAGTATGCTTTGTGTAATCTATAAGAGACTCTCCCATGCTTTAAAAAAATCTTTATTATACAACACCTCTTTTTTCGTAGAATTCGTTAACCAAGTTAACTGTTTTGGACTTAAGTACGCATAAGGATCATTTCGGTTAATCAATGCGCTATTTATTTTTGTACGTTGTATTTCTGTAAGCGGAATATATTTTAAAGGACTATGTTGAATGTAATAATCCTCATCTTTAGAAGACCAGCTGAAACCTGATTCAGGAACTTTTTGCATGCTTTTACTAGATGCCAATTGTTTTAGTTTATTGGGAGATAATACCAAAGGGTTGTATGTTACTTTTACAACTTCTCCATTCATGAAACCAGCACTAGTGGAGAGAACACCTTCAATATTTCCTAGATAACCTTCTCCCGACCAAAAGCAATACATTTTATAATATTCTTCTTTAAGATCAGTTGTGGTAGCGGTAATTTCTTTACCTAAAATTTCTACATATTTTGGAATTGATTTCTTCGATGCCTGCAAAGCTTCTATCATAGCATTATAAAGACCTTTCGATGAGTAATTACCAGCTACGCGTCTAGCTATATTTACTCCATTAGCATCAACAATGCGTACCACAGGGTTGTTCCATGAAGGTTCCTTGTATTTGTTTAAAACAACTCTATCTTTACCACCTTTGTTATTGTATATAGCTAAAGGTATAAACTCATTTTCAATAGCTTCTGTCATTAGAGGATGTGATAAGACATGGTGTCCATAATTTCTACAAGTCATACAGCCAGGAACTTCTTGAAATAAAATTAATACAGGTTTATTTTCTTTTCTAGCTAAACCTAAAGCAGTTTCATAATCCCTATACCAACTTATTTTTCCAAGCTCTTCAGATTGGCTTTTCGGATTTGTTCGTTCTTGAGCATGTATTATGATATTAAATAATAAAGAAATACTTAAAAAGAAGGATTTTATATAAGAAAACATAGCAAAGAATTTTTCGAATTAAATGAATAGTCCCCAAAAGCGGAGAAACATTACTATTTTTGAAGAATAATCTTAGATTTAGTGAATGAACTGGGAACAATTATTATCATTAAGAAAACAAGGGGATAGAACGCAAAGACACCGAAAAGATCAAGACGAGACTCGTTTGGGGTTTGAAGTAGATTATGATAGAATCATCTTTTCATCTGCATTTCGAAGTCTACAAGATAAAACTCAGGTAATTCCTTTAAGTAAAACTAGTTTTGTACACACTCGCTTAACACATAGTTTAGAGGTTTCTGTAGTGGGGAGGACTTTAGGGAGAAGAGTAGGTAAAGCAATATTAGAAAAGTACCCAGCATTACATTCGGTATGCGGTTATCATTTCAATGATTTTGGCGCCATAGTAGCAGCTGCTGCTTTAGCACATGATATCGGAAATCCTCCTTTTGGACATTCTGGAGAGAAAGCTATAGGCGAATATTTCAAATCAGGAAAAGGAAAAGCATTTCAAGATCAATTAACGCCAAAGAAATATCGAGATTTAGTAGATTTTGAAGGGAACGCTAATGGTTTTAAAATTTTAACAGAAAGCAAAGATGGTATCGAAGGAGGTTTACGATTGTCGTATGCTACTTTAGGTGCTTTTACAAAATATCCAAAAGCTTCTTTGCCTCACAAACCTTCGAAGAAAATTGCCCATAAGAAATTTGGCTTTTTTCAAAGTGAAGCAACTTTTTTTCATGAAGTGGCTGAAAAATTAGGCTTAAGAAAACAAGAAATTGAAGGAGAGGTTTGTTATGAGCGTCACCCGCTAACTTTTTTGGTGGAAGCAGCTGATGATATTTGTTATACGATCATAGATTTTGAAGATGGAATTAATTTAGGATTATTAGATGAATCTTATGCGTTGGAGTATTTGATAAAACTGGTGAAGGATCGAATAAATACAGAAAAATATCACGAATTAAAACAAACTTCTCAACGTCTAGCATATTTAAGAGCATTGGCAATAGGAGCATTAATCGATGATGCAGTGCGTGTTTTCTTAGAAAATGAAGAAGCAATTTTAGAAGGAGAATTTTATGAAAGTCTATTAGATAAAAGTGTTTATAAAGCACAGATTGCTGATATTATAGAGAAAAGCGTCGATAAAATTTACCAAAGTAAAGAAGTAGTAGAAAAAGAAATTGCGGGTTATCAGATTTTAAATACGTTATTAGATACCTATTGTACTGCAGTTGTTAATTTTCAAAATGATTCTTTAACTGCTTTTGACCGTTTGATTTTAAGAAATGAATCTGAGCAGTTTGACTATCAAAATGAAGATTTATATTTGCGACTGATAAGTATTTGTCAATATGTTGCTAGTCTTACGGATGGTAATGCGTTACAAAAATATAAAGAGATCAAAGGGATGGCATTATAAGCCTAGAAGAGGAATATATGATTGAAAAACAAAATAATATGTATGCTAATTTTCATAAAGGGGTTAGTAACGAAGAAGTAGTTGAAATATTTACAAATGAAGAATTGTACGTTGATGACGCACGTTTGGCTGCTTTTAGAACATTAAAAGAAAGAAACTACAGTTTTTCTTCTGAACAATTACAGGTAGCAGAAAAATTAGAACAAGAAGAACGTAATGTTGAAAAAGAAAAATTAGAACACAAACAAATTAATGAACAAGCAGTCGAAGCTCCTTTATGGTACTCGCCAGCTGCAATTATAGGATTTAGTCTCTTTTTTTCAACGCTGTTAGGATGTGTCTTATTAGGAATCAATTTTTTTAAGTCTGGTAAAAAGAATAAAATTCTTTATATCGTTATTGCTTGTGTAGTCTTGTTTATTGTTGAAACGATGGTGATACAAATGACACAATTAAATTTTGTTGCTATCATGTTAACGAGAGCTATCGGAGGGTTTTTCTTAATAGAATTTTTCTGGAAAAGAGAATTAGGAAGCACCACAGCATTTACAAAAAGACCAATTTGGATTCCTTTAGCCATTACATTATTGGTATCGATGGGGCTATTTTATATGAATATAGATCAATATTCAGAATTATTTAACCAATTACAGCATAAAGGATAATTCCTTGTTTTTACTATTCGAGTAAACTACCTTGGGGCAAGCTCACAAGGCATTTATATGAAATAAAGTTTTAACAAAAGACAAGCCTTGGGGTAATTATACTTTTTGGCGGTGTCTATAAAATCAAGATAAACTAAGAAAATGCCTTATCAGTGTATTTTTCTTAGTTTTTTTTATAACAAATTTGCAAGAGAATGAAAGTATTACATCTGGATAATAATCATCCATTGTTGATCGAGCAACTGCAGGCAGAAGGCTTTCAAAATGACGAGAATTACAAAGGGTCAAAAGAAGAAGTAGAAGCTATTATTGGGCAATACGATGGAGTTATTGTTCGTAGTAGATTCAAAATAGATGCCTCATTTTTAGAAGCTGCAACTAACCTAAAGTTTATAGGTAGAGTTGGGGCTGGTTTAGAAAGTATTGATTTAGATGCAGCAGCGGCAAAAAATGTAACCTTGTTTTCAGCTCCTGAAGGGAACAGAAATGCTGTAGCCGAACATAATTTAGGAATGATCTTAAGTTTGTTCAATAAGCTAAACCGAGCTGATAAGCAGGTGAAAGAAGGAAAGTGGTTGCGAGAAGATAATCGTGGGGTTGAGCTTGATGGATTAACAGTCGGAATGATTGGTTATGGAAACATGGGAAAAGCATTTGCAAAAAAACTGAGAGGTTTTAATGTAGAGCCTATCTGTTACGATATCAAAGATGATGTAGAAGATAGCAATGCCGAGCAGGTAGACTTAGAAGAACTTTTCGAAAAAGTAGATGTGCTCAGTATGCATACTCCCTGGACACCATTGACTAATAAAATGATTAATGCTGAATTCATTAATAAATTTAAAAAGCCCTTTTGGTTTTTTAATACAGCCAGAGGAAAAAGTGTGGTTACTGAAGATTTAGTAGCAGCGTTGAAGTCAGGTAAAATATTAGGAGCAGGATTAGATGTTCTAGAATATGAAAAGTTATCTTTCGAAGAGCTTTTTGATAAACCTTCAACGATGCCACAAGCTTTTCAAGAGTTAATGCAGATGGATAATGTATTATTAACTCCACATGTAGCAGGCTGGACAGTAGAAAGTAAAGAGAAACTAGCACAAACTATAGTCGATAAAGTACTTAAGGAGTTCGGAAATCAATTATAGGTAGTGCTCACATACCATGCATATGGTATTAAACCTATAAGATGTCTTTGAATAATAGAAATATTTCCATCACAGGAACTACAGATTTTTCAGAACTTAAAGTTACTGAGCCTTCAAACTATGCAGCAGGAATTAAAGCGGTAAAAGTAGCTTTAGATCATGCATTCAAAGAGATGGGGGTAGCGAAGTCTTTTAAAGGTTTGGCAAAAATGAATCAAAAGGAAGGTTTCGATTGTCCAGGTTGTGCTTGGCCAGATCCAGAGAAGCCTTCCAAAGTAGCAGAATACTGTGAAAATGGAGCAAAAGCTTTAGCAGAAGAGGCGACTAACGAGAAAGTAGATCGCGATTTTTTTGCTAAATATTCCGTAGAAGAAATCTCTCAATGGACCGATTATAAAATTGGTAAAAGCGGGCGTGTTACCGCACCAATGATTTTACGTCCGGGGAAAGTGCATTACGAACCTATTGGATGGACGGAAGCTTATCAAGAAATTGCAAAGCATCTTAAAGATTTAGATCATCCCGATCAAGCGATCTTTTATACTTCTGGACGATCAAGTAATGAAGCTGCTTTTTTATACGGTGTGTTTATTCGTGCGTTTGGAACACATAATATGCCCGATTGCTCGAATATGTGTCATGAATCGAGTGGAGTAGCACTTGGCGAAACCTTAGGGATAGGAAAAGGGTCTGTTAAATTAGAGGATTTTGATAAAGCAGAGGTGGTCTTGGTCATGGGGCAAAACCCAGGAACGAATCACCCTCGAATGCTTTCGGCTTTACAAAAGTGTAAAGAAAATGGAGGTAAGGTTATTAGTGTTAATCCACTTGAGGAAGCAGGGCTTATCCGATTTAAAAATCCACAAGAAGTAAAAGGAGTAATACAAGGAGGAGAAGCTATAGCAGATATTCATCTTCAAGTAAAGATCAATAAAGATATTGCTGTAATTAAATATATTTTGAAGCGTTTAGCAGCTTTAGATAAACTTACGGGGGACGTTTTTGATCATGAATTTATTGAGAAGTATACAGATGGTTATGCATCTCTACTAGATCATTTAGAAAAGTTTGATGAAGAATTGTTATTAATTCAATCAGGTGTTGAGGTGTCCAAATTAGATCAAGTAGTTGATTTATTAGCAAAAAAAGATAAGATCATTATTTGCTGGGCAATGGGATTGACTCAGCATAAAAATGGCGTTGAAAATATCAAAGAGTGTGTCAACCTTTTGTTATTGAAAGGTAGTCTTGGGAAAGAAGGTGCAGGAACTTGCCCTGTTCGTGGACATAGTAATGTGCAAGGAGATCGTACAGTTGGTATAGTACATCATGCCTCACCAGCTTTTAATGAAGCATTAAAACAAGAATTTGGTTTTGAAGCACCTATTAAAAATGGCTATGATGTTGTAGAAGGAATCCAAGCAATGCACGAAGGTAAAGCTAAAGTATTTATGGCGTTAGGGGGTAACTTCGTTTCTGCAGCTTCTGATACGGCTTATACTGCCGAAGCATTGCAGCAATGTGATTTAACTGTAAATGTTTCTACCAAGCTAAATAGAAACCATACAGTTGCAGGGAAAACATCGATTATTTTACCTACTCTAGGGCGTTCAGAATTCGATCAAAAAGATGGGAAACAACGTTTCTTTACCGTTGAAAATAGTATGGGAATAGTACACCGTTCTAAAGGATTACTAAAACCAGCTTCAGATAATCTTAAAAGTGAACCCGAAATTATAGGGGGAATAGCCGATGCTTATTTTGAAGGAAATCACCCAGTAGATTGGAAGGCTTATGGCGAAAACTACGAAATGATTCGCGCAAGTCTAGAAAATGTACTCACAGAATTTAAAGGGATTGAACAAAAATCTAAAGGTGCTGGATTTTATTTAGAGAATAATGTTCGCAACTTAGACTTCAGTAAGCTGCCTAAGGGGAAAGCACAGTTTTCTAATAATGAATTGCCTAAGCATGATTTAGTAGAAGATGAATTTATGCTAATGACGATGAGGTCTCACGATCAGTTTAATACTACGATTTATGGAATGAATGATCGTTACCGAGGTGTTTATAATGAGCGTCGCATTATTTTCATAAATCAAAAAGATATTGAAAAGTTTAATTTCAAGCCTTTTGAAATAGTCGATTTGGTTAGTAATTATGATGGAATTGAGCGTAAAGCAATCAATTTCAAACTTATTCCTTATAATATTCCTCAAGGAGATTTAGGTGCTTATTTTCCGGAAACAAATATTCTAGTGCCAATTAATCATTTCGCGGATAAAAGTCAAACACCGATCAGCAAGTCTGTCGTAGTTAAGATTCTTAAGAAGTAGATTTAGTTGAAATATTAATGCAGGGTTACATATTTAAAAATGATACTTTCATTTTTGTATAGGATTAAAATAGAAGAGTCTGAATTATCTCTGCTATAAAATTTTGGTTTGCTATAAGTTATCCAATTACCTTTTCGATGATTGATAAGGTTTTTCACTCGTTTAATTAATCGCTCATCTGATCGAATTTCGCTATAACCGTCTAACCACTGATGAATATTTTCTGGAGTTATTTTTACAATAAATTGATATTTTAAAGAAGAAGCTCCAGGTAATGAAGGTCGATTAAAGGAAAAACCATTTACATTAAATAAATCAAATTCAGCATCTGAGAAATCACTAGGGTAATTAATCTCTTTCTTTAGAATTTCTACTCTTTCGATAGCAGCTTTGTAATTAGAGCTTTTTAGTTGGTTTTTAGTTGTATTTATATCATTACAACTATTGCACAATAAGATAAAAAGAAATAGCTTTAGGAGAATGTTATAATTCATAGTTAGTTTTTTAGATATATAAACAGATATTACTAATCACATATATTCATAAAGCATTTTTTGTAATTAATTGAGTTGTTTGTGTGTGAATTTACTATAATTCAAATGAATAGTAATGATCAGAAACTTTGTTTGAAGAGAATAAAAGATTTTACTTTAGGTGTTTTGATAATTATTTAGCTCTAATAGAATTTATAACTTATCACATAAAGCGTCGTATCTTTGCAGCCTATGATGACGAAAGCACAAATTGAAGAGCAGGTAAAACAAGGAAAGATGCTTCCTCTAATGGAAGAATTTTATACCATTCAAGGAGAAGGTTTCTATAAAGGAACAGCTGCCTACTTTATACGTGTTGGAGGTTGTGATGTCGGTTGTCATTGGTGTGATGTTAAAGAAAGTTGGGATGCTGAATTGCACCCACCGACTGCAACAGAACGTATTGTAGATAGTGCCACAAAATATAGTGATACCATAGTAGTGACAGGGGGAGAACCTTTGACCTGGGATTTAACTCACTTAACAGCTGGTTTAAAGTCTAAAGGAGCAAAAACACATATAGAAACTTCGGGTGCTTACCCAGTTTCTGGAGACTGGGATTGGATTTGTTTATCTCCTAAAAAAACAAAACTTCCGGTAGATGAAATTTATCCATTAGCTCACGAACTAAAAATGATTGTTTATAATAAATCAGATTTAGAATTTGCTGAACAACAAGCAGCCAAAGTAGGGGAGGATTGCGTATTGTATCTTCAGCCAGAGTGGAGTAAAAAAGATAAAGTAGTTCCTCTAATTGTTGATTATGTAATGAATAACCCGAAATGGAAAGTTTCATTGCAGACACATAAATATTTGAATATACCATAACCCTTTATTGGTCTCAGGAATAGTTAAAACTATATACTTTAGTACATCTTACTTTTAGTTTCTAAAAATTTTATCAATAGCTATATACATTAAGTTATAGCCCTTATATAGATTATGTATTTTAAAGCCTATAGCTTACAGCAATAAGTGGGTCAATCCGAAATTTGTGAATAAGCACAGTTACCGTCATTTCCGCGGAGGTGGAAATCTCCTGAACTAAATATGATATTTTCAATTTATAATAATGATTTGTAATTCCTAGTGAGGGAGATTCCTCTGTAATTTTTTCAAAATTCGTGGGGTGACACACAAAATGAACACAATGTTTCCTAAGTTTTAATCTTGAGCTGAAATGTGTTTTAAATACGTTTCATTGATGATTACTTTGTATTTGTCAGATTTTCAAAAACTTAAACTATTAAAATGGAAAGATCAATTATTTAGATGTTTTATACTTTTCGATAATTCAAAATCGAAAATGTTTTCACTTGTAATCTGAATTTTATTTTTCAGATTTGTTAGCCTTTTACTTTTCATGGTGTGCTTTTGTGCTATTAAAGTTTGAATTTTTATGAAAATAGAGTAGAAGTAAATGAAGGGTTTTAGGATGTTTAATGATTTATTTGCAGTTGAGATTTGATATGTCATTGTTTCAAATGAAACAAGTAGTGATTGAATTTGTAAACTAAATAAATAATTATGAACAACTACAGAAAGATGGGACTTGGTCTCATGGCGGTACTTTTTGGGGTTAAGTCATTTGCTCAAATTAATGTTGAAGTAAATGCTAACACAAAACATCAAGTGGGAGGGATTTCTACATTTGATCGTTCAAAGTACGTAACAGTACATGCTACTAACTACGAGCCCGATTGGAATGGGCAAAATGGTGAAACTTCAAATACACCAGCTCGATTATTTGAATTAACAAGAACTTATGATGCTTGGCTTTCTCGTGAAACGGGTGCCTTTACAAGAGCAATCACAGGAAACTCGGCAAGTAAGATTGCGAGCCAAAGTCTTGGGGCTTCTGAAGGTTTTGATTATACTTTTTTAACAGATCGTTTTGCTTATGAGCAAGATCAGGATTTAGTAGTAGCGGCTCAAGAAAAAGCATACGAAGTATTTAATCACAATGGTTTTACTTGGGGGAATAGAGCAGCTGCTTGGGTAAAAAAACATGGTAACGGAGGAACAACAGGACGTAAAAGACCATCTTCTATTGAGATTTTGAATGAACCGGTATTTCCTTTAGTAGATTTTATACCTGCCGGAGCTACTCCAGAACCTTTAGGTAGAATTTTTAGATTTCACAGAGATGCTGCAAATACATTCAAACGAAATGTTCCTGTAAATGGTAGGCCTTTAATTGGTGGGTGGACGACTGCGTTTCCTCAGTTAGATAAAAGAAATTTTGCACAGTGGAATGAGCGTTGGAAGCAATTTATTGATATCGCTGGTGGGTCAATGGATTTCTATTCTTTGCACTTATATGATCAACCGATCTTTGGATCAAACAATAGTCAGTGGGCTTACCGTAAAGGAGGAAATATAGAAGCTACTTTAGATCAAATTGAAAATTATGGTTTTATTACAGGAAAGAAAAAGCCTTTCTTAATCTCTGAATATGGGTCTCAATTAAACAATAACTACAGAGAGCGTTATAATGCTCGTAGAGATTGGTGGTCATTACGTTCGATGAATGCAATGATGCTTCAATTTATGGAACGCCCAGATCAGATTGTAAAAGCTATTCCTTTCGTGCCAATCAAGGCGGAATGGGCGTATGGTTTAGCTGAAGGCTCTCCTGTATCACCAGGTGTAGGTTTTGCTTACTCTTGGAGATTGATGAAGAATAATAACGAGCCTAATGGTACTTATTGGGTAAATAGAAACAATCCTTTTGGGCCTGATCGTAATGTACCTAACAATGGTTATAGTTGGACTGAGTTAATTCGTTACTACCAATTGTGGTCAGATGTTAGAGGTACACGTGTAGATTCTAAACAAGCAGATGTAAACCTGCAGGTAGATTCTTACGTAAACGGTAAAGATTTATACATTATCGTAAATAACTTATATACTCAAGGTAGACAGTTTAATTTAAATATAAAAGGAACCGGAAGTAATCCGATCGAATATGTATTCGAAAAGCACTTGTTTCCCGATGCCAATGGAAACCCTAACTATAACACTCGTTTTGTAGGGACAAACAAGACAACTACGTTATCAGTAGGTTCGGAAGGAACTGTAGTATTACGCTATAGATTTAGAAATAACATTAACGTAAACCAAACTTCTAATGAGACAAAGCATTATGCTAACCGTAATGCGAGTTCTTATTTAGAATATATTGAAGCAGGTCAAAACCAGGCTTTCAATATTAATATTGGAAACAAACCTCGTTTTGGAGAAGCTACGTTAAGAATTGGTGTTGGACGACCAAATGCTCGTGTAAAATTACCTCGTGTTTGGGTTAATGGTACAGAAATCAATTCGGCTAAACAATGGAGAGGTTCGGGTGTAGGACAAGGACCTAGAGGTTTCTTTCATTCTATTGTAGAGGTAGATGTTCCATTAAGTGCTTTAAAGGCAAATGCGAATAATGTACTTGTACGTTATCCTGATGAAGGAGGATTTATTTCCTCAATGGCAATGCAGGTATTCCGTATGACGGCTCAGATTAATAGAGGGACAGCTACGAATACTCAAGCTCCTGTAACTACAACACCTCCAGCTTCAGGTGTTCCAGTAGGGCAAGTAATTTCATTACGCAAGTCTGGTGGAGATCGTAAGTTTTTATCGGCTGTTGCTGAATTAGGAAATAATATTTACGCGAACCAATCTCAGGTTTTTGGTAATCGTCAAAAGTTCCGTGTAGTAAATCACCCTAATGGAGGAGTAGCCTTATTCAATTTAAATTCTCAACGTTACATTCAAGTAGTGGGGAATAATCAAAACGCTATAGTTCGTGCGGCAGGTGCCGATACTAGAGGATGGGAGCGTTTCGAATGGATTAATGTTGCAGCAGGTCAAGTAGCTCTTAAGAGTATGCATACAGGTAAATACCTGCAAGGTGCTTATAACGTAGATAATAGTGCTATATTTCCTAGAGGAGGTGAAAGAAAAGGATGGGAAACTTTTATCTGGAAAATTGAAGGAGCTAGTAAGTCTTTAGATGTTACAAATGAAGCAACTACTTTAGTATACCCTAACCCAGTAAATGAAGGTGAATCGGTAACGATTGCAAATTCAGTTTCTGGTACTATCATTTCAATTTTTGATGTAAAAGGTAATTTAGTAAACAGTATCAAAGCAGAAGAAGGAATTTCAACTATTGAGACTTCTAACTTAGCTGTTGGTGTTTACTTTGTACAAGTTGGAGATCAAGATGCTGTAAAATTAATAGTAGAGTAATCTATATTAGTAAAATTGTAATCTGAAAATAAGAAAAGCCACCTGTAATGGGTGGCTTTTTGTGATTATAAACACAGTGTTTGGTATAAAATCTGGTTTTTGTACCTTGTTGTTGTAATCAGTTTTTCCTGCTATTTTAATTCAAATAATAATTTGTTTTAGGGAATCTTTATTATTTCAAGCGTAGAGATTTTTAGGAAAGCTTTATTGTGCATTCAATGAAAATACTCATAATCTCCATAGGTACCAGAGGAGATATGGAACCATTTCTTGCAATAGGTGAAATATTAAAGAAAGAAGGACATCATATCGTTTGTCTTTTTCCAGAACAGTTTAGAATTCTTGTAGAAGATTCAGGGTTTGAATTTGTTTCTTTAGGGGCTAAGTTTATAAAATTATTAGACAGCCCAGAAGGAAGGGGTGCTATGGAGGCGGTATATTTGGATTTGGAAAAATGAAAGCATATGCTAAACTTATTTCTAAGCAACCGGAGGTAAATGAAGAAATGATTATAAAGCAAGAAGAATGTATAGAAAAATATAATCCTGATAGAATCGTACATCATGCCAAGGCAGTTTATCCATTACTTTGGAGTGCTGAAAATAAGGGGAAAACAACATTAATAAGTCCAGTACCTTATATGTACTATGTAAAAGACCATCCTCATATAATTTTTCATAGAAACTTCGGCAAGTTTATTAATAAGCTAACATATAAATTAGTAAACTATGGTTTAGTTAAGAGTATTACTTATTCGCAAAAATGGATAAAAAATAAAAATCGAAAATTGAGTCCTTCAAAAATTATTGATATTTTATCCAAAAACAATACAATATATACGATTTCGCCAGCTCTATTTAGTAGGCCAAAATATTGGAATAGTAATTTAAAAGTACTAGGATTTCATGAAAGGGATAAAACCAGAAATTGGACTCCAACGGAAGAGTTAGAGCAATTTTTAAAGCAAAATTCAAAAATTGTTTTCATCACATTTGGTAGTATGATTAATCGATACCCTGAAAGGAATACAAATACAATACTTCACATCCTTGAAAGAAATAAAATTCCAGCTATTATAAATACCTGCGAGGGAGGTTTGGTTAAACCTGAAAATTATAATTCCAAGCTCATTCATTTTGTAAATCATATACCTTATGATTGGTTGTTTCCTAAAGTATATGCAGTGATTCACCATGGGGGTTCTGGTACAACTCATATGGCTTTGAAATATGGGTGTGCTAATTTGATTATTCCGCATATAGTTGATCAATATGTTTGGAATAAAATAATACACAAGAAAGGAGCGGGTCCATTGGGAATAGATATCAGTAAAATAAATAGAGATAATCTCGAGTCTCTAATTATAGATCTGTTAGAAAACAAAACTTATAAAGAAAAAGCTGAAGGTTTGAGTAAAATGATCGTAAGTGAAAATTTCAAGAATGATATATATGATTTTATAATAAGCTAAATAGGTCTGATATAAAATTAGGGTACAGCCTTTTGTTTTTCTAGTAGCTTAATCTGTTACTCTAATTTTAAAAAACAAAATCCTGAGATGTATTGGTAGGGGTAAAGGGTATAATATTTGGAGTATTGCCTCAAGGTAGTTTACTTAAAATTCAAAGCTTTTAGATCATTACATAATATTTTGAAAGTTTAAAAATTGATTTAGAATGAGATTGTTTTTTTTATGTTTTTGTGTCGTTTTATTAACCTCTTGTCGTAATTATAAATCTAATAGCGTTAAGCCTCAAAGTAATATAGAATCTGTAGATGACTTTAAATTAAAGTTAGGAGAGGTAGATTTAATGTCAAAATTTGAGGATGAGATATGGAGTATTTGGGGAGGTACTTTAGTGAAAGGAGACGACGGGTATTATCATATGTTTTATTCACGATGGAAGAAAAGATTGGGTTGGGCTTGGGTAACTAATTCCGAAATAGCACATGCTGTATCAAAGACTCCTTTTGGTCCATTTAAATTTAAAGATGTTGCGCTTCCAGCAAGAGGAAGTGAATATTGGGATGGTTTGTGTACGCATAACCCAACAGTACATTATTTTGAAGGGAAGTATTATTTATACTATATGGGAAATACTGGAGATGGGAAAGTTACAAGTTCTCCTGGGAATCAAGAGTTGAATCCTATTCATCGTAATAATCAACGTATTGGAGTTGCTGTATCGGATAGTCCTAATGGACCGTGGGAAAGATTCAATAGCCCATTAATTGATGTGGGTTCAAATGATAATGCATTAGACGCTTTAATGGTAAGTAATCCTACAATTACAAAACATCATAACGGAGAGTACTTAATGATTTATAAGGCTGTTGGTAAGAAGAAATCTGGAATTTGGGGTGGGCCAGTAGTACATTTGGTGGCTACATCACATCATCCATCTGGCCCATTTAAAAAGTACGACCAGCCTGTTTTTCAGGTAGAAAACAGTGATTTTCCTGCTGAGGATCCATTTATATGGTTTCAGGATGGGAAATACCGTGCTATTGTTAAAGACATGAATGGTGCATTTACAGATGCGGGAAGGGCGTTAGTGTTATTTGATTCAAATGATGGGTTTCATTGGAAATTATCTAATCACCCTTTGGTTTCTAAATTAGAGGTTAATTGGAAGCATAGAAAGAAACAAGAGGTACTTCATTTGGAACGTCCTCAATTGTATTTAGAAAATGGAAAACCAATTGCTTTACTTTGTGCTTCTGATATAAAAGATGAGGATGGAGTGCTTCAATCATTTAATGTGCAAATTCCAATTTTGGAATAAATGAGCTTAAAATTTCAAGACTCTCTTTTTAAACTGTTCAATCAAAAATATAAAGACTAAGCTAATTCCAAATAAAGGGAAAATAATAGCCAGTATTCCTATAAGGATAATGGTACCAATTCCTGCTTTAAATTGCACAGGCGCTTCAGGGACACCCCAACTTCTACCCTGAAAAGAAAATAAGCCAGCGATACTTACAATAGCCAATGCAATAGCAACAAATAGCATTAAAGCAAAATTCCAAGTTCCTAATTGTCCTTGGTGGAATGCCATTACCCATAATCTCCCTTGCATTAAAACTCCGATATCTTTCCAGCCTAAAGTCATTAATAGATCTCCCGAATATTGGTCGAAATGTATTTTATGCATCTGATCAAAATCGAAAGTACTATTAGAAATACTAAAAGGAGCTTTTGGGTGTTTAGGGAAATCGAGAGTTATATTACCTTTTAGTTTCGTTGCATTAGCTATTTCTACCATTTTGTCTATCGAAATAGCTATTTCTTTAGGGGATGAAAAAGCCCCAACACCAAACCATTCCTTAGGAAACCCTGTATTTGTTAGTTTTTGAACTTTCTTAAAGTTTTCACCGAATACATCCGTCCAAGGGAAACCACCAGCAAGTGTTAGTAGTAATAATGTTGAAATCAAAAAACCACCTACTGCATGGATATCTCTAAACAGCATTCGATTCCCTAGTTTAGTACGAATGTTAAATAGCTTTTTGAAAGCGGTTTTTGTGAGAGGGAAGAAAATATAGATTCCTGTTAAGATTAGCATTACCATCCAGCTAGCTATCAATTCAATAATTTTAGTTCCTACTTTTCCTGTAAGCAATTCTCCATGTAGCTTTCGAACTTGATACATCCAAGTATCTTTAGGAGTGAATTTTCCTTTGATTTCGCCAGTATATGGATTTACAAAAACAGATTTCTTATGACTGAATTTACCCCAAACAAACTCTGTAGCATCCGTATCAGAACTAGGAAGTACCATACTATTGGGTTGTTTTCCCTTCATATAGTTTGAAGCGATTTCAAACTGTTCCTTAAAAGAAAGTTTTGTTTCGCCAGAAGTATCAACCTTTTGAAAAGATTCAATAATAGGTTTTTCTACGTAGTCCTTGAATAAGTAAATTCCACCAGTAATTGCTAATAATAAGATAAAAGGCATGGCGATAATACCAGCAATTACATGCCAACGCCAAAGCCATTGATGTAGTTTTTGTGAATTCATTGCGATGATGGTTAATGATTAATAAAAACCACGAGGCAATGTTTATTTTGACTCGTGATTTTTAAGATTCTAAATGAAATCATTTAGAAGTTGTATTTAGCACCTAAATGAAAAGTTCTAGGGTTTCCAACGGTGTAAGTATTTCCGCTAAACGTACTATAGCTAACACGGTTTGCATAGTTGACATCAAATAAATTCAATGCATGTAACCATAATTCTACTTTCTTGTATTTGTAACTAACTAGAAAGTTAAAAACATTGTGACCAGAATAAGTTGGGGTTTCTCTAGTATTATCGTCATTTAATATTACTCCTTCAAAACCTGAATTGTATTTACCAACTAATTCGTGTTCGAAAGCAAAAGCTAAATTATTATCAGGAGTGAATTTTATTTTAGAAGTACCTATTAATCTAGGAGCTGTTTCTCTATCAGTATCTGAAAAATCCTCAAATCTTTCTACATTCCCTCTAAATCGTAAAACAGTAGAGAATTCATCATATTTATGGAACGCATAAGTTCCATTATGGCTTATTTCAATTAATGAATTAGGTTTAAAAGACACTCCGTATTCGATACCATATGAACTTGTTTTACCAGCATTAGTTGTAAAAAAAGCATTACTATTTGTGTTATTGACATCTTCGTTTCTAACGGAAACTAAAGTGTTTCTCCCATCTAATTTGTATAACGCAATATCAAGTTTTAAATTTTTAATAGGTGTTAGGTAAGTACCTAATTCATAACTAATATAATCACTAGGTTTTAAATCACCATTCACGTTGGTTTCACTTATATTTCTATAAAGCGTTGAAGATTGAGGAGGGGTAAAACCCGTAGAAACGTTTCCGTAGATTCCTGATTTTTTAGAAAAATTATAATTAACTCCAACTTTTGGTGCCCAATTTCTCCAGATATTTACACGATCTTCAAAACCTTTAACGTCATTGTTTTTAGCATCGTATTCAAAATAATCAAAACGTAATCCTGTAGTTATTTTCAATTGCTCAATAGGTGATATTTCAAATTGAGTATATCCAGCATAGTTAAATATATCGGCGTCATAATTTAAAATAAAGTCATTTGGAAGGACTTCAAAATCGATATTTTTTCTTGTTAGAGGGTCAACAGTGATAGAAGTACTATTAGAGACAAAATCTTGTTTTGTAAGGTCAAATGATCCACCAGCAATTAGAGATGCATTAATTGATGGAAACTTTATTTGATGCTGTACATTTCCGAAAATACTATTGAAATCATTACTATTGACACGTCCACTTCCTGCTCCTGTTAACTGGCGAGTAACGGGGTCTCTAAATTGACTTATCCTAAAAGAAGGATTTTGTTTCATAACATTATCACGATAAATGGCACTAAAAGACGTTTTGTTATTGTTATCCCATTTTTGCTCCCATGTGGCACGAATGCGATGTGCTACTGCATCACGATTGGTAAAAGTTTGGTTGCTTTGGAAGTTACGAGTACGGTAATTGATTTCGCCAACAGAGCCTGCCATATCGGTTAGGAAATCAGACCCACTGTACATCACAGTAAGTTTTGAATGATCAAATGGCTTAAATACTGTTTTTACTTTTAAGGCATATTTATCATAATCACTATGTTCGAAAGGTCCGTTATTACGTTGGTTGAATTGAGAAGCAATATAAATTCCGAATTTATCAGTGACTTGTTTTCCGATATCAAAACCAACTCCCGAATAACCTAACTCATTAGCTTGAAAAGAGACATGTCCAGAAAGTTTCTTGGTAGGATCTTTGGTAATAAAATTGAAAGAACCACCAATCGCATCACTACCATAAATACTAGCGTTCGGCCCTCTTAAGATCTCAACACGCTGGTGTGAAACGGTATTTAATTCTAATAATGCATTATGATTAAAAATCGCTGTTGGTCGGATAGGTAGACCATCTTCTAAAAATAAGAATAATGGTTTTGTAGATATAGGAGAGCGAACGGCAGTAAAGTGTTGTTCGTTGCTACTTCCTCTAGAGGTAGATAAGTACACCCCAGGAGTATCATTAACCAATTGGTCTATACCAAAAGCTTTAGTTTGTGCAATTTTAGCAGAATCTATAACCGATATAGCTGAAGGTACTTCGTTACGTTGCTGTTTTTCGCGACTTGCAGATATAACAACTTCGGTTAAATTATCTGTTTTTTCTTGGGCAAGAAGGGTAGTGCTAGCTAAAAATAAAGCTAGTATTAATTTGAAAAAATGATTCATTTGTAATGAAAAATATAGATAGCTATCATATTTCAAGATGATATATGCATCACTTGTAATTAAGGATAGTCTATAATTAAATTGAAATGTGAGCCATACAAAATGGTACAGCGTTATAGGGCTAAAAAAGATTTAGCTGTGAATAAAATATTAAACCCTAGGAGGAGGAGTTTGAATAGGAATAAGCCATTCCTTAGTTTTTATGGGAATAAAAGAACTTACTTGATTATGTTCTTCAATATTAAATAAAGTGAATTGGTCTATGTTATTCTGAAAATATACAGGAAAAAATATTTCAGCAAAACTTTTTAAAATAGCTTCTTCACTAGTGTTTGAATCGCTAGTTTGCGTTAACTGAAGTTGTTTCTTTAAATAACACTTACCATTACATTTAAGTTTTGGCTTTGCTTTGTTTACACAATACTTTTCTACAATAGTATTTATATTGAGTTTGTAATACGATACAAATCCAATATTGTAAGCAGGTTTAAATGCTAAACAAATAAAGAATACTATGGCTAAAAAGCGTTTCAATTCAATCTTTTTTCAGCAAGCAAAAGTAATGTTTTCATAACGATAAAAAGCTATAGCGTTTTGTTAAAAAAGGAGTTAAATTTTAATAAAAATGCCAAATAGCTCACTATTGATTCTTGGTGTGATAGAATTAAAACAGGCATTAAAACTTTTGATGTTAAAATATGGTCTTAAATAACCAACGTATTCCATTTTATCTCCACCAAAAGGTCGGTTTTCCATATTACCTGTCAAGGGAATGTTAAACCAAAGGCCAACTAATTTACCCTTGTTAGAAAGTAGGTGATGCACCTGTTTAGCATAATGATCTCTATTTGTTTTAGTAGGAGGGAAAGAACAGAAAAAAGTTTGTTCTAAAATCAAATCATATTGCCCTTTATGTTGAAAAAAATCATCACAAATCAATTGATCTGAAGGGAAGCTAGGATTACGTTTTTTGAAATTTTCTAAAGGAATATTTGAAATGTCAAGGATATGCACATTTTTAAATCCTTTATTCCATAAGTATTCAGCTTCATAAGCATTTCCTGCCCCAGGGATTAAAATACGAATATCTTTAACTTCTAGTTGATCGATATATTCTTTTAATGGAGTAGAAGGTTGACCAATATCCCAGCCTGTTCTTTTTTCTTTATAACGATTTGTCCAGTAATCTTCAATAGTATTTTTCATTTTGAAGTAGTATTAAATGTAGCGTAATAGATTTTAAAGAGCTGTTTTAATTTCTGTGCGATACTGATTTGGTGATTTGTTTACATACCTTTTGAAATACTTGATAAAGTATGAAGTATCTTTAAACCCTATTCGAAAGGCGATTTCACCAATTTGTAAAGGGGTGAATTTTAGGAGCCTTTTGGCTTCTAAAATAGTGCGTTCATGAATAAGAGAGGAAGCAGATTTGTTAACTACAGTTTTCGTAATCGTAGTTAATGTCTTTGAGGAAACATTCAATAAACTAGCATAGTCATTTACAGATAAGCTTTTCGTGTAATTCTCTTCAATAAGTTCTTTGTAAGCAATAAATTGTTTCTCATAATAGCTGCTAAAAGCCAAGCGATCTTTTTTAGAAAAACGGTGAATACGCTCTAATTGAATTAATAAAGATTTTAATGAAAAGCGAATGATATCTTCGTAACCAAATGTCCCTTTTTTTAATAGCTCTTTTCTTATTAAATCAATATATAATTGTGTAGTGATTCCTGTTTCTCGATCTATAACACAATAAGGGTTTTCTCTTGAATTAAAAAGATTGTATTTTAAAAAGATATCGATATCATCATGAGTAAAAAAACTTTGATTAAAATGAATTAACCAACCTTTAGGAGCAGGAGTCTCATCAAAAGCATGGATATGGTCTTTTGGAATAAAAAGAATCGTGTTTTTTTGAATAGGATAACTTTTAAAATCAATGGTGTGTAGCCCTCCATCTTCAAAAAACCAAATGATTTGATAATAGCTATGTGAATGCGGATTGGAAGCCATATCGCCACTGCGCATACGATATTCATCTAGTGCATATACCTCGAACTGTAGTTTTTCGGGATGCTCTTTATGAAGATGATATTTTTTTAGTTTTTCTGTCAACTATTATGATTAAATCACGCTTTAAGATACTAACTTTTTAAGGTCAAAATTCAATTTTTGATGCCGCCAAAAGAATTTAATACTTCAAGGTAACCTATTTATAAGCCTTTAATTATTTTTTTAGCAGCAGTTATCCCCGTAGCAATAGCACCATCCATGTAGCCGCCATGAATTTTAGCCGTTTCAGCACCTGAGAATATTATCTTTCCATTAAAATACAAATCATCAAAAACAGGATTTCCGTATTTAGGACTCATGTAAATAGATGTAAAATTTTTGGCAGTGGTTAATTTATCTTTAGACCAGTCTTTTTCTTTATAATTTGTATAGTTTAAAATTTCATCGCCCAAGTATTTTTGTAGATGGGTGAGTATTTTTTCTTTGCGTTCTGCTTTCGAATAAAACCGTAAGGCTTCATTTGCAAACCCCATTAGTGTATAAGTAGTGTTTTCGACATTGCAATGATCATAAAGTTCCGTAACAGCACCGACTTGGCCTAATACGGTTCCTGATAACTCTTTTTTTCTCCAAAAGGGAGATTCGAATTCTAATCCAATTTTAATTGAATTACTCATCCAAGTATGTGTTTTTTTCATTGATTTTCTCAATGATTTAGGTAATGGAGGGTGGTATGATATTTTGTAGGCAAGGCTTGGAGGCAAAGCCATAATCAATTTTTCGGCCTTATAAATACCGTTGTTTGTATGAATTATTACACCGTCTTTAGTATTGTCTTCTGAGATTTTATTGACAGTAGTCGATGTTTTAATATGTTTTTCAATGTTTTTGGCTAGTCCATTAATCAACATTGTTGAACCACCTTCGATACGAAAGGCTTCTTTTATATCAGGGTCTTTTTCAAAATAATGAGCAGGTACCATAGTACTATAAATGAGTACGTTTTTGCCTTTATTGTATTGGTAGAATTTTTTTAGTTTTAATTCCTCTAATAAATGAACAACATGTTCGTGATGGGTTTGAAACCAAGTTCCTCCCATATCAATATTGTCTTCTGTTAGAATGCGGCCACCAATACGATCACGAGCTTCAAGAATCAAAAAATCTTTTTCGTTTGCTTTATTTAGGTAGTACCCCGAAGTAAGTCCCGAAAGCCCTGCGCCGATGATAATGTATTTTGAAGTGTACATATAGTGTAGTTATTAAACAGAGAGGCCTCGTACGATTCACTATTAAAAAATTCACAGATATGTCGTTTATTCTCCTACTATTCATCTGTTAAAAAATAAAGCTATAGCTAAGGTTATATCTTAACTTTTCGTCTTTGACAATCGAAAGATAATTCAAACTATTTATATGAAATTCTTATCAGTAAATCGTGTTACAAATATAAATATCACATAAGAAATGCAATTGGGTAAAAGGGAAAAACAATGGTACTTTTGAGAAATAGCGTTTTTTTAGTTCAGTATAAAATATGATTAATCTAATATTTGTACGAAAAATACCATCTATTTTCGGATATGTACCACTGAAGAAAATAACACATTTGTAATTTTGAAGGACTTAGTTATCTATTTTTAGTTTGTAAGTGACCTATTAAGGCTCAATCAATTTTAGAAATTGAAAAGATCAAAAACATTTCTATGAAAAGCATATTATGTATAAGCGTGTTGACTTTGGTTACGATTTCTTGTAAAAATCTAGTAACTAAAAAAATATCGTCAGAAGTAATAACTACAGCTAGTGATAAAGAGCCTGAAGTAGCTAAAGTTTCGTCAAAAGCAGATGAAGTCATTTCAAAAGCGATAAAGGCACATGGGGGAGAATTATATGATACAGCAGATTATTCGTTTGTATTTAGAGGGAAGAAATATCAGTTTGCCAATAATGGGGATGAATATACCTATTCGATAAAAAGTGAACATAGCGATATATCTGTTTGTGATTTTATTACCAATGGTATTTTTCAGAGATATGTGAATGAGGAACTTGTAAGTCTTGCTGAAAAGGAAGTTGATAAATATAAGGAAGCTTTAAATTCTGTAATCTATTTTGCGACCTTACCTCATAAACTAAAAGATGCGGCTGTTGTTAAGAAATTTATAGAAACGACAACTATCAAAGACCAGCAATATAATGTGGTTGAAGTAACATTTAGAGAAGAAGGAGGCGGGGAAGATCATGATGATGAATTTTATTATTGGATAAATACTAAAACCTCTAAAGTTGATTATTTAGCTTATAAATATCATGTGAATAATGGAGGAATTCGCTTTAGAAGCGCCTATAATAGAAGAATTGTTGAAGGAATTACTTTTCAAGATTACGTTAATTGGAAAGCAGTATTAGGTACTCCGTTAAAAGAATTACCAAGGCTATTTGAGCAAGGTGAATTGAAAGAAGTTTCACGTGTTGATATTGAGAATGTTATAAATTTAAAACGAAAATAATGAAAATAAAAAGCTTAATTTTAGAAGAGTTTAAAGCTGAAATGGAAACGACAATAAAAGTATTGTCAGCAATAACAGATAGTATTTTTCAATATTCGCCACATGAAAAATCGCAGACTATAGATCAGTTAGTAAATCATATGGTACAGATTCCTTCATGGGTTGTTGGTATTTGTGGTAATTCAGAATTAGATTGGGCTACTTATACACCTCCAGTTGCTGTTAAAAATGTGAATGAATTAATAACAACTTATAAAGCAAATGTTGCTGCTTCTGTAAACGCATTAGATAAGATGAATGAAGAAGATTTTGAGGTAAAGTGGACTATGAGAAAAGGAGATTTTACTTTTTTTACAGTGCCTAAATATGCAGCGTTTAAAAAGTTAATTATAAGCCATACGATTCATCATAGAGCTCAAGTAGGATTGTATTTACGCTTAAATGATATTAGTGTACCAGCAACTTACGTAGCTTCTGCTGATGAAAATTTGTTTGGGTAGAGTTAAATAGATACCTAATTTAGGTATTCATTATCAAGAAAAAGTATTTTGAAGAAATAAGTACATACCTAGTAATTTCAAATTGCTAGGTATTTTAAGTTTAGAAAGAACATATTATTATGAAAATTAATTATAACAATAAAACATTTAGAGTAGCAGGTGATAATTTAGAGGTAACACATTTCAAATATTATCAAGAAGGAAATACCGTTTGGGGTGAATACCAAGGAGGGGGAGTTACTAAAGGAACATTGATTGCAAAAGTGGATGAAAAAGGAGTATTACAAATGCATTATCACCATTTAAATGCTAATATGGAATTTAAATTAGGTAAATGTGTTTCTACACCCAAAGTATTAGATGATGGTCGTATCGAGCTTTTTGAAGCTTATGAATCTGTAAACACAGAAAAAGTTTCTAAAGGTGAAATTACCTTGATAGAAGTATTATAAATGGGACTGTATGATCATATAGAAGCTATTCTAGTATGCCCGATAGATGTTGTTAAAGGTCAATGTTTAGGGCAATCAGTTGAGGGTCGAGATATATTAGGATACACTTTTGGAACAGGAGAAAAGCGAATAAGTCTTATTGCGGGAAATCATGCAGACGAACCTATTGGACCACTGCTATTGAAAAAAATAGTGACTTATTTGGCTTCATTAAACACTGCAAATGATTTGTTGACGAAATACTCTTGGTGGATTGTACCTCACGGAAATCCAGATGGCGAAGCAAAAAACTTAAAATGGTATTCTTATAAAGATCAATTCACTGATCTGCCTAAATATTTATTGAATGTAGAGCGAGAATTGCCAGGAAGAGATATCGAGTTTGGATTTCCTATAGAAGGAAGCATTGTGCCATTACGTCCTGAAAACAAAGCTGTATATGATTTTTGGAGATCGTCTAAAAGCTCGTTTGATCTGCATGTTTCCTTACATGGAATGCAAGCGACATATGGTCCATGGTTTCTTATTGATGAAAGTTGGATAGATCGTACAGAAGATTTTAGGACACAATGTGCGCAACGTACAAAGCAATTAGGTTATGAATTGTATGACTTGGATCGATCTGGCGAGAAGGGCTTTAAAAGGATAGATGAGGGTTTTTGTACACGTCCTGATAGTAAAGAAATGCGACAACATTTTTTAGCGTTGGATGATATAGAAACGGCGAACAAATTTCATGCGAGTTCTATGGAGTCTATTCGAAGTCTTGGAGGAGATTGCTTAACATTAGTTACAGAAATGCCTTTGTTTTTGTACCCAAAGAAAAAAAGAAGACTTAAGTGGCCAGACTCTTTTTTACAACAATGGAGTACTCAATTTACGTTGTGGAAATCACAATTAAAATCGGGGGATTTATCTCCACAGGAATGTAAGGAGGAAGCAGAGCGATTAGGGGTGAAATCAATGTCTTGGAATGATCAAATGCGACTACAATGGCAGATGATTGTAGCAGGTATAGAAACAGTTTCTGGTAAAAATAGATAAAGCAAGACTGTATAATATGGACTGCTTTTTTTCGTTGTTACTATATACCCAAACACTCACAGATGGAATACCTTAGGATTTTAAGAAAAAGTGGTATGAAAGCTATCTTTTTTATTATCATTATAGCCTTTTTTTCTTGTGAAAATGATGCGTCTAATGATTTGGTACCTAGCGATAATCCATCTGAAATTGTAGACTCAGTAAATTCAAATGGAATGCCAGATGAAGAGAAAGAAGTTGCAAGCCCTTCTAGTCCAAATGAGCCAACGGATGATGATAGCAGCTTGAGCGAGGCGGAACAAATGTTGATGTTGGTTAATGCGTTTAGAAAAGAATCGGGTGTTTCTCCTTTAACACTCAATAGTGCTTTGAATAGAGCGGCATTCAAACATTCTAAAGATATGAATGACAATAATTATTTTGATCATAAAGGAAAAGATGGATCTAGCTTTAGCGAACGTACTAAACGAGAAAGTTACCAAGGGTTTCCTATTGGAGAGAATATAGCTATTGCAGGTAGTCTACAGCAAACTTTTAAGCTATGGAGAGAAAGCGATGGCCATAGAAAAAATATGTTGAATGCTGGATCTAATGAAATGGGGTTAGGAAAGGATGGTCGATATTGGACTCAAATTTTTGGCAAGAATTAATTAATAAATTAGATGGTTTATTATTAGTTAGAATATATAAACAAGGCTGTTTGAAATGAATCAAACAGCCTTGTTTATTTTAAACTTAAAAACTTTAGTGATAGTGTTCTTAATTTACTTTTTGAGAAAGGAAAAGATTAAAGATCACTGTCTTTAATTTCTTTTACGATTTCTTTAGTAGTGAATACGTGACTTGCAATCATTTTAAAATTAACGACAGCAGCTTCATAAGCATTCATTCCAGGGAGAATAGCTCCGGCAGTAGCATCAGAAACCACAGCAACTTTAAAACCAGATTCTACTAAATCTCTCATATGAGATTCTGTACAAAGGTTTGCTGACATTCCTGCTAAGATTACATTATCATATCCATGCTTACGTAATTGTAACGCCAAATCATTAGATTCTGGCCCGTATACTTTATGTGGGTTTGTTACAATAACATTGTCTTTGTCTATGTATTTTTTGTATTGATCTAACCAATCTGCACCAGAACCTTCAAATCCATCGGTGTGTAATGTATGAGATCTATCAAACATGTTAATCTTGTGCATTAATGCTTCTAGAGCACCTTCGATTTTCCAATTATGATCATGTTTGTAGTAGTAATGCGGAGATACAAAAACATGCATGTTTTTCTTTTTAGCTACTTTGAAAAGTGCTTCTAAATTGTCTACGGTACCATTTTTTGTAACACTTTCTCCAACAACTCCCCAAGTAACTCCGTCAGGACTTAGAAAATCATTTTGTGGATCAGTAATTACAATGGCAGTACGTGAGTCAACTGTAAAACCAGGGTCAGGTAATTGAGCATATGCATTAAATCCTGCTAATACAGCTAAGGTTGCTAAAATCTTTTTCATTGTTATATAATTTAGGGTTATACTTAATTAACAATACAAAGATGCGATTAGATGGGTTTTAGATGGTAGGTAACTATTCCTTAAGAGTTGGCAATTTTTCCCGAACTGTTGTAACCTGAGTTCGATTAATATTTAAGCTGATTTTCATCAATAAAAAAGTAGATTTTTGGTAAATTAAAGTGTTCAAT
>CANLOW010000014.1 GCA_947493035.1 uncultured Aquimarina sp.
TGGTTGATGGTTGATGGTTGATGGTTGATGGTTGATGGTTGATGGTTGATGGTTGATGGTTGATGGTTGATGGTTGAAAAATTGCTATGCAATTTTTCTTCTCCCTTTAATTTTAAAGTAAAGAGCAAAAAACAAAGACTATTGATTTTTATGTTGTACTTTTGCGCCTTATTTATTTGACATTATGAGTACATTCCAAACGTTAGGGTTAGGAGAAGCCGTGTTGCAGGCAGTGGATGCCATGGGCTTTGTAACCCCTAGTGAAGTCCAAGAAAAAGCAATCCCAATCCTACTAGAAAGCGATACCGATATCGTCGCCCTAGCGCAAACTGGAACTGGTAAAACTGCCGCTTTTGGATTCCCGCTAATCGAAAAAATTGATGCTAGCAACAAAAAAACACAAGGTTTAATCCTTTCTCCTACCAGAGAATTGTGTTTGCAAATTGCATCTGAAATCAAAAATTATAGTCAATTCATTCCTAATATGCACTCCGTTGCCGTTTACGGTGGAGCTAGTATTAGTGATCAAGCAAGACTTATAAAACGAGGAGCACAAATAATTGTTGCTACTCCAGGTCGTATGCAAGACATGATTAATAGAGGAATGGTAGACATTTCACAAATTAATTATTGTGTTTTAGATGAAGCTGATGAGATGCTAAACATGGGGTTCTTTGAGGATATTAAATCTATCCTTTCTCATACTCCAGATGAAAAATCGACATGGTTGTTTTCTGCAACTATGCCTAGAGAAGTATCTGTTATTGCTAAAAAGTTTATGAGTAACCCTGTAGAAATTACAGTAGGAACTAAAAACTCAGCAAATAAAAATGTAAAACACGAATATTATACGGTTGCTGCTCGTGATCGCTATCCTGCTTTAAAGCGTTTAGCTGATGCTAACCCAAATATTTTTTCTGTTATTTTCTGTAGAACAAAGCGCGATACGCAATCTGTTGCAGAAAAATTAATTGAAGATGGTTATAATGCTGCCGCTATACATGGAGATTTAAGTCAAAACCAACGTGATTTGGTAATGAAAAGTTTCCGTAATCGTCAAATACAAATGCTTGTTGCTACTGATGTTGCAGCACGTGGTATTGACGTAAATGATATTACACACGTTATCAATTACCAATTACCAGACGACATAGAAACATACAACCACCGTAGTGGTCGTACTGGTCGTGCAGGTAAAGATGGTACTTCTGTAGTAATCACTACTAAAAGTGATGCTAGAAGAATTAAAAGTATTGAACGTATCCTTAAGACAACTTTTGAAAAGAAGAATGTCCCAACTGGTGAAGAAATCTGCAAAATTCAGTTATTTAACTTAGCTGAGAAAATTGAGAAAACTGAAATTAATGAAGGTGTTGATCAATACCTTCCTGAAATCAATTCTCATTTAGAGCACCTTAGTAAAGAAGAATTAATCAAGAAACTTGTAACTGTTGAATTTACTCGTTTCCACGATTACTACAAAAAAATGCGTGACATCCTTCCTATGGATGATCAAGGACGTGGAGATAGAGATAGAGATAGCAATGATGGAAGTACTCGTTACTTCATTAATGTTGGTGAAAAAGATGGATTTGACTGGATGTCACTAAAAGATCTATTGAAAGACACTTTAAATCTAGGTTCAGATGTTGTTAATCGTGTTGATGTTAAAGAAAAATTCTCTTTCTTCAATACTCCTTCTGAGCATACTGATGCTGTAATAGCTGCTTTCGAAGAAATCTTTTTAGATGAGCGAAAAGTAAATATAGAAATTTCTGAAAACCGTGGTGGTCGTGATCGTAATAGACGTGGCGGCGGTGGCGGTGGCCGTGGACGTTTCAATAAAGGTGGCGGAAACAATTCTAGAGGAAATTACAGAGGTGGAGATCGTGATCGTTCTAGAAATAATGATAATGGTGGCGGTCGTGACCGTAGAAAACGCCGTGACAGATACTAGTCTTTTTTTGACTTTATAATCATATAACAAACTCCCTAAGAATCATATTTGGCTTTTAGGGAGTTTCTTTTTATTTAGCTTATCCAAATTTGTAAGTTGATTAACAAATAATGGACAAAAATGTAACGATTCGTATACCAAAGAGTCGTTACATTTGATACCTTTAGCGCATGAAGCAATTACTTTATTTATTACTATTTCTATGTCTTCATTTTTCCTTTGCCCAAACTGTAACTATTAATGGAATAGTACAAAATGCAGCAAATGACAAGCCTCTAGAAAATGTCAATATTTTTAACATTGGAAGTATAAAAGGTAGTATTTCTAAAGCAGATGGTAGTTTTGAAATTGACGCAAAAGTTAATGATAGTCTATATTTTTCCTACTTAGGGTTTAAACCTTTTAAAACTCGTGTTAGTAATGACTGGATTAAATATGGCAATATTGTTATAAAGCTTACTGAACTAGGGATCGCACTCGAAGAAGTAGTTGTGTCTTCACATGGACTTACAGGTTTTATGGAAATTGATGTAAAAAACATACCTGTATACACTAATGTGAATGCCTATGCAATTACAGGATTAAATAAACGATACGAAGGAGGAAGTAAAGAAGCTAGTGGATTTACGAAAACAGTAAATGCCATACTTAACCCTATCAATTCTGTCTACAATTTATTCAACAAAAAGTCAAAACAATTAAGGCGATTACGTAAGATAAAAGACGATGAGCAAATTCGAAACTTATTATTAACTAAAGTAGACAGGGAAACATTAGTTGCTTTAACGGGAATTGATAAAGTAGACCTAGACGAAATTTTATTAAACTGTAGTTACTCTAAAGACTATATTCAAACAGCTAATGACCTTCAAATATTAGATGCTATTAGTAATTGTTATGAAGAATACAAGGTGTTGAATAGGTAAGAAAGAACAATAGTCAAAATAACCAATCACTTCGAAAGAAGCTTATAAAACATATTAGGAAACTTTGAAAAATTCTACACTTAAGGTTAAATTCTATTTTTTCTTAAGTTTTTTCTTTAAAAACTTTTTCTTGTTTACTTTCATTTTAAAGTCTCTAGAGTATTTTGACAATGAATGAAATACCTTATCATAACTTTCCCCACACAATTCAGCATATTTTCTAGATATAACCTGAATCATTTGTTTCGACAACCATAACCTGCGAAGGTTACTCATACGTTGATCCAAATTCATAGTTTCAAATTTCATTCTATTGAGATCAATCAAATAAAAATGATACTCCTTCCCTACTTTTTGAATCAATGTATTTCCCGGAGAATGATCTAAAAAATTCACATTATTTTCATGAAGCTTAAAACAAAAAACAGCAAACAACTCTAATATTTTAGTTCTATTTTCAAATAAAGGATTATGGATTAATTCTCTAAAATCGAAATCGTAATTTACATACCTACTTATATAAAAACTTTCTCTTAATCCTAACACTTCCTTGCTTTCTATATAAGCAATAGGCTCAGGTGTATTTATACCACACTTTATTAATCGCTCAGCATATTCAAAGGAGCGCCTAGCTTTAGACAAACGAATATATTTATATATAAAAGCATTAATTTTTTTTGGCTTCTGAAATCTTTTAACTGTAAAGACTTCGTCATTTAGTCCTTTAAAGTTTTTAATCGTATTTCGTTTACCCTTCATCAACAACTCACCACTAGTATCAAAATGCGCTATCATATCTTCAATAGATTCCCTTAAATATGCCTGATTTTTAGCCAAGTGGTAATACATTTATCTTCATTTAGGATATATTCAAATATAAATAGAAAAGCACTCACGAATTTCAAGGAAAAGCAATAATTTCGAAACTTTAAAATGATACTTTGAACATGCAGCGTATTCTTGTAATTCAAAATAAGCGTATTGGAGATGTTTTAATCGCTTCGGTTATTGCTGAAAATATTAAAAAAGTATTTCCTGAAAGTAAGATTGACTATCTCGTTTATGACTACACTATAGGAGTTATTGAAAACAATCCATTTATAGACCATATTATTTCGGTAAACGCAAATGAATTAAAGGAATTCAAAAACCTCTTACTTACTACAAAAAAAGTACGTGATGACAATTACGATATCATTTTTGACCCTTATGCTAAATTTCAAAGTAAATTCATTTGCCTTTTTTCTAAAGCAAAAAAACGTATTGGATTAGTAAGACCAAACAAAAAACTACCATTTCGTTTTTATACTGACGTAGTCATCAAAACTCAAAACAAAACTCATATTGCTGGAAAGTCGATACAAGATCGAATTAAAATGATCCAAGGTATTTTCGATATTAACAATACTATAGATTTCGATTACGTTCCTAAAATACATTTGAGTCGAGAAGAAAAGCAATATCTTTTACCCCTAACAAATACCAAACCTATTCTCATGTTTGGTATTTTAGGTAGCACACCGCAAAAAAGCATGCCTTTTGAATACGTTGCTAAATTAATTGATCATTTATCAACTAATTACGATGTAAATATTTTATTTAATTATGCTCCTTATCAACAAAAGGAGGCCAAAGAAATTTATGAACTTTGCCAACACAAAGAAGCTATCCTGATAGATATTTATGAAGAAAGTATTAGAGGGTTTATCAAATTAATGGGTAAATGTGATCTATTAATTAGTAATGAAGGAGGAAGCGTACATATTGCTAAAGCACTAGAGAAACCTACATTCACGATATTCTCGCCTTATGTTTCAAAAGAAGATTGGGCTAGTTTTGAAGATGGAATTCTTCATACTTCTATTCATTTGAAAGAAGAAAAACCTGATATATATGCAAATACTCTTTCTGATAAAGAAATCGAAAAAGATCCTCGGTACATGTATCATCAGTTGACTCCTGATCTGATTATTCCTAAATTAGATTTATTTCTTAAAAAACAATTTTAGGCATTGTATGAAAATTTCTGCATTGTTACCAGCATACAACGAAGAAGAACGCCTGGCGAACGCTTTAAAAAGCCTTGAATTTGTAGATGAAATTATTCTATTAGATTCTTATAGTACAGATAACACTTTAAAAATTGCTGCTTCATTTAAAAATGTGACTATAATACAAAGAAAATTTGATGATTTTTCAACCCATAAAAATTTTGGAATTTCTCATTGCTCTCATCCTTGGGTACTTGCTTTAGATGCTGATGAAGTGGTAACCGACGCATTAAAAAAAGAAATAGAAGCTATAAATTTAGAAAAGACACTCTCTGACAATATAGTAGCTTTTAAAATTCCTAGAAGCAATTTCTTTTTAACCAAATTTTTAAAACATGGACCTAATGGAAAGGAAAAAATACTACGCCTATTTTACAAAGAACGTTGTCAATTTTTAGGGAAAGTACATGAAACTTTACATTGTGAAGGAATTACAGCCACTTTGAATGAATTTATAGAGCATCATACCTTTCAATCATTAAGACATTTTTTAATTAAGAAAAACAAATATGCTGATTTTCAAGCAATTCAACTTATAGAAAAGAAAAAAAAGGTTTCTTTTTTGAAATTATTCTTCAAACCTTTCTTTAGAATAATAATTGAATTATTTGCAAAAGGAGGGATAAAAGACGGTATACCAGGTATTGCCGTCAGTAAGATGAATGGGTATGGAGTATTAATTCGATACATAAAACAGCGTAATATAGAAGGAAAAACTAAGGATATTTCCTTGAAAGATTTAGACACCTATAGTTTAAAGCTGTACGATAAAACACTTGATGCATTTAATAAACAAAACCAAAAAAATGAGATTACTTCTTTCTCCTTACTTTTGAAGCCTTTTTGCTACTTTTGGTTAGATTATATTTTTAATCTTCGTATTACAGAAGGATTTGATGGTTTTTTTAAAAGTTCTTTAAAGAGTTTTGAATCCTATTTAACATTAATGCATCATTACAATTACAATCAAAAATAGAACATAAATGAGGATAGGTTTTGATGCTAAGAGGTTGTTTCACAACAATACAGGTTTAGGAAATTATAGTAGAGACCTAGTTCGTATTTTAGGAGAGTTTTATACTGACCATCAATATTTTTTATACAATCCTAAGCTAAAAAAAATTGATAGACTTCCTAAATTTGATCATATTATAGAGCGTCTTCCTAATGGTTTCACATATAAAAAGCTTCCTTCTTTTTGGAGAACAAGAGCTATAGTTTCTGATCTAATTAAAGATAAAATTGAAATATTTCATGGTTTATCCGCCGAAATCCCTTTCGATATTCAAAAAACAGGAATAAAGACTATTGTAACCATACATGATATCATCTTCTTAAGGTATCCGCACCTTTACAAGAGTATCGATCGAAAGATATATACTCGAAAAATGAAAAATGCTATAGACAACGCCGACCTTATTGTAGCTATTAGCGAACAGACTAAGAAAGATATTATTACTTTTTTTGACACAAGTGAAGATCGTATAAAAGTAATTTACCAAGGTTGTCACTCAGCATTTAAGGAAATTACTCATTTGAAAACCCTAGATATAACTCGTAAAAAGTATCAATTACCTGAGCGTTTTATACTAAATGTCGGTACACTAGAACCACGAAAAAATGCTCTAAACATTGTAAAGGCAATCCAAGGCACTTCTATACCTTTGGTATTGGTAGGTAGAAAAACTCATTACTTTGATGAAATTTCGAATTATATATCTCAACAAAAAATGGAACACCAAGTTATCCATTTACAAAATTTAAGTATCGAAGAACTTGCGCATATTTATAAGCTTGCCGAAATATTTGTATATCCATCAATTTTTGAAGGTTTTGGTATCCCAATTATAGAAGCTTTATATTCTAAAACACCTGTCATTAGTTCCATCGGAAGTTGCTTTTCCGAAGCAGGTGGACCAAATAGCATATATGTATACCACAAAAGTATCAATGATTTAAAAGAAGCTATTTTATCATTATGGGAAAGCAAACCAAAAAAACAAGAAATGATTGAAAAAGGTCTTAGCTTTGTACAAAAGTTCAACGATAACCATATTGCTGAACATTGGATACAGACTTACCAAGAGATTTTAAAGAAATAAGGCTTATGTTTATTGATAAATTAGAAATTGAAAATATTATTACTCATCTAAAAAGAGGTAATATAATATTATATCCAACTGATACTGTATGGGGATTGGGTTGTGATGCCACTAATGCTGATGCTATTGATAAATTAAACGCATTAAAGAAAAGACCTAATTCTAAAAATTTAATTTGCTTAGTAAGTGATTTTAAAATGTTACAACAGTATGTTGAAGAAGTTCCTGAGGTAGCTTATGATGTTTTAAAATATGCCAACAAACCGACAACGATTATATATGATGATCCTATAAGAATAGCGGAAAACCTAATCGCTGATGATAACTCCCTAGGTATTCGAGTAGCTAGAGATCCTTTTTTAAGTAAACTATTAAGAAGCTTTAAAAAGCCCATTGTTTCTACTTCAGCTAATTTTAGTGGAGAACCTTCTCCTAAATCATTCAAAGAGATTAATGAAACTCTAAAAGACAAGGTAGATTACATTAGCAAAGCTCCTGATAATAGTAAATTTAATAAGCCTTCCGCTATTATAAAGATTGGAATGGATAGCTCTGTTAAAATTATTAGAAAATAACATAATTACTATTGAAAGAAACTTTTTACATATTACATAAAAGTGGAGCCGACTCACATTATATTGGTTTAAAACATTTATTAAACACAAAAAATATTGATTTAAAGTATCGTGAATTCTCTGTTTTTAGTAAAATGATAAAGGCTATTACAAAACTATCTCCTTATCAATTTTCAAAACAGCTAACAAACCTTACTTTCTTAATAAGCCTTCTTTTTTCTAAAGAAAAAAAAATCGTTTTAGGTATAGCTCCTTATGACAACAAACTTCCCATTTTGCTATACCTTCTGAAAGAGCATAAAGTATACTACCATACTTCTTGGACACATTGGGATGATATTAAATATCCCAAAAGAAAAAAAGTAACTACTAAATTACTATCACAATGGAAGCTTTTTCTTGAAGAAAAAGTAACACATCATTTTGTAGTTACCACAACAACAAAAAATAGGTTACTAAAAAACTATCAAATTGAAGGAAATAAGATTAGCGTTGTAAATCATAGTGTTGATGAAAGTTTTAATATTCTTGAAAAAGCACCTATTAAACTACCTTTTTCATTCATTTATATTGGAAGATTAGTCCCAGAAAAAGGCATTTTAGAAACTATAGAATTATTAAAAAATCTTGAAGAAGCTACTTTTACAATAGTCGGTGATGGGCCATTAAAAGCAAAGATTCAAGAAGCCATCAGTTCTTGTAATAATATAATATTCAAAGAATATATAAAAGATAAAAGAAAACTCTCAGAACTATTAAGTACTCATCAGTTTTTATTATCAAATTCTATCCGTACTCAAAAATGGGAAGAGTTATTTGGTATGACAATCATAGAGGCTATGGCACATGGCACAATACCTGTAGCTAGTGATCATCCTGGGCCTATAGAAATTATACACTCTGATTTTGGTTTTATTTTTCCTGAAGGGGAGTTAATCGACGTTATAAACAAACTTAGTTCAAATAAGTACGATTTAAATTTAATGTCAACAAAAGCTCTAGAAGCATCACAGCAATACTTACCCAATCAAATAGCAAAGAAATGGGAAATGATACTTTAATTGATGTAAGTTGCATTCTTGTCAACTATAATTCATCCGCTTATACTTTAGACTGTGTAAAGTCGATTATTGAGAACACAAAAAACACAATCAGTTATGAAATTATTATAGTAGATAATAACTCTAATATTGATGATTACCTTACTTTATATTCTCAAATTCCTTTAATAAAAGAAGAATTCTCATCTATAAAACTTTTCCGTAGCTCTATTAATACAGGTTTTGGAGGAGGGAATATGGATGGTGTCAAGCTTGCTTCAAAATGCAATTACTACGCTTTTATTAATAATGACACCTTATTAACTTCAGAAAATTGCTTATTAAACTTAAAACAGTTTATGAAGCAAAACCCTTACGTTGGTATGTGTGGACCTCAAATGTTAGATAGCGACTACAAACCTATGATTTCTATTGGTCATTTCGCTTCTCCTTTAACACAAATAATTAAAGCTTCTTTATTAGAAAAATTAATACCAAAAAGTTTCCCGAAAAGAAGAGCCGAATATAAAACACCAACCAAAGTTAATTATGTACAAGGTGCTTTCATGTTTACAGATGCAATTGCGTTTAATGCCATAGGAGGATTTGATAACAACCTTTTCTTATATTACGAAGAGTCTGATGTATCTTTTCGTTTACTTAAGCAGCTAAAAAAAAGTACTTATTTAGTTCCTCAATGCAATTATATTCATTTCGAAGGAAAAAGTATAGAACGCAAAAAGAGAAATACAATTATCAAAGCCGAGCAAAAAATTTCACTTGTTTATTATATTAGAAAACATTTTTCTTTTATTGAATACAAATTGTTATTATTCTTTTTAACGATAAGATACTTTTTTAGTGCTTTAGTAAAACCAGCTAATTGGAAGATTTTTCTATTACTTTTACAAGGTGCTCCTTTATCAAAATCATTGAAACATAAACAAAAATTAATTACTATCTATTAATATGGGAGTAAAAAAAGTTAAAAGCCAAATTGCTAGCATCTTAAGGTTTTTTTTCGGAAAAGAGCCTAAAGACTTCAAAAAAATTCCTGTGTTTATAAATAATTACAATAGGCTAACTACAACAAAAAAACTAGTTAATGATCTAAAAAAAAGAGGGTATTCAAATATACATATCCTTGATAACGATTCTACATACCCTCCTTTATTAGAATATTACAAAACAACTGAAGCTAAAGTACATTTTTTAGGTAAAAATATTGGATCAAAAGCTTACTGGAAAAGTGGGTTATGGCTTAAATATTTAACTAAATATTATGCTTATACTGACTCTGACATAACTTTAAAAGAAGAATGTCCTGATGATTTTTTAGAATACTTCCATAAATTACTAATTAAATACCCTAAAACACACAAAGTAGGGTTTTCTCTTCAAATTGATAATCTACCTGACACTTATCATAACAAAAATAAAGTTGTGAATTGGGAGTCCAAATTCTATGAACAAGAAATAGAACAAAACGTATTCATTGCTCCTATAGATACTACTTTTGCTTTGTACAAGCCATTCAACAAAAAAGGTTCAAGAGATTATAGTATTTTAGTATTAAGGACTGGCGCTCCATACCAAGCCAAGCATATGCCTTGGTATATTGACAGTAATAACCTTGACAGTGAAGAACAATTTTACATTAATTCATTAACAACAAGAACACACTGGAGTCGCCAAAACAAAAATCAATAACTGTATTGGTATTACCATATTGTTTTAATAAATAAAATGTCCCGTCCTAAAATAGCGTTACAGTCAAATGTTATTTTAGGACGGGACAGAGTATAAATTTAAAAACGATACAAGTTGTGATTGTATCGTTTTTTTTAATTCGTAATGATTTAAAATACTTGTTTAACTAACTAATCCAAGTAACCCTTCAAAATCATAGGTTTCTTGAGTGCCATCTATCATATTTTTGATGGTAAACTGACCATTTTCTACTTCGGTAGTTCCTGCTAATACGACATATGGAAATTGACGTTTGTTAGCATAGGTCATTTGCTTTTTCATTTTCGCAGCATCTGGGTATAATTCGGCTGCAACTCCGGCTGCTCTTAATTTTTCTATGGCTTGATAGCAATATAAGGCTTCAGCATCTCCAAAATTGATAAAGAATACTTTCGTCGTTTCAGTAACCGTCTCTGGAAATAAATTCAACTCTTCTAACACCAAGTAAATACGATCTAATCCAAAAGAAATCCCTACTCCACTAACATCTTTCATTCCGAAAATGCCAGTAAGGTCATCATAACGACCTCCTCCACCAATAGAACCTATTTTCACGGCATCTGGAGCAGCTACTTCAAAAATAGCCCCTGTATAATAATTCAATCCACGAGCCAAAGTAACATCTAGATCTAAAGTAGCTGTTTTCAATCCTAAGCTTTCAATAGCATTAATAATAAAAGATAATTCTTCTACTCCCTTCAAACCTTCTTCAGAAGATGATAACAACGCTTTTAATTGCCCTAACTTTTCAGCAAAGCTTCCTGAAAAAGAAAATAATGGTTGAATCTTTGCTATCGCTTCTTCCGTTATTCCTTTAGAAAGCATTTCATTCTTTACGCCATCTTCACCAATCTTATCAAGCTTATCTAAGGCTACCGTAAAGTCGATTAATTTATCTTTCGCTCCTATAACCTCTGCAATCCCTGAAAGAATCTTACGGTTATTCATTTTAATCGTAACTCCTTCTACTTTTAAATCTGTAAAAACAGCATCATAAAGCTTTACAAACTCTACTTCTTGCCATAAGGACTTACTACCAACCACATCGGCATCACATTGATAAAACTCTCTATAACGTCCTTTTTGTGGACGATCGGCACGCCAAACAGGCTGTATTTGATAACGCTTAAATGGGAAGTCTATATCATTTTGATGCTGTACTACATAACGCGCAAAAGGTACTGTTAGGTCATAACGTAATGCTTTTTCAGAAATCTGACTTATTAGCTTTTGACTATTCTTTTCAGCTAAATTCTGCTCATTTGCTTTTTTTAAATAGTCTCCACTATTTAAAATTTTAAAAATCAAACGGTCTCCTTCTTCCCCGTATTTCCCCATCAACGTACTACTGTTTTCAAAACTTGGAGTTTCAATAGGTCGAAAACCAAAATTCTTAAAATGTCGTTGTACTGTATCCTTGATGTATGAACGTTTTGCTACTTCAATCGGTGAAAAATCACGGGTTCCTTTTGGTAAAGAAGGTTTTTGTGCCATTGATATTAAAATTAGGAATGCAAATATAGGGATTAGCTTGAAGCTAATAACAATAAGCTTACTGCCATAAGTAGTAGTAAATATATTTTTCAAAAAGTATTTATTCTCTATTTTTGAGGAAAAGCTTATATCGTATCGTTTGAAGCTTAATGCCAAAAATATGACTTACATCGAAATAGAATCGCAAGAAGAATTAGAAGCTTTAGTGAAAACTTCTAAAAACTTTTCAAAATTTGCTTTTCAAAATTTAAACTTTAATCTCATAGATTTAGAAAACATACAATTTGAAGACTGTATTTTCCTGGGCTGTGAAATTCCAAATGATCTAGTTTGCGAATTGTATCATAATAATTATTTGTTTCCTAAAATGGAAATGCCTTATAACTGTTATGTAAATCGTCTTTATACCACGGAGGATTTATATAAAAACTATATTCTTGGTACTCCCGAATCCTATAAAAAAACGTTAGACTATCTAGTTTATGACCATTTTATCAAAACAGGTAAAGAAGCTTCTGACATTAAAGAAACATTAGGTCGTAGGTTACACGATCATTCGATTACAGATGCATTATACGATTTTCTAGATCAATTTCCTGATGACAAAAAAGTAGCCATCATGGGAGGTCATAGCCTTTCTAGAGCCGACCAAGGGTTTACAGAAGTAGCACTATTAAGTAAACAATTAACGGAGAAAGGATATTTGATGTTATCCGGTGGAGGGCCTGGTGCCATGGAGGCTACACATGTTGGGGCTTGGTTTGCGGGAAAACCAGAGACACAATTATTGGATGCAATAGCAATACTAGCCGAAGCTCCAAAATATAATGATACGCTTTGGTTAGATAAAAGTTTTGAAGTTTTCAAGAAGTATCCCGAAACAGATTTTGAAAGTGTCGGTATACCAACTTGGTTATACGGCCACGAACCACCTACGCCTTTCGCCACTCGAATTGCCAAATATTTTGCAAATAGTGTTCGTGAGGATGGATTACTAGCAATCGCTAAAGGAGGAATAGTATTTACTCCTGGTAGTGCTGGCACTATCCAAGAAATCTTTCAAGATGCTACACAAAATCATTATCTAAGCTTTGAAGTATCTAGCCCTATGATCTTTTTAAACAAAGACTATTGGACAAATGAGCGACCAGTGTATCCTTTAATGAAAAAACTAAACGATCAAGGAAAATATAGTAATCTACAATTGTCAATCACGGATAACATTCATGATGTCATTGAGACTCTGGATGGGTTCTCTATATAATTTAGTTAAGTAACGTAGTGTCCAACAACATAGAAAATCATGTCTCTTCTTTATGGGAATTAGAAAACATTTCTATTTCCCATAATATTATCGATTACCATTCCTATGAAGAACACACTACTAAAAATGACACTGAAGCTGTCAGATTACACTTTGGTTTACAAGGAACTTATGATGTAACATTACCTCAAATAAAAGCCTCTTTTCACCTCTCTGGTCATCACAATAATATTATATACTCAAAGGGGCTAGAACTAAAAGTGAAAAACCACACGAAGCGTATTGAAACCTTTGGAATCAATTTTAATACTGCTTCATTTATTAAAATAGCACAAAAGGGAAATGATCCTTTAAAAAAATTCTGCGAAGAAATAGTCAACAATAGGAACACTATATTATCACCAGAATGGCAAACTAACAATTTTAGAATTCAATCATTAATTAAAGAAATCTTATGTTGCCCATATCACGATGGACTAAAAAACTTATTCTTATTTTCTAAAAGTATTGAGCTTTTAGTTTTACAAGCATCTCTTTATGCCGCAGATAAACAGAAAAAACACTTGATATCCTCCAGTGACAGAAAAAAACTAATTGAAGTCAAAGAATTTATTAATAATCGAATCGATAATCCCCCAACCTTACATCAAATTTCTAATCAGATTAATCTTAATGAATTTAAGTTAAAACGAGGATTTAAAGAATTATTTGGCACTACTATATTCGAGTATACACAAAACTGTAGAATGGAACTTGCCAAGCAATTGTTACTTGATACTGATAAAACGGCTAAAGAAATTGCTTACGAAATAGGGTATAGTTCTCCTCAACATTTTTCTAAAGCATTTAAAAATCTATTCGGAGTCACTCCTAAAAGTATAACAAAAACTCCTGATGATACAATCATCTCCAAAAAGCTTTAACCATATTTGATTACACATTAAATGTAATATTATGGATAGATCTTTAATCATAGAAAAGGAAGTTATTTTTAACACCAACAAAAACCAAGTTTGGGATTTACTTACAAATCCTAACATGACTAAACAATATATGTTTGGCTGTAGTGTAGTTTCCAATTGGGAAATCGGCTCCCCTATTTTGTGGATCGGGAAAACAGAAGAGAATGAAGATATCACTTATGTAAAAGGCATTGTTTCTGAATTTATAAAAGAAGAAAAAGTATCCTTTTCTATGCTAGATCCTAATCTAGGCATAAAAGACATTCCTAAAAACTATGCTCAAATGACCTACAAGTTAACTGAGATAAATGATAGCACTCGATTAATATTAAGCCAAGACTTTAGAGGAACTGACCATGCCGAAAAAAGATATAAGGAATCTAGTGAAGGCTGGGATATTGTTATAAAAGCCATGAAAAAGATATTGGTCTAGTATTTGTAAGGTTAGGATATCATTTTAACCTTACAAGATGCTTTACTTCAAAAGATATTTACTACGATTCTTATTAACGTCATTATATTCTAGTAGTGAATTTATTGATGACTGTATACTATTTCTTTCAAAAAGTATAACTAATGATATTAGAAATCATTAATCTATTAAAATAAAAAAAGCGCTATTTCAATTGAAATAGCGCTCTACACTTTTTTAATGCTTCAGTACTTGATTTTTGCTGTTAAGCATAATCTAATAATGTTGCTTTAAAATAACTCTTAATCAGTACTCGAATTATATTACTTTGACGTCAACAGCATTCATGCCCTTACGCCCTTCTTTTAATTCAAATTCTACTTGATCTCCTTTTGTTACTTCGTCGATTAATCCAGAGATGTGTACGAAATACTCTTTGTTTGAACCTTCTTCAGTGATGAAGCCGAATCCTTTTTCATCATTGAAAAACTTAACTGTTCCTTGACTCATTTTGATAATTATAATAAATTTGACTGCAATTTAGTTTAATTATTTCATGTACAACATGAAATAACAATTTATTTATGATTTCTTAATAATTTCTCCACTTTTCACTTTGATCAAACACAGATTTGAGGATAGATTCATCTTCTTCTGTAAAATCAATTTTACGTCTTGACATTACTTTTTCTGCGACTTCAAAAGCTTTTCTAGTTTTGTATTCTGTAAAACCTGCACTACCACCCCAACTGAAACTAGGAATAAAATTTCTTGGAAAACCTCCTCCAAAAATATTGGCACTAACACCTATAACCGTTCCTGTATTAAACATTGTATTAATTCCACTTTTAGAATGATCTCCCATCATCAAACCACAAAATTGCTCACCTGTCCTAGCAAAACCTTCCGTTTCGTAATCCCATAAGCGCACTTCGGCATAATTATTCTTAAGATTTGAAGTATTAGTATCAGCCCCTAGGTTACACCATTCTCCTAAAACAGAATTACCTAAATAACCATCATGTCCTTTATTAGAATACCCAAATATTACAGAATTACCAACTTCTCCTCCTACTTTACTATGAGGACCAACTGTTGTATCAGCATAAATTTTAGCTCCAATCTTGATCGTTGCACCCTCACAAAGCGCAAATGGCCCCTGAATGATACTTCCTTCCATTACCGTAGCTCCTCTACCAATATAGATATCTCCTCCCTTAGTATTAAAAATGGCACATTCAGCAGAAGCTCCTTCTTCCAAAAACACCTTACCACCTCCTATTACTCTATTCGTGTCTGATAATGTCTCTGATATCTGATCTTCGGTTAACAGCTTAAAATCGGCCTGAATTTGAGCTCCATTCTCTTTAAATATACTCCACGTATGTTTTATTAAAGTTGCTTCTACTTCAATCTTCAGAAATACATCAAGATCAGGTTCTTCTCCTTCTTCTACACAAAAGGCTATTAATTCATCATTAGCATATAAGGATTGTTGTACTTCTAATGATTTTATTTTTTCTACTAGTACATCCGTTGGCAATACATTTCCTAGAATAAAAATATTTTTTTCCAGTTCCACCATCGGCCATTTCCCTGAAAGGTATTCTTCAGTAACTGTAGAAGTTGTTAACCCTAAATACTTTTCCCATTTTTCACGAATGGTAAGTATTCCTACTCTAATATCAGCAACTGGTCTTGTATAAGTAAATGGCAATAAAGCTTCTCTATCTGGGCCATCAAACAGAATATAGTTCATCTTATTTTTTTTGAGGTGAATTTAATCTCTTTTCATTTAAGGGCATAAAAAAAGCCTCGTAAAAACGAGGCTTATATATATATTATAGACACAAAAATTACTTTTTGAATTTTGCGTACTTGTTTTTGAATTTATCGATACGTCCTGCAGTATCTACTAACTTCGACTTTCCTGTATAATATGGATGAGAAGTTCTAGAGATTTCCATCTTTACTAATGGGTACTCTACACCATCGATTTCAATAGTTTCTTTACTATTTACTGTAGACTTAGTAATGAATACGTCTTCATTAGACATATCTTTAAATGCAACTAATCTATAACTATCTGGGTGTATACCTTGTTTCATGTCTATATCTTTTCTTTAGAGTGGGCAAAAATATAAAATATATTCCAAATAACAACTCTTATTTAAAAAAAATAAAGGGCAGTGATTTTAAATCGATCACTGCCCTTTATTTCATATATCTACTGACTATTCGAATCGTAAAACGATAAATTCTGAACGTCTATTTAATTGATGTGCTTCTTCACTACAAGGCACTCCATCACTGCATTTATTCACTAAGCGAGATTCTCCATATCCTTTTGCACTTCTAATTCTATGAGACTCAATTCCATTAGATAAGATGTACTTACGAGTACTTTTCGCTCTTCTATCAGATAAGTCTATATTATAATCATATGGTGCTCTCGAATCTGTATGAGATTCAATATTAATTTCCATTTTTGGATATTTCTTCATGATACGCACAATCTTATCCAATTCTTCTGCTGCATCAGGGCGAATATTGTCTTTATCAAAATCAAAATAAATAATATCTAAATCTAACTTAACCACTCCATTATCAATTTTGATAATTTCATCATTAGGTGTTAAAGCTATTGGCACAAAAGTTTCTCCTGTTACACTTTCTGTGATAGCATATTTTTTAGCACTCGCATACCCTTCCTTAGAAGCATCTATACGTACCTTCTCTGTACAATGCATTCTTAAAGCAAAATCATACTCTCCATTAGCATTCGACGAAACTGTCTTTAGAACTTTACCAACAGAATCCCTTAATGTTAATTTAGCATTAGCTATACGCTGACCATTTAACTTATTAATGATCGTCCCTTTTACTCTTTGAACACATGGTGGTAGTGGCACTTCTGCAAATGAATAGATATCATCTGCTCCTTTTCCTCCATCTCTGTTAGAAGTTAAGAAACCACTTTTACCGTCCTCACTAAAGACTAAAGCAAAATCATCATCGTTACTATTAAAAGGAGCTCCTGCATTTTCAGGGGTTGTAAACTTACCATTTCCTTTCATAACTGTATAGAAAATATCTAACCCTCCAAAACCTACACGGCCATCAGTAGCAAAATATAAAGTATCACCTTTAAATACAGGCATCGTTTCTCTTGCTTCCGTATTTACTTTCTTTCCTAAGTTTATAGGCTCTGAATAAGTTCCGTCTTTTTTAATATCTACATAAAACAGATCACTCATACCTGTTGTTCCTGGCATATCAGAAGCAAAAAACAATTTAGAACCATCTGGTGTTAATGCAGGGTGTCCAACTGAGTATTCGTTACTATTAAAAGGCAATTCTTTAATTCCTTTCCAACTAATTTCTTTATTCTTAACCTCAGCTTCTGCTTTAAAAAGCTTTAATCTAATTGTCCCTTCTTTATCTGTTTTTTTACGAAACACGAAGTTGTTCCTTGTAAAATACATTGTTCGTAAATTCTTAGTAAACACGGGTGTCGACTCATTTACCTCAGTAGTTGCTTTCCTTGCAAATAATTTAGCATCAAAAACATCTTTCTTATTTTCCTGAATCTTACCAAACCACATATTAGAATAGGGAGTTTGCGTCCAAGGATTCAACTCTTTATCTGTCTTACTTTTAGGTCTATCTGAAGTAAATACTAATCGATCTGCATATATTGCCGAACCAAACTCAGAAAACTCTGTATTAATTGGCAGGTTGAATAATTCGAAATTAGACTTCTTTTGAGTCACTTCTGCAATTGTAGTTCTGCTAAAATTTTTCTTTAACACCTCATCATTTTCTACAGCATCAGAAAATTTAGTCATCCACTTAGCTGCATCTAATGGCTTTTGAGCTCCTTGTAAAGCATGTGCATAACGAAACATATACTGCACATCCATATCATTGCCTTGCTTTGCTGCTAGTTTTTCATACCAGATAACCGCATCTTCCATGCGAGCATTGTAATAATATGAATCTCCTATTCTCCTTAATAATTCAGGATCATCATTCCCCTTTTCTACTTCTTTTATGTAAAGTTCTGCTGCTTTTAAGTAAGATAGCTTATCGAATAAAGCATTTGCTTTTTTCAACTTTCCACTTTGTGCTAATGTGGATAAGGTCAAGAAGAAACTTAAAACAATTAATAAAGCTTGTTTCATGCTAATAAAGAATTTGTTTGATCTACAATAATACTAAATCTCGTTTAGATAACTTTAACACAGCTATGCTCTATTTATTAAAAACAAACATAACTAATGATTTTTCGCTGAAATGCACGTAAAATCGACATCTTTCTAAAATATATACTTCGTATAGGTTATTATTTTTTTCAGATAATGAATAACGAAACTTCATCAAAATATTACGAGTTACAGATACATAGACATGTTACACTTGTCAATCATGTCATTTACTATTTTATGTAAGCATTATTTGGAAACACGAAAATACACTGATCACTTACGAAAATAGGATCATTCATCTCTAAAAAACATTACTATCCATAAACAAAAGGTTTTATATATTACTTTTACCATCAACAAATCAATAATTATGAAAAAGATAATATACACTGTGATTAGTGCTCTTTTACTAATCAACTGCGGAAAAGGAACTCAAAATAAAGATAGTGTTTCAAACGGAACGCCAGTTGTTACTTCAAGTTCAGATAGTTCTACATCTCAAGAAGCTATTTCTACAACACCTAAAGTTAAAGATGCTGTCAATGAATCATCTAATCGAGCTAATTCGAATTCGAATAGTGCTAAAGCTAATTTGAACACTAGTTTACTTCTAAATACAATTACTGAGTTTCAACTTTGTAAAGCGAATAGCCAGAAGCGTTCAGATTGTAGAAATGCTATTTCAGAATTTATTACTTCTAGTTATAGCATTAATGATTTTAAAGATGAAAAAAACACTCCTGTAATATTCGACAGCATTCAACCTATTCTTGCTAAATCATCTGCTTGGAAAAATATTGGAAGTGCTACTTCACAAAGCACTCTTGACGAAGCTATGAATCATGCAGCAAATGATGGGCTAGCCTTGATTATAGATACTTCTAAAACTTACGGACATGTAGTAGTGGTATTAGATGGAGAAGCCAAAAAATCAGGGTCTTGGGGTTTAAAATTACCTAAAGTCTTATCACTTGCAAATCATAATGCTTCAAAATCTTTTTATGACAAAACATTAGCTTATGCTTTTAAAAAGAGTGAAAGCCTACAGGTATACTTGAGAAAGTAATAGTAACTATTTAAAATACTCTTTTATATTATGCGTAATTTTGCAACAACACTATGTGTCATTATAATATACTTAATAAACACATCTTGTACTTCAATAGATACGACTACAGAAGACAACCCTTGTTTACATGACAATTTCATTTCTAAAATAAAAGAGTATTATCAAATTGAATATGGTAAAGGCTTAAATAGAGTTATAGAAAATAACGATGATGAAATTCATGTCGCCTATTACAATATTCCTGAGGGCGAAGAGGATTTTGCTTACACCCAAATGGCAATCTATATTCCTAAAGCTTTAAAATCTGAAGCTATTAAAGAAGCTGATATCAATAACGATACTTTAAAGGATTTAATAATCTCTATCCATACTGAAGGTGGCGGAGGTGGAGGAAATGTTTGGTGGACTGATTTGTTTGTATTTATAAATAAGGGAAATAATCGCTACGAGCTCACTACAACAAAAACCAATTGGGAAATTTCAGGTTGTCATGGATACTTCTTTTTAGAAGACATCAAAAACAACACTTTTATGGGAACTTCGTTTTGTTATGCACAAGAAGATGGTAGGTGTTGTCCTTCATTAACATATAATACACATCTAAAATTCAACAACAAAACATTTGAAGTAATAAGCCAGCAAAAAATAACTAAATCATCAAACTAAACTATTTAAAACAAACATAGGCTAAACAATATTTAATATGAAAACACCAATTCTCCTTGCTTTAACCATATTTATTTCTCTAATAAGTATTATCGATATTCAAGCGCAAAAAAAAGAAAAACCGGATCCTGAAATGATAGAGGCTTATTTCACTGACAAAGACAATAACCGCTTAGGAGAAGATATTTCGCTAACACATAGCGATGGTTATATCTACATGTATCTTGTTACCCGAAATGCTATTGGGGAAAAAGTTACTATTGATTTAGATGATGACGATACGGGCTATATTTTCAAACGTGAATATTTAACTGCTAATAGTAAAATAAAATTCAAAATAAAAAATGACCTTAATAAGATAAAGCTTGTTATTTTTAATCCAAACAAGAAAAAACATCTAAGAATAAAAGCACGCACTTTTAAAAAAAGTAATGAGTAATACCTCCTGGCAACCCCGCAAGGCATTTGTATAAAACAAATTTTTATGATCAGAAATACCCTTGTAGTTATAAGCTTTATTTTTCTGTTTATTTCTTGTGAAACTTCCAAAACATATTATGATAAAAATTGGAAAATTTGCTCGAAAGAACAAGCTTCTTTTTACAGAATAATAGAAAAGAAATCTGACACTAGTTGGCTATTTAAAGACTTTTATATTGATAATCAATTACAAGGACAAGGGGTTTCATTAAGTAAAACCGAGGAAATTTGGGATGGGAATCTCACTTGGTATCATAAAAACGGAAGAATACAAGACAGGGTACGATTTAAAAATGGTGAAATAATAGGTTATTATGTTGCTGTCGATGGTTACGATAATACTCAAGAAGGTTACAAAGAAGAAGATATTTATTATTTAAATCATCCTCCTTATCTTGATGATGCCATATCCAAAAACACTGAAGAGTCTTCTATATATTACAGCAACAGCAACCAAATCGCTGTTTTTAAAAAAAGAAATCCTAAAAATAACTACCATATTTATTTCAATAGAAATGGAGATACCATAGGGCAATTACTTTTAAATAAACACAATGGAAAAATAAGAGGAAAAGAGATTTCATTTTATATGCAAAACGATTCTTGCTCCTCCATTAAGACCATTAATACTTATAACAATTTTCAATTAACAGATGCTGTAACCTACAATAAATCAGAAAATATTATTGCTGAAGGTACTTACAAAAATGGCACCCCTTTTTCTGGAGCTTTCTACAGTGAAAATTGTTATTTCTTCAAAATAAAGAATTTTGAAAAAGGAATATTATCTAGTGAGCTTACTTTTGATGCTCTAGGAAATCCAAAAGGTAGACTTTTATACCATAAAGGAGTCATTGATTATGGTTCTCAATTTCTTTGTGACACCTATGCTTCTTATAAAAATGGTAAACTAAACGGTTCTTATCTAGAACTATTTAGTACAGATATTAATCAAATAAAAAGTGAATACCATTATATAGATAACATCAAAAATGGCCCTTTTGTTTTGTATAACAATTTTGGAGATACGCTTGCAAAAGGAGAATATCGCAACAATGAGCTTTCCGGCATACTTACTAAGTATAAATACAATAGAACATCAACTGATAAAAGTTTGTATTTCGAATATTCTATTTTAAAAAAATCGCAATCAGTTTCTCTTTTAGAAATTAAAAAATATAGTACTCAACATCGAAACCTTCTAAAAACATATACTTTAGAAATAGAGAGGTATAAATTTCCTAGCTTTCTAAACAATCCTTTAACTAATTTATCTGAAAGAGATCTTAATTTTGATGGTATCAACGACCTTAATTTCACTTCTTCACACAATCATTTATTAAAAAATAGCTATTATATTTTTGATGAAAAATTAGGGCATTACATATACCACAAAGCACTTTCTAAAGCTCAATTCCTTGATATTGATGAGAAAAATAAACACTTGATTTCTTATCAGTACAAAAACCAAAAGAAAGTGTTAGACTCTATGATATACAATGTAAAAAATAACATTGTAGAAAAAGTAAAACATTATCAAAAAATTCTAAGTACTAAAAAAGAGGATATCAAAACCACACAAATTTATCCTACTCCCTATGAAGAATTTCCGTTACTTCATCCAGACATACCATCAGTACAGTTAACGCAAGGCAACAAAACTTACTCCTTAGACTATAAAACTATCGAGCATATAAAACTAGATAAAAGTCCTTTCAGTATTCTTTTTCCTTCTTACCCTTATCAATATAAAAATCATTTTTATGGAACTAAGATTAATGTTACTGACAATAAAAAAGCTTTCCGAAATTGCAAAGAAAATACTTTGTTCGATGATATCCCTTGTTTGTCAATAGGAACAGGAATTGCGTCTCTTAATCACAATTTACATATCAACGACGAAGGACATTTATACTTATTGAATAATGAAGATGTAAACCGTATTCAATTAAAAAAAAAATTATCAAAAGAAGTACTTTTATACGCATTTAACGTAACTATGATTGAAGGAACGCTTCTTGATAAAAACTTCTCCGTTTCAGAACATCGAAATACATTCTATCTCAATATAGTTATTGATAGAAATTTAAACCGTAGAATAGAAAAAGGAGAACTCTACAAAGTTGTGTTAGCGTTTTAATTCTACATTTTGGATCGAATTCCCCTTGGCTTGCCACGCATTTAACAAAATTAATTTTAGCTACATACCTCGTATGCTTGCCACGCATTTGATTCTCATCATTTTAAAAAACTAGGTTTTAGACTGGAAGGATTTTTCCATGATGTAACTATATCAGGTTTTATTTTCAAAAGTATTTTTCTTAATAAATTCCAATTATTCTCATACGTAAGGTAATATCCTTTGTAAAGCTTTACCCATTCTTTCTGTTTATCATTCTGATATTTTATAATGTCTGAATCTTCTATACCAGAAACTATACGTAACGTTCGATCTGTGATTTTTTCTGGAATCCAACTAGCGGCCTTGTACGGGGTTGCCAACAATAGTTGTTCTTTTAACCCTTTATGAGCAATAATAATATCCGGACTTTTAGAAAAATGAGTTGTTCTTTCTTTTAAAACCTCTACAATTACGACATACTCATTTACAGGAGGATCAAACACTTTAGGGTTGTAGGAAGTAACTCCTACTGGCAGTAATACTAAACTCAAAGAAAGCAGCACCCATTTTAATTTTGAAAAACTGAATATTACAGGAAATAATAAAAATGATAATGCAAAAGCATTTAACCATAAACGATACCCCAAACTACCTATTGAAAAGCCCCAAATTGGTATTAACAAAACTATGATGAGAACGAACAACGATTTTATTGACTTAAAGTAACTCCTATTCATAACACTTAAAATGAGAAGCACATGAAACAACAAAAGGTCAATTATCCAATGCCATTGATATGTTTCTGGAGCAAATCCTTTTATAAATTGAAAAGGAACCCAATAACTTCCTAAATTCAATTCTTGTATTATTCTTTGATAGTCTCTCCACGTAAACAAACCTTTTAAGGGAATTGCAATTAATAGTAAAACAAAAATTGTACTAACAAAAAAAACAAAACACATATAGTTAAGCAGTTTACTGTCTAAAAGAAACCTCAACATCTCAAAAGTATACAACAAAGCTAAAAACACAAACGCAAATCGATGTGTTAGTAGGCCGAGAAATAACACTGTTAACTTCCAATACCATTTTTCAGGAATTAAAAAACACAATACAACCACACAAAGTCCCATTACGTTTTTTGTAAACTGATGACTCATAAAAAGTAATGTAGGACTAGCTACTAAAAACAATGTAATTGCTAACAAAAGCCACTTGTCTCTAGTTTTTCTTCGGTAATAGACATAACACAAGTAAGGAAATAATACTGCTGTTATAGTTGCTACTAGTTTATACGCATATAATGGTGAAACTACGCATACCAACACCTTCATTAGCCAATAAATCAAGGAATAATTTTTACTATGCAATACTCCATGTGATAGCCAATGTGTCAATTGCATTTCATAGAAAGTACCATCCCAACCATTAGCATAGTTCACACTAAAAATCTGATAATAGCGAATACAAAAAAGGAGTACAAATAAGACTAAAAGTTCTAAAAGAAACTGATTTCTAGAACTAATTTTCATTTTCTATCTGTCTGATTAAAGTTATATTTTCTTGCTCTATCGAAGTAATTAAATCATCGACATTTTGTCTAGAAGGAATATACCAATCTTGCTCATTGAAATAAGCCGCTAATCGACGAGAAGTAAACGTATATCCCTTTTTAGCAAAAAACTGATTCCTCAAATAACTTAATTGGTGAATATTTAACATATTCAATTCTTCTTTAGATAACAATTTTTGAGTGCCTTTTTCCCATAATTGATCTATAATGCTGATGATAGAAGCATTTTTTCGTAGTTTTAGCTCTTCTTCCATCGATTTTATAAAGAAAACATTGGCCAGTTGTCTCTCATTCAAAAGTCCATTAAGAGATGTTTTGGTGGCCACATACCAATCTTTTGCTTTAAAATACGTTTGCATTTTTGAGGTTTTAAATTGATAGCCTTTTCTTGCATAAAACTCATTACGCAGATATTGCAAATCGCTAATAGAAAATTGTTCTAAGTCGTCTCTATTTAACTTTCTTCCCAGACCTATACTATACATAATCGACACTTTATCTAGGTCAATAGCTTTTTGAGTATCCATTGATATTTCAAAAAGGTCATCATTTGTATTGTCTTCTTTAAATCGAGAACCATACTCGTTAACATATTCACTTTCGCTTGACTTTATCGATTTCACCTTAATAGTATTTGAGAACTCATCAAATTCTAAAATTTGTAGTTTGAAATCAGTAATTTCTTCGATCAGCTTTACCTCTCCTATTTGTAGGTTATCAATGTTTTGACTCCATTTAAATACCAATGTATAGTTTCGGCAATCTTTAGACAACTCGGATCTTACTACTTTTATATTATGCTGTTCAGACTTTAAGACATTACGATCTATTAAAGCATCCTGTAATCTTTTTTCAAAATAAGCACCTAATTCAGAACATGCCGTTAATGGGTTTTGTTTTTGTATGCCTTCAGGTACAACTTGATCTATTACTTTAGACTCTTTTATAATTAAGGAATTATCGACTTGCTTCTTTTTATTACTACAGCTAAATAGTATCAATGAGATAAAAAACAATATGTAATTTTTCATGAAAATGAATTTAGAACCATGGCTACTAAAATTATTTATAAACACTCGTAATCAGTAACCACCATAATTACGCTTCCTAAAATGTGTTTCAGAAACTCTATAAAACTCTGCAAAACCCTGAAAATCAAAAATATGAAATTCATCATGAAGCAAAGAATAATTAAATATTTTTAAAATATTATAGTTTCTCTACATCTTTTAAAACCTCATGAAATTTTAGCATCTCCCCTTCTCCTGCAATATAAATACTATCCATTTTCCATTGAATCTTTATTTGATCTCCTTTTTGGAAGTTGTATTTCTTTTGACTCCAATCCCAATTATAGATTAATCTAATATCTTTTCCTCCTTTATTACCTTCTAAATAAAGGTGATCATAATTATCATTGTACTGAACAAACTGAATCGTATCTGTATATGTCTTATGCAATCTTATGGTTTTATCAGGGCGTATGTTATTCTTGAAATGTGTATTTACTTTATTAATATCTCCAAAAATATTTACATGATACAATAAGGTATCAATCACTGGTGGTTCAGTATATAAAGCTTCTACTATTGTAACACAATTGTTTTTTATAGATGAAGATGTTCTCGACCAACTTTCAGCAATTTCATCGTAAGCAATTACTACGGCTTTATCGCTTCGATGTTTATCATTCTTATCATTCCAAACATTTAATAAATTATTGCTCGTATCGTAAGTCATTAAAATAGACTCTAACTCATGCTCTCCTTTAAATACATTCACTACAATCGTATTAAAAGCTCCTAAATTCAATCTATAAGAAGGATAAAACGCATAACTAGGGTGTTCAGCTAAGTCCTTATAAACTTTACGTAACTGAAGCTCTTTTATTTCTTCTGCATTTAAAGGTGTTCCTTTAGTAATGTTATCAAAATTAGTCGTGTCTGCTAAAGGTGTTTTTCTCATTTTAAATTTAGACCAAACTCCGACATATTTTGTCATCCTTGGGCTATTCTCACTTTTAATTGATGATAAAAAAGCATCAAAAACATAAACTGTATCATTCTTATTTAGGACACCTACCCATTCTCCTTTTTTAGTTTGATTATCATCTTTAATTTCCTGAAAAACACCAGTATGTTCTACAACAATTACTTCTTGATTTCGTGATAACTTCCCTAATACTTTTCCTTTAGGAGATTTTCTATAGTTTAATCGTGTCCTAGTATTCACATACTTCTTTTCTATAGATAAAGTTTCTTCTACTGTATCTAAAACTGTTTTTCCCACTCCGGTAGAATTTGCTTTTTTAGATAACCTATCACATGCTAAAGAAGCAAATAATATTACTACAACGCCTAAATACTTTTTAAATACCATCTTGTGGATTTTTATTTTATACTCCGCAGCCTACGATTCGATCGGCTTTTCTACCTCAGTCTTAATATCACTTTCTAATTCATCTTTTTTTCGCCAGATTGCTAAACACAAACCTCCCCAAACCAATATAATTCCGATTATACCCGCTATAAACATTCCTTCATCATCTCTAAATGAATAATCTTTAATACCAAACATATAGAATGCCCATAGTCCTGCTAAAATTAACTGCCCTACGAAATAAGCAATTTTACCTTCTTTGGTTAGATACCTTAATATTAATACGTCTAACATATATTTTTATTTTAATTGTTTTAAAAAATCGGTAATCTTTAATTAAGGGTATTAATCGTTCACATCATCCAACTGGAGTGATCACTTGATCTTACCTTTAATTAATTATATTTTTTTTCTGAGATTTGCTTTCCTTTCTCATATTCAACCTCTTTCGTTAATTCTCCCGAGATATCATAATGCTTCCATATACCATTCTTTTTTCCATTTAGATAAACGCCCTCCTTTGTTATTTTTTTGGCTTCCGTGTTATAAAACTTAGCAATTCCATTTTCATTTCCATTTTTATAAGTTACCTCAGATAACAATCGGCCTTTTTTATTCTCGTAACACTTCCAAACGCCTTCTTTATACGTATCCTTTCGAATTCCTTCTTCTAACTTTACCCCTTTGTCATTATACTTTTCAAATAACCCATCTACGCGACCGTATTTATAATTCTTTTTAGTTTTTAATAGACCATTTTCAAAATATTCTTCTCTATAAGCAACACTATCATTATCATAATTGATTTTATATTGAAGAATTCCTTCTTGTGAAAAATAAGTTGCTTCACCATTTTTCCTTCTATCTTTATATGTTATTTTAGAAGATAATTCTCCATTTAGGAAATATGTTTTCTTTACATAATCTGTTGGAGTTTCATAATCTTCTTCCCAAACTAACTTTCCTTCCAGTAAACGCTGTTCCCAATGACCTGTAGGTTTCCCGTCTTTATAGTTTTCGATAACGATTGCTTCTGTATTATCAGCAGGAATTTTAACTTTGCTAGTCCACTTACCTTCTTTAAGGTCATTTTTATAATTTTCAGTTCGTATCACTTTCCCCTTTTTATCATAAGAAAGCCAAGTCCCTTCTTTTAGATTATCTTTATAATAAGCCTCTTCCTGAATATCTCCATTTTGAAAATAAGAAGTTTGTTTTCCATAAATCTTACCTCCTTTGTAAGTTGCTTCTGATATTTTATTCCCCGCAAAATCGTAAGTAATGTAATTTCCATCTATTTTCCCATTATCGAATGTGATATCTGCGTAAGCCCCACTAGTCTCGGCAATTTTATAATTACCATTCAATGGTTTTTCACTTATTGCTGTTCTATAAATTGTTTCTTTTCCAAACCTTTGAGTTTCTACGTCATTCCAAGAGATGTATTGTTGCGCAGAACCTCTTAACATACAACTAAGAGATAAAAGTCCTAAAATGTAAAATGTATATTTTTTCATTGATTAATTTTTTGAGCTATCCTAATGAAGACACTAATATGGTTTATTTTTCTTTAACTATTTATATATTGAATCGTTAAATTCATTTGTATTTCTAAAATAGTAGAAGTTAAAATCGGCCTTATCAATTTTGATTTAAACAAATTACACCATCAATTATACCATCTTTATAAATTAAAATATCATCTGTAACACGTTGGAAAACATCTTCTGATTTAATGAAAGTAGCATAATGATAATTAAAGAATTTGGTTTTAATATCCTCATTTACTTGAGCATCACACACAATTAAATGACCTCTTCTTGGTACAGAAACCAGAATACTCGTTGTTCCTAATACTGATTGAAGTTCTTTCATAAAATTTAGATCTAAAATTTTCTCACTAGTAAATAGATGCCGCTCTACATTAATTACTTTATGATTAAAAATCTCTTGGGTTTCATATTTTAAATCTAACTCATTTATATTTTTATATGCCGTATCCATAAGAACATCTACTGCTTTCTCTGGTATGTTTAAAACATTCAACATACTTGTTCCTTGCTTTTTATGATTAACTGCTAAACTAACTACTGTTTTTGCGTCTTCAAGATTACTGTGATATAAATAAGGAATAACAATAGAATTTGTTGTGAATTCTTTATAATCTATAGGTGCTAAAAATGGATACAGTGTTTGATACTTCTCTTGATCTATTACGGGTAATTGTTCACTACTATGTACTATTTTTTCTCTAGAAAAACGGCTAACATTTTGCTTGTTCGTATTAAAAGATTGTTTTCTGAATAATTGCGATATTAAACTCATGATTATGTTATTTAATGATGCCTTTCTTTTAAATGATCTATATGTAAACACTCTACATATCAGAACCATAATTATATCTATTAAGGATATCATAAGGCGAAAATTATTGAATAAATTGCGTGTAAATCAACTACCTCTATGCAAGCATGCGGTATGTAGTTGAAAATTACTTTTGTTAAAATGCGAGGCAAGCCTTGAGGAATTCACCCCGCAATGTGAGATTAAAGCCTGAAGCTTTCTTTTAGCTTAAGATAAATGTGTTTTAGAGGTATCCTAGTTACCTTCCATAGTCAACCAAATGTCTTCTACCAAACGAAAACCATCCCAAAACAACTTACTATTTTCATCTGAATACACCCTTCTTATATTTCCTTCGGCATATTCTCCGTTTTTATAATCTACTAGTGATTCTTTATAACTTATAAGCTGAATAACAGATGTATTATTCGTGAATCTATAAGCTAATTTTGAAGTAGATAAGTCTGCCATATTATTCTCTAATTTTGGCAAAGAGACCCATCTTCTATCATAAGTAACTAACCAATAATACACATCTGTTTTACAATATTCAGCACAGTGTTCGATCTCTAACTTGACTACTTTTCTTACGTTTTTAAGACTTGGTGTACTAATTTCTGTTAGTCTAGAAAACTCTTCTTGGTATGCATCACGCAACACTTGTATTTCTTGTCTTCTTTCATAGTAACTATTCTCCACGTAAGCAAAAGAGGTATTACTATTCTCACTTGTTTTAGTTTCATCAATTGCCGTAAGCCTGAACTCTTCTGAAGGCACGAAGTCTTTCTGAAAAAATGCTTTCTCTGAAAGAAAAGCGCTAAATACATAATACTCTTCTTGTAAATTTTGTTTTAAACTAAATGGAACCCCGATTGGTGAAACTTTTACCCATTCTCCTTTTAACTGTTCTCCGTTACTAATAATTGAGATAATCTTCTCTGTTCTTTCTAAGACTGTAATTTCATTTCCGTAAGGAAATTTACCTAAATGCTTACCTCTCAAACTAGGCTGATCTCTAACAATTAGCCCTTTTTTAGCGGTTACATACAACGTATTTTTTGCTGTTACTGAAGCTATAAAACCTAGATTTACAAGTAATACAAAAAGTAAAGTGCGGATAGAAAGTGTTGTGTCCATTTTACAAATATTTTCTTTGATTAAATTTTTAGAAAAGCTTTTTAAAACGCTATTGCTTAAGAAGCTATCTGTTTTATTACTTCAAAGAAACCACTGTTATACAGTCTTTTTTAGTGGTGATTTATATTCGTAGGGATGTAACCCATATTCGTTGAAATGGATCTATTTTTGATATACCTAACCATACTGAAGGATTAATTATCAGGAAAGTGAAAGGAAATTTATTAAGTAATATAAACTACACAAAATGATATTTGAGCTTAGTCCAACTTATACGATTTGATGATAAGAACTTCGTATAAAAATTGGAATTCGAAATAAGCCTTGATAAATTTTAATCTAAAAGCTTGGCTATAAAAGCTTCTTTTTTACGAGTAGATACAGGAATTTGTATTCCCGACTTTAAGAAAACATAGCCGTCTTTATCATAACGATCTACATATTTAAGATTAAGAACATAAGACTGATGCGTTCGCATAAAAAATTCTTCTGGAAGCTGACTCTCAAAATCTTTAATTGGCTTAGAAGCTATATATGATTTATTATTTTCTAAGTAAAAAGTAGTATATCCTTTATCTGACTTGCAATACATTAAAGCGCTAAAACGAATGACTTGGTAACCTTCTTGCAGGCGTAATACCATATGTTCTTTTCGCTGTTCGACTAATTGTTGCTGTACTATTTGTAATCTTTCTTTTTGCTGATTTTCATTATTTATTTGCAATTTATTAATGGCCACTTCCAATTCATCAATATCGACAGGTTTCAAAATATAATCTACTGCTCCATTTTTCAAAGCCTGTAGTGCATATTCATCATATGCCGTGATAAAAATGACTTGAAAATGTAAATCTTCCACTTCTTTCAAAAAATCAAAAGCAATACCATCCTTTAAATTTATATCGAGAAATATCACATCTGGTTTACACGCTTTCGTAACCGTAATAGCATCTTGCACTCCTTCACACTCACCTATAATAGAAATAGACGTATCAATGGATGCTATCATAGATATCAATCCTTTTCTTATATACAGTTCATCTTCTACTATTAATGCTTTAATCATAAAAATCTAATTTATAAGGTAATGTAAGTATTATTCTTGTTTCTATACCCTTTCCTACTTCTACACTATTACTTTCAATACCTGAAGAAATTTTCAACTGTTTTGAAAAAAGTAACATAACACTTTTTACTTTTTTGATGGTAGTCTCTTTGATTTCGTCATTATTGTATGCTATGACACATTTCAAACATTTAGATTGATATGTGAATTTTAATTTTAAGTCAATCATTTGACTGATATCATACTCTTTTAGTATTTCTTCTAATATAGGTTGAATAAGCATTGGTGGAATATCAATATCAAACTCTTCTATAGATTGATCTACATCGATACTGTAAACTAGCTCATATTTTCCTTCGAGTTGATGTAGGTCTAAAAAATAAGTTAAGGTCTTTACCTCATCCGTTAACGGAATCAATGAGTTTCTAGAAGTATCTAATACTAGCCGTAGAAATTTAGAATACTTCGAAAGGTAACGAATACTTTTAGGGTTCCTTTCATTAACCATATTCTTTAAATTAAACAAAGACTCATCTAAGTAATCTGGTTTCAATTGTACCCAACTCAATTGCTGTTCTAATAAAGTGTTCTTGTAAGTTGAACGTAAATTCAAATAAAAAAACAGAAATACGATAATAATTAGAAGGAAGACAAAACCCAATAAATACAAAGTACCTTGCAATAGTTGATTTTTAGCTATCCATAATTTTTTATCTCTTTCTATTACAACTCCTGATAACTTCTCTTCTTTTTTATATGCCGACTCTAATGTCAATATACGCTCTTCAATACGGTCTTTTAAAATAAATTCATTAAGTGTTTTAATACTATCTAAATAAGCAATCACCTTCTTTTCATTTGCTTGTAACTGATATAATGTAAGGTAATTATCAAATAGGGTCTTTTTACTAGACAATCGACTATTTGAATTAAAAAAATGATAGGCTGAATCTAAATATTTCTTAGCCTGACTTAGATCTCCTTTATTTAAATAAACCAATCCTATATTCGAATATTCTACATTTAATTCAGGATCCATAACAATCTTACGTTGTTTTCTCGCTATTAATCCTTGCTTAAAATAAGATAGCGAAGCATCATAATCATTTAACCCCTTTAAAATAAGGGCTAGATTGTTTTTATATATAGAAAGTACTTGATACTCTTTTTTTGTTATTGCTTTATAACTATCGTAAGCTTTTGGGTATTGATGATCATAATAGTATAGCATACCACACTTAAAACAAAGCTTCATAAATTCTAATGAATCTTTTCTTCTAAAAAATGGTGTTATTGAATCACAAAAAGATACTCCTTCTTTTATCCTGAGTAAATCCGTGATATGCTCGGCCTTGGCATTAAAAGCCTTTAAAATATTTAAGGTATCTTTTAATTTCATTGCTTTTTCAAGCATCTCTTCAGATAAAACATACCCGTTCCCAAACTGTCTTGTTCTTCCGTAAGAACGTGATAGCAATTGGTATTCCTTAAAAGTCAACACGCTGTCGCTTTGCTTAACCGTTAACAATTCAATTATTTTTTTATAATTGCGATGCTTGTACAAGGAATCAATTGTTGTTTCTTGAGCATTACAAACCCCATAAATGATCAGGCTTAAACAGAGGCTCATCAACCATTTAATATTCCCAAGATTACAACGCATAACTTCCTTCTTTTTTAATTTTAAAAGGAAGCATTAAAGTCACCTCGACACCTGTTACTTCTGTTTGTTTTACATCGGAAACAGTTACTGAAAACTGCTGTCTCATTTTTTTAGATAAAATTGCTAACCGCTCACTAACAATCTTAGTAGCCAATGAAGATTTCGACTTAGAAGGACCTTTCTCTGTTGCCTTTAACCCTACCCCATTATCTGTTATGACACACCTAAGTTTATTTTCGAATCCTTTAAAATCTATATTCAACAAAGGAGTTTCTATGTCTTTAGCAAAACCATGAATAATAGCATTTTCGATAAATGGTTGTAATAACATTGGTGGAATTAAAGTTTTTTCGACCAAAGATTCATCTATATGAAGCTTAAAATCTATTTTTCGATCTGTACTGAGGTTTTGCAAATCAACATAATCTACTAGACTACTTACTTCTTCTTTGATAGGTACAAAAGCTTGTGTCTGTTCTTTAGTTATAAACTTTAGAATATTAGAAAACTTAGCAATATACTTCGATGCTTTTTCGAATTCTTTATTTAACACCATCCCTTGTACTATCGACAAACAATTGAATATGAAATGTGGTGTCATTTGAGAAGACAATAATTCTTGTTTATTTAAAAACTGTCTAATTTTAGCTTTTTCATTCTTGTAAACACTCCATAAAACCCAAGACAGCAATCCAGTGATAATAGATATCAATATTAAAAATCGCACCAATTTCTTATGCTTCGAAATCTCTATTTCCTTAGCAATTTGTATCGCTTGAAGTTCAAGTTCTCTTTTATGTTTACTAACCTTATTAAGTTGCTCTATTTTTTCTTGAATGGTTACATTATATACCTGGTCATTGTAATTGCTTATTTCTTCTAAAGCTAGTCTAGCATTCAACATTTCACCTTTTTGCTTATAATATTCGAAACACAACTGTATCCATTCTTTTTTTAGAATGATATTTTCAGAAGCATTAAGTAATTCATCTGTCAAATGGATTAAATGCTCAGCCTTTGCCCAATTACCACTCGCTATAGATTGCTCTAATTCTTTTTTGTGCGCAATAATTTGTTGTTCATTGTTAGACCATGAAGCATTATCAAAAGATTGAATAGATTTGCCGCTAACGGTTCCATAAACTACAAACAGTAAAAAACAAATTGCCTTTACTACTTTAAAAGGCTGTAATGATGGCATAAATTTTTAAAGTTAAATTGTATTTATTGGTCGTAGTTCTGAATAGAGATAATAAGCTATAAATCTAAGAAAAAACAAAAATTAGCATAACGAAATTCAAACATACACGAAATAAACTACCTCAGGACAAGTTTATAAGTCATATATAAAAGCTAACGTTTTAATTTAAAAGTAAACCCAGAGGAATTATCCCTTGTGACAATAACAACATACTTCTATATTTAGATAGAAGGCGCTGTTCTTTTTAAATCTATTTTCTTTAAAACACTCCCCTTAGGTGATACGCCTTTAAAAAACATATTTTCAAAATCTTGAATTTTAGCATTTAAATCTTCTTTACTCATATTTTTGTTATAAAAAGTAAAATAGAAAATACCTTTCACTCCTTTTTTTCGAACTCTAGGTGCAAAGAGCATTCTTAAATTATCTTTAACCTCTTGATCTTCTAATTCTGATTCTGTAAAAATAATTTTGCTTCTCTGTTCGCCTTCTAAAGCTGATAATTGATCCTCTTTACTATCATATGGGTACCTAAATTTTCGATCCGGTTTTTTTTCAATACGACTGGTTAAAGCTGCTTTTTCTTTATCGGTATAATAATAACGATTCTTATAAATAAACTTCTGCTCTTCATCTAGTTTTGTCATTTTCATTAGTGGTATTTTTTTCGAAGCACTATTCAAAATAACATTATAACCAGCTGTATCTTTTCTTTTTAGAAATTGTTCCATTGTCGAAGCATGTCCTTGGGACGCCACATATGAGATATCATTTTTGTTTTCGTAAAATTCTAAATTCGGTCGCATTGTCGCCCAAATTTCAGAAACTGTATCATTAGTATATACATAAAAACTACCTAAGTCTTTTTCTTGTTTTTGCCAGTCGAATAACAGCTTTTCTCTAGCACTATTAAAAGACTTTGCAGCACTAATATGCGCTTTTCGTAAAGGGTCATTTTTTGCTCGCAAATAATTAGCAAGACTAGGGCCGAAAATACTCATTAGTAATATCAAAATGACACCACCAATCATTGCATAAGTCTTAAACTGATTATTAAATGATAATGGCTCTTCTTCAATACCCGATATTGTTGCCCCTTCGTCACTTGGAGGGATAAAAAGGTAACCATCCTCGTCTGTAACCGAATAAACAACAGTCCCATCAGGAAAAGTAAAATGAAAAACAGAAAATTTGAAAGGATCTCCTTGCTTATTACTCATTTGTGATAAATCCCAATGCTTATAAAAATTAGGCGAATAATATTTAACGTTATTTTTAGAAGCATATTTCTTGGCATGTTCTAAAATCTTAAAGTATCCTTTCGATTCTTTTAAACCAGTTATAACCTCTGACTTTTTATTCAATGGTTGCAAATCAATGTTTGTCAACTTTATCTCTCCATTAGCTGGTGAAAAAAGATACCCTTCTTCATCACTTACTGAATAAATAATAGACCCATCCTTTTTAGTAAACTCAAAAATAGCAAGTCTTATCGGTTGGTCATTCTCATCGCTCATTTTAATGACTTCCCAATCTTTTTCCCTTACTTCTGAAAACATTTTAGCACTCTCCTCCTCTGCTCTCCTTTCGGCATAGGCTAATACTTTATCATAAACCTCTGTTTTCTTTATGTTTCTTTTCATTACTCTATTTAGCAAATTGATCAGCCGATACTAACGCATCAACTATGTTTAAAAATATAATTTTTATTGGTATGACCAAAAATATATTCCTCAACGTTTTTATTTAAAACAAACTAGCTCAAGGCAAGTATTGAAGAAATTTAGCCTTTAATAGAACCTATTAAAACCAAGCTCAAGTAAATGAATTCTTAAGAAAAGTTATATTGAATTTCTATAACCGATAGCACTCAATTTATATGTGCCTTAAAAATGGTGATATTTGTTTTTAGATAGAGGTACCTAACAACTTTCAATATCTATTGTCACAAAGAATGTGCGCTCTTTTTTTAAGTACTACTTGTTTATCTGTATAATCTGTACTGGAGAGTGTTGTACTTTCGTTACAACTAACCACTATACTTAGTATCAATAGAAAAATTAGCTGTACCGTAAATTTCATTCTTCTTTTTTAGACTCAAATTGAATAATGGGCTGTTGAAGTATACCATCAACTATTATAAAACTCTAGAAATACTTTTATAATGGCATCATGATCCTTCGTCCCACACATTTCTCGAATGCTATGCATCGATAGCATTGGATTACCAACATCTATACTAGGGATTCCTAGATTAGAAGCCACCATTGGTCCTATTGTAGAGCCACAACCTATATCATTTCTACTACAAAAGTCTTGAAAAGACACTCCTGCTTTACGACACCATTGTTTAAATTTTGCTATTGAAAACCCATCAGTAGCATAACGCATATTGGCGTTACTTTTAATCACAGGACCTGCACCAATATGTGGTTTATGGTTAGGGTCGTGCCGATTAGCATAACTAGGATGTACGGCATGTGCCATATCTGCTGATATAAAGAAAGATTTTGCTAGGTTTTTATAATAGGTCTCCTCATCACTTGCTACGAAAGAATGTATACGCTTTAAAGTAGCTTCTAAAAAATTAGAGTTCGCTCCATTTTGAGATTCGGACCCTATTTCCTCATGCTGAAAATATACAGCCATCTGAATCTTATGATCGTCAATAGCAACTCCTTTCATCGCTTCGAATGAAGCATGAACACTAGCTAAATTATCTAATCGAGGTGCATATATAAATTCTTCATTAACCCCTCCAAAACTAGACGCTTCAGCATCGAATAAAAACAGATCCCAACTCAATATATCACCATCAATATTCGCTTCTTCTTTTAGCCAATCTTCAAAAGAAATATTATTAGAAAATCCAATAATAGGAAACATATGCTCTTGAGGGTTGGGTTTAAACCCTTGTTTATTTACTTCCCTGTCTAAATGTATTGCTAATCGCGGTATGCGTAATTTTTTAGTTATCTTAATATATTTAGACTCTAGTTCGCCCTGCTTATTTTCAATAATTACTCTTCCACCGAAATAGAGATCTCTATCAAACCAACTATTCAACAAAACACCTCCGTAAATCTCTACATTTAATAACTGATAACCTTCTTTTGTTGATATAGGGTTATTTTTAATTTTCAAGCACGGAGAATCTGTATGCGCTCCGATAATATTAAAAGCATAATCTTTATCCCATTTTGAAGGTGTTCTAAATATGACAATAGATCCGTCCGCTCTCGTCACAAAAAATTGTCCGTTAGATGATACATCCCAATTTTCATGCTCTAGCAATTCGGTATAACCTAGACTTAGTAACTCTTTTTTTAAATTTGAAACTACATGAAAAGAAGTCGGATTTTCATCTATAAATTGTAAAAGGTTCGAGGTGTATGACATGAAAAACACTTTAGTTTTTTAAATATAATTAATCTATATTCAGAGTACCAAAATAAATACTATTTGTAACAATAGTCACCATACTTTCTTATAACAAGTCTTAAATTTGAATTATAAACCTTTAATATTAGTATAAACTATGCTAAATAGAGTTTTCTGTATTTTCTTTTTCCTTTCTTCTTGGGGGGCATTTGCTCAAAAACAAACTAGTAATAATGAGTTTACTTTTATGCTGAATGAATTATTGACACACTCTATAAAAGAAGTTCTCCCTTTAGAAATTTCTACGGATAAAGAGATTGTTTTTTTAGATGCTCGTGAGAAGGAGGAATTTAAAGTAAGTCATATCAAAAACGCTAAATGGGTCGGTTACGAAACATTTGACCCTAAACGTCTAAAAAAAACACCTAAAAACAGTGCTATTGTGATATACTGCTCTATTGGATTTAGAAGTGAAAAAATTGGCGAGCAACTTATAGAGATGGGGTACACTAATGTATCTAATTTATATGGAGGTATTTTCGAATGGATTAATCAAAATAAAAAAGTTTATAATTCTTCGAAAGAAACACAAAAGATTCACACCTACGATAAAGAATGGTCAAAATGGTTACAAAAAGGAGAAAAAATATATTAGTCAGTTATCTTATACTTTTAATAACTACAAGTTTAAGCTCTTGTATTTCACAGGAAACTGAGCACATACATCATATCACTTTAGAAGATTTAAAAAAAGATGTGATTGGTAAAGACGTTCAACTTATTGATGTTAGAACAACAAGCGAATACAATGCTGGGCATATAGATGATGCTATCAATATTAATTACTTTGAAAAAGAATTATTTCTAGATCGTATTAGTAAGTTAGATAAAAACAAACCTATTTACTTATACTGTCATATTGGAGGAAGAAGTGGCAAAGCCAGTAAAACACTAGAGAAACAAGGCTTTAAAACTATATATGATTTTACAGGAGGGTGGAAATCTTGGCAAAAAGGTTTGAATAAAGTAAAAGAAATAAAAAAGGAGTAATTATAATATGCTCTAAAAAACCTACCTCCATTATCTTCCAACATATCAGAACTTAAAAAATATATCTTTTAAATAGAACTAAATTATCTAAGGTGAATTTTGAGTTATTATTATACATTATCACTCCCAATAAATTATCACTCCCTGTAAAAAGATAGATGAAAACTGAAGAAGCCTTGCAACGTTATTTCCCGAATTTAGCAAACATGCCCGATCTCAAAAAAGAGATTGCTAGTATTAGTTCTATAATAAAAATGGATGCTGGTACCGTTTTCCTCCGTGAAGGTGCGTATGTAAAAGTAATTCCTCTTCTATTAAAAGGTTTGGCTAAAGTTTATAAAGAAGAAGAAAATGGGCAAGAAGTACTTCTATACTATATTAAACCTAGAGAAAGCTGTATCATGTCTGTAACTTCCATGATTAATAATGAGACTAGTAAAGTCAAAGCAATTATCGAAGAAGATGCAGAAGTTTTAGTAATCCCTACGGATAAAGCTTTAGATATTGCTAAAAAATATCCTAAATGGAATGAATTTATCTATGAACTATTCAATATTAAATTCAATGAACTATTAGATATTATTAAAATTCTAACTTTTTCAAATAAAGACATCCGGTTATTAGAGTATTTACGTCAAAGAGCTTCCATAAAAGAAGAGCGCTTTATCAAAGCAACACACCAACAGATCGCAGATGATTTAGGTTCTTCAAGAGAAGTAATCTCTAGGCTTTTAAAAAAGTTAGAAACACAAGGAACTATAAAGCTAGAATTGGGAATTATTGAACTGCTATAAATGTTTTCTTTTCTTGAACCCCATTAAACTTTGACCTATAAAGCCTTTAGGAATATTACGATCCCCTGGAAAACCTATTTCAATCATACCACTATCTTCTGGTACATAAGCATGTCCAAAAATATAATCCCATAGACTTAGACTGATTCCAAAATTAACCCCATGTTTCCCCTTAGGTAATTTATAAACATGATGATATAAATGCATTACAGGGTTGTTCAATATATATTTCAAAGGTCCCCATGTAATTTTAATATTAGAATGATTCAAATGCCCAATAGTTATTGCTATAAAATGAATTATATATGCTTGCTCTGGTTCAAAACCTCCTAAAATCATCACCGCAAATGTTTTTAACGGTTTATAGAGTACATTTTCCATCCAATGATAACGTAAATGAGCTGCAAAACCCATTTCTTTAACGCTATGATGTACTTGATGAAATTTCCACAAAAAAGCATACCTATGTAGTAATCGGTGTGTAAACCACTGAACAAAATCTAAAACAATGAAAAAGATAAGGAGTTGTAACCACTGAGGATATTGACTCATATCGAAAAATCTCAAACTCGTTTTTAAAATTCCTAAATAAGAAAAAAGCAATGCTAATCCTTTATAAAAACCACTAATTGCGATAGAAAAAAGGAAAAAATTAAAAAACATATAAAAGCCATCCAACCAAAAATCTTTTCTAAAAATAGCTTGCTGCTTCCTCCAAGGAAATATGATTTCGAGCATCCAGACTACCAAAGATATAGTGATGAGACCCCAAAAGTAATTCTTATACCAAGGCACATGAAAAACAATCATATTCAAGATCCAGTTTATAGTTCCCCATATGGTTTGTATTATTTCATGTATCCAACTCATTCCTTCTAATTTTAAAATGCGCAATTAGTCGGCAAAGGCTGTTCTTCTGACAAGCCAATTCCAAAATCTTTTGCTAAAGAAAAAGAAGTAAAACCATCTTTTACACTTCCCTTTAAAGCATTCTGTGAATAACCACTATTATTCATATGTCCTCTAATGATAATAATTTCTTCTTCTCCAACATCTACTATTCCGCCCGAACGTGTAAAAGGCTGCTCGTTTACATGACTATGACCTAAAATACGTCGATAAAAAAGCGTTGTTCCATCTTCATTTATAACCTCCCACCAATCGGCATATTGATCACATCCTAAATCTGGACTAGACAAAGTAGTACTAAATTTATAACTATTAGCATTTCCAGTAACACTAACTTTTTCAACCACAAGAGAATTTCCTTTATTACTATCTCTAGTAACGGCTTCCATTGGCATTTCATCCGTAACATCCTCCGTCATATTTTCTTTATCGTTACAACAAACAAATAAATACCATATTATTAGAAATAAGAATTTAGCTTTCATAAAACTTGTTTTTTTATAAAGTTATTCTTTTTAAATCTTTTTGCTTGTAACATTTGTCACATAAAAAAGAATGTACCAATAGTATTTTTGAATTATGAAATTAAAACTTTACCACAAATTGATATTAGTATGTATAACATGTATTGGACTAATTTCACTTTCGGTAATATTAATAGAAAAATTATAACCTTTTCAAAATACTATCAAGATGAAAAAAAACATGGGTAATACCGACAAAATAGTTAGACTAATTGCTGCTGCAGTAATTGGATTATTATACTGGAAAGGTATCATATCAGGTACTTTAGGCATTATTCTTTCCGTTTTAGCTGCTGTATTTGTATTGACAAGCTTAATCAGCTTTTGTCCTTTATACACTTTATTTGGTCTTAAAACTTGTAAAATAAAAGAATCATAATATCCCCCTTCATATTAAGTCTAGAGCCTTTAGGGGCTCTTTTTTTTATGCTTTATGTAACTAAAGTTACCATAAAAAAGAAACCTATTAAGTTGTTTTGTTTTTTAATCTAAAGGCTTTTAGCTACTAAAGTGACTTTGAATTATAAATTTAATATTTATAACCTTCCCTTATGAATTGGATTTTAAACCCTTGGCCGTGGTATGTTAGTGGACCACTATTAGCCTTAGTAATGCTCTTACTACTTATCGTTGGAAAAAGATTTGGAATGTCATCAAACCTTAGAACCTTATGTACCATATGTGGAGCAGGAAAAAAGACTTCTTTTTTTAAATTTGATTGGAAAGCTCAAAAATGGAATTTAATAGTAATGATAGGTACTATCATAGGTGGACTATTAGCGTCACATTTCTTAACCAATGATCACACCGTATCTATTTCAAAAAACACCGTAAATTACTTAAATGAGTTAGGGTTTATGGATGCTGGAAAAGCATATGTGCCTAGTACATTATTTGATCTATCTACAATTTCTATAAAATCATTACTACTTCTTATCGCAGGAGGGTTTATGGTAGGTTTTGGAGCAAGGTATGCAGGAGGTTGTACTTCGGGTCACGCCATATCCGGTTTGAGTAATTTACAATTGCCTTCTCTTATTGCTGTTATCGGTTTTTTTGCCGGTGGTATCATCATGATTTATCTTTTATTCCCTTTAATTTTTTAGCATGAAATTTATAAGTTATTTATCTATCGGAATTTTATTTGGTATTAACCTGAGTTCGATTAAAAAATAGCGAGCTGACTAGTATGTTCAGTCTTGAATTTTAATGATGGTTTTTTAGGTAAGA
>CANLOW010000015.1 GCA_947493035.1 uncultured Aquimarina sp.
GATACAGATAGTATTCCAAACTTCTTGGATATCGATGCAGATAACGATGGTATTCCAGATAATGTAGAGGTTCAACCAACGGCAGGTTATGTTGGTCCAACAGGAACGGATACTGATGGTGATGGTATTGATGACGCTTACGATAGTGATGTTGTAGGAAGCACACCATTGAATAATCCAGAAGATACCGATGGAGATATAGCGGAGGATTTACCAGATTATATAGATAGTGATTCAGATAATGATGGTATTCCAGATACGAATGAAGCTGGATTTACAGATGATGGTACGACTACCGATACTGATGGCGATGGATTATTAGATACGTTCGAAGGAGCAGATCCAAATGATGGTTTCGATGTAAACGATGAGTTAAACAACGGAGCAGTTGATACACCAAATACAGATGGAGCAGGAGATGTTGACTTTAGAGAGCCAATGGATACTGACGGTGATGGCGTTCCAGATGCAGTTGATTTAGATGATGACAATGATGGTATTCCAGATGTAGTTGAAACAGGCGGAGTTAATCCAGACGAGGATTTAGATGGAGACGGAGTTCCAGCGTACTTGGATGATGATGATAGTGATCCATTAGTTGGGGATGATAATGATAGTACCGAGCCTACGTTTGATACTGATGGTGATGGTATTCCAAATCACTTAGACTTAGATGCAGATAACGATGGTATTCCAGATGTTACAGAAGCAGGAGGTCCAGATACCGACGGCGATGGAGTAATAGATGATACTACAGATGCAGATAATGATGGATTGGTTGATAGTGTTGATGATACCGGAGGTACGGTAACAAGTGGTACACCATTGGATACACCAAATAGTGATACAGATAGTATTCCAAACTTCTTGGATATCGATGCAGATAACGATGGTATTCCAGATAATGTAGAGGTTCAACCTACAATAGGTTATGTAGAGCCATCGAATTTAGATGATGATGGCGATGGTATCGATAATGCGTACGATATTGATGTTCCGGGTAGTACAGCATTAAATAATCCTTCAAATGTAGATGGAGATACAGAACCGGACTATATAGATGAAGATTCGGACAATGATGGATTGCCTGATACTAATGAAGCAGGTTTAAATGATGATGGTACTACAGCTGATTCTGATAATGATGGTTTACTAGATACATTTGAAGGATTAGATAATGTAGATGGCTTTGATGTAAATGATGAGTTAAACAATGGGGCGGTTGATACTCCAAATGTAGATCAACCAGCAACATTAGAAGTTGACTTTAGGGAGATCATGGATACGGATGGAGATGGTATTCCAGATGTAGTTGATTTAGATGATGATAATGATGGTATTCCAGATTTGGATGAAGTGCCAAGTGATCCAAATGTTGATAATGATGGAGATGGTATTCCTGCATATTTAGATGATGATGATACTGATCCAACTATTGGGGATGATAATGGAACTGTAGAAGAGCCATTTGATACTGACGGAGATGGAGTTCCAAATCAAATAGATAAGGATTCTGATAATGATGGTATTCCAGATATTACAGAAGCAGGAGGAGTTGATACTGATGGAGATGGAGAAATTGATTACCCAACGCCAGGAGATCCAACGTCGATGACAGATGTTGATGGAGACGGTATTGCAGATGAAGTAGATGATGTTGATAGTGGAAGTGGTCCAGGTGAAGTAACAACAGGTACTCCATTAACGAATCCAAATACAGATGGCACAGGAGCTCCTGACTTCTTGGATATTGATAGTGATGATGATGGTATTCCTGATAATGTTGAAGCACAACCTACAGTGGGATATGTGCCTCCAACAAATAATGATGATGATGAGGATGGAATAGATAATGCTTATGATCCTGACTTTACAGGAAGTACACCATTAAATGATCCAGAAGATACGGATATGGATGGTACATCAGATTTCCAAGATACAGATAGTGATGATGATGGAGTAGATGATACGGTTGAAGCATTTGATACCAATAAAGACGGTCAGCCAGATATTGTACCAGCAGGAACTGATCAAGACGGAGATGGATTAGATGACAACTTCGAAGATGGTACTCCAAATGATGGATTTGATATTAATGATGGTCTTGATGGTGGAGCAGAGGATACTGAAAACACTGATGGTATTGATGAAGTTGATTTTAGAGATACTGATGATGATAATGATGGTATTGATACAGTAGCAGAAATGCCAGACGTTGATGGTGATCCAAATACTATAGATCCTGCAGATGAGGATAATAATGGTACTCCGGATTATTTAGATATGAATGACGTTGATGGCGATGGTATTCAAGATAATGTTGATATAGATGATGATAATGATGGTATTCTAGATGAAAATGAAACACCAGTTGGATCTACAGTAAGTCCTGTAGCAGATGATGACAATGATACAATACCTAATTATTTAGATATTGAAAACCCAACTGATGATGCGAATGGAGACGGAATCGTTGACATATTTGATACTGATGGTGATGGTGTTCCTGACTTCTTAGATTTAGATTCGGACAACGATGGTATTCCAGATAATGTAGAAGCACAGTCAACAGCAGGTTATATAGCACCACTTGACCCAGCAGTAGTAGCAACAATAGATGCTGATGGAGATGGATTGAATGATGCTTATGATAATGATATAACTACAGCAGATACGGCATTATCAGCAGGATTAACACCAGTGAATAGTGATGCAACAATAGTAGGAGCTGTAGCAGATAATTTACCAGATTATCTAGATACAGATAGCGATGGTGATAATGTAATTGATACAATCGATGCAGGTATTACTCAAGCAAATGATATCGGTGATGATGATGGTGATGGGTTATATGATGATTATGAAAACGGAACTGTTTCAGATGGATATTCTGATGTTAATGAAGGTTTAGATACAGGTGCTGATGGTACAGTTGATACTGATGGTACTGAAGATGTAAACTTTAGAGATATCGATGATGATGCCGATGGGTTATTGACAAGTGAAGAAGCTTATGGTGGAAATACGAATAATCCAGCAGCTGAAGATACGGATGGTGATGGAACTCCAGATTATATTGATACAGATGACGATGATGATGGGTTACCAACAATAACAGAACAGCCAGATAATAATGGTGATGGTACTCCAGATGATGCTGTTGATACGGATGGAGATGGTACACCAGATTATTTAGATATCGATGATAATGATGGTGATGGTATTCCTGATAGTGCAGATTTAGATGATGATAATGATGGAATTTTAGATGTAAATGAAACTCCAGGTTTAGATGAGTTTGCAGATGTTGATGGAGATGGTATTCCAGCATATCAAGATGATGACGATAATGATCCAGCAGTAGGAAATGATGATGGAATGGTAGAGGAAGCTTTCGATGTTGATGGAGATGGTATTCCTAACTTCCAAGATATTGATAGTGATAATGATGGTATTCCTGATAATGTTGAAGTTCAACCTACGGTAGAATATGTTGCACCGAGTGGAGTAGATGCTGATATGAATGGAGTAGATGATGTTTATGATGCTACGCCAATCGATACAGCTCCAGAGGATAGTGAAGATACTCCAGATGGTATCCCTGATTATTTAGATACAGATTCTGATGATGATGGAGTATTAGATGTTGTAGAAGCAGGAAATATGCCTACAACTTCAACTACAGATACTGATGGAGATGGATTGTTAGATGAATATGAAGGTGATGATCCAAATGATGGATTTGATGTAAATGATGAATTAGACAATGGTTCAGAAGATACACCGAATTCAGATGGAGCAGATGAAGTGGATTATCGTGATACTGATGATGATAATGATGGGGTGGATACCGTATTTGAAAATCCAAATCCAGATGGAGATGGGGATCCAAACACAGGAGCAACTCAAGATACAGATGAAGATGGTATTCCAGATTATTTAGATACTGATGATGATGGAGATAGTGTTCCAACAGCAGAAGAAAATCCAGATCCAGATGGAGATGGTAATCCAACCACAGGAGGAACTCAGGATACAGATACTAATGGTACACCAGATTATTTAGATAATGATGATGATGGAGATGGTGTAGATACTATTAATGAGAATCCAGATCCTAATAATGATGGAGATCCAAGTGATGCACAGAATACTGACGGAATGGATACTCCTGATTATTTAGATACTGATGATGATAATGACGGGTTGTTAACGGAGAATGAGACTCCAAATCCAGATGGAGATGGGGATCCAACAACGGGAGATACATTAGATACAGACGGAGATGGTACTCCTGATTATCTAGAACCCGATGATGATGATGATGGTATTCCAACAGTTGATGAAAACGCTGATCCAGATAATGATGGAAGTCCTGTGACAGGTACGCCAGCAACAGATAGTGATGGTGATGGCATCCCGGATTATCAAGATAATGATGATAATGACGGAGATGGAGTTCAAGATAATTTGGATCCTGATGATGATAATGACGGAATTCTAGATGTTGATGAGACACCAGGTTTAGATCCATTCGAAGATAATGATGGTGATGGTATCCCTGCTTATGTTGATGATAATGATAATGACGATACGGTAGGAAATGATGATGGAACCGTAGAAACACCATTTGATAATGATGGAGATGGAGTTCCAAATCATGAAGATATCGATTCGGATAACGATGGTATTCCTGATAATGTAGAAGTTCAGCCTTCAGATAATTATGTGGCTCCAACAGGAATGGATGCGGATATGAATGGTGTTGATGATGCTTATGATGCTACTCCATTAAGTACACCTGTAGATAGTGAAGCAACACCAGATGGTACACCAGATTACTTAGATAATGATTCTGATGATGATGGTATACTAGATGTTGTAGAAGCAGGCTTCGATCCAAATACACCAATATCAGATGATGATATGGATGGATTGTTAGATGGATTTGAAGGAGATGATTTAAATGATGGATTTGATGTCAATGATGAATTTGACGGAGGAAATGATGATGTTCAAAATTCGGATGGAGATATTCAACCAGATTATAGAGATGAAGATGATGATAATGATGGTGTAAATACTGAATTTGAAAACCCTGACACAGATGGAGATGGTATTCCTGACGATGCTGAAGACACAGATGAAGATGGTATTCCAGATTACTTGGATACGGATGATGATGGAGATAGTGTTCCAACAGCACAAGAGAATCCAGATACAGATGGAGACGGTAATCCAAATACCGGTGATACTCAGGACACAGATAATAATGGTATACCAGATTATCTAGATGTAGATGATGATGGAGATGGAGTAGATACGATCAATGAGAATCCAGATCCTAATAATGATGGAGATCCTTCAGATGCTCAAAACACTGATGGAGAAGACACTCCTGATTATTTAGATACGGATGATGATAACGATGGATTATTAACAGAGCATGAAACTCCAAACCCTGACGGAGATGGAGATCCAGAAACTGGAGATACTCAAGATACCGATGGAGATGGTATTCCAGATTATTTAGAGCCAGATGATGATAATGATGGTGTTCCAACTGTAGATGAAGGAGCTGATCCAGATGGTGATGGTAATCCTAATACAGGAGATCCTTCTATTGATACCGATGGTGATGGTATTCCTGATTATCTAGATGCGGATGATAATGATGGTGATGGAATAACAGATAGTCAAGATCCTGATGATGATAATGATGGAATCTTAGATGTATATGAAAATCCAGGATTGAATCCATTAGCTGATGATGATAATGATGGTATTCCAAATTATGCAGATCCATCAACACCAGCAGATGATGCTAATAATGATGGAATTGTAGATGTGTATGATAATGATGGTGACGGTATTCCTAACCATTTCGATATCGATGCGGATAATGATGGTATTCCTGATAATGTAGAAGTTCAACCTTCTGATAATTATGTAGCGCCAAGCGGAATTGATGCCGATATGAACGGAGTAGATGATGCTTATGATGCAACACCATTAGGAACTCCAGTAGATAGTGAAACCACTATTGATGGTACTCCAATGCCAGATGGTATTCCAGATTATTTGGATACAGATTCTGATGGAGATAGTATCCCTGATGTTGTAGAAGCAGGTTTCGATCTAAATGCACCAATTTCTGATGATGATATGGATGGATTGTTAGATGCTTTTGAAGGAGGAGATCTTAGTGATGGCTACGATGTTAATGATGAAATCGATGGAGGAAACTTAGGTTCTGGGATTAAGACATTGGTGAATACAGATGCTGATGGACAACCTAATTATCGAGATGTAGATGATGATAATGATGGCATCCTAACCATATTCGAAGATATCGATGGCGATGGTGATCCAACTAATGATGATAGTGATGGAGATGGTATTCCTAATTATTTAGATACTGATGATGATAATGATGGAGTACTTACAGCAGATGAAAACCCAGATGTAGATGGAGACGGTAATCCAAATGATGCTCAGAATACTGATGGAGAAGACACTCCAGATTATTTAGATACGGACGATGATAATGATTCGATTCCAACAATCAATGAGTTACCATTTGGTGATACAGACGAGGATGGTATTCCAAACTATTTAGATGAAGATGATGATAATGATGGTGTAAATACTGAATTTGAAAACCCTGATCCAAATGGAGATGGAAATCCAAATGATGCTCAAGATACTGATGAAGATGGAACTCCAGATTATTTAGATCAGGATGATGATGGAGACGGAACCCCAACAAGTGAAGAGCTTGGTCCAAACGTTCCTGGTAATGGAAGTCCATTAGATGCTTCTGATACAGACATAGATGGTACACCTGATTATTTAGAGCCTAATACAAATACAGGTGGTGAAGTTGAAGTCTTCAATGCAGTATCAGCTGACGGAGATGGAATGAATGACTTGTTAACTATTAGAGGTTTAGATAGAACTTCATCTAATGATATTACAATTTACAACCGTTGGGGAGTAAAAGTATATGAAACACAGGATTACGGAACTAGTGGAAATGTGTTCCGAGGATTCTCTGAAGGACGTGTAACAGTAGATCAAAACCAGAAGTTAGCAACAGGTACTTACTTCTATGTATTGAACTATGTAATAGATGGAAGATCAGTAAGTAAGGCAGGTTATTTATATCTAAACTAAAATCCTATAAACATTAAAGCTCTACTTAAGAGTAGAGCTTTAATTTAAAAAGCTTAGACCATGAGAAAAATTTATATTAAAAAACTAATGCTGGCGATTGGACTATTGTCATGTACTTTAGTCTTTGCACAACAGGATGCACAGTATACTCAATATATGTACAATCCTCAATCTATTAACCCAGCGTATGCTGGTTCTAGAGGAGTGATGAGTATCGTTGGGCTACATAGAAGCCAATGGGTAGGTATCGAAGGTGCTCCGAGGACGCAAACATTAGGTTTACATTCGCCTGTAGGAATAGGTCGAGTGGGGCTTGGAGGGAATATCATTCATGATGAAATAGGACCTTCGCAAGAGACGTACTTAACAGCTGATTTCTCATATACAATTCCTACTTCTGAAAAAGGAAAGTTAGGATTTGGGTTAAAAGTAGGAGCTCATCTTCTTAATGTAGATTTCACAAAGTTAAGTGCATTAGATGGTATTTCTCAAGATCAAAATTTTCAAACAAATATCGACAACAAGCTTAGTCCAACAGTAGGAGTCGGTTTTTACTACTATACTGAGCGTTTTTATTTAGGATTAAGTGCACCTAACTTATTAGAGACAAAACATTTTGATGATATAGATATTAACTCGGCTAACGCAACTAGTTTCTTAGCGGAAGAGAGGGTGAATTATTACATCATGGCAGGGCATACATTCGATTTATCAAATAATGTAAAATTTAAGCCTGCAGCTTTATCCAAAATCGTTTTTGGAGCCCCTTTACAAGTAGATCTTTCGGCAAACTTCTTACTCTGGGAAAAGCTAACCTTAGGAGCTGCATACCGTTGGAGTGCTGCATGGAGTGGATTAGCTGCTTTTCAGATATCAGATAGTATGATGATCGGGTTTGGATACGATAGAGAAACTACAGATTTAGGAAATACAACATTTAATGATGGAAGTTATGAGGTAATGGTTCGATTCGAATTATTTAGAAAAGAAACTCGTTTAGTAACTCCTAGATTCTTCTAAAACTTTTAGTCATGAAAATAAAATACATACAAACAAGCATATTAGCGGCTTTCTTGGCTTTCAATGGTGTAACCGCTCAAGAGAAGAAAATAGAAAGAGCTAATAAAGATTTTGAACAATACGCATATATAGATGCAAGAGATGCTTATCTAAGTGTTGCTAAAAAAGGGTATTCATCTCAAGATCTTTTTGAAAAACTAGGAGACTCTTACTATTATAATGCAGACCTTGCTAATGCCTCTAAATGGTATGGTAAGTTGTATGACGAATATTCTAGTACAATGAAACCCGAATATTTGTTTCGTTATAGCCATGCTTTAAAGAATGTTGGACAATACGAGCTGTCTGATAATGTTATGGAACAGTTTGATGAAGAGACGGGTAAAGATGAACGTAGAGCTAAATTATTTAGAAAAGACAGAAATTATCTAGATTTAATAGATAAGCAATCTGGGAAATTTAAAGTTTATAATGTAGAGAATATAAATACTTCAGGTTCAGATTTTGGGCCAAGCTTTTATGGTAAAGATGCCGTTTATTTTGCTTCCGATCGATCTAATGGAGCTTCAGAAAATATTCATGATTGGACAAATGCACCTTTTTTAAATCTTTTTAGTGCTGATAGAGAATCAGATGGGAAATCGACATTATTTAACCCTATAGAGACTAAAGGTGCTATAAATACAAAGTATCATGAATCATCTACCGTTTTCACAAAAGATGGCCGTACGATGTATTTTACTAGAAATAATTATACAGGTAAAAGAAGAAAATCTGATGCTAATGGAACGACGAAATTAAAGCTTTACAAGGCAAGTTTAAAAAATGATAAATGGACAGATATAAGAGAATTGCCATTCAATAGTGACGAATATTCAGTAGCGCATCCTGCACTTTCAGCAGATGAATCAAGACTATATTTCGCTAGTGATATGCCAGGTACAGAAGGACTTTCAGATATTTATTTTGTAAAGGTTTTAGGAGAGAATACGTACGGAGAGCCTATTAATCTTGGAAAAAATATTAATACAGAAGGAAGAGAAACATTTCCATTTATTACAGAAAAAGGAGATTTGTTTTTTGCAAGTGATGGTCATATCGGATTAGGAGGATTAGATGTTTTTGTAGCAAAACCTTCGCTAAAAGGGAAATACAAAGAGCCTTATAATGTGGGAAAACCGATTAATAGCCCCGATGATGATTTCTCGTTCATATTAGATGAAGACGATAAGATTGGATATTTTACAAGTAATCGATTAGGAGGTTTGGGAAGTGATGATATTTATGCTTTTCAACAGATAGATGACTTAATAACTAACTGTAACCAATACTTAAAAGGAACGGTAACAGATGCAGAAACCAGAGCTCTTTTGCCAGGAGCTAGAGTTACTTTATTTAATGAAAAGTTAGAAAAACTTACTTCGACAATAGCTGATAAAAATGCTAAATATCAATTGCCAATAGAGTGTGATGAAAAATATGTGATAAGAGCTGAAGAAGGAGATTATAAGCCTACAGAATTAGATTTTGCATCTAGTACAGTATTTGAGTTCGAACACAATCAACCATTACAGCTAAGAAAGGGCGCGCCAATTATCAATAATATTAAAACAAAAGTAGGGGATGATTTAGCTAAAGTTTTACAATTAAATCCGATCTACTTCGATTTTGATAAAGATTTTATTCGTCCAGATGCAGCTATAGAATTAGAAAAAGTAATTGCAGTAATGAAAGAATACCCTAAAATGGATATCGATGTTCGAAGTCATACAGATAGTAGAGCACCATTTGCTTATAATATTGATTTAAGTACAAGAAGAAATAAGAACACTATAAAATACATTGTTGAAAAGGGAGGAATCTCTAGAAGCCGATTAACAGGGCGTGGGTACGGTGAGATCGAATTGACTAATGAATGTAGTGACGGTGTAGATTGTACTGAAGAACAACACCAATTGAATAGACGAAGTGAATTCATAATAGTAAGACAGTGAGTAGTTTTTGTGTAGTAGAGTAGTATTTGTTTGATTAATGGCGTTACCTCGCACAAGGGTAACGCTTTTTAAACCCGTATTTAGCAAAAATGGTAAAACGATTTATTGATAAGAGTTTCACATAATATATATCTGATAGTTTTTCTATTAGATAATCGGAAAAAACAATAGTTAGTTTTTGTGTAGTAAGTAGTATTTGTTTGAAGAAAGCGTCATCTTGTATAAGATGGCGCTTTTCATCTTTAAGGAGATTTTATATTGGCACATTCAGAATACCCCAAACCTTTGTATTTTAAATGTTTTTGTGGTAAATTATAGTAAATAAGAACCCCGAAAACAGCTGTAGAGAGCTAAAAACGGGGTTTACTTTTTACGTTATTTATGAAATTACAAAGAATTAGTAATTTTCAGCATGAATTTTCATTTTTATCTGCTAAAGAAAATTTAGATGCTTTTCATACTCGTTTTCTAGAAAGTGATCTTGGTAAGATTTATCAATCTATTCCTTGGGGTTCCTTTGTTGAAAAATTAGGAGTTAAAGAAAATTCTTTAGGTTCTAAAATGCTTTTTAGTCCAAGAGGTCGTATTGGTTTAATGATCTTGAAGCATTATGCATGCTGTTCGGATAAAAAGCTCATTGAACAATTGAATAGCAATATTGATTATCAATATTTATGCAATAATCCAAAGTCGAAGGGAGTCCAATAAGAAGATTTTAGACCAGCAGTTTTGAATCCAGTATTTATCCAAGTATTGCATGTTTTAAAACAAGAATAGCTCCCTTTTGCTTTATAAAAGTCATCGTTAGAGGTATAGCTTTTATCTTCTAGGAGTATTTTTTGCCCATTTTTATCTATAATAAAATGACTCAGTAAATAATTTTCAAGTTTTTGAAACTCTTCTTTACTAACGGGTATTTCGATCCATTTTTTTCTTGGTTGATAATATTTAGTAATATGTATCAAGGATGAATTATTGAGAAATAATGCTGAAAATGCATTTGAAAACGTAAGATCTGCCCATGTCGGAGTGTTGATATAGAAATTCTCATCACCCCACCCAAAGGCAATATAATTTGTCTTTTCAACCTCTAAAATACCTTTTAAAAGTTCGTCATTCATCTTGTCTTTAGGTAAAGCTAAATCAAGATGAACACCATTTGTTTTTAAAAATATAGATGTAAACAGAGGAGCGTCAGTGTTTCTTTTTGAGATAGTAATCTTCGAAAATACTAATGCTATTATAAGATAGCACAGTATAATTCCTAGTAATAGTAGAAATGATTTTAAAGTTAATTTTAGAACTCTCATTTAGCCTACTCTAAGTTTTTAAAATATATCTATATCCTATTATCAATCTTAAGTAAGAGGAGTAATCGCTTACTTAAGATTGATAATAGCTTTAGGCCTAGCTGAAAATATTAAAGACAGCTAACTATAATATAAAGACATTTATTTTTAGATAAAAAACTTAAACAGACTAGTAAGCCTCTTCAATTCGCACACGCTTTCCGTTTTGGTATGAGCCGATGAAAGCATCTTCAAAGCCTAAACGGACTAAGTCTTTACGAAACTGTTGAGCTTCTTCTAATGTAGAAAAAGCACCTAATGAATACTTATAGAATTTCCCTTTTTTTACTTCCTGAAATTGTGCAAGATCATCAGAGGTTAAAGAGATGTTATTATCCGTAAACGCTGCGACTTGTACGGCATAGATCAATTCATCTTTTATAGAGCCAGCACTACTGTCATTTGTAAGCTCATCGTAATTGTCGTTCGCATGTATAGCAATACGATCATTAACTATAGAATCTAATTTAGACTGATTTACTACAAATTCTCCTTCGTTTAAAAAAGTATTTTGATTTTTAACTTTATCTTTAGTTAACCATAAAAAAAGAAAGGCTAATGCTGTAAGAAATAGTAAACCAGCAATTGCACCAATTATATTTCTTTGTTTGGCTGTGCTTTCTGTAGCTTTTTCTTTTTCTTCCAATTCAATTTTTAGATCAATATTAGAAGTCTGTAGTGATTCGACTTTGTTTTTTAAATCCAATAGATCTTGTTCTTCTATGATTGGCATGAATTATGATTTTTATATTACTTAAGTAAATATAACTAAGAATTTTAACGAATCGATGAAATACAGCATAAATCTTAATTTTTTGACATCGAAAAAGGATGAAATATTATAAAGCTACTATAGCTTTACTTCTTAAAATTGACTGTTTTATATATTAATGAGTTAGTTTACTGATGTGAAACTTTTAGTAGAGTTAGAGCGATACGTATCGTTTCGTAATCTATTTTTTCTTCAAAATGGTCAAAATAGTGTTTTAAAGATTGATTTTCATCTAATTGCTCATAAGCTTTAGTCATCGCTTTCAAGTCATCTAAGGAAATCAATTCGTCTAAAGGAAGTTTTTGGTTTGTTTCATATACTTTACATAAATGAGAAATTATCGTTGAAGGTTGGATACTTCTTTTAGCGGCAATTTCAGCAACACTTTTTCCTTCTAAAAATAAATCGGCACTAACTTGATAAGTCGGGATTTTACTTTTTGAAGTAGCTCGTTTATTTTTATGAAAACCAATAATTGCTTTAATGAATTCATAACCATAAGTTTCCATTTTACGTTTTCCGACACCACTAATTTGACTAAAATCCTCATCGGTCATAGGGCGTTCTCGCTCCATTTCTTTAAGAGCAGCATCACTAAATATTTGATATGCTGGGATATTAGATTCTCTAGACAATCGAAGTCTTAATTCGCGTAAATGTTCGAATAGTGTATCTGCTTTCTTTGCTTTTGGTTTCGCAGATAACACTTTTTCGGGTTTCGTAACAATGTGTGCTAATTGCACTTTTTGTTTTTCGAATAATATTTTTTTTGAGAGCTCTGTAAGTCTTAACCTGCTATTCTCGTGAAAAGCGATTTCTATGAGTCCTTGGTTGGTCATTTGGATAAGGTATTGTTGCCAATCTTTCCAAGAGGCTTCTTTACCAATGCCATATGTCGAGAGTTGTTGATAGTTTTTCTCTTGTATGTTAGCATTTTGAGAACCACGAAGTACATCTACAATTGTAGCCATGTTTTCAGATTCATTGACACGAACGATAGTGGATAATGCTTTTTGAGCGTGAACCGTTCCATCAAAAAATTTAGGAGGGCGCTTACAAATATCACAATTGCCACAATCTTCTTCTAATATCTCTCCAAAATAACTAAGAAGTACTTTTCGTCTACAGCTCAATGCTTCAGCATACTGTTTCATGCGATCTAGCTTCGCTAATTGAACATCTTCATTAGCACTATCCATAGCAAATTTTTGTAGCTGTATGACATCTGCATAACTATGAAAAAGTAACGTATCAGACGATAACCCATCTCGGCCCGCTCGGCCTATTTCTTGATAGTAACCCTCTATGTTTTTTGGTAAATTGTAGTGTATTACCCAGCGCACATTCGATTTGTCAATCCCCATACCAAAGGCAACGGTAGCGCAAACTATTTGTATATCATCATTGATATAAGCATTTTGTACAAGTTCTCTTTCGTCATAGGTTAGGCCAGCATGATATGCTTTAGCTTTAAAGCCTTCGGTAGCAAGTTTCGATGCTAAGCTTTCAGTTCCTTTTCGGCTGGTGCAATATATGATCCCAGACTCATTAGGCCGATCATCTAAAAAATCTAGAATTTTTCGAACACGATCAGTTCCACTTCTGACGGTTAAGCTTAAATTTTTTCTATCAAAAGAACTAATATGCTCTTTAGGGTTGGGTAAATTTAATTGATTGATAATATCTCCTCGAGTCGCTTTGTCAGCAGTTGCTGTTAATGCAATAATTGGAGTAGAGGGGAAGCGATTTTTTAAAAAACCTAATTTGGTATATGCAGGTCTAAAATCATGGCCCCAAGCCGAAATACAATGTGCTTCGTCAATTGCAATTAAGCTAATGGTAACATTATCTACTATTCCTTTTAGAGCAGCTAAACTTTCAGGGGCAACATATAAGAGTTTAAATTCTCCTGAAATAACTTTTGAAAAAACCTCATTATGCTCACCAGCTTGTTGACTACTATTGATATAAGCAGCACCGATTCCTATAGCATTTAATCCATCAACTTGATCTTTCATTAAAGCGATCAAAGGAGAAATGACTAAAGTTAAACCGGGTAATACAGTGGCCGGGAGTTGGTAACATATGGATTTACCACCACCTGTTGGCATAATGACCATATTATCATGTCCTTCGAATATCGAATTTATAATTTCTTCTTGCCCTGTTCGAAAAGAGGTGTATCCGAAATATGTTTTTAGATTTTCTAAAAGTTGTCTTTTTCGATCTATAATTTCAGACATTTAAAACAAAATTATTTAAAGAATCAAGTAAGTGTCAAATTAGATGCTAAACCTTACTGTTTACCTCAATTTAGGATATTTAGTAGGATTACTTTCATGCATAATTTCATAAGTCTTCTCGAATATATCATCGATAGAAGGCTTACTAAAATAATCGCCATCAGTTCCAAAAGCAGGACGATGCGGTTGTGAAGTAATCGTTTGTGGAGCGCTATCTAAATATTGAAATAACTGTTGTTCGTCCATCAATTGCTGTAAGATATAACCCGTAGCACCACCAGGGACATCTTCATCTATAATTAAGATGCGATTAGTTTTGGCAACACTTTTAGAAATACTATGCCCTAAGTCGAACGGAACTAATGATTGGATATCAATTACTTCAGCGCTAATGCCCATAATTAATAATTCTTTTGCAGCAGCTTCTACAAGTCGAAGTGTAGATCCATATGAAACCAAGGTAATATCTGTTCCTTGTCGAAGTGTTTCCGTATATCCGATAGGTGTTCTAAAAGCACCTAAATTGTTAGGTAGTTTTTCTTTTAGACGATATCCATTTAGGCTTTCTATAACCAACCCTGGGTCATCACCTTCTAATAGCATGTTGTAAAAACCTGCGGCCTGTGTCATATTTCGGGGTACAAGAATATAAATACCTCTAAGTAAGTGTATCAAGCCACCCATTGGAGAGCCTGAATGCCATATCCCTTCTAAACGATGTCCTCTTGTACGAATTATTAAAGGAGCCTTCTGTTTATTAAAGGTACGATAACGTAAACAAGCTAAGTCGTCACTTAAGGTCGTTAGGCAATATAAAATATAATCTAAGTATTGTATTTCGGCAATAGGGCGTAGTCCTCTCATTGCCATACCAACACCTTGTCCAATAATAGTAGGTTCGCGGATTCCTGTATCAGAAACTCGTGTTTCACCATACTTTTCTTGAAGTCCTTCTAAACCTTGGTTGACATCTCCTATTTTTCCAGAATCTTCTCCGAAAATTAAAACATCAGGATTTGCTTCAAAAATTTTATCAAAATTGTCGCGTAGTACAATTCGTCCATCTACTAAAGGAGCATTTTCATCAAATTCAGGAGGAATAGCCTCTTGGTTGATTACAGCATTTTCACTTTCGTCATAGAGAAACGAACTGAATTTTGGGCGCAACCCTTCTTGATAATGATTTAACCATTCGATCATTTTATGCTTTTCCTCAAAATCTTCATGAGCTATATAGCGTAAAATTTTTCGACCAGCTTCTAATATATCTTTACGGATAGGTTCTCCGTTAGCTTCTAGTTCTTCAACAATAGCTTTTATAAAAACACTTTGCGTACTTTTTTCTATTATAGGTTTGTAATAAGTAAGGGCATCTAATTGCTCATTGATCACTCCGCCAATAAATTGCTTCCAAGTTTTGGTTTTGCTTTCGCGAACTTCTTTTTTTATTTGTTTTTCAACATCTTGTAATTCAATGTCAGTAGCGATATTGGCTTCAATGATAAAATCTCTAAACCTTTTATTGCAATCGAAATCTTTTTCCCATTGAAGACGCTCTTCACTCTTATAGCGTTCATGAGATCCTGAAGTAGAATGGCCTTGCGGTTGTGTCATATCCGTAACATGAATCAATACAGGAACATGTTCGTTTCGGGCATAATGATTAGCTTTTTCATAAGCATCGATAAGTCCAGTATAATCCCAACCTTTTACAGTAATGATTTCGAATCCTTTTTCTGTTTCCGTACGTTGAAACCCTTTTAAAACTTCGGATATATTTTCTTTAGTAGTGTGGTATTTATTATGAACAGAAATCCCAAAACTATCATCCCATACGCTAATTACCATAGGAATTTGTAACACTCCCGCTGCGTTTATAGCCTCGAAGAATAATCCTTCGGAAGTACTAGCGTTACCAATAGTACCCCAAGCTACTTCATTTCCTTTATTCGAAAACTGAGTGCGATTTTGAAGGTTTGATAACTCTTTATATACTTTCGAAGCTTGTGCTAGTCCGACAAGTCTAGGCATTTGTCCAGCAGTACAAGAAATATCCGAACTACTATTGTATTGTTCACTAAGATTTTTCCAGCTACCATCTTCATTTAAACTGTGGGTGGCAAAATGCCCTCCCATTTGTCTTCCTGCTGAAAAAGATTCTTTTTCTATATCTGTCCAGGCATACAATCCTGCAAAAAATCTTTCAGGCGTGTATTCTCCCAAAGCAAACATAAATGTTTGATCTCGATAGTAACCCGATCGAAAATCACCTTTTTCAAATACTCTAGCCCAAGCCAACTGTGCAACTTCTTTACCGTCCCCAAAAATACCAAACTTAGATTTCCCAGATAATACTTCTCGCCTTCCCATAAGACTGCATTGGCGGCTTAGGTAGGCGATACGATAATCGGAAAGTACTTGTTCTTTGAATTGTTCGAATGAAAGAGAAGTGTTGGTTTGAGTTTCAGACTGCATGTAGTATCTCGTTTAGCATCAGTAAAAGTACAAAATTCTAAATTTGATATCTAAATTCCAGTTGATTAATACCACTCACGTGTAAACAGCTGCACGAGAGTGCTTAGGCTTAGTGAAAATTTAAATCGAATGCGTTTTTCATAATTATCAAGTGTTGGTTCGAATCCGATACTCGATTGTAAAGGAAAATACAACTCTAAGTAATCCTGAACAAGATTCAATTTAATACCCGTATCGTAAAGAAACCTTGGATCAACACCAGCATTTTTGACCAATCCAATATCAGCATATGTCATTACCCAGTTCCAAATACTAGTCTCTGCCGAGGCTGTAGTAATCCATCGATTCGCAAATCTTGGATTTAAACGAGATTTGAAATTTCCTTCAGCAGAAATAAATTGTTGACTTACAAAACTACTATCATCCTGCCTTCCTAAATAGTTGAAATCGAACAAATAATCTGTCGGTCGGTCTAATGCAAAACTAAAAAAGTCACCATCTTTCTGAGCGTTATTAAAAACAAAGGCGCCAGCATAGAAGCGAAAATCTACCCACTGGTTGTTATTAAATAATTTTCGATAACCAACGGTCGTGGATACTTTGCTAAAATTTTCAGCAAGTTGATAATCAATATTAAATCCAAACACATTAGTAAGGTTAGGATTGCTATAATTATATCGAGCATTAAATACACGATAGTTAGGTGTTTCTAGTGGAAATGCTTCTGATGATTGTCGCTCTATAGACACAAGTCGGGCTCTGAAAGATTGACTTAAGTTACTTCGTAAATCTTTGGGTCTATAGCTAAACCTAATCGATGGCGTGTATGATAAAAAACGTAAACCAGGAGCAAAACTTTCTGTTTGACCAGAAAGGTTAAATGTTAAAAAAGACCAGCCGTAGGGTTTTAATTGATGTATGTATGATAATTGACCAGAGCCTTGAATTTCTTCAGAATTTAATCCATAACTAGGAGTAAAACTGTACAAGAAATTTTTGGGATAGAACAAAGGTTTGTTGAAAATACGTGTACCCAATAATAATCCATCATTGACATTAAAATCATATACAGGAATTACAAAAGTTTGATGGTATTTTGGATCTTCAATATCTTGAAATATTCGTAATTGTAAAGGTTTGTGCAATAAGCTTTTTTGAGACCAATAGTTATTTCGTCTATTAACTTCCGGTAGTTTCTCTGCAAAATCTATAGCAAAATAGCGTGCCTGTTTATGAAAAGAAATACTTGTGGTGTCCTTAAAAGGAGGGAGCCATTCATCACTTAATTTTTTCGTTTTTGAAAATCCGTTTATTTTGATCGGGACAGCTAGTCCTTTGTTCTTGAGGTATACACGTATGCTATCTCCTTCTTTTCTTGTTTTTTGTATTTTGACATCAACTTTTTTATTACTATTTAGAAAATCATTTTCGAACCACGAAATATCCTTAGAAGCGCTATTCTTTATGAGGGACAAAAAGTCATTAGTCGTTGTCGATTTTAAAGTATGTTCTTTATAAAATTGTTGTATCAAAGTATGTAGATCGATGTGATCATCATAATGAGAAAGGTAGTCAATAGCCAAGCCCGCTTTATAAGGATTGGATATATTATAATTGAACTTTAAAAGAGAATCTTTTGGTAACGTTAATGATTGCTGTAAAAATCTTGAAGCAGTATTCCTATACCCTAGGTAATATTGATCATTAAAGCTTAAATCGGCAGCATGAAACCAACGAACACCGATCAATTTACTCAATTTACCTAACAGTTTTTCTTTAGGATAATAACGTTTGATATACGTCATCAAAAGATAAACTTGAGTGGCGTCGGTAAACCACTGATCTGTTCTTAGGTTAGAAATAAAATGACTCGACTTAGCTTTTTTCGTTAATTGTTTTAGAAAAGTGATTTCAAATTTAAACTGCTCCTTAAAAGGGTGGAAACCTATAGGTAACTGAGTAAAGCCGTATACAGGTTGTTTTAAGTAATCTGTGTATGAGATGAATATATTTTCTTGAGGAAATTCGCCATAGTATGAAGTGACAAAATCGTATGTGCGAAGTATGGCTTCTTGAAATTCAATAGGATTAAGTTTACCGGTAGGGATATCAGAGGTAATGACTTTATCATCTATTTTGAAATTATAAAAATTGGGTTTATCTTCAATATAAAGTTCAATATTCTGTATGTGTTTTCCATGTAAACGAATAGGAGAAGTATCTGATGAAGCATCGGATGAAGTTAAATTAGAAAAAACAGTATTTTCTTTCGTTAAGGTCAAATCTAGCTCATATTCGTCAAGACTGGCGGTAAAGTCATTCAAGTTTTTATGGCTATAGTATGACCATTCATTATCAATAATAGCACAAGGTGACAAATGCCAATACCTTAATTTGTATCCACTATCATCATAGCCAAATTTTGTAAATCGAGATTTAGGAATTTTAACGATATAATTTAATTCAATTGCAACTGAATCTTTAGGCTTAAGGGAAATATCTAAAGGAATTTCAACAATATCAGGATGACCAGAAGGTCGTTTCCAAGAAGCAGAAGCTTTATCAAGTGAAACTTTCGAGATATCAGTATACCCACGTTCATTTGCCGGAGCATACTGAAATGCTCTCCGATAATCTTCTGCAAAGCGTATTGCTAACGGGGTGGTTTTACTAGAAAAAGCATTAGCCCAATCCATCAAAAATATTGAAGATTGGGACTTATTGCTGGTGTTTTTATAGTCGATTGTATGCTTTATCTTGATCGTTTGTAACGAATCTATCAAAGTAGCAGCTATATGATGCTTGTGTTGAGCGATCATACATACGTTGATCAATAAAAATAAAACAAGTAATCGTGTTTTTAGCAAAGTTATTAGAACTTAGAAATTAGGACTTAGATTATTTTTGTCGTAGAATTTTTCTAAAATTTCTAGAACTTCGTCAGGAGTATCAACTAAATGTACAAGATCTAAATCTTCAGCACTAATATTACCATATTTTGCAAGCAAAGTAGACTTTACCCATTCGAATAAACCTCCCCAAAATTCGCGGTCAACAAGAATAACAGGAAATTTATCCACCTTACCAGTTTGTATCAACGTAATTGCTTCAAAAAGCTCATCTAGTGTTCCAAACCCTCCAGGTAATACAACAAACCCTTGAGAGTATTTTACAAACATGACTTTTCGAACAAAGAAATAATCGAAATTAATACTCATTCCTCTTTGGATATAAGGATTGTCATGTTGTTCGAAGGGTAATTCTATATTCAAACCTACAGAAGTTCCACCACCTTGAAAAGCTCCTTTATTCCCTGCTTCCATAATCCCAGGACCACCACCAGTAATGACTCCATAACCGTGTTTTACAATTTTTTCAGCAACATCTACGGCTAATTGGTAATAGGGATGATCTGTTTTAGTACGAGCAGAACCAAATATAGATACACAGGGCCCAATCTCACTCATTTTTTCAAAGCCATTGGTAAACTCGCCCATGATCTTAAATAAAGCCCAAGAATCATTTGTCTTTACTTCATTCCAGCTTTTATGATGTGTTTCATTTCTCAAAATACTCACTTTTTTGTTTGACTGACTAAATAACGAATTTATTTAAGTTTAAGTTGCAGTTATTTAAGTTAATTTATGAAGAAGAATAGTTGAATCTTATGTTAAAAAGTAACGTTTGAAAGATAGAAATACCCCCGTATACGAGATTAGTAATTCTATTTTAACGATCATTTCTAAAGACTAATGATTTATATTTGAATCGTACACTTAAAACACATTCATGAATACGCGCGCTGACCAATTAAAAGCTTTTGATCGTTTATTAACCATAATGGATGAATTACGAGAGCAATGTCCTTGGGATAAAAAGCAAACATTGCAAAGCTTACGTCATTTGACCATAGAAGAAACTTACGAATTGGGTGACGCTATTTTGGATAATGATTTGGATGAGGTTAAAAATGAATTGGGCGATCTTTTGTTGCATATCGTATTTTATTCAAAAATAGGAAGCGAAACGAAGGATTTTGATATTGCTGATGTGTCCAATGAAATTTGCGAAAAATTGATTCATCGCCATCCACATATATATGGAGATGTTGAGGTCGCAGACGAAGAGGAAGTGAAAAGGAATTGGGAAGCCTTAAAATTAAAGGAAGGCAAGAAAAGTGTATTAGAAGGCGTTCCAAAATCCTTACCAGCCTTGGTGAAAGCAAGTCGTATTCAGGATAAAGTAAAAGGAGTTGGTTTCGATTGGGAAGAACCACAACAAGTATTCGAGAAAGTTCAAGAAGAACTAGCAGAACTTCAAGAAGAAGTAGAAAATCAAGATCAAGATAAAATAGAGGCTGAGTTTGGCGATGTATTATTTTCAATGATCAACTATGCACGCTTTCTTAATGTGAATCCAGAAGATGCCCTAGAGCGTACCAATAAAAAATTTATAAAACGTTTTCAGTATTTAGAAGCCAAAGCTAAAGAAATTTACAAACCACTTTCTGATATGACCTTAGCCGAAATGGATGTGTATTGGGAGGAAGCTAAAAAGTTATAATTAGTTCAACTATTTGCTATCACCCCCTGAAATCTTACGGCTGTAAGAATTACATAGAGGGTAATATTATTCAACCGAACGTCATACCAATCTAGACGAGTATCTCTTCAATGATAGTATAAGTCATTCAATAAGATTAAACGTTTACAACCTCTAGTGTGGATACCTCCGATTTCGCGAAGGTAACGTAGATGGCGAATTTCGTTAAACCTACCCTCGTGTCCTTGTAGAAGGGGATCTTCTCCGCTTCAGTATCCAACTCTCAAATTACCTTAATGAATGAGTGCTTCTAATAAGGAGACAGCCTGCCCTTTCTGGGGTCAGCTGGGTGTGACGTAGTTAGTGTTAATTGTTTTTATGTGTAGTTTATTGAAAGTCAATTATTTGTTGTTTTGTTGATCTGTATTTAATCGATAAAAATTATCCTTAATCGAATAAAATTGTATTTTATCTAAAATATTAAAAATCAAGTATTTACAAAAAAATACTATTGTAAATTTAATGGTTAAGTGTTTGTTTTTGAGTGTTTTATTTATGAGGAGGTGTGTTCGATTATGAATAACAATAGTATTGGTATAGATAAGAACATATTTTCATGTCAGTTCGATTGAATTTACAATACGTAAGCACTATAAATATATATGATAAGAGAAGGAATACCTTTTTTAGAATTATTTAAGTACATATTATACTAAGTATTTATACTATGGGAAAATTTACTATTGTAACCGTTTTAAAGAAATATATACCATTGAATTGCCTTATGGCTTTGTTTAGTGGGTCTTTATTTTTAAATGCTTCATACAGTTATGGGCAATGTACTCGTGTTTATGATGTTGCAGATGCTCCAAGTAGCCAATTAACAATCGAAGGTGTCACAGTAACCTACTCTCAGGGAGCTGTAGGGGGAGGTATCCTTGGCACTAACTCAGGGGAACAACTATCAGGTACCGATTTTACAACAATCGAAACGAGTAGTAGTGAGTCTGTTGATGATAATAGCGTTGCAAATGGGTTTGTGAGCTATTTATATCAGCGGTTAGAGTTTGGCCAAGCGATCGAAGTTGGTAATGTTTTTGGTTTTACAGATATAGACGGAGCCGCGGGAAATAGGGAGATTGCTATGGTAGTAGGCTATAATGCGAATACAAGTACTAGAGTAAACCCAACATATGATAACATAGCAACAAATGGTGTGGTATTAAGTATGCGTAATTTTGATTGGGGAAACTTACCAGGTGTTCCATCTGCAACAGGGACATTTAATCAAAGTATCATCGCTGCGGCTAATGGTATAGGTGACATTCCTAATGATGATCCCAGAGGTCAATTTTCTGCAGATTTTGGAACAAGCACTATAACCTCCTTGTATTTTGTATGGGGGGTCGCTTCTAATGTCACAGGTGGTGCAGGTACAACTCAACTCTCGGGAATATCAGATTTATGTATAGAAACTACACCTACTATTGCGGCGTTACTTGCTTGTCCTGCGGCAGTTTCTTGTACAGGAACAACAATTACTTCAGGTCAGTTATCTTCTACCACAAGCCCTTTAGTTATTAACACGGTGGATAATCAGGTAACAATAACAAATATTACAGATGGCTTAGGTTCAGATAATAATGGGGTAGGGTATCGTTTGGGTACTACAACAGCAACAACAGACAGGACGTATACATTAACTTTTGCCCAACCGATAGCTCAAGTAAATTTAGAACTAGGTTTTATAAACAACGATGCAGGCTTAACAGCCTTAACAGATGGAGAAGAAGAAATAACAAATATTTCGACTAATTCAGGAGGTACAGATACTATTGGTTATACAGATAATGGATTAGGGACTTCAGTCACATTCTCAAATTGTAATTCGGGTACTCGAATTTTTGCAGAGCGTAATATAGATTCCAAAGATCCACAAAGTGGAGGTGATCTAAGTATTACTTCTACAAGTTCTTTTACTCAAGTAACGTTTACCTATGATTACATTTTTAATGGTGGTATTGATGATAACCCTTTTGGAATTATCATAGAAGAGCTATGTTATATTACAGTTGATCCATGTGATGCTTTAGCTTCAGGTAACTTAGATACTGATGGAGATAATGTTTCTGATATATGTGATATCGATGATGATAACGATGGGATTTTAGATATTATTGAAAATGCTAGAAATTGTGTTTCATTGTTAGATGGAGTAGTAGATGGGTCTCTAGAAGGTGCACTTAATGTTGCATGGTTCGAAAGTACGAATACATTTTCTCTAAACTCTACAGTCGGGGGGACGGGCTGGAATACTGCTGCAGGTTCCCCAGATACTTGGCAAGGTTCCTTTTCTTTATCAGGAGCAGGTTTTTGGTCAGGAGCATTAAATGGTGTTCCGGCAACTCCAGATGGGCAAGTATTTATGGCCATATATAATGGTTTTACAGATGAAGCTACTTCCACAGAAATTCCAGAATCAGCAGGGGTTGAGGTAGGAGATGTTATTCGAATAGAATTTATTCAAGTATTTGGAGGAACTAATGGGATAACACCACTAAATGCAGAAGCTCGCTTTCGTTGGACAATAGATGGAGTACCTTATTTAGCTAATTTGTTAACCTACAATGGAAATAACCCGAAAACATGGGAGCCAGATTTTATTGAATTTACAGCAACAACTACAAGTCCTGATATTGTTTTAGATATAGTTCCTTCAAGTACAAATGATGGTAATTATTTAGCTATAGATGGAATAGATGTTCAAAATGTAACAAAACAATCATGCTTACCAGAAGCAGATGATGATAGGGATGGGATACCAAACAGTTTAGATTTAGACAGTGATGGTGATGGTTGTCCTGATGCTGTAGAAGCTGGACTACCTTTATCTAATGCCGATTTAGTTTCTGCTTCCGTAACCAATGGAAATGGAGTGGATGCGACAGCCAATACGACTACCACCATTGCAAATGCTCAGTTAGATATAAATGGTACTGATAGCTCTCCAGAAGATGGGTTAAATGATAGTTTAGATGCTAATGGTGATGGACTCCCAGATTATACTTCTACATACCTTCAAATTGCCTTGTCAAATACCTTAGATGGTTGTGCTGATTTTGATAATGATGGTATTGGCGATTTAGCAGATATCGATGATGATAACGATGGTATCGTAGATGCCGAAGAATCACCTAGTTGTTTCTTTACAGAAGCAGAAGCAGCCACTATTTTATCAATGACCTCAGGTTTTGCACCGCAACTGGGAGAAAGTTTAGATTTATTATTTGATGGGAATACTACGCTTACATTTAATTTCACAAATGCTCAAACGGTAAATGTTGGAGATAATTGGTTTACTCTTAACCTTACAGCACCAATAGAATTAGAAACCGTAGTGGTCAGTAATCGTTTTGCTACTTCGGGTACTTCTAACTTGTGGGGTTCTCACGATAATTCAAATTTTGTACAGTTAACCTCATCTGCTAATACACAAAGTAATGCTACACCTACTACAAATATCACATTTGTAGTAGATCAAAATGCCGATGCTTATAAGTATTATCAGATTAGAGCGACAACCGCAGCAACTACTTCTAATACACTCGCAATAGCAGAAATAACAGTTACTGTAAAATTGGATACTTATGTAGCAAGTAAAAGTTTTAAAACATCTTGTACTGAGGATTTAGATAACGATGGAGAATTAAATCACTTAGATCTAGACAGTGACGGTGACGGATGTCCTGACTTAGTAGAAGCAGGAGTTCCTTTAAGTAATGGAGATATCGTTTCAGCTTCAGTAACCAATGGTAATGGCACAGATGCTATGGCGAATACAACTACAACAATCGACAACGCACAATTAGATCCTAGTGGTACCGATAGTACTCCAGAAGATGGATTAAATGATAGTGTGGATACTGATGGTAATGGAGAGCCGGACTATACGTCAGCCTATAGTACGTTTGCACTTGATGGAAGTACAGATGCTTGTTTGGATAGTGATTTGGATGGTGTTGTTGATGTATTTGATATCGATGATGATAATGATGGGATATTGGATATAGATGAAGGATTAAGTTCAATGCCGACAGAACCTTGTCAGCTTAATAATATAAGATTATTCACAGATTTTCCTTTTACATTGTCTAATGGTGTTCAATTATCATTAATTACTGATTTTACTCCAACTACTTCATGGCCAGCTTGGACGTCTTGTGGTTTAAGTATTCCTGCAGGAGGAACCAATGTAAGTCCAGGTAATAGAGATGATAATTTTAGTATTGTATTTGATAAACCTGTAACGGGGTCAATATTTATGTCTCTTAACGTAACGCATAGTGATGAGATTTGGGATTTCTTTGTTGATAATGGATCATTACAAATATTGGAAGAAGTAAATAATGGTTGTTTATCTGTTTCAGGAAACCGAATAACAGGTTCAATTGCTGGCGGAAATGGAGGTTCAGCACTTTTTGAATTTGTACTTGATGGAGCATCACGTTTGGATGTTGATTCCGTTTCAGGAGGTACAGGAACTATTTTTGCAATTCATGACTGTTTTGAAAGCATTGTTCCAGAAAGTTCAGAAGATACAGACAACGATGGTATTCCAAATCATTTAGATCTAGACAGCGACGGCGATGGTTGTCCAGATTCTGTAGAAGCAGGATTGCCATTGACTAATGGAGATTTAGGAACTGCCGATGTCGAAAATGGTAGTGGAGGGGCAGTAACTTCTACAGTCAATACTGCTAATGCACAACTAGATCCCAATGCAACAGATAGTACTCCAGAAGATGGACTAAACGATAGTGTAGACACTAATGGAGATGGGGTGCCAGATTATATCTCGACCTATAGTTTAATAGCTCTATCAAACACCCTAGACGGATGTGCTGATTTTGATAACGATGGTATTGGAGACTTAGCAGATATCGATGATGATAACGATGGTATTGTCGATGCTGAAGAGTCGCCAAGTTGTTTTTATAGTGAAGCAGAATTCAACGCAGGAGATCGCTCTAGTTTGGTTACGGTTACCACCGAGTTAGCAATGAACGCCACGTATAATGCACCTGAGGAGGTTGTAGATGGTGTAGTAGGTACAGCTGTAGCTCAATATGCAGTACGCTTCAATAACCAAGCTTTAAGCGGACAAGAAATTTATAAGTTTGAATTCCTACAAGCCGTAGCTATCGATGATATTTTTATTGAATATATAAATACCAATAGTCATTTTAGTAATGCAATAGTGCGTATAGAGGGAAGTAACGATAATAGTAATTGGACTCCTTTGAGTAATGACATCACTTACATTACCTCAAGTGATCCTAATCCAATTACAGGAAATTCACGTTCCGATCAATTAGAAATTACACAAAATAGAGGGGATTACAAATATTATCGTTTATGGGGTATTTCAGGAAATATTTCTCAAAATGGAAATTCTACAGAAGTAAACTTCGTATTTGACAGTTTTGTAGCTTCCAAATATTTTAAAGCTACTTGCACTGAAGACTTAGATAGTGATGGTGTATTGAATCATCGAGATTTAGATAGTGACGGAGATGGTTGTCCCGATGCAGAAGAAGCTGGGGTAATGCCAACTACAGGTATTGGTAACGGGAATGTAGAAAATGGAGATGGAACAACGAATAACATAGTGAGTACAGCTAATGCACAATTTACATTTATTTCTAATGCGACTAATGATAGTAATAGCGATGGAATATTAGATAGTATTGATGATAACGGAGGTACAGGAACAGTAGACCAAATAACTGAATATGCCTCGACTTATAGTTTTGTAGGGACTTCTAGCTTCTTAGACGCTTGTTTAGATACAGATAATGACGATATTATAGATCTAATTGATATTGACGATGACAACGATGGGGTAGTGGATGCCGAAGAATCCCCAGGCTGTTTTTATCTAGAAGAAGAATTTAACGAGGGTGATCGTAGAACGGATGTTACGGTAACTACAGAATTAAATATGATAGCGACCTATAGTGCTCCAGAAGAATTAGTCGATAGTGATGTAGGAACAGCAGCAGCCAACTATGCTGTACAGTTTGTAAATGCACAAACACTAAGTGGACAAGAGGTGTACAAATTCGAATTTATACAACCGATTCGTGTCGATGATATTTTTATTGAATATGTAAACACCAATAGTCATTTTAGTAACGCAGTGATTCGTGTAGAAGGAAGTAACAATGATATGACTTGGACTGCTTTAAGTGCAGATGTTACTTACGTAACTTCGAGTGACGCCAATCCAATTACAGGCAACTCTCGTTCAGACCAATTGGAGATTACTCAAAATCAAGGGGATTATAAGTATTATCGCTTATTTGGGATTTCTGGGACAATATCGTCTAATGGGCTTTCAAGCGAGGTAAATTTCGTTTTTGACGATTATATCGCTTCAAAGTATCCTAAAGGATTATGTATTGAAGATGCTGATGGTGACGGAATATTCAATCACTTGGATTTAGATAGTGATGGAGATGGTTGTCCCGACGCAGTCGAAGCCAATGTAATGCCTACTACAGGTATCGGAACAGGTGCCTTAGAAAATGGTAGTGGCGGAATGGTTACTTCTACGACTAGTAATGTAGATAATGCACAATTTACCTTTGATTCTACTACGAATGGAGGGGCAGATGATACTAATGGCGATGGATTATTAGATACTATAGATAGCAATGATGGAGCGACTTTACCATTGGATAGTAAAGTAGAATATACGAGTATGTATGAAGAGAATGCATTGAATGTATTTATTGATGCATGTTTGGATACAGACGACGATGGTATTGCAGATATTTTTGATATTGATGATGATAACGATGGTATTATCGATGCTGATGAAGGGTTACAGTGTCCAAGTGCAAATGCAACCTGTACAGAGATCGATCCGATTTATAAAGGAGTGCAGTGGACTTCTTTCAATACAACAACGAATACGGCAGTAGGTACGGTTACCAATCATAGAGGGGTGACCATTACGGTGAATTACGAAGGAGATGTACGAAATTTATTAAGTAATGCAGCTATAGAAGATACCAGTCAACACTGTCCTGTACCATCGGTATCAGGAGGTACGAATTTTATTCAAACTTTTAGTGGAACAAACGTAGTACATCGATTTGTATTCTCACAGCCCGTATTGAACCCAGTATTCCAAATATGGTCTTTAGGAGCAGGAAATAATACCAACCCAGCTGCTGGTAGTACGGTTACGTATGATTTTGTAAATGAGGTTTCTATATTAAAGTCTAATGGTTTCCTAGCCTTATATGGGCCAAATAATCGTTCGTTAGCTGGAGGAGAAGGAGATGGTTCTATTGTAGTTGCAGGTGCTACTACAGTGATCCAGTTTGTAGCGAATAAAAGTGAAAATTGGTCTGGTTTAACTTTAGCTGTTGGAGAAATTGTAGACCCTAGTTCACCTTGTTTCGAATTAGATACAGATGATGATGGAATTCCAAATCATTTGGATTTAGATAGTGATGGAGATGGGTGTCCAGATGCTGTAGAAGCAAATGTACTGCCAACAACAGCGAGAGGACAAGGAACAATAGAAAATGGAACAGGTGGAGCAGTAACTACAACGACTCCTAACGTAGATAATGCACAGTTTATTTTCGATCAAACTACCAATAGTGGTAACGACGATACTAACAATGATGGATTATTGGATAGTATCGATAGTAACGGAGGAGCGGTATTGCCATTAGATGGAACTACAGAATATGCATCGTTTTACGATGATTATGCATTGAATAGCGCCATTGATGCGTGTATAGATACCGACAATGATGATATTACGGATGTATTCGATATCGACGATGATAATGATGGTATTTTGGATATTGTAGAAAGTCCAAGCTGTTTTTTTAGCGAGGCTTCAATTACAACAGGGGACAGAACAAGCACGATAACTGTTACTTCAGATATAGCTTTAATTAATACTTCTTATGCCTATGATAATGCAGTGGATGGAGAAATAGCAAATACTGCGGCAAACCAAGTACGTTTTGCAAACGTTCAGGCTGTTACAGGAAACACCATTATGCAATTTGAATTTCCTTTGGCTCTTGAAATAAGTGAAATTACGTTCCAGTTGTTAAATTCGAATAGTTTCTTACTTAATGGAGTAAGTGCTACGGTACAAGGATCAAATGATGGATCTAGTTGGACCAATTTATCGACTAGTGAGGCTTATGGACAATCTGAAACTGATTTAGAGGTAAATGCAGTCATTAGTCAAAATGCAGGGAATTATCGTTTTTATCGTTTACAAGGAGACGCAGGGTCTACATGGAGTAATGGATTTATCAGTGAGGTTACTTTTATCTTAAATAATTTCTATGCCTTAGCACTTTGCGATGAGGATTTAGATAATGATGGTATACTAAATCATTTAGATCTAGACAGCGACGGTGATGGTTGTCCAGATGCTATAGAAGGAGACGGAGACTTTGAGCAAAGTAATCTTACGGATGCCACAGGAACAGGATTAGATGTACCTAACAATGGATTAGATGGTGCAGGGCAACCTGTAACAGGTTATGCGGGTAGTACGAATATGTCAGTAATTGCTAATTTGGTAGGTAATTCGGGTACATTAGCAAGTCCAAACGTAGATACCGATCCTAATTCATCAACTTATGGAGTGCCTATAACAGGTTTAAATAATCTGCCAAATACGCAAGGTATTGGAGGTAGTCAAGATGTAATTGACGATACTTCTTGTTGTGATATTGTACCGCCTACCATAGCGCCGAACTAGAAAATGCATTTAGGAGGAGACTCAGTTGAAGACCAGGGTCTCCACCTAAATAAATATAATCTTCAAGTTACGGTGGTTACATGGTGTTGCTAGTGTAGGAAACCTCCACCTTCAAAAAGATGACGATGAAAGTTAGGGAGTACTTTCATATTTAATGTTTTGTATAGCTAGTGCGGAGACTCCACTACAATCACTATCACAATTCGTGGTGTGTCTGGTGCACAGTGAAGAATACTCTACTATAATGACTAAAGTTATTTCTGCTGCGACGTTTTTTAGGCAGTAAGCCAGCCTTCTAAAAATGTTCGATAAAATTTATTCGCTTGCCTAAAACTCTGACAACAAAAATTTCATTTTCATTTTCGAATTGATAAAATATATAATGCGCTTTGTATCTATAAAATAATATGCTGATAAGAATTTCGTGTAAATATGTTGGATTATTTTTTACTAGTCTAAGGCAAAAAAATCAAGCATAGCCGCATCTACAGTTGCTTTTTTTAACACAAGAATAGTGAAAAAGAAACGACATATATGCGAAATTTTTGTTAGTAAATCATATAATATACCTGTAGCAATGGAGGAGACATCTCTTAATAATTCAGCTCTTAGTACTATTTCATTACACATCGCTTTTTGTAATTTTACTTGAATATGAAGCTTACTAAAGCTACGGCTATAATAAATTTTCTAATTTGTAAAATTCTAAAAATCATCTTTTTCTTTTAAGGTAAATTCAATTACGAACAGGTATTTTCCATCTACAATACAAAATCTTATAATTAATAGGTATGTGTGTTTAAATATTTGATTTACAATTATTTGTGTCTTTTTGTCCCTTTAAAGTGTATTTTATCCTTCAAGAAATGTTTTTTATCTAAAATATTAAAAATCAAATGATTATATTTTTTTGATGTTGTAAATTTATTTATCAAATATCTGATTTTTAGATTATTACGAATTTTAGTGCCATGAAGAAAAACACCCCTAGCCTTACATCTTTTTTATCTAGAATTTTACTTTTGATAGTATTCATTTCTAGTTCGGCATATTCACAATGTGGAACAATAACTTTGACTCCTGGAAACTGGGGGTATACAGGAGGGTGGTCTGTAGGAAATCCAAGTACAAACTTTAATGATAATGCCAGTGGAGATTTATTAACTACTAATATTAACATGCCCACAGGTGTCGATGAAATTCGATTTAATTTTCGAATTGGGACAGGAGACTTTAATGGAGCTCAAGGGAGAACAGGGCAGTTAATTATGAGCTTTGGGGGAACGACTTACACCATCTGGAATAACCCATCTAGCGGAATTACAGTTACAACTCAATTATTAGGTGGCGCTCAAATTGTTGCAGGTCCTTCTTCTTGGAATCACGGGAATACCCCTAACGCATTGACGAATGTTTCAATCCGAATTCCTTGGAATAGACCAGGGGGAAGTTACCAGTTACGTTTTGTGTCGAATTCACCAGGGGATGATTGGGGGGTTGCTACGAGTATTACTTATCAAGTACCTTGTGTGCTTACTGGTCCAGCAGGTGCAGTATATAATGACAATGGTTTTTTAGGAGGGGTTAAAGGGAATTGCACCGAAGATGGACAGGAGTCTTCAGTGGGTATTCCAACTACGATGTTTGTAAAATTGATCCCGAATGGTGCTTCGTCAGCATCTATAGCGAGTCAAGTGTTAGCTAATGGTAGTTTTAGTTTATTATTACCCAGTAATTCAACAGCAACCTACACCGTTATTCTAGATGATAATAATACCCTTAGTGATATTACCCCAACGTTACCAACAAATTGGACTGGGATGGCCACTTGGACAGGAACCGTAACTCCGAGTAATGGAAACACAACACCACCCATATCTTTTTGTATTTACGACGGTCGTACCGATACCGATAATGATGGTATTGTAGATGCAGAAGATGTAGATGACGATAATGATGGGATACTAGATACGGTAGAAGGAACTACAGATTTTGACACTGATTTAATTCCGAATAGCTTAGATATAGATGCAGATAATGATGGGATTCCAGATTATATTGAAGCACAAGATCCTAATTTAATTATTGGACCTTCGTTGGTTGATGCTAATTTTGATGGGTTATACGATGTATGGGATCCAGGATTAATACCTATAAATTCAGATACGGATCTCGATCCTAATTATTTGGATTTAGATAGTGATGGGGATGGTTGTCCAGATGCCTATGAAGCTAATGTCACTGGTGCCATAGCATCTACAATGACCGTCGGAACTTCGTTAAATGTGGGAACAAATGGTTTAGCCGATAGTGTAGAATCACCAAGCGATAGTGGTTTGATTAATTATACTTTTTCTGATGTGGCTTATAACGCTTTTAATAGTCGTTGTACCGTAATCGATTCGGATACCGATGGAGAGCCAGACTTAACAGATATTGATGACGATAATGATGGAGTATTAGATGCTACGGAGTCACCAAATTGTTTTTTAAGTTTAGATGAATTTACTTCGATAGCCAATGTATTTTCTAGCTTAACGAGTCCAGATAATGTAAGTGTACTTACGGACGAGATCAGTTCTTTTACCTATAATTTCAATAGCGGTCAACCCTTAGCAGGGGCTAATATTTTTACGATAGTTTTTCCAGATCAAGTAGAATTAACAGAATTACTATTAGATAGTAATGGTTCCTACGGAACAGGAGGAACTGCCATTATGCAAGGTTCTGTAAATGGAGTCAATTGGGTAGATTTAACTTCTATAGCAGTATCGATTGCTACCAATGCCGATAAAATATTTACCGTAGACCAAAATGCAGGCAGTTACAAATACTTTAGAATACTTGGAGTAGCTACAGCAAATACCACTACAGGAAATACCGCGGAAGTTATTCCGACGATCAATGTGGCCAATTATAATGCTAGTGAGCATCCAAAAAATACCTGTACGGATAATACCGATGGAGATGCATTTGTGAATCATCTAGATCCCGATAGCGATGGAGATGGTTGTGGTGATGGTTACGAAGCAGGAGCTACAACAGATCAATCCGCTACTTTTGCTTTTACCAATACCTTGACCAATGGAGAGGATACTAACGGAAACGGATTAGCAGATACGGTGGAAGATGCCGTAAACGATGGAGAAATCAATTATGCCTCTACCTATTTTAGATTTGCAAATTCTTCAGCTTTAAACTTATGTGCCGATAGTGATAATGATGATGTAGGTGATTTAGTAGATATTGATGATGATAATGACGGAACCTTAGATGCTGTCGAAAGTCCAAACTGTTTTTTTACCGAAGACGAAGCGATTCAAATTGTAAGCGTGTCAACAGATTTAAATATTCAACCTGGAGAAGATACAAGCTTATTAATTGATGGAGCTACAACAGCTACTTTTAACTTTGTAAATGCCCAAACAATTAATGTGGGTGATGTGGTGTTTACTATGATCATGCCAACCCCAATTGATTTGGAGACCTTGACCGTACGTAACCGTTTTGCCAATGGTACGTATCACTTAGAAGGTTCTCAAGACGGAGTGATCTATCAGCAATTAACTTCTACAGCAATCAATGGAGCGACGAATAGTGCTCGAACTTTTACCGTAGATCAAAATGCGAATACCTATTTATTTTATAGAATTATAGCGGCAACAGCTGGAAGTACGAATTCAGGATATGTAATTCAAGAAATAGATACCACTAAAGGAACCATAGATTATGACCCTAACCTAAATACAAAACCCACCTGTATAGATAATGTAGATGGAGATGCTTTACCGAATCATTTAGATCCCGATAGTGATGGTGATGGTTGTGGGGATGGATACGAAGCCGGAGCCACAACGGATCAATCAGATACGTTTGCTTTTACTAATACCTTGGCAAATGGAGAGGATACTAATGGAAATGGTTTAGCCGATGTCGTGGAAGATGCGGTAAATGATGGAGAAATTAACTATTCTTCAACCTACTTCTTATATGCAAACTCTGACAACTTAGATTTATGTGCAGATAACGATAATGATGATGTAGGCGATTTAGATGATATTGATGATGATAATGATGGTATTCCAGATGCCGTTGAAAGTCCAAATTGTTTCTTAACAGCAGAAGAGGCCATACAAATTTCAGGAATCACAACTCCATTTGATATTCAACCAGGGGAAGATACGAGTCTCTTATTTGATGGAGCCACAACGGCAACATTTAACTTTGTAAATGCCCAAACGATAAATATTGGGGATGTATTATTTACGATACAATTTCCAACCCCAGTTGATTTAGGAACGTTGACGGTACTAAATCGTTTTGCCAATGGAACTTATCAATTAGAAGCGTCAAAAGATGGGGTGAATTACCAACAAGTAACCACAACGGCTGTAACAGGGAGTACAAACAATGCAAGAGTGTTTACTATCGACCAGAATATAGATACGTATTCATTTTATAGCATAGTTGCAGAAACCGCAGGTTCTACAAATTCAGGATATATCATTCAAGAAATACAAACTACTAAAGGGGCATTGTCTTATGACCCTAGCTTGAATCCAAAACAAGTGTGTACCGACGATATTGACAGTGATGGTATTTATAATCATTTAGATCTAGATAGTGATGGTGATGGTTGTCCTGATGCAGAAGAAGGCGGTGTGTTAAATATTACGGGGTTAACCACAGGAGATTTAGTAAATACTGGTGGTACAACTGCAGGTGTTGCGAATTCGAGATTTGTATTTGTGAGTCCAGCTAACGATACTAATGGAGATGGACTGTTTGACGGAGCTGACGGAAGTACTATCGACGGAAGTCCAGAGTATACCAATACGTATTATCTGGCAGCCTCAGCCGTTTTAGATGCCTGCGCAGATTTTGATAATGATGGAGTTGGTGATTTAGTAGATATAGATGATGATAATGATGGAATTTTAGATACGGTAGAATTAGGTTGTGGTTTTGGAATCTCTAGTAATACAGCTCAGACCAATACAGCTAATGCCCAGAGTGTTGCTGGTCAATTTACAAACGGAAGTGCAGTTGCAGATTATACGGTAAACTTTACAGATGTGAATGTGG
>CANLOW010000016.1 GCA_947493035.1 uncultured Aquimarina sp.
TTGCCAATAAAATTGATAATGGTAAGATACAGCCTAGCAAATGCTATAAATCCTTTTCGAAGTCTAGCTATTCGTTGATCCAGTAACGTTTTTACATCTTCGAAATCATTTTCAATCTTAGAAACTAATTCGCCACCAATATACTTTTGAGAAATATCTTCTCGTTTCCAATAAAAGGAAGTAGATTTAGGAATAGTCTCTGTGAATGCATCAGGTAAAATATCATTTTCTAAACCAAGAGAATAACAAGTTTTAACTCCTGTATGATACGATTTGTAAGTTGCCAAATCTTTAGATTTTAATAAAGGGCGCAAAAATCGTAAATTTGTATTAGATATTATAACGTCAAATATGTCATATCAATATTTATCAGATAGTAACGGAGTCCCTACAGGTGTTTTTATACCTATTAAGGATTGGGATTTGATCAAGGATAAAATAAAGTCCTTGCTTGAAGATGATTGGTATAATGATTTATCACAAGAAGCTAAAGACAAAATAGAGTTGAGTTTAGAGCAGGCAGATAAAGGTGATACAATTCCTCATGATGAAGTAAAGAGAAAAATGAGGTTAAAAATTGAAGAGCTTAGAAAAAGATAATGCAGGCGAACTGGACAACATTGGCTATGGAATCTTATAATTCAGTAGTCGATCAAATATTTATCGATTGGGGAATAGAAATTGTAGATCGTTTTGAAAACGAGGTTAATGAATTGGTATATCGAATAGAAAATCACAATCACATCTGCCCCAAGTCTAAAATAAAAGGTCTTCATAAATGTGTCATCAATACTCATAATTCTCTAATATACCGAGTTAAATCGGAATCGCTAATTGAGATTATCTTAATAATTTTCAATAAAAGTGAACATGATTTCTAGAAATAGTAAATCAGAACTTACAATATATTTTTTTACTACCAAGGTTCGAATTTTCGAACTACAAAATAAACCCCGTTTCGAGCCCATAAAGGGGTTGTCTATCAACCAAGTACCCTATAAATACTGGATTGTGGTTCGAGGTAATGTCAAGAGGGGGAGCTAGGTAACTCCCCTTTTGAATCCCCCATTAATTTTTCGATAATTTACCACAAAGGGGAACTTTTAAAAAAAGTTAAATTTTATCAGCATACTAGGTGCGAAACCAATATTATACCTATTAGTCAAGTCATACTGAGATCGGCTATTTGCCATTCTATCTTGTCCAGAAAGATTTTTTTGATTGTAAATATTTGTAGCGGCTAAACCAATAACCGTATTCCATTTATTATGCTTAGGGATAAGATTATATGATAACGATATGTCTAATTGGTGTTGATCAGGATATTGGTCATATTGAATATCTCCATTATCTGAATAAGTAAGGTCAAGTGGATTAACCTGATTAATAGGAGGGCCATTTAAATAGAAATGACGAATATCTTCCAAACTTTTTAAACCTGATTTGTATCTCCATCCTGTGGAAACTTTAAATTTTTTGTAGGTGTATGAAAAAACAGCGTTTAATTGATGGGTTTGATCCCAAATAGAACGAAAACTAGCTTCTTGGATATCGTCAAATTGAGCTAAGGTTTTAATAAGCGAATAGCTAATCCATGCATCTATACTTTTCCACGATTTCCTAACTAAAAAATCAGTTCCATATGTGGTGTAATTACCTATAAAATAAAAATTGGTATTTGTGATATCATAAAGGTCATAAATAGCAATATCATCAGTCTTTTTATAATAGCTTTCAACATCAATCAACCAATTATTTTTTTTATAAAAACCACCAATCATTCCTTGTCTTCCGTTAACAACAGGAATAGTATTATCATTAGATAATGTCCAATTAAATTGTTCTACACCCGACCCTATACTCTTTCGTCCAGAGATATTATTTAAAAACTGATTGTAACCACCCAAACTAGCTTTTAAAGTAATATTATTATCAAACTTAAAATTGACTAACATCCTTGGTTCTATATAAATATTTTTTTCTTTCAAAGAATAGTAGGACGTTCTTAAACCAAACTTAAAAGTAAAAGGTTGAGTATTCTTAAAAAGAAAATCAGAGTATAACGAAAATAAGTTCGCACTATTTGGGCTGAAATTTTCTCTTAGCGTACCTCTAGGGCTCGTTATAGTCCTATCTCCCGAAACATCATAATTAATGATCTCTAAACCGAGATCTAAAATATTTTTATTTTTAAACTTTTTAGTGGTAGTCGATTTAAAACTCAAATTATTGACGCTATTATCATATGAATTTGAAGTTAAAATTCTATCAGGAGACGAGTTTTCGTTATAAAAACTTTGACTAAATTTTGAATAAGTAACAAATGATGTCGTAGAGACTTCTGGATTCCATTTCGTATTATATGCTAAACTAGCTCCTATATTTTCTATATTTATATTTGCAGTAACAAAGGTGTTTAAAGGTGCAGGAGAAGGCCCGCCATCAGGAGGAGAGCCACCATTGGGAGGAAGCCCGCCACCAGGTCGAGCTTGAGTTTCTTCAATTTGCCTAACTAATATATCTAAAGTATTTGATATGTATAAAGAGCTGAATTTTAATGAATTATTTTTATTAAGCTGAATATTTGATTTCAAATTATAGTCAGAAAAATTGAAATCGAAAGCTTCTAAATTGAGGTTACTTTGTGAATTTGCTCGACTAATTAAGGATTCCTGAAAAATAAAATCTTCAACTGCCTTAATCTTTGGGGTTTCAATATCAAAAGGATAAGAAGATCGAGTACCTACCTGAATACTCCATTTATCTTTTATAATAGGAATGTTAGCACTCGCTAAATAAAAAGAAGTTGCTAGCCCTGCACTATAATTTGTAGAATCTGCTATTTTACTACTGGTGTTAAGTTCTATTAAACCTGAAATACCTCCTCCGTTTTTGGCTGTATAGCCATTACGCTTTACACTTATTGTTTTTAATAAATCGGCATTGTAGGGTGAAAATGTACCGAAGTAATGCCCATTGTGATAAATAGGTATATTATCATAATACACTAATGTTTTGTCAGGGTCGTCACCTCGTAATACTAAACTACCTGCTTTTCCATTAGTACTATTAACCCCAGGTAAGGTTTCTATACTGTTAAAGATGTCGGTTTCTGTTTCTCCAGGGAGTAATCCTGCATCTTTCACCTTAATTTCTATACTCTGATCATCGCTATTGTATTTAATTCCACTTGTTAGGTAATTGATGAAAACGTTGTCTAAAGCAATTTCAGTAGAGGACAGTGTTATGGTTTTACAACTCTTAAGCTCATCGATATTTATAATCTGCTCTTTATAGCCTGAGTATTTGATGTGTATGGTTTTCCAGTTATTAATATTTACATATTTAACAAAAGATTCATCTTCATAAATAAATACTATTTTATCATTTTCGTTGCTAACTGTAGCTCCAATTATAGGGGTATTAAACTCCGAATCTATTATCGTAAGACACAATTTAAAATTTGTATTAGCAACATAAGGACTAACTAATACAGTGCCGTTATCTAGTAGCCTAAAATTAAATGCTGTTTCCTTGCTCAAGTATTTTAAAATGGGCTGTAAGCTTTGATCTTCTAACGGAATTGTAGTAACCTTTTGTAGGAGTTGTGGGTCGTAAGAAAAGGTGACTGCATTGTTTTTTTCAATACGATTAAGGTACTCTAAAAGAGAAATTCTATTATTATTTTGAGCATAAAAACTCAGCGAAAAAAAAGAGAGCAAAAAAAATATTCGAATTTTCATGAAAAATTTCTAAATAACGGGGTATTATAAATGGTAAAACCATTTATTTTTTTGAGATGTGTACTATTGAATCTTTAATAGTATAATTTAAACTTAGCGGAGATAAAATCATTTCTAATGCTAAATCCAAATCATTATTTACATATTTCCCTGTAAACATTTTATCTATAAACTCTTCATTGTCAAATTTGTAGTCAACTCCATATTTTAAACTAAGTGAAATTAATACTTCTTTTAGAGGTACGTTCTTAAAACTTGTAAAATCACTTACCCAAGTAGGTGTCTTGGTATTAAATGTGGTTTCTGTAATGGTCTTCCCATCAAATCTCAGCCCCATATTAGCGGTCAATATATACTGCGATTTTTTAAGATTCGCTTTTATTTTTCCTTCGTAACAATGTATTGAGGTAAATTCTTGGTGACTAAAAACATCAAATTGAGTTCCTAAAACCTGAATTATTCCATTATTAAAAGAAACATCAAACTTTCCTTTGTTTTTTTGAATCTCAAAGTAAGCTTGCCCTTTTATTTTAACGGCTCTATTTTTTTGCCAATTATAATTATTAAAACTCAAACTCGAATTAGAATTTAAAATTACGATAGAACCATCGGGCAATGTTATGTTTTTTATCTCCTCATTATAGGAGTAGTATGTTGTTGTATCGAAAAAACGATGTTGTATAAAATAAGTAATACCTATAAGTAACAAAAGGCTAGCCGCTATACTCATAAAATAGGACAAGCGAATTATTTTCTTTTTTTTTGGAGGCTGTTTATCAATTTTAGTTTTTAAATCTCGATATGTTCTTTTGGTTTCGGGTAAAGACCAAGATGCTGTTTCATTAACAATTTTTTCAACAACATTAAAATCTTCATCTTCTTTTATGGCATCTAATTCTTTATCACTTAACTCGCCGTTAAGCCATTTCAAATATAAATTTTCATTGTTAGAATTATTACTCATATTAATAGTACACCTGTAGAGAAATTTTCCCTAATTAAATTTTAAATGTTTTTAATTCTTTTACTTCACTTTTAAGTTGTTTTAAAGCAATACTCATTCTATTTTCCACGGTTTTGATACTCACATCTAATAAAATTGCAATCTCTTTAAATTTCTTTTTATCTATTCTATTAAGTAAAAAAACAGTCCTACTTTTCTCTGGTAAATTAGCAATAGCCAGCTCTAGTTTTTCTTTGAATTCTTTTTCTATTGCGGCAGATTCTGGAGTTTCGACATTATGTTGTTGTGTGTAGGTTTTCGTGAAGTTTAACTTTACTTTTTCGTGACGTACAACATTTAAAAAAAGGCGATTTGCAATTGAAAACAAATAGCTTTTTACTGTATTAAAAATAACATCTTTACAGGTGTCCCAGAGTTTAACAAAAGTTTCTTGGGTAACATCTTCTGCCTCATCCAAATTACCATTTTTATAGTAAATAAAGTTTCGGATGGAAGTATAATATTCTTCATAAATAGTACTGAAAACAGCTTCTTCACAAACAGATATGTCTTTTGTTTTTTCCAATAAAGATGATTATTTCAAACAAAAGTAGAAAAAATAGCAAGAAGTATTTAGGGTATTTTTTTTCTGAGGTGTACTGTTATAGAAGTTTCTAAAAATACAGCATTATTTACAGCTAACTATTTTAAATGTTAGTGCTCAAAAAAGGAGATTTCAATTTTATATCATAAAAAGACCCTTCTTATGAAAAAACAAATACTACTTATAATAAGTTTAATGTGTTTATGTGTGGCTTATGGACAGCAACCTAATTTTGGAAAACTTAGATTAACTAAAGTTGCAAAGGCATCTAAAAAAAGTGTAGATCAAAATATTTTCTCTTCTAAAATTAAACCACCATCCGGTACAGAATTTCGTTTGAAAAAAACAGATACCGATAAGATGGGAATGAAACATAGAACCTATCAACAATATTACAATGGAATCAAAGTACACTTTGGGACTATTAAAGTACATGAGAAAAATGGATTAAAGGAGACTTATGGAGGGGCTTATTTTAATCCAGCTAGTATAAATACAATACCGAGTATTTCTAGAGATAAAGCAATAAATATTGCAAAATCATTTATAGGAAGTAATGATGTGTTTTGGATTGGTGATGATGGTATTTCTAAAACAGTGATTCCAGAACCAGAATTATTAATTCTTCCTAATAGGCGAGAAGAGAAGATGCATTTAGCATACGCTGTTGGTATTGGAACATCTAAGCCAAAATTAAAAATGGGAATTGTTTATGTAGATGCACAAACAGGAAAAGTTCTAAAATATAAAAATCGAATTTTCGCTTGTTTTGATGATAAAAATAAAGATCACAGCGATCATAGCCATCAGTTAAAAAACATAGTTAGTTCTGCTTCGGGTAATGGAGCAACAGTATATTCTGGATCGCAAACCATTGAAACGACTTTAGATACAGATTATATTTTGTATGATCAAACACGTGCCAATACTGGTAGGGCAAAAAACACTGGTTCGGGTCAAAGAAATGGTATTATAACGGTTAACTTCAATAATCATGACAACTTAGCGGATCATAATTCAAATTTCGTAACTGATTTTACGGATGTAGATAATAATTGGACGGCTGCTGAAATGAGTGCCAATGAAGACCAATATGTATTGGATGCTCACTGGGGAACACAAATTGTATACGACTATTGGAAAAATGAACAAGGAAGAAATAGTTATGATGATGCAGATGGTGCTATAGCTTCGTATATACATTTTGATACAGATTATACGAATGCTGCTTGGGTTGCACAAACTGATACGCAAGGTTTTGTGGTGTATGGTGATGGTGCGGGCTCTTTTACTCCACTAACAACATTAGATGTAGTTGCTCATGAAATAGCACACGGAATTAATAATGCTACTTCAAATTTAGATTATGAATTAGAATCAGGCGCATTAAATGAAGGATTATCAGATATATGGGGTATGGTAATAGAAAACTATTCGAATACCAATTATGGAACTTCAAAAGATTTTTCTTTGATAAATGAAGAAAATGGAGGAGGAGCTTTTCGTTCCATGTCAAATCCAAACACATACAATCAACCAGATACTTATGGAGGAGCATATTGGTACGATGTATCATCTTGTATACCAGACGGAACAAATAATGATTATTGTGGAGTACACACCAATAGCGGTGTATTAAATTATTGGTTTTGGTTATTATCTCAAGGTGGTAGCGGTACAAATGATATAGGAAATAGTTTTAATGTATCGGCCATAGGAATAACCAAAGCAGCTGCAGTAACTTATAGAATGCAAAAGGTTTATTTAACAGCTACCAGTGATTTTGAAGATGCAAGAGATGCTGCAATACAAGCAGCACAAGATTTATACGGACATTGCGCTACAGAAGAAGAAGCGGTAACGAATGCTTTTTATGCAGTCGGAGTAGGTGCTGAATTTAGTGGTAATAATCCTGTAGTAACAACAGATACCTCTGATCAAACAGTATGCGCTGATGAAATGGCAATATTTACAGCCGAAGCGGATGATGCAGATAGCATGATTTGGCAAAATGATGCGAGTGGAAGTTGGGCGGATTTGAATAATGACGATACGTATTTAGGAGTAGCAACGAATACCTTAACTATTACTAATCCAACAGAAGTATTAGATGGTATACGTTTTAGACTATTGTTTTCTAATAATTGTGGTAATACTTCAACAACTAATAATAGATATCTTAATGTAAAAACATTGCCAAATGTAACGAGTGTAACTTCTAGTGGAGCTGGTTGCTCAAGCGACGCAGATGGTTCGTTAACGGTAAATTTTGATGAAGTTTCAGGATTAAATAATATTGAGTTTAGTATTGATGGAGGGGCCACCTATCCTTATATCTATGCAGATACTTCAGGCTCGCAAACCATATCAGATTTAGCAGCAGACGACTATAATGTATGGGTACGTCGTGGCGGTGATGAATGTCCAATAGAAGTTGGAACATATACTATAGGTATAGTAGCTTCAATTACTGCTGCAGTAGATGGTATTATTGAACCTGATATAGCTGAAATTAATGGAATTATACAAGTTAGTTTTCCTGATGAGGGAACACAAACCAGTATTAAATTTAGTGTAGATGGTGGAATTTCTTATCCTTATATATTTGACGACAGTATTGGTACTGGAGAATTAACAGATTTAGCAGCGGATACTTATGAGGTATGGGCAACATATGGAGATGAATCTTGTGCTAAAAAAATAGGGAATTTTACAGTCAACGAAATCGCGTATACACAAATACCAGATTCCAATTTTGAGACTGCTTTATATGATTTAGGCTATGATAATTATTTAGGAGATGATAAAGTTCCGAGATCGTTAATTAATACTGTTACTTCTTTAAATGTTCGTGTACAAAATATTGAAGATTTAACAGGGATTGAAGATTTTACAGCGCTTGAAACTCTTTTTGCTGATAATAATGATTTAACAACTGTAGATGTTAGTAGTAATACTGCGCTTAAAGAGTTAATCGTATATAACAATGCTGATTTAGTATCATTTAAAGTAGCAGATGCATCTATTATTACAAGACTAACACTTTCAAATTGTAATTTATCTGGAGATTATGATTTCTCAGCATATACTGCTCTAATAAATTTTACAGTTCAAGGAAACGACTTAACAGGTTTAAATATTAAAAATGGAAATAACGATAACTTCACTTATTTCCATGCAGGAGGAAATTCAAGCTTAGCATGTATTCTTGTTGATAATGTGGATTTTAGCACCACCAATTGGACCGATAATGGTGGTGCTAGTTATAGTAGTACATACTGTAATTATACGACGATACCAGATGCTAATTTTGAAGCAGCCTTAGAGACTTTAGGCTTTGATGATATTTCGAGTGATGGACAAGTGCCTACTGCTTTAATAGAAGAACTTACTAGTTTGGATGTGTCTAATGAAGGTATCACTGATTTAACAGGGATTCAGGATTTTGTAGCTCTAGAGTCATTAAAATTGAATAATAATAGCTTAACATCTTTAGATGTATCGAATCTTATAAACCTGAAAACGTTTTGGGCAGCTAGTGGAAATATTTTTAGTACAATAGATGTGAGTAATAATACTGCACTTGAGGACTTTAGATTACGACAATATTCAGGAACTACAATAGATTTATCAGCAAATATTGTTTTAACCCGTTTTAACTGTACAAGTTGTGATTTGTTAACTGTAGATACAAGTGCCAATGTAAATTTAAGTAATCTTGATTTATGGGATTCAGATATTACATCTCTAGATTTAAGTTTAAACACCAATCTTGCAACACTAGATGTATATTCAACTAACCTCACAACATTAGATTTATCTAATAATACATTATTAACAAAGTTAATAGCTAATGATATAACAACTTTATCAAGTTTAAATATTCAAAATGGCGTGAATACTAGTGTAACAGGTTTCAACACATCAGGAACTCCTGTAAGTTGTATACGTGTAGATGATCCTGAATGGAGTGCTATCAATTGGACCAATATAGATGGAGCTTCTAGTTTTAGTTTATACTGTGATAATTATACACTTATCCCAGACGCAAATTTTGAAGCTGCTCTAGAAGCCTTAGGTTATGATAATATTTCGAATGATGGACAAGTACCAACTGCTTTAGTAGAAGTAGTAACAGGTTTAGATATAAGTAGTCAATCGATTTCAGATATAACAGGTATTGCAGATTTTACAGCTTTAGTAGATTTAGATGTAAATGATAATACTTTAACAAGTTTAGATGTAAGTAATAACGAAAATCTAGAAACGGTAAATTTTGATAATAATGATGTAGCTACTTTATCCTTAGGAACAAATACAGTACTAAGTGAAGTGTCAGGAAGGTATAATCAATTAACAAGTGTATCAGTAAGTGCGAATACAGGTTTAACAAATTTAAACTTAAGAAATAATAGCTTTAGTACTGTTGATGTTTCAGCAAATACAATTCTTAGAACACTTAACCTAAACCAAACCGGAATTACAAGTTTAGATATAACTAATAATCCAGATGTAGCCTATTTATATATAAGTGGTAATTCACTATCAAGTTTAGATATTTCACAGAATCCGTTGTTAGAAAACATGAATGTAACGGATAGTGATTTAACTACGATAGATGTATCTAATCAAACTGTTTTAAGAATAGTAAGGCTTTCAGGAAATAATTTAAGTGAATTAGACCTTACTACCAATGTTGCTTTAACGCAAGTTGAATGTGCAGATAATAATTTAAGTGTATTAAATTTTAAAAACGGATTTAATCAAAATATAACAGATTTTGATGCTTCTGGAAATGTTAATTTAAGCTGTGTTTTGGTTGATGATTTGAACAAAGATTACACCTTTTGGACTAAAGATGTTACGACAAGTTTTAGCGATACCTATTGTGTTTACACAACCATACCAGATACAAATTTTGAAACAGCATTATATAATTTAGGGTATGATGATATTGCTGGTGACGGGCAAGTACCAACAAAACTTATTGAAGTAGTCGCATCGTTAGATGTACGGAATAAAAGTATTTCAGATATAACAGGTATTGCAGATTTTACAGCTTTAGTAGAGTTAAACATTTCAGATAATAGCATCCTAAATATTGACATAAGTAATAATATTTTATTGGAAGAATTGTTTATTGAAAACAATGGACTTTCTAGTATTGATGTTTCTAAAAACACGGCCTTAAAAGAGTTAGACTTAGATGAGAATACAATAACAACTCTAGATGTATCTCAAAACACAGCATTAACGCTATTAGATTTAAGTGATAATGAATTAACTAGTATAGACGTTACCAATAATACAGCATTAACCTTTCTTGCCTTTGAAAGAAATAATGTTTCAGGGTTTATTGACTTAAGTAGTCATACACAATTGGTCATACTAGCTTTTGAAGACAATGATCTTACAGGGTTAAATGTAAAAAACGGAAACAATACTAATGTTACGTATTATAATTCATCAGGAAATTCAAATTTAAGTTGTATCACTGTAGATGATCTTGCTAATGATTACAGTACATGGATAAAAGATCCCATAGCATCTTTTTCAGATACTTATTGTCGTTATACAGCCATACCAGATACCAATTTTGAAGCTGCTTTATCAGGTTTAGATGATATATCGAATGACGGACAAGTCCCAACGCGCCTTATTGAAGGGAGGACTACTTTAAATGTAACACTAGCATCTATTTCAGACTTAACAGGAATACAAGATTTTACAGCCTTAAAAACGCTAAGTTGTGGATTTAATAGTTTGACAAGTCTAGATGTTTCAAATAACGTATTATTAGAAGAATTAGAAGTTAGTATTAATGGCCTAACAAGCCTAGATGTTTCTAATAATCCCGCGTTAAAAGATTTGAGCATCAGTTCGAATAATCTTACCAGTATTGATCTTTCGAAGAACCCCGATTTAGAAACATTAACTATTCATGGTAACGCGAATTTATCAAGTTTAGACATCAGTAACAATCCAGTATTAGATCGATTAGTTGCAAGTGCTACAAGTATTACTTCTTTAGACGTATCTAACAATCCGTTATTGGATGTTTTACAAATACATGATACCGAAATTGCAGATATAGATTTAAGTAATAATCCACTTCTTGTAGAATTACGTATCAATCAAACAGAGATCGAAGATTTAGATGTAACGGCACAAACGAATCTACGTCGTTTATACTGCTCCGAAACGAACTTATATAATTTAAACGTTAAAAACGGAAACAATACGCTTATTAGTGAGTTTGACGCTTCTAGCAATTCTAATTTAACTTGTATTTTAGTAGATGATGCGGCCTATAGTAATGGCAATACTACTTGGACAGATAATATAGATGTTGGAGTAACCTTTAATGAAGGAACTTATTGTCGTTATACCTCAATACCCGACACAAATTTTGAAGCAGAATTAGAGGCATTAGGGTATGACGATATTTCTGAAGATGGACAGGTACCTACACAATTTATTGAAGTTATAGAAACTTTAAATGTCGAGAGTAAAAGTATTTCGGATCTAACCGGGATTGAAGATTTTAGAGCTTTAAAAAGTTTAGATGTAGGGTATAACTCATTAAGTACTATAGATCTTACAAATAATACGGAGTTAAGACAATTGATTGTTAGAAGTAATAATCTTACCACAATAGACCTTTCTAAAAATACATTATTAGTAGGCTTTAAAGCAGAAAATTGTTTGTTAAATAGTCTGGATATAGCGAATAACCCAGACTTAAAAGTATTATGGATTACCAGTAACAATTTAACTTCTATAGACTTAAGTAATACTAGTGCTTTAACCTCATTTAGAGCAAGCAGTAATAGTTTAACCGCTGTAAACCTTCAAAATGGAGCTAATTCTAAAATTACTGGCGGAACAAACTTTCAATTAACAGGAAATGCGCTTTTGGGTTGTGTTTTAGTTGATGATGCGGATTATTCAGCAACCAATTGGTTGCAAATTGATGGTGATGTTAATTTTAGCGATACAGGTTGTAATTATACTTTAATTCCAGACGCTAATTTTGAAGCACGTTTAGAAGCTTTAGGTTACGATGATATTTCTGGAGACGGAAAAGTACCAACACGATTCATTGAAGGAGTAACTAACTTAAATGTTTCTAACCAAGATATTGCAGACTTAACAGGGTTAGCAGATTTTGAAGCCTTAGAAGTTTTAGTTAGTACTAACAATGCTTCACTTACAAACATAGATCTTTCTAACAATACAAACCTATCATCGTTAAGTGCATTTAATTGCGGATTAACAAGCTTAGATATTTCAAATAACACCAGTTTACAAAGTTTACTTGTATACGGTAATAAATTAACGGCTTTAGATGTTTCACAAAATACACAGCTGTTAAGTGTAGATCTTTTGGCTAATGATTTAACAAGTTTAGATGTTACTAATAATTTGTTATTACAAACATTATATGTTGATGAAAATGAAATCTCAAGTTTAGATTTGAGTAATAATACTGTATTAACAATATTTTCATGTCAGAATAATAGCAACTTAAGATACCTAGATGTTAGAAACGGAAATAATACCAATATAACTTCATTTAAAGCAGCTAATAATGAGAACTTAACATGTATTTTAGTTGATGATGTAGCCAATAACGATTATAGTTTATGGACTAAAGACATAACAACATCTTTTTCAGATACCTATTGTCGCTATACAGCCATACCAGATGCTAATTTTGAAGCGCGTTTAAAAGCCTTAGGTTATGATGATATTTCAGCAGACGGGCAAGTACCAACAGTATTAATTGAAGTAGTTACTAGTTTAGATATAAAAAATCAAGGAATTACTGATGTAACAGGAATAGCAGACTTTACAGCTTTAGAAACTTTTAATTGCAACTTAAACAGTATAGCTATTTTAGATGTTAGTAATAATGTAAACCTAACAGCATTACAATGTACTGCAAACCCAATATCAAGTTTAAACTTAGCTAATAATACAAAGTTAACAGAGTTAAACTGTAGAGGTACGGATATCACATCTTTAGACGTGACCAATAATACGTTATTAAAAAGGTTGATATGTTTTGATACAGATATTGTAACACTAGACTTATCAAAAAACTTATTATTAGAACAATTATATTGTTATAAAACCAACTTAACGAGTTTAAACCTTTCTTTAAATGCAGCGTTAAACTTATTAGACGTTAATGATAGTAATCTAGAAAGTTTAAATATTAAAAATGGTAACAATGCAAATGTTACAAGCTTTGATACTTCAGGAAATGCTAATTTAACTTGTATATCGGTTGATGATTTGTCTAATGATTATACAACATGGACAAAAGATAATGCAGCAACTTTTACAGATTCTTATTGTCGTTATACCTCGATACCAGACGCTAATTTTGAAGCAGCCTTAGAGGCTTTGGGTTATGACGATGTTTCTGCAGACGGACAAGTGCCAACAGCATTAATTGAAGTGGTAGCCAGTTTAGATATTAGTGATTTAAGTATTACTGATATAACAGGAATAGAAGCTTTTACAGCTTTAGAAACATTGAACTGTAGTAATACTGATATTACAACAATAGATCTATCGCAAAATCTATTATTAGAAGAATTGTATTGTGCTAACTCAAGTATTACAAGTTTAGATCTTTCTTTACATACAGCTTTAACAGTAGTAGATTGTTCAGATAATGCATTAGAATCATTAAGTGTTAAAAACGGTAATAATGTAAATATTACCAGTTTTGATGCTTCAGGAAATGCTAATTTAACTTGTATATCGGTTGATGATTTGTCTAATGATTATACAACATGGACAAAAGATAATGCAGCAACTTTTACAGATTCTTATTGTCGTTATACCGCTATACCAGATGAAAATTTTGAAGCAGCTTTAGAAGCTTTAGGGTATGACGATATTTCAGCAGACGGACAAGTACCAACAGGACTTATAGAAACAATCACCTCTTTAGATATTAGTAATTTAAGTATTGCCGATATAACAGGAATTGAAGCTTTTATAGCTTTAAAAGTGTTAACAATGCCTTTCAATAGTATTTCAGATTTAGATTTAAGTGGAAATACAGTTATTGAAGAGTTATACTGTCAAAGTGCTGTGGGTAATTCATTAAATGTGAGTAATATGACAGCCTTAAAAATATTACACTGTTATGAAGCTGGCTTTACTACATTAAACCTAACAAATGCAACCGCTTTAGAAGAATTACAAGTATATCATAGTAGCTTAAGTAGTTTAGATGTAAGTACGAATACGGCATTAAAAAAACTATATAGTTATGAAAATGCGCTTACAAGCATTAACCTAAACGGAGCAGTAGCTTTAGAGGAATTATATATTTATAGAGGTGGAGTAACCGATGTTGATATTACAACAAATACAGCCTTAACCACATTACATTCTTATGAAGGAAGTTTAACTACATTGAATACCAGTGGTATAACAGCCTTAGAAGATTTATACGTATATAATAATAGTAAACTCACAACTTTAGATTTAAGTAGTAATACAGGATTAAAAACAGTAAATGTTTCAGGATCAGCATTAACAAGTCTAGATATTAAGAATGGTAATAACACGAGTATAACCTCATTTAACGCGGCAACAAACACAGATTTAACTTGTATTAGGATTGATGATTTAGCCAATGATTATACAACATGGACAAAAGATGATGAAGCAACATTTTCAGATACTTATTGTCGTTATACATATGTCCCAGATGATAGTTTTGAAGCATTTTTAATCGTCTTTGATGATAATCCAGGAGATAATTATGTGCCGACAAAAAAGATTGAAGGTATAACAAGTCTATCTATTAACGGAAGTTCAGGGATAGTAATAGTAGATTTAACAGGAATCGAAGATTTTGCTGCGTTACGAAGTTTAGGGTTTAAAGATCAAACATTTACTACAGCAGATTTTAGTAGTAATGTAAACCTAGAAAACATAGATTTTGAAAATATACCATTGGTAGATCTTACGATTTCAGCGAATACAAATTTAGAAACTATAGTACTTAAGAATACAAGTTTGACTGCTTTAGATGTATCCACTAATTCAGCGTTAACCGTATTAGATTGTTCAGATAATATTTTAGAGTATTTAAATGTTAAAAACGGTAGCAATACAAGTATAACCAGTTTTGATGCAACAGGGAACGCAGATTTAACTTGTATTTTGGTAGATGATTTAACCAATGATTATACAACATGGGAAAAAGACGAGACAGCGACTTTTACCGATTCTTATTGCCGTTATACAGCCATACCAGATGCTAATTTTGAAGCAAGGTTATATAGTTTAGGTTTTGATGATATTAGTAATGACGGGCAAGTACCCACAGCGCTTATTGAAACGATTATATCAATAAATTTTGATGGACAATCGATTAGCGATTTAACAGGTATTGAAGATTTTACAGCTATAGAAAATTTATATGTGCCTAACAATTCACTAACTACATTAGATTTTAGTGATAATCTTAATTTGAAAGTGTTAGATGTGTCAGGTAATACAACCCTATCATCATTTAATGTAACTAATAATATAGTATTAGAAGAGGTTTTTGCAGATAATTGTGGATTAACAACTGTAGATTTTAGTAATAATACAGCGTTAAAAATCTTAACGATTTATAATAATAACCTAACGGCTTTAGATCTTAGTAATAATGTAAATATTGAAAGTTTATTAGGACAAAATAATAACATAGTTAGTCTAGATGTAAGCTCAAATGACGCATTAACCTATATAGATCTTTCTAATAATGCTTTAACGGATTTAAACGTTAAAAATGGAAATAATACTAAGGTTACTGTGTTTAATGCTTTAAATAATTCAGAATTAACCTGTATTCTAGTAGATAGTGAAACATATAGCAATGCAACCTGGAGTTTAGGAATCGATAATACAGCGAGCTTTAATGAAACGTCTTGTACAACAGATTTTTCATTAGCCTTAAAAGTATTTTTACAAGGCCCTTTGCTTAATCCAAATACAGGAGAGGAAAGCTTAATGCGTGATGACTTGAGAGTGGCTGGATATATCCCAACAATGAGCCCCTATACAGATGCATTAACATGTGAGGCCTCAGTATTTGATACCACAGGTGAAAATGCTATTGTCGATTGGATTTGGGTAGAACTTAGAGATCAAACAGATAATACATTAGTAAGCTATTCACGCTCTGCCTTATTACAGCGAGATGGTGATGTTGTAGGGGTAGATGGGGTTTCTGCTTTGGACTTCTCTACAGTAGACGATACATATTACGTAGCTATTAATCATAGAAATCATTTAGGGATTATGAGTATAGGAACCTTTACGTTTGGTTCTACTAATAATATCGACTTTACACCAAGCGAAGGGATAACAACCTATGGTACCAACGCACAAACCACTATCGGTATGCCAACAGGAGTAGCAGCCATGTGGGCAGGAGATATAGATGGTGATGGAATCATAAGTAATACAAATGACGGAAATAATTTACTTTTCGAAGTCTTATTTGACCCTACTAATACCTCTTTTAATCCCTTGTATACGGGAGCAAATGCCTACTATAAAGGCGATATAGAGCTTAGTGCAAATGCGTCTTATAATACAGATTTAAATAAAATATTATTCAATATTCTTTTTCATCCTTCTAATAGCTCTTTTGGCTCTTTGTTTACAATCGACGAGCAATTACCCATAAATATTACTGTCAGTGCCAAGTTGCTTTCTAACCCTATTTTGGAACAGAGAGTCTACATGGAAAAAATGATTAATAAAATTCAAAAAAATAATAAATAAAACACCTACGACATGAAGAAAAAATTACTGTATTCATTTGCCACATTTAGTTTTATACTATCTAGCCTTACTTCTTTGGCTCAAAATATTCAATATGATTTGCGTTGTAGTACAGATGGTACTGCTTACGAAATCTATGTAACCAGAGATGAAACTGCCGGCTTTTTATTTGCAGGGAGTTCGGTAGTTACTTTAATACTTCCCACAGGAAGTGCCAGAACTGTATCCCCGAATAGTGAATCGGTTTCTAATTATGTATCGGTAAGTCCACTAATTAATGCTGGGGGTTCGGGAAGTGATTTTTATCCTTTTAATAGTGTTGGAGGTTCCTCTTTAAACGGTGTTTTGCCTGCAAATACTCCTGTATTATGGTTAACATTAACGCCTTCAGATGGAACAGATCAATTGGCTCGATTATTCATTAATGGTTCGGATTCTAATAATATCAGTGGGGTAGATGCTTCAAACGTATTTACTACCTTAAATCCAACTGCAGGAATTGTAGATGAATATGCTTCTAATGTAAGTGATACCCCAATAAACTGTTTTGAACCCACACTAAGTACCGAAGCATTTGAGTTGGTCCCAGAGTTTACAATTTATCCTAATCCAGTTGCAGATGAGTTATATATAAATACAACTGCAAATATTGAAAGCATACAAATTTTAAGCCTTACCGGGGTAGTTGCTAAAAGTATTAAAAATTACACGTCGAATACGCCAATTGAGGTTTCAGATTTGCCAGGAGCTATGTATTTAATTCAAATAAATGGAGGTAAGCTTAATAAGAAGTTTGTAAAGAATTAATTCGTCATTATTTATGAAATATAAAGGGGCTCCTCGTCATGACAGAATTAAAAACATACAATAATATTTCATTTTCAATATGCTACATCAATGGTATAACATTTTGTAATTCAATACGTTTGAATACTTTGTGAATAATCAATAGTACGATTCGAAATTTCGAATCGTACTATTGACAATTTTTGTGAGTCTTCATGGTTTGAAAAATATATATGATATCATATTTTAGCAATCAATTTTGATGCTAATCGAAATTAAAAACAGCTCTTTGACATATTGTAAGTTTAAAAAAGTGATAAAACTATCGATTTGCCTTTAAATTCGATTTTTAGACCATAGCATCGTTGCAACAATGTTTCTTGTTGTTGAGGATTCTATCTTTATTAGCATTCCGTAAAACGATCTTAGCTTCTTTTAGTTTTGGATTTTGATGAATCTCGTTAGGAGTATAAATTTTGTGCTGATTGTGAGGTTTATGATAATTGTAATCATTCACGAATTTTCTGGGCTCCTCGTCATGACAGAATTAGAAACATACAATAATATTTCATTTTCAATATGCTACATCAATAGTATAACATTT
>CANLOW010000017.1 GCA_947493035.1 uncultured Aquimarina sp.
AGTTGATATTGATTTTTTAACAAGATTCTATTAGCTTTTATTTAATCTTAACTTTTTGATGCAATATGTGCTAACGGTGAGTATATGTTTTCGTGCGAGCGGAAGTTCAGAGAACTTCGGTGGGGCACAAATGTATACCTTTTTGTTTATTGCTAATTTAACTCAAAATTCAATAAATCAAAATGGTATGCATGGGAAACCAAAAGTATCCCAAGCCTTTATTCAAAACAGCAATAAATAGCATGAAATATATACAGTGTTAGCTACAGTTGTTTTCTATCATTTTAAATGCTACAATTCCAATTCCGACAATAAAATTTATAATAGTTAAGAAGAACAGCCAATAAGATACGTTCAATAAAACTCTGTAACCTTTTCCTTTTGATTTTATTGAGCTGTCATCTTTAGAAGAATTCATAACATCTTCTGGTTTAAGTCCAAATCTAAATGCTAATTGAGTGCTAAACTCTTTCATTTGCTCCTCAATGTTATTAGAAGAAGCTAATGACTCGTAATAATTTTTATATAGATTTCTGTATTCTGCTAATTTTTCGTCTGAGAAATTTGAAGTATCTATTCTCTGCCTTTTAATTCCAAAATCCTCCTCTAAAAAAATAATAATATTATCAAGTGAATCTATTTCTGTTATTGTTTTCGGAATAGGAATTTCAGATGCTTTGTTATACCCAGTTGCAAATGAAACAAAACCGAACACGATGCTATTCAGTCGCATTTGAGTGAAAAAGGAAAAAATTCTGAAAAGTAAGCCTAAAACAACAGTAATAAGAGCGACAATAGTTAATTCAAATTCCAATTCAAGAAATATTGGGTTTTCTGATTTCCTTGTCAAAATCAGCATAAAAATACCAATTGAAAATCCTACAATCCAAATTATTATTTTATCAGCTTTTTCAAAATTTTCTATATCACGTTGAACTTGGTCATTTACAAGTTTGCTCGTAGTAGAATAAAGCTGTTTAAGTAGTTGATTTTCCATTTAATTGTAGCTAACGTTCAGTATAAGAAACGTAGGGCAGTTGATAAGCACTTTCGTTTCGGTTTATTACTTAGCTAAATATAAATATTTTGCTTTTATCTTTTCTACTATAAACGCCATATTTTATATTTAGCGGACTTTATAAATAAGCACAGACCATTCGATTTAGCACAAATGCCCAATGTTTTTTATACATTGTTACCTGCAGGCTTTATCTAATTTTAATCTATCAATTTAATTCTGCTTTTCCAAAACCAACAGTGTCTCTGTACATTTGAGGAGAAATGTCAGTTTTTTTCTTAAACAATCTGCTAAAATAATATTCATCTTTATAACCTAATTCCCACGCAATTTCTTTAATCGTTTTATTGGTTAAATACAGTTCTCTTTTGGCCTCAATCATTATTCTTTCTGTAATGAGCTCAGTAAGCGTTTTATTATAATGCGATTTCACCAATTTTGTTAATGCATTTGGTGAAATGTTTAATAAACTGGCATAGTCACTTGCGGTATGCCTTTCTTTATAATGCTGTTCTATTTTGTTTTTAAGCTTAGATAATAAATAAGGTTTTTCAGAAGGAATAAATTTTTTTTCTGAAACTATTTGTTGTTCTTTAATCCTTGTTGCGTTGCCTAAAAATACTTTAAGATTAGGAATAAGTAACTCATAGTTATGGGTTTCTGAGTTTTTAAGTTCTGATTCTAATTCTTCAATCAAAAACTCAAACTTTTTAATTATTTCATTTTCTATATAAAAGAAAGGTTTTTGATAAATGTTATTGAACAAGATAACGTCACAACTAGTTTCATTAGGTGTTTGATGTATACAGTAAAAATCCGAATGAAAATGAATAGCAATGCCATTTATTTTTTCACTGGTTGAAAACATAAAGGGCTGATAAGGAGAAAATGAAAAAAATGCATTTTTTGAAAATGTATACTCAGAGAAATCTACTTTAACCAAACCTTTACCCCCTGTAATCCATATAATAGTATAAAAACTATTGCGTTGTAAATGGTCAAAATAACTATTGTCATCAAACGAAAAGAGCTTAAAAGAAAGCTTTCCATCTTGTTCATTAATAATAGTATAAGCGATTTGTTTATCCATAAAACAAATATAATCTATTCGTTGTTTCGTTGTCTCCTTATAGAAACTTGTTCTCCCTGAATCCCCCAATTGTCAGTATCCACTTCATCTATGATTATGACCGTAGTTCTTTTCTTTTTATCTAAAACGTCTTCAATAACAGCTGTTACACCTTCAATTATTTTTGCTTTTTGCTTTTGGGATAAATTTTCTTTGGTTACTTTTATATTGATATATGGCATAATTAAATTTTTAATTTTTGTTTAATAAATGGGGGTATGAAAATCAAAGATGGTACAGCTAGGATATAGGCGATACACCAACTTCGTAGCCATAATAATAAAAATCCTTCTCGGAAACCAGCATTAATTGATACTAAAATAAAACTGATATAACTAGTAACAATAAAAGCCATTACCAACGCGAATTTAAATTTTGAATTCATATTATTTTTTATTAATTCTTGATTATTAATTGAACTGTTGTGTTTAATTTGTTTCCAAGTATCTTGCTTTTTAATAAATACTCTGGATGTCCTTATGGCTAATGAAACTTCTGGACTATTTAGCCAAATAGATTTCATTTTATTGTTTACAACCTATTAGGAATAGAATTATTAAATAGATTTAGCTAATGGAAAGTCAATAGGTACTTTAGCTAAAGCGAATAAATAATTAGTGATTATTTTATCTCCTATCATAAATACAACATCGATTAAATTTTCAGTAGTATAGCCAGCATTAAAAAAGTCTGCTTTTATATTTTCAGAGACTTCACCTTTAGTAGATAGAATTGCCTTTCCTAATGTAACTAGCGTATTTAATTTTGAATCAAAAATTGCTGTTCCTTTTCTTATTTCTATTGTTTGCTCTTCTGTGTAGCCCATCATTTTTCCTATAGTTGTATGGGCGGATTTACAATAGTCACAATTATTAAATTCGCTGACAACCAAGTTTATAGCTTCTTTCTCTTTGTTGTTTAAAGAAGTTTTTCTGTTTTGTAGAGTTAGATAATCTCCTAATGCAGTAGGCGAATTAGCCATAAAGGCATACATATTAGGAACAAACCCAACGGCTTTATCCAAATTATCAAATATAGATTGATTATCAGTTGATACATTTTCTCGGTTTGGGATTGTCATTTTTTTCATTTATGTATATCTTTTTGTTAAAATTTATTGATAGTACAAAAATGTGATCCTAATTCCTTTTTTGAAATGGACTATTTATGCTTTGAGATGGATTATTTATTGCTGTGTATTGCTTGCAGGTAACGTTAAGTATAAGAAACGTAGGGCGGTTGATAAGCGATGCGTTTCTGATTGGTACTAAGCCAAATATAAATATTTTGCTTTTATCATTTTTTGTAAATGCCAAATTTTATATTTGGCGACTTTGTAAATAAACACAGACTCTTGGATTAAGCCTAGAAGCCCTATGTTTTCTTATACATTGTTAGCACCTTTTTTTAGCTAGTTGGTTTGAATTCATAGATTAAAATTTTTTCATCGTCTACTGCATAATCACAGCCATTTTTATAAATGTCTAAGTAGTTTGATAAATCAACATCACTCTTAATTAGCTCTGAAAGAAGTGCATTTACTAGATCGCTATCTGAAGCTATATTATAAAGTACTTCTTTTAAGGCAAATAGTCGTTTGTCATTATCAATGTTTTCTATGACGAAATCGCCAACTTCTTCGTATAATATTGTATTGTTATCAGTCTCTCTAGCTTTATAAAGTTCATCTCTGTCTTTAACAAATAAAAATTGAGGAGAGTCAATTATCTCTTTCAGTTTTGAAGAGTCATCTGCATTTTCAATAATCTTTCGTTTTTCGATTAAGTCATTTATCACCCAATCTTTTACGTCACCTTGGCTTTGCTTTTCATGGCTAAAGGCATATTTTATGTTTTTGTAAACCGAACTGTCAAAGTATTTTGTGATTTCTGTAATGAATTCATCAAATTTAGGAGTGTATCCTTCTAAAAGGGTTTCCATTAATAAAGTTGAAAAATGGAAATTGTCAAATTCTTTTTTCCCTTCACAGAAATCGCACCAGTCATTAAGCAGTTTGTTATCAAAGGAAGCTTTATACATCATTCTATTTTTTAATTGGTGCTAACGTCTCGGCTATGGTTAGTACGGGAATTAAAAGTAGTGAACTTTCGATTAAGCACTTAGCCAAAACTTTTTATTTTGTTTTATCTTTTTCTTTATAAAGCCAAATCAAAAAGATTTGGCGGACTCGGTTAAAAATCACTACACTTTCGTTTAAGCACTAAAACCCGTATTAACTATAGCAATTGTTGTATACCGTTTTATTCATTTTCAGCCTGATTTAGGCATAGTTGATTTAGATAGTCAATGAAATCTGTATAAACCTCATTTAGTTTTTCAAATGCTCCGTCACTTCCGATATATCCAAAACTCCAGTTATCTTCCGCATCATAAGCGTGGCAATCTCCAGCAAAATCATCTCCGACAATTAATTTTCCTTTTAAATTTTCAGCAGTTTCAGGGTCGTATATTTCATCAGGTTCCATTAAAACGTGTATTGAATAATATCCATCTCCAACAGTTCCATAACCTAATTCATTGTATAAGTTTTTAAGATTAGAAGGTAATTCAGAATACTCGTTTTCTATATTCTTTATCCACTCTTCTTTCACATTAATAAACTGTGATTCAGGAAAGGTTTCTTTTAATAGTTTGATTATATTATTTATATCTGACATTTTTTTGTAATGGTATACAACGGCTCAGTGTATGGAACGTAGCGTGTAAAAAGACACTAACTTTTCGGATTAACACAGAGCCGAATTTTTATATTTTGTTTTTAATTTTTATCATTTTAAAAGCCAAATTAAAAATTTGGCGGACTTTCTAAATATACACAAACCTTTCGGTTAAGCACTTATTAGCTATGTTTTATACACCGTGTTACCAGCTGGCTTTCATATTTCAACTCTCCCAATCTATTTTATCAGGTATCATTCTCGAAGTTACAAACTCATTATAATCTTTAAAATATTCCATTTTAGGATATCCTTCTTGTTCCTTTTCTCCAGTCCAAGTTAAGTGTACTAAAACAAACTTATCATATCTGTTAGAGTTCTGAATTTCAAATAAAACATCATCGTTTCTCTGGTCGTGGCAAAATGCAGAAAATTCTGTTCTTGTTTGTATATGTTTCTTAGTTGTTCTCTTAAAAATATTAAATAAAGTTTTTTTATTAGTTCCGAGTTCTTTAGCTAATTCATCTTCAAAAGCTACTTTTTGTTTTATGTCAATTTCACTCCAAGGTTCTTCAACAAAAGATGTAGTGGATTTGGATAAGAAATTATCTTCTACAATTTGATAATCAATTCCAGCTATATCAATTCTTATTATTTCATTTTGCAAATCTTCAATATCGTCAAAGGTGTAACCGCCTTGTGGAAATAAGAATATTCCATTCTCCAGTTTTACATTAAATCTTAATGAATACCATTTTTCATAATCAGGTTTGTTTGATTTCCAAAATTTCCAAACGTGTTTTTGTATCTTTTCAAAATACAATTCATTAGGTTCAAAATTTCCATAAACAGCTCCCATAGATTTATCTCCGATAATTAATTCGGCTGTTCCTATTAAAAACTTGTGTGAATATATTTTGGCAGTCACTTTTTGTTGGGTTTTGCTTGCTGGTAACGGTGAATATATGCATTCGTGCGAGCAGAAATTCAAGGAATTGCTGGTATAGCACGAGTGCATATCTTTTTG
>CANLOW010000018.1 GCA_947493035.1 uncultured Aquimarina sp.
TAGGAAGAACAGATAATACGTGTATTATTTTGACGGTACTATAAGAATAAGGATCGGCTAACTCCGTGCCAGCAGCCGCGGTAATACGGAGGATCCAAGCGTTATCCGGAATCATTGGGTTTAAAGGGTCCGTAGGCGGTTTGATAAGTCAGTGGTGAAAGTTTGCGGCTTAACCGTAAAATTGCCATTGATACTGTTAGACTTGAATAATTGTGAAGTGGTTAGAATAAGTAGTGTAGCGGTGAAATGCATAGATATTACTTAGAATACCGATTGCGAAGGCAGATCACTAACAATTTATTGACGCTGAGGGACGAAAGCGTGGGTAGCGAACGGGATTAGATACCCCGGTAGTCCACGCCGTAAACGATGGTCACTAGCTGTTCGGATTTATCTGAGTGGCTAAGCGAAAGTGATAAGTGACCCACCTGGGGAGTACGTTCGCAAGAATGAAACTCAAAGGAATTGACGGGGGCCCGCACAAGCGGTGGAGCATGTGGTTTAATTCGATGATACGCGAGGAACCTTACCAGGGCTTAAATGTAGTATGACAGGTTTAGAGATAGACTTTTCTTCGGACATATTACAAGGTGCTGCATGGTTGTCGTCAGCTCGTGCCGTGAGGTGTCAGGTTAAGTCCTATAACGAGCGCAACCCCTGTTGTTAGTTGCCAGCGAGTGATGTCGGGAACTCTAGCAAGACTGCCGGTGCAAACCGCGAGGAAGGTGGGGATGACGTCAAATCATCACGGCCCTTACGTCCTGGGCCACACACGTGCTACAATGGTAGGTACAGAGAGCAGCCACTGTGTGAACAGGAGCGAATCTATAAAGCCTATCTCAGTTCGGATCGGAGTCTGCAACTCGACTCCGTGAAGCTGGAATCGCTAGTAATCGGATATCAGCCATGATCCGGTGAATACGTTCCCGGGCCTTGTACACACCGCCCGTCAAGCCATGGAAGCTGGGAGTACCTGAAGTCCGTCACCGTAAGGAGCGGCCTAGGGTAAAACTGGTAACTGGGGCTAAGTCGTAACAAGGTAGCCGTACCGGAAGGTGCGGCTGGAACACCTCCTTTCTAGAGATTTTGCTATAAGCAAGATAATAGATTATTTACGATGGAGACTAGAATGAATGTTTTTATAGTTTTTCTAGTTTTAATTCTAACTGTCAATTAATTATTTTTAGAGAAAATAGATAAAGAGAATAGAATATAGATGTTTTAAACATATCTATCCTCTATAATCTGATCTCTATACTCTAAAAAACCAGAGTCTCATAGCTCAGCTGGTTAGAGCGCTACACTGATAATGTAGAGGTCGGCAGTTCGAGTCTGCCTGAGACTACAATTAAGTTCATTGATTACATTTTGAAAAGGAAATTATAGAAGTTGTGCTACTGTCAACTAATGCTGGTAAGAGCCAACTTTATTGACGGGGAATTAGCTCAGCTGGCTAGAGCACTTGCCTTGCACGCAAGGGGTCACCGGTTCGACTCCGGTATTCTCCACGATCTTTAGGTATTTATATTTATAGATAGTTTAAACACAGGATTCCAAAATTCGTTTAGCTATTGTGGTATTATTTACTGATTATAGGATAAAAGTTCATTGACATATTGAAGAGAAAACATTGAAATTGTAGAAATTACAGTATTAGGATGTAAGTATGAGGTATCAAGATTTATTTTGGTACTTAATATTGACTATTCTTAATGCTATATTAAAATATTATATAATAATAAGCAAGGCGCATAAGCTAAATAAGGGCGTATGGGGAATGCCTAGGCTCTCAAAGACGATGAAGGACGTGATAAGCTGCGATAAGCTTCGGTTAGTGGCACATACACTTACCCGAAGATTTCCGAATGGGGCAACCCACTATACTGAAGGTATAGTATCCTTTCGAGGAGGTAAACCCGGAGAACTGAAACATCTAAGTACCCGGAGGAGAAGAAAACAATAGTGATTCCGTTAGTAGTGGCGAGCGAACGCGGATTAGCCCAAACCAATTTTGTTTCGGCAAGATTGGGGTTGTAGGACTACAATATGATTATATATCTAACTAGAACAATTTGGAAAGATTGGCGAAAGAGGTGATAGCCCTGTATAGGTAAGAATATATATGATAGTAGTATCCTGAGTAGTGCGGGGCACGTGTAACCCTGTATGAATCTGTGGGGACCATCCCATAAGGCTAAATACTCTTGAGAGACCGATAGTGAACCAGTACCGTGAGGGAAAGGTGAAAAGAACCCTGAATAAGGGAGTGAAAAAGAACCTGAAACCATACGCCTACAAGCGGTCGGAGCGATAAGTGACGGCGTGCCTTTTGCATAATGAGCCTACGAGTTACTTTATCTAGCAAGGTTAAGATCTTCAGGATCGCAGCCGTAGCGAAAGCGAGTCTGAATAGGGCGTTATAGTTAGATTGAGTAGACGCGAAACCGTGTGATCTACCCATGGGCAGGTTGAAGCTTTGTTAACCCAAAGTGGAGGACCGAACCCGTTGACGTTGAAAAGTCTTGGGATGACCTGTGGGTAGGGGTGAAAGGCCAATCAAACTCGGAAATAGCTCGTACTCCCCGAAATGCATTTAGGTGCAGCGTTGTAATAGTTTAATAGAGGTAGAGCTACTGATTGGATGCGGGGGCTTCACCGCCTACCAATTCCTGACAAACTCCGAATGCTATTAAATGTTTTACAGCAGTGAGGGCATGGGTGCTAAGGTCCATGTCCGAGAGGGAAAGAACCCAGACCATCAGCTAAGGTCCCTAAATATATGTTAAGTTGAAAAAACGCGGTTGAACTGCATTGACAGCTAGGATGTTGGCTTGGAAGCAGCCATTCATTTAAAGAGTGCGTAACAGCTCACTAGTCGAGCGGTTTGGCATGGATAATAATCGGGCATAAACATATTACCGAAGCTATGGACTTATAAAGTGGTAGGGGAGCATTGTAGTGGCGTTGAAGGTGTGTTGCGAAGCATGCTGGAGCATCTACAAAAGAAAATGTAGGCATAAGTAACGATAAGGTGGGCGAGAAACCCACCCGCCGAAAGACTAAGGTTTCCTCAGCTATGCTAATCAGCTGAGGGTTAGTCGGGGCCTAACGCGTACCCGAAGGGGGAAGTGGATGGACAACAGGTTAATATTCCTGTACGTGCTCTCAATAAAAGTGACGGATCTCCCAGATTCTTGCGTACTGACGGAATAGTACGCTGAGCTTAGACTTCGGTCGAAGCGAAAGAAAGTAAGAGGTTCCAAGAAAAGCGAGAGAAGCACCCCGTACCGTAAACCGACACAGGTAGTTGGGATGAGTATTCTAAGGCGCTCGAGCGATTCATGGTTAAGGAATTAGGCAAAATCGACCCGTAACTTCGGGAGAAGGGTCACCGGCAGCAATGCCGGTCGCAGTGAAAAGGTCCAGGCGACTGTTTATCAAAAACACAGGGCTATGCTAAGTTTAACGACGATGTATATGGCCTGACACCTGCCCGGTGCTGGAAGGTTAAGAGGAGGGCTTAGATTTATCGAAGGTCTGAATTGAAGCCCCAGTAAACGGCGGCCGTAACTATAACGGTCCTAAGGTAGCGAAATTCCTTGTCGGGTAAGTTCCGACCTGCACGAATGGTGCAACGATCTGGACACTGTCTCAACCATGATCTCGGTGAAATTGTAGTATCGGTGAAGATGCCGGTTACCCGCTGTGGGACGAAAAGACCCCGTGCACCTTTACTATAGCTTAGTATTGGTTTTGGATAAGTAATGTGTAGGATAGGTGGGAGACTTCGATCCAGCGTCGCCAGGCGTTGGTGAGTCATTGTTGAAATACCACCCTTTGCTTGTCTAAAGCCTAACGAAGGAATTCGAACAGTGCTTGGTGGGTAGTTTGACTGGGGTGGTCGCCTCCAAAAGAGTAACGGAGGCTTCTAAAGGTTTGCTCAGTACGGTTGGTAATCGTGCGTAGAGTGCAATGGCATAAGCAAGCTTGACTGAGAGACCTACAAGTCGATCAGGTACGAAAGTAGAGCATAGTGATCCGGTAGTTCCGCATGGAAGGGCTATCGCTCAAAGGATAAAAGGTACGCCGGGGATAACAGGCTGATCTCCCCCAAGAGCTCACATCGACGGGGGGGTTTGGCACCTCGATGTCGGCTCGTCACATCCTGGGGCTGGAGAAGGTCCCAAGGGTTGGGCTGTTCGCCCATTAAAGTGGCACGCGAGCTGGGTTCAGAACGTCGTGAGACAGTTCGGTCTCTATCTACAGTGGGCGTTAGAAATTTGAGTGGATCTGACTTTAGTACGAGAGGACCGAGTTGGACTAACCTCTGGTGTATCTGTTGTTCCGCCAGGAGCATTGCAGAGTAGCTACGTTGGGAAGGGATAAGCGCTGAAAGCATATAAGCGCGAAACCCACCACAAGATGAGATTTCTTTAAAGGGTCGTAGGAGACGACTACGTTGATAGGCTACAGGTGTAAAGGCAGTAATGTCATAGCCGAGTAGTACTAATAACCCATAGGCTTATGCGTCGATACTTGCTTATTATATTTAATAATTTACAATTCAATGAATAGTATATCTCTTCAAATATGTTAACATATACAGTTTGTTTAGTAATATGAGTGTCAATACTCATATCTAACTACTCAATACTATAAAAACTTAAGGTGGTTATAGCATTGGGGCTCACCTCTTCCCATTCCGAACAGAGAAGTTAAGCCCAATAGCGCTGATGGTACTGCATTTGTGGGAGAGTAAGTCGCCGCCTTTTTTGAAACCCTTCACTATACTATAGTGAAGGGTTTTTTCGTTTTTA
>CANLOW010000019.1 GCA_947493035.1 uncultured Aquimarina sp.
GAGATCATGGATAGTGATAATGATGGTATTCCAGATGTAGTTGATTTAGATGATGACAATGATGGTATTCCAGATACAGAAGAGACACCAGGAAATGTAGATCCAAACACGGATACTGATGGCGATGGTATTCCAGATTACTTAGACCCAGCAACACCAGCGGATGATGCAAACGGTGATGGCGTAGTAGATATTTTTGATGCAGATGGCGATGGTGTTCCAAACCACTTAGATTTAGATAGTGATAATGATGGATTACCAGATGTAACGGAAGCCGGAGGAACAGATGTTGATGGCGATGGAGTAATCGATGGTTTCACCGATACAGATGATGATGGATTAGCGGATAGTGTAGATCCTACAGATGATGACCCTACCGATCCAGATAACTTTACAGGTACACCATTACCGACACCAAATACAGATACTACAGGAAGTCCAGACTTCTTAGATATCGATAGTGATGACGATGGTATTCCAGATAATGTAGAGGTACAACCTACAGCAAGTTATATCGCACCAACAGGAAATGATACCGATGGTGATGGTATCGATGATGCCTACGATGTTGATGAAGCAGGCGTAAGCCCATTAGTTCCAGCTGATACGGATGGAGATACGACAGAGAACTTACCAGATTACTTGGATTTAGATTCAGATAATGATGGTTTACCAGATACGAATGAAGCAGGATTAACCGATGATGGTACGACAACAGATACGGATAATGATGGCTTATTAGATACGTTCGAAGGAACAGATAACAATGATGGCTTTGATGTAAATGATGAGCTGAATAATGGAGCAGTTGATACCCCAAATGTTGATAATCCAACAACCCCAGAAGTTGACTTTAGAGAGATCATGGATACGGATATGGATGGTATCTCTGATGTTGTAGATTTAGATGATGACAACGATGGTATTCCAGATATCGTTGAAACAGGCGGCGCAGATCCAAATGCAGATACGAATGGAGATGGCGTTCCAGATTATTTAGACCCAACTTTTGGTCCAGATGCAAATGGTGATGGTGTTGTAGATAGCTTCGATACGGATGGTGATGGTGTTCCAAACCATTTAGATAAGGATGCAGATAACGATGGTATTCCAGATATCATAGAAGCAGGCGGAGTAGATACCGATGGCGATGGGGAAGTAGATTACCCAACTCCAGGAGACCCAAGCTCTATGGTTGATGTAGATAATGATGGATTGGATGATAGTTTAGATGATGTTGGAGGTACAGTTACGACAGGTACTCCACTGGCTACCCCAAATACAGATACTACTGGAGGCGCAGACTTCTTAGATATCGATAGTGATGATGATGGTATTCCAGATAATGTAGAGGCGCAACCAACAGCTGGTTATGTAGCTCCTACGGGTATGGATACAGATGGAGATGGTATCGATGATGCTTACGATCCAGATGCAGTAGGAAGTACCCCAATTACAAGTCCAGAAGATACGGATGGTGATTTGACAGAGAACCTGCCAGATTACTTGGATACAGATAGTGATAATGACGGTTTACCAGATACGAATGAGGCAGGATTAACAGACGATGGTACGACTGCAGATTTAGATAATGATGGATTACTAGACACTTTTGAAGGAACAAACCCAGCAGATGGATTTGATGTAAATGATGAATTTAATAGTGGAGCGATAGATACACCAAATGTGGATAATCCAACTACTCCAGAAGTTGACTTCAGAGAAATTAAAGATACCGATGGCGATGGCGTTCCAGATGCAGTTGATTTAGATGATGATAATGATGGTATTCCAGATGTAGTTGAAACAGGTGGAGTTAATCCAGACGAGGATTTAGATGGTGATGGCGTTCCAGATTATTTAGATCCAACTTTTGGTCCAGATGCAAATGGGGATGGTGTTGTAGATAGCTTCGATACGGATGGTGATGGTGTTCCAAACCATTTAGATAAGGATGCAGATAACGATGGTATTCCAGATATCATAGAAGCAGGCGGAGTAGATACCGATGGCGATGGGGAAGTAGATTACCCAACTCCAGGAGACCCAAGCTCTATGGTTGATGTAGATAATGATGGATTGGATGATAGTTTAGATGATGTTGGAGGTACAGTTACGACAGGTACTCCACTGGCTACCCCAAATACAGATACTACTGGAGGCGCAGACTTCTTAGATATCGATAGTGATGATGATGGTATTCCAGATAATGTAGAGGCGCAACCAACAGCTGGTTATGTAGCTCCTACGGGTATGGATACAGATGGAGATGGTATCGATGATGCTTACGATCCAGATGCAGTAGGAAGTACCCCAATTACAAGTCCAGAAGATACGGATGGTGATTTGACAGAGAACCTGCCAGATTACTTGGATACAGATAGTGATAATGACGGTTTACCAGATACGAATGAGGCAGGATTAACAGACGATGGTACGACTGCAGATTTAGATAATGATGGATTACTAGACACTTTTGAAGGAACAAACCCAGCAGATGGATTTGATGTAAATGATGAATTTAATAGTGGAGCGATAGATACACCAAATGTGGATAATCCAACTACTCCAGAAGTTGACTTCAGAGAAATTAAAGATACCGATGGCGATGGCGTTCCAGATGCAGTTGATTTAGATGATGATAATGATGGTATTCCAGATGTAGTTGAAACAGGTGGAGTTAATCCAGACGAGGATTTAGATGGTGATGGCGTTCCAGCGTACTTGGATGATGATGATAGTGATCCATTAGTTGGGGATGATAATGATAGTACCGAGCCTACGTTTGA
>CANLOW010000020.1 GCA_947493035.1 uncultured Aquimarina sp.
CTAGTGCTTCCATCTTCATCGGTATACGTAATCTCTCCGGTAGTCGTATTCTCAACTAACGTCGTTAACGTCTCTAAGTTTTGAACTGCTGTAGTTAAGTTGATTTGATTCGTACTGCCATCCTCATCAACATAATCCAAGTTCGTATCATCAGCGTTTAATGCTAAGCTTGTCAACGTCTCTAAATCCCCTACATTGATAACGCTAGTACTTCCATCTTCATCGGTATACGTAATCTCTCCTGTAGTGGTATTCTCAACTAACGTCGTTAACGTCTCTAAATTCTGAACAGCACTCGTTAAGTTGATTTGATTTGTACTACCATCTTCATCAACATAATCTAAATTCGTATTATCTGCATTCAACGCTAAACTCGTTAACGTCTCCAAATCCCCTACATTGATAACGCTAGTGCTTCCATCTTCATCGGTATACGTAATCTCTCCGGTAGTCGTATTCTCAACTAACGTCGTTAACGTCTCTAAGTTTTGAACTGCTGTAGTTAAGTTGATTTGATTTGTACTGCCATCTTCATCAACATAATCCAAATTCGTATTATCTGCGTTTAATGCTAAGCTTGTTAACGTCTCCAAATCCCCTACATTGATAACGCTAGTGCTACCATCTTCATCGGTATACGTAATCTCTCCGGTAGTGGTATTCTCAACTAACGTCGTTAACGTCTCTAAGTTTTGAACTGCTGTAGTTAAGTTGATTTGATTTGTACTGCCATCTTCGTCAATATAATCTAAATTCGTATTATCTGCGTTTAATGCTAAACTTGTTAACGTCTCCAAATCCCCTACATTGATAACGCTAGTGCTACCATCTTCATCGGTATACGTAATCTCTCCGGTAGTGGTATTCTCAACTAACGTCGTTAACGTCTCTAAGTTTTGAACTGCTGTAGTTAAGTTGATTTGATTTGTACTGCCATCTTCGTCAATATAATCTAAATTCGTATTATCTGCGTTTAATGCTAAACTTGTTAACGTCTCCAAATCCCCTACATTGATAACGCTAGTGCTACCATCTTCATCGGTATACGTAATCTCTCCGGTAGTCGTATTCTCAACTAACGTAGTTAACGTCTCTAAGTTTTGAACGGCCGTAGTTAAGTTGATTTGATTCGTACTGCCATCTTCATCAATATAATCCAAATTCGTATTGTCTGCGTTTAATGCTAAGCTTGTTAACGTCTCCAAATTCCCTACATTGATAACGCTAGTACTACCATCTTCATCGGTATACGTAATCTCTCCTGTGGTCGTATTCTCAACTAACGTCGTTAACGTCTCTAAGTTTTGAACCGCTGTAGTTAAGTTGATTTGATTCGTACTGCCATCTTCGTCAACATAATCTAAATTCGTATTGTCTGCGTTTAATGCTAAACTCGTTAACGTCTCCAAATCCCCTACATTGATAACGCTAGTGCTACCATCTTCATCGGTATACGTAATCTCTCCGGTGGTCGTATTCTCAACTAACGTAGTTAACGTCTCTAAGTTTTGAACAGCACTCGTTAAGTTGATTTGATTCGTACTGCCATCTTCATCAACATAATCCAAATTCGTATTATCTGCATTCAACGCTAAACTCGTTAACGTCTCTAAATCCCCTACATTGATAACGCTAGTGCTTCCATCTTCATCGGTGTAGGTAATCTCTCCGGTAGTCGTATTCTCAACTAACGTCGTTAATGTCTCTAAATTCTGAACCGCTGTAGTTAAGTTGATTTGATTCGTACTACCATCTTCATCAACATAATCTAAATTCGTATTATCTGCATT
>CANLOW010000021.1 GCA_947493035.1 uncultured Aquimarina sp.
ATAACCTGTGCTTTTTCGCCTATTATCAAATCATCTTTAGTAGAGGTTTTTATTAGCTCTTGTTTTTCTTCTTCACAAGAACACATGGCTAGCCCTGCCAATGTCATTAAAATTAATTTTTTTGAACTTCTGATTTTAAAGTTTATTATTTGTTATTTGTGTTTACATTCTAAGTTCTAACGAAATGCTCATGTATGGTCGAGGGTAATGCGCTGCAGTTAGCTTATGATATTACGGATAGAGCTTCACTCGATATCGATTTTTCTATGGAAAATGCTGATAAAAGTTATCTTAATTTTATAAATCTTTTCTTTGACTTAAACCCATAGCATGATTGTTTCCAAATACTAAATCACCGTTTTTATCGAACTTTTCATTTTGCTCTATATCTATAATCAATAAACCAAAATTGTCAGAAACTTCAAATCTTGTTAAATCTATGTATAGATTTAAGTCGGGATTGTTTACATATTCAATAAAATTAGCAGGTTTATTATCGAATTGAAATTTAAAAAATGCTTTACCATCACCTATTTTTTTAATTTCATCGAAATTAGGTTTCCATCTTTTATCATCAAAACCATCGTGTATGAATAGTAATCCTTTTGTTATCGTGGGTAATGTATAACTATCAATTTCTACAAAATTTTTATCTGAATTAATTCCACCAATAATAACTTTAGCATTTTCATATTCAAGGTTTGTTCCATTTATAATTTCAAAACTGATTCCGTTTTGTTTAGGTTCAGTAATTTCATCTGACAAACCACAAGATTGTGTTAAGAAAAAAATTACTATTAAAGAATAAAAAAATACTTTTCTCATAATTCAAAACATTTAAAGGTTAGAATTCTTTTTCTAACACAAGGTTTGTAATTGGTAATTGGTATCAATACTTGTCCAGATTTAGGGTCATAATATTTCCTTAGATATGGATAAGCATTCATGATACCGATAGGATATGCTGTAACTGTTTCTTCAATCCAAGGTTGAGGGATATTTTCACTTTCACATTTTGAAGTATCAACATATCTAGTGTCATTAGATGTTACCCCCTTTAATTGATCCCTATTTAAATTTAGGCTATTAGCAATAGGGCCTTCTATATAAACTACTGTTTCATCACTTATTTGACGTATTTTTTCACGAACTTCTGATTCACTGTTATCAACTTTTAATAAACTTTCAGGATAACGTGATTTATCTGCCCTTTTAACAATATAACAACTTTTATTATTTACTCTATCTAAAGCATCATTTACATAAGTTGCTGTAGAAGCTTCATTAACAGCATATTTTACTCCTAGAAAATTCTCTTTCAATCCCGTATTATCCCAATAAACATCTCTGCCAATTGCATTATTGTGATAGTCCATTTCTCTAGTGTCGATAGGGTTATTACCACACACCTCATTGGCATCTGTAACTCGCTTAGCAAAGTCTGTTCTGTTTTTTCTTTTAGAACTAAGTGTGAAATATCTTTTAGCTAAAAGAACATTCCACATAATATGTCTCATAGCATCATTTCTAGTGTCTGATGTACCCATGTTTGGAAAGTGATCATCAGCAATTCTTCTAGCATAATCTCCTGCATTTTTTATAGTTAAGGCATCTACTAGATGTCCTGATCTCCGTAAAATACAAGCTTCATTACTATAATTACCTGTACTTATAGTTTTATTAGCTCTAGCGTATTGTGAAGTATGTGT
>CANLOW010000022.1 GCA_947493035.1 uncultured Aquimarina sp.
AAAAATTAAATATTTTTTTTCTTAATTTTCAGCAATTTTAAAGAACTTCTTTTACCCAAAACAACTAATTAACTTAGAGTTTAGCGGGCTGCAAAGATACACTATTTATTTCTTCCAAAACAAGAAAAAAATTAAATGTTTTTCTCAATATTTAAATAATTCTTTAACTCTCAATGAAACCGTCTACTCCTCTTTATTTTGCTATCAATGATAATAACTGTCGTTCCAACGGGGCCGCAAAACTACAACCTCTTTTTTATTTAACAACTATGTTTTTCTCGTTATTTTAAAAAAAATATACTAAGACTTACTAATAAGACTCATATAAAAAAATAGTTATTCATTAGCTGCTGTTTCGACCTTCCTTATTCTCTATCCTTTGTTCTTAGCTCCCCCTCTTGACATTACCTCGAACCAGAATCCAGTATTTATAGGGTATTCAGCTTATAACCAACCCCTTACAGGCTCGAAACGGGGTTTGTTTTGTGGTTCGAAAATTCGAACGTTGGTAGTAAAAAATATATTGTAAGTTTTAATAATCTAAAGGCTCTTTTCTTGCTGGTCCAATCCTAATAACAAAGATTTTTTCTTTTTCAACTTGATATGAAATTCTAAAAGAATGCTTTTCATACGCTCTTGTATTGCCTTTGTTAATTTTCTTTAAATTATCTAGTTTATAAATCTCTGGATGAGTGGATAATATATCAACTGACTCATGTATCTCATCAAAGATTCTAACAGTTGTTTCAATAGATTCTGATTCTTCAAGAAAATCTAAAAAACATTTGTTTAAATCAGCTATAGCATGATTTGTCCAAACTATCTCTTTGCCCATTGACGCATCATTTTTCTTACTTCGTCATGACTTTGGAAATTACCCGATTCGATATCAGCAATAGACTCATCTAGTTCTAGATTATATTGATCTATACTAATACGCTCATTCTTGATACTATTATCTTCTTCAAAAATATTTTTTATTCTAGCTAAAATAGACTCTTTTTTTGTTTGAAGTAATAGTTGCATTAACTCTAATTTGGTCGCTTCTATATTCATAGCCTTGAATTACACCTTACACAAAGGTAGTTACTAATTAATCATAATTTACGATTTTTGCGCCCTTTATTAAAATCTAAATGTTTGGCTACTTATAAATCGTATCATACAGGAGTTAAAACTTGTTATTCTCTTGGTTTAGAAAATGATATTTTACCTGATTCATTCACAGAGACTATTCCAAAATCTACTTCCTTTTATTGGAAACGAGAAAACACTTCTCAAAAGTATATTGGTGGTGAACTAGTTTCTAAAATTGAAAATGATTTCGAAGATGTCAAAACGTTACTAGACCAACGAATAGCTAGACTTCGAAAAGGATTTATAGCATTTGCTAGGCTGTATCTTACCATTATCAATTTTATTGGCAAAGACAACTTTCAAAAAATCATTAAAGACAATCGTAATTCAGTAGTAAATTTTATTGAGAACCTACCTGATGGATTTCCTTTCTCAAAAAAGGAATTATTCATGCTATTGAAGATTACACCAAAGATGTTTGATACTTGGAAAAGATACCAAACCTATACTTACCCACAATCACTCATTAATCTTTGCTT
>CANLOW010000023.1 GCA_947493035.1 uncultured Aquimarina sp.
GGCTCCTCGTCATGACAGAATTAGAAACATACAATAATATTTCATTTTCAATATGCTACATCAATAGTATAACATTTTGTAATTCAATACGTTTGAATACTTTGTAAATAATCAATAGTACGGTTCGAAATTTCGAATTGTACTATTGACAATTTTTGTGAGTCTCTATGGCTTGAAAATATATAGGATATCATATTTCCGTAGTCAATTTTGATGTTGATCGAAATTAAAAACAGCTCTTTGACATATTGTAAGTTTAAAAAAGAGATAAGACTATCGAATTGCCTTTAAATTCGGTTTTTAGACCATAGCATCGTTGCAACAATGTTTCTTGTTGTTGCGGATTCTATCTTTGTTAGCATTTTGTAAAACGATCTTAGCTTCCTTTAGTTTTGGGTTTTGATGAATCTCGTTAGGAGTATAAATTTTGTGTTGATTGTGAGGTTTGTGGTAATTGTAATCATTCACAAATTTTCTGAGCTCTTCATCTATATTTTCAGATGAAATCTTGAGTTGCCTAAAGTAGCTTCTCTTTAAAGTTCGAAACATACCTTCGATTACTGAATTAGAAAAGATAATGTCTTTTAAAGCTACTTTCTTGTCAATGTTGAGTTGGTGTTTGTAATCTAACTTTGCTGCTTCAGAAATGAAATCAGCAATGGTTTCATTATTATTTTCAGACCCTCCATCAACTACGAGTTCTAAATTCTTGTTTCCGATTTTAGTGTTAAATTCCATTTCTACAGCATTGCGTAATGTTTGTGTTGCAATTGCACCTCTAGGTTTTTTGGATAGGGTATAGGAAACTATTTTTCGAGAAAAGTTATCGATCACAGCATAAATGTAATATTGAATGTTATCAGTAGTTTTGAAATAAGAAACATCCATGTGCCATGTTTCATTTGGTTTGGAAGTTCTAACAGATTCTTTCTTTCTGGGTTTCTTTGGCACTTTTCGTTTTTCAGTAACACCTAGCTTTCTACAATATCTATAGAAGGTGGTCAATGACATAGAAATAGATTTGTCTCGCACTGCTCTACCCCATATAGATTGTATTGACCATAGTTTGTAGCGTTGATTATTCACATATTCAAGTAAAGTTGAAATTTCTTTTCTAGAGATTTGATGTGGCACTCTTTTAAAGCAAAGATTAATGAGTGATTGTGGGTAAGTATAGGTTTGGTATCTTTTCCAAGTATCAAACATCTTTGGTGTAAT
>CANLOW010000024.1 GCA_947493035.1 uncultured Aquimarina sp.
TAACCTGAGTTCGATTAATATTTAAGCTGATTTTCATCAATAAAAAAGTAGATTTTTGGTAAATTAAAGTGTTCAATTTCAATTACAAACCAACAAATCTACTTATGATCGATCAAGATAAAATTACAGATATTTTCTGTTTAATTGATGAGTTTTGCATAGAATACACAGAAATAGTTGATGCTCATATTCTAGGTAATAAAGCAAAGCGTCCTTCCAAGATGAGTTTGAGTGAAGTCATCACTATTTCAGTCATTTTTCACCTTAGTGGTTTTAGGACTTTCAAGCATTTTTACATTTTCTATGTGCAAAAGCATATGAATGCTGAATTTCCAAAAACAGTATCCTATAATAGGTTTACAGAGTTAATGCAACAATCCGTAATGGCAATGATATTATTCTTAAAAACATCTGCCTTAGGTGATTGTACAGGTATCTCATTTATAGATTCAACTCCAATACGTGTTTGTAAAAACAAGAGAATCAAACGCAACAAAGTCTTTAAAGGAATTGCAACTACAGGGAGATCGTCAATGGGGTGGTTTTATGGATTTAAGCTGCATATTATTATCAATGACAAAGGAGAAATTCTAAACTTTACTATTTCTCAAGCTAATACAGATGATCGAGATCCTTTAAAAAATGAAAACTTCATTCAAAAAATCTTTGGTAAGCTATTTGCAGATAAAGGATATGTAGGCCAAGAGCTTATGAAAAATTTATTTGTTGATGGGATTCAGCTATTTACACATATTAGAAATAATATGAAAAACTCTTTAATGAGTATAAATGATAAAATACTTTTAAGAAAAAGGTCATTGATTGAAACGGTTAATGATGAATTAAAAAATATTTGTCAAGTCGAACATTCTAGACATAGAAGTTTTGAGAACTTTATTACAAATATGATCTCAGGACTTATTGCATATAGCTTCTTACCTAAAAAACCATCATTAAAATTCAAGACTGAACATACTAGTCAGCTCGCTATTTTTTAATCGAACTCAGGT
>CANLOW010000025.1 GCA_947493035.1 uncultured Aquimarina sp.
GCTAACTTAATTCAAACCAGCGACTAATCAAAATTATGTGCACGGCTTAACAAAAAGAAACCACACATTAGCTCAAAAAGATTACTTAGCATGATGCATATATAGTGTTAGCACATGTTTTTTACTCAATTATCGAGTGAGCTAAGGTATAATGTAGCACTCCCTTATATAATTTTAAACCATAAGAATTACTCCAATAATATTCACTATCATCTTTGGTAGATATACTCAGGTACCCCATATCAGACTTATAATAAATATCATCGATGAGATAATTATACTCATTAGTCATTTTGGGAATTACTTTTTCTATGAAATATTGAGATGATAATAGATCACAAATATTAGAATAACTCTCGTTTATATCAATACTCTTGTCGAATTCGTGAGTACCATCTGATTTACGAAGCACTCCATATTTTGGTTTTATGGAGTTTAGTAAGTCAAAAGAATCAGCTTTTAGAAACATCAACCCATAATAATCTAGATTCTTAAAATATATAGATCTTGTTTTATTTTTTGATAAGTCTAGGAATAGTGTATCTACTTGGATCAAATTTTGACTTGAAGCATTAATGCTAAAAATAAGTGTCAAATAAATCAAGAAATATTTCATAGTTGATATTGATTTTTTAACAAGATTCTATTAGCTTTTATTTAATCTTAACTTTTTGATGCAATATGTGCTAACGG
>CANLOW010000026.1 GCA_947493035.1 uncultured Aquimarina sp.
ATAATTCATATTCTTTTTATAATATTCATCAATTATTTCAATATTATTTGCAATTTGTTCATCGGATAAACCTTCGAAATCATGATGTAACATATCTAATTTTCGTTTATCCTGAGCTTTTTGAAATTCCTTTACCTTTTCTTGATGTATTTCGAAATCTTTACTCTCTTGCTTCAATATAGAAATAAATGGTTCATTTTGTAGTAGTGTTATTTGTACTTCTACAGGTAAAGTATCTAAAAGTTTATGAATTTCATGTCTTTCAAATATAGGCTCGTTTTCATAGTCATAAGGAAACTTATCTACAACCTCTTTTGTAGCTTCAATTATTATGTCTTCGTTTGGCAACTCTAATGAAGAATTTAAACTATTAGAACCGTTTAAGCTTTTACCTTTTTTAATGTGTGAATACATCACTTTATTTCCTACTTCATCTAGATTCAATTCTAAGTCCTCAATCGGAGTACTAAATCTATGGTTTACTTTTAAACCTTTGTAATCAATAACCTGTGCTTTTTCGCCTATTATCAAATCATCTTTAGTAGAGGTTTTTATTAGCTCTTGTTTTTCTTCTTCACA
>CANLOW010000027.1 GCA_947493035.1 uncultured Aquimarina sp.
ACAAAAGTAGTTTACAACCCATAGGGCAGTCTTCCTACACGCGGCATGGCTGGATCAGAGTTGCCTCCATTGTCCAATATTCCTCACTGCTGCCTCCCGTAGGAGTCTGGTCCGTGTCTCAGTACCAGTGTGGGGGATCTCCCTCTCAGGACCCCTACATATCGTAGCCTTGGTAAGCCGTTACCTTACCAACTAGCTAATATGACGCATAGCCATCTTTAACCGATAAATCTTTAATTATTAAAATATGCAATTCAATAATACTATAAGGTATTAATCCAAATTTCTCTGGGCTATCCCCTTGTTAAAGGTAGGTTCTATACGCGTTACGCACCCGTGCGCCGGTCGTCAGCAATAGCAAGCTACTCTGTTACCCCTCGACTTGCATGTGTTAAGCCTGCCGCTAGCGTTCATCCTGAGCCAGGATCAAACTCTTCATCGTTAAATCTTAAATATTTTTAAATTACCTAAAACTTCAACAACTAGAATTGAATTCGTGTTCTCAAAACTTACTAGTCTTAATTCTTTCTAAGTAAAACTTAGAACCTTTT
>CANLOW010000028.1 GCA_947493035.1 uncultured Aquimarina sp.
CCAACGTTGATCGAAGATGCTTCAGGAGATCCAATCGGAACGATCACGGTAAATGACGATGGTACATTTGAATTTGATCCAGCGGATAACTTCAATGGCGATGTTCCAACGGTTACTTATGATATTGTAGATGATAACGATGCTACAGATACAGATGAATCTACGTTAGATATAGAGGTTACTCCAGTTACGGATGACATTGCAGATGCCAATGAAGATGAGACTACGCTAGAGGATACGGATTTGACGGGTGATTTATTTGATAACTTAACGGATGCAGATAGCTCGGATCATAGTATTACAGGCGCGGAGGTTGATTTAGATGGAGATGGTGTTGATGATACCTTACCACTGAACACACCAACGTTGATCGAAGATGCTTCAGGAGATCCAATCGGAACGATCACGGTAAATGACGATGGTACATTTGAATTTGATCCAGCGGATAACTTCAATGGCGATGTTCCAACGGTTACTTATGATATTGTAGATGATAACGATGCTACAGATACAGATGAATCTACGTTAGATATAGAGGTTACTCCA
>CANLOW010000029.1 GCA_947493035.1 uncultured Aquimarina sp.
AACAAGAAAAAATTAAATATTTTTTCTCAATGTTTCTTTAATAAAGAATAAACCTAAACCCTTACAAACATTAATAAAGCCTAATGTTTAGCGAGGTGCAAACCTACGTTATTTATTCACAACTAAACAAGAAAAAAATTAAGTTTTCTCTACGCTATTTGAATAATTCTTTAACTCTCAATGAAACCGTCTACTCCTATTTATTTTGCTATCAATGATAACAACTGTCGTTCCAACGGGGCGGCAAAACTACAACCTCTTTTTCATTTAACAACTATATTTTTCGTTTTATTTTTAATTAAATATACTAAGACCTGCTAATGAGACTTATACAAACTAAGAACTGTTATTTATTGACTATTGTTAAACCTCATCTATTTTATATTCCTCTACAAATAAACTACTCTATATAATAAATGAGGAAAATCACAAATGGAATACTATACGTAGGGGATTCTGACCTATGTCAGAATG
>CANLOW010000030.1 GCA_947493035.1 uncultured Aquimarina sp.
TTCAACAACTAGAATTGAATTCGTGTTCTCAAAACTTACTAGTCTTAATTCTTTCTAAGTAAAACTTAGAACCTTTTCTGTCAATCAATATTTCAATGAACTCTTACATTCAATACCACCCTAAAGCAGTATTCTTGTTAACTTTAAAACCTCACAGTTTTAAAATTTAGTGGCGCTGAAAGCGGCTGCAAAGATACACTATTTATTTCTTTACAAACAAGAAAAAATTAAATATTTTTTTCTTAATTTTCAGCAATTTTAAAGAACTTCTTCACAACACAAAACAACTAATTAACTTAGCGTTTAGCGGACTGCAAAGATACACTATTTATTTCTCCCAAAACAAGAAAAAATTAAATATTTTTTCTCAATGTTTCTTTAATAAAGA
>CANLOW010000031.1 GCA_947493035.1 uncultured Aquimarina sp.
GTTTGGATCTACATTTCCTGGTGTCTCTTCCGTATCTGGAATACCATCATTGTCATCATCTAAATCAACTACATCTGGAATACCATCATTATCACTATCCATGATCTCTCTAAAGTCAACCTCTGGAGTATTATTTGGATCTGTATTAGATGTGTCTTCTGCCCCGTTGTTAAACTCATCGTTTACATCAAAACCATCAGCATCATCTGTTCCTTCGAACGTATCTAACAACCCATCATTATCTGTATCAGTAGTCGTACCATCATCACTTAAGCCTGCCTCATTCGTATCTGGTAATCCATCTCCATCTGAGTCTAAATCCAAGTAATCTGGTAAGTTCTCTGTCGTATCTCCATCCGTATCGGTTGGAA
>CANLOW010000032.1 GCA_947493035.1 uncultured Aquimarina sp.
ACCGCACTCGTTAAGTTGATTTGATTCGTACTGCCATCTTCATCAACATAATCTAAGTTCGTATCATCAGCGTTTAATGCTAAACTTGTCAACGTCTCTAAATCTCCAACATTGATAACACTAGTGCTACCACCTTCATCGGTATACGTAATCTCTCCCGTAGTGGTATTACTTACAATTGTAGTTAAGGTCTCTAAGTTTTGAACTGCACTCGTTAAGTTGATTTGATTTGTACTGCCATCTTCATCAACATAATCCAAATTCGTATTGTCTGCGTTTAATGCTAAGCTTGTCAACGTCTCTAAATCCCCTACATTGATAACGCTAGTACTTCCATCTTCATCGGTATACGTAATCTCTCCTGT
>CANLOW010000033.1 GCA_947493035.1 uncultured Aquimarina sp.
AATAATAACCCAGTTACAGCCACGAGTAGAGATAACGATCAACAAACAATTTTATTGAATTGGATACCTGCAGTAGTTGCTACGGTTATCGATCCCGATAATCAATTAGATATAGCTGATGGAATAGAAATTACCTCGGGTACAACGATTACCCAAACTGCGGATCAATTTAATGGGGTAGCTACTTGGAGAATAGAATTTAATGTGAATTTGTTGACTAGCTTTAATCTTACAGCGGCTCATGATCATGCTACAGCAAACGCAATAGGTACGGAGTCTTATGGATTTAAT
>CANLOW010000034.1 GCA_947493035.1 uncultured Aquimarina sp.
CTTAGAGACGTTAACGACGTTAGTTGAGAATACGACTACCGGAGAGATTACGTATACCGATGAAGATGGTAGCACTAACGTTATCAATGTAGGCGATTTAGAGACGTTAACAAGTTTAGCATTAAACGCAGATAATACGAATTTAGATTATGTTGATGAAGATGGCAGTACGAACCAAATCAACTTAACTACAGCGGTTCAAAACTTAGAGACGTTAACGACGTTAGTTGAGAATACGACCACGGGAGAGATTACGTATACCGATGAAGATGGAAGTACTAG
>CANLOW010000035.1 GCA_947493035.1 uncultured Aquimarina sp.
GGAAGTACTAGCGTTATCAATGTAGGGGATTTAGAGACGTTAACGAGTTTAGCGTTGAATGCAGATAATACGAATTTAGATTATGTTGACGAAGATGGCAGTACGAATCAAATCAACTTAACTACAGCGGTTCAGAATTTAGAGACGTTAACTACGTTAGTTGAGAATACGACTACCGGAGAGATTACGTATACCGATGAAGATGGAAGTACTAGCGTTATCAATGTAGGGGATTTAGAGACGTTAAC
>CANLOW010000036.1 GCA_947493035.1 uncultured Aquimarina sp.
GAAATTACAACAAGAATTTCCAGAATTGAAACAACGTTATTGGGGTCGTCATTTTTGGGCTATTGGATATGGATGCTGGAGTACAGGCAATATAACAGATGAAATGGTTAATGAATATTTAGAACATCATAGAAAACCTGACGATAGGGGAAGCTCTAACTTTATATTGGAGTAGGAGACTGTATGGGTGACTTTAAGTCACCAGCCGAAACTATGGACTTTAAGTCCATAGTGGTTCATTT
>CANLOW010000037.1 GCA_947493035.1 uncultured Aquimarina sp.
ACCGCACTCGTTAAGTTGATTTGATTCGTACTGCCATCTTCATCAACATAATCTAAGTTCGTATCATCAGCGTTTAAAGCTAAACTCGTTAACGTCTCTAAATCTCCAACATTGATAACGCTAGTACTACCATCTTCATCAGTGTAGGTAATCTCTCCGGTAGTGGTATTCTCAACTAACGTAGTTAACGTCTCTAAATTCTGAACCGCCGTAGTTAAGTTGATTTGGTTCGTACTGCCATC
>CANLOW010000038.1 GCA_947493035.1 uncultured Aquimarina sp.
GTATTACTTACAATTGTAGTTAAGGTCTCTAAATTCTGAACTGCCGCAGTTAAATTGATTTGATTCGTACTGCCATCTTCATCAACATAATCCAAATTCGTATTATCTGCGTTTAATGCTAAGCTTGTCAACGTCTCCAAATCCCCTACATTGATAACACTAGTGCTACCATCTTCATCGGTATACGTAATCTCTCCTGTAGTGGTATTCTCAACTAACGTCGTTAATGTCTCTAA
>CANLOW010000039.1 GCA_947493035.1 uncultured Aquimarina sp.
GGAAGTACTAGCGTTATCAATGTAGGGGATTTAGAGACGTTGACAAGCTTAGCATTAAACGCAGACAATACGAATTTGGATTATGTTGATGAAGATGGCAGTACAAATCAAATCAATTTAACTACAGCGGTTCAGAATTTAGAGACATTAACGACGTTAGTTGAGAATACCACTACAGGAGAGATTACGTATACCGATGAAGATGGTAGCACTAG
>CANLOW010000040.1 GCA_947493035.1 uncultured Aquimarina sp.
CTATCTAAATCTAAGTGGTTTGGAACACCATCTCCGTCATTATCAAAAATATCTACTACGCCATCACCGTTTGCATCATCCCCTGGAGTTGCTGGATCTAAATAATCTGGAATACCATCATTATCACTATCAGTGTTTGGATCTACATTTCCTGGTGTCTCTTCCGTATCTGGAATACCATCATTGTCATCATCTAAATCAACTACATCTG
>CANLOW010000041.1 GCA_947493035.1 uncultured Aquimarina sp.
ATTATCAATTTTATTGGCAAAGACAACTTTCAAAAAATCATTAAAGACAATCGTAATTCAGTAGTAAATTTTATTGAAAACCTACCTGATGGATTTCCTTTCTCAAAAAAGGAATTATTCATGCTATTGAAAATTACACCAAAGATGTTTGATACTTGGAAAAGATACCAAACCTATACTTACCCACAATCACTCATTAATCTTTGCTT